>OZ243934.1:0-2851834 GCA_965214105.1 Phototrophicaceae bacterium
CTGGCTCGTAGCTTTACGACTAATTGGTGAAATGGGATCGGACTTTTGGCAACGATATTCAACATCAAGAGCTTGGTGTAAGGCTTTAGGGGTCGCCCCGAACACTCTTGTTTCTGCCGGGAAAGTCCTTAAAACCTCGAAAGCCTTAGGAAATAATCATGCCAAGCGACATCTCCTCATGCAAATGCGTAATTGGTTATTGCGAAACCATGAGCACCCATTGAAACAGTGGCAAGTACAATATAGAGCTAAAGCAGGCTTTCGCAAATCAGTATCCGCGTGCTGCAATAAAGCCATGACCAGTTTATATCATCAAGGCCGCCACGGCGGTTTACCGTATAATCCGAGTCGGATGAAGTTACGATTCCCTGAAACTATCTAAACGCTCGCATTCGCGACATGGTTGTGTTTTTGTGGCTGCCCCGAATTACGGGCGAGCAACTCTGTGGCGAAAAAAATTGAAGCGATTGCCCCGCCCACCCCCGCAGAGCATTCGCCCTGTGAATCAAAATGCCCTGGGGCTACAATCCGCCCGTTCCAAACAACCATTCGCAGACAGCAAGGAGGGCGACAACTCGATGAGTCAATTCGACCACAAGCGCCTGTTTTTGCCCGGCCCAGTTGAGGTGCGCCGCGAAGTGCTCGACGCGCAAACCGCCTGGATGATTGGGCACCGCACGGCTGAATTCGCCGAGCTTTTTGCGCGGCTGCAAGGCAAGCTGAAGCGCGCCTTTTTCAGCGAGAGCCGGGTATACGTCAGCGGCTCATCCGGCAGCGGCTTATGGGAAGGCGCCATCCGCTGTGGCATTCGCGATGATCGCAAAGTCTTGCATTTAACTGGCGGCGCATTCAGCGAGCGCTGGGCAGATATCAGCCGCGCCAATGGCAAACAGGTCGATTGCATTCAGGTCGATTGGGGGCGAGCGCATTCGCCAGCGCTGGTGGCTGATGCGCTGGCAAAGGCGAATTATGACGCTGTCTGCGCCGTGCACAACGAGACCAGCACCGGCGTCACCAATCCCATTCGCGAAATCGGCGCAGTCGTCAATCAATACGAAGACACGCTTTTTATGGTGGACACGGTCAGCGGCTTCCTGGGCAGCGAGCTGCGCATGGCTGATTGGGGCATCGATATCGCGCTGACATCGAGCCAGAAAGCCTTCGCCCTGCCGCCCGGCATCGCCTTCGCCGCCGTCAGCGACCGCCTGCTGGCGCGGGCGAAAACCATCCCGCATCGCGGCTACTATTTCGATTTGCTAACGCTGGAGAAATCGCTGCTGAAGAATAACACGCCGTCAACGCCGCCGATTGCCTTGATGGTCGCCGCCGACCAGCAGTTGGACGCCATCCTGGCTGAGGGGGTTGAAGCGCGTTGGGCGCGGCACCGGGCAATGCGCGATGCCACCCACAAATGGACGCTGGAGCGCGGCTTCGGCTTATACGCCCAGGCGGGTTATCGCAGCGACACGGTAACCACGGTCGAGAATAGGCGCGGCATCGATGTGAATGCGATGGGCGACTTCATGGCAAAGGAAGTCGGCTACGCTATGGACAAGGGCTACGGCAAAATCAAAGGCACGACCTTCCGCCTCCCGCATATGGGCGATGTTACGATGGCTATGCTGGGCGAAGTGCTCGCCGGGCTGGATGCCTTCTTGGCGCAAGCGAATTGAAGGAGCGCGCCACATGACTTTTCAGGTACTTGTGCCAGACAATGTGCATCAACAGGCGATTGACCTGCTCCATGCCAGCGCGGGCATCAGCGTCTGCGCGCCCGGCAAGCTGGAACGCGCGGCGCTGCTGGAAGCGGCTGCTGGCGCGCATGCCATGATCATCCGCAGCGGCATTACTGCCGATGCCGAGCTGCTCGAAAATGCGCCAAGGCTCAAGGCGATAGCGCGGGCTGGCGTCGGGGTCGATAATGTGGATCTGGCAGCGGCGACCGCCCGCGGCATCGTGGTGATGAATACGCCCGGCGGCAACACCATCTCCACCGCCGAGCACAGCTTCGGCTTAATGATCGCGCTTTCGCGGCATATCGCGCCGGGGCATCAGTCACTGGCTGAGGGGCGCTGGGAGCGCAAAGCATTCACCGGCGTCGAGCTCAAAGGCAAGACCCTCGGCATCATCGGCTTGGGGCGCATCGGGCAGGCAATCGCGGCGCGCGCCCAAGCCTTTGAGATGACAGTCATCGCCCATGACCCCTACCTGCCGCCCGCCATCGCCGACGCCATCGACGTGCCGCTGCTCTCGCTGGAAGCGGTTTATGCCCGCGCCGATTACTTGACGCTGCACGCGATGGCATCCGACGAAACACGCGGCATGATCAACGCCGATACAATCGCCGTGATGAAAGACGGCGCCCGCATCATCAACGCGGCTCGCGGCGCCTTAATCAATTCAGTCGATCTCGCGGCGGCGCTGAAGAGCGGGAAGCTGGCTGGGGCAGCGCTGGATGTCTACGAGCAGGAGCCGCCACCAGCCGATCATCCGCTGATTGGGCTGCCCAATGTCCTGCATACGCCCCATCTAGCCGCCAGCACCGCCGATGCCCAGGTGACGGTCGCGGTCGAAGCGGCGCAGTTGATCGTCGATTATTTGCTGGATGGGGTCGCGGAAAATGTCTGCAACCTGGACGTGCTGTAGGTGACTCAGCGGCAATCGCGTGAAATTATTTTTCGCCACCGAGACACAGAGAGACGCGTAGGGCGCGTAGACACAGCCCGCCGACACGGACCTTCGGTGCCGAGAATCGTATGCGAAGATAGCTTTTCTTTGTGTCCTTCGTGCCTTTGTGGTTAATTTTCAAGCTACTATCGTGCCAGTCGCTAGCAATTTGAAGCGATTGCCCGGCGCCCTAGCGCGCCTCGAAGGCAATCCCGCGATAGATTTGCTCGAGCGGGAGTTCACAGCCCAGCAGCGCCAGCGAAATGACAGCGCCCGGCTCGCTGAATGCCTGACGCTGCCAGTCGCTATCGCCGCGCGTATACAGCTCGGCGCAAGGGCGGTGCTGGTCAACAACGAGGCAGGCTTCGATGGACGGCACCGCGAAATAATACCCGAGTTTCTCCAGGCGATCTCGCGTCAGGCTGGAAGGCGATGTCACTTCCAGCACGAAACAAGGATTCATCAAGTTATATTCGCTTTCCTCCCGAAAGACGGGAGGACCGCGGACAATGGAGAGATCGGGATAGACATAGCGGCTGGGGCTGATTTGCACGCGCATGCCTTGGTTACGCAAGGCATATCGACTTAGATCGAGACCGCTGAAAAAGCCAAAGATAATGTTCATTATGATTTGGCTGTGCTTGTTGCTGGCTCCCGGCATCTCTATGAGCTCTCCGTCGATGTACTCATACCTTTCCTCCTGGCGCAGCTCCCAGGCAAAGTATTCTTCCACCGCCATGAGTTCTTTCGTCTGGATTGCCATGTTCAACCTCAGCGCTATTCCTGCGCCACAATTATAGCTCGCGCCAATCGACCTGCCAGCGCCGGGCAATCGCGTGAAATTATTTTTCGCCACCGAGACACAGAGACACGCGCCGAGAATCGTATGCGAAGATAGCTTTTCTTTGTGTCCTTCGTACCTTTGTGCTTAATTTTCAAGCTACTATCGTGCCAGTCGCTAGCCATTTGAAGTGATTGGACCAAGCGCCAGCCAGAGTCAGGGACGAGCCGGGCTGCCATCGGGCAGGCGCGTCTGCGTCCATTCTTCCACGATGTCTTGGCAGGGGTACTTGGCGGCTAACTCTTCGTCGATATCGATGCCCAAGCCAGGCTGCTCGTTGGGGTAGAGGTAGCCATTCTCGATGACCGGCAAGCCCGGGAAGATCGCGTAATCCAGCGCCGACGGGCGATACCACTCCTGCACGCCGAAGTTGGGATGCCAGAGATCGAGCTGCAAATTGGCCGCATGGCCCACCGGCGAGGTGTCGCTGGGTCCATGCCAGGCGGTGCGGACGCCGTAGAGTTGGGCGAAGATGGCGACATTGCGCGCCGGCGTGATGCCACCCATTTGGCTGATGTGCATGCGGATGAAATCGATTAAGCGCTCTTGTATGAGAAGCTGCCACTCATGCGGGTTGTTAAAGAGCTCGCCCATCGCCAGCGGCGTGGCGCATTGCTGACGAATATGACGGAACCAAGCGATGTCTTCCGGCGCCAGCGCGTCCTCAAGGAAGAAGAGCTTGAAACGCTCGACATCTTTGGCAAATTCCAGCGCGTGAATGGGGACGAGCCGCTCGTGGATGTCGTGCAGCAGCTCGACTTCTTCGCCCACTTCCGCGCGCACATGGGCGATCATATCAAGCATCCGGCGGCAGTAATCGCGCGGGTCAAAATAGGCGCCGGGCGGGGCTTGCTTTGGCTTGACCATCGGGCTGCCCTGCCCGCCATAGCCGCCCATCTGCACGCGGATGAAGCGGTAACCCTGCTCCAAATAAGCGCGTACATTGTCGGCGACTTCCTGCTTGTCGCGCCCGTCGGCATGCACGTAGACATGAGCCGCCTCGCGCGATTTGCCGCCCAGCAAATCAGCCAGGCTCATGCCGGCGCGCTTGCCTTTGATATCCCAGAGCGCCTGGTCGACGCCGGAGATGGCGTTGTTGAGCACAGGACCGTTGCGCCAGTAGCCATGCACCATCGACATATTCCAGATCTCTTCGATGCGGTCGACATCGCGGCCCAGCAAGAAGGGGCGCAAGTGGCGCTCGAGGACCGCCGCGACCGCGAAAATGCGCTGGGTGAACGTGGCGCAGCCCAAGCCATAAAGCCCCGGCTCGGACGTGATGACCTTGACAATGCACAGGCGCGACTTGCCCGGCTGGGTCAAGATAACTTGGACGTCTTGGATGGTGATTGGTTTTGGCATAGGGGAATTTTAACACAGAGGTAAAATCAAGTAAGTAGTGCAAAACTTACGGGAGTGGTGAATTATGAGATATGCAGGCCGATATTCTGTATTTGCATAACCTAGATGTAGGGGCGACACTTGTGTCGCCCACAGTTGCAGAAGCGGGTTTTGGGCGATCCAAGGATCGCCCCTACGACTCAGCACAAGCAAGCCTTATATCATTAACTCACCACTCCCGATACCGGGAATACTTGACAAGCATCAATGTTGACAGATAAAATTCTAATCAGGCAGACTATTCAAAGCGTAATGAGAACATTGAACATGGCTCAAAATGTTGTCCCCCGCTCTGAGAGTGAGCGTATCGCAGTCTTGGAAGAAGCGTTCCGACACCTCGCAACCAAAGAGGATTTTGCCGACCTGCGCGCGGAGCTTCGCACGATTAAGTGGATCGTCGGTCTTGGCATTCCCGCCACCGCCGCAACTGTCGGTCTAATTGTACAGTTGCTCGGTCAAAACGCTGGCTAAAATCTTTACCTACCCTACAAACCCAGCATCGCCCCACGGCGCTTATACCCATAGAGCGGCAGATCCAGCGGCGCATCTTTGAGCAGGCTCTCGACGCTGAAGCCCTGGATCACCGGGTAGCTGCCCCAAGCATCGCGGAAAGTGGCTTTGACGCGCTGGTTCTCGACCGTGCCAAGCTGGTCGGAGAAACAGACCAGCACGCCAGCCGTCGCTTCGTAGCGGCGCACGGTTTCATGCAGCGCCTTGACCGCGTCTGGGCTGACCTTGCCGCCCTTGACTTGCACGATGGCGTATTCCGGCTTGAGCTTCTTGCCCTCGCGCACGGGGAAGAACTTCAAAACGCCATCGACGCCGCCATCCGCGCCGCGCTCGCCCGGCTCGCGGAACATGCCCTCGGCGCCAATATAACCGCAGACCCACTTCTCAAATTCAAAGGGGTCCTGCCGCGCCAATTTTCGCGCTTCCGCCACCGAATCGGGCGTGCCGCGCAGGTCGATGTCGTCAATATTCAGGTACTTGAAATTGTGCAGGATGCGGTCGCGGATGAGCCCGGACGAGAACTTTGAGATGTCGATGCCGACCCACTTGCGCCCCAGCGATTCAGCCGCGTGAACCGTCGTGCCGCAGCCGCAGAAGGGATCCAAAACGGTATCGCCTTCGTTGGATGAGGCTTTGATGATGCGCTCCAAAAGGGCGAGGGGTTTCTGCGTTGGGTAGCCGAGATTCTCTTTTCCTTGTGTACCAGGAAACCAGCCTGATTGCCCATACAGCGCCATGACATCTGTCCATGTATCTGACAATGGAACTCCTGGGCTTTCGTCAAGATACTGGCGAACTATTTTACCTTTACGAGACCTAGTTCGATATTTCCGACCGTCTTCATCAGTATGACGAAACCAGTTGGTCATATATTTTTCAGAATATGGTGTGTATTGCCGATTGTAGAGATGAGCACCGTATTTTTTTGCAAAGGAGAATAAAGTTTCATGCGTTTTTACAGGTTTCTTTCCACTTGTGCGGCCACCAGAAGGGGTCCCATAGTTGTAGATTATTTCACAAATAAAATTCTTCTGCCCATAAATCGCATCCATCAACAGCTTCAAATAATGGCTCGCGGTCGGGTCGCAATGAAGGTAGATGCTGCCGGTGTCTTTGAGCACGCGCCGCATGGCTCGCAGGCGCAGCGCCATGTTCAGCAGGTAGGACGCTAGGCTCGTACCTGTACGTCTGCTCCCTCCGCTCATTTGTTCTATGCCCTGGGCGAACTTGATGATGGTCGCCAGCGGGCGGCTGCGCGGGTCGCGCTGCAAGTCCTCCAGGGTCTCGGCGTCTTGGTCGCTCCACTTCCAGATATCGATGAAGGCTTCGACTGGCTTGTGGGTTTTGTCGCGCCCTTTGAAGGGCAGGTTGTATTTGGAGTTGGAGTTGAAGGGCGGGTCGAGGTAGATGAGGTCAACCGAGGCGTCGGGCAAGGCGGCGCTGTCGTTCAGCACTTCCAGGCAGTCGGCGGCGAAGAGTGTGCGGTTCATTGCCGATGCTAGCCTACACCACTGGACTTAACGAAGGACAGTATACAAAAAGCCGGCTACCGCAATCTGAGTCGCAATCATCCACATCACAAGCAGCCGCGTCTGGCGTTCTAAATCCGCTTTGGTAGCCAAGTGAGGACGCTCCGTTTCCGTGGCGGTTTCCACTTTGGTCAGCCGCTCCAATATCGAGGTTAGCAGTCGATCTGTGTTTTCTGCACTTGCCATCGTTCGTCTCTCTCCTTTCAGCTTACGACAATTATAACACCCGGCAGCGATTGGTCAATTTGCCGATGCCTTCGATTTCGATGCTGACGACCGAGCCATCGCCGAGGAATTGCGGCGGCTTCTGCCCCTTGCCGACGCCCGCTGGCGTGCCCGTCAAGATGACATCGCCGGGGTTCAGCGTGAAGGCGCGCGAGAGATAGGCGATCAGATAGCGCAGGTCAAAGATCATATCGGCGGTGGAGCCATTCTGCTTCTCGACGCCATCAACCGTCGTCACGATGCGCAGGGTCTGCGGGTCGGGGATGTCCTCCGCGCTGACGATGACGGGACCCAGCGGGCAGAAACTATCCAGCCCCTTCGCCCGCGTCCACTGTTTGTCCCGCGTTTGCAAATCCCGCGCGGAGACATCGTTGGCGATTGTATAGCCAAAGACGTAATCGAGGGCGCGCTCCGCCGAGACCTTGCGCGCCGCCCGCCCGATGATGGCCGCCAGCTCGCCCTCCCAATCGACCTGCGCCGTCAGGTCCGCTTCCCATTCAATCACATCGCCATCACCGATGACCGCGCTCGGCATGACCGCGAAGACCAGCGGCTCGCTCGGCGCGTCGTTGCCCAGCTCCTGGGCGTGCTCGGCATAATTGCGGCCGATGGCGAGGATTTTGCCGGGCTTAAGCGGCGGCAAGATGCGCGCCTCAGACAAGTTATCGAGGATGCCCGTCTCGACAAAAGCAGCCTCGGGCTGCATCAGCTCGGCGATGTCTCGAATGCCGAGGCGCAGGATTTCCTCCGCGTTTAAGATGCCCACATAGCTTTGATCCCCGATGGCATATCGCAGCAGTTTCATAATTTTGAGGTTCCTGGTTCAAGTCGCGTCAGGCTATTCTAGGCGATTTTATGCGCCTTAGCCACAGCGTCAATTTTCTGGGGAGTGGTGAATTACTGATATAAAGCTTGCTTGTGCTGAGTTGTAGGGGCGATCCTTGGATCGCCCAAAACCCGCTTCTGCAACTGTGGGCGACACAAGTGTCGCCCCTACATCTAGGTTATCCATATACAGAATTTCGGTCTGCATATCCTCGCATTCACCACTCCCATTTTCTGAACCCAGAGGGCGCTCTGTGTCGGCGGGCTGTGTCTACGCGCCCTCTGTGGCGAAAAAAATTTTGAAGCGGCTGCCCAGCGCATTGCCAGCGCCCCGGCTGACCGCGAGCGGCAAAGTCTGCTAGAATGGACGGAATGCGATTTGGGGAATTCCAGCCGGAGAGTCTATCGAGATGAGACTGGCATGTCTGTTGATGAGTATTCTGCTGCTGGCGGCTTGCGGCGATACCGGCAACGAAGCTGATGATGCCAAGTCAGCCCAGCGGCTGCTGCCTAATTTAGCCCAATACAGCGCCTCCGATATTGACGCCACCGTCGACGGCGCCTTTGCCGCGGTTGGCGGCGCGGCACTGATGGGGGGGCAGCTGGGCTTAACCGCCGTCATCGCCAAAGCGGAGCAGGTTCTGCAATGCTTTCAAGATCGAGGTGCCCTAGCCGCGCGTTTCTATCAGCATAGCGACACCACCTTGACCGCGCCCAAAATCGGCGCGTCGCTTGTCATCAATCAATCCCGCGTTAATCAAGAGCTAATCAACTGCGCCCTGGGGGGGCAAGAAGACAGCGCCAGCGCCCAGGCATTCAGCATCGAGCCTTGCGCCAGCGCCGGCACTTTGGCTTACCAAGGCGATACGATCAGCTATGTCTATGTCGCGTCGCACCCCGATGTCTGCGATGTGTTCCAGCTCCACTTTGACAACCTGGCGCAGACCCCTACCCCGAGCCCCTAAAGCGGGTCCCAGACAAGATTCACGTACGGAGACGATTTCCATGAGCAGTTTCAACGGATTAGGCATGCACCTGGGCAATTTATCTCGGCTTTCAGCCGCCAAATCGCGCTCGATCAGCGCCGAGAATTTCGCGGGCGGCAAAGGGGCGGGCGGCATGGCGACCGAAGGCACAGGCAGCGTCGCCGCGCGTGACCTCGGCTTGGGCTGGAAGGTCTCGCCATCGGTGCGCATCGGGGCGGGTGAGACCTTCACCGTCGCCGATATCGATGGACCCGGCGCCATCCAGCAGATTTGGCTGACGCCGACCGGCAATTGGCGCTTTTCTATCTTGCGCATTTACTGGGATGGCAGCGAGCAGCCGGCGGTTGAATGCCCAGTGGGCGATTTCTTTGGCGTCGGCTGGGGTGAATACGCGCAGTTAAGCTCCCTGCCGATTTGCGTCAACCCGGGCAGCGCCTTCAACTCTTACTGGGAGATGCCCTTCCGCAAGCATTGCCGCATCACCATGAGCAATATCGCCGAAGAAGACATGACACTCTATTACCAGGTCAACTATACCCTGACGGATGTACCGGCGGACGCCGCCTATTTTCACGCTCAATTTCGGCGCGTCAACCCGCTGCCATATCAAGACGTCTACACCATCGTCGATGGCATCGAGGGGCGCGGGCATTATGTCGGTACGTATATGGCTTGGGCATCCAATAACAATGGCTGGTGGGGCGAAGGCGAAATCAAGTTCTACTTGGATGGCGATGAATACCCTACCATTTGCGGCACCGGCACCGAAGATTACTTCTGCGGCTCATACAATTTCGACCCCAGCCCGCGGCACGACCAGGGCTATGTCACCTACACCACGCCCTATGCCGGCTTCCATCAGGTGATCCGCCCGGATACCGATTACAAGACGCAGTTCCGCATGGGCATGTACCGCTGGCACATCATGGATCCGATCCGCTTTGAAGCCGACTTGCGGGTTACGATGCAGGCTCTGGGCTGGGGGTACAATCGCCGCTATCTACCCTTGCAGGATGACATCGCGTCGGTGGCTTACTGGTATCAGACGCTGCCGGCGGCACCCTTCCCGCCCTTGCCAACGCGCGACCAGCTCCTAATCATCTGAGGCGGCCGATATCGGCGAAGAGCCGCTCGTAACTGTCGGCATTCCGCGCCCAGCTGTGTTCGGCTTCGATCAGCGCGCGCCCCTGTAGCGAGAGGCTTTGGCGCAGGCTATCGTCGCGCAGCAGGCGCAGCGTCTGCTCAGCGATTTGTTCGACTGGCGCGACAATTGCCGATTCGCCATTTTCTACCCGGATGCCATCGACGCTCAGCGGCGTCGCAACCACGGGAATCCCCATCGCCAGCGCCTCCAGCACTTTGTTCTTGATGCCGGCACCAATCCGCAGCGGGCAGACAAAGACCGTCGCCCGCGCCAAGTATGGGCGTACATCCGGCACCGGACCCGTGACCTCGATATGTTCATTCGCCAGCGCGCGCATCCAAGCTGGGGGACCAAGCCCCACCAATTGCAATTTCGCCTGTGGCGCCCGCTTGCGAACTTGAGGCATCACCTGCTCGGCCAGGACGCGCACGGCATCCTGATTGGGCGCGTATTCGAAATTGCCGACGAAGAGCAGCGTTTCAGCCTCACGGTCGCCGTGGCGGGGCGCAAAGCGCTCCAGCTCGATGCCGATCGGGATCACATCAACCCTCAGCGTCGGCTGCAGCGCTTGCAGCTCAGCCCGGTCGGCGTCGGATATGACCACGGTTCGATCGTAAGGTGTGAACATAAAGCTTTCGAAGCGGCGCGCAATCGGCAGCCGCAGCCGCGCGCCGAGCTGCCCCTGGGCGGCGGCCGACCGCAAATAGAGCGCATAAGATTCGTAAGGCGTGATTACATTGGGCAAGTGGGCGAAGAGCGGCTGAAACTCGTATACGCTGACGGCACCGAAACAATGTACCAGGTCATAATCGTGGCGGCTGATATAGTCGGCTATCTTCCGCCACAGCGCCGGGCAGAAGCTGGCCCGCTCTTCTGCGGCAAAGCGCGCCGACGGCCGCATTATTCGGCGCAGGTAAGCAGCTGCCGAGCGCCGCGTTTCCCTTATGAGTTCGATATGGCGAAAGAAATCCTCATATTCCGCTACTTGCCGCGCGTCGCCCGCGCGATTAGAGAGCGCCAGCAAGTCAATGGTGTAGCCGCGCTGCGCTAGCTCCCGCGTCATGTGCCTGATGATCAGGCGGTCGCCAAAGTGAGTCGGATAAGGCGGGCAGCGCGATATAAGCAGGATAGTCTTCATGGACCGGGGACCGCGGGCAGAATCGAAAAAGCGGGGCAGATTGAAAAAGACCCGCCGGCGCAGCGAGTCTTGAAAGTGCCGAGACCCAGACTTGAACTGGGGACACCCGCATTTTCAGTGCGATGCTCTACCAACTGAGCTATCTCGGCATAGCTGTAATTTAGAACAGACAGTGTAGATAGAAGGCTGTCAAATGTCAAGAATCATCTGGACATCTGGAATGGGGAGTGATGAGTTTGGTGGATATAAAGCCTGCTCGCGCTGAGTGTAGGGCTTGTCACACATGGGCGCCCAGCCAGCCCTCGATCAAACGCGCCGTCGCTTCTGGCGCCGCCAGCGGGAAGAGGTGCCCCTGCCCCGCCATTTCGACGCTGTCAAGCGCGGGCGCCAATGCTTGAATGCGCGCGTATGCCTCGGGCAAGAGTGTGCCGCTTTTGCGGCCACGGACGATGAGAGCGGGCGGCGACCCGGCCAAGCGGGGCAGCGCCTGCCAGATATCGAGGTAGACGGTCGAGAAGTAATGCGCTTCCCAGCCGGCGCTCCAGACCAATTCGTAGCCCGCGCGCGCCGAGCGCCTGAGCCCATGCTGGACGTAGTGCCAGAGCGCTTCGTCGGTCCAATCGGCGAAGAGGGGCTTATGGCGAAAGCGCTCAAAAGCCTCTTCGCGGCTGGCGAATGTCTGGCGGCGGCGCAGCGCGCCCTGTACCAGCGGCATCTGCCTGATAGCGCCACGCTCTCTCGCCGCTCGCATCGCCTCGAGCGTGGCTGGCAGCAGAATTGGCGGGTCGAGCATGATCAAAGCTTTGAAGCGGGCCGGCGCCTTGAGCATAGCCAGCATCGAAACGACGCCGCCCAGCGAGTGCCCAAGCGCCACCACTTCAGGCAGGTCTTTGGCTGCGAGACCAGCGAGCAGGTCATCGGCGTCGGCATGCCAATCCCGATAGGCTTCTGGCGGCGCTTGATCGCCCCACAAGGCGCGCGGTGGCAGGCAGACCGCCCGATACCCGCGCAGCTCTCGCAGCAGGGGCTGATAGGTCTGGGGCGGGAAACCGTTGGCGGGCGCCAAGTGCAAGAGCGGCGCGCCAAACTGCCCCGCAAGTTCAATCAAGGGCGGCGGCATGCTGAATGAGATTTCATGCTATTTTAAGGAAGGATTGTGCCACCGGCTGTATGAAAAATGAGCTATCGAGGAGAACCGATATGATTGACCGCTCGACAATTTTCATGGTGGGCGCCTCCATTATCGCCTTGCTGGTCGTGCTAGAGCTGGTGCGGCGGCGGCGCCTGAGCGAGCAGTATTCGCTGCTATGGCTGGGCACCGCCATCGTCATGCTGGTGGTCGGCGTTTGGCGTGACTTGCTCCATAGCCTGGCGGCACTGCTGGATATACACCATCCGCCGAATTTGCTCTTTCTGCTGGCAGCGCTGTTTCTCTTGTTCATCCAGCTTTATTTTTCCACGGTCATCACGCGGCTCACGCGGGAGAGCAAAGAAAGCGCGCAGCAGATCGCGCTGCTGCGCTTCGAATTATCACAACTGGGCGGCCAGCAAATTGACAGCGAGGATGACAGCGGCGATTAAAGCGGCGATATAAATCACCAGCGCCGGCAGATGCAGCGACAGTGGATTGCTGTCGGTCTTGGCGAGATCGCGCAGGCTGCGCGGCGGTGCCGGCGGCAGCGACAGACGGGGACCAATCCGCCAAGCCAGGGCGAGGCCCCCAAGCATGCCGCCGATATGCCCCCAATTGTCAATGCGGGAGCCGGGCGCAAATCCAATCACCAGGTTGATCACAATCAAAAATAGCATATGCTGCAGCCGCGCCCGCACGCTAGGATAGAGACGGCGATGCTGATAAAGATGCGCCGCTTCAGCCGCGAAGATGGCGAAGACCGCCCCCGACGCCCCAAGCGACCAACCATCAAAGGGACCCAGAGCCAGGCTCGCCACCGACCCGGTCAAGCCGCCAAGAAAGTATATGAGCAAAAAGCGAACCCGCCCAAAGATCGGCTCCAGATTGCCCCCGACGACATAGAGCGCGTAGACATTAAAGAAGACATGCCCCAAGCTGCCATGCAAGAACATGGCGCTCAGCAGGCGATAATATTCACCGTGGCTGAGGACCCGCTCCGGCATGAGCGCGCCCCAGAGCAGAAGCTCCAATTCAAGCTCTTGCCACAAGAACCCCGCCAGAAAGATTAGCGCGTTCAGCGCCATCAGCGTATAAGTCAGCCAGGGCTGATCAGCCATTGCGCGCGGCGGACCCTGGCGGCGGCGCAGGAGCACCCGCTCCGGCTGGCTGGCGGAAGCGCGCGTTCGGCTCAAGGGGTGGTCTTGTTCTTCGTGCTTTTGCATCGCTGCCTGCTCGTAGCTTGGTCGCGCTATGATAAGATAAAATGGCTGAGAAGTCAGCCGGCAGCTTGTCGCTAGGCAAATGATTTTGATGCGATTGCCCTGCTAACATTGTGAAACATTTTACAAATCCGTCTCAATTTGTGATACGCTTATGTTACTATCAGAGAACTTTGCATATAATGTCAACATTGCAAGCTTGATTGCCAGGAATTATTAGCCAATGCCCGCCAAGTCGATTGCTGAACTGCTTATTGTACCGGATGAGATTCTTTGTGAGCCGCACGAAGAGGGCGATGCCTGCGATGTCATCGTGCGCATGGACGATGGCAGCGTGTATACCGCGCTTTTCGCTACCATCCCGTATATCCACCGCCAACTGTCCTTGACTTGGATGGTCACCGAGTCGATTCCCGAAACGCCGCCGGTGCGCTACGCCGTCTTGGATACGCCGCATATCATCGTGGATGACCTAGAGTTGAAGTTCATTGAAGACACGATCGACAATATGGTCGCCCAAGATGTCTTTGAAAGCCTCTTCACCCGCGTCACCGAAGACGATGACCCCGATGCCAAGCCCCGCATCAAAGCCAACGAGCACACCACCCAGGAAATAGCGCGCGCTGTCATTGAAGAAGTGCTGGTGCTTATCGACGACTGAAGGCCGCCCCTTATCTAAAGCCGCCGCATCCCCTATAATCTGCGCTTGTCCGCCCGTTGCTTTCGGCGGCGCGAGACCTGTTTGAAAGGCTTTGGCGGCGAATGCCCCGGCGAAGCAGTCTTGCCAGTGATAGCCGCCGGAACATCACGTAGAGGGAAGAGGATGCCGGAAGAAAAGTACGAAGAGAGTCAACTCTATAAGATTCGCCATTCGACCGCGCATGTGCTGGCTGAGGCGATGCTAGAACGCTTCCCCGACGCCAAGACCGCCATTGGTCCGCCGATTGAAGATGGCTTCTACTACGACTTTGAGCTGCCGCAGGCGATCACTGAAGCCGATGTCAAATGGGTCGAGAAGCGGATGAAGAAGCTGCTCTCGCAGCAGCATGGCTTCACCTGCCGCGCGGTATCGCCGGCCGAAGCGCGAGCGATCTTTCACGATCAACCGTATAAGCTGGAACTCATCGACGATTTGCTGCGAGCAAACCCCGCCGACAGCGGAGTACCGACTGCTGACGGGACCACGGGCTTGACCATCTATACGCAGAGCAAGTTTACCGATCTCTGCCGTGGTCCCCACGTCGAGAGCACGCGCGACATTAATCCCAAAGCGGTCAGCATTTCGCTGCGTCCGCCGGCCGGCGCTTATTGGCGCGGCGACGAGAAAAGCCAGCAGCTCACGCGTATCTATGGCACCGCCTGGCAGACGCCGGAAGAACTGCGCAATTATCGCGCCCGGCTGGCAGAAGCGATCAAGCGCGATCATCGTGTACTGGGCGAAAAGCTTGATCTATTCATCATCGACTCGATGGTGGGCAAGGGGCTGCCGCTCTGGCTGCCCGCCGGCGCGACCCTGCGCGATACGCTCGAACGCTGGCTGCGCGATATCCAGCTGGAGCGCGGCTATTTGCCGGTGGTCACGCCGCATCTGGGCAATATCGAGCTGTACAAGACTTCGGGGCATTATCCCTATTATGCCGACAGCCAATATACGCCGATCGATGTCGATGGCGACGAGTTCCTGCTGAGGCCCATGAATTGCCCTCATCATTGCCGGGTCTACAGCAGCCAGCCGCGCTCGTATCGCGACTTGCCCCTGCGATACGCCGAGTTCGGCACCGTCTATCGCTATGAGCAATCAGGCGAGCTGCGCGGTTTGACGCGGGTCCGCGGTTTCACCGTCGATGATGCCCATATTTTCGTCCGCCCCGATCAATTGCTGGCTGAGTTCAAAGGCGTGGTCCAGCTGATCCAGCATGTCTTCGGCGCACTAGGCATGACCGATTTCCGCGCTCGGCTCGGTACCCGCGACCCGGACAGCGACAAATACGTCGGCGATAACGCGCTCTGGGAGGCGGCGACCGTCGCCATTGTTGATGCCTGCGATGCGCTAGACCTGGAATATCACATCGAAGCGGGCGAAGCCGCCTTCTACGGTCCCAAGTTGGATTTCATCGTTCGCGA
The DNA here is from genome assembly GCA_965214105.1 of Phototrophicaceae bacterium. Taxonomy (GTDB): domain Bacteria; phylum Chloroflexota; class Anaerolineae; order Aggregatilineales; family Phototrophicaceae; genus UBA6055. The sequence goes on from OZ243934.1 coordinate 15,743, forward strand.
TGTGCTGAAGCGCGAATGGCAACTGGGCACGGTACAAGTCGATTACAATCTGCCGCAACGCTTCAATCTAACCTATGTGGACAGCGATAACGAGCGCAAGCGCCCAATTATGATTCACCGCGCGCCCTTCGGCAGCCTGGAGCGCTTCATCGGCATCCTCATCGAGCACTTCGCCGGCGCCTTCCCGCCTTGGCTCGCGCCGACGCAGGCGATAATCATCCCCATCCGCGAGAGCCACAACCACTATGCCAGGGAAATTGAGCTGCTGCTAAAAGCGCGCGGGCTGCGCGCCAAAGCCGATTTGCAGGATCGCAATATGCGCTCGAAGATCAAGCAGCACCGCCGCCTGAACATCCCTTGGCTGCTGATCGTGGGCGACCGCGATGTGGAGAATCGCACAGTCAGCCTTCGGCTGCGGACGGACGATGACCTGGGGGCGATGCCGCTCGCTGCTTTCGCCGCTGCAGCAGCCGCCAATGTTGAGGCGCAGGCACCGGGGCTTGGGTTGTAGCGTACGTTGTATTCCCACAGACAAGTTGCAATAGGGTCTTCTGAAGTAGCGCGGCTGTCTTATTCGCTTGAAAGACGACGTTTCGCATCATTCAGAAGTTTGGCAATTTCTCGGTCGCCGATGTCTTCTTGTTCTGTTTTAGAATAGACCGTCAGCATAGTCGCAAGATCTGGCGGATGGATGCAGTAAATGAAGCGATACCCCTTTCTTTCTCCGCCTGGCACAGCTCTATTGTTTCTTCGCGCCTTATATACAGCGCCATCAAAACCAGGAATCGCATTGCCAGGTCTTTCGCCCGACTTAATTTCGCCACTAATCAAAACCGACTGTTCCAATGCAGTCCTGTATTTCCTTTGAAGTCGTTTCAATTGCCGCTTATATCCTTGAAGGCTATCGACTGAAATTCGCAGCTTGGGCTAGTTCTTCTCGAGCCAGTTCTACTATTATTTCCTGGTGCGCTTCGTCAATGGGCTGGCCCCTGCCGCCAGACATTACGTAGACATATCCATCACAGATTCCTTCCAGAATCTCTTCCTTGGTCGGCGCTTCATCGATTTCCGCGCCCAGGGTCTGCCCACTGTCTGACAGATCTACACTTAGTTTGCCGCGATTTGCCGGTATCATAGCTATCCTATCTCCTTTACTCCACAAGCATAGCGAGTTCTTCAAGCACAGTCAAAAGGCTGGGCGGCCCTGGCAGAAAATGGTCGGAGAAATGTATCACGCGGATAAAATAGTGGCTTCTGCCTACTTGCTGATGTACCGCCCGATGCGATAGCGATACCAATGCAGGAACATCTGCCAATAACGCGGCGAGGTCGATTCCACTAGCTGCCGCATCTCGGCATGAAGCAGCGGTTCATCTTCAGCGTCCACCCAGTTATGCTCCACCATCGCCTGAATCAGTCTGCTAATATCGCGCCGCGCCCGTTGCCGTTCTCTCCAGCTGAGCTTTCTCAGCGGGTGCTTTTGCACAATCCACTCAACGCCCTTCCCAGCCGCGCCAAGCCGCCGCAGAGCCTGGCAGCGAACACCCAGGCAGTTCCTTCGTCCCGTCGATTTGTGGCGGTGGCCCAGCGAATTTTCATGACGGCGAATTAGATACAATACATCAGGTATATTGGCGAGCCTTATGTTCTTCTCCGTCACTAGTCGTAGAACATGGTCCGCGTCACTGCAGGAGGCAAAGCTAGAATCGTGCAATGGCTCGATGTCGAGATACTCTCTTCGAATCATCAGTGGCGCACACTTCAAAGCGACTTTGGTGTAGAGTATAAAATTCAGGATAATGGAGTGGTTTCGCACAGGCAGTCGGGGGGAGGCTATGCGCAGCATGTGTTCATCGCAGGTTCGATGAGATACCCCAACCGCCCCAATATCTGGCTGCGCTTCCAAGAAAGCCACTTGCTTCTCAAGACGTTGCGGCAAGCTGACATCATCGCTGTCCATCCCCGTTACCAGCTCGCCCGAGGCGAGCGCTATGCCGGTGTTTCGAGCAACCGCGACTCCCTTGTTCTCAGAAAATTGAAGACAAGATATGCGAGGATCGCGCTCGGCGTACTCCTGAATGATTGCCGCCGACCCATCCGTAGAGCCATCGTCAACGATGATGAATTCAAAATCGGCAAAGGTTTGCTGCAAGATGCTTTCTATCGCTTCCGCGATAAATTTTTCACCGTTATAGACGGGCATCAGAACAGAAACTTGAGGCATGTTTGTATCTTTCAGCTAAGCTGCGCGCGCAAAAATCACTTGGCATTCAAGCATGAGCAATCGAAACTAGCGCAATTGTCTTTCCAGCCAGGACATGATCCTTGGCTGAACTTAATTTCGGATATACCGCTTGATGCGATAGCGATACCAATGCAGGAACATCTGCCAATAACGCGGCGAGGTCGATTCCACTAGCTGCTGCATCTCGACATGAAGCAGCGGTTCATCGTCGGCGTCTACCCAGTTATGCTCGACCATTGCTGATATCAGTCTTGATAAATCACGCCGCGCCCGTTTCCGTTCTCTCCAGCTGAGCTTTCTCAGCGGGTGCTTATGTACGATCCACTCAACGTCCTTCCCAGCCGCGCCAAGCCGCCGCAGAGCCTGGCAGCGCAGCTCTATTGGGACCGGTCGCTGAAGCGCTCGGTGGCGCATGTTCATCGTATTGGCATGACGGCGATACAGGTACAGTTCTTGCGGCACGTTTGCAAATCGAATGCCGTTCTCACATAACAAGCGAAGGTAATGCTTCACATCGGAGCCGGCAACAATGCTGGAATCAAACAGCGGCTGCCGGTCGAGATGCTCTCGCCGCACCATCATTGCCGGGCTTTTCATCACTGTCTTGGTGAACAGTATAAAATGCAGCGCCATAATCGAGTGATCGGTCGGCAGCTTGCGAAAACGAAACGGGATTAATGCCTCATCACAAAATCGATAAAAAACGCCAACTGCGCCAATGTGGGGCTGCGCCTCCAGGAAAGCCACTTGCTTCTCGAGACGCTGCGGCAAGCTGACATCATCGCTGTCCATCCCCGCTATGTACTTGCCGGTTACATGCGCCATGCCCGTGTTTCGAGCGGCCGCTTCGCCTTGGTTCTCAGAATGCTGAAAAAAACGAATGCGAGGATCGCGCTCGGCATATTCTTGAATGATTGCCGCCGACCTATCTGAAGAGCCATCGTCAACGATGATAAATTCAAGATCGGAAAAGGTTTGCCGCAAGATGCTTTCTATCGCTTCCGCAACAAACTTTTCACTGTTGTAGACCGGCATGACAACAGATACGACTGGCATGGATTTTCTTTAGCTCCAGTCTCGCCGCGCCACTGGAGGCAGCAGCGACACTATTGGCATTGGGAAGGATATCAAGCAGCGCTCCAGGCAGGAATCGAACCTGCGACACTTGGTTTAGGAAACCAATGCTCTATCCCCTGAGCTACTGGAGCCTACGTTTCGACCGAGATTGTAGCAGACAATCCCCCGCGCTCAATCCGCAGCCACCAGCTTTCACGCGCAAGCGCGGAGCTGCAAAATCCGCCGCCGAATGGCTAGTGACAATTCGCACAATATGCGTTACACTGGTCGCTAATCTTCGTTCACATCAGGGAAGCCGGTAGCGAGTCGCGACAGATTGCGCTACTATGGCTTTTGATATGCTAAAGTAACCTTATTCTCGGTTGCGAGATCGTTCTATTATACGATCGAAACGACTAAGGAGCTGTCAAATGACCCATATCATCACCAGCCTGTGCCTGCGAGATGGCGCCTGCGTGGAAGTTTGCCCGGTCGAGTGTATTATCGCTGGAAAGCCGGAAAACGAATGGCCCTGGTATTTTATCGATCCGGATACCTGCATCGACTGTGGCGCTTGCATCCCCGAATGCCCCTTTGAAGCCATCTTCATCGAGGAAGAGGTCTCAGCGGAATATGAGATGATGGAAGGTCAAGAACGCGTTCCCTTCGATACCAAGGTCATCATCGAACATGAGGAAGGCGATATCGTCGACCTCACGCCCGATATTGCGCCCAATTACGATTTCTTCACCCAAGGTCCTGGTTACGACGCCCTCAATATGTGAGCGCAGCCCTCAATCTGCTTGCTTCCGGCTGCCTGCTTCCGAGCCGTCTGGCAATGGCAGGCTGCTAGCGAGCCGCCTCGCCTTCAGCCTTTGACGCTGGCAGCGGCATGGGCGGCTATTCTTCTGCCCGCCGGCGGCTTGGCGGGACCATCCCCGTTACCAAGCCAACGCTGATTAAGACAATCAGCAAGCCGAGAATCATGCCCGCGCTGACGCTCTCATCAAGCAAAAGCGCGCCCCAGAAAAGCCCGAACACGGGTATTAGCAGCGTCACCGTCAGCGCATGCAGGGGACCGGCGCTGATGACCAAGTAGTAATAGAGCTGATAGGCGAAGGCGGTGCAGAGCAAGACCAGGCACAGCGTCGCCAATGCAACCAGGGCGGAGACCTCCGGCACGGGCAGATCAAGGGCGGAGAAGGGCATCAAGAGTATCGCCGCGCCGAGCAGTTGGCCCGTCGACATGGATAGATGATCCAAGCCTTGGAAGAAGCGCTTGGCGAAAACGCCGCCGACTGCGTAACTCAAGGTCGCGGCTAGCAAGGCAACTGTCGCCGCGACCACGTCCGGGCTGAGCGCCAGCGGGCTGCCGCCAAAGGTGATGGAAACGCCAAGGATGCCTAGCAAAGCGCCGATGAGTTTATATGGCGTCAAAGGCTCGCCCAAGCCAACCGCCGCCACAAAGGCGGTGAAGAGCGGCGTGGTTGACATCAATATCGCCGCCATCGAGCCGGTGACAGTCAATTCAGCCCAGGCGATTAAGGTAAAGGGCAGCGCCGAACCCAGGAATCCCAAAACCAGAAACTTGCGCCAGTGCGCCCGAATAGCCAGCGGAAGCCGGCGAAGGCGCGCGTAGCCCAGCAGTATCGCCGCGGTAAAAGCGACGCGGATGAACATCAGCATAAGCGGACCAATCGGCTCCACCGCCACGCGGATGAAGATGTATGACGCGCCCCACAAAGCGGCGAGGACGAATAGCGCCGCCAACTGCTTGAGTGACAATGAAGTTTCCCCGCTAACGATGGCGCAGCTATTCTAGCACAGGCTTGGGCGCCAAGTAGCGCGCCTTCGTTTGCCAGCCTGTCCATTCGGCTAGGTGGCTTCTGCCCAAAAGCGCGATATCTAAGGGGCGGCGCGGGCGGCAGAATAGTTGCATAGCAATTCAGCAGAAGGAGAGAACAATGGCAAGTGCGCTGCAAGAAATATCAAGCGATATGGCCGATCTGGTGGAAGCGTCTGCCGATAGCGTGGTGCAGGTGGATGCCCGGCGGCGGCTGCCGGCGACTGGCATCGCCTGGTCAGAAGAGCTGGTGGTATGCGCCCATCACACAGTGGAGTTCGAAGACGATATCAGCATCGGCACCGCCGACGGTCAACGTCTGCCGGCGACGCTCGTCGGGCGCGACCCACGCATCGACCTGGCGCTCCTGCGGCTCGAAGCGTCCTTGAAACCAGGGTCCTGGGCGGGGCATGAGAGCCTGCGGGCGGGCAATTTGGTGCTGGCGCTCGGGCGACCGCGGCAGCATATCCGCGCCTCGCTGGGCATCGTCACCGGCTTGGCTGGCTCAGCTGAGGCTAGGCGCCCGGCCAAGCGAATGAAGGCGCTATTTGGGCAGCAGATGAAAGGACAGTCAAAACAATGGAAAGGGCGCCACTGGCGCAAGCGGCGGGCGCGGGAGGGTGCTTGGGCGCTGGCTTTCGCCGGCGGCATCATCCATAGCGATGTCACCATGTACCCCGGTTTTTCCGGCGGCGCTCTGCTCGGTGCCGATGGGAATGTCTATGGCATGACTACGTCCGGCTTCCCCGGCGGCATGAGCACGGCGATACCGCTCGCGTCGATTCGCGAGTCAGTCGCCGCTTTGCTAGCCAAGGGCAAGATTCCGACTGGCTATCTCGGCATCGGCGCGCAAACAGCGCAATTGCCAGCGCAGGCGGCTGATGCGCTCAATCAAGACTACGGCTTGCTGATTGTCTCGATCGAAGCCGACAGCCCGGCGGCAAAAGCGGGCTTGCTGGTCGGCGATATAGTGACAGCCCTCGGCGGGTCCGCGATCGAGCAAATCGACGAGCTGCAAGTGATGCTCACGCGGCTGGAAGTGGGGAGCGACGCCGATATCAGTTACGCGCGCGGCGGAGAACTGCACGAGGGCAAGGTCCTCATCGGCGAGAAGTAGGCTCAGCTTTCGATTGTGATTTGTGATTTGTGGTTTGCCGGGGCGACCCTCGATGGCATCGCCCCGGCGCTGCCTGCGCGCTATAGATCCGGCGCGACAACTTCGCGGAACAGCGCGACGTCGGATTGTTCGCTGGCTTCATCGGTCTGGTAGGGGATAAGCCACTTCACCTCCTCAATGAAGCAGAGCGCCTCCGCCCCATCGCGGCAGTAGTAAAGCGTCAAATCAGCCGAGAGACGCCCCTCGCCCTGGCTCAAGTCTAGCGGCAAGCTGAGGCTGGCATCCGACAGGATGCCGGTGGCGATAAGCCCCGCGTCCGATCGAACTTCGAGTTGGCTGTCAATCAAGGGATTGACTTTATAGCCGGCCGGGAATGCCAGCGACAAGCTCAAGCGGAGCTCGCCCGGCGCCAGCAGCTGCAAATCCAGCTCCAGGCTGCGGTCGGTGGCGAAGTTGCCACCCAGCAGAGTCACGGTTTCAGCCTCAATCACCAGCGCCTCTGGATTGCTGAACTCAAAGGTATCGACCGTGCCGGCGGCCAGGTCAATCTCGCGGATGACGTGATTGTTGGTATCCGCGACATAAAGGATGCCAGCGGCGTAACTGATGCCGCCGGGCTCGTCAAACTCAGCGACTGTGGCATCGCCATCGGCATAGCCGCCCAGCCCGCCCAAGCCGAAGACGCTCCTAGTCGCGGTAGAGCCGGCGCGAATCACCTTGATGCGGCTGTTGTAGGTGTCGGCGATGTAAATGTCACCATTGGCGCCACCCTCAACGCCCAAGGCATGCTGCAGGCGGTTGAGGCTCAGCTCGCCATCGATATCGCCATACTCGAAGAGATGATTGTTTGTCGTACCAGCGACGACCGTGACCCGATCATTCTCGAAGTCGGCCAGGCGGATGGTGCTTGATTCGCTATCGGCGAAATAGAGTTTGCCAGCGCCAGCGTAATACAGCCCGCTCGGCTGCGCCAATTCGCTATCGGCCAAGCTGACGTCATTGAGATTCGCTTCCCGCCCATTGCCGACCGACGGGTAAAGGACGCCGCTGTCTGGCTCGTAGATGAAGAGCTGATGCGTGCCCGCCATCGCGATATGAAGCTTGCCCGCCTCATCGAATTCGACATCCCAGGGGCTGCGAAGCGAGACCGATGTCGGCGCCTCGATGGCTATGCCGAAGGGCAGGCGCTGCCGCCCCATGATGCCATTGCCGGCAACGGTCCTCACACTGCGCTCAGCCAAGTTTGCCAAGCGGATGGCGTGGCTGTTGACATCGGCGATATAGAGCTGGTCGCCCGCCAGCGCCAAGCCCTGGGGCTTATCAAAGGTGGCGCTTTCAAAGCTGCCATCGTCTTTGCCGCGCGCCGATGAGCCGATGATATCGAGAACTTCGCCGCTGGTCATATCGGCGATGACGATGCGGTTGTGGCTGCTATCGGCGATGAAGAGGCGCTGGCTCGCTTCATCCGCCAGCACCTTGCCCGGGTAAAGCAGCGGCGTGCCGGGGTCGCCCGCGCCCTCCAGCGCCAGCTCAAGCGGCGTCCGGTCGATGAGGTCCGGGTATTGCTCGTCGTAATATTCGATCATGCCGGAGAGATAATTGTCGAATGTTTCGAAAGGGATCTCGCCCGATTGCCGTATCACCCAGTATCCGCGCGGATCCACAATGGCGATCGTGGGCCAGGCGCGGGCGCCATAATTGCCCCAAACCTCGAATTGATTGTCGTTGATGACCGGATGGTGGATGCCGTAGCGCTGCACAATCTGCTGCAAGTTTTCCGTCTGCCCTTCGTTCTCGAACTTGGCTGAATGCACGCCGATCACCACCACCTCGTCAGCGAACTTCTGCTCCACTTGTTCCAACACGGGGATGACATGCAAGCAATTGATGCAGCCATAGGTCCAAAAATCAAAGACGACGATCTTGCCCAGCAGACCGCTCATGGTCAGCGGGCTCTCGGTGTTGATCCAGTCCAAGGCGGGCGGGAATTCAGGCGCGCGGGTCTCGCCTTCGAATAATTCTTTTGCTGTGCGCTGCGCCTGCGCTTGCCCGCCAAAAGCCAGCAAGGCGAGCAGGGTCAGCGCTATGATGGACCGCAGTCTACTCATGGGTTCAGTCCTCCCAAATGCTACGAAACGATAATTGAGAGAGCCTATTGCTAGGCTCTCTCAAAGTACGCGAACTATTTCAGCTTAGGCGGCAATGCTAAAGGAGAGCTAACGGATTCCTTGCCGATGTCTAACAGATTTGGCGGGCGGCGCCTCAGCCATCGCGCAGGCGCTGCAATAGCGCATGACGATTGGAGCGGGCGCAAGCATCCATGTCATCGGCGAAGAGCGCGAGGTCAAATTCAGCCAAGGCGGCGCGGTCATCGCCGAGCTGCGCGTAGAGCATGCCCAGCTCGCAGCGCGCGTCGTAGCGCAGCGGGTCGATTGCCAGCCCCTGCAAAAAGGCATCGCGGGCCAGCCCCCATTCCTCCATGCGAACATAGGTCCGCGCGTAGTGGAAGTAATCGTCCACCACCAATGGCGTGAAGATGGCGAGCATGTCGCGGGCGGCAATCGTGCGATTCTGCCGGGCGCAGTTGTTTTGCGGCTCTTGCTGCAAGATGAAATCAAATTCAGCCAAGGCGCCGCGGTAATGCGCCCACTCGGTGTATATCTGGCCCAGTTGGCAGCGCGCGCCCAAGTGTTGGGGCGCCAGCTCCAGCGCCTGGAGGAAGGTGTTGGCCGCCGCGAAGCGCCGCCCCTGCTCCAAATGGCGCAAGCCGGCCGCGAACTCAGCCGCCGCCGGCGAGACATCGACCGGCTTGGCGCTGGCATTTTCGCTCACAGGCTGGGTTGCGCTAGGCGCCAGCCTCGGCTCAGCCGCACTTTGGCCGCAATGGTCGCCAAGCGTTTCCATTATCAATGCCGTAAATTGACGGTAGGCAGCGGCATAATCGCCCCGCGCCTTATACAGCCGCCCCAATTCACAGCGCAAATCGACCCGCGTCGGCTCTATTTCCAGCGCCCGCTCCAACTCTGCGCTGGGCTCGGGCGAGCGAAAGTCGCCGCCTTGGCTCGCCTCAGAATCATGATCGCGCCGACGCGCCCAATTCACGAGCGGGGCGCGCTTCAAGTTTTCAGCGCCCGGCGGCAAATACTCGCCCGTTTCAGCCGGTTGCGGCGCGGTCAAGCGCAGCCGGGAGCGCCCGTCTTCAGCAAGCACGCTGCGCGCGTCAGCGCCGAGCAAGACCGTCAGCAGATCTTCAGCCTCGGGTCCGGGGGCAGCGGGGATCTGGGCAATCCGATTGAAGTAATACAGCGCTGAGTGCGAATCGCCTAGCTGAAGGTGAATCTGCGCCAGGCGGTGGAGGGCATTGATGTGCTGCGGCTCTTCCAGCAGCTGGCACTGCAAATGGCTCAGCGCCCGCTCGAAGTAGCCGGCGTCATGAGCGTCGGCGCCCAATCGTGCATGATCCAGCGCGGGGTCGCAGGCGGTCGCGCTCGTCTCGCTTTCTTGGCGTGACCAGGCGGAAGGCGCGTTGGCGATGTCCTCATAGACATTTTCGATCAGAAGCGGGAGGATGGCGTCATCCGGATCCTCCAACAGCGCGCATTGGTAATGCGCCAAAGCCGGCCCATAATCGCCCATATCGTGCAGCTGCACCGCGCGAGCGTAATTCGAATAGCTGAAATCGCAATCCGCCTGCGCCACTGAGAAGGGCAAAGCAACGATGACCAGAATGAGCATCAGAGCAAGAAGCAAAAGGCGTCGTAACATGATGGTTCTACTTTCGCCAATTTACAGTCTGCTTATTCTACTTGCTTGGGGCGGCTCGGCGCAAATTCTGGCGCGACCACGTAGTGGTGAATTACTGATATAAGGCTTGCTTGTGCTGAGTCGTAGGGGCGATCCTTGGATCGCCCAAAATCTGCTTCTGCAACTGTGGGCGACACAAGTGTCGCCCCTACAAGGCTTGTCCGTTACTGAGTTTTTAATGCGCATTTCTACCCCATCCCCGACCGCCAGTGTCGGCGGGTCAGTGTCGGCGGGCTGTGTCTACGCGCCCTACGCGACCCCACGCGGCGCAGCCCCTTGCCGGCGGTCAGTGTCTACGCGACCCAGCAAGCTAGGGAAGGGGAGCTAGGATATTGCAAACTCTATAAACTATGCCAATTCTGCTTGAATCCAAGTTCACATTAGCGATAATCACGACAAATCAGTGGTCATCCCCCCATTTCAATGGGGGGACCGAGGGGGGTAAACCAAAGGGCGATCGCGAATCCTAAAGTATCGGACAAGCCCTACATCTAGGTTATCCATATACAGAATTTCGGCCTGCATATCCTCGCATTCACCACTCCCCAAATTCTGGCGCGACCAGGCAAGACGCCCCAGCCTATCGCGCCTGGCAATCTTATGATGAAAGGAAGCGCTGCGTCAGTGGCGGCCGCGGCTTGCCAGCACCATCGACTAAACCAAAGCCATTGTGCATCCCTTGCGCCCAAGCGTACCAAATCAGGGCTGCGATCCGCCCAGGATATTGTCGTTTCAGGTAGCGGATCATGTCAGTCGCGTAGCGGGCGATATGGGCGGGATTATCATGAGGTCGATCGAGCACGCCCCATTCGGTAATCCACAGCGGCTTATCGGGCATGACCGAGCTGTAAGCCCAGACGGACTCATCAATATGGCCGAAGCTGGCGTAATAGGGGTGCCCGTTGACGCCGCGCCCATAGGGATGAAAAGCCAGCCCATCGGGGCGAACATCAGCGGGCAGCGTTTGCAGCAGGCGGCGGACATAAGCCCGGCCCCGCAGGGGACCGCTGTTAAAGCCGGCGGTGATGATTTGGACGCGGCTATCGGCACTGCGAATGGCGCGGTAGGCTTGCTCGAACATGATGCCATAATTGCTGGCGGAAAGCGGCACCGAGGCAACCCCGCTCAAGGAGTCTGGCTCGTTCCAAACCTGCCAGGCGGCGAGCAAACCCCGCGCTGCCCATTGCGCGGCGATCTGTTCCATCATATCGGCGAAACGCCCAATCAGCCGGCGCCATTTGACATCGGTCATCTGCGACCAGGGCCAGAATTCGCTTTTGCCTTCGCCATAGGTTTGGTGGCTGGTGGTGAAGATGACGCGGCAGCCAGCTTCGCGGTAGGCTTCTACATGCGGCAGGTAGCGCTCAAAGGCGGCTTTGATATCCTCCGAGCCGCGCATGTTCGACACATTATAGCCGAAGCGGACCCAGCCCAGCCCACCGAGGCGGGCGGCGGGGGGCTTGCCCATAGGGTGAAAAACATCGAGGTTGACGCCAATCGGGTTGAGGCCCGGGAAGGCTTGCTGGCCCTCTTGGGCGGTGGTCGCGCCTAAGTATTGGGCGGCGCTGTAGCCTTCAATGCCAGTGACCGAGCGCACTTTGAGCCAGCTGCCGGCCGTGCCGATTTTTTCGATCGCGCGCCCGTGATGCTCCTGCGGTTCCAGCAAATGCCAGCTGAAAACATGTCCTGTGATACTGGCGTAGATGCTGGGCTGCTTTCTGACGCGCAAGTTATCCACCAGGGGCCGCGCGCGGAATTCCGGGATATAGATGTAATCGCGCGGGTTCATCAGGTTATCCAGCCCGAGTAGGCTGATGCCACCAGCTGGCGGCTGCTGAACGATGAGACGCAATAGGCCGCCAGCCGCCTTTGCCATCACTTGCCCCAGCGCAAGCTCCTCGCCCAGCGCGACATGGCGGTTTTTGATGCCCCCGTAGGTCGTAACCCAGCGCACGCCTTCGACCAGCGATTCCACCTGGATGCTGTCGCCGACGGCTGTCACCCGCCCCGCCGCCGCGCAGAGGATATCGGCATCTTCATGCGTCAGAATATCGAGGCTGCGGTGCAGGTCCCCTTGTTCTTCATCGGCATTAAAGCGGGCGAGCACGGCTATCGGGCGGGCGCTGGTGGGCCATTCGAGCACGAAACGCTGGAAGATATGCTGCGGCTCGCTGTCTCGCGCGCCATGGCGGTCATCATTATCGATGCGGCGCCGCAGAATGGGGGCGAGCGCGGCCGGCGTTTCAGCATCAATGACATCAACCATGACGACCGACGGGTACACGCGGCGGATATGAGTCAAAGCCGAGTCTCGCCACCAGGTGAGCGGCGCGTCCACCGCGGTGACGTTGCGAAAACGATTGAGATTATTGCCGGCCGGCGAGCGCACCACCGCCACCCGCTCGAATTTCTCGAGGTAGGGGCGCAATACCGCCAGCCATTCGTGGAAATCGCGGTCAGGCAAGACAAAGGCGTGGGATATTATGGGCATAAGCACTTTTGGACGGCTTCAATTAGAAATGGTTTGCGCCTGCCAGAAAGAGTAGCGCAGCGCGAGCGCGGCAAATTAGCGCGCATCCAGCCATTTGCGCCGCATTCAAGAGCGGGCAAATCGCGTATAATACATTATATGCAAATGCGCCGTCCAAGTTGGCGCCAGCGGATGACATCTATGATAGTCACCAGCAAGATTGCGGAGAGCAGACGATGGACCTCGGCAAGGAAAAAGTATTGAAGCTCCTTATCGTGCTGCTGGTGACGATCGCGGCGCTGGCGGTCTCGAGCATCCTTGTGCAGCTGCTCCATGCGGTGCTGCCTTTCTTGATCGTCGGCGCGGGGATTTATGCCGGTTATCGCTGGGCGCTGAGCGAGGCGCCAGCGCCAACAGCTGACGAAGTGGAGGAACAGGCGCGCGGCATTTTCAGCCGCTTCCGCCGCAGCAAGAAGGCGGTTGAAGCGACGGTGAAAGTGGGCGCAGCGCTAAGCGACCTGGGCGGCAAACCCGAGCGCAAAACAGAAGAGCCAGTTAAAGAAAAGAAGCACCGCCGGCGCCGGCCCCTAGGCACCACGCTGAGCGAGCCCGAAGCCGAAGCCGAGCCCCCAGCCGAAGCCGAGCCCCCAGCCGAAGCCGAAGCCGAGCCGATTGAGCTAAGCGACGAAGAAGTTAAGGCGGCCAAAGAAGAGAGTGTCAGCCAGATGAAGCGGACGCTGGACAACAACCCGCAAGGCAGCATTGAATTCAAAGACAGCGATGTCGTCATCAGCGCCAAAGATATTGAGCAGCCGGATATCTCCCGCCTGGAAGAAAAGGCGAAAGAAGAGCCGCAAGTGACGAATAATGTAATCGCGCAGATTGAAGAGCGCCGCCGCCGGCTCCAGGATAGGCGCTAAAGCTCTCGTCCGCAATCAGCCACGGGCGCCGCCATTGATTCGTATATCGGGCGCAGCGCCTGGTACAAATCGGCGTATAGGGTCAACTGCCGCTGATGATGAGCCTGACGGCCCCGGCGCGGGTAAAAGGTCTTGCGCACTTTGATCAATTGCTGAGCCGCTTCCTCCAGGCTGCTGTAGACGCCAGTGGCGCAGCCAGCCAGCATCGCCACGCCTAGGCTGGCTGCTTCTGATGTATGGATGACCGAGACCGGCAGATTGATGATGTCCGCTTTGATTTGCATCCAGCGCTCGGAGCGCGAACCGCCGCCGATGGCTGTTATGCGGTTGACTTCCACGCCGATGGCCTGCAAGCTGCGGACGCAAAGCGCCTGCTCATAGCTCAAGCCTTCCAGAATCGCGCGGACGATATCAGCCCGCTTGCTATCGAAATCCAGCCCGATTATCGCGCCAGTCGCGGCTGGGTCGTTGTGCAGCATGCCACTGCCAACAAAATAAGGCAGCAAAATCAGGTCGCCCGGCGCGTCCTCAATTTGCTCGACGATGACATCGTAGACATCGCGGTTTGTCTCGTCGGCAATGGCGCGTTCCGCCGCCGCCAACTCATCGCGATACCAGCGCAGCAAGCGCCCGCCGGTTTGGCTGCCGCTGAGGGCGATGAAGCTGCCTGGCGCGGCATGATGATAGCAGGAGACATTGTAATCCAGCATTTGCCGGCGCGGCTTCTCGGTCACCGCCACCAGCGCCTCGGTTGTGCCGATGGCGAGCATGGCTGCCCCCGGCTGCAGCACACCCGCGCCCAGCGCCCCCGCCGGCTGATCGTGCCCACCAGTCACCACTTTGACCGAGCCGCTGAAACCCAGCTCAGCCGCCAGCTTGGGCGGAATCACGCCGATGATCTCACCGCTGGGAAGAGGCTGCGACAGTTGATCGCGGCGGATATGCCCCGCCGCCAGCAGCTCGTCCGACCAAGCCTCAGCCCGATAATCGAAAGCCAGGGTGCGCGCCGCCATGCTGTAATCGATGGCCGGCTCCAGCCCCAGTTTGAATGCCACAAAATCCACATAACAGAGGAACTTCCAAGTCTGCTCCAGGATTTCGGGCGCGTTATCCCGCCACCAGAGCAGCTTAGGCAGCGTGTAAATCGTGCTCATCGGCTGGCCCGTCAGCTCGAAGATGCGCTCCTTGCCCAGCGCCGCTTCCATTTCCGCAGTTTGTTTGGCATTGCGCCGGTCCGAGCTGACCGGGCTGTTCGCCAATACGCGCCCGTCAGCCGCCACTGGCACCATCGCTTCCCCCTGGGATGAGAGCGAAAGCGCCGTTACCGGGTCCGGCCGCAGCCGCGCATTCACCGCGCGCAAGCATTGGCAGACGAAGTCCCAAACCTGCTCGGGGTCCAGCTCGTACCAGCCCGGGTTGGGGTTAAGCAGCGGATACTCGCGGCTCGCCTGCGCCAAGACGGCGCCAGTTTCCTCAAAGGCGACCACCTTGCAGCCGGTCGTGCCGACATCAATGCCCATCAAGCTCATGATAATTGCCCCCTAGCCCCTCACCGCGCCCGAAGTCAAACCGCTTACCATAAAGCGCTGCATCAAATAATAAACGACAATCACCGGCAGCGTAATCAAGGTCAAAATGGCGAACATCGGTCCCGGGCGCATCATGAATTGCCCGCTGTAAACGAGCGGCACCAGCGTCAGGGGTTTGACATCAACCGAGTTCATCGTCACCAGCGCCAGGATGAATTCATTCCACGAGGTCATAAACTGCCAGATGATGACCACCGCCACGGCGGGCCAGCTGACCGGCATCATGATGCGCCAATAGATGCCGAAGCGCGTACAGCCATCGAGGCGCGCCGCCTCCTCAATTTCGACGGGGAAGCCGGCGAAGAAACTGCGCAGGATAACGATGGCGAACGGTACGCCCAGGGCGGTATAGGGCAGTATCAAGCCGAGGTAGGTGTCGTTTAAACCCAGGGCTTTGTTGATTTGAAAGATCGGCACCACCAGCGTCGGGATTGGCAGCATCAGCGTCATAATCAGCAGATAAAACCAGATATCGCGCGCCAGAAATTTGAGGCGCGCCAAAGCGAAAGCGGCCAGCGAACTGATGAGGACCACCAGCAGGACCGACGGAATCGTTACCGCGGCGCTGTTGATGAAGTGCTTCACGATTTCGGCGTCTTCAAAGACGGTTACATAATTGCGCCAGCTGACGCCGCTGATGAGCAGCCCGCCGAAACGCGGCGCCCGCTGGTCGGGTGGCATAAAAGAGACGACCAGCATCATGATGATTGGTATCAGCCAAATGAAAGCCAATACGCTGACGAAGGCGAAGGCGAGGGTTTTGGCGGCTCGGCGGCGGGTCATTTCAGGCGCTCTCAATTGCCAATCGTGAAGCGCGCACCGAGAACGCGCACCTGGAAGACGCTGGCGCTCAGCGCGATCACCAGCAGGACAACCGCTATCGCCGAGGCGTAGCCCATGCTTTGCAGCGTAAAAGCCTTTTGGAAGATGTAAGTCGGCAGCATCTCGGTGGCGTGGTTCGGCCCGCCCTTCGTTAGCATAAAGACGAGGGCGAAAGTCTGCAGCGTCCCGATGACGCCGAGCAGAATCAGGGTCAAGTGCACATGGCGCAGCATCGGCAGGATGATGTATTGGATGCGCTGCCGCGCGCCAGCGCCATCGACCTGGGCGGCGCTCAGCACTTCTTGCGACAAGCCCTGCAAGCCGGCGACATACATCAGCATCGAAAAGCCGGTCCATTGCCAGACATTGACAAATATGGTGGAAAAGATGGCAATCTTAGGATCAGCCAGATAGGGCTGAATCAAGAATCGCGCGCCGATCTCCAAGCCGAAATCAGCCAGCAAGCCGCCAAAAGGCGCGTAAATGCGCTGCCAGATGATGCCCAGCACAACCGGCGAAACGATGGCGGGCATAAAGAATATAATGCGGAAGACATTCTGCAGCGGTATGCCCGATGTCAGAATCGTCGCCAGGCTAAAGCCCAGGAACATCTGCGGGAATATGGTCAGGAAAGTCCAGTAAAGAGAATTGCGGATGGTGAGCGAGAAGGTGCGGTCATCCGTGAACATCTCGATATAATTTTGAATGCCGACGAAGACCGCTTGGTTGATGCCATCCCAGTCGTACAGGCTGGCATTGAAGATGTACAGAATTGGATAGAGCACAAAGACGACGAACAAGATCATGGCCGGCGCCATGAAGAAAAGACCTTGGTTGTCGATGAGCCAGTTGCGTGACATGTGGACAATTCTTGCAAGACAACTGTAGGGGCGATCCTTGGATCGCCCAAACCGGTACTAGAAATAAGCGGAGGCCATCTGATTGATTAGCCCTAGATTTTCTAGCTTTTGCGGGCGTCTCCGCGAGACGCCCCTACAGATTCTTGCTTTAGAAGCTACATCTTTGCCTCTTCGACCAGCTGCATGCCTTCAGCCGGCGTCATCTCGCCCGCGGCGACGGCAGCCAGCGCGTCTTCCAGCGCCTGCTTGACATCCGGGCTCTTCAGCTGCCGGGCGTATTGCACCGACGCGAGCCACTCTTCGGTGAAGAGATCCCAGACCGCTTCCTGATTCTCCGAGCCGAAGGACGCGGGCCGCAAGCCGATGTAGGCTGGCAGGTCGTTATAGGTGTTGATGAGCGCCTGGGCGCCGGCGCCGCTGATCCAATCGGTGATGACCTTGCAAGCCGCCTCTGGGTTGGCTGAGTCCCGCGTGACGCCGAGCATGACATCAATGCCGCCCAGCAGGTCAGCCGGCGCGCCCATGCCGGTTACATCGGGGAACTTGAAGGGCGCATAGCCGGACAAGTTCTGGTCCAGCGGCGGCGGATCGGGGTTGGCTGCTTGCTGCTGCCACCAAGCGCCCATCGGGAACATGGCGGCGCGGCCCGCCTGAATCTGCTCGACGGCGGCTGGATAGTGGCTCATGCCCAGCGCGCCCATCTGGAAGATGCCATCGTCAAACAGGCGCTGCCACCAGGTCATCGCTTCGACGAAGGGCTCGTCCGTGAAGCTAGCCATGCCGTCTTCGGCTTCGTAGATCAAGCCGGGCGCGATATTGTGAATCAGCTGCATGTACACATCGCGGCGAATCCAGCCATCGCCCGCGCCAATCATAACCGGCGCGATACCCTGCGCATTAAACATATCCGCCAGCTCTTTCAGCTCGTCGTAGGTGGTCGGCGGCTCGACGCCGGCTTCTTCAAAGACTGGCACCGTGTACCACATATTGATGGTCTGGACGAGCACGGGCAAGCCATAGATGTTGTCGTCGCCCTCGGGGTTGCCCAGGCGCGCCTGCTCGATGCCGACAGGGAAGAATTGTTCCTCCCAATCTTCGCCCCAGGTGGCGACGGCGCAATCTTGCAGCGGCATTAGGTGATCGCGATACTGCTGCGTCAAAGCGCCCGGCTCCAAGCCGATTAAGTCGGGCAGCGCGCCGCCAGCCGCCATCGTCTGCAAGTCGACCAGATACTCGGTGTAGTTGGTGATATCCGGCTCGATGGCGATATCCGGGTTGGCTTCGTTGAAAGCCGCGATCATCGCCTCAGTCGTGGCCAGCACCGGGCTCCAGGAGCGGAAGCGGACGACCACCTCATCCTGGGCAAATATCGGCGCGCCCAGCGCCAAGATGAGCAAGATACAGACTGCGAAAATTACTTTGCGATACATTTGCTATCTCCTCAAAATACTTTCATTACACTATGGACAACTGTGTTTGAGTAGTCGGTCCGCGCCTCCCTTCGCTATTTAGCGGGCGATACAGGCATCGCCCCTAGCCGCCTGTTACCAGTTGCGGGTGGCGCAATGACGCCCTTCGGCAAGGAGCTAACCAACCAGCCGATCGTAATATTGCGGCGGAATCTGATGCGGCTCGCCATGCTGCAGCGCCATGTGGTAGAGCTGCGCCGAGATCTCGACCATGACCGTGCAGTGGATCGCCTTGCGCAGGCTGTCGCCCACCGCCAGCATGCCATGATTCGCCCAAACGACGGCGCGCTTATCGCCCATCACTTCAAGCATATCGTAGCCGAATTGCCGCGAGCCGCTGGGCGCGAAGGGCATGACCGGCACGTCGCCGCCAACGTCAATCAGCGTATTGACATGCAGCGGCGCAATTGCCTGGTGCAAAACGCCGAAGAGGTTGGTGTAGATTGGCTCGGCATGAACGATGCCCCGCACCTCCGGGCGTTTCTCGTAGACAGCCAGGTGCACGGGCGCTTCGTGCGATGGCTCGCGGAAGCCCTCGATGACATTGCCAGCCAAGTCCTGCACGACAACATCGTCGGTGGTCATCTGGTCGTAGGCGAAATCATGCGGGGTCATGAGGATGTACCCGCTTTCAGGATCGCGCAGGCTGAGGTTGCCCTGCGTCAACGGCACCAGCCCAATACTGGCGACCAGAGCAGCGCCAGCCACGAGTTCCTGCTTTAACTGACTTGCGATCAGCGCTTGAGCCATGCGGTCTCCTGCGGTCTCCCGAAGCGAATTGCGCCCCGGCGGAGGAATGAATGAGGCAGATTCTAACCAGTCGCGCGGGGGCTGTCAAACTGTGGAGTGGTGGGGAGTGGTGAAATTGATTGATATAAGGCTTTTTGTAGGGGCGATCCTTGGATCGCCCAAAACTTACTTCTGCAACTGTGGGCGACACAAGTGCCGCCCCTAGATCTAGGTTATCCAGATACAGAATTTCGCTCTGCCTATCCTCGCATTCACCCGCGGGCAAGCATCAGTCGTAGGCGCAGCCATGCGAGTAGCAGTGCGGCTGGCTATTCCAGGTCTCGCCGTAGGGGTGATGTCGCCGCCGGCCAACGTAGGCGCTGTTGTCATCGTCGACTATCGTAATCTCATGCCTGGCTATGGCATCAGCAAATGATGTCGCGCCCGGCGGAAGCACCACAATGGCGTTCGTGGTTGTATCGCCCGGACTATAGTTTGGGTATCGAGACACCACGAAGAAGTCTATGGTCTGCGTCTGGCCCTGCGTAAGATTGTAACTAAGGGGATCGATTGCGAGCCAAGGGTTCAATAGCTTAAGGTCATCAGCCTGCGCCCCTGCCCTCTCAAGTGCAATCCGGTATTCACCCGCATCCGCATTGCGTATGGTCATCGTCATCGGCACTGCTCGCGCGGCATCATCGGGGATATCCCGAAACTCGCAGTAATTCCGACTGTAATCGTTCGCCTGCATCCAGGCGATATAGCGCGTATAGAAAGCCGAGACAGTTTCATTCCCCCGTTTTGTCGGTGTCTCCCTTTGCATTTCGGGGCAGTTGCCAACTTGCTGCGCCACCAGCCCGCCTTCATGCACGGTTGAGGGAGCGCTGATCGTCACTGTGGTTTGCGCCTGCGCCGGCAGCGCAGCCAGCGTCAAGACAAGGACCAACGCCGCAAGGATCGCTATGAAATTGTTTCTGGCTCTAGGGGAAAACTGAGTGAGGAAGCCTGCTAGTAACTCAAATGCCTGGGAATGCCCCCCCCCCCCCCGCAAATGCGCCAGCGCTTGCCAGCGGAGAGGCTTGTGCAAAATCTCGCGTGCCCATCATCAACCTCCTAATATTTTTCATCACTCTGCATCATAGCACATCAGACAGGGATTTGGGCAAATCGCTTCAAAATCATTGTGCGGCCTTCGCCACGTAAAATTACAAAATGTAAGGCTTGACCGCTACTTTAGGATTCGCGATCGCCCTTTGGTTTACCCCCCTCGGTCCCCCCATTGAAATGGGAGAATGCTGATTTGTCGTGATTATCGCTAATGTGAACTTGGATTCAAGCAGAATTGGCATATTTTATAGAGTTTGCAATATCCTAGCTCCCCTTCCCTAGCTTGCTGGGGCACTAGCTATCAACCTAAGCCTGTGCTAGCATGGCGCGGATTTGCCCGGCGCATGCAAAAGACGGCACATGCTCGATCGACAGCGGCTGCTCATCATTGTGACGATGATCTTTTCGGCCGCGGTAACGCCGATCGCGATTCGCATCACCCAGGGTGAAGGCGTCCCGTCGCTGGTCATCGTGCTGCTTCGCCTGTGGCTTGTCTCGCTGGCATTATTGCCTTTTGTTTGGCTGCGCTACCGGCGGGAGATCGCCCGTCTGACAGCGCGGCAAGTTCTGCTAGCCGGCATTTCTGGCTTTTGGCTGGCGCTCAACCTGGCGCTGCTTTTCATCTCGCTGGAATACACCAGCGTGCTGATGACCAGCTTGCTGCGGCGGACGACTCCGCTGTGGATCGTACTGCCCGAGATTCTCATCTTCGGCGTGATTTTTTCGCGGCGCTTCTGGCTGAGCCTGGCGCTGACGCTGGCCGGGGTGGCGCTGGTCGGCTTTGGTGGTTTGACTGCGATTGAAGCGGGCCGCGATCCCCTGCTCGGCGGCGCGCTGGCACTGGTCGGCTCACTATGTTTCGGCGCTTATTTGCTCATCGGGCGGCAGCTCAACAATGTCATGCCGCCCCTGCTCTACAGCTTCCTCGTATTCTCCAGCGCGGCGCTGGCGACGAGCGTCTTCGTCGCCTACAGCCAGACGCCGATTACCGGTTATTCGGCGCGGGGCTACTTCTGGGTCATCATCGTGACTATCCTGGCGCAGGCGATGGGGCATCTTATTATGAACCTCGCCTTACAGCATTTCACGGCGACGGCGCTGGCGATCATCCTGCAAATCGCGGTGGTCGGCAGCGCCATAATCGCGCTGATTCTCTTCGGCGAGATACCGTCGCTGCTGCAGATCATCGGCAGCGGGCTGGTGATCTATGGCGTCGTCATCGCCACGATTGAGCAAGCCCAAGCGCGCTGGAAGCATCAACCGCAGACATAGGCAAGCGCCGCTGCCATGCCCTCATAATCTGGGAGTGGCGATTTTGGTGGATATAGGAGTTTGTAAAGGCTCCGACTCAGGATTTGCTAGCAATGCTCCCCTCCTTGATTCATCGGGGAGGGGCTGGGGGTGGGGTTTGAAATGGGCATATCCACGATATTCGCCACTCCCGGCTCTTAGGTTCACTCTCGCATCTGGCAAGAAATGCGGTTAAAGTATGCGCCAAATCAGCATTTACGAAGATAGGAGACTATTTGATGAAACTCGAGACTCAAGCTATTCACACCGGTTATGAAAGCGAGGCGACTACCAAAGCGGTCGCGGTGCCGATTTATCAGACCGTCGCCTACGAATTTGACGACGCCCAGCACGGTGCCGATCTCTTCAACCTGGCCGTCCCCGGCAATATCTACACGCGCATCATGAACCCAACCAACGATGTGCTGGAGCAGCGAGTGGCGGCGATGGAAGGCGGCGTCGCGTCGCTGGCGCTGTCATCGGGGCAGGCGGCGATTACCTATTCGATTCTCAACTTGGCTGAAGCGGGCAACAATATCATCACCGTGCCACAGCTCTATGGCGGCACCTATACACTCTTCCGCCATATGCTGCCGAAGCTGGGCATTGATGTGCGCTTCGCCGATGGCGACAGCCCGGATGACCTGGCGGCGCACATCGACGGCAAGACCGCCGGCATCTTCTGCGAATCAATCGGCAACCCGGCCGGCAACATCCCCGATTTGGCTGCCATCGCTGATATGGCGCATTCGCATGGCGTCCCGGTCATCGTGGATAATACGGTGCCGACGCCAGCCCTCTGCCGCCCCGTCGAGCATGGCTGCGATATCGTGCTGCACTCGATGACGAAGTACATGGGCGGGCATGGCAACAGCATCGCCGGCATCCTGGTCGATGGTGGCATCTTCGATTGGGAGAAACATAAAGAGCGCTTCTATATGTTCAGCAGCCCAGAGCCAAGCTACCACGGCGTCGTCTTCACCGATGCGATGGGTGCCGCCGCCTATATCGCCCGCGCCCGCGTGGTCGCCTTGCGCAACACCGGCTCCGCGCTGAGCCCCTTCAACGCCTTCCTGGTGATTCAAGGTTTGCAGACCCTGGCGCTGCGCATGGAGCGCCATGTGGACAATGCGATGACGGTCGCCAAATATCTCGAGAACCACGACCAGGTCGAGTGGATCAACTATGCTGGGCTGGAGAGCTCGCCCTATTATCAGCTGGCGCAGAAGTACACCGGCGGGCGCCCAGCCGCGCTGCTGACCTTCGGCATCAAGGGCGGCTTCGACGCGGGCGTCAAGTTCTACGACGCGCTGAAGATCTTCAAGCGGCTGGTCAATATCGGCGATACCAAGTCGCTGGCGGCGCATCCAGCCTCGACCACGCACCGCCAACTGACGCCGGAAGAGCAAGAGTCAGCAGGGGTCACGCCGGAGACGCTCCGCCTCTGCGTCGGCATTGAGCATATTGATGACATCATCGAGGATATCGAGCAGGCGATGGCGGCGGCGCGCTAAGCCCCTTCTATCCCGATACAGCTAGCTGGATACCTGCAGGGGCGGCTCAAAAGTCGCCCTTATGATTCTCGGGCGGGGGATTAAGGATAAGTTGCCTTCAGGGGCAACCGAGACAGAATCTCATCTAATTTTAGATTTTCCAGATAAGTCAGTACGACAATCAATACTGTCGCCACTGCGAGAATGAACCGTTGCAAGCGTTTTTCTACCCCATCCCCGACCGCCAGTGTCTACGCGGCGCAGCCCCTTGCCGGCGGTCAGTGTCTACGCGACCCAGCAAGCTAGGGAAGGGGAGCTAGGATATTGCAAACTCTATAAACTATGCCAATTCTGCTTGAATCCAAGTTCACATTAGCGATAATCACGACAAATCAGTGCTCATCCCCCCATTGCAATGGGGGGACCGAGGGGGGTAAACCAAAGGGCGATCGCGAATCCTAAAGTACCGGACAAGCCTTGTAGGGGCAACACTTGTGTCGCCCACAGTTGCAGAAGCAGATTTTGGACGATCCAAGTGTCGCCCCTAAGACTCAGCACAAGCAAGCTTTATATCAGTAATTCACCCTCCCGCCCATGTGACTGGCGGGGGACCTGCGCTCATTTATCCGCCACGTACTCCAAGCCACGCAGACCCAGCCCCAGCAGCGCCGCTTTGACCCGCTGCACATCGGCGCGGTCGGCGGCGTCATAGGTCCGCGCGCAGAGCAGCCGCTCTTCGAGATTCGCTTGACCGGCGGCCGGCGCGGTGGACACCTTTGATTTGTAACCGAGCGCGCCGGCGATGGTCAGCGCTTTGACTTGTTCCCAAATCGCGTCGACATTCTGTACCGTTACGCGGCTGCGCCATTCGCCGGACCTGGCGGTCGGCGCGGGGAAATCGCCTGGGCGCCGTTTCGCTTCAATCCAGTAGACCGCTGCCAGCTCGGTGGGGCGCGCGGTCGCATCGTGCAGCAGGCGCGCCTTCTGCACCATCTGGATTAGATCGAGGTTGAGGTCGCTCGGCTGCTCGTCTTTGGGCATGTCTGGCATTCCGGGCTCAGGCGCGGGGCGGTCTGCCGGCGCATCAGATGAAATGCTGCTCATCGCTGATATCGCTATCGAAGCCATAGCGCCCGATCAGCGGCACGAAGCGGCAGCGCAGCAGCGTGCGCGAGTTGAAGCGCTCTCCGCGCCGCGTTACCAGCGTCAGCTCCTGCATTTCTTCGTCGCCGATGGGCAAGATCATCTGCCCGCCATGTTTATCCAATTGCGTACAGAGGACAGTCGGCAAACGTGGCACGGCGGCCGTTACCATGATGCGGTCGAAGCTCGCTTGATCGGCTAAGCCCTGGCTGCCATCGCCGACATAAATCTCGATATTATTGTAGCCTAAATCGCCAATGCGGCCCCCAGCCTGGTCAGCCAGCCGGCTGACGCGCTCGACGCTGTAGACATAATGGCTCAAGTGGCACAGTATGGCGGTCTGATAACCTGAGCCGGTGCCGATTTCCAGGACGGTATGATGGGGCTTGAGCCGAAGCCGCTCGGTCATAAATGCCACAATATAAGGTTGGGAGATGGTCTGCCCTTCGCCGATGGGAACGGGGCGATCTTCATAAGCCTGTGGCTTGAACTCTTCCTGCATAAAAGCATGCCGAGGAATCACCCGCATGGCATCCAAAACGCGGCGATCGTTGATGCCACGCTTCACCAACTGCTCGTCGACCATGCGGTTCCGCCACCGCGCATACTCCCGTGAAGTGGGCATTTATGAATCCAACCTGTACGTGAACGCGTCGCATTAAAGCTAGCACAAAGGGAAAATAGGGGCAAATCATATATGGGCGGCAGGGCAATCGCTTCCACTGTTTTTTCGCCACAGAGTTGCTCGCCCGTAATTCGGGGCAGCCACAAAAACACAACCATGTCGCGAATGCGAGCGTTTAGATAGTTTCAGGGAATCGTAACTTCATCCGACTCGGATTATACGGTAAACCGCCGTGGCGGCCTTGATGATATAAACTGGTCATGGCTTTATTGCAGCACGCGGATACTGATTTGCGAAAGCCTGCTTTAGCTCTATATTGTACTTGCCACTGTTTCAATGGGTGCTCATGGTTTCGCAATAACCAATTACGCATTTGCATGAGGAGATGTCGCTTGGCATGATTATTTCCTAAGGCTTTCGAGGTTTTAAGGACTTTCCCGGCAGAAACAAGAGTGTTCGGGGCGACCCCTAAAGCCTTACACCAAGCTCTTGATGTTGAATATCGTTGCCAAAAGTCCGATCCCATTTCACCAATTAGTCGTAAAGCTACGAGCCAGTTTACTCCTGGTGTCGTGGACATCCAAGCGATCTGAGGCGCTAGCTCAAAATGTTCGATATGATTTAGTGCTTGTTGTTCTCGGATTCTAATTCTTTGCTCTTGAACAAGTAGGTCAATTCTTAGCACTTCAAGTTCCTGACGAAGCCAAGTCGGGAGTTCTTCCGTCTTCCCCATTGCCTCTATCAATCTTGGGCGGCTGCTAGGTGAACCTTTCCAGTGATTCTGAACAATCATTTCCGCCGCGTCCTCTGTCTGAGAAAGCGCTTCCAGAAACGCCCGGCCTGATTGGGTTCTCAACGTAGTTTCCCGGAAGATATTTATTCCAAACTGCGCAAGTTCTTGATGAACCCGTTGCTTAACTTTAGTTAATGCTTTTCTGTCGCGGTCATAATTCCGCAAGTTGCTACGAATCTCCATTTGTTGGGCATCTGGAACATTGGAAGTTCTTAGGGGAAAAGTAGCGGCTAGCATGGCTAGATTTGTCGCATCCGCCTTATCCGACTTGCCCTCTATTCGAAGTAGTGCCGTGACTTGAGCGGGATTGATGATGTGTACATTCAGACCAAGTTTTCGGCAAGCGTGATAAAAAGTCAAATGATAATTTGCGGTCGATTCTAGAACTATGAACTCCACTTTGTTCTGTTTGAGCCACTTTGCAGCTGAATTCGCTTTTGCCTGAGTCTGAGGTATCTGCCGAATTTCCTTTGTCTGTGATTTGAAGTTCAAAAGCGAGACAACGACATAGTCTGCGTCTACATCGCAACCTGCTGTGCAGTCATAGCGACCCGCCACAGCGAAATCGCCTTGCGAGATGCGAACGCGGTTATGTTTCGTAGATTGTACCATTGAGCCAGTAAAACAGCGGTGCAGAGGCGCTTTGAGGTTCTAAGACCTACTCTACTTTTGGGCATCAATTAAGTGCCAAGCGGCTCGTCAGTTCGCCTCCGTCCCAAACTCTGTAGGGCATACTTTCTGCCAAAGACACACGGGGATCGCGCACCGCACCAAAATTCTACAAAAAAACTGCAAGTTGTGCTAGTTTCTGCTTTGATTCATTGAGGGGTTGTGAAAGTAGACACAGAGGGTCGCGTAGACACTGACCGCCCGCACAGAGTTTCGTATCTTTTCTTGGCGATTGTCACATCAATCTGGAAATTGTAAGGCTTGTCCGCTACTTTAGGATTCGCGATCGCCCTTTGGTTTACCCCCCTCGGTCCCCCCATTGAAATGGGGGGATGACCACTGATTTGTCGTGAGTATCGCTAATGTGAACTTGGATTCAAGCAGAATTGGCATAGTTTATAGAGTTTGCAATATCCTAGCTCCCCTTCCCTAGCTTGCTGGGTCGCGTAGACACTGACCGCCGGCAAGGGGCTGCGCCGCGTGGGGTCGCGTAGGGCGCGTAGACACAGCCCGCCGACACTGACCCGCCGACACTGGCGGTCGGGGATGGGGTAGAAATGCGCATTAAAAACTCAGTAACGGACAAGCCCTACATTTTCTAATTTTAAGTGGCGAAGCCGCACAATGATTGTGAAGCGATTGCCCTGGAGCAGAGCGCGTTTTGCTTGCCTGGCGCAGTTAACATATAGTTAGCGGGCGCTTAGCAATAATGGCGGAGCCAGTGGACCAAGCAGCAGCCGAAAGCCAGACCCCGCTCGATACGCGGCGGGTCCTGCCGATATTCTTGCTTGTCTTTGTCGACATCCTCGGCTTGACGGTCATCTTGCCCCTGCTTCATCTTTATGCAGCCGCCTATGGTGCCGAGCCCTTGCACATCGCCTTGGTGATTGCCGCTTTCCCGCTGGCGCAGCTCATCGGCGTACCGGTCATGGGTGCGCTCTCGGATCGATACGGGCGCAAGCCGCTGCTGCTCATCAGCCAGGCAACTACCTGTGTCAGCTTCATCATGCTTGGCTTGGCGACATCGCTGGAGCTGGTCATCCTGTCGCGCTTGGTTGACGGCTTATTCGGCGCGAATCTTTCGACGGCACAAGCGGCGCTCAGCGATATCACCGATGAGACGAACCGAACGCGGGGCTTGGGCATCACTGGCGCTGCCTTCGGTCTCGGCTTCATCTTTGGTCCTGTCATCGCCTTGATCGCGCTGGAGCTGAGTAATTCGCTGGCTGTGCCTGCCTTCACCGCCGCCATCTATTCTTTTGTCTCGATTCTGGTGACCGCTTTTCTCTTCAAAGAGACGCACCCGCCAGCAAAGCGCGGACGTGGCGAGCGGCTTTGGCTCAGCCCGGCGATTGTCCTGCGCTATCTGCAGCAGCCCGCTTTGGGGCTGCTGCTGCTGATGTTTGCCCAGCAGTTCATCTTTTTCGGCTACGAGAGCCTGCTCGGCTTATTTACTTTGACGCGGCTCGGCTTCCTCGGGCGCGGCAACGCCCTGCTTTTTCTGGTCATCGGCTTGATTCTGGTGACGGTCCAGCTGCGTTTGATCGGACGCTTGAGCGCGAAATTGGGGGACCGCCGCCTGGCAACATTGGCGCTGGGCTTGCTGGCGCTGGGCTTATTGCTGACGGCAACCACGCCCGAAAGGCCGCATCCCTTTTACCTGCGCGAACTGGTCGCGCGCGATTTGCTGCAGGCGCAGCGCTCTGCATCCGAAGCGCTGATCGGGGATTTGGGCATCGACCTGCCCGCCAATGAGAATCGTGGGCTTGGGGGCCTCGGCTGGCTGCTGGTCGCCATCATCCCGGTGTCGATTGGCGCTGGCTTGATCCGCCCGGCGCTGAACAGTTTGATTACACAGCGCGTATCGGCGGGCGAGTTCGGGCGCGCCTTGGGGGTCAGCTCGGCTTTGGTCAGCGCGGCGAATGCCTCTGCCCCCTTAATCGCCGGTCTAATTTTTCAGCGATATGGCGCTGGCGCGCCCTTCCTGCTGGGCGGCTTGGTTTTGGCGGCGCTCTGCGCTGTGAGCGCGCGCTGGCTGCCTGGTCTGGGAAAATCGGATTGAATTTGTCACTCGCAGATGTTACAATCCCGCGATATTCAAATGAGGAGGCATCAACATGTCTGGGGTACTTGAACAATCATCGGGGACGCTCATTTTGCGTGGGGTTGTCGCCATCATATTTGCCCTGCTTTTGATATTCATACCGGTAGCCACGCTGACCGCCGGCGGTTTGAGCTTTGTTTTGCTTTTTGGTCTTTATGCGATTGTCGACGGGCTTTCCACATTGTATGGCTCGGTGAAAAAGCGCGAGGGGCATTGGATCCTGATGGCGCTGGTCGGCGTCGTGAGTGCGATTGCGGGCTTGGTTGTCTTGGCGAACCCGGTGGCTTCTGGCGTTTTGGTATCGGTATTGATTATCAATATCGTCGCCATTCGCTCAATCCTTGGCGGCGCGCTTGAGATCGTCAGCGCTTGGCGGCTGCGTGAAGAGATCGATAATGAGTGGCTGCTGGGCCTCAGCGGCTTTGTCTCGGTGGTATTTGGGTTGATTCTGCTCTCGCGGCCCGGCGAGGCGGTCGCGGCGCTGCTGCTGATCCTGCCATTTTATTTGCTGGTTGCCGGGTCGATGCAGATTGGCTTGGGCATCAAAGTACGCAACTGGTCGAAAGAACTGGCAAAAGCCTAAAGGGCTAGCCACCCGCTCTCACGCATGCGCCCAGCCTTCCCAGCCGCGGGCGCTCCAGGCAGCATACAGGGCGATGGTAAGTCTACACATACACAATGGGACAGATTAGGGAGTTCGTATTAGAAGACCGAGAATGGCAGTCGCGATACTAACAGCCAGAACCATTCGCCAAGTCAACGTTGCTTGCAAGTTTGCCAAGTCGGCTTTGGTCGCCAAATGCTGCTGGTTGGTCTCCAGTGATGCGATTCTCTCACCGTGATTTCGCAGGGTCGAAACCGTCGAAATTTCCGTTGAAGCTACCATGTTCCATTCAATCCCGGTTAACGTGATTCCAACATCAAGTGTAGCATTATCGGGGATAGCAGGCAAGGCGCAGCGCGGGTTGACGAGCGATCATTAGAAACTCACGCATGCGCCCAGCCTTCCCAGCCGCGGGCGCTCCAGGCAGCATACAGGGCGATGGCGCCAGCTGTCGCCACGTTGAGGCTGCCCACTTCGCCGCGCATCGGCAGGGTTAGCAGCAGGTCGCAGGTATCGCGCACCAGCCGCCGTAAGCCTTCGCCTTCGCTGCCCATCACCAAGCCGAGAGACATGTTGAGGTCGGTCTTATCCAGCGGCGGGATATTAGGGCCAACATCCAGCCCCACCAGCCAGACATCCTGTTCTTTCAGTTCTTTCATCGCATTGACCAGGTTGGGCACCTGCGCCACATTGCTATGCTCAACCGCGCCGGAGGAGGCTCTGACCACAGCCGGCGTCACCGCCACGCTGCGCCGCTCCTGTATGACGATGCCATGCACCCCGACGGCATCGCTGACACGAATCAGCGAGCCGACATTCTGCGGATCTTTCAGCAAGTCGAGCAGCAAGATCAGCGGTTTTTCTTGACGGCGCGCGGCATAGCTGAGGATGTCTTCCAAATCGCAATATGGGTAGGGACCAACGCGCAGCACCAAACCCTGATGATTGCCCTGGTTCGCCAGATCATCGAGGATGCGCCGCTGGACCCGCTGCACCGGCAGGTTAATCGCTTCCGCCATGCTCATCACATCGCCGACAGTGCCGCGTTTCTCGGCGCGCTCGTGGATCATCAGCGCGTGGATCTTGCGCCGGCCCGAGCGCATCGCTTCGATAACCGCCCAGTGACCGTAGAGGAATTCTGGCATTTGATTGCGCTTTCCCGGAATTTGATATCAGATTGCGCAGGCAGTCAGTGTCGGCGGTCAGTGTCTACGCGACCTGCGCGACCTGCGAGCCGCCCAGTACGATAGCCGCTTGGCGCTGGGCGAACTTTGGCTTGCCCCGACACAGAACAGTTGCGAGCCTTCGCTTTAAGTAACTTTCCAAATCGTGCCATCGACGCGGTCTTCCAGCGCGACGCCCAGCGCCGCCAGCTGATCGCGGATTTGATCGCTGCGGGCATAATCGCGGTCGGCACGGGCTTGCGCGCGCAGCTCAACCAGCAGCTCAATTAGAGCCGCCTCCCGCTGTCCATCGCCGCCAGCCTCGGTTTCCGCCGTCGGCGCCAAGCCCAGCACATCGCCGCCCAGGTCCATATAGGTCTTGTCAATCGCCGCCAGCGTCGAGGCGCCCACCTCGGTTTCACTATTGAGCAGGGTGTTGACATCGCGCGTCAAGTCTTGCAGCACGGCGATGCCGCGCGGCGAGTTGAAGTCATCGTCCATCACGCTGTTGAATTCCGCCCGAGCGGCGTCCAAGCGCCTTAGGAAACCCTCGCCCGCGTCGGATGCGGGCGCATGGTTCAACTGCTGACGCACCAGCCGCAGGGCGTTCATCAGGCGTTCCCAGCCAGATTTCGCCGATGCCAGCGCCTCCTCGCTGTACACCACCGGGTTGCTGTAATGCGAAGTCAAGATGAAATAGCGCAGCTCCTGCGGGCGGTAGGCAGCCAGCGCGTCTTTGATTGTGATGTAATTGCCCAGCGATTTACTCATCTTGACCGGGATGCCCTCGTCCGGATCCAGCACATTGAGGCTGCCAGTCAACATCCAGTAATTGGCGAAACCCGTATCATTTGCCGATTCGCTCTGGGCGATTTCATTTTCATTATGCGGGTAGATATTGTCGATGCCGCCGCCATGAATATCGAAATTCGCGCCTAGGTATTTCTTCGCCATCGCCGAGCACTCGATATGCCAGCCGGGGAAGCCGACGCCCCAGGGGCTGTTCCAGCGCAGGATATGCTCGGGCTCGGCTTTCTTCCACAAGGCAAAATCAGCCGGGTGCCGCTTGTCGCCGCCGACCAACTCGCGCGATTCATCTTGCTGCTCATGGACCCGTCGGTTGGAAAGCTTGCCGTAATCCGCATCGCTTAGCACATCGAAATAAACATTGCCATCAACGGCGTAGGCATTGCCATTGGCGATCAAGGTTTCAATCATCTCGATCTGTTCCGGCAGGTGGCCGCTGGCGCGCGGGGAAATATCGGGACGCTGAACGCCGAGAGCATCCATATCTTCGAAATAGCTGCGCGTATACGTCTCGACGACTTGCATCGGCTTGGCGTTAAGCTGCGCGGCGCGAACGAGAATGCGGTCCTCTTCGTTGGCGCGCAAGTGGCCCACATCGGTGATGTTCTGGATATAGAGCAAGTCAAAGCCGCGATAACGCAGGTAGCGCGCGACTACGTCAAATGATACATAAGTCTTCGCATGACCCAGATGCGAGTGCTCGTATACAGTCGGTCCGCAGACATACATGCCAACGCGCCCGTCGTGAATGGGCGAGAATGCCTGTTTCTGCCGCCCCAGCACATTGAAAATCCGCAAAGTCATCGTTTGGTCTGTCCCTCGCTAGCTGCCAGCTTCATGCGGCGTATTGTAGCAGAAAGGTTGCCGATGTGAACCAAGCTAGCGCCTTGACAAGGCAATCGCGCTAATTTGGTTTTGCCACCAAGACGCCGAGGACACAGCCGCTCGGCGGCAGCGATAAGAACAGCCGCACTCACACAAAATAACAAGCCTTCTCGTCGCATGTGCGACGCGGTTTATTAAATAAGAAATTTTGCAGATGATAGCGAGCACTAGGCAAAGGATTTGCTGTAATCGTGGACCTCGTGCAATTTCACAAAGCCAAGCGAGGCATAAAGGGGACCGGAGGCTGGATTCTTAGCCAGCGGTTCATGGCCCACGTAGGCGCGCTCGATGCCCCGTTCCGCCCGCATCCGTTTCATTGCATGCGTCATCAGCGCTCTGCCGATGCCGCGCCGGCGGAAGTCCGAATGCGTGCCTACCGGCTCGAAAAGTAGCGAGCGATTGACATCATCAACCCAGACATTGGTGAAGGCGGCGAAGCGGCCATCAGGCGCCACCACGACGATTTCATATTCCATGTGCGGCGACGCAAATACCTCCCGATACGTGTCGGCATTCCACTTGCGGGTGAAGCTGTGATTATGCACATCGGCGAGTTGAGCCGCGTCTGCCGCCGTCGCTTGGTGAAAATGGAAACCGGCCGGCAGCGGCGCGTCTGGCAGCCCCTGCAAGTCGTGCCGGGTAAGGGAGAAACTGTGCTCCGCAAAGGAGTAGCCGCGCGCCTCAACAAAAGCGACATAAGCTGGGTCGCAGTCATCCGCTTCAACGATAACCTTGTCGCCCGCTTTTCCGTTTCGCTTGGCAAGGCGCAAAGTCTCGCGCTCGCAATAATCGAATATCTCAATGTGGGCGTCGCCGAGCCACAGCGCCGGCGCGACCTGCAAGTCAAAGGCGCCCCAGGGCAAATCCAGCGTGACGAAGGCGCAGATTTCGCCGCGGTCATCGAGCCAATAGCGCATCAAATCGGCTGGGTCGCGGCGCCAGCAGCCGTTGAAAAGACGGTGGCCCACATCGCCCTTGTGCAAATAATTGCAGTGCCCAGCCGCGCGCACCCATTGCATCAGCGCCGCCTGGGCTTGGTAAAAATCGGCCGGCTCTTGATAGTGTCGGGCTTGCATGCTCGTCGAATCCCTTCATTGGGCGGAACGTTAACGCAGCGCCAGCGCCCGCTCGTAGATGCCCGCCATGCGCCGCAGTTGTTGGTCCAGCGAGAAGTGCCTCGCGAGGCGCTCTCGCCCAGCCATACCCAGCTGAATACAAAGATCGCCGTCGGTAAGCAGGCGCAATAGCTTATCAGCGAATGCGGCAGAATCAAAGGGGTCGACAATGAAGCCCGTTTCGCCATCGACAACTGCTTCCCGCGCGCCACCGAAGACGGTCGCCACCACCGGCTTGGCGGCTGCCATCGCTTCCAGCACGACAGTCGGGAAAGGATCGACATAAATGGAAGGCGCCGCCACTACATCCGACAACTGATAGGCGGCGCGCAATTCATCACCGCTCAGCCAGCCAGCCACCGACAGGCGCGGGCACAAATGCGCGAACTGATGGGGAATCTGTGAGTCGATATCGCGCGCGGTCAACACCAGCAGGCGCAGATCCGGCAGTGTATCATGGAGCCGATTTAAGGCGGACAGCATCTGCAGCAGACCCTTCTCACGGGTCAAGCGCCCGGCAATGAGAATCACGCGCTTGTCCACTAGATCAAGCCGCCGCCGCAGAGTATCGACCAGCAGCCCATCGACGGCGGCCCAATCATGTACATCGACGCCGTTGTGCACAACTTCGAACGGTGGCATGTCGTTATCAGCCAAAGCTTGCGCCAGCGCTTGGCTTGGCGCGGTGCGGATATGTGCATATCGCTCGAGGCGGCGCTTGATAATGGCGTTGCGAACGGGGTTGTAGCGGAAACGATTCCGGCGCAGGTTGTAAGCGCGCGGCAAGCGATAATCACCCGGCTTGAGCAATTTTGAGCCAGCAGGCGAAAAGGACGCGGGCAGCTTACCATAAGCGAAGGTCATCGCGTCATGGGCGCTGAATACGACGCCGCAGCCAGCCTCGCGCGCCAGCTTCAGCGTGTGATAAGAAAGCAGAAAATGAATGTTGTGCGCGTTGACAAGATCCGGCTTAATGCGGCGCAGCAGCTTGCCAAATGCGCCGACAGTCTGCGGGTTCCAAAGCGACAGCCAGGCTTGAAAGCGTTCCGGGTAGCCAGCCCTTATGTGATATGTCGGGATGCCGTCGCGGCGCTCTTCAAAGGCAGCCCCCCTTGTCGTGGCGATGACATGCGTCTCATGGCCCGCAGCGGCCAAGCCCCGCGCCAGCCGCCAGAGCACAGTCTCCGCCCCGCCCCGGCCTTCCGGCGGGATACGGTCATTGAGTAATAAGATCTTCATGGCGCTATTTAACCACATAGGACAATAAGGGCACAGAAGTAAGTGCACGCAAGTAATAAAAAATGTCGCTTTTCTAAGCCCGCGACCGACGGTCAGTGTCTACGCGACCCTCTGTGTCTACTTTCACAACCCCTCAATGAATCAAAGCAGAAACTAGCACAACTTGCAGTTTTTTTGTAGAATTTTGGTGCGGTGCGCGATCCCCGTGTGTCTTTGGCAGAAAGTATGCCCTACAGAGTTTGGGACGGAGGCGAACTGACGAGCCGCTTGGCACTTAATTGATGCCCAAAAGTAGAGTAGGTC
This sequence comes from Phototrophicaceae bacterium, assembly GCA_965214105.1. GTDB lineage: Bacteria > Chloroflexota > Anaerolineae > Aggregatilineales > Phototrophicaceae > UBA6055. The sequence continues at coordinate 50,007 of OZ243934.1, forward strand.
TTAGAACCTCAAAGCGCCTCTGCACCGCTGTTTTACTGGCTCAATGGTACAATCTACGAAACATAACCGCGTTCGCATCTCGCAAGGCGATTTCGCTGTGGCGGGTCGCTATGACTGCACAGCAGGTTGCGATGTAGACGCAGACTATGTCGTTGTCTCGCTTTTGAACTTCAAATCACAGACAAAGGAAATTCGGCAGATACCTCAGACTCAGGCAAAAGCGAATTCAGCTGCAAAGTGGCTCAAACAGAACAAAGTGGAGTTCATAGTTCTAGAATCGACCGCAAATTATCATTTGACTTTTTATCACGCTTGCCGAAAACTTGGTCTGAATGTACACATCATCAATCCCGCTCAAGTCACGGCACTACTTCGAATAGAGGGCAAGTCGGATAAGGCGGATGCGACAAATCTAGCCATGCTAGCCGCTACTTTTCCCCTAAGAACTTCCAATGTTCCAGATGCCCAACAAATGGAGATTCGTAGCAACTTGCGGAATTATGACCGCGACAGAAAAGCATTAACTAAAGTTAAGCAACGGGTTCATCAAGAACTTGCGCAGTTTGGAATAAATATCTTCCGGGAAACTACGTTGAGAACCCAATCAGGCCGGGCGTTTCTGGAAGCGCTTTCTCAGACAGAGGACGCGGCGGAAATGATTGTTCAGAATCACTGGAAAGGTTCACCTAGCAGCCGCCCAAGATTGATAGAGGCAATGGGGAAGACGGAAGAACTCCCGACTTGGCTTCGTCAGGAACTTGAAGTGCTAAGAATTGACCTACTTGTTCAAGAGCAAAGAATTAGAATCCGAGAACAACAAGCACTAAATCATATCGAACATTTTGAGCTAGCGCCTCAGATCGCTTGGATGTCCACGACACCAGGAGTAAACTGGCTCGTAGCTTTACGACTAATTGGTGAAATGGGATCGGACTTTTGGCAACGATATTCAACATCAAGAGCTTGGTGTAAGGCTTTAGGGGTCGCCCCGAACACTCTTGTTTCTGCCGGGAAAGTCCTTAAAACCTCGAAAGCCTTAGGAAATAATCATGCCAAGCGACATCTCCTCATGCAAATGCGTAATTGGTTATTGCGAAACCATGAGCACCCATTGAAACAGTGGCAAGTACAATATAGAGCTAAAGCAGGCTTTCGCAAATCAGTATCCGCGTGCTGCAATAAAGCCATGACCAGTTTATATCATCAAGGCCGCCACGGCGGTTTACCGTATAATCCGAGTCGGATGAAGTTACGATTCCCTGAAACTATCTAAACGCTCGCATTCGCGACATGGTTGTGTTTTTGTGGCTGCCCCGAATTACGGGCGAGCAACTCTGTGGCGAAAAACAGTTGAAGCGATTGCCCGGCGGCGAATCCGGGAGTGGTGAATGCGAGGATATGCAGACCGAAATTCTGTATATGGATAACCTAGATGTAGGGGCGACACTTGTGTCGCCCACAGTTGCAGAAGCGGGTTTTGGGCGATCCAAGGATCGCCCCTACGACTCAGCACAAGCAAGCCTTATATCGATAATTCACCACTCCCGCGGATCCTTATTGCAACCAAGGCGCGGCGAACGACGTATAATTGATGTACAAGACATTCGGGAGAGCATGATGTCGAAAACATTGCAGGATGCTGACCGCGACGCGCGAAAACTGGTGGGGCAATGGACGACCGGCGCCGCCTTAACCGGCTGGATTCCCGGCAGCGCCTTCTTCCTGACAGCCGCCGATACCGCCATGATTCACCAGGTGGCAAGCGCCTATGAGGTCAGCGCCTTTGATATGGATCACTTGATAGGGACCTTGGGTGGCGTTGTGGGCAGCGCGATCGCCGGCGGTGTCATCGCGGAAGCAGTCGGCATGATTCCATTGGTCGGCTGGGCAGTCAAGAGCGCGGGCATGGCCGCCAAAGCCAAAGTGATCGGCGACGCGGTGATCAGCTACTTCCGCCAACGCAGCCGCTTGCCCGACGCTAAAGTTGTCATCCCGCTTTCAGCGCCGGCGGAAGACAAGCCACAACCGAAAACTGACATCGCCATCGAGGATGATGGCAACTGAGCGCTAGCAACAGCAACCAGCGCCGCCCCTCGCTGTCTTGGTGGCAAAAAGTAATTTGCTGCGTTTGCCCTGCCTCGTGCATTTGTGCCTTCGCAATTTCTGCGGTAATCTTGTGCCTGTGCCGCAATCATACGCGAAGGCTTGCCCATGGCTTCTAGGCTACGACAAAAAGTCTTGACTCTTTATCTCAGTACATCGGCGCTTGACAGTGGCGTGCTTGGCTGGTCCATCTACGATGGCGCCGGCAAAGAGGCGCACACCACCGGCGACAGCGACGAACCGCCCTACGCAACGGGCCTCGACGCGCTGAGAGACGGCTGGCGGCTGATACAGCAGCCCGTGCTCATCCCGCCTTACCCGGGCGAAGAGTACAGCACCTCGTTTATGAAGTACGGCTTCCTCTTTGAAAAGCTGGAAGACTGCTCAACAGAAGAAAATTGAGCCATAAGCCCGGCAGTGCAATAGAAAAGGGACGCAAGAGCCTGGAGGAAATTAGCATGGTCGATAAGCAATATCTGCTCTCCTCGAAACAGATGGCGGAATTCGTCGCGCGCGGATTCCTGCGCTTCGATGAATTGGTACCCGACGACATCAACCAGGATGTCATGCGCGGCATCGATCAGCAAGCGATCAAAGGGCATCGGGCGGGCACGCCTTTGTCTGAATGCTATCAAGGCACGCCCATTCGCCGGCTGCTGGACCTGCCGCAGATCCAGGGCTTGATCCAGAGCCTGGTCGGCGCAGACCCGCTCTTCGATCATGACGCCATTCATGTGCGCGAGCCGAACGAAGGCAAGGCGCAGGGCTTGCATGCCGATTCCATCATCGATTGCCGCAGCCATTTTGATATCCAATTGATGTACTTCCCGCATGATGTGCCGCTGGAGATGGGCGGGACGCTGCTGCTGCCGGGCAGCCACTTCCGCCGCGTCAACGAGATGGATGTCGCCGCTTATCAGAATATGCGCGGGCAGATCCCGATGGTCTGCAAAGCCGGCTCCGTGCTCGCCCTGCATCACGGCATTTGGCACTGCGGCCGCCAGAACAAGACAAATCGCCGCCGCTATATGTTCAAGCTGCGCCTGAACCCGACGGTGCGGCAGCTGCGCCTCTGGGACGATTCCGACCTTGATGATGAATACCGCGCCGCCAAAGCGATCCACAGCGCCTTCCCGATGGGCGATGATGTGCAAGGCATCCTGGCCCGCCGCGAGCCCTGGTTTGAAGCAGCCTCAGGGCGGCTGGAGATTGTCAACCGCATCAAGCTCTGGCGCTTTTTGACCGGCGATGAAACCTTCGATGTGCATTACTGGCTGGGCCGGCTGGAGAATATGCCAGCTTAGTTGATTCGACACAGCGGGCACCGAGGGCGTAGAGACCTGCGCCCCAAACCCACCCTAGCAATGCCGCCGCAATCGACTATACTGTAACGCCGATTTCTGAGATTGAGCGGGCGCGAAATGCCCCGCGTCTAAAGAGGACTTTTCAACATATGGCATCGTATCACGGACCAAAAGCCAAACCCCAGCGCCGCTTCGGCGAGCTGCTGGTACCACGCCCAAAATACTCGAAGATTCTGGAAGACCGCGCCTACCCGCCGGGCGAGCACGGGCGCGAGAAGTCTTTCCGCTCTGGGCGGCGCAGCAATTACGCGATGCAGTTAGATGAAAAGCAGAAGCTGGCTTTCATCTACAACGTGCGCGAAAAGCAGATGCGCAATTATTACAAGAAAGCGGCGCTGATGCCGGGACCAACTGGCGTCAACCTGCTGAGCTTGCTGGAGCGGCGGCTAGATAATGTTGTCTATCGCTCGGGCTTAGGCGCGACCATCTGGGCGGCCCGCCAGATCGTGGGCCACGGCCATATCCAGGTCAATGGCCGCCGCCTCAACTTGCCTTCCTATCAAGTGCGCGCCGGCGACGAAGTCGAAGTCAGCGACAAGATGAAGAAGAACGTGCACATCCAGGAATGGGTGCAGCAATCGGCTTACTTCCCGCCTTATATGACGGTTGATAAGGACAACTTCCGCGTCACGCTCGATCGGACGCCCGAAGAAGGCGAAGTGCAAACGCCGGTCGATATCCAGCAGGTGGTCGAGTTTTACAACCGCTTGACTTAAGCCAAAGGACTAGGACAACGTCGATACAAGGGATGCGGAAACGCGTCCCTTTTTTGTAAGATTCTGGACTGTCAGGTTCTCAATGTTATAAAATAACATTGAGAGCTATTTAGCGTGAGAATCCTGATTTTCTTTAGCTCAAAAGGCATATGGGAGATCGATAAAGTGGAAAATATCTCAACTGATACAATGGTACAAATTATCGTCACCATTGCTGCTGCTTTGGGGCTATGGTTGCGTTTGGACTCAAAAATAGATGGACTTCGTAAGGAACTAAAAGGCGACATACAGAAGGTCGATAATAAAGCAACCAAGATTTCGGAAGCGTCCAATACCTATCACTTGGAAATCATTGAACGCTTGACTCGAGTCGAAGAAAAAGTCGAGTGCATCATGCGTGGTGAGCTGCAGGCAACAGAGTAAACTTCTACTCGATAGAAAAAAATCACCGCATTGTGGCGACGATTTCTATTATGGACCGTGGACACAAAGAGAGCACATCAATCCGTGCTTGTGAAACTATCGCCTTCTTTGCCTATCGGGGGTTTGGGCTTTGCTGGCGCGGCGGAGCGCTCGCTATTCGCCCTTGCGTTGACCGCCTTTTCCTTGAGCAGATGACGCGTCGGGTCCTTGTGCCAATAGATTCTTACTGGCTCGCTATAACCATCCACTTCAATAATACGTTCATTCTCATTCATGCACGGACCCCTCTTGCATCAGCAGAATACGAAACGAAGCAAAATGTTGATAAAGCAATCCACCATGTTCCAAGTCGCCAGCGACCACAAATGCAGCATTATTCTGTCTCTCCTCTAAGGCAATTTCCGTATTCTCTCTATGATCCCGCTGGTGCTGCTTCCAGCCAAGAACTCGATCAACTCCACCCGCCCGCCATAGGCGTCGACGACCGCGCGCTCTGGCAGCGGCTTGCTAGCGTAATCGCCGCCTTTGGCATAAATCTCTGGTTGCAGCGCTTGCAGCAATTCCTCAGCGGTATCGGCGTCGAAGATGAGCACCGCCCTCACTGGTGCCAGCGCCGCCAGCAAGCGCGCCCGCTGCTGCGCTGGCGTCAAGGGCCTTCCCTCGCCTTTGAGCCGCCGCGTTGAGGCGTCGCCATTGACCGCGACGAAGAGCGCATCGCCGAGTTCACGCGCCTGCTCCAGATAATCGAGATGCCCCACATGCAGCAAGTCAAAGTGCCCGTTGGTGAAGACGAGCGTCTTGCCTTCGCCGCGCAGCGTCTGGCGCAGCGCCAGCGCCTCCGCCAGCGTGAGCAGCCCTCGCATCCGCCCCCCTTCAGCGATCTGCCAGCCGATAGACCAGCTTCAGCCCCGACCATTGCGCGTCAATGGCGGCGACTTTGACATCAACCAGCCCGCCCGCCAGCGCCACATCGCGCACCACATCTTCGGTGATATCAGTTGGCATCTTGGCGCTTTTCTTGTACCACGATACCCAGAACATGCCATCTTTGCGTAGCGCCGATTTTAATTTGTCGAAAGCCGCCTCATAATCGGCCCGCCACTGGTAGAAGGCATGGACGAATTCATAAGCCTCATGAGCGATTTCACGGTCAATCACAGTTTCAGCGAGCCTATCGCCAAGCAGCTCGAGATAATTTTCCGGCGCATGGAGCAGCAAGAGACGGCTGCCGCGCCTGATGCCGAGCTTCTTGTACAGTGGCTTAGCCGAATAAGCAGCCCGCATAAGCAGCCTCAGGCGAAGGTCTCGGGGTAGAGCTCGCGCGAGAGTGCCTCAGCCTGCGCCACCCATTCTTCAATGACATCGATGCCCTTTTGCCAGAACTCGGAATCATTGATATCGACGCCGACCTGTGCCAGCAGCCGGTCGGGATAATCGGAATCGCCAGCCGCCAGCAGATCCAGATACTTCGGCACGAAGTGCGCGCCTTCTTCTTGGTACAGTTTATAGAGCGCCAGCACCAGCAGCTCGCCGAAAGAGTACGCGTAGACATAGCCCGGCGTATGCAGGAAATGCGGCACATAACTCCACCAGCTGCCGTACTCCTCGGTGATGATGACGCTATCGCCGAACATATCGCGCTGCGTCTCCAGCCAAAGTTCATTGAAGCGCTCGGCTGTCAGCTCGCCTTCCGCGCGGCGGGCATTGTGCATTTTGTCTTCAAAGCGGTTCATCGAGATTTGCCGGAAAACGGTGGCGAAACTGTCTTCGATCTTTTCAGTCAGCATGGACAGCTTGATTTCTTTGTCGTCTTCAGCCGCCATCAAATCTTGGAAGACCAGCATCTCGGCGAATGTCGACGCCATCTCCGCGGTGGTCAGGGGCGTGTAGAGGGCGAAGAGCCCATTCTCTCGGCCAGAGAGGACCATGTGAATGCCGTGCCCCAGTTCATGCGCCAGCGTGGTCACATCCCGCGTGTCGCCCAGATAATTCAGGAAGACATAGGGGTTGGCGGAGGCGACGGTTGGCGCGGCGAAAGCCCCGCCCCGCTTGTTCGGCAGCACTGGCGCATGAATCCAGCTTTCATCGAAAAATTGCTGCGCCAGGTCTTTCAGCGTCGGGCTGAAGTTATCAAAAGCCGCCAGCACGATATCCCGCGCCGCCTCCCAGATATAGAATGCCTCGCTCTCTTTGAGATTCAGCGGCGCGTAACGATCGTAATCGTATAATTCGTCAAGCCCCAGCAGCGCCCGCTTAAGCCGATAATGGCGGGCGACCAAACCGTAATTGCCGGTCACTGTTGCTACCAGCGCTTCGACAACATCATCATTCGCTTTGTTGCTGAGGTTGCGCGATGAGACCCAGCTGGGGTAACCGCGCCGCCGATCGCTATTCGCCTTGTCCAGCGCCAGCGTATTGAAGATGAAAGTCAGCTCCATTGACTTTTCTTGCAGCTTATCGCTTAGCTTCCGCCAAGCCATTTCGCGCACATCGCGGTCGGCATCGCGCAGCTTGTTGAGCACGACGGTCATATTGACGTCGTCGCCCAGCCAATCGAAGCGGAAGGCGCTGGTCAACTGCGTGAAGAAACGCGTCCAGGCGGCGCTGCCGGTGACGCTCTTTTCGATGATGATCTGCTCTTCCGCCTCGCTGAGCTGGAAGGGGCGATAGCGGCGCTCCGCTTCTAAGTAATAGCGATATTTCGCCAGCGTCGGGTCCGCCAGAATGGCGCTGGCCTGCTCATCAGCCAGCGCGTTCCATTCCAGCTCGAAGAAGACCAACTGCTGGCTCAATGCCGATTCCAGCTCTTCAACCCGGGCGACCGCCGCTTGAAACTCGGCATTGCTGGTATCAGTCGAGAAATTAAGAAAAACGAAGGACCCCAGGCGGCCCCGCAAATCATAGATCGCTTCCAGCGCCTCGTAAGCGCTGGCGAAATCGGTCCCGCTCATCTCGGCAATCTGGCCACGATAGCGCGCTTGAAAGGCGTCGACCATCTCTCTAAGCCGGGCGATATCGGCGTCAATCTGCGGGTCGTCTAGGCTCTGGTAGAAGACTGATAAATCCCAAACGATGTCTTCCGCGCCAGTGGGGCGTTCTTGAACAGCTTCGCTCATTGCGGTCTCTCTCAAGTTTGTGGATACAATTCAACTGCGCAATCCTAGCAGACGCGGTCGAATCGTGTAGGGGCGGCTCGCCAAAAAGTTCCAGCCAGCCTGATAATCGAGCGACCGGCCGGGACCCTGCGACAACGCCCTTTGCTTGGGGAGGCGCTAGCGCCTAGCCCCTTGCGGCACGGCGAAGATCATACGTCCCGTGGGACGGTTGATCAGCTTGGTTACCTCAACGCCGACATTACGGTTCATGAAGCGCTGGCCCGACTCCACCACGACCATCGTGCCATCGTCAAGATAGCCGACGCCCTGGTTGGGGTCGCGGCCCGGCTGAATGATGCGGATGTCGAAGGTCTCGCCCGGGATGTAGATTGAACGAACCGCGTTAGCCAAGGCGTTAATGTTGAGCACATCGACGCCCTGGGCATCGGCGACCTGGTTGAGATTGAAGTCATTGGTCACCAGCGACGCGTTGAGCTGGATCGAAAGCGCCACCAGTTTGGCATCGACTTCGCCAAAGTTTTCGGGGTCGTCCTCGATGATTTTGACCGGCAGGTCATTGTTGCGCTGCAAATCGTTGAGCTTGGCCAGCCCGCGCCGCCCGCGATTGCGGCGCAGCGAATCCGATGAATCGGCAACGCGGTGCAACTCGCTGAGTACAAAGCGAGGGATGATCAAGGTGCCGCCGATGAAACCAGTCTCGGCGATTTCCACGATTCGCCCGTCTATCAGCACACTGGTATCGAGCAAGAGCTGCCGCGCGGCGAAGGGCTGCAAACGGCGCTGGCGCCCGAATACCCGCTCGTTGATGACATCAAGCAGCTCCCGCGAGCGCAGGCTGAAGATATTCAAGCCGAGATAACCGAAGCTGATCGAAACGATGGCGGGCGCCAGCCGGCCCAGCGGCGCATCCAACAGCGAGAGGGGAAAAGCCAACATCAAGCCAACGGTGAGGCCCGTTAAGCCGCCGGCGATTGCCACCACCAATTGCGGCACCGTCATTTCACTGGCGGCGCGGCGCAGGGGAATAATCGTGAGCCAGGGCGTGACGATGAGACCAGTCAGCGCGCCCAAGCCAAAGAAAATCAATGAAGTTTGTTCAACAGGGAGCGGCGTATAAGGGGCGAGCGCTTCACCAAGGCGGATACCAATTAGCGAAAAAACAATCAATCCAGCGATGCGGCATATCGCATATGGGCTCATGGCCTCCTTTTCTCCCGTGCTTAGCCCAATCTGTGTCTCGTTTGTGGCGGCTGCAAGCCGGCGAAGACCATGGCGGCAGATGAGGATAAACAACAAAACCTATTCATTGTATTGTATTGAAAGCCGCCAGCGCCATCACTCGCTTCCAGCAAGCGGCGGCAAATGCCAAACTCTCACAAGTGATTATAACCAGTCAGCCTAGTGCCTACAAAGGTTTCGCGGCAAGGGAGTGGTGAATTATCGATATAAGGCTTGCTTGTGCTGAGTTGTAGGGGCGATCCTTGGATCGCCCAAAATCTGCTTCTGCAACTGTGGGCGACACAAGTGTCGCCCCTACATCTAGGTTATCCATATACAGAATTTCGGTCTGCATATTCTATATTTGCATAACCTAGATGTAAGGGCGACTCAGCACAAGCAAGCCTTATATCAAACAATTTCACCACTCCCCAAAGTTCCCCGCGCCGCGCCCGACCCGGGACCCGTGTAAGCATCGCGCAATTGAAACCGAGCCGCGCGCAAACGGCGACCAAAATTGCCAGTTAGATAGCCTTGCGCTGGGAAAAACAGAACGGGCGCCAGCGGCAGCAGCAGGAGCAAAATGAGGCTCGCAGCCAGCGAGGCGACCAGCCATTGCAGGGTCAAAATGCCATGATTGCCCAGGCTGCGCAGCAATCGGTTGAGCTGATAAAAGGCGCTTGCATCCCAGGATTCGGCATAATTCACCAGCCCAATCGCCAGCAACGCCCAAGCAAAGGCGAGATAAACCAGCATAATGGGCAGGATTGCAGCCAGAACGCCGGCAAAAGTTAAGCTGCCGAATAGGCTGACCGCCAGCGTTTCGCGGCTGAGGTACAGCATAGCGACGACGAAGACCAGTGGCAGATGAAATAGCGCAGCCGCCATTAGGACATGGGCGCCTTTGCTGATATGCTCCCCGATATGATTCCATTCCGGCAGCGGGCGCGGATAATCGCTGCTGACGTTGTGGCTGATCGCCGCCAAGTAGCCGAGCAAAGCACAGAGGCAGAGCAAGCCAATCACCGGCAGCGGGCAAAGCGCCACGAAGAGCGCCGTCTCCGCCAATTTGACAAGCCAGCGCCGATCGCTGAACATGAATGTAAAGGCGCGCAAGAATTCCACCGGGCAATTCCATAATATTTCACATTTACTTAAACCTAGCTTAACCTGCTTAACAAATCTGTCAAGCAGCGCTTTGCCGCGGGAGTGGCGAATATGTTGCATTCCTTTGCGGTTGGCGCGCCGGTGCATTACATTCTGAGCAGAAGCCGCGCGTCACTGGTTCAGCTATGATGCTGTATTCGATATTGAAACGAGCCTTGCCCGCCTCAGCGAGCGTGGGCAACCCGCGGCGCATTGTCTTGGTGCGCCCCTGCTGCATCGGCGATGTAGTGATGGCGACGGCGGCACTTTCGGCGCTGCGCCAAGTTTTCCCGGCGGCGCATATCACCTGGGCGGTTGGTCCCTGGTCCGCCCGCGCCATTGAGCATCATCCAGCTCTTGACGCCCTGCTCGAGCTTGGGGCGGATATGCCGCTGCGCAACCCCGCCCAGCTGCTCAAGTTTGTGAGCCGCCTGCGCGCCGGTGATTTTGAGCTGGCTGTTTCGCTGGTGCGCTCGCCCTTGATGGGCTTGGCGATTTACCTGGCTGGCATTCCCGTCCGCGCTGGGCTGGATAGCGACGGGCGCGGCTTTGCTTACAATCTGCGCGCGCACATTGACCCAGCCGCCCGCCAGCATGAGAGCGAGATATACCTCAAAGTCATCAGCGCCATCGCGGGCGAATCCGTCCATGCCTATGCCAATTTGCCGCTGACAGAGGCGGCTCAAGCGGCTGTTCGCGCTCGGCTTGCGGGGGCTGGCATCGGGCGACCCTTCATCGTGGCGCACCCGGGCGGGGGCAGCAACCCAGGGGCAGCGCTCGCCAGCAAGCGCTACCCACCGGCGCAACTCGCCGCCATCCTCAACCGCCTGGCTGCTGCGACCGGGGCGGCGCTGATCCTGCTCGGCGGCGCCGGCGACGCGGGCTTGGTTCAACAGGTCGAGCGGGGAGTAACCGCGCGCTCAGTCCGCCTGGTTGGCGCGCTCGACTTTCAGCAGATTGGCGCGCTGGCAGCCCAAGCGCTGCTCTACATCGGCAACGACAGCGGCTTGACGCATTTAGCAGCCGCCAGCGGCGCGCGCACGGTGATGCTGATGGGACCGACCGACCCGCAGCGGTACGCCCCGTATACGCCCGACCATCTGGCTCTGTGGCAGCCGGTCGATCTGGCGGCCGGCGGCGCCGACAAAGCCAGCCGCCATCGCTGGGATTGGGCGCGCGCTGGCATCAGCGTGGATGAAGCGGTGACGCAGATTCTGGCATACCTCGCCCTTTAATCCGCCGCCAGCCAGTTCGCCGCGCCGGGCAATCGCTTCAAATTATTTTCCGCCACAGAGACACCGAGACACAGAAGTAAGTGCAAGCAAGTATGGCTGGTTCTTCTTTGTGTCCTTCCTATCTTTGTGCTGAAGTTTCAATTCGGCAATTGGATTTTCGCCGAATTCGATACACTGCCACCCAGTCCCGATGTCATGTCTAATAGCCATCTGTGCTAGGATAACGTCAATCAAACGCGGGAGGACCCTACGAATGAGCTACCAATACATCGTCGTTGACCGGCCGGCGGAGGGCGTCGGGCGCGTGCAGCTCAACCGCCCCAAAGCCCTGAACGCCCTGAATTCGCCGCTGCTGGACGAGGTGAACGAAGCCATGCTCGCCTTGAACAGCGACCCGCTAATCGGCGCGCTGATCCTAACGGGGAATGATAAAGCTTTCGCCGCCGGCGCCGACATCAAGGAGATGGAAGGGATGTCGCCCATTGATATGCTGATGACAGTCTCGCTGATCGAGCGCTTCAACTTCAAGAAGCTGAGCAAGCCGCTCATCGCCGCCGTATCGGGTTATGCCCTGGGGGGCGGCTGCGAGGTGGCGCTGGCTTGCGATATGATCGTCGCATCGGAGACGGCGCTCTTCGGCCAGCCAGAGATTAACCTGGGCATTATCCCTGGCGCCGGCGGCACGCAACGCCTGACCCGCGCGGTGGGCAAAGCGCTGGCGATGGAAATCATGCTGACTGACCGCAAGCTCAATGCTGAGGAAGCGCTGCATTATGGCTTGGTTAACCGGGTGGCGCCGCTCGATGAGTATATGGATGCCGCCATTGCCATTGCCCAAAAGGCCGCCCGCCGCTCGCAAGTTGCCAGCCGCTTGACCAAAGAAGCGGTGAACAAAGCTTACGAGATGACGCTGGAAGAGGGGCTGGCTTATGAACGGCGCAACTTCCTGGTCGCCTTTGGCTCGGCGGATAAAGCCGAGGGCATGCGCGCCTTCATCGAAAAACGGCGGGCGGAATGGAAGCACCGCTAAGCCTGACGCTGCTCTACACGGCAAATATCGCCGGCGACCTGGCGCAGCTGCCGCGGCTTTTCACTTTCTTGCAGCGGCTGAAATCGGACCCACGTCAGCCTAGCTTGCTGCTCGATTTGGGCGGGTCCTGCGCTGATAACATTTGGCATTGCCGCGAGACCGGCGGGCGCTCGAGCGTGATCGCCCTGGATGGCATGGGCTATCACGCGGCGAACGTCGCCGATTTCCTCGACCCCGATTCACGGGAGAAACTGGCGGCGCAAGTTACGCTGGGGCTGGTTGACGCCGGCTGTGATTGGCTGCATCAGCCGCCGCCTCACCAGGATTTTGGCATCCGCGTCACACTGCGCCCAAGCCGCCAGGCGGCCGGGCTGCTGGTCTGCCTGGCGCGCTCCGAGACGACGCGAATCGAGGGAAAGACCCTGTATCTAGCGGAGGTCGGCACGGGGCAAGTGGGCGAGGCCGCCGTCGAGCTGCGGGGCATGCCGGCGCTGGTTTCGGCGCGCCTACACGAGCTGCCGCCTGATACGCCGCCCAACCCGAGCATCGCGGGCTTGGTCGATTTCGTCGAGGCGGAGGCGCGGCTCTTGGCGAAGCAGCGTATAGCGCTCAGGAATTCTGATTGAAGGCAGAAATAAGTGCAAGTAAGTCAATCAAATGGGAGTAGCGATTTTCTACCCCATCCCCTTCCCCAGCTGATAATCAGACGCGATTGAGCCGGGTTGAAAACCGTCTGAATCGGCTTGAGGAGCTGGCGCTGGAGAACCGCGCCATTGCCGATCACCTGGGCCTGACTTACGAAAAGCCCCCGGGCACTCAAGCTGACTGAGCCGCCCGCCCTAAGTTCAGCGCCAACAGACGGCGCAGCATTTCTTCTTCATCCTCCAGCAGCGCATAGCCCCAGCCATAAGCATCGCAGACGGCTTCGTCCAGCTCGCGGTGGAGCTGGTCGAGGCGGGGGGCGAAATCGGCTGCGGCTGGCTTGACCTTGATGTCACTCTCGTCACGCCAGACTTGCAGCGCGTTGTAGAGCTTGGTCAAGGTGCGGTCTTTGAGCTGATTCTCGCTCATGCCTGCGGGGTTCTGCCAGGCAGCGCGCTCGGCATGTAGCTGCTTGGCGGCGGCGCTGATGGCGGCATGGGCGGGGTGGGATTCGTCTTCTTGCCCCGGCGCCCAGGGGAATGGGAAAGTCTCGAAGGTGGTGGTGGGCGTGTAGCGGGGGCGGTCTTCGAGCGATGTGCCCATGCGCAGGGACCAGGTTTCGTGCAGCTTGGAATGGAGGACACCGAAGAAGTAGTCGTCGTCGCGGGCGATGGCGACGACAGCGTCGCTTGGAAACACATTAATAGCGACCCAAACAAACAGCCTGTGTTTTGCTACGCGCGACGTGAAAATCTGACGAGATATGGAGATGGAAGCTCCACGGTATTCGCGCCCGCTAGCTCCTAGTTTCCACCAATTCTTTCGGCGTTGCAGATTATTATTTTTATCGCGCGAAGGCTTTATGTATTTTTTGACATACTCTAATGGAGATTCATATTCTCGAGCTTGCTCAATTTCCATATCGTGAAAATCTATTATCCAATAGTTTCTCGGCATCTTTACCAAGTCGCTACCATTTAAGTATGGCTTGATTACATCTGCATTGCTGACCCCCGAAGAATTAGGCGAATTTAGTAACATCTGAGCCAAGTCGTTGTCGATATCAAACTTACCTACCTTTACTGGACCTTGAAACGAGATGCCGCGATTTTCTTGCAGTATCGAGGCCGCAGCTACGTTTATAGTAGCCGTCAAATCGGAGTTGATGTTGACTACTGGGACGCCGTCCAGGATGCGTTTAGACTCGACGCCACTGTCGAATCCAACCATAGACACCCGTACAGCCGCGCCATCAAGAATCCAGGCACGATCCGACCATGCCATGAATATGTCCCCCGTCTCTTTGACACGATTCAAGACTTGACGATTCAGTCCGCCACGTATTGAGTTCGTAGCCAGAAGGCCTGCCCGCTTAGCAAGTCCTCTTTCTATTTGCTGCCGAGCGACTTCATGCCAGTAGCAGACCAGGTCCGCACCGCCCGGAACACGCCCTTTATAGAAATCAGTCAATCGCTCATAGTATTCGTCACGCAATTCTCCACGCATCCTCTGTCCACCCAAAAACGGCGGATTGCCGACGATGACATCGACGGCGGGCCAGCTCAGGGGGTGGGGGCCCGGCAGGATCGCATCCCTGCAGACGATGTGCCCCTGCAGCTTTTCCAGGATGGGCTCGCGAATGGTATCGGCATAGGCATTGTTGGTTCGCCACTGGATGTAGCCGATCCAAACGACGATGCTGGCCAGCGCATGCGCGATCGGGTTGATCTCTATGCCGTAGAGCTGGCGAGGGTGGACTTCTGGCGTCGCCCGTTGCAGCCCCGACCAGAGCTCATGGTCGATGACTTCTTTTTCAAGGTCCATCAACATTTGCAAGCTCACATACAAGAAGTTGCCGCTGCCGCAGGCGGGGTCGAGCACGGTGATGCCGCGTATGCGCACGAGAATTTCTTCCCGCAGTTCCAGCAATTGCGTGGCGGCGGCATTGCGCGCTCTTCCTGTCCGCGCGTTGTCATAGCGCTGACGAGCTGTTTGCGCTTGCAACTGCACGGTATCCCACTTATAGCGCAGCGGCTGCATCAGCACGGGCTCGACGATGAGTTCGATATCTTCGCGCGAGGTATAGTGAGCGCCGAGCTGGGCGCGCTTGCTGGGGTCGAGGCTGCGTTCAAAGAGCGTGCCAAAGATAGACGGCTCGATAGCCTGCCAATTTAATTCTGCAGCGCGGATGAGCGCTTGCAGCGCCTCGGGCAACAATTCTTCGACATGGGTATAGATAAAGAGCGTGCCATTGAAATAGCGGATTTTCCGCATCATCAATTCACTGCCGTCATTCATCGCAGCGAAAAGATTTTGCAGGTACTTCCTAAACATGCTGGGATTTTTCAGCGACTGCTTGACGATATGCGTGAAGATGCCGTCTGGGTGGTCGTCTGTTGCGGTGGGCAGCAAGCGCACATCTTCCGCAAACATGCAAAATACCAGCTTGGTGAGAAAGTAGGCGATTTGTGACGGTTGGGTGTCCCACCGGCGCATATTGTCAGCAATCAGTTGAAATGCCTGCGCCGCGTCCTGTGTCACTTTCTCCGTGTGGCGGCGCGGGTGCAGTTGTTGGGGCGCATGGAACATCACCTGCAGCCAGCCCAGGGCTTCGGGGTCGTCGGCTATTGCGCGATGCGTGAAGATGTACGGACGATTCTGGGTATTGTTGAAGTTGGTATGGATTTCCCAGCGGTTGATATCGGTAACCACCAGCAATGGCGGGTTCTGCAGGTCATCTTTGTAGTCCATAAGTTGTCGGAAAGCGGCGCCAAGGTCTTTATATTTGTCCGGCGTTTTGTACTCGACGACGAAGCGGCCTTCATAAAACACATCGGCGCGTCCAGAGCCATGCGTTTTTTTGACCGGTTGCTCAAATGTGAAGATGTCGTCGTCGGCAGTCTTTCCAGCGCCGCCGGGCATATCCACGCCGACCAACTTGCAGACATCAAGAAAATGTGCCTGGGCGACCTGTCTTTCGTTCAGCTCCGTATGCGACCACTTGTTGACAAATTCTTGTGGAGTCATGGTTATTATTGTGCCCTCGGTGCCTCGCTGGCGAAAAACCTAGGGCACAACCCGGTGATTCAGCATCTCGTTGAGCGCGACCACCAGCCGGCGCAGTTCAGCTTCCATATCGCGGCTGATGCCATCTTGTATCAGCGCCTCGCGGAAGAGGTCGCGGGCGTCGCGGATATTTTCGTGCCCCTCGCGCAGCTTGCTTAAACCGGTGCGCATCTGCACGCGGGCGGCGCTGCTGGCGGCGCTGGTGTAATAATCAGGGAATTGCCAGCCAAGCTCCGCCGCGACCCGCTGCAAGCCATTGACGAATTCACGCGCCGATTCAATCTGCTCGCTTGCCCCGCGCTGCAAAAGCTCGCTGATGCCTTCGCTCAGGCTGGGCTCCATGCTAAAGTCCAGCGAATCGATATCGGTATAGCGCGCCTCGACTGCGTCGCGGCTGCTGGGCTGGGGGCGCAGCGATGTCTTCTGCGGCGACATGCCAGTGAAGATGGTGTAAAGCACGCCGACGCACATATTGTGCACATCTTTCTGGTATTGCTGCGGCGCGCGCGCGCGGTCGTCTTCCAAGATGCGCGAGCTGTTGAAGTCCAGCACTTTGAGGTGGGTGCCATCCCAATAAACATGCTCCAGCTTGTGATCGAGATAGACAATCTTGTGTGAGTGCGCCAGCACCAACAGCTCGCTGAATTGCAGCGCCAGCGCCAAGCCTTCTTCGCTGGGCAAGCGCCAGCGTTTGCTCGGCTTATTCGGTTTCATCAGGTAGAAGAGGCTGTGATAGCGCGGCAGGTTTTCCAGCGCCAAGTAGGGGCGCCAGCCAGCGCTGGCGAAGCGCGCCAAGCTATCGCTAAAACCACGGACATCGCCCTGGAAGGAGGTGATCTCGCCAGCGCGCGGCGCTTCTTCCCCATCGGAGATGAAGCCGCAGTCGTAGAGCTTGACGATATTGGGGCTGTGCCAGAGGCGCGTCAGGATATCGGCTTCATTGCCAAAGGCGCGATACTCCCACTGCATATCGCCATTCGCAGCCAGATGCTCGGGCCGCATCACCTTAAAGGCGACGCTGTTGCCATTGCGCAAATCGACCGCGTCCAGCACCCGCGCATAGTGGCCCAGGGCGAAGGTATCGATATAATTGCCCAGTTGATACAGTTCAGAAAGTCGCGGCATGACCTGTCCAAGCGGCTAAGCGCCGCCTGCGTAAGCGTTACGGCATAAGCTCTTACTGTACCATTGCCGCTGGACATGATATAGGGTCGCTTTAGCCGACGATTGCCCTGCCGCAGCGCCATCGCTTCAACTGTTTTTTCGCCACAGAGACACAGAGCGCACAGAGATTTAATTCTATTTCTGGTAGAAAAAGGAGGCAATGTAGGGGCGATTGACGGTCAGTGTCGGGGATGGGGTAGAAATGCGCATTAAAAACTCAGTACCGGACAAGCCTTACATTTTGTGATTTTACGTGGCGAAAAAATTTTGAGGCGATTGCCCTGGGGGAACCCGCGCCGGGTCTCATCTGTTAAAATGATGCCCTATCGAGATAATCGCGCCGAGGATTCAAGGTGCGCGCCCTAGTCATTTGCCTGCTCTTCATACTTTTTTGGGGGCAACCGCAAAGCCAAGCCCCCGACATCGTCGAGCGCGCCCGCCGCCGCCTCGTCCCCGCTTTCCCCGCCTTGAGCGAATCGGCGGAGCCGACGGTCGCGCGCTTGAGCCATGTCGCTTCCACCGCGCTGGGCTGCCGGCTTATCAGCGGGCTGCCACTGGCGACCCCGGTTGATGTGTATCGGCTCGAATTTCCCACTGCCGCCGACGCTTTCGCCCTACATATCACAGCCGATGGCGCGCTGGCGCAGCCTTGCGATGAACGCTTCCCCAACTTGGGCGCGGGGGTCATCCCCGTCAGCCGGGCGGGGCTCGACAGCGACGGCGATGGCACGGCGGATAGCGCCGATGCTTGCCCGCAGATCGCGGGCTTGCCGGCGATGGCGAGGCGCGGCTGCCCCCAGCCCAGCAGCGGCGACCGCGATGGCGATGGCACGGCGGACGGGCGCGATCACTGCCCGAGCCAAGCGGGCGCGGCCGGGACGCATGGCTGCGCGCTGATGCGTGACGAAGATGGCGATGGCATCCCCGACCAGGTGGACATTTGCCAGTCCAACTTCGGCCTCAGCCGCCCTGATTTCGCGCTCGGCTGCCCAGCCGATGGCAGCGGAGCCTCAAGCAGGCGGCGGGGGGCGGGGGATATCTGCCGCGCAGACGGCGATACGCCGATTTACGCCGAGCGCGCCGATGAGGCAACAATAACCGGCGCGCTAAACGATGCGCCAGACCGGTCAATCATCGGGCGGACGGCGGAGAATGACTGGCTTCAACTGAACGGCGGCTGGGTCAAACGCGAGGGGCTGCAGCTAACCGGCGCCTGCTACAATATCCCGCTGGTCAACCCGGTGCCGGGTGGCGCCACCGGCTGTTACATGCGCCCGCTGGGGGGCTTCGCCAATGTGCGGCAGGCGCCCGCCGGCGCCCAGGTTGCGCGTATCAGCGGCGAAAGCAGCTTTGCCGCGCTCGGGCAAGATATCAGCGCCGATTGGCTGTTTTATCGCGGCGGCTGGGTCAATCGCGCGGTGCTGGCGCTTTCGGGCAACTGCGCCAAGCTGCCCATTCTGGATCCGGCGACGGCCGCCACCGGCACGATTCATTTCTGCCCGCCGGATTATCCTGGTCTGCTGCCGCCTCGCATCGGCATCGGCCCGGCTACGGCGCGCATCGCTTCTGATACCATCGCCAACCGCCTGCGCGCCAAGCCCGATATCAACGCTGAACAAGTTGGCGAGCTCCCGCCGCGTATGATGCTGGACGCCGTGCTTGATGGACCGGCTTGCAAAGCGCCTCACATTTGGTGGCAGGTGAAGGCGGGCGAGCGTATCGGCTGGACTGTCGAAAGCGATGTCAACTTTAATTTCTATTATCTGGAGCCGGTTGAAAACAGCATCCAAGCCGGGCGCAGCGACCGGGCGCCATCCGCCCAAGAGCGGTCCGGCTCGAATCTCATCATTCACAGCGCCAATGCGCCGCGGCTCGACACGATAAAATTGCTGGCGGCCCAGTCGCCGCGGGTCATCGCCTGGTCGCCACGAGGCTCGGAGTTGGTCCTCATTGCGGCGAATGGCGCGGTCGAGCGATACAGCTATCCCAGCTTCGCCCGGCTGCCATTGGGCGCGCAATCGCGCCGCGCCACCGCCGTCGCCTACCAGCCGGCCGGGAACGCGCTGGCAATCGGCACTGAGAGCGGCTCAGTGATCCTTGCCGACTTAAATGGTGAGCAATCGATTGCCGATGCCATCAGCGTCGAGCCGCATTCGGCACCCATAGGCGGTCTGGCTTGGTCAAGCGCGGGCGACCAGTTGGCTGTCATCAGCGGGGACGAAAGCCTCAAACTCGCGCGCCGCGCCGGCACACTCGCCTTATGGGCGCTCGAGCCAACTTCTCAACCGATGCCCCAGCGCTTGCTGCATTACCGCTTCCCCTACCCGTTGACGGCGGTCGCCTTCAGCGCTGATAGCCGCCTGTTGGCGGTCACCGGTGAATCGACGTCCGACAAGCGCGCCGCTTTGTGGGTGTATCGGGCCGCTGATGGCGCGCTGCTGTTTTCGAAAGCGCTGCAGCCGGCGGGCGGCGGGGCTTGGCTGGTCGCTTCTGCGGATCGGGCGCTCGGCGATTTTGTCTACAGCAGCGGCGACAGCCTCTATCAGATACACCTGGAAACTGGCGAAGACTGGCGGATTTATCATCAAGCGGGCTTGATGCTGCCGCGCTTCGCTTTTCGCCGCCAGGTACTCCCCGCTGCCGAAGCGCTCTTCGCCACCACGACAGTTGCGCAAAACGGCGCGGTGCGGCTGCGCATCGCCAACGCGCTCAACGTCTACTCGCCCACGGTCTCGCTCAATATCGCGGCGGCCGATTTCGCCTTCAGCCCTGATGGGCGGGCGCTCGCCATCGCGGAGCCGGGCAAGGACCGCGCGCTCATCCTCGGCGTAATGCAGGAGTAGCGGGCTCGGCAAATTTGGGAGGCTTGCCCGCTACCGGGTCCGGCTGCTAGGGCTAAATCGCCAATTTTCTCCCTCAGCCCCCGCCCGCCAAGCGCCCCTGCATTTTCCAGATTGATGTGACACTCGCCAAGAAAAGATACGAAACTCTGTGCGGGCGGTCAGTGTCGGCGGGCTGTGTCGGCGGGTCAGTGTCTACGCGACCCTACGCGCCCTACGCGACCCTCTGTGTCTCGGTGGCGAAAAATTTTGAAGCGATTGCCCTGTCCCCCTTCAAGCGGGAGTGGTGAATTATGAGATATGCAGGCCGATATTCTGTATTTGGATAACCTAGATGTAGGGGCGACACTTGTGTCGCCCACAGTTGCAGAAGCGGGTTTTGGGCGATCCAAGGATCGCCCCTACGACTCAGCACAAGCAAGCCTTATATCAATAATTCAGCACTCCCCTTCAAGCCGCTGGCTGACAGCGACAGGCAAATGTGCTAGCATGAATGGCGGCTTAATCACCGATTGAGAAGGTACCCCTATGCCGCAGCCATTGACCATCTTCCCGGTCAGCGCGCCGGTGCAATCTCAGCGCTTTGACCTAATCGCGACCCTGCAAGCCAGCCTGCGACGAGCCGAGATCAGCCTTTGTGATGGCGATGTCCTTGCCATATCCAGTAAGTACGTCTCGATCGCCGGCGACCGCATCGTTGCCCTCGCCGATGTCAAGCCGACGCCGCCGGCGCGACAACTGGCGGCGCGCTATCAGATGGACGCCGCCATCACACAACTGGTGCTCGACGAAGCCGATCACATCTTTGGCGGCATCGAGCTCGGCTTCTTGCTGACGACGAAAGGCGGCGTGCTCTCGCCAAATGCTGGGCTGGATCGCTCGAATATCCCTAGCGGCAAAGCGGTCTTGCTGCCCAAGGCGCCCTTTGAGCTGGCGGACCGGCTGCGGCGGGCACTGCAAATAGCCTGCGATTGCCGTCTGGGCTTGATTTTGACCGACAGTTGGCTGATGCCGGGGCGCTATGGCACGACCGGCATCGCCATTGCCATGGCCGGCTTCCAGCCGATCAAGGATGAACGCGGCAAGTTAGACCTGTTTGGCAATGCCATGGCCGTAACACAAATCGGCATTGCCGATGCGCTGGCTGCCTGCGCCCAAGTCGTTATGGGCGAGCGCGATGAAGCGACGCCCTTCGCGGTCCTGCGCGGCGCCGATATCCAATTGACCGATGCGGCGCTCTCGGCTGATGCTGTATCGATTCCCTGGCGCCACTGCATCTATATCGAATCCCTAACCCTGGGCTTCGTCCAGGTCGATGCCGCTGCCAGCGCGCTTTCTTGAGGCGGTCCCCGAATTCAGCCGCGCCGCGCTAGCTACCACGAGAGCGGATCGACTTGTGCAGTTTCGACAGACTTGCCGAAAATGGAGCCGCCACCCTTTGACAGGCGCTTAGCGCTGCCGTACACTGAGATTAAATGAAGCGGGGATCGCGAACGATGCAAGCGGCCAGTTTTGCACATAGGTCGATTCTGATAAACGCGGAGTGACCGAGCCAGTCGCGCCGCGTTTTGCGTTAATTGTGGGCGTCACATTGAGTTAAGAGGGGACTATGATGGACGCAAGTATGATTAACAAGATCCAAAAAGCCGGCGAATACGCCAGCCAGCCCGAACGCGCTACCTTCACCAGCCTGAGGGTGCAATTTCGCGGCGCCAACAACAACCATGTCGTCAGCCTGGGGGACGATGGCTGGCGCTGCACTTGCCCCGGCTTTCAAAAGTACGCCATTTGCCCGCATATCATGGCGCTCGAGAGTTTATTCAAGCCGATATTAAAGCGCCGCCCGCTGCCCTATGCGCCGGGCCAGAATATCGTCAGCGATGTGAAGAAGGCGAAACGCTACTCGCAGGAGAGCGACCGCATCCACATTGTCCACTTCGATTGCCGCTTTGATGGCTACAACAAGACACATCAAATCAGCTACGATGAGGGACAATGGACGAGCACAGCGTCCTTCTTCGCCCAGCGCGGCATTTGCAGCCACACGATGGCGCTGGAGAAGATCCTCAAAGGCTTCGTCGAGCCGGTGCGGGCGCAGCCAGTGGCCTAGCAGAAGCCTGCCCCAGCCCGCCAGCCGACACTCCCTGCCGTGGCGAGAAGCGTACCGTATGGAGCAGTTGGCTTAATTTGAGGCTGTCTCAGCTCGAGCTAGCCGCGTCCTGCGCCTCGTCCTCGACTTCCAGCCGCGGATCACCCGGCGCCACCTCAAAGACCGCCTGCCAAGGCTGGTAGCGGGTGAACGTGTGATCGCGCTTGACCAGCGCCCCGGCGCTATCGTAGACATTGCGGTAAACCCAGACATCCGCGCCATCAGCCGCGTAGTCGATCTGGCGGATCTGGCCCCCATATAGATCCTCAGCCTCGATGAATTTGTCGGCCGGCGCCGGCACAATATCGCGTATGATCGCGCTTTCTAGCACGGTATGCCAATGCCGCGTGCTGTAAATGCGGAATTGCAGCGCGTCCTGCGCCCCGAGGAAGCTGCTTTCAATCAGCAGATGATGGGGACTGTTGTTCTGGAATCGCAGGTCAATCTCGGGCTGCCAGATGGCGGCGTCCAAGCCGGGTCCCGCATTGGCGTATTCATAATAGCCGACGCGATAGCCATGGCTGTTGCGCTCGGTGATCGCGTAGCCACCACCGAAAGCAGCGCGATACAATGTCGTGCTGACTTGGCAAATGCCGCCGCCGATGCCGGTGACGGTGGCGCCGCCCAAGATGACGCTGCCTTCGAGGTAACCAGCCTCCGGGCTGATATCGCCCAGATGCTCGTTGAAGGAAAACTCCTCGCCGGGCGCGATGATGATGCCATTCAGCTTGCCGGCGCCGATGGCGATATTGCTGCGCCGATTGGGCCAGGAGCCCCAGTAATACGTTGTCGCCTCGGATACCAGCTCGCTGATGCCCAGCTCAGCCGCCGTCCTGCCTTCGTGATAGCGCGGCGTCAAGGGCTGGAAGATCATTCCTACGCGCCGATTCAGCGGGTCGAAGATCGCCGCTTCCAGCTCTTGAATCGTCGCCTGGACATCCAACTTGCGCCCCGCGGCTGATGGCGAGAGCGCGGTCAGGGTGCCCGTCTGCGGGTCGAAATCGAAGCGCCCGTCGACAGCCGGTTTGGACAGAGCCGGCGCTAAAGTTTCCAGATATCGTTCCAAGGCGCTCAAATCCAAGCCGACCTGGTAGCGCTTGCCCGCGCCATCGCTATGCAGCCCTACTTCCAGCGCCGCCCGAATCTGCTCTTGGCTGATGACCCAGGGCAGCAGCAAGACGCCATTGCGGTCCGTCCCGATCAAGTGCACCGGCGTCGAAAGCGCCGTCTCGATTTTGGCGGCGGCTTCAGCCAGGTTCCATTGCCGCGGCGCGCTCTCGTCGATGATCAGGGCAATCGCGCGCTCGGCATTCTCGGACAGCAGCGCGGCCCTAAGCATCGACAAAGTCGCCTCGATATCCAACTTGCGCCCGCCCTGCCCCTGGTCGATGCTCACAGCGCCGCCAGCTAGCCGCAGTGTGGCGTCGCGCCGCTCGCGATCAATCTCAGCCCCTAAGCCGAGCAGGAAGCTGCGCGCCGCCGCCGGGTCATATTTCAAGGCAACTTCAAGCGCCGCGCCATTGAACCAGGCATCGGCTTGCTCGCGCAGGCTGCGCCGGCCGTCCTCTCGATGGCCGATGCGGTAGGCGCGCTCAGCCAGCTCTTCCGCCGGCAAGCGGAGCCCAAGTTCACCGGCGGTCGCGGTCCAGCTTCTTTCGCCATCGTGGAAGGTGTAGCGCGTCTCTTCCAGCGGCTGATAGCGCGCCGATAGCGCGGCGGCCGCTTCCGCCTGGGTTAGCCCGCCGAGGTCAATATCAGCCACGCGGACGCCCGGGGCGACGCGGTCTTGAATCGCTATCTGAAAGGCAAGCGCGCCCGCCGCCAGCAGCAGCCCCAGCAGCGACAAGCCCATGAATGCGAGGATGGCCAGCCGAAGCAGCCGCACCAGCCAAGGCGCTCTGGGCGCTGGATAGGCGTCGCCATTCATCAGATTGCTTCAAGCACTGCTAACAGAGCCGCGCATCAGATAGCAGCGGCAAGGCGCACGTCGTGCTGCGGCATCGGCTTTGGCTCATCGCCGCAAGAGGTCAGCCGCGGCGCCGACAGGCTCGTGCCGACCGCCGCAGCATAGACAGCCCCCATCGAAGCGCGGAAGCTGACGTGCATTTCGCCGGTGGGCAGCTCGTGCACATCCATCAGCTGCAGGTCGTCGATGCCGTATTGGCGCGTCTCTTCGCGAATGACAGCCTCGGCCGCGCCCGCCGCCAAGTGCGCCGCTTCGCCCAATTCATGCCCGGCGTAGCAGCCGCGCCCGCGATATTTCTGCGTCAGGATGCAGCCAGCGCGATGATTCAGCAGCAGGCTCTCGATATCAGCCGGGTCGAGCTGGCCATAGACGATGCCCTGCGGGAAGGCGATGAGCGTCGCCGCCATGCGATGCCCGCCGATGTGCGTCGTCTGCCAGACGCGCTCCGCCCCGACGGCCTGCGCCATGCTCTGATACACCGGCGCGCCAAAAGCGGCGCAGCAGGGGTCGTGCCGCCCATTGGTGCAGACAGTGTAAAGCTCGTCGATTTCAGTCATCTCGTGCGTGCCGAGGCGGGGCACCGCATCAGCGGCCAGGCTGGCGATATCGAGCTGGAGCAAATCGGCATAGTCAGCCAGCTTTGCCTGGTAAATCTTGGGCTCCGCTTGATTGCATACGGCGACGAAAAAGTGCTTCCCGTCGCCCCGGGGACGGCGAATGAAGAGGATTTTCGCCCGCGGCGCCCGCTTCAAATGCTTCAAAATGGGCGCGAATTCACCGGCGGCGCCGGCTGCTTTGACGATGCTGCCGCTCCAGCCGCCATAGTCGGGCAGGTTGCTCTCGATCAGGAAAAAGGTATCGGCGGGCTTGAAGCTGCCAGCCAGCGTTTCTTCCAGGGCGCGCGATTCTGTGGCGCAAGTCATCGTCATTTCCATGAGACTCCCTCGTGAGTTTCGCCTTCAGGTTAACTTGGAGTTTACCATAATGTAGCATAGCGCAATCCTGTCAAATTTTTTCGCCACAGAGACACAGAGATTTAATTCTATTTCTGGTAGAAAAAGGAGACAATGTAAGGGGCTTGTCCGCTACTGAGTTTTTAATGCGCATTTCTACCCCATCCCCGACCGCCAGTGTCGGCGCGGCGCAGCCCCTTGCCGGCGGTCAGTGTCTACGCGACCCAGCAAGCTAGGGAAGGGGAGCTAGGATATTGCAAACTCTATAAACTATGCCAATTCTGCTTGAATCCAAGTTCACATTAGCGATAATCACGACAAATCAGTGCTCATCCCCCCATTGCAATGGGGGGACCGAGGGGGGTAAACCAAAGGGCGATCGCGAATCCTAAAGTAGCGGACAAGCCTTACATTTTGTGATTTTACGTGGCGAAGGCCGCAAAATGATTTTGAGGCGATTGCCCTGCTGCCGAGTATGGGAGTGGTGAATGCGAGGATATGCAGACCGAAATTCTGTATATGGATAACCTAGATGTAGGGGCGACACTTGTGTCGCCCACAGTTGCAGAAGCAGATTTTGGGCGATCCAAGGATCGCCCCTACAACTCAGCACAAGCAAGCCTTATATCAATAATTCACCACTCCCCGAGTATTATTATGATGCGATTCCCCAAGGCAATGCGCTACAATGGAGACTTAGCTTGAGCCCCGCCCGAGGAAGCGCCCATGCCCAAACTCTCCATCCGCAAGCTCAGCCTCAAGCGCGGCGGCGTCACCGTCCTGCAGGATATCTCGCTGGACCTGGCTGCGGGCGAGCTGCTGGTCGTGATTGGTCCCAGCGGGAGCGGCAAAAGCTCGCTGCTGCGCTGCGTCAATCGGCTCAACGACATCGAAGCGGGCGCGATTGAGCTGGACGGGCGCTCCATCTACGAGCAGCCCGTGACTGAGCTGCGCCGGCATGTCGGCATGATGTTTCAAAAGACAGCCGCCTTCGAGGGCACAGTGGCTGAGAACATCGCTTTTGGCGCGCGCTTACAGGGCGAGACACTGGCTCGGGGCGCCGTCCTCGATCTGATGGCGCAGGTTTCTTTGGAAGCGGCGCTGGCGGATAAGCCCGCCTCGGAACTCTCTGGCGGGCAGGAACAGCGCCTGGCAATCGCCCGCGCGCTGGCGCTCAAGCCGTCGCTGCTCCTGCTGGACGAGCCAACCTCGTCGCTCGACCCGATTGCCACCAGCCATGTCGAGGGCTCGCTGCTGCGCCTGCGCGAGAAAAGGAATTTGACTATGATCTGGGTCTCCCACGCGATTGAACAGGCGCGGCGGCTAGGCAGCCGGGTGCTGCTGCTGGATGGCGGGCGTGTCATCCGCGAGGATACGGTTGGGGCAATGCTCGACCCAGTGAGCGGCGATAAACGCGCCCTCGCCTTCGCTGAAGGCGATAAAGCGGGCTTGCAGCAGCGCTAGTCGCCCGTTTCGCGCTCAAGCTGAGCCAGATACTCGCGATCGGACGCGCTCAGGGAGGCAGCGCGCAAGAGATCGGGGCGGCGCTCCCAGGTGCGTTTCAGCGATTGACGCCGCCGCCAGCGATCGACCTCGGCGTGATGCCCGCTGGTCAAAACCGCCGGCACGCCTAAGCGGCGGAATTCCGCGGGCCGCGTATAATGCGGACCTTCAAGCAAGCCGGCGGCATGGCTGTCGCGATGCTGCGCCCCTTCCGCGCCGAGCACGCCAGGGATCAAGCGCACGACCGCGTCTATCAGCACCAGCGCCGCCAGCTCGCCGCCAGTCAGCACATAATCGCCAATGCTGATTTCATCGCTGATCGCCAGCTCGCGCGCGCGCTCGTCAATGCCTTCGTAATGCCCGCAGACGAGAATCAGATGAGGAAGCTGAGACAGCTTTAGCGCCAGCTGATGCGTCAATACGCGGCCCTGCGGCGAAAGCAATATGACCGGCGTGTCCTCGTCCGGCTTGACCGCTTCGATGGCGCGCACCAAGACATCAGGCTTCAGTATCATGCCGCCGCCGCCGCCGTAGGGGCTATCATCAACCTTGCGCTGCTTGTTAGCGGCGTAATCGCGAATGTCGTGGACCTGAAAATCGAGCAGACGCCGCTCGCGCGCCTTCCACATCATGCTCTCGGACATGACGGCGCTGAACATAGCGGGGAATAAGGTGAGCGCCTCGATCTTCATTGGGTAATTTCCTAGCCCCGCGCTTCTTATTTATAAACCGCGTCGCCCATGCGACGAGAAGGCTGGTCATCTTCTTATCTTCTGTGAGCGCGGCTCTGTTCAAAATAATGTCATGGGCGCCGCATTGCATCACATTTCATCACGGGTTTGCAAGAAGAAAGCCCGCTTGAGGTTGGGGAGGGTGAAATCGAAGCCGCAGGATTTGAAGAAGTCTTCCGCCGCGCTAATCGCCATAATCTCATAGATGCCTTCGCGCGCCGCCAGCTCGACGCAGGCTGACACCAGGCGCTTGCCTATGCCCAGCCCCTGCGCGCTGGGGTCAACCGCCAGGCTGCGTATCTCGCAGAGCTTCTGGCTATAGATCTCCAGCGCGGCACAGCCGACAATGCGCCCATCGAGGCGGGCGATGAAGAAGGTCTCGAGCAGGTATTCCAATTCGCCGTAGGTGCGCGGCAAGATTTCGTCGCTATCGACGAAAGGTTTGATGAAGTCGGAAAGGTCGACCAAGTCAGCCGCCTCTGATTGGGTGATGGCAATCGTTTTGGATTTGTCGCCCAACATGCGCTTCCCTCGCCGCTGCCTGCCGCACCAGTGTACCAGCCAAAGCCATTCTGACAACAGTCTGTGAGCGCGGGGCAAGTTCTGCTAGATTTGGGTTTTGCTCAATCCAAAGCGATGCGCCATGCCTCGAATCACAGTCGCCTCACAGAATCCGGTAAAACTCAGGTCTAGCTTAGCCGCCTTCCAGCAGATGTTCCCGGCGCAAAGTTTTTCCCTGCGCGGCGTCTCGGTGCCGACGGGCGTGCCCGACCAGCCGATGAGCTTGCGCCAGACCATGGCCGGCGCGCGGATACGAGCGGAGAGAGCCCGCGCTGCCGCGCCGGAATCGGGCTTTTGGGTTGGCATTGAAGGGGGCGTTGAAGACAGCCCGCTGGGCATGAGCTGCTTCGCCCGCGTCCATGTGCTGGGGCCGGCTGGGCGTACTGGCTTGGGGCAGACAGCCGTCTTCTACCTGCCGCGTGAGGTGGCGCAGTTGGTGCGCGGCGGGCTGGAGCTGGGAAAAGCCGATGACCGCGTCTTCGGGCGGCAGAACTCCAAGCAAAGCAATGGCGCCATCGGCTTGCTGACAGATGATCTGGTCGACCGCGAAGCGTATTACACCCACGCGGTAATCATGGCGCTCGTCCCTTTCAAGAACCCTGCCTTGAGCTGGTAGCCGAGGCATTTGCATCAACAACTTTCTTTGCCACAGAGACACCGACACCACCGGTGAGGCGCCCTTAGACCACTGTCTTTCGTATCCCGCCGCTGCCATAGGCTAGAATGGGTATCGTAGCCACCAGAACTCAGTTGCTGAGGGGATAGCGCCATGCCCGATGTTTTCGCTGGTCTCAACGGCATTGACCGCGTTTTGCTGTCAATCGCCTTTGTCTTCATCGCCGCCGCAATCTCGCGCTGGCAACGCTCCGGCTTGGAGCAAGACCTGGCAATCGCCGCTGTGCGCAGTTTCATCCAGCTCATCGCCATCGGTTATGTGCTGGAGCTGGTTTTTGAGATGGATGCGCCGCTCTTCACCATCGCCATCTTGCTGGTCATGATCACCATCGGCGGACGCACCAGCGGGGCGCGCGCCAAGAAGACGCCAAACGGTGTCATGGTCGCCTCCCTGGCAATTGGCATCGGCTCGGGGCTGACGATTGCGCTGCTGGTGGCGCTGGGCGTCTTCCAGTTTGCACCGAAGGACATCATCCCCATCGGCGGCATGATCGTCGGCACCTCGATGACGACTGCCACCCTGGTCATCACCCGCCTCAGCAACGATTTCCATGACCAGCGCGACTTGATCGAGAGCAAGCTGGCACTGGGCGCGACGAGCCGGCAAGCCTCGCTGACGCAGTTTCAGCGCGCGCTCATCAGCGCGATGACGCCCATCATCGATACGACCAAGACAGTCGGCTTAATCAAGCTGCCGGGCGCGATGACGGGCATGATCCTGGCTGGCGCGAGCCCGCTGGAGGCGGTTCAGCTGCAGATTATCGTGATGTATATGCTGGTTGGCGCGGCGACTTTCACTGGGCTCATCGCGGCTTGGCTGACCTATCGGCAGTTTTTCAGCCCGGCGCATCAGTTGGTCTTGGAGTGAGGGGGCTTCCCTTACGCTCGTCGAGACAAAGAATCTCAAGTTTGACTCCCGCCGCTTCAAGCTGCGATTCAAATGCAAGCCAGCATTTATCTGCCGCGTTCACGATAGGCGCGTCGGTACCCGTGTCCTTCTTGAAGCGCACCGCCAGCGCAACCCATTTCTTGTCGTCGGGGTCGAAGGTCTTGCACCTTGGTTCTTGGCTCGTCCACTCATCGTCCGGGTCGGGATAGTCCACAAACCCGCCCTGCTTGTCCATGCGTAAATGGACGCGTTGGAAGCGCTTGGAATTGTACTGGTTGTCGTAGATGTAGACCAGAAATCGCTCGGCTATGTCTTCGAGACGCTTCGGCTTCCCGATATTCTGATATTCTTCCAAGGCATGCCCATCGTCGTCGATCGCCACGACGGTCTCACCAGCAAATACGGACTGCAGCAATCTGGAGCAGGTTTCCACACATTCTTCGCTTGCTCGATTTCTGCCTGCCGCGGTCAAGGGGATGTTTGTATCAATAATGTTAACCGGCAATTGCATTTGCCTTCTTGCGCTTGTATCCGGCGTCAAGGGCTGCAACGACATCCCCGGTCATATCGCCAAAGAATTCTTGGGGCCAGTTCTTTATCGCGCCGAACATATCAGATTCCAAGCGCGTGAGAGTAGCCTCGCCTTCTTCGTTCTCGCAGAAGTAGAGAGCAATACTGTCTTTGCAAATCCCTTCCTCCGCCAGCCGCCGCTGCAAGCGTCTTAGCAGGTGTTCGCTGTGGCTTTCCAGGATTATCTGCACATTTCGGTTTTTGACAACATCTATGAATACGTCCGCTAAGTCTGCCTGAACCGATGGGTGGAGGTGCAATTCTGGCTGTTCTAGGATGATGGTGGACCCCTCTGGCACATAGTAGCAAAGCACAAGCACAGGCAGAACTTGGGATACGCCAATGCCCACATCGGTTATTAATACTTCATGGCTTTTGTCGTAGCGCTTGAGTTTAACCTGATATAGAGGCGATCCTTCAGCAACCGCTTCTATGCGAAAGGAACTAGCTAATCCAAGTTCTACGAGACATTGGGCAACACGAGCGTCAAGCCGATTCTTCTTGCTCTTCCTCTCCGAATCATAAACTTTTTCGGCTTTTCTCGCGAGCAGAGCCGAAATTGTCTTTTCGCCCTTTAAGCCCACATCTACTGGGTTTTCTCCCGCCCATGTATAGGTCCTTTGGGGATATTCTCGCAATGGGCCAAGATAAAACAATTGTTGAAATCGACGCTCGAATTGGAGTGCCAGGTCGCTCAAGTAACTCGTATCCTGATAGTAGCGCATGGCTTCGCCTGAAAAACTATAACACTTTTCAGGCTTCATATAGACGCGAGGCCGCCCTTGTGCCCTAACGGGCGGCTTCCCAGCTACCGCAATACGAATGGTATAGTGATTGTTTGGCTGTCGCGATAAGTCCACCAAAAAATTGTCGCCACTCGTATAGCGGAGTTTGTCCACATAGGTTCTTTGCTGAGCCGCATGAATGACTGTTTCGAAAGCCAACTGCTCGACTTTTATGTTTCCGCCGTCTTGTGGAACGGGAACGCTGAAAGTCGATTTGCCAGCCAAGTCCCATACCACGTTCAGCGTCATGTCAGTAGAATCGCGAAAGGTTATCTCGGGGGCAGTACCCAGATTCACATAACCTTCTTGTATGCTGCCCGTCTTGAGCACAAGATTCCGATCATTCGACTCGGCCGTCTGCTTCAACAATAGCAACATCTGCAGAAGGCTGCTTTTGCCCGAACTGTTCGCGCCGAAGAAGGCCGTCAACGGCGCCATCCGTATTGGACCCGTCTCGCGCCAAGACTTGAAATTCGTCATGCTGATTTGCTTGAACATGGGGGCACTCTTGCGGATCTGACGAAAGCCAAATAGTAGGCCTAAATCATAGCACAGCATTCATCTATTCAGCAATCTGTTGCTCGCATGGCAGAGCAGGGTCCCCTCGCTGGTGAAACAACCCGCCCCATGCTACACTCCCCGCCATGGACGCCCCCATCCCCGTCACCCGCGAGGCTGTCAAAAGGCTCAGCGTCTTCAAGCAGGGCTTGCATCAGCGCCCCGCCACCAGCGACCAAGCGGCTCTCAAGCGCATCATCGAGCGCATTGGCTTGCTGCAGTTGGATTCCATCAGCGTGGTCGCGCGCAGCCACTATCTGGTGATGCTAGCTCGCGCTGGTTTGTACGACCCCGCCGAGCTGGACGCCCTGCTTGATAGCGGCTTCCTCTTCGAGACCTGGGCCCATGCCATGTGCCAGCTGCCAAGCGCGCATTTTCCTTGGTATTACGCCTACATCCAGCAGAAGCAGCTTAAGGAGAGCCAGTGGCAGCTCGACCGCTTCGATATCGACATGAAGCCAATCATTCAAGAAGTGCTGGAGACGATAGTCCAGCGAGGTCCGCTTTCCTCAAAAGACTTCAAAAGCGAGCGCCGCGGCGCCGGCGGCTGGTGGAATTGGAAGCCGACCAAGGTGGCGCTGGAATACCTCTTCGACTATGGCGAGCTCATGGTCAGCCATCGGGTCAATTTTCAGCGTTATTATGACCTTCCCGAGCGCGTGCTAGATTTCAGCCAGTTCGCCCTCGACAAATCGATTGGGGATTTCCGCCGTTGGACGATTGAGCGCGGTCTGCGCCATATCGGCATCGGCACCAGCAACCAGGTGGCGGATTATTACCGCCAATACAAACGCGATGCCGCCGCGATTCTAGACGAGATGCGCGCCTCAGGCGTCGCCCGGCCAGTCGAAGTCGAAGGCTGGCGAGAGAGCGCCTTCATCCATCGCGATGATTTGCCGTTGCTTGAGGCGATACAAGCGGGCGAGCATGAGCCGCGGCTGACGCTATTCCTGTCCCCATTTGATAATCTATTTTGGGACCGCGACCGTGACGAAATGCTCTGGGATTTCTTCTATCGTATCGAGGTCTATACGCCAAAAGCCAAGCGCGTCTACGGCTATTACGTCATGCCAATCCTGCATGGCGCAGAGCTAATCGGGCGCGTGGACCCCAAGGTCGACCGCAAGAAGAAGCGCCTCATCTTAAACAACCTGCACCTGGAGCGCGGCGTCAAGCTAAACGGCGCGCTGAACCGCGGCTTGATACGCGCCATCGAAGAGTTTATGGCTTTTCACAGCTGCGACAGCTTCGAATTAGTCACATGCAACCGAGTCCCGCTGGCGCGGCGGCTGCGGAAATACTTCGCTTGAACAGAAAGCGCCCGCCCAAACCCTGTTATACTGTGTGAATGCAGGGTCAGCTCAGGCGCGAAAATGCAAGCCAGTATTGCCGATATTCTGGATAATCCAGAGCGCTACGTCGATGCGATCGTCCATGTCGATGGCCTATTGCTCATCACCGATTATGACAGGAGCGATGCCCGTTTCAAGCAAGTCTGGCTGGTGAAGCAAGACGAGCCGCGGAACCGCGCCATTCGCGCCAAGCCAATCAGCAGCGATTCCACCTTGTGGCATGGGCTATCGCGCTTGAACCCGCGCCATTTGCCCGGCTTTCAGGCTTATCGCGTGCACGATGCGGTGCGCGCCTGCCTGCGTGTGCGCCGCCCCGATGAAGGCTCCCAATTGAATATCGAAATGCTAACCGCCGCCGTCTATCGGGCAGAATTCACGCTCTATGTTGGCGAGGGGGGCGTGCGGCTTGATCAGGCTTTGCCCCCGCGCGCGCAGATTCGCGCCCTGCCGCAGATTCAAGCCAACATCCCGCGTTTCCTCGGCCAGCGCTGCCAGGTCTATGGCACGCTGGTCATCCGCTCAGCGCCACCGTCACAGTATTTGCGGCCGGGCAATATCCCCTATTCCGAGGATTTTCAGCGCACGGTCGAGAGCCTGGGCCGTGGCGAGATTGAGTCTCAGTGGCTGGCTGATATCGAATATCCACAGAGCGACAGCCAGCCAATCGAAGAGGAGCCCTTGCCAAGGTCGATCCATATCGACCCGGAATACCGGCTTCGGGATCAGCTGGCGGAATTGCCCGGCATCAACCAGACGATCGTCAAACCGGCTGTCGTCGAGGGCTTGCTAAGCGCCCGCGATCATGAAGCGCACTTCGCCACCTTGACCGACATCGAAAATGTGTACCTGCAGAATATCTGCTATACCGAGGGCGGGAAATCACTGGAGTCGGTGCTGAAGCTCAAGAACTTTGAAGCCGTGCCCATGGAAATCTGAAGCGGCGCGGCGCGGGGCGCAGCAAGGTCGGCCTTTGCAGCCGCCGGTGATAAACGTACCACTCGATAGCGAGCAGCAGCAAAGCAGCCAGCGCCAGCCACATCCAGAATTCCTGCGTGCCTAGTTGTTCGTCGGCGCCCGCGGCGGCCATTTCGCCGCCCAATTGCAATTCAGCCTCGGGCACCGGCTCGATGTCGCTCTCCCCGGTGGCGAAGAGATTGACGGCGAAGCTCTGGGCGCTTGTTACCGCGCCATCTTGCAGGATCTCCAGCCGGTACAGCCCGAGTTGGCTCGTATCCGTAAAGGCGATGCGGTCGCCGGCGGCTGGCAGCTCCTGCGTGCTCCCGTCTGGCATCGTGATGCGAATGCCCTCGGCGAGCAGCGGCGGCGATATCACCAGCACATCACCGACGCTCAAGCCATCGGGCAGGGAGACGATATCAGCCGGCGAGAACCAATCCAGCAGATTGGCCATCAGCACGGGCCAGGCAATTAAAAGGGGTAGATTGGAATCTCGCAGGTCGAAGGGCACAATAGCGATTTGCTGCCCATTGACCTCGCCCGCCAGCAGGGCAGCGCCTTGCTCGGTATGGAAGAGCGTCTGCGCCCAATCGGCAGTGACCGCGCGATACTGCAGCAGGCTCATGTCGTCCAAATCGACGAATGAGGTAATCGCCGATTCTTCCTCCGTGATTGCGATTGCGTCTGTCGCCGGCAATTGCGCGCCAACGGCGAAGAGCGGCGTTGAATTTGGCGGATTGACGATGAGCATGTCGCCGCTTGGCAGGCGGTTTGGCAGCCAATTATCGAAGACGTACAGATCGAAAGCCTCGCCGGGCAGGCTTTTGTTTTCGGCTTTGCCACGGAAGGTCTGCAAGCCTGGCAGGCTGCGCAGGGCTTGTTCGAGGAAGAGGTTCTCTTGGGCAGATACATAATAGACACGGCGCGTGTTCACTTCGTTTTGCACGGTCCAGGCGCGATTATCGAGGGCGAGAAAGTCTTCCACCTCGTTATCAAAAGTGAGCGTGGCGGAGAGCGTCTCGAAAGGCTCGGCGATGGGCTCGGTAAAGGGGATGGGCAGTTGGCTGCGCGGCGGGATCCGGCCGCTGCGCGATAGACGCAGCACATCATCAAGGCGAATCACCAGCGAGACAGCGGCTGGCGACGCCCCATAATTCGTCACCTGGGCAAAGAGCTGCGGCGCCTGGCCCGCGAGGGCGCGCGTCGCCAGCGCGGTGATGCCGACGTTATTCGCCGATTCGCCCACTGGCACATAAATCGGCTGGGGGATATTGGCGGGTAAGCTGGCGGCATCGCCAAGCCCGCCATCGGAAATCATAACGATGCTAAAATTCTCCGCCCCGGAAGCGCCGGCCGCCGCCAGCGTCAAGGCGGTATCCCAATCGGCGCCGCCCTGGCTCAGGGTCATGCTTTCGATGGCGCGGCGCAGCTCATTCTTATCGGCGGTATAAGACGTCAGCGGCTCGGCGATGTCGGCGACGCGTATCAGAGAAATGATATCTTGCGGGTTCATGTTGTTGACGATCTGGCGCGCCTGCTCGCGGGCGGCGGCAAAGCGCGCTTCCCCGCCGATATCGGTCGCGCTCATGCTGGCTGAGGCATCGACAAGCAGGGCGATCTTGCCGGCGCTGATGGTCGGCACGGTGATGAAAGGGCGAGCCAGCGCCAAGACCAGCAGCAGCAGAATCAGCAATTGGAGGAGCAGCAGCAGGTTGCGCCGCAAGCGCTGCCAGGGTGTGTTGGCTTCGGTATCCTGCACCACCTGCCGCCAAAGGAATGTGCTCGAGATTAGCAGCTCCCGCCGGCGCAAGCGCAGCATGTAGAGCAGCAGAATCGGAATCGCTATCGTCAACGCGGCGAAGCCAACCGGCGCAAGGAATGACATGAGGTCC
Source organism: Phototrophicaceae bacterium (assembly GCA_965214105.1). Taxonomy (GTDB): domain Bacteria; phylum Chloroflexota; class Anaerolineae; order Aggregatilineales; family Phototrophicaceae; genus UBA6055. Next base: position 85,611 of record OZ243934.1, read on the forward strand.
TCAAGGTGCGAAAGCGGAATCAGCCAAAGTATACCATGCGCCCAAAAGCATAGATACTGTGATGCGGGCGCCAGCGGTGAATTACTGATATAAGGCTTGCTTGTGCTGAGTCGTAGGGGCGATCCTTGGATCGCCCAAAACCCGCTTCTGCAACTGTGGGCGACACAAGTGTCGCCCCTACATCTAGGTTATCCAAATACAGAATATCAGCCTGCATATCTCATAATTCACCACTCCCGCTGGACCGCGCGCAAAAGCTGTAGGGCTTGTCCGGTACTTTAGGATTCGCGATCGCCCTTTGGTTTACCCCCTCGGTCCCCCCATTGCAATGGGGGGGATGACCACTGATTTGTCGTGATTATCGCTAATGTGAACTTGGATTCAAGCAGAATTGGCATAGTTTATAGAGTTTGCAATATCCTAGCTCCCCTTCCCTAGCTTGCTGGGGCAAGGGGCTGCGCCGCGTGGGGTCGCGTAGGGCGCGTAGACACAGCCCGCCGACACTGACCCGCCGACACTGGCGGTCGGGGATGGGGTAGAAATGCGCATTAAAAACTCAGTACCAGACAAGCCTTGTAGGGGCGAGCTGCCATGCCAGCCCTGGACCAGTTTGCCGCTTGTCAAGCATCGGATTGGGGCGCTTCTATGGCGGGCAGGCGCTGCAAGTGCCGGTTCAAGTCATCGAGCGCGCGCTGCAATTTCGCTGAGGAATGCCCGCCGCGGGCAGCGAACTGAGCGACGCGGTATTGATCATTCATATTGCTTGATTGGACGACCGTCATCGAGTGGGGATCATTCAGCCGGATTAAGCGCGGATATGCTTCTGTCAGATTGTGCCGCAGCATTTGCAAAGTGATTGCGAGGCTGGTCGGGCGGCCATCGAGCTTTAGCTGCAGCAGCGCGGGGTCGACGCGCTCCTGCTGGGCCGCAGCTTCCGCCTGCGCGAGTTTGGTCAAGCCGGCTTTGATCCAGCTTTGCAGGGGCTGAAAATGCGGCGCTATCACAGAGTCGCCCCGCAGCGTCAGCCGCAGCGCTTTGATGAAGGCGCGGGCAAAGTGGATCATCGTCTGCGGGTCCCGCTCAAGTAGTCAACTGCATCACGAGCCGCCTGCCGCCCCGCCTGGAGGCGCTCGTCGAGGCGGGCAACCCCGCGGGCATAGGGCGCTTCGAGGCAGTAATCACTGCCGATGAGGCTTATGCCCGCGGGCAGCAAGCGGCGAATCGCGCTGACGCTGTCCCGGTGGGCTGCGCCGTAATCCGAGTCTAAATCGGCTTCGCACCAAACATCGACGCGCGCAGCCAGCGGCGCCGCGCCCCAGCCGAAATGACTTCGCGCCGCCTCGATTGCTGCCTCGGCTGGCAGAGCCGCCGCATTGCGCAGCCCAACTTGAATAAGCCGATGGTCGCGGTCGGGCACGCGCCCGGGCAAGTCGGTCAGTAGGCTGAAGGCGGCTTCATCATCAGCGCCGCCTTCCACGCCTGCGGGCAGATCGCCTTTATGATAGCCGAGCGAGACGCGCCGAATCGAATCGTAGCGGAAGCGAGCCAGCTGCTGGGCGGCGGCCGGCGCTAGATTCCAGAGCGCACGCGCGGCGTAGCGGGCGGGCAGCGCCAGTATCAAGGCGCCGGCATCGAGCATGATGCCATTCTCGAGACAGATGGTGAAGCGCCCGCCCAAGCGCCCGACAGAGCTGACCGCCATGCGCATCAGCCGTCCGCCGCCCAGTCGATCGGCAAAAGCGCGAACCAGCGTTTCCGTGCCTTGGCGAAAGACGGCACTGTCAGCGCCGCTTGGGTGAATCTGCCGCTGCAGCTCCAATTCTGCTGGCAGCGCGCCAGCCGCGGGCGGATATATCGCAAAAGCGCAGGCATCAAAGAGGAAGCCGGCCTCGGCCGTACTGCGGATGCCGCCGCCAAAACGCCGCTTGACCTCGATGACGGTGTAGGCAGCGCGCCGCTTTTCAAGCTCGAAACAGGCGGCTAGCCCGCTGAGCCCGCCGCCGATTACCACCACATCACGCATTGCCTTAGGTGCCCCTTTTGAATGCAGTCTATCGCAGTCTATCCAAGTTGGTGGAAATTCAACCGCCTAATTTTCGCTCGGGAGTGCTGAATTATTGATATAAGGCTTGCTTGTGCTGAGTCGTAGGGGCGATCCTTGGATCGCCCAAAACCCGCTTCTGCAACTGTGGGCGACACAAGTGTCGCCCCTACATCTAGGTTATCCAAATACAGAATATCAGCCTGCATATCTCATAATTCACCACTCCCTTTCGCTCTACCACAAAGACAGGAAGGACAGAAAGAAAGGCACATTTAACCGGGCAATCGCTTGAATCCCGGCGGAATCATAACCCAATATCGAGTATAATACGCGTCGAATAAAGGTGGATGACATGACGGCAGACATCTCGCATACGCAGCGGCTAAAAAACGCCGGCTACCGCTTGACCCAAGCGCGGCTGACCGTGCTGGCCGTGTTTGAAGCAGAACGCGGGCATATCACCTCAGCCGATGTGCTGGAGAAGGTCGAGCGCATCAAGCCGGCGATTGGGCGCGCCAGCGTCTTCCGCACGCTTGATTTGTTCACGCAATTAGGCATCATCCGCCCGACCTATATTGACACCAGCTCGACGCCCACCTATGTCCTGATGCATGGCGGGCATCATCATCATGTCATTTGCACCGCCTGCAAGCGCTTCTTTGAGTTCGACGATTGTGGCATGGAAGCGCTGACGCGAAACCTGGAGGAGACGCTTGATATGCGCATCAGCGGGCATTTGCTGGAGTTTTATGGCATCTGCGCCGCTTGTCAGCAGTAATCGTGCCACCGCATAAAATGGCACTGGAGCGGAGCTAATGACAGAAGTCCTCATCGTCAGCGCAGTTCGCACGCCCATCGGCAAGCTCCGCGGTGCGCTGTCGGCGGTCCGCCCCGATGATATGGCGGCGCTGGTGATTGGCGAAGCGGTCGCCCGGGCTGGCGTCGCGCCGGCTGAGGTTGAAGAAGTCTATTTCGGCTGCGCCAACCAAGCGGGCGAAGACAATCGAAATGTGGCGCGGATGGCGCTGCTGCTGGCTGGCTTGCCGGAGACGGTGGCTGGCGTCACGGTGAACCGCCTTTGCGCCAGCGGCTTGAACGCGGTCAATCAAGCGGCGCGGGCAATCAAAGCCGGCGAAGGCGATGTCTTTGTCGCCGGCGGCGTCGAGAGCATGAGCCGCGCCCCGTATTCCCTGCCGAAGAATCCCATCGGCTTTGGACCGTCGGGCAATGTCACCGGCTGGGACACGACGCTGGGCTGGCGCTACCCCAACCCCAGGCTGGCGGCGCTTTATCCGCTGGAAGCGATGGGCGAGACCGCCGAGAACATCTATGACAAGAGCTGCGCCGGCGAAATTGAGGGCGGCGAAATCAGCCGCGAGGAGCAGGACCGCTTCGCCTTGCAGAGCCAAGCCCGCGCCATCCAAGCCATCAACGGTGACCGCTTCCGCCAGGAAATTACGCCGGTCCCGATAGCGCAGCGCCGGGGCGATGACATCATCGTCGATACCGATGAGCATCCCTTTTATCGCCGGGCGAAGGACCGCTTTGAATTGGCGACGGGGGCCGCCAAGCTGGCGGCGCTGCGCCCCGCATTTCGGGATAATGGCACGGTAACAGCCGGCAACTCAAGCGGCATGAACGATGGCGCCTGCGCGCTGGTATTGATGTCGGCGGAAAAAGCGCGGCGGCTGAAGGCGAGGCCGATGGCGGCTTGGCTTGGCAGCGCGGCGGCTGGCGTCGACCCGCGGCTGATGGGTTTGGGTCCCGTGTCGGCGGCTCGCAAATTGCTGGCGCGCCATAGGCTCAACATCGACGATATCGACTTGGCTGAGCTGAACGAGGCTTTTGCCGTGCAGGCCATCGCCGTCCTGCGCCAGCTGGGCTTGAGCGAAAGCATCACCAATGTCAATGGCGGCGCGATTGCCCTGGGGCACCCGCTAGGCTGCTCCGGCGCGCGCATATTGACCACCCTGCTCCACGAGATGCGGCGGCGGCGCGATGCCGGCGAGCAGATGCGTTACGGCTTGGCGACACTCTGCGTCGGCGTCGGCCAAGGCGAAGCCACCCTCATCGAGCTGCCGGCGGCGCGGGCATGAAAGCCGTCCCACAGATTAGCGCGGCTGAAGCGGCGCGCCTGGTGCCAACGGGCGCGGTGATGATGGTCGGCGGCTTCGGCATGACTGGGGCGCCGGTGCATCTGCTGCATGCCCTGGCGCAGGGCAACCAGCGCGACCTGACGTATATCGCCAATAATATCGGCGAGCCGGGCTTGGGTGGCGGACGGCTGCTGCGCAATGGCCAAATCAAGAAGGCGATCGGCTCTTATTTCACCAGCAATCGCGAAGTGGTCGAAGCGGCGACGAGCGGCGCAATCGAGTACGAATTGCTGCCACAAGGCTCAATGGCAGAGGCGATACGGGCTGGCGGCGCTGGCATTGGCGGCTTTTACACGCCGACAGCCGCCGGCACCGCCCTCGCCAAAGACTCCGAGACCAAAATCATCAAGGGGCGGCCGCATGTCTTTGTCGCTGGGCTGCGCGCCGATGTGGCTTTGATACGCGCCCGCCGCGCCGACGCCGCCGGCAACCTGGTGTATCGCATGACCGAGCAGAACTTCAACAAAGCGATGGCGACCGCCGCCGATCTCGTCATCGCGGAAGCCGACGAAATTGTCCCCGTTGGCGCGCTCGACCCCAATCATATTCATACGAGCGGCAATTATGTCGATTATCTGGTGGAAGCGAAGACAACACTGGCAGAGCTGGGCACATCAGCCGATGTCGATCCCCGGCGCGCCCATGTCGATGAGCCGCGCTTGGCAATCGCCCGCCGCGCCCTGGCTGAGCTGAAAGCCGGCGATGTGGTTAATCTCGGCATTGGCATTCCGACGCTTGTCGCCGACTTGATCAAGCGCGAGGACGGCATCATTCTGCATACAGAGAACGGCATGTTAGGGGTCGGCCCGGCGCCGGCAGCGGGCGGCGCGCTCGATTACCCGGTCAACGCCGGCAAAGCGCCAGTGACCGCCCTGCCCGGCAGCAGCTATTTCGATAGCGCCGATTCTTTCGCCATGATCCGCGGCGGACATGTCGATGTGGCCATCATGGGCGGGCTGCAAGTGGATGAAGGCGGCAATCTGGCGAATTGGGCGATACCAGGCAAAGCGCTGCTGGGCGTTGGCGGCGCGATGGATCTGGCCAGCGGCGCGCGCCGGCTGATTGTCACGATGATGCATTGCAACCGCGATGGCAGCCCGAAACTGGTGCCCCAGTGCCGCCTGCCGCTAACGGCGCTGGCAGCCGTCGACCTGGTGATTACCGAGTTGGCGGTCTTCGCATTTGAGGCTGACGGCATGCGCCTGGTGGAACTGATGCCGGGCGTCACGCTGGCGGAAGCGCGGGCGAAGACCGCCGCTGCCTTTCGCGCCTAGCCTAGCCTATCCAATCAAAGTCGGTGACAATTCAACTGCCCGATTTCAGCTTCACCACCAAGAGGCGAAGCAATACATTAGCGCTTGTCGCACTGGCGCAGGGTTATCGAAGGATGCCAGCGGCGGCGTAGGCGTCGGTCATGGCAGACCACTGGCGCATTAGACGCCGGGTCATCTCGCCGGGCGCGCCAGCGCCAATCGTCACATCATCGACTTTGACGATGGGCGTCACTTCTTTGGTGGTCGACGTGAGGATGGCTTCATCAGCGGCGCGGAAATCAGCCAGTGTCAGATCGCGCAATTCCAGTATGCCATCCGCTTGCAGCAGCTTGATCACCTCGGCGCGGGTAATGCCGAGCAGCACACCGTCTTTGGGCGTAATCCAGCGGTCTTCCTTGAAGATGAAGATATTGCTGCGCGTGCCTTCGCTGACGAGGCCGTCACTGATGTAGATGACGTCGATCGCTTTTGGGTCGCGCCGGTTGGCTTTGCGCTGCGCCATGATGGCTGGGATGTAATGGATGGTTTTGGCTTCGGGCAGCTGGCGCTGCAGCTCGGTCGTCACGACATGGACGCCCGCTTCATGCCACCAGGCTGGCGGCGCTTGCCAGGGCATCACCATCACGAGCAGGCGCGGCTCGCCCAGTGGCATAAAACCGCCCTCGCCCTCGCCACCCGTCACAAGCAGGCGGATGTTCGATTCTGGATAGCCATTGCGTTGGATCGCCTGCAAAACGATGTCGCCCAGCGCTTCAATGTCCCAGGGGCAGGCGAGATCAATGAGGGCAGCCGAGCGCCTCAGGCGCTGCAAATGGGCGCCAAGCTGAAACGGGAGGCCGCTGTAGGTGCGGAGAAAATCGAAAACGCCGTATCCGCGCAGGATTGCCAGATCGGTGGCTGAGAGCTGAGCCTGCGCCTCATCGATGAATTCGCCATTGATGTAGAAGACGCTCATATCGCCGCCGCCACAATCCGCGCTGAAAGTTGCGCCTATTGTAGCAAGGGCGCGCCCAAGCCGCGAATCAGCAAAGCGCGGGGGAGTGGTGAATTACTGATATAAGGCTTGCTTGTGCTGAGTTGTAGGGGCGATCCTTGGATCGCCCAAAATCTGCTTCTGCAACTGTGGGCGACACAAGTGTCGCCCCTACAAGGCTTGTCCGCTACTGAGTTTTTAATGCGCATTTCTACCCCATCCCCGACCGCCAGTGTCGGCGGGTCAGTGTCTACGCGACCCTACGCGCCCTACGCGACCCCACGCGGCGCAGCCCCTTGCCCCAGCAAGCTAGGGAAGGGGAGCTAGGTTATTGCAAACTCTATAAACTATGCCAATTCTGCTTGAATCCAAGTTCACATTAGCGATAATCACGACAAATCAGTGCTCATCCCCCCAGTGCAATGGGGGGACCGAGGGGGGTAAACCAAAGGGCGATCGCGAATCCTAAAGTACCGGACAAGCCTTACATCTAGGTTATGCAAATACAGAATTTCAGTCTGCATATCCTCGCATTCACCACTCCCAAGCGCGGAGGCAAGGCAATCGCAGGGCAATCGTCAACTGTAAAAGCGTCTCTTTCTCGCTAGAATGAAGGATACGATGAGACGAATCCTGGCGCTGTTTGGCTTCCTACTCGGCTTCACCATCCCCGCCGCCACCCAAGATGCCGCGAGTTTCCTGCTGCCGCGGATAAATAATCTGCGCGCCAATCAAGGCTTGCCGGCCTACGGTCCGCATGCCGCTTTGAATGCCGCCGCCAGCAATCATGCCCGTTGGATGGCGAACACCGGCGAGATTTCTCATTATCAGCCGAATGGCAGCGGACCGCGGTCGCGCGCGGTTGCGGCTGGCTTCCCCAGCAATTGGGTCAGCGAGAACATTTATCGCGGCGCCAGCCCGCAAAGCGCCTGGCAATGGTGGCTGAATTCGCCGATTCATTACGCCGGCATCGTCAGCCCCAATTACGACAAGATCGGCATTGGCAGCGCAAGCGGCGCCCATGGCAATACTTATGTGCTTGTCTTCGGCAATTCGACCGGGCGCCTGCCAGAAGCCAGCGCCAGCGCGGGCAACAACTCCGCCGCCGCCGCACCAGGCGGGCCGCCCTCATACGTGCTGGGGCTGGACGAATTTGGCAACATCAAGCATGAAGTGCAGCCCGGGCAGACCATTGGGCATATTCTGCTGATCTATGGCTATACCTGGGACGAATACCCGCAACTGCTTGCGCTCAATGGCATGAGCGAAGCCGATCGCCTCAACATGCAGCCGGGCAGTGTCATTCTGGTGCCGCCGCAAGCTGGCACTTATACCCCAGCCCCGCCCACCGAAGCGGCAGCAGCAGCAGCAGCAACGGCAACTGAAGCCGCCACCGAAACGACAAGCGCCGAGCCCTCGGCAACACCAAGCGCCCCAAGCGCCTTGCCCAGCGCGCCACCGACAGCGACAGCGGCGATTCGCATCCGCGCCCTGCCCAGCGCAACTGCCCAGCCACTGACGCGCGCCGCTAATCAGGCAGGTAGCGGCGGCGAGCTGGGACCGCGACTGACGCTGCTGGGGCTGGCGATCTTGGTCCAGCTGGGGCTTATCGCCGCGGCGACTATCGAGCTGATACGCCGAGCGCGCTAGACAGCCCGGTCGCCTTGCCTGCAAATTGACAAAAAAACTGGGGCAGGCGATAATGAATGCTGTATCTTGATTGACGATTATGGACGCCGAAACAAAGAGAGCGCATGGCAACGTACAAGCATTGGGTGCGGCGCGCGCAGACGGGGGATGAAGCGGCGCGAAAGGCTGCCTTCGACCAGCTGGCGCGGGACTTCGAGGGCATGGTCTACCACGTCGCCTACAGCCGCCTCAGCGATTCACAGCTAGCCGAGGATGCCGCGCAAGAAGCCTTCCTCAGCGCATACAAGCGCATCGGGCAATTGAAGGACGTCAGCGCTTTCCCCGCCTGGCTCAAACAGATAGCGATAAGGCATACCGATCGGCTCATGCGGCGGCAGGGACCGCTGACCGAGTCGGTCGACCAGCAGCATCAACTCGCATCGTCGGCGCCGACGCCCGAAGCCCAGCTCGAATCGCTGGAATTGCGGCAGCGGGTTCGAGTCGCGGTTGCCGCGCTGCCGGAGACGTCGCGCGAGGTCACACGAGATTATTACCTGCGAGGCGAATCCCAACGCGAGATCTCCGAGCGGCTGAATATACCAGTGGCGACGGTCAAGAAGCGCTTGCAATACGCGCGCGCGCAGCTGCGCAAGCTCTTGAGCGGCTTCAGCGAGACCTTGGATCGGACGATCTATGGCGACCCGCAGCCGACCAAGCAATTGCAGCCGGTTTATATTAGACGGCGAGTTCCCCCAGCCCAAAACCCGCCCCCAAAATGAGGGGCGCTAAGAACAGACTTTGCCTGTCAGATAGAAAAAGATAGAAAAAAGTGAGGCGACTCGGCGAGCCGCCTCTGCAAATTGACCACTTTCGGGCTGCAAAGCGGGCGACTTAACTGCCAGGCACCGTCTCGCAGGCGCCTTGGCGCATGCAGGTCCAGGTCATGTCGCCGCCATCGAGATGCAGCGCCTGCCCCATGCCTTCCAGCACCGCCGCCATCGCCGCCACATAGGGCGCCGAGAAGCTGGTGCCGTTTAGCGCCTTATAACTGTTATCGAGATAAATCGTGTGCACATCGCGGCCCGGCGCCCAGATATCGCCGCCCTTGTTGCTGAAACTGCTGCGCGCGCCACCCGGGTCGATAGCGCCGACAGCAACCACATTGTCATAGCGGGCGGGGAAGCCGGGCAATGCGCCGCCGCTGTTGCCAGCCGAGGCGATCACGGTGACGCCTTTGCCAAGCGCGTGCTTGACCGCGTCTTCGGTTACTTGAGAGCCGACCATGCTGCCCAGCGAGAGATTGATGATATCGGCACCATTATCAGCGGCGTAGACGATGCCCGCCGCGACATCCGCCATTGAGCCGCTGCCGCTAGGTCCCAGCACACGCACCGGCAGGATCGAGCTATTGGGCGCGAAACCGGCGATGCCGATGCCGTTGTCGATATTGGCGGCGATGATGCCAGCCACTGAACAGCCATGGCCGAAGACATCTTCCGGGTCGTCATCGTTGTCAACGAAGTCATAGCCATTGTCTTGCACGCGCCCGACCAGGTCTTCGTGCTCCATGCAGACGCCAGTATCGATGACTGCGACGCTGATATCACTCAGCTCGCCCATTTGAGCCCAAGCCGTCTCCGCCTGAATATGCGGCAGCGCCCATTGCCGATCGTAATCCGGGTCCTTGGGCGGGATGTCAAACTGTACGCTGACGACGAAGTCTTGCTCGACCAGCTCGACATCGCTATCGAAGCTGAAGTTCAAGCCAAATGATTCGGGCACATCGACCACCCAGATTTCCAGTTCATCGAGGCGCTCGACGACCGTGCCGCCGATGCGATGCACATATTCCCATTTCTCGCTTAATGGCGTGTTGGGGTCGTAGTGAATCACCCAATTGCCGGTGGGCGGCGCCTGGTATACGGGCACGACGCGCGTGCTATCGGGCTGGTCCCCGTTCATGCCGCCGAGGCTGAACTCCCCAGGCGGGAGTTCGCTAGCAGCCAGCGGCAGCAGGCTGCCTATCGCCAGCAGAAGCGTGATGCACAGCAGGCTAACAATTTTCTTGGCGCTCATGGTAAATCCCTTCGTCTTTGCACTGGGCATGCCTATGCGAATTAGAATGATGAAATCTGCGTTTCTTTGGCGGTAATGAACTCAAGCAGTGCGGGAATGCCGGCCTGCGTTTTTTGGATGCCGCGCTGGATGGCGGGAATAATCTGGTCGGGCGCTGTGACACGTTCACCATAAGCGCCGAAAGCCTTCGCCATATCGGCATAGTTGCCGGAGATATCGGTGCTGCGGTATTTCTCGGTAGACACGGGCATAATCGGTATCTCTATCGCCATCGAGAAATTGTTGAGCAGGATCGACAGAATCGGGATTCTTTCTCGGACGGCGGTCTCGAAATCCATGCCCGTGAAACCGATCGCGGCGTCGCCCCAGACATTGACACAGAGCGCCTCGGGTTTGGCAAGTTTGGCGCCCATCGCCAGCCCCAGCCCATAACCGAGCTGCGTGGTCTTGCCCCAGCCGATATACGTCAGCGGGGCGACTGACTGCCAAAAGGGTGACATTTGATCGCGCGGGCTGCCGGCATCGTGGGTGACGATGGTGTTCTTGACATCGACCGTGCGCAACAAATCCCAGATGACGCGATAGGGCGAAATCGGCACTTCATCCGAGCAGAGCTTCGCCTGCCACTGCGCCAGCCATTCCGCTTTTAGCGCGCTGATTTCCCCCGCGACGGCGGCTAGGCGCGCTTGGGAGGCGCCTTTGGAACGCTGGCGAACCGCTTCGACCAAGCCCTGCAAGATGAGGCTCGCATCGCCGACCAGCCCGGCGTCGACAGGAACATCTTTATTGATGTCGGCTGGATCCAAGGTCGCGTGAATAACGCGCTTGCCAGCCGGAATCGTGACACCGAAGGCGGTCCGCGTGAAGCTGCAGCCAATGCCAAAAATCAGATCCGCTTTCTGAAGGAAGTGATGCACCGTTTTGGGGATTGCCCGCCCGCCGGAACCCAATGCCAATGGATGATCTTCCGGGAAGGCGCTCTTGCCGCCCAAGCTCGTCGTGACCGCCGCGCCGAGCAGCTCAGCCAATGTTTTCAGCGGCGCCCAAGCTTGGGCATAATGCACGCCCTGCCCGGCGTAGATTACCGGGCATTCCGCCGCCAGCAGCGCTTCGGCTGCGGCTTCTATCGATGCGCTGTCGGGTCCGTAGCGCAGAACCGGCGCCGGCTGCGGCTCGAAGGAATCTGGGATTTCTTCGGCGAAAATATCGGCCGGGAATTCCACCAGGACGGGGCGGGGCCTGCCATTGCGGACTTGGGTAAAAGCGCGCCGCATCGCTTCTGGCGCCGCTTCTGGCACTGTGACCTGCTCGCAAGATTTCGTCACCGGCCGATAATTCAGCGCCGAGCTGAAATTTGGTTGGATTTGGTTGATGCGCCGCGGGTAGCCAGCCGGCAAGACGACGATCGGCGCCGAATCGCCATACGCTTGGGCGACGCCGCCAAAAGCATTTTCGGAGCCGGGACCGCTCTGCATACAGAATACGCCAATCTTTTCACCGGCCGTCACACGGCTCAGCGCGTCAGCCATGTGCAGCCCGATGCGCTCCTGCCGGACGATAATCGGGCGGATGCCCAGCTTGGCGGCCGCTTCGATAAGCGGGTTTACCGGGTAGGCAAAAAGGTACTCGACCCCTTCTGCCTTCAGCACTTTGGCGACTGCGTCGGCAACTTTCATCGTTTGCCTTCCGCTATTTGACCGCTTGCGCAAGTCTTGAACCTAGTACGATGGTATCATGCCAGCCGCGCCAGGTCAAAATATGGTGACAATGGCAGGCATCAATTCTTTTACGCAGGTTGGGGCGCTTGCGTCGCAGGGCAATCGTTTCAACCTGGTTAGCCAGCGAGCCACCGAGACAGAGAAAGCCTAGCTAGCGGCGCAGGCGGCTGGCTGACAGGCGCCCAGTTGCCTACTGGATGCGCCGGCGATTGATTTCAAAGCGGAAGATATCGTCTCTGGCATAGCCGCCGGTGACATCCAGCGTCATCTGTTCTTCGCTGATGCGGCTTAGGTCCAGGTCGGCATAGAGGATCGTCTCTTCGCCATAAACTGGCTCGACCAGGTATGCGCCATCGGGGGCGATGACCGCGCTGCCGCCATTCAGCAGCAGGGCATCCGCCGACGCAGACCAGCCAGGCAGCAGGTCCAGCTCGGTGGGAAAGTCAGACGCGGGCATGATGCTGCCGATGGCAAGCACAAAAGTACGCCCCTCGAAGGCATAATGACGACTGGCGATTTGGTGCATTTCTTTGACGGCGGGCCACAGTGCCAGGTGGATGGCTTCGTTGCTGATGTGCAGCGCCTGGCGGGCATGGGGCATCCAGTGTTCCCAGCAGATGAGGCTGCCCACGCGCCCGGCGGCGGTATCGACCGCGCTCAAACCAGCGCCATCGCCCGGCGCCCAAAGCAACTGCTCGGTGTAAGTGGGGCGGAGCTTGCGGTGGTGGTTGGCGATCGCGCCGTCGGCGTCAATCGTTACGATGCTGTTGTAGAGGCTGCGGTTGCCGCGCCCGCTGGCGACGCGTTCGTTGAAGCCCAGCACGAGGACGATGCCCTGCTCGCGCGCATGACCCCGAAGCCGATTCAGCTCGGGGCTATCGAGCGCCAGGCTGTTGCTGGCTAAGCGGGCATAGAGGCGCTTGGTCGGCGGATGATCCCAACGGGCATAATCCAGCGCATAATCCAGCCAAGCCGGGTAGCCGGGGAAGAAAGTCTCGCCGAATGCAACCAGCTGCGCGCCCCGCCCCGCCGCCTCGCTGATTAGCGAAAGCGCTTTGGCGACCGTTCGCGCCAGGTCATAATAAACAGGGCGAGCCTGAACCAGGGCGACGCGGACGCATTTGCCCATCGAGACCGAAGCCCGGCGCTAGCCGTCGAGCACCGCGCGAACGCGGAACTGCTCGCTGTCGCTAGCGGGGGCATTGGCGAGCGCCTCGGCGACTGGCAGCGCTGGGCTTGCCTGATCGAGGCGCATCACATTGGTCAAGGGCAGCACGGAGGAAGTGGGGTCGATATGCGAGGTATCCAATTCTTCTAGCTTTTGAAAGTAATCCAAGATGGCGGAGAGCTGGCGCTGATAGCGGGCGACATCGCGCTCGCTCAATTCCAGGCGCGCCAAATCGGCAATGGCGCGGACGTCCGCAGCTGACAGTGTCGATTCCGCCATGGCTTCACCTCGGCAAGTTTGCTCACTCGGCACCAGTGTAACGCGCCTCGCCCGCGCTTCACAGGCTCAAGTCGGCGGGGAGCGGGCGGCCGGGCAATCGCTTCAACTGTTTTTTCGCCACAGAGTTGCTCGCCCGTAATTCGGGGCAGCCACAAAAACACAACCATGTCGCGAATGCGAGCGTTTAGATAGTTTCAGGGAATCGTAACTTCATCCGACTCGGATTATACGGTAAACCGCCGTGGCGGCCTTGATGATATAAACTGGTCATGGCTTTATTGCAGCACGCGGATACTGATTTGCGAAAGCCTGCTTTAGCTCTATATTGTACTTGCCACTGTTTCAATGGGTGCTCATGGTTTCGCAATAACCAATTACGCATTTGCATGAGGAGATGTCGCTTGGCATGATTATTTCCTAAGGCTTTCGAGGTTTTAAGGACTTTCCCGGCAGAAACAAGAGTGTTCGGGGCGACCCCTAAAGCCTTACACCAAGCTCTTGATGTTGAATATCGTTGCCAAAAGTCCGATCCCATTTCACCAATTAGTCGTAAAGCTACGAGCCAGTTTACTCCTGGTGTCGTGGACATCCAAGCGATCTGAGGCGCTAGCTCAAAATGTTCGATATGATTTAGTGCTTGTTGTTCTCGGATTCTAATTCTTTGCTCTTGAACAAGTAGGTCAATTCTTAGCACTTCAAGTTCCTGACGAAGCCAAGTCGGGAGTTCTTCCGTCTTCCCCATTGCCTCTATCAATCTTGGGCGGCTGCTAGGTGAACCTTTCCAGTGATTCTGAACAATCATTTCCGCCGCGTCCTCTGTCTGAGAAAGCGCTTCCAGAAACGCCCGGCCTGATTGGGTTCTCAACGTAGTTTCCCGGAAGATATTTATTCCAAACTGCGCAAGTTCTTGATGAACCCGTTGCTTAACTTTAGTTAATGCTTTTCTGTCGCGGTCATAATTCCGCAAGTTGCTACGAATCTCCATTTGTTGGGCATCTGGAACATTGGAAGTTCTTAGGGGAAAAGTAGCGGCTAGCATGGCTAGATTTGTCGCATCCGCCTTATCCGACTTGCCCTCTATTCGAAGTAGTGCCGTGACTTGAGCGGGATTGATGATGTGTACATTCAGACCAAGTTTTCGGCAAGCGTGATAAAAAGTCAAATGATAATTTGCGGTCGATTCTAGAACTATGAACTCCACTTTGTTCTGTTTGAGCCACTTTGCAGCTGAATTCGCTTTTGCCTGAGTCTGAGGTATCTGCCGAATTTCCTTTGTCTGTGATTTGAAGTTCAAAAGCGAGACAACGACATAGTCTGCGTCTACATCGCAACCTGCTGTGCAGTCATAGCGACCCGCCACAGCGAAATCGCCTTGCGAGATGCGAACGCGGTTATGTTTCGTAGATTGTACCATTGAGCCAGTAAAACAGCGGTGCAGAGGCGCTTTGAGGTTCTAAGACCTACTCTACTTTTGGGCATCAATTAAGTGCCAAGCGGCTCGTCAGTTCGCCTCCGTCCCAAACTCTGTAGGGCATACTTTCTGCCAAAGACACACGGGGATCGCGCACCGCACCAAAATTCTACAAAAAAACTGCAAGTTGTGCTAGTTTCTGCTTTGATTCATTGAGGGGTTGTGAAAGTAGACACAGAGGGTCGCGTAGGGTCGCGGCCCCTTGCCCCAGCAAGCTAGGGAAGGGGAGCTAGGATATTGCAAACTCTATAAACTATGCCAATTCTGCTTGAATCCAAGTTCACATTAGCGATAATCACGACAAATCAGTGCTCATCCCCCCATTGCAATGGGGGACCGAGGGGGGTAAACCAAAGGGCGATCGCGAATCCTAAAGTACCGGACAAGCCCTACAACTCAGCACAAGCAAGCCTTATATCATTAATTCACCACTCCCTACAAAAAGCGTAGCTCGAAACCAAAAAGAGATTTAGGTACACTGAAACAAAATATAAACCAATCGGGGGGCGGGAACATGCGCGCGACAGTCGAGCGGGCAGCAGCCTTGCGCTTGCTGCAGATTGAACATCAGGCGGTGGCAGCGCTGATCGACGCGCTCACAGACGAAGAAATGACCCGCCGCGACACCATTCAATATGGCATGTACTTCGACCAAGAATGCTCCTTCAAAGATTTGCTGGCGCATCTCATTTGCTATGAGGTCTATACGGTCGAGGCGATACAAGCATGGCGGAGGGACCGCGCGCATTGGGCGATTGAAGCGGTGCAAGACCCACGGCGAGGGCGCGAGATCCATTATGGCGGCATCGCCGACCGCGCCCAGCTCAGCTTAGCGGAGCAGTTGGACGAGTATCGGGCGGTGAGCCAAGCGCTTGAGCGGGCGCTGGCCACTATGTCGGAGGCGGAATGGCGAGGCGCGCCATCGTTCTCAATCGCCGAAGCGACCGACCTAGGCGGCATGATAGAAGGCATCATGGTTTTGCCGCCGCGTCCCATGTATCGTCACCTGCCGGTTCATATCCCTGATGCGGCGCAGTATATTCGCAGCCTGCGCTGAGCAAAACGCAGACAAGGCAGAGGGCGGAATCGGCGCGCTGCCTATGCTATAATGCGCGGCTGTCTGTAGAAAAATGGCGCGGCGAAACGGAGTTCCCTTGCGCGTTTCCGGCTGCTTGGCGGCATTGATGCTTGTCTTGTCCTTCGCCCTGTTGACCAGCTTATGCTCGCTGACGGGCTTCAGCTGGGCGCAGCAGACCGTCGTCGACTTGAACGGAGCCGGCATGGCAGTCGATGACCCGCTTTTGACCTTGCGCTGCGTCATCAGCAGCCGCTGCGAGAGCGCGCGCCCCGACGAGCTTGAAGCGCCCCTGCTCAAACTAAGCCCCATACGCACGGCGACGCCGACCGCGCCCGCGCGCGCGACGAGCGCCCAAACAGCCACAGTGGCAAGCACGGAAAGCGCAGCCGCCACCGCCACCGCAACGGCGGAGCCGACTGCGCCGCCGACAAGCGCGCCACTGGCCGCCCTGCCCCGCGTTACCGACCCGCGTCAGATTCAGATTCTGCTGCTCGGCATCGACCAGCGCAGCGCGACCGACGACCCCGGTCCCTTCCGAACCGACACGATGATGCTGCTGAGCGTCAACCCGGCGCGCAAGACCGTGGGCCTCTTGTCTTTGCCGCGCGACCTGTGGGTGGATATCCCCGGCTTTGAACAAGGCAGAATCAATACGGCGAATTTCATCGGCGATGCCAATGCCTACCCTGGCGGCGGCGGACCGGCGCTGGCGATGGAGACGGTGGCGGCTAATTTCGGCCTGCGCGTGGACAAATACCTGCTGGTTAATTTTGACGTATTCACCACAATTGTGGATATCCTGGCCCCTAATGGCGTCCCAGTAACCGTAACCGAGTGGATCGATGACCCGGATTATCCCGATGATCAATACGGCACGATCCATGTGCAATTCGAGCCCGGTGAACAGCGAATGGATGCCGAGACATTGCTGCAATATGCCCGTACCCGCGCCACGGAGAATGGCGATTTCGACCGTGCCCGGCGGCAGCAGCAGGCGCTGGATGCGCTGCGGGCTGAAGTGCTGAACGCGGGCGGCATCATCAATTTTGCGTCGCAGGCTTTCACGCTCTGGGATGCGCTGCAGGGGAATTATCGGACGAATCTGGAACTCAACGAGATCATCGCCCTGGGCAATCTGATGAGCGATATCGAAGGCGAGGATATCCGTTATCGCGTCATCGATACGTATTACGCGTATCCCGGCTTGAGCCCGCAGGGGGACCAAGTCTTGTATCCCAACTTCGCCGCCATCCGCGATCTGATAATGGAGACCTTCTACGCCCAAGCGCAGTTGACGCCGGCGGAAATGAAGGCGCGCGCCGATCAAGAGAACCCGCTGGTCTATGTTTACAATGGCACGAATGTGGTCGGCTTGGCCGGCGACATGCGTGATTGGCTGGTCGCCCAGGGCTTGCGCGTCGATGGCATCGGCAATGATATAACCAACCGGCGCCAACTGACAGAAATCCTCGAATACGGCCGCTATAGCTGGACGGCGAAGCATCTGGCGCAGTTGATGGGCTTGCCCGAGGCACGGATTTCGCGCAGCGGCGATGGCCGCATCGCGCAGGGTGTGCTGGTCGCGCTGGGCGCAGACGCGCCGGCGATCATCGGCGGCTAGGCGATTGCCCACAGCGCCAGCGAAAGCGCGCCAATGCGAGCCTATGCTACAATACTGGCAGAAAGAATCGTGGTTCAGGACTGGGCAATGAATGAGCAAAAGAGGGAGCCGCTGGCAAAGCTGGTTTGGCTGGATCCCTTCAGCGGCAAGACCATCGAGTACCCCTTGCACGAGGGCGACAGCATCAAGATTGGGCGCTCGGCAGTCAACGACATTCAGATCGCCGAAGGGCATGTTTCGCGCGAGCATGCCATCGTCGCCTGCCAAGACGGTGCCTTCACCGTAGACGATGTCGGCAGCGCCAATGGCACCTTCGTCAACGGCGTACAGATTTATGGCATGAACCCGCTGGCAATTGGCGATGAACTGCACTTGTTTGTCTCCGTGCTTAAGCTGCGCGAGGCGAATGACGAGGCGCCGCATGATGTCGCCGAGCGCGTATCGGCTGTCAGCGGCGACCGCGCCAGCCTGCGCATCACGCGCGGACCACAGCGGGGGCAAATCTTCGCCTTGCTCAAGGAAGAACTGTACATTGGCCGCTCGACGCCCAGCTCCAATTGGGAGATCGCTTTGCAAGACCCGACGGTTTCCCGCCCCCATGCTTTCTTGGCGAAAGAAGACCAGCAGTGGAAACTCTTTGACCTGGGAAGCATCAACGGCACGGCGGTCAACAGCCAGCCGATCACCGGCGGCAAGGCGCATTTGCTGCGTGATGGCGATCGCATCATGTTCGGCGGCACTTTGACAGTGTTCCACACCGGGTTCCCCATGCCGCCTGCCAACGGAGAACGAGACAGAAACGGGAGCTTATGAGCCAGCCAAATATCATCCTTATCATCGCCGATGACATGGGTTACGGCGATTTTGGCAGCTTCAACAACCAGATTTCTTGCACGCCAGCGCTCGATGCTTTGCTGGGCGAAAGCATCGTGCTGACGCAGCATTACTCGGCGGCGCCGGTATGCGCGCCAGCACGGGCGGCATTGATGACGGGAAGATACGCCCTTCGCACTGGTAGCCTCGATACGCTGGAAGTGCGCGGGCTCGACCGGCTGCGGCTCGATGAAACGACGATGGCTGATGTTTTGGGCAGCGCCGGTTATGCGACTGGCTTAGTCGGCAAGTGGCATAATGGCGCGCTCGCCGAGCCTTATCACCCGCGGGCGCGCGGCTTCCAGGAATTCGTCGGCTTTCAAGGCGGTTGGAATCCCTATTATCGCTATCGGCTGGATCGCAACGGCAGCATCGAATATGGCGGCCGGGACCGCTACTTGACCGATGTCTTCAGCGATGCCGCTATCGACTTCATCGAGCGGCACCAGCGCGAGCCATTTTTCTTGCAGCTGGCTTATAATGCGCCGCATTTCCCCTTGGAAGCGCCCGATTCGATCGCGCAGAAATATGTCGAGCAGGGCTTCAGCTTGGGCGTCAGCCTGCTCTACGCCATGATTGAGGTGATGGATGCGGGCATCGGGCGTATTATGGAGAAGCTGGACGAGCTGAGCATCGGCGATAATACGATCCTCATATTCACCAGCGACAATGGTCCCGCTTTGGGCGACTGGAATGGCTTTTCGCAGCGGCGCTTCAATTGCGGCTTCAACGGCGGCAAAGGCAATACTTACGAAGGCGGCATCCGCGTACCCTTGATTATCCGCTGGCGCCACGGGCTGGCGGGCGGAAGGCGCATCGGCGACATGGCTCACTTCACCGATTGGTTCCCCACCTTGCTGAACATGGCCGGCTTGGACGTGCCGGCGGAACTGGCGCTGGATGGCTTTGACATCTTGCCGGCGCTGCGTGGCGAAAGCGGTGGCGTCTATCCCCAGCGCTTCTGGCAGTGGAATCGCTATAGCCCGGTCGGCGCTTGCAACGCCGCCATGCGCGATGGCGACTGGAAGCTGCTGCGCCCAGCCATCTTGGAAGCGATGCAGGTCAGCCAGCAGGATACGGCGCATGACCACGCCGTCAAGTATTTCCCCGAGCTTTATGCCGATGTCATCGCCGAGCCGGAACCAGCGCGGACGATTCCGGCTCCGCCGCCTGCCCTACTCTTCAACATCGCTGAAGACCCCTTCGAGCAGCATGACCTGGCGGCGACGCAGCCGCAGAAAGCCGCGGCGATGGAAGCCGAGCTTGAGCGCTGGTTCATCGATGTGACAGGACTGTGAGTTTAAACTTTCGGCGCTAGGAACGGCCGGCAATTTGGAGGGCTCGTGTTGACGGAAAAGAGTAAGGGAATAGCAGTGATGATTGGCGTCGGTCTCGCGCTTGGCGCCTTGTCACTGGCAAACAACATCTAACACCGCCCGTTTATGATTATTATCCGCTGGTATGGTATGAGAAGGTCTTCTATGGGCTGGATTATGATGACGCCTACAGCTAGCTGAATGGAACATATCTTCCAAGAAAGGAATAGAATGCCAATTATTCAAGCGAAGCAACTAAGCCAATTCATCGCGCAGATCTTGGGCGCGGGCGGCGCGCGGGCGGATTATGCCGCGATCGTGGCTGAACATCTTGTCGATGCCAACCTGGCTGGGCACGATTCGCATGGCGTTATCCGCACGCCTCATTATGTTCGGTCCATCAAAAAAGGCGACTTGCACCCAAGCGCTGAGCCAGACATCGTTGAAGAAACCGCCTCGATGGCGCAGATTTGCGGCAACTGGACTTTTGGCCAGGTCATCGCCAAAGGGGCAACCGAGCTGGCCATCTCGAAGGCGCGCGACCAGGGGGTTGCTTTGGTCTCCATGTACCATGAGGGGCATACCGGGCGGCTGGGCAGCTATGCCGAGATGGGCGCGGAAGCCGGCATGGCATCGATGATTTGGGATGGCTGCCTCGGCGGACCGCGCTCGGTGGTTGTGCCATTGAATGGCACCGGGCGCAAGCTCGGCGCCAACCCGATCGCAATCGGTTTCCCCAGTGAAACCTATGGCACGATTCTGCTTGATTTCGCCACCTCGATTTCGGCGGCCGGCAAGGTGATGGTGGCGGTGGACAAAGGCGAGCAGCTGCCGGGCGAATGGATCGTCGACGCGGATTGGCAGCCAACCGCTGACCCAACGCAGTTAGCGAAAGGCGGCGCGCTGCGGCCGATGGGCTTGCCATTCGTCGGGCACAAAGGGTATGCCCTCGCGATGATGGTTGGGCTTTTCAGCCTGATGGCGTCGCTGCGCTCGGATAATCAGCCGCCGCTGGAAGACCGCTGGGGCACGGTGATTCTGATGATCGATATCTCGCGTTTTGGCGCGCTGGATGTCTTCCGCAGCCAAGTCGACACGATTATCGACTTTGTGAAGACCGACCCGCTGGCGGGCGAGGTGCTCCACCCGGGCGAAGTTGAAGCCCGCACGCGGCGGGAGCGGCTGGCGAATGGCATTAACCTGCCGGCGGCGACCTGGCGCGAGATCAAGACCTGCGCCGAAGGCTTGGGGCTTGCCGTCGCCGAGTGAGGCGTCGGCGCGGGCATCGGGGCATCTGTCCCCAGCCGCCGACATTGATTATTCAAATCTCCGGCAGGTCCGCGATTCGCTGAAACGGAGGCCGGGCGGCCGATGACAAAGCAAGCGGACTTGTACCAGGCGCTAAAGGCAACGAGCAGCCCCGACTCTCGCCGGGACCTCGCCCTGCAGCTGCTGGCAAAGACGCAGCGGCGGCAGTACCTCGACGAATGCCTGCGCACGCTTAGGTCGGAGCGGGTAAGAGCCAAGCTGGACGAAAGCCATCGCCCCGTTCTGCGGGAGAAATACCTGGCTTTCCACGCCGATGGCAAAGGCGATAAAGCCGGCCTGCTGCGTGAGAGCTTGACGCGCCTGCTGGTCCACATCGAGCATCCCGCTGACGCCGACATTTATAAACTGGGCGTCGAAACCTATTACCGACAGCCGATTGATGATGTCGCGCAGAACCTGCGGGCAGCCGCGCTGGCTGGCTTGGTGCCGATTGACCGGCGCCTCGCCTGCCTGTATGCCACCCGCTTTCTAAGCGAGCCAAGCACCTCGGTCTTCAATTGCGAGCCAGCGATGACTGCGGTTGATGTGCTGGTCGCTTCTGATGAGCGGCTGCCTATCTATCAGTTTTTGCTGCGCGGCGGCTTGGACATGGCGGCGACAGGGCGCGGCGAACTGACCGGCAAAGCGCTGGAATCGCTGGGCGGCGACTTTCCTGTCGCGCTCTATGAAGACTTAATCGAGCAATACCAAGCGCTGGACCAACCGACGGCGTCGATGGGCATTATCAACAGCATCATCGAGGGACGGTCCGCCGCGCTTTACGATCGGCTGGAGGAGCTGATTCTTTCGACGCGCGCTGAAGACCTGCGGGCTTACGGGCTGGTGATGATGGCGGCGGCCCGCGTTGATGAATTGGGCGAGCGCTTGCTGCGGCTGGCGAAGCGGGCGCGGAGGCAGGACCTGCCCCGGTTCATCGAGGCGCTTGAGATCTGTCATCTGCCAGCGCGAGAAGAAACCCTGGCAAGCTTGCGCCGCCGGCAGGGCTAGCCGCGCAGCTCGGGCTTATAAATGGCGGCGAAGCCCCCTTCTATCTGGCGCGCCAAATCTGCCAGCACCAGGTCCATCGATACGCCAGCCTCTTCCAGTATTCGGCTGGCCAGCAGCACATCCAGGCTGACGGCAAAGCGACCAATCCGGTAGCTTGCCAGCCCCTGAATGCCCGGCTCGCCGGCGCAGGTGGGCGCCTCTCGGCTGTAAATGCTTTCCGCTTTCGCGTAGCCGGCGCTTTCAAGCAGGCGCTGCGTGAACTCGTCATTCAAAGCTGTCTTCGCGGCTGACGGGCTTTCAAAGACATCGACTTGGTAGCCGAGCGAGCTGAAATAAATCGTGGGCTCGCAGGCGGCATTCTTGAGTTCCACGCGATAGCGAAACTGGTGACCGTAGTTTTCGGCGTAGGCGGCGTATTCGTCCTGCAAGTCAGCTGAGAGGGCGTCGGCAATTTGCTCGGCGCTGAAAAGACCAGACCGTTCCTCGTTGATTGGGAGCGACGGCGGCATGTTGCTGGCAAAGGCATGCAAAGCTTGAATCACCGCGGCCTGCGGCGCCGGCTCCAGCGCAGCGATATCGCTGTTATCTACCTGCGCTGGATCGCTGATGATGAGCACCGTATGCAGCGCCTCGCCCGCCTCGCTCGCAGTGCTCGGGTCGCGCTCGCGGATGGCTTCGACATTATCTTGCCCGGCGAGCACTTCGCCGAAGATCGTATGCTTGTAATTGAGATGGGGCGTTGGCGCGGTGGTGATGAAGAATTGCCCGCCGTTGGTGCCTGGTCCCGCATTGGCCATCGCCAGCAGCCCCGGTCCATCGAAGGTGAGGAAGCCGACTGGCTCGTCTTGGAATTGATAACCGGGTCCGCCACGCCCGGTGCCGGTGGGGTCGCCGCCTTGCGCCATGAAGTTGGGGATGACGCGATGGAAGGCGCTGCTGTCGTAATAGCCCTGCTGAGCCAGGAAGACGAAGTTGTTGACGGTGATTGGCGTGAGGGCTTCGTACAGGTCGACATAGATTGCGCCGGCGCTGGTGCAGAAGATGGCGCGGTAATCCAGCTCCGGCTCAAGCATCTGTTCCGCCGCCTCGAATTGCATCATCGTCAGCGGGCTCGGCGCAGCCGCATCGCAGAGTGCCTGCGCTGACGGCGCTTCTTGGGCGGCCGCGATCGAGAGGGCGGCGACTATCATAAATAGCAGAATGGGGCGCAGCTTGTGCATATGTTCAGCCTCGGGGTGGGTTGGCGAGCGATGTCCTACACTGCGCGCATTGTGCCGCATTGCGCCGCGCTTGCATAGGCAAGGATCGCGCGCCCGGGGGCAAGCGCTTAAATCTCGCAGCCCTTGGCGCAGCCAGCGGCGATTGCTCGCTGCTGTATCGCTTTAGAGCTATATTTTTTGCCTTTCGTTTTCTATAATGCCGCTGAATATTGGTTATTGGTGACATAGCGACAAGAATGCGTTACATTCCGCGCTTGATGTTGGCGCCGTCTTTGCCATCTGGAGAACCTCAATTGAAGCGACACGCGCTGCGATTCGTCATCGCTCTACTTATACTGTTGCCCTTTGCCGTCGGCTTCACGCAAGATGAAGCCGGCATCAGCCTCGATATTATCGGCGTTGATTCCACCAATCTTTCGCAAATCGCCATTCAGGCCAGCGTCTTGGATTCCAGCGGGCAGTTGGTATCGGGCTTGGGCGCAGATAACTTCTCGATTGGCGGCGCCTTGGCGGGTCTAGCCCGTGTAACCGGGGTGGAGAACGTCACCGATGATGACCTTGCCTTCGCCAGCGTCCTGGTGATTGACACCAGCAGCAGCATGGCGGGCCAGCCCCTGGCGCAAGCGAAGGGAGCCGCCAGCGCCTACCTAAACGCATTAGGTCCAGAGGACCCCGTCGCCCTGGTCGCTTTCAATTACGGCGTCCACTTGGTGGCTGGTTTTACAAAGGACCGCGGGCTGCTGCTCGATGCGATGGACAATATCGCATTTGGGGGGCCCACAGCCCTCTACGACGCCACCATGCGCGCCATCGAAATCGCCAATGAGGCGCCACTGCCGCGCAAAGCAGTGGTGATCCTCAGCGACGGCGGCGAATACGGCGGCATCAGCAAGAGCACGCGCGAAGAAAGCATCCGCGCCGCGACCATTCACGGGGTGCCGGTCTACTCAATCGGGCTCGGTTGGGATATCGACCAGCGCTTCTTGGAGGCGATTGCCTCTGAATCCAATGCCCAGTTTCACAATGCGCCGCTGGCGGAAGAACTCGAAGACATTTACCGCAACCTCGCTTTTCTCTTCCGCAGCCAATATATCGTCACCATGCAGGCGGATGTGCCGGCCGATGGCACGCGTTATGATTTCACGCTTACTGTCACGCTGGCTGATGGGCAAAGCTCAGCCGGCGCCGCCACCTTGCGCGCGCCGATACCGATTCCCCTGGTCTTCTTGCCCGATGATCTCTTCACCGAAGCGCTGAGGGAAGATACCCAGATTTTAGTCGAGATCCGCGCCGATCAAGACATCGAGAGCATCGAAGTCGCGCTGGATGGCGAGGTCGTCTCGACCGATGAGACATTCACAATCGAGCCAGACCGCCAAGCGCCGGGCGAGCATCAGCTTGATATCACCGTCGCCGATGTCGAGGGCGATGTGGGCTTCTTGAGCGCCGAGTTTGAAGTTGCCGCCCTGCCCCCAACCGTATCCGATGATTTCGTAGCCGCCGCGCAGGAAGACATCGGCGAAGCCGAGGTGATCTCGGTGGACGCCGGCGGGCAAACCGAGATTACACAGGTCGAATTCATCGTCGATGGCCAGGTGCTGCATACCGATAGCGAGGCGCCTTACGAATTCGATCTCGATCCCTTTGAGCTGCTGCCGGAAGAGCACAAGCTCAGCATCCGCGCCACCAACGCGGGCGGGCAGACCACCACCGTCGAGAAGACCTTTGAGGTGGAGACGGTGCCGCCGCGCCTGAACATCGAAGGGCTGACAGCCGAGATGGTGGTCAGCGACCGGGTCAGCGGGCGCATCACGGTCGAGGGGCAATCGCCGATCGTCAGCTTGAGCCTCGAGCCAGAGCTGGGCACGCTGGTCGAAAGCACGCAACTGGAATTCACCATCGACGCGGCCGATTTTCCGCCGGGCGCCAATTCAATCGCAGTGCGCGCGGTCGATGAAGCGGGCGCGGAAACGGTCCAGGTAATCAACTTTGAGGTCGCCACGCTGGCGCCAACCGTCGGGCTGAGTGGCGTCGCCGTGAACGCGGTGATTAGCGAGCCACAAGAAGTCAAGGTCAATGCCGGCGGGCAGACCGAAATCACACGGGTTGAAGTGTCCTTCGACGGCGGACCCGCCGAGGTGCTTGAGGCTGAAGTCTTCACCATTCCGGCGGCGCAGTTAGGCGATGGCGAGCATGAAGCGCTGGTGACGGTCACCAACCAAGGCGGGCAGAGCTCAACGATCAGTTTGCCTTTCACCGTGCAGTTGCCGCCGACGCCAACGCTCACGCCAATGCCGACCGATACCGCGACCGCAACCAAGACCAGCGTTCCGACGGCAAGCAACACAGTCCGCCCAGAATTAAGCGATACACCGTCAGCCGACGAGCAGATGGCGACTAGCCAGGCGGCCGCGGCCTTGACGGCGACCGCTATGCCGACCGAGACGCATACGCCGCTGCCTAGCAACACGCCACTGCCCACCGAGACGCATACCCCGCTGCCTAGCAACACACCACTGCCGACCGAGACGCATACGCCGCTGCCTAGCAACACGCCACTGCCCACCGAGACGCATACGCCGCTGCCTAGCAACACACCACTGCCCACCGAGACGCACACGCCGCTGCCTAGCAACACGCCATTGCCCACCGAGACGCATACGCCGTTACCTAGCAACACGCCACTGCCGACCGAGACGCACACGCCGCTGCCTAGCAACACGCCCTTGCCCACCGAGACGCACACGCCGCTGCCTAGCAACACGCCCGTCCCAACGGATACAGCAACCAACACGCCCGTGCCAACGGATACAGCAACCAACACGCCCGTGCCAACTGACACGCCAACCAACACGCCCGTGCCAACTGATACGCCAACCAACACGCCCGTGCCAACTGACACGCCAACCAACACGCCCGTGCCAACTGACACGCCAACCAACACGCCCGTGCCAACTGATACGCCAACCAACACGCCCGTGCCAACTGACACGCCAACCAACACGCCCGTGCCAACTGACACGCCAACCAACACGCCTGTGCCAACTGACACGCCAACCAACACGCCCATCCCAACTGATACGCCAACCAACACGCCCGTGCCAACTGACACGCCAACCAACACGCCCGTGCCAACTGACACGCCAACCAACACACCCGTGCCAACGGACACGCCAACCAACACGCCCGTGCCAACTGACACGCCAACCAACACGCCCGTGCCAACTGACACGCCAACCAACACGCCTGTGCCAACTGACACGCCAACCAACACGCCCGTGCCAACTGACACGCCAACCAACACGCCCGTGCCAACTGACACGCCAACCAACACACCGGTTCCGACGGACACGCCAACCAACACACCGGTTCCGACGGACACGCCTGTGCCAACTGACACGCCTACCAACACACCGGTTCCGACGGACACGCCAACCAACACACCTGTGCCAACTGAGACGCCTACCGACACGCCGACCGCCACAGCGACATACTCACAGACGCCTAATTCCACCGAGACGGCTGAGGCTGAGTCGAGCCTGACGGCGGTGGTAGAGAGCGCGCTCAATGCCGAGGCAAGCGAAGAAGCCGCGACAGAAACGGCGACCGCCGAATTGACGGCGACTCATACTCCGACTGACGAGCCAACCGAGCGCCCCGCCACCGCCACCGATGCGCCGACCGCGACTTCAGCCACCGAGCCGACCGCCCAACCCAGCCTGACGCCGGTGACGATGACCGAGATTGACGCGCCGACCGCCGATGAGCCGCAGACCCGCGATACCACCATCGCTATCACCGCTGTGCTGGCTGGTTTGGGGCTGCTGCTGCTGCTATTCTTGGTCTCGCGCCGCCGCCGTTAAGCCGCAACCAACCGGGCGGACGAGACGTATACTAGCTATAACAATCTGACGCATTCAGCTTTGGGGCGGGCAAATGAAAGAGTTTCTGATCCGAGTGTTGATCAATGCGGTGGCAATCGCCGTCACCGCCATGTTGATCCCAAGTATTCACATCGCGAATAACGACATCAGTACGCTGCTGATCATCGGCTTGATATTCGGGCTGGTGAATTCGCTGCTGAAGCCGCTTCTGCTGCTTTTGACCTGCCCCGCGGTGCTGCTGTCGCTGGGGCTGTTCATCTTCGTCATCAACGGCCTCATGCTCATGATCACCGATTCGCTGGCCGGCGACCGGCTGACGATTGAGGGCGGCATCTTGCCGGCTATCCTGGGTGGCATGGTGATGGCGGCGGTGTCCATCGCGCTGGAATCGGCGCTGAAACTTGAGGACTCCCCGAAGCGCGCCGATGCTGACTTCATCGTCTACAGCGATAAGCGGAAGCAATAGCCGGCGCCGTCCGCTCGCCGCCCCTGGCGATAAGCGCCCGCCTGGAGTCTAGACCATTCATATTCACCGCTGCCCAAGCAAACTGGGAAGCCGCCGTGCCTAAAAGCCAGAAGACCATCTGCTGGATAAGCAGCGCGCGCTACAGCAAGCCGCTGGATGCGGCCGCCGCCCGCAAATGGCAATTGATGGCGCGATTGGCTGAGTATGATATTCGCATCATCGGTTTCTCCATATCGCTGAAGCCCCGTTCCTTTCGGGAAGGGGCGCAATTCTATCTGCTGCCGCAGCCGCCAACATCGCTGCTGCGCTATGTGACGATATTCAGCTTGGCGCCGCTTCTGCTGGTCTATCTCGCGCTTCGTCATCAAGCGGCCATCATCGTGGCGCAAAGCCCCTTTGAAGGTGCAATCGGCGCGCTGGCAGCAGCCGTCGCCGGCTGGCTCGGGCGGCGGCCCAAACTCATCATCGAGAATCACAATAACTTCGAAGAAGACCTGTTCTTGCAGCGCTCGATTCCGCTGCCGGGCTTGTATCGCGCTTTGATGCTGGCTAGCGCGCGCTTCGCATTTCGCCGCGCCGATGCCCTGCGCGTGATATCTTCATCGACCGCGGCGCGCGCCCGCCACTATGCGCCAGCGCTGCCGCAAGCCCGCTTTATGACCTTCAGCGATACCGATGTCTTCCGGCAAATGGAGCGCCGCATTCCCGTAGCCGCCGCCGTGGATATCGTCTGCGCCGCGGTGCTGATACCGCGCAAAGGCATCCATCATCTGCTGAATGCTTTCGCCGACTTGGATCACCCACGCGCCCGGCTGCATCTGCTTGGCGGCGCCGAGAATGCCGCCTATGCCAAAACACTGCGGGCACAGGCAGAGCAGCTCGGCATTGATAGCCGGGTACAGTTTGCCGGCGCGGTCTCCCAACGTGAGCTGGCGGCGCATTTTTCGGGCGCCCGCGTCATGGTCTTGCCATCACTATCGGAAGGCTTGGGGCGGGTGGTGGTGGAGGCGATGCTGCTGAGCCTGCCCGTCATCGGCAGCCGCGTCGGCGGCATCCCGGATATGATCCGCGATGGCGAAAATGGCTACCTGGTCGAGCCTGGCAACGAAGCCGAATTGACAGCGGCGCTGCGGCGTATTTTTGACGAGGATGATGTCGCCCTTATGGGCGCGCGGGCGCGCCGCTTCGCCGACGGTTTCTTTTCGCCGCGGCAGTACGTCGAGGCTTATCGTCAGTTATTTGAGTTGGCTTTAAACGCGGGGGAAGACAAGGCGATGCCAAGGACATCGGCACCACAATGAGCATGAAGCGCGCAAAGCTCGTCCGCTGCGCCTCCTGCGATGGCTTCGGCTGGTTCGAGGCGGCTTTCAGCGGCGAAAGCGAAGAGTGCGATTGGTGCGCGGGCGCGGGCTATGTCTACCGCGATGCGGCTGGGCGCGATGCCCCGATCCCGCCGGCGGATTACGCCTCGCTGGCGCTGGAGCTGGAGCAGTTGGATCTGGAGCGGCTGCGGGAGATGGGTTACCAAGGCAGCGCCAAGAAACCATGGCAGCAGGCAATCCGCAAAGACAGCCAGCTGGGCCGCAACCCCTATCAAGATGATGAAGAGACTTGAGCCGCAGGCCGATTTCAACGCGGCTTAAGACTCTTCATTCACTGCTTTCTCTGCCCCGTCGGCTTATGCTCGTCTAACGCGGATTTCCACAGCGCCACTGGCGAAGTTGCCGCGAAGCCGATACATGAAAATGAGGTAGTGAGCCGGGCTCGCCTTGCCTAAAGTCAGCGAGCAAGCGCCATCCGCCACGTCCAGCGCGCCGCTTCGATAGGCTTCACCCGCGCGCAGCACCAGATAGCCCAGCTGCTCATCGGCGGCGATCTGTTCATCATGACAGCTAAGAACCGGATCGGCCGCGCCGGCGACCAGCTTGCCCTCCGACGCCCGCAGCGCCAACAGGCCGAAGTTGTTCAGCACATCGCTGGCTCGCTGCTGCTCGGGCCGGTTCTTGGCGAGCAGATGGATCCGCGAGGCAGAGCCGGTCGAGACGCCGCAAGTCGCATTGCCCAGCGCCGCCCGCGCCACCACATCAAGCAGGCGCGCGTCGTAAATTTTGGGATTGACGATATCCATCGGCTAAATCTCCTTCGCCCAGAATTGCGGATGCAAGTCGACCACATCCATGCTCGCGGTATTGCCGTTCGAAGTCTTCCAGCGCAGCCGAAAGCTGTGGCTGCCGGCGCTGAGCCCGGTGATCAGCACAACAAAGGAAACGGGTTTGCTTGTCTTGACATCGCGCGAGCTTCCATTGGTGACGCCGATAAAACCGTCATCGCCGACGTAATCCACGTCATCAATTGCCACGTTGAAGCTGGTAGTGGCCGTGTTCCATTGGTGCCGCACTGTACCAGTAAAGCCCAGCAGCACATCGCCGCCATGGGTCGTCAAGGTCAGCGCCAATTTTGTCGCGTCAATATCGACGAAATCGTTTGCCGTGGTCGTGAGCAGCGCCCCGCTGCTGACTAGCCGACTGGCGCTGGCGTCCAGCCGGTCTTTCAAATGATTCTGATTGTCCCGCACATAGGTATTCAGGTCGATCGATGTCAGCGGTTCGCTCGACCAAGTTTTGGGCGTCGTCCAAGCCATCGCAAATCCTCTCGCTACCATTGATATGGCTTGGATATTAGAACATATTTTCTAAGAACAAGCGTCCAAATTGTCACTCCTTATTAGAATGGCGCGCCTTGGTGTATTTGCCCATTTTTGACCTGGTAAACCTTCGCCCGCCCCAAGAAGTCGGGGCTAAAAATCTCGAGTTCGGTGCTGGTCACCAGTGTCTGCGCCGCGCCATCGAGCCGCTCTAGCAGATAGGCGCGCCGGCTGCTATCCAATTCGGCGACCACTTCGTCAAGCAAGAAGAGTGGGTACTCGCCGAGCTGATCGCGCATCCACTGCAACTCGGCGAACTTCAGCGCCAAGACGGCGGTGCGCGCCTGCCCGCGGCTGCCATACAAGCCACAGTCGCGCTCATTGATGAAGAGGCGAAGTTCGTCGCGATGCGGTCCGGCGCTGGTGATGCCCCGCCCGATTGCCTCCTGCCGCTGCGCCAGCAAGCGCTCGAGGAATTGCGGCCGTATCTCCGCCGCCGTCAGTTGGCGCTGCAGGTCTAGCCCGCTGATATCAAATGCGAGCTGCCGCCCCTGCCCAGCCGCGCTGGGTAGGATGCTGGGCCGATAATGCAGGCTCAAGGTTTCGCGCCCGCCAGTCAAGGCAAGATGGGTGGCGCGGGCTTTTAATTCCAGCTCGCGCAGGAAGCGCTGACGCCTGGCGATGATGATGGCGCCGCTGGCAGCCAACTGCTCGTCCCAGAATTCCAGCTCAACCGCGTCGGCGCGTCTTTCGCCGATCCGTTTGAGGAGCGCGTTGCGCTGTGGCAGCAGCTTTTCATACTCCTGCAGCGCCAGCAGGTATTCAAGATCCACCTGCCGCAGCGTCCCGTCCATGAAGCGGCGGCGATCGCTGGGCGAGCCTTCCACCAGGGATAGATCCCGCGGCAGGAAGAGCACAACATTCAGCAAGCCGATGACATCCATGACTCGCTTCTCGATATTATTGAGCTTGACCGCTTTCTTGAAGCGCGGCTTGCCCGCCGTCATATCCAGCAGCAGCGTGACATCCAGTTTGTGATAGGCGCCATTCGCGCCGCCGATTTCAGCCGACAAGCGGGCAAAGGGAATCGGGTCCTTTTCGGTGCGCCAGTGGATGAGCTGCCGGTCGCTGCTGGTATAGGGTGAAGTCGAGGTTGCTAGGTAGAAGATCGCTTCCAGCGCGCTAGTTTTGCCCTGGGCATTATCGCCAACCAGCACCACCGGGCGATCGGCTGGCGGGCTGAATTCCAGCCGCGCGTAATTGCGGAAGTTCGTCAGCGAGAGATGGTCAATCTGCATGGCGCGCCCGTCGGCTATTGCTAGCTGCGCGAAATTCTCGTCACAGTTGCCTCAAGTGTAGGCAAAGTCGCCGCCTATTGCTATGGGAGGGGGGAAGATTTTGAGGGCTTGCCAAAGACGCCAGCCGCTCAAGCGCCCACCCATTGCGGCAAGAAGGCATCTTCGGCGACTTTAAAGTTTAAACCAGTGTCGAGATTGTGCAGCCAGATTTCGGGCAGTGCCGGACCAGCGCCGCTTGTTTCGTCCCGCACCAGGGGGAAGCGCTGCGACACCAGTTGATCTCCCTTGAGATTCCAGCGGAAATACGATGTCGTATAGCGTGGTTCATAGGCGATTGGCTTCAAGGCTGCTGCGGGCGCGGAAACTTGCTTCAGATAGAGCTGATGCCCGGGCGTCCAGCGCTCATCCGTATAGCGCCGGGCGAGGGCGACCGTCTCCCCATCCGGGCTCCACTGGGCGGTGGCGTCATCGGTTGGTCCCTGCGGGTCGGTGAAAGCGGCGAAGGTCTTCGCCCCCAGGTCGGCGATGCGCAGGTGAGTGAAGAATTGTTCGCCGCGGCGAATAAGCTCGGGGAATATCAGCTGGGTGCCATTGGGCGCGAGTGTGCCCATCGTGCCATGCGACGACGGGATGAAGCGGAGCTGAACATCGTCATTGCCACGCGGGATGAAATCGTAGATCAACATGCCCGGCTGCGTCACATCGGCGCTGTAGAAGGCGACCGTATTGCTATCAGCCGACCAGATTGGGCTATGCCCCAGCACTTGCTTATCGGCGATGAGCGGGGCGCTGTCATAGCTGGCGCTATTCATATTGACGAGCCAGATGCGCGGCAGCCCATAGCGCCCGCCAATCGACTCGGCGCGTTGATAAACCAGCCATTTGCCATCGGGGCTGAAAACGGGGCTGGCGCAATTCGCTTGCAGAGCCACACAATCCACCAGGTCAGCCAAGCGGTCGCTGGCGAGATCGAGCAGGCGCAGCGTGACGGCGCCGACTTTGCTCCGCTCGGCAAATGCCAGCCAGCGGCCATCGGCGCTGAAGTCGTAGTCAAAGACCCCATATTCGCTGAAGCTGAGCTGCCGCTGCTTTGCGGGATCGTCGATATCAGCCAGCCAGACATTCTGCGTGCCGCCGGTAGCGGGCTGAAGAAAGGCGATATACGTGGGCTGCCGCGCTGGATCCATCAGCCAAGCAGCCCCGCCCACGCCCAGCAAACAGACGCAGACGATTATAAGAGCAGCGATATCAAGCTTGTCTGGTTTCATGTCGCATCAATCGCTCAGGCGCTCAGGGATATAAATACGGTTGGCGCGGTTCATCGACCCGCTCGATCGCTTCGGCGAAGACGACGGGCAAGCGGTCCGCGCCGAAGCTTGATGCTTTTAATTGCCCCTGCACGCGCAGCCATTCGCCGGCGGCATAACCCGCCGCGCCAGTGCCGATCACCGGCATGCCGATAGGAAAGGCATCGGCGACGCAGCAGCTCATCGTGAAGCGCGCGAGCATGAAGCCATCTTGCGGATGCGCCGGCTCGCGATAGACAAAGCCAATCACATCCACCGGGCTGCCGTTGAATTGCGCAGGGCTAGCGGCGCGGTCGAATTCGCGCAGCCAATCCAGTATATTGCGATCCAGCGGGCTGCGCGCCAAGCCAGCGACGCCCACCGGGCTCAAGCTGACGCCGCCGTTCACCGCCTCGATGCCCAGGGACCGCGACGGAATTACAATCGCTATCAGCAGCGGAAAAGCCAGCACCAGCAGCATATCGGCTGTGATATGGTAATGATGATGATCGTGATGATGATGATCGTGGTGTGCCTGCTTTTGCGAGTTTAGGCTGTGGTATAGGCTGGTGAGCCCAAGGACGAAGAAGAGCAGCGCACCCACGGCAACCAGCCAAGCAAAGCGCTGATTGATGTAATTATCGAGATTGCCGGTCACTATCAGCAGCGCCAGGTAAATGCCCATGCCAAAAAGGATGAGGGACTTCGCCCAAGCGCTTCGGTCCACTGGGGCATGTTCTTGGTCGGGCGCCGTCATTGCTTCAGCCTCGCTCTAAATCCCAGCATCAGAAATAAGCCAAAATGAGATTGATCACGGTCCCCGCCAGCAGGTTCATCACGAAGGGCAGCAGAACCAGGTAAAACACGATGCGGCGGCGGAAGACGCCGGTGAACATCAAGGTGCTTTTGATATCGACCATCGGCCCAAAGCTGAGGAAGCTGACGATAGCGCCGGTGGTGAAGGTGTTGACGAATGCCAGCGCCAAGAAACTATCGACGGTTGAGCAGACGCTGAGCACATAGGCGAGAATCTGCATGAATACGACCGAGAGCACCGGTCCCGTGCCCAGTGCGAGCAGGCTTTCTTGTGGCACCAGCGTTTGCATCAGCGCCGCCAGAATCGAGCCGAAGATGAGAAAGCGCCCCATCTCGAAGAATTCGTCGCCAGCGATGCCCAGCGCCGCCATCAGCTTGGCGCGCGTCGATGGCTCGGGCTGGTCGCAATGCGCGTCATCGTCCTTGCCCGCGCCCAGCGCAATCGGCTTTAGCGCTGCCGACCGTTTCGTCAAGCTGCCAATAACCGTGCCGACGATGACAGCGACTAAGATGGTGACGATGATGCGGCCGATGAAGACGGGACCAAAGCCAAAGGCGATATAGGTGCTGGCGAAAACGATGGGATTCATGAATGGCGCCGCCAACAGGAAAGCCAGCCCCAGCGAAATCGGTGTGCCTTTGCTGAAGAGCCGGCGCGCCACCGGCACCACCCCACACTCGCAAACGGGAAACACCAAACCCAGAAAAGCGCCGCCAAGCGCCGCGCCCAGCGGATTCCGCGGCAGATGACGCATGATGTCCTCCGATTTGATGAAGGTTTCGATCAAGCCGGAAGTAATCGAGCCTAGCAGCAGAAATGGCACCGCCTCAACGAAGATGCCCAGGAAGCGCGTGGCAAAGACGCTAAAGACCAGCATAAAGTCCCGGCTGGCGCTGTATGCCTGATAACCGATGGCAGCCAGCAAAA
The DNA here is from genome assembly GCA_965214105.1 of Phototrophicaceae bacterium. Lineage (GTDB taxonomy): Bacteria > Chloroflexota > Anaerolineae > Aggregatilineales > Phototrophicaceae > UBA6055. The sequence goes on from OZ243934.1 coordinate 120,145, forward strand.
GCGCCATCAGCAGCGCCAAGCCGATGAATTTTGCCTGCTGAGAGGAATTGAGGGAGCGAAGGCGGCGACGGGTCATTGCCTGCTCTGTTCCATAGCGCACCGAGCGGACGGCGCGGCTCTATGTAAATCGCTCAATATCATGGCTAGGCGCTGCCTCTGCCAAGAGCATCCCCTTAATCAGACGCGCCCGGCGCCCCATTGGCGGGCCGGCGGCGCGGGAGGACGCGGTAGATGGTGTCAATCGCTTCGAAGCCGGCTTTGGCTTTTCGCGTGGGCAGCGGCTCGGCTGGGATAGAATCTTTGACCAAGGCATAAGTCTCGGCGCTGATAATAATCTCGCCCGGTTCCGCGTTTTCCTGCAAGAATTTGCCCACATCGGGCGCTTCGCCAAGGGCGGCGAACTCGATGCGGTCGGCGCCACCCACCATGCCCAGCACCGCATGCCCCGTGTGGATGCCGATGCAAAAACGCAGCGCCTGCTCCTTAGCGACGACTTCATGCAGCGATTCAACCTCCTCCAGAATCGCTAGCGCCGTCTGCACCGCCCGCTGCGCATGATCATCTTGCTGGTTCAATTGCGAATTCCAGAGCGCCTTGATCGCATCGCCGAGATACTGATCGACAATGCCGTCGTGGTCGTTGATGACATCGCTGGCTGCGCCTAGGTAGCGGTTGATGATGCGCATCAAATCTTCGGGCTGCAAATACTCGCTGAAGGCGGTGAAGCCATCGACATCGGCGAACATTGCCGAGATCGTGCGCTCGGCTGGGCTGGTATCCAGCTCGCTGATCGAGCCGATATTTTGCAGCAACACGTCGGGCACGAAGGTGCCAAGCAGGCGGCGCTGTTCTTCTTGCTCTTTGCGCTCGGTCAAGTCGTCAATAACGAGGGCGACACCGTGATAGACGTGGTCATCGCTGCGCAGGGGGCTGGCAACCACCTGCCAATAGCGCTGCCGGCCCTGCCGCTCAAAACGCTCCGCCCAGATATGCTGCGTCTGCTCGCGCCGGACACGCTCGATAGAGTCATAGAAATCATCGGTGACCGGGGGCAGCACCTCCTGCAAGCGCAAGCCCCGTGCCGTCTCGTTGCTGGCACCGGTGATTGCTTCCGCCGCTTCGTTGCAGACCAGGACGCGATTATCGCCGTTGATGGTAATGACGCCAGAGCCGATGGAGGCGAAGATATTCGACAGGCGCGCTTGCATCTCTTCGATCAATGCCATTTGCGCGCGTATATCTTCGAAGAGGCGCGCATTCTCGATAGCGACGGCCGCCTGCTGGCCGAAGCTGGTCAGCAAGCCCAATTCGTTTTCCTTGAACAAACCAGCCATGATGCGATTATCACAATAGGCGACGCCGATCACTTCATCGCGCGCGATCAAGGGCACCGCCAAGATGCTGAGAAGGCTGAACCCGGCGATGCTCTCGCTGTGGCTGAATTGCTCATCAGCGCCAGCGTCGACCGTCAGCAGCGGCTCGCCGCTTTCCGCCACCATATTGATGACAGACCAACTGACGATACGCCCGCCCGCCGCCGTTTCTTCGGCGCTAAGCCCACGGGCGACAGCAAATTCCAGCGCGCCGCTTTCGCGATTCTTCAGCACGATATAACCGCGTTCCGCCTGCGTCAGTTGAATGACCGTCTCCATCACTTCATTGAGGACGGCGTCGGTTTCTTGCGCTGAATTGACCAGGGCGGTCGTCTCCGCCAGGCGCCGCAGCTGCTGCAGCTGCAGATGGGTATCCACCAAGCCAACAGAGAGCTTGTCAAAGCGGGAGCGGATGGTCCATAAGCGGTCGATAGCATTGGCCGGCAGGCTAATGCCGCGGCGGCGCAGCAATTCCCCCTGCTGCTCTAGCATCGTCTTCACTTCGTCAGCGCGCGTCTTCAAGCTCTTAAGCTGGGATTGAATCGCGCTGAATCCACTTGCGCTTGCCAGCTCGCTCATTCGCATCGACTCACTTCATAAGCCCGCATCGCGACCGAAAGCCCTTTGCCAGAGATGGGCGCGCGCGGGCGAAAGTCATAGCGCTGCGGACCCTGGTGGCGCGCCAGGATATGCTCCAGCGTTTGCTGCACAATCGTGATCGTGCCGCGGGCGGCATTTTCTTGGATGCGTTTGGCGGTGTTGATGCTGTTGCCAAGCGCCGTGAATTCGCGCCGCTGGAAGCTGCCCACATTGCCCAAAGTCGCCTCGCCGGTGAACATGCCGATGATATAGAAGTGCGGCTCGGGGTCGATACCCATTTGCCGATAGAGTTCGACAAAGCGCTCGCGCATCAGCAAGCCGCATTCAAGCGCCATCTGCGCGTGATTGCGCTGGGGATTAAGCTGGGTATTGAAGAGCGCCATCACCTCATTGCCCATGTACTTGTCGATGATCCCGCCGCTGCTATGGATGCAGGCGGTAGCGATCGACTGGTATTGGTTCAAAAGCCGAAGTTTCTCGCTGGCGGCGACATCGGGCAGCGTGGCCCAGGGGCGGACGTCGGCGAAGAGGCAAGTCACCTCGCGCCGCAAGCCGCCTAGCCCGATATTGGCGATCTCGCTGATCTGGTCGACCATGCCTTCGGGCAAGATCCGCTTCATGGCGTTGATGGTGCTTTCATGCTCGTGCAAATGCGTGACATCATCCATGACCAGGGCAACGCCCTGCGTCATGTCGTTGCTGTCCTTTAGCGGCGACAGCGAAAGCGCCAAGGCAACCGGGCCGCGGCTCGGCAGCTCGGCGCTTAATTCAAGCGAGTGATCGATGTCATTCAATTTGACATGGTCCAAGTGGTCTTGCAGCTCAAGCGCCGCGTTCCGCATCACCTGGGCGACATCGTAGCCGACCGCCACCTCAGGCGACATATCGAGAATCTCGGAGGCGGCGCGGTTGAAGGTGTGCACCAAGTCATTCGAATCGATGGCGATGATGCCGCTGCCCACCGATGAAAAGATATTGTCCATCAACTCCTTGACTTGGGTAAGCTCAGCCAAGACCAGCTCAGCGCGCATATACATGCGGGCATTGGCAATGGCGACCGCAGCCGTATTGGCGAAAGCCATCATCAGGTTCAGTTCGCGCTCGGTAAAAATGCCAGCCACTAAGCGATTATCCACATAGACAACGCCGATGACCCGCTCTTTGTAGCGCAGCGGCACACACAAGACAGAGCGCAGCGTAAAATTGATGATGCTCTGATTCTCTGAAAGCCGCTCGTCCTGGTAGGCGTTATCCGCCAGCAAAGGATTGCCGGTTCTCATCACTTCGTGGACGACCGTCAGGCTGATTTGCGGTCTGTCGCTGGTGTTCATGCTGGCGCCCATCAGCCCGCCTTCGCTGCTAATGCGGAATTCCAGCTCGCCGGTCTCCTCGTTGGATAAGACGATGTAACCGCGCTCGGCATTCGTCAGCACGATGACCAGTTCCATCGTTTCTTGCAGGACGGTATCCACATTCAGCGAATTGGTAATGCGGGTGGACATCTCCGAGAGGGCGCGCAGCTGCTGCAGCTCGGTCTGCTCCTCAAGCACGTTGTTTTCCAAGCGTTTAAAATCTTGCTTGAGCTGCTCGATGCTGCTGATGATGGCGGCTGGCATGGCGATGCGCCGGCGCCGCAGCAATTCCCGCTGCGCTTCCAGCGTCTTAGTCACCTCGTCCAACTGTTCTTCCAGCTGTCTCAGCTCGCTTATCAAATTGCTCGCTGCCGCTTGCGCTTCCGACATGCGATCGCTCGCCTCTCTCAATCCAAGCCGCATTCCTTACGCGGGCGCAGATCTTAACTGGCTTAAATTATACTTCATATGACGCTGATAGCCTATGCTGCGCCAGCGCGGGAGTGGTGAATATCGTGGATATGCCCATTTCACAAACCCCACCCCCGGCCCCTCCCGACGGGTCAGTGTCGGCGGGCTGTGTCTACGCGCCCTACGCGACCCCGATGAATCAGGGAGGGGAGCATTGCTAGCAAATCCTGAGTCCGAGCCTTTACAAACTCCGAAAAAGATACATAGCTCCCCTTCCCTAGCTCGCTGGGGAAGGGGCTGCGCCGCGTGGACACTGGCCGGTCGGGGATGGGGTCGAAAAACCGAAGACGATCGACCAGTAGCGGACAAGTCTTACAATTCAGCGTGAGCAGGCTTTATATCCACCGAATTCACCACTCCCCCGGCGCGGGCCGGGCAATCGCGCCTATTTCTTCATGGCGAGGCGGGCGGCCCGCCGGCCAATCTCGATGGCGTAATTGGTGCCGCGGTCCCAGGGGTAGACCTGCGACATGCTAGCCCAGTACAGCCCCGGCAGCGGCGTCTGAATGTCTGGGATTTTTTGGCTGTGATTGAGCTCGGGCACGGGCTGGGCGTAGGGCGCGCGCCAAACCCACCACTTGCGAATCCAGTCTGGCTGGAAGGCTGGGTTCACCTTTTTCAGCGCCGGCATAAAACGCTCGACCAGCGCCGCCGGGCTCAGCTGAAAGTATTCGTGGCTGGGCGGCACGTAATCGCCACAGTAGACGATATGGTCGCCGCCGTAATGCTCGCGCGAGATGTAGTTGGTATGCTCGACCAGCGCCAGAAAGGGAAAAGCCGACTGCGACTTATCGGCGGTGGCCGCCGGTAGGTTGAGCCAATAGCTGTCGTCTGGCATGAGGGACCGCTTCAAAGCAAAAACGACGCATAAGCCGCCGATGCTGCGCAGCGCCGCCACTCGCTTGCCGTACTCTGTATCAGCCAAGCCGCTAGCCATTTGCAGCAGCAAGCGCGGCGAGGTTGTGCTCAAGACTTGGTCGCAGCTCTGTCGCTGGCCATCAATGGTGAGCGTCGGCTTGCCCTCATGCTGGCTGATGCTTTCGACGCGCGCGTTCAGCCGAATCCTTACGCCTTGCGCCCGCAGCTGGCGCGCCAGTTCATCAAGGAACGCTTGAAAGCCGCCCTCATACGTGCCCAGCTCCAGCGAGCGCTTGACAATCCGCGCCCACATGAAAGACATCGGCACTTGATCGTATTGTTCGGCGAATTTGCCTATCAGCAGCGGCTTGAAGAATTTCTCGTAGGCTTCGCGCCCCATCCAGCGGCGCATCCACTGGTCGGCGGTGACGCGCTCGAATGGCTGCCAGCGCGGCGTCAGCTTGATGAAGCTGCCAGCCAGCGCCATACGCAATGTCGATGCCAGCGAGAGCGGCAGGAAGAGCGCCGAGGGCGAAATCTCGCTGCGAACCGGTTTCCCATCGAGCCAATAGCTGGTCTTCGGGCGCTGAAAGATGATGCGGTCGCGCGTGCCCATCTCCTCCGCGAGCGCGAAGATATCCGTATCGCTGGCGAACCAATGATGATAAAACTTTTCCAGCGTCCAGTCCCAACTCTCATCCTTGAAGCCGGCCGCCAGCCCGCCGACGCGCTGGTCCGCTTCGTAAATTGTGACCTGGCAGCCCGCTTTGGCGAAATCCCAGGCGGCTGCCAGCCCGGCCGCGCCGGCGCCGATGATGCCGATTCTCGTTCTGTTCATGCAGTTTCTCGGCTGCTTATCATATCATAGGCCGCCTATTCTACATTTGCCGCAATATGCCCGCGCGCGCCAGCACAGGGAATCGCCCCCGCCATAGCTCCCCCAAGCGCCTAAGCGCCGATTGGAACAGGCGGCTGGGCAGTCAATCGGAATAGACCGCCTCGCTCAAGCGCCAGCTGGCGCGCGCCTCGATATCAAGCGGGCTGCGATGCCCCATCAAATAGCGGACATGAGCCGCCGCGCCAATCATAGCGGCGTTGTCCGTGCAGAGAAATAGGGGCGGAAAACATACTGGCACACTGAGGCGGTCCCGAAGCTTCTGGCGCAACATCGCATTCGCGCTAACGCCGCCTGCCAGATACAGGGCATTCACAGCGAAATCCCGCGCGGCGCGGCTGGCGCTGTTCACCAGAGCGTCGGTAAGCGCATCCTGAAAGGCCGCCGCGACATCGCTGATATTCAGGCCAGCGCGCAATTGCGCCCGTTTCTCGGCGCGGCGCAATCGTTTGCCGCGCTGGCGAGCGCTGGGCTGGATGGTCGATGCGCGCATCACCGCCGTCTTCAAGCCGCTGAAGCTGAAGTCATAGGCGCCTTTGGTCTTGGCGCGCGGGAAGTGATAGCGCCCGATAGCGCCAGTTTTCGCCGCCTCTTCGATGGCCGGCCCGCCGGGGAAGGGCAAGCCTAGCAGGCGGCCAACCTTGTCAAAAGCCTCGCCAGCCGCGTCATCTATCGTCCCGCCGATGCGCTCATAGACCCCGTGCGCAGGCATGACCAGCAGCTCGCTGTGCCCACCCGAGACGATCAAAGCCAGAACGGGGAATGCAAGCTCGCGAAAGTCTGGCGCCAGCCAAAGCGAATAGACATGCCCTTCCAGGTGGTTGATGCCAAGCAGCGGCAGACCCGTCGCCAGCGCCAGCCCCTTGGCGAAGTTGAGGCCCACAAGCAGCGAGCCGACCAAGCCAGGACCTTGCGTGACGGCGATGGCATCGAGCTCGGCATAAGTCATATCGGCTTCCGTCATCGCCTGCGCCGCCACCGCGCTGATGGTTTCGGCATGGGCGCGCGAGGCGACCTCGGGGAAGACGCCCCCATATTGGGCGTGCAGGTCAATCTGCGAAGCGACAATGTTCGAGCGGATCTTCGCCCCATCGCTGAGGACAGCGGCGGCGGTTTCATCGCAGGACGTTTCAATAGCGAGGATGGTGGGCATGGTCGGGCATTGTAGCACTGAAATTGATGGGCGCGGATGTATAATACGGGGCGAGTGAGAGGCTCCGCGTGGGAAGGTGCGCTATGTACAAGTCATTTCGGGTGAAGAATTTCCGCTGCTTCAAGGACTTGCAGATCAGCGATTTGGGACGGGTGAACCTGATTGCGGGCAAGAACAACACGGGCAAGACGGCCTTGATGGAGGCGATGTATATACTTACCAAGCCATTAATACCTCAAACACTTTTCGACCTGTTGAGGATTCGCGGCATTGAAGTCGGAACCAATCGCAAAGAGGCTTGGTCACTATATTTCCACAGACGCGATAAAAGCCATGCTATCGAACTAATAGCAGACCAGAACATTCCGACAACACTCAGCAAATCTTTGTTGCTCAGTGAAGTTCCAACTGATGATGAATATACAGAACATCTCAATAAGTATCTACTCAAGGCGAGAGAACTGGGATTTCTTCAAGATAATAGTTCATTCACTCTAGGATTTGACGATGCTCTGCTGAAGTTCTTGCTGACGCACTGCAAAGATATGACGGAGATATATTTGCCATCACGATCTGAATTGCCTATCTATGCTAAATCTCTTGGACAATTTGAGTCATATTTTAGTCCAGCAACAGGCGGCCAATCCAATCAAGAATTAGCGGATGTTTTCAGCATGTCGGTCAGTGAGAACAGAATAGATGAGCTAATAGAGTTGCTCAATATTTTCGAGCCAAAACTAAACAATCTATGGCTGCTCACTATTCCCGGCGGCTTGACAATTTGGGCTCATGTAAATGGAAATCGTTTTCCCCTTCAATCTATGGGGGGGGCAACAAATCGTATTGCCCAGATTTATATGACACTTGTGGCGAGGCGGCCGCAAGTCATCTTCATCGACGAAATCGAAAACGGCATCCACCACAGTGTACAAAAGCAAGTCTGGCAAGCCATCGGGCAGCTAGCTCGTGAACAAAACATCCAGGTCTTCGCAACAACACATAGTTACGAAATGATAGAAGCTGCTCACGAAGCTTTCAAAGGCGACGACCCGTATGATTTCCGCTTTCACCGCCTAGATAGAGACATCGAAACCGGGAATGTCAAAGCAGTGACTTACAACGATTTCGGTATGAAGGCGCTGGCAAACTTTGACTTCGACCATGAGGTACGCGGATGACGCAGTTGATCCCGGCCGGGAAGACCCGACTACTGTTAGTAGAGGGACGAGACGACAAAGCGTTCTTCATCCAGCTAGGTAAGCATCTTGGTTTCGATGACGCGACACCAATCCACATTCTAGAATACGGTGGCAAAGATGGAATCGCCCAGCGCTTATTCCAGTTGACTCAACTGCAAGAATTTGGCAAGGTTTCCGACATTGGTGTGGTACGCGACGCGGATTATGAGACTGACGCCTTCCAGAGTATTCAAGACGCAATACGCACCTGCAATCGCAACAGCCCCTTAGAGTTGCCCGTCCCGCGATTTGCGATTGAGCCCACATGTGGGCAGCCAGCAATTTCTGCGTTATTGCTACCGGCAATCGGCCGCGAAGGCATGCTGGAAGATTTGGTGCTTGAGGCGCTAAGCGACGACCCTGTGATCACTTGCGTCGACGAATTCTTTGCATGTTTACAGCGATCCGACATCCAAGTCGCCAAACATCGCCTGCCCAAAGCCAAAGCCCGAGTCTTCATCAGCGGTAAGAACGCATCCGATACGGCAGTGGGCGATGACATCAGCAGAAAATACTTCTCCGATATCTACCGAATGAGTTGGTGGAAACCAGAATATTGGGACCACCCCGCCTTCGACGACGCCAAAGCCTTCCTCAGCCAACTCCTCGCCGACTAGACCCGCCACCGCCAATTGTGGTAAGCTGATAATAAGCAAAAACGTTCCCGCCGGAGCGCCTATGACCACCCTCAACCACCGCCACGGCTGGCTGCTTAGCGCAGTGGCGGGCGTTCTCATATTTGTCGCTTTCACCGCTTGGGGCGGCTCCCCAGCCGAGACGAACCTCGGCTTATTTTGGCTGCAGGCGGGGCTTTTCTTGCTGGTCATCTGCGCCTTCGTTCTGGCATTTTGGCATCTGCTGCTGCGCCCCCTCGCGCCGAACCTGCGCCAGCCCTACCCCGATAGCCTGTCGCTGCAAGCGCGCCAGGCACTTTCCTTGATTCTGGCAAGCGGCGGCATCGCGACTTACATTGGCGGCGTCTGGGATGAATTGTGGCACCGCAGCTATGGCATCCCCTTCGGCGAGGATCTGTTCTGGCGTCCTCATCTGCTGATGTATTTTGGCTTTGCCACGGCGGCCCTCGCCGGCTTTTGGGCGCTGCGCTATCTAAATCGCCAGCTGCGCGGCAGTTTTCAGCAGCGCTTCCGCTCGAACAAGCTGGTTGGGCTGCTGATTTTGAATGCCGCCTTCTTGCTTTACGCCCTGCCAGCCGACCCACTGTGGCACTGGATTTTCGGCGAAGACATCACCGCCTGGAGCATTCCGCATCTGATTCTCTTGCTGAGCTTCATCCTGACCCAATTCCTGGCTTTCTGTTTATACGTATCGACAAGCCCGCTTGAGCCCTGGCGGACGATTCTCTCGCTGCGGGCTCCTGATTTGTTTTCCCTGCTGATCCTGGCTGGCATTCAATTGCTCTGGCTGCAGCTGATGCTCATCGATTGGGACGCGACCTTGGCGGGCCTCCGCTTTGAGTGGCTCGGATTGTATCGTCCCGAGTGGCTGCTGGCGGCGAATCTGCTGGCTTGCCTTGCCTTCATCGGCGTCCTCGCCACCCGTGTCTTGCGCTGCGCCGGCGCGGCGACGGCTGTGGGATTGCTCGCCCTGGTCATTCGCGTCGGCTTGATTGAGCTCTTCGATGCGGACATGCTGCAATTCGTCGCCTGGGTTGCGGCGCTGCTGCCTTTGCTCGCCATCGACATCTGGGCCTATTACTGCAGCGCTATCCGCCAGCGCGAGCCGGGCTGGCGCGGCACCGCGCTGGTCCTCATCGCCGCCATGGCGATCAATGCCCTGGTCATCCGCAGCCTCTACAACCTGGGCGATTCGGACAATCTGAGCTATGCCGCGGCGGTCATCGTCACCAGCATCGGCATGAGCTGGTTCGCCAATCGGGTGGCGCAGGCTTTGCTGCGCCAGCGCGAACCAGCCAGCGCCGCCATTGGCTCCATTGGCCCAGCCAAGAACATCCAGCCGGCGCTATCCTTCGGCATAATGGCTGCTTTTCTCGCCTTCATTTTCTTCTTCATCACGACGGCGGCGCCGCCCCTTTGAGCTGGCGCAAAAGCGGTATACTTAGGCGCGTGACCCCAAAAGAGAGAGGTACCCGCCCCGCGCGTATCGCCGCTGCTGTGACCTGGCTCATGCTGGTCCTCTTGGCCGGGGCTGGCTGCAGCGCGGTTGAGCTGTACCGGGGCAATGCCAGCGCCACCGCCGCCGAAGCTGAAGCCGCCGCAACGGAGAACCCAACCATCTCGGCGCTGGCAGGTGCCCTGCTCTCGGCCGAAGCGACGCGGCAAGCGCTATCGAACAGCGCCACCGCCTCAGCCGCGCTGCCGGAGTTGACGCCGGCGCCACCGCCCGCTATCGAAGAAGCGAACTTCTTTCCCGCTTCAGCCGAGAGCCGGCTTTATGGCAAGGTACCCATCGACAGCGACCGCCTGAATATCATTGCCGCGCTCGCCATTGACGCTGACGGGCAGCTGCTGGCCGCCACCCGCGCCGGTGAGATATACGCCCTGCCCGATAGCGATGGCGATGGCACCGCCGATGAAACGCGCCAGATTTTTGCCGATGAGGCGCAGGACCTGGGGCAAGTTGCCGGCATGATCGTCCGCGGCGAGGGGCTGATTCTGCTAAATGGCGAGCGGCTCAGCCTGCTGCGCGACCTGGACGGCGATGGCATAGTCGACAGCGTGACGCATCTCAGCGAGGGGCTGCCGGCCGATCAAAGCCCGCTGCAGGCGAGCAACGGCATCCTGCAAGCGCCGGATGGACGGCTCTTCAGCGTCGATATTAGCGCCGGCGAGATTTTTCAAATTGTCCTGCGCGAGTAAGCGAGTAGCGCCCTATGCCCCCAGGACAATCGCTTCAACTGTTTTTCGCCACAGAAACACAGAGAGCGCAGAGATTAATGTCTTTTGTTGGCGATTGTCACATCAATCTTGAAGATGTAGGGGCGACATTGAGTAGAACCAAGTTAGTCATGCAAATAACAATTCCGCAAGAAAACTCCCCTTCTCTAGCTTGCTGGGGAAGGGACCGGGGGATGGGGTAGAAAAGCGACATTTCTTTACTTGCATGACTTACTTATAAGTACTTCTCTGTCTTTGTGGCGAAAAAATTTTGAGGAGATTGCACTGCCTGGGGCAGCTAGGAGCGAGCTGACGCTTGAAAATGGCGCGGGAAGCTGGCATACTGGCGCGCGCTCAAGGGCGCGTGGCGCAATGGCAGCGCAGTTGACTTTTAATCAATTGGTTGCAGGTTCGAATCCTGCCGCGCTCATTCATGACTATACTATCGTGTGAATCCGCATCATCTTGGCTTAGCTAAACGCATGTTTCCCACGCAGGAGGAAAGCTGAAAGAAAATGACGAGCAAACATTGTCGCCTTCACGTGCCTATGACTCCGTCCCCCCGCCCGCAAATATGTTCTCATTTCAGCTTTCTCGCCCTCTGCCTGATCGCGCTCGCCACAGTCTTCGGCGCGCCCAGACCGGCCCAAGCCCAAAAGCCGGCTGCCCCCAGCAATTTTCGCCTGCTGGAATTGAGCGCCGACAGCATCGTTCTCGCCTATGATACTGTGGACGGCGAAACACTCTCCGGCTTAACCAGACGCAATCCAGATAGTATCTCCTCTTGGTTTGCGGTTTCGTATACAACAGCGAGAAGCTCCGGAACGACAAAATTAACGCTAGGCAGCACGGAACGGCAAGCTGTCCATGTGGCGGGTCGTACCTCAGAATATCGATTGCAGGTATATACGAATAGTCAATTGACTGTATACACTGAATACGCGTACTTGTCCATATATGTGCCGCCGGCTGCGCCTAGCAGCTTGAGTGCGACCGCCGCCCAAACCAGCCTCACGCTCAGCTGGACCAACCCAAGCAGCGACAGCGCGGTCAGCGCCCAAGTAATGATCCGCCCGGATAGCGGCAGCTGGCCCTCATCCTGGACCGTCGCCGGCAGCGCTACCAGCCATACCTTCAACGGCTTGACGGCCGATACCAATTACGAGATGCGCGTCCGCGCCACCAACTCCGCCGCTGACGCCGGTCCCGCCGCTTCGCTCAGCAAGCGCACGCTGGCTGCGCTGGGTGCGCCTTCAGCTACACCGACGTCTACGTCTACACCGACGTCTAGTCCTACGCCGACGCCCACGTCTACGCCTACACCGACGTCTGTGCCGGCGCCGTCCGCGCCGACGGGCTTGAGCGCCAGCGGCATCACGCAGACCAGCATCACCCTCAATTGGACGAAATCCAGCGGGGCGACCTATTATGAAGTCCGCCGCGGCACAACTGGCAACTTCACGCGCCTGGGCGATGTGGCGTCGCACATTTTCACCGGCTTGAACGCGGGCACGAGCTATACGCTGCAAGTGCGCGCTGGCAACACCGGCGGCACCTCTGCCAGCGTGCAGACAACCGCCAGCACCAACAATGTCCCAGCGCCGTCCAAGCCAGCCGCGCCGACGGGCTTGAGCACCAGCGGCAGCACGCAGTCCAGCATCACCCTCAGTTGGACGAAATCCAGCGGGGCGACCTTCTATGAAGTGCGCCCTGGTACAACTGGCAGCTTCACGCGCCTGGGCGATGTGGCGACTTACACTTTCACGGGCTTGAGCGCGGACACGAGCTATACGCTGCAAGTGCGCGCCGGCAACACCGGCGGCACCTCTGCCACCGCGCAGACGACCGCCAGCACCAGCAACGGCGATGCCTTGCCGGCAGATATTGTGCAGCCGACAATCGACCCACCACCAACCAATCCGCCACCAACCAACCCACCGCCAACCAATCCGCCGCCAACCAATCCACCACCAACCGACCCGCCGCCAACCGATCCACCACCAACCGACCCACCGCCAACCGATCCACCGCCAATCAACCCAACGCCAACCGACCCGCCGCCAACCGACCCACCAGCGGTTGAGGACTCGCCAGCGCAAACTTCACAAGATTCGGGAGAGGAGCGCCAAGCCAGCGACTCCAGCCAACAGACAGCGCCAACAGCACAAGCGACGCAGAGCCTCACCCAAACTTTGAACAACCTGCCGCCGGGCATCGAGGTCAACAATTGGGCAATGGGCACGCAAGGCAAGCGCGTTGACGCCCGGGGCGTCGGCAACCAGGCAATCATCGAACAAGGGCTGCTGGATGCGATTGATATGTGGGGTTATATCTCGCCAGGCACCGAGGTCTGCTTCGCGCAGCATGGCAAGCTGGTGCTGCTGGACGCCGCTTATTCGCCGCGGCTGGCAATGCCGCTGGCTGCTTATCAGCGCGATGGCATGACCTGCGCCACCATCGACCGCGCCGGCACCGTCGTGCTGCTGCAAAGCGCCGCGCCCTTGCCAGCCAGCCAGGACCTGGCGCCGCCGATGGGCAATTGCATGGTGCAGCTGCTGTATCCGCTGAACTTCCGCGCCAGGCCGGCCGGGCAGATCATGCAAGTCTTGCCGGCCAGCATCCGGCTAAGCGTTTTGGACTATCGCGAGGGCTGGTACCAGGTTGATTTTTATGGTCAGCAGGGTTGGCTCAGCGCCAATTATGTACAAGCGCAGGGCGACTGCGGCTGAAATTAGCCCGGCGAGCCCGGCGTCCAGGCTCTGGGCGCGATGCCTTCGATGCTCGTCTTCACATCAATCAGGGCGGGGCGATTCGCCGCCAAGGCTTGTTCCAGGGCGGGTCCCAGCTCGCTTGGCTTCGTCACCGTCAAGCCCAGGCAGCCAAAAGAGTCGGCAATCGCGGCGAAGTCGGTATCGTCGAAGAGCCACAATTCATCCGAGCCGGTCGTCGCCCCGCCGTAGATGGCTTCGACGCCATCGCGCTCTTGATTGAGCGAGTGATTGTTGTTCACGACCGTTACGGTATGGATGCCGCAGCGCAATGCCGTCTCCAGCTCGGCGATGTGATACCAGATGCCGCCATCGCCGGTGAAGCAGAGCACGGGGCGGGCTGGCGCCGCGCACTTGGCGCCCAGTGCCGCGGGCAGCCCCCAGCCCAGCGAGCCCGAGCAGCGGATGTACGATTGTTCGGGCTGGCGCAAATCGAGCATGGTGCCGGTCCAGACGCCAGAATGCCCGGTATCGGATACGAGAATGGCATCGGCGGGCAGGCGCTCGCTCAATTCTTTGCAGAGGCGCTCGGGGCGCATGGGCGCCTCGTCCGAGCTATAGTGCGCGTCTGCCTCTTGCCACCAGGCGGCGACGCGCTCCCGCACCCATGTCAGCCAAGAGTCGCGCGGCGGGGCTGCGTCGGCCTGGGCTAGCATCTGGCGCAGCGTGGCGCGGGCATCGCCGTGCAAGCCAGCGGAAATGGCATAGTTGCGCCCGATCTCTTCGGGGTTGATATCAAGCTGGATGACTTTGGCGCCCGGGGGCGGGATGGTGTAATTGTTGGTGAGCTGCCCGCCGCCGTGGCTGCCGATGAAAAAGAGCAGATCGGCTTGGCAGACAATTTGATTGGAGCAGGCGCGCGAGTAGGAGCCAGGCACACCAACCGCCAAGGGATGATCGGCCGGGAACATCGCTTTGGCATTGAGCGCGGTGGCGACCGGGATCGAGAGCGCCTCCGCCAGCGCGATGAGTTCGGCGCGGGCCCCCGACGCGGTGACGCCGCCGCCAGCGATAATCAGCGGGCGCTCGGCGGCATTGAGCAGCGTCAGCGCCTGGTCAATCGATGCGTAGTCGGCGATTGGGCGAAAGGGGGGCAGGGTCGCGAACTGCTCTTCCACCACGACTTCCAGGTCGGCTTCGGCATCGATCACCCCCGCCCCGTCGATGCCTTGCAGGTCGAGATGCGTCGGGCGCGGCGTGCCGCTGGTGGCGGCGCGAAATGCCTGCCGCAGATGATGAGACAGCTCTTCCGGCTTGGCGACATAGGCGCTGTAATCGGTCACTGCCGAAAATGGTGCCATGTGATCGACTTCTTGATAGGCGTGGCGCAGTTGATGCGCCTGCCACTCGCGCCCCGTAATGGCGACCACCGGCGAGCAGGAGAGCCAGGCATCTTGCAAGCCAGCCGCCAAGTTAACCGCCCCCACCGACTGTGCCATACACAAGCCCGGCGCGCGCTTGACGCGGGCATAGGCGTCCGCCATGTAGGCAGCCGCTTTTTCACCGTGGGTCTGCACGCGTTTGATGCCTAGATATTCCATTTCCATCAAGGCGCGCGGCGCGATATACGGCATAAAAAAGACATGGCTGATGCCATATCCATGCACAGTATCGGCCAGCAGCTTGGCACCTGTCATCCTCGGCATTTTGCACTCTCCCAATTCAATGCAATCATCCGCCGAGAATAGCGCGTCGGCTGGATTATCGCTAGCAGAAAATGGAAGGGGAGTGCTGAATTATCGATATAAGGCTTGCTCGCGCTGAGTCGTAGGGGCGATCCTTGGATCGCCCAAAACCCGCTTCTGCAACTGTGGGCGACACAAGTGTCGCCCCTACAAGGCTTGTCCGCTACTGAGTTTTTAATGCGCATTTCTACCCCATCCCCGACCGCCAGTGTCGGCGGGTCAGTGTCGGCGGGCTGTGTCTACGCGCCCTACGCGACCCCACGCGGCGCAGCCCCTTGCCGGCGGTCAGTGTCTACGCGACCCAGCAAGCTAGGGAAGGGGAGCTAGGATATTGCAAACTCTATAAACTATGCCAATTCTGCTTGAATCCAAGTTCACATTAGCGATAATCACGACAAATCAGTGCTCATCCCCCCATTGCAATGGGGGGACCGAGGGGGGTAAACCAAAGGGCGATCGCGAATCCTAAAGTACCGGACAAGCCTTACATCTAGGTTATCCATATACAGAATTTCGGTCTGCATATCCTCGCATTCACCACTCCCATGGAAGGGGAGTGGGTTTGTGAAATGGGCATATCAATGAAATTCAGCACTGCCCTCAAGTTTCGCAGCCTGCCATTACTTAGCGAGGCTGATACAATGGGGCGCGCGCCAGCCCAACAGGCTGGACCTTGTGATGAGTTTAAGCCGTGAAAGGATAGCGAAATGGGCAATCTGGCGGATATTGGATTAATTGGCTTAGCGGTGATGGGCCAGAACCTCGCCCTAAATATCCAAGACCAGGGCTATCGCGTCGCTGTTTTCAATCGCACAACTTCGAAGGTCAGCCGCTTTTTGGAAAATGAAGCGAAAGACAGCGGCATCATCGGCGCCTATACGCCGGCAGCATTCATCGCCAGCATCAAGCAGCCGCGCAAGATCATCTTGATGATTCAAGCGGGCGAGGCGGTGGACAAGTCGATCGCGCAATTAGCGCCGCTGCTCGATGAGGGCGATATCATCATCGACGGCGGCAATTCCAATTTCAGCGATACCATTCGCCGCACGCAGCAAGTCGAGGCGCAGGGGCTGCTCTTCGTTGGGGCGGGCATCAGCGGCGGCGAGGAAGGCGCGCGTTACGGTCCCTCAATTATGCCGGGCGGCTCGCCGGCGGCTTGGGCGGCGGTCAAACCGATATTGCAGGCGGTGGCAGCCAAAGCGCCGGACGGCCGCCCTTGCTGCGATTGGGTAGGCGAAGGCGGCGCCGGGCACTTCGTCAAAATGGTGCATAACGGCATCGAATATGGCGACATGCAATTGATCTGCGAAGCCTACCATCTGATGTCGGCTGTGCTGGGCTTGGACGAAGGCGAGATTAGCGAGGTCTTTCAGCGCTGGAATCGCGGCTTGCTCGAGTCTTTTCTGATCGAGATCACAGCCAATATCCTGGCTTACCAAGCTGAAGACGGGGCGCCGCTCCTACGCCAGATCCTGGATGTCGCCAGCCAAAAAGGCACCGGCAAATGGACGGCGATCACGGCATTGCAAGAGGGCACGCCCCTGACGCTCATCGGCGAGGCGGTCTTCGCGCGCTTCCTATCGGCGATTAAGGAGCAGCGCGTCGCCGCGGCAAAAGTTCTGCCCGGTCCGCAAGCCGAATTCCAGGGCGACCCGGGGCAGTTCATCGACGATTTGGAGCAAGCGGTATACGCCGCCAAGATCATCAGCTACACCCAGGGCTATATGCTGATGCAAGACGCGGCGCGCAGCTACCACTGGAATTTGAATTATGGCGGGGTGGCGCTGATGTGGCGCGAAGGCTGCATCATCCGCTCGGCATTTTTGAGCAAGATACAGGAAGCCTACGCCAAGAAGCCCTCACTGGCGAACCTGCTGCTGGATGATTATTTCAGCAATGCCGTCATCGGGGCGCAATCGGCTTGGCGCGGCGCGGTGACAAGGGGCATCCAGCATGGCATTCCGCTGCCCATCATGAGCGGGGCGCTGGCTTTCTATGATGGCTATCGCTCGGCGAATTTGCCGGCGAACCTGCTGCAAGCCCAGCGCGATTACTTCGGCGCGCATACTTACGAGCGGGTCGATCGCCCGCGCGGGGAATATTTTCACACCAATTGGACGGGCACGGGCGGCGATGTCACGGCTGGGAGTTATGATGCGTAGGGCGCGTTCTTCCATGGCCTGCGCTAAAGCCTAAACGCGCTCCCCCGCCCACCGCATTTGAATGGCGGACAAGGAGAATTCATGCCCAGGCAAGCGGCATCCAACCGATTGTACTTTGGCGATTGCCTAGAAATTATGACGGAGTATATCCCCGACGAATCGGTCGATTTGATATACCTGGACCCGCCTTTCAATTCTAAGCGAATCTATAACGCCTTCATCGGCGGCGCACAATGGGTCGCTTTTGACGATACCTGGCGCTGGTACGAGGCGATTGACGATTTCCATGCGGTCGCCAGCGATGTGTCGCTCGCCCCGACAATGGAGGGCTTGCGCCGCATCTTGGGCGAAGGCGGAGAGCTGGCTTACCTGTCTTATATGGCGAACCGCCTGCGCGAGTGTCGCCGTGTATTGAAGCCGACTGGCAGCATCTACCTGCACTGCGACCCGACGATGAGTCATTTTTTGAAAATCGTCATGGATGGGGTATTTGGAAAGAAAAACTTCCGCAACGAGGTCATTTGGCATTATCGAAAATGGTCGACCGGAAAATACGCCTTTCAGCGGAATCATGATGTGCTGTTCTTTTATTCACGGTCACGCTCCCGCGAGCGGGCATTCAATCAATTATTCATGCCGAGGAGCGCAGCCACGATAAAGCGATTTGGCGCCAAGCGGATCATCTCGGGCTATGATGAAGCGGGCCAGCGAATGCCATCGCAAGTATCAGAAGAAGACTCGGAAGGCGTTCGGCTGGATGATGTCTGGGACATTGCTCGCGTTCCGCCTATCAAACAGCTATATCCGACGGAGAAGCCCTTAGCGCTTTTGGAGCGGATAATTCAAGCCAGCAGCGATGAAGGCGCTGTTGTCTTCGACCCCTTCTGCGGCTGCGGCACGACGATTCACGCGGCGCAGAATCTGGGGCGGCGCTGGATCGGCATTGATGTCTGCGTCCAAGCCTGCAAAGTGATTCAGAAGCGCATCGAGGGCCACTTCGACAGCCTCTGGGACGATATCGAATTCGTCGGCATGCCCAAGACCCTCGAAGATGCTAGAGCGCTGGCGGCTTATGACCCATTCAAATTTGAGCGCTGGGCGGCGTCTCTTGTGCCGGGCATGGAAGCCAACAAAAAACAGCGCGGCGATAAAGGCATTGATGGGCGCGGTCGGCTGCCGATTCGCAAGGGGCAGTTCCTTGATGTGGTCGCCCAGGTGAAAGCGGGCAATACGAACCCAAGCCAGGTGCAAGCCTTCAATGAGGCGCGGCGGCAGGCGGGCGCGGAGCTAGGGGTATTCACCTGTTTTGAAGACCGGGTAACAAGCGGCATGCGCAACGCGGCTGCCAACACTGGCAAGTACCGGGACCAATGGCCCCTGATTCAAATCTATACCATCGAAGACTACTTCGCTGGCCGGCTGCCAGATCTGCCAATAGCGAATATCAGCCTGCCCTAGGCTTTCTTGGCGGCTCCGCCAAGCAGCATGACATAGCCGCCCGGCGGCCCTATGTGGCTGAAATGTGAACTAAGGCAGCTCGGGCAGAAACATATAGTCCGGCTCGCGCTTCTGCCGCCGCAGGATCGGAATGATCTGCCGCCAAGTGCCGATGATGCCCCGGCCCGGCAGGGGCGTATCGTCCCGCACCAGGCGATGCAATTCGGGCAGGTTGTAAAAGGGCACCGCCGCGTACATATGGTGCTCGATGTGGTAATTCATCTGCCAATAGAGCATTGCCAGCAGCGGATTCAGCAAGATGGTGCGCGTATTGAGCCGGTAATCGTCCACGCGGTCGGTCAAGCCGATATGCTGGGCTTCGTTGAGCAGATATTGGAAGCCGCCGCCATAAAAGGGCGCCAGGGTGACGAGCACGATTAACATCCACCAGCCCTGCGCCAAGGAAAGCGCCACAAGCAGCAGCTGCCCAAGCAGCATGAAACGCGCCCAATTGAAGAGCTTGCGCCGCTGCTCCAGCGCTTCCGGCGGGAAGAGCGCCCGCTCCCAGTCGCTGCCGATGACGCCGAAGCACAGTTGCAGCACCTGTTTCAGGCGCAGCGCGAAGCCGCGCGGGTTGACGAAGGCGAAGCCCAGATAAGACTTCAGCGTCAGCTGCACCGGCAAGACAACCTCCAGATCATCCGGCGGGTGCAGGGTATAGCGGTGATGCGCCTGATGGCTAGCCCAGAAGGAAACGTGGTTATACCAGCCGAAAAAACTATAGATGTTGCGAAACAGGCTGTTAAGCGCCGGCGTCTTGAAGACAGTTTTGTGGCAGAGCTCGTGGAAGCCGTTGACCATAAATGCCCAGAGCGAACCATGCAGGTAGACGAGGGCGACGACCACCAGCCAGTGCGCCCGGCTGAGAGCATACCAGGCAATGCCGCCACTGCAAAGGAGCAGCGCCAGAAAACCCACCGTCTGCAGCAAGCCCTTGAAATCACTGCGTTGGTTGAGCCGCGCCAGATCGGCCGCTGATACCGGCGTGCGATACCACTTGATTTGTCGGCTGCGCCGCTTATCGCTCATGTCGCCCGCCCAGTCTAATCGAAGCTCAGCATCGCTTTTATCACGCCAGTCGCCGGATCCAGCCAAGTGGGAAAATCGGGAACGATGCTTGCGGGCGTCGCCTGATGCGTGATCCAAGGTGCCAGGTTGATAGCGCCAGCGCGCAGGCAATCGATAACCCAGCTGAAATCCGCCGGGGTGGCGTTGCGGCTGGCTAGCAGCGTCATTTCATGCGAATGAAAATGGGGATCGCTGAAGTGGATATCGCCGGTGATATGCCCGACAAGAACCAGTGAACCGCCATGCGCCACGTAATCAAAAGCCGCCTGCATCGAATTAGCATTGCCAGTGCAATCGAAGACGAGCGTGGGCAATTCGCCACCGAGCAAGGCTTTCACCTGCCCCATCGCGTCGCCGCGGGCATCGACCAGCTTATTGATGCCCAAGACCTCGGCGCAGAAACCGAGCCTTGTCTCGTTGACTTCCATCACCATCACGTCGGCGCCGGCGATTTTGGCGAATTGGGCGGTCGCCAAGCCGATGGGTCCAGCGCCAATCACCAGCGCCGCCTCGCCCGGGCTGACGCGGGCGCGTTTGGCAGCGTGCGCGCCGATGCAGAGCATCTCGACCAGCGCCAGCTGCTCGATAGCGACGCCATCCGCTTTGAGCAGCTTGTCGCTGGGCAGGGTGAATTGTTCGCGCATGCCGCCATCGACATGCACACCGAGCACCTGCATACCCGTGCAGCAATTGGTCTTGCCGCGGCGGCAGGCGATGCAAGCCCCGCAATTCAAATACGGGATGACGCAGCATTGATCGCCAACGGCGACGCCCAATTCAGCCTCAGTGGCGCCAATATCGAGGACTTCGACCGCCAGCTCGTGCCCCATGATGCGCGGGTAACTGAAGAAATTCTGCTTGCCGCCATACGCATGCAGGTCGGTGCCACAGATGCCGACGCGCCGAACCCGCGCCAATGCCTCGCCAGGACCTGGCGGCGCGGGCGGGTGCCGCTCCTGCAAGCATAGCCTTCCCGGCTCTTCCAGGACGATTGCTCTCACGCCTTGTCTCCTTGACTATAGGCGAGCGACAGCCTGCGCCGAGCGCGAGGCAGCGCCCGCTGGAAGCAATTGGCGACGCAGATTATGTCAGCGCCAATACGCGGCAGGGACCGCCAGAACCTTCCTTCCAGCGCGGTATGCCCACCACCACTGTCGCCTTACGATCTTTGATGGCAGCCAGATTGCGCACATTTTCGACGCAGTACAAGCCGGCCCCCAATGTGCTGTAGTGGGCGGGCAAGGTCGTCGAATTGCCAGCGTCCAGGCTAGGTGTATCCACCGCCAGGCCGTGAATGTCCCGCTCCTCCACCAAGAAGGCGGCGGCTTCTTCGCCGAAACCGGGGAAATGCGCGACGTTTTCCTCATCGCGGTTGATGTACGCTGGCGGGTTATCCCAGTGCGCTTCCCAGCCCGAATGCATGCAGACCAAGGCACCTGGCGGCACTTCGCCATTCATGCTCTCCCAAGCGCGGATATCTTCCGCCGTAACGAAGGCGTCGGCGTCTTCCGCGGCGCGGTCGCTGATATCGATCACCACCGCTGGGCTGACCAGCAGGTTCGGGTCATAGGTATCGATATTCTCGCCACCATCTTTGATGAAATGCGAGGGGGCATCCACATGGGTGCTGGAATGTTCGTTTAAGTTCCACTGCTGCCAATAGATCACTTGCGATGCGAACTCAATCACTTCGCGGCTGGGCGCAAAATTGGGACCAAAAATGTGAGGCGATTCCTCGCCAAGCACATGCGAAAGATCAACAACCTCGCCCATCATATCTTGCCCGAGCACCGGCAGGGGACGGCTAGCCATGGCAGCTGCGCCCGCAGCCAGCCCCCCGCCGAGCCTGAGCAGACGGCGCCGGCTCATGGCGGGCGGTCCTTCTTTCTCTAGACGTTCTTTTACAACTTCCATAATTCTTGGCGAACACATGGTGTTTTCTCCTAGTTATGGATTATTGACAACTCAGCCCCAGGCATAGCACCCGCTGGCTGATAAGGAATCCTAGCGCAATTGGCGCGCGGCGGCAAATAGCCCGCGGCGCTGCTCCGCTCAGGGGAGGCGATAAAATTGCCTGGCATTGCCGCCCATGACCGCTGCCTGTTCATCAGCCGAGAGCGCGGCAATATAATGCTCAACGATGCCGACCACATCGCTGTAACTGCCGGCTAGGGTACAGACGGGCCAATCGCTGCCGAACATCAGCCGCTCGACGCCGAAGCAATCGAAGACAATATCGAGGTAAGGCTCAAAGTCCGCTTGCGTCCAGCTGCCCCAAGCCGCCTCCGTCACCAAGCCGGAGACCTTGCAGCAAACGTTGTCAAAGGAAGCCAGGCTGCGGATGTCCGCTTCCCAAGCGCCGATGAGGCTGTCTTTGATGAAGGGTTTGGCGATATGGTCCAGCACGAAGGGCTGCTGCGGGAATTGTTTGACGACATCGATGGCGACGGGGATATGCCGGGGGTAGAGCAGCAAATCATAGCGAAGGTCATAGGCTTGGAGCGCCGCCAGCCCCTGCAGGAAATTGCCGCCGAGCATGAAGCGGTCATCGGCTTCGTCGTGCACAATATGGCGGAGGCCAACCAAGCGCGGCTGCGAGGCGAAACGTTCAAGCTGCGCTTCGACATCGTCGGCGCGCATATCCACCCAGCCGACCACACCGCGGATTAAGTCGTATTGATCGGCGAGATCGAGCAAGAATTCGGTCTCGCGCAAGGTCTGCCGCGCCTGCACCGCGACGGTGCCATCCATGCCGCTGGAGGCCAGCAAGGGCTGCAGCTGCGGCGGCAGGTAATCGATTTGCAGCGGACTGCGGTCGCCCGCCATCCAGCCATAATCGGCGGCATTGTAGCGCCAGAAGTGTTGATGCGAATCTATGCGAGCCGTCATGAATGATTCCTGTATCGGTCCATTGTGCATCCATTCTAACGCAGGCAGTGGCGACGCGAAAGTGGCGCAGACAAAGCCAGGAGTGGCAAATCAAATTAAACAAAGGCGGTCAATAGCGCTCGTTGCGCGTGATTTTGAAGGCATAGACATGATCGCAGGGTTTGTGATCGGGGCGCTCGATCTTGATGCCGCCGCGGGTCATCTCCCACTTCAATTCGCCAGCCGCGCCCAGCAGCTCGACAGAGCGCAGCTCGCCGGGATAGAGCGCGCGCGTCGACTCGATGATGAATTCTTTCTGGGGCCAGCCGAAGGTCAGGGCGTAGAGGATGTTGTCGCGCACGGTGAAACGGATATCCTGCGCGCTGTATTCGAGTTTCTCTTTGGTATCGCTAAAGGCGCCGACGTGGGTCATCCGCGTTGGTCCCTCGCCATAGGTATTCCAAGGCACGGTGTCGTAGATCGCCTCGCCGTTGATGCGCAGCCACTCGCCGATGCCTTCGAGGATTGCTTTGGATTCCTCGGGGATTGTCCCATCCGGTTTGGGACCCACATTGAGCAGCATGAAACCATTCTTGCTGACGTTATCCACCAGATACTGGACCATCTCGGTAACCGATTTGTATTCGGTCTCTTTGATATAGCCCCAGCCTTGCCCGTCATCGACGGTGGTATCGGTGATCCATTCGTAATGAGTCAGCTCGGCTGTCTTGCCCAGCTCAAAATCCAGCAGGGCGGCGCCAGGCGGGATATCGTGCCATTTGTAAGTGGCAACCACCTCCCGCCCCCATTCGGCTTCCTTATTGTAGTAATAGGCGAGGAAGTCTTGCTTGGTTTGGTCGTGCACGAAGCGCAGCCCAAAATCGAACCAGATGTAATCCGGCTCATAGCGATCGACCACTTCGACCAAGCGATTGTACCAGCGGCGGAGGAAAGCGGGGCTGGGTTTGTCTTGCGCCAGCCACTCCGCCATATCGTGCCCCTGGTCGGCCCGGTCAAAGTCGAAATCGAGATTGTGCGGCTCGCCATAGAGCCCGGCATAGCGCGGGTCTGAGGTGTCGTATTCTTTCTTCCAGTGCGGGAAGAACCACCAATTCTCGGCGTGGTGCATGGCGACCATGAAGCGCATGCCCTGGGCGCGGATTGCCTGCTCGAGCTCGCCGACGACATCGCGCTTTGGTCCCATCTTGCTGGCGCACCAGTCGGTATCGCTGGCGTCCCACATGGGGAAGCCGTCATGATGCTCGGCGACGGGACCGGCGAATTTGGCGCCCGCCCGCTGGAAGAGCGCCGCCCACTCGGCGGGGTCGAACTTCTCGGCGGTGAACATGGGGATAAAGTCTTTGTAGCCGAACTTCGAGGGATGCCCATAGGTCCGGCAGTGATAGTCGTATTGGGGGCTGCCTTCGCGGTACATATTGTAGGGGTACCAGGTAACGTTGGGTCCGGTGGCTGGCACGCAGTAGATGCCCCAATGGGTATAGATGCCGAACTTGGCTTGGCGCATCCATTCGGCGGTAGGGTGGGTCTTCAGGGATGCCCAGGTGGCTTGGTAGCGTTTGCTCATTGCCTGTCTCCGTATGATATCTGCGGTATCGATTCAGTTGGGCGGGCGCCCCGCCCCATAGAGATAATAAAGCATATTGAGGACTCAATTCCGAGCCGCCATCGCTTCAGCAGGATTGCCGCCTGACCAGCTGACAATTGAAGAGCGCCGATGGGATTTCAGCCTCAACGTCATTGAGTGCTTTGAGCAGCTTGCGGGCGGCGGTTTGGCCGATCGCATTGGTTGGCTGGCGCACAACGGTGAGTGGCGGGTCCGAGACTTGCGCCCAGGGATGGTCGTCAAAGCCGACGATGGCGACATCGCGCGGGCAGCTGAGAGTCATCTCGCGCAAGCCCATCAAAGCGCCTAAGCTCAGCAGATTGTTGGAGCTGAAGACGGCGCGGGGCCGCTCCACCCGGGACATCAAGCGCTGCATGGCTTCTTTGCCGTCATTGATGCGCAGCGGGCTATCGATGCACCAGTCTTCCCGCAGTGGCAGATTGGCTTCAGCCAATGCCTGTTCGAAACCGGCGAGCCGCTCCCGCATGGTCGACAGGCGCTGGAAGCCGGCTAAGATGCCGATTTCGCGATAGCCGCGCTCGACCAGGTGGCGGGCGCCGAGGTAGGCGCCATGCCTGTTATTGACGCCGACGTACGGTGAACCGGCATTTTCAAAGGTGCGGTCGAGCATGACGATGGGGATATTGAGCTTGGCTGCTTCGTTGAGCGCATCCCAATCTTGGCTGGTGGCGGCGGCGATGATGCCATCGACGCCCTGCTGCAGCATGATATCGATGTAATACTCTTCTCGTTCCAGCACTTCATTGGTATTGCAGACCATCAAGCTGTAATCGTTGGCGACGAGAACATCTTCAATGCCACGCATGAGCTCGGCGAAAAAGGTGTTGGTGACATCCGATACAATCAGCCCGATGATGCGAGTGCGCTGGGTGGTTAAGCTGCGGGCAGCCACATTGGGGCGATAGCCGAGCGTGCCAATCGCCTCGCGGACGCGGTCTTTGGTCGCCTCTTCGACAAAGCGGGTTTCGTTAATCACATGCGAAACCGTCGCTTTGGAGACGCCTGCGCGCGCCGCTACATCCGCCATCGTAATTCGTTTCATCTGTCCCTCGCGCGGGCAAGGCAACCCGTTGCGCAACCGATTGGTTGAATGGTATCCCAAGCGGGCGGCTTCGTCAAATCTGCCGCGGCCAGGAGTGGTGAATACGAGGATATTCCCCACTCCCCGCTGCCGTCCTTATTGCGGCGCTTATGCGCCTGTGTTATAGTCCGAAGCCGTCGTCAGATAAGCGATTGTGCGCCAGTAGCGAGCGGTGCCGCCGGCGGCAAGCTGGAGCGCGAATGAAACAAATCACCGTAACGGGAAAAAAGAAAGCCAGCCTCATCACGGTCGAAGTGCCGCGGGCAAAGGACAACTGGGCGCTTGTCAAAGTCCTGGCGGCGCCGATGTGCACCGAATACAAAGCCTTCGCCGCTGGCACCAATCATCCGCTGTGGGGGCACGAAGCGGCTGGCGAAGTCGTCGATGTGGCGCAGCCGGCGCGGGTGAAAGTGGGCGACCGCGTGGTTGTCATGCCGATGAACGCCTGCGGGCAGTGCGCGCTTTGCTTGGATGGCGAGTATATTCATTGCCAGAACGGGCATGATTTCGCGGCCCTACATGGCAGCACAAATGGCTTGAGCACCATGGCGCAATACCTGCTCAAAGAAGATTGGATGCTGGTGCCGATACCCGATGGCATGTCTTATGCCCATGCGTCGATGGCTTGCTGCGGTTTGGGTCCGACATTTGGCGCGATGCAGCGGATGAATGTCGACCGCCACGATACCGTATTGGTCACTGGATTGGGACCCGTCGGTTTGGGCGGGGTCGTCAATGGCCTCTATCGCGGCGCCCGTGTGATTGGCGTAGACAGCGTCGATTATCGCGCGGCGAAGGCGCTGGAATTGGGGGCGGCGGCGGTGGTCAACCCGATGGCTGAGGACGCGCTGCAGCAGATACTCGCCCTGACAGAAGGCGGGCGCGGCGTGGACAAAGCTATCGATTGCTCCGGCGTGGTGGCGGCGCATCGCCTGTGCATCGACGCGGCGCGGCGCCAGGGGATGGTGGCTTTCGTCGGCGAGTGCAGCGACGATACGCCGCTGCGCATCAGCCCCGACATGATCCGCAAGGGGCTGCGCTTGGTCGGCTCTTGGCATTTTAATATGGCGGATACGCCACGGATGATGAAGATGATCAGCGAGGTTGGCGAGCAATTAGATAAGCTAATCACGCATCGATTTTCGATTGATAATATTCAAAGCGCTTGGGAGACGCAGCTCTCCGGGCAATGCGGCAAAGTGATCTTAGAGCCTTGGGAGGGCAGCGATGTATAAATCGGTCATCATCGGCGTCGGCGGCGGGCGGGCGCATGGACATGCGGATGCCTACCAGCACGTGACGCGCGGCCGCATGGTGGCGGTCTGTGATTTGCGCACCGAGCCGATGGACGAATTCGGCGACAAGTTTGACCTGAGCGCGCGCTATACCGATTACCGCGAGATGTTCGAGAAAGAAAAGCCCGAGCTGGTCCAAGTCAGCACGCCGCCCAATGTTCGGCTCGCTATCCTCGAAGCGGCGGAGGCAGCTGGCATACCCTTGGCAATTGTAGAAAAACCACTGGCGATACAGGGTGAAGATTATGTGGCGCTGCGGGAATTTGTCGCGCGGAAGCCGAAAATCAAGATCGCCATCAATCATCAGCTGCAGTTTCACCCTTGCCGGCAGCGTTTGCAGGCATTGGTGGCGGATGGCGCTATCGGCGACTTGCGTTTCATCGAAGCCAGCTCTGGCATGAACCTCGCCTACCAGGGCACCCATTCCCTGCAGGCAATCGGCGCCTTCAACCCGGCGAACCCGACCACAGTCTTCGGGCAGGTGGCAGGCGCGGCTGGCTTGCAGCCCAACATCAAAGAGCATTACGCGCCCGATCAAAGCTTGGCGGCGGTGGAGTACGACAATGGCTTGCAAGCAACCTTGCGCTGTGGCGAGAACGCGCCACGAGTGCCACGAGGCGACGCCATCTACCAGCACAAGCGCATCGCCGTCTATGGCATGAAAGGTTATGTGCATTGGACGATGTGGGGCTGGGAAACCTTCATCGACAATGTCTATGAAAGCGGCGAGCACGAATACCCCGCTGAAGATCTGCTGGGGCAGGCCGGGCTCTGCGAGGCGATGTTCGATTGGCTGGAAGACGACAGCAAGCTGCATCCGCTGAACCTGGAGCGCGCCCTGGTAGACTTCAACGTGATCCTGGCGCTCTATGCCAGCTCGCTCAAGCACGAAGTCATCTCGCTGCCCTACGAGCCAGAAGCGGATCTGGTGCCGAAGCTGCGGCGCGCCCTAGCCTGATGCCAAAGCCCAGCCCCCTCAAGGCAGCATGGCGGGGGCTTTCAAACCAAGGAGACAGCAATGGCGACAGACCGACCGAAGATCTTGATCGCCCTGCGCGCGCCGCTTTTCGACCTGTTATTCTCGGCGGAACAGCAAGCGCGGCTGCGCCAAATGGGCGCAGTGACGGGTCCGGCACCTGAGGGCAATCTCAGCGAGGCGCAGCTGGCGGCGCGTATCGGCGGGCAGGATATCGTCATCACAAGCTGGGGCAGCCCGAGTTTTTCCGCGCCGGTGCTAGCTAGGGCGGACCGCTTGCAGTTAATCGCCCATGCGGCTGGCTCGGTCAAGCGATTGCTGCCGCCGCCCGTCTTCGCTGCTGGGCGGCGCGTTACGCATGTCGCCTATTCGATGTCGATACCAGTGGCGGAAACAACCCTGGCGCTCATCCTGCTCTGTTTGCGCAATTATCACAAGATTGATGGCCGCTTCAAAGCGGAAGGCTGGTCCGCGGCGAGAGCCTTGCCGCCCGGCGCTGAACTGGCGGGCAACCGCGTTGGCGTCATTGGCGCGGGCTACACCGGGCGCGCCGTCATAAGCCGCCTGCTGGCGCTGGCTGCCGACGTCTGGCTCTACGATCCTTACGTCAGCGACGCGAGCGCGGCTGAAATGGGCGTCGAAAAAGCGACGCTGGAGCAAGTCCTGCGCGGGTGCCCAATCGTAACCCTGCAGGCAGCCGCCACCGCCGAAACGTATCGCATGATTGGCGCCGAGCAATTGAGCTGGCTCCGGGATGGTGCCATCTTCATCAATACCGCCCGCGCCCATCTCATCGACGAGGCGGCGCTGCTGGCTGAGCTGCAGACGGGGCGTATCAGCGCGGCGCTGGATGTCTTTGATATGGAGCCGCTGCCGGACGACAGCCCCTTCCGCCGCCTGGACAACCTCATCATCACGCCGCATATCGCCGCCGTCACCCACCAAGCCTACAAGCGGCAAGGGGAAATCACCGTCGATGAGCTGGCAAGCTTCCTCGACGCGGGCAAATTGCGCTATGAAGTGACGCGCGATAAGCTCGACACAATGGCTTAAGCGAAGCATGGAGGCAGCGATGGGCACATTAGCTGGTAAGACAATGATCGTAACTGGCGCAAGCAGCGGCTTCGGCGAGGCAATTGCGCTTGCCTGCGCCGAAGCGGGCGCCAAGGTCAGCCTAGTGGCAAGGCGGAAAGACCAACTGGACGCAGTTGCGGCGGCGGCGCGGGCACAGGGGGGGCAAGCTCTGGTCTGCCCGGCTGATGTCAGCGATGACGCGCAAATCCATAGCGCCCTGGAAATGACGCGGGCGGCTTTTGGTCCCATTGATGTGCTGGTGAACAATGCCGGCTACAACATTACCGAGCGCTCGATCGCCGATACTTCCGCCGAGCAATGGCGGGCGCTGTTGGAGGTGAACCTGACGAGCGCCTTCGTCTTCACCAAGGCGGTCTTGCCCGAGATGAAAGAACGCGGCACTGGGCTGATCATCAATCTGGCGTCGCGGGCTGGCATGTACCCTAGGCTGGTCGCCGGCGTCGGCTACAGCACCTCGAAGATTGGCATGGAAGCGCTCAATACGGTCACCAACGAGGAGGGCAATCCGCACGGCGTGCGCGCCTGCCTCTTCAACCCGGGCGCGGGCAATACACCTATCATTGACCGGCGGCCCGTCAAGTTCAGCGCCGAGGCAAAGGCGAAGATGATCCAATCCGAAGATATCGCGGCCACGGTTGTCTTCCTCGCGAGCTTGCCGGCGCGCGTCCATATCGACGTCCTGTCTATGATGCCAACCAAGAGCTAAAGGCACGCGAAGCGATGAATGAACTGGCTCTCTTCACCAAGCCCTGGAAAGCGCTTTCCCTGCTCGGCTTGGCGCAGCATATCCAGTCGCTCGGCTTCGGCTTGATTGAGCTGCCCGTGCGCCCGGGCTTCCAAGTCGAGCCGGACAATATCGAGCGAGATTTGCCAGCCGCGGTAAAGCTGCTGGGCGAGCATGGCATCCGCGTTTTGAATGTAACCGCCGACCTGCCGCTGGCTGATGAACGGCTGTATAGCGCCTGCGCCGCCGCCGGTATCGGTATGAACCGCGTCATGTTCTGGCAGCGCAATTTGGATTACTGGTCCGCCGAAGCAGAAGCGCGCCGCCAACTGGATGCCGCCCTGCCCTACTGCCAGCAATACAAGATTCAGCTTGGCATCCAAAATCATTCCGGGCGCTTTGTGCCGGTCAATGCGATGGGCGCGCACCGCTTAGTCAAAGACTATGATCCGCGTTATGTGGCGGCGATATGGGACCCGGCGCACAACGCCTTAGAGGGCATGAATAGCGATTCGGCGCTTGATGTGCTGGCGCCGCATCTCTGCGTGGTCAACTTGAAGAATGCCTATTGGCGGCGGGTCAGCGGACCTGAAGCTGAAGTCGCCCAATGGAAGGTTTACTGGACTTCTGGCGCGCAGGGTCGAGCGTCATGGGCGGCTGTTATCGCCAAGCTGCGCGAAATCGCTTATCGAGGACCGCTCTGCTTCTCGGCTGAATACAGCGACGAAGCGCGGGTCGACGACTTGATCGTCAAAGACTTGGCATTCGCGCGCAGGCTGCTGAGCGCATAGGACCATCAATTCCATTTCATAATCGGGGAGTGGTGAATTACTGATATAAAGCCTGCTCGCGCTGAGTCGTAGGGGCGATCCTTGGATCGCCCAAAATCTGCTTCTGCACTGTGGGCGACACAAGTGTCGCCCCTACAAGGCTTGTCCGGTACTTTAGGATTCGCGATCGCCCTTTGGTTTACCCCCCTCGGTCCCCCCATTGAAATGGGCGGATGACCACTGATTTGTCGTGATTATCGCTAATGTGAACTTGGATTCAAGCCGAATTGGCATAGTTTATAGAGTTTGCAATATCCTAGCTCCCCTTCCCTAGCTTGCTGGGGCAAGGGGCTGCGCCGCGTGGGGTCGCGTAGACACTGACCCGCCGACACTGGCGGTCGGGGATGGGGTAGAAATGCGCATTAAAAACTCAGTAGCGGACAAGCCTTACATCTAGGTAATCCATATACAGAATTTCGGCCTGCATATCCTCGCATTCACCACTCCCCGATAGCAGTTCAAGCCGGACCTGGAGAAAACAAAAACAGGCGAGCCAAGGGACTCGCCTGCCTGTTTCGATGCTGCAATGCTGCTGGCGCGCTACATCTAGCCGCCCAGAAGCTCGTTGGTTTGATCGTGGGCGCGTTGCACCACGACCGCGGCGTCACGTTCTTCGCCGGTCCAGAGCAGATCCATATTGGCGATCCAGACCGAGGTCTCCCATTCCAAGAATTGCGGATGGTAGGCTGGGTGCACGCCATCGCGCGCGCCAATGACGGAGAAGACTTCGTGGTAGGCGTCGGCGTAAGGCGCGTCATCGGGGGCGGCGCAATCGTGGAATTCGGATTGGCTGACCAGCGCGGCGCCCATCGCGGCGGTGCGGCAGAGGTGATCGGGATTGGCCAGCGTATAGCGAATCAGCTCATAAGCCAGCTCCGGATGCGCGGCTGAAGCCGGAATCGAAAAGGCAGAGCCGCCGATGAAGTTGTAGCGGCCCGCGGGACCGGTCGGCGTTGGCACGACGGTCCATTCGAAATCGTCGCCAATCAGCTCCCACATGCGGGAAGCGGCGTCGTTCAGCGCGTAGTGCATGGCGATGTTGCCATTGGCGAAGAGGAACTCGGAGCCGAAGCCGGTGGCGGCGATGGCGTCTGCCGTCGGGTGCGCGCCATGCTCCCAGATCATATCAGACACCCACTGCAGAGCCGCGATCGTCTCTGGCGAATTCATTTCCGAGGCGGTGTTGGTTTCGTTGAACAGCTCGCCGCCGAAGCTCTTGATAATCCAGTACAGCCAGCCAGCGCCGCTGCCCGGGCTAGCCATATTGCTAACGCCCCAGACATCATTGCTGCCATCGCCATCGGTATCTTGGGTCAAAGCCAGCGCCAATTCGGTAAATTCTTCGAACGTTGTGTCCTCGCCTGGCAATTCCAAGCCAGCTTCTTCAAAGAGATCGAGGTTGACGAAGAGGCCCCCCGGCGCCAAGTCATAGGGAATGGCGTATTGGCTGCCCTGATAGTTGAAGGCATTGACCTGCGAGGTGACGAACATCTCGGGCCAGCCAGGGATCGGGCAAGCTTCCAGGTAACTATCGAGGTTCAAGAGCCAGCCGTTAGCGGCGAAGGTATCGTTGCGCGTATCGTGCATCCAAGCCATATCGATCTCGGCGCCGCCAGCCAACTGCGCCGGCAGGGTCGTCCAATAATCGCCCCAGGCGACGCCCGTGTTGAGAACCTGTTCCACGTTGGGGTAATATTCGCCGAAGAATTCATCAAAGGCGAGCAAGAACTTGTCAACCTCGCCGGGACCTTCCCAGCCAGTGATAGTGATGGCACCGGCGGCGTCGCCATCGACCATGCCGCAGGTCCAATCCGTCATATCTTGTGCTGACGAGATGAAGCCGAAGCTCAACAGCGCCAGAACAGTGGCAAGCAGCGCGAATTTGCGAATCATGTGCTTATCCTTTCGAAAATTGATTTACGATTTCGAGACGAAAGAAATTGTTCGGTCCTTAGCCACCTCCTTTGATGCCGCTAGTAACAATGCCGCGGACGTAATACTTCTGCCCTACGATGAACGCAATAAGCACGGGTATGACCACAAAAGTAGAGGCAGCCATGATGAGATGCCAAGGCGTGCGCATGCCGGATTGGTTCTGAAAAGAAGCCAGCAGCAGCGGCAGCGTCTTGACCTTGGGCTTGCCCAGCACGATTAGGGGCCACTGGAAACTGTTCCAGGTGTTGACGAAGGTGAAAATAGCGAGGGTGGCCAGGGCTGGCTTGGTTAATGGCAGGATAATCAGCCAATACGTGCGGAAGAAGCCACAGCCGTCAATGCGGGCGGCGTCTTCCAGCTCACGGGGAATCGTAACCATGAATTGCCGCATCATAAACGTGCCCCAGGGCGTGAAGAGGAAAGGTATGATGACCGCTTGCAATGTGCTGACCCAGCCGAAGGCGCGCATCTGCACGTAAAGCGGAATCAGCAAAACGGTAAAGGGCACCATCATCAGCGAAATATAAAGCAGGAAAATCTTATCTCGCCCAGGGAAGCGCAGCCGCGCAAAAGCATAGCCAGCCAAGCTGGCGGTGAACAACTGCCCGAGCACGACCGCCGCAGCGACGATCGCGCTGTTGAGGAAGCCGAGATCGAAACTTGTCATCGTCCAGGCTTGGGTGTAATTCTCGAAATGCCAGACCTCTGGGATGAACTCCGGCGGGTACTTGTAGATGCCGCGGATGTCTTTGAAGGAATTGGCGACCATGAAGGCGAAGGGCATGATGAAGATGACGCCGACCACAGACAAGACGACATAGACCAGCAAATCCATCAGGAGTTTGGTCTGCTTCTGCCCGAGGAGGCTGTCTCTCGTCTTCTGAAGGCTGGCCATCGGCTCTACCTGTTGCTATATGATTTAGTCGTCGTCGTCAAAACCAATCACCCAGCGGCGTGCGAGCTGCCATTGAATGATGGTGATAATGAGAATGATGACAAACAAGACCGCCGCCAGCGCCGCGCCATAACCCATCTTGAAGAAGCTGAAGGCATTCTGGAAGATGTATAGCGTTAAGGGCGTGGTGGCTTGGGCGGGTCCCCCTTGCGTCAAGACAAAGAATTGATCGAAGGCTTGAAAGGCGCCAATCAGCGATGTGACCACCACAAAAAACAGCGCCGGCGTGAGCATGGGCAGGGTGACGAAGCGCATGCGCTGCCAGCCGCTCGCCCCATCAATAGAGGCTGCTTCATAGTATTCTTCTGGTATGCCCTGCAAACCAGCCAGCAGAATCAGCATCGCGAAGCCAATGCCCTGCCAGTTGCTCATGATGATGACGCTGGGCATCGCCCATCTCGTATCGTGAATCCACTTGGGTCCATCGATGCCGAATATCTCTAGCAGGTGGTTGATCATGCCGATTTCGGGTTGGTAAATCCAGCGCCAGATTGTCGCCGCGGCGACGGTCAAGGTAATCTGTGGCAAGAAATAGACAGTGCGGAAGAAGATGATGCCGCGCATCTTGCGATTGAGAGCCAGCGCCAGCCAGAAGGCGATGAAGATGCCGGTGGGCACGGCGATAAAGGTATAATAAAAGCTGTTGCCCAGCGACTTCCAAAAGATCCGATCGTTGATCATCGTGTCGAAATTCTTGAGCCCGATGAACTCCGGCGGTTTTGCCAGGCTCCAATCGGTGAGCATGATATAGAAGGCGAAACAAATCGGGAACAGCATGAAGATAACAAAGCCGATGAAATTCGGCGCGAGGAAAAGATAGCCGGCGATCGTCTCGCCCCGGCGCAAGCCGGTGAAAGCGCGTTTGAAATCAGCCAGCGCGCTGGCTTTACGAGCTTGGCTGCCGCTGGTCGGAGCGAGATCAGCCGCCACGAAAGACCTCCGCCGCCGCTCTAGTTTTACTGCTCATCAAAGTACAAGCCTCAAGAATCATAGACAAACCAGGTAGGACGCTTTGCTGTAAATCGGTCGGGCGATACACTTAGCGTCGAAGCTAGGAAACCGATTACCTGAACGATACCGTACTTTATAGCACGGCGCATTGCGAATGTCAAAGAAAAGTTGAATTGCCCTTTAGCTTCGCCGAACCGAAATGAGAGAATTGGCGCTAAGCCCGTCAACTTCGCTGTATTCGCCATCGTTCCAGCGGATCGTCAACAGCCAAAGCCTGGCGTCGGCTGGGAAGCCGAAATGTACGCGGCTGGCATCGCCAGAGAGATAACCGCTGACGGCAGTGATATCACGGGTGTAGACGCCAGAATCGGTGTACAGCGTCAAGCGCGCGCCGATGCCCCCGCCATTGCCGCCGGGCTGATGCAGCTCGACGGCGATGCTGTCGCCGCCACACAATTGATTCTCAAACAGCATTGCCGGGCGCAGCAGATTATTGACGACGATATCCAAATCGCCATCGTTATCGAGGTCGGCCATCGTCATGCCTCGTCCGCTGGCGCGGTCGTTCAGCGCCCAGCCCGCTGCCGCTTCAAAGCCGGCGCCAGCCAGATTTCGGTAAGCCTGGTTCTCTTCGATAAGCTCATTGTTCGGCAGATGCGAAAACAGCTCGCGCGAAATCATGCCATTGACGACGTACAAATCTTGGAAGCCATCATTATCCAAATCGCCAAACTTCGCCGACCAGCTCCAGCCGGTGCCATCGAGCTGTGCGGAGCGCGCGATGTTAAGTGGCTGCCCGGCCTCATCAAAATCGTAAAGCACATTTTCCATAATCTGCGGGTCGCCCTCGACATGGGGCAGGTCCATCATCATGTCCATCACGGGTCCCCACTGCGCCATCGTCGCGTCGTCATCGGCGTAGGGCTTCATGTCCACCGCGAAGATTTCGGGCGCGCCATCGTTATCGAAGTCGGCTGCGTCGTAGCTCATTGTGCTGTGCGGCATCACGGCGAGGGGCGCGGTCTCTTGCCAGGCGCCGTCGCGGAAGGTGAAGTATTTGTCTTCGACAGCGAAGTCGTTGCCGATGATGATTTCCTGTTCGCCGGCTTGGCTGAAGCCCGCCCAGATTGCCAGCGTATTCGAACGGTCGGCTATGCGCGTCGCGTGGAAGCGATCGCCGCGGTTTTCATAATAGATCACGCCGGATTTCGGCGCCGTCTGCCCGAGGATCTTTTCGTTCTCAGCATCGTAAGAACCAGTGAGCAGATCAAGGTCGCCGTCTCGATCGGCATCCAGCCAATTCATGGCATAGCCGATATAGATTACGCCGTCCAGCACTTCGCGCTGGAAGCGTCTCCCGCCCAGGTTGCGCCAGAAAAGGGGCGCCGCCGCCTGCTGCGTGAAGACGATATCCAGC
This sequence comes from Phototrophicaceae bacterium, assembly GCA_965214105.1. Lineage (GTDB taxonomy): Bacteria > Chloroflexota > Anaerolineae > Aggregatilineales > Phototrophicaceae > UBA6055. The sequence goes on from OZ243934.1 coordinate 155,892, forward strand.
CGCCCGTCGGCATCGACATCCACGATCGCTGCGCCGCGCGCCGGCGTCGCCGATGGCAGCGCTTGCCGCTCGAACTTCAGATTGCCCCGATTCCATAGAATGGCATTATCGCCGGCTAGGTTTGCCAAGACGATATCGAGCCGGCTGTCGCCATCTAAATCGTTAATGGCGAGGCCCGCGCCATTGCTGTCATAAAAGCCAACCGGCAGCTTGGTCGCGGTTGTGCTATGGTCTAATTCCTGGGCGATAAAGGCGGCGCTGCAGCTGGCTCGCGAGTTAAGCGGGCTTTCCAGCACTGTTACTGGCGCGTGGATGCGGAGGGCGAATGCCGCCGGCGCAACGAAGAACAATGAGAGAAACAACAGCATGATGCAGCGAAAGCGCATTGAAGAGCCTCAAACCGGCAGTTGAATGCCATGACGATACCACTAGGCAATCGGTTGCGCAATCGCTTTTGAGTGGTCTGCGGCTCGAAAACTGAAGCGGCCGCCAAAGGCAGAAGAGCCACCCGCTGGGTCGCCCTTTGCCTGTTTAGAATACGATGCGGCGGCAAATGAAGTTAAACCGCGCCTTCTGGCTCGGGTGGCGCTTTGCCCATCACGCCTCTTCCCTCAAGGAAGCCTAACATGCGCGCCTGTTCAAGCCCCAACTTCTGAATGTCGACTCTAAGATCTTGGATGTTTTGATCGACCCGTTCTTCAAGCTGGTCAATACGGGTCTCCATTTGGTCAAGGCGCTGCTCCACGCGGTCAAAGCGATCGTCGACACGGTTGAAGCGCTCATCCACACGGTTGAAACGCTCATCCACGCGCGCTTGCTCATTCTCGACGTTTTGCAACCGGGCATCGAGGCGTGTCAGCTGATCGCCAATACGATTGAACTGCCGCGTGATATAGGCAAGCAGCGCGACGCTAGCGCCTATTACTGATGCGATAGTCGCAATTGTTTGCGTCCAATCGCCCATGGCTCCTCAAGCTCCTTCAAAGCCGCTCTCTGCAGAACAAGTGTAAACAGCCGCCGCCAATTCGTCAAGCAGGCGGCCGCCAATCAGCCGCAACCTAGCCCCTGGCTTCGGTCTCTGGCTCGGGCGGATTCTCCAGGGCGGCCAGCGTGGGCATGTTCGCCTTCTTGGCGTGGACGCCGGTCGCGCCATCGGGGCGGGTGCCGCGGCTATCCAAGCTTTGCATATGCCCATCGGCATCAAAGGTGCGGACTTCAAAGCGATATTCGCCTTCCTGGAAGCGCCAGTCATAACGCCAGACGACCCATGTCAGCTCGGAAAGCGGCTGACGCAGCTGCGCTTCTTCCCAGTCGCCACCGTTGACGCTGACTTCGACCTTGGAAATCATCTTGGCGCCAGCGTAGGCGATGCCGCCTACCGGCACAATGTAGCCGTCATCATCTTTTAAGATAGAATCCGTTGACACCGCATCGACGACTGAGGTCCGGTTCACGATGGCGTCGACGCTCCAACCGCGGCGCACCCAATACCCCTCAGCCCAGGCATCGACGAATTCGATGCTCTTGATCCACTTAGGCTGCTTCATGCCATAGCGATCTGGGAGATAGATACGCAGCGGGAAACCGTGCTTCTGCTTCAGCGGCTGGTCATCCCATTCGTAGGCGAACATGACGCGCTCTTCCGCTTCGACCAAATCAAGCATGACATACTCGTCAAAGTTATCGGCGCCGGTGATTTTCATCGCGACCGCATTCGCTTGCGGCTTGACGAAATCGAGGAAATCCTTCATGCGGAAGCCAGACCATTTGGTGGTGCTGATCAGCGTGCCGCCAATGCGATTGCTGATGCAAGACAAGGTGATGAAGCGGTCAATACGCTCGAACTTGTCGTGCAGGTCTTGCAGCGAGAGGCTAGCCGGATTATCGACCAGCCCGCTGACCTCAAGCCGCCACTCGTTGGAATCGATGACCGGCGGGCGCGAGCTGATGTCGATGCGGTAGTGGTCGTCCAGCGGCGTATACTCGGGGCGGGTGCCAGGGGCCGGCTCCAGGCGGTCAGCCGCATTCGGCAAGACATTGCCAGCGCCATCGGTCGCGGCGTCGGCGGGGATCGCCGAGACGACGCCCCCCTCGCCCGGCTGGCGGCCCAGGAGCGTGCCCAAGCCGGCGCCAATAACCGTCAGCACCGCGCTGGCGCCACCGACGCGCACCATGAATTGACGGCGATTGAGCGGCTGGACGGTGACAGTCTCGCCTGTTGCTTCGTCTGTCTTGGTTTTGCCGTCGCTATGCGCCAGGTCGTTGTAAATCCAGTTTGCCGCCATCCCCCACAGCGCGAAAGCCAGCAGCACCCAAACCATCTGCACCGGTACTGGCGCGCTCGCCGTCAGATTCACCTGCGCCGAAATTAGCATCATGGCCGCGCCAACTGCCAAGCCCAGAAGCAAGCCCGGGAAGAGATTGCGCGCGCTTGTTTTGCTGCGGTTCATCAGCCAATAAAGGAGCGTGATGGCAAGCGCGCCCAGAGCGAGGAAGGCGCCCAAGCCCATCAGCTGCTCGGCAGTTTTTGCCGCGGCTGATGTCTCGCCCAAGTTGAAGGCGATGATCAACTCGACCATCATGTCGATGCCAAAGGTCAGCAAGGCGCCAGGCAGTAGGCGCGATACAAAATCAAAGACGTCAAAGGGAATAAAGGGCAAGCCAGCGATTTGGTCAGCCAAAAACAGCAGAGACGTTAGCGCCATCGTCAGCAAGCCGCCAGACAAAAAGCCGAGCCGCAGTGAAGGTTTTCGTATCGTATCCATATTCTTCAACAATCTCCATCACAATTGATGCCCACATTATATATGAGCTTTGCTGTCATTTCTATTTCCGACAGATTACAGACCGATTACAATCCAGCGGGCGGACTGTTGAAAGCGCGCCACCGATGAAGGGATATGACATGGCAAAAGCGAACCCGCTGCAGGACCAGCTCCACCAAGAGCATGTGGACCAAGGCATTTACCGGCAGGCGCTGGATTACGCCTGCCAATACCTGGCAAAGCAAGCGGCGCGCCCCCCGTTCCCGCCAGCCAGGGCGCTAGCGGACCTGGATCAATTTGACGAGGCGCTGCCCGAGAGCCAAACAGGGGCTGGCGCTGTGCTGGCGCAGCTGCATGCAATTGGCTCGCCCGCCACCACCGCCCTTAACGGCGGACGGTACTTCGGCTTCGTCAATGGCGGCGCTTTGCCAGCGGCATTGGCGGCGCGGCTGCTGGCTGATGTCTGGGATCAGAACGCTGGGCTAGCGGTCATGTCGCCGATTGCGGCAAAACTAGAGGCGGTCTGCGAGGCTTGGCTGGTCGACCTATTTGGCTTGCCAGCGGGCACGGCGCTGGGGCTGGTCAGCGGGACATCGCTGGCGTCGCTCTGTGGCTTGCTGGCGGCGCGGAATGCGGTTCTGCAGCGTCAAGGCTGGGAGCTAAGCGAAAGCGGGCTCTTCAATGCGCCGCCACCCCGCGTCGTGATGAGCAGCGCCGCCCATGTAACGGTGCGGAAAGCGCTGGCGATACTCGGCATTGGCTCGGCCCAGCTTGAGCTGGTGCCAGCCGATGAGCAAGGGCGCCTCGACGCTGGCCGGCTTCCGCCGCTGGACGAGCGCACGATCTTGATTCTGCAGGCTGGCAACGTCAATTCGGGCGCTTTCGATCCCTTCGCGGTCCTGTGCCGGGCGGCAAAGGAAGCCGGCGCCTGGGTGCATATCGATGGCGCTTTTGGCTTATGGGCGCGGGCTTGCGCCGCCACCGCGCATCTGACGGCTGGCATCGAACTCGCCGATTCCTGGTCAGTCGATGCGCACAAGACCCTGAACGCGCCCTACGACTGCGGCATCGCGCTTTGCCGGGACCGAGCGGCGCTGGTGACTGCGCTGCAAGCCAGCGACAGCTATCTGCAGCTGGGCGGCGGGCGCGATGGCATGCTGTACACGCCGGAGATGTCGCGCCGGGCGCGGGGCATCGAGCTTTGGGCGGCGCTGAAATCACTCGGGCGCGCTGGCATCGACCAGTTGGTGGCGCAACTATGCCAAAGGGCGCGGCAATTCTCGGCTGAGCTTGAAGCGGCGGGCTTTCGCATTCTGAATGAGGTCGTATTCAATCAAACGCTGGTCGCCTGCGAGACGCCAGCCTTGACAGCGCGGGCGCTGGCTGAGCTTCAAGCGAGCGGCGAATGCTGGTGCAGCGGGACGGAATGGCGGGGCGAAGGCGCGATACGCATCAGCCTCTGTTCCTGGGTGACGACTGAAGCCGATGTCTCGCGCTCGGTCGCTGCCTTTGTCCAAGCGAGGGAGCGCGCCCGCGCCGCCATTGCCTAAGTGGCGAACAAGCCCGCGATGGCGCCGCGCCGAGGTGCCGCCTCGCGCAGGTCCGTGTTGTCGCTGAAGAGATCGACGCTGCCGATTAGGGCATGATTGCAGAGTGCCTGCGCCTCGCCATCGCTTATCGTGTCGCGCAGCTTGTCGACGTAACGCCAAGCATTGCTCACCCAAAAGCCCCGCTCGTGAAAGACCTGCCGGGCTGGCTCAACTGGCGCGGTCAGCTTGCTGGCATTGTGCAGCTGATTGAGCGCTTGATAGGCGTCGCAGAGATGCCGCTCGCGCTCGCGCCAGGTTTCGCCCCTGACTATCGCGCGCAAGATCGGCCTCAATTCAGCGGCGCAAGCCAGCTCGGCGAAGGCTGTGCCCAGCCACTTTGGATACGGCGCATATCGTTTTTCGTAGAGAAAACAGAGCAAGATGATGGATCGGGCGATGCGAGCGGCAATCAGAGCCGAGCCTAATTCATCACCGACTGCGCCCGCGCGCGGCGCCAGATGCTCGTCCTGCCCGATGCGGCGCCAGCCACAAGCGAGCAGATAGCGCCAGACATCAGGCGGGAAATATTGGAATCGGTCGCGGATGCGCTGCAAGCCCAGCTCATCGTGGAAGACCTCGCCAGCGGTGAAGCTCAGCAGTTTTTGCTGCGGCAGGCTCAGCCAGTCAGCCGCGCTGAGCCGATGGTCGGCGCCGAGGCCCAGATATTGCTGCATATAGCCATCAATCGTCAGAATCTCGACGCGATGATTGACCGCGCCCGCGTTGATATCCTGCAGCATCTGCGTTCCCTGGTCGCCCTCGCCCATTTTTGGGGCGCTGAAGTTGCTGGGGTAGCCCAGGAAGCGATAAGGCAAATTAGCCGCCAGCGCTTGATGCAGCGGGCGCGCCGCCCGGCGGTGCTGCTCTGGCGCGAGGAAGAGCATGACACGCGGTCCCCAATGATGATCGGTAGAGACGGCGTCATCGTAGCCCAAGACCTCGGAGCCGCTGCCAATCAGCGCGGCGCTATGGCGCAAGCGGGGGCGCTGCCGCGCGACGATGGGCTGTACCGCCTCCCAATAGAAAGCGCGGGCGAGAGCCAAGCCTTTGACTGTCATGGACACATTCTGCCCCCCGTGGTTCCATGGTTGCCAGCGATTGAATGATAGTGGCATGAGCAAATCTGACCATGCCTTTTTGTCGGACACGTGTATAATACGTCGCACTTAGATATTTTGCGCGTAGCAGGAGTACAAGAGCCGTGGCACAGTCAAATCGCCTTCAAGAACTGCGAGGGCAGATTGACCCGATCAATCTGCAGATCCTCGAATTGCTGAACCAGCGCGCCGAGGTTGCGCTTGAGATCGGCAAGGTGCTTCAGGAAATGGGCACGCGCAATTATGACCCGCAGCGCGAAGCCGAAATGCTGACTGCGCTGCAGCTCGTCAATGAAGGACCCTTCAGCAACGAAACCATCTGCAAGATTTTCCATGAAATCTTTCGCGCCACGCTGAACCTGGAAGAACAAGACGCGCGCGATACCATCCTCGTGCAGCGGAAGCAGCCGGACCAGCACACGATAATCGAATTTGACAATGGCTTGCGGCTGGGCAACGAAACCTTTGAGTTAATCGCCGGTCCTTGCGCGGTGGAAAGCTACGAGCAGATGGATGCCGTTGCCGCGGTCTTGGCTGAACGCGGCGTGAAGATGATCCGCGGTATGGGTTACAAACCACGCACCTCGCCCTACGATTTCCAAGGCATGGGCGAAGAGGGGCTTAAGATCTCGCGCCAGGTGGCGGACAAATATGGCTTGGTTGTTATCAGCGAGGTGCTCGATCTATCGCTGGTACCGATGATGGATGAGTATGTGGACGCATTCTGGGTCGGCGCGCGCAATATGCAGAACAGCTTCCTGCTGCGCGCCTTGGGCAAGCAGAAGAAACCCGTCCTTCTCAAGCGCAGCTTTGGCGCGACGCTAAAGGAATACATCTACGCCGCCGAGTACATCATGGCGGGCGGCAACGAGCAAGTCATATTGATGGAGCGCGGCATCCGCACCTTTAGCGAATGGACGCGCAACACGCTTGACATCAGCGCGGTGCCATTGCTCAAGCAAGAAACGCATCTGCCGGTCATCGTTGATATTTCGCATTCGGCCGGCCGGCGCGATATCGCTAATCCGCTGGCGCGGGTGGCGCGGGTCAGCGGCGCCGACGGGCTGATGGTCGAGGTGCACCCCAACCCGGATGTGGCGATGTCCGATGCCAAGCAGCAGTTGAACCTGGACCAGTTCAAGCAATTGATGGACGATATCGAGTCCATCGGCGAGCGCTATAAATAGCCAGCTTGAGCGCCAAATCGATCAGTTGAGCAAGAGTCTCCGGCGCCTCGCTGCCTACAGCGGGGCCTTGCTGTGTTGCCAGGTGCCTAGGCTTGCGGCAGTAAGCTGCAATGGAACGAGGGAGCGAGGGAGCGTAGCCAAGTATTATGAGGCGTCGGCTGGGCAGGCATAAACTCGCGCTCGTCATCGCCGCCGCTGTCGTCATTCGGCTGGCGACGCTGGTCCTATTTCGGCAGCATTTCGCGTACAGCGAGCCGGGAGGCTTGATTCACGGCTCGGTCGCCTATGATGAATACGCGCTGAATCTGCTGGAAAGCGGCGTCTATGGGCGGGTTAGCGGGCAGCCCGACGCGGGCTTGCCACCGCTTTACAGTTATGTGGTCGCGCTCCTTTATGGCATATTCGGGCGGCACTACCTCGCTGTTGCCGCGCTGCACATCGTCTTCGACGCCCTTTCGATCGCCCTGCTCTATGACTGTTGCCGGCGGCTTTTCCCGCGGCGGGCTCCAGCGGGCGATTTCGTCGGCGCCTTGGCTGGGCTCTTATTCGCGCTATACCCCTACTTGATCTTCCAGAACTTGACGCTGAACGACACGGCGCTCTGGATTTTGCTGCTGCATTTGTTCCTCTGGCTGCTGATCCAATTGCGCGAGCGCCTCAGGCTAGACCGCGGCACGCTGGCTTTGTCTGTCGCCGCGGGCTTGACGCTGGGCATTTCTGTTTTGGCGCGGGCGCTGCTGCCGCCGCTGGCGATTCTGGCGGCGCTGTGGTTTCTGCTGAAGCTCAGCCGCCGCCAGACGCTGCTGCGCTTGCTGCCGGTAGCGATTGTGAGCCTGCTGCTGCCCTTGCCTTGGCTATTGAGAAGCTATCAAATTTATGAGGGCTTTGTGCCAGTCGCGCTTAACAGCGGCGAAAATATTTACCAAGGCAATAACCCCTACGCGGCGGCCGTCTTTCGCGCCGGCTATGATGTGCAGTGGCTGAAGCCGCCGCTGGACGCCCCGCCCAAGGCGGAAGCCCTGCGCCGCAACGCCTTCCTGGCTGAAGCGGGTTTGACCTACCTGCGCGAAAACCCGGCTGATGCCCTCGACCTGATGCTGGTGAAGCTCTTTGTCTATTGGAACCCGCAAGTGACGCCGCGGCGCAATCTGCGCTTGGGCGAAAAGCTGAGCGTGGATGAGACGGGCGCCGTTGTGATCATCACCGGCGAGGGCTCGCACATCGGCGTGACGGCTGCCAACGCCGCCTATCAAGACGACAGCCTCTTCAACGTCAGCGGGCGCAACTTGCACATCGTTTACTTCGGCGGCGCCTGGCTGCTGGCGATCGTGGGCAGCTGGCTTTGCCGGCGCGAGTGGCGGATGCTGAGCCTGCTGGTTTTCGCGCAGATCAGCCAGACCCTAGTCTACCTGCTCTTTCATCCGTCGACCCGTTATCGCTCGCCGACCGACCCGCTGCTCTTTGTGTTTTCGGCGGTCGCGCTGGCCTGGGCGGCGGAGCGGTGGCGGGGGTATTTGAAAAGTGGCTAGCAGAAGTAAGTGCGAGTAAGTAATGAAAATAAAGAAATGTCTCTTTTCTACCCCCATCCCCGATCCGATAATCCCAGAACAGACCCGGTGACTTCCGCTTTAACCGAAATCCGCCCCTAGCTATACCCCCTTCGAGGCTGTCTCCAGCCCGACATTCGCTTGAAATTCCGATATAACACGCGCCAAAGCACCTTACTGGAGCGCATTTCCATAGCAATCATTGTCAATTCCTTGACAAATCGGGGGGGGGGGGGGGGGGGTAACTTAAGCTATCGTTAATTTTCCGAAAAGGAGACAAAGCCATGAAGTACATAGTTGTATTCCTGCTCGCGATAGTCTTTGCCTTGCCTAGTTTCGCCCAAGCGGGCGTCGACAACTGCTGTCAACTGGGGCGCGCCTGCAGCACCGACGCAGAATGGGACAAGGGCTACTACGACTTCGTCAATGGTTTCTGCCCTGCGCCGGGGGCCGCCATGTCGCAGCCGCTTCAGCGCGATGGCTACACCTTCGTCGGCCAAGGCGTACAGACTACCCAAGCCATCCTCTTGACCCCTGGCACTTGGCAGTTCAGCGCAGAGTATTCAAGGTTTGGTGCGACATTAATTGAGCACCTAGACGCATCCGGTAATCCTCATGCCGGTGGCAAGTGCTTGTCCTGGCCGACCGCCTGGAATTGGTATGAGGCTTCGTACAGCAGGATTTGGATTTGGGGATCGACCGTCTATCGTGCCCCGTTTGTTGTGCGCAACAATTGCCTCATCCGCCTGAAAAGCTACCACCTTTCCAACTCCTTTAATGCGGAGTATGAAACGTACAAGATCTTCCTCAAGAAGATCGACGGCAACTTCTAGGTCCCCCCAGCGGCAAGGAGCGGATTGTGGGCGGGCCGCAAGGCTCGCCCATTTTCATTTCCCCTCACTCAGCCCCGGTCCGGCGCCAGCAGCGCCCAAAAGCGATACAGCAGATAGCGATGCCGCATCCCATGCGAGAGCAGCGCAATCGTCAGCAAGAAGAGCGCCGCAATCGCGACGATCATCAGCGAGCCATCGCCGCCATCCCAGCGCGGCGGATTGAACTCGAACAGTGCCGGAAACAGGTACATCGTGATGATGGTCAACGCGGTTAGGAGGCTGCTCAAGAGCAGGATGCGCCAGTGCTGCAAGAAAGAATCGGGCTTGTAGAGATCGATGCCCTGGATATGCCAGGTTATCAACATGCCATAGAGCGCGACCATGATCGTAATCGCCGAGCGCGTCAGGCGCAGGTCGCCGCCGCCGCCAAACCAGACGATGAGATAGAGCAGCGTCATCACTGCAGCGCCGATGCCGCCCATGATGATGATGTAATCCAGCACATCGCGGCGGAAATGCGCCATGAAACGCGGGCGCAGCCAGCCAAAGGCGATGAAGGTGGCTGGCAGATTGACCGTGCCGAAGGCGGCCCAGCTAATTTGCACCGGCGTGATGGGAAAAGGCAGCGACATGAAGGCGATGAAAATGAATAGCGCAACCATAAAAAAGTTGCGCACGAGGAACATCTTCATCGTGCCGAAGATGGTCTGGGTCGTCTCTTTACCTTCGCGGAAGGCGCGCGGCAGCGTCGACATGGCGTTGTTGAGCAAGACGATATCGGCGACATCCTTGCTGATTTGAGTGCCGTCGTTCATCACAATGGCGAGGTCAGCCGACTTCAGCGCCGGCACATCGTTGACGCCATCGCCGACCATCGAGACATACTCGCCGCTGCGCCGCAGGGAGTCGACGATGCGCTGTTTGGTATCGGGCTCGACGCGGGCGAAGACATGGCTCTCGCCCACCGCGCTATCGAACTCGCCCTCGCCCATCGCATTCAGCTCGGCGCCGGTGTACGCGCGCGTGCCGATATCCATGCCGGCGGCGGCGGCGATAGCGCGCACCGTTTCGAGGTTGTCGCCAGAGATCACTTTCAGCGTCAGCCCTTCGGCGCGGAAGGCGGCCAAGGTGTCTTGGATATCGCCGCGGATCTGGTCGCTCATCACAATCAGCGCCAAGGGTTTGAGGTCGAAAGCAGACAGGCTCGCCATCACATCGGCTTCGGCCGCCATTTCAACGAAAGCCAGCACCCGCATGCCATCAGCAGCGAGCACCTCCGCCTGTTGGTAGTGCGGGCTGTCGCTGGGCAGCAGGCGTTCCGGCGCGCCCATGAGCAGGGTCTTATTTGGCAGGCAGACAGCCGCCCATTTGCGGGCGGAGGAGAAGGGAATCTCTTTCAGCTTTTCTGGGCTGAGGGCGTCGGGCGCGACCTGGTCGATGTAGCGGTCGATCGCTTGGGCGGTGTTGTTCAGATGCGCCAGGTTCTTCAGGAAATTGTGCAGCGCAAGGTTGATGTCCGCCGCTGGGTCCGCTTCGATTGGGATAATTTCGCGGACGGCGAGCTTATTCTGGGTCAGCGTGCCGGTTTTATCGAAGCAGAGCACAGTGGCGTTCGCCAGCGATTCGACGGCGTTCACGCGCTGGATTAGCGTCTGCTGGCGGCTGATTTTGACGGCGCCGATGGTCAGCGACAAGATCGCCACCAGCACCAAACCCTGCGGCACCAAACTGGTGGTGAAGACGACGGCGTTGCGCACAATCTCGAGCAGTTCCTTGCCGGTGCTAAAGCCGGTGATGAAGATCAGCGGCACCAGCAGCGCCATAAGCAGGACCGCGACTTCGACCGTGATATCAATCTTAATTTGGGTTGGGGTTTTGACCAGCTTATATTGCTTGGCGATGACAGCCAGGCGGTTGATTTGGCTATCGGCGCCGACCTTGGTCGCGCGCATGAAGCCCGCGCCAGCGATGCAGAAAGAGCCAGAGAAGACCTCGTCAGCCGGCGCCTTGCTGATGGCGTCTGATTCGCCGGTCAGCTGGGATTCGTCCATCTCCAGCGAATCGGCGCGCAGCAGCAAGCCATCGACGACCAGGCGGTCGCCCGGCTCAATGCGAATGATCTCGTCCAGCACGACCGCGCGCATCGGCACCTCGACCCATTCGCCGGCGCGCAGGCAGCGCACGGTCTGTTCGGCTAGCGCAGCCAGCTGGTCCAGTTGGCGCTTGGCGTTGAATTCCTGGACCATGCCAAAGAAGGTATTGGAGACGACGCTGAAGCCGGCGAAGAAAGCGGTGGCGTAATCGCCCATCGCGATGACGAATATGAGCATCGCGCCCAGGACGATATTAAACAGATTGAGCACATTCTCGCGAAAGATATTCAAGTAGCTGCGGCCCACGCGCGCCTCGAAGTCGTTGCTCTGCCCGCGGCGGATGCGTGCCTGAACGTCGCTCTCGCTAAGCCCGGTGATGGTCTCTTCGCTTGTTGGCGCGTGTTCGCTAATCGCTGGCATTGTCGTCCATATTCGATGCGCAGAAGTAGTTCCAACAGAATAATGCAACAATTGACAGGACATTATAAGGCTTGTCCGCTACTGAGTTTTTAAGGCGCATTTCTACCCCATCCCCGACCGCCAGTGTCGGCGGGCTGTGTCGGCGGGTCAGTGTCTACGCGACCCTACGCGACCCTACGCGACCCTACGCGGCGCAGCCCCTTGCCGGCGGTCAGTGTCTACGCGACCCAGCAAGCTAGGGAAGGGGAGCTAGGATATTGCAAACTCTATAAACTATGCCAATTCTGCTTGAATCCAAGTTCACATTAGCGATAATCACGACAAATCAGTGCTCATCCCCCCAGTGCAATGGGGGGACCGAGGGGGGTAAACCAAAGGGCGATCGCGAATCCTAAAGTACCGGACAAGCCCTGCAATCGGCTTCGCGGGCGCTTTTCTGTTATTCTCGTGGCAGGCAGTCGCTTGTTATGGCTGAATGAAGGGGGTGTCGCATGATTCAAATCGCCGAGATGCTGCCGCCGGCGCATTCAATTCTATGGGATTTGGCCGCGCAGTGTGGCTTGACGCAGGCGGTCGGCGCGCTGGACTTCGAGGGATATTATGGCGCGGCGCCACCTTGGGGCTATAGCTCGCTGCTGCGGGTCAAGAATGCCTACAGCGATGGCGGCTTTGAGCTGGCTGTGATTGAAAGCCGCCCGCCTTTGACCAAAGCCAAGCTGGGCCTGCGGGACCGCGATGAAGAGATCGACAGCGTCTGCGAGCTGATCGATAGCATGGGGCGCCTCGGCATCCCGGTATGGTGTTATGAATGGATGCCGGTGATGAATTGGCTGCGCACCTCGACCACGATTCGATCGCGCGGGGGCGCGCTGGTCAGCGGCTACGACCACCGCCAGATGCTGGACGCGCCCTTAACCAAGTACGGCGAGGTGAGCGAGGCGCAGCTTTGGGATACCCTGCAGTATTTCCTGGAGCGCGTTATCCCGGTCGCCGAGTCGGCTGGCGTCAAGCTGGCGATGCACCCGGACGACCCGCCACTATCGCCGATTCGCGGTTTGGGGCGCATTATGCGCAGCGTGGAAAACTTCCAGCGCCTGCTCGATCTCGTGCCTAGCCCGATGAATGGCATCGCCCTTTGCCAGGGGAACTTCGCGCTGATGACCGCCGACTTGCCAGCGGCGATACGGCAATTTGGCGATAAGATCTTCTTCGTGCACATGCGTGATGTGATCGGGCAGCCCGAGCGCTTCGAGGAAACCTTCCACGATGCCGGGCAGACGGACATGGCGGCCTGCCTGCGCGCTTATCGCGATATCGATTTTGATGGCGCGCTGCGGCCCGATCATGTACCCACGATGGCTGGCGACAGCAACGACCAAGCCGGCTACTCGGCGATTGGGCGGCTCTTCGCGATTGGCTACCTCAAGGGGATTCGTGAGCTGGTTTATCGCGAGCGCCCGCTGGCTTAGGCTCGCCAAAGCTGGCCGGCGGCACATCGGATTCATCCAGAATATCTTCGTCACGCCGTAGCTTCAACTCACGATCGTCGATGGTGAAGAAAGCGATCACGGCGCTCATTGCGCAAGCGGCGGCGCCAATGTACATCAAGATGCTGAAGGTTTGAACGAAGGATTGCCGAATAATCTGTTGCACTTGCGCCTGCGCTTCGTTGCTTAGCCAATCGGGGACGGAGGTCTCCGCCAAGTCGCCGGCATGGGCGGCCAAATGCGCCTGCGCCTCGGCCGGCAAGGCTTGCACATAGGCGTCATTGGCTAGCAGTTGGCCGAACCAAGTGATGGCGAGGCCCCCCAAGATGCCGACTACCAGCACCTGCCCCACCCGTGTCATGGTGTGGTTGACGCCCGAGGCGACGCCGGCATTTTCTTCGGGCGCCGAAGCCATCGCCGCCATCGTCAAGGGCGCAAAGACCAGACCAAAGCCAATGCCAAGCAATATGACAGCCGGGAAGAAGGTGCTCAAGTAATCGGAGGCGCCGCCGGTTAAGCCGATATTGCCCAATAAGATAAGACTCAAGGCGCAGCAGCTCAAGCCAAACGTCAGAATCAGCCGTGGTCCGCGCCGATCCAAATGGGGACCAACCAAAGCGGAGACGACAGTGGCAATCAGTATCATGGGCACGGTCGCCAGCCCGGTGAGGGTGGCGCTGTACCCTTGTGCCTGGATGAGATTAAGCGGCAGGTAGAGCACCGCCGGCTGAATCACGCCATGGAAGATGAGCGTAATCAGATTGGCTGCTTTGAAGGTGCGTGATTTGAATAGCCGCAGCGGCAATATCGCGTGCTTGTCATATCGCTCGTCAAGCAGAAAACGCGCAATCGCCAGCAGCCCAATGACGATGGGCAGGATGATGATAAGGCTGCCAAAGCCAAAGGTTGAGCTCTCGATAAAGCCGAAAGACAGCCCGCCCAAGCCCACGATGACCAGCATCGCGCCCAGAAAACTCATCCGCCGCGGGCTGCTTTTGTCGTAGCTCTCCGGGACATAACGTATGATGGCAAAAGCAGCCAAGCCCCCCAAGGGGATATGGATAAAGAAGACCAGCCGCCACATGTCAAAATCGGTAACCACGCCAGCGAAGAAAGGCGCCGCGCCCGCCATAAGCACGGTAAAGCCAGACCAGAGACCAATTGCCTTGCCCTGCCCCTTGCGGCTGAAGTAAGTGGAGACGATGGCCAGGCTGTTGGGCACGATCAGCGAGCTGCCAAGCCCCTGCGCCAAGCGCCCGGCGATGATGACATTGGTGGTGGTAGAAAAACCACAGACCACCGATGCCAACCCAAACAGCAGGATGCCCAGCAAGCAGACGCGGTTGCGCCCATAGTGATCGCCCAGGGACCCGGTCACCACGATGAGCGATGCCTGCACCATAATGTAGGCGTTGAGGATCCAAATGAGGTCTGCCCCGCGCGCGCCCAGCTCGACCTGGATGGCCGGCAGCGCGACATTGAGGGACGTGCTGGCGACATAAGCCATGCTCGCGGCGGTGATGGTTGAAAATAATACCCAGAAGCCGGTGGATATGCCGCCAGCTCTTATGTTAATCGCCGCCACATTAGCTCGCTATCAGAAGATTTCTACAGCCTTATATATTAAAATATATCACAAACTAAGTAAATTAGGCGCATTTCCTGCTAAATCAGCCGGCGAGGCATTCAAAGCAGCGGCTGAAAGCGGGGGCTTTCTGTCTTTTGCTAAGCGGCGCTCACTCGGGGAAGGGCGGTTCTCGTTCAATGAGCAGCGCGGCCAGCAAGCCGCTCAAAAGGCTGAGCCCGGCGGCGATCCACATGATGACGTTGATAGCGCCGGAGAAGGTCTCGCGAATCAAATCGTTCAGCTGGGCGCGCTCCATTGGCATCAAGTCGGCGGGGGGAGACGTCTCCGCCAGCTTGACCGACTCAACCGAGAGAAAGGCGCGGGCATCGGCCGGCAGCGCAGTAACGGTTGGGTCGCTCAGTAAAGTTTGCTTGAAGAGAACCAGCACGATGCCGCCCATAACCGCAATCGCCAGCACCTGCGCCGAGCGCGATACGGTGTTATTCAGCCCCGATGCCAAGCCCGCGTGATGCTCATCAACCGATGTCATGACGGCGGTGGTCAATGGCGCCAGGGTGACGCCCATGCCAGCGCCACAGAGGCAAATCGCGGGGAAGAGCGTCGTCCAGTAGCTGTCTTGCCCGCTATCGGCTTGCAGCGTCGCCAGCAGCACAAAGGCGAGGCTAATAATCAGGGGACCGACAATCAGCGGCAGGCGCGGTCCATAACGATCGATGACGCGGCTCATCACGAAAGAGAGAGCCACCATGAGCAGGGTCATCGGCAGCAGGGCGAAACCGACGGCGGTGGCGCTGTAACCCTGTACCTGAATCAAACTAAGCGGCAGGAAGAAAAGCACACTGTTCATCGCCCCGTATAGCAGGAGCGTCAACGTATTGGCACCAGTGAACGTGCGCGACCGAAACAGATTCAGCGGCATCATCGGGTGATCGCTGTGGCCCTCGTTCCAAATGAAAATGGGTAGAATCGCAAGAGCGGCGACGCCGGAAAACAGCACCAGCGGGTCGTCAAAGCCGCGCCGCGGACCCTCGATGCAGAAGAAGCCGCTGAGCATCAGCACCATGGTACTGAGGAATGTACCAGTTACATCCAGCGCTTTCGGCGCTTCTTCGTCGTAACTCTCCGGCACATAATACACCAGGATGAGAATGGTGATTAAGCAAAGCGGGATATTGATCAAGAATATCAAGCGCCACAAGCCCAATTCCGTGAGCCAGCCGCCTAAGATGGGTCCCGCGCCAGACATCAGCATGGTGAAGCCGGACCATACGCCGATCGCCCAACTGCGCCGATGATGGAAAAAGAAAGCGGCGACAATCGCCAGGCTGCAGGTGATCATCATGCCGCTGCCGACGCCCTGCATCGCGCGCCCCACTATCAATACTTGGGCGGAATTGGTCGTGCCGCAAACCAGCGAAGACAAGGCGAAGAGCACAATGCCGTTGAGATAAACGCGCTTGCGCCCGTAATGATCGCCAAAAGCGCCGCTCAGAAATATGAAGGCGGCTTGCAGCAAAGAATAGGCATTGACGATCCAAATCAAGTCGGCGCCAGCCGCGCCTAAGTCGCGTTGAATCGCTGGCAAGGCGACGCTAAGCGCGGTGCTGACCATGAATACCATGCTCGGCGCCATGATTGTGACGAGAAGGACTTCAATATCCAGCCGCCACTCGAACTTTGTTGGCTTTTCAATTGCCATAAATTCAGAATGATCCAACGTTTGCAAAGGCAACGCGCGCGCGCAGCCCACGTTCAATTGTAAAGCATGGCTGGAGAAATCTCCATAAAGCCCTAGCTAGGGACAGGGCAATCGCGTCAAAATGATTATGCGTCGTTCGCTGCGAAAAATTACAAAATGTAAGGCTTGTCCGGTACTTTAGGATTCGCGATCGCCCTTTGGTTTACCCCCCTCGGTCCCCCCCATTGAAATGGGGGGATGACCACTGATTTGTCGTGATTATCGCTAATGTGAACTTGGATTCAAGCAGAATTAGCATATTTTATAGAGTTTGCAATATCCTAGCTCCCCTTCCCTAGCTTGCTGGGTCGCGTAGACACTGACCGCCGGCAAGGGGCTGCGCCGCGTGGGGTCGCGTAGGGCGCGTAGGGTCGCGTAGACACTGACCCGCCGACACAGCCCGCCGACACTGACCCGCCGACACTGGCGGTCGGGGATGGGGTAGAAATGCGCATTAAAAACTCAGTAGCAGACAAGCCTTGTAGGGGCGTCCCGCTGTGACAAGGGTAGCGGCGCAGAGCAAGCGGGCACTGCAATCAATCGGCCGGCGGCTTGTTGCGCAATTCGCCAAGCTCCTGCTCCAGCTCAGCGCGGCGCTTGACGCTTGCGGCGCGTCCCGCTTGGCGCGCTCGCTGATAATGCCTTTGCAAATTCGCTTGGAATTCCTCCGCCGACACCGGCGAAAAGAAGAGGGCGAGCAGGGCGCCGATGGCAGCGCCGACGCCCATGCCGACGAGCAAACTCAGGAATTTGCGCATCTTATCGCCCTCCCGCGTGCCCGGCCCGCGCGCTTGATCGCCTCATGGCAGCAGCCTGTCACAGTAAGAATATCAGCGGCGGCAGCGCGATAATGAGGCCGAACAAGCCGATGCCAAATGGCAGTGTGGCAAATAGCAAGCCCCCCGTCGCGAGCGCGAGCAGGCCCCCATCGCGGCAAAAGCGCTCCCATTTCAAAGTATGCGGACCGCCAAAAACCTGACGGACGCGGGGAATCTCGCCAAAAGTGTTCCAGACGAGCGCGTCGCGAAATAGCAGGTGAACCCCGACATACCACCAAAATGAAGCGACACAGATCTGAATGATCCACATAGCCTGTTTCCATCAACCGACATGTTTCAACATTTTAGCGATTATTTGCCGCCTGTCTACATTTCAAGAGCACGGGAGTGGTGAATTACTGATATAAGAGTGCGGCTCCGACTCAGGATTTGCTGGAATGCTCCCCTCCATGATTCATCGGGGAGGGGCTGGGGGTGGGGTTTGGAATGGGCATATCAATGAAATTCACCACTCCCAGGGCGCGGTATAGGGCGCTGCGCATAGCTAGAGGACGGATACTGGATCCATGTCGATGCGCCAGCCGGGCTGCAGCGCGAGGTCTTGCAGCGCCAGCCGCGGATCAGGACCGCGCAGGAGCAGATGCCAGCGGTACTGCCGGTCGACGCGGGCATAAAAGCAGGGCGCGGGACCAATAATGCTTGTGCCATGGAGCGCGCGGTCTTGCAGAATCTGACGCAGGCGCGCCGCCGCCAAGCCCGCCTGCCGCGCCGCCGTTTCCGCTTTGCTGTAGCTGAAGACAAGCCGCGCCAGCCGCCGATACGGGGGATAGCCCAATTCTTTTCGATAGCGGCTTTCGCGGGCGGCGAACTCGCCGAAGTCATGCCGCGCCGCTGCCTGAATCACATAATGCTCCGGCTGATAGGTCTGGAGGACAACTTTGCCGCCCAGAATGCCGCGTCCAGCGCGTCCGGCTACCTGGGTCAATAGCTGGAAGACCCGCTCGCCAGCGCGATAATCGGGCAGCGCCAAGCCAATATCGGCGCTGACAACGCCCACCAGCGTGACCAGCGGCAAATCCAGCCCTTTGGCGATCATCTGTGTGCCGATGAGCACATCGGCAGCCCCGCTGATGAATTGGTCCAAGATTTCAAAGTGCATCCGTGGCGAGCGGGCGCTGTCGATATCCCAGCGCAAAGTGCGGACGGCGGGGAACATCGCCTTTAGAACCTCATCAACCTGCTGCGTGCCGGCGCCGAAATAACGAATCCGCGCTGAGCCGCATTCGGGGCAAGCTGGCGGCGGCGCAGCGCTATTGCCGCAATGATGGCAGCGCAGCGAGCGCTCCACCCGGTGATAAGTCAGCGGCGTTTCGCAGCGGGCACATTCGAGAGCATAGCCACAATCGCGGCAAAAGACATAAGTCGCCTGCCCCCGCCGATTGAGCAGCAGCATCGCCTGTTCGCCGCGCCCCAGCGTATCATGCAGCGCCCGCTGCAATTCGCGGCTGAACATGCTGCTGTTGCCGGCGCGCAGTTCAGCCCGCATATCAACCAGGCTGACCGGCGGCAAGGGGATGGTAAGCGCGTCGGCATTAGCTGGCTGGTAGCGCGCTTCGACGCCGTGGCGCTGAGCTTGCTGCTGAATCCGCTGGCGGTGGCCCATGATGCGCTCCGGCAGGCGCAGATAGGTGTAATGCCCGCGAGCAGCCTGATACCAAGTGCCGAGGTCGGGCGTGGCGCTGCCTAGGATGAGCGCCCCGCGGTTGATCTCGGTCAGATGCTCGGCGGCGGCGCGCGCGTGATAATGCGGCTCCATCATCCAGGGCGACTGTTTGAAGCTGGCGTCGTGCTCTTCGTCCAGCACGATTAAGCCCAGGTTTGGCAATGGCGTGAAGAGAGCCGAGCGCGTGCCAACGATGACGGATACCGCGCCGGCGCTTGCCCGCCGCCAGCTGTCGTAGCGCTCGCCCGCGGGCAGGCTACCATGCACAAGGGCCACTTGGCCCGGGAAGCGCTCGGAGACTCGGCGAATGGTCTGCGGCGTGAGGGCGATCTCCGGCACGAGCAGAATGGCGCGCTTGCCTTGCCGCAGCGTCTCGGCGATGGCGCGCAGGTAGATTTCAGTTTTGCCGCTGCCCGTCACGCCGTGGAGCAGGAAGCGGGCTGCTTCCGCCCCGCGCATTTGGGCGCGTATCGCCGCCCATGCCTTTTGCTGGTCGGGCGTCAGCTTGGGCGCGCTAGCCGGCAGGAAATCGAAATCACGCAGGGAATCGCGCCAGACTCGTTCTTCGCGCGGCTCAAGGGCGCCGGCTTTGATCAATTTCTTGAGCTGCGAGCGGCTGGCGCCAGTCGCTTTCAGCGCCTCGGGCAGGGTCGGCGGCTTTGGCAAGCCGAGCAAGTCACGCAGAAGCCGCGCCAGGTAAGCGGTGCCGCGCCAGCTATTCAGCAGCCCTTCAACCCGCTCGGGCGTCGCTTCGAGGATGATCAGGTCTTGCTCGCCGCGCTCGGTTTTTTCGATGAAGACCAGGCTCTCGGCGATTAGTTTATTGAGCGGCGCTCTGTTTCTGGCACCGATGGCGGCAAGCGCCTCATTCACCCCGAGCGCATCTTCATCTCGCTCGGCAATCAGCGCCAGCAGGTCGGCATGTTTCACCGATTTGCCTAGTTTTGCCGCCAAGGCTGGGATGCCCGCGCGGCTGTAACTGGGGTAAAGGCGCTTGACCGTTTTGGCTCGGGCGGCGGGCGGCGCCAAGACCGACTCCGACGTGACCAAGCCCGCGCCCTCCAATAGCGCCAGCGTTTGCTCGACCGCTTGCTTGGGGAAGGCGCGCTTGAGCTGGCGGCTGCGCTTTTCCCCCTTGTCCCGCAGATACTCCAAGAGCGCTTGGGGCAGCGGCAAATCAGCAGCGGGGTCGGCGCCGGGCAAGCTGAATTGCTGCGGCTGCCCTTCCGTGAGCGCGGCACGGCGCAGGCGATAGAGGCGGTCGGATTTGCCGGTGAAGCCGGGCGGCAGCATCAGCCAGACGCAAGCGCCAATTGGGGCGAGGCAGGTCTCGCTCAGCCAGCGCGCCAGCTCGAGATATGGCGGGGAGAGCACCGGCTCGGGGTCCAGCAGTTCAATGATGGGCTTAGTCTCGGGGATGCTGGTTTCAGCGCGCAGGGACAGGACCAGCGCCGGCTGCATGGCAACGCCGAATTCCACCCGCGCCAAGGCGCCGGGCTTCACCTTGCCCGTCAATTCCGCCGGGATATGATAATCGAAGGACTTCCGCGCCGGCACATTAAGCGCGACTTCGGCGTATCGCATGGCTGCAGCCTGTTTAATTTGCGCTGCTTAAAGATAGCCACAGAGACAGAGAGCGCACAGAGGGATTTTTTCAGCTGCGCGCGCTGTTTTATTTTTTGATATTGCTGCGATTGCCCTGACATAGAATTTGGGAGTGGTGATTTTGGTGGATATAAGGCTTATGTAAGGCTTGTCCGGTACTGGTTCGCTGTATGTAATTGCGAATTTAAAGAAGGTGCTAATTTAGAGTAAGCGCCAAACTTCCAAATAAGGAGCTTACTCATGGATTTAGACACCTTCTTCACGACATTATACGTGGTGATTGACGATTGGTACAAAAGTAAAATGATCTCCCTGATGAAGCGACATCCAGGTCCGCCCCTGCAAATGAGTGATAGCGAAGTGCTGACGGTCGCGATTGCTGCGCAATGGCGCGCTGGTGTGCCTTGGCAATCTGAGCGAGGCATAGTGCGTTACATGCTTGAAAATGGTCGGTCATGGTTTCCCCGGATGCTGAAACGCAGTCAGTTCAACAAGCGTCTTCGCGATCTGTGGGCCGCCTTTGTATGCTTGCAGCAAGAGCTGGCGCAGATGCTTTGCAGCACCGCTGTGTACGAGGCGGTGGATTGTACGCCGCTGCCGCACTGTAGTCTGGGCCAAGCCATCAGCCATGATCGGCATTGGCTCTTCGGCAAGAAAGGCCGCGGCGGCAATCATGGCGGCTGGTATTTCGGACAGCAGCTGTTGGTCTGCGCCAGCGACAGCGGTGTCATCACGGGCTGGATGCTTGGTCTGGCAAACATTGATGACCGCTGGCTGATGGAAGCGCTGGTGAGCAGTCGCCAGGGATGCAAGCGTGTGATTGAAATCGAATTGCCCAAGCATCGAACATATAAACTTCGCAGAATCCCTAGTCCAGAATCCATCAGCCCCGCCCTGTGTGCCGGAGACGCTCGTGGCTTGACCTATCTCGCTGACGGCGGGTTCAGTGGACTGCGATGGATCAGACATTGGCAACGCCAATATGACGCTGAAGTTATCGCGCCACGAGCGAGCAACATCAAAGGCGACAAGCCCGGCAAAACCATGCGCTGGCTGCGCAAACACCGGCAAATCATCGAGACGGTGATCGCCAGACTTGTTCAAACATTTGGCTTACATCGCATCAATGCCCACAGCGAACACGGAATGCTCGCCCGAGTAGCGGCAAAGACGGCGGCATACAACATGGGCATACTCTTGAATCGCGGTGCCGGGCGAGCCGACGGCGCCCTGGCTACGCTGCTATGTTAGTACCGGACAAGCCTTGTAGGGGCGATCCTTAATGTTTTTGATATTCGAGTCGGCCTGGGGATAACGCTGGCGATACGAAAAGATACTTAGGGAGTGTTTTGTTTTGCTGGAGTTTTGCGCTCAAGGAATATGGTTAAATCATTGTCATCTTCTTCACGAAGAGAATACTTTGTCCCGTTTCCAAAGATCGTGTGTCTTACTTCAAACTCATTTGCGACCAAGTCAAAATACTGTCCAAAGCCCGCATTATATTGGCTGAATAATCTTGCGGGAACGGGCCAGGGTTCTTCCGGCATCACAAATAGGCTAATGCAAGTGGAATCCCCTAGCTTATCTAGCAAAGTTTCAATTCTCGGTCTGTATTTTCCATGTTGCGATGCAAGTGATAGAATGCCATCGACATATTTCCTAGCTCTGTCCGAGGCGAGTTTGAATTCTGGTACATCCGTGGGGTCTATTCTCAGATAAATTTTATGCGCCAGATCTGGCGTCATCTCTCTGTCAGTCATTATTATCCGTCTTAAAACCCATGGGCGGTTTGGGAGGAATGTCAAAATGGGCGAGAATAGCGTCTAAAGCCGCTTTATTGGCATTGACAGCTTCTTCTAATCGGACGATAGATTCTTCCCCATTCGAATCTGCGTTAGTGCGGTTACGTTCATACCTTCCAATATGCTATCTTGCGCTCTACGCAAACTTTGATACTCCGCTTTCAGCCGTTCGATTTCAATTTCCCTCGTGAACATTGTTTCAACTGCCCCACCGTTCAAAATAGATTATGTTTCGATTGTATGTGATCTGCCGCGGAAAATCAATTCACGTTCTTTGAGGGGAGAGGTGAATTTGCTTGATATAAGGCTTATGTAGGGGCGATCCTTGGATCGCCCAAAACCTGCTTCTGCAACTGTGGGCGACACAAGTGTCGCCCCTACATCTAGGTTATCCCAATACAGAATATCGGCCTGCATATCTCATAATTCGCCACTCCCAGAAATTTGACAGACTAGCGCGACTATGCTATGAATCATAGAATGCCTCTATTTGCCCCCCCCCCCCGAAAATATGTTCTAAACGAGAGTTACTCTCGTCTTAATTCTTTATTATATGCTCGTCTTAATTCTTTATTAGTTCATAAAAATTTTATATTGTTCAGAGGACGCGTATGAACCGCGTCCTTTATGCTTCCGACTGTCTGCATGTCTTAAATGACCCGAAGGCGCTGCCCAACGGGTCAGTCGACCTGATATACCTTGACCCGCCTTTCAATTCCAACAGCACCTACAACCTGCCTTTCAAAAGCCGCGACCGCAGCCTAAAACCGGTCGAGGCATTTGAGGACACCTGGCGCTGGCGGGCCGACGATGACGAGCGATTAAGTGAGCTGGAGAAACACCCCAAGACGCGCCCACTGGCGACCATCGTCAAGTTCGCGCAAGGGCTGGAAAGCGGACGCGGCAAAATCAGCTTGGCCGCTTACCTGCTGAATATGGCGCAGCGCTTGTACGCCATGAAGCGGGTGCTGAAAGAGACGGGCAGCATCTATTTGCATTGTGATACCTCGGCTGGACACTATTTGAAATTACTAATGGACGGTGTTTGGGGGCATAAGCGATTTCGCAATGCCATAGCCTGGCGGCGATATGGCTCACATAATGATGCCAAAAAGTACGGTAGAGTGTATGACATGCTTTTGTATTACTCAAAAAGTGGAAAAGTAATATGGAATGGTGCTTGGACAGAACTTGAGAAGGATTATATTGATTCGAGTTACCGTAATGAAGACAAACGCGGGAGATATACAACTGCGCCGCTTCATACTGGCGGGCTGTCTGGAGGAGGGTACACGTATGAGTTTGATGGTCATATAAGAACGTGGCGTTACTCAGAAGAGCGAATGCATCAACTCGATTTAGACAATCAACTCCACAGAGCAAAAAATGGGACCGGGCCGCCGCGCCGCAAAGTTTATCTGCATGAGTCAAAAGGTAAGCCTGTATCCAATATGTGGACGGATATAAAGGCTCTGACAGGAAGCCATAACGAACGCCTCGGCTACCCCACGCAAAAGCCACTCGCCTTGATGGAGCGCATCATCAAAGCCAGCAGCAACCTGGGCGACACCGTGCTCGACCCCTTCTGCGGCTGCGGCACGACGGCGCACGCGGCCGAGAGCCTGGGGCGCAAGTGGATCGGCATCGACATCTCCCGCTTCTCGACCGGGCTGGTCAAACGGCGCATCGTGGACCGCTTCGGCAACTTGAATCGCGATGACATCGAAATCCATGGCACGCCGGAAAGCCCGGCTGAAGCGCGCGACCTTGCCCAGCGGGACAAATTCGAGTTTGAGAAATGGGTATGCGGGGCGATGGGCGCCAATGGCATGTATAAGAACCCAGGCGAGCCAGGCGCGGATGGCGGCGTCGATGGCGTGGTCGAGCTGCCAGTCATCCGACAGCAGGGCAACAAGTTTGAATCGCAAACTGAATACGTCATCATCCAGGTCAAAGGCGGGCAGGTAGCGCCGGACTCGGTCAAAGCGCTGAGCGAAACGGTGCGGCGGCTGGGCGCGATTGCTGGCATCATGGTCTGCTTTCGCGAGCAGATGGGCACGGTCGAGAACCAGCGCAGCAAAGAGCTATGGGCGGACGCTTACCAGCAGTACCCCGTGATTCAAGGCTTCAGCATTGAAGACATGCTGGCGGACCAGCGCCCCAATCTGCCGCCGACCTGGGGCTACAAGCATGGCGGCAAGACCAGCGCGCCGCAGTTGCTGTAGGCAGCATTACCGGGCAATTGCATCAAAATCATTTTGCGTCCTTCACCAATTAAAATTACAAAATGTAAGGCTTGTCCGCTACTTTAGGATTCGCGATCGCCCTTTGGTTTACCCCCTCGGTCCCCCCATTGCAATGGGGGGATGACCACTGATTTGTCGTGATTATCGCTAATGTCAACTTGGATTCAAGCAGAATTGGCCTAGTTTATAGAGTTTGCAATATCCTAGCTCCCCTTCCCTAGCTTGCTGGGTCGCGTAGACACTGACCGCCGGCAAGGGGCTGCGCCGCGTGGGGTCGCGTAGGGCGCGTAGGGTCGCGTAGACACTGACCCGCCGACACAGCCCGCCGACACTGACCCGCCGACACTGGCGGTCGGGGATGGGGTAGAAATGCGCATTAAAAACTCAGTAGCGGACAAGCCTTGTAGGCGCGGCTGGCATACATAGCCCTTCGACACCAGCGGCCGACGCAGATAAAATAGCGCTGTATTCGCATTGAAAGCTACGGAGCCATGACGAAGATCCCGCCTCTGCCGGCTTCGCTTTGCCGGTCTGTATTGAATCACCTGAGCCTGCCCACCGACCCGCCGCCGACGCTTGAGACGCTGCAGCGCTTGGTGACCGGCTACACCCGCGCCCTGCCCTGGGAGAGCGCCTCGCGAATCATGCGCCGCGCGCGCCACCAAGAGACGGCTGATTGCGTCTTGTTGGGCGAAGCATTCTGGGAAGGCCATTTTGAAACGGGCGCCGGCGGCACCTGCTACGAGAGCAATTACGCCTTCTTTGGGCTGCTGCGCTGGCTCGGCTACGAGGGCTATTTGACGCTTAATGACATGGACAGCGCGGTCGGCTGTCATAGCGCGATTGTGATTCTACATAAAGGGGGCAAATATCTGGTTGATGTTGGCTTTCCCGTCTATGCCATCATTCCGATTACGGCGAATGCGGCAAGCAGCGCCCACTGCCCGCTCATGAATTACCAGCTCCTGCCGCAAGGCGGCCGCCGCTACCTGCTGCGGCGCGAGAGCATCGACCAAGCGCATAGCTTCATACTCAACGATAAGCCGATCGCGGATGCCGAGTATCGCGCCGTCGCCAGCCACGATTATCGGCCTGATGGCGGGCAATTTCTGAATGAGATTGTGATTCAGAAAATCGTCGCTGAACAGCTATGGCGCTACCACAGCGAGGTGCAGCCCCCCTGCCTGCAGCAGTTCGTCAATGGCAAGCGGCATGACCACAGCATAAGCGGCGATGTCGCTGGCGAGTTGGCGCAGCGCTTTGGCATCGCCCGAGAGATTCTCTCGGCGGCGATAGACGCGCTGGCGCTCAAGCAACCGTGATCTCGTCGTTGAGATAGACATCCTGAATCGCGTTGAGCAGGCGCGCCCCCTCCGCCATGGGGCGCTGAAAGGCTTTGCGCCCGCTGATAAGCCCCATGCCGCCAGCCCGTTTGTTGATGACGGCGGTTGTTACCGCCTCGGCGAAGTCATTCGCCCCGCTGGCGCCGCCACTGCTAATCAAGCCGACCTTGCCCATATAACCGTTGGCGACCTGGTAGCGCGTCAAGTCGATGGGATGGTCGCTGGCAAGCTCGCTGTAGATGCGGTCGTCGAGCTTGCCATAAGCTGAATCGCCGCTATTCAGCGCCCGGTAGCCATAGTTCTGCGTTGGCAGCTTTTGCTTGACGATATCGGCGCCCAGGGTCACGCCGAGGTGATTGGCTTGCCCGGTGAGGTCGGCGCTGGATTCGTGATTGACGCCATCGACCGCGAACGCGGGATTGCGCATATAACACCAGAGGATGGTCGCCATACCCAGCTCATGGGCGAAGGCGAAGGCTTCCGCCACTTCTACCATTTGACGGTTGGAATCTTGTGAGCCGAAGTAAACCGTAGCCCCAACCGCGACCGCGCCCATATCCCAAGCCTGCTGAATTGTGCCGAACATGATCTGCTCGTGCGTATTGGGATGGCTGAGCAATTCGTTATGGTTGACCTTGACGATATAGGGGATGCGATGCGCGTAACGGCGGGCGGTCAAGCCTAGGACGCCAAAGGTAGAGGCGACCGCGTTGCAGCCCCCCGCCAGCGCCAGCTCGATGATTTTGGCAGGGTCGAAGTACGCTGGGTTGGGGGCGAAAGAAGCGCCGGCGGCATGCTCAATGCCCTGATCGACGGGCAGAATCGAGACATAGCCGCTGCCGCCAAGGCGCCCATTGTCGTAGATTTGCTGCAGGCTGCGGATGACTTGCGGCTTGCGGTCGCTATCCAGCCAGACGCGCTCGCTGAAATCGGGACCAGGCAGCGCCAAATCCGCGCGCGGGATGGTTTCGCAGCGGTGCTTGAGCAGGCTCTCAGCCTCAGCGCCAAGGTATTCCGCGATCCGGTCGATGCCCATATCGGGTGAGGCTAGCGCCATGGTTATTTCCTTTGCTGTTTAGGCTATTTCGCATCGATTATAACAGGATACCGCGATTTTCTCTCTAGCCGCCGCCGGAGTGCTGTCCTTGGTCTGTATTGGCGCGACTGTATTCGGTTACAATAGCCGGCATGGACAAGCTCGAAACTCAGGGCAAGACGCTGCAACAACTCCGGCACGCCGCCGAAGCGCGCGATCCTGAACGCTGTCAGTTTCTGCTGAAAACATTGATGCTGGATATGGAGTTTTATCTGGCGCTGGCGGTGGCGGTTGAGCGGGCGCAGAGCTTTCTGGATACTTTTGAAATCTATTATCCCGCTGGGCAGTTCGCGCGGCAGATACTGACGCAGATGGTCAATACGGGCATGGCGCCAGCGCGCTTGCCGCCCGAAGCGCAGCGAGACTTCGAATACCCGGGCGCGGCAAATTATATGAAAGCGCTCTCGGATCTAGCCTATGCGCTGCAGCCGGGTCCGCTGCCGGGGCGCATCGGCTACCTGGTCAGCGCGACTGTCAACGCGATCATGGCGGAATTGGTGGAGCATTATTATGGGCGGCGAATGGAGGCCTGGCAGCTGGCGCGGGCAATGCCGGGGGCAGCCGAAGCGCGGGAAATCGCTCTGGATTTCTGGACCGATGAAGAAATCGCGCTCCTAGATACCGATCGCTGGCTTAGCGTGGCTGACAGCGTTGAGGCGCAGCTTCGGCGATAGTTGCGCGGAGCAACTGCGAGTGCTACATTCTCACAATACTTGGCTGCGCGCGAAAACATCTCCCCTAGGTGAAGCCACGAGCAAGCGCTGGGGGAGCCTTAGCAAAGAAGGAGCGCCGCTTTGCAACCCGATGAGTTTGGCTTAGAAGCGCCACCGCCCGGATTGTACGATTACAGCGCGACAATCGAGTCCGGCATTGATGGCTTCGCCAACGTAAGCGATGAGGACATTGAGCTGTTTCACAAGCTCGGCTTTCTGGTGGTTCACAATGCGATTGATGGCGCCGCCATTGAAGCGAGCCGCGCCGCTATCCGAGATTTGATCTTAAGCCCGAGCAACAAGAACATCATGGTCGAATCGGTCGTCGGTCCGCGCTTCTCTTCGCTGCCCGCTGAAGAGCGGCTGGATTGCGTGCGCAAGCTGATGCCGATCCTGCCCTTTGACGCGCGCTTGCAGGCAATAGCCGGCAACCCCGCGCTGTTGGAGACGCTGGGGCGCATCATGGGCGAGCCGCCCGCTCTATCGCAAGACATGGCGATGCTCAAGCCACCGCGTATCGGGCGCGAGAAGCCCTGGCACCAGGATATGGCTTACTTCGATTACCCGACCGATACCACGATCCTTGGCGCTTGGATCGCGCTGGATGAAGCGCAGCCCGAAAATGGCTGCATGATGGTCATCCCGGGCAGCCACCATGCGGGACCGACGCCACACTGGGCGCGGCGCGATTGGCAAATCTGCGATACCGATGTCCGCGTAGGAGACAGCGTGGCGCTGCCTTTGCCGCCTGGCGGCTGCCTGCTATTTCACTGCCTGCTGCATCACGGCACAGCAGCAACGCGCTCGGAGCGGCGGCGCTGGGCGCTGCAGTTTCACTATTGCCCCGCCAGCGTCAATCGGCTGCCTAACAGCGAGCTTCGGCTCAGCGTCTTTGGGGCGGATGGGCTAGACGCGACCTGTTAAAGGCCTAAGGAGAATCGGTGATCTTCGTCCTCTTCATTGTTGCGAACCTCTTGCTGATGTCGACCTTGTTCGCCTTTGGCATGTACCAATTCATGCAAGTTGAGCAGAAGCGCAAACACAGCAAACTGCTGCTCGATGCGCGCTTGGATGTGGCTGAGCTGCAAAAGCTGGCTCTCGCCGACCGGCAGGATGAAGCGGTTCACCGGCTGATGAACGCAGCCGATGTCGATCGTTTCAGCGCCGAATCAGCGGTGGCGCAGTTGAAGGAGCGCGGCACTCAGTAATCTGGGCGCGCGCCGCGGATATGCGCGAGGATATGTTCCGCCCGCGCCGCCCAAGTATAGTGCGCCAGCGCCCGCTCGCGAGCGCGTCGCCCAAGCCAGGCGCGCAATTCAGCATTTTGGCGCAGGCGCTCAATCGCCTCTGACCAGGCGGCGATATCAGCGGGCGGCAGCAGCAGAGCACTGTCGCCATCAGCCACTACATCGGACCAAGCTGGCAGGTCGGAAGCGACGATGGCGCGCCCGCAAGCCATGTATTCGAACAATTTCATCGGCGAGGCGTAATGCGCGAAGTGGGTCGCGGCCGGCAGCGGCAAAGCGCAAAGGTCAAAGGCGCTGAGGAAGCGCCCTACCTCAGCCGGCGGGACCTGGCCCGCGTAGAGAAAGCGCTCGGGCGGCAGCCCTAGGGCGAGCCAGCGACTTCGCAGCGCGCCAGCCATCTCATCGGGACCGCCGACCAAGGCGAGGCAGGCGCCGTCAATCGCTGCCAGCGCTTCAACCAAGACGCCGACGCCCTTGTCCAGCCCGAGTGTATGCAGCCGGCCAACATAACCGACGATGAAGGCATCTTGGGGCCAGCCAATCTGCCGGCGGGCGAGGGCTTGCCCGGGCAGTTGATCAAAGCGCGCCCGGCGGATGCCATCATGGGCGATGATGACGCGGGCGGGGGCGGCGCCACGCTGACGGATAAGATCTTCCCTAAGCCGCGGCGTGACAGCGATGACGCTGCCGACGCTGGTGATGACCGCCTGCTGCAGCAACGCGCCCCGCCCCGCCGGCGGAAATTGATGGACTTCGTAAGCCAAAGACGGCTTCGCCCGCAAGCGGCATAAAATGGACAAGATAAAAGCATCGCGGCTGTAATAGATGTCGGCGCGCGTGACGAGCAGCAACAAGGCGCAGGCTAGCGCGTAGGACAATTGCAAGATATAGAAAGCGAAGCGAGCGCCGGCGCTCTCGGGCGGGAAGAGCGGGAAGAGATCGAGGCAGGGAATGCGGCGGACGCTGAAGTTTGGGCGAATGCCATAATATTGAAACGGGTCGGCGATGGCGCGCATCTCGCGGCTGTTCCAGCGGCGCGCCACCCATAGCCTAACATCGCAGCCGGCATCGGCGAAGGCTTCGCAATTCTGCATAATTTGCAGACCGTGCGCCTTTTCCGTCGGCAAGCGCATCAGCGAGATGTAGAGCAGCTTAGGCATGACGCAACTGATTTAACCACAGAGGTCGGCCCAGACACAGACCGATGACAGCCTGTGAAAAGAGGGGACGGCAGGCTGTTGCCAAGGGCGGTTTCTCGGTGGCAAAGAAGCCTTCAATGCAAAATCAATTCCCCGCCTGCCGCGGCAAGAGCAGGCTGAGCAAGCCCGCGACCGCGATCATGACGGCAACTATTTGGAAGGTCAGCGCCAGGCCGATTTGGTCAGAAATGAAGCCGATGGCGAGCGAGCCGATGGCGCCGGTGGCGAAGATGAAGCCCAGAATTGCGCCCGAAGCGAAGCCTTTGCGCAGGGGAATTAAGTCTTGGGCCATGACGACTATCAGGCTGTGCGCGCCGCCCGATAAGCCACCGGCGGCGATAGCCAAGACGAAAGCGAAGGCGCCTTCATAGGCGGGCAGCAAAAAGAAAGCCGGCGCCGAAAACAACATGCTCAGCATCATCACCAGCCGCCGATCATAGCGATCCGCCAGCCGGCCGAAGACCAGCCCAGAGATAGCGGAGGCGATCCAATACGAGCTGGTGATCGTGCCATAGGCGGCCGGATCCCAGCCTTTCTGCTCAAAGAGAACCGGCACAAAAGCGACCGAGCCTTGCTGCCCTAAGCCGCGCAGCAGAACGATGACGCCAAGGATAAAAACGGCGAACAGGGGGAAGTGCTGCTTTTCGCCATTTTCGCGCTCGGCTTTGCGCTTCTTTTGCGCTTCGTGATGCTCATGATGGCGCGGGATGCTGGTGGCCATCAAGAATAGCGCCGGCAGCGCAAAAACCGACAGCAGGATGATCGGCTTGAGATTGTCCTGCATGCCGAAATCGTAGCGGCCGACCGCCGCGCCCATCTGCCCAAGCAAATCGGGGTTCGCCCGCTCCAGCAAGATGCCGGCAATCGCAGGACCCAGCGCCAGCCCCGTCTGCCCCATCAAGAAGAAGAGCGCCATATTAAAGGCGGAGCGCCGCGGCACCGCTTCAGCCGCATGCAAAGCGCCGACCGGGTGCAGGGCGCCGCTGCCGATTGGTGCCAGCACGATCGGTATAAACATCAGCCAGTACTGCCGGCTTGCCGCGGCGAGAATGACAGCCAGGGTGAAAAAACCGACGTGAAAAGCCAAACCATATGTGCCGAGGCGGCGGCCCCCAGAGCGATCGGCGCGGATGCCAAAAAATGGCTGGGTGATTGCGCCAAGCAACTGCGCCATGCTGATAGCCAAGCCAATCTGGATATTGCTCATGGGCATGATGCCGGCGGCGAGAAAAGTCAAGAGCACCGGCGTCATGGAAGCGAAGATGTCGTTTGTCAGATGCCCAATGCAGACCGACCAAAGAAGCCGATTATGACGCGGCATGCGGTGATACCCCCGCTAGAATGGGGCAATGATAAACCTAGACCAGGTAGATGAGAATGTAGACTGTGAGCAAACTTGAATAGCGGGACAAATGGGAGGAATGGGAGGAATGCCCTCTTAGTGCTATTCCCTCAGCATCCGGTTGATTTCGCTGGGGCTCACATTTTCCTTTTCGGTTTTGGAGTAGATGTGCATAAACAAAATAGTTTCGCTATTTTGAAAACGATAAATGACACGAAACCCACCCCGTTTCCCGCGGCGAGCCGAGCGATTAGCCATGCGTACTTTATATAATGGCAAGCCATAGCCGGTCATTAGCTCGCCACGATGCGCCCGGCGCAATTCCGCTTTTAATGCTTCAATGTCAGCTTCAATGCGGTGAAAGCGTTTCCGCAGACGAAGGAAGTCTTTGACGAATCCTTTTGCATATGTAAATTGGACCGGCATCGCAAGAACGATTCTTAATCTAGCATGGCGCGGAATTGCTCGTCAGTCAGGACATCGCCCGCCAAGGCTTCCTTAAAGCCCTGCTTGATGCCCGCGAGTATCTCCTGCCGCGTCTGCTCTCGGTAGGGCTCGTCATCAACGTCGGCGTCGAGCGGGCTTGGCATATAATCGCCCGCTTCATATTCCGCTTCGGCTTCCCGCAGCGCTTGGACGATCTCTTCATTGCTCGGCTCGCCGAAAATTTCCTCGAATAAATCTCGCAGCTCCCGCTCCGAAAGGGAATCCAGATCGACTTCCGCGATTCGTTCACGGTCGCTCTTGCGACTATCTTTGAGTATCGCTGCTTGCTTCATGGCTGCCTCCTGGGCAAGGCGCTTGCGACAGGCTTGAACACTTGAATTGTATCGCAGTATCCGCCATTCTCAATGCGCTGTGATATACTGCCAGCCGGCGCGCCAAAAGGCAGGTGGCGCATAAGATAGAGGACAAGCCATGACCATTGATTACAGCAAGCTGCAAGCCATAGCAAAACGCGAGGCGCCCTATCACATCGTCGTAACGGCGGCGCATCATGACGATATCGAATTCGGCGTGGCCGGCAGCGTCGCCCGTTGGATCCGCGAGGAAGGCGCCACGGTAACCTACATCATCATCACGGATGGCGGCGCCGGCAGCAACGACCCAGACATCACTGGCGAGGAATTGGTCGAGCTGCGCTATGAAGAGCAGATGGAAGCGGCGGCCGCGGTCGGCGTGCGCGATGTGCGCTTCCTCGGCTACCCCGATGGCCACTTGCAGGCGACCTTGGAATTGCGGCGCGATATCACACGCATCATCCGCGAGACCAAACCCTATCGCGTCGTCTGCCAAGACCCGACCAGCGTATTCGTACACCGCAGTTATGTCAATCATCCCGATCACCGGGCGGCGGGCGAAGCATCCATTTATGCCGTCTTCCCCAGCGCCGAAACGCGGCCCATTTTCCCTGAGCTGCTGGCGGAAGGCTTCGAGCCGCATAAAGTAAGCGAGCTTTACTTGAACCTGTCGCCGACGCCGACGCATTACCATGACATTAGCAGCACGATCAACCTGAAGATGCAGGCGCTCAGCGCCCATGTCTCCCAGCTCGGCGCTGGCGAAGACTTCGAAAATGGCGCCCGGAAATGGCTGATGCGGGCGAACCGAGATGGCGGAAAAATGGTCGGGGTCGAGTATGCTGAGTATTTCCGCGTCTTGAAGTTCGATGAAGACCGAGAGAACTGGTACAAAGAAGAGATGGAACGGCGAGAACGAGAAGCGGCGCTGAAGTAGCCCTTGCCCCACCCCTAACAGGCAGCCAATGAATCGGTAAACTAAACGCGCGACTGAAAAGCGTGAAGAAGGGACAACATGAAACTGATAACGTATCAAACGGAGGCCGGCAATCAACTTGGCATCGCGACCGAGCGCGGCGTACTGGATGTGGCAAGGGCGGCCGCAGCCAGTGGCGAAGCCGGCCCGGCAAGCCCCGACGCGGTTTATGCGCAGGGCAATGCCGCGCTGGCGAAATTGTCCGCCCTAGTAGATGCGTCCGAAGACGCGGCGCTTTACCTCAATGAAAGCGAGCTCTGCTATGGACCCGCGGTGCCCAACCCGGGCAAGATCCTCTGCGTCGGGCTGAATTATCAAAAGCACGCCGCCGAAACTGGCGCCGCGCCACCGAGCGAGCCGGTCTTGTTCAGCAAGTTCAATAACAGCATCGCCGCCCCCGCCGAAGCCATCCCGCTGCAAACCGACTGGACGCAGGTCGATTATGAGTCGGAGCTGGGCGTGGTGATAGGCAGGGCAGCGCGCCGGGTCTCGGCCGCCGAGGCGCTGGACTACGTCTTCGGTTATTGCAACATGAACGATATCAGCGAGCGCCGCTTGCAGATGCTCAGCGGGCAATGGCTGCTAGGCAAAACGCTGGACAAGTTCCTGCCGCTGGGACCTTATGTGCGCACCGCTGATGAGATCCCCGACCCGCAGAATCTGTCAATCAAGGGCTGGCTAAATGGCGAATTGCGGCAAGACAGCAACACGGCGGATATGATTTTTACGGTGGCGGAAGTGATCGCCTACGCCAGCCAAGTCATGACGCTCATGCCGGGCGATGTCATCAGCACGGGCACGCCCGAAGGCGTCATCATGGGCATGGAGCCTAAAGTCTGGCTGAAACCAGGCGATGAATATGTCGTCGAGGTGGAAGGTTTGGGCCGGCTGGAAAACCAGATGGTAGAGGCATAGCGATGGCGGATACCTATCTCGTCACTGGCGGCATGGGCTGCATCGGTGCCTGGGCGCTGTATCATCTGCAGCGGAGCGGGAAGCGCGCGATCAACTTCGATCAAAGCGCCGATCGGCATCGCGTCAATTGGCTGATGAGCGCCGAAGAACAAGCTGCCATCACCTTCGTGCAGGGCGACCTGCGCGATACCGCTGCGCTGAAGGCTGTTTTCGCTGAGCAGGGCGTCACGCGTGTCATCCACTTGGCGGCGCTGCAAGTGCCATTCTGCCGCGCCAATCCAGTCTTGGGTGCCGAGGTCAATGTAACGGGCACGGTCAATATCTTTGAGGCAGCGCGGGAATACGGGCTGGACCATATCGCATTCGCCTCCTCCATCGGCGTCTACGGTCCCCCCTCGGATTTCCCGCCTGGGCTGATTGCCGATGACGCGCCCAAGAATCCGCGCACGCTTTACGGCGCCTACAAAGTTTGCAACGAGCAGACCGCGCGGGTCTATTATGAGGAGTACAGCCTCAGCAGCACGACCCTGCGCCCCTACACGGTTTATGGCGTCGGGCGCGATCAAGGCATGACCAGCGAGCCGACCCACGCGCTGGTGGCGGCTGTCAAAGGGAAACCGTACCAAGTCGGTTTCAGCGGCACGATGCAATTCCAACTGGCATCGGATGTGGCGCGGCAATTTATCTTGGCTTCCGAGCAGCCGCTGGCTGGCGCGCGCGGCTTCAACCTGGGGGGGGTGCCGTCAACGGTTGAGCAATTTGTGAGCATCGCGCGGGATTTGCTGGGCGGCGCGGAGATTGAAGTTGCCGATAAGCCCCTGCCATTCCCGGCTGGCTTTGATGACAGCGCCCTGCGTTCGAACGTTGAACAAGTTTACGAGACGCCGCTGGCTGATGGCATCGCCGACACCATCGCGCATATTCAGCGCTTGGGCGCTGCGATTTAGCCGTCCCTGCGCGCTGGGGATTAGCTGGATTCAGGCTTCGGAAACAGGCGGCTGAGGCGCAGCTCAAAGCCGGGCAGAACCTCTTCGCCAGAGAGCGCGCCAGCCGCCCCGACAAATTCAATATCGAGCCGCGCGCCAGCCGCGGACCGGCAGACATCGACGCCGCGTTCCGCCGGCAGGACGATCCAAACCAAGCGGGCGCCATTGTTGAGATAGAAACGAGCTTTGCGCCGAATCTGCTGTATCGTATTGGATGGCGAGACCACCTCCACCGCGAGGTCGGGCATGAGGGGGATGAACTCGTCCTCCGGGATTTGGCTGAGGCGGGCGCTGCTTACAAACGCGACATCGGGCGCGAGCAGCGTTGAGCGGTCGCCGGGCGGGTAACAGCCAATTTCTACATGAACCTCGCCCAGGTTATGCGCCATTACATGACCTTGCAGAAAGTAGTTAATCATTGACGCGAGACGCGCATGCTGCCGCTTAACTGGCGACATTTCAAAGAGCTCTCCGTCTATCATGTAGAAACGCAGATCTGCGAATTCGGGCTGCCGCAGCAACTCGCTGATGGCATCGACATCAAGCAGTCTTTCTTGTGTGGCCATTACAAGCCTGCCTTGCGCACCATTTGTCCCTAGCCTATCATGTTTTTGCCCGAATGCGTAAATCCCCTGTTTCAGGCGCGAGACCGCCGACACCATCGCGCATATTCAGCGGCTGGGCGCTGCGATTTAGCCGTCCCTGCGCGCTGGGGATTAGCTGGATTCAGGCTTCGGAAACAGGCGGCTGAGGCGCAGCTCAAAGCCGGGCAGAACCTCTTCGCCAGAGAGCGCGCCAGCCGCCCCGACAAATTCAATATCGAGCCGCGCGCCAGCCGCGGACCGGCAGACATCGACGCCGCGTTCCGCCGGCAGGACGATCCAAACCAAGCGGGCGCCATTGTCCAAATAAATGGCGGCTTTACGGCGCAGCTGCGCGAGCGAGTCGCTTGGCGAAGCAATTTCTATCGCCAAATCGGGCATCAGCGCGACAAAGGACTCTTCTGGCTGCTGGCTGATGCGAGCGCTGCTTACAAACGCGACATCGGGGCAGAGCAAAGTTCTGCGTTCATCGGTGACGTAGTAGCCCACCTCGACGTGCACTTCGCCCAGGCGATTCTTCTCGACGAATGTATCAAGGGCGCTACCTATACGAATGGCGAGCCGCCCGTGAAGTCTATTCACTGGTGACATTTCAAAGAGCTCTCCGTCTATCATGTAGAAACGCATATCTGCGAATTCGGGCTGCCGCAGCAACTCGCTGACGGCATCGACATCAAGCAGTCTTTCTTGTGTGGCCATTACAAGCCTGCCTTGCGCACCATTTTTGTATAGCATATCATGTTTTGTCTGAGCGCGGAAACTTGCTGTATCAGGCAGCAGGGCGCAGGGGGAACCACAAGTCTGCGACCTTGTCGCGGTAGAATACGTAGAAGAATAACAGAGCAATCCTAAGGCGCTGGCTCTGCATTTCTCTGCCTTTTTAGTGCCTCGCTGGCGAAAACAAAAATATAGAAAGACCAAAACCATGTCTCAAAGCAAACGCTTGATCCAGCAGCTGAGCGTCAACTTGCTCAATATGCAGCGGGCGCGCGTCAAGGCGATCGATTACATCATGATTAAGGTGCCGAGTGCCTTCGCCCCAATCCCCAAAGAGCGCAATTTCCTGCAGCGCCAGGTCCTGGGCGCGGCGCCGATGAGCTTGATGGAATTCGTGGGGGCGCTGGAACGCATCAGCAACGATGCGAGACCCTTGGGCGTCATTCTGTATTTTCGCGGCTTGTCTGCCAGCACCGCCGATTTGCAGACGATGCGCGACGCCATCCTGCGCCTGCGGGAAAAAGGCAAGCGCGCCCTGAGTTACGCGCCCGGCTATCGCACCTTGGAGTATTTCGTCGCCAGCGCTTGCGATGAGATCCTGCTGCCGCCCGGCGGCATGCTCGAGACGACTGGCTTATTGAGCCAGCAGATGTTTCTGAAAGAGAGCCTGGCGACGGTGGGCTTGGAATTTGACTCGATAGCGATTTCGCCCTACAAAGGCGCAGCCGACGCGCTGACCCGGCAAGCGCCCTCGCCCGAAGGGCAAGAGCAGGCGAATTGGCTGCTCGATTCCATCTTCGAAACGATCGTCGATGGCATCGCCGCTACGCGCAAAATGAAGCTGGACGAAATCCAACACATGATTGATGGCGGGCTGCACTTGGGCGCCGACGCGCTGGAGAAGGGCTATGTCGATGGCATCATGAATGAGGAGAAACTGGTCGAATACCTGGGCATTACCAAGATTACGCCCTGGGAAGAAGCCGATGGACAGATTCTGCTGCCCGAGCGCGATTTCGGCAGCAAATATGTCGCTGTCATTTATGGCGGCGGCATGATTGTCGATGGCGAAAGCGCCAGCCCGCCGAGCGACATGCCCCTTCCCCTGCCCTTCGTCGGGGGCGAGCGCCTCGGCGACGTTACGCTCAACCAGCAGGTGCGCAATCTGATGAAGGATCGGGCTTGTGGCGCGCTGGTGCTCTACATCGACAGCGGCGGCGGCTCGGCGACGGCATCCGAGTCTATGGCATCGGCATTGGCGGAATTTGCCAAGTCGCGCCCATTGGTGGTCTTCATGGGCGGCGTGGCGGCTTCGGGCGGCTATTACATCGCGACGCCAGCGCATTGGATTGTGGCGCAGGCGAGCACGGTCACCGGGTCAATCGGCGTTTTGATGGGCAAGCTGGTGAATAATCAAATGCTGCAGAAACTGCATGTCAATGCCTTCTCTTATTTGCGCGGCGAAAATGCCGACCTGATGACCGGCGAGAGCCCCTTCAGCGAAACGCAGCGGCAGCTGATGCGCGGCAGCATCGAGCATATCTATGCGCAATTTTTGGATCGCGTGGCGGAGAGCCGGGGCCAGACCAGCGCCGAGATCGACGAAATTGGCGGTGGGCGCGTCTGGACTGGCGCGCAAGCTTTGGAGCGCGGGCTAGTCGATGAGTTAGGCAATTTGCAGCGCGCGATCGACAAGGCGCGCGAATTGGCGAAGCTGCCGCCTAACGCGCCCTCGGTGCTAATCCGCGAGAAAGGCAAGCCTATCGGTGTGCAAGTGGCGGAGGGGAGCCCGGCCGCGTTGTTGAAGTACGCTCAGGATGGCATCGAGATCTTGACTAATCGGGCGCAGTGCATCACGCCTTTTGAGTGGCGGGTGAAGTAGGGATTTACTTTCAATTGCGCAAGCGCGCCAAGCGTATTTCATCGGCCAGATGGCTTGGCTTTACTTCATATTTGGCAAACTCATCTATGTTGTCATCCCTGACATGGAGTTGCCCCTCGCCCAGGTTCCCGCGATGTTGCCCTTTAGAATAATACTGATTGGTTTTGACTTCGTGGGACGATAGAACCCAGTAACGGATAGCATCCCGCCATACGGCAATCCAAACAAACACGTCGCAGAGGTCGGCTTTTATCTGTTGGAAGTTCATCAAGAATCTTTTCTCGGAATCCGACGCTAGCGCTTTCTCTGACATAGACGCAGCCGAATCCAAGTCTACTGCCCTAGAAGATTTAATCTCGATTCGAATCCCGTCAAGGAATGCATCATACTCCCCTGATTGATATGAAGAGTCCAGGTCTCGTGATGGCTTTCTGATCTCAGGAATAATTGACTTGATTTGCGCAAAAGCCCATGTATCTCCAAACCGTCGCGAAGTAAGATCAAAGATATGCAGAAAGCAGTTTCTTTCGATATAAGCGTCTCGCAAATCATAATAATGATCCAATGTCAGCGTGTTGAAACCAAGTAACGTCGAAATAATGTATTCATATTCGTTGAAAGGATACGCAGATTGAAGAGAATCTAGCCGCCGTCTGAATTCGGCTTCATTCGGCAATCTGGACATGAGCGCGTCTAATTCAATTTTAAGATGTTCCATTGAGCCTCACAGCAAGTTCTTTTGCATAGGTAAGAACACGTCATGTAAATCATCGTTGGAATCAAATCTGACTTCATTGTCATCTCGATTTGTCAGTTCTCTTTCAAATGGGTTTCCGTTTTGCCAACCCGTACGTCCGGTCGCCCGATAATGTTCAAGACGGCGAATCGTAATCTCCGCAAATACAGGATCTAGATCCACCGTATAGCATTTACGATCAAGCATCTCTGATGCCAACAATGTAGTTCCGGAGTGCGAAAAGAAATCAATGACCAAATCACCCGCACTGGAACTTGCTCTAATTATGCGCTCAATGCTCTTTAACGGTTTCTGCGCATAGCACCCGCTTACGTTTTCTTCCATTCGGTAGAATACCTGCTGAATGTCTACCCACACATTGCTTGCCCGAATATTCTCAGATTTGCTGCGTTGCAAGTTTTCAGTTCGTTCTCCAGCGACTTTCTTATAATACCCTTTGAGAACCTTTGGAATGTCAGTGTACTCCACTCGGAAAGCAGGATTGCCTTTCACGTAATAGAGCAATTCCTGTCGCACTGCCATCCAATTCTTTTGAGTGCCATATCCTCGCTGGTTTCTCATTGTAATGAAGCTTCGCGGGCTGAACCGCTGTCCGCGCATCATAATCATGAAATCCGGCAGTGGTTGGAAACCGTTGTTTTGATCAGCCCCAATCCATATGTAGAGAGAAGCGTCCGATGTGAGAAAGTTGTAGGTCAAAGAAATCCATCGACAACTCCACCCAACAAACTCCGATACACCCTTAATCTCAAAAGCAGCGACATTGTAAGGCGGATCATGGATCGCCAGCGCAGCTCCTTCGCCGCCCATCAAACGTGTTATCGAGGCAGAATCGGTTGCGCTAAGACAGCCTACGCGGTGACCCTTCACTTCGTCTTCCCAAATCTCTCCCGGGGCTAGACGACAGTGGGGAAGCAACTGGCTTCTCAATGCTTCGGATTGATCTAATCGCGGCAGTGGATTTTTCTTCATGATGTCAATGTTACCATCTGATTGCGCTACAGATTATGGCAGAATCCCAATACAATATTTTCCCGCAACATCCATTCACAAGGACAATAGACATGTCATCTGTACCCACCCGCGACCAAGTCCCGACCGACTCTACCTGGAACCACGAGAGCGTCTTCCCCTCATTCGCCGCCTGGCGCGAGGAGTATCAAGCGGTGGCTGCCTTGACGCCCGCGATCGAAAGCTACCAGGGCACGCTGTCGCAAGGTCCCCAGCAGCTCGCCAAGTGGTTCGATTTTCATCAAGCGCTCGCGCGACGGGTCTGGACGCTATTTATGTACCCAGTCATGTGGAGCGCCTGTGACGGCAACAACGAAGAAATCAAGGGCATGGTCGGGCAGGCGCAGGGGCTGGGGGGAAAGTTTGTGGCGGCGGCCGCCTTCGCCGAGCCAGAGCTGCTGGCGCTGGACCGCGACTTGCTAACAGCCTGGCTGGAAGAAGACAAGCTGAAATTGTATCAGCAGCATATCGACGATCTGCTGCGGAAAAAAGAACACGTGCTGAGCGGCGAGGTCGAGGCAGTTTTGGGCTTGTTGAGCGACCCGCTAAGCCGTATCGAGAGCATCCGCAGCGCGCTCAATGACATGGACTTGAAGTTTGAGCCGGCCGCTGACAGCGGCGGCGCGCCTCAGCCACTGGTGCAGAGCACGGTGAACAAGCTGCTGGCGAGCAGCGACCGCGAGACGCGCCAGAACACCTGGCAGAATTACGCCGACAGTTACCTGAAATTCCAGAATACCTTCGCCAGCGCGTATCTGGCATCGGTCAAGCGCAATGTGGTGATGGCGCGGCTGCGCGGTTACGAGAGCGTACTGCAGGCCAAGCTCTCGCCGAATAAGATCCCGGTCGCGGTCTTCCATAATCTGATCGAAACGTACCAGAAACATATCCCCACTTGGCATCGCTATTGGGAGGTGCGGCGGCGGGCGCTCGGCTATGAAAGGATTCACCCCTGGGATATCTGGGCGCCGCTAACAGCCGATGACCCCGCGCTGTCTTACCGCGAGGCGGTTGATATGATTGCCGAGGGCATGGCGCCGCTGGGCGAGGAGTATGTGGCGACTATGCGCCGCGGCTGCCTGGAAGAGCGCTGGGTCGATTACGCCATCAACGAGGGCAAATCCGAGGGCGCTTTCTCCTTCGGCACCTACGACAGCTATCCCTTCATCATGATGAGCTTCGATGGCAATTTGAGCTCGATGAGCACCTTGGCGCACGAGCTGGGGCACTCGATGCACAGCCACTACACGCGCGCGCATCAGCCCTATGTCTACAGCAATTATTCAATGTTTGTCGCCGAGGTCGCTTCGAATTTCAACCAGGCGCTGGTGCGGGCGCATCTATTCGCCGGCGAGAACAGCCGTGATTTTCAATTGGCGCTAATTCAAGAAGCGATGGACAACATCCACCGCTATTTCTTCATCATGCCAACGCTGGCGCGCTTCGAACTTGAGGTGCATACGCGCATGGAAAATGATGAGCCGCTGACGCCAGCGACGCTCAACGAGATTATGGCTGGCTTCTACGCCGAGGGCTATGGCGAGGCGATGACGGATGACCAAAGGCGGACCGGCATCACCTGGGCGCAATTCGGCCACCTGTACGAAGCCTATTACACCTTCCAATACGCCACCGGCATCTCGGCGGCGCATGCGCTGGCGAACGCGATTCTGAAAAGCGAAGACGGCGGCGCGGTCGAGCGTTATTTGGCTTTCCTGCGCGCTGGCAGCAGCGATTATTCGATACCCGTTCTCAAGGCGGCTGGCGTCGATATGTCGACGCCGCTGGCAGTCGAGGAGACCTTCAAGGTGCTGACGGGGCTGGTGGATCGGCTGGAGGGGCTGATTTGAAGGACGCGAAATCGACAGGGCTGTTGACTCACAAAGCTACCATGCACTCTGACGCGATGCAGATTGACAGCGATGCCGCGATACAAATGGCGGTTTTTACTGGGAATCTGCTCCGCGAGCATGATGACGAAAGGCACTTCTGGGCTTTGACGCTGTTAATTGCCAATCTGTTTGAGTTAGTGGGAAAAGGTGCAACCGGGACAGACAAATTTGTAGATGGCTTCACGAGAATTGCGCGTCATCGACATGATCAATTGGTGGTGCACAAATGGCATTCTGGCTGCATTGCGAGAGCGATACGAAATCTGGTCAATCACGGTCTAGAATCTGACAGAAGGCAAAAGATAAACTATGATAGCGATGAACGGGCTTCGGTCGTAAGCATCGGTTTCATACCTGCGTCCGACCAGCAAGGAAAAAATGCTGTCTATGAGGTTGACCGGGTAGGGGAAGAACATTTTCGTTTGCGCTTTTCACCATTGGCATTCTGGTCATATGTAGAACAATGGCATAATCAGGAGGGTGCAGGAATGACAGCAAAGCGGTATGTCTTGTTCGAGCCAGGAGGGCGGCAGGTACGCGGCTATTCCTACGGAGAGCTGGTTGAGGTCCGCTATATTGATGTGATTTCAACCGGCATAGAAGCCGCTGATCGCAAAGTATTTCTGAGAAAATTGCGATCCGAAGATCGAGATTATCTAAAGGGATGTCGCGTGGGTTATGTTGATGACAGAGGCGCTGGCAACTACTGCAACGCCCTCGAATTCCTTGACGGCAATGAAGATGTCTTGGCGGCTCAACAATACTAAAGTCACCTCAAGCAAGCAATTGAGAAGGTCAAGTGCCGCAAATTGCCCGCCACCCAAACGCGCATACAGGGTCAGAAAGACCTCCTTGCCTCAGTGCGCCGCGCCATAGTGATAGCGAAAGGCGGTGGGCAGCCCGCCTCACTAACTTGGAACTCTGGGGAAAATAATGACGGGAAAACAATATATTTTTACAAACCAGGCGGGCAGTGCTGTATTTTTCCGCCGTAAATCGTTCCAATAGACCTGCTAGCCGCAACTCAAACGGAGAAAGAACCCATGCCCAAAATCACCTTTATCGGCGCCGGCAGCTTCGGCTTCACGCGCAAACTTGTAAAGGACATTTTGACTTTTCCGCTGCTAGAAGGCAGCGAGATCGCGCTGATGGATATCGATGCCGAGCGCCTCGATTTTGCCCAGCGCGCCATCACGAGAATCGTCCAGGCTGGCGAGTATCCGGCGACGGTATCCGCCACGATGGACCGCGTCGAAGCGCTGCGCGGCGCCGATTATGTGGTGGTGACGATATTGGTCGGCGCGACCGATGTCTGGCGGCACGATATCGAAATCCCGATGAAATACGGCGTCGATATGAACGTCGGGGATACACGCGGCGTCGCCGGCATC
Source organism: Phototrophicaceae bacterium (assembly GCA_965214105.1). Lineage (GTDB taxonomy): Bacteria > Chloroflexota > Anaerolineae > Aggregatilineales > Phototrophicaceae > UBA6055. Next base: position 199,260 of record OZ243934.1, read on the forward strand.
TTTCGCTCGCTACGCACAATTCCCGTCTTGGTCGATATCGCCCGCGATATGCAGCGCTATTGCCCGAAGGCGCTGATGCTCAATTACACCAACCCGATGGCCATGCTCTGCCGGGCGCTGGATATCGAGACAGACATCAATGTCACCGGCTTGTGCCACAGCGTGCAGGGCACCTCCAAGATGCTGGCGAATTGGATCGGCGCGCCCTATGACGAGATCAACTATACCTGCGCCGGCATCAACCACACCGCCTGGTTCATCGATTACACCTGGAATGGCGAAGACGCCTACCCGCTGATTCAGCGCGCGATCACCGAGAACGAAGCCATCTACAATGCCGAGCAGGTGCGCAACGAGATGTACCTGGCGCTGGATTATTATGTGACAGAATCCAGCGGGCACAACTCCGAGTACAATTGGTGGTTCCGCAAGCGGCCCGACTTGATCGAAAAATACGCCACCCATGGGACAAACTGGAACCCCGGGCATCATGCCTACATCCTCAAGGAATACCAGCGGCGCGAGCACGACTGGCGCGAGGACATCCACGCCTGGTTCGAGGAAGACGAGATCGATCTGGCGCGCGGGCATGAATACGCCGCCTACATCATCAACGCGATGGAGGGCGGCGCGCCCTTCAAGTTCAATGGCAATGTTCCCAATGCCAGTTTGGTCGATAACTTGCCGAGCAATGCCTGCGTCGAGGTGCCGGTCTGGGCCTCGCGCGATGGCTTGGAAGCGGTCGCTGTTGGCCCCTTGCCCCAATCGGTGGCGCCGCTGACCAATCTCTACGCTCAGATTGAAGAGATGGCGGTGGAAGGCATCCTCAAGGGCGATAGGCGGCTGATTTACCAGGCGGTTGCCTATTCTCCGCTGTCGGCTGCGGTCTGCTCGCTGCGGGAGATTCAATCAATGGTGGATGAGCTCTTCGCCGTGAATGAGGCATTTGCGCAGCCGGCACTGGCTTAGGCTGCGCCAGTGCCAAAGATCTGCTTGGCTAATGGCGCTGGCGCATTCGGCGCCTGGGGAGGGCGCCGGCGTGTTAAGCCGCTGGAATCCCGATAAGCATCTGCGGATTCATAACCCGCGCTTGAGACTGGCGCTCCGCATGATGTATTACGCGATGGTCCTCAGCAGTTTTGGCGGCTTCTTGTTTGCCTTGCCCTTTCTCCTGGAATTCTCAAATCTGGGCTGGGAAAACATAAAGCAAGCGCTCATTCTCGCCCTTTTCTTTGGTGGCGGCACGGCGCTGCCGCTGCGGCTCTTGGCATCGATTCTCATTGGCTTGGCGATGGCCTTCGTTACCGGCAAGTTCCCGGCGCCAGCCAGCCAGCCACGGGCATATTTGTTCACGATGGGGCTCACAGCCGCGGCCGTTGTTCATCTGTTTGTGCCGATACAGCTTGTGCGCTTTTATTTGTCGGAGCTTAGCGCTGGTGAATACGAAGCCTATCTGGAAACCTTATCCGTCATCGCCGTCTACGCGGGCTTGATTTGCCTCAGCCAAGTCATGGCAAGGAAGTATATTCGAGAAAGCAGGACCTGAGGCAGGGGGCAGGCATTTTGCCAAGGCCGCTGAATCAACTGCTCTGCGCCAGCAGGCGTCCTTTCGCTTCGCGCGCGGGCTTAAAGTTGGGGTTGAGGGTCAGCGTGAGCTCGTAATTCTCCAGCGCCTTGTTCAGCTCGCCGCGGCCTTCACGCGCCAAGCCGAGGTAGTAGTAGGTCTCTTCCACATATTGGCCCCCGCCATCATTCTGGTTCTGCCGCGCAATGCGGATCATGTCATTGTAGCGCCCCGTGTGGTAATACGCCTCCCAAGCGCCAAATTGATACCAGAACATGCGCCAAGGCAAGCCGAGTGAGATGGCTTTGTCATAAGCCTGCGCCGCCGCGTCGTACATGCCGAGCCCAACAAAGCTGCTGCCCATGTTGAACCAGGCGTGGGCATCTTCTTGATCGGCGATCGCTTCCGCGCGCGCCAGCTCCAGCGCGTTGATTTGATTCTGCCATTCATCGGCGTTATCGCCAAGCAGCGCCATCAACTCTTCTTCGCGGTTCAAAGTATACAGCACGATGTATTTGTAGTTAAAGTGCTGCCAGTATTTCTCGATCTTATCGTAGCTGTAGCGGGTGTCGGGTCCATTGAAGCTGTCCATGGTGTTGAATTCTTGCAGCGCCTCATCATAGCCGGCCAGCAGCAGATAGTGCCCCATCCAGGTGAAACCGGTCGGCTCATAGCCAAATTCAATCAGCACCGGGAAATCATTCACTAGCAATGTCTTCATCAGCGCCAAGTCGCCGCCGTCGCGCTCCAAGGCATAGACAGGCAGTTCAGGAATCTGCGTATTGACATAGTCGACCAATTGCCAGGCGCTGACGTTTTTGTCTTCGTGATTGGGTTTGAGCCACTTGGCGGCGCGATATTGATCGTCCGCATAGCCGAAGTGCGCCAGGGCATTGGTGAGGGTGGCGGGCGCACAATTGTTCCAGCCTTGGAGCTCCCGTCCCAGCAAATCCATGCTGAAGAAATCGGGCAAATCGGCGCTGGTTTCCTTGGTTTGCGCCAGCGCGCCGGCGCAGCTGAGGCTGATCAGGACAAGCAAAGTCAATAGGAGTTGCTTCACGATAGGTCTTGCCTTCACTGAGGTTTACTCATCAACCTGATTATACACAGATTGGGGAATGCAAATCTTATGGTTGGCCTACGATAGCGACCAGGGCCGCCTGATAGCGCGCCCCTGCATTCAACTGCCTGCGCTTATAGTTTGGCTAGCGCCAGCCTTCTTCGATATCAACCTGGAGCTGGCCCCGCCCGGGGATTAGCGGCGCGGGCTCGATAATCGGCTCAGCTTCGTTCGCTTCAATCATGCGGCGGATCAAGCGGGAGCGCAGCACATCGCAGACATCGCGATGGGTTTCTAAGCCCGCACGATTGTGCAGCTCTTCGGGGTCGGCGAGCAAATCGTATAGCTCGGATTCGACATAGTGGTCGCTGGCTGGGTCATCCCAGCCCTTCTTTTCGGGCGCGGTCACAGCGTATTTCCAGCGCTGGCTGCGGATCGCCCGCCCCACTTGCGACTCGCTGATCTGGATGAAGACTTCGCTGCGCCAATCGGCTGCTTCCCCGCGCAGAAGCGGCAGTATCGAGCGCCCGCTCATCGCCTCAGGCACGGGGATACCGGCCGCGTCAAGCAAGGTGGGCGGCAAATCGATCAAGCTGACGAGCTCTGAGATGCGCCCGCCACCGCTGAAGGGACCGCCGTAGAGCATCGTCGGCACGCGCACTGATGCCTCATGGCAGGAGCGTTTGTATTCGGCGTTGCGCGTCTTGAAGTGGTTGCCATGGTCGGAGGTGAAAAGGATGATCGTGTCCTCCAACAGGTCCAGGCTTATCAGGGCGTCGACCAGGCGTCCAAGCGCCTCGTCCAATCTTTTGATCATGCCGAAATAGCCAGCCAACTGCTGATGGCTTGAGCCGCCTAGCGCAGCCAAGTCCGGTGGCAGCCAGCGCCCGCGATAGCGCTCGGCATAACCGGGCGGCGCCGGATAATCGTCTCTATGATTTTGATGGTGCGGCTCTAAGTAAGATAAGAAGAGGAAGAATGGCGAATCTTGATGCTCGTCGATGTAGCGGATGGCGGCATCCGTCTGGGCATCGACGCGGTAGCCAGGCAGCTTGACCGGCAACCCATCGTTGTCGTACATCAGCAAATCATAGGCATCCGAGGTGAACTCCAGCAAATTGGAGGCCAGCCAGTAATCGTAGCCACCACGCTGCTCGGGCGCGACTGGCCCATGGGGACCGTCGGCTAAGTGCCACTTGCCGATGTAGGCGGTGTCGTAATCGGCTTCATTAAAGTAATGCGCCAGCGTGCGGCTGCCCCCCGGCAAGGGGATGCCATTGCGGAAGCAGCCAGTTTCGGTGGCATAGCGGCCCGTCTGCAAGCAAGCGCGGGCGGGACCACAAACCGGCTGGCAGGTGATGGAGCTATGGACATCGGTACCGGCGCGGGCGAGGCGGTCGAAATTCGGCGTCAGGTCAAGCGGGTTGCCATGGAGGCCGGTGCTGTCCCAGCGCTGCTGGTCGGTGAAGAAGACGATGACATTGGGGGGACTATTCATGTCAGAGCATCTGACCAACGATGATTGCAAAAGCCGCGATAATTACAGCCGCTAGGGCAATCGCTGTGCCAATTAGCCACATCAAAAAATGCCTAAGTCGTTTTTCCCCCGCAGTATTGACCGCATTGATTTTGTCTTCCAGGTCGGATTGCAATTCACCCATCTGCCGTTGCATATCGGCGCGCAAGCCACCGATCTCCGCTTGCATGTCGGCGCGCAAGCCACCGATCTCCGCTTGCATGTCGGCGCGCAAGCCACCGATCTCCGCTTGCATGTCGGCGCGCAAGCTGCCAATCTGCCCCTGCAAGCCACCGATCTCCGCTTGCATGTCGGCGCGCAAGTCCCCAATCTGCCCCTGCAAGTCGGAGCGAGTGCCAACAATGAGTGTTTCCAAGCGCGCTATATCAGCCTTCGTCGCCACATGCGGCTCTTCCGCTTCACGAGCACTCTCAATGCGCGACATCCGCTGTTCTATCTGTCCAACGCGCTCCACGACGCGGGCATGCGAAATCTGCTCTAATGCCTCAAGCCGCTGCGCTATACTCGCGCTTTCTTCCGCCATATTTCTCCCTGTTCAAGAGAGTTGATTCCTTGCAATCGACTATAACGCGAACATAGCCTGCAAGCAAGCCATCGGCGCATTGTTCCGCGCCGCAACGCGAGGGGCGCACCGCGGCAAGCCATAGCCAACGGCGGCGATGTACGCTAAACTTTGCGGACAATATCTTGATTGAGCAAGCGGACTGCACATGAAAAAAGTACGTGATTTTCTGGAAAAGAACAATTATCCACCCAGCGAACTCTACCACCTGCCGACATCGCAGAAACGCTTCCCCGATGGGGCGCAATATCGCATCGAGATCCCCAGTACCGAGGGACCACGAGCCTTGGCAGCGGTGCTCGAGGCGGCGGCGCGTTACAGCCTGAGCATTCACCGCGTCTCGCAAGGCAGCGGCATCTGGATGCTGACTGATGAAGAAATCCGCGAGATGTGTCGGCTGGGCGCGGAAGCCGGCATTGAGGTCAGTTTATTTGTGGGACCGCGGGCAGCTTGGGGCACAAGCGCGCAGGTACGGGCCAGCGCTGGCAAGAATCTGGGCGCGCGCCTGCGGGGCATGGACGAAGTTGTCTACGCCACCGAAGACGTCATCCGCGCTGCGAGCTTGGCTTGCGCTCGGTGCTAGTCGCCGATGAAGGGCAGCTTTGGCTGGTCAACGAGCTGAAAAAGGCAGGCGAGTTGCCGGCTGATCTGGTGGTCAAGATCTCGGTGCAGATGGGGGCGGCCAATCCGATATCTATCCGGCTGCTGGAGCAGATGGGCGCCGGCACATACAATACGCCGACCGATATGACACTGCCGCAGCTGGCGGCGATTCGCGCGGCTATAGATATCCCGCTGGATGTCTATGTCGAGGCGCCCGATGATTTCGGCGGTTTCATGCGGCATTATGAGACGCCGGAGCTAATACGAGTGGCGGCGCCGGTCTACGTCAAGCTGGGCTTGCGAAACGCAGCCAACATCTACCCCAGCGGGCTTCATATCGAAGACAGCGCAATCAAGCAATCGCAGGAGCGGGTGCATCGGGCGGCGCTGGTGATGAACATCATCAAACGGTACGCCAGCGATGCGCGGATGGGCGAAGTCGGCGCGGCCGATTTGGGCATACCGGTGCTGTAAATGCCATCAACCCAGTTCCTTCCCTCGGTGGGTCAGTGCCTGCGCGACCTCAAAATGAGGGCGGGAATTAGCAGTGTTAAATCATGGAGAATTCTCCCCTTTCTACGATTGCGGGGGGCAGGGGCATAGGGGATAAACACAATGAAAATCAGCAATGTCAGCACGATGGTGATGGGCACGCCTTGGCGGAATCTGCTATTCGTCAAGGTGGAGACGGACGATGGCTTGGTCGGCTGGGCGGAGGCGCGGCCCGTTGGCGGCGTCGGTCCCGTTATCGGCTATCTCAAGGAAACCGTAGCCGATTTCGCTTTAGGGCGCGACCCCTTCAATACCGAGGACATGACCTACCGCATGCTGCGCGAGACCTACGGGCGCGCCGGCGAGATCGCCATGACCGGCATCGCGCTGCTGGAGATCGCCTGCTGGGACATAATCGGCAAGGCGCTCGAACAGCCAGTGTATCGCTTGCTCGGTGGCGCCGTCCGCGAGAAGATCAAAGCCTACGCCAACGGCTGGTATCGGGTAGAGCGAACCCCCGACGCCTGGTACACGGCGGCGAAAGGCGTGGTGGGCAAGGGCTATCGCGCCTTGAAATTCGACCCCTTCGGCAGCGGCTTCTACGAGTTCAGCCGCGAAGAAAAGCTGCTTTCAATTTCGCTGGTGGAAGCGGTCTATGACGCGGTGGGACCCGATGTCGAGTTGCTGATCGAGATGCACGGGCGCTTCAACCCGGTGACAGCGGTCGAGATAATCCGCGATTTGGCGCCCTTCAAGCCCGGCTGGGTAGAAGAGCCCGTGCCACCGGAGAACCTGCGGGCGCTGCGCGATGTGCGCGAAGTGGCGCTGGCGCTGGGCATACCAGTAGCGACCGGCGAACGCATCCACACACCCTACGAATATCGCGAGCTATTCGAGCTGAACGCAGCCGATATCATCCAAACCGATACCACCCACTTCGGCGGCATTATGAATATGAAGAAACTGGCCGGCACAGCCGAGATGTATTATGTGCTGGTGGCGCCGCATAATGTCGGCGGTCCCTGCTCAACGATGGCGTCGCTGGCGGTAGCGGCAACCACGCCCAACTTCAAAATTCAGGAATACTTCAACGACTTCGCCGACCCGCCAGTTAAGGCAGTTGGCTTGGGCATGCCAGAAGTAGTTGACGGCTATTTCTCCCTGCCGAGCAAGCCAGGGCTGGGCGTCGATATTGACGAAGACATCATCGCCGAGTATCCCCAGCGCGAGGTCGATTTCAATCTGTTCAGTGATGATTGGCACCGGCGCGATTTGAAGTAGCGCCGCTGGCTAGACCCGGCTGAATTCGATGGATGCGATCGAGAATGTCCTTACAGTACAGTCTGTGAGTTCTTGTCACAATGGCTGCGCCTGCTTAAGAACATAAGGCTTCAGCTCCTCACGAAGCGCTCTCCGTGGAACAACATCCACTTTGCAGCCCAGCAAGTCCTCCAGCCCTACCAAAAGACCGGCATGATCCAAAAACCTGTAGCCCTCCTCAAAATCAACCAGGAAATCGATATCGCTATCGGCGTGCATCTCCCCGCGTACGCAAGAGCCAAAAACGGACACCTTCCGCGCGCGATATTTACGCGCCAGCGCCATAATCTGCGGGCGCAGTTGGCGGATATCTTCCAAACTGCGTATCGTAACTGATTCAGTCATGCCGCTTGTATCGCCTCTCGCGCCCATTCAACCCGCAGTGTATCACAGCGCCCGCCTCAACCATCAGCCAGGATGCGATCAACCGACTCGGCTAGTTGGCGCAGGTTGTTGACCATAAAGACATTATCGGCGTACAGGCTGTATTCCCACATATCGCTGTCGCCGCTGCCCCATTGACGGCGCGGCTCGGGGCAAAACCAGATGAGGCGCCGGCTCTTGCGCTGCATCTCCCGCGTGATATCGAGGCGCGGGTCATTGTAATTGTTGCGCCCATCGCCTAAGACAATGATGGTACTGCGGCTGTCAATCAAGTGCATGTGCTCTTGCTGAAAGCTGTTTAAGCTATTGCCGAGATCGGTGCTGTAATAGCCGGGCGGGTTCTGCGCCATGACCTGGGCGACCGCTTCCCGCGGCGGCAGCTGGGCTAGGGTTGTGCTGATATCGACCAGGTCGTGGATGAAGATGAAGCTGTGCGTGCGCCGCACCTGGTCCGAGAGCTGGTATACCAGCGTCAGCAGGAATTCGACGGCATAGCGCATCGAGGTGCTCAGGTCACAGATCAGAATCAAGCTGGGCTTTTTGTGCCGTTTGCGGAATTGCACTTCGAGCGGGACGCCACCGTAACGCATATTTTTGCGCAGGGTTTTGCGCGGGTCGAATTTTCCCGATTTGGCGCGTTTCTGGCGCAGAGCCGCCCGCGTGCGCAAACGAGCCGCCAGCCGCCGCACCTCGTCGCGCACGTCGTCTATATCGCCACTGCCGAGCCGCTGCAGCGGCACATCAAGCAAGTCGGGGCGCTCGCGCGGTTCTTGCTGCGCCATCTGTTCGGCGAGGGTCGCGCCGACGTGCTGCGAGAGCTGCTGGGACAAGCCTTGCATGTTTTCGCGCAGCATCGCCGCGAGCTCTGCCAGCGCTTCCTCGCTCATCCCCAGCGCCGCCAATTCCTCAAGCAAGTCATCAAGCAGCCGCTCCAATTGGCTTAGACCAGCTTGCCGCTTCAGGCGCCGCTCGAACCAGGCGCGCAGGTACATCTCGTCGCCAGCCGGCAAACCGGCGGCATCGCCCAATTGTCGCAGCTCGTCGGCGCTGAAATCCCGCCCTTCGAGCAGCCGCTTGAGCAGATCGCGCAGGGCATCCAACTCGTCCATCAGCGAGCGCGCCGCTTCGTTCAAGAGCGCCTGCTCATCTTCCGTCAATTGCTCGAGGATGTTTTGCAGCGGCGCTTTGTTGTTTTTGAAGAACAGCGGGAAAAAGGCGTCGAAGACCGGCTGATCGCGCTGGTTCTTCACCAGCGTCGCTTTCAGCGCGCTCTTGAAGGCGGCCGCGTCTCCCACGCCGGTTTCATCGACGCCGAACATAGCGTCTTGGCTTTCCGCCAGCGAGATGCGCAAGCCGGCGGCGCGTAAAGCGCGGATGAATTCGATCATTCGTTTTTGCATCAGCGTGGACCTTGCTACCAGACTGCGGTGGAGCCTCACCCCGATGGTAAACGATTTCCCTGGTGGCGGCAAACAAGTCGCCGCCGGGAGCCGGGCAATCGCCTGAACTGTTTTTTCGCCACAGAGGGCGCGTAGACACAGCCCGCCGACACAGAGGGCACAGAGATTTAATTCTATTTCTGGTAGAAAAAGGAGGCAATGTAGGGGCGACACTTGTGTCGCCCACAGTTGCAGAAGCGGGTTTTGGGCGATCCAAGGATCGCCCCTACAATTCAGCACAAGCAAGCCTTATATCAATAATTCAGCCCTCCCCCTAAAACTTGAATTGGACAGCAGCCAGCAATTCGGTTAAACTCCCATAACTCAACAATCAAGAAAGGGAGTTTGACAATGAAGCGAGTTGAGTTTCTTAGAATATCTATTCTAAGCCCCCCCCCCGCGTGATGGCTTACAATAACGTCGCTGCACTTGATTTTCGCCTCTCTCCTCCGATCAAATCCATTCTCAGCGCATCTCGGCTTATCATGCTGCTGGTATTGGCGGCTCTGCTGATGCTGGCTGCTCCGGCGGCGCATGCGGCCGGCTGCACCGCATTCGAAAATTACTACACTACTGATGGGGACTATCGTTACTATCATGTCATGGTTCCCGCGAGCAATTTCGTCACGGTAGACGATACGATGATCTATTTCGATGAGGCATGCGAAAACGCGGTGCCGCCTGGTTTCAACGACGGATTCCGCCACTATCCGCCGTTCAGTGGAACATGGGGTCCTGGCACGGCATTCCCCAAGAACGGGCGGGGGCGGAAAGCGATGGAAATCTGCGAATTGAATACAGACCTGGAGATTGCCTACGTTAGTAATCCTGACCCCGACTTAACCATGTTCAATTGCATAGGTGGCAAACGCCTGGGTCCCGAGCGGGAGCGGCGGGAACGTGTGTTTGGTATGTCGAAGTTCAAGGGAACCGCGAAGCAGGCGCTTAAAGAATGCCGGAAGAGTGCGAAGCTAGGAGAAGATGCGCGTCCAAACCTCGCTGAACGCGATCCTGCATCTGGTAAATGGCACTGGACCTGCTGGAGAACCTGGGAGGTGAGCGATGCCTACCTCAAGCGGGTCGGCGCCTAGCAGCGTGGCTGCGGACCTCGCCAAGACGATGCCTGTTATCCCTCTCACGTGAGAGGGATAACCATTCCAGACGCCGACGCCGATTCCGCGCGGGAACTATAATGAAGGACCTGAAAGCCATTTTGCCTTCGCTGCTGCAAAAGCCTGCGGGATAAACCTTTGGCCCGTCTTCTATTCCGAACGTCGATGGCTGTGATCGCCCTGGTCATGCTGGCCGGGCTCGCCTTCGCGCAAGACAAATTGAACCCGGCCGGCGAGCCACGATATGGCCGGCATGCGCTGGTGCCCGGTTTCGTGCCTTCTCCCGCTACCTACGATGCGCTCAGTGGCGGCGATATCGACGTGAAAGCGCTTAACCTGGGCGACAATTGTCTCGGTTTCGCCGCCAGCGACCCCGATTTCATCATATCGCTAGCGGGCGAGTTCCGCCGCATCACCTTCTTGGTCGCCAGCGAAGCAGACAGCACGCTCATCATCAACCTGCCCAATGGCAGCTGGGCTTGCAATGACGATAGCAATGGCTTGAATCCGGCGTTGGTATTGCATCGCGCGCGGGCCGGCGATTACCAAGTCTGGCTCGGCAGCTACGCGGCGGAGACCAACGATGAGAGCGTGCTCTATATTTCGGAAGCGGGTCCCGAGGCTTTGCCCACAACGGCGACTGGTCCTGACCCAGAGCGCGAGGCACTCTATGGCACAGCATCGCTGAGTGCCGGTTTCCAGCCAGCGCCCTTCAGGACGCAGCTGCTGGGCGGGGGGCGCAACCGGGCGGCTGACTTCATCAGCGCGGAGCACTGCCGCGGCTTCGTCTCGGAGGCGCCCGATTTCAGCGTGTATCTCAGCGGCGCTTTCAGCGAAATCTGGTTCGCGCTGCATAGCCCGGCTGATATGACGCTGCTGGTCTATGGCTCCGATGGCAGTTGGCATTGCAGTGATGACCGCCCAGACGCGGACCCCCGCCTTGGCTTCCGCCAGCCGCTCGACGGGCTTTACGACATCTGGGTTGGCAGCGCCGACGAAGGCAATTATGCCGCCGCAATCTTCTACGTGACCGAAGGCGAACCGAATGTCGCGCCGGATTTCGCCATCGACAGGCGCTGTGATGGCCTGCTGGAAACGGCGCTGCAGGTTGGCGCCTCAGCCATAGTTGCTGAAGCCGCGCCGGCGGGTCTAGGCGCTTACACGTCGCCGAATGAAGCCACGACGCGGCTTTTCAGCGCGCCGCCTGGCACAAGGCTTTCGCTCGTGGGCGGTCCCGTTTGCCGGGCTGCGCATCGCTGGTGGCGGGCGGATCGCGGTGCTGGCATTGTCGGCTGGGTGGCTGATGGCGACGCGTCGACGCGCTGGCTCGACGCGCTGCCTTAAGCCTTCGCCCTCACTGCCCCGATTCAAGTGGCGCAGATGGCGACAACCAAGCCATCGCTCCAGCCGTATTTTGCCTCCATTTTAGCGCGAACGGCGGCGAGCAGAGCCGGGTCTTCCGGAAAAGAAGCCCTGCCTTCAATGGCGGCGCCAGCATCATCCCAGTCGGCACCGAAGCGATAGCGAAGCGAGGGCTCCGCGCGGAGATTCCGCACCCAGTGGGCGGCGTCGCGTTTCTCCGCGACGAGATAGCAGCAGCCCTCATGCTCCACGTACCAGATTTCGATCTCGTGGCGCTTGCCGCTGCGGTGGCCCCGCGTGCTGAGGTAGAGGTATAATTGCCTCGCCATAATTGCTGCCCTAATGAACAATAGACTGTTAGAATGTGGCAATCGTGGTATTTTGATACATGTCTATGTTCTTTGCAAATGCTACCTGGCTCAGGACAAATAATGCAGATAGGCATACGCCCCGAAACAGCCGCGGATAGTGAAGCGATTTTCAGAATCGAAGCCGCCGCCTTCAAGGGCGAGGCGCATGCGGTCTTGGTCGATAAGCTGCGCGCAGATGGGGCGCTGCTGCTATCGCAGGTGGCAGTGCTGGATGACAGGCTCGTCGGGCATGCCGCGTATACTATGCTGACGATCACGGATGGCGACCGGGTCCATTTTATGCCCGGCTTAGGTCCAATCGGGGTAGAGCCAGCCTATCAAGGCGCTGGCATTGGTTCCGCCCTGGTGCGCGCGGGGCTGCAGGCGATGCGCGATTTGGATTACGCTTTGCTGTTTCTGGTGGGCAGCCCGCGTTATTATCCGCGCTTTGGTTTTCAGCCGGCGCAGCCGCGGGGCTTCAGCTCGGATTATGTTGAGCCGGGTGGTCCTCACGAGCATTTCATGCTAGCGGTATTGGACGAGCGCCGCGCCAGCAGCCTGCGCGGGCAGATCCGCTTTCATCCCTATTTTCACGACGTCTAGGCGGGCGCCGGCCAGCATTGCGCCAGGCTGATAAAAAACTGGGCGGCCCGTTAGGCTATCCTCGCGCGAGGATAGCGTCGATTTCGGCGGCGGTCTTCTGGGCGGCGAAGAGCACATGCGCCATGCTCGCCCCTCGCTCCACCAGCAGCGAGAGCGTCGCATCCCCGGCCGGGCAACTGAGCAGCGTGCCAGCCTCGCCTTCCAGCAGCAGGCGCCCCAAGCCGCCTTGGGCCAGACGGTCCAGGCTTCTCTCAGCCAAAGCCGACAGCGCCGCCGACAGCGCCGCCAGCTGAGCCGCGTTTAGCGGATCATCGCCGCTGTTAGCGCCATCCGCCCGGGGATAAGCGGCAATGGCGAAGCCTTCATCGCTGACGATGACGCTGAATTTTACGCCATCGACAACCATGCCCAGCCGCTGCAGCACCGCTTGCAGGGCATCACCGCGTGTCTCGCGCGCCATCGGTCCATTATCCTCGAGCTTGCAATTGCCGCCGGTCACTATTGCAAAGGCAGTATAGCCCAATTGCCTAGCGCGCTCAAGCGAGCAGGCGGCATGGCAGTGGCGAAAAAACAGTTGAGACGATTGCCCTGCCCCAATCCGTTTGGCCAGCCCTGTTATACTTGCACTGTTAGTGAGGGTTACTGTCTTGGTGAGAGTCACAAAAAGCTCCTGCTTTATCGGCATCGCCTTCGCCCTGTTTCTGTTGTCAAGCGCAGCATTGAAGCTCTACGCCTCGCGCTTGTTGGCTTGGGAGGTGGACTATGTGCCGCTGCTCGCGCGGGGCCAAGCCTGGTTAGACGGCGGGGCATTCCCCGTCGTCGGCACGCTCTCGTCTGTCGCCGCTTTTAATATGCCTTTTCTGGTCTGGATGCAGCTGCCGGCGCTTCTCGTCATCAGCGATGTGAGGCTCGTACTCGTCGGCACCCAACTCAGTTTCAATCTGTTGACGACCTGCCTCTTATATCGGCTCGGCAGTGAGTTATTTGACCGCCGCGCGGGCTGGCTGGCTGCCCTGCTTTTCGCATTCAGCGCTATCGGCATTTCGGGCGCCTATACCGCCTGGGCACAATTGCAGATGCCCGGTTTCTTCGCCCTCTTCGCCTACTGTTTGTTCCGTTGGCAGCGGGCTAACCGAGCCTGGCAAGCCGCCCTGACCCTAATCACGGCGACAGCCGCCTTCATGACGCATTTTTCGGCGGTGCTGCTATTCGGCGTCCTCGCCGTCTTATGGATTGCGCTCGGCTTGTCTCTGAACCGACGCGGTCTTATCGCTGGCTTTCTGATTTCTTTTATGATGCTCGCGCCCTATCTGATCTACGAAGCGAGTGTGGAATTCATCGACTTCAGAGCACACTTCACGCGCCGAAACCGAGTCAGCGCTGAGGTGATGGCGGAATATGCAGATCTCAAGCCGATGGGGCGCGCTCACAATGATGCTGCGGCTCCAACAAGCCGCGAAACCGCCCCCGCCCCGCCCGCGCCCGCAGCAACTCCTCGTTCCACGCGTCTGGAGCGAGGCGTCGCCTGGCTGCTCAGCATTCCCAATCAGATTGTCGGCAGCCTGCGCTTGGCATTCAGCACGGATCTCTTGAGCCTGAAACAGCACCAGCCAGGGCTGTATCAGGCATTCCCCGCGCTGCGCGTTCTGCTGGAAGCCTTCTTCTGGTACAGCCTTTTCCTAGCCCTGTATCGTTATGCGCGGCAATGGCGGGCCCAGTTTGCTGCCCGCGCAATGGACCAGGGGCGGCTTGAAGCGGGCTGGCGCCTCGCCCAGAATCTAATGCTGAAATCAGCAGACGGGCGCTGTCTCGCGCTGATGCTGCTGTCGCTCGCTTTCAGCGCCGGCTTAACCCTGACGCGGGCGGCGCCCGACGCACAGCCAAGCTACTACACGGGCCTCGTTGGCATTCAGTTTTTGATCTGCGGCTACGGCATGTATAGCCTGGCTTCGCGTAAACGCCTGCAAGCGCTGGCGCTGGCGCTCGTCCTTGTTTACGCGCTATTAAGCGCCTACGATACCATCATCAGAGTTTCGCATCACGATCGGGCCGCCTACTCAGCGCTGAATCTCCATCTATACAGCAGCATCAATGACGCAGCCAGCTGGATCGCATCCGATTGGCAAGAGCAGGCAGCCGTCACCATCAATTACGACATGTTGCCGGAAATGTCCCAGCTTTGGTGGGTCCTGCCTTGGCATACTGTCGACCCAAGCTACCGCTTTAGCATGGCGCTCGATTACCTGCTGAAGCACTATTATGATCTGGAGAATGGCAATCGCAATCCGCTGGGCATCACAGAAGATCCAGATTATATTCTTACATCGGCGCGAGGCTTGGCACGGCACGATTTGGAACAATTCCAAGTCGCCCAATTCGGCGCCCTGTACCTGCTGAAGCCAGCTTGAACCAGGAGCTCAGTGTCTCCACGCTATGACCCTGCAAGTTTGGCATATTCTCTTCGACAACCGTGTATAATTGCGCGCAGAGTATACTTAGGCGATGCTGCCGGAGCGCGGCATGATAAATTCGCAGCCAGGCGAACTGCATATCCATAGCCCGACGGCAGGGCGCACGCTGGCTCTGGGCGAGGCTCTCGGCAAATTGCTGGCGCCGGGCGATGTCATCTGCTTGTCGGGGGAAATGGGTGCCGGCAAGACGCTCTTCAGCCGCGGCATCGGCGCTGGTTGGGGCGCAAGCCCGCCATTGAGCAGCCCAACCTACAATCTAGTGCACGAACACGGGCGGGCTAGCGACGGCGTGCAGCTTTATCATCTCGATTGCTATCGCATCAACGGCGCCCGCGAAGCCGAGACCCTAGGCATCCACGAGATACTGGACAGCGGCGGCATTGTCATCTTTGAATGGCCCCAGCGCGCGCTGGATATCTTGCCGCGCCAGCACCTGTGGCTCGATATCCTGATAGACAAGCAGGACCAGCGCCAACTGCATTTTAGCGCCCAGGGCGAGCGCCACAAAGCCTTGCTGGCTGGGCTGTGGCAGGCGCTGGGCTCGAGGTCTCATGCTGCTGGCGATTGATACGGCGACGACATTCCTGAGCCTCGCGCTGCACGATGGCGCGGCTCTGGCCGCCGAATGCACCCTGCAAGCGGGCCGGCAGCACAGCGCGCTGCTGGCACCCTTGATCGAGCGGACGATGGCGCAAATCGGGCTGAGCATGGCGGACCTAAGGGCGCTGGCGGTTTCTGTGGGACCCGGCTCCTACACCGGCACGCGGATTGGGGTGGCGCTGGCAAAGGGCATAGCCGCCCCGCGCGACCTGCCACTGGTGCCAATCACAACATTGGAGACGATCCTGGCGGCGCAAAGCCTCAGCGATGACGATATGCCCTTAATCGCCACCGTCTCCGCCGGGCGGAATCGCGTCATCTGGGCTGAGTATCGCGCGGCCGGCCCTGCCTGGCTAGAGCGGCGCCCGCCACAAATCAGCGACATGCCCCAGCTGCTGGCAGAATGCCCGCGCCAGATTCGATTATGCGGCGACCTCTCGGCGGGGGACCTGGAAATCATAGGGCGAGCGCGGGAAGCCGGGGCGCACATCGAAGTGGCGGAACCCGCAGACCAAATGCGGCGGGCTGGCTACTTAGCCGAAGTCGCCTGGCACCACCTGCGAGCGAAGAGCGCCGGCGCGTTCCCAGCCGATCGCGTGATGCCGATTTATCTAAGCAGCCCGTGAGCAGCCCGTGAGCAGCCCGTGAGCCGCTCCCCTTTCGTGTGCAAGCAAGCCCGGAGGATAGAGATCAACATGAACGAGATTCTGACAAGGCTAGGCATCGGCGCGGTGAACCCGGGCCTCTGCAGCGGCGCAGCGAGCTGGCTACATGGCGCGGGACCTGAATTGCCGTCGGTTAATCCGGCGACGAACGAGACGCTCGCAACGGTGACCCAGGCATCAGCCGCCGATTATGACACGGCGGTGGCGGGGGCGCAGGCTGGCTTTACTGCTTGGCGCATGATGCCGGCGCCCAAACGCGGCGAGCTCATCCGAGATTTAGGCAATGCCTTGCGCGAAAATAAGGCAGCCCTGGGCGAGCTGGTAACCTTGGAGAACGGCAAGATCCGGGCTGAAGGCTTGGGCGAAGTGCAGGAGATGATCGACATCTGCGATTTCGCCGTCGGCTTATCCCGGCAGCTCTATGGTTTGACGATGCACTCGGAACGCCCGGCGCATCGCATGTATGAGCAATGGCACCCGCTGGGTCCCATCGGCATCATCACCGCCTTTAACTTTCCGCTGGCGGTTTGGTCTTGGAATGCGGCGATTGCGGCGGTCTGCGGCGATACGATGATTTGGAAGCCATCGCCCACCACGCCCTTGACGGCGATCGCAGTGCAGCATATTTGCAATCGCGTGATGGCGAAACATGCTGTGGCTGGCATTTTTAATCTGGTCATCGGCGCCAACGATGTCGTCGGCGAGCGCATGACCAAGGACGAGCGCCTGCCCTTGATTAGCTTTACCGGCTCAGTCCGCGTGGGCAAGCAGGTGGCTAAGCAGGTCGCGGGGCGGCTGGGGCGCTGCCTCCTCGAGCTGGGCGGGAACAATGGCATCATCGTCAGCGCGGATGCCGATCTCGATCTGGCGACGCGGGCGATCGTCTTCGGCGCCGTCGGCACCGCCGGGCAGCGCTGCACCAGCACGCGGCGGCTGATCGTAGAGCGCTCGATTGTCGATGAGCTCTGCCAGCGGCTGGCGCGCGCTTATGAGACGGTGCCCATTGGCGACCCGCTGGCGGATGGCGTACTGATGGGACCGCTGATCAACGAAAGCGCGGTCGAGACGATGCTGGCGGCGGTCTCGCAAGCGATAGCCGATGGCGGCGAGCTGCTGGCTGGCGGCCGACCCTTGCCGGCCCTCGGCGCAAATTTCGTCGAGCCGGCGCTAATACGCATGCCGCGGACCACGCCGCTGGTTTGCGAAGAGACTTTCGCGCCCATCTTGTACATCATGGCATACGAGACACTGGACGAAGCCATCGCCCTGCACAACGCCGTGCCACAGGGTTTGTCTAGCGCGATATTCACGCGGGACCTGGCAAGTGCTGAGGCGTTTCTAAGCCAGGCCGGCTCGGATTGTGGCATCGCCAACGTCAACATCGGCACCAGCGGCGCGGAAATCGGCGGCGCATTCGGCGGCGAAAAAGAGACGGGCGGCGGGCGCGAATCTGGCTCCGATGCTTGGAAAGCTTACATGCGGCGGCAGACGAACACCATCAACTATTCTAGCGAGCTGCCGCTGGCGCAGGGCTTAGCCTTCGATGTCTGAGCGGGACGTGGCGGGAGTGGCGATTTTGGTGGATATAGGAGTTTGTAAAAGCTCCGACTCAGGATTTGCTAGCAATGCTCCCCTCCATGATTCATCGGGGTCGCGTAGGGCGCGTAGACACAGCCCGCCGACACTGACCCGTCGGGAGGGGTGCGCCGCGTAGACACAGGCGGTCGGGCTGGGCTTTGAAATGGGCTTGGCAGCCCTTGACAAATTGCCCGCGCAATCAATCACTTTTGCGCCTGTCGCCGCGAGCTGGCAGCGCCGGGCGAACTAGAAAGAGCAGCAGGCGGAGGGCGATAATCAGCACAAAGACAGTCGCCATTTGCCGCGTCTTCTCTTCATAAAGCTCGACCGGGGGCAGCGCCGGGCTTTCGTCAATCGGCTGCAGCCGCGCGAGCGTGAACTCCTGCGCGACATCAGCCAGGGAATTCAGGTCAGCCGCTTGAGCCGAGCTTAAGCCGGCAAAGACGAGTTCATACAGGCGCGAGTTGCGGGTGAAAAGATAGAGCGCTCGGAGCGCCTCGGCATTGTCCTGCACTGCTTGCGCCTCAGCCGCGAATATATGGCTGCCATGCTGAATCGTCACGCGCGGCTGCTGCCGCAAATTACGATACCAATCGGTTCGCTCGCCCCAAGCGGAAAAGACATAATACTTGCTGCCATGCCGCCGAAACTCGACCATGGCATGATGCGGCGCGCCACTGCGGCGTCCCTCGGTCGTCAAAACCAGCATGGGCAGCCAAGCCAAAGCAGCGCCCCAGCCCAAGCGATACAGCTTGAGGGGAAAGCGGTAAATGGACCGAGCGATGCCCCGGGGGCGATCTGCAAATGCTTTGGAAAGGCTCATCTTGTCAGTCGATAGCTTTGCGCAACCGCCCCAGTGTAGCCAGTTTCTTAGGGATTTCCAGCCCCGCGCCGCCGCTTAATCCCAAGCCGAGCGGCGGGGACCGCTTCCTTCGTGACGGTCATCGTTGCCGCCGCGCAAGATTTGCCGGCGCGCTTTCTGTACATCGCTTTCATGTTTCAGCAAGACCGTCAGGGTGGTTTCCAGCGTCTTTTGATCGATCGTATCGGCATTGAGCATGACCAGCGCCTTCGCCCAATCGATCGTCTCGGAGACACTCGGGTTCTTCTTCAGGTCCAGCCGGCGCAGGCTCTGCACGACATCCACCGTCTGGCGCGCCAGCTTGTCGTTTAATTCCGGCACGCGCATTTTGACGATAGTAAGCTCGGCTTCATGGCTGGGGTAATCAACGAAGAGATAGAGGCAGCGCCGCTTCAAGGCTTCGGAAAGCTCGCGCGTGTTATTGCTGGTCAGCAACACGATGGGGTGATGCCGCGCTTTGACCGTGCCCAACTCCGGAATCGACACTTGGAAATCGCTGAGGATTTCGAGCAAGAAAGCTTCAAACTCGGCATCGGCGCGGTCGATTTCGTCTATCAGCAGCAGTGCCGGTGCCTCGCTGAGCAGCGTCGCCAGCAATGGGCGCGCCAGCAGAAATCGCTCGCTGAAGAAGACATCGTCTTCTTCGCCCAGGCGGTCGGCGGCGGCGCGCAGGGTTTCGGCTGATGCCAGCAGGTCGCTCAACTTGTCGCGCAGCAGCTGTGTGTAGAGCATCTGTTTGGCGTATTCCCATTCGTAGAGCGCCTTGTTTTCATCGAGCCCCTCGTAACATTGCAGCCGAATAAGCGGCTTGCCCGCCGCGCCAGACCAAGCCTTAGCCAGTTCGGTCTTGCCGACGCCGGCTGGACCCTCGACCAGCAGCGGCTTGCCAAGTTTATCAGCCAAGAAGACAACGGTGGCGATTTCCTCAGTGGCGATGTATTGCTGCTGGCAAAGCGCTTGGCTGACTTGTGGCAGGTCTTCAAACATAGGGGGCTTCCGTTTCGATTCGGAGCATGGCATCTGCTAGCAGTGTAACCGAGATTGTCGCCTGTGGGCAAGCAGGCGCTTTCGGGGCAGTGCTGAATTATTGATATAAGGCTTGCTTGTGCTGAGTTGTAGGGGCGATCCTTGGATCGCCCAAAACCCGCTTCTGCAACTGTGGGCGACACAAGTGTCGCCCCTACATCTAGGTTATCCAAATACAGAATTTCGATCTGCATATCTCATAATTCACCACTCCCCTTTCGGGGCAGAGCAATCGCATCAAATTATTTTCGCCACAGAGACACAGAGGGTCGCCCCACCATTTTGTAATTTTACGTGGCGGAAGACGCACAATGATTTTGAGGCGATTGCCCTCGGAGTTTAATATCTTTTCTTTGTGTCCTTCGTGTCTTTGTGGTGAAATTGAATTTTCACCGGATTCACCACTCCCCTCGATTGCCCCAATGTTCGAGCGCCTTCCTGATATGGTAAAATCGTATCGACATGGACGGGCTGGGCAATCATAATTGCCTGCATATGCGCTAAATCGAAACTATGCGCCGGATGGTTTTCTCCGACTATGCCCGACGTAAAACTTGAAGCCCAGGTCCCCCTCCCGCCTGACCAGGCATTTGAGACCTTCGTCCACCAGATGGACAACTGGTGGCCCCGGCGGGGCGTCTTCCCTTATAGCTTTGCGCCAGAAGCGACGCAACCGCTGCATATCCGCTTTGAGCCGAGGCTGGGCGGGGCTTATTACGAAACTTTCCTCGATGGCAGCAACTATGTGATTGGGCGAATCAGCATCTACCAGCCGCCTTCGCGCCTAAGCTACAGCTGGCGGGACCCAAGCTGGCACGGGCAGACAGAGATTTCCCTCAGTTTCGCCGCCGCCGGGGCGGGCACGCACCTCAGCTACGAGCAGGACGGCTTTGAAGGCGCCGGCGTCCCAGAGTTGGCGGCCTATTATCAAATTGGCTGCCGCCAGACCCTATCAGCCTACGTGGCGCATTGCCAGGCGCTGTATGAATTGGGGCAACTGAGTTAAGCAGCGCGCTTGTCTATGCCAGCAGGCCCGCGACGCGCTCGATGATATAAGCGCCGATGGCTGCTTTGCTGGTGAGCTCGATCTTGTGGGCGCCGCCATCCATATCCAGCACGACCACTCGATTGGTATCGACCGCGAAGCCGGCGTCGGGCGCGGTGATGTCATTGGCGACCAGCAGATCCAGCCCCTTGGCTTGCAGCTTGCCAGCCGCGTTTTCCATCAGCTTCTCGCTCTCGGCGGCGAAGCCAAGCACAAGCAGGGGATAACCAGAGCTTTCGCGCTGGGCTTTGACCGCCATCAAGATATCCGGCGTGCGCTCCATAACCAGGTTCAGCGCATTGCCCGATTTTTTGATCTTCTGCTTGGAGACATCGCGCGGGCGATAATCCGCCACCGCCGCCGCCATAATCAAAGCCGACGACCCAGCGACCTGGTCAAGGACAGCCGCGTGCATCTCTTCGGCGGATTCCACGCGCGCCAGCGTTGCGCCCACCGGCGGATCACCAGCGGCGGCGGAGATCAATACAAGCTCAGCGCCGGCATCAACCGCTGCTTGGGCGATGGCAAAGCCTTGTTTGCCCGAGGAGCGATTGCCGATGTAGCGCACTGGATCCAGCGCCTCGCGCGTGCCACCCGCCGTGACCAGCACTTTATGCCCGGAAAGCGCGCCCGATAGCCCCAGTACGCGCCGAATATGCCCGAGCAGTGTTGGCGTCTCCGGCAAGCGCCCGCCGCCCACCAAGCCACTGGCAAGCCGGCCCCGCTCGGGCTCGATGATATGCGCGCCCCGCTGGCGCAGGCGCTCGAGATTTGCCCGCGTCGCCGGATGCTCGACCATGCCGCCGTCCATCGCCGGCGCGATGAGCAAGGGGCAATCGGCCGCCAGCGCCGTCACCGACAGCAAATCGTTGGCAAAGCCCCCCGCCAGCTTCGCCAGCGTGTTGGCAGTCGCCGGCGCACAGACCAGCAGATCCGCCCCTTCCGCCAAGCCAATGTGCGCGATATGGCTGGGCAAGCCGCCACTGGCCTCCGCCCGCCACATATCGGTGTAGACGGGGCCGCCCGTGACCGCTTGAAAGCTGAGCGGGCTGACGAATCGCTGGGCCGCTTCGGTCATGACAACATCAACCTGGGCGCCAGCCTGCGTCAGTTTGCTGGCGAGGTCGACCGCTTTATAAGCCGCGATGCTGCCGCAGACGCCGAGGATGATGCGCTTGTCTTGGAAGGGTCCACTATCGCTCATGGCAATCCATCGCTTGAACCGCCCGACTATGGTACACAATCTAGGGCGGAAACAAAAGGCAGCTGGTCCAGATGGCTTGGGGAGCAGGCAATGAGCGCTGGGGAGTGGTGAATTATGAGATATGCAGGTCGATATTCTGTATTTGGATAACCTAGATGTAGGGGCGACACTTGTGTCGCCCACAGTTGCAGAAGCGGGTTTTGGGCGATCCAAGGATCGCCCCTACAAAAAGCCTTATATCAATCAATTTCACCACTCCCGAGCGCTGGTGAATCTCGCATATGGGCGCAAATTCTGCTAGAGTTTCAGCGTTTGAGCGCGAATCGGGCAGGAGATCCGCAATGCAAGCTGGCGTCGCATCTGGATGGATCTATGTGTACCGCGCCTTGCTCTTATTGCTGATGCTAATTTGCGCCGGCTGTAACCTGGGCCACAGCGGAGAAAGCGCGCCGGCGCGCTTTGAGGGACCGCCGGTCATCAAAATCGCATCGCCTTCGCCCAATCAGATTTTCCTGGCTGGGGCGACTGTCATCGTGCAAGCGCGGGTGGAAAACGCCGGTCCCGATTTGGCGCGCGTCAGCGTATTGCTGGATGACGCGCTGCTGGGCGAAGAACTCAATCCCAATGTGACCAACGCGGCTGTGCTGCCCTTGACGATCGACTGGCCCAGCCACAGCGCCGGCGAATTTGTGATTTCGGTGCGCGCCGAGCGAGGCGACGGCTCTTCTGCCAGCGAGGAAGTCAGCATTCTGGTAATCGATGAGGCGCGCGAAGACTCAGCCCGCGACAGCGAAGCGGCCGTGCCCGCATCATCTGCCGCGGCCGACGTTCAGGTGGCAGGGACGATGCTGCAGCCAGCGCGGATTCGCCAAGGACCCGGCGCCGCCTATGATCTTATCGGCAACCTGGACGAGAACCACGAGATCATTATCGTCGCCGTCAACCCCACCAGAACTTGGTATCGGATACGCGTCGATGACTTAGCTGACGCTTGGGTCTACGCCGAATTCGTCAGCGCCACCGCTGATTTGTCGCTGGCGCCAGTCGAAACTGGTCCGCCATTGCCAGCCGCGGAAGGCGTCAATTTGGTCTTGCTCGAGGTGCAGATTGAGCCGCCGCTAGTTTGCGGGCAGCAATCGATGGTTCGGGCGCGCGTGCGCAACGCCGGCGCCGACGAAACGCAGAGCGTGGCTTGGGTGATTGCGCAAGCGCTATTGAAAGATGAGGACCGCCCGCTCATCGAAAACCCGCCACCCGCCTATCTCAAGACCTTATTGGCTGGCGAGGAGGTCACGGTCGAGCTCCCGCTTAGGCTCAGCACAGAAGTAGAGCGAGAGCAGTTCATACGCGTGGTCGTTGATAGCGGGAACCACCTACCGGAAACCGATGAAACGGACAATGCGCGAAACAGCGCCGCCTTCGTCTTGCAAAAGGGCGAGTGCGAATAGTCCGCTCGCTACCTGTCGCTGCCAGCGGATTGCGCGGCGCTTCGGCTTGCTCAACTGAATCAGCAGCGGGTTAAGGAAGGACAAGTCTTGTGACTTCGATAATCGTGACCAACGACGATGGCTACGACGCGCCGGGCATTCTGGCTCTGGCTGAAGCCATGGGCGAGCTGGGCGAGGCGCAAGTCTGCGCGCCGGCGAGCAACCAAAGCGCCAGCGGGCACAAGATTACACTCTTCCAGAATATCGCCGTTGCTAGCAAGACCCTCGGCGCGGGCATCCCGGCGCTGGCAGTTGGGGGGTCGCCGGCCGATTGCATTGCGCTTTCGCTGCTGGGCCTGGTGGATGCGCAGCCCGATATTGTTGTCTCCGGCATCAACCGCGGTGAAAACATGGGGCAGGACCTAACGTACAGCGGCACGGTCACAGCCGCTTTGGAAGCCGCCATCCATGGCATTCCCGCTGTCGCCATTTCGTTGGCGCGGGCAGACGCCGATTGCCGCGAGGACTATGCGGTAGCAGCGCGGATCGCGGTCTCGATCGTCGGACTGGTACTGGCGCGGGGCTTGCCGCCGCACACGATTTTGAATGTCAATGTGCCGCCAGTCACGCAAGTGGCTGATTTGCGCGGGATCCGTTTGACGCGGCAGGGCATTCGCATCTACCGCGATCGCTTGGTCCAGGTTGAGGCGGGCTTGGTGCGCGTCGAAGGCGAGCCGCCAACCGCCCACACCGATGAGCTGGGCACCGATGTCTGGGCGGTGCATCGCGATTACGTCAGCGTGACGCCGGTGCACCTGGATATGACGGCGCATCGCTTCCTGGCTGACTTGGAAGCTTGGGATATGCGGCTGCCCTGAGGCGGTCATGGTATGATTTGCCACAGAGACACAAAGGGCACAGAGAAAAGGAAACCATCGTGAACTTCCTCAAAAGCCTATTCGGCGGCGGCGGACGCCATGACGACCGCGGCATCTATTTCTATGTGCAGCCCAAGATGTGCCAGGAGATACTGCGCATACGGGTCGACCCGCTGAATGATCTATCGCAGACCGATGACGGCAAGGGCTATTGGTGCCGCAAGCTGGCCAGCGCGGCGCGCTGCCCGTTTCAAGCCGAGCTTGAGCTTTACTTCGATAAGAACAAGCGCTTCAAAGACAGCCAGGTCGAGAATGGGAAGCTGGTCAGCGAGGAGGCTTGGCTGGGGCGGCAAGGAGATTAGCCGTCTTTGGGTGTGCCGGTAAACTTGGTCATGTCTGTGCCTTCAGTCCAGCGGGAGCCGTCGGGGAGAATGGTCTTATCGTCAAAGACCGTTTTAGATGGGGCGCGGCGAAGTAGGTCAAGCGCAGACATCGCTAGCACAGCGCCGATCATCTTTGCACCTTGCAGGTTGGCGCCACGAAAGTCCGTACCAACCAAATTCGCAACAGAGAGATCAGCGTAGGCAAGGTCTGCGTTTCGGAGATTGGCTCCATCCATATCAGAATTGCGCATATCAGCATATTGCAAAACTGCGAATTCCATAGTGGCATGTCTAAACTTGGCATCATTCAGCTTTGCTCGATGCAATAAGGTATGCGAGAGTTTCGCGTTGTTAAAGTCTACATTGCTGAGCTTAGCGCCGACCAGCTTGGCGTTGGACAAATCAGCCTTGCGCAACACTGCGCGGTCAAGCACTGCCCCAGAAAGATCTTCCTTTCTAAAGTTCGCCCCGTCCATAACCGCGTTGCGAAGATCTGCGAAACGCAAGTTTCGATTCCGAAGGTCCATTCCGCGAAGATTGGCGCCACGTAGGTCAACGCGAGGCGGCGGCGCGGGTACAATTTGTACTTTCGGCTCGGCAGTCGGCGTAGGTTGTGGCGCTTCCGCGGCAGTTTCGCTAGATTCTTCTTGCGGAATGTAAAGCTTTCCGCCGAATGTGCGTTTGACTTCCTCTGTTTTCGCAGCTTCCTCATCTGCCTTGACAGCCTTCAGCAGGCGATTGGCGGTATCGGCGACGCGGAATACGTCTTCGTCGGTGATCACGTCACGGCGTTTCTTATGCGCCCATCTGTTGCGAGCGAGAAGCAACTCACTCACGAGATTTATACCGTTTTTTGCATTTTCATCTTTTCCTCCAACCTTCCGACCCAACTCCTTTGTAAATGGCGCACGGTAAAGTACTATCGCGTTCAACCAACCCGCAGCGTCGATTTCCAGCAGAGCTTCACCTTCGCTATCAAAGTTAAAGGGGCGCTTCATTGAGTTTTGCTGCAAAGTTTCTTTCAATATTTTTAGATAGTGTTCGGCTTTATGTCTTCGCTTGTAACGTGTGAGAACGTAAGGAGCTAGTCCATCTCGCACCACGTCCAAAATGTTTCCTATGTGCTTGTGATTCTCTTCACTCATGGCAGATACTCACAACAATAAAACCTAACATCGCGCAAGCCAATGGATTACGCCAACGATTAGATCAGTATATCTAACTCAGAAATTTCTTACAATCTAATTCAAAATTTAAGTGGCGAAGGACACAAAATGACTTGAAGCGATTGCCTGGGGCGATGTGGCTGGCGCAGCAGGATTAGCCCTCACCCGCCCCAACCTCCGCCAGCGACGGCAAGCCGAAGGTACTGCGTATCTGACCCTCGATCTCGTCTGACATCTGCCCGTTGCTCTGCAGGAACTTCTTGGCGTTCTCCCGCCCCTGCCCCAGCAGATCATCGGCATAACGATAGAAGGCGCCGCGCTTGTCGATGATGCCCAGTTCAGTGCCAATATCGATGATCTCGCCCGTCTTGCTGATGCCCTGGTTGAACATGATGTCGAATTCACATTTCTTGAATGGGGCGGCTACCTTGTTTTTCTTGATAGTGACGCGCGTCCGATTGCCGACGACATCGCCGCTGTGTTTGATTTGCTGGACGCGGCGGATATCGATGCGCACGCTGGCGTAGAATTTCAAGGCTCGGCCGCCTGGCGTCGTCTCCGGGCTGCCAAACATCACACCGACTTTCTCCCGCAATTGATTGGTGAAGATGACGCAGACGTTGGATTGCTTGATGGCACCAGCCAATTTGCGCAGCGCCTGGCTCATCAAGCGCGCCTGCAAGCCAACATGCGAATCGCCCATTTCGCCTTCGATCTCCGCGCGGGGCACGAGGGCGGCAACGCTATCCACGATGATGACATCAAGCGCGCCCGAGCGAACCAGGTGCTCGGTTATCTCCAGCGCTTGCTCGCCGGTATCGGGCTGCGAGACGTAAAGCTGCTGAATATCGACGCCGATTTTCTCGGCGTAAGTTGGGTCCAGGGCGTGCTCCATATCAATGAAGGCGCAAATGCCACCAGCCTTCTGCGCCTCAGCCGCGACATGCAGGCAGAGCGTCGTCTTGCCGGAGCTCTCGGGACCATAAACTTCCGTGATGCGCCCGCGCGGCACACCACCAATGCCAAGCGAAATATCAATGCCGAGCGAGCCAGTCGAAACCGCTTCGACCGCCAGGCTGTTGCCCCCGCCCAGGTTGAAGATCGTGCCATCGCCATAGCGCTTGATGATATCGGTCAAGGTCGCGTCCAGCGCCTTCTGCCGCGCTTGATGATCCTGGCTGTCGATGATTTGCGTTTCTTTAACTGCCCGTCTCGCCTTTGCCATCGCTGTCATCTCGCTCACTCTAGGGGGAATTCTAGTGTAGTGCCTTTGCCGCCGTTGCGCTATGTTCAGGAGCATAGCACTTTTGTTCTATGCGCGCAAGGTCTCATTTTTTCGGAGAGTGGTGAATTATGAGATATGCAGGCCGATATTCTGTATTTGCATAACCTAGATGTAGGGGCGACACTTGTGTCGCCCACAGTTGCAGAAGCGGGTTTTGGGCGATCCAAGGATCGCCCCTACATTGCCTCCTTTTTCTACCAGAAATAGAATTAAATCTCTGTGCGGGCGGTCGGTGTCGGCGGTCAGTGTCTACGCGACCTACGCGACCCTCTGTGTCTCTGTGGCGAAAAATAATTTGAAGCGATTGCCCCATTTTTTCGCCGCCGCTTTTCGTAAAGGCTGGGCGAAAGTGTTATAGTACATTCCGAATACAGTGCGACCTATCGCTCGACCAGAAATAAGGAGACACCCATGAGATACCTGAAGTTATTGCTCGTGCTGCTGCTTGTGTTGTCGGTGGCTTTTGTACTGGCGCAAGACTCGGAAACCATCGTCATCCGCGGCTTCGGCAACATCAGCACCTTCAACCCAGCCCTGGGCAGTGATGGCGCTTCCTTCCAAGCTTATAGTGTGCTTTGGCCCAAGCCCTACGAGATTGACGCCGCCACTTCGGCGCCGATGCCCGGCTTGACCAGCTGGGAAATTTCCGAGGATGGTTTGACTTACACCTTCAGCATCCGCGACGATGCCAATTGGTCGGATGGTATGCCGATTACTTCGCATGACATCAAGTTCGTCATCGACGCCATCAAGTCGGACGAGGTCGCTTCTATTCAAGAGACTGAGGTGGCAGCGGTTGAAGAAGTGCGCGTCATCGACGACAAGACTTATGAGGTGGTGCTGAACAACTTGGACTGCGCCGCGTTCAGCCAGCTGGGTGGCGTGCGCTTCATGCCATCGCACCTGTTCGCAGAAGATTTCAGCGACTTTGAGGACAATATGGTCTCCGCCGAACCGCTCGGCATCAGTGGTGGACCGTATATCCTGGATGCCTGGGAGCCAGATTCCTACCAGAGCTACCATGCCAATCCGGACTGGTGGGGCGGCGAAGTCGGCATTCCTTATCTGATCAATCGCAATATCAAGGAGCAAGCGGTCGCGCTGCAATCGATTCAGGCGGCTGAGGTGGATTACACCTATTTGCACGGCGATCTCTTCAGCCAGATTGCCGATACCAGCAACCTGCAATGGGAGATCTTCCCGCAGATGTCGGTCAAATTCTTTGCCCTGAATTGGGTGGATCCTGCACATCCAGCGGCCGCCTATGATGAAGACGGCAACGCGATGGAGCAAGTGCCGCATCCGATCTTTAGCGACCCAGCCGTGCGCAAAGCGGTGGCGATGGGCTACAACAAGAGCGATGTGCTGGCGACGATGGGCGGCGACGATGGCGGCACGCGCCTAATCGGAGCCGTCAACCCAGCCATCGGTTGGGCTTATAACAATGACTTGCAGCCCTACCCATACGACCCGGAAGGCGCGATGCAGCTGCTTGAAGAGGCCGGCTGGGTTGATTCCGATGGCGATGGCGTACGCGAGAAAGATGGCCAGCGCCTCGAATTCCTCATCTCCTACAGCGACATCCTGCTGATGTTCGAGACGCACGTCTTGGTGGCGCAGGATCAGCTAAAGGACATCGGCTTTGATGTGACGCTGGAGAAGGTGGAATGGGCGAATTACATCAGCGACGTTTATCTGGGCCAGATGTACGACGCCACGTCCATGAGCAATAGCGGCGGCACCGGCGGCGCGCCCGATCCCAACGACTTCATGACTCTGATTGACAGCCGGCAGGATATTCCAGGCAGCGGCAACAACCTGGCTTCTTACGTCAACCCAGAGATTGACGCCCTGATCGACCAAGCGCGCACGGTCCCCGGTTGCAACACCGACGAGCGCGGCGCAATCTATCGCGAGATTCAGCGAATCGCACATGAGGATCTAGCCTACGATTGGTCCTTCGTGCCCAATATCTGGCAGACCGCGAATACCCGCGTCGGCGACTTCGAGCCGGCGGCCTTCTGGGTCTTCTATGGCTACACGGCAGACATCCACAAGTGGACGATTGAGGCTTAGGGCGAAAGCTCACCTATCAGAAAATGTAGGGCGGCTCGCTGAGTCGCCCTTATTTTTTGAATTCTGGTACAGGCTTTGGAGAATGACGATTAGGGAGTGGTGAATTATGAGATATGCAGGCCGATATTCTGTATTTGGATAACCTAGATGTAGGGGCGACACTTGTGTCGCCCACAGTTGCAGAAGCGGGTTTTGGGCGATCCAAGGATCGCCCCTACGACTCAGCACAAGCAAGCCTTATATCAATAATTCAGCACTCCCGACGATTAGACAATTGCGCCACAGCGACAGGCATCAAGTCTCATCACTGCTGATACCGCCGCGGATCCAGCGCGTCGCGCAAACCATCGCCCACCAAGTAGAAACAGAGCACCGTAATCATAATCAAGATGCCAGGCGTGAAAACCAGATGCACACCGCTGACGAAGTAGCTACGAGAATCCGTCAGCATATTGCCCCAGGTCGGCGTGGGCGGCTGGATGCCGACGCCGAGATAGCTCAAGCCCGACTCAATCAAGATTAAATTGCCAGCGATGATAGTCATGGTAACCATGACCAGTGAAAAGACATTGGGCAAGATGTGCGAGGCCAGGATGCGGAAGTCCGACGCGCCCAGCGCCCGCGCCGCCAGCACATAATCGCGCTCCTTCAGCGACAGCACTTCCCCGCGCACCAGTCGGCTGGTGCCAACCCAGCCCAGCGCCGCCAGCACCAGGACCAGTACCTCTGTCGATGGCTCCCAGACCGCCGATGCGATCAGCAGCAGGAAGAGCGGCGGAATCGCGCTGAGCGTATTGACGCCCCAGGAAATCATGTCGTCAATTTGCCGGCCATAATAACCAGCCAGCAAGCCCAGCGTAATGCCAATGAAGACCGTCAATACACTAGCGAGATAAGCGATGGTCAACGAGACGCGCCCGCCGTAAATCAAGCGCAGGAATTGATCCCGACCTAGCTGGTCGGTACCCAAGATGTAGCCACTCTCGCCCGGCTGCTTGAAACGGTTGGGGATGCTGGTCGAGTTGACATCCAAGCTCAGGACATTCTCAAATATCAGTGGCATGAAAACGCAAATGAAAGTGAGCAGGAGCAGAAGCGAAACGGCGAAGATGGTCAGCCGGTCGCGCCGGAGAAAGGCGAGCGCGTCGCGCCAAAAGGAGCGCGACGGGCGCTGCCCACCGCTCATATCCGCTACCTTGGCGCCGGTCTTCGTCATATCATCACTCCAGACGAATGCGCGGATCGAGAATGACGTACATGATATCGGAGAGCAGCACGCCAATGATGAACATCAGCGACGCAATCACCACCGAGCCCATCACCACCGGATAATCGCGGGCGAACACGGCGTCAATGATCAGCTTGCCCATGCCGGGCCAAGCGAAGACTTGTTCGATAATCACCGCGCCCGCCAGCACGGTTCCAATCGCGGGACCAAGAAAAGTGGCGACCGGCAGCAAGCCATTGCGCAGCGCGTGGCGCAGCCAAATGACCCGTTGGTTGAGGCCCTTGGCATAGGCGGTTCGCACATAATCTTGCTGCAAAACTTCCAGGATTTGCGCCCGGGTAAAACGAGACAGAAAGGCGATCCAATTCAGCGACAGCACGAATACCGGCAGGATCATATGGCGGAGCGCATCCGCCAGATCGAAGCCGCCGCGGCGGGTGATGTTCTGCATGCCGCTGATGGGCAATAAATCGAGCTGCACGCCAAAGATGATGATGAGCAGCAGCCCAAGCCAGAACTGCGGCACGGCGTTGCCAACCACAGAAATGACGCGAATAACTTGATCAACCCAGGTGCGATGGAAGACCGCCGCCAGCACACCCAGCACGATGCCCATCAAAAAGCCAATCGTTATCGCGGCCGCGCCTAATCTCAAGGTGGCTGGAATGCGCTGCGCCAGCTGCTGCATCACGGGGCGCTTATTCTTGATCGACTTGCCGAAGTCGCCACGCAGCAGCCCGTGCCGCTCGCCCGGCGTCTCGCCGATGCCATCGCCGTCGATGTCAATTAGCGTCCAATCGTTGCCGACGAGCCAATAGACATATTGCACCAGTGGCGGCTGGTCGAGCCCTAATTGTCGGCGCATCGCTTCATTGGCAGCCGTGTTCATGTTGGGTCCCCAGGTAATCATCGCCACTGGGTCGCCCGGCGCGGAGAGGATGATCATGAAAGACAGGATAGTAACGCCGAAGAAGGTCGGTATCGCTTGGAGCA
Organism: Phototrophicaceae bacterium; assembly: GCA_965214105.1. Classification (GTDB taxonomy): domain Bacteria; phylum Chloroflexota; class Anaerolineae; order Aggregatilineales; family Phototrophicaceae; genus UBA6055. The sequence continues at coordinate 230,535 of OZ243934.1, forward strand.
GGCGGCGCTGAAAGTATTTGATCATAAGCTCGACCTAGTCTGCTGCCACTCAATACCGATTTTAGCGTCGGATAGTGAATTCACCAATATCTTTCGCCCGCCGCCACCGAGCCAGCCAGCCGGCGCCTATATTAAAAATGTAAAGAACAAGTAAAGGAATCCCTCGCAGCGCTTAAAGATAGCCTAGCTGATAGTTAAAACCCCGCGCGCCCGCTTTAACAGTGTTCGGCTACGCTCGTTCATGGTTGGTCGACCGCGCAATTCTCGCTCAATTTAGAACAACGGGAGAGAGCAAATCACATGAACAGAATAAGTCACAGGCACAGAATAAGTTGGCTATTGCTGCTTGTCGCCTTCGCAGCTGTTTCGGTGGTCGCATCAGACTCCGATACCGAGCCGCCAGCCGAGGACCCGCTGGCTGACATCGAGCTGCCAGAAGTCGATCCGCTGGATTATACCGAAGGCGAGATACTCACCGCCGGCAGCTCAACTGTCTTCCCGCTTAGCGAACGCATGGCTGAGCGCTGGACCGACGAGGGCGGCTTAGCCCCTTCCATCGCGTCCATCGGCTCGGGCGCCGGCTTTGAGCGCTTCTGCGTCGAAGGCGAAACCGATATCAGCAACGCGTCACGCGCCATCAAAGACAGCGAAATCGAATCTTGCGCCGCCATCGGCCGCGAGCCGATCGAATTCCGCGTTGGCACCGACGCGCTGGCGGTCACCGTTTCAGCTGAAAACGACTTCGCAAGCGATGTCACGCTGGCAGAGCTGGCGCTGATCTTCAGCAGCGCCGAGACTTGGTCCGATGTGCGCGCCGAGTGGCCCCCCGAAGCGATCCAGCGCTTCATCCCCGGCACCGACAGCGGCACCTTCGATTACTTCGTGGAAGCCGTCTTCGATGAAGATGAAGAGCCGATACTCAGCGCCAACCCCCAGCTTTCCGAGGATGACAATGTACTGGTGCAGGGCATCAGCGGCAGCCCCTACGCCGTCGGCTTCTTCGGCTATGCCTACTATGTCGAGAATGAAGAGGCGCTGAATATCCTCAGCATCGAAGGCATCGAGGCAAATGCGGAGACGACCGATGACGGCAGCTACCCGCTGGCTCGCCCGCTGTACATCTACAGCGATGCCGGCATCCTGGCGGAGAAGCCGCCGGTCGCCGCTTTCATCAATTTCTACCTGACCTATGTCAACGAAGAAGTCCTCGATGTGGGCTATTTCCCGGCGTCGGCGAGCGCGCTGAATGCCGCCAAGCAAGCCTTCATCGATGCCATTGATGCGATGCAGGATATGTAATCCAAAGCCGATACTTTACAGAGCAAGCGGGGCTGCGGTATGGTGCTAGGCTGTCGCCGCCCCGCCACGGGCGCCCCCCCTCAGCGCTATATGAGGGGGACCATTTTTCTGAAAGTGAACCATGCCTAAGCAGCAGCCTTCAAGGCAAGAACTAATGCAAAGCAAACGCGGATCGCTCGATCTAAGGCGGAAATTCAAGCTGCATGAAGCGGCGATTCAAGTCTGTTTGTTCGCCTGCGGCTTGCTTTCCATATTCACGACGCTGGGCATCATCCTGGTTCTAGGCAAGGAATCGATCGCCTTTTTCACCCGCGATCAATGGGTCAATAGCAATCGCTCGATTGTGCGCCCGCTGGATGAGCAGACCTCGGTCTTCACCGTGGAGCCGGGCAAGGCATTGGAAGCAGCCCAAGAGAGCGGCCTCATCCGCGTGGGCAAAGAGGTCATGGAAGTCGTCGAATTTCATAACAACCAGTTTGACCATGCAACCCTGGGGACCGGCGGCGGCTTCAAGCGCTGGTGCGCCCGCGAGCTGGAACTGGCCGAGCTGGGCTTCAAGCGCCCGCAGATCGTCAATGCCAGCCGCCCCGTGACAGAAAGTGAAATTGAGCGCTGCCGCAGAGTTGGCATTGAGCCGCTTGGCTTTCACATCGGCGTCGATGCCCTGGCGCTCACGGTGAGCGCCGACAACGATTTCATCACCGGCTTGACCTTTGCCGAGCTGCGGCAGGTATTCGGCGCGGCGCAGCTTTGGTCGGAGGTGCGGGCAGGCTTCCCCCCCGAGCCGATACAGTTGGTGATCCCAGGTCCAGACAGCGGCAGCTTCGACTTCTTCGCCGGCGCGGTCTTTGCTGGCGACGCGGCGGCGATGCTGGCGAAAAGCCCCATCATGTCGGAAAACGACAGCCAACTGGCGGGCAGCATTCATCGCAATCCGTATGCCATCGGCTTTTTCGGTTACGCTCATTATCTAGCGCATGAGGCGGAGCTCAAGCTAATCGCGCTGGATAATGTCGCCCCTTCCACGCGGACAGTGGAAGATGGCAGTTATGCCCTAGCGCGCCCGCTCTTCATCTACAGCGATGCCGCTATCATGCGCCAGCAGCCGGCGGTTCGAGGCTTCATCAGTTATTATCTCGAACGCGTCCAGGAAGTGATCGTGGACGTCGGTTACTTTGAAGCATCGCCCGAGGCGCTGGCACAGGCGCGGGACCAGTGGCGCGGCGCGGTCCCCGCGGAAGCGACATCCCTCAACCCGGCCGATGTTTCCGGTGCCTTGATCATAGCGGGCAGTTCTACCGTATTCCCGCTGACCGAGCGCATCGGCGAGCTTTTCGTCGCCGATGGTTACCTGCCACGCTTCAAAGTGCGGCGCGGCGCCCGCGGCGAACAGGCCATCGCGCCGCACAGCGCCGGTGTGGCGGTGGAGTATAATGACCGCCCGACGCTGGTAGAGTTCTTCACCAACAGCAGTTGGATCCCGGCAATCGGCGAATTCGGCGTCATCCCGCTGATCAACGCCACCTTGATGACCAGTAGCATCGCGATGCTGGTGGCGCTGCCGCTGGGCATTGGCGCGGCGATTTATCTCAGCGAATACGCGTCGCCGCGCCGGCGCAACTGGCTAAAGCCGCTGCTGGAAATCTTGGCTGGCATCCCAACGGTGGTTTACGGCTACTTCGCGCTGACATTCATGACACCGCTGCTGCGCGGCATTTTCGGCGTCGACGTGGTCAACATTTATAACACTGGCTCGGCTGGCATCGTGGTCGGGATTTTGATCATCCCGCTCATCAGCTCAATGAGCGAGGACGCCTTGCACGCGGTGCCGAATGCCCTGCGCGAAGCGTCTTACGGCTTAGGCGCAACTAAGCTGGAGACGGTCATCAAAGTGGTGATTCCAGCGGCGCTAAGCGGCATACTGGCGGCTTTCATTGTGGCGATATCGCGGGCAATCGGCGAGACGATGATCGTGGCGATCGCGGCCGGCGCAGGACCGAACTTCAGCTTCAATCCCTTTGACTCAGCCGAGACGATGACCGGGCATATCGCGCGCATCAGCGGCGGAGACTTGAGTTATGACTCGATTGATTACAACAGCATCTTCGCAATCGGCTTGACCCTGTTCCTGATGACCTTCATGCTCAATGCCCTAAGCCGCGTCATCATCAGCCGCTTTCGGGAGGCATACTAATGGCAGCCGACCAGAATAGGCAGCGCCACCATTATATGCCCAAAGAGGCTGATTACTTCCGCCATCTGGCGCAGCGGCATCGGCGCGGGCGCTTGGGCTTAATCTTCAATTATTTTTCCATTGCCGTCGCCGGCTTAGCGCTGCTCGCCCTGTTTCTCAATGTCGCCAATGAAGCCTTTGGCACAATCGGCTTGGTCAACACCGTCGAACCCGAAACCCTAGCCGGGGGGCGCCCGCTGGCGGATTTGAGCAGCGATGAATTGGCTGTCATCCTAGCCGAGCATGTCGGGGGCCGCCTGCGCGTCTTGATCCGCGATACGATCAGCCAAGTGGAAGACAAGCGCTTCACCAAAGCAACGGTGGCGGAAATCGTCGGCGATGACAACGTCGAGCCAACGATAGCCAATGAACTGCTCAAGGCAATCAGCAAAGAGCAGCAGGCTGCTTTGCTAGCGCAATACGCGGACCATGGAACCCTGCACAACCTGGTGCTGGCGCAAGTGGTCGAGCAGAAGGTGATCGCCAGCTTCAGCCTGTCGGATGCGATCTTCAATTACGAGGCGGTCAAAAGCGCGATTGAAGGTCCAATCCTCGAGGCATACAAGGAGTCCGAGCGCCTGAATGAGGCGAAAGCCAAGGTGATCCGCTTCCATAGTTGGCTGGATGGCGAGTTCCTCTCGCAGCCAATGTCGAGCGAGCCCGCGCTGGCCGGGGTGCGGACGGCGCTGATCGGCTCCATCGGGCTGATGGCGGTGGTCCTGCTGGTGGCGCTGCCAGTCGGAATTGGCGCCGCCATCTACCTGGAGGAATATGCGCAGGCTGGCTTCGCCAATCGCCTGATTGAGACGAATGTGCGCAACCTCGCCGGTGTGCCATCAATCATCTACGGCATGCTCGGGCTGGCGATATTTGTGCGCGCCCTGGCGCCCTTCACCAGCGGCCTGATCTTCCATAGCCATATCGACCAGCCCACCGTCGAGACTGTGCTTGAGCGAATCGCGCCCGCCTTCGATGGCGCAATCAGCTTTGATGGCGCTGCCCTCCACAGCGAGAGCGAGCAGATAGACGCGCCGACGCTGGGGCGGGTGGTGGATACCTTCCTGCATTATGGCCGCCCCAGCTTGACCATGCTTGGCAATTCAGCCATCACCGACCTGTCGAATGCCCTAGCCGAGGCGCTGGGCATCACGGTCGATGTGACGGCGGCGCGGGCTGACGAAGACCCGGACCTGGAAGCGCGCGGCACCTATTATCGTTTTGAGGTGGCGGCTGGCTCGAAAATCAGCGCCGAGGCCTATAAGCAATTGATGGCGAGCCTGGCGCGCAGCAACAGCTTCGCGCCGAACGGGCGCACCCTGGTCAGCGCTGGCTTGACGCTGGCGCTGCTGATTTTGCCGATCATCATCATCAACGCGCAGGAGGCGATACGAGCCGTGCCCAACACCATCCGGGAAGCCTCTTATGGGCTGGGCGCGACGCGCTGGCAGACAATCTGGAAGCAGGTATTGCCGGCCGCCCTGCCCGGCATCATGACCGGCACGATTCTGTCGGTGTCGCGCGCAGTCGGGGAGACGGCGCCGCTGATTGTTGTTGGCGCAGCCACCTTCCTAGTCACCGACCCGACCAGCCCCTTTTCGCAATTCACCGCCCTGCCGATTCAGATTTATCAATGGACGGCGCGGCCCCAAGGGCAATTCGCCGATATCGCTGCCGCCGCCATCATTGTGCTGCTCACGCTGATGCTCGCGCTGAACGCGGCCGCAATCTATCTGCGCAATCGCTATTCGATAAGGTTTTAGCGGATGAGCAATCCAAAGCGCAACCAAGCATTGGCCGCCGCTACCGAGCTGGCGCTGGAACTGCGCGATTGCAGCTTCTATTACGGGGCTTTGCGCGCGGTGGCAAAGGTCAACCTGCCGATTTACCAGAACCGCATCACCGCCTTGATCGGTCCCTCCGGCTGCGGCAAGAGCACGGTCTTGCGCGGCATCAATCGCATGTTGGATTTAACGCCTGGCGCGCGCGTCGAAGGCGACATTATCTACCGCAAGCAAAATCTTTACGCCGAGGCGGTGGACCCGGTCGAAGTGCGCCGGCGCATCGGCATGGTCTTTCAAAAGCCGAACCCCTTCCCCAAGAGCATCTACGACAATGTCGCCTATGGACCGCGGCTATTGGGCATCAAGAAGAAAGGCGCGCTGGACGAAATCGTCGAGCGCAGCCTGCGCGACGCCTCGCTCTGGGACGAGGTCAGCGGCGACTTGAACAAGTCTGGCTTGGCGCTATCCGGCGGGCAGCAGCAGCGGCTCTGCATCGCGCGTACGATCGCGGTCGAGCCTGATGTCATCTTGATGGACGAGCCTTGTTCGGCGCTGGACCCAATCGCGACTCAGCGCATCGAAGAGCTAATGTGGGAGCTGCAGCGCGAATACACCATCGTCATCGTCACGCATAATATGCAGCAGGCGCAGCGAGCCTCCCATTACACCGCCTTCTTCAACATCCGCAAAAAGATCGACCAGGGGCATGAAACGCGCTGGGGCGAGCTGGTCGAATATAACGAGACGGACAAGGTCTTCAAAAGCCCAGCGCTGCAAGAGACAGCCGATTACATCGCCGGGCGCTTTGGCTAGCCGCTCGCGAGACCTGCTAACCGGGAAAAACGGAGGACTCAGTGAGGCGCCCCTGCCTGTTTCAGCAGCAAACTGTGCCAGATTTTGCCGGCGGCGCTTATCCCGCGCAAGCCAAGCCAGCCAGGAATTCTTGCTGGAAAGCCCTGCCCGCAGGAGAACTGAGAATGCGCACAGTGAGCTGCGAGATGACGCCAGGCATGCCACCTTCTTGCGACAGGCTGCTTTCGACAAATTGTTTTACCCGCGGCATATTGTCCAAAGATAGCCCTGTCGCCTCCACGCGAGCAATAGTTTCCGCCTCGGTCAAATAAGCCTGACCGGCTTCAACGAATCGCCCGGCTATGTCCAGCAAATCAGCCGAGATTTCCACGCCTTGTTCAACAGCGGAATCCAGGTTGACGCCGACGCCGATGCTGGTTTGGGAATAGATGCCCGTGTTGGCGATATCGATGTCGCCGTCCAGGTAGCCGACGAGGATGCGCCCCGCGCGGATGCCTTGCTCGTAATAGAGATCGTAGCCGGCGGCGACGGTGGCACCAACACTGAGCGCCTCCATATTGGCATGGAAGATGGGGATGCCATACTCATTGGAGACAGCCAGGATAGCCGGCAAGCCAGCCAAGGTCGTCTGGTCGACCGGCAGCAGGATGATTGCCACGCCTTTGTTGATGAGGCTTTGGGTCGCGGCGCGCAAGTCGGCCAGGCTCGTCACGGCAGCTTGCTCGACTGTCAGCCCGAGCGCCTCGCCAGCCACCACAATCGCCTCTGCGCCGGCCACGCTGCTGGCTTCGCCTGGGTTAACGATCGTGCCGATGATCTCAAGGCTTGGGTCTTGGATGAGCAAGTAGGGCAGCACCTCTTCGTAAGGCGTGCTCGCTTCGGCGCCAGCGACATGGGCGGGTTTCTCGCAGGCAGATTCGGCGATGCCAGCCTCAGCCGCATTAAAGACAGCGGCGAAGATGATTGTCGGTGGGTCGTCCATATCGCTGGTGCCGTTAAGCGCGGCTTGTGTCATCGGCGTCGACAAGGTGACAAGCACATCAGCGCCTTGATCCAACGCATTGTCGACGGCGATGACGGCGTTGATGAATTCAAAAGCGGCGTCGCCCCAGATTATGTTGATATTTTCGCCCGCCAGGCTAGCGCGACCAGCCAAGCCAGCCCGTTCGTCCGCGCTGATGTATGCGTGGGCTTCCAGCAGATCCAGCACGCCGGTTTCACTGGAAGAGAAGTCTTCGTTCTGGGCATTGCCAAAGCGCAAAATAGCGATGGTCAGGTTTCCAGCATCCTGCGCCTGCGCCACTAGCAATGGCGTGAAGACCGAAACGACAATGAATAGCAATGGATAGTGCTTGCGCATAGTATCCCCCCTTTCCTGATGGAAAGAATGAATGTTTTAAACAAAAATAAAGTTTTCATCTTACACATGTTACTACATTTTTTGGGGAGCTTATATCGCTAAGTAGACAGTGTCGAGTTGGCGCGCAACACCGGGGAGTGATGAATTCTGAGATATGCAGGCCGATATTCTGTATTGGGATAACCTAGATGTAGGGGCGACACTTGTGTCGCCCACAGTTGCAGAAGCGGGTTTTGGGCGATCCAAGGATCGCCCCTACGACTCAGCACAAGCAAGCCTTATATCAATAATTCGCCACTCCCCAACACCGTAAGAGCAAGCGAAAAATATTCAACACAGAGAGCGCTGAGAAAAGCCATTTAATATGGGATTGTCGACGAATCTGCAGCATAATGATATTGGGCAGAGGCAGGGAAAGAGGCGGAATTGACCGATATCAAACGCATCGGCATTTTGGCGCATCCGACCCGTCCGGATACCCACCCGGTCGCCCGGGATATTGCGGCTTTGCTGTGTCGGCGCGGTATAAAGCATTGGCTGCACACCGAATGGGACGAGCGCAAGGTCCGTGGCGATGTGCCGCATGCCGACCTGGTGATCGCCATCGGCGGCGATGGCGCCATGCTGCGCGCCGCCCGCGTCTGCGCCGAGCATGGGGTGCCGGTGCTGGGCATCAACATGGGTTGGCTGGGCTTCCTCACCGAAATCGAGAAACCAGAGGCATTCCAAGCGGGGCTGGATAAGCTGCTGGCCGGGCAATACTGGATCGAGAAGCGCATGATGCTGCGGGCGACGGTGCTGGAAGACAAGCAGCGCTTTGTCGATTCCTTCCGCGCTTTGAACGATGTCGTCATCAGCGGCAGCGTCTTCGGGCGGATGGTGCAAATCGCCACCTACATCGACAAACATTGGGCGACCACCTATAACGCCGATGCCCTGATCCTGTCGACGCCGACCGGCTCCACCGCCTACGCCCTGGCGGCCGGGGGACCGATTTTGCCGCCCGAATTGCGCAACATACTGCTGGCGCCGGTGGCACCACATCTGAGCATGGAGCGGCCGATTGTGCTTTCGCAGGGCGCAGTCGTCGATATTGAGCCAACGCGGGAGAATCGGCACAGCGTCCTGCTGGCGGTTGATGGCCGGGTCGCCATGGAATTGGGCGAGAATCAGCACATCTGCGTCACATCCGCCGAGCCAGAGAGCCTTTTTCTGCGCCTGCGCGAGCGCAATTATTTCTATCGCTCGCTGCTGGATCGGATGGAGCCGCGGATCAACCGGCACGGTCCCCGCCGCCTGACCCTATAAGATTGAGGCGGCGGCGGCAAAGCGCAGTATCTATCTCATACAGGACAAGACAAGAAGCGAGATGGGCTAAAGCCGATGAAAAACAAATTCCCAGACACATCGCTGGATAGCCAGATTCATTACTGCGCCCGGCACCCGCAGCGCGATACAGAATTGCGCTGCAACCGCTGTGAGCGCTATATGTGCGTCGAGTGCGCCAAACGCACGCCAGTCGGTTACACCTGCCGCCAATGCGTGCGCGGGCACGAGGACCGATTCTTCGAAGGCGGCGCCATCGACTATGGTCTGGTCGCGGCGACTGGCGCGGTCGCGGGCGCGCTGCTGCCCCTTTTGCAGCTGCTGGTCGGCGGCTTTTTCATCCTGGGCTTCTTGGTGGCGCCGGCGATTGGCGGGGCGGCGGCGCAGATCGCCCTGCAATTGACGGGGCGGCGGCGCGGGCGCTATAGCGGCTATCTGGCCAGCGGCGGCTTATTGGTGGGCGGCTTCGCCTCGGCGCTGCTGCTGGCCGGGGGCTTGGGCTTATTCACCTTTATCTACCTGGCTTTAGCCAGCTCAGCCGCCTACGCGAGGTTCAAAGTTTCGGTTTAGGACCGCCATGCTGGAAGAACTGCGCATCCAGAACTTCGCCGTCATCGACCGGCTCGAGCTGCAATTCGGCACCGGCTTCAACGTCATCACCGGCGAGACCGGCGCCGGCAAATCGATTCTGATTGACGCGGTGGAGCTGCTGCTCGGCGGGCGAGCCGACCCCGATTTTGTGCGGGCCGGCGGCGACCGCAGCCGGGTCGAGGGCTTCATCAAGCTGGATCGGCGGACGCGGCTCAAAGTCATGGCGGTGCTGCAGCGTGAAGAGCTGGTCGATGAAGCAGAGCCCGATTACCTATCGCTGATGCGCGAGCTGCGGCGGGGCGGGCGCTCTACGGCGCGCATCAATGGCATCGCCGCGCGCAGCGAGCTGCTGGCTGAAATCGGGCGCGAGCTCTTCGACATCCACGGGCAGAGCAGCCACCTCTCGCTCTTTCAGCCCCGCCACCATATCGACTTGCTGGACCGCTACGCCGATCTCTTGGCGGCGCGGGCTGGGCTGGCGCAACTGGTCGGCGAGCTGACGCGGGCGCAGGCGGAGATGCGCGCCCTCCGCGAAGACAGCGACGCGCTGCGCCGCCGAGCCGACCTGCTGCGGCACGAAGTCGAAGAGATTCGCGGCGCCAATCTCGATAGCGACGAAGAAGCCGAGCTGCTGGCGGAGCGGCAGCGCCTGGCCAATAGCGAGCAACTGGCATCGCTGGCGGCCGAGGCGGCGCAGCTGCTCAATGGCGACGAGCGCAGCGGCATGGCCGCGGTCGACGGCTTGATGGGCGTGGCGGCCGCGCTGGCAGCGCTGGCGCAGATCGACCCCAATATGTCCGATGATTACGACTTGGCCGAAAGCCTGGCGCAGGGCGCGCAAGAATTGGCGTTGACCCTGGCGCGCTATGCCGAAGCGGTCGAATACGAGCCGCAGCGGCTCAACGAGCTTGAAGAACGGCTGGAAATGATAAGGACCTTGAAGCGCCGCCACCGCGTCAATAGCATCGGCGAGCTGTTGGCTTATGCCGCGCGCGCCGAATCTGAGCTGGCGGGCGTCGACCAGAGCGATGAACGACTCGCCACCTTGCAGCGCCACGAGCATGAACTGCTGCGGCAGATCGGCGATATCAGCGCGCGTTTGAGCGCGGCGCGGGCCGAAGCGAGCCGCTCCCTCAGCGCCGACGTGCTGCGCGAGCTCGGCGACCTGCGCATGGAGCGCGCCCAGTTTGATGTATTGCTGCAGCAAGCGGAACACCCAGCCGGCTGCATCATCGGCCAGCGGCGCTACAAGTTTGACGGGGCCGGCATCGATGATGTCGAATTCATGCTGAGCGCCAACCCGGGCGAGCCTATGCGCCCGCTGGCGAAGGTGGCTTCGGGCGGCGAGGCGGCGCGCATCATGCTGGCGCTGAAGCGGGTGCTGACGGCAGCCGACCAACGGGCGATACTGATTTTCGATGAGGTCGATCAAGGCATCGGCGGGCGGCTGGGCGCGGTCGTCGGCGAGAAGCTCTGGTCGCTTTCGGCGGCGCACCAGGTGCTCTGCGTGACGCACCTGCCGCAGCTGGCGAGCTATGCCGATGTGCATTTTCAAGCGCAGAAGGATGTCGGGGCGGCTCATGCGGCGACGCGAGTGCGGGCGCTGGCCGATGATGGCGAGCGGGTGGCGGAGCTGGCGGCGATGCTGGGCACGGCTGGCGCGGCGGGGCTGGAGAGCGCGCGGGAGCTGCTGGCGAGTGCGCGGGAGTTGAAGGGCACGGCGAGCTTGTGATAGACTTGGCGCGCGCGCCACTCGTCCATAGGGTGATGCGAGATTAAGGCAGCTGCAACTTCGCCCGCAGGTACTCCATGCCGCGATTGCCTTTCATCCTATTGCAAGCGCCACAGAGCAACTGCAGATTATGGATATGGTCCGTCCCGCCTTTGCCGCGCGAGATGATGTGATCCACTTCGAGGTTGCGCATTTGAAAATGCTCGCCGCAGCCAGCGCAGTCGCCAGCCTGCATACCGTAGAGCTGCTGCTTGTTCCCGGCGCTATTGTAACGCGGCAGCTTGCCCAAATCAGTCCGCTGGGGGATATCGTCGCGATGAATGATATCGCGAAACAGTCCCTGCCTGTCCGCTATGCGCCGCACAACTAACTCAGCCGCTTTGGGTGAAATATCGATGCCGATCCAGTTTCGTTCCAAGTCATCCGCCGCCACACAGGTGGTCGCGCAGCCACAAAATGGGTCGAGGACAATATCACCGGGGTTGGAGCTGGCTTTGACGATGCGCTCCAATAGCGCTAAGGGTTTCTGCGTTGGATAACCGACGTATTCTTTTGAATTGCCCTTCACTGGCGGGATGTAAATCCAGCTTTCAGGGAACTTGCCTCGGGCGTCCAACTGAACAGTGCCTTCCGCGACTTTGGAGGCGGTGGCGGCATACCCTTCCCGCGCTCGGCTTTTTGCGGCGTATGGCTGGCGGATATCATCAGGGTTGAAAGTCCATTCGTCCCCGACTGAATACCAGAATATGATATCGTGAACTCGGGAAAGCTGGCGCTGCCTGGGGGCGGACGGCCGGCTATAACACCAAACAATCTCGTTGCGCATGTTGCCGCGCCCAAATATCGCATCCATCGCCAACTTGAGGTAGTGGCTCATCGTGGGGTCGCAATGCAGATAAATGCTGCCCCTTGGCTTCAACACCCGTTTCATTTCTAGCAGGCGCGCCGCCATGTAGACCAGATACGATTTGTCACTGGGCCGCATCGCCGCCAGCAGTACGCGATACAGAGCGGGTTGCTGCGCTTCGATCAAGTTTATCCATTCGACGTCAAGGTCGGTCAGAGTCCAGGTATCTGTAAAAGCGGCACCAGCTGCTTGGCTGCCAATCGGCGCGGCGTAATCGGAATTGGAGTTAAAAGGCGGGTCAAGATAAATTAGATCGACGCTCTCTGAATTCATTCCGCGCAAAATATACAGACAGTCGCCCGTCCACATCACTTTGCTTTGCCAATTTTCTTTCGCCATTTAATGATTCCCTTTGTCCGCTGCGCATGAGTATACTTGATTGAGCTAAGCGCATTCAAGCCGTCCCCATGTAAGATTCCGTGCCAGCCACTCGTCCATAGGGTGATGCAAATTCGCGGGAGACCCCACCATGCCCGATCAACATGATGGCGACCAGTTGGATAGGCTGCTTGATTTCATCGCCAACGCACCAGCCGATGACGCGCTGATTAAGATGGACTGCAACGATTGCTGCGAAAAGATCACGCGGCTGGCGGAACAAGTGGCGAGCGGCGCCGACCTCAACGAGATCTGGCCCGAGATGCAAAAGTTCATGCGCTACTGGGGCGATTGCCGCGAAGAATTCGAAGCGCTGGTGGCGGTGCTCAAGCGCGAAAAAGCCCTAGACGGTTTTGACTTTTCAGAAATGATGCCCCCGCCTTAACTCTTGATTTTATGCCAATTGAATTTAATGTACCGTATTTACAGAATCCCCCTTCCCTCGTTTTGGGGGAAGGGTTGGGGATGGGGGAAGCATGAAAAAGGAACGTGTTGTCATCATCGGCTCCGGACCAGCAGGTTTGACAGCCGCGCTCTACACCGCCCGCGCGCAGTTGGCGCCGGTCGTCATCGCCGGGGCGCAGCTTGGCGGGCAAGTCGCCATCACGCATGAGATTGAGAATTATCCCGGCTTCCCCGATGGCTTGAGCGGACCGGAATTGGTCGAGCGCATGAAAGAACACGCCGAGAACTTCGGCGCCTCCGTTGAGTTTGACCTGGTCGAAAGCGTCGACTTCAGCCAAGGCTCGCCCTTCTACATCAAGACCTTGGGCGAAGAATACCTGGCCGACGCCGTTATCATCACCATCGGTGCCGACCCGCGCAAGCTGGGCGTGCCGGGCGAAGAAGCGCATATCGGCGCGGGCGTCAGCTATTGCGGCACCTGCGATGGCTTCTTCTTCCGCGGCAAAGATATTGTTGTGGTCGGTGGTGGCGATTCGGCGCTGGAAGAGGGCATCTTCTTGACGCGCTTCGCAAACAGCGTCAACATCATCCACCGCCGCGATGAGCTGCGCGCCGGCATCCAATTGCAGACCCGCGCCTTCAAGAACGAGAAGATCAGCTTCACTTGGAACGCAGTGGTCGAGGAGATCCTGGGCGACGGCGGCGTCAGCGCTGTGCGTTTGAAGAACCGCGTCACGGGCGAAGAGACCATCGAGCCAACGGAAGGCGTCTTCATCTTCATCGGGCATGACCCGAACAACGCTGTCTTTGGCGAGCAAATCGCCCTCAACGAAAATGGCTATATCATCACCGACCAACGTTATCGCACGAATGTCGACGGCGTCTTTGCCGCCGGCGAGATTCAAGACGAGATCTGGCGTCAAGTGGCGACATCGGTGGGGCAAGGCACCTCAGCGGCGATGGCGGCGATTCAATGGCTGGAGGCGCATGAAGACCAGCTGCAAGCGCTGGATGAGGCGGTGGCTACGGCGCAATCATGACAGCAGCATAGCCAACGTCAGGCACAAAGCCGCCAGGACGCTCGCCCGCTTCAATTGCTGAAAGCGCACATGCTCGTCAGTTTTCGTCAGTTATTGCTCAATCACCAGCAAGACATGATATCGCACTTGCGCCAGGCGAATTGAAAGCGTCTTGCCGCTGGCTTCCCATGTCAGCTTGGTCTCATCACCCATAGCGGTAACGGACTGCGCTGGCCCATCCAAATCCACCTCAACCAGCACATCGAAGCTGGGAAATGCCTCGTTGATTGGCAGGCGCGTTTCGTCGCGCAGGCTGTTGACCAGGTGAATCAGCGTCCGCGTGCCCTGTTGAAACGCGGTCAGCGCGAGGCTGTCACCGGCGCCTTTGACGCGGATTGGCGCCAGCGATTGAGCCGCCCAGGCGACTGCGGCAGCAATCAAATGGCGGAAGTCTCGGATGCCAAATTCCAGGTAACGCTGCCCAATCGGCGTAGCGAAATAGACGCTGCGGAAGCCGCGCCCCTGATGAGTCAAGACGGCCGGCGGTCCCATTTCGTCACTCAGCGGACCGTAATGCACATCAGAGGCGCCTTGCACATGCGCCACCGGGCGGGCGCCAGCTGGCTCCAGGGCGACCTGCATGCCCATGGTGGGTATGCGCTTGCCTGCGGGAATGGCAGTGGGCAAGTCCGGTTCGGCCGTCATCCGCATGTAGATATCCAGCTCGAAGGGCAGCCGCTCCTCCAGGTAGTGTATGCCGAAGACAGTGGCGAAGTCATCGGCGGCGGACCGGTTGCCCGTCCTATCGTACAGCCCGCTCTCGTAGGAGCCAATGAGGCACCCGCCGGCGGCGGCGAACTGCTTCAGCCGCGCTTTGCTCTGGGACGAAAGACAGCTTGCGTTCGGTAGAATTATGAGGCGGTACTGCTCGAGCCGCGCGCCCAGGTCGGCTTCGGTGATGATGTCAAAGAGGATTTTCTCTTGCAGCAGCGCTTTGGCGAAGCCTTTGATTTCGCCGATGTGAGACGGCTTGCCCGCCTGGTAATCGAAGCGCTCGACAGTCGCGCTGGAATAGAGCAGCGCCGCATAGGGGATGCTCTGCCGATTCATCAGATAAGGCGCCAGCGCCTTAGCCTCGGCGAAACGGGCGTAGACTTGAGCCCAAGCCTGTTGATCCACTTGGTCCGGATAATAACGAGCGAAGAGCAGCGAGGCATTGTTGGCTAGCAATTCGGCGGTGGACAGGCGCAATTCAGTTTCGCCCAAGCCATACAAGTCAAAAGGCGATTGCGCCATCATGCTCAGCACCAGCGTCTGCTTGCCTTTGGCGATGGACTGAACGTAACGCATGGCGACGCCGTACCACCAGAGCGGCTCGCCGATGCTGGCGCGGTAAAGCTCCATGTGTGCGATGTCCCCGGTAGCAGCTGTTTGCGCCATATCATCGGCATGCGCCAGCGGCACGTGCCAGGCGGCGCCAAAGCGATCATGATAATAAGAGGGCCGCCGCGGCGCACCAGATACTGGCTCCGGCTCGGCGCGCAAAACCCCCAGCGGAAAAGCGCCTTGGAAGAAAACACATCGATCAGGGCTTTTGGCAATGGCATAGAGCGAGCGCCGCCACTCGGCAATCTGATCGTAGCGCCAGCGCAGAAAGTTTTGGAAAGTGGGGTCATCCCATTGCGCTTCTGTTGGCAGGGGGAGGCCAAACTCAGCTTCAAAAGCGCGTTGGCAGGCGAAGCTGGCTGACCAGCTCTGGAAGCTCGGTTCATCAAAATAGAAGCCGTCTACCGCATAGCCGTCGCCGATTTCGCGCACGATCGAAGCGAAATAATCGCGGTAGGGGCTAAGCGGGTCCATCGCCACCGAATTGTATTGCGCGTCCCAGGTGGTCACGGTGCCATCGGCTTTGCGCTGTGCCCAATCCGGCTGGGCAAAATACAGCTCGCGGTTGCCCCAAATCGACGCCAGATAGGCGACCACTTTCTGCCCTTTGGCATGTGCCGCCGCGATCGCTTCAGCCAGCAGATCCCGCTCCCCCAAGCCGGGATAATGCGGCGCGATCTTGCTCTGGTAAAAGGCGGTCCCGCCAGGATAGTAGCCAGTGGCGAAGACGACGAGCGTGTTGGCGTCGCCGCGATGCGTTTCGTCGACGATGCCCTTGACATCGATTGTCGCCACATCAGCCGCTGGGAACTCCAGCGTGACGGCACGGATTTGCTCATCCCACCATTGAGCCATCTTCGCCCTCCCCTACTCGGCGACGCCGCACCAATCGACTGCCATGCGAGCCAGAACCCGAGCGCAATCAATCACCTGCTCAAATTCGATGTATTCGTCGGTGCTGTGGATCATGGCGCCCGACGGACCAAATAGAACCGATGGCGTGTCGCCATAGAGCACGGGCAAACGCAGGTCGCAGCCGCCCGCACCGCGGACAAATACATCCTGACCAGTTACCGATTTCGCAGCTGCACTCAAGGTTTGAACCAGCGCATGATTTGGGTCAATCTCCGCCGCGTCAAACCAGAGGCCGAACCATTCGATCTGCAGCGGATGATCTTGGAACCAACTGTCTTTTGCCGCCCATTCCAGAATGAAGGCTTTGAAATCGGCTTTTACCCGATGAATGTCTTCGCCGGGCAGGCATTCGATCGTGCCTTCCAACTGCGCCTGCGAGGCAACGGTCGAGGGCCATTCCCCCGCTTGTATCTTGCAGATGCCGGTCGGCACTTTGGTATTGTAGGCTGTATCGTACAGCGGGTGCGACACCACCGATTCGCGCATGATTGAATAAGCTTCGACCGCCTGGAAAACCTCAAAGGCTTTGGCAATGGGGTTCGTCAATTCATGTTTGTATTCGATGCCGCCCTCTTCGCCGGGCACGGTAATGCGGAAGAATTGCGCGCCCCGGTTGGATACCGACAGATTGCCCAGCCCGGTCGGCTCGGTGAAGATACAGGCGTCGGCGTTGTGCCCGCGCAGGACCGTCGCCAGGGTGCCATTGCCGCCCGCTTCTTCATCGACGACGCAATCAATGATGATGTCTCCAGCCAGCCGGAGGCCCGCAGTTTGCAGCGCACGCAGCGCCAGCAGGTTGCTGACGACGCCACCCTTCATATCAGCGCTGCCGCGTCCATAGACTTTGCCATCGACGAAATCGCCGCTCCAAGGTCCGTGCTGCCAAAGCTGCGGCGGACCAATCGGCACGACATCGACATGCCCGTTCAGCTTGAGCGATTTGCCGCCGCCCGCGCCCCGCCAAATGCCGACCACGTTAGGGCGCTCGGCGTAGGACCAGCCAGTCGGCACAAAAGCCGGGTGCGCCGCCAGCTCTTCATCGTCGGGTATCCAGCGGTCGACAGCCAGCGACATCGCCTGCAGCTCTCGCTCCAGCACGTCGATGCAAGGTTTCTCTGCCCCTTCCAGCGAGGGGATGCGCACCAACTCTTGCAGCAATGCAAGCGCCTCATCGCGGTGCGTTTCGATTGCGCGATCGATTCGGTCAAGGCACATGGTCTTCTTATCCTTTCGTTCAATCGTCGCCGCCGGCGCTGGCGGCGCTTCTCTCGCCCTAGTCTCGCCAAAAGCATGAGGCTGATAGCAGGCGCGCTAGCCCTTCACCGCGCCGAAAGTTAAGGCGGAGATGAAATAGCGGCGCACCAGCAGGGCGAAGATGACCACCGGCAGCGTGCCGATGGTGGCAGTCGCGAACATGGGTCCCCATTTGATGCCGGAGTGCGTCATGAAGAAGGCGATGGTCGTCGGCATGGTGCGCGCTTCGGTCGAAGTCAAGAAGAAGGCGACGCTGAATTCGTTCCAGACGCCGATGAAGATTAGAATCGCGGTCGCGGCGATGCCGCCAGCCATCAGCGGCAGCGTGATGAGACGAAAGGCTTTGAAGCGCGAGGCGCCATCCACCATCGCCGATTCTTCAAGCTCCACCGGGATGCCTTCGACAAAGCCGCGCATCATCCAGATGGCATAGGGCACATTCCACAAAAGATACACAATGATCAAGAAAATATGGGTATCAGAAAGGTCGAGCGAATCGGCAATGAAAAACAAAGCGAAGACGATGGAGATGCCCGGCACCATCTGCAGGAAAAGAAAGCCATAGGCGATGCCTTCTTTATTGCGAAAGCGAAAACGGGCGAAGCTGTATGTCGCGGGGATGGAAATGAGTATTGTCAGCAAGGTGCTGCAGACGGCGATGATGGTGCTGTTCTTCATATAAAAGACGATGTTCATATCGCTGAAGATAGTCTCGAAGTGTTCCAGCGTGGGCGTGAAGCCCCAGAAGACCGGCGGATACGCGAAGGTATCCAGCCTGGTCTTGAAGGCTGAGCTGACCATGAAGAGATACGGGAAGAGAAAAGCAGCCACCACCGCAATCGTAAGCAGGTCGAGGGTGCGAGAGCCCAACCGGGCGCGCAAGTTTCCCAGCTTCATTTGCCTAAGCCTCGTAGCGGATGCGGTCGCGCAATTTGATTAAGAGGACCGTCAGCGAGACGATGATGATGATGAGCATGACGCTGGCAGCGGAGCCACGCCCGACATCGCGTTGGATCAGCGTCGTGCGATAGATATAGAGCGGCAAGGTGGTGGTCGATGTGCCGGGTCCGCCGCCGAACATGACAAAGATGACATCAAACAGGCGCAGGACATCCATCAAGCGCAAGATTAAAGTAGTCATAATCAAGGGCATCATCAGCGGCAAGGTGAGGTGAATGAAAGATTGCAAGCGGGAAGCACCATCGACCCGCGCCGCTTCATAAGGCTCCACCGGCAGCGTCTGCAAGCCGGCGAGCAAGATCAAGATGAAGAAAGGCGTCCATTCCCAGACATCAACCAGCACCGCCGCCCAGAGCGCCAAGTCCGCGCCGTACCAGTTGTACCGCAGGCCCGTGAGCGATTCGACGAAGAAATTGATCAAACCATAGGGCGAAAAGTATAAGCGCCCCACCATGCCCACCATCGAAGGCATCAGCACCATGGGGATGATCAGCGCGGCGGTGAAGACCGAGTTGCCGCGCATCTTCCGGTTGAGCAGCAGCGCGATGAGGAAGCCGATGAGCAACTCGGGACCGAGCGTACCGACGACATAGACAGCCGTCACCCGCAGCGACGACCAAAAGGTGCTGAACTCGTTGAAGAGCAGCCAGTTGTAGTTATTCAAGCCGATCCACTCGGCGTTGCGGAAGGGCTCGCCAAAGGTCAGCTTGACCATGCTAAGCTGCAAGAGCCAGACGGCGCTATAGGCCGCCAAAGAGAAGACCACCAGAAAAGCGGGGACAATCAGCAAAGCGGGCGCCAGCCAGGGGGGGCGGCGCCAGCGCGTTTTTCGGTCTACGGTCATTGCCGCCATCCCAGGCCGCTAGCTATCACCGAGGCAGCCAGTCTGCGGGCGGCTTGGTGAGCCGCCCGTACAGATTTTGACTAGATGGTGTAGGGGCAAGCCAGTGCTTGACCCGCTGCGTCGGCATCAAGCCGCTGAGCTTATTCAGCAAGCACTTCCGAGACTTGCGCCTGCATGCTGGCGACGGCTTCTTCAACCGTGATTTCGCCGATGAAGGCGCGCCCGCCTTCGGTGCCCATGATGCTGCTGATTTGGCTCCACTTAGGCGACGGCAATACAACCGCCAAGCCGGCAGCGCCCAAGTCGGCTGCTTGTTCCAGCGCGTCCAGCGTCGCCTGATAATAGGGGTTGGCCGCTTGCAATTCAGGATCGCCCAAAGCCGATGCCCGCGAGACGATGCCGCCGTTAGCCAGGTATTCATCCTGCATGCCTTCGCTGGTCAAATAGGCAATGAATGCCCAAGTCGCTTCCTTGTGCATGGAATCGTCCATCATAGCGAAGGACCAGCCCCAAACACCGGAGTAGGCGCCGGCGGGACCCGCGGGCAGCTTGCTGTAGCCAGTCATACCAGCGACCAAGGACTTATCGGGATTCTCCACTTCCGGCGCGGCGGCTGATGCTTCGATCATGATAGCGGCGCGGCCCAGCATGAAGGCGTCCCAAGCTTCGGGGAAGGAGAAGGATTCCACGCCGACAGGACCGTATTGCCACAAATCGCGGAAGTACTCAAGCGAGGCGACCGAGCCTGGTGAATCCAGCGCGACATCGCCTGTCTCCGGATCGACCATCATGCCACCAAAGGGCGCCAAGAAAATCGACCACATATAGGTGAACTCCCAGCCGAGACGAGCGCGGTAAGAGATGCCATCAACACCATCGACATTTTCGCTGAAGTATTTGGCAGCTTCCATCACTTCGTCAAAGGTGCTTGGCACATCCATGCCATGCTCGGCGAATAAGTCCTCGCGATAGAACATGAAGACCGTCTCGCCGGCGTAAGGGATGCCATAGTGCATGCCATCTTCCCAGAGGAACATATCGCGATAGGCCTGCAGGATGTCTTCGTAATTGAACCAGTCGGGCGTAATGTCGGATTCAATCCAGGGTTCCAGCGGCGTGGCATATCCGCTTGAAGCCACCAGCGGGCTCCACTCGATGGCGGTCATCATGGCGTCATAGCTAGACGATTCAGCCGAGACCTCCAGCAGCATTCGCTGCCCGAGCTGGCCCTCTTCCATTTCGTCCAGCACGACCGTGATGCCAGTCAATTCCTCGAAGCGGGGGATCATCTGCTTAAATGCCTCAACAGACGGGTGCGATGCGACGGCGACGGTGATTTCGGTACCGCCATAGCTGTCCTTGATGCCGGCGGCCCACTCCTCGATTGGGTCTTGCGCCAAGGCGCCGACGCTCGAGAAAGCGAGAGCGAGAACCAACAGGACAAAAACAAATCTGGCTTTCATTACGTTTTTCCTTTCGTATAGAACATTAATTTATTGCAATACTCAGTACAAGTAGATGCCTTCATATCTCTCGTGAAAGCACCTCGTGCAATTATACACACTTAGCTTGAAACTGCCACAAATTGCCGCAAAGAAAATGCCGCGCATTCGGATGGCTTAACCAGGGCTTACATCGCTTATAATATGTGGGCTGTAGAATCACTTGAATCAGGCTCAGCGTTAGCCAGCGGGAGGTTAACATGCTCTTAGAAGAAATAATGCGCGCAGTCACCGAATTGAGTGGCAAGGAGCGCCGTCTATTGCTCCAGCATATAGGCGAACTCCCTGAGCAGTCATCTCCCTTGATGCCAGCAGAAAGGACGCGGCAACTCAATGAGGCGATGGATATGCTAGGCAATGGCTTGAGCGACGAAGAGCTTGAAGCGATGACCGCGGCAATGACAGAAGATTTCATTGAAGTATGGGAAGAGTCGCTATGGACCCAGTGACCTACATTCTGGACACAAACGTCATTGCTGATCGCATTCGACGTCACCTGCAAGTGTTCGCGCGCCTGACCCTTGCCAGCGAAGCGGGGAGCATTCTCGGCTTATGCGATCCGGTACGCTATGAAGTTGCGCGCGGATTGGCAAAAATCAAAGCCACGGGCAAGCTGCGCATATTTCGAGATGAGATTAGCCCCCTGATGGATCACCTAGCGCTAATCCATGAGGATTGGCTTCTGGCTGCGCAATTGTGGGCTGCCATGCGGAATCGAGGGAAACAATTCTCCGATATGGACTTGCTGATTGCCTCGATGGCTCACCGCCTGAATGCCGTTGTCGTGACAGCTGACGCGGACTTCGCAATGCTCCCAATTAAGAGCGAAAATTGGCGCCGGATCGAGTGAAAGATTCAGCCACCTGTTATGAAACTGATGCCGCGCAAGTGCCGCTTAGAAGGGCCAGATCTTGTCCCAGGCGGCCAGCCAATTGTCGGCGCGGCTATACATTTTCTGCGCGGGCTGGTCCAAGAGCACATCTTCGCGCGGGCGGTATGCCATCATCGTATCGAAATGCCCAAATTCGACGGTGATGGTCACGGGCGCGGCCGGCACATAAGGGGCGACCGCGCTTCTATCTTGCAGCGCCTGATAGGCGCCCGCTTCTATCATTTCTCGGGCGCGTTGCGGCGCGATCTGATGCGCCGAATATTTCGACAGCCCAATCTTAACCGCCACCGTCGTCAAGCCGGCGCCAAGCAATTCAGTCCCTTCGCGGCAAGCGGCCACATCCCCCGTGACCATCAGCACCGGCGTGCCATAGTGCCCGCATAGAGCCGCGTTCACGCCAATTTCGCCGACGAGCTCATCGTTGAACCAGAGATTGCGGCACTGGGCAGACGAGATGGTGTGGTTCAATACACCATCGGGGGTATTGTTGCGCGCATGATAGCCGACCATCAGGCAGGCGTCCGCGCCCTCTTCCAGCGGCGCCCGGTACTCGGTCCAATTATGGTGCGCCACATATTCGCAGGCTGGGTCGAGCTGGGCTTTCAAAAGCGAGTTGGCGCGCCAATCGCCGCCCGCGTTGTGCCCATCGATGACGATGACTTGTGTCGCGCCCGCTCGTGAAGCGCCGCGCACCGCCGCATTGACTTCGGCGGTATACAGCTCGCGCCCTTCGGGGTAGCCGGCTTTGCCGCCGCCCACCTGGTCCCAGTTGACGATGCCGCTGACGCCTTCCATGTCACACATGATGATGACTCGCATCTTGTATCCTCCAAAATGAAACGAACTGCGGAACCATAGATTGTAACGCAAAGGGCAGCGCCGCAAGCAGCAAATCGCGACGGGGCGTGGTGAATTATGAGATATGCAGGCCGATATTCTGTATTTGGATAACCTAGATGTAGGGGCGACACTTGTGTCGCCCACAGTTGCAGAAGCGGGTTTTGGGCGATCCAAGGATCGCCCCTACAACTCAGCACAAGCAAGCCTTATATCAATAATTCGCCACTCCCGTGACAGAGGAGTGGCGCGCGCCTATAGCAGGTCGGGCGCGTTTTCGCCGATCTTGCTGATGGCGGCGGCGATTTCTCGCATGTCTTCTTCGTCGCCGAGGAGCGCGTTCTGCGTAATCCAGACCGTCTCCCAGGCTTCGCGCTGCGAATTGGGGAAGGCATCATCGAGAAAGCCGTGTTCAGCCGTCGCCTGCGCGCCGCTTAGCCGCTGCCGGTAGGCGCCGCTGGTGAACAAATCAAGCGCATGAAGCGGCGGATAGGGCGCTTGCGTCGGGATGCCTTCCGCTTCCAGCGCCTCGACGAAACGGATGGTATCGACGCCGGCGAAAGCCCCCTTGTCGTAATGGAAGATATAGGCGTACTGCCCGTTGCGCGTGATGCGGCTGTCTTGAGACTGCGGGCTGATGCCCGGGATATCGCTTAGCAAGCGATCTAAGAGCCGTCCATTTTGATGACGGCGGGCGCTTTGCTCATCGAGCCGCGTCAACTGCGCCAGCAGCACCGCCCCCTGCCACTCGCTGAGCCGATAATTGGAGCCGTAGACGAAGTGGTCGTAGAACCACTTGCCCGGCAAACGCCCGCAATCATGCGTGGCACGCGCCAGCCGCTCAAAGTCATCATCGTTGCTGATGATCATGCCGCCTTCGCCAGCGGTCATCGTCTTGCTGGCTTGGAAGCTGAAGGTGCCGCCGATGCCGAAACTGCCCACCTTGCGCCCGCGCCACTCGCTGCCATGGGCGTGGGCGGCGTCTTCTAGCAGCGCGATGCCATGCTTCTCGGCGACTGCCACCAGCTGATCGAGGTCGGCTGGGCGCCCGCCCATGTGCACGGCGATGATTGCCTTAGTCTGCTCAGTGATGGCCGCCTCAGCCAGTTCGGGGTCGATGCAGTAGCTGTCAGCGCCGACATCGACCAAGACCGGCAGCGCGCCGGCGAAGAGCGCTGCGCTGGCGGTGGCGACGAAGGTGGCGTTGGGCACGATGACCTCGTCGCCCGCGCCGATGCCCATCGCTGCCAGCGCGACTTCCAAAGCATGCGTGCCATTGGTGACGGCAATGCCGTGCGCCGCCTGATGATACGCGGCGAAGCGCTGCTCAAAAGCCAGTGTCTTGGTGCCGGGCGTCCGCCACCAGACGCCGCTCTCCAGCACCTCGTTGAGCGCTTGGCGTTCAAGGTCGTCAAAGATGGGCCAAGCGGGAAACGCTTTGGTCTTGGCGGCTGGTCCGCCGTGGATGGCGAGCTTGGGCATCATCACTATCCTGATGTTATGAGCGGCTGTCGAATGAGATTGGCGCGTTTTGGTAAGCCGCTTCGACATTTTCGCGCACTTGATCGGCGAAGGCTTCGTCAATTTCGGCTTCGTCGAAGATGCCATACCACAAGCCGGCTTGGCGCAGGAAATCCCGCATGTTGACCAGGGCATGAGTCACATCGTCCCAGCTGATGCCCATCGCTTGCGGGCGAATATCGACGCCGGCGCGCAGGATGGCCGCGAGCATCTCTTGCGGCTTGTCCTCATGCAGCAGCGAGCCGACATAAATGCCTAGGCAAACCGGCTGCCCGTGAATGAATTTCTTGCCGGTGTAATATTCCAAGGCGTAAAAGAGAAAGTGATCGGCACCTTCGATGTGACGGGGGTTCCAGCCGGCATTATGAAACGCCGCCCCGCCCCAGCGGTTCGCCGTCATCAAGGCGCGGATGCCTGCCTCGTTGACTTCGCGGATGTCGTCCAGCGCATCCATCACGGTCGCCATCACCGCCTGCGCTTCATCGACCAGCCCTTGGTCATAGGGCCACTTGGCTTCGGTTTTGCCGCGCGCGTGCGCCAGGCGCCAATCCGCATGGCCCGTGTGGTAACAGAGTATTTCGCAGATGCCGCTGCGGTTGACGTTGAGGGGCGCGCTCTGAATCACATCAAAATCGACATAGACCGCCTCCGGCACTGCCCAGCCAACATAACGCACATTGCCACCAAAGCGCAGCCCCGCGCGATGCCCAAAGGCAGCGTTGACCGACATCGAAGTCGGCACCTGGAAGAGCGGCAGCCGCAGCGACCAGGCGAAGTATTTGGCGACATCCAGCGCTTGCCCGCCGCCCAAGCCGATGATGCAATTGCAAGGCGGCAGCTTCCCGACTTCGGCTTTCAGCTCATCGCCATCGATGGTGCTGACGAGGTAAGGACCAGCCAGATTGTCATCGAAATGCTGGGCGAAGAGATCCCACAAATCAGCCATTGTGACGACAAGATAAGGCTGATGCGCAAAGTTCGGCAGTTCGCCGATTAAGTTGCGGCCGAAAATGGTGGTGAATGCAGCGCTGTTAGCCATGTCTCATCCCAACTCCCCGGTTAATCGGTACCAATCCGCGCTTAGCGGAAGTATAGCGACAACAATAACAATCGGCAGTGAGTCTTGTCAATAAATCAGCCGAGCGGCGCCCCAAATGCGAAAGCAGTTGAGTTTCGCGGGCTATTACACTAGACTGAAAATTAGAAGCCGGTCGCTTCACTGGCTCAATTTCAAAAGCGGCCGACTGTCATATCAACCCAATGAGGAGGAGACCCGTGCCAAAATTTGCCAGCACCTGCCAGCGGCGCTTCCATGCTGCTGCCTTGTTAACGCTTGCCCTCTTGTTCGCCCTGGCGCTAACAGCCAGCGCCCAAGACAACAGCGTTTACATCAGCATCCGCCACTATGAAGGCATCCATTCAACCGACTTTGAGGAAATCGAGCGCTTGACGCGGGCGGCTTTCCTACCGATTATCAGCGACAGCGACGGCTTCATCGGTTATTTCGGAATGTCTGACGTTGAGGCGGGCGCTTTGGTGTCCATTAGTCTATTTGAGACGCAGGAGCAAGCCATCGCCTCCAACGAGCTGGCGGGAAGTTATGTCGCGGAAAATCTAGCGCCGCTGCTGCCCAATCCACCACGGATTATCGAAGGCGCCGTTCATACCGGCGGCCTCGGCCTGCTGGCAGACCCCAGCCGCCTGCAAGCCAGCTTGCGCATTTATGATGGCTTTCAAGCAGACAATCTGGCTGCCTTTGTAAACACCATCGAAGAGGGCTTGCTGCCCCTGCTGATTGAGACCGACGGTTTCTTCAGCTACAGCTTAATGGACGATGGCGCCGGCACGCTGGCCGCGCTCAGCATCTACGATTCCGAAGCCTCCGCCTTGGCTTCCAACGAAAAAGCGCGGGATTTCGTCGCCGAGAATTTGGCCGCTTTCCTGCCCAATGCGCCTTCAATCATCAGCGGGCGCGTCGGCATCGCCGTCTTGGCCAGCCTCAACGACGGCGCCAACCTGATTGAGGACGGTCCGCTGGACGAGACTGTCTTCGCCAGCGTCCGCGTCTATGATGGCGTCGAGCCAACCGCTCAAGGGGAAATCGCCCGCCTTACCAACGCGGGCTTCCTGCCTATCCTCCGCGAGAGCGATGGCTTCGCCGGCTATTTCTTGCTCTCGGCTAACGATACGCTGATTGCGGTCAGCCACTTTGAATCGGCAGAGCAGGCGGCCGCTTCCAACCTGGCGGCGCGGGATTTTGTCGCCGAGAACTTAGCGCCCTTGCTGCCCAATTCACCGCTGATCTTCGAAGGTCCTTTGACGATCAACCACGTCGCCGCGCTGGGCGCTGCGGGCGAACCAGGCGCTATTGACGAGCTTTATGCCAGCGTACGCTTTTACGACGGCTTCGACTTGGCGCATTTTGATGAAGCGAATGCCCTTGCCATCGCGCAGCTGCTGCCGGCATTGCAAGAGTTGGCTGGCTTTTTCGCGCTCTTCGCCTTGAATGACGGCGAGGACACGGTGCTGGCTATCAGCATTTTCGATGGCGAAGAAGCGGCTTTGGCTGCTAACGATGTCGGCAAAGCCTTCACCATGGAATACCTGGCGGATTGGGCGCCCAACCCGCCGACCGGCGCGACCGGCAAAATTGCGATTGCGGCGCTGGCAGAGCGGAACATGGGCGAGAATCTGGTCGGCGCGCTGCTGGAGGGCTAGGCAATCCGAGTGAAATGCGCGCGATTGATACGCAATTGATAGCAGAGGGAGCGTGCCAAGCGGCGCGCTCTTTTTGATTGTTTGCACGCTTAGTCTTGGTCAGTCATCGCATTGGCGAAGAAGCCCAGCAAGATTTCGGTATTGGGCTTGTAGCCTGTTCCATCGTAAATCAACAACTCCATTTCGACCAAAGCATTCAAGTCTCGCTGCACTGTTCGTTCGGTCTTGTCAACATAAGCTCTGGCCAACGCAGCCGAAACATCGGGGATTTCTCTCTTCTTGACGGGCGTTTCAAACCGACGATCTGTCAGATCCAAAATCAAGCGCTTGCGCCGCTGCTGCGTTTTGCTCAGATTCTCGGAGAAAGCCTTTCGAAACTCGGCGTGAATCAAATCATGCCAAATGGTTCTAAGCTGTAGGCTATGAATTCGCGAAAACTGCTTATCAAGCTCGTCCTTGAAGCCCTGAAGCGCATATTCAAGAAATCGACTTATATCGACAACTTCGGGATACGAACCGTCATCGAATTCTCCGTGTGAGCGTTGAAGCTCTCTATAGTATTCTTCTCGCGTATCGTTGTAGTGGTTGCTTAGCAGATGTGCCGCGATATCCGGTACTCCAGCGCGCAAAAGAATGACGAATTCGATCAGACGCGCCATGCGCCCGTTACCATCACCATAGGGATGAATCCAGGCGAAATACAGGTGAGCAACTATCGCTTTTACGATATGCGTTGCGACTTGGTAACCTCTCAATATAGCCGATTGTTTATTGAGCCAATCGCAGTACTGGTTCATCAGACATGTTACTTCTTCGGGTGGCGCCGCCAAATAACGCCCTACGCTAACTCTATCTTGCCGGTATGCCCCTATCACCACATCGTCAGCCAAAGACTCACCCAAGCCTTCTAACACCAGCCGGTGGTATTGATGCAAGAGTTCATGAGAGAAGTCTCTAAGGTCGCCACTCAACAAAGTTCTGCCGACGGTATTAAAGGCATTGACCATATTTTCAATCTGCTTGGCTTGGTATTCGCGTGACAGAGGTATGTCCATTTCCTTATTTATGATTTTGGCAACCTCTGCTTCCGAAAAGGAGTTTCCTTCAATCGCAGTCGTACTGTGCACACCTTTGGATAGATACATTTGGCGTAAGGTATTGCTGTCTTCAGGCGGAATCGGAAGTCGTTTAATGTGTTCAATCTTGGCTTGGATTTCCCCCAACAATAGCCAGACTCTTGTACCTAGGTTTTGTAAATTTGGTGGGAATTTGATGAACGGATGAGAATTCATTCTAGCACCTATTTCGGAATAATATGTCCCACACTCTGACCATATGTATGACACATGACCTGACTACATTTTAGTCCAAAAAGATTGTGAGAATCAACACTCAGAATCCGAGCCATTCTGTTGTGGAAGCGCAGGAACTACGGGTCACGTCAGCCAGTTCTTGACCGAACTTATGTCCAAGACCTTGTCACACAAAGGCGTTCAAACCTGTCAACTCCCGCCCGACCAGCAGCAGATTCACCTCGTTGGTGCCTTCGTAGGTATAGATGGCTTCGGCATCGAGCATGAGCCGGGCGATGTGGTTCTCGATGAGGATGCCATTGCCGCCTAGGCACTCGCGCGCCAGCTGGGTGACGGTGCGCGCTTTGCGAGCATTGTTATATTTCGCCAGCGATACCGTGCCGCTGGTCAACTGCCCGCGGTTGATCAAATGCGAGAGCTGCAGGCAGAGCGTCTGCATCAGCGTGACTTCGGTCGCCATTTCTACCAGCTTTTGCTGGACCAGCTGAAAGCCCGCGATGGGCTTGCCGAATTGTTCGCGCGCTTTTGTGTAGCGCAATGCCAGTTCAAAGGCGCCCGCCGCCACACCAGCCGCTTCCCAGGCGACGCCGTATCGCCCCAAGCCCAGCACCTGCGCCATATCCCGGAAGCGGTTGACATAAGCCAGCTTGTTCGCCGCCGGCACATAGACATCCTGCAGCGTGATATCGGCGTTGAGCACAGCGCGCTTGCCGATTTTGCCCCAAATGTCCTTGATGCCCAGCCCCTTCGTTTCGCTCGGATTCTCGATGACATAACCGCCGAAGGCATTCGTTTCTTCATCACGAGCCCAGATGATCAGAATATCGGCGATGGAGGCGTTGCCGATCCAGCGTTTGGCCCCGTTGAGCCGGTAGCCGGCGCCGTCTTTGCGGGCGCGGGTCTTCACTTGAGCCGCATTGGAGCCGACCTCGGGCTCGGTTAAGGCGAAAGCGCCGATCTTCTGCAGCTTAAGCATCGGCGGCAGCCAGCGCGCTTTCTGCTCTTCATCGCCGAGCAAGCCAATCGAGCCCATCGCCAAGCCCGAGTGCACGCCGTAAAAGGTGCTGACGCTGCCGTCGCCCTTAGCCAGCTCATACATGACCAAGCCCATCTCGACGAAATCAAGCCCGGCCCCGCCATGCTCCTGCAAAGCGCCGCCGATGATGGGCAGCTCGACCAGTTTGCGGGCAATTTCCCAGGGGAACTGCGCCGTCTCCCAATAGGGGTTGATGTGCGGCAGCACGTCGCGCTCGACGAAATCGCGCACTTCCTGCCGCAGCGCCTTCTGTTTGTCGCTGAAGTGCATGTCGCAGTTGTAAAAGTCGAAGCCGGCGAAGAGGCTCTCGCCTTGTTCTTGTAATGTCATCAGCGTTTCACCGTTCCCGAATCTTCTCTAATTTCAGCATATCATCTAAGCTGGCGGGATCCAAATCGGGCGCGATTGGGGAGTGGTGAATTACTGATATAGGAGTTTGCTTGTGCTGAGTTGTAAGGCTTGTCCGGTACTTTAGGATTCGCGATCGCCCTTTGGTTTACCCCCCTCGGTCCCCCCATTGCAATGGGGGGATGACCACTGATTTGTCGTGATTATCGCTAATGTCAACTTGGATTCAAGCAGAATTGGCATAGTTTATAGAGTTTGCAATATCCTAGCTCCCCTTCCCTAGCTTGCTGGGGCAAGGGGCTGCGCCGCGTAGACACTGGCGGTCGGGGATGGGGTAGAAATGCGCATTAAAAACTCAGTACCGGACAAGCCTTGTAGGGGCGATCCTTGGATCGCCCAAAACCCGCTTCTGCAACTGTGGGCGACACAAGTGTCGCCCCTACATCTAGGTTATCCAAATACAGAATATCGGCCTGCATATCCTCGCATTCACCACTCCCCGCGATTGGCCCCAGCGAGCGAGGTAGGAAATCGCTTGCTTACCGCGTCTAGGCAGAATGACCAATCGCGGAAATTAGAATAGGCGAGGCTAGGACGGCGATGTCAGCATTGCTCGCCATGCGGGCTCACTTCGGCTCGATGCGCCTGATCGGGCTGCAATTGTTCAGCTCGGCCGCTTTGGGCATGGTCTACCCGTATATCAATCTCTACTTGACCGAGCTTGACTTTTCCGGCGCCTTGATCGGCACGCTCGCTAGCGTTGGCGCGATATTGACGCTCGCGCTCACGCCGCTGTTCAACCAAATTGCCGATCAGTTCATGCTCCATCGCCGGCTTTTGATGCTGTATTTTGGCGGCTTCGCCCTAGCTGGCATCATCTTCGCCACCACCCATAATCACCTGTTGGTGATTCTTGCTGTCTTGCTTTTCAGGATCACAACGGGTCCCAGCATGACGCTCGGCGCGCAGTTGACACTGTCGCTCTTGATCCGCAGCGGCAAGACGATCTTCGGCCAGATGCGCTCCTTCTCGGCTTTGGGTTTCGCCTGCGCCAGCGCCTTGGCAGGACCCGTATTTGCGCTTGGCGATTATTCGCTGACCTTTACCGTCGGCGCGGTATTGTCGCTGCTGAGCGTTCGGCTTTCGACCATCTTCCCGGATAAGCCAAAAGAGAAAGTGAAAGCGGAAACGGGACCGAAGCAGCCGCGCAACCCGGGCATTTATGTGCTGGCCGTCAGCCAATTCTTCGTCACCATGTGTACCCACAATGCCTTCGCCTTTCTGTTCATCCACATGAGCCAGAATCTGGGCGTGTCCATCGCGCATATCGGCTTATGGGCGGCGATTCTCGCTATAGTGGAGTTCCCCTTCTATTACCTGATGGATGCCCTGCTGCCAAAAGTGCGCCTCCGCGTCACCTATGTTTTTGGCATCGTCGGCATCGCCCTAACGACGCTCGGCATAGGCATTGTGCCGAACCTGCCGCTGCTTGTTTTGCTTTTTGTGGGACGTGGCATCTCTTGGCCCGCCTACCAATTGTCCTGTTTCCGCTTGATGAACGCTATCAGCCACCCGCGCAACGCCGCCACCAATCAAGCGATTGTGCAGGTGACGATGCCGGGCTTGGCACTCCTGCTGACGGGGTCGCTCTATGGCTGGGCTTTTGATCATTTGGGCGCGGGCGCCTTTTTCGCCTTGTGCGCGGCGGCGGGCACCTTTGGCGCTGGCATCATGCTGGTCGGCTTTCGGCTCTTTGACGCGCGTCGGACGCCTGGGCTAGATTAAGGGTTGAACCCAGCTTAGACAAGTCATAGCGCGCGTGATATACTCCCCGCGTGTATATGCTCTTAGAATAGTGCCAGACTAGGATCGAGACCCTATGCAGGCAAAGGCATCAGCGCGCGGCGCATGGGCTATTCGCTTGGCGAGCTGGCTGCGCCTGCCCGATCGTGAACGGCGCAGGAAATACTGGCTGCGCATACGCCGCAATTGGCAGCTCTATGTCTTGTTGGCTCTGCCCTTGATTTGGCTTGTTATCTTCCGTTATGCCCCGATGTATGGCGCACAGATCGCCTTCCGCCAGTATTCGCCGGCTCTTGGCATCGAGGGCAGCCCCTGGGTCGGCTTGGC
This sequence comes from Phototrophicaceae bacterium, assembly GCA_965214105.1. GTDB lineage: Bacteria > Chloroflexota > Anaerolineae > Aggregatilineales > Phototrophicaceae > UBA6055. Next base: position 262,035 of record OZ243934.1, read on the forward strand.
TAATTTCGAGCGCTTTTTCAACTCGCCCAAGTTTGAACCGGTCATCATCAATACGTTGGTGCTCAGCTTTTATTCGCTGATCGTCTTCCCGATCCCGATCATCCTGGCTTTGAGCTTGAACCAAGTTAAGTCGCGCCTGTTTCGCAACAGCGTACAGATGATTACTTACGCGCCGCACTTCATCTCGACGGTGGTAATCGTCGGCATGTTGTTCCAATTCCTGCATCCGCGCGTCGGTTTTACCGCGTCGCTGGCGAATCTCATCGACGTCGCCCCGCCCAATTGGATGGGGGACCCGGGCGCCTTCCGTCATATCTTTGTCTGGTCGGGCGTATGGCAAGAGATGGGCTTCAGCGCGATTATTTATCTCGCCGTCCTCTCCACCGTGGACCCCGCCCTGCACGAAGCGGCGGTGGTAGATGGCGCCAGCCGATTGCAGCGCATTCGCTATATCGACGTGCCCGGCTTATTGCCGACGGCGATGGTGCTGCTGGTCTTGTCTACTGGGCGGGTGCTGGAAATTTCTTTCGAGAAAGTTTATCTGATGCAAAGCCCGCTGAACCTCGGCGTGGCGGAGGTCATCAATACCTACGTCTACAAAGTTGGCTTGCTATCGCCGATACTCGATTTCTCTTATTCGACAGCCATCGGGCTATTGAAAGGGATTGTGGGGCTGCTGCTCTTAATCGCGGTCAATAATGCCGTGCGGCGCTTGACCGAGAGCAGCGTCTGGTAAAGGATGCCGCCATGGCAACGATGTCGAGTTACGAGAGCAATATCAACCAGGTTAACGAATCCGCCGTCGACCGCCTGTTCATGATGGGCAATACCGCCTTCTTGCTGATTGTCACCGTCATTATCCTGCTGCCGCTGATATTTATTGTCGCCGCTTCTTTCAGCTCGGCCGAAGCCGTCATCGCCGGCAAGGTTACTTTGTTCCCCGTCGATTTCAGCTTGCTTGGCTACGAGACCATCTTCGAGCATAAGAAGGTTTGGAATGGCTTCGCCAATTCGCTCTTCTATACCTTCTTTGGCACCATCTTCAATGTAACGCTGACCATCATCGCCGCTTACCCACTCTCGCGGCAAGACTTGATCGGGCGGCGCGTTATCACCATCGCCTTCATCTTCACCATGCTATTCAGCGGCGGCTTAATTCCCACTTACATGGTCGTGCGCGATTTGGATTTGCTGAACACACGCTGGGCGATGATCTTGCCGACTGGCATCGGTCCCTTCAACCTGCTAATCACCATCACATTTTTCCGCACGACCATCCCGCCCGAGCTGATCGAAGCGGCGCGCATCGACGGCGCCAGCGACTTCCGCACCTTCCGCAGCATTATCTTGCCCCTAGCACGCCCGATTATCGCGGTGCTGGCTCTGTTTTACGCCGTCAACACGCATTGGAACGCGTATTTTCAGGCGCTGATCTACTTAAAAGACCAGGACCTATTTCCGCTGCAGCTCGTCCTGCGCGAAATCTTGATCGAGAATTCGATCGACGCGTCGATGCTGATCGATATTGAAGATCTGGTGGCGCGCGAGGGCTTGCGCGATCTGCTAAAGTATTCGCTGATTGTGGTCGCCAGTGTACCGGTGATGATCCTTTATCCATTTGTGCAGCGGCACTTCGTCAAGGGTATGATGATTGGCTCGGTCAAGTAGGCACGCTACCCGCCACCGAAAGGAGTTCGGCTATCGAACAATACCGCCAATACCGCCCGCTTTTCATCGTCAGATGATTACATAAGAGAGGACATGACATGAGCAAGAGACTACTCGCCCTGGCGCTGGCTCTACTTATTTTGGCGCTGCCATTAAGCGCCTTAGGACAAGACATGGTTTCGGCCCCCGGCGAATTCCCCATCGTTGAAGAGCCGATTACGCTAGACATCCTGATGCTGGGCCACGCGATTGTTGAGGACTTTGACACCAACACCTTCACCCATTGGTACAGCGAGCGCACCGGCATCAACCTCACTTTCGATATCTCGCCGCCGAACGAATGGCAGGAAATACTCAACCTAACTATCGCCAGTGGCGATTTGCCCGATATCATCGTCGGCTTCAATGTGGACCCGTCAACGCTGGCGCTCTTTGGTCCGCAGGGCTTGTTCCTGCCGCTTAGCGCTTTGATCGAGGAGCATGGCCACTACATCAACGAGGTCTTTGAAGGCTCGCCCCAGGTACGCCCGCTGATTACATCGCCCGATGGCGAGATTTACGGCTTGCCGCAGGTGAACGAATGCTATCACTGCTTCTATTCGCAGCGCGCCTGGATCAATTCCGACTGGCTGGCGAACGTCGGCATGGATGTGCCACAGACCACCGAGGAATTCTTCGATGTGCTGACGGCTTTCAAAGAGCAGGATGCCAACGGCAATGGCGACCCCGATGACGAGATTCCGCTGGCCGCCGCGACCACCGGCTGGAACGGCAATATCGATGGCTTCTTGATGAATCCATTCGTCTTCAGCGAATTCATCGGGCAGAACCGCTTCTTCGAGCAGAACGACGGCATGATCACAGAGAACGTCACCAGCGAGGGCTACCGCGAGGGCTTGCGTTATCTGAAGCGGCTGTTTGCGGCTGGGCTATTCGGCGAAGAGAGCTTCACCCAGCCGATGGACCAGATTAAGCAGCAGGTCGAGGGTGGCGATGCGCCGACGATCGGCGTCGTCATTTCGGGCGCGCATCCCAACTTCGCCAATATCGGCGGCGAGCGCTGGCTCAAATATGTCGCCGTTCCGTCGCTGGAAGGACCAACCGGCTTGCGCCAGGCGCCCTTCAACCCCTGGGGCGTTGGCTCTGGGCAGTGCACCATCAGCAGCCAGACCGAGCACCCGGTAGCCGCCTTCAAGTGGTGCGATGGCTTGTACGAGCGCGAGACGACCCTGCGTTCAGTCTTCGGCATCCCGCAATGGGAAATGGCTGAGGGCGAAGAAGGGCAATGGCGCTGGGCAGAAGAGGGCGAGCCGGCCCTCGGCGGCGATGAATTCGAAGCCATCTGGCGCCGTCTCTCCACCTTTGGCTCGCTGCAAAATGTCCACTGGGCGCAGCGCGGACCCAGCTATCGTCCCAATCACTTGCGCTTGGGCGAGGTGCGCCGCGATGATGCTGGCGGTTTGGAAGTCGTGCTGCTCGAGGAGACCCGCGTCGCCTACGAGCCATACGCCCGCGATATCGATGACCTCATTCCCCCGCTGGCGCTGACAACCGCGCAGGCAGCTGAGGTAACCGAGCTTCGCCTGTCTATCACCGACTATGTTGCGCAGATGACAGCCGAATTCGTGCTCGGCCGCCAGGACCTCGACGCCGGCTGGGATAACTTCGTTGCCACGCTGGAGAGCCTGGGTGTCGACCGCGTTGCCGAAATTTACCAAGCCGCCTATGACGCGCAGTATGGCGGGTAGAGCAAACTGCTCCCCACTCTACGCTCCCTCCCTCTTTAATGTGGGGGGGATTTCAACTTCGGTAATTAGCAATTAGCCGCCCCAGCCCTCAAGTTGGGGCGGCTTCAGCCCCGCTACTATGGCGAAGGCGCCGGGGATGAAGGAATGATGAGGGAATGATGAGGGAATGACCCAGCCCAACATCCTCTTCATCGTCGCAGACCAGCACAATGCCAAGGCGCTGGGGCACCAGGGGCATCCAGACGCGCAGACGCCGCATCTCGATCGAATGGCGCGCCAAGGCTGCCGTTTCGATAATGCCATCACGCAGAACCCAATCTGCACGCCAAGCCGCGTCTCCTTCCTCAGTGGGCAATACCCGCACAATCACGGCTATTACAGCTTGAGCGGAGCCAAGCCCGGCGGGCTGCCCAATATATTTGGGCATTTTCGCCAAGCTGGCTATTTCTGCGCCGCGATGGGCAAAATCCACTGCCCCGAGTATTGGGTAGAAGACCAATGCGATGTCTTCCACGAGAGCAATTCCTGGCAAGCCGGCAGCGTGGTCGGGCGCTCAGCCGCCTATACGCGCTTCCTGCGCCAGCGCGGGGTCGAAGCGCTCGAAGATCACATCCTGCTGCCCGAATTCGGCGAGCGCGGCCGGCAAAGCGTCGAGGGGCGCCCCAGCCCGCTGGCATTTGAGGAATCGCAGGAAGGCTGGCTGGCGAACACGGCAATCGAGACCATGCAGGAGGCGCAGCGGCGCGGGCAACCCTTCCTGCTGCACGTCAGCTTCCCGCGCCCGCATCAATGCACGGCACCCTGCCAAGAGTTCTGGGACTTGTACGACCAGGCTGACCTGAGCCTGCCGCCAAATGCGGATTATGATTTGGCAAGGGCGAAAAAGGCGCCGCACCTGATCGCCTCGGCCAGACGCTGGCGCGAGAGCGACTGGCAATTATTCGAGCCGAAGACTTTTGAAGCGGGACGGCGGCGCAAACTGCACGGCTATCTGGGCGCCATCAGCCAAGTGGACGCGGCACTGGGCAAGCTGCTGGATTACCTGCGCCAGGAAGGGCTGGACCAAGACAGCATCGTCGTCTACACATCGGACCACGGCGATTACGGCGCCGAGCATGGCATCATGGAAAAAGCGCCCGGCATCTGCAGCGACGCCATCACGCGCGTGCCGCTGATATGCTGGGCGCCAGGGCGATGCCAAGCCGGCGGCATCGTTGAGGAAATCGTTGAGCTGGTGGATATCCCAAATACGCTTTGCTCACTCGCGGGCGTCGACTTGATGGAAACCAGCGACGGCCGCGATATTGCTGGCTTGCTGGCTGGCTCGGCTGGCGAAGACAACGACGCCGACCGCATCGGCGTAACCGAATTCGCCTGGAGCAAAAGCATCCGCCAGGGGCAGTATCGGCTGGTGCATTATCCGCGCGCCATGTTCCCCGCCCAATATCCCGCCGGCTTCGGCGAGCTCTATGACCTGAATGCCGACCCCTGGGAGATGCAGAATCTATATTTTGAGCCCGACTCTCGAGCAATCGTTGAAGCACTGCGCGGCGAGCTGCTTGAATGGCTGATAACGACGACCCGCCCGCGCACGGTCAGCGGCGTCAACTCCGCCCGTTTCGATAGCCCGCAATTGAACCCGCAGCGCCGGCAGCGCTATCAGACGGTTGTGAATCGCGATGGCAAGATAGACCCGCAATTGCTGCGCCACGCGAAGAACAAGAATTACATTTAGACGTCGGCTTGGCTTTCCTCACCGCGGAAGGCTCGCTCCAGCTCGGCGATATCCAGCTTATTCATCTTCACAAAGGCGGCTGACACGCGGGCGACCGCTGCCTCATTGTCGCTGGAAAGCATCTGGTTCAGCTGGGTCGCTGCGATTTGCCAGCTGACCCCGAAGCGATCGGTCAGCCAGCCGCCAATGCTCGCCCGCCCACCCGCGGCGGTTAAGCGGTCCCAGAGACGGTCAATCTCGGCTTGCTCGTCACAATTGATGCAGAGCGACATAGCAGCGTTGGGTTTGAAGAAACTGTTGCCATTGACGATGGTGAACACCTGCCCCGCCAGCTCGAAGTTCGCGAACATGATATCGGCCGGCGGACCATGCCCCGATGCACCATAGTGGACGATGTCTAGCACACGCGAATCGGGCAAGAGCGAGGTATAAAATTCAAGCGCTTCCTCAACGCGGTCCTCAAGCCAGAGCTTGGTTACGATCTTTTGCATGGGCTAGAGCCTCCTCTGCCGTCGATTACGATTTCAATGATTGTCGCTTGCGGTCCGATCTCGACATTGGCATTGGCGAAGGTGATGCTCAAGCTTCGAGGTTGGCGGGACCAAAGCCATGCGGCAGCAGCTCGCGCAGGGTGACGACGAGACGCGAATTGCCAGCCAGATCAGCCAGGATGACGCGCAGGTCGGGCGCGAACTCGTACATCATCTGGCGGCAGACGCCACAGGGCGAGCCCGCATCCCGCGTGACCACCGCGATAGCGCTGAATTCGCGCTGCCCTTCGCTGACGGCTTTGAAAAGCGCGGTGCGCTCGGCGCAGACCGTCGGCGTGAAGCTGACACTTTCGATATTGCAGCCGCCATAGACAGCGCCACTGGCGGTGAGCAGCGCCGCGCCAACCCGGTAATTGCTGTAGGGGATATAGGCATGTCGGCTGGCCGCGATGGCCGCCTCAATCAGTTGCTGGTCGCTGGTCCCTTGCATGGTCCACTCCTATGTCATGCCATTGTCATGCCCTTTAGCCCCGGACAAAGCATCTTATCCGCCCGGGCGGTTCCCCTGCCTTAGTGCATTGGGGAAGGGGCTGGGGGCTGGGGCAGCATCGCGGCTGCTTCACGCAGGCTCTTGCGCACTTTAACTTTGCGGATGCGGTGACCGTCAATGGATTGGACGGTCATGCTCAGGATATCGGTTTCAATCGATTCCTCAGTTTTCGGCACGCGCCCCAAGGACAGGTAGATGTAACCGCCCAAGGTATCGGCGACGCTGGTATCAATCGAGCAGCCGAGCAATTCGTTGATGTCGTCCAAGTCCATGCTGGCTTCTATCAGATACGAGCCATCGCCGACTGCCACATAATCTGCTTCCTCGGCGAAGTCGTGCTCATCGCGGATATCGCCGACAATTTCCTCAATCAAATCCTCGATGGTTACCAAGCCCGAGGTACCGCCGTATTCATCAACGACAATCGCCAGGTGCACATTCTTCTCTTGCAGCTCTTTCAAGAGCGCATCAGCCGCTTTTGTCTCCGGCACGAAATAAGCGGCGCGCGCCACATCGCCAATCTCGCGGCCTGCGAAGTCTTCCCCGTTTTTCACCACCGTCAGGATGTCTTTAGCGTAGAGCAGCCCTTTGATGCTATCGATGCTGTCCTCATAAACCGGGATGCGCGAAAAGCCAGAAGCGGTGAAGGCGTCCAGCGCGTCTCGCAGGCTTGCCCTACTTTCGAGCGCGACCACATCAATACGTGGCGTCATCAACTCGCGGGCGCTGCTTTCGTCCAACTGCAGCACCGACGCGATCATATCTTTCTCTTCTTCCTCGATGACGCCGCCGCTGTGGCTGGCATGGACCAGCGTCATAATCTCCTCTTCCGTGACCAGGTTGACCATCGCCAGGGCGTCGCCGCCGAAGAGGCTCGATATCACAGTGCTGAGCAGCAGGACCAAGGCCGTCAAGGGCGAGATAAGCAGCTGCAAGATGCGCATGGGACTGATGGCGCGGGGCAGCAGCAGCTCGGCATGAGCGCTGCCGAGCGCTTCGGGGACTAGGTCGCCGATGATCAGAGTCAAGCCAGCGCCGATGAACACAGTCGCGCTGGTTAAAGCCAGGCGCGCGCCCAGGTCGCCATTGGCGAAATGCTCAATCAGCAACAGGACGAGCAGCACGGCGATGGCGAAGCGCGTCAGAATATGGGTAATGCTGATGGTCAGGCTCAGGCGAAGCGGGTTCTCCATCAACGCGAGGTATCGCTGCGCCGTCGCGTCCCCGTCTTCCGCCCGCTCGCGCATGGTCCCGTCTGACACATTCTGCAGGGCGGCGTTCATCAAGCTGGCGGCGGCGTGGGCGGCAAGCGTCAACAGCAGCAGCAGCGCAATGGCAGCGCTCTCGTTCATTGGCTGCCGTCGCTAGCCGCGAGCGCTTGCAAAGCAAAGAGCGCCCAGCAAGAAATGCCCTGCGCGGCGGCTGCGTTCACTATGTGCCTGGGACTCCGGGAAGGAGGCTCGACTGGGTCGTCCACTAGGTAATCAGAACTTTATTGACACAATAACGCGAGTATATCACAGCAATGCCTCATCTTGCAAGATAATGGCGATTTCGGAGTGGCGAATTATTGATATAAGGCTTGCTTGTGCTGAGTCGTAGGGGCGATCCTTGGATCACCCAAAACCCGCTTCTGCAACTGTGGGCGACACAAGTGTCGCCCCTACAAGGCTTGTCCGGTACTTTAGGATTCGCGATCGCCCTTTGGTTTACCCCCCTCGGTCCCCCCATTGAAATGGGGGATGACCACTGATTTGTCGTGATTATCGCTAATGTGAACTTGGATTCAAGCAGAATTGGCATAGTTTATAGAGTTTGCAATATCCTAGCCCCCCTTCCCTAGCTCGCTGGGGAAGGGGCTGCGCCGCGTGGGGTCGCGTAGACACTGACCCGCCGACACTGACCCGCCGACACTGGCGGTCGGGGATGGGGTTTGAAATGGGCATATCTCATAATTCACCACTCCCGCGATTGACAGTCAGTATCGACGCGGCTTTTACGGCAGGCGACCACCATCCCAATTGTAACGCGCCTTCCAGCCCAGCAGGCGCTCCGCCTTGCTTACATCGACTGGGCTGGCGCGGCCGCGCAAGGCATCGCTGATGGGGTAATCGCCGGGGAAATGCTTCGCCATTAAGCCGCGAATATCGTCGGAGCGGTAGATGATAGGCGCGCAGATGTAGAAGGCTTCATGCCCCGGCTGCTCATATTCCAGCGCCAGGCGGCAGGCTGCGGCCGCGTCCCGCACATCGACAAAGGTCCAAAAAGCGCCATAAGTCGAAACGGCGTCAGTCGGCTGGGCGCGGGCCGCCGGCAGCCAGGATTGCGCATTTTCGTCCAGCACCGCCGTGAAACGCAGGCTGACCAGCGACATAGTGGGGACGCGCCGCCAGTAGCCTTGCGCCAGCTCTTCGCCGATCATCTTGGAGAGCCCGTAACAATCTTGCGAGAGCAGCGGATGCGCCTCATCGATTGGCAAATACAGCGGATTGAAATGGCGAAAGCGAAACGCGTAGCCCAGCGCCGATATGCTGCTCGCCATTGTGATATTGCTTATGCCCAGAATTGCCGCCGCTTCCAAGACATTAAAGGTGGCGATGACATTGGTACGGAAGACAACTTCAGCCGTATGCGCCCTTGGCGATGGAATGGCCGCCAGGTGGATGACCGCGTCCTGCCCCTGCATGAGGCTGATGACCTGCCCCAAGTCGGTGAAATCGACCTGCTGCGTGCCCCAGGGCTGTGATGGCTTCCGGTCGGCTGGCGTTACATCATAACCATGCGCCCGCAATTCTTTGACTGTGGCGCGGCCGATGCGCCCATCCGACCCGCTGACGAGTACCTTCAGCTTCGACATCCTGCCCTGCCTTTCTCTACGCCGCTGCTTGCGCCTCAATTAAGCTACACTTGAGCTACACTATAGAGGAGATTTGGCGAACTGAAAACGGAAGCGAGGCAACAGATGAAACAAGAAATGCGGGTGGCGCTGGGGCAGCACTCGGCGGCGACGCACGAGTATTTGACCTTCGCCAAGCAATTGGGCGTCGGCGGCGTGCAATTCAACATGATCGGCAAAGGCATTGACCTCATCCCCGCCGAGCTGGACCTGCCCGAAGACAAGGGCTATTGGGAAGTCGACGACCTCAAACGTTTGAAGCAGCGGGTCAACGATTATGAGCTGGAGCTGGAAGCAATTGAAAATGTGCCGCGCCACTTTTATATCGACGCCATGCTCAATGGACCGCGCCGCGAGCGGCAAACCGCCAATTATCAGACGCTGGTGCGCAATATGGGCGAGGCCGGCATCCCCATCCTAGGGCTGAATTGGATGCCGAATCTAGTCTGGCGGACGCCGACGGCAGTTGGGCGCGGCGGCGTCAAAGTAACCGCCTTTGACCTGGCGCGGGCGCAGGCGGGCGAGGTCATCACCGGCATCACCCACGTGCCCGAAGCGGAAGCGCGCGAGTACAGCGAAGCCGAGCTCTTCGATAATTACGTCGCCTTTATGCAGGCGGTTATACCAGTGGCGGAAGCAGCAGGCGTCAAGATCGCCCTGCACCCCGATGACCCGCCGGCGCCCGCCCTAGGCGGCATCGCGCGCGTCTTCTATAAGCCAGAGAATTTCAAGCGCGCCCTGGCTGCGGTAGCCAGCCCCAACCATGGCTTGGATTTCTGCATGGGCTGCTTTTCCGAAATGGTCTACGCCGGGCAAAGCAACAACGATGGCGTGCTGGAGGCAATTCGTTACTTCGGCGAGCGCGGCAAGATCTTCTATGTGCACTTCCGCGATGTGCAAGGCTGCATGCCAAAATTCCAAGAATGCTTCCCCGGCGAAGGCAATGTGAATGTGGTCGAGGCGATTCGCACGCTGCAAGAGGTCGGCTTCACCGGCTTCATCATCGATGACCATGTGCCAGCGATGATCAACGACGATGGCTGGCGGCATCGGGGCCACGCGTATTCGACCGGCTACATCATGGCGCTGGTCGAGGCGGTCAAGCAGCTGGCTTAGCCTTGGGCAGTGGGGAATTGCGTTCTCGCCGCCGGGGCTTAGGCAGAAAGCCGCTGCCGCAGCAGCTTCAGCAGCCAAGACAGCTCCTCAAGCTTGAGGAGGCGGGCGGCCAGCAAGAATACGCCCCCATAGAGAAGCGCGCCAATGCCCACCAGCGCCAGCTCCTGCAAGATGCTGGACGCGCCAAGCCACTGCGACAGCGCCGGCAAGGTGCCCAGCGCAAAGCCGGCCATAATCAGCGAGGCCAGCATCGATTTCAAGCCGGTGCGCGCCAGACGCTGGCGACCAAAACCGCCCAAGCGCCGCCACAGCAAGAGAGCGCTGATGGCAGCATGGGCGAAGTGCTTGATGCTGTCGGCGATCATCAAGCTGAACAAGCCAAATTCCTCGAAGAGCAGGCGCGCCGCCGCCAGATAGCAAAGCAGGCTGACAATGCCGACCAGCGCCGGCGTCAGCGTGTCTTTGCGCGCGTAGAAAGCGTATACCAGCAGCAAATCGAGCGCGGCAAAGGGCAAGCCAATGAGGTAGAGGCGCAGCGCTCTGGCTGTGATTTCGGTATCAGCCGCTTGAAAGGCGCCATTCTCGAAGAGCAAGCCGATAATCGGGACCGCCAGCACAAACAAGCCAGTGGCCGCCGGCAGGATCAAGGTAGTCGCCAGGCGCAAGCCCAGGGACAGCGTGTCTTTGAAAGCCTGCTGCGCCGCCTCAGTCATCTCAGCCGCTTGCCGCGCCAGCGTGGGCAAGATGGCAATGCTGATGGCAGTCGCCACCAAGCCCTGCGGGAACTGAACCAGGGTGGTGGCCCAGTTCATGATGGCGATGCCGCCTTCGATGGTCTGGCTGGCGAGATTGTAGCTGAAGGGGCGGATGACCAGCGTGTCGATGATCAGCGAAAGCATCACCGGCAGATAAAGCAGCCCGATGCTTTTGAGCGCTGGATGCCGCCAATTAAGGCTGAAGCGCAGCCGCCGCAAGCTCAAGCCCGGCAGCTGAAGCAGCAGCTGCGCGCAAGCGCCGACAAGCCAGCCGAGCGCGACAACACTGATGCCGTCGGCTGGCCGCGCGACCAAGAATGGCGCTTCGAATGAGCGAATCTCCGCCAGCGGCATCAGCGCCAGCGACGGCGCCAGAGCCAGCGTCACCAGCACGATGCAGCCATTGAAGACGACGCCAGCGAAGGCGGGCAGCGTGAAGGAGCGCAAAGCGAAGAGCGTACCGCTGAAAACGGCGAAGAGGCTCATGAATATCAGGGCGGGCGCGGTCAAGCGCAGCAAATCGACCGCCAGCCGCCGCGTCCCGATATCCGCGCCGGGCGCCACCAGCGGCACAATCTGCGGCGCGAACCATTCGAGCAGCAATACCAGCAGCGCCACCAAGGCGATGACGAGGCTGATCATAGCCGAGACGACGCGCCACAATTCGTCTTTGCCGCGGCTTGTAATCACATCGCTGAGCACCGGCACAAACGCGCCATTGATGTGCCCGCCGATGAGCAAATCGTAGATCGCCTTCGGCACGATGATGGCGACCTGCAAAGCATCAACCGCCCCACTGGCGCCGAAGAGATAAGTCAGGACGATTTCGCGGACGAGCCCAAGGAGGCGGCTGCAGACATTGCCCAGCGCCAGAATGCCGCTGGCACCGGCCAGCCGAACATTGGTGCGCTCCTGTTCGCCGGGCGGGGCGGCAGCGCCATCAGTAGGCGCGCTGGATGGGTCGGCGGTCATCCGCTTGACCTTTTGACCTTCGTTTGATCGAGAGCTTGGGCTATACCCCCCACTATACACAGAGGCGGCTGAATTGCTCAAGCGCGAGGCGGACCCAGGCGGAGCCCCTTTGCAGCTCGGCGAATCGTTCTGCCAGCGAGCTTACCTGTCTTGGCTGGCTCGCCATTCCGCCATCGTTTTGCTGCCCTTGCTGCGGTTGCAGCCCGAGCACAAGAGCTGCAAATTATCGGGATGGGCGGTGCCACCGCGGGAAATCGGCAGGATGTGGTCCACATCCATAATATTAAAAGGGAAGTGCAGGCCACAGGCAGCGCAATTGCCTTCTTGCTCGCCATAGAGGCGGTGCCGGTGCGTACGATAATTGGGCAGCTTCCCCAGGTCGGTGCGCTTGGGCGGCGTATCCAAGACGTTGACGCCCCGCCACATCGGCAGCTGATAAGAGCGGATGCGCTGGTTGACCAGCTTGATAGCCAACGGCGACAAATCACAGCCGATCCAGCGGCGGTTCTTTAGCTCGGCGGAGACTAGCGTGGTCGCGCAGCCGCAAAAAGGATCGAAGACCAAGTCGCCTTCGTTGGAGGAGGCGTCGACGATGCGGTCCAGCAAGGCAAGCGGCTTCTGGGTCGGGTAGCCGGTGCGCTCTTTCGATGCTGGATGCACGACAGAGATTTCCCAAACATCGCGCATTGGAACGCCTTTCGATTCTTCGTCAGCGGTTATGCTGTGACGTCTTCCAGATTCAGAGTCTGTGACATCGATCCGCCTCTTGCCCTTCCACATTCGCTGGCTTGATTCTGACAATGGATCATAAAGTTGGTTCCAGGTCCAAGTGTCGCTCATCGTGTATCGCAATACGACATCGTGCATCCGTTGGAAATTGTTTCCCTTGGCGGGCCACCTTCGATACCACCAAATAATCTCGTTGCGGAAATTGTCCTTGCCCAAGGTCGCGTCCAGCAGCAGCTTGAGATAATGGCTGGCGGTGGGGTCGCAATGCAGGTAGAGGCTGCCGCTCGGCTTGAGGATGCGCCGCATTTCCATCAGGCGCACCGCCATCATAATCAGATAGCTCATCATGCTTTTGCCATGACTTACCCGCGCCGCTTCTATCACGCTGTAAGCCGCCGGGTCGCGGTCGGCGAGTTCACCATGCTCGTAGACATCGACATCCGACAGCGTCCAGGTGTCTTTGAAAGCCGCGCCAGCCGCCACCGAGCCAATAGGCGCAGAATAATCTTGATTGGAATTGAAGGGCGGGTCGAGGTAGATGAGGTCAACGCAGTCATCGTTCATCCCGCGCATGACCGGCAGGTTATCGCCCACCCACACCGTCTTGTCTTTGAAATTTAGAGTCGCCATATCAGCCTCAGTCAGTGCCAGTATGTAAGTCAAATAAGGGAGTGGTGAATTATGAGATATGCAGGCCGATATTCTGTATTTGGATAACCTAGATGTAGGGGCGACACTTGTGTCGCCCACAGTTGCAGAAGCGGGTTTTGGGCGATCCAAGGATCGCCCAAAACTACTCAGCACAAGCAAACCTTATATCAATAATTCAGCACTCCCCAAATAAAGACAAGTCGCTTTTCTACCCCATCCCCGCGACCCAGCAAGCTAGGGAAGGGGCGCTTTCATGCGAGACTGTTATTCGCATGGCTAACTTGCTTCCACTTCGGTGGCAGATTATCATGTATGTAATCTAGTGCAAAGTCAGCAGATAAGCAATCATATCGGCAAGATCGGCGGCTGCCAGTTGGATGCAATCACCGTAGCAGAACTCCGCCAGGCTCGCCTGGGCAGCCAAATGCTCGCGCCAGGCACACAGTTGGATAGCGCGGCTGGCTTGGTTCGCCAGCTATTCGCCGTCCAGTCGCAAGAATGGGCGTCGGCGCAGCTGGCCCTCGCGGCCAGGACGCGGCGCCTCACTCAAGCGGATGTCAGACAAGCGCGCGAAACCGAGCGCTCCTTCATATTGACATGGGCTTTGCGCGGCACGCTGCATCTGGTCGCCGCTGAGGATGTCCGCTGGCTGACCGCCTTATGCGGGAACGGCGCCATCCGCAGCACCCGCCGGCGCTACCAGCAGCTGGGCTTGAGCGCCGATGTCCGCGAACGGGCATTAGGCGAGATTGAAACCATTCTCAGACGCAAAGGCGCGCTCACGCGCCCGCAGTTAGCGGAGGCGCTGGGCAAGCGAGGGATTCCAGTCGCTGGGCAAGCCATCCATCATCTGCTTCGCTTCGCCGCCCTGCGCGGTCTACTCTGCCTAGGCGCTGAAGTCGATGGTGGTTTGACATACGCGCTGCTCGACGAGTGGCTGCCGGCGGCAAAGGCGGCGCCCCCGCCTGATAACCCACTAGCCGAATTCGCGCGGCGCTACCTGGCCGCCTACGGTCCAGCGACGAAGACCGATTTCAGGCGCTGGTCGGGCTTGAGCGCGGCGCAGGTCAAAGCCGCTTGGGCAGCGCTCGAGAGCGACTGCGCCCCGGTCGCCCTGCCCGGTGGCACCGGGCTGATGCTAGAGCGGCCGCTGCCCTTGCTGGGGCTGGCGGCGGACGAGCCGACTGCCCGGCTGCTGCCCCGCTACGACAATTACCTGCTGGGCTACGCCAGCCGCGCCTTCATGGTCGCCGATGAACAGGCAAAGCGGGTGCATCCGGGCGGCGGGCTGATCCGCACCTGCGTCATCGTGGCGGGGCAGGCGCGGGCGAACTGGAAACTGGAGAAACGGCGGGCCGGCATTCGCATTTCGGTGACGCCCTTCGAAAGCCTTGAGCCCGCGCTGCTGCCGCTGCTGGAGCGCGAGGCGGAAGCGCTGGGCAAATTCCTCAATGCCCGTGCCGAACTGCGCATCACAAGCCCCTAGCGCCCCAGGGCAATCGCTTCAAAATCATTCTGCGTCTTTCGCCACCTAAAATTACAAAATGTAGGGGCGTCTGTCCCGCTGTGTCTACGCGCGGCGCCGAGACGCCCATGAAATATATCCTTCATACTGTGGGCGTTTCAGCGAAACGCCCCTACATCTTCAAGATCAATGTGACAATCGTCAACAAAAGACAGTAATCTCTGTGCCCTCTGTGTCTCTGTGGCGAAAAATAATTTGAGGCGATTGCCCTGCCTAGCGCCCCCACTTGCTTGACTAGAAACACAATTTTCCTTTACGCTGAAAGTAGAGAACCTAAGAAAAGGCGGTGACACATGAAGAATCCAAAGTTCGTCTCAATCTCAATCATGGCAATTATCCTCTTATTCGCTTTCGCCGGGCTGCCATTGTTAGCCAACTCGAACCAAATCAGCAACTTCGAGTATGTCGGCTACAACAGCGACTCAGGCTATGATGAGTTTCAGTGGGACACCTATGCCGCCGGCGGCGAAATCAAGATGAATGTCAAAGACGGTGGCATCACCGCTGTGTGGATGCGCATGGCGAATCGAAAGATCGAGCATTTAAGCAGTGGCAAAACCAAACTGAGCGTCACGCCCTTGCAGAACACCGCCGGCACCACCTTGAAATACCGCGTGAAAGTGGGCAATTCAAGCTGGAGCAATGTCATCGAGCTGGACTTCACCTAAGCCTGGCTTGGCCGCCAGCCCGGGTCCCCTTCCCAAGTTTGCGGGAAGGGGATTTTTTCTGCCCCGATTCAGCGGCTCCGGGGCAGCGCCCAGCCCCGTGCTTGCCCGGCCGATCCCGCGAAAAGATTGACCGCCGATACTAAAAGGCTTATGATGAAAGTAGAGAACCTAAGAAAAGGCGGTGGCACATGAAGAATCCAAAGTTCGTCTCAATCTCAATCATGGCAATTATCCTCTTATTCGCTTTCAGTACCCTGCTAGCTTTAGCCAGCAGCTCATACGCAATCACCAACTTCGAGTATGTCGGCTACAACACCGACACCTACTATGACGAATTTCAGTGGAGCACCTATACCGCCGGCGGCGAAATCAAGATGTATATCAAAGACGGCGGCATCACCGATGTGTGGATGCGCGTGCAAAATCGAAAGGTCGAGCATTTGAACACTGGTGTAACCCGACTGAGTATTACCGCTTTGCAGAACACCGCCGGCACCACCTTGAAATACCGCGTGAAAGTGGGCAATTCAGGCTGGAGCGATATCGTCGAGCTGGACTTCACCTAAGCCTGGCTTGGCCGCCAGCCCAGATCCCCTTCCCAAGTTTGCGGGGAGGGGATTTTTTCTGCCCCGATTCAGCGGCTCGGGGGGCAGCGCCAGGCTCCGAAGTTGCCCGGCCGATCCCGCGAAAAGATTGACCCCCGCTACTCAAAAGGCTTATGATGAAAGTAGAGCCATTCACGAAAGGATGACAACAATGACAATACGCTCCACCACCAAATTCACCGGCTTGATGATCGCGCTGATTCTCCTGCTTTCCGCCCTGCCCGCCCAGGTGCAAGCTGCCAGTGTTAACGACCTGGAGTTCGCCGTCCAAACCTGGACCGTGCAGCACCTCGCCGGCTCAACCACTTATCACAAGTGGGAACTCAGCTGGGATACCTTGCTAAACCAGGATTCGGCGTTCGTCCAATTCAAAGGTGGCGGCGTCACGGATGTCTGGACCACCGTCAGCTCAAGCAGCGCTTTTGGTCCCCAACGGTCCAGCGAATTGTTCGACCCGCTGAGCAACAACCCCAGCGGCAAGACCTTCCAGTTCCGCGTCAAAGTATCGACTTGTACGCGCAGTGGCGCTGTAACCAGTTGCACCTCCACAGATTGGGCAACCCTGGAGCATACATTTTAGTTAAGGCGCGCATCGGCGCGGTGGCTACGGACGAGCCGCGCCAACACGCTATTCCTTCGCAAGGATTCGCAGGGAAAGGAAAAACACAATGAAGACCCGAAGCGCACGCAAAATCGCCAGCCTGATGACCGCCCTGATACTCCTGCTCGCCGCGCTGATCGTGCAAGTCTACGCTGCTGAAGATTTCACATTTGAAGAGGTAACGGCGGATAATGATTGGGAGTTCAGTTGGCTGACCGAACTCTACGAGAATTATGCTTGGATCCAATTCAAAGGCGGCGGCATCACCAATGTGTGGACTTCCATTTCGAACGAGAGCTACGCGCGAGAAAACAACAGAACCCATGTCAAGTTTGCGGCGCTGGTCAGCGATCCATCGGGCTTGACCTTTGAGTTTCGCGCCCGCGTACAATACTGTGTCCGCCATGATGAACTGGGAGATTGCGACCAACAGACGAAAACAGGCTGGTCAACCTTGGCAGTGGAATTTGATTAGGCAGCGCCAGGGGCGGAGCTCGCCCCCGCAGCCCAGCCCCCTCGCCAGCAAAGAGGGGGCTATTTTTCAATCGCAACAATGCGCAACAATTCGCAGCAATTCGCAAGAAAAGGAAGCAAGGCAATGCAAACCCGCTCAATTATCAAAATCGCCGGGCTGATGATCGCCCTCTGCGGCATATTCGCCACGCTGCCGCTGCAGGCGACGCTATTCAACAACAACAGCTATTCCATACCTAACTTTCGATATGATGGACTCGACAGCAATGGCGACCACGTCTTTAGCTGGGATATCAGCTCTCCGCTAGAAAGAGTATTCAAATTTCAGGCAAAAGTCCCCGGCGTGGTCGACGTCTGGACGACGGTTCCGGCGGTGCAGGCCACCGGTCAAAATAGCGGAAGAGACATCGTAATCGTGGAAGTGCCATCGGATTGGGCTCCCGGCACCAAGGCGCGTTTCCGCTTAAAGCTGCAACAGAAGATAACGGTCAATGATATAACGCTTACCGTTCGCTCCAAGTGGGCGAAGCTGACGGTGCAACTCCATTAGCCGCCCGGACCGGCATTGACAAGGAAGGAAGCGCAACATGAAGCGCCGCGCCAGGATTTGCATCTGCCTTGCCCTGGTATTGATGTGGCTGGGCCAGCGCCCAGAGTTAAGTTTCGCAAGAACATAAGCAACGAGGAGAAAGAGAAATGAAGCAACACAAGCGTGTCGTCATCGTCATCAGCCTGGCGCTGGCGCTGGTTCTGCTGGTTGGCGCCCTGCCCGCCTCGGCGCAGAACAACAGCACAACCATCAGCAACTTCCAAAATGAGGGAATCGACGGCAGCACGTGGCAATACAGATTTAGCTGGGATACGATCGCCAATAGCTCCATCCACCGATTTCAGCTCAAAGGCGGTTGCGTATCCCAAGTCTGGGTGAGCACGAATGTTAATTCAAGCTGGAGCAGCGGGGGGAAGAGCTATCTGACAACAGGCGCGGCGCGAAACTATAACTGCAGCACCTTGAGATTCCGCCTGAAGCTGCAGATTCCCGGCGGTTACACCGCCTGGGCTTACGCCACCTCCTAATCCTGGGCAAAGCGGTGGGCGCGCCGGTGCCTGCCAGCCCTAATTTTCCAAGCTGGCTCAAAGAACAAAAACTGAGGAGAGAACGATGAACAAAAGATCAATTATCAGCCTGGCGCTGGCGCTGATTCTGCTGGTCGGCGCCCTGCCCGCCGGGGCGAATCATACGCTTTACAATTCGGATTCGTATTGCCGTTGGAATGGCGCGAGCATCGCAAACTTCTCCTTTGATGGATTGGACGGTATCAACAATGATTGGAAGTTGTCCTGGGATACGGTTCCACATGCGGTGAGCAGAGTGATGCAAATCAAGGGCGGTGGCATAACCAGCGTATGGACGACTGTGTGGCCAACAAGGATGTACAAAAGTGTGGTCTCAGGGGAAACATACTACGAAATGACGCCGCTTGCCCAAGAGGCAGGAAAAACCCTCTACTTCCGCATCAATATCAATTGCAATGGGGGCGGAGGTTTTTATGGATGGACGCCTACCGCCGAAACATCGAAGGACTAATTGGCGCGCCGGCGCCCGCTATGCTGAATTTCATGCTGGCTCAAAGAACAAAAACTGAGGAGAGAACGATGAACACAAAACCAGTAATCATACTGGCGCTGGCGCTGCTGGCGCTATTCGCCGCCCTGCCCGCCGGGGCTGATCATACGATTTTCGGTTCGGATTCGTCTTGTGGTTATGACGGCGCGAGCATCGCGGATTTCGCGTATGATGGAGAAAGCTACGGTGAATGGCTATTATCATGGGATACCGTCCCGCATGCGCTATCCCAAATAATGCAGGTGAATGGCGGTGGCATATTCACGGTATGGACAACTGTCAACCCAAACAGAATCTGGCATGACGTCTTGGGAATTAGCCATTTTGAAATGCCAGCGCTTGACCAAGTGGCGGGGCAAACCATGTATTTTCGCCTTTCCGTCAATTGCCAAGGACACACCTTTTTCCAAGGAGATTTCGATCATAATCCTAGCGCCGAAACATCGAAGAGCTAAATGGCGCGCCGGTCCCCGAGCCGGGCATTCCCACAATATACGAGGAGAAACAGAAATGAAGCGACACAAACGTATCGTCATCTGTCTGGCGCTGGCGCTGCTTTTGCTATTCGCCGCCCTGCCCGCCGGGGCGGATCATACGATACCTTTATCGGATTCGACTTGTGGTTACAACGGCGCGAGCATCGCGGATTTCGAGTATAAGGGCGAATTTCAAGGTGAATGGATATTGTCATGGGATAGAGTCCCGCATGCGCTGAGAGTTATAATGCAGGCGAAAGGCGGTGGCATATTGACTGTATGGACAACTGTCAACCCAGTCCGCCTCTGGGATAGCGTCTTGGGAAAAAGCAATTTTGAAATGACGGCGCTTGCCCAAGTGGCGGGGGAAACCGTGTATTTTCGCGTTGCCGTCAATTGCCAGGGCCACACCCTTCTCCAAGGAGATTTCGATTATAATCCTAGCGCCGAAACATCGAAGGACTAAGCCCCAGCCAAAGCCCTCCCCCAGCGCGAGGGAGGGGCGGACACCTATGAACGTCGCGCGAATTGCCAAGTCTACCCCACCCCCCGGCCCCCTCCCCGACGAGTCAGGGAGGGGGAGCGCGTTCGCCGAACACGAGATTTTTTCTCCAAATGCGCTAATTACGGCGCACTATCTACCTATCTCATCGTCGAGTCACCCTTCCCTGTTGATACGGGGAAGGGCCGGGGATGGGGTAGAATGAAACATGTCCGCTCCTCAGCCCAGAGCGAGGGAGGGGCTGCAAGAACGATTGCCCGCCCCAATTCCCGACTTGATTGACAACGGCGGCAAAATGCGCTTATGCTGAAAGTAAGGTAATTAGCCATAAGGAGCAAATCGCATGAAAACCCGAATCGCTATCACCAGCATCGTCAGCGCCCTGGCGCTGATTATACTATTCTCGCTGCCCGCGCTGGCGCAAACAGACAACAACGCGACCATCAACAACCTGACTTACGATGGGCTCGATTCTAGCAATAATATAAAGTTGAGCTGGGATACTGTCGCCAATACCCACAGCGTGAAGCTGCAAGTTCAGGGCGGCGGTATCGTCGATACCTGGCAGACCTATTCCGCTTTCAGGACCGCGACTAGCGGGTCGAGCACGAACATGACCATTCAGGAGCTGGACAGCTATCGGGTGGGCAACGCGAGTTTCAAATTCCGCATAAAGATACAATTGACCTACAAAGCCTCGACGCCTTGGGCTTATGTGGACGAAAGTTAGCGGAGCCTGGGGGGATGCGCCTTTGCCCTGGCGCTCCCCCCAGCGCAAGCCCCGGATTGACGGCGGCGGCGATAGTCGCTTATGCTGGATAAAGACACTGTCTACCTCAGGAGCAAATACATGAAAACTCGCCCAATCATCACCATCATCGGCAGCGCGCTGGCGCTTATTATGCTCTTCGCCGCCCTGCCCGCCGGGGCGGATCATACGATACCTCTATCGAATTCGACCTGCGGTTACAACGGCGCGAGCATCGCGGATTTCACATATATGGGAGAACGCCAGGGGGATTGGATATTGAAATGGGGTACCGTCCCACATGCCATTACCGGGCAAAGAAAAATGCAAGCGAATGGCGGTGGCATATTCACGGTCTGGACAACTGTCAACCCAAGCAGCCTCTGGACTACTTCGCTAGAAGGAGATACCAATTTTGAAATGACAGCGCTTTCCCAAGTGGCGGGACAAACCCTGTACTTTCGCGTTTCCGTCAAATGCGCGGGCAACAGCCTTATCTACACACAGCAGCATGGTCTCCAAGAGGCTGATTGGGAGCATACACCTACAGCCGAAATATCGAAGAACTAAATGGCGCGCCGGTCCCGAGCAGGGCATTCGCATAATATAGCTGGAGAATTGGAAATGCAACGACATAAGGCCATTGTCATCTGCCTGGCGCTGGCGCTGATTATGCTCTTCGCCGCCCTGCCCGCGGGGGCGGATCATTCGATAATTGAATCGGATTCGACTTGTGGTTACAACGGCGCGAGCATCGCGGATTTCAAGTATAGCGGAGAGCGCCAGGGGGAGTGGATTTTGAAATGGGGTACCGTCCCACATGCCATTAGCGGGGAAAGGAAAATGCAAGCGAATGGCGGTGGCATATTCACGGTCTGGACAACGATCAACCCAAACAGACTCTACTGGGAAGGTACGCTAGGAGGAGATACCTTTTTTGAAATGACAGCGCTTACCCCAGTAGCGGGGCAAACCCTGTATTTTCGCGTTTCCGTCAAATGCGCGGGCAACAGCGTTATCTACAACCCAAAGACAGGTAGGGTAGAGGAGGCTGTTTGGGAGCATACACCTAGCGCCGAAATATCGAAGGGCTAAATGGCGCAGCCTTGCCCCCAGCCCAGAGCGAGGGCTGCAAGAGCGATTGCGCCGTCATTGTCAATTTGGCGGCGCTTGGTGTATCATCTACCTGTACAGTATCGCAGGCGACCGCGAAGTCTCGCGCGGCTGCACCGGTTGAATCAACAAATTCAAGGAGCTTGATCATGCGCAAAATTTTACTGGCAATTTTGATATTGGTGCTGCTGCTGCCACTGGCGGCGGTACAAGCCGATGAGCACCCAACCGTCGCCATACTGAGCTTTGGCGAGCTGCCCACCAACGAAGTTACCGAGGGCGCCGTCCTGGATGTGCTAGAATCCTACGGCTTCATCAGCGCCGACGAACGAGTGACCCTAGGCGAGCAGGCAGATTTGCAGGGCGAGCATATTCGCATCTTTCGCAGCAGCGCCAACTTCGATCTGCCCACCGCCAATTTGATGGTGCAGCAGGCTTTGGACGAGGCGCCCGACGCGCTAATCACGCTCAGCGTGGCGGTGACGCAGTTGGCGGTCAAAGCCACTGGCAACTTGGAAAACCCGCCGGTGATCATGTTCACCGCCGTCTTTAATCCCTTTGAAGCAGGCATCGCAGAGTCCTTCTGCATCAAGCCGGACCATGTTACGGGCGCGCTTTCCACGACGCCTTATGAAGACCTGATGGATCTGCTGGCGACAAATTATCCGGAAATCAAGACCATCGGCACGATCTACAATACCTCAGAAGCTTCGAGCGCGGTCGGCGCTGGCGAAATCGAACGCATCGCGGAATTCTGGGACATGACAGTCGAATCGGCGGCGATAACTGGCATTGACGAGCTTATCGTAGCGGCCGAAAGCCTCATCGACAGCGGCGTAGAAGCCTTCGTGATGCCGATCGACCTGCGCATGGACGCGGTTGGCTTGCCCATCCTGGTCGCGCTGAGCAATGATTTCGGCATCCCCGTCTTCCACCCCGCCTTGTTCTCGGTCGAAGCGGGCGCGGCGCTCAGCTCTGGTTTCTACAGCTTTTACGCCCAGGGCGAGAATATCGGGCGCATCCTGGCTGCCTATCTGAATGGGGAACTGGATGTCGCGCTGACGCCCATCCTCGAGCAGAGCAGCGAGGCAATCGGCGTGAACTTGGATGCGGCGCTCAGCCAGGGCATCGAGATCGGCCAAGAGCTGCTGGACAAAGCCGATGTCATCGTCCAGGATGGTGAAGCGACCATGAGCGAGATTGTCAGGATTGAGATGCGCCAAGCCGACGTGACGCCGCTGGAAGACCGCATGCCGGGCGACCAGGGCTTCCTCAACTTCCTGCAAAGCCAGGGTTGCACGCCCGAACGCATCGCCGCCGAGAAAGAGCAGCTCGAAGCGCAGGAAGGCTAGCGGCACCATCCCAAGCATACAGGCATACAGGCAAGGGGCGATCCTAGCGGGTCGCCCTTTTCGTTTTCCGCCGCGCCAATCAAAGCTCAGCCAGCGCCACCTGCACAGTCAATTCTTCCAGCTGAGGAATGACCTGGCGCGCCTCATGCTGAATCGCTTCGATAGTCTGCTGGCTATCCGCCATTGTGGCGCCGGCGGATAGCGTCACCTTCACCACGCCATACATGCGATGGCCCACCCAGCGCAGCCGCAGCCTTTCAAGCGCCTCGACGCCAGCCACCGCCAGCACATGCGCTTCCACATGCTCGACCAGATGCGGGTCAACCGCGTCCATCATACGATACCAGACCGCCTTAATCGCGTTCCAGGTGATGCCGACGATGGCGAAACCGATGATGACGCCGACAATGGGATCGAGGATAGGGGCGCCAATCAAGCTGCCGATGACGGCGATGAGCACCGCCAGCGAGGTCAAACCATCGATGAGAGCGTGCTGGCCATCGGCGATCATGGCGTCGGAGCCGATGCGCCGGCCAACGCGAATCTGCATCAGCGCGACCAGCTCATTGCCAACAAAGCCGACCAGCGCTGCCAGCGCAATCCATTCCAAGTTCGCCAAAGGCAGCGGATTGAACAAGCGCTGCGCCGACTCGTAGAGAATGTAGGCGGCGCTGAAGCCGATGGAGATGACGATGAAAACGCCGGCGATATCCTCCAGCCGCCCATAGCCGTAGGTGAAGCGCTTGTTGGCGGCGCGGCGGGCGATGTAAAAGGCGAAGAGCAGCGGTATCGAGTTGAGGGCGTCGCCCAGGTTGTGCACAGTATCGGCGAGCAAGGCGACGCTGCCGCTGGCGATATAGATGACAACTTGCAGGGCGGTGGTCAAACCGAGCGCGACCAAAGCGATCCAGACCGTGCGGACGGCGAGGCGATTATCAAGGAAAGCGCGGTCGGCCGCCAGGTCCTGGTGGCTGTGGTCGTGGCTGAAGCCAGGCAGGTGCAGCGCCTGCGCGATTTTGACAAGCGGGTTGGAGCGGTGATGATGGTGATGATGGTCCTGATGGTGATGATGGGGCTGTGCCATTTTGACGCGCCTTGTGGCTGATTGTGGCTTGATTGTAACCGCAAAGGCGCGAAGGGCACAAAGTTTTTTTTACCGCCGAGGCACAGGGCAATGCCAAGATGACGCGGAAAATGTTAAGATAAAATGCGAGCTTATGGACGCGGAGGCGCTTCAATGCAGCTGCAAGAAACACTACATATCGACGAGATCGCGGATGTTCCTTACAAAGAGGCTTGGGCAATCGGCGCGCGCCCGCAGATTCAGCAGCTGATGGCTGGAACAGCCGATAATCATGTGGCGGCAATGACCCTGCTCATTCCTTGGATGGATCGGCTATATACCCTAGAAAGCGGCGAATCGAGCAAAGGCAAGACCAAACACGTGGTCGCCCGGTTTTTCCCTGAAATCGACGGCTATGAATTGGGGCGCCTGACTGGATTTGTGATTGACCTGAAGCATATTGGCTACGCGGGCAAAAAGTGCGCGCTATTAGATGCTCTGCAAACGATCAATGTCATGGGCAATGTCGAAGTCAAGCATGACCAACGCTTTACAAAGCCTTATACCCTTGTTGATGATATCCTGCTAATTCACCCAACAGCCTTTGTCGAGCATGTGCGGGGACAGATCGATAGCGCGTTTCTTGGGAATCCCAGCGCTTGAGCGCAGGCCGAAGCCCCCCTGCCACATTTTCTCTGTGCCTCTGTGGCGAAATCAGCCCTCCCGCCCATGCGCATCCATCGCCGCGACCGCCGCAATCGCCACGATATCCTCGACATCATCACCCGCTTGCAAAACATGCACCGGCGCCCCCATGCCAAGCAAGATAGGACCGATGGCTTCGGCTTTGGTCAAGCGCGAGAGCAGCTTGTAGGAGATATTAGCCGCATCCAAATTGGGGAAGACCAGCACATTGGCATCGCGGACGCTGCTAAAGGGGTAGCGCTCTTCGATGATATCGATGACGACAGCGGTATCGGCTTGCATCTCGCCATCGACGATGATGTCTGGGCGGCGCCCCCGCACGAGTTGAACCGCCTGCCCCACCTTGTCGCTGTGTGGATGGGGCGTGGAGCCAAAGTTGGAGAAGGACAGCATCGCCACCCGCGGATCCAAGCCCAGGGTCAGGGCGAAGTCGTTGGCGAGGATGGCAATCTCAGCCAGCGTATCAGCCGCCGGGTCGATGTTCACAGTCGCGTCGCTGAAGAGATACGTGCGCCCGTCGATAATCATCAGATAGACGCTGGCGGCGCGGCTGGCGCCCGCGCGCGTGCCAAAGACTTGCAGCGCCGGGCGGATGACATCAGGGTATTCGTAGCTGAGGCCGCTGACCATGGCGTCGGCATCGCCTTTGCTGACCATGAGCGAAGCGTAATAATTGCGCTGGCGGGCGAGCGAACGGGCTTTGCCCCGGGTAAAGCCTTTGCGATGGCGCAATTCATAGAGCCGATCGCCATAATCGCTGAGGCTCTTCGACTGATAATGGTCGAAGCACTTGGGCGCATAATTGAGACCGAGACTCTCAATCGTTCGCTGAATGCGCTCGGGGCGCCCCAGCAAGATTGGCTCGCCGATGCCTTCCGCCCGGACTTGCATGGCCGCGCGGATGATCTTCGGCTCTTCGCCTTCGGGGAAGACGATGCGCTGGCGCTTGCCGGCGCGGGCTCGATTGATGATGTTCTGGCGCACCTGGCGGCCGCTGCCCTGGCGGCTGATTAGCTCCTGTTTGTATTCGTCGAGGTCGATGTGGCGGCGGGCGACGCCAGAAGCCATCGCCGCTTCCGCCACCGCCGGCGCCACCCAGAGCATCACGCGCGGGTCCAGCGGTTTGGGAATCAGGTAATCTTTGCCAAATTTGATCGATTCTTCGCCATAAGCCAGCAAAACGCTATCAGGCACATCTTCATGCGTCAGCGCCGCCAGCGCCCGCGCCGCCGCCATCTTCATCTCTTCGTTGATGCCAGTGGCATAGACATCCAGCGCGCCCCGGAAAATGAAGGGGAAGCCAAGCACATTATTGACCTGGTTCACATAGTCGCTCCTGCCCGTGCCGATGATGGCGTCGGGGCGAACTTCCAGCGCCAGCTCGGGCATGATTTCGGGCGTCGGGTTGGCCAGCACAAAGAGCATCGGGTCGGGCGCCATGCCCATGATCATCTCTTGGGTGACGGAGCCGGCGATGGACAAGCCGATAAGCGCATCAGCGCCTTCTAATGCCTCGTGCAGCGTGCGCGCCTTTGTCGGGATGGCGAATTCGGTCTTGTGGATATTCATGTTGTCTTCGCGCTGGTGGTGGATGACGCCGCGCGAATCGAGCATGAGGATGTTTTCGCGAGCGACGCCCAAGGACTTGAAGAATTTGCCGGTGGCGATAGCGCTGGCGCCAGCGCCGTTGATGACCACCTTGATGTCTTCCAGGCGCTTGCCCGTAATCTCCAGCGCATTGAGCAATGCCGCGCCAGAGATGATGGCGGTGCCGTGCTGGTCATCGTGGAAAACGGGGATGTCCAGCTCTTCTTTGAGGCGCTCTTCGATTTCAAAACATTCGGGCGCTTTGATATCTTCCAGGTTGATGCCGCCAAAAGTGGGCGCCAGCGCCTTGCAGACATCGATGATTTCGGCAGCCCCCCGCGAGGTGATCTCGATATCGAAGACATCAACATCGGCAAACTTCTTGAAGAGCACGCCCTTGCCCTCCATCACCGGCTTAGAAGCCAGCGGACCACGGTCGCCCAGCCCCAGGATGGCGCTGCCATTGGAGATGACAGCCACCAGGTTGGCGCGGGCGGTCAGCTCGAAGACCGCCAGCGGGTCTTTATCGATCTCCAGCACCGCTTCGGCGACGCCGGGCGAATAGGCCAGCGAGAGATGCAGCTGGCTATCCAGCGGCTTGGTCGGCGCGATCTGGATTTTGCCGGGACGTCCCCGGCGATGGTAATCGAGCGCTTCCTGGCGGGTGAAAGTTGTCATGCCAATATGCCTCCCCATTTTCGTCGACAAAGCGCCACGAAAACAGCGCGGCAGCCCCTTCGTAACTATACCCGATATAGACGGCAAACGAGGAGATTGATGCGCTTAGCAATCGCCCTGGGGCTGGACGTAACGAGCGCTGACCCAGCCCCGCTCTCCATGCCAATCCACCTTGTACCAGTCTTCGCTTTGCTCGAAGGCGGTCAAACTCACGAAGGCTGGCAGCAAGCCGATGATATTGCCCGCGGGCGCATCGCGGAAGTTGAGGATGTTTTGCAGCGTCACCATGCAATTATCCAGGCGGCGCGTTGGGAAGAAGCGCGTCGGGCTAGGCGGGGGCAGGGCGGTAGGCGGCGGCACGGGGCTAGGGCTAGGCAGGGGCGCCGCGATTGGACCGCCCGGGAACAGGGGCCACTGCAGCAAAACCACCGTGCCGGCGCGGTTGAGCAGCGAGCAGGTCATGCCCTCGCGCAAATAATATTGAATTGGCTCGGCGAAGCGAGGCGCGTTGGCCGCGTCCAAAAATGCCGGCGCCCCCCCGTTGCGGAAGCAGACTTCCAGATTGGGCGGGATATAAGCCCATACATCCACCGCATCGACGATCCCCGCGTTGATGACTTCCCCGATGCCAACGCCGTGCGCGTCTACCTGCCGGCATTGCGTGACCGCGTGATAGCCGCTGACGCGAATGCTGGCTGGCAGCAATTGGCAAGTGGAGAAAATGGGCGTCGGCGTCGCTGTCGCTGTGGGCGTCGGCGTCTTGGACGGCGTTAAGGTATTCGTTGGCGTATTGGTCGCATTGGGCACTGGCCTGTCGGGCGGTACTGGCCTGTCGGGCGGCACTGGCGTGTCGGGCGATACTGGCGTGGCGGGCGGCACTGGCGTGGCGGGCGGCACTGGCGTGTCGGGCGGTACTGGCGTGTCGGGCGATACTGGCGTGGCGCTGGCTGCGCTGACCGCCGCCGAAACGCCGCTGACATTCCTCGCCCGCACCTGCAGCGTATAAGCGCTGCTATAGTCCAAGCCGGTGAAGACATGCTCCGTGTCGCTGCCCGAATCCACCCAGGTCGAGCTATCGCTGCTCACTTCATAGCTGTCAGCGCCGCCGACGCTGGCAGTCCAGGTCAGCTTCATGCTGTTGACCGTGATTTCCGACATGCTGAGGTTGGTTGGCGCGTTGGGCAAGGTCTTGGCGCTAATTGAAGCGCTGCTGGACACGCCAGCGAAATTCCGAGCCCGCACCTGCAGCGTGTATTGTGTATTGGCGCTCAGCCACGTGAATTCATACAGCGCCACATCGCCCACACCCGTCCAGCTATTGAGGTCCCCACCCCTCACTTCGTAGCTGGTGGCGCTGGCGACTTTTGTCCAGTTCAGCGTGATCTCCGTCTGCGTGATGCCGCTGGTAGTTAAGCCCGTTGGCGGGCCCAGCGGCCCGGGCGGCACTGGCGTATCGCTCGGCATCAAGGTGCCAGTCGGCGTATTGGACGGCGTTAAGGTATTCGTTGGCGTGGCAGTCGGTACCGGCAATGGCGTATTGCTTGGCGGTATCGGCACTGGCGTGTTGGACGGCGTTAAGGTATTCGTCGGCGTAAGGGTCGGCATCAAGGTGCCAGTCGGCGTATTGGACGGCGTTAAGGTATTCGTTGGCGTGGCAGTCGGTACTGGCAATGGCGTATTGCTTGGGGGCACCGGCGTCGCTGTGGCGGTCGGTACTGGCACTGGTGTATTGCTTGGTGGTACCGGCGTCGGTGTGGCAGTCGGTACTGGCAATGGTGTATTGCTTGGTGGTACCGGCGTCGGCGTGGCAGTCGGTACTGGCAATGGCGTATTGCTTGGTGGTACCGGCGTCGGCGTGGCAGTCGGTACTGGCAATGGCGTATTGCTTGGTGGTACCGGCGTCGGCGTGGCAGTCGGTACTGGCAATGGCGTATTGGTTGGTGGTATCGGCGTCGGTGTGGCAGTCGGTACTGGCAACGGTGTATTGGTTGGTGGTATCGGCGTCGCTGTGGCAGTCGGTACTGGCAACGGGTATTGGTTGGTGGTACCGGCGTCGCTGTGGCGGTCGGTACTGGCAACGGTGTATTGGTTGGTGGTATCGGCGTCGGCGGTACTGGCGTAAGCGTCGGCACCAGGGTCGAGGCGCTGGCTGCGCTGACCGCCGCCGAAACGCCGCTGACATTCCTCGCCCGCACCTGCAGCGTATAAGCGGTGCTGTGCAGCAAGCCACTGAAAACATGCTCGGTATCGCTGCCCGAATCTACCCAGGTCGAGCCATCGCTGCTCACTTCATAGCTGTCAGCGCCGCCGACGCTGGCGGTCCAAGTTAGCTTGATGCTGCTCACCGTGATTTCCGATGTGCTGGGGCTGGTTGGCGCGTTGGGCAAAGTCTTGCCAGTGGCGGAAGATGCCCCCGAAGGACCGCCACCGCTGATTGCCCGCACCTGCAGCGTGTATTGACTATTGGCGCTCAGCCCCGTGAATTCATACAAAGCCACATCGCCGACATCAGTCCAGCTATTGACAGTCCCGCCCATCACTTCGTAGCTGGTGGCGCTGGCAACTTTTATCCAGTTCAGCGTGATCGCCGTCTGCGTGATGCCGCTGGTACTCAAGCCCGTTGGCGCGCCCGGCGGAGGGATTGCCGTATTGGTAGGCGTACCCGTTGGCGTGTTGGTCGGCGTCAACGTCGGCACTGGCGTGTCCGTCGGCGGCACTGGCGTGTCGGTTGGCGGTACTGGCGTGTCGGTTGGCGGTACTGGCGTGTCGGTTGGCGGTACTGGCGTGTCGGTTGGCGGCACTGGCGTGTCGGTTGGCACTGGCAATGGCGTATTGGTTGGCGGTATCGGCGTGGGCGTGGGCGGCACTGGCGTGGCGGTTGGCGGTATCGGCGTGGGCGTGGGCGGCACTGGCGTGGCGGTTGGCGGTATCGGCGTGGGCGTGGGCGGCACTGGCGTCGGCACCAGGGTCGAGGCGCTGGCTGCGCTGACCGCCGCCGAAACCCCGCTGGCATTCTTCGCCCGCACCCGCAAGGTATAAGCGGTGCTATGGTCCAAGCCGCTGAAGACATGCTCCGTATCACTGCCCGAATCTACCCAAGTCGAGCCATCGCTGCTCACTTCATAGCTGTCAGCGCCGCCGACGCTGGCGGTCCAAGTTAGCTTGATGCTGCTCACCGTGATTTCCGATGTGCTGGGGCTGGTTGGCGCGTTCGGGAAGGTCTTGCCAGTGGCGGAAGATGCCCCCGAAGGACCGCCGCCGCTGATTGCCCGCACCTGCAGCGTGTATTGACTATTGGCGCTCAGCCCCGTGAATTCATACAGCGCCACATCGCCGACATCGGTCCAGCTATTGACGGTCCCGCCCATCACTTCGTAGCTGGTGGCGCTGGCAACTTTCGTCCAGTTCAGCGTAATGGCCGTCTGCGTGATGCCGCTGGTACTCAAGCCCGTTGGCGCGCCCGGCGGAGGGATTGCCGTATTGGTCGGCGTCAACGGCGGCACTGGCGTGTCCGTCGGCGGCACTGGCGTGGCGGTTGGCGGTCCTGGCGTGGCGGTTGGCGGCACTGGCGTGTCCGTCGGCGGCACTGGCGTGTCCGTCGGCGGCACTGGCGTGTCGGTTGGCGGCACTGGCGTGTCCGTCGGCGGCACTGGCGTGGCGGTTGGCGGTCCTGGCAATGGCGTATTCGTTGGCGCGATGGGCAGGGTCGTGCCGCTGGTGCTGACCGTATCTCCTGTCTCCCCCGCGACCTTCACGCGCACGCGCAAGGTGTACTCGGTGTTGGCGGTCAAGCCGGTAAATTCATAGGAAGCGACATCGCCGACATCGCTCCAAGCGGTGTAGCTACCATTATTGGACCGTTGCACTTCGTAGCTGTCCGCAAACGAGATCTTCGTCCAGTTCAAGGTCATCGCCGTCTGCGTGATGCCCGTAACCGTAGGGTTGCTGGGCATTGGAAAAACTCCCTGGCCAAGATACTGCCCCTGCCAGCGCCCCGTGGTCTTGTCGATCTCTTGTAAAACGAAACAGATGCCCTTCTCGTTGCTATTATATGGGGAAAAATCATCGGGATAATTGAAGGTTTTGGATGTGGTTCCCATAGCAATCATTTCGGGCGCGCGGATACCGACTAGACCGGCAGATGCGTCGACCGTACAACCCAACAATGCTTGAGAACTCCCAAATACTAACCAATAGTTGTACTGTGTATGATCCAGGTCGCTGCTTTGCCAAGATACCGCTCGCTGGCCCACGCCGTCCTCTCCGAAGTGTGTCTTAACTATTGCGCCGCCGCCGCCGTATCCGCTTACTCTCATGGAATCTTGCCCCAGGTAGAGACCGCTGTCTTTGTCCTTTATCCGCAGCGCGAATTCCCAAAGGTGGGCCGTCACTCCCGCACCTACAGGGAACGAGAAAATCCTGGAAGAATGCGAAAGAGCAGGGTTGCTCTGCGGAACGGTTTTTGTCGCTAGACATCTGTATGCGCCGAGGGGAGAAACCCGGCGATAACATATCTCCAATGTATCGCCGGCATAGGCTGTACTAAGGTTGCCGTACCATTGAAAAGTGGCTCTGCCGACATCATCAGAGGTGTTATCGGGAAAAGAGTTCACATGGAATCCCATATCCACATACGGAATGGCTGTGGGCACGGGCGCGGGCGTGGGCGTGGCGGTTGGTACTGGCAATGGCGTATTGCTTGGCGGTATCGGCACTGGCGTGTCGGTCGGTACTGGCAATGGCGTATTGCTTGGCGGTATCGGCACTGGCGTGTCGGTCGGTACTGACATTGGCGTGGCGGTTGGCACGGGCGCGGTGCTTTCGCTGACAGACGCCGCGGAAGAGTCACCGCCGCTGTTAAAGGCGACCACTTTTAAGGTATAGCTGGTATCAGCCGTCAAGCCAGTGAACTCATAAGTCGCCACATCGCCCAGTGTAACGACCGCGTCGCTGTCCACCTGGACTTTGTAGCCGGTTGCCCCAGTCGATTTCGTCCAGCTCAACGTAATGGCGGTCTGCGTGATGCCGCTGGTACTCAAGCCGGTTGGCGCGGCGGGCGCATTCGGCAAGGTGCTGGCATCGGCCGACGCGGCAGAAGAATCGCCGCCGCTGTTAAAGGCGACCACTTT
Source organism: Phototrophicaceae bacterium (assembly GCA_965214105.1). Lineage (GTDB taxonomy): Bacteria > Chloroflexota > Anaerolineae > Aggregatilineales > Phototrophicaceae > UBA6055. The sequence continues at coordinate 294,199 of OZ243934.1, forward strand.
TAAGGTATAGCTGGTATCAGCCGTCAAGCCAGTGAAAGTATGCGTCGCCACATCGCCCAGCGTCGTCACCGTGCCGTTGTCCAGCTGGACTTTGTAGCCGGTTGCCCCAGTCGATTTCGTCCAGCTCAACGTAATGGCGGTCTGCGTGATGCCGCTGGTACTCAAGCCGGTTGGCGCGGCGGGCGCATTGGGCAAGGTGCTTTCGCTGACAGACGCCGCGGAAGAGTCACCGCCGCTGTTAAAGGCGACCACTTTTAAGGTATAGCTGGTATCAGCCGTCAAGCCAGTGAACTCATAAGTCGCCACATCGCCCAGCGTCGTCACCGCGCCGTTGTCCACCTGGACTTTGTAGCCGGTTGCCCCAGTCGATTTCGTCCAGCTCAACGTAATGGTGGTCTGCGTGATGCCGCTGGTACTCAAGCCGGTTGGCGCGGCGGGCGCATTCGGCAAGGTGCTGGCATCGGCCGACGCGGCCGAAGAATCGCCGCCGCTGTTGAAAGCGACCACTTTTAAGGTATAGCTGGTATCAGCCGTCAAGCCAGTGAATTCGTGCGTCGCCACATCGCCCAGCGTCGTCACCGTGCCGTTGTCCACCTGCACTTTGTAGCCGGTGGCGCCGGCTGATTTCGTCCAGTCCAGCGTGATCGCCGTCTGCGTGATGCCGCTGGTACTCAAGCCGGTTGGCGCGGCGGGGGCGTTGGGCAAGGTGCTGGCGCTGACCGACGCGGCGGAAGAATCACCGCCGCTGTTGAAAGCGACCACTTTTAAGGTATAGCTGGTATCAGCCGTCAAGCCAGTGAACTCATAAGTCGCCACATCGCCCAGCGTCGTCACCGCGCCGTTGTCCACCTGCACTTTGTAGCCGGTGGCGCCGGCTGATTTCGTCCAGTCCAGCGTGATCGCCGTCTGCGTGATGCCGCTGGTACTCAAGCCGGTTGGCGCGGCGGGGGCGTTCGGCAAGGTGCTGGCATCGGCCGACGCGGCAGAAGAATCGCCGCCGCTGTTGAAAGCGACCACTTTTAAGGTATAGCTGGTATCAGCCGTCAAGCCAGTGAATTCGTGAGTCGCCACATCGCCCAGCGTCGTCACCGTGCCGTTGTCCACCTGCACTTTGTAGCCGGTGGCGCCGGCTGATTTCGTCCAGTCCAGCGTGATCGCCGTCTGCGTGATGCCGCTGGTACTCAAGCCGGTTGGCGCGGCGGGCGCATTGGGCAGCGTGGTCGCCGATTCGCTAGCAGCTGCGGATTGCCCGCCGTCGTTCACCGCGCGCACCTGCAGCGTGTATTGTGTATTCGCCGTCAAGCCGGTGAACTGGTATGTCGCTACATCACCGGCGTCGGTCCAGGCGTTCAGGGCTCCGCCATTCACTTCATAGCTGGTTGCCCCGGCTGATTTCGTCCAGTCCAGCGTGATCGCCATCTGCGTGATGCCGCTGGTACTCAAGCCAGTTGGCGCGGCAGGCGGCACTGGCGTGGCGGTGGCGGTCGGCTGTGCCTGTTGCGTCGCCGTCAGGTCAGCCGCGACTTTGGTGGCGGTTTGATTAGCCTCATGCGTCGCCGTCAGGTCGGCTGCAACTTTGGTGGCGGTTTGATTGGCTTCATGCGTCGCCGTCAGGTCTGGTATGGGCGTGGGACCCGTTGTGCTGGCAGACGCGCTGACCGGACCCGAAACGCCGCTGACATTCTTCGCCCGCACCGACAGCGTGTAGGTGGTGCCCGGCGTCAAGCTGGTGAAGACATGCTCGGTATCGCTGTCCGAGTCGACCCAGGTCGAGCCATCGCTGCTCACTTCATAGCTGTCAGCGCCGCCGACGCTGGCGGTCCAGCTCAGCTTGATGCTGCTCATTGTGATTTCCGATGTGCTGGGGCTGGTCGGTGCGTTGGGCAAGGTAAAGACACCGACAGAAGCGACGCCACCGATGAATCCTGGTGTGACATTCGGCATATGCACCCGCACCCGCAGCGTATATTGCGTATTGGCGCTCAGCCCGCTGAATTCATACAGCGCCACATCGCCGATGTCCGTCCAGCTAGTGACAGTCCCGCCCATCACTTCGTAGCTGGTGGCGCTGGCGTCTTTTATCCAGTTCAGCGTGATCGCCGTCTGCGTGATGCCGCTGGTAGTCAAGCCGGTTGGCTCAGATCCCCCGGCAGATTGTTGCGTCAGGACGCGTCCCGTGCTTTTATCACGCTTCTGTATTAGGAAGCAGACAGCCCCAGACGACCCCAAGCGCTCGAAATCCCCGGGCCAATTATAGATTTTGGAACCTACGCCGGCAGTAATCTTCTCGGGCGCGCGCATGCCTACGCCGTGGACGCCAGAGCAGCCTCCTATGACACCTCCATCTCCTGCAACACTGATAAAATTCAGCCAATAATCGTACTTTGCATGATCCAGCTTTGACTGATCAAAAGCAACCAGCCGCTTGGTCTCGTCTCCACCTGGATAATGAAGCGTGGCTTGAAAGTGTTCGGTCTTGATCGGACCTACAATGAGGTTGTCGTCTTCCGCCAGGTAGACGCCGGTGTCCCCGTCTTTAATTCGCAGCGAGATCTGATAAATCTGCGAATATGTGAGGGCTCTTCTATCCCAATGCCAATACCTCGAAGCATGCGTAATAGAAGGATTGCTAGCAGGTATAACGACACCATCTCTTCGATCTTCGCAAGTATAATTTCCCAACGGGGAGAGTAGTCGATAACATATTTCATAAGTCCCGCCGCTATAGGCGGAAAGATCACCGAACCAGTGAATCGACATGGGCCTGTTGATTGTTGGCCGCAAACGGAGAAAATCACTATACCGGTAAAGACGTATATTTAAGTTCACCTGTGGGATCGACGCTGGTGGTGTGGGCATGGCGGTTGGTATGGGGGTTGGCGTCATTGGACTGGGCAAGGTCCTGACGCTGGCTGCGCTGACCCCCGACGATACCCCGCCTTTATTCTTCGACCGCACCCACAAGGTATAGGCGGTGCTGGGCATCAAGCCGGTGAAGACATAAGACGTATCGCTGTAATCCTTATCGCTGTCCGATTCCACCCAGGTCCCGCCACTGCTCACTTCATAGATGTCAGACCCGCTGAGGGGGGCGGTCCAGCTCAGCGTGATGCTGTCATGGGTGATGTTGGAAGTCACTGGATTGGTCGGCGGGTCGGGCAGGGTGAAGACAGGGAGACTGACGTAATCTAATGCGTCTACCGACACATCCGCGTGGATCGCCCGCACCTTCAAGATGAAATAAGTGTTGGAGGGCAAGCTGGTAAATCTATAGGAAGTGACATCGCCGACATTGATCGGAACGATTGCGGAGCGCAGCCCATAATTCACTTCGTAACTGATCGCATGCCAGGCTTTTCTCCAGTTCAAGGTGATCGCCGATTGCGTGATGTCCGTCGCATATAGACCGCTGGGCTTCGGATAAACACCCCTGAGCCTAATCTCCTTCCGCAGGCGGCCAGTGGTCTTGTCTCTCTCCATTAAAATGAAACAGGCACCCTTATTTCCGGTATCGCTAAGCAGGGAGAAATCATCTGGATAATCGAAGGTTTTGGATGTGGTTCCCATAGCAATCTTTTCGGGCGGGCGCGTGACGAGATTTCGATCGCATGGCCGAGTTTTCGCTAGTACTTCTCTCCCTTCGAAAAAGTGCAGCCAATAGTTGTACTTTGAATGATCCAGGTCGCTATTTTGCCAAGACACCCGCCGCTTGCCACTGTCATTAGCATCTGCGAATGTTAGAGTACCTGAATCGTCACGCTCACGCTCGGGGGCGCTTGCTATCACAGTCTCTTCCGCCAGGTAGAGACCGCTGTCTTTGTCCTTTATCCGCAGCGCGTATTCCCAAACGAGCTGCGTTTGTTCCGCCGTTCGCTCATGCGTGAAGCGCCTTACGGGATCCGAAAAAGCGGGGTTTCTATTTGGGATAGTTTTTGTCGAACTTAGACATTCATATTCGCCGAGTGGAGAAACACGGCGAAAACATAGCTCCAATGTGTGGCCGGCATAAGAAGCACTAAGGTCGCCGTACCAATGAAATTTGGCTACAGAGACAAATTCGCTCATATAGAATTTCATCACAGTCGGTATTGGCGTCGGCGTTACTGTCGGGGTGTTGGACGGTGTTAGCGTCGGCATCGGGGTGTCGGTTGGCGGCACGGGCGTGGGCGGCACTGGCGTGGCGCTTGGCGGCGGCACTGGCGTGGCGCTTGGCGGCGGCACTGGCGTGGCGCTTGGCGGCACTGGCGTGGCAGTTGGCGGCGGCGAGGTTCTTCCGCTGGCGCTGACCGCATCCGTTACCCCGCTGGCATTCCTCGCCCGCACCTGCAAGGTATACGCACTGTTGTGCCTCAAGCTGGTGAAGACATGCTCGGTGTTACTGTCCGAATCTACCCAAGTTCTTCCATCAGTGCTACTGACTTCATAGCTGGCCGCGCCGCCTTCGCCTTCGGTCCAGGTCAGCTTCATGCTGTTCGGCGTGATGTTAGAAACTATCGGATTCGTCGGCGGGTTGGGCTTGGTTGTCGCCATCAGGCTAGCGGCGCTGGACCTATGATCAGTATTCAAGTAACGCGTCCGCAGCTGCAATTCATATTCTGTATTCGCCGACAAGCTGCGGAAGCGCCAGAAGGTGAAAGTGCTGGCGTTCGTCCATCCATTCTGCCCCACGTATCTCACTTCGTAGCCGGAAAAATTAGCCCTATCTTCACCTTCAAGGTCGTCCCACGATACTTGAATAAAGTCGCTCCCGATGGAAGCTACTTTAAACCCGCTGGGAGGGTCGTTGTGATGCGCTTGCGAGACTCCCCCGGCTGCGGCCAAGGCAAAGACAAGCCAAGCGAAGAGAACCAGCCTTCGTATTGGATGCAGAGCCGACAGCAACGCAATCATGCCGAATTTTCTATATTGGAAGCGGAGTGGCGATATCACGGATATGCCCCCCCCCCCCCCGCTGCTGCGGAGGCAAGACAAGCCAAGCGAAGAGGATCAACCTTCGCAATGGACCCTGGGCCGATGGCAACGTCAACATGCCAAATCTTTTGCTATGGAGACTATCTAGGTACAGAATAGCATAATTATTCCGATTATCAAATTTTGCCTTGATTGCCCCCTTGATTGTGCTGTGGCGGCGCTACGAGATTGCGCGAAACGTCTATAATCTAAAGTAACGCAATGTGCCGATTCGCTATTCAAGGATGCTGAATGCCATGACCGTCGCCTCCCCCCTCAGTAGGCTCCATTCGATTCTAGACCAATTTGGTGCTCGTTTGGCGATCGCGCTCGTCTTGCTGCTGAGCGCTGGGCTGGCGCAAGCGGCTGAGATTTATGTGGATGGCGTCGCCTGCCAACTGTCGGACGCGATCACCGCCGCGAATACCGACCAAGCCCAATATGGCTGTGCCGCCGGCGCCGGCGCCGATACCTTGATTCTCACGCGCGATATCACATTGCAGCTAGGGACTCTGCCCAGCATCACCAGCGATATCCACATCGAATACGGCGGGCTGGCGGCGCAAGAAGAAACCTGCGACGACCAGGAAACTAGGGAGGACCCGACGCCGACCACTGACCCGAACACCAACCCGACGTCGACCGCCGACCCACGCAATAACCCGACGCCAACCGATGACCCAAGCAATAATCCGACGCCAACCGATGACCCGAGCAATAATCCGACGCCAACCGATGACCCAAGCAACAACCCGACGCCGACCGATGACCCGAGCAACAACCCGACGCCGACCGATGACCCAAGCAACAATCTGACGCCGACCGATGACCCAAGCAACAACCCGACGCCGACCGCCGACCCGAATAATAACCCGACGCCGCCTGACCCGAACGATCCGCCAGAACAGACCTTTTTCCAGCCAACAGACCCACCCACCATCAGCGACCCCGATGCGACCTTAACTGTTGTTGCCAAGCTTACCCTGACGGCGCCTGGCACAGTGACCGCCACTGCCACCCTGCCGCCGGGGGCGGGGGGGGACCCCGAAGCAAATGCCGCGCCAGGCATACCAGAGCGCTGCATGCACGTCGTTGCGCTGGGCGAGAATCTCTACCGTATCGCGCTGCAATATGACATCAGCCTGCGGGACTTTTCCACTTTCAACAGATTGTCCTCTGATGATCAGCTAATCGAAGGGCAGCGGCTGATCATCCCCTATGAAGACTGCCTGCAGTTCGCCCCCTACAAGGGCTAAACGGGAGTGGTGAGTTTGGTGGATATAAAGCCTGCTCGCGCTGAATTGTAAGGCTTGTCCGCTACTGGTCGATCGTCTTCGGTTTTTTCTACCCCATCCCCGACCGCCAGTGTCCACGCGGCGCAGCCCCTTCCCCAGCGAGCTAGGGAAGGGGAGCTATGTATCTTTTTAGGAGTTTGTAAAGGCTCCGAGACTCAGGATTTGCTAGCAATGCTCCCCTCCTTGATTCATCGGGGTCGCGTAGGGCGCGTAGGGTCGCGTAGACACTGACCCGCCGACACAGCCCGCCGACACAGCCCGCCGACACTGACCCGCCGACACAGGCGGTCGGGGTGGGGTTTGAAATGGGCATGCCCACGATATTCGCCACTCCCGTTTTGCAAGTGCCCGAGAAAGCGCCGCTCAGCCCAGCTGGGCGCAGATGATATCGGCGAAGTCTTGCGTGCTCATGCCGTTTGCGCCCTGGATATCGGCGGTGTAATCGCCCTTGCTTAGGGCGGCGTTCACAGCGGCGTCGATGCGGTCGGCGATTTGCGGCTGGTTCCAGTGATGGCGCAAGAGCATGGCGGCGCTGAGGATGACTGCGGTTGGGTTGGCGATGCCTTTGCCGGCGATATCGGGCGCCGAGCCGTGCACCGGTTCCGCCACGGCGACTTGATTGCCGATATTGAGCGCGGGCGCCAGCCCCAGCCCGCCGCCCCAAGCGGCTGCCATATCCGAGAGAATATCGCCATAGAGATTGGGCGTCAGCACAACATCGAAGCGCGCCGGTTCCTTGACCATCCAGTAGGCGGCGGTATCGACCAGCAAATCATCGGTCTCGATATCGCTGTAAAATTTGGCGACTTCATAGGCGACGCGGCGGAACAAGCCATCGGTCTGCGGCAGGACGTTGCCCTTATGCACGATGGTAACGCGGCGGCGTTTTTCGTTGCGAGCCAGGCGGAAGGCGGTATGGGCGATGCGCTCGGTTGCCCGGCGGGTGATGCGCTTGGTCGCGGTGCCGGTATCGCCGGCGTCATCGGTTTGTTCTTCGCGGACGTAGAGCCCCTCGGTATTCTCTCGCACGACCACAAGATCGAGGCCCCGGCGCGCGGTCGGCACGGGCAGATAGCGCGTTGGGCGCAGGTTGGCGAAGGTCTCCATCCGTTTGCGCAGGCTGACTATCGGCGAGGAGTAGCCCTCGACCGCATAGGAGGGCGAGCTGCAAGCGCCGAAGAGGACCGCGCCCACCGCCTTGGCTGTTGCTACTGTTTCCGCGGGCAATGCCTCGCCGGTAGCTTGGAAGCGGTCCCAGCCGGCTTCGGCGCTGATGACTTCCAGCTCTGGTATCACCTGGCGCAAGACGCGCACCGCCGCCGGAACCACTTCATGCCCGATGCCGTCGCCTTCAATCACACATAACTTCAAGGCAGTTTCTCCTCGTCGCAGTACAGGCGCCGCCCAGATTAGGGACATCAGCGCTGGATTCGGAAACAATCGAAATAAAGTGCCGCGATGAGAAGAAGATGCGTTACTACTACATTTTGTTCTGCCGCATATTGTGCCACATCAATGTCAGTAGGTCAAATTTTGTTTTCTGTGGGGGAGTGGCGAATTATTGATATAAGGCTTGCTTGTGCTGAATTGTAAGGCTTGTCGCTCCTGCTCGGCCGTCTTCGGTTTTTTCTACCCCATCCCCCAGCCCCTTCCCCAGCGAGCTAGGGAAGGGGAGCTATGTATCTTTTTCGGAGTGCGGCTCCGACTCAGGATTTGCTAGCAATGCTCCCCTCCTTGATTCATCGGGGAGGGGCTGGGGGTGGGGTTTGAAATGGGCATATCCACGATATTCGCCACTCCCGGCAGCCAAGACTGTATTCCAATTGAGGACCTATGCGCGTACACTTATGCGTTAGCCAAAAGGAAACCCGCCTTGACGAAACTGAAGCCTTGCGTCCGCTGTGAACAGGAATTGCCGCCCTTGGCTTTTTCTGACCCGGAAAATGTCTTCTGCAAGGATTGCACCGAAGAGATCGTCCGCATCGTGCGCAGCAAATACAGCGCGATTGAGGCGGCGCATTTTCGGGCGAAGCTGCGGCGGCGGTCTCGCGATGCGATGGATGAGCTGCAGCGGAAGTTGAGTTAGAGGCGCGCCGATAGGTCGCGGTGGCGCTTAGGGTCTGCCTGCATAACGATTGAAACCCATGAGGTCTTGCCCCTTTGCCAGGATGGCGCTGTGCCCTGGGTGTAGATGGCTGTCCTGGAAGATATGAACCATAGGCAGGGTCACGCGGATGGCTAAGCCTAGGCGGCGCTTATTGGATTGGTTCTTGGCTGAGGCGTGCAGCAGGCGCTCGCTGAATAGGAAGAACTCGCCCGCTTTCAATTCCATATTCAGGGCGCGGCTCTCATCGTAGGCAGCCGGCTCGGCCATTTCATGGATTGCCATCTCGGCTGGCGAGCGCCGGTGCGGCAAGGATTGACGGTGCGAGCCGGGGATGACCCGCAAGCAGGCGTTTTCCACGGTCACGTCGTCAATCGCGATCCAAGCCGAGATATTGACGGGCGGCTCTAGGGGCCAGAAGTTGATGTCTTGGTGCCAGGGGATCTCGGCGCTGCCGGGCTCTTTGAGCCAGAAATTGGTCGTCCACACAACCAGGTCAGGTCCTAGCAAGGCGGCGATGCGATCGATGATAGCTGGCTGCGACGCCAAGTCGTAAACGGACCGGTTATCCATGTGCCGCGATTGCAGCGGGCGGCGCGGGTTGGGTCCATCGCTGTTGAGGACATGTTCGTCGATGTCCTCGCGGATGGCTGTCATCGCGCCCGGCGGCATGGCGGCGTATGGTCCCAGGTAGCCATTTTCGATGTAGAAATCGACTTCGGCGCGGCTTAGGCGGTTCGGGCTGGCAATATCGCGCATCGCTTTCCCTTTCGAGCGACCCGATGGCTCGCCCCTACATGGGTTGATTGTGTGGCGCTTAGGGTCTCCCTGCATAACGATTGAAACCCATGACATCTTTGCCGCAGGCGAGGATGGCGCTGTGCCCGGGATGAAGGGGGGCGCTGTCCTGGAAGATATGCACAATGGGCAGGGTAACGCGGATTGAAATGCCGAGGCGGCGCTTGTTCGAGCGATTGACGCTTGAGCGATGCAGCGTCCGCTCGCTGAAGATGAAGAACTCGCCCGGCTTCAGTTCCATGTTAATCGCGCGGGCCGCGTCGAAGGCGGCTGGGTCCGCCATTTCGCCGAAAGCGACGCCTGCGTCGGCTTTAACATGAGACAGGGACTGGCGATGGGAGCCGGGGATGATCTGCACGCAGGAGTTTTCGACAGTGACCCGGTCGATGGCGAGCCAGGCTGAGGTATTCAGCGGCGGCTCCAGGGGCCAGAAGTTGATGTCTTGGTGCCAGGGGATCTCGGCGCCGCCGGGTGGCTTGAGCCAGAAGTTAGTCGCCCAGACGACGAGGTTAGGACCCAGCAAGCCGGCGATGCGATCGATGATGGCGCTGTGGGTGGCGAGGTCGTAGACCACTGGCTGGTCCATGTGGCGTGATTGGCCGCGGGAGCGCGGGTTGGGTCCGTCGCTGGTCAAGACTTGCTCGTCGATTTCGCGGCGGATGGGCGCCATTTCCGCCGGGCTCATGGCGGGGTATGGTCCTAGGTAGCCGTTTTCGACGAAGAAATCGACTTCGGCGCGGGATAATTTGTTCATGGTATTGTGTCCTTGCATGTGCTCTCCTCGCGGGCGACTGGCATTTTCGCCCCTAGATAGCCCCACTGCTGAGATTTGTCTGAGAGTTTAGCGTATTGTAACCTGGCTGCCAGCGGCGGTTTTTTCCACGAGCAGCTGCACGGGGAAGGCATCGCGCAGTTCCTCAATATGGGTGATGACCAGAATGAGATCGAAGTCGCTTCGGATTTGGTTGATGGCATCGACCAGCTTGTCGCGGCCCCCTTCATCCTGCGAGCCGAAGCCTTCGTCGATGAAGAGGACCCGCAGCTGGGCGCCCGCCCGCCGCGCCAGCAGTTTGGAGAGGGCGATGCGCAAGGCGAAATTGATGCGGAATGCTTCGCCGCCGCTGTAGAGTTCATAATCACGCTCGCCCAGTTCGTCGGCGATATCGACATCGAGTGTCTCGCTGGCGCCGCCGCTGATTTTTTCGCGCTGGGTGCTGAGGCGCAGGCGCATGCTGCCAGCGGTCATCCGCGCTAGCAAGTCATTGGCTTCCGCTTCCAGCTCGGGGATGGCGGTTTCGATAATCAGCGCGGGCAAGCCATTTCGGCTGCAGGCGGCGCGCAATTCATTGTAAAGCGATTGCTGATGCCGCGCCGACTCAAGCCGCGTGCCCAGCCGCTTCAGGCTTGCTCGGCCGGCGGCGATCGCGTTCAGCTCTTGCTCGAGGATCGTTTTGCGCTCGTTGAGGCGCTGGACCTCGGCGCGGCTAATTTCCAGTTGCTGGCGCCGTTCGGCTTCCTGCTGCGCCTGCGCTTCGAGGGCTAGGATCGCGCTTGCGATGCGCTCTAGCCGCGCTTCAGCTTGCGCTTGCCGCGCCTGCATGGAAGCCAGGCGGGCGGCGGTATCATCGCGGATCTGCTGCGCTTCCGGCAGGCTGAAGCGGGCGAATTCCAGTTGCGAATGCTGGCGCTCATAGCTGGCGAATGTCTCCAACTGTGAGCGGATATCGGCATGTGAAGCGGAGTCGTAGCCGATGTCGGCGCGCTGTCGCCCGAGCTGCGTCAACTGCCGCCGCAATTCAGCGCCGAAGTCTTCATTCGCCAGGCGCGTTTCAAGCCGGCTCAATTGACGCCGGTCGCTGGGCAAGGCGGCGCTGGCTTCTTGCGCCAGGCGCGCCCCTTCCGCCAGCGCGCCCAGCCGCTGCTGCAGCGCCGGCAGGTCTTTCAGCTGCAGCGCCCAGCGTTCAATCTGCGCTTGCGCCTGCCTGCTCTGAGCCTGGCTGCCGTCGATTTCGACGCTGGCCGCGCGGTAACTTTCGCGTTTGTCATCACGCTCGGCGGTCAGCTTTGCCAGCATGCCTTCGCGATGCTCGGCGGTCAAAGCCTGCCCACAGAGCGGGCAAGCCGCGCCATCGGCCAGGCGCAGCCGTTCTAAGCGATCGTTCAAAGCCCGCCCTTCAGCCGTCAGCGCCTCCATCCGCGCCGCCAAGGCGGAGCGGCGCTCTTTCATTTGCTGGATCGTTTTGGCTCGCTGGTCGCGCTGTTTTTCCAGCTCTTGCAGCTGGCGCAGTTCTGCCTGCAGCGCGGCCATGTCAGCCGAGTTGGCGGCAGTCAGTTGCGCTTCAAGCCCGCGGATGCGCTCGCGCAGGACATCAGCCTCGCCAGCCAGAGCCGCGCGCTGCTGCGCTAGCGCCGTTTCCAGTTGATGCCTCTGTTGGTCTAGCTCTGCCTGGCACGCCAGCTGTTCGGCGATGGCGCTCTGGTTTTCGCGCGCTTCTTGTAATTGAGAGAAGCCGACTTCGATCGATTCGCTCTGCGCGATTGTAGCCTGGTAGCCGGCGATTTTCTCAGCTTGTCGCTGGATTTCAGCTTGCGCGGCTCGCATATCTTCCTGCCGGCTGGCGATCTGCCGCTCTTGCTCAAGGCGGCTCTCGCGTTCCCGGCGCAGGGCTGTCGCCGCCTGGGCGGCCTGGCTATAAGCCTCCTCCGCCTGCCCCAGCCGCGCCCGCGCCGCCGCCAGCCCGGCCAGAAGCGCTTCCAAGTCGGCTGCTAGCTGTGGCTCGCCCGCGATTTCTTCATCGATGCGCTTGGTATCGTGCTGGATGATATCGATCTGCGAGGCGAGGCTCGTCAAGCGCGTTTTGACAGCGTCTTCGTATGCGGTCCATTGCTTGAGATCCAGGATATCGGCGAGGATGCGCTTACGCTCGGCGGCGGTTTTCAGGGTGAAGGCATCGGCGCGCCCTTGCTGCAAGAAAGCCGAATGCACAAAGGTCTCGTAATCGAGGCGCAGGATTCGCTTGATCTTTTCCTGCGTTCGGCGCCGGCCTTCTTCGTTGATGTTGCGGGGAACGCCGTCCTTGTCATAGACCATCAAATCGAGGGCGCCACGGCGGAACCGCCCCGCCCGTGACCGGCGGCGCAGCACACGATAGCGCAAACCCTCTTGCTCGAAATCGATCGCCACCTGCATATCATGCTGGCCCAGGTGAATCAAATCCTCATCGCGCCGCGCCCGCGCTTTCCCCCAGAGCGCCCAAGTGATAGCGTCTAGCAGCGACGATTTGCCGACGCCGTTGGCACCGCTGAGACAAGCCAATTCGATGCCTTCAAAGACGATCGGCTCCGGCGCGCGATAGGCGAGAAAGTTGCGCAGTTCCAAGCGGGTGGGGATCATGCGACCTCGGCTGCTATTTGCCTTCGCCACGATACCCTTCATTTAACCACAGCGGGCACAGCGGGCACAGCGGGTTTGAGGCGGATTGCTGACGCGGGAGTGGTGAAGGTGTTGATATGCAGACCGAAATTCTGTATATGGATAACCTAGATGTAGGGCTTGTCCGGTACGTTAGGATTCGCGATCGCCCTTTGGTTTACCCCCTCGGTCCCCCCATTGCAATGGGGGAATGACCACTGATTTGTCGTGAGTATCGCTAATGTGAACTTGGATTCAAGCAGAATTGGCATAGTTTATAGAGTTTGCAATATCCTAGCTCCCCTTCCCTAGCTTGCTGGGTCGCGTAGACACTGACCCGCCGACACTGCCCGCCGACACTGGCGGTCGGGGATGGGGTAGAAATGCGCCTTAAAAACTCAGTAGCGGACAAGCTTTGTAGGGGCGACACTTGTGTCGCCCACAGTTGCAGAAGCAGGTTTTGGGCGATCCAAGGATCGCCCCTACGACTCAGCACAAGCAAGCCTTATATCGATAATTCACCACTCCCCTGACGCTTGGGGGCAAACCTAGGCAATGCCGCGCGGCGCTGGTTACAATAGACGTAGGAAGTGACGGCAAAGGATCCCCCATGCTGACAGTGCTGACAGCATTGTACGACGGCAAATGCGTCATCTGCCAAGCCAGCTGCGGGCTGCTGCGCGCGCTGGATTGGCTGAAGCGGATCGAGTTTGTCGATTTGCATCAGACGGCTGAGCCGAGTGAGGGCTTCGCCGAGCTGAGCCGGGAGCGGCTGATGAGCGAGATTCATGTGCTGGATGCGCAGGGCAAGCTCTACGCTGGCTTCGCGGGCAGCCGGCGCCTGCTCAAGGAAGTGCCGCTTGGCTTGCCGCTGTGGTTTTTGCTGCAGCTGCCGGGGGCGGATGCGCTCGGTCGGCGCCTTTACCGGTTCATCGCGAGCCGCCGTTACCGCCTCAATCGGCTGGGCTGCGAGGCGGGCGGCTGCCAGCTGCCGCGCTGACCGAGCCTCATGCTTCAGCGCGGATCCAGTAGCGCCGCGTCAAGACGCCGCGGTTGTTGTCGATGCGGTCTTGCAGGCGGCCGCCATTGGCTTCGATGATTTTGGCGGAGCCGATGTTGTCTTCATCGCAGGTGATGAGGATGTCGCCGATGCCGAGCCGGCGCGCTTGCTCAATCCCTAGGCGGCATATCAGCGCCCCGTAGCCACGCCGGCGGCGCGACGGGCGTATCTTATAGCCGATATGCCCACCATAGCGCAGCAAGCCGTCGTTCAAGCGATGGCGCACATCGACGTCGCCGATATAGTCGCCGGCGGCGATGAGCCAGAACAAGGTCGCCGGTACCAAGCCGGCCAGGGGCTCGCTCTCCATTTGCTCGGTGACTTTCAGGTATTCGTCGAAACGCGCGCGCAGAATCTCCGGATGCCAGTTGACCGTGCGTTTCTCGCGGATGTATTCGTAGACCGCCTCGATGTAGCTGTCTTTCCAGCGTTTATGCGGGCGCGCCAGGAAAGCCTCCCTTTGCGTCATTTGCGTCACTGATAACTGCCCCTGGGCTTGCCTGAATTTGGCAGGCGGCTCACCGTTCGCGCGGTCGCTGCCCGCCGCTCGTCTTTATATTTCTAGCCTGAGGGCGCTAGCGGCTCAGTTCGCGCCGTCGGCATTTTGCGCCGCCGCCTCCGCCGCGCTGATTTCGGCTTCGTCAGCCGGGTTGTCCTTATCTTCCCAGCTGATAATCCAAATGCAAGCGCCCGCGACCAAGATGGTGGCGATAATCAGTGCAAGCCACTGTGACGGGAGCAAGCCAACACTGCGCGCTTCGAGGACCAGCAAGGCGACCATACCCGTTGCCAGCACAACCCAAGCACTAAGGCGAGGGTGCCGCATCACCCATTGGACGGCGGGGTTATTTTCCATATTTCCTGATTCCTCGCTTACAAGCCTACCTTAGCAGTATAGTGCTTTCCGGGCGCAAGCGGCAAGTGGAAGGCGCAGTGGGTCAGGGCAATCGCATCAAATTATTTTCGCCACAGAGGGCGCAGAAGTAACTGTAAGTAAGTCATGCAAGTAAAGAAATGTCGCTTTTTTACCCCATCCCCCAGCCCCTTCCCCAGCAAGCTAGGGAAGGGGAGCTAGGATATTGCAAACTCTATAAACTATGCCAATTCTGCTTGAATCCAAGTTCACATTAGCGATAATCACGACAAATCAGTGGTCATCCCCCCATTTCAATGGGGGGACCGAGGGGGGTAAACCAAAGGGCGATCGCGAATCCTAAAGTACCGGACAAGCCTTACATTTTGTAATTTTAAGTGGCGAAAGACGCACAATGAAAATGTCGTCAATTTCCGGCGCGCCCTCGGATTGCAAGAACCGAGCCGCCCATCAGCCGTATAGTTATTATGGACCGATGTCGTAGCTGGGGGGCAGTGCCTATGAGCAAGGGACAGCGCAAGGTCGAGTGGTCGCTGGATTTGGAGAATCTGCGTGTGCGCGCGGGCCAGTTTGTGAGGGAGCAGCTTGGCGAGCCAGCGGAGCTGAAGCGCCTGTCTCTGCAAGAGAAGCTGGCTGGCGCGACGGCAGCGCGGATCCTGATTGAAAACCCAATCGGGCGCACGACCCTAGGCGCGCTCGCTGCCGATTCGCCGAATCTCTTTCAAGCCGAGCTGCAAACAGCCGGCGATTGCGAATTTGATGTGAGCGGGGGCGGCGAGCGGGTCATCAGGCTGCGGCCGGCTGGTAAATCCGCCACGCCATCAATGTTCAGCCGCGCGCAGGAACACTACTGCGATATCAAGCTGGCGCGGGGATTGCCCCTGGTGCTCGAGCTGAGGGGCGGCATCGGCAAATGCCAGCTCGACTTGAGCCACTTGCAGAGCGAGCGCTGCCGCTTGGAGACGGGCGTGGGCGAGGTCACTGTGACGGCGCCGCTGCAAGTGGCTGGCTTCGCCTTGCATCTCATCGGCGGCGTCGGCAAGGCAGCGGTGAGGATTCCCGCTGGCGGCGCGGGACGATTGAAGATTGCGGGCGGGCTGGGCGGCGTCAAGGTTTCGATCGCGCCTGGCGCCGCCTTGAGCCTAAACGCTACCGTCGGCTTGGGGCAGCTCGAGCTGCTGGCGGGGCTGGAAAGTGGCGGGGCGCCGGGCAACTGGCAGACGCCGGGCTTTGCCGACGCGGCGAACCCGATCGAGATTGAGTACAGCGGCGGAGTTGGCAGCTTCAGCCTGGACCATCTGGACTATTTCGAAACCTTATGAGGCTGAGGCGGCGCGCAGGAGACCGGCGCTAGAGCGATTCGGTCCCGGCTTCGGGCGGCATGTCTTTTGGTTCTTGCACCATGCGGTAGAGCATCTGCGTGAGATGGTTGGTGGCTTGCTCGACAGTCTTATCGACGCAAATGACGGCGATTTCGTGGCTGAGCATTTTTACGATGCTGCTTTTCATCTTGAGTTCAACCGAGGTGAGTTTGTCGGTTTGTTCACGCCAGAATAGGTCGCGCAGCGCCGTCGCCATCGCTTCGGGCTCGCGGGTTTGAATCTGTTTTTGAATCGAGGCTTGCCGCGAGCGATAATCATCCGACAGCTGCGCCGGCGGGGCGGCGAAGACTTCTTCAATCACCGTCAGGTCTTGAATGGCGGGGCGGATATTCATGCCGGTCGCCGCTTCCACCGGGATCATCACCTCGCCGCGATCGCCGACCAGCTCAACGATATGGTAATTGCGCATTTTGCCCTTGAAGGTCATCTTCTTTTTGCCGACGATCGTGCCGGCACCATAACGGGGATGGATGATCTGGTCGCCTCTTGAATACATAAGTGCTCTCCGGTCTGTAATTTCATCAATCTATACGTAGCGGCGGGCGCCTCTGTTGCTTTATACAGCGCCAAGCGTCTCATTGCGCGCGGCAGCAGGGTCCGCAAGGGCATCAGGCACGCAGCCTGCGCCGATTCACATCAATTGAATTGTTGATGAGCCGAGGGATTACTGCTCTATTGCGGACTTCGGGAGCGTTTGTGACCGCCAGATTACCATTCACGCGGCGAGTATAGCACAGGGACGCCCCGCTTTCAACCCCATCCCCCGGCCCCTTCAGGGCAATCGCCTCAAAATTTTTTCGCCACAGAGGCACAGAGCGCACAGAGATTACTGTCTTTTGGGGAGTGGTGAATGCGAGGATATGCAGACCGAAATTCTGTATACGGATAACCTAGATGTAGGGGCGATCCTTGTGTCGCCCACAGTTGCAGAAGCAGATTTTGGGCGATCCAAGGATCGCCCCTACAACTCAGCACAAGCAAGCCTTATATCAATAATTCACCACTCCGTGTCAAATTTATTTTCAACACAGCGGGTCGCGCGGACACTGAGATTGAATGCCGAGTCTTTCAGTGGCGCAAGTAGGCATCGGGGCGGCGGTCTTCAAAGACGGGAATGGCGCGGCGGACGCGGTCGACTTCGTCTAGGTCGATCTCCGCCTGAAGCAGGCATTCGTCTTCAGCCGCCTCGGCGATTACCTTGCCCCAGGGGTCGACAATCATCGAATGCCCGGCGAAGACGGTGCCGCCGGTATCGCCGCAGGCATTGGCAGCGGCGACAAAGCATTGATTTTCGATGGCGCGGGCGATTAGCAAAGCGCGCCAATGTTCGAGGCGGGCGCGGGGCCACTCGGCGCAGAGCAGTATCAGCTTCGCGCCATGCTCAATCGTATAGCGGCGGAAAAGCTCTGGGAAGCGCAAGTCGTAGCAGATGCTCAAACCGGCTTTGCCCCAGGGGAAATCCATCGTTGTGGGCGCGTCGCCCTCGCCCAGCCATTTGTCTTCATCGAATAGGCGGAAGAGGTGGATTTTGCGATACAAGCCCGCCAGGGTGCCAGCGGCGTCATAATAGGTGGCGCAATTGAGATATTTTCCTCCCTGCCGCTCAAGGATCGAGCCGAAGACCGCTATCGAGCGCTGGCGCGCGGTTTTGGCAAGCTGGGCGAACATACCGGCGCCAAGCTCGTCGGCGTAATTGCCGGCATGTTCAAGGTCGTAGCCGGTCGACCAAAGCTCCGGCAGTATGATTAGCTGCGCGCCGCGCTCAGCCGCCGCGCTGATCATTCGCTCGGCGGTCGCGAGATTGTCTTCGACGCGGGCTAGCTGGATATGCATTTGGCCCAAGCTGATGGAGAATGTGCTCATCTGTCAGTCCTTTAGTCTGGGGTCGGGCTGGGCGGTCCCTTGATAAGAGAGTGTAGTCGAGGCTGGCTCGCGCGGCAAACTCGTGGGCGCGGGGGAGTGCTGAATTATTGATATAAGGCTTGCTTGTGCTGAGTCGTAGGGGCGATCCTTGGATCGCCCAAAACCCGCTTCTGCAACTGTGGGCGACACAAGTGTCGCCCCTACATCTAGGTTATCCAAATACAGAATATCGGCCTGCATATCTCATAATTCACCACTCCCGGCGCGGATACGTGGCGCGGGCCGATTCAGGCGCAAGTTGCGGCTTGCGCAACCCAGTTGGAGCCATTGCCGCCTGCGCTAGGGCGGGGGCGCGTCGGCGTTGTTTTCGTTGTTTTCGCGCCCGCGCTGCCAGCGGGCGTCGTAACCCAAGCGGCTGGATAAAGCGGCGGCTGTCTCTTTGATGACGCGGCCGAATTCATCGATGCGCTCGAGGCTGACGCGGCCCGCGGGCCCGCTGATGCCAATCGCGCCGACTAGGGCGCCCCGATGGTCATAGACTGGCGCGGCGACGCAGCGCACGCCGTAGTTGTACTCCTCGTCGTCGATGGCATAGCCGCGCTTGGCGGTTTGCGTCAGCTGGGCTTTCAGCATGGAGGCATCGGTGATCGTGCGATGGGTGAATGGTCGCAGCTCGTCGGGGGGGCGGCAATCGGCGAAGGCAAGCATCACCTTGCCCAGGGCGGTGCAATGAAGGGGCGAGAGCGTGCCAATCTCCGATTCGACGCGCAGAGCGGCGGTCGATTCTACCTGATCGATATAGAGCGCCTGGCGCTGTGCCTGGATCGCCAGGTGGGCGCATTCGCCGGTTTTATCGACCAAGGCGTGCAAGTAGGGGCGGGCATGATCGCGCAGGGTGATGCGATTGAGCAACTGCTGCCCGAGCGTCAAAAGCTGGGGACCCAGCCGGTAGCGGGCGCTGTCATCATCTTGCTCGACGAAGCCATAATTTGCCAGCGTGTGCAGCAAGCGCGAGGCGCTGCTCTTGTCGATGGAGAGCTGCTTGGCGATTTCGGTTGTTCCCATGCCGTTGCGCGAATGCTCAAGCAGGTTCAGGATTTTTAAGCCCTTTGCCAGCGCTTGTATCTCAGCCATAGCCTGATTCTCTCAATACGCAAGTTGACTTGCTTAATACGCAACACGAATTGCTTGGCGAAAGACTTGCGGTGATTGGTTGACAATTATAAAACAGTGTTGTATATTTAGCAACAGATACCCTAAATTGCTTGTTTTATGGCTAGGTTTAGGTTAATTTCTTATGGAAGCGAGGAGGTGACTATGATCGAATTCACCCGCTTTGCCTTCGACAATTTATCAGAGCTTACGGAGAAAAGAACATGCAGAGCAGACCTTTGATTCTGGCAATACTTGTAATTTTGCTGGCTGGCTTAGCGGCTGCGCCAGCCTTGACGCAAGACGACCTGATGGGCGATTTCTCGGTCTCTCATTATTTTGGCGGCTTTGGCGGTGAATTCATCGATGGCATCGTCGATACGTTCATCGCCGAGAACCCTGGGCTGATGCATGCGGCGAGCCCGGTCGACCATGAGCAATTCAAGACATCGATTCTGGTGCAGCTGGCGGGTGGCAATCCGCCCGACGCTTTCAGCTATTGGGCGGGGGCGCGCATTCAATTTGTGGTTGATGGCGAGCGCTTGCAGCCGATTGATGACATCTGGGAAGCCAATGACATGGGTTCGCAATTCCCAGCTGCCGTCATCGACACCGCCGCCACCTATGATATGCACAAGTACGCCGTGCCACTGACCTTGCACTGGGTTGGCATGTTCTACAACACCGCCCTGTTTGAGCAGGTGGGCGCGATGCCGCCGACAAACTGGGACGAGCTGATCGATGTCGCCGAGAAGTTCAAGATGGCGGGCATTCCAGCCTTCTCGCTCGGTTCGATCAACCGCTGGCCCGGTCAATTCTGGTTTGACATGATTTTGCTGCGCACGGCTGGCAACGATTACCGCCAGCAGTTGATGAGCGGCGACGCTTCATACACCGATGCCGAAGTGGTTCGCGCCTTTGGGCTGTGGAAAGAATTGGTTGACGCCGGTTACTTCTACCCCGACGCCAATGCCTATGACTGGGATGAAGCGGCCAACTTCGTCGCCAATGGCGACGCCGCCATGACGCTGATGGGCACCTGGATAGGCGGGCTTTACGCCGGCAACGACATGGTCGCGGGCGAAGACTTCGATTACTTCTCCTTCCCCACCATTGACGAAGACACGCCCCGCGCTTCGCTGGGACCGATTGATACCTTCGTGGTATCGGCCGATGCGGCCAATGCGGATGCGGCGAAAGCCTTCTTGGTCTACCTGACGAATCCCGATGTTCAGGCGGAATTCGCTTTGGGCGCGGGCAACCTGGCGCCGAGCCTGCTGGTCGATACGGGCATTTACAACGATGTGGTGGCGCGTATCGCGGCCGAGATCGCCGCGGACCCGGTCTTCGCTTTCAATTACGACTTGGCGACGCCGCCGCCAGTAGCCGAGGTCGGCTTGAATTCCTTCAGTGAATTCATGGCCAACCCTGGCGATTACGAAGCCATGCTCGAGCGGGTCCAGGCAGACGCCACCGCCGAGTTCGCTGGGATGGAGTAGGAGGGTAGTCCCCCCTCACCCCAAGCCCCTCCCCCACAAGGAGAGGGGCTTCAAGACGATGACACTCCCCTTCCCTCTTGATGGGGGAAGGGGCGCGCCGCGTAGACACTGGCGGTCGGGGATGGGGGTGGGAACACGCCCATGCTAAAACGTTACCCTTGGCTTATCCCAGCCAGCTTCCTCGCTTTGCCCCTGCTGGTTTATTTGATTTTTGTCATCCTGCCGACGTTGAATTCGCTGATTTATTCTTTCACCGATTGGGTTGGCTACGGCGCTGACTTTAACTTCGTCGGCTTGGCAAATTTCGAGAAGATCTTCACCGACCGCCGCTTCAGCAACGCGATCAAGAATACCGCCATCTGGCTGGCGCTGGCGATGACGGCGCCGACGCTGCTGGGCTTGTCGCTGGCGCTGGCGCTGCAGGGCAAAGGCAAGATCAACACCTTCTACAAATCGCTGTTTTATCTGCCCATTTGCCTCTCGCCGATCATCATCGGCATCATCTGGGTCTGGCTATACAGCCCCAAGGTGGGCATCGTCAATTTGTTTCTGCGCTCGGTTGGGCTGGATCAGTTTACGACCGCCTGGCTAGCGAACCCGAATACGGCGCTATACGCGGTCTTCGTGGCTTGGGCTTGGCAGCAGACCGGCTTGAACATGGTCATCTTTCTGGCCGGCTTGACCTCGGTGCCGACGCCGCTGGTGGAAGCGGCCAAGGTCGATGGTGCCAGCGCTTGGCAGACCTTGCTCAAGGTCATCATCCCGATGCTGCGGCCCGCGACGGTGGTGGTGCTGGCGCTGACGGCAATCAGCGCGCTGAAGAGTTTCGAAATCATCTGGGTGATGACGATGGGCGGTCCCTTCAATAAGTCGGATACGCTGGCTGTGTTCATGTACAGCGAGTCCTTCCGCAAGTTCAAGATGGGCTACGGCAGCGCCGCCGCCGTCATTCTCTTTCTGATGACGCTGGTGATTATTGTGCTCTACTTCCGGCAGATTGCCGCCGCCGAGGAACTCTATGACTAGTGGGCTGGGGGGTAATTGGCAGCCTTTGCTAGGCACTGCCCTGCGCTACATTGCGCTGACGATTATGCTGATTCTCTTCATGGTGCCGGTTTATGGCGCGGTCGTCACCGCCTTCAAGACGCAGGCGGAGGTGTCGGCTTTCGGCTACTGGACGATACCGACCCGTTTCGCCAGCGACAATTTCGCGCGGGTGATGGACCCGGACGATGGCAACCTGGGTTTGTACCTGCAGAATTCGCTGCTGCTGACGCTACCGGCGTCGCTATTCTCGATCGCGCTGGGCACCTTGGCGGGCTATGGCTTGGGCAAGTACAAGTTCAAGGGCGATGGTCTCTTGTTTATTTTGATCGTGGCTGGCATGTTTTTGCCGCCGCAGATCGCGCTGATCCCGGTCTTTCGGCTGATGAACGACATCGGGCTTTACGACACCTTATGGGCGGTCATCATCATCCACACTGCCTTCGGCATCCCGATATGCACGCTGGTGATGCGCAACTTTTTCCAGGTGGTGCCGAATGCCCTGCGCGAGGCGGCGCTGATTGATGGCGCCAACGAATACGGCATCTTCTTCCGCATCATGCTGCCGCTGACGCTGCCGGCGCTGGCGGTGCTGGCGACGCTGCAATTCACTTGGATTTGGAACGACTTCCTCTGGCCCTTTATCTTGACGCAGCGAGCCGAGAGCCGCACGGTGATGGTCGGCATTTTGAATTTGACTGGGCAGTACACGGTCGATTGGGGCGGGCAGGCGGCGGCGAGTTTGATTGGCTCGCTGCCGACCTTGTTTATCTTTGTGTTTTTTCAGCGCTATTTCATTCGTGGTCTGACGCTGGGTGCGGTGAAGGGCTGAGTTTTACACCATCCCATAGCCTTCATCAGCAGGCCATCTTACGGGTTTATCGCCTTTTGTGTCCGTTTAAGCTGGGGCCAAAAGCTGCCTTCGTCTATAATTCCATAGGAAGGTTGTGGTTTTGGCGTAGCAGGTTTTGATTGTTTGCTATTGTTGCCAGTGTTAGTTTGCTTGTCCGCCGGTCGCTGTGGCTGGTTACCGTTTTGGTTTCGATTTTTTTCAGACATTTGTATCTCCCGAGGAAACCATGGTTGGACAGGATGCAAAGCTAAGTTATCAGCAACTCAGCGTGATAGATCTCCTAAAAGCCCATATTCAGTCTCAGAAAGATGCCATCACGACTTTGGAAACTAAGGCGCAACATAACTTTACTATCATCAACATTATAGCCGCAATTGTAGCTGCTCTCAATCTTGAGTTAGGAGAAGCGGACAAAATACAACAAATAATAAATGAGCGGCCGCTACTCATTTTAATCTCTTTCGGGTATGTAGTGGTTGTGTATTTGTCAATCAGGGCACTCGTGCTTCGAAAGCAAGGAACAGAACCCATGGCAGTATCGTTGAAAAACGCTCAAGATTGGTCAAACTGCGATCTGGAGCATCATTATGATATTTTGACAAAGTCGTACGTGCAAATCTATGAACACAATGAAGGAATCGTTGAATTGAAAGGACGCAGGGTTCAATGGTCACACACTCTGATAGCCATAATCATTGGTTTGATCGTAATGGAGGCGACTGGCATGTGGCCCCATATCGTCTACTTGGTAGATAATGCGATAAATCAACTCCTACGCTGACGCGAGCAGAGTACGGGCAACTCAATCCAAAATAAAACTTATCAAATCGTCATTCCGTTTTATTGCGTTTCTCGACAGTCTTCGAGACCTTGCTTCTTAAATTCGTTTCAAAAGAAGGGTTTGGCTTCGGAAGCGGTTCAATGCCTAGCTCCAAATTTGGATAGGTTTCACTGCATTTTTCAATTCCATACGAGGGTTCTGGCTTCGGAAGCGATTCAACGGCTTGAGGCTTGGGCGGTGAACTCTCGCCGCTTGCACCAGTGTGACTGTCAGGTGATGCCTGAGAGTGATTTCCGCTTTGACTTTGATCCTGGTCAGACATTCTGTTCCTCCGAATGGAATTACTTACACGTTAAACATGAATACATGATTGAGATACCCCTAAATCAAATCTCGCTGCGCCGCCCCATCGCTGGTGCGTTGACGCGCCGCCCGCCTGAAGGTGCCATGCTGCGGCGGCATATCGACGCCAGCCCCGCCTAACAAATCCCGAATCGAAAAGATTTGCAGCTTGCGATATTGCTTGTTCCAAAAGTCGGACTCATAATAACCAGCCGCCAGCGCTTCTTTGAGCATGGCTTGCGTTGGCGATTCCAGCGTGATGAAGACGCCGACAGCCGCTTTCTCGCGCTCGACCGTACCTTTCAAATCGCGAATATCACCCGACTTCACCGCCCCTGATTTGACCTGCACGATGACTTGCTTCGGCTTGGGCTTGCCCTTCGCGCTTGGTTCGAAGAAGTTGATGATGCCGTCGATGCCCTTGTCCGCGCCTTTCTTGCCTCTGCGCGAGCCAGCCTGCCCGCCGACCGGCTTCGCGCCCACCAGCGACAGCGCCCACCACTCGAATTGATAGCGCCCTTCGTTGGCGGAATCCTGCGCCAGGTCGCGCGCGCCGTCTTCGGTCGTCGGTTCGCCGATGACTTCGTAATCCACCCCCGACCCCAGCTCGAACATATCCAGCAAGCGATATTTCTGCAGGGCGATGGAGAGATGCGTGATGTCGATGCCGATCCACTTGCGCTTGAGATGGTGGGCGGCCGCAATCGCTGTGCCACAGCCGCAGAAGGGATCGAGCACCACATCGCCTTCGTTGGAGGAGGCGCGGATGATGCGTTCCAGCAGGGCGACTGGTTTCTGCGTCGGGTAGCCGAGGCGTTCTTTGGCTTTAGGGCTAATTGGATTGATGTCATACCATGCATCGCCAACTATCTTCCCCGGGCGGTCATTCAAGTAGTACTTTAACGTCGGAAGCCCACCTTCCTTTTTTGGCCAATGGATCATTTCAAGTTTATCCATTGCATCCAGCTTTGAATGTATTCCCATTTCATTCCACTCTTTTTCTTTTGGAAGTAGGGATTTGAGCCAATCGGGAAGGCGTTTGTAACCGGGTAGTGCCCAAGCACGCCCCCTACTGGGAAACCGTCCGCGCCATGGACTGTATGCCTCCGCACCTCCCGCTTTTCCGCCAGTTAAGTCTCGCGCGCCATATGCGCCTCTTCTGTCAACGTGCTGGAAATTCTTACGAATATCTATCTCATCATAATTGACGAATTGTGGATTCCAAGTCCACCCCCCCCCCCCCCCCGACAATACATCAACAACACATCATGGATAGCGGGCCACTGTTTTGCTCCCAAATCATGCGCGCTCGTGCGCTTCCAAGTTATTTCATTGCGAAAATTCTGACCGCCAAATATCGCATCCAGCACAATCTTCAAGTAATGGCTGGCGGTCGGGTCGCAATGCAGGTACAAGCTGCCTGTCGGTTTCAAGACTCGGTGCAGCTCGACCAGGCGCGCCGTCATCATGACCAGATAAGCCATCATCTGATTGCGGTCGATGAGATTCAGTAGCGCTTCAATGGCGGTCGATACTTTTTCGGGCGCGTTGAGTATCAGGTCGCGGTAAGTTTCTTCGGCAATTTCTCCCCAATGCCAGGTATCTTCAAAGGCGGTGATTTGGGCTTGGCTGTCGGCGCCGCTCTCCGATTTGAAGAGCACATTGTAATTGCGGTTACTATTGAAGGGCGGGTCGAGGTAAATGAGGTCGACGCAGGCATCGGGGAAGTATTCGCGGCTGCGCAAGAGCTCCAGATTGTCGCCGTAGAAGAGTCGGTTTTGCATAGCACACTTTCCCCATACCTTGCCCCGCGCAGTGGCGCTGACGGGCGCGGAATTCGATCTGACTGAGCGGCGGCGGGCTGCCCTCAATTCGCCCGCAGCTGGCGCGCCAGCAAGCCGCTGATGCCCCGAATCAACGCATAGGGCAGCAGCAGCGGCAGAAGCAGCTCGATGCCGATTGTCGTGCCGATGGCTAGAGCCAGGCGGATGTTGGCAGTTTGAAGCGCCAGCTCCGATGCGTCGCGCGCCACAGCCAGCGCCGCCGATAGAAACTGCAAATTAAGCTGCTGCAGCATGTTGATCAAGACGAAGTAAAAAGCCACCCAAGCCACCGACGACGTGATGGCGATGGCGCGAAAGGGCACAAAGGCGCCGATGCCGACGCCCACCATGCCGAACATCAGCGGCTCTAGCACGAGGCGCAGCAGCGCGGTAACCGACATGACGATGATCAAAAGGTAGACGACAGGTCCGGATTCCCGCAGTGGGAACAAGCCGGCATAGTGCATGATGATCAGCGGGGGACCGAAGATGGCGGCGCCTTGCACGATGAGGCTGAGGTCGTCCATTTTGCGCCAGATGGCAGACGCGACTTTGCCCAAGAAGATCTGCTCTAGGGACATCGGCGTCGACATGAGCAGCGGCATGGTGTTATTGCGGATTTCGTCAGCCATGGCGGCGGCTGAATTGGCGGCGATGGAGAAGAGCGCGCGCAGATAAAAGATAATGCCGACCGGGATCACCAAGACCGAGACGACAATGACGGTTGTCGCTAGATCCGTCACGAAGGGGAAGAAGAGGCCAGCCAGCAGAGCCAGCACCCAGAAGCCGCAGATGTAGAAGATTGGCTCGAATTCGGGCGGCAGCGTCCGCCAATACAAGCCCAGATGACGCCGCACGATTGGGTTGGTCGCGCGGGCCCAATAGGGCAGCGTTTCCATCGGCGAGCGTTCATCGATTTCCAGGAGGTTTTGCGGCTTCGCGTCTGCGGCCATCCATGCCTTGCTGCCAGCTGGGCGCTTAATAGTCGGGGAAAATGATGCCTCGATACATCTCGGCTAGCGGCAAGCGACAGCCGAGCGAGCCAAGCGGGATAACCGCGTCGATATCGCTGAAGCTTTGCCGAAGCCAGCCCGCGCTCGCCCGCTGATGCAACTCTATATATACCTGATGCTGATCGACGATGATATAGGTTTGCAGGCTCGGCAGCGCCCGATAGTACGCGAGCTTGGTATGGCGGTCATAGCCAGCGGAAGATGGGGACAGCACCTCGAACACTGCGACCGGGTTTAGCAAGGTTAAGTTATCGTCCGTCAGTTGCGCTTCGCCGCAAAATACGCTCAAGTCGGGGTATACGTAATTCCGAAGGTCTAAGCCCACTCGCATATCGCTGTTGCACACGGTGCAGTTGCTGTCTCGCAACTGTAATTCCAGCGCGACCGTCATATGGATCTTGATCCTGCTATGATTGAGTGTACCGCCGGCCATATCGTAGATGACTCCATCAATGAACTCGTGCTTGGTTTCGCTTTCCGCTTCAAACGCGAGATATTCTTCAACGGTGAACAGATGGGGCCTGGGATAGCCCGGCACATAGTCTGGGTGTACCGGCGCGCCCGGCAGCGGGTCGCCCCAATCGTAGATCGCGCCATCAATGAATTCGTGCTTGAATTCGCTGCGCTTTTCAAAAGCGAGGTATTCTTCAACGGTGAATTTGTGCGGGCTGGGGAAGATGTCTACCCGTTCGATCGCCATGTTCATCCCTCGGCGTCACTTTCTATCGCGCCATTATAGCACGTCCGCAAGCCAAACTTGTCAACTGTGGGAGTGGGGGAGTGGTGAATTATGAGATATGCAGGCCGATATTCTGTATTTGGATAACCTAGATGTAGGGGCGACACTTGTGTCGCCCACAGTTGCAGAAGCGGGTTTTGGGCGATCCAAGGATCGCCCCTACGACTCAGCGCGAGCAGGCTTTATATCAGTAATTCACCACTCCCAAACAGCAGCCGATGTGCCTGGCAGCGACAAATATGTTACAAATAGGTCCTGTCCGGAGCAGTGGAGCGCTTTATGCGGGTCGCGATTATCACCGAGACTTTTTTGCCAAAGGTCGATGGCATCGTCCAAGTGATTTGCCTGCTGCTTGATCACTTATCGAAGCGCGGCGTAGATACATTGGTGGTCGCCCCGCGCTATGGCGACGGCGCGCGCTACAACAATGTGCCGGTGCGCAGCTTGCCGAGCCTGTCTTTCCCGTTGTATCCGGAGGCGCGTGTCGGCTTTGCGGGTTTGTCTCTCTATCGCGATCTGGCTGCTTTTCAGCCGGATGTCGCCCACCTCTTCCACCCGGTGATGACCGGCATCCCGACGATGATGATGTTGAAATGGATGGAAGCGCCGACTGTGACGTCCTTCCATTTGGATTATGCGCGGCTGGCGCCCCAATTTCGCGTCGGCGCGCTGGACCTGGGCTTCACCGGTCCCTTGATTGATGAGCTGACCAAGACTGTCTTCAATTGGTCCGATTACAGCCTGGCGCCCTCGAAGCTGGTGCAGCGGCAGATGCGGCGCTTGGGCATTCACAATGTCGGCTTGTGGCGGCGCGGCGTCGATGCGGATACCTTCAACCCCCGCTACCGCTCGGCGACGATGCGCGCGGAGATGACGGCCGGCAACCCGGCGGATACGATTTTGCTTTATGTCGGGCGCCTGTCGGATGAGAAGCAGATCGAGCACATCAAGCCAGCGCTAGAAAAGGGACCGAATATGCGGCTGGCGCTGGTCGGCGATGGGCCGGCGCGGGCGAGGCTGGAGCGCTATTTCGCCGATCTGCCAGTGACCTTTATGGGCTACCTGCGCGGGGAGCGGCTATCGCAAGCGTACGCCAGCGCCGATATTTTTGTTTTCCCCTCGCGGCTGGAGACCTTCGGCTTGGTCGTGATTGAGGCGATGGCGGCTGGCTTGCCGGTGGTCGCGGCGCGGGTGGGCGGCGTTGGCGACATGGTCCGCGACGGGGTCAACGGGTACAGCTTCGAAAGTGGCGACCGGGCAATGCTGGCGCAGGGCGTCGAAAAGATCGCCAGCAGCCGGGAGCATATGCGCTGGCTGGGGCAGCAGGCGCGCGCCTACGCCGAGCGGCAGTCTTGGGAGGCGATCATGGATGAGCTGATTGAGCTTTATGCGTCCTTGATTTCGCAGCGGCCTCCGCAGGCGGTTGCGGTTTAGGACCTGCTTGCCATCACCCGTTGGACCGCCTCGACCAGCCCTTGGTGATGCGCGCCATTGCTGATGATCATGCCCGGGTTGGGCAGGGTCTCGCCCTGTGAGAAATCAAGGGCGCTGCCATCGAGGTCGGTAACTGTTCCACCGGCGCCTTGCACGAGGGCGACGCCGGCGACATGATCCCAGATTTTATGGGCATAATTGCTGCCCTCGCGCGGCAGGCGCAAGTAGAGATCCGCATCGCCACAGGCGACCAGGGCATACTTCTCCATGCTATCCAATTCCAAGATGCGGGCGCCCCCCAGCCCGGCGAGCTCGCGGGCGCGGCTCATGCGCGATTTGCTGGCGTGGGCTCGTTCGAAGCTCTGGGCGGCGATGATGTCGGCTGGGTTTTGACGGGTGGACACCCTTATGCGGGTGCCGGCACCAGCGGCTAGTGGCGCGCGAAAGCTTAAGCCATCGCGGGTGTAGAAGAGGGCGCCGGCGCCATCGTTATAGCCGGGGGCGGCCACGATGCCCCCCGCCACTTGCCCATCCAGCAGCAGCCCACAAGCGACCGCGTAATGACGACGCGCGAGGAAACCCTTGGTGCCATCGATGGGGTCGATGACCCAGGTGCGGGCGGCTGACCGGCCCGCGCCGAAATCCAGCCAGGCGACAAGTTCCGCTTCGCTGACAGGTTGACGCAATACCTGCGACAGAAGCGGCAGGATCTGGTCGCGCTGCTCGGCTGAGACGAGCTGCCTGAATTGCTCGCCGGATTCTTCGGCGATGACGGCATCGTCTGGGTAGCGCTGCTGCAGGGCGCGGCAGATGATGGCCTGTGAGCCGTAATCGGCAATGGTGACGGGTTCGCTGTGGTCGCCGTCGACTTTGGCGCTGGCGCTGAGGTAGTTTGCCTGCACCAGGTGGCAGAGTTTTGCCGCGTCGCGCAGGGCGGCGAGAATAGCTTGCATAGCTTGTCCTCATGGCATACCGTCTATGGAGGCGATGATAGGTGCGTCGGCGGAAAATGTGTACCTGGACTTACTGCGGGAGTGGCACAGGCGCGCGTCAACATCGCCCTTGCGCTTAGGGAACAACTCCTGTACATTCCCCTACCTTTGAGCGTGCTGAACGAATGTTCTAAGTTGAGCCAAGCATAGGAGCCAGCATTGAACCAGAAGAGCGAGTTCTCAATACCCGGCTTGCGCGAGTACAACCGCAGCAGCGCCGCCCGTTGGATCATCTCTCATTGCTTCGAACACAAGCTCTATTTCTTTGTGGGCTTGGTGGCCTTCGCCCTGACTTATATCACTTTTTCTGGCTCGCGGGTGATGTTTGGCCGTGGCGCGGAGATCATCATCGAGGGCGGGGACTTGCAGGCGGTGATCGCGGTCAGCCTGGCGGTGCTTATTCTATCGGTGTCGGACGGTCTGTTTTCGCTGATGGGGTCGATGGCGATGGTGATCTTGTCGACGCGGGTCGAGCGGGATGCGCGGCACGAGTTATACGCCAGTTTGCTGGGCAAGAGCCAGACTTTCCATGATCAGCAGCGGGTCGGCGATATCATGGCGCGCGCCACCGATGATGTGCGGCAGCTCAATTTTGTGATTCACCCGGGCATCATGTTCATCTTTGATATGGTGCTGGGCTTCGCCGTGCCGATGTTTTACATCGCCGCGATCAACCTGGAGCTGCTCTTGGTGCCGGTGGTATTCGTGCTAGCTTACATCATCGTCGTTCGCCGTTACATGCGCCGGCTGGAGCCGGTGATGATGAAGCAGCGCACGCAATATGGCACGCTGAGCGCCCGCTTGGAGGAGACCATAAGCGGCATCGAGATCGTGAAGGTGGCGGCGCAAGAGCTTGAAGAGCGCAAGAAGTTCCGGCGCAACGCTTGGAAATTCCGCGATTATTTTGTGCAGCAGGGCAAGATTGAAGCGGCTTATCTGCCACTGCTGATGTTCGGCATCGCCTTTGGTTTCTTCTTCTTGCATTGCCTGCATCTCTATGGGCAGGGTCGCCTCAGCATCGGCGATATCATCGCGGTTGCTGGCTTGATGCAGGTGCTTTCTTTCCCGGTTTTCATCTCGCTGTTTTCGATCAGCATGATACAGCTGGGCATAGCCGGCGCGCGCCGCATCCTGGAGCTAATTGAGCAGCGCTCTGATATTGACGAGAACTTAGCTGGCTTCAGCGCGGATGTGATTGGGGCGATTGAATTCCAAAATGTGACCTTCAAATTCCATGGCAGCACGGCTTTGGAGGATGTGTCCTTCACCGTCGAGCCGGGGCAGACGGTCGCCATTGTCGGGCAGACTGGCTCGGGCAAGTCGACGTTGACGCAGTTGGTCAGCCGGACTTACGATGTCAACCAGGGGCGGGTATTGATCGATGGCGTCGACGTGCGCGATTGGAACCTCGATCGGCTGCGCTCGCAGATGGGCAAGATTGAGCAGGATATTTTCCTTTTCTCTCGCTCTATTGCCGAGAACATTTCCTTCGGCGTGCAGAATGCGACGCGGGAAGAGATTGAAAACGCCGCCAAAGAAGCGCAGGCGCATGACTTCATCATGTCCTTCAACGATGGCTATGACAGCGAAATTGGCGAGCGCGGCGTAACCCTCTCCGGCGGGCAGCGGCAGCGGCTGGCATTGGCGCGGGCCTTCTTACGGCAGCCGCGGATCTTGATCTTGGATGATTCGACTAGCGCGATCGACAGCGCGACCGAAGACGAGATTCAGAAGGCGATGCGGCGGGCGCAAGAGGGGCGGACGACCATTCTAATCACGCATCGGCTGTCGCAGATCCGCTGGGCGGACCGCATCATCGTTTTGGAAAATGGCCGCGCGATTGCGATTGGCCGGCACGAAGATCTCTTGCTTAGCTCCAGGCATTATCGCCGGATTTTCGCCCGCTTCGGCACGGTGGGCCGCGAAGGCTACCCCGCCGCGGCGCCCGAAGCGGCGCCCGTCGCCCCCCTCGTTTGAGGCGGGCGCATAGCGACGGGGAAGCGCCCGCTGCGTCATCGGCTGATAAGAAATCGCTGCCTAGCGCGGCATTGCGATGTGAGATTGGGCAATCGCCCCGTTCCGCAAGCGTGGCATTAAGGAGGCAACATGGGTTTCATCATGGACGGCTTGGACGCCGAAGAGTACGACCGCCAATACACCGACCGGCAACTGGTCATACGTATTTTAGGCTACTTCAAGCCGCATCTTTGGAAGATGCTCGTTGTCGGCGCGGTGGTCTTCCTCAGCTCGATGATGGACTTGATCCTGCCGGTGGTGGTCTCGCAAACGCTGGATCAACTGCAATTCACGCCCGAGACCTTTGACCCGCTGGGGACGTCGATCATACTGGGCTTGGCGGCCAGCGCCGGCTGGGTGGCGAACATGATCCGCCAGTGGTTATCGGCGGAGGCGGTGGGCGATGTGACCCTTGATTTGCGTGAGGATGCCTTCAATGCCGTAACCGAGCGCGACATGTCTTTCTACGATCAATATCCCACTGGCAAGGTGGTCAGCCGGGTACTTTCGGACACGCAGGCATTCTCCGAGACCGTGCGCCTGAGCATCAACCTGATGAGCCGCCTGCTGCTGGTGCTGCTGCTGGTCGTCTACTTGTTCACCGTCAACGTGAACATGACTTGGATTCTGCTGGCGATTATGCCCTTCATCATCTACACGGCGCTGAAATTTCGCACCGTGGCGCGGCGGACGGTGACCAATTCGCGCCGGCAGCTGGCGACGGTGAACGCCCATATTCAAGAGTCGATTAGCGGCATCGGCGTCGCCAAAGCCTTCCGCCGCGAGCAGATGATCTATGAGGAATTCAAGACCGTCAATCAAGAGTCTTACGAGGTCGAGAAGATCAACGGCTTCGTCTTCGGCAGCATCTTCCCGATCTTGGTGACA
Source organism: Phototrophicaceae bacterium (assembly GCA_965214105.1). GTDB lineage: Bacteria > Chloroflexota > Anaerolineae > Aggregatilineales > Phototrophicaceae > UBA6055. Next base: position 326,513 of record OZ243934.1, read on the forward strand.
ATCGCGGGGATTGGGGTGGCGGCGGTGGTCTGGTTCGGCATCAATATGGCGCAGCAGGGCATTCTGACCGCTGGCGAATGGTTCTTGTTCATCCAGGGCATGGGCATGATTTGGTTTCCGCTGACGAGCATCTCGTCATTTTGGAGCCAGTTTCAACTGGGTTTGGCGGCGGGCGAGCGCGTCTTCGCCCTAATTGACGCCGAGGCGCAGGTGAAACAGAAAGCCGATGAACCGGCGCCGGCTTTGCAAGGCGAGATCGAATTTGCGGCGATGGATTTCCAATACAATGAGGGCGAGCCGGTCCTGCGCGACTTCAGCCTGCACATCCAGCCGGGCGAGACGCTGGCGCTGGTTGGGCATACCGGCAGCGGCAAATCCAGCATCGCCAAACTCATCAACCGCTTTTATGAGTATCAGCGGGGCGAGCTGTTCATCGACAAGCGCGACATCCGTTACTTCAACCTGACGAGTTACCGCGCGCAGCTGGGCGTGGTGACGCAATCGCCCTTCCTCTTTGATGGCACGGTGATGGACAACATTCGCTATGGCAAGCCGGAAGCCAGTGACGAGGAGGTTATCGAAGTGGCGCATCAGGTCGGGCGTGGCGATTGGCTGGTCAGCCTGCAAGAGGGGCTGGCGACGCAGGTCGGCGAGCGCGGCAACAACCTCTCGATGGGGCAGCGGCAGTTGGTGGCAATCGCGCGTGTGCTGCTGCAAGACCCGGCGATATTCATCCTGGATGAGGCGACAGCCAGCGTCGACCCCTTGACGGAAACCTTGATTCAAGAAGGGCTGGATACCTTGCTGGGCGACCGCACGTCGATTGTGATTGCGCATCGCCTGTCGACGATTCAACATGCCAACCGCATCATTGTGCTCGAGCAGGGGGAGATCATCGAATCGGGCACGCATGATTCGCTGATGGCTGATGGCGGGCATTACGCCACGCTCTATGATTCCTACTTCCGCCACCAGAGCCTGGAGTACATCGAGCGCAGGGCTGGCTAGCGGCGGGAGTGGTGAATGCGAGGATATGCCCATTCCAAACCCCACCCCCAGCCCCTCCCCGATGAATCATGGAGGGGAGCATTCCAGCAAATCCTGAGTCGGAGCCTTTACAAACTCCTATATCAATAATTCACCACTCCCTAGCGGCGCGTTGATTGCAATTGCCGGGACCAGCGTGTACACTTCGCTTTGGATGGTGCTTCCGCAGACGCACATGGAGTGAGCCACATGAGCGAATTTGGCGAAAGACTCATCAAAAGCGCAGAGCAGGCGCTTGAAATTGCCCAAGGCAAAGCCAAGCCTGGCACATATCGCATCACCCAGTACGATGACGACGGCAATGCTACGGTCGTAGCCGATTTCAGCGAGGAATTTCTGGCGCAAATGGACGCGGAAATCGCTGCCGAGCGGGAAGCGGAACTGAAAGAAGCAAAGCCAGCTGCTGTGCCTGCCATCGCAAATCAGTAGGCGCTGGAATCGGTCGCAGAATCTTCCATGCCGACCGGCAACACGTAGCCTGCCTTAGCGCTAAAGAAAGATCAAATATGCCAATCACAACCTTGACTGACAGCAACTTCACAGCGTATATCGGCGCTTCCGCCGCGCTGATTTTGATCTCCGATGGCAGTGACAAGCTGCGCAGCGACTTCAAAACCGCCTTTGACAAAGCGGCTGACGAAGAAGCTGGCATCGTTTTCGCCAAGGTGGATCCAGCGGTCTACGCCAAATTGGCTGGGCGCTTTGACTATCAGAAGCGGGCGCTGCTGGTTGGGCTGTACCGCGGCGAAATCCGTTTTCGGCGCTCTCGCCCCTGGGCAAGTGACCTGCCCGATTACATCAGCCAGCTTCAAGAAGCCGCCACCGCCGACCTGTCGCCAGCCGAGCGCGAGGCGCTTATCGAAGCAGAGGAAGCGGAAGCGGCGCCCATCCTCGATAAGCCGCTGGACGTGACAGACGCCAACTTCGAGCAAGAGGCGATTCTGGCATCGCATGAGCAGCCGGTGCTAGTCGATTTCTGGGCGGAATGGTGTGGACCCTGCCGCCAGGTAAGCCCGATTTTGGAGAAGCTGGCGGGCGAGTTCGCCGGGCAGATCCGCGTGGTCAAGGTCGATACCGATGCCAACCCCGGGCTGAGCCAAGCCTTTCAAATTCGCAGCATCCCTACGATTGCCGTCTTCAAACAGGGCAAGCTAATCTTCATGCAGCCGGGCGCCCTGCCGGAGCCGTCTTTCCGCGAGTTGATCAAGCAGGCGATTGAGCTGGAGATTCCGGCCGACGAGGTGGCGGAGAGCGCCTGATTATGCCCCAGGGGCAAATTGATTTTGAACACAGAGGGCGCGTAGGGTCGCCCGCAAACTATCCACGATTTCAGGGGCGTCTCGGCGCCGCGCCCGTTAGAAGCGCCAGGCTCTGCGCATTGTGTGGGGGGGCGAACATATTGGGCGGGTGACGGCTTTGGCCGTCGAGGGCGCCGATATACGTTTGCGTCGTCTGCAGGCTGCTATGCCCCAGGTTCTGGCGGATGCGCTCGAGGTCCATGCCGAAGTCGTAGGCATTGCGGGCGTAGGTGCGGCGCAGGTCATGCGGTTTGACCAGGCAAAGCGCCCCGTCGATGCTGATGGGGTACGCGTTCAGGATGTCATTGACTGTCCAGGTGCCGATGCCTTTGGGGCGGACGCTTTTGCCGCCGCGCCGAATGCCACGAAAGACAGGCCCGGATTTGATATCGGCTTCGCGCAGCCAGGCATCGACATAGATCAGGCACCAATCAAGCGGGCCGTAGGGGATGAGGCGCTGTTTGCCGCCCTTCCCTTCCCGCACGCGCAGGGACAGCTCGCCGCCGAGGCGCTGCCGCAGGTCATCCACTTGCAGCGCCGCCGCCTCCGCCGCGCGGATGCCACTGCAGACCATCAGCGTCATCAAAGCTGTATCGCGCAAGCCGCGCAGGCTGGCGATGCCGGGCGCTTGCACCAAGGCGCTGACCTGGTAGGGCTTCAGGCGCAGGTGCGCGCTATCGGCGACATCTTGCGCTTCCACCACTTTGACCGGTGCCGCGCTGGGGTGCAGGTCGTTCATCATGCGGATGAAGAACTCATCGACCAGCGCCCGCTGCTCGGCGTCGGAGTCCTCTGGGTTGGCTAGCTCGTAGAGCAAATCACGCACGTCATTGCTGCGCGTCAACTGCTGGTAGCGTCCCCGAATCGTCGCCAAGTGGGCAAGCGCCGTCTGCGGCGAGAGCGTGGCTGGCAGGCTGTTGCCATGTTTGTCGCTGCGCCGCCGCTGATGCAGCAGATAATCGCGATAAGCGCCCAGCTCTGGCTGATACCAGGCGAGGCCCCGCTGCGAAAGCCAATCGATGTAGAAGCCGAGGCGCGACTTCTGGTCTTTGTTGGGCGCGCCTGGCATTAGGATGGTGTAATTGTCGCGCCAGAGTTTGGAGCGCTGCTCGCAGGCCGTCGTCGAAGGCGATTGAAGTTTTGCTCGCATGCCGCTGATTATATTATGAATTCGCTTCCTCGATGGGCGAGGCGAATGCAAATGGCGGGACTGCCCCAGGGCAATCGTCTAACAATCACAAAAGTCCCGCCTCACAGCAAGCGGCAATTTGCGTCTATAATGGCGGCATTATCATCAAAGCCAGGCAAGGCGGACGCTACATGAGCGAAGCGGCAGCGGCAGATATCGGTTTGGAGCAATTTGGCGAGCTTGCCCGCGCCATTGAAGCGGAGGTGGGCAAGGTCATCGTTGGGCAAAGCGAGGTGGTGCGCAGCGTCGTCATCTGTGTGCTGGCGGGTGGGCATGCCCTGCTCGAAGGTGTGCCCGGCTTGGGCAAAACCATGCTGATTCGCACGCTGGGGGATGTGCTTGATCTCAAGTTTTCCCGCATTCAATTCACGCCCGATTTGATGCCAGCTGATATCGTCGGCACCGATATCCTGGAAGAGACCGAAGACGGGCGGCGCGAGTTCCGCTTTCAAGCGGGTCCCATCTTCGCCAATCTAGTGCTGGCGGATGAGATCAACCGGGCGACGCCCAAGACGCAATCCGCCATGCTGGAGGCGATGCAAGAGAAGACGGTCACCGTGGCGGGGCGGCGTTATGACCTGGAGCTGCCCTTCTTTGTGCTGGCGACGCAGAATCCGCTGGAGATGGAGGGCACGTATCCCCTGCCCGAGGCGCAGTTGGATCGCTTTCTCTTCAAGGTCAATATACCCTTCCCCGCGCTGAGCGAGTTAATCACCATCCTGGAGCGGACGACCGGCGTGACGATGCCGCAAGCGGGCAAAGTGGCGGATGGGGCGCAGGTGATTGGCATGGGGCGGCTGGCGCTTAGCACGCCGATACCCAGCCACGTCAGCGAATATGTGGCGCGCATCATCGTCGCCACCCACCCGGGCAGTGAGGGCGCGGCGCCCCTGATCGGGCAGTACGCGCGCTATGGCGCCAGCCCACGCGGGGCGCAAGCCATGATCGTCGGCGCGAAGATCAATGCCCTGCTAGAAGAGCGCAGCAACGTGTCTTATGAGGATGTTACGGCGGTGGCGCCGGCGGCCCTGCGTCACCGGATTCTGCTCAATTTTGAGGCGCAGGCGGAGGGGCTGCGCACCGACGACTTAATCGCCGATGTGCTGCAAGCGACGCCAAAAGTGGCGAGCTGAAACATGAGCAAGCTAGCGGTTCGCGAGGCATTGCTGGCGGGCGACAGCCTGAGTGAGCGGCTGGCATTGGCGCGCGAGCTGGGTTTCCGCGCTGTGGAATTCGCAGCCCAGGGGCTTGACGCGCGTATCGATGAGATTGATGAAGCGCTGCGGGCGCATGGATTGGCTGCCAGCGGCCTCCATATGGGCGAAACGGATGGCTGGGTCTCGGCGGATATCGAGCGGCGGCGGCGGGCAAAGGACCAGCTGCGTGAAGCGCTGGCTTGCGCCCAGGATCTTGAAGCGGACTATGTCAGCTTTGTGCCTCATTTTGGCGCGAGCGATATGCCTGATTTGACGCCCTTCGCCTCGCCATCGGAATTGCAGAAAGAATTGCTGATTTGGCTGCTGCGCGGTTTTTCCGATCTGGCGGCGGCGATGGACAGCAAGCTGGCGCTGCTGCCGCTTAATCGCCGGCGGACGACCTTTGTGACGCGGCTGGAGCAAGCCGCCCGCTTCTGCGCCGAAGTGGGGGAGCATCCCATGATCACAATCGCCGCCAGCATCGCTGAAATGGCGCCTGAAGAAGCGGATATAGCGGCTTGCCTACAATGCCATCAGCGGGCGATCAGCGTCATCTACCTGGCTGATAGCGGGCGCCGCTTGCCGGGGGCGGGCGGCCTCCGCCGGCACTTGCCAGAGATTGGTGCCGCCTTGCGGAAGCTGGATTATCGGGGCTGGCTGGTCGTCGATGGACAACCAGCCGCTGATGAAGACTTGCGCGCGCCCGAATTGAGAGCCGGCCTCGCATTCTTGCGGCAATGCGGGCTGCGATAGGCGCCCAGCCGAAAGGAAATTACCGCAATAGATCTCGCAGGCGCGAGGGCTTGCGTTTGCGTTTTGCTTTGTCCGCGTTCTTTCGCTTAGCTTGCATCGGTCGCTCTGCGCTTGGCTTAGGCGTCTCTCGATTTGCTGCGTCCTTCAGCTGCGAGCCGACCTTGAACTTCACCACATTGCGCGGCGGCAGCACCGTTCGCTCGCCAGTTACCGGATTTCGGCTTTTGCGCGGACCGTAAGGGCTTACCTTCCACTTGCCAAAACCCAGCAAGCCTACCTCTTCGCCGCTGGCGATACATTCCTTGACCGATTCGATAAAAGCCTCCAAAGACCGTTTGGAATCTTCTTCGCTAAGACCGGTCTTCGCAGAAATAGACTCAACCATTTCGGCTTTGTTCATGCTGCCTCCACAATATAATATCCAGCAATAGCAAGCCAGACTGTAGAGCAATACGATACCACTTGATGCAGTCCCCAAAAATACAGCCCGCCGATTTCAGCGAGCTGCAAGGGGATATTCAGTTATCACGAGTATCACGAGATTACCTGGCTGCTAATCCCGAAAGTTTAAGAACTGGATTCATTTACCGCCTTAGACAAGCCAGCGCCTGGCTTGAACTTGACCACATTCTTGGCTGCTATATCGATCGCTTCGCCGGTTTGGGGGTTGCGGCCCGTACGCGCCTCGCGCCTGTCAACCGAGAATGAACCGAAGCCCACCAGCGAAATCCGTTCGCCGTCCTGCAAGGCTTCTGTTACCGAATCGGTAAAGGCATCCAAGGCGCCGCTGGCCTCCGCTTTGCTCAGCCCGGACTTATCCGCGATTGAAGCAATCAATTCTGCTTTATTCATATCAGTCGCTCCTTTACGTCAATGCTAGGGCAGTAGTATAGCATTTTTTCTAGTTTGCGCAGGACGAAATTTCAAGCGCAGGCAGGCTCAGCGCGGGTATTGCGCCATGAATTGATCGACTTCGGGGCGCGTGGGCAAGGCATTGCGCCCGCCCATAGCGCGGCAATTCAGCGAGCCGACAGCCGATGCGAAGCGCGCCATCCGCGGCACATCCCAATCTTGCAGCAGGGCGTACAAGAATGCGCCGTGGTAGGCGTCGCCGGCGCCGGTGGTATCCACCACGTTGACGGGGTAGGCGGGGATGGCTTGACTGCCTTCCGCCCAAGCGACGACGGCGCCCCGCTCGCCCAGGGTGACGACAGCGATATCGGCGCCTTCGTCACGAAGTCGCTCGGCAGTGGCGGCCGGGGGTTGGCCTGGCATCAAGGCGCGCGCCCAGTATTCTGGCACGATCGGCACATCGACATAGGGCAGCAGGGGCTTGAGCGCGGCATAGGGCAGGGCTGGATCCAGCAGCACTTTCAAGCCGGCCTCTTTCGCCCAGCGCGCCGCTTGCAGGGTGGCGTCGTTGCAGGTATCGATGAAGAGCAGGCGGGCGGCGGTGATATCGGCGCGGGTGAATTCGTCGGGCGCAAGGGCTTTCCCGGTCGGTGGCCGGGTGATGATGCTGCGGTCGCCGGAGGCTTCATGGACCAGGATCAGCGACACATGGGACTCGCTGCCGGGCTCAACCAGGAGTTGGGAGGCATCGACGCCCTCTTCCTGCAAGACGCGGCGGATCATGGCGCCGGTGTCGTCGGCGCCGATGCGGGCGATGACTTTGGCGCGCGCGCCGAGCCGGGCGGCGGCAATCAAGGCGATGGAAGCCAAGCCGCCGGGCTGCCGCTCATAATTGAGCGCCGCCATGTTTTCGTTCCGCTTGGGCAGGCGCGGCACCGTTACCAGATGGTCGATGGTGCAGACGCCGATGCCGACGATATCGGGGGCAGGGGGCATGGGGCAACCTTTCAGGCTGGGCAAGCCCTTGGCGGGCAGCGCGTCGTATTCTTTTACCACCGCGGGCCGCGGGGGCACAGAGTTGATTTCTCGGCCGGGCTGGCGCGCCGATTCATTGAACTTGCCCGGCCAAGGCAGGGGAGTGGTGAATGCGAGGATATGCAGACCGAAATTCTGTATACGGATAACCTAGATGTAGGGGCGACACTTGTGTCGCCCACAGGTGCAGAAGCAGATTTTGGGCGATCCAAGGATCGCCCCTACAACTCGGCACAAGCAAGCCTTATATCATTAATTCACCCCTCCCAAGGCAGCAGACAATTGGAAAGGTCGGCAAGCCGATTTACAATTCAGCTAGCAATCAAACTCATCAAAATCATCAAAACCATACCAAGGAGAGGCAAAGACCATGGAAACCAGAGCCGAAGCAATTCAAGCGATCCGCGCGCTGCCCGCCTAACTGCGCGAGATTGTACAAGGCTTGAGCGCCGAGCAGCTGAACACCGCCTACAACGCGCCGGAATGGACCATCGCCCAGAATATCCACCACCTAGCCGATACGCACATGGTCTGCATCCGCCGCTTCAAGCTGATATTAACCAGCCCGCGCTTTCAATTCACCTCGTATGATGTGAACGCCCTGGCTGAGATGCCGGACGCGAAAGACGCCGACATCGAGCATTCGCTGAAGCTGCTGGAAGGCTTGCAGGCGCGCTGGGCAATTCTGCTAGAAAACCTGAGTGACGAAGACTGGGGCAAGGTCGGCATTGGTGCCAGCCCGGACCGCCCCGATATGAGCCTCGAGCGGCTGGCATTCATTTACTCGCAGCATGGCCTCAACCACTTGCAGCAAATCCAAGATGTGCTGGATAAGATGCCAGCCTGAGCGCAGGGGTCCTCGTCATTTCCTAGCGTAGGAAGCGCGCCAGTAAGCGGCCGCTAACAGTAGCGAAGACGCTCGCTAGCGGATGAAGGCGGCGGCGTCGGCTTGGAGCTTGGCTAGCGATGGCTCGTGCACATACATCATGTGCCCCGCTTCGTATTCGGTGATGGTGACATTATCACGCAGCGCCGGGTCCAAGCCCATATGCGCCAGCGAATAATACGCGGCTTGGAACGGGGTCGCCAGGTCATAATAGCCCTGCGCCACCAGCACGCGCATGAAGGGATTCTTGGCGAAGGCCGCGCGCAGCCCCTCGCTGGTATCGGGGAATTGCCCGCCCTGGTACTTCCAGTTTTCGTTGACCGTGAAGCTGAGGATTTCGTAGTTGAGGTCGGTTTCGTAGCCCAGCTGCTGGCGCACATATTGATTGAAAGTGGCGGTATAGGGCGCTGTGATGGCGTTCATTGAGGGATCGAAGTCGAAGGTCTTGCCCTCGGCTGAAGCCATGATGCCGATATAGCGGGAATCGAGGCGGCCGATAGCGCGCTTGTCCTCGCGCAGCAGCTCTTTGCAGAAGCTCATGATATTGACGCGCAGATCGGCACCAAGGATGAAGCGCCGCGATAAACCGGTGTAGCGCGAAAGCCGCGCGGCAACTTGGGCGCGCTCGGCGTCGCTCATGCGGTCGCCTTTAGCGAGGGCGATGGTGTAATCCCCTTCCGCCCAAGCGGCGACTTCGCGCAGCAGCGAGCGCAAATCACGACTTTGAAGCTCATCATCGAGGGCGCCATGATAATGAGCGGCGGCGCAAAAGCTGGGCAGGTAGAGCGCATAGGGCAGGTCATTGGCTTTGGTGAAGCGCAGGGTTTGGAAGTTCATCACAGTAGAAATGAGGACGATGCCGTTGAAGGCGATGCCGCGATCGATGAGGTGGCCAGCCAGCCCGGCGGCGCGGGTGGTGCCGTAACTTTCGCCGGCTAGATAGAGCGGCGAGGTCCAGCGTTTATTGCGCGACAGGTAGAGCCGGATGAATTCGCCGACCGCTTCCAGGTCTGCTTCCAGCCCCCAGTATTTCTCGTTATCGGCGGGCTCGGCCGCGCGCGAGAAACCGGTGCCAACTGGGTCGATAAAGACGAGATCGCCCAAGCCGAGCCAAGTATGGGCATTATCGATGAGTTTGTAGGGCGGCGGCGGCATAAAGCCTTCCGCGCCCATATCGACGCGTTTGGGCCCTAGCGCGCCCAGGTGCAGCCAGATAGAAGCCGAGCCGGGACCGCCGTTGAAGACGAAGATCAGCGCTCTCGTGGCTGGGTCAGCCTGTGAATCGAGGCTGTAGGCGGTATAGAAGATCTGGGCGGCGATCCGCCCCTGCTCGTCTTTGAGCGGCAGCTTGCCGACGGTGGCTGTGTAGGCCAGGGTCTGGCCCGCCAGGGCGAGCTGGTGGGATGTGATGATGGGTTCTTCTTCGCTGAGCGCGGGGCTGTCATTCGCCTTCGTTTTAGCTGGGTCAGTCATTTCGCGCTCCATACTTGCTGGTGATCAGACGTTCTAAGTGGATGATGAGCGGGGGCAGGCTATCGGTGATAACTTCCCAAAGCACATCATAACTGATCCGAAAATAATCGTGGACCAGTTTATGCCGCATGCCGACGATCTTGTCCCATTCAATCTGCGGCGACAGCGCTCTGGTTTCAGCGCTTACATTGCGCGCGGCTTCGCCAACGATTTCCACTGCTTTCACCAATGCCAATTCCAGCATCTTGTTATTCTCAATATCGGCACGGCTGTACCCGCCAGAAATGTTTAGCGCATCTTCCGCCGCCTCCAGCATATGCAGCAGGCGCGCTCGGTCTTTATCCGGTTTAGCGGGCACGGGCTTCCTCCTGCTGATAGAGATGCCTTCAACATCATATAGCGGCTGGGCGCTGTCGATAACTTCCTGGCGGAAATAAGGGCTAAGCGACTGTGGCGTCAGCAAGTCGACGGGCCGCCCAATCATTTGGCTGAGGTCCATTTGCTGCTGCACGATATCCAAATAACTGATGCCCGCCCCGGGGGCATATTCCACCAGCAAATCGATATCGCTTTCGGGCTGGAAGTCTTCACGCAGGGCAGAGCCAAAAAGCGAGAGACGCCTAATCGGGCGCGGATTGCAATACGCGCGGATTGCTTCCAGCGGCAGTTGGAGTTTTCCCGCCTTGCTCATCGTGTTTGCCTAGCCTGTTGTTGCGCATGGTCACACAGTATAACATAATCACGCGAGGCAGTTAACATAGCGCCGTGCTGGGCGAGGGCAATCGCAGCACAATGATTTTGAAAACAGATTTGAAGCGACTGCCCTGATGCCGCCACGCCAATTCCGCAGCCAAGCGATCATCCTCAGCCGCCGCGATTTCGGCGAGGCGGATCGGCTGCTGACCATTCTGACGCCGGCGCGCGGCAAGCTCCGCGTCATCGCCAAGGGCGCGCGCAAGCCGACTGCCAAGCTGAGCGGGCATGTCGAGCTATTCGCCTGCAGCGATTGTCTGATACACAAGGGGCGCAATCTGGATATTTTGACGCAGGCTGAGTTGATTGAGCCATATCTCGGCTTGCGCGAAGATCTGGGGCGGGGCGCATACGCCAATTATATCGCCGAGCTGCTCGATCGCTTCACCACCGATGAAGAGGCGGCCGGCGGCGCTTTGTTTTCCCTGCTACGCCAGACGCTGGCGCGCATTGCCGAGGCGGCCGATCCCCGTTTGGCGGCGCGCTTTTTCGAGCTGCAGCTGCTTGATATGTCGGGCTTCCGCCCCGAGCTAGGCGAGTGCGTTATCAGCCGGGCGCGGCTCAAGCCGGAGCCGCAATACTTCAGCCACGAGGAAGGCGGCGTCGTGAGCCGGGCGGCGGCGTCGCAAGTCGCGGCGCGGCTGGTTGAGATTGACGTCGCCAGCTTGACGCTGCTGCGCCACTTGCAGCGCAGCGCCGATGCCTGGGGTCGGGTGAACAGCCTGCGCCTCAGCCCGAAACAGCACAATCGGGCCGAGGCGATTATGCTGGGTTACATCATGCACCTGCTGGAGCGCAAACTGGAAAGCGTTGACTTCATTCGGCGGCTGCGTCAGTTTTCGCCGGGAGCCTGAGAAGGATATGATGCGCGGAGGGGGAAAGGGGCGGCGCTATTGGCTGTCCTCAGGCTCGGGCGCGAAACCCATGCCACGCGATGAAGCCAGGATTTCTTTTATGGCGACTAATTCTTCCAGCACGCGAGTCATCAGTTGCTCAAGATTTCCCAGGCGCTTTGAATGATCAAGCAGGATTCGCGAATGTTCTTGCAAGGTCAAGCCATGATCATCCAGGCGTTCAAGAACGGCATCCAAGCGCCGAGATTGCTCCTGCAAGATCCGAATGGTTTCGGTCTGGCTATCGGCCGAAACTGTCGCCATTTTTTCCAGTCGGCTAATGCGAAGATCTTGTGCTTCCACTACCGCGCTCCTTTCGATGGCTCCTTGGCTACACTATGCAATTGGCTCTCATCAGCGCCACAACTGTAACACAAGCCTGTGTTTATTCCAGAATTTCGCGATATATTTCGACGGTCGCTTCGGCGATGCGCTCGTGGGTGAAGCGGGCTAGGAAACGCGCCCTGCCCTTCTCGATCAGCCGGTGGCGCAAGCGGGGCTGATCACGCAAATCGCGCAGTGCCTTCGTCAGCGCCCTAACATCGCCTTCGGGCACAATTAAGCCGGCGGCGCCGATGACGCCGGGGATCGCGCCGCTGTCGCTGCCGATGACTGGCACGCCACTGGCCATCGCCTCAACGAGCACGCGGCCGAATTGTTCCTTCCAGTTGGGGCGGGTCAATGAAGGCAGGACAAGCGCGTCCAGCTTATGGTATTCGGCTGGCAAGTCAGTCGATGGAAGCTGCCCGCTGAAGCTGATCTTATCGCCGATGCCGAGCCGGCGGGAAAGCGCCTCTATGCCCGCGCGCCCGGCGCCACCGCCGACCAGCCGCAAGCGCCAATCGCCGTCCAGCTGCGCGGCTGCGCGCAGGAGGATTGGCAGCCCCTTCTCCGGCACGATGCGCCCGATATAGCCCACGGTGAAGCGCCGTTCGGGGCGGCGCAGCGGGGGCTGAAACAGCTCGGCTGAGGTGCCAAATTGGGGGATGACCGCGAGCGGACCAGCGTAGCCCTTTGCCCGCAGCACGTCGGCGGCGGCACTGCCGCCAGCCAGAGCATAATCGGCTTGGCGCAGCACATAGCGCTCGCCCCAACTGAAGGGTGGCGGATAGGCGCGGCGGATATTTTGCCAGCTAAAGAAGAGCGATTTTGCGCCGAGGCGGCGAGCATGATATAGCGCCTGCCAAGCGGCCAGGTTGTATGGTTCTTCGTCGATGTGCAGGATATGCGGCTGAAGGGCGCGGATTACCCGCCCCAGGGACGGGTAATGGTGCAGGTGAAAATTGCCGTTGAAGCGGATGGGTATCTCCTGCAATTGATAGCCGCGGGTATAGGCACGCTCGAGGGGCTGGACGCCGCGTTCATCGCGCCATGATGGCGGGACCAGCACGGTCAAATCGACGCCCTGGCTGGCGATCGCTTCCAGCTTCGGCTGGTAGATGCCGACGATGCAGGCTTTTGAGATCATCAAGACGCGCATGCTTGCTTCGGCAAGGATAATTTTGCCAGACGGGCGGCACAAAGCTCGCCCCTAGAATACGATAGTGTATCGAAGTCGGTGGACATGCCCATTTCAAACCCCACCCCCAGCCCCTCCCCGATGAATCAGGGAGGGGAGCATTGCTAGCAAATCCTGAGTCGGAGCTTTTACAAACCCCTATATCCACGATATTCGCCACTCCCGCTTTAATGGATACGCTGCCTGCAATTACGGCGGTGCTGGCGCGGCGGAGCCTAGATGATATCGAGCGGCGGCTCGCCGCAGCGGGACTTGGCATCATAGACGCGGAAGTTGAGATCGGGCAGAGACAGCACACCATAGGTATGGGACGTGGCGCGCGCGCACTTGAAGGTGTAGAGCGAGCCAGGATTGACCAAGCAGCCCCATTCGGTCTTCATGTGCAGGGGCAAATGGGTATGCCCCGTGATCAGGACATCGGCTTTCAGCGAGCGCAGCACCATCTTCAGATAGGTGGCGGAGAGGTGATCGCGATACATGCCCCACATATTGTTGCCCGGTTTGCCATGGCACATGTAGACTGTCAAACCGGCCAGCTCGCCTTGCCAATTCAAGGGCAGGCTGCGCAGGTATTGCCGATTCTCTTGCCGGACGCCATAGAGCCATTCGTCATGATTGCCGCGCGCCACCGGGATACCTTGCGCGCGAATCAGGTCGATCACGCGGTCGGGGTCGGGTCCGCGCCCGACCAAATCGCCCGCGCACAGTATCTGGTCTACGTTATGGTGTTCGGCAAATCGATCCAGTACATCCTCTAGCGCAGCGTAATCCGCGTGCACGTCGGATATGATTCCAATTTGCATCCACACTAGACCTTCGCGTTCACTATGTAAGACATTATACGTCAGGTTCCAGCGGATGTAGAGGCGGGGAGTGGCGAATATCGTGGATATGCCCATTTCAAACCCCAGCCCGACCGCCTGTGTCGGCGGGTCAGTGTCTACGCGACCCTACGCGACCCCGATGAATCAAGGAGGGGAGCATTGCTAGCAAACCCTGAGTCGGAGTTTTTACAAACTCCTATATCCACAAAATTAGACACTCCCTAGAGGCGGGGATATGCCTGGCTACGGCGATAGTCGCTCTCGCAAGCCGCGCCGAAAACCAGCTCAGAGGAAGTTGGCGGAGCCACATTGAGGGCAGGCCTCGTCCCGCAGCGCGACCACTGCTTTGCAGTCATCGCAGATGGTAATAGCGCCCTTTTGCAAAGAAGAATCGAGGGATACGCGCTCATCGAATACGAAGCACTCGCCCTCCCAGAGCGATTCTTCCGCCTTGACTTTTTCCAGATAATTCAAAATGCCGCCGCGCAGCTGGTAGACCGTTTCGAAGCCGCGTTTGAGCAGCAGCGCGCTCGCTTTTTCGCAGCGGATGCCACCGGTGCAAAACATGGCGACGCGCTTGTGTTTGGCTGGGTCGAGCTGCCGCGCCATAAACTGCGGCAGTTCATGGAAGGACTCGGTGCCTGGATTATGCGCGCGGCGGAAGCTGCCCATGCGCACTTCATAATCATTGCGGGCATCGAGCAAGTAGAGATCGTCTTGGCGTATCAGGCGATTCCAGTCTTCCGGCTCGACATAAGCGCCGACGCCCGCCCTTGGGTCGATGCCTGGCGCCTTCAGGGCGACTATTTCCCGCTTCAAGCGCACCTTTAGCCGCCGGAAGGGAATCGCCTGATGGAAGGACTCTTTGACCATCAAGTCGGCCAAGCGCGGGTCGGCCCGCAGATATGACAGAACCGCGGCCACGGCTGGGCGCTCGCCGGCGATGGTCGCGTTGATGCCTTCAGCGGCGAGCAGGATTGTGCCGCGGACGGGCGCCGAGCGGCAAAGATCCAGCAGCGGCGACTGCAGGGCACGGTAATCGGGCAGGGGCACAAACTTGTAGAAGGCGGCGATGAGGATCGGCATTGGCATGGCGGCGGTATCCTGGCAAGTGTGCTGCTATTTTAGGCGGCTGCGGACCATTCTGGTAGGTCTTGTGGGCGACAGCTCGGGGCAGAAGAGCGGGGAGTGGTGAATTCGGTGGCAATTCAATTTCACCACAAAGACACGAAGGACACAAAGAAAAGATAGTAAACTCCGGGGAGTGGTGAATGCGAGGATATGCAGATCGAAATTCTGTATATGGATAACCTAGATGTAGGGGCGACACTTGTGTCGCCCACAGTTGCAGAAGCGGGTTTTGGGCGATCCAAGGATCGCCCCTACGACTCAGCGCGAGCAGGCTTTATATCAATAATTCGCCACTCCCAAGAGGGGGCAATGCGGGGGCGCCGGGCTGATATGTTATACTCAAGCTCATGAAGATAGGATTAAATGCGCATTTGCTTTCGGGGCGAGCGGGTTATCGCTCCGCTGGGATACATGGTTATATCAGCAATTTGCTGCGGGCCTTGCCGGTGCAGGCGCCGGCCAGCTGGCAGTTTGAGGCGATGGTCGGCGCCGCCAACAGCGCGACCTATCCGGGCCTTCGTATGCTGCGCGCGGGCTGGGATACCGAGCCGCCCTGGCGCCGCATAGTATGGGAGCAGGCGCTGCAGCCTTGGCAGCTTCGCCGATACGACCTCTATCACGCGCTGGCTTTCGTTGCGCCGATTATCTTGACCGCGCCGATGGTGGTTACCGTGTATGATTTGAGCTTCTTGCATTTTCCCGCGCGGCTCAGCTTGGCGCGGCGGCACTATCTGCGCGCGATGACGGCATTGACCTGCGCGCGAGCCAGGCGCGTCTTGGCGATCAGCCAGAGCACGGCGCAGGATTTGACGGCGCGTCTGGGCGTGCCGGCCGACAAGATCGATGTCACGCCGCTGGGTTATGACCGCGCCGCCTTCCAGCCACTGCTGGAAAAGGACAGGGCGCATTTTCGCCGCAAGCAGGGCTTGCCGGAGCGCTTCTGGCTCTATGTCGGCACGCTGGAGCCGCGCAAGAATCTGCCAATGCTGTTGGAAGCTTACGCGCGGCTAGGAAGGACCGATCGACTCCCGTTGATCCTTGGTGGCGGCAGCGGCTGGCGGGCGGGGGATGTTTTCGCCGCCATTGAGCGCCTGGCATTAGGCGAGTTTGTCCAGCATGTGGGATTCATACCTACCGCCGACCTGCCCCTTTGGTACAATTGCGCCGAAGCGTTTTTGTACCCGTCGGTGTTTGAAGGCTTTGGGCTGCCGGTGCTGGAAGCGATGGCTTGCGGTACGCCGGTCATCACCAGCAATGCGTCGTCGCTGCCAGAAGTGGCGGGCGGAGCCGCGAAGCGCTTGCCGCCGGGTGATATCGAGCAGTGGGCTCATGCGCTGAGCGAGCTTCGGCAAAACAGTGGCTGGCGCGCAAGCGCGCGAATGCGGGGCTTGGAACGGGCGAAGCAGTTCAGTTGGGCGCGCACAGCCGAGCTGACGCTGCAGAGTTATCGCAAGGCGGCGCTTGCCCGCGAGCTTCCGCTCGGTGAAAGCGAAAAGGCAAGACAAAAGGCAAGACATATTGAAACTAAGTAGATCTCGCTTGCGGCATTTTGACGGGCTTGCCCAAGCGAGGTGGCGCAGCAGCTAGGGATGAATGCCCATTTGACCTTATCCGAACGCCCTCGGCTGGAGCCGCGCTGGCTGCTGCCCTTCATCGATGTGGCGCTGGCTTTTCTGCTATTTGGCGTCGCCTATGTGATGCGCTACGAGCTGCAGATCTTCCCGCTCGCCTATGACCCGCCGGAGCGCGGCTTCGTGCCTTATATTCCCTTCGCCGCTGTTTACGCGGTGCTGATCTGGCTGAACTTTCAGCGGAATGGTTTGTACCGAAATATAGCGGGACGGGCCTGGCTGGAAGAAGTGTATTTGATTGCCAGCAGCGTCGCCGTCGCCATCGTGATTGTGCTGGCGCTATTTTTCATTCTTCGCCCGCTGGTCACCAGCCGTTTGATGCTGGTTTATGCGGCCGCGCTGACCGTCATCAGCTTCGCTTTCTCTCGGCTGATACGGCGCTGGATACTGGCTTATCTGCGCCATCAGGGCATCGGGGTTAGCCGCGTGCTGATTGTCGGCATGGGCGATGTGGGTCGGTCGCTGCTGGGCATCATGCTAACGCGGCCAGAATTTGGTTATCGCCCGGTCGGCTTCTTGGATGATGACCCGCCCAAGGCAGCGGCGGGCATGGGCCGCGTCGAAGCCTTGGGCGGCACCGGCGATTTGGCTTCGGTCATAAGCCAGCATATGATCGACACGGTGGTCATCACCTTCCGCTGGAAACATTATGACTTGATTCAAAGCTTGACCGATGTCTGCCGCGAGAGCGAGACCGACCTGCGGATTGTGCCCGAAATCATGCAGCTCAATATACGGCAGGTGCAGGTGGAGAATCTTGATGGCATCCCGCTGCTGGGCATTGGGGCGCATCGCTCTTTCAGCCGCGCGAACCAAATGCTCAAGCGGAGCCTGGATGTGCTGGTGGTCATACTTGGTTTGCCGCTATGGGCGCCGATCAGCCTGTTGGTGGCGCTGGCGCTGGCGCTGGAGGGCGAAGGACCGGTGATATATCGCCAAACGCGGGTGGGCAAAGACAGCCGTCTGTTTGAGATGCTGAAGTTTCGCAGCATGATTAAGAATGCCGAAGATTTGCTGGAAGCGATGCTGCGCGAATCGGGCGAAGATCCGCGGCATCCCAAATTTGTGGATGACCCGCGCATCACCCGGGTCGGTAAATTTCTGCGCCGCACCAGCCTCGATGAGCTGCCGAACCTGATTAATGTGATGCGGGGCGAGATGAGCCTGGTGGGACCGCGGCCGCCGACGCCCAGCGAGGTCAAGCTATACGAGGCGCGGCACACAAGACGCTTGCAGATCACGCCGGGCATGACTGGCTGGTGGCAGGTGCGCGGGCGCAGCAATGTGCCCTTTGACGAGATGTTCGAGATGGATATGTATTACATCGAGAATTGGTCAATCACGATGGATATCGAAATTTTGATGCTGACTATCCCGCGGGTCGTCTTGCGCAGCGGCGCGCAGTGATTCTGGCTTCGATTCTGGCTTCAAACCTGGCAAGACAATCTCAGCCAGTTTGGCGATGCCCTGTGGCGCCAGCGGCAGGATAAACAGCGGGCGCAGCCACTTGAACAACTCGCGCATAAGGCGCAGCAGTTTCTGCGTCGACGAGCAATCGGGCGAGCGGTCATAGAGCCAGAACAGACTAACAAGCATGTGAAAGGTATAAAGCGCGATGGCCAGCTGCAGCGCTTTTGGCTCTGGCAAGGCATCGCTCGAACGGAGCACGAGCCGATGATACGCGCGCGCAAGGCGCTCCGCCCGCTCGCCACGCAGCAAGTCGAAGTCTTCCTCTGCCACCAGCGCCGCGGCAAAGAGCGCCGCCATCGCGCCGCGTTCACGGGACATCAGCGAAAGCGCATGCCTCAGCGCCTGATGATAGCGCTCCGCTAGGGGACCTGAGGGCAATTCCTCAATGCCCGCCGCGAGCGAATCGATGAACTGATCGTAGAGCGCCAACTGGCGCGAGGTCTCGGGCGGGGGCGGTTTCTTGGATTTCGGACTCATGGCGCGCTCCTCATTCACAGCAGTTCCGAGAGCAGTTCCAAGTTAGTCTCATTAGACTGGGCTGGGGGCGCCCCGGCGAGCCGCCCAATCGCTAGGATTCGGGCCGCTTCTGGCGCCCCTAGCAATCGAAAAAAATAAGGCTGGGTTGCATTTCTTACTTGTAGTCATCACCGATGCGCGCTAGCAACTTACAATGATCCAGGCGGCGAGTCAAGCGGTGGCTGGGCGCATTGCTCAACTTAGCCTTGAGAATTATGACGATAATCTACGAGAGATTACGTTAATTCACAACAGAGTAGTCTTTCATTTTCCGGGCGGCGGCGCGTTTGAATTGCCAATCGCGGCGCGCTTAGGCATAATGCCAGCAAAGGACCGTCGCCTGCCGCGGGACGGGAGTGGCGAATATCGTATGAGACAAATGGCTCTAACTTCCAGCTTCCGCCGGGTACTGCTCTGCATCGTGCTGCTGAGCCTGGGTGCTTGTGAATCGGCATTGCTGCAAGACAATGGCACGCTGGCGACAAGCGCCCCACCCCAGCCGGTTGAGGCAACCGCCGGCGAGCCCGCCGATGTGCTGCGGAGCTTCATCGAGGCTTGGGCTGCGGAAGATTACGAGGCGATGTATCGTTTGATAGCGGCGCGGAGCCGTGAGCTGTATCCGCTGCAGCGCTTCATCAACCGCTACACGGAGGCGCACAGCATCATTCGCTTCGCGGGCCTCAGCCATGTTGTGCACTCGGTAGCCTATCAGGGTACAACTGCCGTCATCCATTACGATGTGTTGATTGATTCGCCAACCTTTGGCCAAATTGCGGATGAGAACCGTGTGATGCGCCTGATTCAGGAAGGCGGCTGGAAGATCGCCTGGTCGACGATGGATATCTTCGACCGCATGTCCAACCAAGCGCGCTTGACCGAGCGGGTCGATTTCCCGCCGCGCGCCAATATCTACGACCGCAGCGGGGCACCCTTGGCGGAAGAAGGGGGCACGGTCTACAGCTTGTACGCGGTCAAACAAGATATGCGCAATGTCGAGGACTGCTTGAAGACCCTGTCTTCGGCGACCCTGCAGCAGATTAGCACGCTGCGCAGCAGCTTCACCAATTACCTGGCGGAGACGCGCTTTCACGTGGGCGAAATGGACCCCGAACGTTTCGCGCGTTATGAAGAGGCGCTGCGGGCGGATTGCGCCATCACGCGCACGGATGAGCCTTTCAGCAAAGTCTTGAGCTATAAATCGCGCAGTTATTATGGCCACGGCATCGCCACCCATGTCCTGGGTTATATCGGCGCGGTGCCGGCTGATGAGCTGGAGCGATGGGAGGCGCGCGGTCGTTCGGCTGGCGATTTGGTGGGGCGCGCGGGCATTGAAGAAGCCTACGAAGATACTTTGGCGGGCAAGCCCCGGCGCTATCTGCGCATCGTTGAGGGAGGCAACACAGTCATACGCGAGTTGGCTGGCACCTTGGGCGCGGCGCCGAGCGCGGTTACCTTGACGATTGATCGGCGCTTGCAGGAGATTACAGCGCAAGCGATGCTGGACGCGGTCAGCGAGGCGGTGAGAAATTGGGGCGGCATCACGGCTGGCGGCGCCATCGTCGCCCTGGATCTGCGCAGCGGCGAAATCTTGGCACTGGCGAGCTACCCCAGCTTCGATCCACATATTTTCAACCCGGCGACGTCCTACAACATCGGCAACGCGGTCCTGCGCTTGGATCGCGATTTGCGCAATCCCTTCGTCAATAAGGCGCTGGCCGAGCAGTATACGCCGGGCTCGGTCTACAAAATTGTGACGGCGCTGGCGGCCGCCACCGAGCGAATCTGGGAGCCGGCGGCGATCTTCGATTGCGGCTATGTCTGGCGCGGTGGCGACTATGGCGATTCCGAGCCGAACCGCACCGATTGGCGCTTGCTGGACGGGCGCGAGCCGACTGGCTTGGTGACGATGTCGCAGGCGCTGGCTGCTTCTTGCAATCCCTTTTTCTATGAAATGGGTGCGCTGATGTTTCACGAGGATCCGCTGATGCAGGTCCAGTATGCTGAACGGCTCGGCTTCGGGAGCGCCAGCGGCTTGATTGGGCTGGGCATCGAAGCGGCTGGCACGGTGGCGCCCCCGCGCGAGCCGGCGGCGGCCATCAACAACGCCATCGGGCAAGGCGAAGTGACGGTGACCGTGCTGCAGATGGCGCAGCTGGCGGCGCTAATCGCCAATGGCGGGCAATTCTATCAGCCTTACATCGTCAGTCATATTGGCCGCGAGGGCGAAGCGGATTATGCGATAGTGAATGAACCGACGTTGAAGGCGCAACTGACGCTGGACGCGGAGGCGCTGCAGATTGTGCGCGATGGCATGTGCATGGTGACAAGCATTCGCGACCTGGGAACGGCTGAGTTTGTCTTTCGCAGCGCGCCCTACCAGCTCTGCGGCAAGACCGGCACCGCCGAAACAGCCGGCAACCCCCATGCTTGGTTCGTCGCTTATTACCCGCGGGAGGTGCCGGAGATCGCCTTTGCCGGCGTGATGGCTCAATCGCGCGAGGGCTCGGAAGTGGTCGCGCCGATGATCCGCCGCATTCTCGATGTTTATACTGGGAACAGCATCGCGCCTTTCCCCGATTGGTGGGCGGAACCCTACGCTCCGCTGAAATCCCAGCAGCAGGCGCTGGCTGAGTACCTGGCTGAGCAGAGTTAAGCGCTGCAGCCACCGGCGCGGTTGCGCACTGGCGCCCAGGCTGGCAAGTCGTAATTGATCTCGCTGGGCGGCGGGTGCAGCAGATAGACCCAGGTGTAGCCGCCCCAGGAGATCCAGTCATGGTCGCTGTAGCCGAGGTCGATCCAATAGGGGGTGCTGCGGGGTCCGGCGCCGGTATCGCGCAGGACGCCGAAGCCATATTGGGGCACATAAACTTGCGTGTGGTAGGGGATGATCTGCGGTTTGGCAGCCACGATGCCTTTCGCCAGCGTGGCGCCGGTCGCTGTCTGTGTGCTGCCGCCATTCGATTCTGGCTTGTAGCTGGTGGCATAGACGCAGAGGCGCCGCCAATACGGGCGACGCCCAGCGGGCGTATCGACCAGCTGCTGGGCAATCTGCGAACCATAGGCGACAATCTCAGCAACAGGTGCTTCCACGACGATCGATTCAATCAGGTCGCGCTGCGTTTCCAGCCCGTTTTCGTAGCGGACGCGAAAGCGAGTTTCTTGGGCGCCGGCCCGCCCTTCCTGCAAGATGGCGACCTCATCCAGCTTCAAGCTGTCGTCCAACTGCGTCAGCTGGGCAAAGTCGATGGCGGCGCTTTCGACCAGGATGTCTTCGGTTACGCGCACAATCTCAATCGTCATATCGGGGCTGAGCGCCCTATCCGCCGGCGGCTTGACATAATCCAAGCCGAAGAGCGGCGCAGCTAGCTGCTGCAGTGCCTCCCCGACCGACGCCGCATTGCTGCGAACGTCGATAATCACGCCGTCGACGAGCAGCTTTAGCGGCAGCGCGCGTTTTATGTAGACCGTCATCGCTTCGGCGGGGGACCTATCGAGCGGGGGAATCACTTGGTCGGCGCGGTGGAGCTTGATGCCAGCCTCGCTGAGAGCCGCGCCGATGCTATCGGCAGTGGTATGCAGGGTCGATTGTTCGCTGTCATCGCTGTCATCGCTGCCATCAACGACGGTCAAGCGGATGGGGCGGCGGATTCTGATTTGCAGCGCGGGCACGGTCCATGCGGGCAAGGCAGCATAATCGGCCAGCGCGCCATTCACCCAGATTTTGTCTTGCGCATCGAGGGCGACGCCGGCGCTTTGCAGGATTTCCCAAGGGTTTTTGAGCGGCGTCTGAAATTGGCGTGTTGCGCCATCGCTTATGATGGTGACGCTGCGGGGGGCATAAACGCGAATCAGCATGCCGTTGCTGAGGGGATCGCTGGCTGAATGTGACAGGGCAGACGGGGCCGGCAGGTCCAACTGGAGCTGGCTGAGCAACTCGCCGACGCTTTCCAAGCGCGTCGATATCAACTGGATGGCGCCATTGTGATCGATGTGAACTTGCACGCTGCCGGGCGCCGCCTCGCCAATCGACAGTATAGCACGCAGGAAGAGGACCAGCGTGAAGGCGAGCGTACAGCAGGCGCTTAGGATGATGATGAGCAGCCGCCGGGGACCGCGCTGAGCGGCCTGGGGGCGCGGCGGCAGCGCGTGGCTGGGGGCGGATACTGGCGGCCTGTCGTCAAAGCTTTGCATGTTGCCGAGTGTACTCACTTGGCGAAGCAAATAACAGGAACTGGCTGCTAGCCCCAGGGCAATCGCTTCAAATTATTTTTTCGCCACAGAGGGCGCGTAGACACAGCCCACCGACACAGAGGGTTGCGTAGGTCGCGTAGACACAGACCGCCGACAGATTATGCGCGATTTCACGGGCGACATACAATGTCGCCCCTACAAGGCTTGTCCGGTACTTTAGGATTCGCGATCGCCCTTTGGTTTACCCCCCTCGGTCCCCCCATTGCAATGGGGGGATGAGCACTGATTTGTCGTGATTATCGCTAATGTGAACTTGGATTCAAGCAGAATTGGCATAGTTTATAGAGTTTGTAATATCCTAGCTCCCCTTCGCCAGCAAGCTAAGGAAGGGGAGCTTTCTTGGGAGAATGTTTTTTTGCACGACTAACTTGGTTTTACTGAGGGTCGCGTAGGTCGCGTAGACACAGACCGCCGACACTGATCGCCCGTACAGAGTTTCGTATCTTTTCTTGGCGATTGTTACATTAATTTTAGCGTGGTGAATTATGACTATGCGAAACTGCGCGCTCTGTGTCTCTGTGGCGAAAAAATCAGTTGAAGCGATTGCCCGATCTCTGGCAAAAATACCGCTTGATTTCGTTTTAGGACTCGACTATAATGAGACGAAGTATCAATAAGACAGGAGATGATTCATGAGTTGGAGACTTAGCTTGACCATTGCGCTTGTTTGCGGCTTGATGCTGTCTGGCACAGCATCGATTGCCAACGGCGACGCGCTTCATGTTGTGGCGACACATGGCATTCTGGCTGATGTCACGCGGGCAGTTGCGGGTGACCAGGCCGAGGTCAGCTCGCTGATTCCAATTGGCGCCGATCCCCATGCATTCGTTCCGACGCCGAGCGATTTAACGACGCTAGCGCAATCTGACTTGGTCCTTATCAATGGCGCGGGCTATGAGGAAGAACTGCTGGAGACGATAGAAGGCGCGGGCACCGGCGGCAATCTCGTCAATGCCTCGGCTTGTATTCAGATTCGGCCCTATCTCGTCGGCATGAGCCACGGCGATGAGCACGGCGATGACGAACACGGCGATGAGCACGCCCATGATGACGAACATGATGACGACCATGACGATGAGCACGCCCATGATGACGAACATGACGATGAGCACGGCGATGACGACCATGACGATGAGCACGCACATGATGACGACCATGACGATGAGCACGCACATGATGACGACCATGACGATGAGCACGCACATGATGACGACCATGACGATGAGCACGCCCATGATGACGAACATGGCGATGAGCAAGGCGATGACGACCATGCCGATGAGCACGCGCATGATGATGACCATGCCGATGAGCATGAAATGGCGGGCGACCTCGATTGTGACGGCTACGATGCGGAAGTCGCCGCCATTATTGGCGAGGAAGCGGATGGTCTCGTGCATTTTAGTACCTTGGGTCGGGGTAAAGATGTCGATTGCCTGGGCGCGCATGATCATGGCGCCGGACATGAGCACGAAGAGGGCGCTTGTGACCCGCACATGTGGATGGACCCGGACAACGTCATCTACTGGGCGCTGATGATTCGCGACACGCTGTCCGCGATGGACCCAGACAATGCGGCCGAATACGCTGCTAATGCCACCGCCTACGCCCAGGAGCTGGTCACGCTGGAGGCCGATTTCATTTTGCCGACACTGGCGGAATTGCCGGCCGACAAGCGCGTGCTAATCACCAGCCACGAGACTCTGGGCTACTTCGCGACGACATTTGGTTTTGAGATCGTCTCGACAGTCATCCCAGGGAGTTCGACCCTTGTGGAGCCAAGCGCAAGAGATATGGCGATGGTAGTGGATAGGGTGCGGGCCGAGAGTGTGCCGGCGATATTCAGCGATATGCATCTCTCTGATGCCTTGGTCCAGACAATTGCCGCTGAAGCGGGCCTTGAGGTCTTTGGCTTGTACAGCGATGCACTGAGCGACGCCGACGGTCCCGCGGCAACTTACCTGGACTATATGCACTACAATGTAAGCACGATCGTTGAGGCGCTGAAGGGCGACGCGTCTTGAGCGGCGCCGCAATATAATCGTGCTTTTCGGCACAGTAGCGCGGGAGGATTAGGACTTGGCGGCTTCGGCAATTAGAGCGACGAATGGTAAGGCTGCCGGTGATCCTCCCGCTTTGCAAGTCGAGCGGGTTTCGGCTGGTTATCGTGGCAACCGGCAGGCTTTGGGCAATGTGAGCTTTCGGGTGGCGAAGGGTGAGCGGGTTGCCGTCATTGGTCCCAATGGCGCCGGCAAGAGTACGCTGTTCAAAGCTATCGTCGGCGTGATGCAGATCAGCAGTGGGCGCATCACGATATACGGCGAGGATACCCATAGCAGCCACACCAATGTCGGTTATGTGCCGCAGCAGAGCGCTATCGACTGGTCTTTCCCGGCGTCGGTTTTCGATGTGGTGATGATGGGGCGCAGCCGGCATATTGGCTGGTTTCGTTTGCCTGGCAAAGACGACCGCGACATCGTGCGTGATACCCTTGAGCATCTCAGCCTATCGCAGCTGGCTGATCGACAGATCAGCGAGTTAAGCGGGGGTCAGCGGCAGCGGGTATTCATCGCGCGGGCGATGGCGCAAGATACACGTCTGATGGTCTTGGACGAGCCCTTCACCGGCGTCGATCAAAATGCTGAGCAGGAGATCATCGAATCGCTCGATATCCTGACGCAACATGGCATTACGCTTCTCTTATCGACGCACCACATGGGGAATGCCGCCCTGCACTTTGACAAGATTCTGATTTTGCGTCAGCGGTTGCTGGCATATGGTGCACCGGCTGACACGCTGACGCCGGCCAACTTGCGGGACGCATTTGGGGGCGCTATGCCGATCATGTCCCATGGTGAAGACCGGCTCATGTTCAGCAAAGATTACGATGGCGGGGAGGCGGGTATTGGATCTGATTGATTTCTTGTTGGAGCCGCTGAGTTATGCCTTCATCCAGCGGGGTATGCTGGGGCTGATCATGGTCGGCGGCATCAGCGCGGTGGTGGGTTGTTTTGTGGTGGTGCGCGGCATGTCCTTTTTCGGCGACGCGCTCGCCCACTCGATTCTGCCTGGCGTCGCCATCTCGTATACGGCGAGCGGCGGATACGTCGCCAGCAACCTCTTCATCGGCGGTTTGGGCGCCGGCATCGTATCGGCACTGGTCATCGCTTGGCTGACGCGCAAAGTCGAGGTCAAGGAAGACAGCGCCATTGCCATCGTCTTTGTGACGTTTTTCGCCTTGGGCATCGCGATTGTGAGCACGCAAGCCAGTTACGCGGTCGATCTCTCGCATATCTTGTTTGGCAGCATTAATGGCATCAGCCAGAACGATTTGTTGATGGTGGCGGCGATGGGCACGGCGGTGCTGGTGATCATCGCGCTGCTTTATAAGGAATTTCAGATCATCAGCTTCGACTTGAGCCTGGCGCATAGTTTACGTTTGCCGGTGGAGTTCTTGCGCATCTTGCTGCTGCTGCTGATTGCGGTGACGATTGTGGCTAGTTTGCAGGCGGTGGGCATCGCGCTGATGCTGGCGCTGCTAACCACGCCGGCGGCGACGGCGCGGCTGCTGGTCAAACGGCTGCATCATATGATCGTCATCGCTAGTCTGCTGGGCATCATCAGCGGCGTGGTCGGCTTTTACGCTTCTTACTATCTGGACATCCCATCTGGCGCCTGCATTGTGCTGACGACCAGCGTAATTTTCGGTGCTGTCTTTTTGCTGCAATCGGGCTGGATCGGCTTACGCGAGCGCGGACAGCGGGCTGGAGTGTAGAGTTGAGGCGCTGTCAGATTAGTCGGCGGCCGCCCAACGTTCCATGCGTTCGAGCAGAGCCTTGACCCAGTCGATTGCCCATTGCTGCTCGCTGGGCGTCAACCGTTGAAACTGTGATTTGGTCACGTGTTTGTCAAAGCGCTCCAATGCGCCCGGCAGTGTTGACGCTCTCGGTTTAGAAGCTGGTTTCGTTACGTCAGTATCGCTTCGGGGATGCAGCCACTTGCGCAGCTCAAACTCGGCGACATCGCGGTCATCGGCGCTGACCCACTGCTCGGGCGAGAGTCGCAGCAGGGCGCGATACTGCCGTATGCGCGATGCGGTCTCGAAGCCACAGGCGGCGCATAGCTGCTCGGCACGACCGTAGGGCACCCGCCATTTAACAGAATCAGCGACCTGAGCGTAGAAGTCCTGCTCGCGGTCGAACGATTCGATGGGCGCAAAATTCTCCCAGCCATGCATATCCATCAGCAGCAGGGCGATCTGCCGGGCTCTAGCAATTGCGTTTAAATTGTCGCGGGCGGAGTTCTCGCTCGCTTGCCGCCACAGATTGAGCTGAGACACGCGCCGCGCTGGAATTGCCTGGTAGACATCGCCGCCAATAAACTCATTCAAGACGTGATAGGCAGCCCAGCGCCTTTCGCCAGTCTCGATTATGTAGCTATCGCCTGAGCTGGCGACGGTGATCGGATTGGTCAAGCCGTCCTGATGGATGCCAGCTGCCAGATCGGCCAGGCGCAGCAGAGGCAGCTCCTCAGCCGTCACCGACCGCTCTTCCCGCGCGCGCATTTCGACCTTTCCCATAATCAGCGCCTGCAAAGGAAAAGCGCGTCCGCTCTCCGTTTCGACCGCATCCAACCAAGCTTCGATCTGATCCATGAGCGGACCGCCTCGAAATTGTGAGGGCACGAGCCGCCGGGGCTGCGTTGGATTCGGGCGAATCTTAAAGATATCAATTGGTTTGGCGCGGATGATCGGCTTCGTCCGAATGTCGATATTCGGCGCTCCCATATCGTGACCGAAACCGTCGCTGGCGGCGGCGCCCACATCGAACAGATTCTCGTTAATTCTCACACCCCGTTTGCGGGCCGCGTTAGACATGATTGGACACCCTTTCTTCAATGCACTTCACGATCTCCCAGGTCACCTGCGTGATCTTGGATTTCGGATGGTAGGCGA
Source organism: Phototrophicaceae bacterium (assembly GCA_965214105.1). Lineage (GTDB taxonomy): Bacteria > Chloroflexota > Anaerolineae > Aggregatilineales > Phototrophicaceae > UBA6055. The sequence goes on from OZ243934.1 coordinate 354,184, forward strand.
AGATACTGGCGGCTTCGCTCTGCGACAGCTCGCCCCATAATATGGTCAGCGGAATCGGCTCAGTAATGACGCGGGCGAAGGGTTTCTGCAAAAGCTTCAGATTCTCGTTGTGCAAGCCGGTTGTGCGCCGAAACATGTTGGGGATAAGCCCAATCATCGATATTTCGCGCAGTCCCATCTGACGCCGTTGGTGACTGAATCGTTGGAGATTTTGCAGGGTCTGCTTGATGCCGTCAAAGCTCATCGCCTCTAATTGCGTCGGAATCACGATGTGGTCGCTGGCTAGGTAGAGCATCGCATGCAGCGTTGAGCGCGTGGGCGCCGTGTCGATGAAGACATAATCAAAGGCATCTTCTACTTCCTCCAGCTTGTTAAACAGGGCAAAGGAATCGGTGATGTTGCCGACGATGCCGGCGGTCTCTGGATTGCCCGGCACCAAATATACCGCGCCCTCGCTTTCACGATTCGGAAATCGGTAGAGTGCTGGCTCAACCACCGTAAGGCACTGATTCCAGGCGCCGCCATCCGCATCGTCGCGCACAAGCAGGTTGTAGAAGTAGGGACGTTTCCGCTGCTTGAGCGCAACTGTCAGATGCGCCTGGGGATCGGCATCAATCATCAGCACTTTGTGCCCCAGGATCGCGAGGCCCGCGCCGAGCTGCGCCGAGAGTGTGGTCTTGCCCACACCGCCCTTCTCGTTGTAGACCATCACTGTGCGCATATGGCATCGCCTCAATTCGACTGACCGGTCCGCAAATATAGACTGTATTTATTTCTATTTTCGTCTCGGTCCAATAATTCGCCACTGCAATTCAGGCTGAATCAGGTAGAATCGATACGACCGTTGCGAAAATGCCTGCCCAAAGGAGAAGCCGAAGCCATGCGCTATGAGACCGAGCTCATCATCAATCTGCCCCGTGAACGCATGATCGAACTTTTCGACAGCTTCGACAACTTGAAGTTGTGGCAAGAGGGACTGGTCAGCCATGAACATCTCAGCGGCGAACCAGGACAACCGGGCGCCCAGACCAAGCTTCTTTACGACATGGGGCGGCGGCGCGTCGAAATGATAGAAACCATCATCACGCGCAAGCTGCCAGACGAATTCTCCGCCACCTATGACGCCAAGGGCGTGCACAATATTGTGCGAAATTATTTTCATGATCACGGCGATACAACTCGCTGGGTGCTCGATTCCGACTTTCGCTTCCACGGCATGATGCGCCTCATGTCACTCTTTATGCCCGGCAGCATGTTCAAGAAGCAGACGCGGCAATCCATGGCTGCTTTCAAGAATTACGCTGAGAATGCCTAACGTGAATCAAGCAGTTGCCGGGTCATACCCGCGTGCCCCAAATGCTCGGCGGTGTGATCGAGCCCACGAAACAAGGCGTAACCACGCGACACCACCTGAGATGGCCGCTCCATGAAATGGCTGACATCCAACATTTCAGCCAAAGTGCACAGGTCTTGTCCTTCAAAAGCCGCGCGGAAGAAGCGGCTGTTCGCCAAGAAACGAGCCTTTAGCGCCTCCAACTCATACCCTTCGGCTAGAAACTCGGCTGGGCGGTCCCGCTCGCTGACATTATTGATGCCGAGGCCGATCCAAAAGCGCTCGGCGGCTGTCACATGAACGCCGAGAACGCAAAGCGAGTTCATATCCGGACCAGGCGACCAATCGAGTTCTTCGGTCGAAAGACCATCCATATACTCGAAGTATTGCTGATGCATTTCTTCCAGGCGTTTGAGCAGCCCCGCGAATATCGGCGCCATCATTTCTTCTCCTATTAGCGGTCCGTCGCCGAGAAGCGTTACGGCCGTCACCATTTATTGGATCCGCAGCATGACCTTCGACGCCGCATCCCACAGATCTTCCAAGGCATAATAATCACGCTTGTCCGGCGCGAAAAAATGCACCACGACATCGCCATAATCCATGACGACCCAGCCATTCTCCGCCCGCCCTTCATTCGTGAAGGGCAATTTCTGGTAAGTCTGTTTGACATCCAGGCGAACAGTCTCCGTCAGGGCGCGCAGGTGACGCTCATTGTCGCCGCTGCAGATGATGAAGAAATCAGCGATTACTTGGTCAGGACGCAAATCAAGAAGCAAGATATCTTCCGCTTTCCGCTCCTCAACCAGATCAACTATATGATGAGCAAGCTGCAAAGTATTCAAATACTGTATCTCCATACTTAGCACTGACGAACAATAAGGCAATTGTAGCACAGGAAGCCCGATAACAATACTCGCCTTTGACCACCGGCCGCCCTGCGCTTGCAGGCGCCTACGACCCCACGAGAAGTCGGGCAAGACCGCGCCAGCGTATCAGTTGCGGTCTTACGATGCGTCTATGCTGCTATCGGCTGCTATCGAAGGCAATGGAGCGGCTGAGAAATGGGGCGCGCTGGAACGCGCGGTTCGGTCACCTACGGACCGTCTCAGCATTTCTCGCTGGAAGATACCCGGGCGCAGGCACTAATAATACGATGAGCAAACTGATCGGGATGTACAATCCTGCCTTCGCCAACGGTGGACCTGTCGATCGCGTCGCTGACGTTACAGGCTGAATTCGCCATCCGGCTCGAGGACAATCGCCCGGGCTGCCGTTTCGCTTTCAACGCGCGCCGCCCAGGCCGCTGCATCCTGCTCGATCGGCGGGAAAGTATTGTAATGCATTGGCAATACCATTTTCGGGCGCAAGAAGCCAATCGCTCGAATAGAATCATCAAGACCCATCGTGAAGCAATCGCCTATCGGCAAGATCGCCAGGTCAAGCCCCTCATCGCCTATCAGGCTCATATCGCTGAAGAGGCAAGTATCGCCAGCATGATAGATTGTCGCGCCGCCACCTCGAATCACGAAGCCATTCGGCTGCCCGCCATAGGTGCCATCCGGGAAGGAGGAGCTGTGATGGGCGACCGTCCATTTGGCGCTCATCCAGCCCTTGCTAAAGGTGCCGCCGGGATTGCCCTGAAACACATTCTGCACCCCGTGCGCCATGAACCAGTCACCCATCTCAAAGTTGCAAACGACCAGCGCGCCGCTCCGCTTGGCAATCTCGACCGAATCGCCGACATGGTCGCCATGCGCATGCGTCAAAAGAATCACCTCGGCTTCGAGTTCATTGGCTGAGGCGCTTGCCACCGGATTGCCACTCACAAAGGGATCAATCAACAGTTTGTGTCCATCAATATCAATTGAATACGCCGAGTGACCAAACCATCTGATCGATACAGCCATGACTCTCTCCTTGTATCTAGCCCTACCTAGACGGCACCTTTTCCCAAATGATTGTAGCACTCTCGCCGATGTATTGCGAAAGATAGGCTTGGCGACAATACTAAGAACAGCAGATTGAGAATACCTTCTTAACTTTAGTAGTAGTCTTAGTAGAGCCTGTTCAAGATGTGCAAAACCTAGGAGCGGTCCTGCTTCCTTTGGATAAAATATCCCAAGACATTAACAAGTTCAGGCGGAATTCCCAGCTTATATCCCAAAATCCGCAAAGTCTATTGGGATAATTGGGATAAGAATTATGAACAGAGCTCTGTTCATAAGCGAAGCTCTTTTCGACACTGTGCACCGATCGCCCGAAGTATTTGAACAGTATCGATGAGCGACCCAGTTTTTGCACAGAAAACGCGCTTAGAAGGCGTCGCTGTCCATCGTTTTGCACAGGTTTTCGACAGGCTGGCTGGGCGTGCTGTGCAAAGTTTTAGACAGGGCAGATAGGTTCGTAGGCGCCAATTTGCTGCCGTTGCTTGGGATATATTGGGATAACTCAAGGCGCTCCCTTGAGATGCGCTTTGGGGAAACGGGTCCCAACCGCTCCATTCTGGGGCGCGGCAGCCGGCTGCTGAGTGAGTCAATGACCGCATAGATTACAGTTTATTTACAAGCGATTCCGTATTACCTTGTAAGATGTCCTATCAGTGGATGCCTATGATCGCATAGACGGAGACATCAAAGCCCATGTCGAGTACAAGCAGAAGTGGTGTTCCCTATTATCTGGTTCTGATTCTATTGCTCATCGCGCTGATAGGCGGCGCGGCGGCCGGCATCTTGGGCTATGTTTGGTATACCGGCGGCTCGGGGGAGCCAAGCTTGACGGTGGAAGATGCCCTGGCCACGCTCGAAGCGAGCGAAGACAACATGGCGGAGCTGGTCGGCACGGCGCTCGTTGAGGTGGCGGCAACCGTCATTCCCGGCGCAATCGCGGATGCCTTCGCGCAGGATACCGGTTTGGAGGCAGTCGTCAGCGATGTAACGACCATGGTGGAAGAAGGTGTCGCGGCGGCGGTGGAAGCGCTCGCCCCTGTCAGCGAGCCGGTTGAGTTCAAGATTGTTTCAGCGGAGAGTATGGCGAGCTTCACCCTGGAAGAAGACCTGCGGGGCTTGCGCACCACCGTCATCGGGTCTACCAGCGAAGTCGGCGGCAGCATCATGGTAGACCGGTCCAAGCCGAGTGCCTCGTCGATTGGTGCCATCGTCATCAACGCGCGCACGCTGGAGACGGACAATAGCTTCCGCAATCGCGCCTTGCGCAGCCAGATATTGAAATCGGCGCAGGCTGAATACGAGTTCATCGTCTTTGAGCCGCGTGAGCTGAGCAATTGGTCAGCCGACAGCATTGCCCTGGGCGACAGTGTGACCGTTGATGTCAGCGGCGACTTGACCGTGGCTGGTGTCACCCGTAGCGTGACATTTGCCGCTACCGTGACGCTGGAGAGCGAGACAGAGATCAGTGGCAGCGCCAGTGTCAATCTGCTGCATAGCGACTTTGGCTTGGTCATTCCGGATGTGCCGTCGGTAGCCAATATCACCGACGACGTCACGCTTAGCTTGGAGTTTGTGGCGCGGGCGGGCGAATAAGCTACAGCGCAGCGCAGCCCCTAGTTAAGGGGACCGGCGACATTTCCGCCAGCGCTTGTAATCTCTGCTGAGTCTGGCTTGGCGCAGCCTAGCTGTTTCGGCGGTATCTGCGATAATGCAGGCTGCCGCCCGCTTCTAAACCAGGCGAAAAACCATGCCACGACCCTTGTACGAGACCGAGCCCAAGGTCATCAACACGCTGCAGCCGCGCGGCGCTAATGGCGCCTATCTCGAGGTGGCCACCAGCAACCGCAACAAACTGGATGAATTTCGGCGCATCTTGCCCGATATCGAAATCCTGGGCAAGAAACTCGGTATCGAAGAGATTCAGAGCCTCGACCCGTATAAGGTGGTCCGGCACAAGGCGATTGAAGCCTATAAGGCGAATGACTACAACCCGATCTTGGTAGAGGAAACATCGCTGTCGCTGCGTGGCTTGGGCGGGCGGCCCGGCGCCTATATCAAGGACTTCTGCGAAGAAGCCGAGATGCGGCGCATGATCGCCGAAGGCTGGCTGCAGGGGCGCGATCGGGCGGCTTTGGCAACGGTCTTGCTTGCCGTGTACGACGGCGCTGAAGTGCAAATCCGCGAAGGCAATACGGCTGGGACCATTGCCGAGAGCTTGCGCGGCAGCAATGGCTTCGGCTGGGACGATATGTTTATCCCCGAAGGCGACCGGCGCACCTTTGCCGAGATGAGCGCGGACGAGAAAGACCGCCACAACATGCGGCGCAAGGCGCTGCTGGCGCTGCGGGACGAGCCATTCACGCTGGGGCAGGCTGTCTTTATGATCCCCGAGCCCTACCGACAAGAGCTTGAGCGGGTCGATTACGCTGCCCTTCAAGATGATGCGGCGCTGCAGTTTGCCTTTTCGCTCGAAGCGCTGGAAGAGGCCAATCCGCCAAACAGTCGCTTTGAGGCGCCCAATTATCAGCCGATTCAGTATGAAGAGTCTATCTATTACAGCCGTTATCTAGTCAAAGCGAAGAGCAGCAGCATCGGCTTGATCTTGACGGATGTAGACCGCGGCACGCTGCGCCTGAAGAAGAACGGCAGCCCGATAATTTGGCAGTTTGGTCCGGAGCGGCGCACGCTCTGCCTGGCGCAGAGAGCCGATTTCTTCCGCAGCAATCAAAGCGCGGACGTGCTGCGTACGCTGAGCGCGGTCGGGCGCGCCGGCGCCATTCCACAGCGCAGCAATCGGCGTTCGCTGACGGTCGAGTCTGTCTTGGGCTTGAACGAGAATCCCTTCATCACCAGCACCTATTCCTGGAAGGACCTTGGTTATCGCAAGTTGTCCTCGGCGCGGCCAGCCTCGCGGACGCGCAGCGCCGAATGCGGCTTGTTTAACCGCATCGGCAAGTACCCGCGCAGTGTGCTCGGCTTCGGCTCGATGCCGGCGATTTCCGGCTGGCGTGATGTGCTGGCGACGGCCGCCATCGGGCATCATGCCATCTTCACCCACCGCAACAGCATCTTTGCCGGCTACATCGAGCGGCAGGCGGCTGTGATCCAGGCGGCGAAAGCGGTGCTGCGGCGCGTGCTAAAGAAGGATCTGGATTACCAGCGCGCCGCCCGCAATATCGGCGCTGCCATCGGCTGCAGCAATGTTGAAGACGAGCTGAGGTCCGCGCGTTATCTCTATGAGCGCGCCGGCGTCAGGCTGTTTCGAATTTACACCATCAATTCCGACCCGCGCGTGATTGAGATTGCGGCGGCGATGCGCGCGGAATTCGGCGATGAGATTGAGCTTTTCGTCGGGCAGGTAAGCGATAAGACGCAGTGCTTGAAGCTGACCGCGCCGGCGGTGCGGGTCGATGGTTTGTTCTTTGGGCACGGCGGCGGGCGTCAGTGCACCTCGGCGACCAATGGCATGGCGGTAACCACGCTCGAGGAGGTCTACAGCATCACCACCGACGAGCGCTTCAATGAGGTGACGATTGCGGTCGAAGGTGGCATCGGCACGTCGATGGGGCATCTGCTGCTGCTGGGCATCGATTTGATTTCCTACAATCAGCAATTGGCGCATTGTGTCATCGAGCAGGGCGATATCTTCTTTGAGCACAAGAGCGGCAAGGTCTGCATGCCGTATCATGGCAGCGCCTCGGCACCAACGATGATCATCGAGAGCGCCAACCCAGCTTTGGCGCGAAAGCGGCTGCGCCCCGGCGGCCGGACGCGCAATGTCGAGGGCAAAGCGGGCTATCGCTTCTTCGAAGAAAAAGCCAACTCGATGGTCTTCTATCTCAATACGTTTAAGCATTACGCGGCGCGGGCGCTGGCGGATGTCGGCGTGCGGGATATAGCGGAGCTGCGGCAGTTCGCGCGCGAGAATGACGAGGAGCTGATTCGCGTGGTCAGCTCGCAAGCCAGCGCGGTGGGCCAGGCGTACGGGAATTGGATGTAGGGGATTGTGATGGTATTCACAGCTAGGCGCGTGCTGCTGGCTCGCCTAGCTGAAGCGACTAAGGCGCAATCAGGTCGCCCGTCAGCTTTGTTACTCTGGTCCCGGTACCCGGCGCGCTTTTCCCGAGGCGACTATTGCAACTGCTGGAAAGTGGTGATTAGACGGTGATTAGATGGAAAACAAGTGCCGTAGCGGCAGCGTGAAACCGGGCAGGACCGTGCCGCCGCTTAATTCACCGTCCAGTTCGATGATTTCGCTTCTCGCCCTACCGATGTCCGCGGCCGTCCAGCTCTCGGCTGTATTGCGTTCCGGGTCTATGAGCCAGACCATGCCTGTGCCATGGCGCAGGTAGACCGCGGCTTTGCGGCGCGTTTCCGCCAGCGTTTGCGAAGGGGATACCACCTCCACCGCCAGGTCGGGCATGTAGGGTGCATAGGTCGGGAGGGGCGTCCGCGCTGCCCGCGCCCGGCTCTCGAAAGCGACATCGGGCAGCAACACGGTGCGGCGCTCGCCGGGCGGATGATAGCCGACCTCGACGGTAACCCAGCCTAATCCGCGCTCGACCACATGATTGCCCAACAGACGCGCGATCTCGCTTGCAATTCTCCCATGCGTCTGATTTGGTGACATCTTGACACACAACTCCCCATCAATGAGATAGTATTTCTCCGCCATATTCATTGGCTGGCGCTCGAGTCGCCAAACATCGTCTATTGTGTAGTCGCGTTCGCGGGCAACCATCGCTACTTTGCCTTTACTCCCACTCAGCCACAATCAGTATATCATGCAAGCAAGCGTTCCCCCCGGGACCGCTTTTAGTCGCGGGACCTGCGTAGAGCTAAAACACAATCACGCCCCGCGCCACAGCGCCCGTCAGCATGGCGGCGTAAGCCTCGTTGATTTCGTCTAGGCGATAGCGGCGCGTCACCAGCTCCTCCAGCTTCAGCTTGCCGGCCATATATAGGTCCAGGAAAAGGTGAAAATCCCGCGCTGGGTTGATCGAGCCATAGAGGCTGCCGCGGATTTTGCGCTCGCTCATGGTGATGAGGCCGCCCAGGAACTTGGTCTCGCTGTCTTGCGGGGTGAGGCCGACCAGGGTGCAGATGCCGCCGGGCCGCACCGCCGCGATTGCCGTCTCCTGCAGGGCGGGGAGGCCGACCGATTCAAAGGTATGATCAGCGCCGCGGCTCTCGGTCAGCTTTTGAATTTCGCTGACCACCTTGTCATCGGACATCAGGCAGTGGCTAGCGCCGAATTCGCGGGCGATTTCCATTTTGCTGCTGTTGGTATCGACCGCGATGATGGGGTCTGCGCCACAGAGGGCGGCACCTTGGATGATATTCAAGCCGACGCCGCCGGCACCAAAGACAGCCACGCTCTGCCCGGCGCGCACTTCGGCGGTGAACATAGCTGCGCCCACGCCCGTCGATACCGCGCAGCCGACCAGCGCCGCCACTTCCAGCGGCACATCGGGGCGCACCGGCACAACGCTGACCTCGCGGCAGACGACGTACTCGGCGAAGGCGCCAAGCCCAGCCAAGATGTAGACCGGCTCGCCGCCCTTGCTTATGCGGCTCGTGCCATCGCCCATTAAGCCCGCGTTGACCTGTTCCAAGTCATTTTCGCAGATGGACGCTTGGTCATTCCGGCAGTAGAAGCAGTCGCCGCAGCTGGCTCTAAAGCTGAGGGTAACATGATCGCCCGGCTGGACGCGGCTGACGCCAGCGCCAACCGCCTCAACGATGCCGGCGCCTTCGTGGCCCAGGATGATGGGCGCGGGGAAGCTCGCCTTGCCGGCGACCAGGTGCCAGTCGCTGTGGCAGATGCCAGCCGCCGCCATCTTGACCAGCACTTCGCCCGCTTTGGGCGCATCGAGCGCCACCGTTTCGATTGTGAAAGGGCTATGGGCTTCGGTCAGGATTGCCGCTTGCATTTTCATGGTCTGTTTCCTCTTACATCAGTTACATCAGTCCTGTTTTAGGTCAGAAAACGATGATGCCGCGCGCCACTTCACCGGTTAGCATATTGGCGTAGGCGTCGTTGATTTCGTCCAGGCGATAGCGGCGCGTCACCAGCTCGTCCAGCTTGAGCTTGCCCGCGCGATACAGCTCGATGAACTTGGGGAAATCGCGGTGGGTGTTGACCGAGCCATAAAAGCTGCCGCGGATGACTTTTTCGGTCCGGGTGATGACGGCGCCGGGCAGGTTGGTGGCGCTGCCCACTGGCGTCAAGCCCACCAGCGTCAAGGTGCCGCCGGGGCGGGTCGCTTCTAAGCCGCGCTCCTGCAAGACGGACAAGCCCACCGATTCAAATACATGATCCGCGCCGCGGCCGTCGGTGAGCGCCTGGACCTCGCTGACGCAGTTGTCGTCGGAGTAAAGCGTGTGGCTGGCGCCGAATTCGCGGGCGATTTCCATTTTGCTGCTGTTGGTATCGATTGCGATGACCGGGTCCGCGCCACAGAGGACCGCGCCCATGATGATATTCAAGCCCACGCCGCCAGCGCCATAAACCGCGACGCTTTCGCCGGGGCGTACATCGGCGGTATACATCGCCGCGCCAACGCCGGTTGAAACCGCGCAGCCCACCAGCGCCGCCACTTCCAGCGGCACATCAGGGCGGATCGGCACCACCGCCGATTGGTCAATGACCACGTATTCGGCAAAGCAGCCCAAGCCGGTCATGATGTGAACTGGCTCGCCCGCGCGGCTGATGCGGCTGCTGCCATCCTTCATCAAGCCAGAGCGGAGCACCGGCGAATAGACTTCGCAGAGGTTGCTTTTCTCGCGTTGGCAATAGAAGCAGTCGCCGCAATTGGCGCGGAAGCTCAGCGTTACGTGCTCGCCTGGCTGCACGCTGGTGACGCCGTCGCCGACGCTCTCCACTATGCCCGCGCCTTCATGGCCGCAGATGATCGGCAGCGGGAAATAAGAAAGCCCCTCGACAACATGCCAATCGCTGTGGCAGATGCCAGCCGCGGCGACTTTAACCAAGACTTCGCCCGCCTGTGGCGGCGCCAGATCGACTGTTTCGATGCTGAATGGACTGTTGATCTCATTGAGAACTGCTGCTTGCATTTGCATGACATGCGCCTTTCTTTTTCGCGGGCGACCCAAGGCAGGCGCCCCCTTTCTCTCGATACGAACTGCCAAGCGCCCCGGCCATTCTCTGCGCGCGCTCTTATTGGATAATTGGATAAACCGCGTCGCCCCTGCGACGAGAAGGCGGGTTGTTTTCTGTGAGAGCGGCGGTTCGTACCGCGGCCGCCGAGCGGCTCTTAGAAAAACCCAGGGCGCTGGAAACGTTCTCCTTTCCAGAAGTCGCCTTCATTGTGATAGCCGCCTTGCTCCCAAAAACCGGGCTTATCAACCGGGCTGAATTCGAGGGCGCGCAGGAATTTGGCGCTCTTCCAGAAATAGCGCTTGGGCACCATCGTGCGCAGCGGGCCGCCGTGCGCCATCAAATCGCGCTCGTGCAGGAAGCGCCCCTCGTACTTGTAGGCGAGCATGACATCCTCATCATCCATCACGGCGAGCGGCAGGTTGGTGCTGTAGCCATAGTCGCAGTGGGCGATGACGAAGCGCGCCTCGGCGGTGAGCGCCAGCTCGCGGAGGAAGTCGCGGAACATGACACCTTCCCAGCGCGTATCGAACTTGCTCCAACGTGTGACGCAGTGGATGTCGACGGTCATCGTGCCCGTCGGCAGCTGCAGGAACTCCTGCCAAGTCCAGCGTTTCTCTTGCTCGACGGCGCCGAAGACGCGCAGGTCCCAGGTAGCGGGGTCGAACTTAGGACTCGGACCATAGGTGAGGACGGGGAATTTCTCGGTCAGCGATTGGCCCTCGGGCAAGCGGCCCGCGGCGCGCATTTCGCGTTCTTTTTGGCGGCGGCTGAGTTGGGACATGGGCGGTTCTTGGCTCGCTCTCGGTTTCAGGGGCGGCTTGGCCGCTCGCCCCGGCTGTTTCGTCTCGTCCGGCGGGCGACCTAGATAGCTAGCTAGCTCGCCCCTAGATCGTCAATTGTAGAATCGTCCGCAGCAGCACATTGGCGCCGATCTCGATATGCCGCCAGTCGGTGAATTCTCTGGGATTATGGCTGATGCCATCGACCGATGGCAAGAAGATCATGCCGGCGGGCACCATTTGGTTCATGATTTGGGCATTGTGCCCGCTGTAGCTGGCGATGGGCATACAGCGGGCTTTTTCGGCGCGGCAGGCGCTTTCGATCTGCTTGACGAGATAGCCGGCCATTCGCTCGGCGGCGCGGTGCAGGGCGCGGTTAGTTGATACACGCAGGCGATGCCGGACGGCGCAATCCCGCGCCAGGCGCACCAAGCGCGATTCCATCTCTTTCAGCGTATCGGTATCGGGGTGGCGAAACTCGACCCGCAGCGAGGCTTCGGCCGGGACGACGTTGAAGCTTTTTGGCACAACGCTGACATGTCCGCAATTCACCACGCCTTCGGGGTAATCATCGCGCACCAATTTATGGGCGGCAATAATAAAAGCGGCCGCCCCCTGCAAGGCGTCGCGGCGTACATCGGCCGTGGTGGTGCCGGCGTGGGCGGCTTCCCCATAAAAGGCGACATTGTAGGTGGTGCGCCCGACGATTCGGTCGACGACGCCGAGGTCGAGGTTGCGCTGATGCAGGGTCTTGCCTTGCTCGATATGAATTTCCAAGAAGCCGAGGATGGCGTCGGCGTCGCGGCGGGCATTTTGAACCTCTTCCATCATGATGCCAGCGCGGTACAGGGCGGCGCGGAAGGGCATGTTTTCCTGCAGGGCGTCGTCGATATCCGCGGCGGAGAGCTTGCCGATGACGCCCTTGCTGCCGAATAGCGATTTCCAGGTACCTTCTTCGTCTGTGAAGTTGATCGCCTCCAGCTGGCAGCGCAGCGTCAAGCCGGCTTCCTTGACGCAGCGCAGGCATTCCAGCGCGATAAGCACGCCGATGGCGCCATCATAGCGGCCGCCGTTGGGCACGGTATCCAGATGAGAGCCAATCATCAGCGTCTTGGCGTTTGGCGCCGCGGCCGGCAGCAAGCCGCTCAAATTGCCGACTTCGTCATCGCGCACTAGCAAGCCGGCTTCTTCGATGCGGTCGGCGAACCAGGAGCGCGCCGCCAAGTCTTCATTCGATAGCGCCAGCCGCGATACGCCGCCGCCAACTGTGGCGCCGATCTCGGAGAGCTGCTTGAAATCTTGCAGCAGCCGCTCGCTGTTGATGCGCAATGCCGGACAATTTGCAGCCACGATGCCTGCCATTAGCCTGAAATCGATTGAGAACTGATTATAGTTAGTTTTCTTAATTGGACAACTTATCGGTGCTGCGGGGGAGTGGTGAATTATCGATATAAAGCCTGCTTGTGCTGAGTTGTAGGGGCGATCCTTGGATCGCCCAAAACCCGCTTCTGCAACTGTGGGCGACACAAGTGTCGCCCCTACATCTAGGTTATCCGTATACAGAGTTTCGGTCTGCATATCCTCGCATTCACCACTCCCGCGCGGCGGCTGCCTGCCAGCGGCGCGCGCCCCTAGTAATCAAATGGGATTGCGCGTAGGATACAGCGATTGTCCGCCAGCGGCTGAGCGTGAAAGTCAAAGATGCCCCCTGTCGTCGATCCGAGTGACCGGCACAATTCGGCTTACCGTTGGGTGATCCTGGCGATGGTGACGCTGTCCGGCTTCCTGGTTATGGGCTTCCCGACCACTGGCTTGTCTGCGCTATTCAGCGAGATTGCCGCTACGCTGGGGCTTGACTTGGTGCAAATCGGCGTGATTTGGGGCGTCGGCTCGGTGATGGGCATCTTCACCGCTTTGGTCGGCGGCAGCTTAATTGACCAATTCGGTACGCGGCGCACCTTGGTGACGCTCTGTTTGGCGACTGGCCTCTTCGGCGCTTCCCGCGGTTTGGCCACTGATTTCTGGTCCCTATTTGCCGCCTCATTTTTCTTTGGCATGGTGCAGCCGATATTGCCGATGAACTTCGTCAAGCTCAACCGCGAGTGGTTTCGCTCGGGGCAATTGGGCTTCGCTTCTGGTGTGATGTCGGCCGGTTTCGCCACTGGTTTGATGTTGGGCGCCCGCTTGAGCGCGACGGTGCTTTCGCCATTGTTGGGTGGGTGGCGGGCGGTGCTGATCTTTCTCGGCATTTGCGCTATTTTGCTGGCTATTCTTTGGGCAATTGTGCATCCACCGGTCGAGCGGCGGCGCAGCGCAGGACCAAGCCTGCGGCAGATTATCGGGAATTATCGCTATGTAGCGCGCTTCCGCGAGCTGTGGGTGATCGCGATGGCGGTCTTTGGCGTGCTGGGCTTGATGCGCGGGCTCGGCGGCTATGTGCCCACCTATCTGCGCGAAATCGGCTGGGAGGCGCATAATGCCGATACCGCTATGACCGTTTTCTTCTTTTGCAGCTTATTAGGCGTTGTGCCGATCGCGCATTTGTCGGATCGTCTGGGCAATCGGCGGCTGGTGATGGCTTTCGGCACATCGATGATGACGATTGGCTGCGCGCTGATGTACTTCGTTGGCGACAGTTTCTGGGGTGTGATGCTGGCGATGGCGGTCGGGGGCTTCTGCTTTGATAGCTTCATGGCGCTGAAGGGAGCCGCCACCACCGAAACCGAAGGCTTGGAGCTGGCGCTGATGGGCAGCGCGCTGGGCTTCGTCGGCATGTTGCAGAATATCGGCTCGTCTTTTGTGCCGCCGCTGGGCAATGCTCTCAGCGCCAAGGGCTTGAATCTGCCTTTCTTGCTCTGGGCGGCGTCGGGTCTCTTCGCCACCTTGGTCTTGCTCAGCTATCGCCGGCGACAGACGAAGTGAAGGCGGGCACCGCTACTGCTTCGGGCTGCTTCGACGATAGCGGAGCAAGGCTCGCCCCACAGGGGAATGCTGAATTATTGATATAAGGCTTGCTTGTGCTGAGTTGTAGGGGCGATCCTTGGATCGCCCAAAACCTGCTTCTGCAACTGTGGGCGACACAAGTGTCGCCCCTACATCTAGGTTATCCATACACAGAGTTTCGGTCTGCATATCCTCGCATTCACCACTCCCCCCACAGAACTCTCAACCTGTGCCCTTTGCTAGTATATTTGTTCTATTGCTGGCATAGACAAAAGCCCAGCCGTAGCCGGGCTAGCGTATCGGGCTAAGGCGTGGGGGGCTATCCCGATACTAGAGATTTTCCGATTGCGCCAAGAAAAATGCCTGTTTAGCGCTGGTTGCGGCGGCGGCTCTAATCGCGCCCGCTACCGAAGAGGCGCAGCAGGAAGAGGAATAGGTTGATGAAATCCAGGTAGAGCGTCAGCGCGGCCATGATGCTGAACTTGAGCGTGTTTTCCGAATCGACTTTCAGCTTCGGGTTGGCCGCCATGTTGGCGATTCGCTGGGTGTCGTAGGCGGTCAAGCCGGTGAAAAGCAAGACGCCGAAGATGCTGATGACAAAGTCGATAGCCGAGCTGCCGAGGAAGATGTTGACCAGGCTGGCGATGACGAGCCCGATCAGCCCCATCATGAAGTAGCTGCTGTACTTGGTTAAGTCGGTCTTGGTGGTCATGCCGACGATGGTCATCGCGCCGAAGACGCCGGCGGTGCTGAAGAAGGCGGCCACGATGGAACCGAGCGAGAAAACCAGGAAGATAATCGAGAAGGTGAAGCCGGTCACCGCGGCGTAGAGGAAGAAGAGCATGCCGGCCGCCGTCGCCGAGATGCGATTGATGGCGAAGCTCAAGCCGAGGACAATGCCGAACTGCAAGATAATCGCAAGCCAGAGGACGCCCTGTGACGGGACGAGCCCCATATTGCTAATCCCCAGCGCCACCGCCGTCGTGACTAGCAAGCCCATGGTCATCCAGCCGTAGACGTTGCGCATGACGGCGTTGAGCTGCAAACCCTCGAGCGGCTTGGCTTTGCGCGGCGCGCCTATGACAACGCTGTCGTTTCCAAAGTTCATGTTTGCGCCTCCTCAAGAGCGCCCATTCGCGGCGCCTGTCACTCAAATTGATTCACTTATTATAACGAAGAAAAAGCCAGTTGGATGCGGCAGTTTGGCGATTTTACACGCTTCTTACCATCTTTCGCCAGCTGTTATAATCTGCGGGAGTGGTGAATTATGAGATATGCAGGCCGATATTCTGTATTTGGATAACCTAGATGTAGTAGGGGCGACACTTGTGTCGCCCACAGTTGCAGAAGCAGGTTTTGGGCGATCCAAGGATCGCCCCTACAAAAAGCCTTATATCAATCAATTTCACCACTGCCTAATCTGCCATCGGTGCTGATGATTCTTCATTGCTACCTAATCCGCCACCGCATTGGCGCGACAGAAAGAAGGCTTCATGCGCTTGATACTCGCCTCATCGTCGCCACGGCGGCAAGAACTGCTAAGCGGGCTTGGCTTGCGCTTTGCGGTCATCAAGCCAGCAATCGACGAAGCGCGCCAGGCGGACGAAGCGCCCATCGATTATGCCGAGCGGCTCAGCCGAGAGAAAGCGGCGGCGGTGGCGCAAATAGCGGGCGAGCGTCCAGCGCTTGTCATCGCGGCTGATACGATTGTGATTGATCACACGGGGGCGCTTTTGGGCAAGCCGGCCGACGCGGCTGAGGCTCGTTGGATGCTGGGGCGCCTGCGGGGGCGGGCGCACCAGGTGCTTACAGCCTTTACCTTGTGCCAGAATGCCGCGGCACGGCGCTCCATCACGCGGCATGTGCGGACGGTGGTGCGCATGCGCGAGTATAGCGGCGCCGAAATCGACGCGTACATCGCCAGCGGCGACCCCTTCGACAAAGCGGGTGGCTACGCGATTCAGAATCAAGACTTTCAGCTGGTAGCGGGCATCGAGGGCAGTTACAGCAATGTCGTGGGCTTGCCGCTCGAGGCGCTTCAGAAAGCCATGAAGGAGATCTCGCCCGGGCTGCTGCCAGGGGCTTGAGCTGGCGCGGTATTTGCTTTACATGGTGAAGTGTCTCCCCATATACTAAACTAACTGTCACTGCTTGCGCCGCGCATATACGAGGAGACAAACCCGATGATCTCTCAGCTTGATTTAGGATTTTGCCGCGCAATGTCGACGCGCCGATTATTCGGGCGAAATGTTTGTATTCGTCTAGCGTTGCGCCTCGCGCTTGTCAGCCTGTTTTTCTGCTTGCCAGCGCTGAGCCTGGCTGATGACGACGCGCCGCCGACTTTGGCTTTTCTGCGCTTTGGGCAATCGCCCTCATTCGCTCTTACCGATAGGGCGGTGCTGGATATGCTGGAAGTTTATGGTTATATCAGCGCCGAGGAGCGCGCCACCCTGGAAGCGGGCAATGACCTGCGCGGCGAGAAGCTGAACCTGCTCTACCGCGATGCCGGCTTCGACTTCTCCACCGCCAACCTGATGGTGGAAGATGCGCTGGATGAAGGCGCGGATGTCCTCCTCACGGTCTCGACCGAGGTAGGCGCGCTTGCCCTAGGCGCCATGCGCGATATGCAAGACCCGCCGGCGCTGATCTTCGCCATCGTGACCGACCCCCACGACACCGGCTTGGCGGCCGCCACCTGCATCAAGCCAGCCAATGTGACCGGTACCCTGATGTATATTGATTATCGGCAATTCAGCCGTATCGCCTATTTGCAAGACCCGGACTTCGCTAGCATCGGCTATATTGGAGACGCGAATGACCCAGCCGCGCCCGGCAACGTGGAAACCGTGACGCATATTTCAAGACGGCTCGGGTTCCAGGTCGAGGTCGAGCTGGTCGTCTCGGCGGCGGATTACGCCATCGCGGCTGAATCCCTGCTGGATAAGGGCGTCGACGCCATTGGCTTGCTGCCGCATACCGGCTCCGACAGTGGCATCGCGGCGCTGGTGGAGGCGGCTTATGGCGTGCCGGTCTTTTCGCCGCTGGTATCCGATGTCATCCATGGCGTGACCATCGCCGCTGGCTTCGAAGGCTGGTATCGGGAAGGCATTCAGGCAGCGCGGATGGTGATCGCTTACCTCGAGGGCAATCTGGATATCGCCAGCACCGCCATCGCGTCGACGCCAAGCTTCGCCGTCGCCGTCAATCTTGATTCAGCCGCGGCGCAAGGGCTTGATATCTCGGACGCGCTGCTGGCGGAAGCCGATTTCATCTTGCAGGGGGGGGAAGGCGAAGGCGCCATGCTTCAGGTCCCGGGCGAGCTTGCCTTGGCTGAGATGACGTTGGCGGAGCGGCGAGCGGAAGACGCCGCCTTCTTGGCGAACCTGCATTGCAGCCCCGATATGATCGCCGAGCAGCAGGTGGCGGCGGCGGCTGGCGGCGCTTAATTGAATGGGAGACGAGAACGGAATTTGAGCATGGTGACTATTGAGATGAGCTTGAACGATATTGCCAAAGAACTGGTGACGGAGGGCAAGGGCATCATGGCGGCCGACCGCTCGTCGCCGGCATTTTACGACTTGCTGCGGGCGGAGGGCATCAGCGCCGATGAGACCAGCTACCGCAACTGGTCGGAGCTGCTCTTCCTGGCGCCGGGGCTGAATGACTCTGTCAGCGGCATTATCATGACCGATGAGCAGACGCGCCTGCCGGGCCGCGATGGCGCGCCCTTAATTGAGCAGGTGATCGAGCGTGGCATGATCCCGGGCATATCGCCCTTTACGGGCATGGTTGTCTTGGCCGGCAGCGACGGCGAGACGGTCGGTAGTGGGCTTGATGGCTTGCGAGAGCGGCTGGCGGGGTACGCGGCGCTGGGCGTCGGGTTTACCAAGTGGCGCGCCGCTTTTCAAATTGGCTCGGCGACGCCCAGCCAGTACGCGATCGAAGCGAATGCCTACGTGATGGCGCAGGTGGCTGCGCTTTCACAGGAAGCTGGCATCGTGCCCATCGTTGAGCCGGAGGTGATGCTATGGGGCGACCATACGATTGAGCGCTGCTTCGCCATTACCGAGCGGGTGCTCAGCCGCGTTTTTGAGGCGCTTTATCTGCATCGCGTCGAGCTGGAGGGGACGCTGGTCAAAGCGAGCATGGTGCTAGCGGGGCGCGATTGCCCCGCCCAGGCTGATGTCGATACCGTTGCGCGGCAGACGGTCAAGGTCTTCCGGCGGCAGATACCGGCGGCCGTTCCTGGCATCGTTTTTCTCTCCGGCGGGCAGAGTGATTATCATGCGACGGCGCATCTCAACGCGATGAACGCCCAATACGACTTGCCCTGGAAGCTCAGCTTCTCCTACGCGCGCGCCTTGCAGCGGGTGCCGATGGCGATCTGGGCGAACCGAGCCGAGCAGGTGGCGGCGGCGCAAGCGGCGCTGCTGCACCGCGCCAAGATGAATGGGCTGGCGTCGCGGGGGCGATGGTCCGAAGCTTTAGAGGAGCGCGCGAAAGCCTAACTGGCACAAAGCCGGGCAATCGCAGCAAATTGATTTTGAACACAGCCGCTCGGCGGCGGGTAGAAAAAGCGCGTTGGCAATACCAGTAGCGGGCAAAAGCCTTACAGTGCCTGCTTTTCCAGCAGCTTTTCAAATGAGCGTTTCCAGCCGGGCGAGAGCGCCTCGATTTTCAGCGCCCGCGCCGCCGCGCTGGGCTGCTTGTCTAGGTAGAGCGCGGCGTTGACCTCGGCGATGCTCATGGCGATTGGGTCGCGGCTGATAGGGGCAATCGCTTTACCTTTTTCGACAGTGCCTGCCTCGAGGACGCGGGCATAAAAGCCAGAGCGATTGGCGCGCAGGAAAGCCTCCGCGAAGCCGGTTATGCCCAGCTTGTCCGCCAGCTTATAACAGGGGACGCGCGGCTGCGTCACTTGGATGATCGCAGAGCCGACGCGGAAAACATCGCCGACGCAGACGTCGCTTTCAAGCAAGCCTTCGGTGCTGAAGTTCTCGCCGAATTGACCAAATGCGAAATCGCCGCGCCCGAGTTCAGCCGCCCAGTAGGCGTAATGTTCATACGGGTAACAGTAGACTGCCTGGTATTCCCCGCCGTGATTCTTGCGGTCGCCTTGGCCGTCGCCAGCCAGATTCAGCCGATGTAGGGCGACTGGTCCCTCAACGGCGCTCTTGTTGATGCCGGTCGAATACCTTCGCTTGGCGACGGTCACCATTTTGGGCGGGGAGACATTGACTGAAAGCAGTTTCACGCGTCGTCCTCGCCCGCCAGGCGCCGCTTGCGCGATTGGATTTGATCGAGAATTTCTTCCGCTGGGCTGCTGCTATCGAAGAAGTCGCTCCGCGCCCGCTCGACCGCGCTGAGCCGCTTGCGCGCTGCGCTTTCATCTGTGGTTTCATCTGCGGTTTCATCGCCGACGAATGCGCTTGCCGCGTCCGCGCCGCCCGCTTGATCGAGATGGATGCCAGCCGACTCGGCGACTTCATCCGCCATCACATCGTCTGAGCCGCGCCCTTCAAGCGCGATCTTGTAAAAGGCGAATCCGCCAAGGGCGACCAGCGCCAGCGGGAGGAGCAAGCTGAAGGCGGTCGAGATGATGTTGAGAAAGCCCAGCGCCAAGACGACCAGCAGAACCGCGATCAGCAAATTGCGTATGCGCTTGTCTTCCAGGAGCGGTCTCATATCGTTAGCTGCCCATCAGCCTGGCTTCATTATAACGCAAAGGCGCGCTCAGATGCTGTCACCGATGTTCGCCGCCTTTTGGCTTGCCGGCAGCGGTCCTCGGCGCCAGACGATCAAGCTCTCGAACAGGCTCCAGCCAGCCACCGTCGCCAGCGAAAAGGCATAAATCAACAGGTAAAGGCACAGCTCGCGCTGCAATTCCCAAGCCAGCGCCGCCGCCCATAGCGCGTAAGCCATCAGCGCCAATTCCAGCCAGAGCGTGAGATCGGCGGAGAGGGCGTAGGGGCTGCGCTGCCAATCGCGCTCGAATTTTGGCGTACGGCGGAAAGGGACCTGGATGCCAAGCAGCCCGCTGATGACCGCTAGGCTGTTGCTAAGCGACAAGCCGGTGCCGATGAAGAGCAGGGTGGGGAAGGCGGTCAAAGCCTGGAGCCAGCGGCGGTTTAGCTGCTTTTGCCCGGCGGCGTACATCAGCGGCGGCGCCAAGCCAATGATGCCGAGCGGCGCCAGCGACAGCCCGCCCAGCCAGCCAGACAGCAGCAGCGGCGGCGTCAGCAAGAGCATCAGCAGCATCAATGGCTGGGGCAGATACTGGCATAGATGTTGAATTGCCATCACCTTCTGTGCGGCGCTCAGCTTGGCGGATAAGATAGGGCGCGCGAGTTTGAGCAGGCACTGGCTGCTGCCAGTTGCCCAGCGCGCTTGCTGCTGTTTGTAGGCGGCCAGCTGCGGCGGGATCTGCCCCGGTGCTTCAACATCGGGCAAAAATTGAGAGTGCCAGCCCGCCAATTGGGCGCGGTAACTCAGGTCGAGGTCTTCGGTCAGGGTATCGGCGGACCAGCCGCCAGCCGCTTCAATGCAGCTGCGCCGCCAGACGCCGCCGGTGCCGTTGAAGGGTATCAGCCAGCCGCTGCGGTTGCGCGCCGCCTGCTCGACCACAAAATGGGTATCGATCGAGAGCCGCTGCGCCCGCGTCAGGCTGTTTGCCTCGGCGTTGAGGTGGCTCCAGCGGCTTTGCACGATGCCGACCTGTGGGCGCGCCAGCAGATGCGGCAGCGTCCGGCGCAGGAAATCGGGCGGTGGCTGAAAATCGGCATCAAATATGGCGATGAATTCGCTATCGGAATGCGCCAGCCCTTCAGCCAGGGCGCCGGCTTTGAAGCCGTCTCGTTTTGCCCGGCGGATCTGCTGGACTTTGAAGCCGCGTGCTGCTAGGCTGGCGAGCTTCCGCGCCACCAACTGGGTGGTCCGATCGGTTGAATCATCCAGCACTTGTATGAGCAGCTTGTCGCGCGGGTAATCGAAGGCGGCGACCGCATCAATCAAGCGGCTCGCGACGACCGCTTCGTTGTACAGCGGCAGCTGAACGGTGACCTGGGGCAATTCCGCCAAAGGCGGCGCGGTGGCTGCTGCCTGGCGGGTCCGCCAATAGCGCCATAAGAGAAGTGCCTGCCCCGCCGTATAGAGACCGAGCGAGAGCGCGCAGAGTGCGTAAAGGACCTGCAGTAGCGTCAACATCGCTGCGATTCTAATTTGCCATCATGCCGCTGACAAGATGCATGTGAACGGGGAACGTATAGCGAGCGTCGGTTTCGCGCAGCTTTGGCGTAAGGGAAAAAAGCAAGCCTCGCTGTATGATGAATAGTAGCCACCAGCGCGGTTGAAGGCGGCGCTTTGCAAATCGAGAGCCGAACTTGCATTGCTCCAACCGCCGTTTTCTATTGATTAAAGCGAATTGATTAAAGAGAAAGGACGCGGCGGCTGATGCAACTCTACTACGTCCGCTTCATACTCTTGTTATGTGTATGCGCCTTCATCTTGTACTTGCTTTCATCTTGACCGCGGCAAGCGCCAGTTCCTTGTGCCAAACTGGCTGAAAGCTCGAAAGGCAGGGTCGCCTCGCCGAAATGCCCCTAAACTCTGTGTCGGCGGTCAGTGTCTACGTGACCTACGCAACCCCATCCCCGACCGCCAGTGTCCACGCGGCGCAGCCCCTTCCCCAGCGAGCTAGGGAAGGGGAGCTAGGATATTGCAAACTCTATAAAATATGCCAATTCTGCTTGAATCCAAGTTCACATTAGCGATAATCACGACAAATCAGTGCTCATCCCCCCATTTCAATGGGGGGACCGAGGGGGTAAACCAAAGGGCGATCGCGAATCCTAAAGTACCGGACAAGCCCTACAACTCAGCACAAGCAAGCTTTATATCAGTAATTCGCCGTTCCCTTGAGCCGCCGCTGTTTTCGCTTGGGCAGCGATGCCGATATAATGGGTGTTCAAATCCAGCCAAAGGCATGAAGCTAGAAGGGCGAGCGATGGACCATCAAGGCGTGGCGGTATTTGAGATTAAGCATTATATGGTCATCTGGCGGCAGCTTGAGGAACGGGACTTTGCCGGCGTCACGGCGCGCATTCGCGGGCTGGTGCGCTGCAATGGCATCGGCATGGATGACCAAGAAAGCCACCGCCTCGATGTCTATTTTCTGGCGCCGGATAGCGATGTGCCGGCGCCGCAAGTCGATATCGCCAACCGGCAGGGCGCCATCTTCATGTCTATCGGCGATATCCATGCCTTTGTCGATATCTTGCGCAACGAGAAGCCAATCTTCGGCCATTTGCGTGGCGACTTTCCGCCATGGACCAGCGTCACCACCAGCAATGAACCAGTTGGCACCGGCGATGAAGACCACCGCGCCAGCGACTGAATTGCCTGGCGCGAGGGTGAGCAGCCACGGCCGATGAACAAGCCGATGAACCAAGCAATGGACGAGCCAATCCGCGTATTGCACTTTGCTGATGCGCATATCGGCCTGGAGAATTACGGCGCGACCGATGCCGAGGCGGGCCTCAGCCGCCGCGCCCTCGATTTTCTGGCTCGCCTGGACGAGATCATCAGGCAGGGGCGGGAAGGCGATGTCGATCTGGTCATCTTCGCCGGCGATGCCTTCCGCAGCCGCAGCCCCAACCCAACCTACCAGCGCGAATTCGCCCGCCGCGTCCGCCAGCTTTCGCAGCTAGCGCCGACAGTCCTGCTGCTGGGCAACCACGATATGCCGCCGAGCGCAGCCAAAGCCAGCGCGGTTGGGATTTATCAGACGCTCGCGGTGCCCGGGGTTTGGGTGGCAGCGGATTATGAAGCCCGTCGGGTCGAGACCAAACGGGGATCGCTTGTCATTGGCGCGGCGCCTTATCCGATACGATCCCGGCTGCTGGTAGGTCTGGGCTTGCGCGGCAAGACTATCGCCGAGCAGGAAGACCGGTTGAAACGCGCCTTGGACGAGCAGCTGCGGGCGCTCGGCGCGGAAGCAGACCGCCTGGCGGCTGGGGCTGAGCCGCGGCTGCTCTGCGGGCATTTCAGCGTCGCTGGCGCGGCCTGGGGCAGCGAGCGAAGCCTGATGCTGGGCGCCGATACGATCGCTGACTTGGAGGCGGTGGCGCTGCCTAGCTGGGATTATGTCGCGCTGGGGCATATTCATCGGCATCAGAATCTGACAGCCAAGCGCGATGATGCGCCGCCGGTTGTCTATGCCGGCAGCCTGGAGCGGATTGACTTTGACGAAGAGAAGGACGACAAGGGCTTTTGCTGGGTCAAGCTGGCGCGGGGCGCGGCCGACTGGGAATTCATCAAGCTGGACTCACGCAAGTTCTTGACGCTGACGGTGGACTGCCGCGCGCTGGATAAGCCCACCGGCGCGGTGTTGGCAGAAATGAAGCAGCAGGACCTAAGCGGCGTGGTTCTGCGCCTGCGGCTGCGGCTAACACCGGAGAGCGAAACCCGGCTCAATGAGGACCTCATCATCAAGGAGCTGAAGCGGGCTGGCGTCTTTCATGTCGCTGGCATCAAGAAAGATATCGACCGGCGGGCGCGGGCGCGGCTGGGCTTCAGCCCCGAGGGCTTGACGCCAATGCAGCTGCTGGCGCGCTACTTTGAAAGCCGCGATGTTGAGGCGGGGCGGCGGGAGGAGCTGCTGCGGCTGGCGCGGGAGATTGTGGCGGGGGAGTAGGCTTCGTCTCTTTGTCTGGTCGAAATCAGGCGCGTAACATTTCGGGTGAAACACATAATCGTTACCATCGAGTGCACCGAGGCGAATGAGGACACCATGAATAGTATGCGAAATAGTCTCTTTCTTTGTGTCCTTTCTGTCTTTGTGGTGAAGTCAAAACTGGGCAGTTGTATTTCCGCCGACTGCAACACACTCCCCCGATATCCGCGGCCAAGAAAATGGATTGCCGATGTGCTAAGATCCCAAAATTGTTTTCAAGAATGCTTTCCAAGGAATACGTATAGCTGAGGAATATCGAATATGCTCCAAGACATCCACCGCCCCACCTACCACTTCCTGCCAGCTGCCAACTGGATGAACGACCCCAACGGCGTGATTCAATGGCAGGGGCGTTATCACCTGTTCTACCAATACAATCCCGCTGGCGCCTATCACGCCAATATGCATTGGGGGCACGCGGTCAGCGATGATATCCTGCATTGGCAGGAGCTGCCGATCGCCATCAAGCCGACGCCGAACTCGCCCGACCAAGGCGGCGTCTGGAGCGGCTGCCTGGTGGACGATGGGGGCCTGCCCACGGCGATCTACACCGGCGTCAACGACGATTACTCGCGGCAGGTCCAATGCCTGGCGATTGGCAATGATGACCTAAGTAGCTTGAGCAAACACAGCGGCAAGCCCGTGCTGGCTGGCGCCCCGGCGCATTGCTTCCAAACGCAGGACTTCCGCGATCCCTTTGTCTGGCGCGCTGATGACGGCTGGTATATGGCGCTCAGCAGCCGCATCGATGGCATTGGCGGGGCGGCGCTGCTTTATCGCTCGGACGATCTGCGCAATTGGCAGTACCTGCATCCGCTCTTCGTCGGCGACAGCGCGCGCCACGGCTACAACTTTGAATGCGTGAACTTCTTCCCGCTGGGCGAGAAATGGGTGATGATCGTATCCAGCATGTTCGATGGCGGCGGCGCCACCACCCTGGCGCTTGTCGGGCGCTACGAGAACCAGCGCTTCAGCCCCGAAAGTGAGACGGTCTATGACGCCGGCTACAGTTACGCGCCCCTGACGCATGTCGATGAACAGGGGCGGCGGCTGATCTGGGCTTGGCTGCGGGAGGGGCGCAAGCCCGAGGCGCAGATGAACGCGGGCTGGAGCGGGGTGCAGGCGATTCCGCGCGCGCTCAGCCTAGATAGCAAGCAGCGGCTTATCAGCCAGCCGGTACCAGAGATCCAGGCGCTGCGCCGCCAGCGGTTCCAGGCTGAAACGGGCGACTTGACGGAGGATATGTTGCCGCTGCGGGGGCTGGCGCTGGATATCGAAGCCGAGTTTGAGCCCTCGCCGGCAGAACCCTGCGGGCTTGAGCTGGCGCGCTCGCCCGATGGCCAGGAGAAAGCCGCCATCACCTATGACGCGAGCACGGAGGCGCTGCGGGTTACGCGGCATTACGCCAATGAGGACAGCGCAATCGAGAGCCAGGCGCAGGGTTTGGCGCATCGGCTGGACCCGGGCGAGACGCTGCGGCTGCGCATCTTGCTGGATGGCTCGGTGATTGAAGTGATCGCCAATGGGCGCGCGCGGGTGACCAGCCGCTTTTATCCTGCTAGCAGCGAAAGCCAGGGGCTGCGCTTGCTCAACCGGGCGGCGCTGCGCTCGATCGATATCTGGCACTTGGCATCAATAGGCTGATCGGGAGTGGTGAATGCGAGGATATGCCCATTTCAAACCCCACCCCGACCGCCTGTGTCTACGCGGCGCGCCCCTCCCGACGGGTCAGTGTCGGCGGGCTGTGTCTACGCGCCCTACGCGACCCTCTGTGTCTCTGTGGCGAAAAAACAGTTGAAGCGATTGCCCTGAAGAGCAGGGGCTATCGCTTGCGTGACCGCTCTCTCCAAGGTGCCGCCACTGGCTTGAGAGCGGGCTTGCCCCTCAGCTCAGCTTCGGCAAATCCACTAAGCGGACCATTTTGGTCTTGCCATCCGCGCCTTCGACTGGCGTATAAAGCTCGTCTGGGTCGCGAAGGCGATCGAGAAAGAGGATGCCATCGAGGTGATCAATTTCATGATGCAGCACGCGCGCGTCCATGCCTTCGAGCCGGCGGATGATCTCGCCGCCATCTTCGCCACGAGCGCGGAAGCGAAGCCAGCTGGGGCGGGGCGTATCCCAGCTATAAATTTCGGGGATGCTGAGGCAGCCGTCGAAGCCCGTCTCCGCCTCGCCCGCTTCGATGATTTCCGGGTTGATCAGCGCCAGCATTGGCTCTGGCTCGGCGTCGTCGTTCTGGCCGAATTTGACGACGGCGACGCGCCGGTGGACGCCGATTTGGGGGGCGGCGATGGCGGCGCCGGGCTGTGATGCCAGCGTGTCTTTCAGGTCTTGGATGAGCCGCTTGAGGCGCTTGTTTTTTAGGTTCGAGACGCGCAGGCTCTTCTGCCGCAGCAAAGCCTCGTCTTCCGGATAATAGATCAGTCGCTTGACCGCCATCGTGTCACGGGGGCTTTCGTTGAATTTCCTAGTCGCCCCAACTTTAACGCATCAGCTATTGAAGGTGTAGGGGCGGCTGAAGCGCTGCTTCGGCGGTCAGCGCGTTGTCGAGCCGTCATCAAAAATGCCGGTCGGGTGGCAGCCGCGGCCGGCTGCTGCCGCTGCCTGTTCGAGCTGGAGGAACTCCTTGTAGTGGGCGTCGTTGGGCGGGTAGAGAACCGCTTCCGCCCAGCCCTGCTCGACGAGAACGCGATTAACCAGCACCTCATCGACATAGATGAAGCGCAGCAGCCGATCGTAACGATCCACCTCTTCTTGATCGGCCGCCAGCCGCACGGTCTTACCCGCGACCAGGTCGGCATTGGCTTGCGTCGATTCGCGGTAGCAAGGCTCGTTGCGCTCGGGTGTATTCAGCTGCAGATAACGGACGCGGGTATTGACGCCATTCAGCAGCACGTCAATCGTATCGCCATCGACAACGCGGGTGACCAGCCCCATTTCTTCGGCGCCGGGCGGGCTTGTGGGGGCGGGGCTGGGCACGATGCCGGCAAAGCGGGCGGCGATAGCGGGGACATCCATGCCCTTGCACATGGATTCGCAGGGTACGCCATCATTGTTGGCATCACGCGCTTTATCGCCGCAGACATAGAGCTTGTAAACCGCTTCTTCGCAGGATTCCATCTTGCCGCAGAGTTTCTTCTCGCAGTCGTATGGCGGGGCGCTGGCGGCAAGCGCGGCTTGTTCGCCCCTGTCTGGCGCTGGCGAATCGGCTTGGGGGGTCCCCGCCATCTGCTCGGCGACTGCTGTGCTCACTTGCCGCGCCAGGTCTGTGCTGATCTGCGGCGAGATCTCGGTGCCAACTTGCTTCGCTAGCGGCGCGCAGCCCAGCAGGACCGCCGCCAGTATCGCCAAGATAGTAACCCGAGTATTCATGCGCTTGCCTCTTAGCAATCATAGAAGAGCAGAAACTTTGACTGCTTTGTACACTAGCACAAAAGTTCTAATCTGTCAAGAATCGCAGTTCGCGGGAGTGGTGAATTATTGATATAAGGCTTGCTTGTGCTGAGTCGTAGGGGCGATCCTTGGATCGCCCAAAACCTGCTTCTGCAACTGTGGGCGACACAAGTGTCGCCCCTACATCTAGGTTATCCATACACAGAATTTCGGTCTGCATATCCTCGCATTCACCACTCCCATTCACTCCTGCTGGTATAATGCGGCGGGGCGTCGCGTTTGGATTAAAGGAGCGTGCTAGTGAGCAGGCGGGCTTTGAAGTTCTTGTCGTATTACAAGCCTTATCTTGGGCTGCTGTCCTTTGATTTATTCTGCGCTTTTATCGTGTCGGCGATTACGCTGACCCTGCCGCTCTGCGTGCGCCATATCACGCAGAACCTGCTGGGCGCGGGCCACCCCGACCCGATTCCCGACATCGCCCTTATGGCGGGGCTTATGCTGGCGCTGGTGGCGGCGCAAACGCTCTGCAACCTCTTTGTCGATTACCAGGGGCATATGATGGGCGCGATGATGGAAAGCGATATGCGGCGCGAGCTGTTCGCGCATTATCAGAAGCTGTCTTTCAGCTTCTATGATGACCAGAAGACCGGGCAATTGATGTCGCGCATTACCAATGATTTGTTCGCAATTTCGGAGTTGGCGCATCATGGACCGGAAGACTTGTTCCTGGGCATTGTCAAGTTTCTTGGCGTCTTCCTCATCACGCTGAGCATCAACCCGACGCTGAGCCTGATTGTGATCGCCTTTCTGCCCTTCATGTTTCTCTACTCGCTGCATTTCAACCGCAAGATGAACCGCGCCATGCGTTTGAGCAAAGAGCGGGTGGCGCAGGTCAACGCCCAGGTTGAGGATACCTTGGCTGGCATACGGGTGGTGCAATCTTTCGCCAATGAAGAATGGGAGGCGGAGAAGTTCGACGAGGCGAACCGCCGCTTTGTCGAGAGCCGCCGGCTGGAATACAAGAGCGAAGGCTTTTTCTATGGCGGCATGGAAGCCTTCACCCAGCTGATGATGGTGGTGGTGGTGGTCTTCGGCGCGGCTGCCATCACGCGGGCGGCGCTGGACCTATCGGATTTGATTACATTTTTGCTTTATATCGGCATCTTGATAGAGCCGATCCAGCGCTTGGTGAACTTCGCCCGCTGGTATCAAGAGGGGGTCACCGGCTTTCATCGCTTCATGGACATGCTCGAGTTGCCGCCGGCGATTCAGGATCCGACGCCCGCGCATGAGCCCGGGCGGGTGCGTGGCGCGCTGGAGCTGCAGCGGGTGAGCTTCGGCTATCGCTTGGGCTTTGAGGCGGTCTTGCGGGATTTGTCGCTGCGGATAGAGGCGGGCGAATATGTGGCGCTGGTCGGGGCGTCGGGCGTGGGCAAGACGACGCTGAGCGCGCTCATCCCGCGCTTTTATGAGGTGGATGCCGGGCGCATCTGCCTGGACGGCGTCGATATCCGCGAGTACAGTTTGCGAGGGCTGCGGCGAAATATCGGCACGGTGCAGCAAGATGTCTACCTCTTCGGCGCGACGGTGGCGGACAACATCCGTTATGGCAAACCCGACGCCTCGGCTGAGGAAATAATCGAGGCGGCGAAACGAGCCTACGCCCATGACTTCATTATGGCGCTGCCCCAGGCTTACGAGACAGAAATCGGCCAGCGCGGCATCAAGCTATCGGCGGGCCAGCGACAGCGGCTGAGCATCGCCCGCCTTTTTTTGAAGGACCCGCCGCTGATCATCCTCGATGAGGCGACCAGCGCCCTCGACAACGAGAGCGAGCGGGAGGTGCAGCAATCGCTTGAGCGGCTGATCGAGAATCGTAGCACGCTGGTCATCGCCCATCGGCTGTCGACGATTCGCAATGCCGATCGGATCCTGGTGCTGACAGCCGCCGGGATTTGCGAGCAAGGCAGCCATGAGGAGCTGCTGAAAAATGATGGGCTTTACGCGGGCTTGCATAATATGCAGCTGGCGCGCTGAGGCGACATCATCTACACGGCGATAACGGGCGCCTGGACGGCTGCCCTTTTCAAGTTCCTCAATGAATTCGTCTAGTGCGTCGAGTACTTGGGGATACTTTCGCGCCAATTTCTCCAGCCGACTGTCGAAGCGCTTGGTTTGCTTCGACAGTCGGCCTTGGCATCTTTCAATTTCGCTCGCAGTTCACGAATTCGCTGCCGGCTATCCAATACATCGCCAGCGTCAATTTCTTGCATGCTGACGCGGATGTCATCGAGAAAAGCCTCGTCCGGCGTCAAGGTTTCAGGGGAGCGCGATGTCTTAGTACGACGAAGTGAGCGGGTGGCTCCCGGCGAATTTACGACTTTTGCTACCATAAGGCGACTCCTTGACCTGCGGCTTGTTGCACCCAACCAGTATGCTCATGTTAACGTGTCTAGAGAACAGGCGCAATAGATCGATAAAGCGCTCCCAGCGCAGTGAGTAGCGGGAGAGGGGCTCGAACCCTCACGCCCTTGCGGGCAGGTGCTTTTAAGGCACCCGTGTCTGCCATTCCACCATCCCGCCGCTGAAATCAGTATAGCCTTAGTGGGATGATTGTCAATAAGGCGGTGGCTGGCGGGGGAGGCGCTCAGTGAATCTTGTCGTCGTTTTTGCGCTTGCCGCCGGCGGCGGGGCGGCATTTGCCGCCGAAGAGCATATACAGCCCGCTGCCGATCAAAATCAGCGGGAGGAGTTGCCAGAAGGCGCTGGCGATGTCGCCAATTAAATCGGGGAGGCCGAAGATGAGGCCGATGCCAATTAGCCAGAGCGCGCCTTTGGCGGAAGCCCAGCCTTTGCCAGCTGCCATCGTCTGCGCCAAGATCGAAGCGGCGATCACAAACATGATGCCGGGCCACCACCAGCCGCTGAAGAATAAGAGGCCCAGCCCGAGTAAAAAGACGCCGGCGCCGACTTGCGAGGCTTTTTCTTCGTTTTGCATGTGTCTCTGTCCCTAATCAATATGCGCTACCGATAATACGCATTGCGGACCCGCCAGTTGCGAATCTTGCTGGGCGGGGCTGAAATCAGATTTCGACGAAGGTGACGCGCCAGGACTTTAGCGCGCGGCGATTGCCGCTGTAGCAGGCGCCGGTGGACAAGCTCGCGCCTAGCGGCTCGGCGGCGCCCGGCATATCGATGCGATATTCGATGCCTTCTTGCATCTGAAAATCGGCGTAGGCATCGCCCCGCTCGCCCTTGAGCCCGCTCACGAAGATGTCTTCCTTATCGCCCCAGCGAACGCGGATCCGCTGCCCAGGGAGGCCCCGGCCCAGGTAATCGACGACCTGCGTCTCAATCAAGGCTTGGCTGGCGGCGTCGCAGAATGACCGGGCGGCGCGGGCCTCGAAGCGGCGCTGTGGGCTGGGCGTCGGCGCGAGGCGGGCGGGCGCCTTGGCAGCGGCAGCGGGCAGCGGCGGTTTGGTCGGCAGGGGGGTTGCGAAGCGGGCTTCAAGCGCTTGATCGCTTGGCGGGTCGGGCGCGGCGTCGGCGGCTTCTTGCGGCAGCAGCTGTTCCGCGCAGCCTGCGCGCCCCTGCGATGAATAGAGCGCGACGGCGCTTTTGACGGCAGTGATGCCGCTCTCGCGGCCCAGGTAGCCGCTGCTGCCTAGCGCGCAGGCTGCTTCTGCTAGGGCGCCAAGCGGGTCTTGGGCGGGCCGCATGGCGATCAATTTGTCGATCGCGCTTGGCAGGTCGCCGCTGTGGGCATATTCCAGGGCGATCGCGATTTGGTAGTGTTGGCGCTCATCGGCGCGCAGCTGCCAGGGTTCGGCTTGGCTGCGCTGCAGGGGACCGTGTATGCGCGTCAATGCCAGCCCGAGCGCGATGCCAGCGACCAGGCTCAAGGCGAAGGCAGCATAAGAGAAATAGCCCGGCGCGTCTGGCTGCCTTGGGCTGGATGGTGGGGCTTGCTGGCTCATCAATCGCCGCCCTCAGCCAAAATGAGAAAGGGCTCCATGAGAGGTGACAATTGGCCGAGGTCGTGCGCCAGGCGGACGAGGAGCCGAATATCGCCGAGGTCGTGCGCCGATGTGCTGATGATGCGCTCGGTGGTTGCGAGCAGATAGCTGGGAATGTCATTGATTTGGAGCCGGCTGAGGCGCTCGAGGGCGCCCTCGATATCACGATCGACCGCGTAGCCGGCCGCGATCATGACGGTGTATTCGTCGCGATAGCGCTGCGTCAGGTCGCTGATTTGGCTGCTGCGCGAAGAGGGCGGAAACTGGAGCCAACCAAAATAAAGCCCAGCCAGCATACCCAATAGCAGCCCCAGAATCAGCGATTTTATAATGCGCGGCATCACGTCTATTTCAGCCTATGGTATGCCCTTAATCACATAATTGACGCGCGAGCTGCAAATAAAAGCGACCTAGCGGGCGGGGCGCGCCGACGCTGACCTGCCGACACAGGCAGCCGGGCTGGGCTTTGAAATGGGCATAGCCTCGCCATTCACCATTCCAGGGGGGCTAACGCTGCAGCGCCGCAATGGATTCGCAGGCGGGGCAGCTGCCGTCGGGGCGGATGATGGCGTAGCCGGCTTGCGGGTCATCGCCGTAGGTATCGAAGTCGATGTTCCAGACAATTGCCAGCTCGACGGGCATGTCTTCAAAATTGGACATAATCAGCAGCGCTTGGGAGAGCCACGCGGCTTGCTCGGCGACTGATGTATTAGCCGCCCAGCCGAAGTGCCCCGGCAGCGGACCGTATCCTTCTGGCGAGAGGTAACCGACTTCGGTCAAGCACATGGGGATATTGGCATTGCGGAAGGGCCAGGCGACGCGGCGCAGCATCAGAATCAGATAATAGGTCTGATATTCGCCGCGCGGGTCCCCGCCTTGGGCGGTTGGCGGCAAGATGCCTTCGTTGTAGTGCACGCCGATGCAGTCCGCATAATTGGCGGCGCCGGCATTTGCCATCTGCTGCATGAAGACATTGTCGTCGCAGCCTTGAGCGGCGCAGCCAGCGAAGAAGCCGGTGGGGGCGGGCGCGCCGCTGATGACCATCGTCGCGGGGTTTTCCGCTTTAATCGCTTCGTAGGCGGCTTTGAGCAAGCGCACATAACTGGCGCCGCTCACCCGCCCCAGGGGCCATTCGCGATCGATGTTTGGCTCGTTCCAGACTTCGATGGCATCGGCACCGAGCCGCGCCAAGTAGGCGACATATTCGGCGTATTGCGCCACGTAGCCGTCAAAGTCTTGTGCCAGCCGGTTCTTATCGCCCAATGCGCCGAGCAGCACCTTATAGCCCTGGGCATGAGCCGTCTCGATGAGGTCTTTGCCATCGGAAATGCCGAACTGGACCTGTTTCTTCACCCAGGTCATGCCGGCCGAACGCATGGCTGCCTGTGAGTTTTCGTTGAAATACTTGATGTGCCCGCCAACTTGCAGCGGCAGGCGATTCTCCAGCTCTGCCAGCGGGGCGGCGGGTGCCATGTGCGTCAGGCTGGGTCCTGCGATTCCTTCAACCGGCTCGAGGTTGACGAAATCGCTGTTATTGTTGTTGATCAGGATGGGTGCCAGCGCATAATGGAAGCTCTCGTTGGCATTATTCAACGCCTGAAGCCGCAGTTGATAAAAGCCATCGGGGAAGCGGCTGGTGTTCCAACTGCCGAGGGGACCAGCCACCACCGGCGACATAAAGAAACTTGTGATGGGCTGCCAGGCGGGCGCTTCCGCTGGCGGTTGCCAGGGCGCAGCCTCGAGGAAGAAATAGAATTGATCGGGGATATTGGCGCTGCCCATGACATCGACCGTGCCGCGAATGGTATTTCGCACTGGGCTCCAAGTTATCTCCAGCTGGGCTTCTTGGGCGCTGGTTAATCCCGCTAGGGTGAGGACAAGAAATAGAATCAAAATTCTGCGGCGCATCTGAACTCCGTAGCTGATAGTGATATTAAGCAAATTATAGAATAGAGTGCCCAGCCTGACTATCGCAATAATGGCAATCGCATCAAAATGATTTTGCGGCCTTCGCCACCTAAAATTACACAATGTAAGGCTTGTCCGGTACGTTAGGATTCGCGATCGCCCTTTGGTTTACCTCCCTCGGTCCCCCCATTGAAATGGGGGGATGACCCCTGATTTGTCGTGATTATCGCTAATGTGAACTTGGATTCAAGCAGAATTGGCATAGTTTATAGAGTTTGCAATATCCTAGCTCCCCTTCCCTAGCTTGCTGGGTCGCGTAGACACTGACCCGCCGACACAGCCCGCCGACACTGACCCGCCGACACTGGCGGTCGGGGATGGGGTAGAAATGCGCATTAAAAACTCAGTACCGGACAAGCCCTACAGGTTGCTTCGAGCCTTGCGGGCTGCTTGCATATGCGCCTGGATGAGGTCGAAGAAGCGCTCTTCCGAGTTGTCTTGCGGCGCGTAGCCGATGACGCGGCGGGCATTGGCGATGCTCCAGATCGCGTGTGAATTGGCGCTGATGCCATAAAATATCTGGAAGGGAATGCCCAGGTCGTCGCGGATGTCCTCAGTTTCGATGCTCTTGATGAATAGCTGCGACATATCGCGCTGGCTGATGTAAACGGCGAGGGCGCGGCGCATACGGCGCAAGTCCCCCAGCGGGGCGGCGGCGACATCGGTTTCGCGCGGTCCGCCGATGCGAATCTGTACATTTTCCAGCGCCCGCCCGCCATGGCTGATGCCCGTCGCGTAGACTTGCCCGATTTGCTCGAAGGCGATTTTCGCCCAGCCATACCAATTGTCGGAGGCGTTTTGCTCGGGCCTCACCATCGGCACGCGCTTATCCAGCGCATAAGTCTCGTAGAAATCGGCGGCGTGGTTGGTGCTGGCGGCGACCAGGCGGCGGACACCGGCTTCCCAGGCGCTTTGATAGACGTTGTAGGCCAGCTGCAGGTTTGCCAGCTCGGATGAGAAGTAGACATCATCGCCTTGATCGTGGACGCGATAATAGGCGCAGTGCAGGACGGCATCGGCGCCGGCGAAGTGATGTCGATACTGGTCGCGGTCTTTGTTGAGCAGGTCGACGATTTCTATGCCTTCGATCGGCGCGCCTTGTTTATCGCTTGCCCGGCTATCAAGCAGGGTAAGCTCATAACGTTGGCGCAGCGCTGGCAGCAGGACGCCGGCGATGGTTCCGCTGGCGCCGGTGAGAACGACTTTTAATTTGGGCATGGTTCTTTCTATTCCTCCGCGATTACCTATCGGTCAGTTGATATATGCGCGCGCTGCCTTGCTCGAAGACGAGCGTCAGCAAGGTCGCCTCAGGCGGTGCCGCGCCTGAGGGGGCATAGACATAATCGGCCTCATTGTCGCCGGCGTCGGCGCGGTCTAGGGCATCCCATTCAAAATAACGTATCGCGCGGATATCGGGCGCGGTCCGCTCGGCGAAAACTGGCAGCCAGGCATTGCCATCGGTGCCCATGACGACGGCGTTGGCGGGGCTGTTATCGCGCAGCCAGGTCATGGCCGCCACATCGTCCTGGCTCATGCTGGCGGCTGGGAATCTTAGCCAATGCAGCAGCGGCTCAAAGGCAAAGCTGAGCATAATCAAGAGCGCCGCCGCGAGCGCGATGAGGGGATAGCTTGCCTGGCGCAGGTGCTGTTTGAGCTGGTCCGGCAGCCGCCGGTCCCAGATATCCAGCAGCGCAAGCCCCGCGAACCAGACCAAGGGCAATATCAGCCCCTGCCTTGCCAGGTTCGGCGCGTTGGTCAGCCAGTTTAGCGGCGGCAGCAAAGAACCGATGACGCCCACCGCCGAAAACTCAATGACGAGCAGCAGCCAGAGCAGCATCAGCCAAGAAAGGAATCGAAGGTTGGCGGCGGCGCGCCACCCGGCGCCTATGCCCCAAAGCGCCAGCATCAACGTGACGATGCCATGCTCGCCGCCGATGCGCTGGAGAGTATCGAGCGTGGCGGGGAAGGGCGAGGGGCTTATTGGCAGCATTAGGGGCAAGTTCTTGGCTAGCCAGGGGGCGATGCCGAGCAGGGCGACCGCCGGTACCGCGATGGTCAGCGCCCAGCGTGAAGCGGCTGCGATTGTGCGGCGCTCCCGCGTCCAGCTGAGCGCGAGCAGCGGCGCCCAGCCCAGGAGCATGACGAGACTCATGGTCAGGCTGGTGTAGACGACGGCGCCCATCATCAAACCGGCGGCCGCCAGATCGGCCAGGTTGAACCTGCGCAGGAGGCGCAGCGTGTACATGAGGCAAGCGATAATGAAGAGCAGTGCCAGCAGCTCGGCGAAGTGCCCGTCGAGGTAGCTGCGATAGAGCCCGAGGCTCAATAAGCTCGCCGCGGCGAGGGCGCGGCCCAGCCGTTTATCGCTCAGTTCAGCGCCGAAGTCGTATGCCAGCCAGATGATTAGCAGGCTGACTACCGCGGCGGCGCTCCACTGAATGAGGGGAATCGGCTGCTCCAGCTGGCTGCTAAGATAGGCGGCTAGGGCGTGGAAACCGGGCGCGATGATGACGGGCTCGCCTGTATGGTATGGCGCCAGCGAGCGAAAGGAAGCGCCGTCCCGCGTGGCAAGGCTGTGCAAGCCGATGATTGGACCGTTTTCGCCCAGTGGCGCGGGCAACTTGAAGAGCGGGATCAAGAGCAGCAGCGCCACGAAGGCGAAGAGCGCTAAATCGCCGGGTCCGGGCCAGCCTTGATCGCGGTCCGCCAGGCGCTGGCCCTGGGCTTCGGCGCGGGCTTGGGCGGTGGAGAGCGTGCCGCCGAGCACGACGCCAGAAAGCAGGGCGAAAAGCAGGTAATCGACCACCAGCGTATCCCAGCCGAAGGCTTCGGCATAGAAGACGGCGCCGCCGACAACGAGGCCCAGGCAAAGCGTTGCCGCCAGGGCGACGCGTGGCTGAGCCGTGCGCCAGGCGGGGGAGAGCATCGCGCCGGCGCCAAGCAGCACCGCCGCGAGTATGAAAAAGACGAAAAGGCTCATGGCGCGGGGGCGGGGCTACCAGACGCGTTGGATGGGGTATGGGTCGAAGGCGGCGTCGCGAGAGACAATTGCAAGTTCCTGGCACATGGCTTGCGCGATTATCATGCGGTCGAAGGGGTCGCGGTGCCCGGAAGCCGGAAAGGGGAGTTTCGCCACCTTTTCGGCATGTTCCGCCGTGATTGGCAAGATTTCAAAGTCATTAGCGGCGCTGTGTGTTTCGATGAATTCTTGAAGGGGCGCCGGTATCGCGAGCTTCTTGAGGCTAGCCTTTATCGCCATCTCCCAGAAGCTGGCCGCGCTTAGGTAAATGATTCTTTGTTCCGCCTCGATGATGTCTTTTGCGGTGGCGCTGAGCGAGCTATGGTCCTTGACAAACCAGAGGAAGGTATGCGTATCGAGAATGAAGCTCATTCCATATAATCAGCGAAGTCTTCGAGAGGAGCATCAAAGTCGTCGGACATCCAAACCAGCCCGCGAGCGCTGCCGGCTTTGCGCGGTCTCTTGCCTGCCACTGGCGTCGGAACCAGCCGAACTGCCCTGCCATTCGTTGCTCTGATTATTATAGTCTTCCCCTGGTGCGCATCGGTAAGCAGGTCAGTCAAACTGCCTTGCGCAGCTTCAACGCTATAGGTAGCCACGGTCTTTCTCCAAAGCCAGATTCAACAAATAGTTTAACAATAGGTATCGGAAAATAATAGCGGGATGAGCTTGGCGAGCGCAAGTAAGGGGCAGCAGGTATGAACGAAGACGAGGCGGCTGATGGCGGGGCTACCAGACGCGTTGGATGGGGTATGGGTCGAAGGCGGCGTCGCTGGTGATGACGGGGATGTTTTCGACTTGGGCTTGCGCGATGAGCAGGCGGTCGAAGGGGTCGCGGTGGTGGAGCGGCATGGCTGCGACTTGTTTGATGTGGGCGAGTTCTATGTTCAGAACTTGTATTTGTTCAGCCTGCAACTCGATATCAATGAACTCTACGAAGGGCTGAGGCAACTCCAACCCTCGGCCGAGGTTGGCTTTTATCGCCAATTCCCAGATACTCGCCAAGCTCAAGTACATGTCGCCACTTGACTCTTCAAGTACGCGCCGGGCCCGCTTGCTTAGCTTGCTATCACCTGTGACGAACCAGAGAAAGGCAGAAGTATCCAGCAAATAGCTCATTATGTGTATGGTTCAAACTCTGGCAGTGGTTCGTAGAATTCATCGGTTATCTTGATTTTGCCCTTGAGCCGCCCCGCTTTGCGCGGTCCTGGCTTGGCATAGATGGTGGCGACCAGTTCGTAGGCTTGGTCGTCTTCACCGAGTAGTATGACGGTGCCGCCCGCTTTGGCATGCTCCAGTATTGGGTCCAAGTCTTGCTTCGCTTCTTCGATGGTGAAGGTCTTCATCGCGGTACTCCAACCTTTGCTTACAGTCGGATTATACATCAGGCGAAATGGAACTCAACAAGCGCCTCAGGCGGCCGGGGATGGGCTAGAAAAAGGGCGTAGACGCTTGCCCGTCAGCCGCCGGATGTTCTCGCTGGCTGACGGGCTTGGTTCACCGCTTCATTATGCCGAGTGGATCGCGGACCAGACGCGATGCGGGGTCAGCGGCATATCGAGATGGCGGATGCCGTAAGGCTCGAGCGCGTCGATGACAGCGTTGACCACCGCCGGCGTCGAGCCGATTGTGGCTGCTTCGCCGATGCCCTTGGCGCCAAGCGGATTGAGCGTGGTCTTGGTGACTGTTTTGGCGATGGTGAAGGGCGGGAAGTTGTCAGCCCGTGGCATGCTGTAGTCCATCATCGTGCCGGTTAAGAGCTGGCCCTGTTCATCGAAGACGATCGCTTCCAGCAGCGCCTGGCCGATGCCTTGGGCCAAGCCGCCGTGGATTTGCCCCTCGACCAGCAGCGGGCTGATGCGCGGACCGCAGTCATCGACCGAGTAGAATTCGCGCAGGCTGATGAGGCCCGTGTCCGGCTCGATTTCGACCACGGCGACATGGGTGCCGAAGGGGTAGATGAAATCGGGCGGGCGGAAGAAATCAGTCGCCTCCAGCCCGGTTTCGATATCATCGGGCAAGCGGTCCGAGTAGGCGCGCGCGGCGATTTCGCCGAGGCTAAGGCTGCGGCTAGGTACCCCTTTGACGCGGTATTCGCCTTCGGTAAATTCGATATCGCCGGCTGAGGCTTCCAGCATATGGGCGGCGATTTTGATCGCTTTCTCGCGCACTTTCTCGGAGGCGCGCGCAATGGCGGAGCCGCCGACCGCCAGGCTGCGGCTGCCGAAGGTGCCAACGCCGACTGGCTGCGAGCCGGTATCGCCGTGGCGCACGACGATGTCGTCGTAATTCGCGCCGATTTCGTCGGCGACCATCTGCGCGAAGGTCGTCTGCAAGCCTTGGCCATGAGGCGAGGTACCGGTGTAGACGGTGACCGTGCCGCTGGGCTCGACGCGCACTTGGCCACTCTCGTAAGGACCAAAGCCGCACATTTCGACATAGGTCGCTAAGCCGATGCCCAAGAGCTTGCCCGCACCATTCGAGCGGCGTTCGTCTTGCTCGGCGCGCAGGGCGGCGTAATTTGATGTTTCCAAGGCGGTGTTGAGATTCTTTTCATAATCGCCGCTGTCGTAGGTGGAGCCAGTCGGGCTGCGATAGGGGAATTGCTCGGGCTGGATGTAGTTGCGGCGGCGCAGCTCGGCGGCATCCAGGCTCAGTTCGTCGGCGATCAGCTCGATGGCGCGCTCGATATAATAAATCGCTTCCGGGCGGCCAGCGCCGCGGTAGGCGGCTACCGACACCGTATTGGTAAAGACATTGCTGGCTTTGAAATGCACCGATTGGATATCGTAGTTGCCGGTCGCCATTAAGCCGGTCAGATGGGCGATATCGTAGAAGGGCGGGTAGGCGCCCAATTCGCCGATCACATGTAGGCGAAGACCCAGGATGCGGCCCCCGTCATCGAAGGCGACCTCGATATCGGCAATCTGCGAGCGGCCATGCGTGGTCGAGACGAAATGCTCGACGCGCGTGCCCGCCCATTTCAAGGGCCGGTTGTAGATTTGCGCCAGCTTAGCCACAGCGATCTCTTCCGGGTAGAGCTGGTTCTTAACGCCGAAGCCGCCGCCAACATTGGGCGCTATCACGCGGAGCATACTCTCCGGCAGGCGCAGGACGCCGGCTAAGGCGCTGCGAACACCGTGCGGAATCTGGGTGCTGGACCAGAGGCTAAGCCCCCCGGTGACGGCATCGGGCGCGGCGGCAACCGCCCGCACTTCCATGGGCACGCCGGCCAGGCGCTGGCTCAGCATACGCTGGCTGATTGTATGCGGCGCGCTGGCGAAGACCTCATCGATATCGTCGGTCTTCTTCTCGCCTTCATTGATGATGTTGCTATCGAGGTCCTCAAAAACGGGCGGCGCGGCGCCGCTGTACGCGCTTAGCAGGTCGGCGGCGGCGGGCAGCTCTTCCCAATCGACGGCGATATCTTCCAGCGCGTCTTCGGCGATTTCGGCTGTGCGCGCGATGACCGCGGCAATCGCTTCGCCGACATGCTTCACACGATCGACCGAAAGCGCCAGGTGGCTGTAATGCGCCAGCGCGTGGCTGCCACCGGCGACTGGGACTGGCTCGTATTCATCGCGCAGGTCCGCGCCGGTGACAACCGCCAAGACGCCGGCGCGCGCTGCGGCGGCCGCTGTGTCGATGCTCAAGATTTTTGCGTGGGCGTAGGGGCTGCGCAGGAATGCCACCTGGTGCATGCCGGGCAGCTTGATATCGCCGACGTATTTGCCGGCGCCGGTGATGAGGCTGGGGTCCTCTTTGCGTTTGACGCTTGCGCCTACCAGTGAGCGTAAAACCATTGGGGCGAACTCCTTTTGAAAATGGGGCAGTCAATAAACGCTTGCGGAGCAGCCGCGCCGTCGCGCTTTACTCCGCCAATTTACCTGCGATCGGGTAGCCTTTCTTTAGCCAGCCTTTGGTACCGTCTTCCAGATTATAGATTTGATCTGGGTCGTAGCCCATGCCAGCCAGAAAGAGCGCCGCCTGCGATGAGCGAAGGCCAGTATTGCAGACCAGCACGACGGGCGCGTCTTCGCTGATGTCGTCGAGGCAGGCGGGGAACTCGCTCAGTGGGATGTTGATTGCGCCAGGGATATGGACTTTGGCGTGTTCGTCTGCTTCGCGCACATCGATGAATTGGTATTCGCCGCCGGCGCCACTGGCGAATTGCTGGCGGTAGTCTTCGCTGCTGATGTCGGTGTACATGGCGGCGCTCCAAGCGGGAAGGCGATTGGACTTATTATAGC
This sequence comes from Phototrophicaceae bacterium, assembly GCA_965214105.1. Classification (GTDB taxonomy): domain Bacteria; phylum Chloroflexota; class Anaerolineae; order Aggregatilineales; family Phototrophicaceae; genus UBA6055. The sequence continues at coordinate 394,687 of OZ243934.1, forward strand.
GAAACTGAGGTCAAGCGCAAAATCGGGGGCAGCGCGGGCAATCGCTTCAAAATTTTTTCGCCACAGAGACACAGAGGGTTGCGTAGACACTAACCGTCTGTCGCGTAGACACAGCGGGACAGACGCCCCTACAAGGCTTGTCCGGTACTTTAGGATCCGCGATCGCCCTTTGGTTTACCCCCCTCGGTCCCCCCATTGAAATGGGGGGATGACCACTGATTTGTCGTGATTATCGCTAATGTGAACTTGGATTCAAGCAGAATTAGCATAGTTTATAGAGTTTGCAATATCCTAGCTCCCCTTCCCTAGCTTGCTGGGGCAAGGGGCTGCGCCGCGTAGACACTGGCGGTCGGGGATGGGGTAGAAATGCGCATTAAAAACTCAGTAGCGGACAAGCCCTACATTTTGTGATTTTACGTGGCGAAGGCCGCACAATGATTTTGATGCGATTGCCCCACCTATCCTAGGCGCAGTTCTCGATACCAATTGACGGTGCGGCGGAGGCCCTCTTCAAGGCTGATTGTAGGCTCATAGCCAAGGAATTCGCGCGCTTTGGCGATATCGGCGCGGGAGTGCTTAATATCGCCCGGGCGTTCAGCGGTGTAGAGCGGCGCCAGCTTGCTTCCCATGATTGCGTTTAACTGCGCCACCAGGTCCTTAAGGATGACGCGCCCGCCGGTGGCCAGGTTAATCGTCTCGCCGCTAGCCCGTGGCGCCACGCAAGCGAGCAGATTCCCGCTCACGACATTGTCAATATAGGTGAAGTCGCGGCTTTGGCTCCCGTCGCCATAGATGGTAGGGCGCTTGCCGCCCAGCATGGCGCTGATGAATTTGGGGATGACGGCGGCGTAAGTTGATGTCGGATCCTGCCGTGGTCCAAAGACGTTGAAATAACGCAGCGAGACTGTGCCCAAGCCGTAGCTGTGGTTGAAGGCGGCGGCGTAATATTCGCCGGCCAATTTGGCGGCGCCGTAGGGCGATATGGGCGCCGGCCTCATCGATTCGATTTTGGATGCGCCCGCTTGGTTGCCGTATGCGGCTGACGAGGCGGCATAGACCACGCGCTTCAAGCCCGCGTCGCGGGCGGCGATCAGCACATTCAGCGTGCCAGTGACACAGTGACGATGAGTCTCCATGGGGTTGGAGAGGCTGCGCGGGACGGAGGGCAGCGCCGCTTGATGCAGGGCATAGTCGGCGCCGCGGAAGACGGGCCGCAGCTGGTCCAGGTCGGTGATGCTGCCGATGGTGATAGACAAATCCCCGCCGATGGCTTTCAGGAAATCGAGATGTTCACGCTTGCCGGTGAGAAGATTATCGATGACGCGCACCCGCTCCCCAGCGCGCAGCAGGCGCTCGGCAATGTGCGAGCCGATGAAGCCGGCCCCGCCGGTGACAACATAAGTTAAAGGCATAAGGCTCCTCGTTGGCAACTGGCTGCGGATTTTAGCGGCACAGTTAAATTGCGGCTAGATTAGGTTATAATACTTGCTCAGCGGGCGCGATGCCCGGCAAGTGGGGGGCTATGCAAAGGGCGTCGCCGCACAAGGCGAAAGCGACAGAACTCGAGCGAATCCTGGATCGCTGGGAGCAGCGCTACGAATGGCGGCGGCTCTCGCGGTCTATCCCGCGCTCGCTGATTGTCGCCCTGCTGCTTTGCCTGGTCATTGGCGCGCTTGGTTATTTTCGCTTTGGGCTAGGGGCGGAGCAATTGGCGCTGATTACGCTGGGGCTTTGCGCGCTTGGTGGCATACTCAACATTTTGCATACGTTTATCTTTCCGCGTTCATTGGCGGAAAAGGCGCGCTATTTCGATATTGAATTCGGCTTGCGCGAGCGTGTTTCGACCGCCTTCGAGCTGATGCAGGGCCGCATCCAGACTCATCCCGACATTGAGGCGCGGCAGATTGCCGATGCCTTGGTCCGGGCCCGCGCCATTGACCCGGGCGAGCGCATCGCGCTGGACTTCCGGCGGCGGGAGCTGGGCTTTCTGGCGCTGCTGCTGGTCATGATGCTGGCTTTGCTGCTGCTGCCGGCGGTAGTGGGCGAGGATTTTCTGCCCGCGCCAGCATCGGCGGCGGTGGCGGCGGCGCAGGAAGACCTGCGAGAGATTATCGAGGCGGTCGCCAAAGATACAGCGCTGGCTGAGGTGGACCGGCAAGAGCTGCTCGAGGCGCTGGAAATCGCGCTGGAGCGGCTGGAAGAAGAAGACATCAGCGAGGAAGAAGCCTTCGCCGCGATGAGCCAATTGCAAGCCGAGCTTGAGGCGCTGGAGCGCAAGCTGGAAGATACAATCGAGCTTGATCAATCGACCACCGAAGCGGCGCTGGCTGCTTTGGAAGACTTTATCGCGCCCTCGGCGGCGGAAGAGCAAAGCCCGGCGCCAGCCGAGGCGACGGACACCGCCTCCAATCTGCAAGAAATGCTCGGCGCTTTGGATGAGATGAGCCAAGACGCGGCGCAGATGAGCGCGGAGGAAGCCCAAGCCGCGGCCGAGGCTTTGCAGGGGGCCGCCGACGAGCTGGAGCAAATGAGCGAGGCAATGGCGGAGCAGATGGAGCAGCTGGCGGAGGCGCTGGCGAATGCCGATTCGCAGGCTATGCAAGAAGCGCTGGCTGACTTGCGCGAGCAGGCAGAAAACGCGCAGGAGCAGCAGCAGCAAGATCAGAGCGCGCGCTCGATGCTGGAGCAGCAATCAGATTTGGCAGAAGCAGCTGCCGAGGAAATCGCGCGGCAGCAAGCCCAGCAGGGCGAGCAAGAGCCCGGCGCCCCGCAGCCAGGTTCGCCCGAACCAGCCGAAGCCGGTCAACTGCCTGGTGGGGAGCCAGGCGACCAGCAGCCGGGGCAGCAGCAGCCTAGCGACAGCCAAGGCAACCAGCCAGCGGACCGCAACCGCCCGGGCGCGGACCAGCAGCCGGGACTCAATCCAGACGATCGCTCGGCGGGCGCTGGGGCGGGCGACGGCGCGCCGAACAACGAAAGTTTGGCGGGTGGCGCGGGCGACGATAAAGGCGCGGAGGCGGACAACAACCCAAGCGGCTCGGGCGAGATCGAATATGAAGCGATCTATAGCCCAAGCGGCATCGGCGGCGGCGGCGAAAACGAGGTGCGGCTGCAGACCGACCCCGGCGACACAGCGGTGGCCGAAGGCGAGTTTGATGATAACCCGCTAGGCGAATCACGCGTGAGTTACGACACGGTCTTCAGCGAGTACCAGAACGCAGCCAATCGCGCGCTCGAAAGTGATTATGTGCCGCTGGGCTTGCGCGATGTGGTGCGGGAGTATTTCACGTCGCTGGAGCCTAAGCGCGGCTAAGCGCTTTTCGTCACTTGTTTCGCCAGGCGCAGCACTGCCCATGGCTCTGGGCTTTGCGCCATCTTTTTCGAGGCGCTGATCTGCTCGAAGCCAGCGCTGCGATAGGCGCCGCGGGCGGCAACGTTGCGCTCGTCGACATCCAGCGCCAGCCGCCGGCAATGCTGTTCAAGTGCCATGCGCTCTGCCTCTGCCAGCAAGCTCTTGCTGTAGCCGCGCCCGCGAAACTGCGGATAGAGCGCGACAAAGTTGATATAGAAATCTTCTGAGTCGCAGCGGGACATGAAGTGTAAGATATCGCGCAGCGCCCAAGCGCTGAAGAAAAAACGGAAAACCTGCCAGCGCGCCTGGAGCAGCATCAGCAGGAGCGCCCGCCCCGCGTAAGCCTCAGCCGCCTGTTTTCGACAGCCTTGCAGCATACCGGCGATCTCGCCTTGGACAAGCAGGAAGCGGGTATGGCGATGGCTGTATTCGTTGTGCTGCCGCATGAATGACGCTTCGAAAACGGCATTGGCTCGGGGACCGAAGAGTTCGCTGAGCAGGTTGTCGCTCGCAATTTGCGCCAGTTGGACGAAGTGCCTGGCATGTTGCTTGCTGGCTTGGGCTGGTATCAGCATCAGGCGGCCAAGCGAATCGCATAATCCAGCGCGGCTAAGCGCGCGTCATGTCGCCGGAGCTTGAGTAAAACGGAACACAATCCACTAACTATAACAATTTCCTGCCCATCGGCACCATTTGTAGTCATAAAAGGTACCGCTGAGGCCCCCCCCAACCAGATGACTGTGTTAGGTAGGTATAAAAGTATTTGCCCCAAAGCCCTCTCACTTTGAAGCCTGTTGCGCCATCGCCTACCTGCCAGTACGAATAGGATGGCGCTGTTCTTTCTTCATACGGATGAGATACACAAACATCAGGGTAAGCCCCACTATAAAGATTATAGCGAAAGGGTGTACCGCGGTTTTCACCCGCGCACCTCCCGCTAGCGCTTAGTTCTTGATTCGTGCTGCCAGCGTTCTGCCCTCGGTATGCGGTTTCCATGGCGTAGTTTTGGGCACCCAGGACAGACAAATCCGCTTCGGTTCTGAAGCAATGCATCATGTCTTCTGACATGTCATAATATCCGCGTTGCAGGATTTGCTTAGTGGTTTTGGGTGTGCAGTGAAGTATGGGGTCGTCTGGGGTTAGCCCTATTGAATCGGGTTTGAAGTGAGCCGCAATGACGGCATCAACTGAGGAATAGACGCGGCCTTCAAAGACAACTTCCATACCTTGCGCGTAACTCAGTGGTACCAGAACCAACAGTGCCAGCACCGATATAATACTTAATTTTGATATCATTGTGATCCTATCTATTCCGCAGGGCAATCGCTTTAAAGACGCCCCTACATTTTGTAATTATAAGTAGCGAACGACGCAAAATAATTTGATGCGATTGCCCTCCTCTATTCCGATTGATCAATCCAATGCCATTGTAACATGTGATAAAGGAAATAAACGCCAATAGTGTTAATAATTGGCGTATTCGTACTTTCGATGCAAACGGATAGTAGGCCTGCGCCGGGTCGAGAATGCGGGCAACATCCAGACTCGCAATACCTGACTTGAGGCGTCTACGCCAGCTTAATCGCATAATCCAGCGCGGCGCGCAGGCTGCCGGGGTCGGCAATGCCTTTGCCTGCGATATCGAAGGCGGTGCCATGGGCGGTGGTGGCGCCGATGACGGGCAAGCCCAGCCAGAGCGTGGCGATATCGGCGCGGGCTTGCAGCTTGCGGGCGATATTCATCTGGTCGTGATACAGGCAGACGACGCCATCGAAGTCGCCATCGAGGGCGCGTTTGAAGACGATATCGGCGGGGATGGGACCGCTGACATCGATATCGGCGGACCGCGCCTGCTCGATAGCGGGCGCGATGATGTCAATTTCTTCGCGGCCGAAGAGGCCCCCCTCGCCACCGTGCGGGTTGAGGGCGGCGCAGGCGATGCCGGGCGCAGGGTAGCCGAGCTTGCGCAGGACGCCATGCAGATGCGCGATGGCGCGGCTGACGCGCTCAATCGTGAGTTGGCTGACGATGTCCTTGAAAGGGATGTGCTCGGTCACAGCGACTGCCCATATGGAGCCAGCGGCGCCTAAGATGAAGGGCTCGGCGCTGCCGGTGAGCTCGCCGAGGAATTGAAGCTCATCGAAGTAATCGTAGCCGGCGGCGCGGAAAGATTCCTTGTTCATCGGCGCCATAACGACGCCATCGACCCGAGCAGCGCTGGCGAGTTCGTAAGCCAGCGTCAGGTAGCGCGCAGCCGCTTCGCCCAGCTTGGGGTGGACGGCGGGCGGCAATGGCGGACCCAACTTGAACCCGGGCGGGTTGAGAACCTCCAGCGCCCCGGGTTGGAATCGCGCCTGGCTCAGGTCCTCAAGCGGGCAGAAGCGCAGCCTGGAATGGATTGAGGCGGCGCCCCTTCGCATAGTCATAATATCGCCAATAATAAAAGGGCGGCAGCGCTCCCAGATTGCTGGTACAGCCAAGACCTTCGTGATCAGTTCTGGTCCGATGCCGGCTGGGTCGCCCATGACGATGGCGATGACGGATTTTTTGCTCATGCTCTTGCTCTCGATTATTGTGTGGAAGCATCCTAATGGAAATATGGGCTGGCTGCCAGGCGGCGATTGGCTCGGCGCCGCCTGTGAGTTTGCTTGAAATACTGCCTGAATTCGGCTAAGATGCTTGGTATATGGCGTCGTGCTTAGAGACGCCGCCAGGGCAGATGGATAACGAAATGTTCAATGCCGATAACGCCGCGCCGGTGATTCTCATCATCGTGAGCAGCTATCTGATTGGCTCCTTCCCGACTGCCTATATTGTCGGCAAGCTGCGCAAGGTCAATATCTTCGAGGTAGGCAGCGGCAATATGGGCGGGACCAATGTGGCGCGGGCGGTCGGAAAAGGCTGGGCGCTATTCACCGCTGTGGTTGATGTCTTGAAAGGCATCGTCGCGGTCTGGCTGGCCCGCGATGTGATGCTGCCGGAGCAGATCGGCGTGGCGACATCGGTATCCGCCACCTGCGTCGTGGTGGGGCACAACTGGTCTCTATTCGCCACTGTGCTGACAGCCTCAATCAAAGAGGGCAAGCTAAAGCTCATCGTGCGCGGTGGCAAAGGCGCGGCGACGGCTTTTGGCGCCATGCTGATGATTCAGCCATTTCAGATTTTGGTGGCGGCTGGCATCGCCCTCGCCATTATTGCGCGCACGCGTTACGTCTCGCTCGGCGTTTTGATTGGCTTCGCGGTGGCAAATCTCTGGCTGATAGTGCTGGTGGGGGCGGAGTTTCAGAAGCCGATCCTGCTTTTGTACGCCATCGCGCTGACGGTGATGATCCCGCTGCGGCATTGGGGCAATCTGCAGCGGCTGCTGGCGGGCACCGAACGGCGCCTGGGCGAGCGGGCGAGTTAGCTCTTGCCACCGAGGCGCATCGAACACAGAAGGTATACCAGTGGCAGACCGCCGGTCGGTCCCCTGTTTTGCTTGGGCGCAAGTGAGCAAGCGGCGTGAAAATTGAAAGCGACCGAGACCTGCGCGGCATGAAGCGCATCGGCGAGATCTGCGGCTTGACGCTGCGGCTGATGCTCGATAGCGCCGAAACTGGCATGAGCACGCGTGACCTGGACGATATCGGCCGCGATTTTATGTTGAAGATGGGCGCGGTCTCGGCGCCGATTCAAGCCTACGAGTTCCCTGGCTACACCTGCATCAGCCTCAATGACGAAGCGGCGCATGGCGTCCCGCGCAAGGATCGATTCCTCCGGGCGGGCGATCTGCTGAATGTCGATGTATCGGCGATGCTAGAGGGCTATTGGGCGGATACCGGCGCCACCATTATCTTGCCGCCGGCGCGGGCCGATTTCTTGACGCTCTGCCGCTCGACCAGAAGCGCCTTGCAGCTGGCGATTGAGCTGGCGAGGCCGGGGCAGCGGGCGAGAACGATCGGGCGGGCAATCGAGACATTCGCCAAGCGCCGTGGCTATCGTACGCTGCGTCAGCTTGGCGGGCACGGCGTCGGGCGGCATATCCACGAAGAGCCATCCATCCCCAATTTTTACAACTGGCGCAATCGCCAGCGGCTGGAGGATGGCATGGCGCTGACCTTGGAACCTTTTCTTAATATGGGGCGCGGGCGCATCGAGACAGCGGAAAATGGCTGGACGCTGCGCACAGTCGATGGCAGCGTCTCGGCACAATACGAGCACACGGTCATCATCAACGGCGATGAGCCGATACTGGTCACCGAAGTAGATGGCGGCTATGTCTAAGCAGAAAACTACTGAGAGGGGTGGGGCATGATTACCGGCATCGATCATATTGTGATTGCGGCGCATTCTTTGGCAGGCGCGGTCGAGACTTGGCGCGGGCTGGGCTTCACGGTGGTTGAAGGCGGGAAGCATCCATACGGCTCTTATAATGCGCTGGTCGCTTTCGCCGACGGCAGCTATCTCGAATTATTGAGCTTCTACGAAGACAGCCCCGACCATCCCTGGTGGGATTTGCTGCATCAGCGGGGCGGCGGCTTGATTGATTATTGCCTGGCGACTGATGATATCGACGCCGATCAAGCCGCTTTTCGGGCGGCGGGCGTCGAATGCAGCGATTTGATTGAAGGCGGGCGCCGGCGCCCAGACGGCTACGACGTAAGATGGATCAACAATAAGGTCGAGGGCGAATGGCAGGGGCTGATTCCCTTCATCATCGAGGATGTAACACCGCGCGAGGAGCGGCTGCCGCGGGCGATCGCGCATGAGAACGGCGCGACCGGCATCGAGCGCGTCAGCTTCGCGACCAGGGACGTGGCGCGCTATGCCGGCGTGATGGCGGCTGTGACGGGCTTGGCCGCGGCGACGGCGCGGGATGAGGCACTTGATGCCTCTGGTTTGCGTTTACGTGTTGGCGACCATGTTTTGGAGTACCTGGCGCCTGAGGGCGACGACGGTCCGCTGGCGGCGCATCTGTTGGCGCAGGGGCTGGCGCCTTATCGCCTGCGCTTCAAGACAGCTGGCGCGGCGCGGCGCTTCGACCCGAGCGAGACCGGGGGCTTAAGGCTGGAGTTGGTGGGGCAGTAGGGCGGTTCTCGCGCTCAGGACCGCCGCTTTCCTCCTGTCCATCGCTCTCTCATTGATCATTAGTAAAACCCTTGCCTAAGTTGCTTGTAAGGGCTTCTACACCAGGCGTCTTAGCCCCGCAGCCGCTGCGCGAGGCCGCTGTGGCGCTCGGCGACTTTGTTGTTCTGGACGGCGATGTGCAGGGCTTGGCGCGTGCCGACGAGGATGACGAGCTGTTTGGCGCGTGTGATGGCGGTGTAGAGCAGGTTGCGCTGCAGCATCATGTAGTGCTGCGTCAGAATCGGCAGGACCACCGCCGGGTACTCCGAGCCTTGGGAGCGGTGCGTGCTGATGCAGTAGGCGTGCATCAGGTCCTCCAATTCGCTGAAGTCATAGACGACGAGCGCGCCATCAATCAAGACTTCGAGCGAATTGTCGCTGTCGTCGATGCTGTGAATGAAGCCGATATCGCCGTTGAAGACTTCTTTGTCGTAGTTGTTGCGCGTCTGCATCACCTTGTCGCCAACGCGGAAAAGGCGCGTGCCGAGCTTGACATCGGCTTGACGAAAATCGCCATTGAGCTCCTGCTGCAGCCGGCTGTTGAGATTGTTGACCCCGGCGGCGCCGCGATACATGGGCGCGATCACTTGGATATCGCGCACGGGGTCAAGGTCCCATTTTCTTGGCGCCTTGGTCTGGACGATTTCGACGATGTTATCGGCGACTGCCTCCGGGTCGCTGACATTAAAAAAGAAGAAGTCCTTGGACTGGTTATCGGTGATGGGCTGCTCGCCCTGGTTGATGCGATGGGCGTTGCTGACGATGTGGCTGGCGTCGTCTTGGCGGAAGATCTGCTTGAGACGGGTAACCTGGGCGAGGCGGCTGTCGATGACATCGCGCAGGACGTTGCCAGCGCCGACCGATGGCAGCTGATCGACATCGCCGACCAGCATCAGGTGGGCGGCCGGCGGCAGCGCTTTGAGCAAACTGTTGAAGAGTTGCAAGTCGAGCATGGAGGCTTCATCAATCACGACCATGTCGGCTGGCAGTGGGTTGGTTTCATCATGCTCAAAGCCGCCTTCATCGGCCGAGAAGCCGAGCAGCCGGTGGATGGTGCTGGCTTCTTGGCTGGTGGCTTCGCCTAGGCGTTTGGCGGCGCGCCCGGTTGGCGACGCCAGCTTAAAGCGATAATCGCCCTCCTTGAGCGCGTTGATTAGCATTTGCAGGGTGGTGGTTTTGCCGGTGCCAGGTCCGCCGGTGAGCACGCTTAGCTTGCTGGTAAGCGCCGCGCGGGCGGCTTTGTACTGCTGCGGCGACAGGGACACATTGTTGCGCTCGCTCAACTTGGCGAGGAAGCGCGCCCAATCGGTTTCGCGATGGTCGCGGATGATGAGGCTTCCGCTGCTTGCTATCAGGCGCAGCATTTGGCTGGCGCTGGCTTCGGCATTGAAGTAGCGGGGCAAATAAATGGCTTGGATTGGCGCGCCCGCGGCGTCGGTTTGCAATTTGTCTTCGACCAATTTGGCCGCCATCACTTGTCCCTGCAGGGCGATTGCCAGCGCCGCGCTATCATCGACAGCGAGCAGTTCCGCCGTCTTCTCGAGCAATTCGCCGCGCGGGGCATAGGTATTGCCGGCCCGCGCCAGCTCGTTGAGCGCATAATGCAAGCCCGCTCGTAAACGCTGCGGGTCGGTGCGCGTCAAGCCCATTTTTCTCGCAATCTGATCCGCCTTGCGAAAGCCAATCAGAAAGATATCGTCGGCAAGCTGGTAGGGCTTGTTTTCGATGATTTGCTGCGTGTGCCCGCCGTATTCCTTGACGATGCGCTGGGCGATTTTGGCGCTGATGCCGAGCCCCTGCAGGTAGATGAGCGTATTGCGCTCGGCGCGTTTCTGGGTCCAGGTTTCGATCAAGCGCTGCGCCAGCGCGGGTTTCAGCCCGGGCACCTCATAGACGCGCTCGGGTTCCGCATCGAGGATGGCGACGGTCTTCGCGCCTAAGCGCTTGACAATCTTTTCCGCTGTGCGCGGTCCGATGCCTTTGACGATGCCGCTGCTCAGGTAATTGATGATGCCCTGGGTGGTATTGGGCGGCACGGGCATCGTCTGCTGCGCGCGAAACTGGGGTCCATACTTGGGGTCGCTTACCCACTCGCCGCTGAATTCGGCCGTCTCGCCTTCGCCGAGCGGGGGCATAACCCCGACAACGGCGACCGTGCCATCACGCGCCTGCGCCCGCGGGTAGCGCTTTTCAGGCAGGAGCTTGATGACGCTGTAGCCGTTTTCCTCGTTGTAATAGGTGATTCGCTCGACGGCGCCTTTGAGTTCTTCTGGCATGGCTAGCGCTATGCTTGTTTTCGATGATGGCTAATTGTAGCGCAATTTTTGATTTCGCTGGCGGATGGGCGGCCAGGGGACGGGCAATCGCTTCAAAATTTTTCCCCCATAGAGACACAAAAGGCTGGGTCTAGGCGTCTTACGCGTCCTACCCGCGTCCACTGCCTTTGAGCCGCTCGCGCGCTACTGGAGCTTATCGTGCCAATTTCCGCGGGCGCGAACAAAGTTTCACCAGTTCTAGAACATTAGTGCTAGATTGACCGATGAGATGGCTTGATGTCGGCTGATGTCAGGCGCTTAACAAAGTGCGGGATTAGCCCTTCGTGGTTTCGCTTTCGGGCGGTGGCGGGGGCGGTTGACGCGCCGCATGGCTGCCCGCCTCTGCACCACTCGATAGCCGCGTGTGGCGGGACTGAGGCAGCGAGAACTGGCGCGTGAATGGGGGGAGGAGCGTGAATGCAAGAGAAGACGGTGAAGATGGTTGATGAATCGGGGGGACGCGTTGGCGGGTATCTGCTGGTATGGGGTGAAGCGCAGCAGCGCGATATGCAGGGCGAGTATTTCACGCCGGCGACGGATGTCGGGCTTGATTGGTACGAGCGGCGTCCCCTGCTTTATCACCATGGCTTGGATGGCGCCTTGAAGGCGGCTGTTATTGGCGTCATTGATACCTTGAAGCCGGACGAGGTAGGGCTCTGGGCTGAGGCGCAGCTAGACCTGCACAAACGCTATGTGAGAGCGGTGCAGCGGCTGGTGGACCAGGGCGCGCTCGGTTGGTCCTCGGGCAGTTTGCCGCACCTGGTCGAGGTAGAAGAAGGGGGCTGCATAAAACGTTGGCCCATCGTTGAAGGCAGCCTGACGCCGACCCCAGCCGAGCCGCGGCGGACTGATGCGCGGACTTTGAAGAGTGCCTACCAAGCGCTGGGTTTGGACCTGGCGCGGCTGGGCTTGGGCGATGCGGGCGGCACAGAATCAGATTCGGTAGGAGCGAAAGGACAATTGATGACAGAAGCAACAAGAGCGCCACTCAAGCGCCTGCCGCTGGCGGATGAGCGCGAGGCGCTAAAAATGGGGCAAATTGAGGTCGGCAGCGAGTTCGATTCGCTGGACGCGCTGGACCTGCTGCATGGCTATATGCTGCTGCGCTCGGCGAAGAGCTTCCGCGGCGTTAGCGAACGGTACAGCAATGCGCTGGCGGCTAAGGTCAACCGAGCCAAGCTTAAGGCGATCAAAGCTGATGAGCTGGCATACAGCACGCAGACAGGCTTCGGCGATGAGTGGGTGCCGGATTTGTGGAGCCAGCAGATTTGGCACAAGGCGCGGCAGGATAATACGATTTTGCCGCTGTTCCAAAGCGTCGAGATGCCGAGCAACCCCTTCGAGCTGCCGATTGAAGGGGCGGACCCGACGGTCTATTTCGTGCCGGAGACGCAGGACGAAGCCCAGCTGGCGCTCGATTCTGGCAACCCAATTCCCGATAGCAAGATTGGCAGCGGCAAGGTAACGCTGAGGGCCAAGAAGCTGGCGCTGCGGGTGGGCTTTAGCAGCGAGCTGGTGGAAGATGCCGTGATCCCGGTGCTGAACATTTATCGTGAGCAGGCGACCCGCGCCATTGCCGACGCCATCGACAATGTACTGCTCAATGGCGATACGACCACCGCAGCGACTGGCAACATCAACAGCGATGCCGCCAAGCCAGCCGCGACGGCGAAGTACTTGGCGCTGAATGGCTTGCGCCACCTGCCACTGGTGGACCGGGCGGCAAATTCGGTCAACATGAGCGGGGCGCCGACGCTGGCGAAGATGCGCCAGACGCGCTTCAAGATGGCGGGCAAATACGCGGCGCGCCCGTCGGACTTGGCTTGGATTGTGGATAGCGGCACGTACGCGGCGCTGCTCAACATCAGCGAGTTCTTGACGATGGACAAGGCGGGTCCGCTGGCGACGGCGCAGACGGGCCAGATCGGCTATGTTGATGGCATCCCGGTCTTCGTATCGGCGGAAATGTCGCTGACTGAAGCGGATGGCAAGATCGGCAAGGGGACGAACAACAAGGGTCAGGCGGTCTGCGTGTATCGTCCCGGCTGGTATGTTGGCTATCGGCGGAAGATCGCGGTCAGCGTCGATTACTTGTCGTATTACGACAGTTATCAGCTGACGGCGACGGTGCGGCTGGCATTTGTGCGCTTCGATAGTGAAGTGGCGAGCTGCTTGTACAACATCAGCATTTAGGCGCGCGTATGGGGCGGGGGAGGGGTGCCCCCGTCCCTGTTTGCTTGTATGGTATAATACCGAGGCCATTCGCCGAGATATTAGAATCGAGATACTCCGTGAAAGTTATCATGATGGTCGCGGCCGATTACGCAGCGGTAGAACCACAAACAGGAAAACTCAATGTTATTGGTGTCTTCAACAGAATAGCTGCAAAGGAGTTTCCAATTGCACATCCTAGAATGTATATAGCTATAAAATTTGAAGGTGAGATTACAGACGGCTCACGGTCGCATCAGCTGTCGGTCGCGTTGGCGAGTGAAGATGGCGTAAATTTGATTGCCATTGAAGGTGAGCTTCCTATGCCCGCTAGTCCACCAGGAATTCCACCACAGTGCAACCTTGTCATCGAGCTAAATCAATTGAAGTTTGAAAATCCTGGAGACTATCGGTTTTATGTTCGCGTAAACGAGGGTGAACTTGACGAGTCGTCTGTTCTTCAACTAGTCCAAAGCGAGGGCTAGATGCCTTCTAGACCAGAAAAGCTCTTAGAGGACATGCGAAGAACTAAAGCAAAGTGGAAACGCAGAGATATAGTCACGTTATATGAAGGTTTTGGATTTGAGATTGAACACCGTTCAAACCATGATAAAGTCTATCATCCCAAGTATCCTTGGCTGAATGAGGGCTTGCCGCGACACAGGAAGTTGCCTAAGGTATACGTGAGTAAAGCAGTCAAACTTGTTGACAAACTCAATGAACTGGAAGATATTTTGCGCAAGCAAGGTCATTGAGTTTCTAGGTCGAGGGGGGTCTATGAATACGAGAAACCATAAGAAAGCAGCATCATTGGCTAAACGTGAATACCAATCACACGTTTTCCTTGACGAGACGACTGACGGCGAAGCAGTCTACGTAGCGATTGTGCCGGAGATGCCGGGATGTATAGCACATGGCGATACCGTGGAAGAAGCGGTGAAGTGGCTCGAATCGGCAAAAGTGGACCATATCTGGTTCTTGCTGGATAAGAACTTGGAAGTGCCCGAGCCTCAGCTTCTCAGTTCAACGTTGGTTTTCAACATGCCCCAATACGACGATGAAATGGTTATCGCATCAGCATCCGACGGCATGATTGTCTCAGTTCTCAGTGGCTTCCGCTTAGTTGGAATGTCGGCTACGTCGGTCGCAACCTTGGGCTAATACACTAGGCAACCGCGCGCTGGATCCCTCAGCCCACCAGCACCCACAGCGCCTCAAAGAAGAAACCGCCGTCCTCCTGCTCTTCCGCCTGGAGCGCGACCTCGACGCCCTCGCCTTGGCGGCATAGCTCCACCACTGTGCCGCAGACTTCGCTCGGCAGCAGCGCCTGCTTGAGCGCCAGCGCCACCCCATCGTCACGCAGGTAGACCTGTGCGCCGGGCAGCAGCAATTCGCCGGCGATCGGCAAGCGGTGCCGCTCCGCGTTGAATTCGTCGGGCGAGATGGCGAGCGCTTTCATATGTCACAGCCTTCATCTAATTCCATATAACTTAGCACAGGCGCGCCTTCCGCGACAGTTCGGGCCGGCGCTAGCGCCTTATTCAAGGCATTGAATCGGAGAATAAGAAAGGAATGCCATGTATACGATTGCGACATTGGAAGACCTGCGGCGGCAGCTGCACCTCAGCGCGGGCGATAGCGGCAGCGATGACGATCTGCTGCGGGCGCTGCAAGAGGCGAGCCACTTCATCGAAATGTCGACGCGCCGCCGTTATTGCCCGCGGGTCGAGACGCTGGCGCTGGCGGCGGGCAAGGCGAATCGGTCTGCGCTGGTTCTGCCGGATGACTTGCTGGAGCTGCACGCCGTCAGCGATGAAGGCGGGGCGATAAACCTGGCGCAGATCGCCCTTGTGCCGGGGCATAAGGACGAGCCAGCCAGCATCCTGCAGCTCAAGCAGGGCGCTGAATGTCGTCCCGCCAGCGCCCTACGCGTGAGCGGCGTCTGGGGTTGGCACGACCGCTGGCCAGCCGCTTGGCGGGATAGCGGCGACCGCGCCAGCGCGAGCGGGATTAGCGCCCAGGCGACGCTCATTGGCGTGAGTGATAGCGACGGCGTCGATAAAGATGGCCTCCAGCCGCGCTTTCAGGTTGGGCATCTGCTGCGCATCGATGGCGAATACCTGCGCGTGACGGCGATTAACCACGGGACCAATCGGCTGACGGTGCTGCGCGGCGTCGGCGGCACCCGGGCGACCGCTCATTTGCGCGGCGCGAAAATCGAGACTTATGCGCCCGCGCCCGCGATTCGCGATTTGACGCTGCGTTATGCGGAGTTGATGACGAAGTCGGTTGGTCCGCTGGAGCTGGCGTCGACGCCGCTGCTGGAGCGTATGCGGCGCTTAAGTGCTTGATGTAGCCGCGGGCGGGCGATTGAATCTAGTTGCGCTTGGGGCTTTGCGCTAAGGTTGCGCTTTTAATCGCGCGCCCGTGTCAGAGCTTGCCCATGCCTCGTCAGCTCAAGCGAATGCTTGCCTTCCGCTATCGCGATTTCCGCTTCTTGTGGGTCGGCGAAATGATGTCAACCGCGGGCCTGCAGATGCAGCAATTCGCCATCAACTGGCATGTCTTCGAGCTGCTGCGCGGGCAGACCTTCACCGTGAACCTGTTTGGCAATGGGCTTGAGATGGCTTCGGAGGCATTCGGCTTGGGCTTGCTTGGCTTGACGCGGGTCATTCCCGTGCTGGTATTTGGGCTTGTCGGGGGCCTGCTGGCTGACCGTTTTGACCGGCGCGGGATTATGATTGCGATGCGGCTGCTGGCGGCGCTGGTGGCGCTGGCGCTGACGGCGCTGACGGTCACCAAGGAAATCAACGTCGGGCTGATCTATCTTTTGACCTGGCTGAGCGGGGCTGCCCTCACGCTCGATTTCCCGGCGCGGCAATCCATCGAGGCGAACTTGGTCGAAGCGCGGCACCTCGGCAATGCCATCAGCCTGAACATGCTGGTGATGAAAATCGCCACCATTGTTGGTCCGGCGCTGGCGGGCTTGTTGGTGGCGCAGTTCAATATCGGCTTGGTGTATTGCCTCAGCGGGCTCGCTTTTCTTGGCGCGGCGCTGGCGACCACGGGGATTCAGCCTCGTGGCGCGCTGGCAAAAGGCGGGCGATTCAGCTGGCGAATGGTGGCATTGGGCATCCGTTTCACCTTCGGCAAACGCATCATCATGGGGACGATGCTGCTGGATTTCTTCGCGACGCTGCTCGCCTCAGCCCGGACGATGCTGCCGATTGTGGCGGGCGAGGTGCTGGGCTTGGGCGCGGCCGGCTATGGCTTGCTGGCAACGGCGCAGCCAGTCGGCGGCTTGTTGGCGGGCCTCTTCCTGTCATTGCGCGGCGAGCTGAAGCGGCAGGGCGTCATCTTCCTTGCCAGCGTGGCGACCTATGGCTTGGCGACTGCCATCTTCGGCATCTCGACCAGCTTCCTGCTTTCTTATTTTGTCTTCGCCTTAACTGGCGCCGGCGATATCATTTCCAGCGTGATTCGCGGTACGATACGCCAATTGACAACGCCGGATAAATTGCGCGGGCGCATGGTCTCGGTCAATATGCTGTTCTTCATGACGGGTCCCCAACTCGGTGAATTGCGCGCCGGCTTGGTGGCCGCGCTAGTGGGGGCGCCGCTGGCGATATTCAGTGGCGGGCTGGCGGCGGCGCTGCTGACGCTATGGGTGGCTTGGCGTTTTCCGTCGATTAGGCGCTACAACAATGCCGCTGATTTGAAACGCAAGCTGAGCTAAAGGCAGAGGAGAGCGCGATGAGCAAGAAGCAAGGCGGCTTAAAGCGGCACAGCGAGGCGCAGCAGCGGCAATATGAGCGTGAGGCGCGCCTGCAATACGGCCCAGACGAGGTCAACGAATCGATTGGGCGCTGGAATACTTACAGCAAAGCCAGGCAGGAAGCGATCATAGCCGAGGGAGAGCAGATCTACATCGACCTGGCTGAGACTTTGGAAGCGCGGCTGAGCGCCACCGACGAGCAGGTGCGCGCCATCCTCGAGCGCTGGCAGCGTCATCTGCGCCATTTCTATGAGCCGAGCCTCGATCGCCTGCGCGGGCTGGGGCAGCTTTACAATTCAAGCCCGGATTTCATCGCTAATTTCCAGCGGATTCATCCCGGGCTGCCGGCCTACCTGGAGCGCGTCATCGAGCAGTATGTCGATGAGCTTGAGACGCTGGAGCTGGAGCGCATGCTGGCGGAGGACGAGGCGATGGAGCAGCGGCGCGGGCGGCTTTCGGGCACCTGAGATTGCTGCGCGCCCGAATACAGCAAGCAGGCCCAGCAGATTATGAGCGCAAGGAGGGCGGCTTCCCCGCCGCCACTCTAGCTCCCCTCTAAATTAAGCCAGAACCACAGAATCAAATAAACGAAAGGAGAAGCCGATGGCGAGTTTTCGCAGGGCTTTGACAGAGCTGGCCTCGCTCCAGGTGAGCGGCTTGCACAGCAGCTTTGACCTGGATACATTGCCCAATTCCCTGCATAGCGCCCAGCTGCCGGCGCTGCTGGTTATGCCGGTCGAGCTGAATGCGGAGCGCCTCTTCCGCGAGCGAACCGAAAGCCTGCAGACGGTCGCCTTCAGCGGCGCTGCGAAATCGGTCAGCTATAGCGTGACGCATCTGCTCTTGGCGGCGCGGGCTGAAGCCGGGCTGGGCTTGCGCAGCCACCTGCCGCGGCTGGTGGATTTGATCGACAGCTATACCGCCGCCCTGGCTGCTGATCTTACCCTAGGCGATCGGCTGCTGGCGCCGGCGCGGGTCAGCGTGGAGCCGGGCATTTTCCCCTATGGCGAGCGCGAATTCTTTGGCTGCGCCTTCCGCCACACCTGGCTGCTGGAGATCTAGCCATGGCAAAGCATTACCGCATTGCTATTGACCACAATCATGACGGCAAATTCGACGATGCTAAGGGCGAGATTAGCAGCCGCGTGATAGAGCTGCGCTGGCGGCTTGGCTTGCGAGAGGCCTACGAAAGCATGGCGGAGCCCGGCTGGGCGCGGATTACGGTGCTGAATGCCGATGGCGCGTTCTCGCCCGAGCGCAGCCCCCTCCAGAGCGGCACACGCCTTCGCATCCAGAGCGACTATGCGGGGCTCACGCGGACCCACTTCACCGGCAGCATCAGCCACATCGAGGTGGATGGGGGCGAGCACAGCGACAAGCGGGCCCTGATCCACGCCCAGGATATACAGCCCTGGCTGGCGGATAGCCCGGCCCGCCTGAGCCCGCAGATTGATGTACGTGCCGACCAGGTCATCGCGCGTTTGCTGGCTGGGGCAAGCTTGCGCCGGCCCCAGCTGCGTGGCTTCTGTTTGATTGATGTTGAGGGCTACAATCAAATCGACGCCGCGCGCATCTTCCCCGCCGAGAATGTGGCGCAGCGCTTGCAGCCGGGCAAGTCTCGCTTTGCCTTCGTTGGCGATTGGTGGCGCGATTCCATCTCGACGCGGGAAGCGATTGGCGAAATCGCCGCGAGCGAGCGGGGCCGCTTCTACATCGACCGCGACGGTGCCGCTGTTTTTCTCAATCGGCATCATACTTTGATTCAGCGAAAGATTGCGGCTGAATTCCATGACGACATGACTGGCATGGCGTACAGTTATGGCGACCAACGTCTGAACCAAATTGCGCTGCTGATGACGCCGCGCGAAGTCGGCGCTAGCGATACGCTGCTCTGGCAATTGCGCAGCCCATTGCGCCTCGGGCGGCGCAGCGACCTGCTGCTGCATCTGCGCTTGATTGATGAGCGCGATCAACCGATTGGGCTGCTGGAATTAGAGCGATTGGCGACCCGCTTTCAGTTGGGTCCCGAGGGTGGGGGCCGCGCGGTAGACAGCGGCGCCTTTGCCGAAGTGGCGCAGCTGGGCACGACATCAATCCAACTGCGCCTGGTCAACCAGACACGGAACGAATTGTATCTGACGCTGCTGCAATTGTATGGCAAGCCTCTTTTTCGCCGAGACCCGCTTGAGATTGAAGCGGAGGATGGCGAAGGCATACACATCTATGGGCTGAGGCGGCTGGCGCTTGACCTGCCGGCCCTATCCGATATCGAGTCGGCGCGCGCATTCGCCGACTATGAGCTGGCGCGGCGCAAGCACCCACGCGGCCGCATTCATAGGCTGCAAATCAATGCCCGCGAGCATATGCCGGCGGCGCTATCCGCCCGTTTATTCGAGCGCATTCGCGTTAGCGAGGCGCAGACGGGGCATGGCGCGCGCGAGTATTTCATCGTCGGCGAGGAGCATCATGTGAGCGCCGGCGGCGCCAGCCACGAGCTAAGCTGGACGTTGGAGCCGGCGGATTCGGCGCGCTTCGTCATCATCAATAACAGCCGCATCAACAGCCAAGCAGAAGTGATCGCGCCCTATTAGCCGCCCATAGCGCCGCATCGCCTGAGCCCTGCACGCCTCGGTGGCAAAGCCCTAGGGCTGCGCGTCAGAAATATCGCCGGTGAAGAGATAGAAGAGCAAGCCGTAGGGCGTCATCAGCTTTTGCCAGCTGAGATCCTCTGGATCGCCGCTGGTATCGAAGGGCTGCAGGTCAAAGCCTTCGCCCTTGAGCTGCCCGTTGACTGCTTTCATATCCGGGCTGAAATGGCAAATGGCGAAGGGTTCATCGATATTGTCCTGATGCAAGCCGATAAGCATGAGCTGGTCCAGCCAGATGCCCCAGGGCGAGGGCTGCTCGTAGCGGCCCAGGGTCTCGTAGCCGGCGGCTTCCCAAAAGGCGCATTCCACCTCGATATCGGGAATGAAGGCGGAGAGTTCGCCGAATTTGCCTAGGCGGGTGATGTCTTGGGCGCGGGCCACATTATTATGGGGCAGGCGGCGCGGCGGCGGCTCGCTGCTGAGCCAGATAGTGAGGCCGGCGGGGCTAATCAGGCGGCTGTCATGGACGTCTAGCCCGCTGGCTTGCAGCGCTTCGATATCGCTGCCGAAGTAACGCAGGCTGGGGTTGGGTCCTGCGCCGGCCAAGAGCTGCAGGTGATAACGGCCATCGGTGTAGACATCATCGCCCAGGGGCTGCAAACCGAGCCGCTGATAATAATCGCCAGCCGCGGCGGTATCAGCCACATAATGCAGAATTTCTACGTAGCGTCCCAGTTTCATGGGTTTGTGGTCTCCTTCGGCTTCAGCCAGATTAAGGTCAAGATTGCAATTAGCCACAGCGCGCTGCCGATGTAAAGGGCGGCTCGCCAAGAGCTGGGTTGGAAGCGCAAAAGGACAGCGCTCTCGCCGGCGGGCACGGGGATGGCGCGGAAGAGCAGATTAGCGCGGTAAATCGGCACGGGCGCATCGTTCACGGTTGCTTCCCAGCCTGGATAATGCGCGTCCTTCACTATCAGGTAGGCGGGCGCGGGGCTATCAACCCGCAGGGAGATGCGCGTAGCTTCATAACTGCTGACTGTAACTCTAACCTGGTCCCCGCTCTCGGCGGGCAGCGCGCGCGCTTCGGCGGTGCCATGCAGCGTCACTGGCTCGCCAGCGCGCAGAAGGCGCAGCGCTTCCGCATCGCCGGCCTCGTCATCGGGCAGGATGTGCCGGGCGCCAGCGAGGAAGGCGCGCTCGCCCGCGGGCAGGCGGTAGATTTTGATGCTGCTAGAAAGGGCGCGCTCGAAGGGTGGCGGCTGCAGCTGAAAGAAGATCTGCGGCTGGCGGCTGTTGACCAGCGTTACCGCCAGGATGTTTTCGGCATTCTGAATCAGGCGGAGCAGCTCGGCTGAATCGGCGAAGCGGCTAATCGTGAGCCAGTGCCCGCCTGGCAGGGCGATCGCGCTGCTGCCGGCCGGCTGGCTGTGCAGGATGCGCGCTTCATCGGCGGCGGCTGCCGGCAGATTGAGCGAGCCGACGCCCGCCCAGAAGCGCGCTAGGCTGGTGTCATAGGCGATATTGTCATGCCAGACATCGTAGACCTTGTCCGTGATGATGCTGCGGGTGTCGGTCGCGCGCAGCGGTCCGATATCGGGGATGCAGGCGCCGCGGCAGCTAGGCAGCGCCAGCCGCTCGCCGATGCGGCCATCGACAGCCAGCTCCGCCTCGTCGGGCAGCAGCAGCGAACTGTATAGGGCGTAATGCCGCGTGGGCGTAATGCCGCCGCCGTAGCCATCAAGGCTGGGGATGCCCCAGGTCAGCGATAGATTTGGCGACAGCAGCTCGCCTTTTTTGACCGCGTCGAGGGCGTGGAACTGGGCGGCGGCAGCCAACCCCAGGCGGTCGTAACGTTTTCGCAGGGCATCGATATTGCCGGGGTCGAAGTAGAGCCGGCTGATGGACAGGCTCCGGCTCGGAACCGGTTCCTCCGCTTGGAAAGCCAGCAGTTGACTGATGGTGAAGGGCTGGCTCAAATAAACTTCTGGCGGCGCCAGGTCATTGTAGGGCAGCCGCAGCGAGGCAAAGAATAGCTCGGCGGCCACCAGCGTGAAAGCGGCGACCGGCGTCCAGCGACCGCGGAACAGGGGCAGGGCGATAAACAGGAGCAGGGCGCCGACCCAGTTTGCCAGCGCGCCTGCGCTGATATGGGCGTCGCCAACTATCAGCGCCAGCTCAGGCGGCGGGACCAAGCGGGTCAGGCCGATCAGCAGGGCGAGCAGCAGGGCGACGGGGGCGAGGCGGCGCATTCGGCTGCTGAAGGCGCTGCCGTCTGGCGCCAGCGCCTCGATGCCCAAGCCAGCCAGCATCGAAATGCCGAGCGTGAATAAAGCCAGGAAGCGCGCCGGCACGCGGAACAGGCTGAAAGGCGGCAGCTCAGCCAGGGGCAGGTAGAGCGGATTGTAGCGCCCCAGCGCCAGCGCCAAACCTAGGGCGGCCAGCAGTAGCCAAACCCGGTGCCGCCGGTCTTGGAGTGGCTTCGATAACAGTGCCCAGAGCGCCAGCCCCAAGCCGATGATGCCAATGGTGGCGACATATTCGCCGAAGAGTTGCCCGTCGTAACTCGGCAGCAGGGCGCGCCCCAAGTGATCGGGCGGGAGCGAGAAAGCGGTCGCCTTTGCTAGGTCGAAGCCGCCGCCCCGGCTGGACAAGCGCAGCAATTCCAAGCTGGGCAGCAGTTGTGGCAGCGCCAAGACCAGCGCCAGCGCCAAGCAGCAAGCCAGGCTGAGCAGCGCTCTGGCGCCGCCCTTCGGGCTGGCCGCCTGCCCGAGGGCATAAATGCCAAGCCCGACAGCGCTGATGAAGACGGTCTGCGTGTGGCCGCTGAAGATCTGCAGTGCCCAAGCCAGCGCCAGCAAGAGCCCGGCGCGGGCGGCTTTGCCCGGCGCGATTGAGCGGTGAAATAAAGCCAGCAGCCAAGGCAGCCAAGCCAGCCCCTGGAACTGGTTGATCTGTTCGACATGCGCGCCCAGATAGCCGCTGAAGGCGTAAATGAGGCCCGCAGCCAAGGCGGGAAGCCAGCGCTTGCCCAGGGCGACGCGATAGAGCCAGCAGGCGCCGCTGGCGGCCAGAACGCTATGCAGGAGAATGCTGATTGCGATGGCGCTGGGCGCGCGAAAGGGCGCAGTCAGCCAGTTGGGCGGGTAGTAGACGCCGAGCTGCGGGTTGGCCAGCAGCGGCAAGCCCATCAGCAGATCTGGCGTCCAGAGCGGCAGCTGCCCGGCGCGGAAGGCGGCGTTGCGCGCGTCCCAATACGGGTAGAAATACTCGAAAGTATCGCCCCGCGCCAGGATCTTGCCGCTGAAAGCCAGCTGATGATAAAAGAGCAGGCTGAGGCTGATAAACAGGCAAAGCGGGAGCAGCCGCCGCCAGCGCTGGGCGCTCATGAGAGACCGCGCCCTCGCTGTGCCATCGCCCATTCAACGCTGCCTATGATGCCCCGCGACGCCAATGCCAGCCGCAGCCGCCGCAGCGCCGCTGGCTGCCGCCGCTCTGCTTGATAGCGCCGCCAACGCGCTTCTGCCGCTGGTCCCCAGAGGAAGTCGGCTTCTTGCGGTGGCAGGCTGATCTGGCTGGCATTGCCCCAGCTATGCCAAGCCTCGCGCATGGCAGCGGGCTTCGCGGGCCGCAGCTGCGCCCAAGCGCCAAGCCGCATGAAAATGATATTGACTTCGATGTCTTCGCGCTCGCCGCCGGTGTTGCTCAGGTTGTTGCCATGCACGATGAAATCGCCAGCCAGGTCCTTGCCTCGATAGAATTTGGCCCGGGGCGCGGCGCGGCTCGCCCACTCGGTATCACCGGCGACCTGGAAATTGGGGTCGAAGGAGCCAACCCGCGCGAAGAGCGAGCGGCTGGCCATAAAGAAAGGACCGATGCCGCTGCGTCTGGTGAAGCCTGCGCCATCAAACATGCAGGGCACGTGGAAGCGCCGCTCTTGCTGGAAGGCGCCAAAACGTTTGACCGGCGTCACGCGCCTGTAATCGAAATCGACCAAGGTGGCGCCGCCCTGCAAGGCGCTGTACCCTTCGCGCAGGGCGTCGGCATAGCGCAAGTCATCGGCATTCCAGAAGGTGACGTAGGGCGCTTGGGTGGCACCCAAGCCACGATTCCAAGACGCGTAGAGCGTCTCACGCGCGACGTATAGGGGCGTCATTCGGCCGTAATAATGGGCGTTGATTTCGCTCGTCAACTGGTCGATCTGCTCGCGCTCGCGGCGCGTCGCCGCATTGACGATGGGCAGGAAATGAGCGGAGATGCCGCTCTCGCTCAGCCGCTTCGCAAAGCCGAAGACAGCGGCTGTGAAAGTCGGCAGATGCTGCTCGCAGCGATAGAGCGATGAGATGATGGCTATCGGCATCGGGTCCTCGGGAATGGCGTTTCACTCACATTATAAGCGCTTAAGATTTCCGCTACCCACAATCCTTTGCTGAGAGCTGGCCAACCCGGCCTATCAATTTGGGAAATTCATAGTGCGCTCACTCTCTAAATTGTGCAATTCTTGTGATATGATGCAACGCGATTTGCAGGTTCGGAATTAGAAGATGCTACAGGTCGTAAGTTTCAATATCGGGGGCGCGCGCGGCATGCGCCCCGCGCCGCACGATCACGAGAAGCTGGCTCAGGATACCTACAGAACGCTGCGGCAGGTGATAACGCCCAGCCAACCGACCGTTATCGCCCTGCAAGAATCGGGCGTCGCAATACTCAACGGGCAGAGCCGCAACGTGGGGCGCAAAATGGCGCAGCTGCTGGGCTCGGATTACAGCGATTCCTTCGCGCCTGAAGTTACCATGTGTGATCATCCGCATCCCAATTTGTGGGATCGGCCCGCTTACCGCGAGATGTCGGAGGCGGCTGAAGGCAATGCCATTGTTACTAATTTGCCTTTGGAAAGCTGGTCTTGGGGCAGCTACCCCGAGTATGGTGATTGCTACACCGCCGGCGCCTGGGCGCGCCATACCGCCATCAGCCGCGCCACGCTCTACAGCAGCGGCAACCGCGATACGCAGCCGCGCAACCTGATGGCGGCGTCGCTGAATTACCGCGGCATTCCTTTCTATTTTCTCAACACGCATCTTGGGCTGCTCATCGGCGAGGACCGCGGCGATGCCAGCTATGAACGCTCGCGCACGGCGTCGCAAATCCGCCAGGCGCAGGTCAGCGAGATATTGCATGTTATTGAGGAGCTCAAACGGGCGGACGCCTACCATGAGCAGCCCGAGCGCCCAATCTTGCTGGCGGGCGATTTTAATGCCCAGCCCGATTCGCCGGAGATGGAAATGCTGCAGCGGCAATTTCGGCTGCTAAAGCCCGAAAACAAGCGCAGCGAGCTTTGGACGCATACGACGCATCGCATTCTGATTGATCACATTCTGCTGCAGGACCCGGCCGGAGAATTCGAAGTCATCTCCTGCCATATTCAGAGCGCGATCCCCTTTGATGACCTGACCGACCACCGGCCGACGGTGGGCATCTTCGCCCTGGCTTGAGGCGGAAGCCCCGCAAGCGTGAATCGAAAGCGTGAATGATGATTGCCTGCGCCCCGCCCAGGTGCCCTTAGCGCTTGGAGAGGCGCCGCTTCGCCCGCTCTTTGCGCAGCGTCTTGTTGCGTTTGCCAAGGCGCTCGTGCATGTCGAGGAAATAATCCAGGGTCTGCGCGATCTGATCTGCCCCCAGGCTGAGGTGCTGCGGGCAGCGCGCCATTCGCTGCCGCGTCACCTCGTAAATGCAGAGCGCGGCTGAGACCGATACATTCATGCTTTGGGCGATGCCGCGCATGGGGATCATCAGCTTTCGGTCAGCCAGTGCCAGCGCGGTTGAAGACAGCCCGGTTTTCTCGTTGCCGAAAAGCAGGGCGATGCCTGGGGCACAGAGATCGGCTTCATAGATGGATTCCGCCGCGGGGTCGAGCACAGTGGCGGCTAGCTGCCAGCCGTCGCTTTTCAGGCGCTGCAGCGCTTTTTCGGTGCCATGATGAATGCGGTAATCCAGCCATTTGTTGGTGGCGGTTGAGCTGTTCTTGCCGACTTGCTTGGGGTCGAACTCGGGCTGTGTCTCGAAGATGACATGGATCTGCTGAATGCCGAAGGCGTCGCAGCTGCGGCTGATTGCGCCTAGATTGTGCGGGTCGAAGACGTCTTCAATAACAACGGTGAAGCCGGCTTGGCGCGTTTGGGCGACGCGTTTCAGTTTCTTGAGGCGTTGATCGGTGGGCATGGAGTCATTCAAAGAGCCGGCGAATCTCTAGCTGGAAGCCGGGCAATACCTCGTCGCCCGAAAGCGAATCCTCTAATCCGAGGGTCGAAAGGGGCGTCTGAGCCCGGTGGACTTCGACGGGCTGATCGCGGGGCTGGACAATCCAAACCAGCGTTGATCCCATTCGCAAGTAGCGCTGCGCCTTTTCGCGCAGTTCGGCCAGCGTATTGCTTGGCGAAGCGATCTCGACGGCGATGTCGGGCATGGCTGGCACGAATTTCTCGGGAAACGGGTCAGGCGCGCGCTCGTAGCGGATGAAGGCGACATCGGGCAGAAGCAGGTTATAGCGGTCATCGTGCGGGTGATAGCCGGTTCCCCCGGTCACGATGCCCAAGCCCTGCTCTTCCGCAAAGAAGAACAGATAGCTCCCCAGCCTAATTGCAATCCGCCCATGGGTTCCGCCCGGACCTGACATTTCAATGATTTCTCCGTCAATCAATTCAAATCGCAAGTGGTCCTTGCCCGGTTGGCAATAGACTTCCCACAGGTCATCTATGTCGTAAAGCCCTTCCTTTGTTTTCATGCGGGTCTCGCTTCATCATTCTCGATAGGCAAAGCATAACATAGTTTGAAGCGCAGCCTCATGGCGCGCGGCGCGGGAGCATGGCATCAAATTATTTTCGCCACAGAGACACAGAGGGTCTGACCGCCCGCACAGAGATTTAATTCTATTTCTGGTAGAAAAAGGAGGCAATGTAGGGGCGATTGCCGGTCAGTGTCGGCGGGTCAGTGTCGGCGGGTCAGTGTCTACGCGACCCTACGCGACCCTGTGAATCGCCCACAGTTGCAGAAGCGGGTTTTGGGCGATCCAAGGATCGCCCCTACAACTCAGCACAAGCAAGCCTTATATCGATAATTCAGCACTCCCCAATCTTGGCTTGCTGCCATGGGCGGGTGCTTTTCGTTATAATGGGGCGAAATAGTATTGTTGCGAGGTTTCTTCCTATGATGGGCAAAACGATAGGCATCCTCACCGCTGGTGGCGACAGTCCTGGTTTGAACGCGGCGATCCGCGGCGTGGGCAAGGTGGCGCTCAACAAATATGGCATGCGCTTGATTGGCTTTCGCGATGGCTTTCGGGGCCTCATGCAGAACCGCATCGAATGGCTGGGACCAGAAGAGCTAAGCGGCATCCTCACCCTCGGCGGCACCATCCTGGGCACCAGCCGCGACAAGCCGCACAAGATGCCGATCGGCGGCAAGACGCGCAATATGATGGATGTGATGGTGGAGAATTACCGCCGGCACGACTTGGAAGCGTTGATCTGTGTGGGTGGCGGCGGCACCGCCAAGAACGCCTGGCGTCTCTCGCAGCAGGGCATCAATGTTGTCTGCTTGCCCAAGACGATTGACAATGATGTGAGCGGCACCGATGTTACCTTTGGTTTTGATACCGCTGTCAACATCGCCTCGGAAGCGATCGACCGCCTGCACTCAACCGCGCACAGCCATCATCGCATTATCGTGGTCGAGATCATGGGGCATAACACGGGCTGGCTGGCGCTCGGCGCTGGCTTGGCGGGTGGCGCGGATGTCATTCTTATCCCGGAGATCCCTTTTAACATCGAGTATGTGGCGGAATCGATCCGGGCGCGCAGCCGTGGTGGAACGCGCTTTAGCATTGTGGCGGTCTCGGAAGGGGCTATGACGCGGCGCGTCGGCAAAAAGCTGCTGGATGCGCGGGCGCGCCTGGCGCAGGCCGAGGCTGATATCGCCGCAGCGGGCGATGACAAAGCCAAACAGAAGCGAGCGCGGCGGCGGCGGAAAAAGGCGCGCGCCGAACTGGATACGATCGAAAAGGAACGCAGCGGCGGCACCCAGCTTCTAACCCGCGAGCTGGAAAAGCGCACTGGGCTCGAATCCCGCGTGACTATCCTGGGGCATGTGCAGCGCGGGGGTGTGCCCTCGCCGCGGGATCGTCTGCTGGCGACCCAGTTGGGCACCGCGGCGGCCAATTATATCAACGAGGGGCTGAGCAATATCATGGTCGGCCTTTGCGGCGATGGCACCGCTGCCGTGCCGCTGCAAGATGTGGTCGGTATGCGCAAGAATGTGCCGCTCGACCACCCCTGGCTGCAAAGTGCGCAGGACCTGGAGATCTGCCTGGGCGACGCGATTGATTGACCTAGCCCAGGCTGGCCCGCACCTCGCCTACTACCGCCGAGGCGGCGCTGGCCATCAGCGAGACGTCATTCATCACCGTAACAAATTCATAACCGCGCTTGAGCATCTCGATGGCGTGCTGGGTATCAGCGGCGAAAAGCCCCGCTTTGATGCCATGCTCTTGGGCGGACTTCAGAATCGCATCCAGCGCCGCGTCGACGGTCGCGTCTTCCCCGCTCAAGCCCGCTTCCCCAGTTAGGTGCAGGCGCAAATCGCCAATGCCGACGAAGACGCCATCCAGCCCGTCGACGCTCATGATCTCGTCGCGATTCTGGTAGCCGTCTTTGGTTTCGATCATAGCTAGGGCGATGATGGTGTCGTTGGCTCGCTCGGCATAATCTTCGCCGGCGTAAACGCGGGCGCGGGTGGGACCCAGGCTGCGATAGCCCAGCGGCGGGAAGCGGCAGGCGCCGACGAAAGCCTCGCATTCTTCGCGGGTTTCGATCATCGGGCAGATGACGCCGTAAGCGCCGGCATCCAGCAAGCGCATGGTATCGCCGGGCGTATTCCAGTTGACGCGGACCATCGGCACGGTATCGGTGGTTGAAATGACTTGCAGCATCTGGATCGCCGTCTCGATGCCCATCAAGCCATGCTGCATATCAACGACCAGGCTGTCCCAGCCTTGGTGCGCCATCACTTCGGCTGACCAGGTGCTGGGGCTGTGCAGCCAGCCGTTAATCACCGCTGCCCCGCCGTCCCATAGTGTCCGCACTCGGTTTTCGCGCATGTTGGTCTCTCCACCCTATTGCACTCAAGCGTGGATTATAATGCTCGCCGCAGTGCTTTGCCATAGGCGGCGATAGCATCAAAATCATTGTGCGTCGTTCGCCACGTAAAATCACAAAATGTAGGGCTTGTCCGGTACGTTAGGATTCGCGATCGCCCTTTGGTTTACCCCCCTCGGTCCCCCCATTGCAATGGGGGGATGAGCACTGATTTGTCGTGATTATCGCTAATGTGAACTTGGATTCAAGCAGAATTGGCATAGTTTATAGAGTTTGCAATATCCTAGCTCCCCTTCCCTAGCTTGCTGGGGCAAGGGGCTGCGACCCTCTGTGTCTCTGTGGCGAAAAAAATTTTGATGCGATTGCCCTGCTTTGCCAGAGGCGGCGATAGCAAGCGGGCCGGCGGCTGATATAATCACGTCCCTTTTCGAGCCAATACAGATTGCCGCCATGCAGCCCGCCAACATCAATAAAGTCATCGTCATCCGGTTTTGCCAGCGCTTCCATCTCTATATCCACGCCTATGCGCTGCTGCTGCTGGGTCGGGGCTTAACGCTGGTTCAAATCAGCCTGATCGAATCCATACTCATCGGCACGATATTTCTGACCGAAGTGCCGACGGGCTTGCTGGCTGATCGCGTCGGGCGCAAGTGGTCCATATTTGCCTCAACCGTTCTGCTGATGGCGGGCGAGTTCATATTCATCTTCGCCCAATCGTTTGAGTGGTATATATTGGTCGCCTTATTGACTGGCACCGGTTTCGCCTTCGCCTCGGGCGCGGTTGAGGCGCTGGTCTACGACAGTTTGCCGCCGGAAAACCGCGAAGAAGCCATGAAGCGGGCGATGGGACGGGTGAACAGCTACAGCTTGATTGCCTTCGTTGTCGCGCCCATTATCGGCGGGCTGATTATTGGCGATGCTGCGGTCGAGAATTTTACCCCCGCCATTGTTCTCACGGTGCTTGCGCTGCTAGTCGGCGCGCTTGTCTGCTTGACGCTGCGCGAGCCGGTGCTTGATAGCTCAAAAGCCAATACGAGCAGCCTGGCTCTGCTGCGCACTGGCATGCAATTGCTGCGCCATCATCAGCGCCTGCGCCGGCTGATGCTGTTGATTGTCTTCACGACGCCGATCACATCGTCATTAATCACCACCTTGGGTCCACCTTATCTGACGCAGCACGGCGCCGCGCCCTTTATGACGGGGGTCGTCTTGTCCCTTGGCAGTTTGCTGGGCGCATTGACCACGCGCTATGCCTACAAGGTGGAGGGCTGGCTGGGGCAGGGGCGGGCTATCGCTCTGCTCATTCTGCTGCCAGGCGCGATGTACTGGCTGCTGGCTGCGGTGGCTGGTCCGGGCGCGGTTGTGCTGGTCATGATTCTGATGCTAGGCGTCGCTGATATGAAGACGCCGCTATTTTCGGCGTATCAGAATGCGCTGATCGAGAGCAAGAACCGCGCCACGGTTTTATCGCTGGTCAACATGTTTTTGAATCTGTTTGTCGCGCTGGCTGCGCCAATCTTCGCCGCCATCGCCGAGACCTCGCTCGAAGTTGCCTTCCTGGCAATGGGCGCGATGATTATTGCCGGCGGCTTGATCCTGCGCGCGCATCGGCTGCCCGCGGCTGAACCGGCTTAGGCTGAAAAACTTGGGGCGCCCCCGTCCTCGTGCGGCGTCCGCTTCTAAATGCTTGCCTGGTACTGAGTTTTTAATGCGCATTTCTACCCCATCCCCGACCGCCAGTGTCCACGCGGCGCAGCCCCTTGCCCCAGCAAGCTAGGGAAGGGGAGCTAGGATATTGCAAACTCTATAAACTATGCCAATTCTGCTTGAAGCCAAGTTCACATTAGCGATAATCACGACAAATCAGTGGTCATCCCCCCATTGAAATGGGGGGACCGAGGGGGGTAAACCAAAGGGCGATCGCGAATCTTAAAGTACCGGACAAGCCTTAAATGCTTGCCTGGCAGCGGCTTGCCCCCAAGCCTAGGCGCTGCCTCTCAAGCGATAGACCGCGCGCTTGGTATAGACGGCGCCGCTCGGCTGCGGGTCGCTCTCGAACAGCGTGAACTGCTCGGCGCGAAAAGGCTCGGCGTAGAAGTCGATATGTGTGCGCAGCCATCTGCTTGCCGGCCCGCGGCGGATGGGCTTGCGGAAGCGCATCAGGCTGATGTGCGGCTGAAAGCGGCGCCCGTCGCGCCGGAAGCCCTCACGCTCCAGCGCGGCGCCAACTGCCTCGTGCAAGGCGCGCAGGTCTGGGGTATTTTGCAAGCCAGCCCAGATGAGGCGGGGCCGGTCATCGCTGGGGAATTGCCCGACGCCTTGGATGCGCAAATCGAAGGCGGCGGCGTCGACCTCGCCCAGCGCTTGTTGATAGGCGCGCGCGACTGCCGCTGGCACATTGCCGATGAAGTGCAGGGTCAGGTGCAGCGCCTCGCGCCGGGTCCAGCGCCCGGGCGGCAAGTCGTCCTGGCGCAGGCTGAGGATTTGGTCTTTTGTTTCCGCTGGCAGGTCGATGGCGACGAAGAGGCGGGGCATTCATCCTCCCATTTCTTTAGCTATCGGCCGGCGGCACACTCTCGTCATACGCGTCCCCGCCAGCAGCCATCTGAGCATTGAAGGCAAGCAGACTGTACTCTAACATAGCCTCGCGATTTCTGCTCGGAGGGGGGAAAAATGACGTTGAAATGCCTGTGGTCCCGCGCGGCTTTCTGGCTCCTGTTGATCGCGCTGCTCCTGCCTGGGGCAGTCTCGGCTGATAGCCACTGCCACTTCGCTGAGGAGAGCATTCGCATTGGCGGCGTCGTACCGCTTTCGGCGCCCGGCTCGGTGACGGGCGGCATCGGCATGGACTGGGGCTTCCAGCAGGCGGTGGCCGATATCAATGCGGATTGCGGCATCGAGATAGACGGCGCCAAGCATCGGGTGACGGTCATCACGGCGGATTCGGAAGGGATCTCGGAATATGGTCAATTGGTGGTCGAGCGTTTGATCTTGCAAGACGAAGTGCATGGCATTGTCGGCTTCTATCACAGCGCGGTTGCTTTGGCGACGATGAACTTGGCGCAGCGTTATAAGATGCCGATCATTTACGCTCATCCGCGCAACGACAGCATCAGCGCCGCCGGTTATGCCGGCTACGAGGGCGAGCGGCCGCGAAGCAGCCAAGGGCTTGATTATGTTTTTCGCACCTCGCCGCCTAGTTCTATCGTCGGCAAGGTTGTTACCGATTGGCTGCTCTCGCTTGGGGTCGAGGATGTTGTTATCATCCTTGAAAATACCGATTATGGGCACCCGGCCGCGGCGGCTGAGCGCGCCCAGCTCGAGGCGGCTGGCGTCCATGTCGAGCAACTGGAAATCGAATTAGGCACCGAAGATTTTGTGCCGATCCTGAGCCGGCTCTGGGCGAGGACCCAAGCGCCCGACGCCATTCGCATCCTGGTCAGCGGGGAGACCTCGTACAATCTCACGCAGCAAATGGCGGAGCTTGGCATCGCACCCAATGCCGATACAATCTGCGTGACCAATCATCTCGCCTTCCAATCCAAGCAATTCTGGCAGACTGTGCCGGACGGCAATTATTGCGCCTTCGAAATCGTCGGCCTTGTCCCCGGCTTGTACAACGAGATAGCGGGCGAGCTGGCAAAGCGCTATCAAGCGGATTTCGGCGATGTGCTGGTTAGCTTCGCGATGGAAGCCTATGACAGCGTCTGGCTAATGGCGGACGCGATGGAGCGGGCGGGCAGTTTTACCGACCCAGCAGCCATTGTCGCCGCGCTGGAAAAGACCGATATCGACCTGTCGCAAGGGCATTATTATTTCACCTATGGCAGCCACAACCCGGTGCTGCCCGCGGGGACGCCCGCTTACATGTGGCATCAATGGCCCGTGCCCGTGGTGACCGTGCTGCAGTATTTCGAAGCGGGGCAGAGCGGGCTGGACGCGGCAGTGGTCTACCCCGAGATTTATCAGACGCATGGAACGGGTTATATTGTGCCGGGCAGCTCGCCTTAGCTTGGGGCAAGGGCAAATCCGCCGCCGCTATGGCTCACAAGGGGCAGCCCAAGAGGGGAGTGGTGAATTTGCTTGATATGGGAGTTTGTAAAAGCTCCGACTCAGGATTTGCTAGCAATGCTCCCCTCCATGATTCATCGGGGAGGGGCTGGGGGTGGGGTTTGAAATGGGCAAATCCGCCGCTGCTATGGCTCACTAGGGGCGCCCAAGAGCCGCCCCTAGCAAAATTGGAAAATATCAGACTTAATCAAGGACCGACGTTCGCCCGCAATGGCTACGTAACAGTGAAGGATGTCCAAGATGAATTTCCCCACCC
Organism: Phototrophicaceae bacterium; assembly: GCA_965214105.1. GTDB lineage: Bacteria > Chloroflexota > Anaerolineae > Aggregatilineales > Phototrophicaceae > UBA6055. Next base: position 427,507 of record OZ243934.1, read on the forward strand.
TCAGCGAGGCATTTCGCATCAAGCGCTTGGGGCAGCCGGTCCCTAAAGCGCGTATCGTGCTCGATACCGATACCTATAACGAAATTGACGATCAATTCGCTTTGACCTATGCGCTGCTCTCGCCGGAGCAGATGACGGTAGAAGCGGTTTACGCGGCGCCCTTTCACAACGCGCGCTCGGCGGGACCGGGCGATGGCATGGAAAAAAGTTACGAGGAGATCCTGCGCCTGCTGGATTTTCTTGGCTGGTCCCCGCAAGGCTTTGCCTTTCGCGGCTCGACCGAATACCTCGGGCGCGACCGCCAGCCGCAGGATAACGCCGCCGTTCGCGATTTGATTGAAAGGGCGCTTGCCAGCGCCGATGAGGACCCGCTTTATGTGGTCGCTATTGGGGCGATCACCAATGTGGCGTCGGCGCTGCTGCTGGCGCCGGAAATCATCAAGAAGATTGTGGTGCTGTGGCTGGGCGGGCACAATTTGAACTGGCCCCACACGCGGGAATTCAACCTCGCGCAAGATGTGCCGGCGGCGCAAGTGGTTCTCGATAGTGGCGTGCCCTTTGTCATCGTGCCTTGTCTTGGCGTTACTTCACATCTCTTGACGACGCTGGCGGAGCTGCGCGAGTTCATCGGCGGGACGAGCCGAGTGGGCGATTATCTCTGTCAGATTTTCAAGGAATATCGGCCCGACTCCTTCGGCGCTTCCAGCGTCATCTGGGATATTTCGACGATCGCCTGGCTGATCAACCCCGCTTGGGTGCCGAGTGACCTGGCGCATAGCCCGCTGCTGACCGACCAAGTGACCTGGAGCGTCGACCGCTCGCGGCATCTCGTGCGGGTGGCCAACTTCGTCCATCGCGACCCTATCTTCCGCGATATGTTCGGCAAGATTCGGGCATTTGGTGGCGCTTAAATCCAATCAAATGCCTGGCTGGTTCGGCGGAGGCGCGCCCGTACTGATGGCGCCGCATCTTGCTGCGCGGTCCCGATCAAGCCCAAGACAGTGCCGCGGTAGCTGGGCTGCTGGTCTGCCAGTACCGCTGCGGCGTGGACGCTCCAGGCGCGGATGAAGGTATTGCTGCCGCTAGCTAGGGCGGCGAGCGCAGCTATCAGCGGCGGCGCCAGCGAGGCGGGCAGGACCAGCTTTTCCATCATTTGCAGGACATGGAGCTGCGATAGCCAACTGGCATCCGCGAGCAGCAGGCGCAGCAGCGTTTCACTCTGCTGGGGCGAAAGCGCGGCGCCGGCCTCGCTGTATCGCTTGAGCAGCCAGGTCGCGGCTGCTTGAACCTGGCGATCGTCGCTGGCGGCAAAATCACATAAGTCGGCGATTAGATGGCGGTCCGGCGGATGCGCCGCGGCGAAACGTTCGAGGCTCTCCGTGCTCTTGCCAGCAAAGTCCAGCAGGACCTGCGTCAAGGCGTCGGCTCGGGGCGCGCTCATTTCAGCTTTGGCAGGTAGCGGCTGGCTTCGTCGATTAACTCGCGCAAGCTCTCGCGCTCCAAATCGGACCTGTTTCGAATCTTGACATGCCGCAGGTCGGCGCCTTGCCCCGCCAACAAATGCTGTGGGTCGGGCAGATGCGCGCCGTACATGAAGCCTAGGTTGAGGTGTTTCTTGAAAGGTGCGATGTAACAGAAATGCTGGGACATCTTCTTGGGTCCCACGCCATAGCCGGCGATCTTTTGCCGCGCCCAGGGCACCTCGGTGATGCCAGGCATGACATCAGCCAGCAGCGCGCGGGCGGCATGGGCAAGACGCTGAATCTCGGGCGGCGCCGCGGCGATGACATCGTCGAAACTGCCGTTCCCGCCGACTGTCTTGATGTCTAGGTCGGGCATGATTATCCCTCTCCCATGGACGCTGCGTTTGATTCTAGCCTTGCTGCGGCTCGGCTGTCAACAAGTCAGTTCGAGGGGAGTGGTGAGTTTGGTGGATATAGGAGTGTGGCTCTGACTCAGGATTTGCTAGCAATTGGGAAGGGACGCAGCCGCGCCTGTGGCAGATCTTCAATCATTGGCGGCGGCATCGTTTTGGGCGCTGAAACTTGCGCGTCTTGCTTTACAATGATTCGCATCGCCCAATTGATCAGCCGAGAGCCTGCCAATGCCCACTGACCCGCTTCTGAAATGGCGCGACGAATTCCCGATTTTGAGCCGCTGCAATTATCTGATTAGCAATTCCCTGGGCGCGATGCCGCGCGGCGTCTACCAGAGCCTGCAATTTTACGCGGATACTTGGGCGGAGCTGGGTGTATCTGCCTGGGGGGCGGGCTGGTTCGAGCTGCCGCAGACGGTCGGGAATAAGATTGCCCCGCTGATGGGCGCGGCGCCGGATTCGGTGCTGGTGCATCAAAACGCTAGCATCGCCAACAGCATCCTCTTCGGCGCGCTGGATTTCAGTGACCCGCGGCGCGATAAAGTGGTCATCACCGCGCTCGATTTCCCCAGCGATGTCTATGCCTTGCGCAGTTGGCTGCCCGATCACATGCGTATTCAGATGATCCCCTCGCGCGATGGCATCCACATTGATGTGGAAGAATTGCTGGAGGCCATCGATGAATCAACCCGCCTGGTCAGCCTTTCCCATGTGCTTTTCCGCAGCGCCTATATCATGCCAGCGCGGGCGATCACAGAAAAGGCGCATCGCGTCGGGGCGCAAGTCCTCTTCAATGGTTATCACAGCGTCGGCGTTATCCCGGTCGATGTGGGCGCTTGGGATGTCGATTATTACATCGGCGGTGTGCTCAAATGGCTCTGTGGGGGTCCGGGCGGCGTTTTTATGTACGTGCGCCCCGATCTGCTGCCCACGCTCAAGCCCAAGGTGACCGGCTGGTTCGCTAGCGCCGCGCCCTTCTCGTTTGATGTTGAGAAGCTGGACTTGCGCGCCGACGCCTACCGCCTGATGAACGGCACGCCCGGCATCGCTTCCCTGCACGCCATCCAGCCCGGCGTCGACATCATTGCCCAAGTCGGCGTCGCTGCCATCCGCCAGAAGTCGATGCGGCAAACGGCGCTGATTATCGACCTCGCCGACGAGATGGGCTACGAGCTTGTCTCCCCGCGCGCGGCCGAAGAGCGAGCGGGCACGGTAACGGTCAACCCGCCGCAGGCCTACGAAGTCTCTAAGGAGTTGCTGGCTCGTGATATCAAGATTGACTTCCGCCCCCAGGCTGGCATCCGCATCGCGCCGCATTTCTATAACACCGACGATGAGATTCGCGCCGCCATGCGGGCTATCGGCGAGATCCTCGAAGATGGCAGCTGGTAGCGCCGCGCCCTTACTTGCCCTTCGGGCGGAAAGCCAGGATTCGGCTCTCGTCGGTTGTCAGGTAAGGTCCTTCGATGAGATCGATGCAATAAGGAATCGCCGGCATGACCGCATCCAGGCAATCGCGGATGGCGCTGGGCTTGCCGGGCAAATTGACGATTAGCGCTTTGCCGCGGATGCCGGCTGTCTGCCGCGAGAGGATGGCTGTCGGCACGAATTTAAGCGAGACCTGCCGCATCAGCTCGCCGAAGCCGGGCATCAGCTTCTGGCAGACGGCTTCGGTCGCTTCGGGCGTGATGTCACGCGGGGCTGGCCCGGTGCCGCCGGTCGTCACCACCAGGCTGCAGCCGCGCTCATCCACCAGCTCAATCAGCGCTGACTGAATCGCCTCTAATTCATCAGGCACGACCCGCGCAACCGGCTGCCAGTCATTGGTCAAGCTCTCGCTCATATAGGCTTGAATGGCGGGTCCCCCAAGGTCTTCGTAGACGCCGCGGTAGGCGCGGTCGGAGACGGTCAGTATGCCGATTTTGGCGCGCATGATGATTCCTTTCTATCTGCCATTCTATCTGCCATTCTGTCTGCCATTCTATCTGCCATCGAATACACCAGGTCGAAGCCAGGCTAAATCGAGCGTCATACGTTTTGCTCTTGCTGTTCAAAAGCGCTTGCGTCTGGAATGCCCTATATATCTTAGCTATACTCGCGTCCTTTAGACAGTAGGAGCGTGAAACCGATGAGCGAACATGGGGACCTGCGAGCGCTGGTCGAAGGCGATGATGGCATCAGCGTGCTGCGCGGCGGCGGGGCAAAGCGAGACTGGAACGGCATCCACTACAAGACGGGCTTGTCGAGCAAGAATGTCAAAGCCAGGGAGCTGTCGATCAATGTCGCTACCATCCCGCCGGGCGGCGTCGCCTATGCGCATATCCATGTCGATTTTGAAGTGATGCTCTACATCCTCGAAGGCGAGGTGCGCCACGAATATGGCGAAGGCTGCAAGCAAGTGGTGGACAATAGCGCCGGCGATTTCATCTTCATCGAACCGGGCATCCCCCATGAGGTCTTCAACTTGAGCGATACCGAGCCGGTGGTGGCTTTCGTCGCCCGCTCCACCGCCGATGAGTGGGACAAGATTATCCCTTACGAGCGGTAGCGGGCAAGCTTTAAACAGCCCCAATAATAGTGTAAGGCTTGTCCGGTACTTTAGGATTCGCGATCGCCCTTTGGTTTACCCCCCTCGGTCCCCCCATTGAAATGGGGGGATGACCACTGATTTGTCGTGATTATCGCTAATGTGAACTTGGATTCAAGCAGAATTGGCATATTTTATAGAGTTTGCAATATCCTAGCTCCCCTTCCCTAGCTTGCTGGGGCAAGGGGCTGCGCCGCGTAGACACTGGCGGTCGGGGATGGGGTAGAAATGCGCATTAAAAACTCAGTAGCGGACAAGCCTTGTAGTGGTGAATGCGAGGATATGCAGACCGAAATTCTGTATATGGATAACTTAGATGTAGGGGCGACACTTGTGTCGCCCACAGTTGCAGAAGCGGGTTTTGGGCGATCCAAGGATCGCCCCTACGACTCAGCACAAGCAAGCCTTATATCAGCAATTCACCACTCCCCAATAATACTGGATTTGCATGGCTTGGTTGGATGTAGGACTGAGTCTCGGTGGCGCGTTAAAATCAGCCACGCCAGAAAGCTTCGCTCAGATATTTGTAGGCGTTATCGGGAAATAGCGTGACCACCGTGCCGCTCTGCTCGCGCTCCGCCAGGTCTTCCGCCACCCGCAGCGCGCCGATCATGGCGGCTGCCGAGCTAATGCCGACCAGGTACCCCTCTTCCCGCGCCAGCCGCAGCGCCATCGCGTGCGCCTCTTCTGTACGCACTGCCAGCGCCGTATCAGCGACCTGTGCCTCAAAGATGCCAGGTCGAATGGCGGATGCCATATGCTTCAAGCCTTCTAGACCATGGAAGGGCGAATCCGGTTCGACCGAGACAATTTGCAGGGCTGGCTTGAATGCCTTCAGCCGCCGGCCCGCGCCCATCAGGGTGCCGCTGGTGCCCAAGCCAGCGACAAAATGCGTCACTGCCCCGCTTGTCTGCCGCCAGATCTCGGCGCCGGTGCCCTGATAATGCGCCTGCCAGTTGGCGGGATTGTTGTATTGATCGGCATAAAAGTAGCGCTCGGGCTGGCGGGCGGCCAGCGCTTGCACCGCCGCCAGCGCCCCGTCCGAGCCTTCCAGCGGGTCGGTGAAGACGAGATCGACATCGTAAGCGCGCAGGATCGCCACGCGCTCCGGGCTGACATTCTCGGGCAAGAAGAGCTTGACGCGATAGCCCTTGGCGGCGCCAATCATGGCGTAGGCGATGCCAGTATTGCCGCTGGTGCTATCGAGGATGGTCTTGCCGCTTTGCAGCGCCCCTTCCGCTTCGGCGCGCTGGATGATGCCGTAAGCGGCGCGGTCTTTCACGCTGCCGCCGGGGTTCTGCCACTCAGCCTTCGCCAGCACGCGGACATCGGCCGGCAGATGCTTGGTCACGCGGCGGAAGCTCAGCAGTGGCGTATTGCCGATCTGCCGCTCGATATCCTGCGAATAATCGACGCTTTCCTTCGGCGTGTCTGCTGCCAGCTCGGCTGTGATCGTCATAAGGCTCTCTTGTTCAGGCTTCGTTCGATTCAAGAAACAAAGCCAACTGGCAAATCCACGCGCGGCTCGGGCTGCCGTTTCACGGTGCCGCGCGCCTAATTGCCAGTTGACTTCGAATCTCGGTGTCGGCTGCTGTTGGCTCTTAGCTCAGGCGGTTAAGCTCCCGTCTCTAGGCAAGAACAACAGCAAGCGCAATCGCATAATCGCATCTGGGTCTCCAGATTCAGTACTGCTCCCGAAGAGAATAGCGACTATCGGGGCGGCTGTCAACTTTGCTTCGGCGTGGCAGGGCAATCGCTTCAAATTATTTTCGCCACAGAGACACAGAGGGCACAGAGATTACTATCTTTTCTTTGTGCCCTTCGTATCTTTGTGGTGAAATTGAATGTCCAGCGAATTCACCGCTCCCTCTCGATGTCAGCGCCTGCCGGCGGCGCCACTCTATGTTACACTTTGAGCCACGCGGCTCGCTATTCGCTATTATTATTAGGACGGATTCCATCATGCGCCTGGCGCTACTCTCGGATATTCATGGCAACTTCCCCGCGCTGCAAGCCACCTTCGAAGACATGGAGCGCTGTGGCGACTTTGATCTCATCTGGTGCCTCGGCGATTTGGCCGCGCTGGGCGGGGGCGCGCATGACTGTGTGCAAGCGCTGCGCCGCCTGCGAGAAAAACGCGGCGACGAGGCAGTCAAGATTATCGGCGGCAACACCGACCGCTATCTGGTGACTGGCGCCCGCATCGCTTTCCCGCCGCCTACGGAGGAGGAAGCATACAGCGCCTACCGCGGCAATATATTGGCTATGAGCGCCATCTACCAGTGGACTATGGAGCGGCTGACCTGGCTCGATTTCGGGCTGCTGCGCGATATTCTGAGCCGCGAGCTCAAGCTGGATGTCGCTGGCTACGGGCGCGTGCTTGGCTTCCACGCCATCCCGGGCGATGATGAATCGATGGCGCTGCGTCCTGATAGCGCGGACGAAGAAGCGGCTGACGCGCTGCTGGATCGCGGCGGGCGGCTGGCGCTCTGTGGCCACACGCACCTGGCGCAGGATCGTCGTGTCGGTGGCTGGCGCGTGATCAATCCGGGCAGCGTCGGCTTGTCTTTCAGCAATCCTGGCTACGCCGAATGGGCGATTCTGGAATGGACAGAAGGCGCGCTCAGGGTCGATCTGCGGCGCGTACCCTACGATGTGGAGCAAGCGCTGCGCGCCTGGGAAGGCGCGGGCTACCCCGCAATGGACTGGATTCGCCCAAAACTGCTTCGGTAACTGTGGGGCTTTCAGCGGGTTGCGGCGGGCGCGTAGGCACATTCACCACAAAGACAGGAAGGACACAAAGAAAAGATAGTAAACTCTGTGTCGGCGGGCTGTGTCGGCGGGTCAGTGTCTACGCGACCCTACGCGCCCTCTGTGGCGAAAAAAACATTTGAAGCGATTGCCCTGGACTTTCAGCGGGTCGCGGAGGCTCTGGAGCAGCTCGAAGGCTGAAGCGGCGCCAGCGATTAGGCTGCCAGCCGGGCGCGCCGCCGCCAGAAGCCCAGCGCGTAAATGAGGACCCCGCCGGCGACGGCCAGCAGGCAGATGAGCCAGACCACCGTCAGCGGCAGCAGCAGCTCAGGCAGGTCGGCTGCTGCCAAGGCGGCGACATCGCGCAGGTAAATTTGCGCGACGCCTCGGCAAGCCGCCGTGACGCTGGCCAAGCCAGCGCCGAAGCCGATGAGCCAGAGCGGCGTATAGCCGGTCACGCGGCGGTTGTCGCCGCGCAGCGATGAGGCGCTCTCGTTGACGAATGCCAGCACGATTGCGAGCGAGACCCAGCGCGCCAGCCAAGCCTGGGCTTGCGCCAGATCGGTCCCGCGCATCGCCTCGCCGATGGCCGGCTGGATGCTGAGCGCGCCGAGGAAGCCGCCGCCAACCAGCCAAAACAAGGTCGCCACCGCGACCCAATGAGGCGCGAGCGAGGCGTTCTCGTTGCGGCTGCTTAAGGCGCGGTAACTATGCCCGGCGAGGCTGATATAACATAAGGGGATTAGCAGGGTAGCGCCGATGCCGACGGCCGCCGTCAGCCCCAAGTGCCCCAAGCTTATCAAGCTGCCAGCCAAGAAAACCAGCAGCGCCGCGATTCTGAGGCTCTCCGCCGCCCACTCCGCATCAACCCGGCTGTAACGCCCTACCAGCCAAAACATGACGCTGAGCCCGGCAATGGGATAGGCGACCTGGTAGCGAAATGCTTGCAGGGCAGCCAGCGCGGGTCCGGCCAGCAGCCCGGCCGGGACCAAGCTAATGACCAGCAGCAGCAAGCCAATCTGCCAGATGCGGCTGGTGGGGGAAGCGCCAGCCAGGCGCAAAGACAGAGCCAGCAGCAGCGCCAGCGCCGCCGCCCAGTCCAGCGCCAGCTCCATTTCAAGCGGGCTGAGCGCAAGCGAGACGACAGCCAGCCCAGCCCAGATTCGGCGCAGCGCCAATAGCGCGCGCGGGCTAAGCGGATCGGGGTTCATCATCAAGCCAGCGCTGAGGAGCCCGCTCAGGACGGTGAACTGGAACGCGCGCTCGCCGATGCGCTGGATCTGCTCGTAGGCGACGAGATGCGCCAGCGGCTGCGCCGGGAGCTGATACAGGGCGCTGGCGATGAGGCAGAGGCTATAAAGCAGCAGCAGCGCCACGATAAGGCTAAGGAGCTGATAGACCGCCTGACCGCGTGGCGACAGCCGAATCATCTATCCCCCATCTCCCAGCCCTCATCGCCCAGCCCCCGCCAGCGCGGGAGTCGGCGGTTGCTTGCAAGCCTTGCCATCTCATTCCGCAGTTGGCGGCAGGCGATACACTTCTGCGCGACCATGGTCGTAGATCGGGTCCGATTCGAATACCAGCGTATAGCGCGCCGCAACGATGTCCAGCAGCGGCTGGATGCCAGGCTCGCCGGCGGCCGTCAGCGCGGGGAAGACGATGATCCAGGTGGGCGGTGCCGCTTCCCATTCGCGGGTCAAGGTCGCTAAAACCTGCGGCGGCTTGAAATACCAGCGCCAGCCTTTGACCCACAAGCCAGGCGGAGGCAAGCCGGTTAAGGGGTGCAGCTGCGGGCTGCTATCGGCTTCTGGCAGTACAAAGAGCGTATCGCCGGCCTCGGCGCGCTCGCTGAGCTGGTTTGCCAGCGTGCGGAATTCGTCGTAGGCGAGGATGGCGCCTGGTCCCAGCGGCGTCGGGATATAGCTGACGGCGCCAGTCCAAAGCCAGCCGATGCCGCCGGCGACGAGCAAACCGGCCAGAATCGTCTGCGGCGCATCCCAGCCGCGCCAGCCTTTGAGTGGCTGCCGCAGTTTGGCCAGCACGATGCCAGACATCACGGCGGCCAGCGGCAGATGAGCCATCGCGTGGTTTTCGCCGGCGCGCGGGTAGAGCAGGGTCAAAGCCGCCAGCCACAGCGCGAGCAAAAGCAGGCGGCGCCGATCGCGGCGCAGAGCCAGCGCGGCAAATGGGAAGACGAGGGCATTGCTCAGCAGCAGCTTGCGGAAGAGATCGCCATCAAGCGGCAGGCCGTCCATCGCGCCGCTGAGATTGAAGGTCCAATTCCAGAAGATGTAATTTTCGATCAAGCCCCCGCGCCACAGCGCAAGCCATTGCAGCAGCGGCAAGCATAGCGCCGCCCCCATGTAGACCAAGACATCCTGCCGCCGGTGCTTCAGCAGCAGCCAAAAGCCCAGCAAAAGCACCGCTAGCCAGGCATGCTGCTTGAAGAGCGTTGCCGCGCCCATCAGCAAGCCAACCGCCGCGACCTGCCTGGTCGACGTTTGCTCGCTGGCATGGAAATAGACCGCCAGCGCCGCCATTAGGCAGAGCGCCACCAAGGTATCGAAGTAGAGCAGCACATTGCCGTAGACCGGCTCCCACCAAGCGAAGGCGGCGGCGGCGAGCAGACCAGCCCATTCATCGCCCGAAAGCTGCTTCGCCAGCCGATAAGCCAGGGCTGTCAGCGCGAGCGTCAGCGCGATATTAAGCAGCTTGACCAGCGCGCCCGGGTCGATGTCGATCAGCGATTGCGCGGCCGCAGCCAGCAGCGAACTGCCGGGCGCGTGCTGTTCCCAGATATCGCCGAAAAGTGTCATGCCGCGATTCATCAGCCAAGGGATTGCCACCTGGCCCGAATGGGCGGCTGGCGAAAGCCAGAACAGATGCGTGATGGCTTCTACGATGAGCAAGGCATAGAGCAGGCGGCGTGGCAATGGAGCCTCCAGACAAGTAATCTTGCCGCCTGAATCCTAGCAGATTGTGGGGAAAGCGGTACAGCGAAGCCGCGCGCTTGCCTATCTATTCCTATTCCATCAGCTCTTCCACCATGTGGTTGGTGGCGGAGAGCCGCTCGGAGAGGACGCAGGCGAGGAAGTTGTGCAGCATGGCGGCCACCAGCGGGTCATCGCTTTCCATTTGGCGCAGGGTCTCGCTTTCGAGAACCTGCAATACGCTGGGTTCGGTCGCGATGATGGTGGCGGTTCGCGGGCGATGCAAATAAAAGCCGACCTCGCCGACAATGGTGCCGGCGCCCATGCTGCGCAAGCGCACGACATGGTTATATTCATTGCGGAGCATGATATCGACTTTGCCCGATTCGATGAGGAACAAGGAATCGCTATGCTCGCCTTGACGGAGGATCACATCGCCTTCCTCGACTTCCACCCGCTTTAGGTACTTCAGCAGCAGGCTGATTTCCGCGCTGTGCAGCATGGTGTGGCTATCGAGTTGTTTCTCGATAGATACCTGGGACGGCGCGTTCAGATGGCTTTCAGCCAAGATTTTCCCCTCGCACCATTCCATCGCATGGTCAAGGGTCGGGAAGAATAGCGGCAATGGCAGGTCGTTGCTGCTGAAACTGCGGATGAGGACGGTATGGATGAGGTCGCTGACATTGCTGAAAACGACGCGAATATCTTTCTCTTCCGACAATTGCTGCAGTTTGTGGAAGTCGGCGGCGGAGGAGGCGTCTAAACGCTCGACCAGGCGGAAGTCCAGCACGATGTAGCGGATTTCCCCTGGTGCCGCGCCGGCAATGCGCGTGCGAATGTGGCGATAGAGCTGGTAGCCCGTTCCAAAAAAGATGTAGCCCTGCAGGCGGAAGACTTGGATATTCTCGCCATGATTTCTCAGCAGGCGGTTTTCTATGATGGATCGCTCGATGCGGCTGTGGTATCTGGCGCCGTTGAACTGCTGCCGCACGACATTGATTTGGCTGTATTGCATGACAAAAAATATGATGGAAACCAAGACGCCGCAAAGAATGCCCCACATCAAGCCGAAGGCGACGATGATAATCAACATCGCCACGATTGTTACATAATCAGCCAGCGGCATCTGCGAGCGGGAATCGACCAGCCAATCCACCAAGAAGCTGAAGCCCAGGAAAAATAGCAGCCCCGCCATGATTTCGACCGGGAATAAATTGCTGATGGCGTTCCCGAGCGCCAGGGTCACCAAGAATAAGACCGCCAGAATCAGATTGATGAATCGGCCATTGGCGCCGGAAGTATGCGCCAAGGTTGAATAGGCGATAGCGTGGAAACCAGCCATCGCGCCGCCCAGCAGCCCAGCCGCGATATTGGCGCCGCCCGCGACAGCCATCTCTCGATTGAAGTTTAATTCGCGCTGAAAAATCAATTCGGTCCCGCTCAAATAAGCGAGCAGATTAAAGGTGCTGATGACGAGCAGCACCGCGATGTTGCCTACCTGCGATAAGACCAAACCCAGGTCCGCTTTGCCCAAGACCTCGAGGCCGAGGGTCAAGACTGGCGCGCTGATCGTGGACAGGACCGCCGCCTCATTTAGGGCTGACGCGGGGGCTGAGTTTGCCGCGTGGATCTGGCTCAGCGTATAAAGGCCCAGAGTCACTGCCAGGGCGAGCGGCATAATGATGACGTTTTTTCGGTGCCGCATCATCCAGAGCATTGCCAGCGCGAAAGAGGCTGCTGGCAGCCATTTGAAGAGATATTCGGCTTGGAACAGCAGGTGCCAACTGCCCTGATCAACCTCTAGCCCGGTCGCGATTGAGAGCGCGCCTTCCACCAGCAGCGCCCCCATGCCGGCCAGCACCCCGCCCACCACTGGGTAAGGGAAATAGCGCATGAGAATCGAGATCTTCAAATAACCCAGCAGGAAATGGAAGACTCCAATCACGATCGACGTGAGGATCATGGTCGCGACGACGGTCATGAAAAGCGATTCATCGGACATCGCGGCTGGCGCCAGCGCGACAATATTCGTCGCCATCGCCGCCATGACCACCAGCGGGCTATCCTGGGGCGACGGCACGACCGACCGGTTGGAGCTGAAAAAAGCGCAAGCCAGGCAGAGCACGATCGAGCTGACCATGAAAATCTGGATGCCTACGGTAAAATAATCAGACAAGCGGCCATGGAAGATGAACCTGGCATAAGATGCGCCAACCGCCAATGCGATCAGCCAAATGACCAGCGACACCCAGATATTCTTGACTAGCGCAGCGAGATTTACAGCTTGCGCTTGGCGGGCAATTCGCCAAAGGTTGCCCGGGACAAATCCGATTCTCATTACAAGCCTTAACACCTGTGAACGGGAAATATCACTCTAATCTATCTAATAGTTATTTAATTGCAAGGCGAAAACTATCCAATTTCCACAAGAAATTTTGGCTATGCCTATTGACTTCTGACAGAAGGCGGGCTGGGGCGCTGTCAACTTTCAGTATAGCCGGTCTTGCGCTACAGTGAAAGCAGGCGGTTGAGCCTGGCATGGATGTGAATGTGGGCGCAGTGAACGAGCCACATGCGGGATATGCGCAGCAGGGCTTGCGGCTGATGGCGGCGGGCGATTATGAAAGCGCGCTCGCCATGTTTGATAGCGCCATCAAATTGGGCTTGGGCAACATTGCCGAGATATACGTCTGCCGTGGCGAGGCGCTGTTGGCGCTGGGCAACTTTGAGGGAGCCAGCGAGAGCATCAAAGCGGCCCTGGCGCTAGAGCCTTATCTGGCGGCGGCCTACCTGGCGCGCGGCAATATCTGCTGCCAGCGGCGTGAATTCGACGGCGCGATTAACGATTACACGATGGCGATCCACATCGAGCCTGAATTCGATGAAGCATATTTCCGGCGGGCGCTGGCTTACGAAGAGCGGAAGCGCTATGCCGATGCCGAAGCAGACCTGACGCGGGCGCTGGACTTGGACCCGAATTGGCTGGCTGCTTATGAGGCGCGCGGGCGGGCGCGGGCGGCGCAGTTCAAATTTGATGAGGCGATTGCTGATTTGAGCCATTACTTGCGCGGCGGCGGCGGGCGTCAATTTGATAACCACAGCGAGACGCAGGGTTACCTGCTCATATTGCGGGCGCAGCGGCTGCTCTGGCGTTTGCTGCCTTGGGGGCGGCGGGCTTAGCGGGTGAGGGCAGGTTGCAAAAGACAGGCTGGTAGAGTATCGTTCGGCTGCGCTCGAGTTGCAGCTTTGCAACTGAAGAGAGTCGGGGAGCAGGTCAATGAAAGATGTGCCGAGAATCAAAGTAAAGGAAAAGGAATCGGCGGAAGACATGCCCGCCCAGGCGGAATTCTTGGATGATATCCGCGTCAGCTTAAAAGAGATGCAAGCGGGCAAGACGCTGCCAGCCGAAGACGCACTGCAATTGATAGAGCTGGGCTTGGACGACGATGAGCTTGAAAGTCATCTTCCCCAATAGGTTTACCAGGAAAGCTAATCGCCTCGCTCGCAAGTACCCTGCATTAACAGCAGAGCTTCGTACGCTCCACAAACAGCTCTCTCAAGGGGAAAGGCCGGGTGTAAAGTTGCGGGGCGCCGGTGGCACAGTGTATAAAGTTCGGCTGGCTAATCCGTCGGCGCGACGTGGAAAGAGCGGCGGGTTTCGCGTCGCTTATCACGTCGGGCAGGACGCGCTCACGTTACTTGCGATTTGTATGAAGCCCAAGTGCGATGACGTTAATCCCGGTCCGATTCAAGGCATCCTGAAAGAGCTTGCTCTGATTTAGAGTTCGACTTTAGGCCTGTGTGTCGTCTGGGATGTGGTCGCGCCAGACGGTGAGGAATTCGCGTTTGAGCAGCTCGAAGCGCTCTATCAGGAACCCTTCAAAGCTGTCCTTTGTCAGCGGTTTCGGCAATATGCTTGCTGGGCAATGCAACTTTCCTTCGTAGTCAAGGAATTGCCGCGCTTGTTGCTCTTTGGTAATCTCGCCGCGCCGCCGCTTGTCTTGCAAAAGAACGTCAAAGGTCTGGACGTTATTCCTTAATTCACCGGCACGCTCAAGCAATGCGAGATTGGCGATGCTGTTAATCGGCCACTCATCATCCTGCGCCATGTGCGATTGAAGCAGTGTAACTGGAATGATATGCTCGACGTGATAGGACTTGGCGTTCGCAATTCTGTTCACAAAGATGTACTTCAGCAGAAGGTATTCAGGGCGAGAATCCCGAATGTGTCGTTTGCTGTCTTTAGTGTGCACTAGGCTAACTTGATTGTCGTAGTACCAGTCGTCTAGCACCTGCTCCCAGCGATGATTAGTAGGTGGCGATGCATCGACATAGCGCAGGCTTCTGACAGCTTCGTGCAGCTTGCTATCACCTGAGCCGCGCCAGTCATCATGCAGAATCTCGTAGAGATAAAACATCGCCAGCTTTTGCTTTAGCTTGCGGCGGTCAGCCCGCCAGCTGTCATTCTCAGACAGGTCGCGTTTACCGTACTTCACCTGAAATGCGCTGGCGATCATCGAAATAATCATCATCTCGCTGTGGTAAATTGGTCCCAGCTTACGTCCAGATTGTGGCTTGGAAAGTAATGGTTTGAGAATGTTGTCAACAAAGCGCGTCGATTCTAGCAGGCAGCGTTCCAGCTCCGCCCAGGACAACTGACTGATTTCATCAGGCAATTCCGCCATATCTTGCAGACGTAAACCCATGCAAGCGGTCAGAAGATTAAAACCGACAGAGCTTGGTCGGTCGTCCTTGACTGGTTTAAACAGCCTAGGAAACTTGTCCGCCAGGAATTGCCCCAAGCCAAACAGATAGTCAAACAGCGTATAATGTCTATTGCGGCGCGATGCTTCATCGGGGGCTTCCTCCGAGGCATCCAAAGTGAACCCTTCTTCTTCTAAGGTCTCGTACTTCTTCCAAATCGCGCCAATTATGTCAGGGTTTTTGATTTGCTGACGGACATCAATCCAGCGCGCGGCATATATCTCGTAACGGCTGAGGACCGTTCCCTTCGAGTTAAGCAATTCGAAGACTGTTGGAAGCTCGGACGATGGACCCGTATAAATGAGCACCGGTATCTTCGCGTCAAGCACGAGTTTGACTTCGCTGCTGACTGCGTCAAGAAAGCTGCCCAATTGCTTGACCAAGCCTTCATTGCGGTTCAATTCGAAATATACGTCTTTGTACAAACTTGAGTCCAATGAATACTTTAGAACATGCGCTATGAGCGCCTCGATTAGATTATCCGTACGCCAGCCGTCCTGTGCATCGTAGCCATTTTTGTCTTTCACCCAGTCAACAACGGTTTGTCTAATTCTATCTTTGTAATCGTCGCTCGCTTTTCCCAAGTGCCTAGCAACGGTATCCACTAATTCATCATCCAGGTCGGCGCGCGTAAAATAGCCATTCTGATACTCTACGTAGCTCTTGAGAGCCTGTGTTCGCTGCAAGCCGTCAATAAGGTTGTAGTATTTCTTGCCGTCAGCGGCGGATTGCCCGCGAGCAACGTCCTCAAAAATGAGGATAGAACCAAACGGATAGCCCCGTTTGATAGAGTCAATCAAACTCTTCCGTGTTGATTGACTCCATACCAGACGACGCTGATACTCAGGAATCGTTACCCTGTTATTGCCTGTTGGATTGCTCGATACAGCATCCATTAGTTTGCTTACGGGCCAGATGTCGATATCTACCGCATTTCGAAACATGGACATAGAACAGCCCCCACAACCGATCCAAAAAAACGCGACCACGCCAGCCGCGCCCAGATCTCGCAATTGGATCAAATCTGTCAGCCTATGTCAAGCAAATGGGGAAATCGGGAGTGCATGGGAGTCGAACCCACCAGCGCCTGCTCTGCGCAACCGCCCACCGGTTTTGAAGACCGGGGCATCCACCGGGACACATCCACCCCCTCGCCAGCGCCATTATACCGAGCGCCGCCCCTACATCAATACAGCGATAAGCGTTATCATTGCGGAGAAATCGCCCCCCAGCATAAGGAGAGAGCCATGCCCGCCTACCTCTTGGTCCGCGCCAAGGTGACCGACATGGAGCAGTACCAACAATACATGAAGCTGACGCCCGCCATCGTCGAAAAATACGGCGGGCAATTCATCATCCGCGGCGGCGACAAGCTCATCCTCGAAGGACCGGACTCGCCCGAGCGCATCGTCCTGCTCAAATTCGACAGCATCGAAACGGCGCGGCGCATGTACAACTCGCCGGAGTATCAAGCAGCCATGCAAGTTCGCGCGGGGGCGGCGGAAGCCTCCTTCATCGTTATGGAAGGCGCGGAGTAGGCATGAAGCTCGTTCTGTTTGATATTGACGGCACGCTGCTCATCAGCCGGGGCTTGGGGCGGGAAGCCAAACGGCTCGCCATGCTCGAGTGTTTTGGCGAGACTGGCGATTTGGACAATCATGTCTTCGGCGGCAAGACCGATTGGGGCATCGTCGCCGAATTGCTGGCGCCCTTTGGCCTCACAGCGGGCGACGTGGGGCGGGCGATGCCAGCTTACGAGACCGTCATGGCGCGGCATATGCGCGCAATCAGCGGTGCGTACCAGACGGCGGCCATCCCCCAGGCAATGGCGCTGGCGCAGGCTTTGCGCGGGCGCGCCGATACGCTGCTTGGGCTGGTAACGGGCAATACCTCAAAGACGGCCGCCATCAAGCTGGAGCTGGCGGGCTACGACCCAGCATGGTTCCCGCTGGGCGCTTTTGGCAATGAGTCGGCTGAGCGCGCTGATCTGACGCGGCTGGCGCTGGGGCGGGCGCGCGACTTGGCGGGGCAGGAAATCAAGGGCGCTGATATCTTTGTCATTGGCGATACGCCGGACGATATTGCGGCGGCGCGGGCCATCGACGCGGTGGCGGTCGCCGTCTGCACCGGCTACGTGCCGCGCGACCAGTTGAGGAGCAGCGAGCCCGACTTCCTGCTGGCGGATCTGGGCAATTTTCTCGACCTGATATGATTGGCTTGGCTGCAATCTCTCGTCTTGGACGGGCTGTGATGAGGGCAGAGAGCTCGACCCATGCAAATTCGGACGCCGAAAAAGTATCAGGGGGCGCAGCGGCGCAGCATCATCGGCTGCCGCCGGCTCGCCTTTTTTCTGCTGATGCTGGCGCTTATCGCGGGCGGCATCGGCATCCTGCTCAACCGAGAGACGCTTTCGCCCATTGTCCAGAGCGCGGTCTACGATCTCATCAGCCAGCTCGAAGATACCGCGGCGACCATGACCGTGCCCGAGCCGACGCCAACGCCCGACCCGCGCAACAGCCTGGTCGAAGCCAACAATTACTGGCTTGGCGGCGCCCTGGCCGCGGCGACCGAGATCTACACCGACGTCGCCGCGTCATTGCCCAATACCGTTGAGGTCTTTCGCCGCATCGCCCTCGGTTTGATCAACGAAATCCGTTACGAAGAAGCGGTCGACTATGGCGCGCGGGCGATCCATGCCGATCCATTTGACGCGGAGGCATGGGCGATTTATGCCTGGGCGCTGGATTGGGATCAACGCCCAAGCGAAGCGCTTGCCAATGCCCTGCGCGCGCTTGAGCTAGACCCCGCGAACAGCCGCGCCAAAGCGTATCTGGCTGAAATCTACAGCAGCCTAGGGCAGGCGGAACGCGCCGAGCTGCTGCTGGAAGAGCTGCTGGAAGCCGAGCCGGCCAGCGCCGAGGGCATACGCGCGCGGGGCTTGCTCAAGTGGAAGCGCAATGACTTCGCCGGCGCCCTCGAAGACTTCAAAACCGCCTACGGCTTGGCGGACAATATGAGTTTCATCGCCATTGATATCGCCATCATCGAAAAAGACCTGCGCAACTACGAGACGGCGCAAGAATTCTTGCAGCAAGTTATTGACGCCGACCCCTACAACCCGCACGCGCTCTTGCGGCTGGGCGAGATCGCAGTAAGCTTCGAGGGCAACCCGGCGCAGGCGATGCGCTATCTGCAAGATTGCGTCGACCTGAACCCGAGCTATCTCTATTGCCACTTCATGCTAGGGCGGGCACAGGAAAGGCTCGGCTCGATCGAGGACGCAGCCGCCTCGTTTGAACGGGCGATAGAGCTGGGCAGCGGCAATCAGCAGCATTATTTTTGGGCGGGTTACGCGCAGATTCTGCTGGGCAATTGCGCCCGCGCCCTGGCTTATCTCGAGCCGGGTTTGCAAATCGCCCTGCAAAGCGAGGGGCAGCGATACGCCACGGATATAGAAGATGTGATACTGCAATGTGACCCGGCTTTTGCCCGGCGGACGGCCGACGCCTGAGCGCGCTCAGCGAGGGGCCGCGAGGGCGCGTCCTTGAAATTGGCGCATTGGCTGGGCTTTAGGCGAGCGGGTTTAAGCGGGGCGGTCTAACTCAAAATAGCGCAAGCTCTCTTTCATATCTGTGATGCGGTCCATCTCCAGCACCATCAGCGGATTAGGCAGCGCCTGCCGCAGTTGGGGCAGCAGGCGGCTATAATCCAGTATGCCTTGATCCCAATCGAAGCCATGATGTTCATCTATGATGCCGTCATTATTGTTCAAGTGCAGCTCGATGACCCAAGGTGCCAGCGCCGCCAGCCAATCAGAGAAACTCACATTGGCATCCGAGAACAGCATGGCATGCCCGACGTCAATGCAGGCTTTCAGATTGGGGTGGTCGAGCTCGTCTAGCAGGTTGCCGATGATGGTTGGGTCGAACTCCCACATATTCTCGATCGCCAAGACCACGCCATAAGCGCGCGCATAATCGCCCAGCGGACCCCAGAAATCGACATTGCGTTGATGCCAGCCCTGGCGGTATGCCTCGTTGTGCAGCAGGCCGATGAAGTTGGCATGCAGGACGACTTGCTCGATGCCAAGCAGGTCGGCGATGCGAATGACATGCTCATAGCGGCTGTAGCTAACCATGTTGATGCGCTCATCGAGGCTGCCGGAGACCAGATCCATGAAGGGACCGTGGATGCTGAGCTTGCCCGGCACATCAGCCAGGGCTTGGCGATATGCCCGTTCATGCTGGCGCCATTCGCCATCCAGGACGATGGGCTGGGAAAATGCCATCAACTCAATGCCAAGACCGCGTTCACAAGCTAATTCAACACAGTCATAAAAGTTGCCGATACCGGCGCTGAGTGAGACTCGATCTCGCATATTTTAATCCGCCGGCAGTTGGCGCGCGCCCAGCGATTGCGCCGGCAGCGCCACCTTGCCCCCAACCTTGCCTACAGCTTACAACATCTTATGTTGCCGCCGCAACTAGCTGGGCGATTGCCCTGTCGCGGATACCTAACCTAGCCACGTTTTGCGGTCTCGATTAACATCGCCGCGGGCAGGGGAGGGCAGGCAATGGGCGGCGCGCGCATCCTGGTGATATTGCCGGCGCTAAATGAAGGGCGGAACATTGGTCCCGCGGTTGCTGGTATTCGCCAGTGTCTGCCGGTGGCTGATGTGCTGGTCGTCAGCGATGGCTCCAGCGATGACACGGCAGGGCAAGCGAGGCTGGCTGGCGCCCAAGTGCTGGAGCTGCCCTACAACCTCGGCATTGGCGCGGCGGTGCAGGCGGGCTTTCAGTTCGCGCGCGCTCGTGATTACGACATCGTATTGCGCAATGATGGCGATGGCCAACATGCGCCGGAGAATAATGCCGCGCTGCTGGCGCGCCTGGAAGTTGGCGATGTCGATGTCGTCATTGGCTCGCGTTTCATTGACGCGGGCGGCGATTACGGGACGCCGCTGCCGAGGCGGCTGGGGGCGGCGCTGCTGGCGCGTTTGCTATCCGCCATCATCAGCCAGCGCGTTACCGACCCGACCTCGGGCTGCGCGGCTTTCAATCGCAATGCCATCCGTCTTTTCGCCGGCGCCTACCCGCACGATTATCCCGAGCCGGAAGCGATTGTGATGCTGCATCGCAGCGGCTTGCGCCAAGTGGAGACGCCGGCCCGGATGATGCCGCGCCAGCATGGCGACTCGTCGATTACCCCGCTGCGCTCGGTCTATTACATGGTCAAGGTCATCCTGGCGATTTTGATTAATCTGCTGCGGCGGCCCCGCTTGCCGGGCTAGGCAAATCCGCGCGCAAACTTGGCGCCGGCGCGCCCAGGACCGTCATTAATCAAACCTAGAGTAGATTGTAATTTCCGATAATCTATGTGTATAATAGTGGCGCGAAGCATATGTCATTGGCAGTTCACTAGTATGGAAAGGAAGTAATATGCGAATCAGACTTACTGTATTGGCTGTCTTGTTCATCCTTAGCACCCTATTTGGCGGGGCTGCGGTTGCGCAAGACACAAGCGAAGTGACCATTCTCTATTGGCAGGCGGTTTCGATTTTGAACCCGTACCTGTCCGGCGGCACTAAAGATTTCGACGCGGCGGCACTCGTCCTCGAGCCGCTCGCTAGCATTGCCCCTGACGGCACTTTGGTGCCCGATCTGGCGGAGTCCATCCCGACGCTGGATAACGGCGGCGTATCGGAAGATTTGACCACCATCACTTGGAAGCTCAAGGATGGCTTGGTTTGGTCGGATGGCTCGTCAGTTACTGTTGATGACTTGATCTTCACCTGGCAGTACTGCACGCATCCCGAAGGCGGCTGCTCGACGGCGCACTTCTACAACGATGTGGTTAGCATGGAAGACATCGGCGACAACCAGATAAAGATCACCTTCGGCGTACCCAAGCCCAACCCCTATGATCCCTTCGTTTCGCAAAACGCGCCGGTGCTGCAGCAGGCGCAATTCGCCGACTGCATGGGCGCCAACATGTCGGCTTGCACCGAGCAGAACTTCGCGCCAATTGGCACGGGTCCTTTCATGGTGGACGAGTTCAAGCCGAACGATGTCGTCACTTACGTCAAGAACCCGCTCTATCGTGAAGAGGGCAAGCCGTATTTCGACCGCGTTGTCTTCAAAGGCGGTGGCGATGCCGAATCGGCGGCGCGCGCTGTTCTCGAGACGGGTGAATCGGATTATGCTTGGAACTTGCAGATTTCGCCCGCCGTTCTTAGCAGCATGGAAGCGGCCGGCAATGGCACAGTTGTGGTTGCCTTCGCGTCTTCGGTCGAGCGGCTGATGCTCAACCAAGCGGATGTGAGCCCGGATAATCCCAATCGCGCAGTCTGGATGGCTGATGGCTCCAATGACCATCCCTTCCTGACGATCCCCGAGGTGGCTGACGCCATGTCGATGGCGATTGATCGCGATATTATCGCGGGCCAGCTTTATGGCGCGGGCGGGCAGAAGGCTTGCAATATCGTGAATGGTCCCCCCGTCAATGTGTCAGAGACCTATCTGGGCTGCTCGCAAGATATTGACGGCGCCAATGCGCTGCTTGATGAAGCCGGCATCGTCGATAGCGATGGCGATGGCATCCGCGAAGCCGATGGCGTGCCCTTGCGTGTCCAGTATCAGACTTCGACCAATGCCGTGCGCCAGAACACCCAGGCGCTGATCAAGCAATGGTGGAGCGAGATCGGTATCGAGACGGAACTGCGCAACATTGACGCCGCCGTCTTCTTTGGCGGCGACCCCGCCAGCCCCGATACCTACCAGAAGTTCTACAGCGATGTGCAGATGTTCACCAGCGGCACCAGTGGTCCCGATGCCGAGACTTTCATGGTGCGCTGGATCTGCGGCGCCGACCCCAACCCCGATAATGGCTGGCTGGGGCGCAATGTGCCGCGGCACTGCAACCCCGAATATGACGCCCTCTACGAAGAGCTGACGAAGACCGGTGGCGTGGAAGCGCGTGCCGAAATCGTCAAGCAGATGAACGACCTGCTCATCGAGAGTGGCGCGCTTATCCCGCTGGTCTTCCGCGGCAGCGTATCCGCCCATTCCAACAGCCTCGGCGGCGTTGATATGAATGGCTGGGATTCGGAAATGTGGAATGTTCAGGATTGGTATCGCGCCGACATGTAAGACAGCTTGATGCAGAATTCCTTACAAGGGGGGCGTTTGCGCGCCCCTCTTTGGGATACGATGCTCAACGCGCGACAGGGGAGAGTTGCCTAAACCGCTTGTCTGTCGTTATAATCGTTCTGCTATGCTTATGTATCTGTTCAATCTATCAGCGAGGAAAACATGAAGAAGAAACTCACCTTTCTATTGGTTATCGTTATGGCTTTGTCGTCATTTGGCGGCGCGGCGATAGCCCAAGATGGGGACACCGTCAACATCCTGTTCTGGCAGGCGGCGTCTCACATGAACCCATATCTCGGCAACGGCACCAAAGAATTTGAAGCTGCTGCTCTCGTGCTCGAGCCGCTGGCGCGCTATGATCCCGACGGTGTCATGGTGCCTTGGCTGGTCGACGAGATTCCGACGGTCGCCAATGGCGGCGTATCCGAAGATTTGACCTCCATCACCTGGAAGCTGAGCGAAGGCATCACCTGGTCTGATGGCAGCCCCTTGACCGCGCACGATGTCGTCTTCAGCGGTGAATTCTGCATGCACCCGGATACCGGCTGCACGGTTCTGGATCAATTCGCGAATGTTTCTTCGATCGAAGCGATGGACGATCACACCGTTACAATCACCTTTGATGTGGCGAAGCCCTTCCCCTACGGTCCCTTCGTCGGCTATCTGACGCCGATCATCCAAAAGGCGCAATTCGAAGATTGCATCGGCACGGGCGCCTTGGAATGCCAAGAGAGCTTTGGTCCCATCGGCACCGGTGCCTTCATGGTCACCGATTTCCGCACCAATGACGTCATCACCTATGCCGCCAACCCCAACTACCGCGTTGAGGGGCAGCCGGCTTTTGACCGCGCAGTCTTCAAGGGCGGCGGCGATGCCGAATCAGCCGCGCGCGCTGTGCTAGAGACCGGCGAAGCGGATTACGCCTGGAACTTGCAGATTTCGCCCGCTGTTCTATCGGCGATGGAAGCGGCTGGGCAAGGCACCGTCATCGTTGGTTTCGCGACCAGTGTCGAGCGCCTGCTGCTGAACCACACCAACCCCGACCCCGCGCTGGGCGAGAACCGCTCGGTCTGGATGGCGGATGGCAGCAATGGCCACCCCTTCCTGCAGGTTGAGGCAGTCTGGAAAGCTATGTCGATGGCGATTGACCGCGGAGTGATCGCGGGTCAGCTCTATGGCGCTGGCGGCGTTGCCACCTGCAACATCCTGCCTGGTCCTCCGATTTATGCTTCGCCCAACAATGATTTCTGCGGTCCGGACATTGAGGCCGCCAATGCCATGCTGGACGAAGCGGGCATCATGGATACCGACGGCGATGGCGTCCGCGAATACGACGGCATTCCGCTCAAGGTCTCTTACCAGACCTCGACCAACGCTGTGCGCCAGAATACACAGGCGCTGATCAAGCAGTGGTGGAGCGAAATCGGCATCGAGACTGAGCTGCGCAATATCGACGCGGCGGTCTTCTTCGGTGGCGATATCGCCAGCCCCGATACCTACTCGAAGTTCTTTACCGACATCGAGATGTATACCAACGGCTCCAGCGGCACCGACCCCGAGACCTACATGAGCGGCTGGCGCAGCGACCAGATCACGCATCCGGACAATAGCTGGAACGGCAACAACGTCGTCCGTTGGTACAACGAAGACTACGATGCCTTGCTCGATCAGTTGGCTGAGACGGCGGTGTTGGAAGACCGCGCCGACTTGGCGATCCAGATGAATGACATGCTGGTTCAAACGGGCGCTATCATCCCGCTGGTCTATCGCGGCAGCGTCTCGGCGCATCACAACAGCATCAGCGGCGTTGCCATGAACGCCTGGGATTCCGAGCTTTGGAATATCGCCGAGTGGACACGCAGCATGTAACAGCCTGCCATTTCTTGGCATCGTGCCCTTCCCTCCTTGCGAGGGAGGGGCGCCTGTCTGATGCCATCCCAGCACGTGGTTAGAAAAAGGGGAGCATCATGGGAAAATACATTGTTCGAAGGCTCTTGACCGCGATACCAACAATACTCGTCATCAGCTTTATAATTTTTGCTATTCTTGAATTATCCCCCAGTGACCCGACCGGCAACCTCCCCTTAACCATCCCGCCCGAGGTGCGGGCGAAGATTCGCGAAGCGCTTGGCGCGGACGATCCCTTCGCCGTCAAGTACGTCAAGTGGCTGCGGCAATTCTTCATCGCCGAACCGCTCAACTTCATCGAGTCCGTCACCGATATTACTTTCCCCGGCTCGGAGGATCGGACGCGCATCATCTCCTGGGCGACGCGGGGTCCGGTGATTGACATCATCGTCGAGCGCCTGCCGCAGACCTTGTGGGTGGTTGGCTCCTCGTACCTGCTCGGGGTGCTGATTGCCATCCCGGTCGGCATCTATTCGGCCTACCGGCAGTACTCCATCTTTGACCAAGTCGGCACCTTTTTTATGATGGTTGGCTTCTCGGTGCCGACCTTTTTCACCGGCTTGATGTTCATCATCATTTTCAGCGTCAACCTGAAATGGTTCCCATCGGTCTACGACACCACCCTGGTGGTGACGGACATAGCGACGCTGAAGAAGCAGTTGGCGCAGATGATTATGCCGGTGACGGTGCTGACGCTGTATACAACAGCCCAGATGAGCCGTTATACGCGCGCGTCCACGCTGGAGAACTTGCAGCAGGATTTCATCCGCACGGCGCGCTCGAAAGGCTTAACCGAACGCGTGGTCGTTACCCGCCATGTCGTGCGCAACAGCTTGATACCGGTGGTCACTTTGATCGCGCTGGGCATCCCGGGCATCTTCGCTGGCGCGCTCATCACCGAGCAGATTTTCCGCGTGAACGGCATCGGCCAATATCTGATTATCGCGATTCAAGGCGGTGACTTGCCGACGGTGCAGACGGTAACCTTTATCTTCGCCGTGTTGGTTGTCTTGTTCAACATCGTCGCCGACGTGCTCTATGGCATTCTCGATCCGCGTGTTACCTACACCTAAACGAGTTTACAGGTTGGGCTTATGACCGTTAAAGCGAAGACGAAACCAGCGGAACTCGAATTGGCTGAGATGCAGCAGGCGCGCACCTTTATCGGCGATGCCTGGCTGCAATTCCGCAAGCACAAACTGGCGATGATCGCCATCGGCGTCTTGGTGGCGATTATTCTGGGCGTCTTGATTGGTCCGCTATTTTGGACGCTGGACCCCGAGTACATCGACATCATGGACGCCTATCAGATCTCGTCGCCGGAGCACCCCTGGGGCACGGACAGCCTGGGCCGCGATACCTTGGCGCGCGCTATGCAAGGGGGCCGCGTGTCGCTGATGATCGGCATTTCCGCCATGCTGGTATCGATCTCCATCGGCACCATCATCGGCTTGGTTTCGGGCTACTTCCCTCGGCTCGATAACCCGCTGATGCGCCTCACCGATATCTTCATCGCCCTGCCGCAGTTGCCGCTGCTGCTGGTGCTGATGATGCTCTTCCGCGAGCCGCTCAAGGCGACCTTCGGCGTTGAAGGCGGCGTCTTCTTGTTGATGGTCTGCGTCATCGGCGGCTTACAATGGATGCCGACCGCCCGTTTGGTGCGCGGCGAAGTGCTCACCGTGAAATCGCGCGAATTCATCACCGCCGCCAATGCGCTTGGCTCCCAAGATGGGCGCGTGCTGCGCTCGCATATCTTGCCGAATGTGATGAGCCCGGTCATCGTCGCGGCCACCTTCAGCGTGGCGGCCGCCATCATCACCGAGTCGGCGCTGTCCTTCCTCGGCTTGGGCTTCCCGCCCGATTTCCCGACTTGGGGGCGCTTGCTCTTTGATGGCAAAGATTACCTGACGATTATCTGGACGCTGGTGTTCTGGCCCGGTTTGTTGATTTCGCTGACCGTGCTCTGCGTCAACTTCATCGGCGATGGCTTGCGCGATGCCTTGGACCCACGCTTGCGCAAGTAAACTAAGGCTGAATTCGGGAGTAGGTTTGAGCGCGTCGCGATGGCGCGCTTTTCTTGTAGCGAGCACATCGGCTACAATGGGCGTCGCGCCTGCGCCCGTCAAATACGCGAGGCAATATCATGCCCTATATCAAACAAATCACCGTCGACCAAGCTACCGGGCTGGTCAAGCGCGAGCTGGAAAAGGCGATCGCGCGTGCGGGGCGGGTCTGGAATATCGTGCAGATCATGTCGCTGAACGGGCGCGTGATGAAGTCTTCAATGGAAATGTATGGCGCCACCATGTTCGCCCAGTCGCCCTTGACGCGGGCGCAGCGTGAGATGCTCGCGGTCGTGGTCAGCAAAGCCAACCATTGCGTCTACTGAATCCGCTCGCATGCGCATGACCTCCGTGCCGAGGTCGCCGAGATTCCTGATGCCGCCGCCGCCGACGCCTACGTTGATGCCATCGCGCGCGATTGGCGCAGGGCGCCGCTTAGCGATGTCGATAAGGCTCTCTGCGCTTATGCCGAGAAACTCACCCGCGCGCCAGCCGAAATGGGCGCGGCTGATGTGGCGCGGCTGCGAGCGGCTGGTTTGGATGATGTCGCTATCCACGACGCAGCCCAGATTATTGGCTTCTTCAACTACATCAATCGGGTAGCCGATGCCCTAGGCGTCGAGCCAGAACGCTCCGTCCGGGCTTGGGGCGAAGATTGAGCGGCTCCCCCACCATTTTCGGGAGTGGTGAATTATGAGATATGCAGGCCGATATTCTGTATTTGCATAACCTAGATGTAGGGGCGACACTTGTGTCGCCCACAGTTGCAGAAGTAAGGTTTGGGCGATCCAAGGATCGCCCCTACAAAAAGCCTTATATCAATCAATTTCACCACTGCCCAATTTTCAACCTGGCATAGCCGCAAGAATCAGAGTGCGACGCAGGCGCAGTCGGCTTAAGATTGGGCTGGATACCTAATGGAGGCTGATAGATATGAGCCGGCAAGCGCGCGAAAATCAAGCGGATCTGGTCGAGAGAGTCTGTCGCTATTTGCTGGCGATCCATCCGCGCGCCGCCAGTTTGCCGGAGCTGGGCGCGCGCTTCCACTTCAGCCCCTATCATTTGCAGCGCATCTTCAAACGGGCAACTGGCATCAGCCCCCGGGAATTCGCCGCCAACCTGCGCGTCGAGGAGTTCAAGGCACAGCTGCGCGCTGGCGAGCGCATCACCGATGCCATCTACGGCGCTGGCTACAGCTCGTCGAGCCGCCTGTATGAACAGAGTGACGAGAAGCTCGGCATGACGCCATCGGCTTATCGCAAAGGTGGCGCTGGCATGACGATATTTTATAGCGCCCTGCCTTGCCCGCTCGGGGTTTTGCTGGTCGCGGCGACCGAGCGCGGCATCTGCAAGCTGAGCCTGGGCGATGCGCCCGCGCCGCTCATCGCCGACCTAGGCGCCGAATTCAGCTGCGCTGAGCGCATCCAGGACGATGAGGGGCTTGGCTACTGGGTGGGAGTGATTATCGCCTATCTCGAAGGCTGGCAGCCGGCTCTCGATCTGCCGCTGGATCTGCGCGCGACCAGCTTTCAATTGAAGGTCTGGCGCGAGCTGCAAGCCATCCCCGTCGGCGAAACGCGCAGCTACAGCGAAATTGCCGCCGCCATTGGCAAGCCGACTGCGAGCCGCGCGGTCGCCAATGCCTGCGCCAGGAATCCGGTCGCGCTGGTGATCCCCTGCCATCGCATCATCCGGGCGGACAAGGGCCTGGGCGGTTACCGCTGGGGCATTGAGCGCAAGCGCGCCCTGCTTGAGCGCGAGCGGCAGTATCGCCAGCCGGCGCCAGCATCACAGAAGTCGGGTTGCTAACCCAGGGCAATCGCTTCAACTGTTTTTTCGCGCCCTACGCGACCCCACGCGGCGCAGCCCCTTGCCCAGCGGTCAGTGTCTACGCGACCCAGCAAGCTAGGGAAGGGGAGCTAGGATATTGCAAACTCTATAAACTATGCCAATTCTGCTTGAATCCAAGTTCACATTAGCGATAATCACGACAAATCAGCATTCTCCCATTTCAATGGGGGGACCGAGGGGGGTAAACCAAAGGGCGATCGCGAATCCTAAAGTACCGGACAAGCCTTATAAAACCCACCTTGATTGTATAGCGAAGAAATTTGCATGACTAACTTGGTTTTACTGAGTACGCAGAGTTTAATATCTTTTCTTTGTGTCCTTCGTGTCTTTGTGGTGAAATTGAATTTCCACCGAATTCACCACTCCCGCCCTGCTTGCGCCTTGAATCGATTTTTTACTATACTGAATACTAGACGATACCGTAGCTGGAGAAGATGATGTCTATTCGTAATTTGCATATATTGATTCTGGTCAGCGTGGCTTATGTCGCCGCACAAATGGTGGCGGATATTTCCAGCCTGCGCGATTTGACGCTCTTCGGCATTAGCACGACGGCTTTCTCAATCGCCTATCCGCTGACCTTTACGCTGCGCGATATGGCGCACAAGCTCGCCGGAGCCAAAGTGGCGCGGACGCTAATCATCGCCGCCGCCGTCATCTACCTGGTCGTGCAAGCCTTCTTCGCCATTATTGCCGGGCTGCCGCCGGAAATGACGCCGGAAGAGAATGCCGTTATTGGGCAACTGCTTTCGCCCGAGTGGCGCTTCCTGTTGGCGGCTGTCATCGCCTCGGTCTTGTCGCAGTTGGTCGATACCGAAGTCTATAGCCGCTGGCTGAAACGTTTCGGCGCAAAGCATCAGTGGGGGCGTGTGCTGGTCAGCAACCTCATCGGCATCCCGCTCGACCGCATTCTCTTCTTGGCGATTGCTTTCCTCGGCAATTGGTCGGGCGATCAATTCATTGCCGCCTTCGTCGGCACCACCATTGCGCGGCTTGTCTTTGGCCTCATTTCGATCCCGGGCATCTACTTGGTTGAGGAGCATTCGCAAGACTGGATTCACATCCAGGAGATCCACCATACGGACCCGCCGTCATTTGCGAGGGGCAAGTAGCTGGGAGGCTGGCTGGGCACAGCGCGGCGATTCTGAATTGAAGCCTACCGCGATTCGCCTCAATCGCCGCTGAATGGCGGTGGCGGAATACGCTAGCCCCGCGCCCAAGCCAGCGAATCAGCGCTGACCTCGCCCAGGTCCAGCCGGCTCAGCTCGCCTGTCGCCACCTCGACGCGCATGATCCGCGACAGGCCATCGACCGAGCGGGCGAAGGTGACCGCGCTGCCATCGGGCGTCCACTTGGGCAGGCTGTCGTAGCGAGAATCCACCACCAGTGGCGATACCTCAGCGCTATCCAGGTCCAGCAGATATATCGCCGACGCGCCATCACGCCCAGAAGCGAAGACGATGCGCTGCCCATCTGGCGACCAATCGGGCGAGGTATCCGGCGCGGGGTGGTCTGTCAGCTGGTGGACGGCGCTGGTCGCCAGATCAATGCGGTAGAGATTCCAGCCGCCGCCGCGATTCGAGCTAAAAGCGATGGACGCGCTATCGGGCGACCAAGCTGGCTGGCGGTCGCCGCCTCGGTGCTTGGTGACGCGCCGCTTGTCGCTGCCATCTGGCTTGATGATATAGATTTCGTTGTCGCCTTCCCGATTGCTGGCGAAGGCGATCCAAGCGCCATCGGGGGACCAGGCCGGCGACTCGGCGATGGCGACCGATGCGGTCAGCCGCTGCAGGCGCCCGCTGCCGAGATCGTACGTGACGATGTCGCTGCCGAAGTTCAGGTACGACGTCAGCGCCAGCTGCCGGCCAGCGGGTGAAAAAGAGGGGTCGGTAAAAAAATCGAAATCCAGCCGCAGCTTCAGCCGGTGCCTGAGGTCTTGCACGATGACGACGGGCAAGCCGGTTTCGAGCGTCATGTAAGCGACGACCGGTGCGGGCAGCAGCAGCGCCAACAAGTAGCGCAGCAGCATCAGCGCCAGCGTGAGCATGAGAAGGAGCGCGGTTAGCAATAGCCAGCTGCGGCGCATTGGGCGAATCAGGCGGCGAGTGCCAGAAACCGAGGCTGCGAGAGCTGGGCTTTGATCTGCTGAGCCGCGATGGCGGCCTCAACCCGCATGTTGTAGAAGGCGCCACGCCCCTTGTAGAAGACGCCAACCAGATACAGCCCTTCATGCCCCAGCACGCCGCGCCCGTTTGGATGCTCGCTGACATCGCGCAGGGGCCAGCCACGGATGCCGTTGGGACCAATATCCCAATCGCAGCTGGTTTCTGGATAATACATCTCGGTGCTGTATTGCATGTCAATATCGAGGTATTGATGCAAGACCGGCAGAAAACCAGTCGCCATGATCACTAGATCCAGCTCAATGTAAGAGCCGTCCGCCAAGTTTGCGCCGCCCGCGTCAAAGCTGATGGGATGCCTGGCTGGCTTCACCTGCCCCTGCCGCAGGGCATTCAGCAGCTCGGGTCCCCGATAGCCGGTGCCGGCGCCAGTCCGAGGTGGGGCTTCCCAGGCGCCGAATGCGGCGGCGTCGTATTTGAGCGCGCCCGTCTTCCGCTGCAGCCAGACGCAGTAGCGCGCCGGCAGATAACTGCCTATCATCATCCAAGCGTGCCGCGGCAGCCCATAGGGATAGCGGGGACGCAGGTCGACGCCGCTGCGAATGGCGAGCCAGCTGAAGCCCTGGGCGGCCACTGCCCCAGCTGCCACCGCGATATCGGTGCCGCTGGGCCCATTCCCCACGACCATAGTCCGCTTCCCGCTTGCCTGGTTGGGATGACGAAAATTGCGCGAGTGCAGGATCTCGCCGGCGAAGCAATCCAGGCCGGGGATATCGGGCAGCTGCGGATTATTGAAGACGCCCGTTGCCGGGATGACGGCGCGATACGTCTCGGTGCCCTGGCTGGTTTCCACCTGCCAGAGGCCATCATCACGCGGCGCTACGCGATGCGCCTCGACGCCATGCTCGATCGTCAGCTGTTGATCAGCCACCCAATCGACCAGATAGCGGTGATACTGCTTGGCTGTCGGGTGCAAACCCCAATGCAGGGGGAACTTGCTTCCCGGCAGCTCGCTGAAGAAGCGCGATGTGTTCAGCCGCAGCGAGGGGTACAGGCTGCTCCAAGTGGAGGCAAGGGTCTGCGAGCGGTCGATGACGCGATACTCAAGCCCAGCCTGGCGCAGGGCGTAAGCGGCGTTGACGCCGGCTGGCCCCGACCCGATGACGAGCACATCGGCACTTGGCATCAGCCGCCCCCCGCTTTCGGCAGCGCGGTCGCCGTCTCGCGGATGTACAAGTAGAGCCGCGTGGGCGCCGCTTCGTGCGTCGCCGGGAAGTTGAGCGCGTCTTCGGTCGTCCGCGGCTGAACCTGCTCCAGCGTCTCGCGGATTAAGCCATTAACCCACTCTGCCTGGTAGGTGGCTTCTTCGTTGTATTCGTCTACTGGAAAGGCGACGGTACCGCTGGCGATGGCGATGAGCGCAATGCCGAACATCAGCAGCGCGATGCCGCTGATGAGGACCAAGGCGCGCCGGTTAGCGCGGCGGAGATCAGCCGGCGTCATCGCTGCTTGTTCGAGGCGGCGCAGGAGCTGGGCGCGCTGGTAGCCAGCGCTGAAATCCAGCGGGCGCTGGTCGGCTAGGGCGGGCGGCGGGGCGCTGTTCTCGGTGAGGATAGGCAGGATGCGCGCCCGCTCGGATAGCGCCTTTTCGATCTCGGCTTGCACGTGGGGGTCGGCTTTGGATTGCCGCGATACAAGGACGATCAGAAGCGGCTTGGCTGGCTGAACCGCCTTTGCCAGGTCCGCGCTGATTTGCTCGGCGAGCGGCTGCTGGTCAGTCGAATAAGTGATGCGGATCATCGGCGCCTCGGGCATCCTCGCTATTGTGAAAAATAGTACAAACTATTGTCCCACAACTGGCAGGCACTTCCAAGTATCGCATCATGGAGGCAGGCAATCAACGGCGCGCTGTTATGGGACAGGGCAATCGCATCAAATTTTTTCGCCACAGAGACACAGAGGGTCGCGTAGACACTGACCGCCCACACAGAGATTTAATTCTATTTCTAGTAGAAAAAGGAGGCAATGTAGGGGCGATCCTTGGATCGCCCAAAATCTGCTTCTGCAACTGTGGGCGACACAAGTGTCGCCCCTACATCTAGGTTATCCATATACAGAATTTCGGTCTGCATATCATCGCATTCACCACTCCCCTGCCATAGAGAATGAAGGGACAAGCCTCGCCGGGGCGGCTCAGCTGGTTGCCCGCTTTCTGCGTATCGATAATCGATAGCGAGGCTGTTAATGCCTACGGGGTTGGCGGTATCCAGCGCGCCACATCGACGGACTGCGCCGCCGCCAGCGCCGCTGGATCGCCGATGGGCAGCCAGAATGGCGACTCCACCACTGCTACCGCCTGGTCGCGGGCTAGCGCGGAAACCGCGTCGGTGAGCTCAATCTCGCCCCGCTCGGACCTTGGCGGCGTATAATTGAAAACCGCCGCCGTCAACTTGTAGGCGCCGCTGTTGCAAGGGGCGGGGGCGGGGTAGCTGCCCGGCGCTGGCTTCTCATGGATGCGCTGGAATTCCCGGTCCGCATTGCGCAAGACGACGCCGTAGTGCTCATAATCATCACGCCGCGCCGAGAGCAGGCCAAAGTCATGCTGGCTCAGCTCGCCTAGGGCGGCGGCTGGGTACAGGTCATCGCCATTGATGACCAGAAAATCATGGCTCAGGAGATGCTCGCGGCAGCAAAGCAGGGCATGCCCCGTGCCCAGCGGCGCCGGCAGCTGCTCCACCAGCTTGTAATCGGCGAAGATATCCTGGGCGGCCATGAATTCGGCAATCTGCTCCTTCAAGTAATGGACGACGATCAGCACCCGTTCGACGGCGCCGCGAAGGCTCCTCAGCGACCAGGAGAGAAGCGGCTCTTTGTCCAGCTGCAGCAGGGGCTTTGGCTTGTGCAGCGTTAGGGGGCGCATGCGCGTGCCGGCGCCGCCCGCGAGGATGATGCCGTCCATCACGACGGTTGCTCAGCGCAATTCGTTGTAATAATCGGTATCGCCGTCGTCTTCGTCGGCGAATTCGCCTTCGCGGAAGGAGGGGATGATCGCGTCGTCATCGCCGTAGAGATCGCGATAGCTGTTGATATCGTCATCGTCCAAGTCGTAGCCTTCGTCATCAAGCTCGTCATCATCAAGCTCGACATCGATGTAATTTTCTATCAAGCTGTCCACATCATCCAGCAGCTCGTCGGCCTCTTCCAAGTCGTCGGCATTCGCGTCGCCGTCGGCGACATCATCCAGCGCCTCCAGCGAAACCAGCTCCGGCTCTTCAGCTTCCGCCAGCAGGGCGAGGGCTGGCTGCAAATCGATGGCGCTAGGCAGCGGCGGCAGGGAATCGGGCAGGTCGTCCAGGTCGTCCATGGCTGCCAGCTCGGCTGAAGTCGGCTCTTCGATGTCCTCCAGTTTGGCTTGGCGCCCGCGCATCATCATATCAAGGAAAGCCGAGATATTGCTGTCGACCGCGTCCTTATCGGGGCCGGCTTCGGCCGGGTTCGATAGCTTGCCAGACATGCTCTTCCACTCCCTTCAGTGGGCTCAAGCCTGTGTCTCTTCTACTATATCGCAAAAAGCCGCGTGAAGCCGAATGTCGTCGGTTAATTCGGGGTGGAAGGCGGTTGCCAGCAGGTGCCCTTGGCGGACGGCGACGATTCGCCCATCGTCCAGCCGGGCCAGCACCGCCACGCT
Source organism: Phototrophicaceae bacterium (assembly GCA_965214105.1). GTDB lineage: Bacteria > Chloroflexota > Anaerolineae > Aggregatilineales > Phototrophicaceae > UBA6055. The sequence goes on from OZ243934.1 coordinate 461,193, forward strand.
GTCATCGACGGCAGTTACAACTGGCGCGCGGATGAAGACAGCCTGATAGGGCGCGCCCGCCAAGCCGACGATATCGAGCTCAGTTTCGAAGCTGTCGATCTGCCGGCCAAAGGCATTGCGGTCGACGCTGATGTCCATCGCGCCAAGGATGGGCTGTTCATCAATGCCAATATCCTTCGCCAGAAAAATCATGCCGGCGCAGGTGCCCCAAGTCGGCGTCGAGCGGGCGAAACGCTGCAAGGGTGCGATCAAGCCATAAGCAGCCGCCAGTTTGCCGATCGTTGTGCTTTCGCCGCCGGGGATGATCAGCCCGTCCAAGCCTTCGAGATGCTGCGGCAGGCGCGCTTCAAGGGCTTCGACGCCGAGCTGCCGCAGCATTTTGATATGCTCGATGAAAGCGCCTTGCAGCGCCAACACGCCGATTTTCATAGTAATCGCAAAAGGCTCTTATTGCCTGGTGCTGCAATCGTCATTATGCAAGTAGGTCGGTTAAATCTCTAGGGGCGAGACAGCCGGTCGACGACCTCCCGGTTGCATTAAGGCTTCAGGTACTTCGGGAAGAAGTTTTCGTTCGATTAGATCGTCGCTTCTGTTTCTTTGCGGTCGAGTTCATCGGCTGGGCTTCATGCTGCCTCAGGCGACTATTTCTGCCCGTATCAACTGCGCCAGGCTGTGGCCGATGATGCGGAACTCCCGCCCCAGCTTGAGCTGCCTGGGACCATCAAATGGCGCGACATGGATTACATCGCAGACTTTTCCCGGGACCAGCCCAAGCGCGGCAATATATTGCAGACGGTCGGATTCGCGCGTGATAAGGCGCGTGACGCGGATCCGCTTGCCGGCGTCAATCTGCGATAGCAAGACATCACGCGCGGGCGGGAGCGCCCCCTGCGCATCCGGTATCGGCTCGCCGTGCGGGCAGGCCGTCGGTGCGCCCGTCATCTCGTACATACGCTGTATGACTGCCTCGCTCAGCCCGTCGCTCAGGCGCAGCGCCTCTTCGTGCACGGTCAGCCAATCGAAGCCCATCACTTGAACGAGAAAAGTTTCGGCAATACGCTGGCTGCGGATGCGCTTCAGCGCTTCACGACGCCCCTCGTCGGTGATGGTGATGCCATGATAGGGGCGGTGCACCAGCAAGCCGAGCTCGCTCAGGCGGTTGACCATGCGGTTCACCGCTGGCGGGCTGACGAAGAGCCAGTCGGCTAGCTGCGAGCTGGTAATATGTGCGGATTTGACCGGCTGCCGGTCGACCAGGCGATATATCTCCGCCATATTGGCGCGCATCTTGCTGCTGAGCTCGCTCGACATAGGCTGCTTGGGCTGGCGGCGGCGGCTTACAAGCCGTGTTCGAGGCGGGTGATGAGGCGGTCGGGCATCTTAAAATCCAACATGCGGCGCTGCACCGCCCGGATATTGTAGGGGATGCGCCGATGCTCAAAGACGCCGCTTGTCATATCCAGGATGCCGTAGGCGGCGTCTGGATTCTGGTCGCGCGGTTGGCCGATGCTGCCGGGGTTGATGATCTGCCGCTGGCCATTCAGCGTGTGCGGCTGGTTGTAATGGGGCAGGGCTGAAGTTGCCTCGCCACTGTCATCGGCTATGGTGTAGATTACAGGCTGGTGCGTATGCCCGACGAAGCAGTAGGGCGTCTCGAAATGGGGGAAGTTCAGCGTGGCGATGCTTGGCTCGAGGATGTACTCCCAAATTGGTTCGCGCGGGCTGGCGTGCACCAGCGTATAGTCGCCGATGACGAAGGTAACGGGCAGCGCTTCCAGCCAGCGCGTATTCTCATCGGTGAGCGTGTCTTGCGTCCATTCGACGGCGCGCCTCGCATCGGGGTTGAAGGTGCGCACATCGAGGCGGTTCAGCGCCGCCCAATCGTGGTTGCCAGCCAGGCAGAGCTGCGGCAGCTCTTTTAGGCGCTCGACGCATTCGTTGGGGTCGGGTCCATAGCCAACGACATCGCCCAAACACCAGACGAAATCCCACTCGCCCTTGCAATGCGCCAGCACCGCTTCAAAGGCGCTGAAATTAGCGTGAATATCGGAGATGATGAGTACGCGCATGGATGCTCTTCTCGGCTCAACAAACAGCCTGCATCATACCACGCTTTACTGGCGGATGCACCGGGAGGACTGATGTCGATTGGCGTCCGATTGGGCGACTGTTGCCCGCCGTTAAGACGATGATAGACTCGCGCTGGCTAGCCGGGTCCCCGCCCGCAGCCATTCGCATAGTGCGCGCTCGAATTGTTATGATTGTCTTATTCACCTGATGCAAGGAGCAAGCCATGTTTTTTGAATTGCGCATTTACCCGATGCAGCCGGGCAAGGGTCCTGAATTCGCCAAGTATATGGACGAGGAAATTATCCCGTATCAGCTTTCGAAGGGCATGGTCATCCTCGGGTCCTTCCTCAACGACAGCGAGGACCGCTATGTCTGGCTTCGCCGCTTTGAAGACGAAGCGGAGAAAGACGCGCTCTACGACGCGGTCTATAACAATGAGTACTGGCGCAAGGAAGTCAGCCCCAAGCTGCCTGGCTTGATGGACGGGGCGCGAATGGAAGTTACAATCTTGAAGGCGACGCCGCGCTCCTTCATCCAGTAAGCGCGCCGGCGAGGAGGAAACAGATGGCCGAGCACTATCTCGATGACAGCGTCATTCAACCATTTTGGGATAATTCTATCGAGCCGCGGCTGGTGATCGACAGTGGCGACACGGTCGTCTTTGATTGCTTGGAGGCGAATGGGCAAATTGAGCCAAGCTGGACCGTCAGCGACTATGAAAATGTGGACCGCAGCAAGATCCACGCGCTGAACGGCTCAGTCTGGGTTCAGGGCGCCGAGCCGGGCGACGCCCTGGAGATTGACATCCTCGATATGCGGCATAAGGGCTGGGGCTGGTCCGCCCATCGCCCTGGCATGGGGCTGCTGCCGGAAGATTTTGATTACACCTACTTTCATCAGTGGCGCATCGATGGCGCTACCTGTTACTCGACTGAGTTTGACCACATCAGCTTGCCATTCGAGCCGCACACCGGCGTGGTTGGCGTGGCGCCGCGGGAGGCGGGGCGTTTCAGCACCTTTCCGCCGCGCGCGAATGGCGGCAATTTGGATGTGCGCGACATGGTCATCGGCTCGACGATTTGGCTGCCGGTATGGGTGGCGGGCGCTCTCTTCGCCACTGGCGATTGCCACGCGGCGCAAGGGCAGGGCGAGGTCTGCGTCACTGGCATCGAAGCGCCGATGACCGTCGCCATGCGCTTTACGCTGCGCAAGCATGTCAACCTGCCGGAGCTGCAGCTGCGCCGCCCCAGCCCGATGAGCAAGCTCGATACGCGCGGCTACCACATCACCACCGCGCATGGACCCGACCTGATGCAGAACGCCAAGACTGCCCTCCGCTATATGATTGATTGGCTGGAAGCGACGCAGCGCTTGAGCCGCAGCCAAGCCTACATCCTCTGCAGCGTCGCCGGTGATTTGAAGATCAGCGAGATTGTCGACGCGCCGAACTGGGTCGTGTCTTTCCATATGCCGCTGGCGCTGTTTGAAAGTTGAATCAGCCGGGCTTGTTTAGGGAAGGCGAATCTAATTTTTTTGCTGGGGCGAGCGAGCTAGCGATTCTTCAGCCACATCAGCCAGTAGAGGGGCCGGCTCAGCAGCCAAAGCAGCAGCATCCGCCCCAGCCCGTGATGCTTGCGGCAGTAGGCCAGCAAATCGCGGAAGAAGATGCTGGTGGCGAGCCAGTTGCGCGTCGATGATTTTTCATGGTGTTGTATGCGCGCATCGGCCAGAAAACGCATCGGCTTTCGCTGGCGCTGCGCCAAATCCTCTTCGGGGAAATAGAGCAGCAGATCGTCATCCAGCCGGATATCGCCCCGCCGCATCATCGTGCAGGCGCCAGGGATGGCCGCGACATCGCGGTCGCTGCGCCGATCCCAATCACCGTAGACAGCCTCGTGGTGCAGCCTGCGTTTGAGCGGCGGCAGCAGATAGCCAAGGACCGTGTATGACAGCAGCAGGTGGCGGAAGCCCGGCAGGCGCGCGCAAGTAGGCTGAACCTCGCCATTTGGGTAGACCAGTTGGGCGGTTACGCCGACATACGCGGGGTTTTCGAGCAGGAAGTGGCGCATCCGCGCGAGGGCGTCTGGGGCGGCTTCGGTATCGGGGTTGAGCAGGAGCACGAATTCGGCGCGGGCGGCTGCAATGCCGATATTGTTGCCGCCGCAATACCAGGTGTTAAAGGTCTGCGCCAGCAGCCGCGCCTCCGGGAATTCGGCGCGGGCCATCTCCACGCTGCCATCGGACGAGGCGTTATCGACCACGATGATTTCGAGATCCAGCCCGACGCTCTCCCGCAGCGCCCGCAGGCAATTGCGCAGCAAATCACGCGTGTTGTAACTGACGATGACGACAGAAAGATCGGGCATGCTTGGGGTCGATCACTTGGCGGCTGCTGTCAAATTAGCACAAAGCGGGCCAGATGCAAGCCAGCGCCGGCTCCGGGAGTGCTGAATTATTGATATAAGGCTCGCTTGTGCTGAGTCGTAGGGGCGATCCTTGGATCGCCCAAAACCCGCTTCTGCAACTGTGGGCGACACAAGTGTCGCCCCTACATCTAGGTTATGCAAATACAGAATATCGGCCTGCATATCTCATAATTCACCACTCCCCCGGCGCCTATTTACCTCGTCCACCTCGTCTGGTTTTATCGCCAGAAGTCCAGTAGCCTTTGTACTGTCATGGCGATATTCTGGGAGGTTAATCATGAAATTTGGAGTTGTATTCCCACAGACGCAGATCGGCGCTGACCCAACTGTTTTGCGCGACTTTGCCCAAGCGGCGGAGGGCATGGGCTACCATCATATTCTGGCTTATGATCATGTGCTGGGCGCTAATCCTGAGCGGCCCGGCTGGGACCCTGGCCGCCCCTATACCTACCGCGATATGTTCCACGAGCCGTTTACCTTATTCTCTTGGATGGCGGGCTTCACCGAGACAATCGGCTTTATGACCGGCGTCCTAATCCTGCCGCAGCGGCAGACGGCGCTGGTGGCGAAACAGGCGACCCAGCTCGATTTGCTCTCTGGTGGGCGCTTCCGCATGGGCGTCGGCGTCGGTTGGAATGCGGTCGAATACAACTCGCTTGGCTATGATTTCCGAACGCGCGGCGCCCGCTGTGAAGAACAGATCGCCATCCTGCGTCAACTCTGGACGCATGAATTGCTTGATATCGAGGGCAACTTCGAAAGCATTGACGATGCCGGCATCAATCCCTTGCCGAAGCAGCCCATTTCGATTTGGATCGGCGGCACGGCTGATGTCGTCTTGCGGCGAGCCGCGCGCATCAGCGATGGCTATGTCGCGGGTGGCGCGCCCGAACAAGCCAAGCCGCTTTGCGAGAAATATTGGTCCTACGCCTACGACTGCGGCCGTACCCACTCGCTTGGTTTGCATGCGCGCCTTAGCACCGAGAGCCTGCCCGAGCGCGAGTGGGAGGCTTTTGTAGCCGGCTGGGAAGCGCTTGGGGCGACGGAGCTGGCGGTCTATCCGCATGGGGAGGCGCTCGATGAGTATCTCAACCGGCTGCGGCGTTTCAAAGACCGGTTCGGCTTTTGACGGTTCCAGGTTTCTCGCCCTTATGGTCTGCTTCAACTTCTTGGCAGAAAGTCTCTGCCTGATGTGTCGGGCTGGGATATAGATATAGAGCCTAGAAAATCCATGCTCTCAATCATGCCGCGTTTAGCCTTGCGCTACATCAGCCGCCGCCTGTTCCAGAGCGGGCTGCTGGTGCTTGGCGTCGCGCTCGGCGTCGCGGTGGTCGTCGCCATCGATATCGCCAATGCGTCGGCGAGCCGCGCCTTCACGCTCAGCAGCGAGAGCATTGTCGGGCGCGCCAGCCACCAGATCGTCGGCGGACCCAATGGCTTCGACTCCGGCTTGTACACGCGCCTGCGCATCGAGCAGGGTTTCAAGCTTAGCGCGCCAATCGTGACCGAGTTCGTGCGCGTCGCCGGCGCAGACCAGGCGCTGCGTCTGCTGGGCGTCGATCCGCTGGCGGAGCCGCCGTTCCGCTCCTACCTGGCGGGCGACGGGCAAGCGGTCGATTACGCGGCTCTCAACCGCCTCATCGCGGAGCCGGGCGCGGTTGTCATCAGCGAAGCGCTGGCGGGGCGGCTTGGGCTGGCGCTGGAAGCCGAGCTGCAGATAAGCGCTGGCGGGCGCTTTAGCTCGGCGCGCGTGGTGGGCCTCTTGCAGCCGGCCGACGCGGCCAGCCGGCAAGCGCTTGATGATCTGATCATCGGCGATATCGCCAGCGCGCAAGAGATCGTCGGCATGAGCGGGCGCATCAGCCGCATCGACCTCATCCTGGAAGCTGAAGCCGCGGCAGGCTTAAGCGCGGCGCTGCCGGCCGGCATCCAGTTGCTGGCTGTCAAAGAAGAGAACGCGCTCGACCAGATGATCGCCGCCTTCGAGTTCAACCTGCAGGCGATGAGCACGCTGGCTCTCGTGGTGGGCTTATTTCTCATTTACAACACGGTTACTTTCAGCGTGGTGCAGCGCCGCAATGTACTGGGCATCATGCGCGCGCTAGGCACCACCCGCCGGCAGATCTTCCGCTTCATCTTGCTGGAAGCCTTCATCCTGGGCGTCATCGGCGCTTTGCTGGGTTTGGCGCTGGGCATCATCTTCGGGCGGGGGGCAGTGGCGCTGGTCTCGCAGACGATCAGCGATCTGTACTTCAGCGTCAATGTGCAGCGCATCACGGTGCCACCGCTGGCGCTTTTGAAGGGGGCTGTGGTTGGGCTGGGCGCGAGTTTGGCCGCCGCCGCCATCCCCTCCTGGGATGCCACGCGCAGCCCGCCAGCCGGTGTGATGCGGCGTTCCGACGAAGAAGCGCAGACCCGCCGCTTGCTGCCCCTGGTTACGGCGGGGGCGGTCTTGATGAATCTGCTTGGTTTGCTGCTGCTCTTGGTGCCGGGCGGGCTGGCGCTTAGCTTCGGCGCCTCGCTTTGCATCATTATAGGCGGCGCCATGTTCACGCCGGCCGCGCTGCTGCTGCTGATGCGCCTGCTGCAGCCGATGGCGACGAGGCTCTTCGGTGTGCTGGGGCGCTTGGCGGCGCGCTCGATCACGCGGTCCTTGAGCCGCGCTTCGGTGGCTGTCGCCGCTTTGACCATCGCCGTCAGCGTCATCGTCGGCGTCAGCGTCATGATTGGCAGCTTTCGCGGCACAGTTGCCGATTGGCTGCAAACATCGCTGGGGGCGCAGATCTATGTCTCGCCACCGCTCTTCGCCTCCAATAACGCCAGTGTCGATGTGGACCGGCGCGTGAAGGAGATTGCCCGCGCCGCGCCCGGCGTTCGCTCAGTCTCGTCGGCGCGGCATGTCAGCGTTAGCGCGCCCGATTATCCTGATTTGCCGCCGGTGAATCTGCTGGCTAGCGACTTCGACATCGCTGGCGACGAGCGGCGTTTCCTTTGGTCCGCCGTGGCGGCTGGCCAACATCAGGCGGCGCTGGACCGCGGGCAGGTGATGGTCAGCGAGCCATTTGCTTTCCGCCGCGGCATCGATGAAATCAATAATCGCCTTACTCTCAATACGGACGGCGGACCAGTTGAGTTCGAGGTCTTCGGCGTTTACTACGATTACAGCACCGACCAGGGCGCGGTTTATATCGCGCGCTCTATCTACGACCGTTATTTCGCCGATCCGTTCATCAGCTCGCTTGGCATCTTCGTGGCGCCCGATGCCGATATCGCGGCTGTGATTGAGGGGCTGCGGGCGCGGCTGGCTGATTACGACTTGCTGGCGCAAGATAATGCGGGCTTGCGGGCTGGCGCGCTGGCGGTCTTCGATCGCACCTTTGCCATCACCATCGCCCTGCGCCTGCTGACGATGCTGGTGGCTTTCATCGGCATCCTCTCGGCGCTGATGTCGCTGCAATTGGAGCAGGCGCGCGAATACGGCTTAATGCGCGCCACCGGCATGACGGGACCTCAGTTGACTGCTTACGCAGTCATTCAAACGGGGCTGATGGGGCTGGTCGCTGGTTTGCTGGCGCTGCCCATCGGCTTGGCGACCGCCTTCGTCTTGACTTATGTAATCAACCTGCGCTCATTCGGCTGGACGATGCAAATCGCGCTGCAGCCCTCATACTTCGCCGAAGCGCTGCTGGTGGCGCTGGCAGCGTCGCTGCTGGCCGGCGCGTACCCGGCGCTGCTGCTCGGCCGGCTCAAGCCGGCGGATGCCCTGCGCAGCGAGTGAGCCAACGTCTCAGAAAAGAAGAGGAGGACCTTGCTTTGAAAGGACTGCCAAATGAATGGCTGCTGGAGGGCTTGGCGCAGTCGGCGCAAACGCTGGCGCATATCCTCGCCGATGTCAGCCAAGCGCAGGCGCAACGGATCAGGGATGGCGCCGATGGCTGGAGCGTGCTGGAAATCACCTGTCATCTGCGCGATTATCAGGCGATTTTCGCCGAGCGCATCCGGCGCATCCTCGAAGAAGACAAGCCCAGCTTCAGGCTCTATGACGAAAAGGCGCGCTTGGCGATGCTTATCGAGCATGACTACGCCAAGCAAGAACTGCGCCAGGTCCTCGATGAGTATCTGTCGACTCGCCGCCAGATCATTGAGCGGCTTGCCCCGCTAGATGATGCGCAGTGGCAGCGCGAGGGCTGCTTCGCCGCCGATGATGTCGTCGATTTGGCGATGCCGGTCCTGCATACCTTGCTGCATGATGCCGATCATACCGAGCAAATCACGCGCATTCTCAGCGCCTAGGGTCTTGGGCTGGCGGCGGCGAGGGGCTTGGATAGTTCGCCCCTGCAATTGAGCGCAAAAAGCCCTACAATTGTTGCGATGCCCACGCCTTTCACACATTTGCGAATCGCCCAAGACCTGCTCGAGGACGAGCGCCTCGCGTCGCTGTATCGTCGCTTGCTCAAGCGTCAGCGCCCCGCTTTCCAACTGGGAGGGATCGTGGCGGATGCCCGCGTCGCCAGCGGCCTCAGCCGGGAAGCGACGCATTTCTACGCCTATGGCTGCCCCATCAGCGAGCGCTCTTGGCGCCGGATGCTGCGCCAGCATCCAAGGCTGGCCGCCGCCCGCGACGAGGCGCAGCTCGCTTTTCTGGCTGGCTACGTGGCGCATTTGGCGGCTGATGAAGCCTGGGCGCTGAAGATGGTGCGCCCCCAATTCTGGCAGCGTGATTGGCCCGGCGTCGAGCGGCGCGACAAATTCTTCGCCCTGCACCTCATCCTCACCGTTATGGACGAGCGTGACGAAGCCCGCCTAGAGCCTTGGCAAGCGCAATCCCTGGCGCGCAGCGAGCCGAATGCCTGGCTGCCCTTCATGCCCGATGAGGTCTTGCGCGGCTGGCGCGACCTGGTGGCGAGGCAAATCGCGCCCGCCGGCAAGAGCGAAACGCTGGCTATCTTCGGGCGGCGCCTGAAGCGCAAGCCGGCTGATCTTCGGGCGGCGCTTGATGACCCGGCGCTGATGGATCATTACCTCTGGCGTCATGTGCCGCAAGCGTCCTTGGCTGTCGTCGAGCGGCAAATCTACGCCTTCGCCCGCGATCAGCTGGTGGTTTATTTGACTGAGTTTATGCCGACGGTTGAATCGCCATAAGCCCCAGGGCAATCGCTTCAACTGTTTTTTCGCCACAGAGGGCGCGTAGACACAGCCCGCCGACACAGAGGGCACAGAGATTTAATTTTATTTCTGGTAGAAAAAAGAGGCAATGTAGGGGCGACACTTGTGTCGCCCACAGTTGCAGAAGCGGGTTTTGGGCGATCCAAGGATCGCCCCTACGACTCAGCGCGAGCAGGCTTTATATCAGTAATTCAGCACTCCCAACCCAGCCAAAAATTGAGCTTGACCGCAATACTTGGTACACTAGGGTGGCAGTGAGCCCACAGGAACCAGCTTATGCGACGCGTAAGTTCGCAGATAATCGCCGCCTCGCCGAGCGACCTCAAGAACAATCGCCTGGGTTTGATGAGCCAGGCGCAGGTGATTGCGCTGCAAAAGCAGATCGAGCAGTTCGAAGCGCGACTGTCGCAATTGACGCGGCGCGCGGTGAAGTTGGCGGTCGCCGTCACCTTCGTTGTGCTGATTTTGACTTTTGTGCGTATGCTTGCGCTGCCGCTGGCGCTGGCGATTGAGTTGGCGGTCGTCGGCTTCATGCTCTATTTGACGACCGACTGCCATCGCTTTCTGCAGCAGCTCAGCCAGGATTGCGAGGCGGAAGCGGTGCGAATCGTCAAAGGGCGCACGAGCCGCTATACCCTGCGCGCGCACCCACTTTACCAATCCCTGCGCATCGAGCTGCAAACATACAAACTGCTTGATAGCGTCTTGGCGCGGCAATTCGTCACTGGGGAGCTGTATCAATATTATGTCTTGCCGCAGTCGGATGTTGTCATCGCGGCCGAAAGTATAGGCGAGAAGACTTCGCGCTATCTGCTTTAGTGCTGTCGCTCTCGCAGCGGCGCAAGATGCGGATGCTGCGCGCATTGCCATGATAGCGCTCGATCCAACCCCATTTCTCCAGCTTGTCCAAATGGCGTATCACACCGGAATTTGATTTGAAGCCCTCGTCAGCCGCGATTTCGCCGAGCGTCGGCGGGAAGCCGTATTCAGCGGTGTAGCGGCAGATGAAGGCAAATATCCGTCGACTGCGGTTGTCGCGGTATCTCATGAACAGGATCCTTTCTCGCTAGTAGTTCATCAATGCGGTAAAAGTATAACACAGAATAGAACATATGTTCTATCTGATTAGAGTCATCTTGGGAGTGGTGAATTATGAGATATGCAGATCGAAATTCTGTATATGGATAACCTAGATGTAGGGGCGACACTTGTGTCGCCCACAGTTGCAGAAGCGGGTTTTGGGCGATCCAAGGATCGCCCCTACAACTCAGCACAAGCAAGCCTTATATCAATAATTCAGCACTCCCGTCATCTTTTACTATTTATGGTCGGCCTGTTTTGAGTTAAACTAGCGGCGTTCTAGAGTGCTCATGCCCCGGAGAGACACGATGGCAAATACCGCCCGCCAGTGGTTTTATTCAACCCCCGAGCCGCGCCCCTATTACATTGAAGAGCGCGTCAACCACTCTTTGTGGAACAATCGGCTACAGAATGTTTTTATGAGCTGCACCCAGGCGGAGGCGCCGATCCAGCTAGAGGGCAGCCTAGAGGGCATGCCGCTGTATTTTGAATTCGTCTCTGGGCAATACTTCACCTTGCGCATGGGCGAGGAGCGCAAGGATGTCATCAGCACGATTCGCCAGATTCTGCTCGGTTTGAAGCCGACTTTCACCTACCAGGATACCGATGGCCTGTTCGTCGTCGAGTGGCATACCGATGGCGGCGACTCCCGCTGGCGCCAGATTCAGGGCGACCCGGCATTTCAAGGTTTGCGCCGGATGAAGCTGAAGCCGGGCGCTTGAAGCAAACGCTCCTTCGGCTCTGCTAATGGCGGGGCGGCAAATCCTGTCGCTGGCTTTTCTTGTTTGAACGATTGTTGGCGCTTGGCTGTTTCGCCCCTGTCCTTTCATTGGCTTGCGAGTTCCTTTTGCGGGGCCAGGCGGATTATGGCTGGCGGCAGACTTTGGTTAAAATGGCATCAGCGGACCGTCTACGAGAGCGTATCCTGGGAATATGGTGCCAACCAGCCAACCTGAGCCGCGATTGATCAGCCTGCTCTGGCTCGATGCGGCATCCGCCAGCCGCGCTACCGCCCCCGCTACCGCCTTGACTGACGACCTGCGCGTCAAAGTCATCGCCGATGTGATGTCGCCGCATGTCGATTACCTGCGCCCGATTCATAATCTGCTTTCCACTTTGCTGACTGACGAAGCGACGCTGCGCTATCGCCAGGATGTCTTTGAAGATTGCCTGCGCAACCCGGCCTTCACCGCGGGCTTGCGCGAGCTGCTGCCGCAGATCCGCGGCTTGCGCAACACCGTCCGCGATATCCGCGCGCGCCGCAACCAGGTCTCGCTTGTGCTCTCCCGCTTGACTGAGCTGGAGGATTACATCGAGTGCGTGGTCGCGCTGGCGGCGCTGTTGCAGAAACATGTGCAAGCGCTCAATGCTGCCGCCTGGCAGGCGCTCGGCGGCGAATTGCAGCGCATTGTGAATGAGCCGGCTTTCAAACAGATGGCGGCTGAATTGCCAACCCTGCGTGCCGAAATCCGCCAAGTCGTCAGCGTGACTATCGGCGTTAATCTCTCGCCCGATCTGAAGCCCGTGGCGGCGACGATCGTATCGCTGAACCGGAAGCGCTTCCGCGGTCCCCGCTTTTTCCGCAAGCTCTGGGGCATTGATGATGACGAAGAATGGCAGGGCCTCAGCGTCTTGCGCGAATCGCCGGCTGCGCAGCGATACCGCAATGGCAGCGTCCTGGCGGAGCGGCGAGATATGCTCGATCGGCTGGCAGCCAACGCGCTCTTCAGTGACCTGGGGCAGGTGCTCGATGATGTCATTCGCCCGATTGCGAAAGCGCTGGAGCGTTACACCCATGTCCGCAGCCGCCTCCTGCGCGCGCTTGAACCCGAGATCGCCTTTTATGTCGGCGGCGCCAAGCTCATCAGCGGCTTGCGCGAACGCGGCTTGCCCCTCTGCCGGCCGCAGCTGCTGCCCCTTGCCGAGCGGCGTCTGGAAGCGCGCGCCCTCTACAACCTCGATCTGGCGCTGCGGCTCTCGCGGCAGCAGCCCGAAGGCGACCTCAAGCAGCATATCGTCGGTAGCGATGTGGCTTTCGGCGAATCTGGGCGCATCCATATTTTGACTGGACCCAACCGCGGCGGCAAAACCACCTACATACAGGCGGTCGGATTGCTGCACGTACTGGCGCAGACGGGCTTGTTTGCGCCGGCTGAATCGGCTGCTCTCAGCCCGGTCGATGGCATCTACCAGCATTTCCCAGCCGAAGAAAAGCCCAATATGGAGAGCGGGCGCCTGGGCGAAGAAGCGGGGCGCTTGCGGGAGATCTTCCGCCAAGCCACCCGGCACAGCCTGCTGCTGCTCAATGAGTCTCTGGCCAGCACCAGCGCGACTGAGAGCTACTTCCTGGCGCGCGATGTCGTCTGCTGCCTGCGGCTGTTGGGCGCCCGCGCCCTGTTCGTGACGCACCTGCATGAATTGGCGGCTGATTGCGAAGCTATCAACAGCGAAGTCGCCGGTGACAGCCGCGTGCAAAGCTTGATATCACAAGTGGAAGAAGACGCGGACGGGCTGCGGCGCACCTATCAGATCGTGCCGGCGCCACCCCGCGGGCAGAGCTATGCGCGGGAAATCGCCCGCCAATACGGTATCGGCTTCGATCAGCTGCGGGCACTGCTGTTGGAGGGGCAAAAGGAACGCTCGGTTTGAGCGTGCGCCTTGCCCGCGGTCCCCGCTTGCCAAAGAGCCCCGCAAAATAATGCTGTGGGAATAAGAGCCGGCCCCAACGAAAATTCAATTTCAAGCGCTAGCTCTGCTCACTATATTCTTGCTTTTGCTACAATTATTCTAGCTATCATTTGAGCCAGGAAAGCGCTTAGGTGGCTTTAGAAACTCATAATCTGCTTCGAATCCTCATTCCCCTGCTGGTATTGCCAACCGGTTTGCTGGTCCATTGGAAACTGTTCCCGCGGCTCTCGCCCCCGGCGCGTAAGTTGGCTTTTGTCTTGTTGCTCGCCCAGTTTGTGATGGTCATGCTGTCACTTCAAGTCGATACCACTTCGCTGTATCTGCGGAAGCTGGTCTACATCGACGCCGAGCGCAATTTGGCGGCTGGGCTGGCTGGTTTGCAATTGGCTCTTGTCGCTGGCTATGCGCTGATTATGGCAGCGCTTGCGCGTAACCTGCCGGGCTGGCAGCGCCTGTATTTCCTTTGCTTGGGCATTATATTCCTCTATTTGACCTGGGACGAATTGTTTGTGCTGCATGAGCGTATTAGGAACTGGTCACTATATTATGGCGCCGTCGGGCTTGGCTTGGCCGCGCTGACGATGCGGGTCGCCTGGCGATCGCGGAGGCGTCTGTGGGTCTGGTATTTCTGCATCTTGTCGGGGCTCGCCATCAGCGCCGCCGGTGCCATGGTATTGGAGCACTTTCGCTACCCGGCGATGTGCCGCCGCTTGCGACTGTACTACATCGACCGCTGCATCATGAAGTTTATTGAAGAATCGATGGAATACCTCGGCATCTGGCTGGTGCTGCTGGCGCTGCTGGGCTTACTGTGCGAGCTTGTGCCCTTGTCGAAGCGCCGCCTGCGACTGCTGCATTTTGCCTTGCCCACGCTGGTTCTCGCCCTGATTGTCAATTTCAGCGACCCCGAGTTGCCGAGCGTGTTGAACCGACCCGGTGTCATTGTAACCGAGTTAAGCTTCGAGTCCGGCGCGCGCGTTCATGGCTATGAAAGAGAAATGACCGCCAGCGCCGACGGTATCGAGTGGAATCTATGGATATCGGCGCAGCCATTCGGCTATGATGGGCTGGGTTATTCGATTCACCTGCTTGACCAAGCCAATGGCAGGACGCTGGCTGGGAAAGACGAATATGCGACAGTCTCGGCCGGCGCCCTGGTGGGTCCCTTTTATATGCCGATTTTCCGTCAGACGCTGCAATTGAGCGTGCCGCCGGCTGTGCCCGCTAATCGAGCCTATTGGGTGGTGCTGACGCTCTGGCGGGAGCGGGAGGGCGCCTTCGCGAGCCAGAAAGCGCTGGCCTCTGACCGCCGTAAACTCAGCGAGACGCAAATTGTGCTGGAGGAGCTGGTCATCCCGGCTGCGCCAGTTGCCTTGCCCGCCGCCCCGCGCGCTCGCTTTGAAAATGGCTTTGCCTTTTACGCCGCCGATCGGCCGGCAAGCGCCAAGCCCGGCGATAGCTTGCCCCTCACGATGACCTGGCAGGCAGAGGCTGCGGGCAAGCAAGATTACATGCAATTTCTGCATCTTATTCATGAAGCGAGTGGCGAGCTGCGCGCCTTCGACCAGCCGCCGCTGGGGGCGCGCTTGCCGACCCGTCTCTGGTACAGTGGTCTCGCCGATTCTGAAACCTGGCAGATTCCGCTCCCGGCGGACCTCGCGCCCGGGCGATACCAAGTCTGGACTGGGCTCTACCAGGCGAGCGATCTGGCGCGGCTGCCGGCTGTCGATGCCAATGGCGCGCCTTATCCTGATGCTCGTGTGCCGCTGGGCTATGTGATGATAGAGGCGGCTTAAGTCTCGAGTATGGGAGAATGCGCGCGCCGGAGCCAGCCTTGCCAGCCAGGCTCAAAATCGCGATAATGAATAACAGTTGGTGGATTAGCCGGGCAGGGCAGCGATGGCGAAGCGCAGACGCAGGAAACCCAATATCTCGCAAACCGTGCTGGATCAGGCGCGGCAAGGCGTCGCCGATGCGGGCAGCGCCGAGGCCGCCCCAGCGCGCGCGTCCAGCCAGCCCGCAGCAACCAGCCCCGCCGCCCCGCCCAAACCGCCGCGCCGCCGCCGCGCCCTGCAAAGCGCCCAGCTTGAAAGGCGTAAAGACGAAGGCGCGCTCGATGCGGGCTATGTCGCCGAATTGCTCGCGAACCCGACCAAGGTCGTCAGCGAAGACGATCTGCGCGCCGATTATGGCTTCGTCATCAAGGACCTGCGCAATATGGGCATCCTGGCGGCTGGCTTGTTCATCGCTTTGATCATCGTCTCTCTCGTCCTGCTCTGAGCTGGACCGCAGCGACATGCCCTGGTCATCCCTGCAGGCCAGCCTGCGCCGCATAGCCACCCCTATACGCCAGTTGATATCTTTTTATGCGCTGCTGGTCGCCCTATTCACCCTGCTCAGGTTGATGCGCATCAGCGGTCCCGCGCTGCTTGACCTAGCAAATACCTTCGCGCCCTACTGGTTCATGCCGCTGGTCATCACTTTTCCGCTCTCGATCATCGTGACGCGGGGCAGCGCGCCAGCGGTGGGGCCGGCTCGCAAACGGCTTTCGCGCTTGAGCAAGCGGGCAGAAGCCGACTACGGGCTGGCGCATCCGCCGCGTTGGAGCGCGCTGCTGCAGATTTGTCTTATCGCAATCGGCTTATACTGGTTCGCCCGGCCCGGCATGTATCAGCCGGTTGAACCGCCCGCTGGCGACGCATTCTCAGTTGTGACTTTCAACGTCCAGGGCAGCAACCGCGAGCTCAGCCGGGCGACTGACTGGCTCTTGCGGGCGGACCCCGACCTGATTGTGCTGCAAGAAACCGCCGCGGGATACGACCAAGGCCTGGCGCCGCTCTACGATGCCTATGCCCACGAGGCGCATATCGAGGGCGGCCTGCGCGTTTTCTCGCGCTTTGCCATCTTGGAGCGCGACATTCTGCTCATTGAAGATGAACCAGGGCGAGCCGCGCTGCGCCTGAGGCTCGATCAAGACGGGCGCGAGCTGGCCGTCTACGCCGTGCATATCACCTTGCCACTGAAGCCGCGCGCCCAATTCGACCCCGATGCCGATATCGGGCTGGAAGCGCTGCTGCGTTATGACGAGGGCCGCCGCAACGGGCAGATCCGCCGCCTGCTGAATATCGTGCGCGCTGAATCGCTGCCCTTCATCGTCGCCGGCGATTTCAACATGAGCGACGCCTCGCTGATTTATGACGAGCTGGC
Source organism: Phototrophicaceae bacterium (assembly GCA_965214105.1). Taxonomy (GTDB): domain Bacteria; phylum Chloroflexota; class Anaerolineae; order Aggregatilineales; family Phototrophicaceae; genus UBA6055. The sequence continues at coordinate 477,830 of OZ243934.1, forward strand.
TGCCATCATGGGCGATGCCTGGCGCGGCGCCGGGGTTGGGGCGGGGCGGACTTGGCCCCAAGCCGAAGCGATCGGCTTGCCTCGCGTCATCCACCCCCTGCTCCGCATTGATTACATCTGGCATAGCGCGGCGCTGCGCCCCGTTGCGGCGGCGGTCGGCGACGATATCGGCTCCGACCATTTGCCAGTCACGGTTGGCTTTGAGTGGCGCCCGGCAAATGCCGAAAGTGACGCTTAGCGGTGGCTATGGTAGAATTGAAGACGACGCATCGTTGGAACGCACACAAAGGTGAACCCTATGGCGGCTGAGCAGACACTCGATCATGAAGGCAGGATTTCGGCGCTGGAAGCGGGCTATCAGCATTTGGCGACCAAAGCGGACCTGGCCGACCTGCGCCTCGAATTTGAAAAGAGCATCAACGAACTCAAGTCTGACATGAATCGGCTTCAGACTGATTTGACAGGTTTGAAAGACAGCATCAAGATGTCGGTTGGCATCACAGTCGCTGTGGTGGCTGTCATCAACGTGGTTGCGCTTATCATCCTGCGCGGGTAAGCTGTTCGCGCACATACAGAGCGGCTAGCGGGCTTCTGCCGCTTGGCATTTCATCGTATACTGGGCTGATGGACGCGCGGCTGCAATTCATACCTATTATGATCGTCGGCTTTGGAACTGCCCTCTGCTTGACGCCGCTTTCGCGCCAAATCGCCATGCGCCTCGGTGTTACCGCCGCCCCCAACCAGCGCAACATCCATAGCCAACACGTGCCGCTAATGGGCGGCGCCGCCATCTACCTGGCTTTTGTTCTCTCTATCCTGCTCTTCAGCCCGCCGCATCATCTGGTCGAGCTGGGCGCGATTGTCGCCGGCGCCACTTTGCTGGCGCTTATCGGCTATCTCGATGATCGCCGCCATCTTAGCCCGGGCATCCGCTTGCTTGTGATGACGGTCGCGGCGGCGGTGGCTGCGCTTGCCGGCGTGCGGATCGACCTCGTCGGCATCGCGGCGGTCGATTTCCCGCTGACCTTGTTTTGGATTGTAGCGCTGATCAACGCTATCAATTGGATCGATAATATGGATGGCTTGGCGGCTGGCACCGCCGCCATTACATCGGGTTTCTTCCTGCTCTTGGCCCTGTCTCAAGGGCAGGTGCTGGTGAGCATGCTGGCGGCCGCGATCTTCGGCAGCGCGGTCGGCTTTTTGATTTATAACTTCAATCCATCTAGCACCTTCATGGGCGATATGGGCGCGTACACGCTGGGCTTTGTGCTGGCGATTCTAGCGATAAAATTGAAGTTCGCCGCTCAGCCGCTGAATGTGACCTGGATGGTGCCGATCTTTGTGCTCGCTTTGCCTATTGTCGATATCAACCTGGCGATTGTGACGCGGCTGCTGGAAAGGCGTCCGTTGATGCTGGCTTCAAAAGATCACGTCTCCCATCGTCTGCTGCGCCTGGGCTTGACGCAGCGGCAGACGCTCGCGCTGCTTTATCTTTTCTCCATGCTTTATGGTTTGGTCGCCTTTGGCATCAGCCAAGCTGAGCCAGACCAAGCGCTGGCAATCGGCGGCATCGCGCTGCTTTCGCTGGGCATCCTTTTCGCTGCCGCTGTCCTAGCGCGCTGGCGCCAAGGTCCCGAATCCGACAGCTGGGCTTGAAGGCGGGCGCTGGCTAAAAGTTTGCTGCAACACGATGGCAAAATCGCGCCTGCAATTTGCCTTTGATGTCTGTCATAATGAGGTTCTGCTATTCAATTCTTGAGCCAACTGAAATCGACACATGCCCAGAATTGCAGTATCCACAAACTTGCTCGTCGATTACAGCCCCGAGCGCTGGCGCCTGATTCAGGTGGAGGACCCGGCTGGCCCCACCTTAGTGGTCGAAGCCAAAGCCGGCGTCCCACTCCGCTACAATGGCTATTTCGCTGTTAGCCGAGACTTGCCAGAAGCCGGTGAAATCCAGTTGGCGGACTTGGGGCAGGTGGTGCTTGGCTGGTCCAATGAATCGAACTCGTGGCAGCTTGGCTTAACCCTGTCGCCGGAGATCTCGCTGGCGCGCTCGAGCCGCTGGTTCGAATTGCTGCGCTTCACCAACCCCGATGCGGCTGCGCACGAAGGCACCGCGATTCAGCTTGGTACCGCGCTGGCGAATACGCTTGACATTCCCTTCTCTTCTACGGCGTCGATGGCGATTGAGCCCGAGCCTGAGCCGGAGCCGATTCCGCTTGAGCCGCTGCCGCTCGATTTGGGATTGTGGCAGCTGGAGCATGGCAATGACGGTGAACTGCGCCTCCTGCGGGAGCGGCGCTGGCTGCGTGCCAAGCAGCGCCAGATTGCCTGGTATGGCTTGCTCATCGCGGTCTATCTCTGGGTTTCTATCGCGACGCTGACGAGCGAGCTGGGCTTGCCTGTCGCCGGCACCCTCATTCCTGATCCAGCCTGGCTGCCTTATCTAGGCATTGCGGTTGCTATTTTGCTGCTGCTCGCCATTGGGCGGCTCGTAATCATCGTGCTGCGCGAGCCGAATTCCATCGTTATCAATCCTTATGAAAAGACCATCAGCGCGAGCCGCGGCCAGCGGCAGCTTTGGAAAGTGAGCGCGGGCGGCGTACAATCCATTTACGCCAGCGAGCTGGTCAAGAAACGCGGGCGCAAGCCGACGGTCTTTCACGGTGAGATTAACCTGCATTTGCTGGATGGGCGCTTCATGCCGATTCTGGTCGATAATGAGAAAATTGTCGATAGCCTGCTGCCCGGGCGCGACCCGCTGATAGAAAAAGACCGCTCCGCCGAGGTGCATGTCTTGGAGCCGGAAGCGGTCAGCACTGCCTTGCAAGCGGCCGCCATCCATATCGGCGTTGGCTTGGGCGAGCTGCCCGTCTGGTACGATCGGCGCTTGAAATAATATCAGCTGGCGGCGCCTAGGTCCCCGGGCTTAGCCTGACAGAATGATGAAGAGAGCGGGGCACTATGGTAGCGAAAACAATGGCTGGGCTGCGTTTCAAAGCGCCCGCCCCGCCCTCATCACAACTGCAGTTTCTACTTGCCAGATTTGGAATGGCAAAAAAGCGAGGCAGCGATGAAACCTAAGGTAATCGTCAATCCAAGTTTCAGGCGGATGGACGAGATTTTCTCGCCGGAAGACCAGCGGCGGATGCGCGACCTGGTCGAGGTGATCTGGGCAAAGGATGAGCGCATGCCGGCGGAAGATTTCAGGCGTGCTTTGCCGGCGGCTGAGGTCTTGGTCACATCGGGTTGGCATTATGGCGATGTGCTGGACCAGGCGCCGCGCCTGAAAGCGATCATGGATGTTTCTGGCAGCTTTCCGCTCAACCTGGATTATGATGCCTGCTACCGACGCCGCATCCGCGTTTTGAGCGCGGCGCCCGGCTTTGGGCGGCAGGTGGCGGAGTTTTCGCTCGGGCTGGCGATTGACGCGGCGCGGCAGATTTCTTATGGCGACCGTTTGATGCGGCGGGGCGAAGAAGCCTATCTCTGGCATGGCAATGCCGATACCTTCCTGCTCTACGATCAGCCAGTTGGCATCATCGGTTATGGCAGCCTCGCCCGCGCCTTGCACCCCCTCCTAAAGCCCTTCGGCGTCAGCATCTCGGTCTATGACCCCTGGCTCAGCCAAGGCTATCTGAAGCGGCAGGGCTTGCGCCCGCTAGCGCTGGAAGAGCTGATGGCGACTTCGAAATTCATCTTTGTGATGGCGGTCCCATCAGCGGAAAACCGGGCGATGCTATCGCGCGAGCTGCTGGAGTTGATACCGCCCAAGGCGGTTCTGATATTGGCGTCGCGCGCCCACGTCATCGACTTTGACGCGGCGACAGAGATGGTGCTGGCGGGGCGCTTTAAGCTGGCGACTGATGTCTTCCCCATCGAACCATTGCCGGCCGATCACCCAATTCGCTCGGCTGAGGGCGCGACTCTATCTGCCCATCGCGCTGGTTCGGTGGCGCAGGGCATGGTTGAGCTGGGCGAGATGGTAGTGGACGACCTGGAGGCGATTGTGAAAGGGATGCCGCCGCGCCGCTTGCAAATGGCTGAGCCAGAACTGAGCAGGCGCTACGCGAGCACGAGGGCGAAGCGCGGCAAGTAAGACGCGAGTTGCAGCGCTTATGCCACCCCTCGCATCGTCTCGGCGCGCAGGTGCTCGACAACCGCTTTGGTGGCTTCGCTCTGGGTGGCGCCTTGGGCTAGCGCCTCATGGTAGACTGCCAGCTGGCGATCCGAGCTGGTCCCCCGCTCCAGGATAGTGCGCACGTAATTGACTTCTTCGCGCGAGCCAAGCTCATCCACCACATCGTCAATCAAATCCAGCAATTCCAGCGCCAGCGACCGCATCGGGACCGACTCCTGCTTGCCGTAATCGATCAGCTGGCCATCCAAGCCCCAGCGCACCGCCCGCCATTTGTTCTCGGCGATTAGTTCATTGGAGTAGATTCGCCAGCTCATATTTTCATTGCGCAGCGCAATCAGCTTGGCGACCAGGGCTTGCACCAGCGCGGCAATGGCGACTGCTTCATCAACCGTCGTGCAGACGTCGCAAATGCGGATTTCCAAGGTGCCGAAGTCTTCGTGCGGGCGGCTGTCCCACCAGATCTTGGTGTAATCGGCTTTGCCGTCGCCGCGCCCCTTGCCCAAGGTGCCGGTTTGCCCAAAGGTCTCGATAAGGCGCTCATAATCGCTGTAAGCGTTGAAGATAGGCGCGGTGCCGGTGCGGGGCAGATTCTCGAAGATGATGCTGCGATAGCTCTTCAGCCCGGTGGGGTGCCCGTGCCAAAATGGGGAGCTGGTGCTAAAACTCAGCAGGTGCGGCAGAAAGTAGCGCAGTTGGTTTTGAATGTCAATCAGCAGGTCAAGCTGGGGCCGCGATGTACCGAAACCGACATGCACGTGCATGCCAAAGATTAGCATCTGCCGCGCCACTTCTTGCATGTATTCTTTGAGATCTTCGTACCGTTCGCCCGGGTTGGCTTCCTGCTCTTCCCATTTGGAGAAGGGATGCGTGCTGGCAGCCAGAATGCAATAACCGTGCCGCTCGGCCACGCGGTTGACCTCGCGGCGCAGGCGCGCCAATTCTGCCCGCGCTTCCTGCACGTTGCGGCAAATGGCGCTGCCGATTTCGATCTGCGATTGTAGGAATTCCGGTTTGACTTGGTCGCCGATCTGGCGGATGCTATCGTCATGCAGCAGCTGCTGCACCACCGCCGCCAGCTCCCCCGTCTTCGGATCGATCAGCTGATACTCTTCTTCAATTCCAATGGTCAAGGGCGCTGAATGCATCACCCACCTCCGAACCCGCAATCATGCATTTGCAGGGATATTAACACAGCCGCCAATGCTCGCCAAAGCGCAGCTTGGCCGGGCGCGCTGAGATTGTTTGATGAGGCTATTGTATCCTTCGTTAGAGCTGGACCCGCGCCGCTCAGAGGTTCTTGAGCGCCTCCCGCGCCGAGGGGCTGTCGATGCGCTCGAGGGCTTCACGGGCGAATTTGCGCACGCCGCGGTTGCCATCGCGCAGTGAGAACTTGAGCGCTGGCACGGCGCGCTCGCTGCCGATTTTGCCGAGCGCTTTGCAGGCGGCGCGTTTTACGGCGCTGCTGGGGTCAAAGAGTGCCTTGGTTAAGCCGGGCACCGCTGGCGGGCCTATCTTGATTAGGGCGCCGGTGATGCCAGCCCGCAGGAACATATCATTATCGCGCAGGGCGTCGAGCAAGGTGGGCACGGCGGCTTCCGCTTCGTCGCCAATCTGCCCCAGCGCTTTGGCTGACAGATAGCGGGTGCCCGGGTCGGCTTCGCGCAGGAGTTCAATCAAATGCGGGACGGCTGGCGCATAGCGCTTTTCGCCCAGGTAGACGATGGCGGCGGCGCGCGCCTCGGCATCGTCGCCCTGCCTGAAACTTGCCCAGGCTTCCTCGACCGTTTGGAATGAGCGCATGGAACCCGTCTTTCTGGAGCTGCGAGCATTTTTGCGCCGCCCTTGAGCTGCCCACGGCGCGACTGGATTCTACCAGGACGCGGCTCATTTTTGTATGCGCAAGCCATGCCCAGCGCCCAGCCGCAGGGGGTGCATTTACCAGCCAATCCCGGCTGTCGCGGCTGGATCTTGCGGCTGATTGCGAAAGCGGATTTCGAAATGCAAATGCGGTCCCGAGGAATTCCCCGTGCTGCCGACATAACCGATGACCTGCCCCGCGCCAATCACCTGGCCGCAGCCAACCGCGCGGCTGCTCATGTGGCCGTATAAGGTGGACCAAGGTCCGTGCCCGATGACAACGGTGATGCCATAACCCCAGTTATTCCAGCCGGCATAGAGGACGGGACCGCCGTTCGCGGCGTAGATTGGTGTGCCAGTCGGCGCTGAAATATCAATGCCACTGTGCCCGGCGTAGTAACCGCGGACGAAGACGCCGTTGGGCAGCGGGTTGACCCAGCGCGTGCCGCCGCCCGGGCGTGCGCCGCAGCTGAAGGGGCTGCCAGTGTCAAAGGCGACCACGTTGCCAGCGCTATCCTGCTGCACTGGCGCGTTCCAGGTGATGATCTCGCCAGCGCCGCCGGGGATGAAGAGGCGGGCGCCGCTAGGCAAGAGCGTCTCCGGTGCGATATCGGGCAGCTCGTTGGCGGGCGAATCGATGATGGCGTAGGGGTCATCAATCTGGTATTGCTCGGCGATGGCGCGGATATCTTTGCGTTGGGTGCGGATGACCGTGTGGCAGGCGCCGTCTAAGGGCGGGATATTGACAACATCACCGGGTCTTAGCACCAGCGCCAGCCGATAATCGTTGCACCAGGCGATCGATTCTTTCTTCAAGCCATAACGATTGGCGATGCCGTCGATGGTGTCGCCGCGCTGGGCGACGTAGCTGGTCATCTTCGTGCGGGCGCGATTGCTAATCAGCGTGAAGGGATCGTAACTCAATTGCGATTCGCTGGCGGCTAGATCGGGCGGCGTCGCCAGCAAGTCCCGAATTTGCGCGGGGCTGATTGTCGGCAATTTTGCTGGCGCTTGCGCGTCTGGCCGCGCCGCGGTCGGCTCTGATGTCGGGGCTGTTTCTGATAGCGGCGTCGCGCTTGCCTTGTTCGCGGTGGCACTTGCCAGTGCCGGGCTGGCGCCACCGCCCGATCTAGCCGCCGGGGGCGCGGAGGCAAGCAGGTAAGCGGCTGATAGGGCGAGGCACAAGGCAATGAACAGGCAGAGCCAGCCAAAGACGCGGCGCCCGCGCGAAGGCACATTCGCGGGCGCATATGGCGAGACCTGAATCGGTCCACTTCGGCGGCGGCGCATCAAGGACTCCTGGTGGGCGGGCAGGATACATTTAGCCTAGCGGACTTGCGGGGGGCGGTCAAGCGAGCCTCGGTGCCCTCGCTGCTTAATCAGGTTGGTCTGGCGCCGCTTCAAGCTGAATGACATCAATGGCGAAAGGCAGTTGCGGGCGGGTGCCGAATGCCAGGCTGAATTGATTCCAGTTGCTCACGTAGAGGCGGCTGCGCGCTGGGTCGAAGGCGACGTCGCTGGCGCCGCGGAAGTCCTGCGCCAGCATCAGCAGCTCGCCATTCTCGAGGCGGGCGACGCGGTTCCAATTCAACAGGGCGATGAAGATGTCGCCGGCTGCTGACGTGGCAATGCCGTCAAAGCCATAGTCATTCTTCTGCGCGCGTCCGCGCAGCAGCTCGCTGGTATCGTTGGGCGCGCCAGCTGTGATGGCGACTCGGTAAAGGGCGTCGTTCGCTGGGTCGGCGATTAAGAGCGCGTTCTGGGCGCGGTCATAGGCGATGCCAGTAATCTCGCAATGGTCGCCGCAGGGGGCGAGCCACCAAGTAGGGCCGCCGCGGCGGCCAGCGGGCGCGCCAGCCGCCGTATAGCGCAGCACCTGCCCCAGGCGGTCGCTGATATAGATGCGGTCGCGGCTGTCGACGGCGATGTCGTCGGGCAAGACGCCGGCGGGAAATGCCTCAAATGCAATCGTGAAGAGCGCGGTCAAGCTGCCGTTGGCAAAACGCCAGACGACCGCCCCTTGCGCATCCAGCGGCGCAATGCGGTCGAGGATGTAGAGCGCGCCATCGGCTGCGGCCGCCAGCCCCGAAACGGCACCGATGCGCTCGCGGCTGCCCGGCAACTCGCTGAGGACGCCATCGGCTGAGATGGACCAGAGCGCGCCAGTTTGGTAGCTGCCGGTGTAGAGTGTGCCAGCGGCGTCAATCGCCAGCGCGGCAGGGTAGGAGTCCTCGTCGGGCAGGCTCACGAACTCGGCGACGCGGATGCCCTCAGCCATGGCGACTGCCTGCGAGCGGGGTGCCGAGCCGATGACGAACCAGGTCATGGCGACGATAAGAACAGCGCCGATAGCGAGCGAAAGCAGCAGAAACAGCAGCGCCCGCAAGCGTGGGTAAGGGCTAGGCTTGGGCTCGGTGTCGGTCATCCCTGTTACCTATCTCGCTCAGATCTGCCAGTATGTTAATTCAGCTTCCGGCGCTTTGACTATGCTTACCGGGCAATCGGGAGTGGTGAATTATGAGATATGCAGGCCGATATTCTGTATTTGGATAACCTAGATGTAGGGGCGACACTTGTGTCGCCCACAGTTGCAGAAGCGGGTTTTGGGCGATCCAAGGATCGCCCCTACAACTCAGCACAAGCAAGCCTTATATCGATAATTCAGCACTCCCCTAAATAGGGCGGATTAGGCTTCCAGCTCCGTCCCCGGTACGCTGACTGGGCTGCGCCCGCCCGGGTCGGCCGCGCCAAGCAATGCCTCCGCCGCCGCCCGCGCCGCGCAAGGGCGAAAGCTGAAGCTGCAAAGATAGGTCTCGATTGCTGGAAACAGCGCCAATTCATAGGGGTCGCGCAGCGCCACTACGATGAGGCGGTCGCCGGCTGCTGCCTGCAAGGCGCTTAGGATTTGCCCCGGCCGCGCCTGGTCGAAATCCATGCCGGGCAGGGTGTAGTTTTCGGTGACGGCGACGACTGTGCCGGCGCTGGCTATGGCGCCTGCGGCAAAGTCCTCAGCCGCGATGACTGTCAGACCTTGGCATTTTGCCGCCAGCGCGTCCGCGAAAACATCAAAGGCGGGCGTCGCCTGGTTGGGCCCGATGCCGCGTGTCTGCGTCAGCACCGCGTAAGCGCCGCGCTCGGTGGTATTCACCAGCGTAATCGGCGCGGTGGGATCGACCGGCAGGAGAGTATTGCCGTCGCGCAGGAGGCTGAGGGCGCGGCGGGCAGTGGCAAGCTCCGTCGCGCGGTGTTCAGCGCAGCCGACCCGGTTCGTCTCCGGTTGGGGCGCGGTTGAGAAGCCGGCGTCGCGCTTCAAGCGCAGGACACGGCGCGTGGCGTCATCGACCCGCTCGGCGCTGAGCCGGCCCGCGTCGACGGCGCGGATGACAGCGCGGATCAAGGCGCGTTGGTTCGCCAGATAGTGCGCGGCATCGTGGTCGTAATGCTCTTCAGCCAGCATCATCAGGTCGACGCCGGCTTTGAATGCCTGGATAACCGCCTCGGCTGGGTCGTAGTGGCGCTTCATCGCCCCCATATTCATACTGTCCGAGACGATCAAGCCATCGAAGCCCATTTCGCCGCGCAGCAGGTCGCCGAGGATACGGGGCGAGAGCGTGGCTGGGCGCTCGGCGTCAAGCGCTTGGAAGATGATATGCGAGGTCATCACGACCTTGGCGCCCGCCGCAATGCCAGCGGCGAAAGGACGCAGGTCAATTTCCCAAAGCTCCTCCCGCTGGCGCGTTACGGTGGGCAAGCCGCGGTGGCTGTCGAGCGTCGTATCGCCGTGCCCGGGGAAGTGCTTGAGCGTGGCGACTGAGCCGTTCTCTTGCAAGCCGCGGACGGCGGCGGCGGTCATCGCGGAGACCAGATCGGGCTTTTCGCCGAAGGAGCGCAGGCCGATGATCGAATTATGCGGGTTGGAGTTGCAGTCAGCCGCCGGTGCCAAAACGACATTCAAGCCGACGGCGCTTGTCTCGCGCGCGATGACGCGATACATGTCGTAGGCGCATTGCGGGTCGCCAGTCGCGCCCAGTGCCATATTGCCTGGTCCCATGGCGCTTTCGGCTGTCATCACCGACCAAGTCCCCTCTTGGTCGCAGCCGAGCAGCAGCGGGATGCCCAAGCGCGTATTGTTAGCGAAGCTTTGCAGCTTGTTGCACAAGCGCAGCGCCGCCGCCGCGTTGGGCACGTTCTCATCGCCGATGTAAGCGCCGCCGACCAGATGTTCTTCCATCAGGACGCGGGCTTCGTCCAATTGGTCGGCCGCAAAAGCGAGCATGAACATCTGCCCGACTTTTTCTTCGATTGTCATGCTGGCGATGGTGGAATCAATGTGCATGGCGGGTCCCCTGCAAGCGCCTTTGCCGAATAGAAATGTGCCTAGGAAGCGGCAGCAATATCTGCCGCCTGGCAAACTATTTTACCCCGATAAAGGGGCGATGCGCAGGCACGTTGCAGCGAGCAGGCAACATTAGAAATTGCCTGAAAATTGCTCGCGATCAATTTGCATTATTTCCGCTAATGTGTTATACAAGTCTATCTTTATATTGTGAGGAGACAGGTCATGCGCAAATTATTGGTTATCCTCTGCCTGTTCGGCTTGGTGGTCCTGCCGAGCTTGGCGCAAGGCGAGAAGCTGGCAAAGCCAGAATTTAACCGAATCTTCGCGGTAGATTATTCCACAAATGACTCGCAGGAAGGCTGGTGCATCATGCTGAAATGGGATGTCGTGCCGGGTGCGCAGATCTATTACTACAAGATTTGGGGCAAGAAGAAAAACTGGACGCCGTATGAAGTCGATGGTTCGCGGGAGCGGGCTGCTTGGACGCGCATCTGGTCTAATACCAACGACCCGGAAGAGAAAGTTGCGATTTGCGATTGGGCTGAGAACCAGAAAGTGATATTGCGCATACGCGGCGCCACCACCATCGATGGATTGACGCTGGATCAGTATGGAAGAACATCGCAGAAGGTTGTCATTAAGCTGCCGAAATATGGCACTGTGCCCTACTCGCCGCGCACTGGCTACCCTACCCTTTCGGTCTTGAACTTCTCGATCAATTAGCCCAATTTATTTTCGCCACCGAGATACAGAGGGCACCGAGAAAAGGTAAGTTCGTTTACAATTCTCGGCGCCCTCCCCCCTCTTATTTGATTTGACAGCAGCCAGCGCTGTGGTACACTCCCCCCGCAGTGAATCCATGTTGAGGAACGCTATCTATGCGAAGATTACTGATCCTGCTCTTTTTACTTAGCTTGACTGCCCTGCCAAGCTTGGCTGATGACAAACTGCCGCCGCCCCATGTAACCCGAATTTACGTGGTAGACATTAGCCATGTCGGCTACGGCTGGTGCCTGAATATCGAATGGCGGCATGTGGCTGGCGCGGACGATTATATGGTTTTCATTCGCGGAAAAAAGAAGGGCTTGATGCCGAGAAAACACGATGGTTCGACGCCGGATGATGCACGCTGGAGGCGGCGCATCGAATATAACAATGTCCCGGGCTTTAATGATTCGGTCGCCGTCTGTATGTTGGATGAGAAGCAAAATGTGAAGTTCCGCATAAAAGCCATCGATTCGACGGCTGACAATCCCGCGAAATCTGGTGAGGCATCGGCGCCTTACGCCGTTCGGCTGCCGAAATTCAGCAAAGCCACCGACCACCCGCAGTATGGCCCCGCCGTCATAATTTTCGATAGCGTATCCAGTTAGCTCGCGCCAGTAGGCGGCTGTTCCTTGGAATAGCCGCTCACGATACTCCTAGCCGCTTTCGGTTTATTTCACCGCGCCCATGGTTAAGCCGCGCACCAGATAGCGCTGGAAGAAGAGCGCCATCAAGAAGGGCGGCAGCATGGTAACGACGGCGGCGGCTGACATATCTTCCCAGGCAACTTCATACTGGCCGATGAAAAGCGTCAGCACCATGGTCAGCGGCTGCGAGTCATCGCTGCGGCTGAATATCAGCGGGATGAGGAAGTTGTTCCAGGTCGAAAGCATGGACACGAGGAAAACCGCCACCATGCCCGGGCGCGCCAAGGGCAAGATAATGCTATAGACCAGCCGCCAGCGATTGGCGCCATCCACGCGGGCGGCGTCTTGAATCTCGTTGGGGATATCGCGCACGAAGGTGGTCATCAGCCAGACGGAAAGCGGCAGCAGCAGCGTCACGAAAATCAATATCAGCCCGACCAGCGTATCCACCAATTCCAAAGCCGACATGAGGAAGAAGAGCGCAATCAGCGAGACCCAAATCGGCAGCGGGATCATCAGCATAATCAAGAGAAAGATCAGGTTCTTGCCCTTGAAATCCATGCAGGCGAAGGCGTAACCGGCGCCAGTGGCCAGCAAGGTTACGATGCCGGCCGAGGCGATGCTGATGATGGCGCTGTTGCGCAAGCCGGTGCCCATCAGATGGGCGGTGGGCGAGAAGCCGCCGGAGCGGAACTTCGCGCCTTGGGTGAAGATCGTCCGGTAAGATTCCAGTGTTGGTTGGCTGGGGAACCAGACTTTGTAGGGGCGGGCGTAGAGTTCTTGGCGGGTCGAGATGCTGCTGACGAAGACCCAGTATATCGGCGCCAGCGCCCAAACCAAGACGACCGCGCAGAGGGCGTAAATGAGGGCGAGGCGAAGGCGCTCTTGGCCGCGCAGTCCTAGTGTCATCCTTCCCGCAGCCCTTGATTGTAGACGCGCAGGACGAAGATCAGCCCGACTGCCAGCGACATCAGCAAGATGATATAGGACAGTGCCGCGCCCAAACCAATGCGCAAATCGCGGAAGACCAGCTCGTAATTGTATAGCATCAGCGTCTTGGTGAAGGGGTTCAGCCCGCCCCCAGCCGAGCCGCCCGCTGTCAGCGTCCAGATGACATCGAATATCTGGAAGGCGGCGATAAATTCCACCACCAGGGCGATGCCAAAAGAAGACAGCAGCAGCGGAATGGTGATGAAGCGCACCCGCGAGAGCGCGCTGGCGCCATCGACCTTGGCGGCGTCGTAGAGATCGTCGGGGATGCCCTGCAAGCCGGCCAGCAAGATGATGGTGGGGAAGGCGTAGCGCGTCCAGGTCTGCACGATGGTAATCCAGAATATCAGATGCTCTGGCTCGCGCAGCCAATATTGATAGTCTTGTATCAAGCCCAATTGATAGAGGAAGCCATTGAGCGCGCCATATTCGCCATTGAGCAGCCAGCCCCACAAGAAGCCGTTAACCACGCCGGGCAGCATCCAGGGCAAGAAGGTCAAAGTGCGCACGACGCCGCGGCCCGGGAAGCGCTGGTTCAGCAACATGGCGATGCCGAAAGCGACGACCATCTCCAGTGGCAGGGTGATGATGACAACTTTGAAGCTGCGCCCGGTGACTTCCCAGAATTCTTCGTCTTCGACCAGTTTGACGTAATTGTTCAGCCCAACTGCTTTGGGCGGGCGGCGGATGCGCAGGTTGCGGTTGGTCAGGCTTTGGCTGAAGGAGTCGATGGCGGGGTAATAGATGAAGAGCGCGATCAGCAAAATAATGGGCAGGAGCACGACGGCGAGGTATAGAGAATCGGAATTGAGGAGGCGTTTCAAAACTACCCCCCTCTAAGTCTCCCCCCATTGCAATGGGGGGAGACTTGTTCAACTTGTGATGATACAGCCACAGCTTTCATGTAATTCCGATTCCGCGTGGCAGAAACGAATCGAGATCGGCTGCAAGACCTAAGCCCCCTCTCCAATGCATTGGGGAGGGGGTTTGGGGGTGGGTGTAGTGGTCCTACTTTATTGGACACAAAATCTCAGAAACTTTGAGGGAGTTGCGCTGTAGCCATTGTGCCTCAAATTCTGCCGGTGTCTGGTAGCCTAAGGCGCTGTGAACGCGCTGTGTAGGATAGACCACCTCGATGAAGCGCCCAAGTTGCTCGCGTGCTTCAGCCATGCTTTGGTAATCGCTTGGGTACACTTCCTCCTCCTTAATGGTGCGGATCACCCTTTCGGCATAGCCGTTCTCGCTCGGCTCGCCAGCAGCGGTCATGCTGATCTGCGTACCGGCATCCTGCAAGCGCTTGACATACTCTTTGGCGGCGTATTGGCGGCCCTGGTCGGAGTGATGAATGTCTGGCGCCGGTTGCTGCTGCAAGGCTTTATGCAGCGCCGCCAGCGTCAAGTCCTTCCCCGATGCCCAACTCAGATGCCAGCCCCGTATCGCCCGCGTGAACCGGTCCATAACGATAGCCAGATAGATGAAATCCGAATGCAGCCGCAGGTAGGTGATATCGGCGACCCAGACCTGGTTCGGACGCGCGACCGGCAGACCTTTGAGGAGATTCGGGAAAGGCTGATAAGCCTGTCGGCTGTCCCTGCCCCGGCCCTGGCGCTGCTTCGGCTTGATGGTCAAGCCCAGCTCTCGCATCAGCCGCCGCGCCAGCGGACGCCCCAAGCCCATCTTATAAGGCGCGCGCCTCAACTCCGCCGCGACACGCCGGCTGCCATAGGCGGGATGGCGTCCGGCAACTTCCACTATCGCCTCGCGCAAGCGCTGCTGGTCGCGCGGTTTGCTTTGATGATAGTAGCTGCTGCGCGCCAAGCCGAGAACGGCGCAGCAGGTCGATACCGGATACTGCTGGCTGAGCATCTGCGCTAGCTCCCGCTTTCGGGCGGTAGGGATTTCACATAATGCGAGGCTTTTTTTGCAATTTCCAGTTGCATCGTCAGCTTCCCCACGATGCGCTCCAGCTCAGCCACCTTGTCGGCTCGGCGCTTCTGCTCAGTGGCTTGTCCATAGGCGAATGCCTGCTTGGCGCCTGTCAGAAAGTCGTCTTTCCAGCGGTAAAGCAGGCTGTCCTTAATCTGATACTCCCGACTGGCTTGCGCCACGGATTTCTCGCCTCGAAGGATTTCCAGCACGATCCTGACCTTTGTTTCCGGTGTGTATTTGCGATATTTCCCCATGTGCCTGTCTCCGTCACTGTGCATCTAGTATACTCTCTTTGCTAGGTGTCCAGTTTTTCGAGACCACTACAGGGGTTAAACCTACTCGTATTCTTCCTTGAGCTCGTTCCACTCGGCGGCGAGCGCGTCGATCAAATCATCGGAAGCCATACCGGTAGACATGCCTTCCTTGATCGCTTCACTGGCTGCGTCCGCCCAGGGACCCCACCAAAGGGCGAAACGCGGCAGCTCGTTGGTGTGCATACCCTGCTCGACAATCTCGTCATAACCTTGAACCTCACCGGCTTCGTTGAGCGCGGCGGCGAGGGAAACCCGCGAGGGATAAAGCCCGAAGGCGTTCCAGATAGCGGTCATGTTCTCTTCGCCGACATACCACTTGATGAATTCCCAAGCGGCTTCCACATTCTCGCTGTCGACCGAGATGCCGATGCCGGCTGGGAAGCTCCAAGTATTGCCGACTTCTGGCAGCATCATGTATTCGACATTCGGCGCTTGCATGGATGTCTCGGCATTGCCCGGTACGACCGAACCTTGCCAACCTTGATGGAAGACGCCGACGCCACTCCAAAACAGCGGATGCTGGCCGATGCTGCCGGCGAGGATTTCAGGGCTGATCAACTCGTCGTCGAACCAGCTCTTGAGCAGTGCCATCGCCTCGCGGCCCTTGCTGCCTTCATCGGCGAAGACTGGGTTGAGGTCCTCGTCAAACATTGGGTCGCCCATGCTCAGCGCAATCAGCCACCAGGACCAATTGATCGCGCCCATGGCGATTGGGTGCTCATCCACGCCGGCTGCTTTCGCGGCGCGCGCCATTTCGTCCAATTCGGCCCAGGTAGTCGGCGCTGCGTCATAGCCGGCCTCAGCCAGGCGGGCGGCGTTGTAGTCCATCATCACCAGCTGCAGGTAGGTGGTAACGGCGTAGATATCGCCATCAATGGTCCAGAAATCCATCTTCTCAATGTCATCGACATCGAGATCGCCCATATCGAGCAAGTCATTAAGCGGCAGTAAATTGCCGGTCGCGACCACGTTGGACGGACCTTCTTGAGTGATGAAGATCACATCAGCCGGCGCCTCGCCCGCTGCTGATGCGACTGCCACGCGGCTATGCAGGTCAGCCGTTTGTACCGACTGTATCTCGACGGTGATGCCGCTTTCTTCCATGAAGGCATTGAGCAGCGCTTCATCTGGCGGCACGCCCCAAGGCGCTGTTAGGAATGAGATGGCGCTGTCCTGCGCTTGACCCACGAAGCCCAGCGATAATACAAACACGAGCAGGCTAAGGGTGCGGATACACTTCGAAATCTTCATTCGATTACTCCTTCTGGGTAATTGTTCGCTTGAATCGCAAGACGCGCGCTCGCAAATGAAGACCGATTGAAGCAGCTGCCCGCCCCCAATTCATAGAGCTAGTATAGTGGCAATGGGTCCGGGGGGCAAATTCAGGGCAATCGGGCTGGGCTTTGAAATGGGCATAGCCACGATATTCGCCACTCCCCGCTCACAAGCCGATGTCTTCGTTCCAAAGTGTGGGATCTGTCTGGATAAAATCTTGCATGAGCTGGTAGCACTCGGCGTCATCCAGCCAGACTAACTCGACGCCGCGCGCTTGCAAGTAGGCTTCGGGACCTTGGAAGCTGCGGTTCTCGCCGATAACAATCTTTGGGATTTTGTAAAGCAGGATGGCGCCGCTGCACATATCGCAGGGGGAGAGCGTGGTGTAAATCGTCGCCCGCCGATACTCTCGCGCGCTAAGGCGTCCCGCGTTAGCCAGGCAATCCATCTCGGCGTGAAGCAGGGGGCTGCCGCTCTGGACGCGTCGGTTGTGCCCGCGTCCGACGATTTCGCCAGCCAGCGTTAAGACCGATCCGATCGGGATGCCGCCTTCAGCCAAGCCTCGCTTGGCTTCGTCGATCGCGGCGCGCATGAAGCGATCCATCAGCTTTGTTCCGCCGGCATCAGCGAGAGATAGTCGATGAAGCGCTCGTCGAGCGCGCTGATGAAATGCGCCAGCAAGCGGCCCGTGCGCTCGATGTCTTTGAGATCCAGGGTCTCGACTGGTGAGTGCATATTGCGCAGGGGGATGCCCAAGAGCGCCGTGGGGACGCCAGTGCGGGACACCTGTATCGCCCAGGAATCGTAACCAGCCTGCGCCGGAATGATATCCGCCTGCCATTGGACGTCGTAGTAGGCGGCGATATCTTGCAGCCGCTTTACCATTTTGGGGTGAAAGTTCGCGCCGATGCCCATAAGCGGTCCGCCGCCCAATTTTATCCCAGTCGATACGCCGGGCTGCTCGGCAAAGCCGACATCGAGGGCGATGGCGCAGTCTGGCTCAATGTGGTTGGCGGCTGTGCTTGCGCCGCGCAAGCCGACCTCTTCTTGCACGGTCGCGACTGCGTAGACATCCCAGCTGTGGCGCATAGTCCGCAGCAGCTCCAGGCAAGTGCTGAGGACGGCGACGCAGCAGCGGTCGTCCATCGCTTTCGAAGCCGCCTGGCGCCCCTGTAGCTTGATCATGGGTCCCTCGACCGTAACCAGGTCGCCGATTTTGACAAGCTGCTCAACCTCGTTGGCGGGCAGACCGACATCAACCACGAGGGCGTCAATCGCTTTGAACTGGCTGCGGTCGGCGGCGCTTAGCATATGGGGCGGCTTGGTCGCCACCACGCCGGGCAAGACGCGCTCGCCATGCACCCGTACTGGCTGCGCCAGCATCACGCGCGGGTCGATGCCGCTGATGCGATGCACATAAATGAAGCCGTCTTCGATTTCGCGCACCATCAGCCCAATCTCGTCCATGTGGGCAGCCAGCATGAGCTTGCGGGCGGGGGCAGTGGCGCTTGTCGCTCGCTTGATGCCGATCAAGCTGCCGAGGCGGTCGCTGTCAAATTCATCGACCAAGCCCGCCCATTCCTCGCGCAATAGCGCAGCCACTGGCGCTTCATAGCCGCTGGGCGCGTCGGTCTCGACTAGGCGCTTGAGGTGGTCGGTTGGGTCGTACATGGGGGGACGCTCCTCTGGCAGGCATGCAGCCTAGGGATTTTACCACAGCCTCTTGCAAGTTGGCACTAAGCGGGGGCGAGGGAGTGGGGAATTATGGATATAAGGCTTGCTTGTGCTGAGTTGTAGGGGCGATCCTTGGATCGCCCAAAACCCGCTTCTGCAACTGTGGGCGACACAAGTGTCGCCCCTACATCTAGGTTATGCAAATACAGAATATCGGCCTGCATATCTCATAATTCACCACTCCCGGGGCGATTGGGAGTGGCGAATATCCTCGCATTCAGCACTGCCCAAGCCACCGCGCTAGCGCCCGTATTCCTGCTTGCCCAGCATGATTTGGCGCAGGCGAAACATATCAGTGCGCGAGGTCATATCCAGGCTGATGGGCGTAACCGAGATGACGGCGTCATTCAGCAGGGCATAGACATCGCTGTCTGGCTCGGCGGCGGTTGGGTCGCTATTATATTGGTAGCCGAGCTTGCCGGCATCGTGCAGGGCAAGCCGTTCGGGGCGGGTGGGCCAGTAGACGCGGCGGCGCGACAGACGGGTCAAGCGCCATTCCGTTTGCTTGCTGGCGCCCCAGGGCACATCAATCTTCAAGACATCGACATCATCGGGCAGGGCGCGGTGATTCATCAGCCAGCGTCCCATCTGCAAGGCGAACTCGGCGGCGGCGCTGAAATCGACCGTATTGGAATAACTGTGGTGCAGGTCGGTCGGCGTTTGCTGGCTGACAGCGATGGCGTGAATGCCGAAGCTGGCTGCTTCTAAGGCGGCGCCAACCGTGCCCGAGATGGTGACGCCATTGCCGGTATTCTCGCCATAATTGATGCCGGATACCAGCAGCGCCGGCGCCTCATCAGCCAATTCGAGCACGGCGTGCTGCACCGCTTGGGCGGGTGTGCCATCCACCGCATAGGCGCGGCAATCATCGCAGTCGATTGGCGCGTCATAAGGGAAGATGCGCCCCTCGCTGTAGTGAGGCATGCTGCGTCCCATGCCCGATTGCTGCTCGCGCGGGGCGGTTACCAAGAGCCGGCCCAAGCCCCGGTAGGCTTTGACAGCCGCCCACAAACCGGGCGACTCGATGCCATCGTCATTGGTGAACAAGATGATGGGCTTGTCGGCTTGCGCCATAATAGAGTCCTTGCGGCTCGCGTTGGCTCAGGGCAATTGCTTACAGGCTACGGCAAAAGGAATAAGTCTGCAAGCGATTGCGCCGGCAAGTCCTATCGGGGCGAGGCGCCCGCCGGCGCAAAAATAAGGGTTTGCCTAGCGAGGCTCAATGCGAATGCTTGGCGCTAACAGGATCGCCGCATGATGCAATCTGATACCGAGAAAATGCTCGCGCTAATTCGGCGGCAGCTGCCCGGCTTCGCCTTTGAGCGGGCGGAACGACTCCAAACGTCGGGGCAGTTCAACATAGTGCTGCGCATCGATGGGCGCTGGATCTTTCGCTTTCCCAAAAGCCCAGCCGCAGCGGCTGATTTGGCGCGTGAACTGGCGATCCTGCCGCGCTTGGCTGGGGGGCTGCCCCTGCCGATACCGGCGCCGCGTTACCAGGCCCGCGCTGCCGAAAGTGGGGGCCTCCTGTTTATGGCGTATCCGCTGCTGCCCGGGGCGCCGCTGCTGCGGGAGGCCTTCGCCCAACTGCGCGCGGACGAGCGCAGCATCGACGGTATCGCCCGCGATTTGGCGCGCTTCCTGCGGGCGCTGCACGCGATTGCGCCGGCTGAAATCGGCTTGGCCGCCAGCGCTGAAAAGGCTCAGGCTGAATGGGCGCGGGTCTATGGAGAAACGCGGGACAAGCTCTTCCCGCTAATGCGAAGCGACGCCCGTGAGGCGCTAGCCCGAAACTTCGAAGGGGCGCTGAATGAGGCGGACCTTTGGCGCTATGACGAATGCTTGATTCACGGCGACTTCGGCACGGGCAATATCTTGTATCGCCGGGGGCGCGTCAGTGGCATCATCGACTTTGGCTTCTGCGGGCCGGGCGACCCAGCGCAGGACCTCGGCGCATTGCTCGCGAGTTACGGCGAGCCATTTGTTGAGCGAGTCTGCCATTACTATCCAACCCTGCGAGGTGGCTTGCGGCGGGCGCGTTTTTATCGCGGCAATTACGCGTTGATTCAAGCCCTTTATGCCCTGCGCGATGGCGATGAAGCCGAGTTCGAGGACGGCATGCGGGATTATGTTTAGCGGCGCTCTCTGTGTTCAAAATCAATTTACGCCAATGCCCTGATAGCAATGGCACAGGACGCGCCATCCTAGCAGCCATGTTATACTTAACTAATTTGCCAAGCGAACCGGGTCTGCGGAAATGTTATGGTCCAGATTAGCCTAAACGCCTATCAGAACGAGCTAGCCAGCCTCTTGGGCGAGAACCGCCATGACGAAGTGATCGCGCATGCTTGCCATATTCTTAAATCCCAGCCCAAGAACCTGCGCGCCTACCAGCAATTGGGCGACGCCCTAGTCGCGACTGGCCGCTGGGCCGAAGCAGCCAGCCTGCTGCGGCGGGCGCTGGGGGCGCAGCCGCAAGACTTCCACAGCCATTCCCAGCTGGCAGCCGCACTTGCGGCGCTAGGAGATCATCGGCGCGCCATCTGGCACAGCGAGCGAGCGCTCGACCAGCAGCCCAAGGACCAGGCGACGATAGAACGCATGCGCGAGCTGTATCGCGCGCATCGGCATGAAGAGATTGATCGCTTTCGGCTGACCGCCGCCGCCCTGGCGCAGCAGCAAATCCGCAGCAATCTGCTGGCCGAGGCGCAGGATACCTTGGCGCTAGCGCTCGAGGATAGCCCGCAGCGCATCGACTTGCAGCTCTTGCGGGCGCGCGCGCTCTGGCTCGATGGCCAGCGAATGGAGGCCGCCGAGACCGCGCTCGATATTTTGGACCGGCTGCCATACGCCATCGACGCCAATCGCATTATGACCGAGCTTTGGCTGGCTGAAGAGCGCCCCTCAGACGCGCAGCTTTATCTCAAGCGCATCGAAGCGCTCGACCCGTATCTCGCCCATCAAATGGCGACCGGCGAAGAAGCGCCCGCGACCCTGCTCATGCTGGAGCGGCTGGATGACAGCGCGCTGCCGCCGCGAGAGAGCGAAATCGTCAACCCGGAATGGCTGGCTAAGCTGGGCGAGGCGGGGGCGGCGCCAGCTGCCGACGGCAGTGGCGGGCTTGGCGCGCTGCTGGGCATCGATGATAGCGAGCGGGCGGCACCAGCGGACAGCGTCACCGACGACCTCGATGGCTTGCTTGCTGAAGTGCCGATTGAGACGCTGTTCAACGACGACCTCGATGAATGGCCGATCGGCGAGCCAGTCGCCGCCGTCCGCGAGACGCCGGCTGGCGCTGAGGCGGCTGATGGCTTGAGCGAGCCCAGGGCGGTCCCCGCCGCCGACCTAGCGGAGACGCCGGCTGGCGCTGAGGCGGCTGAAGCGCTGCCAGCCTCGCTGGCGGCTGATGGCTTTAGCGAGCCCAGGGCGGTCCCCCCCGCCGCCGACCTAGCGGAGACGCTTGACGAAGAAGACTACCAAGCTGAGACGGGGCTGGTTGAATTTGTGGGCAATGCGAGCGCAGCCAAGGCGGATGCGGATAGCCCAGAAGCGGACGAGAAGCGCGCCGAGCTGGATGGCGATTTGGCTGATTTGCTGGAGCAGCTGGATTCTTCGGAAGAAGATGGCGGCTGGATGGCGGATATTCAGCAAGGCAGCCTAGCGCTGGAAGGGGATGACGATTCGCTGGAGTATCTCGACGATTTCGAGCGCGAATGGGTCAAAGCGAGCCAACAAGACGATGAGGCTGGCGGCGCGCCCTGGCTATCCGCCGCGATGCGGGAAGCAATGGACAAAACCGATGAGGCTGAGCTGGACCCCTTCGGCGGCGACGAGCAGCTGCAGAACCTGCTCAAGATCGGCACCGACACAGAGCCGCTGCATCTGGCTGACATCGAAGACTGGCTCAGCGTTGAAGAAGATGACGCAGCCAGCGAGGGCGACGAGCGCTTCCTGGATATTGATGAGGAACTGCTGCATTCTCCGCCGGGCGCATCCTGGCTCGATGATGAAGGGACCAGTGGCGAGCCGCCGCTGAGCCGGGCCGCCGCCGACCCCAATCGGCTGAATGCCGAGTTGATTGAGGGCTGGGGCGCCGAGCTGGGCGATGATGATGACGACGATGAGCTCTATGTCGATTGGCTGCGCGACGACCCTAATGAGTTGAATGACGATGAGCTGGGCTTCCTTTCGGCGTCGGCGGATGCGGAAGCGGCTTCCGCCAGCCTCGATCGCGAGGGTTCATCGGCCGAGGAGCGGGCGCGGGCTTGGGGCTTGCACGATGCCGATCAACTGGCTGATTTCGTGGAAGAGGCGGGCGGCGCGCCGGATTGGCTGAATGCGGTTGTGCCGGGGCTGGACCGCGAGAACGACGCCGCGACTGACGATGAAAATGAATATGCGCGCCCGCTGTCATCGCCTGGCAAAGAATTCGCTTGGGTCAAGGATCTCGTCTTGGAAGAAACCGGCGAGATGAAGGCGATCGACCCGGACGAAGCAGCTGAAACGCTATACTTCCGCTTCAGCAATCCCCCCATTTGGCTGAAGACCCTGCAAGAACGCGCCAGTGGCGGCGGCGCGGCGCCGGCTGCTGTCAGCGCCCTCAGCCTGGACGAAGGCATTGAGGCGCTAGACCTGGAAGATCTCACCTTTGACGATTACTTCAATTTTGATACGCCGACCGATAAACTTGACGCCATCAGCCTGGATGAAGATACCCAGCAGCTTAGCTTCGTCGGGCTCGATTGGGACGATTATTTCGATCTGGAATCGCCGACCGAAAAGACAATTGCCATCACGCTGGATGAAGATGCGGACGCGCTCACATATGATGCGCTTGGCGTCGATGACGCTGATTTTAATTTTGAAAAAGCCAGCAATGAATCGCCGGCGGCCGACGCGGATTTCGACTTCAACGATATGGGCTTGGGCGATGAGCCGCGCCCCAAGCCGGATCAAAAGCTGGGGGCGCCAGCTTGGCTCAATTACAGCTCGCGGGGTGGCAAAGACGCCGCCAACGAGGAAGCCAAGCCCAATCGCAGAGGCAGCCAATCGACGCTATAATCCATATTGGCGAAGCGTAGGTCCCTCACAGCACCTGCCTGTGCCTATGCTGCCGGACTGACTTTGGAATAACCGGACCATGTTTGAAGAGCCCGAATTGCCTGATTTCGATTCGATGTCGCAAGAAGAATTGATCGAATGGCTGGAAGCCTTGGCGAAAACCCGGGGCGGCGGCGCTTCCGAATTCCTTGATGACGTCGCCGGCGAGGCTGTTCCGGCGGACCTCGAGAATGGCGCCGGCGAGGTGGATGACGGCTGGCAGGCTTGGCTTGATGATGCGCAGGGCATAGCCGCGGCGCCGCCCTCAGCCGCCGATGATGCCAGCTTGGGCGATAATTTTAGCGCTGCGGCGGACGAGCCTCACTTTGATGCGAACGATAAGGGACCGCTCGATGCCGCGGCGATGGCTTGGCTGGCTGAAATCAGCGCCCCGGAAGTGGAAGAAACATTACCCGATATCTCCGATTATCATCCGCCGGAACATCCGCCGGAAAAGCTTGACGATTTGCTAAGCCAGGCGGCGCAGGAAGACCCGCTGGCATGGCTCGAAAGCTTAAGCGATACCAGGGCTGGTCCCCGCTTGCCGACGCCGCCCGCGGGCGCAATTGAGGACGAGCGCGCCCAAGCAATCGCTCCGGCTGACTTTGACTTTGACGACGCCTACGAAGACGACGAAACCCTGGACGACCTGGAAGACGAAAGCCTCTACACGCGCCGCCCCGATCAACCAGGGACTGCGCTCGGATCGATATTGAGCCTGACAGATCAAGCGAGCGACGAAAACAGCACGCAGTCCATGGCGCCGCTGCCGGAGAATGTGAAGCCGCCGGCGACCGCTGAATCGAGCGCGGC
Source organism: Phototrophicaceae bacterium (assembly GCA_965214105.1). Lineage (GTDB taxonomy): Bacteria > Chloroflexota > Anaerolineae > Aggregatilineales > Phototrophicaceae > UBA6055. The sequence continues at coordinate 501,737 of OZ243934.1, forward strand.
TCAGCCGCAACCGGCGCTGGCGAAAGTGGAGCCAGAGCCGCCGCCGGTCGATGGCTTGACGGAAGCCTTCAGCCGCCAAGACCAGCCCCTAGACCTGGAAGCCTGGTACACCAGCCGCTTGCGCCAGATTGCCTCAGCCGACGGCGACGGACCGGCGGCGCCCCCCAGCCCGGCCTTGGAGCCGGTGGCCGCGCCTTCGAAACCGCCCCCGCCCGGCTTGGCCGCGGCCATCAATTCGGCGCGCGGCAAGGTGGAAGCGAATGACTTGCGCGCGGCGCTGGCTGATTATGAGACCCTGCTGCGGACGAACGCGGGCCTCGAGTGGGTCGTCCGCGATATGCGCGGTTTGATTGCCCGCGCCCAATACCAGCGCCACCCATCGGTGCATCGTGTATTGGGCGACGCTTTGATGCGGCAAGGGCAATTGGACGCGGCGCTGGCTGTATATCGGCAGGCTCTCAGCCTGCTGTAATCTGCTGCAAACGATGGCAGCACCTTTCGCTGAAGCACTCTTAAGCTGGTATCGAGCAAACCGCGCCGATTTGCCTTGGCGCCAAAACCCGACGCCCTACCGCGTCTGGCTGGCTGAAGTGATGCTGCAGCAGACACAGGTGGAGACAGTCATTCCTTATTTCAGGCGTTTCTGCCGCGCCTTCCCGACGATCGAATCGCTTGCCTCCGCCCCCCTGGACGCGGTGCTGAAGCTCTGGGAAGGCTTGGGATATTACAGCCGCGCCCGCAATTTGCATGCCGCCGCCCGCATCGTCCTAAACGAGTATGGTGGCTCGCTGCCGTCTGCTGTGCAGGAATTGCGTGCCTTGCCCGGCATCGGACCCTACACCGCCGGCGCCATCGCCAGCATCGCCTTCGGGCAAGCAGCGCCAGTTCTCGATGGCAATGTCATTCGTGTCTTCACCCGCCTGCTGGACCTGGATGACGATATCAGCCGCGGGAAAACGCGGCGGAAATTATGGCGCATCGCGGAAGCTTGGCTGCCGGCGCAAGCGGCGGGCGACTACAATCAAGCGCTGATGGAGCTGGGGCAGCGCCTTTGCCGCCCGCAGAAGCCGCTGTGCAAAAGCTGCCCGCTTCAAAGCAGCTGCGGCGCCTGGGCCGCGGGCAGGCCAGCCAGCCGCCCCGTGCGCGCCAAACCAGCGCCCAAGCCGCGCTATGATGTGACCGCCGGGCTGATCCGCCGCGCCGAGGACGAGCGGCTTTTGATTGCGCAGCGTCCTCTGGCTGGCTTGCTGGGCGGCTTGTGGGAATTCCCTGGCGGCAAGGTCGAGCCGGGCGAGAGCCTCAGCGATTGCCTCAAGCGCGAGCTGCGCGAAGAATTGGCGATTGATGTGCAAGTGGGCGCGCTCTTCACCGTGGTCGAGCATGCGTTTACCCACTTCAAGATAACGCTGCGGGCTTTTGATTGCCGCTACCTAGGCGCGCTGCCGCCATACGATGAGCCGCAGCCGCTGGGCGCGCGAGACTGGGCTTGGGCCACGGAGGCGCAGCTGGCGGATTACAGCTTCGGCAAAGCCGACCGCGTGGTGATTGATGAATTGGCAAGGCGGCGGAAGGCCCTGCTCTAGGCGAGAGAGGTATACGTACTGGTGAATCGTCGCGTATAATCCAGTTTGACACTGGTGGGCGAAAGGACAAAGCCAATGCTTTCAAAGCAATTGCTTGAGCAGATAAAGAGTTTGGATGAGGCAGAAAAGCAAGAGCTTGTTGAGTTATTGATTCAGGATCTAAAACTGGTCAGCTCTGCCTATGAAATCTATACTCCTTTTGGCAACGAAGCAGCGGCGCAGGCGATGCTAGAAATGTTGGAGACTGACAAAACCGAAAACCAGCTAGCAATTAAGTAATGGCGAGATTTCCGTATACCGCGGCGGCATCCTATCCAAGCCAGCTAATGCCGCGGCTTCCTATGGTTTATAGCTACGGCAACCGTTCGATTTCTGTGAACGATCTTGTTGATACTGGATCGACCATAAACGTCATGCCCTATGATTATGGTCTTGCGCTCGGCTTAATTTGGGACGAGCATACTATTGAATTAACATTAACTGGCGCTCTAGCTGAGTATGAGGCTAAAGCCACAACAGTTTGGGCGAGCCATCCTCAATTGACTGGACCCGATCCAGTACATCTGGCTCTGGCATGGACTCGCGCAAATGATGCGCCAATCATCTTTGGGCAAACCAACTTCTTTATGGAATTCAAGGTCTGTTTCTATCGTTCAGAGAATTACTTTGATGTCTGGCGCCAAGAATGAATTGAGGTCGCTGAGGCTCGGAGCGCGTCTGCCATGACCATCATTTGTGAGAAGAGAGACTTGGGCAGCCAATGCTCGAATTGCTGAAAAAAATCTTCCGTCTGCTTAGCAGCCTCTTCGGCGACAATGTGCCGGAGGGCGTCGCTTGGGATCGCATCCCGCCCGAATTGATGACGCCGCGCGAACGGCTGCTGCGGCGCAGCTCGCTGATTATGTTTGGGGGCGCGCTCGTCAACCTGCTGGCGGCGCTCATCGTGGTCGGCATCGCCATCCATGCGGCAAATTGGGAGGCGGCCCTTTTCAGCGCGCTGCAAGAGGCGGCGCTTGGCAACTTCTATATAGACGCCGATACCGCCGCTTTGCTGATTTTCGCTGGCATAGCGGCAAATGGGGCGCTTCTGCTGGTGCTGGCGGCGGTGATTATGGCGCAGGAGCTGTGGACCGTCTTCACCGCTTGGCTGCTCGCGGGCGCTAATCTGGTGGCGCTGCTCGCTTTTGGCTTTACACCGAGCCTGCTGGCGATGGTCCCGCTGGTCGCTGTTGGCTTGCTGACCAGCGGCGATTTGCGCGCCTTCCGCCTGAACCCGGTCATGGTTAAGGAATTGCGCGGGCGCATGCGCGGTGTGCGCGGCTTCGCGATTATCTCGATCTTTCTGACGTTGATGAGCTTTTTCACGATGCTGCTGTATCTGCTGCGTGTGCCGGCCGGCGGCGTGGTGGTAACTGGCGACTTGGGGCGCGAGCTATTCATCGGCGTGCTCTTTATCGAACTGATGCTGATCATATTCATCGTGCCCGCTTTGACCGCCGGCGCCATCACCACCGAGCGAGAGCGCAAAACATACGACCTCTTGCAGACGACGCTGATTACCAAAGCGACATTCGTCGTCGGCAAGATGCAGTCGGCGCTGGGTTATATTGTGCTGCTGCTGCTTTCGGCGATTCCATTGCAGAGCATCGCCTTTCTATTCGGCGGCGTCAGCGAAGCGGAATTGATCCTGGCGCTGCTGGTGCTGCTGGTTTCGGCGATTGCCCTGGGCGCTTTTGGCATGTTCTTTTCCTCCATCACCGAGCGCACGCTGGCCGCCACCATCCGCGCCTACACGGTCGCCATCGCCATCACCGTCGGCTTGCCATTGCTGGCGCTGGTCTTCTTTCAGAATGCCTATGGCAATGTCGTCAACAGCTTTACCAACCGCTTCACCGAAAACCCCACCGTTGAAGCGACTACCATTTACCTCGATATGATTGCCACCAGCCTGAACCCGATCATGGCAACCCTGCGTTCGCAGCAGATGCTCATCGATCATCAGCAGTTGATTACGATGCGCGTTACCCTGGCGAGCAATGGCGCGTCGATTCCCATTCTGTCGCCTTGGGTGCTGCTGACGCTGGTTTACCTGGCGGTGACGGCGCTGCTGGTGCTGGTTTCGATTCGGCGCATGGAGCGGCAGGGCGGCTAGCAAAGCTGGCGCGACTGTAGTTCCCAAGCAAATTTGGGCTGCTTGCGAGCCTATTGGGACAAAGGCATCATCTGATTCACAACCGCCGAATTCTCTTCAGGCTCAGGAACTTGCATGTTTCTGTCCAGCAAAGAAAGGATGTAATCGATCAGAGTTGAGCGGATTTCTTCTTGCGCCTCTTCTTCTGTAAAGCCCTGCGCAACACAGTAAGGCATCTCTTTCACCAAGGCAGTATATCGGGGGAGATCTGAAGCGAGTTCGCCTGGTTCACGCTTGATATCAATCTGGTATGGTCTCTGCGCTAAATGTTTCGCCTTAGACAGTAATTTATCATGCATCTTCATCGCCTTTTCCATAGTCATCATAATAGACACTTTTCCGGAATTCTTCAATATGTCTGATTGCCTGGGAGTGCTGAATTATTGATATAAGGCTTGCTTGTGCTGAGTCGTAGGGGCGATCCTTGGATCGCCCAAAACCCGCTTCTGCAACTGTGGGCGACACAAGTGTCGCCCCTACATCTAGGTTATGCAAATACAGAATATCGGCCTGCATATCTCATAATTCACCACCCCCGATTGCCTCACGCACCAAGCCTGCTGCCCGTCGCTGCTTGCGGGCATCTGTGGCGATTATCGTTTTCTGCTAAAATGGCAGCACTAGCACATACTGCCAAAGATACCGGAGACCCTGATGAGCAATCCCTTGCTGGAGATTCAGAAGTTCGGGCAGAGCGCCTGGCTCGATTACATCCATCGCGACGACCTGGACAACGGCGACCTGCAGCGCCGCATTGATGAGGAAGGCGTCTTGGGCGTCACCTCCAACCCCTCCATTTTCCAAAAAGCCATCGGCGATTCCGATACTTATGACAGCGCCATCATGACCATGCTCGATTTAGAAGCGCAGGACATCTATGAAGCGCTGGCGATTGAAGACATCCAAAACGCGACTGACCTCTTCCGCCCGCTTTATGACCGCGCTGATGGCGGCGATGGCTTCGTCAGCTTGGAGGTTTCGCCCTTGCTGGCTCGCGATACGCTGGGCACGATCGAAGAAGCCAAGCGCCTATACGAGACGGTCGGGCGGCCCAATTTGATGATCAAGATTCCGGCGACGCCCGAGGGCATCCCCGCGATTCAAGACGTGATCGCCGCCGGCATCAATGTCAATGTGACCTTGATCTTCGCCATCGACAATTACGAGCACGTGGCTGAAGCCTTCATCCGTGGGCTGGAGCGGCGCCTGGCCGCCGGCGAAGAGGTTACGCGGGTGGCGTCGGTGGCCAGCTTTTTCCTCAGCCGCATTGATAGCATGGTCGACCAAATGCTGGAGAACAATATCAGGGCGGCGCAGCTGCGGCAAGATACCGCGCGGATCGCCGCCAACCGCGTCCTGCTGGGGCAGACGGCTATCGCCAATGCCAAGCTGGCTTACCAGTCTTTCCAGCGCATTTTCCAAGGGGAGCGCTTCGAAGCGCTGCGGGCGGCGGGGGCGCTGGCGCAGCGCCCGCTTTGGGCGTCGACCAGCACCAAAAACCCCGCCTACCCCGATACGCTCTATGTCGATAATCTCATTGGTCCGCAGACGGTTAATACCCTGCCGCCAGCCACCTTGGCTGCTTTCAAGGACCACGGGGTCGCCGCCGAGACGGTCACGCGGGCGGCGCCGGGCTTTCTGCCGCCGGCCGAGGCTTTGGACCGGCTGGCTGAAGTCGGCATTGATATGGGGCAGGTGACCTCGCGCTTGCAGGAAGATGGCGTCGACGCCTTCATCGACAGCTTTGAGACCTTGATCGCGCAAGTGGCGGCAAAGCGCACGCTCTTGCGCAGCGGCATCATCGAAAGAACGAAGCTGGCGCTGGGCATTTATCATGGCGCTGTGGACGAAGCGATCGCGGGCTTGGACGCCGATTACGCCAACCCGCGCCTGTGGAATAAAGACGGCAGCTTATGGAAGGCGGGGGCGGCGGCGATCAAGCAGATCACCGATCGGCTGGGCTGGCTCGATGTTGAAACCACCATCGACCGCCAGCGCTTGCAAGACCTGCAAGACAGCATGCGCGCTGGACCCTTCAAACATGTCGTCTTGCTAGGCATGGGCGGCAGTTCCCTGGCGCCCGAAGTGCTGGCGCGCGTCTTCGGCAAGCAGCCCGGCTTCCCCGAGTTGATCCTGCTCGATAGCACCGACCCGGCGCGGATACGGCAAGCCGACGCGCAGATTGATATTGAAGCCACACTCTTCATCGTCGCCAGCAAATCGGGCGGCACGATAGAGACCTTGGCTCTCGATCACTACTTCTGGGAGCGGACCGGCGGCAATGGCGAGCAATTCATCGTCATCACCGACCCCGGCTCCAACTTGGAGGCAAGCGCGCGCAAGGCGGGCTTGCGTGATATTTTCCTCAACCCCCCCGATATCGGCGGGCGCTACAGCGCGCTCAGTTACTTCGGCTTGGTGCCGGCGGCGCTGATCGGGCTTGACCTGGATGGCTTATGGGCGAGCGCGGATACCATGCTGGCCGCCACCCGCGAGAGCATCCCCGCCAGCTATCACCCAGGGCTGCTGCTAGGGGCGGTGATTGGCGCGCTGGCGCAAGAAGGGCGCGACAAGGTTACGATTTACAGCTCCGAATCTCTGCGCAGTTTTGGCAATTGGGCAGAGCAGCTGCTGGCTGAGAGCCTAGGCAAAGAAGGGAAGGGCGCGCTGCCGGTGGTGGGCGCCTCAGTCGGCTTGCCCCACGATTATGTCAGCGACCGGCTTTTTATCTACTTGCGGCTGGATAATGACGCGGATGTCGCCGAGCAAGACGCGGCGATTCGCGCGCTGCGGGAAGCGGGGCACCCGCGTTTGACCATCCGCCTCGCCGACAAGCTCGCCATCGCCGGTGAGTTCTTCCGCTGGGAATACGCCACCGCCATCGCCGGCGCGCTGCTGGAGGTCAATCCCTTTGATGAGCCCAACGTGACTGAGGCGAAGGAGGCCACCAAAGCGCTGCTGCATCAGGTCCAGCAAACTGGCCGCCTGCCAGACCATGCGCCACTGATGACCCGCGCCGGGCTGGCGCTCTATGCCGATGAAGCCACCCTCGAGCCGCTGCGCGAGCTATGCCATCAGCATGGCTTCGATGGCAGCGACGCGGTCGGTGTGATTGCGGCGCAGATGGCTGGGTCGCGCGCCGGCGATTACTTCGCCTTCTTAATCTATTTCAACCCGACGCCAGCTGAGGAGCGGCTGATCGCGCATATTCAGCGCCGCCTGCGCCATGTGACCAAGCGCGCTGTCACCATCGGTTACGGTCCGCGTTATTTGCATAGCACCGGGCAGTATCACAAAGGTGGGGGGGGCAACGGCATCTTCTGGCAGTTGACCGCCGACGCCGCGCCTGATTTGTCGATCCCGGGTATGGATTTCAGCTTCGGCACGCTCTTCGCCGCGCAAGCCGCCGGCGACCTGCGCGCCCTGCATAATCATGGGCGGCGGGCGCTCCGCCTGCATCTGACGGGCGACCGCAGCATCGGGCTGGAGAACTTGCTCACGGCGATCGAATTTGTCGAGAAGCGCCGGCTCTAAGGGGCTAGCTGTCAAGCCGCCTGCTGGAATACCGGCAGGATAATAAAAACAACGAAGCCCGCCTTTTTGAGGCGGGCTCTGCATTTCAATCTATTGGTCGGAACTAGTCGATCAGGGCTACAGCGCTTGCTTGCTTGCCCTTACGGCCCTCGGTGATGAGGAATTCAACACGCGCGCCCTCGTCGAGGCTGCGGTAGCCGGATCCCTGAATCTCGCTGTAATGTACAAACAGATCATCGCCATCTTCCTGAGAGATGAAGCCATAACCCTTCTCGGCGTTGAACCACTTGACAGTACCTTGCGAACGTTGCTCGGACATCTTCTGCTTACTCCTGCTAAAGAAACGATTAACCGGGTTCTTGCTACAGCCGCGAGAAGCAATCCGCCGACGCCAACAATCGCACACTACTGGTGTGGCTGCCTCGCCGCAGGTTTTCCGCTCTCGGGGACTGATAGGTGCATACCCACTGCACCAATGTGGAAAAGTCGCTCATGTGTTCCTTGTACCACGTTGCAGACAGACTATATCACCAAAGCGCAGGCAATGCTATAGCGAGTTTTGCCCGGGCCTGCCCCTACAAGGCTTGTCCGGTACTTTAGGATTCGCGATCGCCCTTTGGTTTACCCCCCTCGGTCCCCCCATTGCACTGGGGGGATGACCACTGATTTGTCGTGATTATCGCTAATGTGAACTTGGATTCAAGCAGAATTGGCATAGTTTATAGAGTTTGCAATATCCTAGCTCCCCTTCCCTAGCTTGCTGGGTCGCGTAGACACTGACCGCCGGCAAGGGGCTGCGCCGCGTGGGGTCGCGTAGGGTCGCGTAGACACTGACCCGCCGACACTGACCCGCCGACACTGGCGGTCGGGGATGGGGTAGAAATGCGCATTAAAAACTCAGTACCGGACAAGCCCCTAAAGTTTCTTGCAATCCCTCAGACTGATTTCGCCAGTTGATAGAGCCGCGGCGCTTGCCCGGCGATGACAGCGGACTGGCTGCGCCAGGCGAATCGCTTGCCGACGCCGCCATATTCGAAAGCCATGGTATCTGGCTTGCGCCATTTGCCCGCGCGGATCTGCGCCAGCGCCCAATCGGCCAGCGCCCAGTCGGCATCGGTCAAGGCGAAGTGATCGTGGCGGATGCCGTCTTCGTCTGGCTCTGGCAAGATGCCCACCACATGCAGCTCGCGCAGAGCATGCACCGGCAGCGCGTTTAGATAGGCTTTGACGTCGGCTTGGTTTGTGTATTCGCAGGCGAGCGTGGCATGGGCGATATCCAGCAGCAAGCCGCAGCCGGTTCGCGCCACTACTTCGGAAATGACATAAGGATCAACAACTTCCGGCAATACGGCGTCTATCCAAACCCCTGGCGGATATGGGATTAAGTTCTCGATGACGATGTTTTCGGCACCAAAGCGCTCGCACAGCGGCGACAAGAGGCGCAGAGCATAGTCGATGACCGCTTCGGGATCGACTTCGCTGGCTGGCGGGAAGTCGGAGCGTGCCAAGGCAAAATGCACATTGATGACCAGCGTTTCCGTGGTATCCAGCCAGCGCTGCAACTCGTCAAAGTCAGCCTGGTCCAACTCGCCGTGCCAGGTAATCAGCGAACAATGCACGTAGAGCGGGTGGATCGCGCGGACCCGCTCCACCAGCTGCCGCCAATCCGGGCACTTAAACAGGTCGACCTGAATGTGCCCTTCCCGCCAAAGCTTTTCCGCCTGCGGTGAATAATTGATGGCGAATTTCATGTGCGGGTCTCCCCTGATTGTTGGCGCGCTCTACTCTACACGGCGCATTGTACCGCTGCTCAGTTCAATCGCTTCAAAATCATTGTGCGTCCTTCGCCACATAAAATCACAAAATGTAGTGGCGACACTTGTGTCGCCCACAGTTGCAGAAGCGGGTTTTGGGCGATCCAAGGATCGCCCCTACGACTCAGCACAAGCAAGCCTTATATCAATAATTCAGCACTCCCAAGCTCAAGTTGACTAGCCCAGCCACTTGCGAATATGTTATCATCTGGCGCAAGCCAATGGTAATAGACGGGTGCTTATGACGACGATTCTGCTCATCCGACATGCTGTGAATGACTTCGTGAAGACCGGCAAATTAGCGGGCCGGATGAGCGGCGTGCACCTCAACGATGAAGGCTTGGCGCAGGCGGAGGCTCTGGGCAGGCGGCTGGCGGAAGCGCCGCTTAGCTGTATTTATTCCAGCCCGATTGAGCGCACGATGGAAACCGCCGCCATCATCGCCAAGCATCACCCGAGCGTATCGCCGCAAGCGCAGCCTGAAATAACCGAAGTTGAATACGGCGATTGGACTGGCATGGCCATCAGCGAGCTGGCGCAGCGCAAAATGTGGGGCGTCGTGCAGGAGTACCCCTCGCGCGCTCGTTTCCCCAATGGCGAGACGATGCGCGGCGTGCAGGCGAGAATCGTCAATGCCATCGAAGCGCTGGTCCAGCAGCACCCGGAAGAGATGATCGCCTTGGTCTTTCATGCCGATCTGATCAAGTTGGCGCTGGCGCATTACTTGGGCATGCACCTCGATGTCTTCCAGCGGATTGTGATAGCGCCCGCCTCGATTAGCACGCTGCATTTGAGCCATAGCCGGCCCTTCATCGTTGGCATGAACGATATCGCTCATCTGCTGGAACTGCAGAAAGCGCGGCAAGAAAAGGCTGGGGCGGCCGCCAGCTGATGACGGCGCTGAGATTTGCCAGACTCATTCTACAGCTTGCCCCGGCAATGCTTGTAGATGGAGGGAAGAATGGGAAATGTAATCGAACTCAATCCGGTTGACTTTGTCACAATTGGCACCATTGGTCCTAAGGGGCAGCGCACTTTTCACCTGCAGGCGGGCCAAGACAACCGCCTCGTCTCTTTCACCATCGAAAAAGAACAGGCGCAGGCGCTGTCCTCCGCCATTGCCGAATTGCTTGACGATATCGACGAGCAAGAAGACACCCGCACGGAAGCCGATTTCAGCCAGTTGGATATGGCGCTGCGCGAGCCGATTGAGCCGATGTTTCGCATCTCTCAGATGGGCTTGGCATACGAGCCCAACGACAACAAGATTATCCTCGTCGCCCAAGAATTTGTGCCGCAAGGCGACAGCACATTCGATGAAGACTCCATCGACGGCCTAGACTTAAACGAAGCAGACGAAGCGCGAGAGGCTTTCAACCTGTTTGAAGGCGCCGATGGCGAGCCGCAAGTCGTGCGCATGTGGTGCTCTCGCGAGCAGATGCGCGCCCTAAGCCTGCACGCGATGGACACCGTGAAATCGGGCCGCCCCGATGCCAAGCAAAATGGGCGCATCATCTTCTATTGGGCTTGATTATTGGGCTTGGCTTCGATTGATCGTCAGCCTCAAGCTAACGTAGCGCCTAAGGACAAACGATGGCAATAGAAATCCAGCAGCTGACAGTGGAACAGTATCTCGCGCTGGAAGCCGAGAGCGAGATCCGGCATGAATACATCGACGGAGCGATATTCCCTATGACCGGTGGCACCTGGAAACATGACATAATTGTCATGAATATGACAGAAGCGCTAATTGCACAGCTGTCGGGCTCGAATTGCCGGCTGTGTAGCAGCAACATGCGCGTCGGCGTCAGTTCTACGCGATATGTCTATCCGGATCTTAGCGCTGTCTGTGGCGAGGCGGAAACGGGCAATGGCACAACCACGCTGCTCAATCCTATTTTTGTGCTGGAAGTAACATCCCCCTCGTCCATCGAGCGGGACCGGGTGAGCAAGGTCGAGCTTTACGGCGACATTCCCAGCATAGAAGGTTATCTCATACTCGATCGGGACCGTGTCTTCGCCCAGTGGTATACGCGGGTTGAGAGCGGCTGGCATCTGCGGCAATATACTGATTTGGCTGACGAGATTGAACTTTCGCCGCTCGGCTGCCGGCTCGCGCTGGGGCAGGCATATCGGAGCCTGAACGTAGGCGCCTAATCCCCTAATGGCGCGGGAGTGGTGAATTTCGAGGATATGCAGGCCGAAATTCTGTATTTTGGATAACCTAGATGTAGGGGCGACACTTGTGTCGCCCACAGTTGCAGAAGCAGATTTTGGGCGATCCAAGGATCGCCCCTACAACTCAGCACAAGCAAGCCTTATATCGATAATTCACCACTTCCAATGGCGCTGCCTGCTTGCGTTGATACTTTGCCGCAAGCTACAATACTCGCAGCGCAGTCAAGAGCCAGCCCTCGGCCGCTGCAAATAGCCTAGGCGGCCTTGTCCGAAGCGGGCAGCGCTTGCTCTGCGCGGACTGGGTGCTTCAAGGGAGCCGGAATAGCAGCCATGTGCCTCAGCCGCGTTTACACCGCCCGCGCCCTCGATGAACCGGTCTGCATCCCCTTGGCTGATGCTGTCGCCGTGCTCGAAACTGGCGAGATGGACGAAGAAGTCGGCTTGATGCGCTGGGGTTCGAATTACACGTTCCTGGTCAATCTCAGGCTGAACGAAGTCCGGCTGCTAGCGATATACAAACCGCGCCGCGGCGAGCGCCCGCTTTGGGATTTCCCCGATGGCACGCTCTGCAACCGCGAGACCGCCGCCTATCTGACTGCCCAAGCGCTGGGCTGGAATCTGGTGCCGCCGACCCTGCTGCGGACCGGCACCCGCGGCATTGGCTCAGTGCAGCTATTCATCGACCATGACCCAGAAGTACACTATTACACTTTCGATAAACCGGGTCTGCTGCCCCAACTTGAGCGCATGGCCGCCTTCGACGCCATCGCCAATAATGCCGATCGCAAAGGCGGGCACTGCCTGGTCGATGGCGGGGGGCAGCTCTGGGGCATCGACCACGGTTTGACATTCAACGCCAGCGAAAAGCTGCGCACGGTGATTTGGGATTTCGCCGGTATGCCGATCCCCGGCGCGATTCTGGCTGACCTGCGCCTGCTCTGCGCGCGGCTGGGCGATGCCGCCGACAACTACACGCGCCGCATGGCGGAGCTGCTGTCGCCGATGGAGCTGCGCATGCTGGCGCATCGTGTTGATCGTCTGCTGCTGGCTGGCAGCTTCCCGCTGCCGGGCGCGGGACCGAATCGCCCCTGGCCCGCGGTGTAGTGGCCTGTTAGACGTGCCTGATGTCTAGTTTGTTCTCATTGCGACTAAGACAAATGTGTCAAAATTAATGTTAGGCAACTTGAACTGATGACTAGCTCTTTGGATTTGTCGGGAATGCCCGCCAGCAAAATATTCACGCGCGACGAGGTCATGGATTTGATAAAGGCGTCTGAAACCTTCGGACATATAAGAGGCTATGAAGTTGGCTACAACGAGGGGGCCGGAACTGGTAGAGCGGTTGGCTACGACGCGGGTCACGACGCTGGCTATGATGAGGGAGCCCAAGCAGGATACACCGACGGCTACAACGAGGGAGACATAGCCGGCCACAAAGCTGGGATTAATGTTGGCTACGATGAAGGACGAAAGGACGGCTATAGCGAGGGGCACGATGAAGGATACAAAGAAGGGCTTGATGATGGATACAATGAGTATGGGTATGGGTACGCGGAGTACAATGAAGGATACAACGAAGGATACAAAGAGGGGCACGATGAAGGATACAAAGAAGGGCACTGGGATGGCTATTATGATGATGGGTTCGAGTACGATGAAAGATACAAAGAGGGGCATGATGAAGGATACAAAGAAGGGCACTGGGATGGCTATTATGAGGGAAGAAAAACTGTAAGCAGTGTGGCATACGGACTTGCATTTGATAGTGGATACAAACTTGGCAGCAATGAGGATATCGGACTTAGCTTTGATGAGTTTGCTAGTGGCTATTATGATGATGACTTTGGAGAATACGCTGGGGATAGAGAGGAAAAACACAAAATCCACTTTGATGAGGGACAAGATGATGGCTATAACGAGGGACACAAAGTTGGATACGGTGATGGACGCGAGGTTGGATTTCATGAGGGCAACGATGCTGGATACAAAGAAGGGTACGAGGCCGCCCACGCTGAGGCGCGCCTAGATGGTTTCGAAAAAGGGCATCAAGCTGGCTACAAAGTAGGACACGATGCTGGTTACAAAGAAGGATACGTAGAGGGCTACGAGGCGGGGCACAAAGAAGGACACGTAGAGGGCTGCGAGGCAGGGCATAACAATGGCTACAAAGTAGGACGCGATGCTGGTTACAAAGAAGGGCACGTAGAGGGCTACGAGGCGGGGCACAAAGCTGGAATCGAAACTGGATATAATATAGGCGAATTTATTAGAAAAGTGTTTGGCAAATGGACTAGATAGGCAGACTTAACAATCTGCTATAATCCCCCCATTCACCGACCAACAGGACAGCGCCATGCCCATCACCGCCAAGGGACGCCACTTCATCGACGACACCGGGCGCAGCCGCATCCTGCGCGGCGTCAACTTGAGCGGGGGCAGCAAAGTCCCGGCTGAGCCGCCGGGCGCCACCCACTTGCCCGAAAGCCTCGCCGAAAAACGGGGGGTCAGTTTCATCGGGCGCCCCTTCCCGCTGGCTGAAGCCGATGAACATTTCAGCCGCCTCAAGCATTGGGGGCTGGATTTCCTGCGCTTTCTCGTGCCCTGGGAAGCGATCGAGCATGAAGGACCAGGCATCTACGATGAGGCTTATCTCGATTACCTGGAAGCAGTGCTAGAGACGGCGCTGGCACACGAGATAGACCTCTTCATCGACCCGCATCAAGATGTCTGGAGCCGCTTCTCCGGCGGTGATGGCGCGCCGGCCTGGACCTTCGAGGCGGCTGGCATGGATGTCGACCGCTTCCAGCAGACTGGCGCTGCCCTGCTTCATCAAGCGCAGCCGGACGATTTCCCTCATTTGATTTGGGCGAATAATTATTATCGCTTCGCCGCCTTTACCATGTTCACGCTCTTCTTTGGCGGCCGGGCTTTCGCGCCGCAGTTGATGGTCGATGGGCTGAATATCCAGGATTATTTGCAAGAGCATTACATCAGCGCCTTTAGCCAACTGGCGCAGCGCGTCAAGCATCTGCCCAATGTGCTCGGTTTTGACACCATGAACGAGCCGCATGGCGGCTTGATTGGGCTGCCCGACCTGCGGACGCTGGATCATCTGCCTTTCCAGCGTGGGCTGATGCCGACGCCGGCGCAGGCGATTTTCCTCGCCAACGGTTTCGCCCAAGATTGCCAAGATTTCGGCTCGCCCCTGCCCAGCCTGCCGCCTTTGAAGGTCGAAACGCGGCGGATTGATCCGCAGGGCGTTACCGTATGGCGCGCCGGCGGCGCTGATATCTGGCGGGCGCAGGGCATATGGGATGTCGATGGGGGCGGGCAGCCGCGCTTGCTGCGCCCGGGGCATTTCGCCCGCGCCAATTTCAGCCAAGATTTCTTAGCGCCCTTCATCAAGCGCTTCGCCGCCGGCATCCAGGCGGTCATGCCTGGGGCGCATATCTTCCTTGAAGCCGAGCCATTCGCGCCGCCGCCCCGCTTGGGCGACGCCCGCCAGCTGGTCTACGCGCCGCATTTTTACGATGGCATGACGCTCTTCACCCGCCGCTTCAACCCGCATTTCAACTTCGACCTATTCAGCATGCGTCCCCTGATTGGCGAAGCGGACATCCGCGCTTATTTCAGCGAACAATTCAGCCGCTTTCGCAATGATGCCGACGAGGCGCTGGGCGATGCGCCAATCGTGGTTGGCGAATTTGGCATCCCCTTTGATTTGAATCGGTCGGCCGCGTATAGCAGTGGCGATTTCTCGAAGCAGGCGCAGGCGCTGGATTACAATCTGCGCGCGCTGGATGATCAGCTGCTGAATTATACGCTCTGGAATTATACGCCTGATAATAGCAACGAACACGGCGATGGCTGGAATGGCGAAGACTTGTCCATCTTCAGCCGCGACCAACAGAGCGACCCATCCGATATGGATTCAGGAGGCCGAGCATTGTCCGCAGTTATCCGCCCCTATGCCAAAAAAGTCGCTGGCGAGCCGCTGAATATGCGCTTCGACAGGAAGCGCGGGCTTTTCACCTTCAGCTACCGCCATGATAGCGCCATCACGGCGCCGACCGAGATTTATGTGCCCAATTCGCAATTCCCCGCTGGCTACCGCGTCGAAGTGAGCGATGGGGAGTTTGAGGTCTTGCGCGAGGAACAGCGCCTGCTCTACCGCCACAGCGAGAAGGACATGCCGCATATGATCCGCATCATCTCGAACAGTCCGCCCCCGGCCGAGCTTTCGCCCTATGACAAGCTGGCGATTGCTGGGCTGATTGCGGTCTTCGTCTTGTACTTGCTGGGGCGGGTAGGGGGGAAGTGGCAGCGAAAATGACAGATTTACCATATACCCAAGTGTCAGCCGCCTGATAGTGGGCTGGCTGGCGGACCAGGTCACAGCCGACCTTGGCTAATTTATTGACAAGTTTCACTTAGGAAAGGGCAGGGCTATGAACTTCGATTTGGCTTCGGTGGATTACATCCTGGAGACGACGCGCAGCGTGCGCAAACGCTTGGACTTAAGGCGACCAGTCGACCGCGCCACTGTCGAGCGCTGCTTGGAAATCGCCATCCAAGCGCCAACCGGCAGCAATCAGCAAGGCTGGAAATGGCTGATCGTGACCGACGCCGAGACAAAAGCGAAGATCGGCAACTATTACAAAGACTCCTGGTACGCCTATGCTGGCTTGGCCGCGCGCTCGGCACCCGGCGCCGAGCCATCAGCGCAAATGCAGCGCGTCATCAGCTCAGCCCGTTACCTGGCGGACCACATGCACGAGGTGCCGATGATGATCTTCCCCACCGTGCGCGGTCGGGCGAATGACGCCAGCCCAGCCGCCAACGCTGGCTTGTACGGCTCGATCATCCCGGCCGCCTGGTCGTTGATGCTGGCGCTGCGCGCGCGTGGCATCGGCTCGGCTTGGACGACGCTGCACCTCAGCTACGAGAAGGAATGCAATCAAATTCTCGGCATTCCCGCCGATGTCACGACGGCGGCTCTGCTGCCGGCTGCCTATTTCAGCGGCGAGACCTTCCAAAAAGCCGACCGCCGGCCCGCCAAAGACCTGACGTACTGGGAAAGCTGGGGGCAGCAATAAGCAGTTGCGCCGCCGCGGCTTCACAAATCCAGGCGCCCCCGGCGGTGACAACCGATTTGCCGCGATTGCCCTGCCAGCAGCGCCCATGCTTGCAGTTCGCTGAATAGGCTGTATAGTAAGACTAAGGGCAAATATAGGGTAGCTAACCGCCTGGATCGGCGATGGACCAAGCAGACGCGATCCGCCGCTACTATGCGACCGACCGAAACCTGCGCATTCACGAAGAGATTCACGCCAAACATGTCGTTCCTAGGGTCGATTATGTCCGTTGGACGCTCGATACCATCGACTGGACAGGCGCTGAAGTCATCCTCGATATCGGCGCGGGCACCGGCAATCACTACGCCTATCTGGTTCAAGACCAGCCCGATATCGCGTATTTTGCGCTGGATCTGTCGCCGAACCTGCTGCTGAAGCACCCCTGCGCTAGCGACCGCTTGGCGCTGGGCGATGCGATGCGGCTGCCATTCAGCGATGACAGTTTCGATATCGTGATGGCGAATCACGTGCTGTATCACCTGGCTGACATCGAAACTGGGCTGGCTGAAATCAAGCGTGTGCTCAAGCCAGCGGGCCGGATACTAGCGGCGACCGACAGTTGGCAGACCTTGCCCGAGCTGCAAGTGCTGATCCGCCGCGCCATTGTGCTGCTGAGCAAGAATGGCGCTCAAGTCAACCCGCCGGCCCTGCCCTGCGATGGCTTCGCGCTGGAAAATGGCGCTAGAATGCTCGCGCGGCACTTTTACGCCGTCGTTCGCCACGACTTGCCCTGCCAGCTTAGCTTTGACGATGTAGAGCCAGTGCTGCAATACCTCGACAGCATGCGTGAGCTGCGGCAAGACAGCCTGCCCGACGATGTCAGTTGGGACGATATGATGCTGATCATGCGCCAGCAGCTGACAAAAATGCTGCAGTTGGTGGGCACGCTGGATATCAATCTGGCTGTCGGTGCCTTGGTCGCCAGTGATTGCGGCGGCTTCATCGGCGAGTTTGTCTCGGTGGCGAACAAATAAGTTGAGGCGATTTGCCCGGTCGGGGAGGAGTGGTGAATTTGCTGGGCATTCAATTTCACCACAAAGACACCAAGGACACAAAGAAAAGATAGTAAACTCTGCCTACTCTTTGCGCTCTATGTCTCGGTGGCGAAAATAATTTGAGGCGATTGCCCCAGCTAGTGGCAATTTTCAGCCGCGCCTGATACCCTCCACGCTATGTCTATATTGTCCTTTGGCGAACTCCTGATTGATTTTGTGGCGCTGGAAATGGGCGTGACGGTGGGCGAAGCGTCTGGCTTTATCAAGGCGCCGGGCGGCGCGCCCGCTAATGTTGCCGCCGCTGTCGCTCGGCTGGGTTATCGCAGCGCCTTCATGGGACAGGTGGGCGATGACCCCTTTGGCCATCATCTGGCGGCCGTGCTGGCGGCGGAGCATGTCGATACCAGCGGGATCACGTATTCGAGCGAGGCGCGCACGGCGCTGGCTTTTGTCTCAAACAAGCTCGATGGCGACCGCAGTTTCATGTTCTACCGCCATCCCTCAGCCGATATGCTGATGCGACCCGAGGATGTCAAGCCCGACCTGATAGCGGCTTGCGATTGCTTTCATCATGGCAGCATCACCTTCATCCGCGAGCCGGCGGCGTCGGCGCTGCGCCTGGCGCTGGCGCATGCGAGGGCGGCCGGCAAGTTCATCTCCTATGACCCCAACCTGCGCTTGCCATTATGGGAGAGCGAAGCAGCCGCCAAAGAGGGCATGCTGGCGGGCATGGGCAGCGCCAATCTGCTCAAGATCAGCGATGAGGAGCTCAAATTCTTAACCGGCGGCGATGATGTCGCCCCGCTTTGGCGCGAGCAAATGGCGCTGATCTGCGTCACTTATGGGGCGCAAGGCGTAGTCGCCCATCTCAAAGACGGGCGGCGCATCGAGCGCGGCGGCTACCGCGTCAAAGCGGCCGATACGACCGGCGCCGGCGATGCCTTTGTGGCGGCGCTGCTGATAGGCATACAAGAAAACCGCGCTAACTGGCGCGCGAAACTGCCGCAAATCCTCGATTTCGCCAATGCGGTCGGGGCGCTGACCTGCCTGCGGAAGGGCGCAATTCCCTCACTGCCGACGATGGCGCAGGCGCGCGCCTTTCAGGCAAATTATGCTGACTGACACTAGATTGCAGTGGCGAGCAGATTGAGCCACCGGCACTGATTGCGATCCTCCATTAACGGGCGACCTGATAGCTCGCCCCGATAGCTTTCGATATAGCGGGGAGTTCTTATGACACAGCCAAACATCATCTTGATACTTGCCGACGATATGGGCTATTCCGATATTGGCTGCTTCGGCTCGGAGATTGCGACGCCGAATCTTGATCGGCTGGCGGCGAATGGCGCGCGCTTCTCGCAGATGTACAGCTTTGCCCGCTGCTGCCCGTCGCGGGCGGCGCTGCTGACTGGCTTGCATCCGCATCAGGCTGGCGTGGGGCACATGGTTCAAAATCGCGGCACGCGCGCGTATCAGGGCTACCTGCGCGATGACGCCGTGACCATCGCCGAAGTGTTGAAGGGCGCGGGCTATCGCGCGCTGATGTCGGGCAAATGGCATACTGGCGGTCAAATGTTGGCGCAGGCGCCGGAGACCTGGCAGCCGGGCGCGGCCGGCTTCCCGACGCCGACGCAGCGCGGCTTCGACCGTTTCTATGGCACGCTCGTCGGCGCCGGCAGCTTCTTCTACCCCCATGCCCTGGTGGAAGATGGCGAGTTCGTCACCGAGTATCCAGATAACTTCTATTACACCGATGCCATCAGCGAGAAAGCCAGCGACATGATAGACGAGGCGCATGGCGCCGACGCGCCCTTCTTCCTGCATCTGGCGTACACCGCGCCGCATTGGCCCCTGCATGCCTTCCCCGACGATATCGCCAAATACGAAGGCGCGTATCGCCATGGCTGGGACCGCTTGCGGCAGCATCGACACGAAGAACTCAACAGCCTGGGCATCCTCGATCCGGCTTGGTCCATATCGCCGCGCGATAGGGATTCGCATCCTTGGCAGCAAGAAGAGAACGTCGACTGGGAAGACCTGCGCATGGCTACCTACGCCGCCATGATCGACCGCATGGATCAGGGCATCGGGCGCATCCTGGCGAAGTTGGACGCGCTGGACCTCACCAACGATACGCTGATACTCTTCTTGTCGGATAATGGCGGCTGCGCCGAGTACATGGCGGAGGACGGCTGGCGCGATCATCGCTCCTACGTCCCGACGCTGCCCGATGGCCGGCGGGTCCGCATTGGCAACCGCGTCGACATGCGCCCAGGACCAGCCGATACCTACATGAGTTACGACTTGCCTTGGGCAAACGCCTCCAATTCGCCCTTCCGCCTCTACAAGCATTGGGTGCACGAGGGCGGCATCTCCTCGCCTTGCATCGTGCATTATCCAGCGCAGGTCCAAGCTGGGGGCGTCTGCCACAGCCCGGTCCAGTTCATTGATGTGCTGCCCACCTTCGCCGAGCTGGCGGGGGCGGATTATCCGCAGGAGTTCAATGGCAAGGCGATTCAGCCAGCCGAAGGCGAGAGCTTTCTGCCGGCGCTGCAAGGCGCGGATTGGCAGCGTGAGAAGCCGCTCTACTGGGAACATGAGGGCAATCGCGCCGTCCGCAGCGGCGAGTGGAAGCTGGTGAGCAAGCACCCCGGCGCTTGGGAACTTTATAATATGATTGAAGATCGCACCGAACTCGACGACCTCAGCACCGGCGAGCGGGAGCGAGTTGCCCAGCTGAGCCGCCGGTACGATGCCTGGGCGGCGCGCTGCGAGGTGCGCGATTGGCCCCTGGTCTAGGGCTATTGCATACTAATCAGAAGTTCTAGGGCTTGCCCGCTCGCTATTAGGGCTAGGTCGCAGATTGTGCGTCCAATATGTTTGAGTTTCAAATTGCAAGCGCCCGCCAAGCCCGCTCGACCTGTGCCCGCGTGTCCTCGATAGCGCCGTCATTGTGGATGATGACATCAGCCTGGCGCAGCTTCTCGGCTTGGCTGTTCTGCAGCGCGATTCGCCGCTGTGCTTCAGCCGCGGTCAAGCCCCGTTGCAGCGTCAAGCGCTTGAGCTGAGACGGCATCGAGGCGTCCACCACCCAGACGGCATCGACCGCGTTTTTCAGCTCGCCCTCGAGCAGCTTGATGGCTTCGATGACCACGACGGGCGCGTCTGCTTCTTGAATCAGCTGGGCGATGCGCTGGCGGATGGCGGGATGCGTGATGCCTTCGAGCTGCTGGAGCCGAGCCGGATCGGCGAAGACAATTTTGCCCAGAGCCGCTCGCGAGATTTCACCATCATCAGCCAAGATGCCAGTGCCAAAAGCGGCAATGATGTCGTCGTAGGTGGCTGCCCCGCGGCGGATGACTTGATGAGCGACTTGGTCCGCATCAATAGTGAATGCGCCGAGCTGCGCCAATATCCCCCGCACGAGGCTCTTGCCGACGGCGATATTGCCGGTCAATCCAATCAAGCGCTTGCCGGGTGCCCGTCTGCTCACATCTACGATCTCCTTGTTTGTCATCAGCGCCGATTATAGCAGGCGCCCCCGCTTTCTAAATGCAGGCCCTTCGCGCGAACAAAGCGACGCCATTAGCTAGAACATATGTACTAATCTAACATCGGATTGAAGCAGATTCCCATACACGGACGGATTGCGGGCCGTTCCCGTTAGGAGCCGGATGGCGAGCGATGGGGGTCTCTTCTGTCTTCTAGCTTCATATGCGCGGGCGCTACGTCAAGGATCGATAGCGGATGAGCCGACGGTATTCCCTCAAGACCAAGGTCACAGCTTTAAACGAAATAGACGAGCATGATGGCGATGTGGCGCGCGTCAGTGAATTTCTGGAGCTTCCAGCGCGCACGCTGCAGCGCTGGCTGCAAGACGAAGACGAGCTGCGCGACGCCTATCAGCAAAAGCAGCGGCGGCAGCGCGACCGCCTGAAGCAGGAGCTGCAACAGGAAATGCTGGAACGGGGCAAAGCGATTCTGGCGCGGCTGGACGCCGAAACGCTAGCCAAGGCGCCGCTGAACCAATTGGCGACCGCGCTGGGCAGCCTAATCAGCCAGGCAATGAAATTGGAGGAGGTGAGCAAAGACATTGATGAGGCAGAAGAGAAGGTCGTCCGATTCGAATTCTACTACGACGGTCAAGTTCAGGATGCCCCACCCTGGGCAGCGGCAAGTGCTGAGGCACCCGGCGCGCTTCAAGGTGGTCGCCTGCGGGCGGCGCTGGGGCAAGACCGAGCTGGGCAAAATGGCGCTGCTGCTCACGACTGCCTGGGACAAGAAACGGGGCTGGTGGCTGGCGCCGACGCTGATGATGGCGAGCCAGGTCTGGCGCGATTTGAAAGCGAGCCTGCGGCACCTGCCGGGCATCGCCATCAGCGAGAGCGAGCGACGCATTGACATCGACGGCGGTGGGATGCTCGCGGTCCGCAGCGCCCACCATCCCGACAACTTGCGCGGCGAAGGGCTGGACTTGGCCGTCTTGGACGAAGCCGCCTTTATGGAGCCACAGGTCTGGTCCCAAATCCTGCGCCCGATGCTGACGACGACGCGGGGCGGCGCCCTCTTCCTCAGCACGCCTTTCGGGCGCAACTGGTTTTGGGATCAGTATCGCCTGGGCTTGGATAATGAGGCGCCGGAATGGCAATCCTTCCAGTTTTCTACTGAATCCAATCGTTTGATTGCGCGCGAGGAGCTGGAAAGCATCCGCCGGCAGACGACCGAGCATATCTGGCGCAGCGAATACCTGGCGCAATTCAGCGATGACAGCGGGCAGGTCTTCCGCGGTCTGCGGGCGGCGGTGGTGCCGGGGCGGGTCGAGCAGGCGGAGGCGGGGCACGTTTATGTCGCTGGCGTCGATTGGGGGCGGCATCATGATTACACCGTCATCGCCGTGATCGACGCCAGCGCGCGGCGGGTGGTCGCCCTGGATCGCTTCAATAATATCGGCTGGAATCTGCAGCGCGGGCGGCTGAAGGCGATGGCGGCGCATTGGCGGACGCAGCTGATTTGGGCCGAGGCGAACAGCATCGGCGCGCCCAATATCGAAGCGCTGCAGGAAGAGGGCTTGCCCATGCGCAGCTTCCTCACTACCTCGAAGAGCAAGTCGCCATTGATCGAATCGCTGGCGCTGGCGATTGAACGCGGCTCGCTCGGCTTGCTGGATGACCCGGTGCTGCTGGGCGAGCTGGCGAGTTTCAGCTTGGATCGCCTGCCCGGCGGCGCGTATCGTTATGGCGCGCCACCCGGCGCCCATGATGATACCGTCATCGCGACTGCCCTCGCTTGGTATGGTGTGGCAAATGGGCGCCTTGGCTTTGACTTTGCCTGAAGCGATTGCCCCACTCCCCAGGAGTGGTGAATTATGAGATATGCAGGCCGATATTCTGTATTTGGATAACCTAGATGTAGGGGCGACACTTGTGTCGCCCACAGTTGCAGAAGCGGGTTTTGGGCGATCCAAGGATCGCCCCTACGACTCAGCACAAGCAAGCCTTATATCAATAATTCAGCACTCCCAACTCCCCGCCCAGTTTGCCAGCGCTCCCGCAAGTGCGTTATGCTCAGGGGGACGGCAGCGTAGGCATGCGAGGCGCAATATGTCCCAGATAGCCGCCCCGGCCAAGCCAAGGGCAAATGGCAAGCCAAAAGCCGAGCGGGCGCCGAAGCCAAGGCGATACGATTACGACATCGTCATCATCGGCTCGGGTCCGGCTGGGCACCGCGCGGCGATTCAGTCGGCGAAGCTGGGCAAGCGGGTGGCTGTCATCGAGAAGAAAACGCTGATAGGCGGCGTCTCGGTCAACACCGGCACCATCCCCTCGAAGACGCTGCGGGAGGCGGTGCTGCATTTATCGGGTTTCCGCCAGCGCTCGATTTATGGCGCCTCGTACACGGTCAAAGAGAACATTACGATGAACGACCTGCTGCTGCGCGCCGACCATGTCATCCGCCACGAGATTGAGATTAACCGGCTGCAGCTGCAGCGCAACGGCGTCCAGCTTTTCGCCGGCATCGCCACCATCGTCAACGAGCACACGGTTCATCTGAACTTCTTGGGCAAAAAGGGCGAGGACGAGCTGACGACCCGCTGCATCATGATCGCAGTCGGCACGACGGTAGCCAAGCCGGCCGGCATCCCCTTTGATGGCGAGACGATTTTCACCAGCGACGGCTTGCTGAAGCTCGATCATCTGCCGAAGACGCTGACGGTGGTGGGCGGCGGCGTTATCGGCTGCGAATATGCCTGCATGTTCGCCACCTTGGGCGCCCGCGTGACCTTGGTGGAGAGGAGCGAGCGGCTGCTGACATTTGTCGATCATGAGATTGTCGACGCGTTGGTTTATCACATGCGGCAGCAGCGCGTCACCCTGCGCCTGGGCGAGAATGTGCGCAGCATCGAGCAGGCAAAGACGCGCTATGGCAAAGGCGTCAAAACCCGGCTCGAGAGCGGCAAGGAAATTGTGACCGAGATGGCGCTTTACGCGATCGGCCGGCAAGGCGCCACCGCTGGGCTGGGCTTGGAGACTATCGGCATTGTCCCCGATCATCGCGGGCGCATCGCCGTCAATGAGCATTACCAAACCGAGATACCAAGCATCTACGCGGTCGGCGATGTGGTCGGCTTCCCCAGCTTGGCTTCGACCTCGATGGAGCAAGGGCGGATGGCCGCCTGCCACGCTTTCGGCAGCGAGCATCAAAGCATCCCCGAGCTATTCCCCTATGGCATCTACGCCATCCCAGAGATATCGACCGTGGGCGCCAACGAAGAAGAGCTGACCTGTGCCGGCATCCCCTACGAGATTGGTAAAGCCTATTACAAGGAGATCGCGCGCGGGCAAATCATCGGCGATACGATCGGCATGCTCAAGCTGGTTTTCCAGCGCGAGAATCACAAACTGCTGGGGGTGCACATCATCGGCGAAGGCGCGAGCGAGCTAATCCACATCGGGCAGACGGTGATGGCTTTTGGCGGCACGGTCGATTATTTCATCAATACAGTGTTCAATTATCCGACGCTGGCGGAGTGTTACAAGACGGCGGCTTTTGATGGGGTGAATCGCTTGATTTAGGGAGTCGCCACAGAGGGCAGGGAGAATCCATAAGCCGCTTAGCTCAAACCAGCCTCATCGTTGAAGTCAAGCGCCCCGGGTCATCCAGCATTGCTGGCAAGTACTAGGAACTATCCCGATTGCGGTTGCGAAGCCAGCTAGACCTAATCCCTAAGCCCCGCCCGCGCCCCAACAAATACCGACTTCACACGCTCTCGATCGCGCGCGGAGAGATCTTTTGCCTATGTCTGTACCCTATGGTATCCTCATCTCAACGCGGTGAAAGCCCGAGTGTTGGAGTGCAAGAGGAAGGCGAAAATGATACCAAGCGAATCACCACTCTCAGCGACCGCGCCTCCACAGAAAGACAAGCTGAAAGGGCCTGAGCTTACCGACGCCCAAATTGAATTCTTGGAAGACTTGCGCGTCAGCCTGCTACAAATGAAGAATGGCGATGTGATGCCCGCCCTTGAGGCTCTACGCGAGATCGAACGTGAGATCGAGCTAGAAGAAAATGGAAGTCGTCCTGACGCCTAAGTTCCGATCTACGGTCAAGAAGTTAGGCCGCCGCTATCGCAATGTCACGCATGATGTTACGAGCCTAATTCAAGATTTACGAGGCGGCGAACATGCCAGGCGACAGAATCCAGCATGTAGGCGGAGCGGAAATCTATAAAGTGAGACTGCAAAACACTTCCGCCCGCCTGAGCAAACGCGACGGCTTTCGGCTTGTGTATCATGTTGGCGATACAGCAATCACCTTGCTCGTTATTTGCCAAAAACCCCGCTGTGCCGATGTGCAACCAGTGCGAATACATCAGATGCTGAATGAGCTAAACTTGACCTAGTCTCCCTCTGCGCTCATTTGGAGACACATGATACGTGAAATTGCTTTACTAAAGCCCCGCCCGCGCCCCAGCAAATACCGACTTCACACACTCCCGATCGCGCGCGAAGAGCAGCCCAGCGCTCACTTCAAAAGCCAGCTCGTCTGGCACAGCCCTCACTTCAAAGGGGCGCCCTGGCGCTGGCTTATCCAGCCGATTGAGGGCGAAACGCTCCCACTGCGCCAGCTCCTCCAGCACGGACTTGGCTGATGAAGCCTCCCCCTTTTGCTGCGGGGCTGGGGGCTCTGGCTGAGCGCCAACCGCCACCTCGCCCCATGCCACCGGCGGCAGCTGGAAGTACTGCCCGCGCAGCTCGTTGATGCTCAGCAGCGGGTAAGCGGCGCGAATCTCTTCCAGGCGCGCTTGGGCATCGGTCGGGCGGATGTCATCAAATTCGGCAACCAGGTCAGCGCCGTAGAAGGGCAGCAGCTCCTGGGTGATCTTCTGGGCGATGCGCACCAGCTTGGGGTAGAGCGTGCGCTCGATGAATTGACGCTCGGCGACTTTTGCATTGGCTTCGGTGGCGTTCTCGCTAACCAAGCCCACCGGTATGCCAAAGATATTGAGGATTTCATCGCGCTGCGCCCGCCGCCCCTGCAAGAAATCGAGATCACTGTGGCTCAAGCCGATGTGCTGCCATTCGATAGCGCCGCCGCGCAGGAAGGCAGTCCGCCGGGAAGCGCCGCCATAATTGCCCCGCCACTCGCGCTTGAGCCGCTCGAAATCGGTATCGCTGATGAAGTCCTTGATATTGACGATGCCGGCGGGCACGCCGTTGTCTTGCCCGAAAGTGTTGCGATTCCAATCCGCCATGTGCCGGTCGCTGAGCGCTGCGCCGCGCGCCGCCGTGATTGGCGACAGACCATAGAAATCGTTATCGGGGTGCCAGCGGCGGAAATGCAGCACTTCGATGGCGTCGAGGGGGATGCGCTCGCCGCCGATTTCGTAGAGGTAGCCGGCAACGATACGCCGCTCGTGGGGCACGATGGTCACGCGGTCGGGGCGCAGCAGCCAAATCTCGCGCGGCTGCCCCCGCCCATCGCCGGCGAGGAACCAGTAGGCGTTGCCATGCAGCTCGAGCGAGCCAATTGTCTGCTCGAAAAGCTCAAAGCGGCTGGTCAGTGGGTTGGGCTTGGCTAGCAGCGATTCCAGCGGGTGATTGTCCATGCCGATGCGTTTTTCGCCTTCGAGCTGGTAGACCTGCAGTGGCACCAGCGCGCCAGCTTCGGCGATGCGATTGATGGCGACATAGACCCAGGGCGAGCTTTCGTAGACGCGGGCGCTGTGCATATCCAGCGGCGGATTGAGCGCGTAGCTGTTATGCGCCGCAACCCGTTCGATATGCGGCGCGCGTGGGCGAAGTTGGTCTCGGCGGCTGCGGAAAAAATCGGTGAGCCAGTTGAACATGGGTCGCTCCTTTGATTGGTCTCCGCGCAGGCTAGCATGGCGCGTCTGCCAAAGGGCGACTATTCATTTGCTCGAATCAAGAGCTGCTAGGGGCAAGCCACTGGGACTGCCCCGGCAAAATGGCATTGGATTGGGAATTTCCTCAACAGCCAAAGCCCAGCGCCAGGATGATATCGCGGACGACGGGTATGTCGCACCAGAGGTTGAGCACATCGATGAGCACCAGAGCGATGCCAGCGAAGCAGACGAAGACGAGAATGAAGAAGACGAAACAGCCGAGTATCAGCCAGGGCGACGTGCCGCTGCTTTCCTCGCGCGCGGCGTAAGGGTCGTAATCGTAGCCGGGGTAGGCTTGTGGCGGCGCTGGCGGCATCGGCTGCATACCAGGCTGCTGCGGGTAGTAGCCGGGCGGCGGTTGCTGCTTTGCCTTGTCGGTGCCTTCGGGATAAGCTGGGTAAGCGGGCGGCTGCGGTGGCATCGGCTCGCCCGGGTTTGGCGCACTCGGCATATTGGGCGCGTAGGCGTCGGCGGGGGCTGGCGACGCGCTTTGCAATCCATAGTCAGCCGGCGGCACATAGCTTGCTTCGGGCAGGGCTGGCGTTTCTGGATCGGGCGCGGGCGTCTCGGCTGGCGGCAGCAAATCGCCCAGGTTGGAAGCAGGCGTACTGGCGGAGGCATCAGCCGCGGCGCTGACGATCTCCAGCGCCAGGGTAACTGTCTCGCCCAAGCCGATCATGTCGCCATTCTGCAGCGGCGTCACGCCGGAGACGCGCTTGCCGTTGACGAAGGTGCCATTGGTGGAGCCGAGGTCTTCGATAGTTAAGGTATCGCCCGAGCGCATCAGGCGCAGATGATGACGGCTGGTTTCGCGATCATTGAGCACGATGTCGTTGCTGATATCGCGCCCCAGCGTGGTGAGGTCTTTGCTGACTTCAAATGCCTGATCTGGCTGGGGACCCCGCCGCACAACCAGACGGAAGTTGTCATTCTGCTGCATGATTCCCTCCTCAGTCAGCGAGCCGCGATCTTCGCCAGCGGTGTTACCTGCGCGTTCAACAGCCCAGCACAGAAAATTGAAGATTGAGCACCAATTATAACAGATATCTCTATATCTACTTTTTTAAATTATACATTGAATTGCCGCGCGGGGAGAATTATTAGCGCCCCTTCGCCTCCGCCTTAGAGCGCTTGGGCGCGGGCAGCCACAGCTCGAGGAGGCTCAAGCCATCGATCCAGTCGCCGCGAAGCAAGGCTTCCCAGTGCAAATGCGGCGCGCTGCTGCGGCCGCTGTTGCCGCTCAAGCCGATGATTTGCCCCCCGTCAACGCGCTGCCCCGCCCGCGCATGCAGCTCCGAGAAATGGGCATAGCCGGTGTAAATGCCGAGGCCGTGGTCGATCAAGACATAATTGCCGCGGATATCGAGCAAGCCGCTAAAGCGAACCTCGCCCGCCGCCATCGCCCGCACCGGGCTGCCAGTAGGCAGATTCTGATCCCAACCCGTATGGCGCGACTCTCGGACCCCATTGAGTATGCGATAGGCGCCGAAGGGGGAGGTCAGCTCGCTGGCTTGGGGCAATTCAAAACCGCTGGCATCCCAGAGCGGCGCTGGCTTGACCACCCTTGCCAAGGCTTGCAGCCGCGCGAGCTCTTCATTTTCAATTGCGGGCTCGGTCAGATGCAGGCGGCTGCCGGGCAGAACGAGGTCCTGCGTGATGAAGTGGGCCGCCTCGATGCGCAATTGGCTTTCAAAGCGGACATCGCCGCTAGCGTGGTGCGCAATCACCGTCAGCGGATAGGCTCGCGGCTGGCTATTCATATCAGTCTTGATTAGGGCGTACCAAGCGTCATCAGCGGCGGGGAAAAAGGGGACCGCTTCATCGCGGAATAGAGCCTGCGCCGTCTCGATTCCGTCGCCCGCCAGCCGCAGCAGCCCGACGCCACCCTGCGCCAGCGAGCTGAAGAAAGCCTCCAGCCGCAGGCCCGACGCGCTCTGCGCCGACACCGGCATAGGGCGCGGCGCCGGCTGAAAGATCGGCGGGCTATCGCCCTGCGCGGCCAGGCAGAGCGCCAGCGAGCAGATGACAAGAGAAAGCAAGCAGCGCGCCACAATCATTGAATGAAGATGAACCCCCGAAGCTCAGCCTGGCCGCCTATCATAACCTTGAACTGTAAGCTCCTTCAAGGAATCGCCCTGTCCCCTCAATCCTGGGAGTGGTGAATTATGAGATATGCAGGCCGATATTCTGTATTGGGATAACCTAGATGTAAGGCTTGTCCGGTACTTTAGGATTCGCGATCGCCCTTTGGTTTACCCTCCTCGGTCCCCCCATTAAAATGGGGGGATGAGCACTGATTTGTCGTGATTATCGCTAATGTGAACTTGGATTCAAGCAGAATTGGCATATTTTATAGAGTTTGCAATATCCTAGCTCCCCTTCCCTAGCTTGCTGGGTCGCGTAGACACTGACCGCCGGCAAGGGGCTGCGCCGCGTAGACACTGGCGGTCGGGGATGGGGTAGAAATGCGCATTAAAAACTAAGTAGCGGACAAGCCTTGTAAGGCTTGTCCGGTACTAACATAGCAGCGTAGCCAGGGCGCCGTCGGCTCGCCCGGCACCGCGATTCAAGAGTATGCCCATGTTGTATGCCGCCGTCTTTGCCGCTACTCGGGCGAGCATTCCGTGTTCGCTGTGGGCATTGATGCGATGTAAGCCAAATGTTTGAACAAGTCTGGCGATCACCGTCTCGATGATTTGCCGGTGTTTGCGCAGCCAGCGCATGGTTTTGCCGGGCTTGTCGCCTTTGATGTTGCTCGCTCGTGGCGCGATAACTTCAGCGTCATATTGGCGTTGCCAATGTCTGATCCATCGCAGTCCACTGAACCCGCCGTCAGCGAGATAGGTCAAGCCACGAGCGTCTCCGGCACACAGGGCGGGGCTGATGGATTCTGGACTAGGGATTCTGCGAAGTTTATATGTTCGATGCTTGGGCAATTCGATTTCAATCACACGCTTGCATCCCTGGCGACTGCTCACCAGCGCTTCCATCAGCCAGCGGTCATCAATGTTTGCCAGACCAAGCATCCAGCCCGTGATGACACCGCTGTCGCTGGCGCAGACCAACAGCTGCTGTCCGAAATACCAGCCGCCATGATTGCCGCCGCGGCCTTTCTTGCCGAAGAGCCAATGCCGATCATGGCTGATGGCTTGGCCCAGACTACAGTGCGGCAGCGGCGTACAATCCACCGCCTCGTACACAGCGGTGCTGCAAAGCATCTGCGCCAGCTCTTGCTGCAAGCATACAAAGGCGGCCCACAGATCGCGAAGACGCTTGTTGAACTGACTGCGTTTCAGCATCCGGGGAAACCATGACCGACCATTTTCAAGCATGTAACGCACTATGCCTCGCTCAGATTGCCAAGGCACACCAGCGCGCCATTGCGCAGCAATCGCGACCGTCAGCACTTCGCTATCACTCATTTGCAGGGGCGGACCTGGATGTCGCTTCATCAGGGAGATCATTTTACTTTTGTACCAATCGTCAATCACCACGTATAATGTCGTGAAGAAGGTGTCTAAATCCATGAGTAAGCTCCTTATTTGGAAGTTTGGCGCTTACTCTAAATTAGCACCTTCTTTAAATTCGCAATTACATACAGCGAACCAGTACCGGACAAGCCTTGTAGGGGCGACACAAGTGTCGCCCACAGTTGCAGAAGTAAGTTTTGGGCGATCCAAGGATCGCCCCTACGACTCAGCACAAGCAGGCTTTATATCAGTAATTCACCACTCCCCTCAATCCTAGGCGCTCTGCGATTTGGTGCCGACGTGCTATACTCTCCCTCACAGTTTCATCAAACAAGGACGGATCTCACATGATGGCTCAGGACAATCGGCGCATCCTGAATTACCTGCGCGAACATAGCAAGGACATGGTCGATGACTTGAAGCGCCTGATCGCGCTGGAGTCGCCCACGACAGACAAGGCGGCGGTTGATGTGCTGGGCGGGGAGCTGGCGGCTGAATTGCGCGGGCTGGGCGGTGCGGTCGAAATCATCCCCAAAGCGGCGGTCGGCGATGTTTTGCGGGCGCGCTGGAACCCGGGCGCCGGCGGCATCGTTATCCTAAGCCACATGGACACCGTCTGGGATCTGGGCACGGTGGCGGGGAGACCCACACGCATTGATGACGACCGCATTTACGGCGTCGGGGCGATGGATATGAAAGGCGGCATTGTCATCGCGCTTTGGGCATTGCGAGCGCTGCGCCAGCTCGACCTGTTCCCGCAGCAGCCCATCACCTATTTGCTCAATTCGGACGAAGAAACCGGCAGCCGCCATTCCAATGTCGAGATCGAAGGCGAGGCGCTTTCGCATAATGCAGTCTTCGTGACCGAGCCGCCCCAGGACGGCGCCTACAAGACGCAGCGCAAAGGCGTCAGCCATTACACCATCACGGCAAAGGGGCGCGCGGCGCATTCTGGCGCCGATCATGCCCGCGGCATCAACGCGATTGAGGAGCTCGCCCATCATGTGCTGGCGGTTCAGGCGCTGACGGATTACGCAAGCGGCACGACGGTCAACGCGGGCCTCATCAGCGGGGGGACGCGCCCCAACGTGGTGCCAGCTCAGGCGCAGGTCGAACTTAATGTGAGAGCTTGGACGCGCGTCAACCAAGCGGCAATCCACGACCAGATTATGAACCTCAAACCAATCCACCCAGAAGCGGAGCTCCGCGTCGAAGGCGATGTGGGCTTCCCGCCGATGGAGCGCAGCCCAGAAATCGCGGCTCTATTTCAGCGGGCGCAGGCGCTGGCGGCTGGGATGGGCTTGGCGCTGCAGGAAGGGAAGACCGGCGGCGGCTCCGATGGCAATAAGACAGCGGCGCTCGGGGTGCCAACGCTGGATGGCATGGGCATAGTCGGCGAAGGCGGGCACGCAATCAACGAATACGGCGAGATCTCATCCTTGCCGGAGCGCTCGGCGATCATGGCGGCGATGCTGCGGCAGCGGCTCTAGGCGGCTTTGCCAGGGTGCCCGTATCGAGTAGACTGCGTGAATCGCAGCTCTCGCAGTCAGTTGACACTGTGTGCGCCCTAGGCTTTGTGGTTAAATCGTCTGCCAGAATCCGCAACAATTGAGAAAGCGCCACCATGAAATTCGCCCCTTTCAAAATCGAAAACTTCTTCCGCCAGCAGGAATTCAGCGCGCCCTATGGCATCAGCCAATCCGACGCCGAGCCACTGACGCTGGACGCGCTGCTGAGCTATGCCAGCGCGGAACGACGCGAGCAGTTTGACAAGCTGTGGCTGGGTTACACCGAGACGCAGGGGCATCCCGAATTGCGCGCCTCGATTGCCGGCTTGCACCAAAGCATCAGCGCTGACGATGTCATCGAGGTGGTGCCGGAGGAAGGCGTTTTCCTGCCGATGAACAGCCTGCTCGATGCCGGCGACCATGTGGTAGTGATGTATCCAAGTTTTCAATCGTTGTGGGAGATTGCGCGCGCCACCGGCTGCGAGCTGTCTTTCTGGCATCAGCGGCAGACGGACGATGGCTGGCACTTCGATATCGATGAGCTGGAGCGATTGATCCGCCCCGATAGCAAGATGCTGGTCATCAACTTCCCGCACAACCCAACCGGCTATCTGCCCAGCCAGGCCGATTTCACGCGCATCGTAGACTTGGCGCGGAAGCACAATCTGATCTTGTTTTCCGACGAGATTTATCGCTTCACCGAGCATGACGAGCGCCGGCGCCTGCCATCCGCCGCTGAGCTTTACGAGCGGGCGATTGTGCTGGGCGCTTTGTCGAAATGTTTTGGCTTGCCGGGCTTGCGCGTCGGCTGGCTAATCACGCGGGACCAAGATTTGAAGCACGAGCTGCAAGAGATGAAAAGCTACACGACCATCTGCGGCAGCGCGCCCAGCGAAATCCTGGCTCTAATCGCGCTGGAGAACTGGCAAGCGCTGACGGAGCGCAGCATCGAAATCGTCAAAAGCAACATCGCCCATTGCCGCCAGTTTTTTGGGCGCTACCGCGACCTATTCTGGCTCAGTTACCCAGCCGCCGGCACGATTACGCTGGTCCAGCTGAAAGCTGATATGCCGGTGAGCGAGTTCGCCGGGGGCCTCCTGGCCGAGCAAGGGCTGATGGCGCTGCCGGCCGACGTGATGCTCTTTGAGGGGAATTACTTCCGGCTGGGCTTAGGGCGCAGGAGCCTGCCCCAGGCACTGGAGCCTTTTGAGCAATTCATCAGCGATCATCTGATGTAGAGCGCCCGGCAGCGCTGGAAAACCCATGAGCATTGACTCTGAAACTGGCTATCAAACTGACTATGAATTGAAGCGGCGTCAACTGGACCGCGACGGCTTCTGCCGGCTCGAAGGCATCATCGATGAGGGGATGCTGGCGCGGCTGCGGGAAGTCACTGACGAGCTTATCGCCCGGCAAGAGGCGGCGCACTTCGCCCGAAACCGAGCGCAAGGCAGTTTAATCCGCGTAACCGAGCAGCCCTTCCTGGCGCGGCTCATCGCCTATCAGCCGATGCTGGCGGCGCTGGGGCGGCTCGGCTTTGATGATCCCAAATGGGGCAGCGGCTTCATCATCAGCAAAGCGCCGGGCAGCCCGCCGCTATTTTGGCATCAGGACGCGCGTTTCTGGAATCACCCAATCAGCTACACAGCGCGGACGATTCAGTGTTTTCTGATGATTTATCTGGTCGATACGACGCCGCACAATGGCTGCCTGCGCCTGATACCGGGCTCGCATTTGAAGCGTCATCGGCTGCACGACGTTTTGCCCGACGCGCATGAAGAGCACTTGAGCCGCGCCGACGATATGACGCAGTTGGCTTTTCAGCGTGCCGAGGGCGAAGTGGATGTGCCGGTGAAAGCGGGCGATGTGGTCATGGGCAGCGCGCGCTTGCTGCATGCCGCGCATGGCAACCAAAGCGACCAGCGCCGCAGCAATATCACGCTCTGGTATTATCCTGATTTCGCAAACTTGCCGGCGCCAATCCGCGCTTACCTGGCTGATACCGATTGGTCCGCCGACTGGTACCAGCAAAACCGCGCCTTGCTGGCGCCCCTGCGCCCGCTGTACCAAGGCGAGGCCGCGCCAATCACGCTCAATCGGCGGCCGGGTCCCCAACTTCGTTGATGGCATAGAGCGTCGCTCGCTGAAATTCCAGCGCCAGGCGCAGCGTCTTGCCCCGCAGCTCCGCCAGCTTGCGCTCGCGCCAGCGCAGTTGGCCCCGCGCCCCGCCCTGTGTCAGTGGCAGGCAGTCCTCCAGCGCGAAGCCGCTTATGGCGCCGCCGCCCGCATCGAGAAGCGCTGCCCGAATGAAGCCGCCCGGCGAAATCTCGGCATTGAGCGACAGGCTGTTGCCAAGCAGGGCGCGGGACCGGGTCTCGATAGTCGCTTTCGCCTGCGCGCGGCGCGGCGCGTAGCCGGCGAAGCGGTCAAGCGGCAGCGTCGCTAGATTGAGCGAGCCCTCGCGCCAATTGTTGTGCAATCCATTGCTGCCCCCATAGAAAATCCAAATCGCGCCATCATGCACCAGCGGCGCCGCGGCATAGATGCAGCCGCAATCGTAGGCGCCAGCCGGGTAAGCGCCCGCCCCACGCGGTATCAGCGGCTGGCCCGGGCAGACGCGCTGCCAGTTGACGCTGTCGGTGCTAAGCGCCAACTCGGTATCGACTGTGTCCCAGTTTGGGGCGGCACCCTGCCCCTTGTGAAAGATCGAAGGCAAGCCGATAAAGAGATCGCCGTAGCGGCTGATTGGCATGGAATAAATCTGGTCGTGAGCATCGGCGCCGCGCATGATCTCGACTGGCTTCGACCAGTTCTCGAAGTCGGCGCTTTCGCTGCGCAATACCGTGCGGATGCCAGCCGACCAGCCGCGGCTGATGCAGATGTAGCGCCCCAGCTCGGGCGACCAGATCGCGTTGTTGTGGCAATCGCCGACTGCATCATGCTCGCGCCAGGGCAGGGGCGGCGACCAATGCAAGCCATCGGCTGAGAAGCAGGTCGCCATTCTGCCCGCGCAGACGTTGCGATGGATGAATTTGTAGCGCCGCGCCGGCTCGGTTTCGCGGGCGTCTTTCATGACACCGCCGGCATGGAGGCCGTGGGTCGCCCGGCGCATGACCAAGTTATTGGCGCTCGAGCCGTCGAATTCGATGATGCCAAGCGCCGGCTTCTGCCAGTGGATGCCATCTTCCGAGACGGCATAAAGCAAGCCCTCTTCGCGTTTGCCCGTGCCGTAGGGCTGCCGCCGACGCTGCGCCAGCGCCGTGTTATTGGAGGGCTCGTCATAGATGAAGGACTTGTACCAACACTTGAAGCAGCCAGCGTCTTCGTCGTAGATGACGCTGGGATAGACATTATCCAAGCGCGCTTCCCAGCGTTTGGGCGAGGCAGCGAAGTACTCTTCGCCGAAGAGCGGGTTGGCTGGGTGCTTTTGCGCCGCGCCCAGTTCCAGCTTGGCGTCTCGGGTCGCGCCGATTACGCGCGGGTCGAGCAGTAGGAAAGTTGATGACACAAGATTGGATGCCTATATTCGTTAGCGCCAACATAGGGGCGGCTCTGTAAGTCGCCCGCATACACAGTTTTTTCCAAATTCACGCTAAGAGTCCATCAGAGCCGCCGCTTATGCCGCGCCTTGCGAGCCGACTCTGGATTTCTTCTGGCGATGCCACCTCAAGGAATAGCGTCACCGCCTCCTTGATGTTGTCAATCGCTTCTTGCTCTGTGCTGCCTTGACTGGCAATGTCATAGTCCAGGCAATGCGAAATGTAGACGTCCTCGTCTTGGATAACACTGACCGTGATCATCTCCATCAGGCTGCCCCCCCCGTGACCAAACTAAGCCCTGCCTAAGATTGATTGTAGCGCAAACTGCCCTATTTCAAACCCCACCCCGACACGGGAGTGGTGAATTAATGATATAAGGCTTGCTTGTGCTGAGTTGTAGGGGCGATCCTTGGATCGCCCAAAACCTGCTTCTGCAACTGTGGGCGACACAAGTGTCGCCCCTACATCTAGGTTATCCAAATACAGAATATCGGCCTGCATATCTCATAATTCACCACTCCCCCGCCAGCTTGCCTAGCTCTGTGCCGACGGTCGGTGTCTACGCGACCCTTTGCGCCTCGGTGGCGCATGCTTTCATCCCGCCAGCACTTGCCGAGCCAGCGCAGTGTAGCGCTCGACCATATCATCGAGGGCGAAAGCCTCTACCCCGTTGATGTAAGAATAGACCTTGTTGTTGAAATCCCGCGTCCAATGCTCGGGGATGGCGGCGGCGCCATAAGCGGCGCCAAAGATGCTGCCGGCGGTGGCGGCGGTGCAATCGTTATCCAAGCCCATTGCCACTGTCTCGCTGATGACTTTGGTGAAATCATCGCCGCCGATAGTCAAGCCCCAGATAGTCAGGGCGGCGTTATTGATGGTGTGGATGCGGTGCATGCCGGCGAAGCGTTCATCGACAGCGGCGCGCGCCTGGCGATAATTCTTGATGTCGCTGGCGACTTCTAATGCCCAGCGCACTTCGCGGGCCAGCAGGCAATCAGCCGGGATTTCGCTCAAGCCCGCTGCCAGCGCTGCGAGTGGATCGGCGGTGGCGAAGGCGGCGGAGATGACGGCGGAGAAATACATCGCGCCATAGATGCCATTGCGCCGATGGCTGATGGTGGCATCGCGCCAGGCGAATTCAGCCGCCTTCGCCGGATAACCGGGCGCGGCATAGCCCCAGGGGTCGGAGCGAATATCAGCGCCGATCCAGAACATGAAGGGGTTATCGATGACAGCCGCCTGCAGGGGCGGGGCGCCGGAGCGCAGGTTGCGCAGCGCCACCCCTTCGGCCGTGGCGGCGTGCGGCAGGTATTTCAGCCAAGCCGCGCCGACATCCGCCACGCTGAAATCAGGACCATAATCTTCCAAGATGAGCAAGCCCAACTGCGTATAGATGATGTCGTCATCGGTCGGCACGCCGTCCATACGAGAGCGGGTGAAGGCGTCGCGCAGGCTGGTCTGATATTTGAGATCTTGGGGTCGCTCGGCTTCCTTCCAATAATCCACCGGCGGGAATGCCTCGCCATGATACGCAGCCCAGCGCTCCATTTTTTCGATTTCCCAGCATTCGACAATGGAGCCCAGGATGCAGCCGGCGAAGCGCCCCAGAATCGCGCCTTGGATGCGGTCGCGGTAGGTCGCTTCGGGCAGGCTCGTCCATTGGCGGCGGGCGCCAGCCGGGCGCAAAGCGCGGATCCCGGCCAGGTCATCGGGTTCTTGCTGCTGCAGAGCGGCGTCCTCGGGCAAGGCGCGCAGCTCAGCCAGCTTCTCCTCGACCAATTCTTTGATTTCAGCCACTTTATCAGCCACGCCAAGGGCGCCGGTTTCTGTCTTGAGCTGCGCCCAGAGGTTGATTGCTCGGTCGATATTTTCAAGCTCAGCGGGGTAGTTGTAATTGGACATGGGTTACTCCTTTTGCTTGGTCCATGCGGGGAGACCACAATGGCTCCCCCCTGCATAGCCGCGTCTTGCCAGGCTATTCCCCCGCCATGACCTGCTCAGCCAAGGCGATGAATCGGTCGACGGTATCATCAATGGCGAAGGGCTGCTGGTGATACAAGAAGGTATGCACCTTGTTGTTAAAATTCTTGTACCAATGTTTGGGGATGGCGCTCTTGCCATAGACAGCGCCCCAAATGCTGCCGGCGGTGGCGGCGGTGCAGTCGTTATCCTTGCCCATGGCGACCGTCTCGCCGATGACTTTGCTGTAATCGTCGCCGCCGACGGTCAAACCCCAGACGGTGAGCACGGTATTGTTGATGGCATGCGCGCCGCCCATGTCTGGGTAGCGCTCTTCGATGGCGTCGGCCGCATCGCGATAGCCGCCGATGGCTGGCGCCATCTCCAGCGCCCAGCGCGTCTCCCGCGCTAGGGTGCAATCGGCTGGTATTTCTTCTAGGCCGATCTGGAGCGCATCAACCGGATCATCGACGGCGAAGGCGGCTGAAATCGCAGCCGAGAAAAACATCGCGGCGTAGATGCCATTGCGCCGGTGGCTGACGTAGGCGTCGCGGTAGGCGAACTCGGCCGCTTTCTGCGGATAACCGGGCGCGGCATAAGCCCAAGGATCGGAGCGGATATCAGCGCCGATCCAATTCAGGAAGCAGTTATCAACTTCAGCCGCTTGCATCGGCGGCACACCCCGGCGCAGGTTGTCCAGCGCGATGCCCTCAGCCGTGAAGGCAAAGGGCAGATATTTGACCCAAGCTTCGCCCAGCTCGTCGGTGCTGAAATCGAGCCCGTATTCTTCTAGGATCATCAAGCCGAGCAGCGTGTAATTGAGGTCGTCATCGGTGGGCACGCCGTTCATCTTGGCGGCTGTAAAATCTTCGCGCAGGCTGGTCTGATACTTTTTCATATGCGGCTGCTCGGCCGCGCTCCAATAATCGACCAGCGGATAGTCATCGCCGAGGTATTCCGCCCATTGTTCCATCCGCTCGACAGTCCAGCCTTCGACGATGGAGCCGAGCGTGCAGCCGGCACAGCGCCCCAGCCACGAGCCCTCCAGGCGCTCGCGAAAATCGTCGGGCAGCGCGGTCCACAGTCGGCGCGCCCCCGCTGGGCGCAGGCGGCGTATCGCCTCGAGGTCATCTGGCTCGGCTTTTGCCAGCGCGGCATCGTTGGGCAGCGCGTCCAACTCGGCGATCTTTTGGGCGATAAGGGCTTCGATTTCGGCTACTTTTTCGGCGACGCCCGGCGCGCCGAATTCGACCTTCTGCTGGGCATAGGCTTTGATCTTGCGGTCCCACTTGCTGATGGCTTCTGGATACTCAAAAAGAGGCATGCTTAGCTCCTGTGTTATATTGTGTTATATCTCACTGCTGCTAGCGAAAAGGTGCCGGCTAGCTAACGGCACAGCTTGCTGTTTCGCCGGGCGGCTTGCCTAGACATTCTCTTTAGCTGGCGATGACACGTTCCGCCTGCGCGGCGAAGCGGTTCACCATGTCGTCAATCGCGAAGGTGCGAAGGCCGTTCAGGTAAGAATGCACCGTGTTGTTGAAGTTGCGCGTCCAATGTTCGGGGATGGCGCTGGCGCCGTATACCGCGCCGAAGATGCTGCCAGCGGTGGCGGCGGTGCAATCATTGTCTTGCCCCATGGCGACAGTCTCGCCGATCATCTTGGTGTAATCATCACCGCCGACAGCCAAGCCCCAAATCGTCAAGGCGTTGTTTTGAATCGAGTGCGACTTCCACAAGCCGGGGTAGCGCTCTTCACAAAGCGCAGCCGCATCTTTGTAACCCGAGATAGACGGCGCCATCTCCAGCGCCCAGCGTATTTCACGCGCGGTGATGCTATCGGCGGGGATTTCTTCCAAGCCGATTTGCAGCGCGTCCATCGGGTCATCAACGGCGAAAGCCGCCGCAATCGCCGCCGAGAAATACATCGCGGCGTAGATGCCGTTGCGCCGATGGCTGATCATGGCATCGCGCCAGGCGAATTCAGCCGCTTTCTCGGGCCAGCCCGGCGCCGCGTAGCCCCAAGGGTCGGAGCGGATATCAGCGCCGATGTAATTCTGGCACGGGTTGTTTTGCGCCCCCGCCTGCATGGCTGGCAAGCCCGCGCGCAGGTTATCCAGCGCGACGCCCTCGGCGGTGAAGGCGAAGGGCAGGTATTGCAGCCAGGCGGCGCCCACATCTTCGACCGTGAAATCGGGTCCATATTCTTCGAGGATGAGCAAGCCGAGCGCGGTGTAATTGAGGTCGTCATCGCTGGGCACGCCGTTCATCTTGGCGGCGGTGTAATCGTGGCGCGTGCTAACCTTGAGGCGCGGTTCATGCGGCTGTTCAGCCTGGCTCCAATAATCCACCAGCGGGAAAGGATCGCCGATGTAAGCGGCCCAGCGCTCCATGCGATCCACCTTCCAGCCTTCGACGATAGAACCGAGCGTGCAGCCAGCGCAGCGCGCCAGCCAAGCGCCTTGCAGCCGATCGTGGAAGTCCTCTGGCAGCGCAGCCAGCAGGCGGCGGGCGCCCCCGGGCCGCAGCGCCTTGATTGAGGCAAGATCGTTTGGCTCCGCCAATTCCAGCTCGGGGTCATTGGGCAGCGCGTCCAACTCGGCAATCTTCTGCTTGAGCAGCGCTTCGATTTCGGCGACTTTTTCCGCCACGCCTTGGGCGCCGAATTCGACCTTTTGCGTGGCGTAGCGGTTGATCGTCAGATCCCAGTTTTCGACCGGGTCGACGTAATCAAACAATTTCATGGCAAGCTCCAAATATCAAAAAATAAACATTGGCGCAGAGCATAACAATTCACAGGGCGCGCGTCAAAGGCGGTGGTCCGGGGAGTGGCGAATTATTGATATAAGGCTTGCTTGTGCTGAGTCGTAGGGGCGATCCTTGGATCGCCCAAAACCTGCTTCTGCAACTGTGGGCGACACAAGTGTCGCCCCTACATCTAGGTTATCCAAATACAGAATATCGGCCTACATATCTCATAATTCACCACTCCCTGGCTGCCGGGGCAAAATCATTGTGCGTCCTTCGCCACCTAAAATTACAAAATGCAGGGGCGTCTGTGTCTCTGTGTCTCGGTGGCGAAAAAACAGGCACTGCCCTTCAGACCCATGTCGCGAAAAGCCCAGCCCTCAAGCCAGCCGCAGGCGCTCCGCTTCCAGCTCGACCAGCCGCTCGCCATCGACATCGACGCAGACATTGACGAGTGGGCGGTTTTGCCAGGCGGCCGGGATCTGGCGACCGGTGGCGGGCCAGGTCTTGCCGCGGCCCAAGCCCTGGGTGCCGACGCGGATGGGCCAGCGCTGGGTTTGGAAAAGATCGGGCTCGATCAAATAAGCGATGGCGCTGGAATCGTGCACGAAGATGCCGGCGGCGTCGTAAGTCGCTTCGAAATAATTGCGGTAATGCGGCAGGACCCGCGTGATGTGATCCGACATTGGCTTGCCATGCCTGGCATAGTCGGCGATATGCGCCGGCCTCATGTGCACGCGCAGCGTTACATCAAGCCCGACCATGGTCACGTTCCAATCGGCGCCGAAGACCAGATCGGCCGCTTCAGGGTCATTGCGGATATTGGCTTCGGCGGCTGGGCTGGCATTGCCGGGCGCGAGCGCGTTGCCACCCATCAGCACCACTTCATCGACCCAGTCGGTGATGCGCGGCTCCAGGCGCAGCGCCAGCGCGATATTGGTCAAAGGTCCGATCGGGACCAGCGTAATCTCGCCCGGCGCCGCGCGCAGCTGCTCGATGATGAAATTTGCCGCGCTAAGGTCGATGGGCGCGCCGGCTGGGGCTGGCAGCCAGATATCGCCTTGCCCGTCTGCCCCATGCACCTGCGGGACGGGTCCTTCAAAGTCGCCGGTCAAGGCGTTATCCGCGCCATGCGCCACCGGGATATCGCTGCGCCCGGCGATTTCAAGCAAGCGCAGCGCGTTCTTGGTCGCCAGCTTGGTATGCACATTGCCGAAGATTGTGGTCAGCCCGGCTAGCTCTAGCTCCGGCGAGCAGAGGGCGAAGAAGATCGCCATCGTATCGTCGACGCCGGGGTCGGTATCGATGATGATTTTGCGTGGCATCTTGGCGCTCCCCTCTGTGTCCTGGGTCTTCTCGCTGCTTCAATCAACCGGCGATGATTTTGGCTTGGATTTCACGCTTGCGCGGGCCGTCGAATTCGTAGAACAAGATACTCTGTGACCAGCCGACCAGCAGCTCGCCAGCGTCAATCGCCAGCGTGATGCTGTTGCCGACCAGGGTAGCTTTGATATGCGCAGCGGCGTCGGCGGGCGTGTCGTACTGGTGGATGAAATCGAGCCGCGTCGGCACCAAGCGCTTGATATCAGCCAGGATATCGGCGGACGTGGCTGGGTCTAAGCCCGAGTTGAGCGTGATGGCGGCGGTGCTATGGGGCACGATCAGCGCGCAGATGCCCGCTTGGACGCCGCTCTCCGCCACCAGCGCTTTGGCTTGCGCCGTGATGTCCACGAGCGCGTCGCCGGCTGGCGTTTCGATGGTGATGGTCTTCAGCATGATATGTTGATTCCTGTATGCGCCTGCCGTAGCAGGGTCTGTACCTCGGCGCAGGAGGGGACCTGGCGCCCCGCGCCGCTCTTGGTCACGCTCGCCGCGCCCATTGCATTGGCGATTGTGCCACATTCTGGCGCGGAATACCCGTTCAAATCAGCCCAGATGTAAGCGCCGGCAAAGGCGTCGCCCGCGCCAACGGTATCAACAACATCGACAGCGAAGCCCGGGCAAAGCAAATCGACAGCGCGCGATATGATGCGGCAGCCAGCGGCGCCGCGCTTGAGCACGATTGTCAGCTCTGGGTATCGCGCTCGGCAGGCAGCCAGGTCCCGCGTGCCGGCGGCGATGAAGGGGATTTCGTCTTCGGTCAGCAGCAGCACCGCACTGCGCGCCAAGACCTGATCCACCTGCGGCTGCGTCAATTGCCGCGCGTAGGGACCCACATCGAAATACAGCCGCCGCTTATGGGTCGCGAGCCAATCAAATAAGCCGGCGACCAAGGGCGAAATACGGGCATCCAGCAAAGAATAGCCGGGTATGAATAGGGCGTCGGCCGCTTCAAGCCGCGCTGCCGCCGCCGGGCTGAATTCGATTGGCGCGCCTGTGCCATAGTGACCGAGAAAGACATGCCCGCCCCGCTGGCTGTCGGTGAGCGCGAGGACGGTGGTAGTTGTGCTTTCGGCGGGTGTCGATATCGCAGCCGTATCGACGCCCGCCCGGTTCAGGATATCCAGCAGCAGCCGGCCTTGGAGGTCGTCGCCGATTGTGCCCAGAGCCGCCACTGCCAGCCCCATCCGCCGCGCCGCCAGGATAGTCGTACAAGCGCCGCCCGCTTCAAATTGCAGACGCCGCGCCATTTGATGCTGCTCGGCTCGTGCAGGCAAGCTGGCTTCAAGCAGGATATCGACGACCAAATCGCCGATTGTTGTCAATCGCCGTCGCCATCGGCTTTGGAGGTAAGGCTCGCTTGCCAAATCAATGTCTGCCCAGGCTAGTAAAGCGGTATTGGCTGCAGCGCTGGCTCTTCACAGCTGGAATTACTGTACTGATCGACGGTTCGCTCGGTGGTGGAGAGAACAAGGCGCGAATCTAGCCTTCCTCAGCGGGGCCAGCGCTGGGCGCTGCGATCAATCGCTGCAAGCCGGCGGCAAGCCCGCGCGCGTCGTAGGCTTGGAAAACTTCGTCTCGTTCTAAGACGGCGATGTCGCCTGCGGGGATGGCGTCAAAGCCGGCGAAAGCGCCAGCCATCGCGCCGGCGATCGCGCCGATGGTATCGGCATCACCAGAGAGATTCGCCGCCAAGATTGCTGTCGCTTTGGGGTCGCCATCAGCCAGCGCCAGGATGCCAAACGCGGCGCCAACGGTCTCCGGCACATTCAGTGTGGCGCCGACTTCGTCGAAGAGCCGCCGCAGTTTTTGCCGTGTGCCTTCACCGCTTCTCGCTATGTCAAGCGCCTGCTCAATCTTAAATTGTACGGAGCAGCCAAACCAGCGCCGTCCATGGGCCGCCCCCAGCTTGGCGCCGCGCCGCCCCGCCTCGAACAGCCTATCGAGCGTCGTCTCGTCCACCATCGCCTGCGCCACCGCCGCCGCCACCGCCGCCGCGCCCGCGACCGCCGGCTGGGTGAAATGGGTTGGCATACAGATGATGGCGGCATCGGCGACCGCGCCCTCGATATCACCAGGGTGAAGCAAGCCAATAGGTGCGATTCGCATAGGCGCGCCGTTGGTATCGCCCCAAAGCCCGGTCGTCCGCGGGTCGTCACCTCGTTTGAGCGCGTTGAGACCCCGCCGCGTACTGGGGCCGACATAAGGCGAATTATCGCCATCGACGCGGTCGTACCAGGCAAGCAATCCCTTGACAGCCGCCGCCAGCGTAACCGCGCCCTCGTCAATCACCGCTTGCGCGATCGAGAAAGCCTGCTCGGAATCGTCAGTGATGCGCCCGGCCGGCAGCCCGGCATGCACGATGTGGTCCTTTGGCGCGGGCTGCCAGCTATCCAACCAGCCGAAGGCGCGCTCGGTATCGTCGGGGTGGACTTGGGCGGGCATGGCGAAGGCGTCGCCAAGCGCTTGCCCATAGAGGCAGCCGAGGATTTTATTGAGCATACTTAATTGATCTCCTCGCAGTGGATAGAGTTGGGGGCAGTGCATCAGGGCAATCGCTTCAAAATCAAAAATAACTACAGAGCACGCAGAGAAAAACATAAATGCCCTTGTTTACAGATCTGTTTATGCACGACAAATAGTTTATCGTTGGCGGCGTTGCCATATTCAGTTTGAAGACTTCTTGTCGAACACCCTTAAACTCTGTGCGTTCTGTGTCCTATATGTTGAAAAAATTTTTGAAGCGATGCCCTGCCTAACTGGACAGGGCAATCGCTTCAAAATGATTATGCGTCGTTCGCTGCGAAAGATTACAAAATGTAGGGCTTGTCCGGTACTT
The DNA here is from genome assembly GCA_965214105.1 of Phototrophicaceae bacterium. Classification (GTDB taxonomy): domain Bacteria; phylum Chloroflexota; class Anaerolineae; order Aggregatilineales; family Phototrophicaceae; genus UBA6055. Next base: position 546,010 of record OZ243934.1, read on the forward strand.
TAGGATTCGCGATCGCCCTTTGGTTTACCCCCCTCGGTCCCCCCATTGAAATGGGGGGATGACCATTGATTTGTCGTGATTATCGCTAATGTGAACTTGATTCAATCAGAATTGGCATATTTTATAGAGTTTGCAATACTCTAGCTCCCCTTCCCTAGCTTGCTGGGGCAAGGGGCCGGGGGATGGGGTAGAAATGCGCATTAAAAACTCAGTAGCGGACAAGCCTTGTAGGGGCGCCATTGTATGTCGCCCATGAAATACGACCTTCAATTTGCGACCCTCTGTGTCTCTGTGGCGAAAAAATTTTGAAGCGATTGCCCTGCCTAACTGGGGATTCACTTGACGAATAGCGACCTGAATATCATAATGTCAATAGTCGATTATGCACATTATGGAAAAGGTAGATCACAATGGCTGAATCGGCGATGAATAATAGGCTGACTCGGTTAGAAACGCGCGCGGAAGAGTATGTGAAGCGCAACGAGATTGGTCCTACGCTCGCCCGCATCGAAACCAAACTGGATCACATGAAGTGGATTCTCGCCGCGGTCATCGCTTTTTTGGGCGCCATAGCAGCCGGCGTCATCGTCACGCCAATTATGCTTCTTGTACAAGGAAGATAGTATCAAAGCCAAATCTCTTGCTTCCCGCTGCGCGCCTTTCGTTTCAAACAGGTAGCTAATTCCCCCGCATCAAGACCCGCCCGCCAATCATGAACCAGACCACCGCGCTCAGCGCCAGCCCGACGAGCAAGGCGACCAGCAGCTCAAAGAAGAGCGCCATGAAGAGCGTCAGATAAATGCCCAGCGAGACGATCGTCACCAGGGCGCTAGCCCACCATTTTACTTGGATGCTGAAGATATCGCGGACGAAGGGCAAGCCGATGACAAAGAGCGCAACCGAAGCGACGCCAATCAAAATGCCAGCCGGCACCGCCGTCTCCGCCCCGCCGAAGCCATTGGGCGCGGCCAGCATCGAGGCGCTGGTCACCACCCCGATGACGGCGATCATCATCAACAGCATGTGCAAGATGCTGATGCGCTGGATGGAACTCCAAAAGGCGGCGTCGAAAGCCGCGCCGGAGGCGGTGCGCATCTCGGTAACGCGCTGAGAAATACGCCGCTGCAGCGCATAAATCACCAGCGCCAGCACCGTCGCGAAATAAGGAATCGATTGCGGCAGCTGCGCCGGAATCTCCAGCGAGCCGATGCGCAGCCCCAGCGCGTCGAAGAAGCCGAATATGGATGAGGCGATCATCGTGCCGACTGGCGTGCCGCCGCCGAGCGATGGCGTGACCAGCGCGATAAAGCCGCGCCCGTTTGTCATATCGCGCTGGAAGAGCTGCAAGTAACCCATGCCAATATGGATGCCGCCCAAGCCAGCGAAAAAACCGCTGATCATCAGCGCGTAATAGCGGATGCGCTTGACGTTGATGCCGACCGATGCCGCCGCTTCCGGGTTCTCGCCGACGGCGCGCAGGTGCATGCCGAAAGGCGTCCGATACAAGACGAAGGCGACAATGAAAACAGAGGCGAAAGCGATCCAGGTCATCAAGTTTTGATTGCTGAAGGCGCCGCAGAGAAACTCAAAAATGTTGCTGGTGGTCTCCGTTTTGACGCAGCCGGGCAATTTGATGAAGGGCATTTGCAAGCTCGCCAAGGTGCTGGTGTTGCCGCGGTCGCCGGTTAACTCAAACATGATAGCGACCGTCGCCGAAGAGCCGAGGATATTCAGCGCGATGCCGGATAGAAAGAGATCGCCCTTTAGATCGAGATGAAAGAGCGCCAATACGAAAGAGAGGAAGACTGAAACGCTAACCCCAAGCACAAGCCCGAGCCAGGGACCGATGCTAAGGCCCGCCTCCAAGCCGAACCAATCTTGGGCATAAGCGCTGACGATCACGCCGGTAAATGCCGACGAGAGCATCATGCCTTCCAAGCCAATGTTGAGCACGCCCGCCTTCTCCGATATCAGCGCGCCCAGCGATGGCAGCAGTATCGGCGTGGTGACGCGCAAAATAGCGGCGACGAACAGGGCGCTGAATATCCCGTCAATGACATTCTCAAACATCGCTATACACCCCATCCCCCAGCCGCTTCGCCATCTCTATGGCGAAGCATCCCCAAAATAAAATGAGGCAAGGGCAGCTTATTGACCCGTAATGAGCTGTTAAAGCCCCGCCCTCTTCCTGGGGGAGGGCTTTGGGCTGGGGGCTTATGCGAATTTCAGCTCGCATCGGCCACCTCCAGCGACTCGACCACATGCCCTTCTTCATCAATATCCGCCCGTTTCTGGCGCGCCTGGAAGAAGGTGACCAGCGCTTCGGCGGTGATCAGCAGGATGATTATCGCCTGGATCATGCGCACAACTTCAAAGCTGACGTTGGCATCGCGCTCCATGAATTGCGCGCCCGCTCGCAAATAAGCGTAGAGCAAGCCAGTGAAAGGCACCACCAGCACATTCAAGCGCGCCAGCAAGGCGACCACCACCCCTTCAAATGCCAGCGCGAAGGAGATATTGAGAATCAACTGACGGTGGATGCCGTTTGCCAAGTGCATGCCCGCCAAACCAGCGACAATGCCGCCAATCGCCATCACCAGCATGATGGTGCGCTTGGAGTTGACGCCGCCATAATCGGCAAAGCGCAGATTGGAGCCGATGATGCGGATTTCGTAACCGAGCGGCGTCCGGCGGATCAAAAGCCAAGAAACAAGCACAACCACCACCAGCAAGAAAACGGCAACCGTTACCTGGGTCTTATCGACGATGACGGGCAAGACGGCGTTGTCCGTGAATTTTGCCGAAGCGACATAACCGGCGTTCGGCGGCTTGAGCTGGAAGTTGAGCACCATCTCGAAGAAGCGCGTGGCGACCACATTAAGCATCAATGTCGAGACCAGCTCGTTGGCGCCCAAGTAAGCTTTGAGCGCGCCCGGTATCAGCCCATAGATGAAACCGGCGGTGCCCGAAGCCAAGATGATGAAGGGGATCAAAATAATGCCGGGCACATTGGGCGAGTTCAAAGCGATGATGCCGCTGACGAGCGCGCCAAAATAGAGCTGCCCCTCCGCGCCAAGGCTGAATTGCTGGGCGCGAAACACAATCGCGAAGGACATGCCCAGCAAGATCAGCGTGATCGCATCCTGGATCCAGACGCCCCAGCGATTGACCCGCTCGATGGGACCCAGCAGCAGCGCCTCAAAAGCACGCTGCGATTGGCTAAGCGCTTCCGACAGCACAAGGTCAGTTGTGATTTCTTCGGGGCGGGCATAAAGCGTGTACAGCCCGTCGGCGGGCAATTCGAAGCCCTCGATAACGGCGTCTTTGACGCTCACCAGGTCATCGAATGTCTCTTCAACTTGACGCTCGCTGGCGGAATCCGCCGTCGCCAAGACCGCGCCCGATTCAGCGCGCAGCTCAAGCAGCAAATCAACTTCCGAGCGGCGGTTTTTGGCATAAGCCAGCAGCGAGACAGAATCGCCCGCGCGCCCGGCGAAGGTCCAGGCGATCTCGCTGACCGGCGCGACCACATTGGGCTTATTGAATTCGCCGCCGCGCCGCTTGTTATATTCAAGATCGACATCGTCATGCTCGGTTGGCTCGGCATCGGAGACGACTTGGGCGCGAAATTCGCCACGGCCGAAGCGCTCCGCCGCATCGAGGTTGAAGATAAAAGTGACCAGGAAGCCGAGTATCAGCGCCACTATTACCGTCAGCAAGACGCGTATCGCCTGCCGCTTCAACTCGACCACGAAGAGGAATATGCAAGCGCCGACCAGCGCATTCACCAGCAGGATATTCTGCCAATCGGTCGTGCCGGTCATCTTTTCCAGGTCGCCATCGAAGAGCGTGTTCATCACGAAAAGCGTGACGATGATGCCGGCCCCGCCGCCCACAATCAGCAGCAGGTGCTTCTTGATGAGGGACAAGCCCGAAGCAGAGTCTGCGGGAGCGTCTTTGGTTTTGGCTATCATGCGTATCGCTCCATTTCTTGGGCCGGCTGGCGTTCGGCGCCCAGCATGAAATAGCCGATGCGCTCCTCGGTCAGGCGCTCGTCATTGGGGAAGATGCCGACGATTTCGCCTTCGTACATCACCATGATGCGGTCGGAGAGCTTCATCACTTCTTGCAGGTCGGCCGAAATCAGCAGAATCGCCAGCCCCTGCGTCCGCTGATCGACGAGTTCCTGGTGGATGAATTCAATCGCGCCGATATCAACGCCGCGCGTCGGCTGGGCGGCGATCAGCAATTTGGGCGATGAGGACAATTCCCGCGCCACCACCACTTTCTGCATATTGCCGCCCGATAGCGCATTGACGGGGATTGTGCCGTCCGGGGCGACAATGTTGAACTCACGAATCAAATTCTCGCCGTTTTCAACAATGGCATCAATATCAAGCAAGCCACGCTGCGTGAAAGGCTGGCGATAATAACGATCAATAATGAGATTATCGTCAATAGAGGAGCTTAGGGCGACGCCGTTGGTGAGGCGATCTTCGGGGATATGCGCCACCTGACGCTCGCGCACCGAGCGGGGACCGCGCCCCAGAATCTGCTCATCGCCGATGAAGGCTTCGCCAGTTGTCGGCGGGCGCAAGCCAGTTAAGACCTCGGCCAGCTCGGTTTGCCCATTGCCTTCGACGCCGGCGATGCCAAGGATTTCATTCTCATAAACATTGAAGTTGACCTGCTTCAATAATTGATGCCCACTGGAATCGGCATAAGTCAAATCGGCGACATGCAGCACCGGCGCGCCACGGCGTACCGGGGGGCGATCGACCTGCATGAAGACCTCGCGCCCCACCATCATCCGCGCCAGCTCGCGCTCGCTGGTCTGCGCTGTCGAGACTGTGCCGATTTTCCGCGCGTCTCGCATGACGGTAACGCGGTCGGAAATCTCGATGACTTCCTTCAACTTGTGCGTGATGAAGACGACGGTCTTGCCACCCTCGACCAGGTTGCGGATGGCGGCGAAGAGGTCTTGCGTTTCGCTCGGCGTCAAAACTGCGGTAGGCTCATCGAGGATCAGGATTTCAGCGCCGCGATAAAGTGCCTTCAAGATTTCGACCCGCTGGCGCATGCCCACCGGGATATCGCCGATTCTGGCTTTTGGATTGACCGCCAGCCCATATTCTTGAGAGAGCGCCTCGGTATCGGTAATCGCCTGCTGAAAATCGATCTGGAGGCCTTGCTTCGTTTCGCGATTTAAGATGATGTTCTGCGCCACCGTGAAGGAATCAACCAGCATGAAATTCTGATGCACCATGCCGATGCCATGCTCGATGGCGTCTTGCGGGTTGCCAATCTCGGCTTCTTGCCCGCGGATTATTATGCGCCCGGAAGTCGCCTGTTCCAGCCCGTATATCAGCTTCATCAGGGTGGATTTGCCAGCGCCATTCTCGCCGACGAGGGCGTGGATCTCGCCCTGCTCGACCGCGAAGTCGATGTCGTCATTGGCGTGCACGCCGTTGGGGTAGATCTTGTGTATGCCGCGGGTTTCGATTATTGGCATTTTTCAGCTCGCCACAAAGAGACAAGGAACACAGAGACACTACTAGCGCCGAGGCGATTACTCGCCATAGCCAGCGGCGACGCTTGCGTCGGGCTGGTTGTCTTCGGCGGCGAAGTCGAAATCCGCAACAGACGGGATGCGAAAAGAAAAAGAAGTCGCGCCGTTTCTGTTTGAGACCGCAAAGTCGCCTCGATTGATGATGTCCATGCCGATCAAGACATCAGCGCCAAGCAGTAGGCCCTCGGCGACGGTTAGGCTCGGGAAATGCACTTCAGGAAAGAGCACAAGATTCACAAAGTACTGCGGCGTATTCACTGATTCGCCGCCGACATGGTAAATGTTAGTAAAGCCTTCTGCATCTAAACCGAGATCTTCAACAACTTGCTTGCTAACCATGCTGTTTGTGGCGCCCGTATCCCACAGCGCGTTGTACTGCCGTCGGCGTGGCGGCGGCGTCGCTTCTTCCGGCGTCCAAGACTTATAAACCCAGCAAGACGATACGAGCCGGTTGTGAAGCGTGTTCGCCTTTAACGTGAAGCTGTGCCGTCTCGATATCATTGCGACGGCGCTACACCAGGCGTATGCAAGTAAATGGTGAAGGCATCCGGACTTGTGCCAATGTTCTGCATGAGCACCGTTCCGCGTTCGTGCTCGACATAAACCGCCCGCGCCGCCTCCAGGTAGTCCGCGAAAATTCCCAGCACTTCCTTGTGCTTAATTGCCACAAATTTTCCCCGATGGTCTCTGACCAGTTCGGGCCAGATTTCGAGGAAATACTCAAAATCACTTTCCAAGGGCTTCTTCATCGGAGCACCTCTCTTCGCTAGTCGAAGGCTTCGCAGTAGGGGCGGCTGCGGGCCCCCGCAGATACTGACCTTCAGCCGCCCCTTCGCTTGTCGCTGGTTTAAGAAACCAGCCTACATATCGTCCATCATCAGGTCGTCGATGCTCATGCCCGCTGTCGGCATATCGGCGCAAGCTGTGCCGACGGCTGCCATCATGTCCTCGCTGGTGAAGACGGTCTGAACTTCGATATCGCCATTGACAACAGCCGCCTCAGCCGCTTCCACCATCGCCTTGATGTCATCGGAAGTCGCCATGTCATAAAACTCGTTCTTGGCTAAGCCGACGCCGCCCTCGGGGATGCCCAAGCTTTCTGATTCGCCATAAGGCAATTCGCCCTCGAGGTGCAGGGTAACGGCGCGGAAGATCGAGTTATCGACATTCTTCATCATGGAAGTCAAGATGCGCTCCGCTTGATCGGGATCCGTCTCGGCGACGATGGTCGCCTGGTCCGAATCGACGCCGATGGCATAGTGCCCCTGTTCCTGCGCCGCTTCGAAGACGCCGACGCCCGTGCCGCCCGCCACTTGGAAGACGATATCAGCGCCCTGCTCATACATCGCCAGGGTGATTTCTTTGCCGCGCGCCGGGTCATTCCAGCTGCCGGCATACTGGACGATGCTCTGCGACTCGGGGTTCACCAAGCAAGCGCCTTGCTCGTAACCAACGATGAAGTCATCAATGACCGGAATCTGCTGACCGCCGACCGCGCCGATGATCGGGGCGTCGTTGGTGCCATCCATCATGCTGACGGTGACGGCGCCGGCATAAACGCCAGCCAGGAAGGAGCCCTGGTTCTGCGCGTAAGTCATCGAATAGACGTTGGCGCAGCCTTCAACGCAGACGTCCATGTTCTCGTAGGGCATGGGCGCGTCGTAGAACATGAAGTACTTGTCGGGATAGTTGTGGGCGTTAGCCGCCATGAAGTCGATCATCTGGAAGGTGCCAGCGATCAAGATGTCATAGGAATCGGTATCATCCATCACATCCAGCAAGCCCGGTTCCCAGTTGGCTGGGTCGATGCCGAGCTCAACGGTATCGATCTCGATATCGTATTCATCGGCGACGGCGTCCATCCCGCGTTGGGCGCTATCAAAGAAGGACTTGTCGCCAAGGGTGCCGTTAATCACCGACACGATCCGGAGCGGCTCGTCCTGGGCGACCGCGGTGAAAGCCAGCAGGAACACCAGCAGCGCCGCAAGCGCTAATCTTAGCTTCTTCATTGTTATCCTCCGCTAAAAATTTGGTTGAATCAGATTGAATTCTGATGCCGCTATTATAGCCGCCTTTCGTCCCTTTAAGCAAAAGACGTTTTCGCGGGAGGAGTGCTGAAGTAAGGAACCAGCCAGGCAGGCTCAGCCGCCAGCCAAAGCCCCCAACTCTAAGCTGAAACTCGCCAAAGCCTCGCCCGTATCCAACTCGGCCGCCAACTCAGGACCAGCGGGGAAGACATACCAGCGGATAGCCAGCGCCAGCTCGCCCGCCGCGCCAGGCGGGATCTTGATGCGGTATTCGTCGCGGTAATCCCGCCCCAATGTCATCCAGGGGTGCGGCATCGTGCCCCAGCCGGGCCAGGTCTCGAAACGGGTGATTGGCTGCCCGGTGGCATCCAGCAAGCTGAGAACGAGCGCGTAAGCCAGGGGCGATTGCGCTTCCGCCCGCCAATAGAGCGCAACCGGTATCTCATCACCAGCGCGCCAGCTTCGCCGCTCGGGGAGTTCATAAGCGGTCAGGCGCAGGTCGCCCCAGCGCACATTGGCTCGCTCCGCCGACGCCGGCAAGCGCGCCACCGCCGGCGGGTGATCATAATTGGGCCTGATGACGGCAATAGGCGCGAACAGGCTGAAGGCAAGCATAGGCGCGATTATCAGCAGCTTAGGGATGCGAAAGGCATGGATGCCCAGCGCCAGCAGCAGGCTCGCCGAGCTGATGTAGGGGAAGAGCAGCCGCCCGGTGCTCGCCCAGGTATCCAGGCTCCAGGCGATTAGCGCCCCCGCGCCCAGCGCCAGCAAGATGACGAGAAAGCCAATCGCTGTCAGCAGGCGCGCTCGCTCGCGCGTGGGCAAATCCCCCCCTATGGTTTTGGCTAAGAAGACAAGCAGCCCGCCGCCGCCAATCAAGGTCAAGCCATCCATGACGCGATAATACAGATCGTCCACCACGATATTAAAAGCGCCGAAGACCGCCCAGTAACTGACGCGCAAGCCTTCAAATTCCTCGCTGATGAGCTGCCCAAGGCTGATGGAGCGCCGCCCAAAATAATCCAGCATGGTAGACGTGCCGAAGAGCTCGCCATAGAGCGTCAGGTTGCGCGCATACCACCAGCCAGCGATCGCCAGCCAGGCAATCAGCGTCAAGGCGGCGAGCTGGAAAAAGCCGCGCCGGTCGCCAGCGCGGATGAGGCGCCAGAGGGCCGCCAGCCCCAGGGCCGCGCCCAGGACCAGCCCACTGAGCTTGGCCAGCGATGCCAGCGCGACCAGCAGCGCCAGCGCCAGGCTCCGCCGCATCTCAAAACCGTCGCGCAGCATCAACAGCAGGCGCCAGACGATCAGCGCCGCCAGCATATTCACAAGCGTGTCGTTGCTGACGGACGCGCTGATGAAGAGAAACTGGGGATTAAAAGCGGTGAGCGCCCCCGCCAGCAGCGCGAAGCCCCGCTCGCCCGGCAGCAGCAGGCGCGCTGACTGATACACCGCCCAAACTGCCACCGCGCCCAGGCCCAAACTCAGCAGGCGGATGCTGTACAGAGCCAGCGATGAGCCGCTCAAGTCCGGCGGATATGGCTGTTTGTAAATGACAAGATTGCGATTGCCCCGCCCCGACGTGTCGCCGATGACGGTGAAGGGGCTTGGCCGATAACGCTCGTCGAAATCAGCATTGTCGAAGGCATTCCAAAGCGCCGCCATGATGAGGTAGTAGAGCGGCGGCTGGCTGGCTTCTTGGCCATAGAGCTGCTCATGGTCGGGGGATTGGACGGGCAGCCGCCCCGTTTCGGCGATTGTCTTGATCATGCCCACATGCTGAACCGTGTCGGAGGCTTCGAAGTTGGGCGCGGCGTAGAGGTAAACGCTGCCAACCAGCAAGAATAGCAGCGGCAGCAGCCACTGGAATGGAAGCGCGCGCCAAGCGCGGGGCAAGGTCAATCCGCCAGCCTTTCGCCATGATTCCCGTCAATCATTCTAGCACTTTCATTCTAGCACTTTCTAAGCCTTCATCGTAATGAGCCGCCAATCAGTCACCGGGAGTGGTGAATTATGAGATATGCAGACCGAAACTCTGTATTTGGATAACCTAGATGTAAGGCTTGTCCGATACTAACATAGCAGCGTAGCCAGGGCGCCGTCGGCTCGCCCGGCACCGCGATTCAAGAGTATGCCCATGTTGTATGCCGCCGTCTTTGCCGCTACTCGGGCGAGCATTCCGTGTTCGCTGTGGGCATTGATGCGATGTAAGCCAAATGTTTGAACAAGTCTGGCGATCACCGTCTCGATGATTTGCCGGTGTTTGCGCAGCCAGCGCATGGTTTTGCCGGGCTTGTCGCCTTTGATGTTGCTCGCTCGTGGCGCGATAACTTCAGCGTCATATTGGCGTTGCCAATGTCTGATCCATCGCAGTCCACTGAACCCGCCGTCAGCGAGATAGGTCAAGCCACGAGCGTCTCCGGCACACAGGGCGGGGCTGATGGATTCTGGACTAGGGATTCTGCGAAGTTTATATGTTCGATGCTTGGGCAATTCGATTTCAATCACACGCTTGCATCCCTGGCGACTGCTCACCAGCGCTTCCATCAGCCAGCGGTCATCAATGTTTGCCAGACCAAGCATCCAGCCCGTGATGACACCGCTGTCGCTGGCGCAGACCAACAGCTGCTGTCCGAAATACCAGCCGCCATGATTGCCGCCGCGGCCTTTCTTGCCGAAGAGCCAATGCCGATCATGGCTGATGGCTTGGCCCAGACTACAGTGCGGCAGCGGCGTACAATCCACCGCCTCGTACACAGCGGTGCTGCAAAGCATCTGCGCCAGCTCTTGCTGCAAGCATACAAAGGCGGCCCACAAATCGCGAAGACGCTTGTTGAACTGACTGCGTTTCAGCATCCGGGGAAACCATGACCGACCATTTTCAAGCATGTAACGCACTATGCCTCGCTCAGATTGCCAAGGCACACCAGCGCGCCATTGCGCAGCAATCGCGACCGTCAGCACTTCGCTATCACTCATTTGCAGGGGCGGACCTGGATGTCGCTTCATCAGGGAGATCATTTTACTTTTGTACCAATCGTCAATCACCACGTATAATGTCGTGAAGAAGGTGTCTAAATCCATGAGTAAGCTCCTTATTTGGAAGTTTGGCGCTTACTCTAAATTAGCACCTTCTTTAAATTCGCAATTACATACAGCGAACCAGTACCGGACAAGCCTTGTAGGGGCGACACTTGTGTCGCCCACAGTTGCAGAAGTAAGTTTTGGGCGATCCAAGGATCGCCCCTACGACTCAGCACAAGCAAGCCTTATATCAATAATTCGCCACTCCCCATTCACCGAGGCAGAACCAGAAGCGGGCGCCCCCCAAACCGGCGCCCGCTTGCATTGCCGAAGCAGCTGATCGAGACTTGCTGAGCCGAGTGAGTGACAGGCGAGTTTCACCCCGCTCGCCAGGCAAGTCTAAAAGCCACAGCCTCCCCCAGCTGACGTCCGAGCTTGGAAGGGACCCAGCCAATACCAATAACTCCCACTCCAGAGCAAGCTGCGGGACGTCCCGCCGCTGGTTCGGCCCCGGCCGGAAAAGCTCCAAGCGCCGTCGCTATCCTCGACGCCCCAAGATATATTGCCTCGATAACCCTTGTCGTACTTTACAAAGCCCGAGAGACGCAGCTTGGGCTGGGGGCTGTTGGGGCGGCGGCCAGTCACTTGCGCCACACAACTGACTGGCTGACCGTCGCTTCTCTCGCTGGCGCCCGACAAGGCATCAGGTGGCTGCGCCGATTGATTTGGCAGATCAGCTTGCGTGCAAGCCACAAATGCTGTGGCAAGCAAGCACAGAACGATGATTAAGGATTTTTTCACCATGAGGCATGGCTCCTTACTAAGATGACCTTTGCCATCCACTTCACCCGCCGGCGCTGCCGCTTGTCACAGAAACAGATAGAGAATTGCGCTTAGGCGCGGCAGGTATCTGCTGCGTAGATGATGCCCCCGCCTTCGACCCATACCGATACTGTCGCCGCATCCGCCGAATATCCCGGCGACATCAATGGGCTTATGACATAGTGATTGTGGACCTCGGTTCGGTCAAAGTAGGTCCAGCCGAATCGGTGGCGGTAGAGCGCCGATTTCGTGGTGATGCCGGCGCCAGCCGCCAGCGCCGAACAATAAACATACTTTAGGAATACCGCATTCTGCTGGGTAGGGCTGGGCGCTGCTTCGCGCGCTTCCGCCAATACAGTTGCGGCAAAGTAGGTCAACACAACTGCGCCGATCAATAAACCTGCGAACAGAAACTGGCAAAGGCGCTTCATCATGTCGCATGGCTCCTTACTAAGATGACAGCTGCCATCAAACTCGCCCGCCGGCGACTTATCCTGAATGGACAAGAAAACAATATAAACATGGCGGCGCAGAATTCCTCACCGACCGCCGATTTGAAATGGGCATATTCCACAAAATTGACACTCCCGCGCGGCTCGCGACGGCAATGGGCTATCCGTGCTATACTGCGCTTAAGCTTGCGGGGCACCTATTCTGGACTTATAGAGAAAGCGCTCTTGATATGAAGCTGATTATCGACACCGACGCCGGCGTAGACGACGCCCAAGCCATCATGCTCGCGCTGACGCATCCCGGCGTCGACACGCTGGCCATCACCACGCTGACTGGCAATGTGCATATCAACCAGGTCAACCCCAATGTCTTAACCATCCTCGAAATCATGGAGCGCGATGTGCCAGTGTACGCCGGCATCGACCGCCCGCTGATTTCGGAATGGGAGGACGCGGCCGAATTTCATGGCGGCGACGGGCTAGGCAATTATCGCAACCGCCCCGCCCTCAGCCGCTCGCTTGAAGAAGAACATGCCGTGCTCGCCCTGCTGCGGCTGGCCCGCGAATATGAAGGCGAGCTGACGCTGATCGCGCTGGGACCGCTGACCAATATCGCCACCGCCATCCGCCTGGATCCCGATTTCCCGGCGCGGATAAAGCAATTCGTCTTCATGGGCGGCACGATCGGGGCGCAGGGCAACACGCCCATCGTCACCGCCGAATACAATATCTGGACCGACCCCGAAGCCGCCGCCATCACGCTGGCCGCCTTCGACGACGCGACCATGCTCAGCTGGGAGACGACCCTCGCCCACGGCTTTCCCTGGGTGCAGTTCAATGCCCTCTGCGCCATCGACACGGTTACGGGGCGCTTCTTCCGCGCCATCTCGAAAGAAACAGCCGAGCGGCTGCAAAGCACATACCGGCGCCCCGCCTACCTGCTGCCCGACCCGCTAGCGATGGCAATAACACTGCAGCCCGAGCTGATTCGCGCGAGCGGGAAATTCTACACCACCGTTGAGCTTAATGGGCGGCATACGCGGGGGCAGACCGTCATCGATTACACCGGCATCAGCGGCAAAGCGCCCAACGTCAATGTGATTCAAGTGCTGGATACCGATGGCGTCTATCAGCTATTTGTCGAGGCGCTGTCGCAAGCTTGATTGAATGCTCAGGAGTGGCGATAAAATTAGACACTCCCGAATTCTCTGATAAGAGCCTGCAATCGGCTCAGCCGAAAATTCACGATTGCAGCGGGCGATTGACCAGGGCGCGCAGACAGGGTTCCATAATGTCTGGTATGACTTACTTAGTTCAACTTCTATGGCTCTATGGTGACAGTCAATGACAAGCGCGCAAATCCGCAATTTGCTGTCTCATATCAGCGCCGACAAAGCCGCCAGCGCCGACGCCGCCTACAGCGCGCTTAGCCGCCTGCTGGCTGCGCCCGCGCCCGCCAACAGCTGCTGCTTGCCCGGGGCGGTCGGCGAGGTCATCATCGCGCTGGCTGAGGAGCTCGGCTTGAGCGGCACGCCAATCGGCTCCAGCGGCAACTTGGCTGTCGATATCGGCGATCCCGCGGCGCCGCTCGACCTGTTGATTACGGCGCATATGGATCGCCCCTGCTTCCGCCTGCGGGATTTGGCCGACGGGACCCTGTATCCGCTCTGCGCCATTCGCGTGCCCGGCGATGGCTATAGCTGTGCTGCGATTGCGCTGCGTTACCAAGCGGACCGCGTGACCAGGGTGGCGACTGGGCAAATGCGCTTTGACTGGCAGCAGGGCGAGTATCGCATCCGCTTCACCGCCGAGAGCGGCGAGCTGCGCGCCGGCGATACGGTGATGATGCACACTGCGCCCCAACTGCGCGGTTTCCAAGTCATCGGCGCGGGGCTGGATAACGCCATCGGTGTACTGCTCGCCCTGCTAGGCGCGCGCATGCTCAAACAATACAGTGATGTCGCCGAACGGGGAGGCCGCATCCGCTTCGCTTTTACCGATCAAGAAGAGGGACCGCCGAGCGGTCTCTTTGGGCAGGGCGCGTCTCGCTTGGCGCATGAGCTGGCGCCGCCTCGCCTCGGCTTCATCAATATCGATGGGCATAACCTCGATGAGGCGGCCGGGCACCGCTTGGGCGTCGGCGCGTCTCACGCTTTTGTCTCCGGCGATGGGCGCGGCTCGGTCGTTCCATTAGATTACCAGGCGCGGGCAGAAGCGCTGGCGGGGCCGGTCAATCAAGCGCGGCCGGGCACGGTGCGGCTCAACTACAGCTATGTCTCGCGCAGCGATGATATGCTGCTGAGCGCCTGGGCGCGCTGCCTGGGCTTGTGCGGCGTCATCGTCGCCAAGGCGCATACCACCGAGGAGACGGCGGCGCTGGCTGATATTGTGTCGGCGGCGCATTGGCTGCCGGCCTTTGTTGCCTCGATCATGCCTGGCTAAGCCGGTCTTGCCGAAACCTTTGGGCTGGCGGCTGACACAATGGCTAGCGCAGACAGTAACCGTCGCTCGCGCCTGCCTTTCGATTCCTGCAAGGGGCGACCCAACGGCCCGCCCCTATAAGTTTACGATTCCGCCCATGACAAAGGAGACCCGCCATGCCCAGCCGCAGCCCCATGCACCAGCAAATCGACACCCTGCCCGCGCTCGTCCGCGACATCGTCAAGCCCTTCGACGCCGCCGCCCGCCGCGCCTTCGATTTCGAGACCTGCGCCTCGGTCAAGCGCATCTACCTGGTCGGCTGTGGCGACAGTCATCATGCCCCAGTCGGCGCTGAGCTGGCTTTCCACCAGCTGACGGGGGTGCCGACGCAAGCCATGAGCGCGCTGCCTTTCAGCCGCTACACCGCCGGCTACCTGCCCGCTACGGGACCCAAGACCAATCTGGTCATCGGTGTGTCGGTCTCCGGCGAGGCCAGCCGCACGATTGAAGCGCTGGATATGGCGCGTCTGGCCGGCGCGACCACCGTCGCCTTGACTGGCAACCCAGCGGGACCGCTCAATGGGGTGGCTCAAAAACTTTTCGAGACGGCCGTCCCGCCCCTGCCCGATGAGCTGGCTGGCATGGTGGTGCCCGGCATCCGCTCTTATTTAGCCTCACAAATCGCGCTGCTGCTGGGGGCCCTGCGCATCGCCGAAGTACGCGGGGCATTGACGACGCGGGCGGCTGATGCCGAGCGCGCCGCCATCGCCGAACTGGCGGATGTCATCGAAGAGACGATTCAAGTCTGCGAGCCAATCGCTGATGAGCTGGTCGATGCCTGGGGCGACGCGCCCAGCTTCGAATTTATTGGCGCCGGTCCCCTCTACGGCGTCGCCATGTTCAGCGCCGCCAAAATGCTGGAAGCCAGCGGCGATAGCGCCCTCGCCCAAGAAACGGAAGAATGGTCGCACCTGCAATACTTCATCGAAGCGACCAACATCCCCACCATTCTGCTGTCGGCGGCTGGCTTCGATGCTGACCGCATGGCTGAGGTGGCGCGCGCCGCCCAGAGCATCGGCCGGCCGCTGGCGCTGGTCTCAATGGCTGACGCGACCACCATCCGCCAGTACGTCAAGACCCTGCTGCCGATCCCGCCGGGGGTAGGGGAGCGCTACGCCTCAATCGTCTACAGCATCCCAGGCGAATTGCTGGCGGCTGCCCGCGCCAAAGCCATCAACGCGCCTTACTTCCGCAATTTTGAAGGCGGGCGCCGGGTCGATTGGGCTGATGGCGCCAGCCAAATCCGCTCCAGCCATATGATCCAGGCATTGAAGCGATAACTTCAACCTAATGAGACCGGATAGGAATCCATCAGAAGAGGACACGCAGCCCAGTCCCGCCGTAGAAGCTAGCGGCAAGAAGCGCCGGCGCGCGGCCTCATGTCTCATTTTCTTACTGGGCTTAATCGGCGTATTATATTTTGCATACGCCATCGGCAGCGACGCAGAATTCTTGGCACCGGCGACAACTGTGAAGTTGCCCGCGCCAGCCGGGGCCAGCCCAACCGGCGAGCCGACTTCGCCACCACCGACAGCGACCGTAAGCCCTAGCTTAACCGCAAGTCCGCCGCCAAGTGCCACGCCAATCCCGCCAAGCGCTACGCCAATCCCGCCAAGTGCCACGCCGCCGCCAAGCGCTACGCCAATCCCACCAAGCGCTACGTCAATCCCGCCAAGCGCTACGCCAATCCCACCAAGCGCTACGTCAATCCCGCCGAGCGCCACGGCGACCGAGCCACAAGCCCCGCCCCCCAGCTCAACGAGCAGCGGCGGAGTGCAGCAGTCGCTGGCGCGCTTACATGAACTGACTGTCGCGCCCGAGAATCGCTGCTCTCCCTATCATTCGGCTGAGTATCCGTATCCGCAATCGGTCGAGGCGCGTATCGTGGCTACTATGGGCGGGCGCATTTTTGGTCCCTACAGCGGGACGCTCTTCAGCAGCACCAGTGAAACGGACATCGAACACATTGTCGCCAAGTCCGAAGCGCATGACAGCGGCTTATGCGGCGCGGGGGCGCAAGCGCGCAAGAAATTCGCCAGCGACCTGCTGAACCTGACGCTGGCTTCGCCAACGGTGAATCGACATCAGAAAAGTGGCAAAGACTTTGCCGAGTGGAGGCCGGCGCGGAACCAGTGCTGGTTTGCCGACACCATCATCCAAGTGAAATCCAAGTACCGCTTAACGGTAGACAGCCGCGAAAAGGCGGCGCTGGAGAGAACGCTGCAGGGCTGTACCTCGGTTGGCATGGATTTCTCTGGCGCGGTCAATCAGCAGACCGCTGGCAGCCAGCCAGCGCAACCGGCGGCTGGGGCTTGGCAGCAGTGGGATAGTAACGGAAACGGGCGCATCACCTGCGCGGAAGCAAGAGCCGCTGGGATTGCGCCCGTCCACCGGGACCACCCCGCCTACCCGCGGATGAATGACCGAGATGGCGACGGCATCGTCTGCGAATAAAGCGCGGAGAACCGCGCTCGCGTCATCTCGGGGACTGCGGTGTTATAATCGCCCCCTGTCAAAGTACCTCTGTGGTGATAGCAAGCATGCCCACTAGCAAATTCCTCGCCATCGGCAGCATCATTATCGACGATATCGTCTACCCCGACGGGCGCACGAGCATGGGTGTGCTGGGCGGCGGCGGCGCCCACGCGGCTTACGGCATCGCCTTTGCCGGGGAGAAACCTGGCTTGGTGGGCGTGGTTGGCGAAGATTTGCCGGGCGATATCCGCGCCCGCCTCGAAGCAGATTTTGATTGCGCCGGGCTGGTTTGGACGCATCACCCGCAACTGCGCGGCTGGCAGATATTCGAATGGAATGGCATCCGCAACGAGATCTTCCGTGTCGACGTCATCGAGCCTTTCATGTACGGTCCCGACGCGGGCAGCCCAGCCCTGCCTTTTGAGCGCGTGACGGGCTTCACGCTGCTGCGGGGACCCGAGCATGTCGCCGGCTGGCGCGCGCGCTTCCCGTCCGCGACGCTGCTATGGGAGCCGGTTCGCATCTTTATGCTCAGCGCCGACCGCGAGGCATTCTTGCAGGGCATCGCTCAGGCAGATATCGTCTCGCCCAATCTGCACGAAGCGCAGGCGATGTATGGCATCGAAGACGAGCGAGAAATCATGCGCCGCTTGCTGGCTGATGGCGTCAAGGTCGCTGCCTTGCGCATGGGCGAGCGGGGCTCGCTGGTGGCGCGGCGGGGCGACGGGCTGGCTTATTATATCCCCGCCGTCCAAGTCGCCGATGTGGTAGATCAAACCGGCGCGGGCAATAGTTATTGCGGCGGTTTTTTGCTTGGCTATTGCCGCGAAGGCGAGCTGGCGGCGGCTGGCTCTTATGGTGCGGCGGCGGCTTCATTTACCTTGGAGGCGGTGGGCTGCGCGCGGCTCCCGGCGGAGCTGGCAGCGGAGTGGGCGCGGCGGCTGGCAGAAGCGCGCCGAGGCGTCCAATCAGCGCCGCTGTGAAGAGTAGAGCGATAGAAAGCAATCAAGTCCGTTCACCCACTCGCCCATGGCGGGAGTGGTGAATTATGAGATATGCAGGCCGATATTCTGTATTTGCATAACCTAGATGTAGGGGCGACACTTGTGTCGCCCACAGTTGCAGAAGCGGGTTTTGGGCGATCCAAGGATCGCCCCTACGACTCAGCACAAGCAAGCTTTATATCAGTAATTCACCACTCCCGAAATACAGCAAGCTCGCCGTCGGCGCGGGCATATTGAATCTCGGCTAGCTCAGCGCAGGCGCCCCCCATCATCCATAAACTGACGGTGCCATTCCTCCAGCGTCAGCAGCGCCCATAGGGTCCGATTGTGGTCGCGCATGCCTGATTCGTGCTCAGCGATCAGCCCTTCGACTGTCTTCATCTGCAGCAAGCCACGCTCCCGCGCCTGCCGGCTGAGCAAGACAGCGCGCAGTGGCGCCATATCGCGGCGCAGCCAAGCGCCCAGCGGCAGGCCAAAGCCATGCTTCTGCCGGTTGATTATATCCGCCGGCAGCAGCCCGCGCGCCGCTTCTTTGAGGATGTGCTTCGTCCGCGCCCCCTTCAGCTTGAGATTGAAGGGAATGGCCGCGGCGTATTCAGCCAACTCGTGATCGAGAAAAGGCGCCCGCGCTTCCAGCGACGCCATCATGCTGCAGCGATCGGCTTTTATCAGCAGGTCATCGGGCAGGTAAGACGTCATGTTCGCTTGGGCCAGCCTGGCGACGGGCTGTGGCTGCCCCCCATCCAGCAGCGGCTCGATGAAGCGCGCCTGACCAGCCGCGCCGGGGCAGATGGCAGCTAGCAGGTCGCCATCGAAGACGCGAACCAGGTCAAAGTAAGCGGCTTCAAGTGGCTGGCTAGCCGCTTGGGCGAAGCGCCGCGCCCGCTTGATGGGGTTGTAATAACCGGTGCCTTCGGGGAAGAGACGCAGTAAGCGAGCCGCCCCGCGCATTATCGGCGCCGGCACAAGCCCCAGCTTGCGCATCAATTCCGCGGCATAGAAACGTTCGTAACCGGCGAAGAGCTCATCGCCGCCATCGCCGGTCAGCGCGACGGTCACCTGCTGGCGCGTCAACTTGCTGACTAGGTAAGTCGGGATGGCGCTGCTATCGGCGAAGGGCTGGTCGTGATGCCAGACCAGCTCGGAGAGCAGGCTCAGCGCCGCTGGCTTGACGCGGTAGGCGCTGTGCTCGGTCTCGAGATGGCGCGCGACTCTTTCGGCGTAAGGCGTCTCGTCGAAGCTGTCATCGCCTTCGAAGCCGATGCTGAAGGTCTTTATCGCCGCGTTGCTCTGCTGGCGCATCAGGGCGACGATGAGGCTGCTATCCAAGCCGCCGCTCAAAAAAGCGCCCAGCGGCACATCGCTGACTAGGCGCAGCTTCACCGCTTCTTCTAAGTGAGCGCGCAGCTCGCCTAGGTAGTCGGTCGCCTGTGCCGACGAGTCGGGCGGCGCTAGCGGAGGCACCTGCCAGTAGCGCTTTTCCTCAAGGACGCCGGCTAGATCCACTTGCAAGGAGCTGGCTGGGGGCAGCATTTGGATGCCGCTGAAAGCCGTATCGGGCGCCGGCACATAGCCAAAGCTCAGATAATCAGCCAAGGCGCGGCGGTCCTCGGCGGCGAAGCGGGAAAGGCGCGGCACGCCGCTATGCGCCAGTATCGCCTTGATTTCGCTGGCGAAGACGAAGACCTGGCGGCTGCGGTAATAATAGAGCGGCTTCTGCCCGAAACGGTCCCGCGCCAGCAGCAGCGCGCCCCGGCGCGCGTCCCACAGCGCCAGCGCAAACATCCCGCGCAGCTGCTTCAGGGCCTCGGCGCCATAGTCTTCGTAGAGATGGGCCACCGTCTCGCCATCGCCATTGCTTTGAAAGCGATGCCCGCGCGCTTCCAGCCGCCGCCGCAGGGCGCGATAATTGTAAATTTCACCGTTGAAGATTAGGGCGATCGAGCCATCTTCGTTGTAAAGCGGCTGCTCGCTGCCCGCGATGTCGATGATTTTGAGCCGGCGCATCGCCAAGCCAAGGGGACCATCGATGAAGAAACCGGCGCCATCGGGACCGCGATGCTGCAGCCGGTTGTTCATCGCCGCCAGCAAGTCGCGCTCGACCGGTTTCCCATCAAAATGAATGAAGCCGCAGATTCCGCACATGGGTCTATTCTATCACTGCCGCCGGTCCTATTCTGCGCCAAGGGCAATCGCATCAATTTTCTTTTCGCCACCGAGGCACCGAGCTCACAGAGTTTAAGGCTTGTCCGCTACTGAGTTTTTATGCGCATTTCTACCCCATCCCCGACCGCCAGTGTCGGCGGGTCAGTGTCGGCGGGCTGTGTCTACGCGCCCTACGCGACCCCACGCGGCACAGCCCCTTGCCGGCGGTCAGTGTCTACGCGACCCAGCAAGCTAGGGAAGGGGAGCTAGGATATTGCAAACTCTATAAACTATGCCAATTCTGCTTGAATCCAAGTTCACATTAGCGATACTCACGACAAATCAGTGGTCATCCCCCCATTTCAATGGGGGGACCGAGGGGGGTAAACCAAAGGGCGATCGCGAATCCTAAAGTACCGGACAAGCCTTGTAGGGGCGACACTTGTGTCGCCCACAGTTGCAGAAGCGGGTTTTGGGCGATCCAAGGATCGCCCCTAGGACTCAGCACAAGCAAGCCTTATATCAATAATTCAGCACTCCCGCTTCAGGCCAAGCTTGACTACTGGGGAAGAAATGTCTTACACTGCTCTGGAATACAGGAGGTTGGGATGGTAACGGAAGCGAAACCCAATCTGAGCGCGGAACGGTTGGCAGTGATTGAAACGCGAATGGATTCTTTCGTCACTCAAGCGGAGCACGAGCAGGACATCGGCGACATCAAAGTTGCGATTGCCGAGCTTCGCGGAGAAATACGCAACCTGCGAACTGATATCAAAAACCTTACCTGGCAGATTGCGGTCATCGTCGCGATACTATCCAGCGTCATTTCCTTCCTTGTTAGTAGAATCCCCATCTGACTCACTACCCAAAATTGTTATCGAATTCTGGGCGTCCTCTCGGTGCCCTTTGTGTCTCTGTGGCAAAAAAATCAGCCCAAATCTGGCCGCCGCAAATGCCAGTCCGTCGCCCGCTGATAGGCCGCCCCCACGCGCAGCAGGCGCTCCTCGGTGAAGGGCGCGCCGAGGACCTGCAAGCCGATGGGCAGCCCAGCCCCGTCAAAGCCGCAGGGCAGGCTAAGCCCGCAGATGCCGGCTAGATTGGCTGAAATCGTCAGCGCGTCCGCCAAGATCATGCGCAGCGGGTCGTCGGTCACCTCGCCGAATTGGAAGGCGGTAGACGGGGCGACCGGGGCGATCAAGACATCGACCTCGTTGAAGAGGGCGTCAAAATCTTGGCGAATCAGGGTGCGCACCGCCTGCGCCTTGCCGTAGTACGCATCGTAGTAGCCGGCTGACAGCGTATAAGTGCCGAGCATGATGCGGCGCTTGACCTCCTCGCCGAAGCCGGCGCCACGCGTTTTCTTGTAGCTGTCGATTAGGTCGGCGCCATCGACGCGCGCGCCAAAGCGCAGCCCATCGTAACGAGCCAGATTGGCGCTAGCCTCAGCCATGGCAATAATGTAATAGGCGGGCAGGCAGTAATCGGCATGCTGGAAGCTGAGCGGGCGCAGATCAGCCCCCATATCCGCCAGTTGATGAACCGCCGCGCGCACCGCCTTCTCGACAGCCGGCTGCAAACCGGCGGCGAAATACTCGCTTGGCAAGCCGATCTTCAAGCCGTCGATATCGCCCGCCAGCGCCGCTGGATAATCGGGCGTGGCAGTTGGCATGCTAGTGGAATCGAGCGGGTCATGCCCCGCGATGACCGCCAGCACGCGCGCGACATCTTCAACTGTGCGGGCGAAAGGTCCGGCTTGGTCAAAAGACGAGCCATAAGCGATCAAGCCATAACGGGAGACGCGCCCGTAACTGGGTTTGAGTGCCGATACGCCACAGAATGAGGCGGGCTGGCGGATGCTGCCGCCTGTGTCTGTGCCCAGGGTTGCCAGCGCCATCTCGGCGGCGACGGCGGCCGCGCTGCCGCCACTGCTGCCGCCCGGCACATGCTCGAGGTTCCAAGGGTTAGCCGTCGGGAAGAAGCCACTGTTTTCAGTCGATGAACCCATGGCGAACTCGTCCAGGTTCAGCTTGCCCAGCATAACCGCGCCAGCCTCATAAAGGCGGGCGACGGCGGTCGCGTCAAAGACGGGTTGATAGCCGCTGAGGATTTTTGAGCCGCAGGTGGTCTCGATGCCTTTGGTCGAAAGCACATCTTTCAGCGCGATGGGGATGCCCAGCAGCGGGCGCTCATCGCCGGCCGCGCGCGCTTCATCAGCTGCCTTGGCTTGGCGGCGGGCGAAATCGGCGCTGACCGTCAAGAAGGCGCGGACTTGGGGGTCAAGCCGCTCGATCCGCGTCAGATGCGCTTCGGTCAAGTCCAGAGCCGATATCTCGCCAGCGCGCATAAGCGCCAGCGCCTCGGCGATGGTCAAGCTAGTTAATTCCGTCATGCGCATTCCTAATCAGGTTCGGCTGGTCAAGACGGCGTCGAAGTATATCACAGCGAAAAAACTAGATAGAGGGTACAGCTGTGAGGGGGTGCTGAATTATTGATATAAGGCTTGCTTGTGCTGAGTCGTAGGGGCGATCCTTGGATCGCCCAAAACCCGCTTCTGCAACTGTGGGCGACACAAGTGTCGCCCCTACATCTAGGTTATGCAAATACAGAATATCGGTCTGCATATCTCATAATTCACCACTCCCGCTGTGAAGAGCAGGCAATCGCATCAAAATTTTTTCGCTACAGAGACACAGAGCGTACAGAGTTTCGTATCTTTTCTTGGCGATTGTCACATAAATCTGGAAAATGTAGGGGCGTCTGTCCCGCGGTGGCGAAAAAACAGTTGATGCGATTGCCCTGTTTATGACGCTTAGTTAAATTGTCCTAATCTGAATGTCCATATATACTGAATGTTGATTTGCAGTCGGTAGCATTATTTTGCACTTGCGGGGGACATATGGCGGAATTATTAGCCCTTGAAGCGCCCGTCACATCGGTGGCTGCCCTGCCGCTGCGGCGCCTCGGGCGGCCCGTCGGGCGCGACGAATTGCTGCGCGCGCTTTTGCTGCGCCTGCGCCAAAGCCAGCAATTGCTTTTGCATGGTGCCGCCGGCGTCGGCAAGACGACCGTCGCCGCCACCATCGCCAACGTATATTTGCAGCAGTATGACCGCCCCGTCTTATGGTTGAATGTCGATAATCCGCCGCTGGTCGAATTGATCGTCCGCATCGCCCGCGCTTATGGCGAATACGAGATCTGCAATGCCGAGAACCCGCTGCGGTGCCAAGCCGCCCTCAAAGCACTGCTGAGCGAGAAGCAGCCGCTCTTGGTGCTGGATGGCGGGATCCAGTCTCAAGTGCTCGCGCCCTTCGCCAGGCGCTGCGCGGCGGATATCCCGCTGGTGGCAACCAGCGCCTTGCCCCTGGCTGAGGGCGATTGGCGCAATCAGCCGATTGGCAACTTGGCTGAGCGCGATGCGGTCCGCCTGTTTAAGCAGAAAGCCGGCATCAAAGATGACACGGACGATGTCGCCATCCAGGTCATCGCTGCCCAGCTCAAGCAAGCCCCCTTCCCCCTGGCGTTGACCGCCCGCAGCATGATAATCGCCCGTCAATCGGCGGCTGATTTCAGCGACGCTTTGGCTGAAGCGCTGGAAAGCTACGATGATCAAGCGGCGATGGCGGCGCTTAGCATCAGCTTCGAGGGCTTGAACGAGCGCCTGCGCGACCTGCTGCTCTTCCTCTGCGCGACTTTGCGCGGCGAAGCCTCGGTCGCCTTCCTCAATCTGCTCAGCGGGATTGCCGCCGAGTCCATCGATATGTCCATGACCATCCTCTCGCGCTTGTTTATGGTAGAGCGCTTTCAACGCCATGGCGAATCTTACTACCGCTTGCACCCGCTAGTGCGCGACTTTCTGGTGGATTGGGCGCTGGAGCGCGATCGCTTTGACGCGCTGCGCGCCGATATTGTTGATACATCCCGCGATTATCTGGATGTGCACAGCAAAAATGAGGACTTCATCAAGCGACTCCTGATTGAGATGGAAAACCTCATCGCTACCGCCGAATGGGCGGCGCGGGACGAAGACGCTGAGCTGGCAAAGGATATTGCGGCGACGCTTGCTCCGCTCGAAGCAGAGCTGCAAGCGCTTGGCTACGGCTACGAGTTGATGCGCCTGCGCGCTACCGGCGATGGCGAGGCGCTCGAATTTGAAGATCCAGAGACAGCGGCGGAAGCGGGTTCCGCCCTAGACGGCGATGAGGAATTGGCGCTGCTCGATGATGACGGCGAGCCGCCTCTGGTGGATAGCGCCGCCGCGCTGGCAACTTCTGAGGCTGATGATAGCGAAGCGACGCCGTTGGGCTCGGCCGCGGATGACTCGGCTTTTATCGCCATTGATGCCAAGGAGCTGCAGTCGGTCAATATCGATCAGCTGCGGACCGCTTTGAATGTCGCCAGCCAAAACAACGAGACCTCGCGCCAGCTGCAAATACTCAAGGCGATCGCCCGCATGCAAATCAACCAAAACCGCGAGAATGACGCCATCGCTACCTACGGCGATGTGCTGGAAATCTATGAAAACAGCGAAGACAAAGACGGCGTACTGGAGACGCTGGACATGCTGGCTGGCTTGCTGGTCAGCAATCAGAGCGCGCCAGCCGCCATCGAGCAGGTCAAACTGCAGACGGCGCTGTCTTTCGCGCGCCAGCATGAAGATACGCCGCGGGTCTTGCAAATCTTGGAAGCGGTTGGCAAGGTGCAGATCGAACAGAATCGCGATAGCGAAGCGGTCGCCACTTATAATGAAATCCTGGCGATTCATGAAAACCAGGCGAACAACAAAGGCACCCTGGAAACGCTTGATATGCTGGCTGGGCTGCTCGTCCGCAGTGATTCAGCCGTCTCCGCCCTGGCGCAGGTGCAGCGCGGGCTTCAACTGGCGGATGATATCGCGGACGATGAGGCTGAGATGTACTTGCAAATCACCCGCGGCGATGCGCATAAAGCGCTGGGGGAAGCCGCTATTGCGGTGGAGGCTTACGAAGTCGCCTTGCGAAAGTCCCGTCATCGCGACGATATGCAGAACGAAGCGCTGATTCTCTACAAGCTGGGCTTGGCTTATCTCGAAAGTGGGGACGCGCGCCAGGCGATAGAAATGCTGGAAGATGCCAATGACCGCTTCAAGCAGCAAGGCAAACGCGATATGGAAGGGCTGGCGCTGCGCGGCTTGGGCGAGGTCAACGTCAAGCTGGCCCGCTGGAGCGAAGCCATCAACTTCCACACCTCGGCGCTATACATCGCGCGTGAAGTCGACGACCGCGCCTTGGAGGGGCGGCAGCTGCGGCATCTGGGCAAGATTCTCATCCAGGCGGATAAACTGCCCGAAGCCTTGACCCGCTTTCGGCAGGCATTGCATGTCGCTTATGAAGAGCAAAACCGCGGCGAAATTGTCGGGGTCATTGCGGACTTGGTCAGCCTGATGATGCGCAATCTCTTCCTCTCGTCCATCGCCGAACTGTTAATCAGCGATGGCTTATCGTATGACCCGGAAAACCGCGAACTGCTAATGCTGAAGAAAGAAGTGGCGGGCGCCAAAGAACGGGCCGCCGCCCGTGGCATCGCCCTGGCGGTGGTGGCTGGCAGCGCCCGCGATTATGCCGCCAACGCCTACAACTACAGCTAGCGCCTCGCCCGGGGGCAAGCGCTTCAACTGATTTTCGCCACCGAGACAGAGAGTGTGGCATCTTTTATTGGCGGTTGTCACATAAATCTGGAAAATGTAGGGGCGTCTCGGCGAGACGCCCCTGAAAACAGCGAGAATGCCGCAGGCTAATTGTGGCGCTGCACCATCGAGTCTGGCAAATGCTCGATAGCCTGCGCTAGGGAAGCGCTGTGATCCAGGTGCTCGCCGATGATATCGAAGGGTGCTGCCCGATGCTCTTCGTCGAAGACAATCATCCAATTGCCGTCGCTGCCCTTGACCCAGCGCCCGCCGAAATTGTGGCGTATTGATTCGCCTAGGAAGGCGCCTAGCTTTTCGCGCAGCACTGATTTATCGCCATCGTCGAGCTCGGCGCGGTGCTCATCAATATAAGCATCCAGCCATGAAATCGAATCCGCTGTGTAATCCAACTGGATATCTTCTTTCTCGCTCAATACCTCAATGACCAGTTCCGCGTCTTGCCGCAGGTCGGATGATTCCACAATGCTATTCAACTTGCACACTCCTGTTCAACTTCTGGGCGAGGGCACCGCAAACCGTCGGCGCGGGGATATAAAGACGCGATCGCGCCGGCGCATCTTACTTGCTGCCCCGTTGCTGGTGGCGCTAAAAAACCAATCGTAGCGATTGGTCCACTTGAGCGGGCAACGGGATTCGAACCCGTGACCTTTTCCTTGGCAAGGAAATGTTCTACCGCTGAACTATGCCCGCAGCGTACAGGCAGTATAACCAAAGCCGGCGCGCTTGGCAAGACTGACAATGCGGGGGAGAGCTGAATTATTGATATAAGGCTTGCTTGTGCTGAGTTGTAGGGCTTGTCCGCTACTGAGTTTTTAATGCGCATTTCTACCCCATCCCCCGGCCCCTTGCCCCAGCGAGCTAGGGAAGGGGAGCTAGGATATTGCAAACTCTATAAACTATGCCAATTCTGCTTGAATCCAAGTTCACATTAGCGATAATCAAGACAAATCAGTGGTCATCCCCCTATTTCAATGGGGGGACCGAGGGGGGTAAACCAAAGGGCGATCGCGAATCCTAAAGTAGCGGACAAGCCTTACATCTTCAAGATTGATGTGATAATCGCCAACAAAAGACATTAATCTCTGTGCCCTCTGTGTCTCTGTAGCGAAAAAATCAGTTGAAGCGATTGCCCCGGAATCCAGGACCTGTTTCGTGCTTCGTCTGGCGCGCTTCGCCTATAATGAAAGCGATTGCCGCCAAGCCATTCTGAATGCCAATGACAGCCAGCCAGCGCCATCGATTCCTCTTCAATCCCTACCAAAAAGACCTCATCTTATCCATTGATGGCGGCGGCATGCGGGGGGTCATCGCGCTCGCTATCCTTTGCTGGCTGGAAGAACAGACGGGCAAACCAGCTTACGAACTCTTCAAAATGGTTGGCGGCACCAGCACGGGCGCCTTGATTTGCGCTGGCTTGGGGCTGGGCATGAGCGCCCAGGAGATCATGGACGAGGTATACAAGGAGCGCCTGCCAGCCGCCTTCAATCGGGCCAAACGTTTTAGATGGCTGCGCTTTGGTTTGAACGGCTTGCGCCACCTGTATCCCTATCGCCCCTTCCTCAAGGCGCTGGGTCCATTCGCGGAGGGGGCGCTCGTCGGCGATATCGAGGCGCCGGTGATCTTGCTGACGACCAAAGACCTGCGCACCAGCTCCACTTATTACATCATCAATCGGGGACCGGGCGCGCCGCTCTTCGCCCATTGGCCCCTGGCTGGCGCGGTCGCTGCTAGTGTGGCGGCGCCGCTTTTTTTCCCGCCCGTAAATGGCAACTTGGTTGATGGCGGCGTTGGCTCATTTGGCAACCCCTGCTTGGCGACCTCGGTCGAGGCGGTCCAATACCTCGATATGCAGCCGGATAAGCTGATCCATATCTCGCTGGGCAATGGCTATCGCTCGAATGCCCTGCAAGAAGGCGCCGGTCGTGGTTTCTGGCTGAAGTCTTGGCTGGCTTACCTGATAGCGGAAGGCTTGGACGATGCTGCCCTGCAGCAAATCTTCATGACCCGCGCCATCTACCGCTCGCTGGATTTCCGCCGTTACAATCCGGCGCTCGAGCGGGGGAGCGTCGAGCACAATCTCGAGCTGGATTGCGGCGATATCGAGCCGGCGGCGCTTTCGCTGGATAGCAGCTCGCGCGCTGAAATCGAGTTGATGGAGCGCATCGGTTACGCTTACGCTTCAAAGATCGACTGGATGAAGGAGCGCGCCTTGCCCTGGAACACCATCGGTGGGCAGGCTGAGCCCGGCTACGAGCATACGGACTGGACGAACTCGCCCTTCGCTGCGCAGAAGTTTTGAAGCCGCCCCGCCACAAAATGAAGAGGCGACTCTCGGAGCCGCCCCTTGTCGATTACCTTGCTGCCTTGCCGAAGCCCAGCCCCAGCTTGGTGCCGGGCGCCCGCCTAAATGCTGAAGTACAGCTCGAACTCGTAAGGATGCGGGCGCATCGCCACCGCGTCCTGATCTTCGACCTGTTTGTAGGCGATGTAATTCTCGATGAATGCCTCGTTGAAGACGTCGCCCTCAAGCAAGAAATCGTGATTCGCTTCCAGCTCGCGCAGCGCTTCGCCCAGCGTGCCCGGCATCACCGCGGTGTCATGCTCGCCCTCGTAAAGGTCGGCGCTGGCAGCCTCGCCCGGGTCGACCTGGTTCTTGATGCCATCGATGCCCGCCATCAGCAGCGCCGGCATGCAGAGATAAGGATTCGCCGCCGGGTCGGGCCAGCGGGATTCGACGCGCTTGGCTTTCGGGTTGTTGCTGTACATCGGGATGCGGATGCCAGCCGAGCGATTGCGCGCCGAGTAAATCAAGTTGACCGGCGCTTCGTAACCAGGCACCAGACGCCGATAGCTATTGGTTATCGGGTTGGTGAAGGCGGCGGTCGCCCGGGCGTGTTTGATCAGCCCGCCGATGTACCAAAGCGCCATCTGGCTCAAGCCGGCGTACATATCGCCACCAAATAGCGGCTGGCCATCTTGCCACAGCGACTGATGCACATGCATGCCGGAGCCATTCTCTTCAAACAGGGGCTTGGGCATAAAGGTGGCGTGCAAGCCATTCGCCAGCGCCACATTCTTGACGATGTACTTGAAGGTGACCATCATATCAGCCATGTTGAGCAGCGGCGCGTACTTCAAATCGATCTCGGCTTGGCCCGCGCCACCCACCTCGTGGTGATGCACCTCGACTTCCATGCCGACATCAATCATCGTCTGCACCATTTCGGCGCGCACGTCCTGCGTCTTATCCTGCGGCGACAGCGGGAAGTATCCCATCTTGATTCGATTCATGTGCCCCTGCGCCGGGTCTTCATTGCCGCTGTTCCAATCCCCCTCGAAGGAATCGACGCGGTAGAAGCTGCTATTCTCCGACGTGCTGTACTGCACATTGTCGAACATGAAGAATTCGGCTTCGGGACCGAAGTAGGCGATATCAGCCAGGTCAGAGCCAGCCAAATAAGCTTCGGCGCGCTTGGCGACGCCGCGCGAATCCAGGGCGTAGGGCTCGCGGCTGATCGGGTCGTGCACATCGCAATACATCGCCAGCGTGTTATAGCTGAAGAAAGGATCAATGTAGGCTGTGCTCAAATCAGCCAGCAGAATCATGTCCGATTCGTTGATCGCCTGAAAACCCTGGATGCTCGAGCCATCAAAGCCGAAGCCTTCTTCGAAGGCGCCCTCATCGACCGACTGAATCGGCATGCTGAAGTGCTGCGGCACCCCACGAACATCGACAAAGCGCATGTCAATCTCGACTACATCGTTTTCATTTGCCCATTTCAGCAGGGCGGCGGGGGATTCCAATGCCGAATCGGGCGGGACATACCTAGCCATCGCTGTTCTTCCTTTACTTATCGCGTCCAAATCAATAAACAGCGGCATTGTATTGGGCGTTTATCACAACATCCATAGCGAATCGGCTGGAATTCGCGCGAGCTTTCTTGTCAGTTTTCACCAAAGGCGCTGGGCAAGCGAGGCGTATCCCCGTAGCGGCAGCGCAAAAGAAAACGGGGCTAGCCGCGCGTCGGCGCTCGCTGATAGCATGGTGGCGCCCCCATGCCAAATAGCCGATGAGGTGGCAGCAACGTGAATCGCATTATCCTTGCCCTAATCTTTTGTCTCGCGCTGTATCCACTGCAGGCGCAGGCGCCGCCCCTGCCGCGCCTCGCCCCCGACGTGAAAAATGTCTACCCGCACGATGCCGCCGCCTTCACCCAGGGTTTGCTCTGGCATGAGGGCTATCTCTATGAATCCACCGGCCTCTATGGCGAGTCGACGCTGCGCCGCGTCGATATCGAAAGCGGCCAGCCGCTGCAGCTGCGGCCCATCGACGAGACCTATTTCGCCGAAGGGCTGGAGCGGGTCGATGACAAGCTCATTCAATTGACCTGGAAAGCGGGCGTCGCCTTTGTCTACGATGTCGCCAGCTTGGACCTGCTCGAAACGATCGCCTACGATGGCGAGGGCTGGGGCTTGTGTTATGACGGGCGCTTCCTCTTCATGAGCGACAGCAGCCCGTATCTTTCGCTGCGAGATGCCGAGACCTTCTCGCTCATCGTCCGCATCGCCATCACCTATCAGGGGCAAATCGTCCCGCCGCAGCTGCTCAACGAGCTGGAATGCGTCGGCGATAGCATATACGCCAACGCCTGGAATACTGATTTCATCTTCCGCATTGATAAATGGACCGGCGCTGTAAGCGCGGTCATCGATGCCTCCATGCTATTGACCGAGGCGGAGAAAGCCGATTTGGCAGCTGGCGGCGTGCTTAATGGCATCGCCTACAATCCGCAATCCGAGACTTTCTTCATCACCGGCAAGAAATGGCCCAAAATCTTCGAAGTCGTCTTCACAGAGCCATAGCGACAGCCAGCGCCGCCAAAGGAATTTCTAAGGCAAATCATATAGACAAAAAAGCAAAGCCCATATATGGTTCATATATGGATAATTCAGATATGAACTATTGTGATCCCTCAGCTTTAGGCGAGCGGCAGAGTTTCGAAGAAGAATTCTTCCGCCTGATGGCGGGCATCAACCGCCAGCTGCGGCAGCTATCCGACAAACAGCTGGTGAAGGATTGCATCAGCCCGGCGCAGCTCTTCTTCCTCAAGCACCTGGCTGACGCGGGCGCGCCGCAGCCGGTCAGCTTCTTCGCCGACGGTCACTTCTCCAGCCGCTCCAACGCCAGCCAAATGATTGACCGCTTGCAAGCCGAAGGCTTGGTCCAGCGGCAAGAGAACCCGCAAGACCGCCGCAGCGTCTTGGTGAGCTTGACGGAACGGGGCGCGGCAAGGCTGCGGGAAGGGCATGCCCAGCATCTCAATCTGGCGCAAGCGCTGTTCGAGCCGCTGAGCGAGCAGGAGCGCGAAAGCACGATTCATTCCCTGCGGCGCGTGCTGCATTTGCTGGAATCTTTCCAGGCGCAGGTTCTCGATCGAAGTCCATTAGAAGATGCTCAAGCGAAAAACGTTTGATGCAGTCGATTCGTCAATCAAAGTTCACTGGAGGAGTGCATGTTGTCGAAGAACCACAGCATCATCGCAGAAGATGTCGTCAAGCATTTCGGGGATGTAAAAGCGCTAGACGGCGTGTCTATCGCGGCTGAGACCGGCAAAGTGCTGGGCTTGCTAGGACCTAACGGCGCCGGCAAGACGACGCTGGTGCGCATCTTGGCCACCTTGCTGAAACCCGATAGCGGCACTGTCAATGTCGGCGGGCTGGATGTCTTGCGGCAGAAGCAGGGCGTTCGCGAAATCATCGGCTTGGCGGGCCAGAACGCGGCGGTCGATGAAATACTGACCGGGCGCGAAAATCTGGTCATGGTCGGGCGGCTCTATCACATGCCGCGCCAGCAAGCCAATCGGCGTGCCCAGGAGCTAATCGAGCAATTTTCTTTGACTGACGCCGCCGACCGCCCAGCCAAGACTTATTCCGGCGGGATGCGCCGCCGCCTGGATCTGGCGGCCAGCATTGTCGCCCGCCCCAGCATCCTCTTCCTCGACGAGCCGACCACCGGCTTGGATCCGCGGACGCGCATCGTCATGTGGGATACCATTCGCAGTCTGGTATCCGATGGCACGACGCTGCTGCTCACCACCCAGTACCTGGAAGAAGCCGACGAGCTTGCCGACCAGATCGTCGTCATCGACCACGGCAAGGTCATCGCCGAAGGCACCGCCGATGAGCTTAAAGCCAATATGGCGGCTGACTTCATAGACATCACCGTCGCCAACCCGCAAGACACTGCCAAAGCCTCGCAGCTGCTGCAGCCCTTGAGCGGCGAAAGCCCGCAGACCGATGAGGACCGGGGGCATATCAGCCTGGCGGTCGAGAGCGGGGCGCAAAGCATCGCCGCCGTCGTGCGGCTGCTGGATGCCGAATCAGTCCATATCGCCGAGCTGAACCTGCGCCGCCCCTCGCTGAATGATGTCTTCTTGAGCATCACCGGCGAAGAGATCGTCGAAGAAGAAGCCAAACCCAAGCGCCGCGGTTTTGGGCGCCGCAGCGCCTAGCCACAGCCTCATAAGCAGCTCATAAGCAATAGAAAGGACAATCCACATGACTCAATATCCTGCCACGGCTGCCTTTAGCGCGGGCAATGCCAGCCCGCTCCAGCGCTTCCTTTGGAATTTCAGCGATACCTTCGTCGTGATGCGCCGCAATCTCTTCGCCTATCAGCGGCAGCCGGAGCTGCTGGTCTTCGCCACCATCCAGCCGGTTATCTTCCTGCTGCTCTTCACTTATGTATTCGGTGGCGCCATCAGCTTCTCCACGGGCGGCGATTACATCAACTTCCTGCTGCCAGGCATCATCATCCAGACGATTCTCTTCGCCTCCGCCAATACCACCGTCGGGCTATCGGTGGACCTATCGAAGGGCATCATCGACCGCTTCCGCTCCCTGCCCATGTCGCGGGCGGCGGTGCTCGCCGGGCGGACAAGCGCCGACACCCTGCGCGGCTTGTTCACCGTGATTATCATGATTGTTGCCGGCTACATCATCGGCTTCCGCTTTGAAGATTGGGGCAGCGGCATCATGGGCTTGGGGCTGGCGGTGCTATTTGGTTACGCCGTCACCTGGATCTCCGCCACCATCGGCCTGTTCGTAAAAGACCCGGAAGCGGCGCAGGTGGCTGGCTTTATCTGGCTCTTCCCGCTTACCTTCGCCAGTTCCATCTTCGTCCCGACGCGCACCATGACCGCCGAGTGGCTGCGCACCTTCGCGGAGAATCAGCCGGTCAGCGTCATCGCCAACACCGTGCGCGACTTGATGACCGGCACCGTCAACCCGGATGAAATCTTGCTTTCGCTGCTATGGATCGCCGGCATCGTGGCGGTATTTTTGCCGATGGCGGTCTGGCGTTATGCGCGGGTGGCGTCGCGCTAGCGGGAGTGGTGAATTTGCTTGATATAAAGCGTGCTTGTGCTGAGTCGTAGGGGCGATCCTTGGATCGCCCAAAACCCGCTTCTGCAACTGTGGGCGACACAAGTGTCGCCCCTACATCTAGGTTATCCATATACAGAATTTCGGCCTGCATATCTCATAATTCACCACTCCCTCGCGCTAGCTAGCTTGACAAGCGCAGCGGATGCGGTAAGCTAGAAACAGCTTATGGAATTCTTCGCAATCGTAGCGTTGGTAAACCAATGACGTCACAAATAAGCACTAGCGATATTAGCTTAGGCGACCGCGTTCGGGAGAATGAGGTACAAATTGCCAGGTTGCAAGGCGGCCGCGAGCACCTCGCCACGAGGGCGGATATCGAAAAGCTGCGTGCGGACTTGACCTGGCGGGTTCTGCTCGCGATGGGAGTATTGATGGGCTTGGTGATGGCATTCATCGAATGGCGCGTAGTCGGCAGTTAGGCATCAATAGCTGACATCAATAGCTTGAATTGATGATTTCGCATCGGCTGAAGCCCATAAGCCGTGAGAAGCAAGAACAAGCCCCGCAATTCTCGAGCGGGGCTTTTAGCCGTCCAGCTTGAGAGTTATGCCTCGCCTGATATCCATGTTGCGATACGAGCGAATCGCGGAGCAAGGGTTGATGATGTTTCGAATATCCATGCCGCTGTGACGTCCGACAATACAATTGCAAGGTCGTCTCGCCGATCTAAGGTAAATGTTTGGGATTCAACCACTGGCGCGTTCTGAACGAATGCGTGTTGTAGCACTAGCGTTTGAGTTTCACGAAGATCGTTGGAAATCAAAATCTCTGGTGCCGTTTCTGTCAGATTCAGCTTTTGATAGAACTCGTCGTAAACCAAATCCCCTAAGTTATCTAAGGCACTTGGATTGACTCGGATATAGATAGCGCGTTGGCCATTCGCTTCATCATGCCTAATCAGTTCCACGGGACCTTGCATTGTTCCAGTGGTCGGATCTGTTATACGCAATGGGATTGAAAGCTTGTATTCAGCGAAATTATCTGAACCTTCGCTGTAGCAGCTTACGTATTCCATGTCTTTGAAGTCACGACTCTGACGGAACACGCTGTTGTATCGGTCTCGATACTCGACGCAATCTTCCTGTTCCGACCCAGATACTGGCAGATGCAGAGAAATGAGGTTTGTTAGACTTTCGTCGAGTGTCAGGTCCTCCAGGTCGCCTAAGTATATTTCGCCAGTCAGTCGGGCATTACATGCGACCGTTACAATTGCTAGGAGAAACAGAAGAAGAAGTCGGAGGCTAGACTTTAGAACATATTTTCGGGGGGGGGGGGGGATTCCATACGGCGCATTTTCTTTTGTCTCTTTCAAGATATTGGAATCGTATAAATCTGTGAAGCCAATAGATTATATCAGGACAATCATTCGAGTTCAACAGATGGTCAATTTTATTTACTTCCGTTAAACTGCCCGGAACGTTGCCTCGATAGAAAGGACAGCCCATGACTGACAAGCTCGTCTATATCGCCAATGGCGGCGGCGGACCCTGCGGCATCACCGTCGCCGCGCTCGATTATAGCAGCGCCGCGCTCAAGATCATCCAGCGCGTCACGGAAATCAGCGAATGCCACTATCTCAACCTTCATCCCAATGGGCGCTATCTCGTCGCCAGCACCATGGACGATGGCGTGCAAGCGCTTAGTTTCGCCATCGGCTCGGACGGGACGCTCTCCCTCATCAGCCGTCAGCCGGCCGCTGGCACCTCGCCCGCCTATATCTGTGTTGAGGCTAGCGGGCGCAATGCGCTGATGGTCAATTACGCCGTTGGCGAGGCGCGCGGCAATATCCGCGTCTATCCCATCGACGGTGCCGGCGCCCTAGGCGAGCCTACCGAGCATATCGAGATTGATGATCCTACCGGACCCAACCAGGTGCGGCAGGATGTTTCCCATCCGCATATGATCGTCACCACGCCGGATAATCGCTTCGCTGTTGTGCCCGATTTGGGTACCGATAAAATCTACCTCTACGCGCTGGACGCGGGCGCGGGCAAGCTGCGCCGGGCGCAGACCCTGGACCTGCCCGCCGGCGCGGGACCACGCCATGTCGCCTTCCATCCGAGCTTAAGACGTATGTATTGCATCAACGAGTTGGATTCCACCATGGCGACCTTTGCCTGGGATGATGAGTACAACTGGACGCGCCTCTCAATCTTGTCGACGCTGCCGGCCGCTTATGCACAGCCCGACCTGCGCCCCAATACCTGCGCCGATGTGCAGGTGCATCCCAAGGGCAAGTTCCTCTATGGCAGCAATCGCGGGCACGATTCCATCGTGATTTACTCGCTGGATGCGGCGGGGCGGCCTAGTTTGCTGGGGCATGAAGCGACGCGAGGCGCCTGGCCCCGCGCGTTCATGATCGACCCGCGCGGCGAATACTTGCTCGTCGGCAACCGCCACACCGATAGCGCCGCCATCTTTTCCATCGACGCCGATTCGGGCGCGCTCAGCTATCGTTCCTCAGTCGCTATGCCGGCGCCAATCGCCTTCAAGCCGGCTGTCTAGCCCCCTATGCGCGTCTTAATCACCGGCGGGGCGGGGCATGTCGGGCGGCCCATCTGCCAGCAATTCCTTCGCAATGGCTGGGATGTGCATGTCATTGACCTAGCGCCGGCGCCGCAGATTGAAGGCATCAGCTACGCCCACTGCGACATTCGCGATTTTGAGGCACTTTCGCGGCAGGTCGAAGGCTGCGACGCCATTGTGCATCTCGCCGCCATCCCATCAACCATCTCCCAGCCAGCCGCGGCTCTGTTCAGCATCAATGTCGCCGGCACCTACAATGTCTTTGAAGCGGCTGAACGAGCTGGCGTCCAGCGCATCGCCCAAGCCAGTTCGATCAACGCCTTCGGGTCTTACTGGGGCTGCGATGACCGCCGGCATGAGTACTTCCCGCTGGACGAAGCTCAGCCCCAGCACACCACCGACGCCTATTCGTTCTCCAAGCAGTTGGTCGAAGATATCGCCGCCTATTACCATCGCCGCAGCGGCCTTAGCAGCGTCTCATTTCGTTTTCCCGCGGTCTGGAGCGATGAACAAATCGATAAGCAGAAGCTGCGCGAAAGTCTGGTTCAGAGGCGGCAGCGCCTGGACGATTTTCTCGCGAAGCCGGCGGCGCAGCAACGCAGCAGGCTGGCGGACGCTCGTGGGCGGGCGCTTAAATTACGCGCGGACCGCGTTCAAGAATACGAGACCATCAGCTCCGCTGGCTTCGACCGCGACGCCTTCGACCGCGACACCATTGAAGATTGGCTCCTGCGCGCCTACTTCTTCGATCGCTTCAATTACTGGGCTTTCATCCACAGCGATGATGCGACCCAAGCCTTCCATCGGGCGCTTACCGCCGACTTTGAAGGCGCCCACGCGCTCTTCGTCAACAGCGATCTGAACTACCTGAATTACGATTCCGAAGCGCTGCTCTCGCTCTTCTTCCCCGCTGTGAGCCGCCGCTCCAAAGCGATTCAGGGCGCCGCCGCTTTGGTCAATATCGACCGCGCCCGCGAGCTAATCGGCTTTGAACCAACCGTCCGCGCCTTAATTTGAGGCAAAATGCAGGCGATTGCACTGGGCTAGGTGGCTCGTTGCTTGTCGATATCGCTCGCGTAGACCCCGCTGCTGAAGATATAAACGCGGTTGACGATTTCGCCGGCGGCATTCGGCTCGGCTTTCAGCAGCCAGTCATAGAGCCAGCGCGCGTCGCTGATGCTCAAGTTGACGCAGCCTTTGCTGCGCCGATAGCCAAAAGAGTCGTGCCAATAGGTGCCGTGCAGGCTCTGCCCCCCATTGAAGTAGAGCACCCAGGGCACGGTTTGCAGCGCGTAGGCATCGGGTCCGCCGGTGGCGCCGCTCATCGAATCGCTGCTCAAGCGCGCCCAGACCTCGAAGAGCCCTTCGTCGGTATCCCAGCCGGCCATGCCGCTCGAGACGACGGTGGCGAAGACCGGCCTCTCGTCTTCGTAAGCGATCAGCGTCTGCTCGAACAGGTCAATCGCCACCCAGCGCCCCGCAACCCGGTCGGGCTGCTCCGCCGGCGCGAACATGGCGACCAGCTCTTGCCGCAGCCATTGCCCCGGCCCAATGAGATACCAGACCTTGCCGGCTTCATCTTCTGCCCGGGCGAAGATATTGACCAGGTGGTAACGGCGCGTTACGAAGCCGCTTTCGGCGCTGGCTGCTTCGCCAGGGCGCGGCGAGGCGTAGATGCCCGTCTTATCCAAGATGATGGCGAAGGGCATTGCCCAGCCGGCGGGCAGCAGCAAGCCGCGGAAGCGCGATGCATAAGCCGCTTCGGCATCGGCCCGCCGTATCCATTCGCCGCCCCGGCGCTGCAGCCAGCCATCGACGCTGGTGTCGGTCGCCTGAATGTAATTGAGCCCGGCTGGCATCTGCCCGATCGCTTGCCCGCCCGGCGCGCTGTAGAGCGGGACCGCCTCTGGTCCTACGCGCCAGAAACTGTACTTATCCAGGGTGTAGGAATCCCGCTGGATGCGCTCCAGCTCGGGCGCGGGGAAGGCTGCCATCATCGCCTGGCAGTCGGCGCTTTCGGCGGCTGCGATTGCTCGCTCGATGCCACTGCCCGCCGCCGCGCAGACCGACGGGTCGTATTCGAGAATGCTTGCCTGCTCATCGGCTAATGTGCCAGCCAAGCCGAAACCGGCGGCCAACAGAATGGTCAAAAGCAATCGAGACATCAGGCTCGCTCCTTCCAGCAAGCGGCGGCGAATGCGCGCCCATGCTTGCCAAGCCTAGCCTGGCGCATTAGAGCAGCATTCTGCTATACGCGGAAGGTACGCTATCCATACGATTGCCCGACGCAAGGTATAATTGGCTTGGTCAACATAGTTCTCTGGGCGATGATTTATGAAGAAAGTCCTGCGAATCGGGACGCGGCGTTCCAAACTATCGCTCTGGCAAGCCAATTGCATCGCCGAGCGCATCCGTCGGATTCAGCCGGATATCCGCATCGAAATCCGCAAATATCGGACGAGCAGCGACCGGAACCCCTCCGCGCCGCTGCGCGAGCTAAGCGGCACCGGTCTCTTCACCGACGCGATTGAAGCGGCGCTGCATGATGGTGAAATCGATTGCGCCGCGCATAGCTTGAAAGACCTGCCGGTGAACATGGCACCGGGCTTGGCGCTGGCGGCTATCCCCAAGCGCGGCGATCATCGCGACGCGCTCATCAGCCGCCGGGGTGCCTCGCTGGCTGAACTGCCGCCTGGCGCCCGAGTCGGGACTGGCAGCCTGCGCCGCCGCGCTCAGCTGCTTGCGATGCGCCCGGACCTCAAGCTGATGCCTATCCGCGGCAACGTGCCGACCCGCCTCGAAAAGCTCTGGTCCGATGCCGAGCCGCTTGACGCCATCGTCCTGGCGGCGGCCGGCTTGAAGCGCCTGGGGCTGGCTGAGCACATCAGTCAAATCTTCGCTGATGCGCAGATGCTTTGCGCGGCTGGGCAAGGCGCGCTCGCGGTCCAATGCCGCTGCCACAGCGCAGAGCTGGCTTTCTTGCGGCACCTTTCCGATTGGCAGTCGGCGCGGGCCATCGCGGCCGAGCGCGCCTTTCTTCACGCGCTCGAAGCGGGCTGTTCGCTGCCTGTCGCTGCCTATGCCCATATTGAAGGCGACCGGTTATTGCTTCAAGGGCGCGTCAGCGCGCTGGACGGCCGGCGGCAGGTCGATGTCGCGGGGGAAACCGGCGCCCGGGGCGACGCCCCCGGCGAAGCGCTGGCGCGGGAACTGGGCGCGCGCTTGGCTGAAGCCGCGCTCGAACAAGGGGGCGACCAGATTCTGGCTTCCCTCAGCGCCGAAAATCAATAGCGCCACCAGCCGCCGTCATGATAACAGCGCCCAGCGAAAAAGACTCCCGGGAGTGGTGGATGCGAGGATATGCAGACCGAAATTCTGTATATGGATTTCCTAGATGTAGGGGCGACACTTGTGTCGCCCACAGTTGCAGAAGCAGATTTTGGGCGATCCAAGGATCGCCCCTACGACTCAGCACAAGCAAGCCTTATATCAATAATTCAGCACTCCCGAATCGCCCCTACATTGCCTCCTTTTTCTACCAGAAATAGAATTAAATCTCTGTGTCTCTGTGGCAAAAAATTTTGAAGCGATTGTCCTGGGATTTACATAAGGCGCTGAAGCAGCCGCCTGATAGAACATGATAGAACATGAGTGAAGCAAAGCCGCTGACCGGGAAGCGCATCGCTGTCACGCGCGCGCCGCATCAAGCGCCGCCGCTTGATGCCGCAATTCGCGATTTCGGTGGCGAGCCCGTGCCCTATCCCTGCCTCGATATTGTGCCGCCGCGCAACCGTCAGCCGCTCGATAACTGCCTGCGCCGCCTCGGCGAATTCGACTGGCTGCTGCTGACCAGCGGCAATACCGTGCGCGCCATCGCCCAATGCCTGCCCGAGCTGGGGCTTCGGCTGGTCCCCTCAAAACTCAGCGTCGCCGCCGCCGGACCAGCCACCGCGGCCGCCGCCCGACAAAGCCTGTCCTGCGCTGTGCGGCATATGCCAGCTGAATACGGCGCGGCCCAACTGGCGCGCAGCCTGCCGCTGAGCGAATCATGCCGCATCTTGCTGCCCCAATCCGACTTGGCGAAGCCAGCGGCGGCGATGATGCTGCGGGCGCGCGGCGCTGATGTGACGACCGTGGTCGCTTACCGAACCGTCATGGCTGCGGGCGGCGCCGATCTGCCAGCCCTGCTAGACCGCGGCGAAATCGATGCCCTTAGCTTCACCAGCCCGTCGGCGGTTGTCTTCTTTCGCCGGCGCTGCCCATCGCCAAGGGCGCTTCAATTGCCCGCCGCTTGTATTGGACCAGCGACATCCGCCGCCGCCCGCGAACAGGGCTTCGGACGATTGATCGTCCCGATGCAGCCAAGCATCGGCGACATGATTGCGGCTCTGGCTGATTTTTATGCGCTGGCGCCGGACGCGGGACCGACGCGAGAAGAATCGACGCCGCCCTAAGCGCAGTTAATTGTGAACAGCGCGCAATAGTTAAGGCGCATCAAGAGCAGATTTGTTCTCCTATAATGGCGATTCCTGTATTATGAGAATAAGGCAGGGGGCGAAGCGCTGTTTGAGCCTTGCCAGGCTTGGCTTCCAAGCGCGCTTGTGCTTCCGCAAAAATTTTTTTTGAGTGTGCTGCGCCGCCGGTGAGGGTAAAGTGGCGCGGCGCCAGCCGAGGTAGCTATTATGGAACTAGAGCAGACGATTTACACCCACGAGAAATTCACCGAGAGCGACCAGTATTGGAGCCCCGATTCGGAGGCTTACGCCGCCGCCAGCCAATTGATTTCGCTTATGCGCGACGGCTGGAGCCTGGCGCTGCCCCGCGTCAGCGCTCGGCAAATCTGGCATAGCGGCAGCCGCCCACGCACAGTCTACGACTTCACCTTGATGCGCGGCAGCCAATTGATGATCATGCCCGTATTGAGCAATCCCTACATCGAGCGCTACCTCATCCAGCACGATATTCGCATCATCCACGATGTCTCGCAAGGCAGCGCCGTCATCCCGACTTGAAGCCGCGCCGAACTCAGAT
Organism: Phototrophicaceae bacterium; assembly: GCA_965214105.1. Taxonomy (GTDB): domain Bacteria; phylum Chloroflexota; class Anaerolineae; order Aggregatilineales; family Phototrophicaceae; genus UBA6055. The sequence continues at coordinate 586,695 of OZ243934.1, forward strand.
TCAAGGGCAGGGGGAGTGGTGAATTTGCTTGATATAAGGCTTTTTGTAGGGGCGATCCTTGGATCGCCCAAAACCTACTTCTTCAACTGTGGGCGACACAAGTGTCGCCCCTACATCTAGGTTATCCAAATACAGAATATCGGCCTGCATATCTCATAATTCAGCACTCCCGGGCAGGCGTCGTCTTGTAGGCGGCGCGGAAGGCGCTTACAATCAGCGCTGATTGAGCCTATCTCGCCGAAAGTTGAGGAAGATGACCGAAGAGCAGCGGCGCTATCTCGATAGCCAAGACCAAGACGTCACTTCGCAGCACTGGAGTTACTCCTCCGAACGTTACGCGGGCGGCGACAATCTGCTGACGGCGATCGCCCGCGGCTGGCAGCTTGACAGCAAAGTCATCCGCCGCCGTCACTGGTTCGCTGGCATGCGCTGCATCGAGATATTCCATTTCACCATCCGCCGAGAGGATGTCGTCGCCGATATGGCTGTTCTTGGCAATCCTTATGTTTACCGCTACCTGGCTGCTGGGTCTCACCAGTTAATCGAAGCAGAAGATGGGGCGGCCGCCTAAAATTGTTTGGCAAGCGAAACTAGCCAGCCATGCGCCAGTGATGCGCCTAAACCCAAGCGATAATACGGTGAACAAGGCCAATACTCGCTAGGAGAAAATGATGTGGTTGAAGCGCTACAAACACCGCAGTATGCTATGGCATTGGCTTTTGAGGAAGGATGTCTTCCCGACAGATTATTCAATCATTCGTTATGGGAATGACTATGGCGGCTGGCATTTACCCCGCGAGTTGATTCGTCCCGAATGGGTCGTTTACGACTTTGGGGTGGGCCGCGATATCTCCTTTGATGAAGCTTTGCTAGCGGAACATGGCTGCGAGATTCATGCCTTTGACCCGACGCCGAGAGCCGTCGCCTTCATAGAGGAGCAGCCCCCGCTCGGTTTTGATTTTCACCTGGTCGGCGTCTGGGACGAAGATACGGTCCTCAAATTTTGGCCGCCCCGCTTCGATGATTACGAATCCTACTCCGCCCTGAACTTGCATGGCACCTCTGACTATGTCGAATGTGAGGTTAAGACGGTCCGGGCGCTGCAGCGGGAGCTGGGGCACGAGCGGATTGACGTGATAAAGATGGACATCGAAGGCGCGGAACAGCGCGTCATCCCATATCTGCTGGCCGAAGGCATCTTCCCAACTGTGCTCTGCGTTGAATATGACCAAGCGGCGGATGTCCTGTCACGTCAATCGCTGCAGACCTTCACGGCGTCGCATCGTCTTCATCGAGGCTTGCGGCGGGCTGGTTACCAATTGATTTATAAAGTTGGCTGGAACACCACGTATCTCCTGGAGCCGCAGCCCTAGCGCCGCTTCTTTTGCCACCCAGCCGATTTCCCCGAATCCCCACTCTCCACTATACTGTAGGCGACCAAACGCGCCCATACGGGAAGCGATCCATGCCCGACGACCCGACCCGGGGCAAGCCGCCCGCCGAGAAAAACGACCAGCCGCCGCCCGAATCCCCCGAAGAGATGATGGGGGCGCTGCTCGACCCCGCGCGGGCCAGCGAGGCGCCACGCCCCCCCGAAGATTACGACTCGCATCTCGGCAAGGACGAGGGCAAGGACCCAGCCCGCCCAGAAGACCTGCCCGTCGACGAAGCGCCGCCGCCTGCCGGCGAAGCCGCGCAGCCTTTCATTGCGATGCAGAACCAGGCGGCAACCCTGGCTGACCTGCTTAACAAAGAAGAAATCAGCTTCGAGGAATACCAGCGCCTGCTCTACGACGCCATGGTGCAAGACGAGGCGGGCAGCTGGTGGATGATTGATGCCGAGAATGAAGACTGGTATCGCCACAACCCGGAACGCAACCAGTGGGAAGTCGATTACCCAGCCGCCCTGCGCGAGTATGAGCGGCGCCAAAGCGCGTCGTTCAATGTCGACGAAGGCGACGAAGGCGACGAAACGCTGACCGAGTACGACCTGCCCTCTACCTTGGGCGCGCCCGCCGCCGGCGACCCCATCTATGACGAACGCGGTGTCAAAATCGGGACTGTGCCACCCACCAAAGACGAGCTTTATACCGTCCCGGGCGCCGCCGCCCTCGCCGACGAAATCCCCAGCCAACAGCCGACCTTGGGCACGGAAGCGCCCCTGGCCCGCACCATCGCCGCGCCAGCGAACCTGGAGAAAGAGGCGGCTATCCCGCGCGCCATCGACTCAGATTATGAGCTGGGGGCAGCGCCAGTTGTACGAGAGCTGCTCGAATCGCGGCGGGGCCGGCGGGCGCGCCTATTGATGACCGTGCTCGCCGCGCTTTTGATGGTGGCGCTGGCGGCTGGCATCATCGCGGCTGGTGTCGTCATGATGTGGTATCGCGATACGATTGCGCCGTTCAGCCAAGCTGTCGCCGACCTGGCAAATTACAGCGGCACCTACCAGACCGCCCGCATCTTTGACGCCGATGGCAACCTGCTGGCCGCCTTGAACAGCCAGGAGACCGGCGCCCGCACCGCCATCCCGCTGGCGCAAATCAGCCCGTATATGATCCATGCCATTGTCTCGCAAGAGAATGAGCGCTTCTTTGATGACCCCGGCTTTGACCCGATCGCCATCGCCCGCGCTTTCATCCAGAATGTGAGCGGCGGCGGCATCGAATCCGGCGCTAGCACCATCACCCAGCAGATCGCCCGCAACCTCGTCTTGCGTGACCGCGAGGTCAGCGTCCAGCGAAAGCTCAATGAGATCCTGGTCGCGCTGGAAATCGCCAATCGTTATGACAAGAACTTTATCCTCGCGCTTTATCTCAACGAGATATTCTTCGCCAACCAGAATTACGGGGTCGAAGCGGCGGCTAATTTCTATTTCAGCCATGGCGCTGATGCGCTCAATTTCGCCGAGGCGGCGCTCTTAGCCAGCATCGTGCCGTCGCCGACGCAGCAGGACCCGGTGAGCAATCGCCCGGCGGCTGTCGCTGGCATGCGCTCGACCATGCGCAAGATGATCGATGTCGGCTGCTTGCAATTTCAACATGAAGACTGGCTCGAGCGCGGTCCCTTCTGCATCATCGAAGGCGCTGAAGATGATCTGGTGAAAACGAATGACAAGGGAGAGATCGCCGGCGGCTTGGCCATCTTGCAAATCGCCGAGATTGAAACCACGCAGTTTCAGCCGGGCGAATACCAGGTGCGCCACCCGCATTTTGTCGATTTCGTGCGCGCGGCTGTCGTGGCGGAACTCGGCGAAGAGGCGCTCTTCCAACGTGGTTTGAGCATTTACACGACCCTGAACCCGGCGCTGCAAGACCTGGCTCAAGCGGCTTTGAGCGAGCAGGTGCGGGGGCTGAAAGCAGCCGCCACCGGCGTCAGCACTGGCGCTGTCATGGCGACAGAGCCAAAGACCGGCGCCATCCGCGCTATGGTTGGCAGCCACGATTACTACGATGCCCAAGCGGGCCAAGTCAATAATGCGCTGACCTTCCAGCAGCCCGGCTCGGCCATCAAACCTTTTGTGTATCTAGCCGCCCTGCAAGAGCAAGAGGGAGCCTATTTGACGCCAGCCAGCATCATCTGGGATCTGCCCCTGGTCGAAGATCTGGGCGCTGGTGGCATCTATGCGCCGCAAAATATCGATCGCCAATTTCATGGGCCGGTGTCCCTGCGCGCGGCGCTGCAGAATAGCTACAACGTGCCGGCGGTCAGAGTCTTTCGCGACGCGGTGGGCGCCGAGCGCTTCGCCAATACCGCCGCCGCCTTCGGCTTGCAATTCCCCGAGGGCTCACAGATCTCGCTGGCCAGCGCGCTGGGCGCCAACGAGGTCTCCCTCTTTGATATGATGAGCGCCTATGGCGTGCTGGCCAACGGCGGGCGGCGCGTCCCGCTTTATGCCATCGAGCGCATTACCGAATCGGTCGCTGGCGAAGCGGTCGAGATCCCGCGTGAGCGGCCGACCGGCGAGGGGGCGATTTCGCCCGCCCTCGCTTATTTGATGCAAAACATCCTCAGCGATGACGGCGCCCGCGCGCCTAGCTTCCCGGCCGGCTCCAACCTGACGTTGGCCCGCCTGAGCCTGCCGACGCAAAACACCATCGCCGCCAAGACGGGCACCACCGACGGCGGACGTGATCTATGGACGATGGGTTTCAGCCGCAACGTTGTCGTCGGCGTCTGGCTAGGCACCTCAGATAATTCGCCAACCTACAACACCAGCGGTTTTCGCAGCGCCGCGCCACTATGGAACACGGTGATAACAGCGGCGGCCAACTGGTACCCGCCCGCCGCTTTCGAGAATCCTGGCGGCGTGGTCGCGCGGGAAATCTGCCGCAGCAGCGGCACGCTCAACTTCCCCGCCTGCCCGGAGCCGACGACCGATTTGTTCCTGCATGGGCAGCTCCCGCCTGTGCCTGAGACCAGTTTTTTGCAGCGCCTCGCCGTCGATAGCTGGACCCTGCTGCGCGCCAACGAGTTCTGCGCGAGCCACGTCATCGAGCAGAACTTTGTCTCGGTAAGCGATGCCGCGCTCGATTGGCTGAACAATACTGCCGCCGGGCGCGCTTATGCCGAATCGCTGGGCTTGCGGCGGCCAGCAAGGCCGACGCCGAGCGCTGGCTGCGCTCAAGGGCAGCAGTTGCCGCTCATCAATCTCAGCAGCCCCAATGATGGCGCCGTCATTCGCGGGGCAGTCGCGCTGCGCGGGCAGGTGAGCGCGCCCGATTTCGACAAGTTTGAGCTGCTCTACGCCAGCGCCGCTGCGCCTGAGGCCTTCTATCCCATCAGCGCCTCGCTGGTGCAAATGCCACAATACGGCAGCCCGCTAGGCATTTGGGACACGGTCGCGGCGCAAGTGCCTAATGGCGATTACATCTTGCGCTTGGCGGCCGCCTCGCTCAGTGGCGGCTTCATCGACTTCGACCTGAATGTCACAATCGATAACAGCGCCATCGAACCAGGCGAAGCCACTTTTGGGCCAACTGTCGAAGAGATTATCATCCCCACGCCCGCCAGCGGCTGACATCATGCCCATTTCAAACCCCAGCCCGACCGCCTGTGTCGGCGGGTCAGTGTCTACGCGACCCTACGCGGCGCGCCCCTCCCGACGGGTCAGTGTCTACGCGACCCCGATGAATCAAGGAGGGGAGCATTGCTAGCAAATCCTGAGTCGGAGCTTTTACAAACTCCTATATCCACCAAAATCACCACTCCCCTAAGCCCTGTCTAGCTCATACTTTCTGATACTATAGAGAGACAGCAAAGAGCAGGCTTTGGCGGATTTGATCTGATGACCACCCACCCATTCACCGACGGCATGAACCCGCAGCAGCGGCGCGCCATCACCGCTGGACCTGGACCGGTATTGGTGCTGGCAGGACCCGGCAGCGGCAAAACAGCGGTCTTGACGCGGCGCATCGCTTGGCTGATCCGTGAGCGGCGTGTGCCGCATCATCGCATCATGGCGGTGACTTTCACCAACAAAGCGGCCGGCGAAATGCGCAGCCGCGTCGAAGCGCTGCTGGGCGAGCGTCTGCGCGGCTTGCAAGTCAGCACCTTTCACTCGGCTTGCGCGAATTTCTTACGACGAGACGCGGAGTTGCTGGGATACGGAGCAAACTGGGTCATTTATGACCGTGACGATTCCTTGTCCCTAATTAAGTACGTTTTGAAGCTACTTGACATTAGGGGATGCAGGCCGCGCGACATCTTGAATTGCATCGCCATAGCCAAGTGCGAGCTAATAACAGCGACAGCATTCGATGCCAGCGACTGTTTTCGAGAAATTGTGCGCCGAGTCTACGTCGCTTATCAGCATTCCCTCGTTGCCGCCAATGCGATGGACTTCGGCGATCTTTTAATGAACATGACGCTGCTGCTGCGTGATCGAGAACACTTGCGCCGCGAATATCAACATCGATTCGAATACGTTTTGGTTGACGAGTTTCAGGATACCAATCATGTGCAGAATGAACTTGTGAAATTGCTGGTTGCGCCTAAGAATAATCTGTTCGTAGTCGGCGACGAAGACCAATCAATTTACGCTTTTCGAGGTGCCGATTTACGCAATATCTTAGGCTTTCGCGATGAATATCCACACGCGCAGGAATACCTGCTAGAACAGAATTACCGCAGTACTCAGTACATACTCAGTTTCGCTCGCTGCGTAATTGACCGAAACCCCAATCGAACTGCAAGATCACTGTTCTCGGATCTTGGTCTCGGGGAGCGTGTACACCTAACTGAAGAATTCGACCACGATACGCAGGCTGAATATGTACTGGAAAAGATAAATGCCTTGTGTAGGCATGAAGGCTTGACATTTGACGAAATCGCCGTGACGTACCGCACCAACGCCCAGTCCCGCGCTATCGAACAGCAGCTCATGCGTAACGACATACCATATGTGATGCTCGGCGGACAGCCATTTTATGAACGCCGTGAAGTCAAAGATATATTGGCATACTTGCGATTAGCGCATAATCCAAATGACCAAGTGAGTTTTGACCGCGTCGTAAACACACCACGACGCGGCATTGGCAATGTTACTGTTGCCGCATTCAATTCGTGGATCTCACAATCCAATATGACGTTGGAAGAGGCGCTTGACCGTCTTGTTTCCTATGCGTCAGCTGCCATGAATTCCGCCGCGTACAACCGGATCCGCCCGTTTGCCATTCTGCTTAACGCCTGGCGGAAGCAAGCGTCACAGGGCGATCAAGTTAAATTGCTCGACGCCATAGTTGCTATGACAGACTACAAAGACCATCTGAAGAAGACAAGTAAGAGCGAGGAAGAATACATTGAACGCTGGCAAAACGTAGAAGAAGTCATGAGGATGCTGCAACGTAACGAGGACCTGGGGCAGTCGCTGGCGGATTTCGTCATTGAACAGACGCTTTATAGCGATTTGCAGGTCTCGGATGCTGGCGGTGGTCGAGTTTCGCTAACAACTTTGCACAGCGCAAAGGGGCTTGAATTCTATGCCGTGTTCATTATCTCTGTTGAAAGAGGCACATTACCACACTCGCTGGCCCATCTTGCCGTTTGCAACCCGAGACCTGGTGGGGAGGAAGAGGAACGCCGTCTCTTTTACGTTGGCATCACGCGTGCAAAACGCCGGCTTTACCTCAGCTATACGTATAGGCGTGGTCCTTCTCCCTTCTTGTACGATATTCCACCGAAACTGTTGGACGCGCCGCCGCTTGTTCTCGAATCATTGAACCGCGCCCAGAGCATCGAAATCCAGACGCGGTCGGCGAGCTCGCCACAGTTGGAAAGTCATTTTGACCACGATTTAAACCTTGAAGCGGGTAATGAGACCAATGCAAGTGGATAAGCGCGGCATGACCACCCACCCATTCACCGACGGCATGAACCCGCAGCAGCGGCGCGCCATCACCGCTGGACCTGGACCGGTATTGGTGCTGGCAGGACCCGGCAGCGGCAAAACAGCGGTCTTGACGCGGCGCATCGCTTGGCTGATCCGCGAGCGGCGTGTGCCGCATCATCGCATCATGGCGGTGACTTTCACCAACAAAGCGGCCGGCGAAATGCGCAGCCGCGTCGAAGCGCTGCTGGGCGAGCGTCTGCGCGGCTTGCAAGTCAGCACCTTTCACTCGGCTTGCGCCCGCTTCCTGCGGCGGGAGGCTGAAAGCGCCGGCTATCGTCCAGACTACGTCATCTACGATAGCGATGACCAGTTGGCGCTGGTCAAAGCAGTTCTTAAGCGCTTGGGCATTGACGCCAAGAAGTACAACCCGCGCGCCATTCTGGGCAAGATTTCGAGCGCCAAGAATGAGATGGTCTTGCCGGCTGATTTCCGCGCTGGCGATTACTTTGGCGAGATCGTCAAGCAAGTATACGCCGCCTACCAAGGCGCGCTGCGCGAAGCCAACGCCATGGATTTTGATGACCTGCTGCTGAACATGACGCTGCTGCTGGCGGGCAATGAACACTTGCGCCGCGCGTATCAGGAGCGCTTTGAATATGTGCTGGTGGACGAGTTTCAGGATACCAACCGCGTCCAATACGAGCTGGTGAAACTGCTGGCGGCGCCCCAGAACAACCTCTTCGTTGTCGGCGATGAAGACCAGGCAATTTATGCCTTCCGCGGCGCTGATTACCGAAATGTGCTGCGTTTTGAAGCGAGCTTCAGTGACGCGGCTGTGATCTTGCTAGAGCAGAATTACCGCAGCACGCAGAATATCCTCGATGTCGCCCGCGCAGCGATCGACCGCAACCGCAATCGCAGGACCAAAGCGCTGCACACCAGGCTTGGGCAGGGCGCGCGGGTCAGCGTCTTTGAGGCTTTTGACGAGCGTTATGAAGCGGAATGCGTGCTCGAGCAGATTCAGCGGCTGCGCGCTCAACATGACTTGTCTTATAAAGACTTCGCCGTGATGTACCGCACCAACGCCCAGTCCCGCGCTATGGAGCAGGCTTTCGTCAATGCCACCCTGCCCTATATGCTGATCGGCGGCGTCGGCTTTTACAAACGGCGCGAGGTCAAAGACCTGCTGGCTTATTTGCGTCTGATCCACAATCCCGATGACCGCGTCAGCTTCGAGCGCATCATCAATGTGCCGGCGCGTGGCATCGGCAAGAAATCGCTGGAAGTCTTTCTCAACTGGGTAACGGGCGCTGGGCTGCCCATCGGCGACGCGCTCAACCGGCTGTTCTATGAGGACCCGGTTCCGCTATCCGCCGCCGCCAGGAAGAAATTCGCCAACTTTGCCGACCTGCTCACGCAATGGCAAGAGCTGGCAAAGCGCGGCGACCTGTTGACGATGTTCGACCAAATCACCGCGCAAACCGGTTATTATCTCCATCTGGACAATACCAGCAAACTGCCTGAAGAGGCAGCGGACCGCGCCGATAATGTGCGGGAGCTGCGCGGTTTGCTCCAATACGCGCTTGAAGATGAGCAGCCGCTGCATGAGTTCCTCGCCGAGCAGTCGCTAGTCGCCGATGTAGACAGCCTGGATGTAGACAAAGACGCCGTCACCTTGATGACGCTGCACGCGGCTAAGGGCTTGGAATTTGGCGTCGTCTTCATCACCGGGCTGGAGACCGGCGTCCTGCCCCATTTTCGCTCCTTTGAAGAGCTTGGCGGCATCGAAGAAGAACGCCGCCTGTTCTACGTCGGCTTGACCCGCGCCAAAGAAAAACTCTACCTTAGTTATGCCTTCCGCCGCGCGCTTTACAGCGGTGCTGGTGGCCCATCAAGCCCGTCAGAATTCTTGGCCGATCTGCCACTGCGCTTGCTCGATGGCGCGCCGTCGACCTTGGCCAGCCTGCGCCGCGCCCAAAGCCTAGAAGCGCAAACAACCTGGGACAGTTCGCCACGCCCGCCAGAGCGCCCGCCCAAGAGCGTCTCAAGCGGGAACAAAGCACTGCGCAAGAAGATCATCCCCTTCCCGGGGCATGCCAAGCCCGCTGACGAGGGAGCGGCTTTCAAAGTCAATATGGCGGTCTCCCATCCGCAATTCGGCGCCGGAATAGTCATCGGCATCGAGGGCGATGGCGGCATCGTCAGCGTCTTGTTTGACGAGCACGGTCCAAAGAAGATCCTCGCCGATACCGAGGGCTTCAAGGCGCTGGATGGATGAGCTGTGGCGGATTGGTGAACTATACTGATGAATCTTCGCTGATTTCTTTTTTTGAGAACGACGAGGGAGTGAACATTCCAGAATGGTGATTTGGCAGCCTGAAATTGATAATGCAGAACATCCGTATCCCATATTCACTAGGTCTGGTTGGGAGATTCCGCAGCCGACAATCGATGAAGTAGACCAAGCGCAGCAAGACCTAGGCGACGTACGAGCGGACACCCGAAAGTTGCTTGGGTTGTTGCGGCAAGTGAATTGGCAGGGCAATATCGTGCGCTCTGTTTCACAGCATCTATACAGCTGCGTTGGCATGGTTTTTGCGAATCGCCGAGCCTGGATCGACCCTGATTCGCTTCATCGTATTCTTCGTGAAGATGGGTATACTAAGTTGACAAATGTGGAAAACTTGTCTGTCGGAGATGTGGTGCTGTACCATCTTCAGGGGAAGCCAGTTCATGTTGGCGTCGTCACCGAAGTATCCAAAGAAAATGGTCATATTATAGGAACAAGAGTCTTAAGCAAATGGGGGCGCGCTGGCGAAATTGAACACAGTGTAAATGCTGTTCCTGAGTTTTGTGGCCAGCTGCATTCATATTGGAGTGAGCGAGTTCATGACGACATTTGAGCGCCACCTAGCGAGAATTGAGCATATCGACTTCCAATCTCAATTCATTGCAATTAGCGGAATGAGCGTGTTGGATTTGATTTTGTCGACGCACGCTTACATTCAAAAGTTGTTTGATGACGTCAAGTTGGACAAAATCGAGAGCAAAGAATTGTACGAACGCATAGTCTATCTTTTGTGTCAAGTTGAAAATAAAACAGAAACCCAGCATGATGCTAGCATAGTAGTTTATCTGTATTGTCTGGCAGACCAAGAACCTCAGCTTGCGTATAAAGCCAGCATTTTGGTACTTGAAACTAGCGGACTGTTTTGGGCAAGACAATTTGCGCGCGGAGTTGTCAACTCCATCAGGGAGCAGCAGCCTAGTATCAGCTGAAACAAATAAAAGCGAGCCCACTAAGCAGACCCGCTTTCAGCCTCAATCTCAATTCCAACCTATTCCAACCTGACTTAAGCCCCCGTCACAGCGCCGTCGTTCGCCTGTGACACCTGCCGCGCGTACTTTGCCATCACGCCCTTGCTGTAGTTCGGCTCGGGCGCTACCCAGGCGGCGCGCCGCTTGCCCAGCTCGGCATCGCTCAGCTCGACATGCAGCCGCCGCCGCGACACATCGATCGTGATCTTGTCGCCCTCTCTTAGCAGGGCGATCGGTCCCCCGACTGCCGCTTCTGGTGCCGTGTGGCCGATCATCAAGCCGCGCGTGCCGCCGCTAAAGCGCCCATCGGTTATCAGCCCGACCTTGCCGCCAAGCCCCTGCCCGTAAAGCGCCGCCGTGATTTGAAGCATCTCGCGCATGCCAGGTCCACCGACTGGTCCTTCATAGCGGATGACAAGCACATCGCCTTCGATGATCTGCCGATTCGAGACTGCTTCAAAAGCCTCTTCTTCGGTATCGAAGACGCGCGCCGGTCCCGTCATTGGCGCGGGTGTATCCTTGAGCTTGACCACCGCCCCCGCCGGCGCCAGGTTGCCGCGCAGCACGACCAGCCCGCCGCTGTCTTTGATGGCTTCATCCAGGTTGCGGATGACAGCCTGCCCCGGCGTCTCGACCGCGTCGGCGCAGGCTTCCGCCAGCGTTTGCCCGGTCACGGTTGGCGTGTCGCCGGCCATGTAACCGCCTTCAATCAAGCGATTGACCAGTATCGGCACGCCACCAGCCTTGAAGAGATCGAGCGCCACGTACTTGCCCGTCGGGCGCATATCGCCGATGATGGGCGTGCGGCGGCTGATCGCCTCTATATCGTCCAGCGTGAATGCGATGCCGGCTTCGCGCGCGAATGCTAGGCAGTGCAGGATGCTGTTGGTGCTGCCGGCGGTGGCGGCTGAGGCGGCCAGCGAATTCTCCAGCGAGCGCCGCGTTACCAGCGCCGAGGGGCGGATGTCGCGCTCGAGGATATCGATCATCATCTCCCCAGCTTGATAGGCGACTGTCTGCTTCGCCGGGTCTTCGGCTGGCACATCGCCCATGCCCATCGGGCAGATGCCGATAATCTCGCTGATCATCGCCATGGTGTTGGCGGTGAACTGCCCGCCGCAAGCGCCCGGCCCGGGGCAGGCGACATTCTCCACCGCCATCAGCTCCTCATAGCTGATTTCGCCCGCCTGAAATTGCCCCAGCGCTTCGAAGACATTCACCAGATCGATATCGCGCCCCTTGTGCGCGCCCGGATAAATCGTGCCGCCATAGAGCATCAGCGAGGGCAGGTCGAGCCGGATCAGCGCCATGATGGTGCCCGGTATCGTCTTATCGCAGGCTGAGAGCGCGACCACCCCATCCAGCATATTCGACATCGCGACTAGCTCGATGCTATCCGCGATGACTTCGCGGCTAATCAGCGAGCCTTTCATGCCTTCGGTGCCCATGGTGATGCCGTCCGAGATGCTGACGGTGTTGAACTCGAAGGGTGTGCCGCCGGCCGCGCGAATGCCGCGTTTGACATCCAGCGCCAGCTTGCGCAGGTGAAAATTGCAGGGACCAATCTCAGTCCAGGTATTGGCGACGCCGATGAGGGGCTTGGCCAGGTCCTCATCGCTGTAGCCGACGGCTTTGAGCATGGCGCGGGCGCCGGCGCGTTCGGCGCCATGGACGAGGGTGCGGCTGCGCTGGTTGATGGCGGCGCGGAGTCCGTTGCTGCTGGGCATGGGAGCCTCCTTGTGTAGATGGATCGTGATTGGGCGTATTGTAGCGTATGAAGGGCAATTTTTTTACCATCGAGGACAGCGAGTCTTGACGAGGGCGCAGAGGTTTTTAACCACAAAGTGCACAAAGACACGAAGGGCACAAAGATGGGGAGTGGTGAATGCGAGGATATGCAAATCGAAATTCTGTATTATGGATAACCTAGATGCAGGGGCGTTTCGCTGAAACGCCCACAGTTACAGAAGTAAGTTTTGGGCGATCCAAGGATCGCCCCTAGGACTCAGCACAAGCAAGCCTTTATCAATAATTCACCACTCCCCGCTACCCCAGTGCTAGCGACAAGACGCCACGAGATGCTATAATCGCAGCATAAGTCAAATTCAGGAGAAGCGCAGTGGATTTTCTTGGATTGCTACGAGAGCTGTCCAGCGCTGGCATTGCCGATGTTATGCTGCTGGTCCTTATTCCGCTTATAACGCGCTACTGGATAACCCAGTCAGGGATTGAACAGCGCAAGGAGATGCGCCAGGAATTGCGAGACGCATTAGACGACAAAAGCAAAGAAATCTACCGGTATATTGATACCAAATTTGATGCGCAGAACGCGAGGTTTGACGCCAGATTCGATGCGCAGGACGCGAGGTTTGACGCTCATGACGCCAGATTTGATGCGCAGGACGCGAGGTTTGACGCTAGATTCGATGCGCAGAACGCGAGGTTTGACGCCAGATTCGATGCGCAGGACGCGAGGTTTGACGCTCATGACGCCAGATTTGATGCGCAGGACGCGAGGTTTGACGCCAGATTTGATGCGCAGGACGCGAGGTTTGACGCCAGATTCGATGCGCAGGACGCGAGGTTTGACGCCAGATTCGATGCGCAGGACGCGAGGTTCGATGCGCAGGACGCCCGGCTCGCCGCTCATGACGCGAGGTTTGACCAACTTGACGCCAAAATTGACCAACTTGACAGAAAGAACGATTCGCGCGCTTATGATATTACGATGCACCTCATTGATGTACGCGAGCGTCTCGCCAATATCGAGGGCCGGCTTGGCGCGCCAACGCCCAGAATGAGAGAGGTATTGCCACCTCTGGCAGGTCCCGCCGAAGAGCCATCCACGCAAAGCTGACGCCCCCATGCCCCGCCAACCCATAACCCGCGGCGCCTCATCCGCCCGACAGTTACCCCACGCAAAGCAAACGGCGGTTTCAAGCCAGCCCCTGATTCAAGACCTGCACCACAATACCGACCACGATTCCAGTGATGGCGATGGCGGCGGGAATGGCGATGCTGATTATCCACTTGAGTGAGCGAGTCTCAGCAATCAGCACATCAAACTTTGCGCCAATTCGCGCGACGTCCGCTTTGGTCGCCAAGTGTGGGATTTGTCCCTCAAAGTATGCGAGGAATTCGCCTGCGGTTCGAGGTGGACTTGCCAGTTTTCTTCTCAAAACTGAATTTCCAGCGCGGCTAATTATTCAGCAATTGGACTACGACACCCACGATGATGCCGGTTATGGCTATTGCCGCGGGGATAGCAATTGCCAAGATCCACATTAACGTATTCAGCTTGGCCTCAAGCGTACTGATATCCGCCTTTGTCGCCAAGTGTGCGATTTGCCCTTCAAGGTTGGCGATGCGCTTGCCCTCGGTTCTGACTTGAGTGGCCATTGAGGTCGCCATTCCTTATTTGTCTTCGTCAGGAATACTCAACAATCATTGTACACGCGCCAGTTGTTGTCATCAAATGGCGTGAGTCGAGACCTAGCCGGCGCGCATTCTGCCGGCTACTTTATCCCCGAGCTCAGGAAGCTGTTGGTGAACTGCTGCTGCAGCAGCGCGATGAGGATAAGGATGGGCACAGCCACGATCAGCGTCCCGGCGGACAGCAGGTCCCACTGGGCGCCGATCTCCGATGACTGAACCAGCAGCGCCAGCCCGACCGTCAGCGGGCGCGTCTCCACGCTGCTGGTGATCAGCAGGGGCCAGAGGAATTCGTTCCAGTGGTAGGTGACCGAGACGATGCTGAAAGCCAGCAGGGGCGCGCGCGTGACCGGCAGGAAGACATGCCAGAGCACTTGCAGCCAGCTGGCGCCATCGCTGCGCGCCGCTTCTTCCAGCTCTTTCGGCACCTGTTTGAAAGCCTGCCGCATGAGGAAGGTGCCGAAGGCCGACGCGATATAGGGCGCCATCATGCCCTGGTAGGAATCGAGCCAGCCAAGGGTCACCAGCGTTTGATAATTGGGCAGGATGAGGACGGTGGCCGGCACCATGAGCTGGGTGAGGAAGAGGAAGAAGATTTGGTCTTTGCCGCGGAAGTCTAGGCGCGCCAGGGCAAAACCCGCCAATGAGACCGTGACTAGCTGGAGCGCCAACAGCCCGAATACCCAGATGACGGTATTGAGATAAAAGCGCGGGAATGGCGCGACATCCCAGGCTTCGGCGAAGGCGCCCAGGTGCAAGCTCTGCAGCCAGACCAGCGGCGAGCCATTCAAGAGTTCGGTGGTCGGCACGAAGGCGGCCAGCAGCGTCCAAAACAAGGGCACCATCCATATCAGCCCGAAGACAGCCAGCACCACAATAGGCAGGGTCTCGCGCCAGGTTCGCTTCTTGCCGGTCATTGGATAAACAGTCTCGCTTCTAGCTTATTGATAGTGAACACGGCGCTCCAGGTAGACGAACTGCAGCATGGCCATGGTCAGCAGCACCGCCAGCAGGACGACGGTCATGGCGGCGGCCACCCCGGTATTGAACCATTTGAACCCTTGCTCATATACATAATAAAGCGCCAAGTTACTGGCATTGTTGGGGCCGCCCAAGGTCAAGACAAATACATGATCAACTTGTTGCAAGGAATTTAAGACAGCGATGGTAGATACGAAGTAAGTTGTTGGCGATACCAGGGGCCAGATGATATGACGCAGCTTTTGCCAAAATGTAACGCCATCCAGCGTCGCCGCTTCCAGCACATCGCCAGGCAGGGATTGCAGCGCGGCCAAATAGAAAAGCGCAAAATACCCGAGTTGCTTCCACAAATAGACCACGAACAAGCCCGGTAGCGCCAAATCTGGGTCGCTCAGCCAATTGGAGCGCGGCAAGCCCAAGCCGCCCAGAATTTCGTTAAACAGCCCGACGCGCGGACTATACAAGAAGAGCCAGATGGATGCGACGCTTACCATGGGCAAGCCGATTGTCGCCAAAAAGGGAAAGCGGAAGAAACCGATATGGCGCAATCCCTGGTTCATCAAGATCGCCAGCAGCAGCCCGCCAATGACAGACAGAAACAAGCCAATCGTGACATAAGCCACCGTGTTTTGGATAACTTGCTGGCTAAGCGGGTCGGAAAATATGCGCTCGTAGTTGTCTAAGCCGACAAAGACTTGGCTGCGCCCGCGGCGCGCATGGAAGCTGGTCCGGATGGCTGAGACGATCGGCCAGAGCGTAAACACCGCCAGAAAAATCAGCGATGGCAGCAGGAATAGGTAGGCGACGACGGCGCTGCCGCTGAAGGATGATATGGAAAAGCTGAGGGAGCGAGACGAACTCCCGCTTCCCTCGTCTTTTCGTTTTTCGCGGTCAAGCTGATTGGATGGCGATTTCAACGTCGGCTATTCCAATTCGCAACCGTTCTGTGTCAGCACATCGTTTGCGCGTTCCTGCGCAGCAGCCAGCGCGTCGGCCGGCGACAGTTCACCCGTGTTGACCGCTTCAATCGCTTGGGTGGTTATCACCTGAATTTCCTGGCCACCGTAAGTTGCCGGGAACTCCTTGACGGCATATTCAAGCTGGAAGCGCGCGGTAGAGGCTTGCGGCACTTCGGCGGCATAGCTCATCAGCGGGTCAACTTCCCAGGCGGCGTTGCGCGGCGCGACATAGCCGCTATCGATGCCCCATTGGCCAATCTGCTCCGGGCGCACCATCCAGCGGATGAACTCCCAGGCAGCGTCCTGGCGTTCCTTGTCGATGTCTTTCATGATGTAGTAGTTGCCGCCACCGACATTGGCGCCGTAACCGGCCGCGCCGGCCGGCATAAAGGCAGTCCCTACTTCAAAGGGTGAATTAGCCAAGAGCGTGCTGAGGCTGCCGGTGGAGTGATAGATCATCGCTGAAGCGCCGGCGATAAAGTCGGCTGGCGCCGTACCCCAGGCAACCGCGCCGTCCGGCATGATGCCCTCCGTCTGCAGGCTGCGCAAGAAAGCCAGCGCTTCTGTCGCTTCTGGCGTGTCCAGATAGACAGCGCAGGGATCGTCTCCCAGAGAGCCGATGTGCTGCCCAGCTTGGATGGCGAAGTTGGCGAAAATCCAGAATGATGTTGGAACTTCCACGCCCCAGCGCGTTACATTGTCGCCATCGCGCAGCACAAGCTGTTTGCCGTATTCCACAAGTTCTTCCCAGGTTGCGGGCGGTGTTTCCGGGTCTAGGCCGACCTCGGCGAAGGCATCTTTGTTGTAATACAAAATGGGCGTTGACCGCTGCCAGGGGATGCTCCAGACTTGGCCGTCGGCGATATTGTTGGCCATGAATGCTTCGAAGAAATCGTCAATGTCCAAGCCTGCTTCGGAAGTGATGTAGTCATCCAGCGGGATGATTCCCTCCAGTTGGATCAAGGTGTATATGTCAATGCCCAGCAAGATAGCGACATCAGGCGGCTGGCCAGACAGAATCGCGGCAGTCGCGCGGGCCATATTTTCCGAGTATCCGCCGGTGAAGACGGGCTCGACTTGAATATGGTCGTGCGTTGCATTGAATTCGGCCACATAACTGTCGATGGCTTGGGCTAAGGGTCCAGCCACGCCGACTGGGTAGAAGAATTGCAGCGTGATTACATCTTGCGCCGAAGCGCCTCCGATCAGGGTCAGCAGGCTGCACAATACAAGCAATGCGCGAAAAACTGCGGATTTGTTCAACATCATGGATCCTCCGAATCAGTGGATGTCTGTGATTGTCGATATGTTCCAGCACTTACAGTTGCAGATAGGCGACCTTTCCTTAATGAACCACAACAGCAGGCGCTGCTGCTCATTAATGCTAAACGACGCGATACTGAAACAAGTACCGGGCTGAGGCTAGGATTAACCGGATTGCGAATATCGTGAGTGAGTACAACAATGACCCAGCACCATACTATAACGCAATTGACACTGAGTGCAAAAAATCGGAGAGGGCGGGAGTGGTGAATTATTGATATAAGGCTTGCTTGTGCTGAGTCGTAGGGGCGATCCTTGGATCGCCCAAAACCCGCTTCTGCAACTGTGGGCGACACAAGTGTCGCCCCTACATCTAGGTTATCCATATACAGAATATCGGCCTGCATATCTCATAATTCACCACTCCCGAGGAGTGAGGGACTAGCGAAATTGTCGCGGGCGCCGAGAAGGGTTATAGTATCTTGGTTCGGCCGCGGCGCGGTCGGGCGCTAAGAACTGCAAGCCCAAGCCATTTCCGAATCCTGGTGGAGTAAGTGCGCATGCCCTACCAACCCATAACCCGCGGCGTCATCTGCCCGATAGTCACCCCACTCAAAGCGAATGGCGACATCAACCCGAGCTTGATCGCGCCCCTTGTTGATTACCTCATCGACAAAGGCGTCGCCGGCATCTACCCGCTCGGCAGCACGGGCGAGGGACCGCTCTTCACAACTGACGAGCGCCAAGCGATAGCCGCCGCCACCGTCGAAGCGGTTGCTGGGCGCGTCCCCGTCATCGTGCACAGCGGCGCCATGAGCACTGCCGAGACGATCGCACTCACGCGCCATGCCCAAAGCATCGGCGCTGACGCGGCGTCGGTCATCACGCCTTGGTATTTCCAGCACAGCGAAGAAGCGCTGGCAGCCCACTACCGCGCGGTCTTCGAGGCAGTCGCGGGCTTCCCGGTTTGGCTCTACAACCTGCCCAAATTTGCCAACAACAACTTGTCGGCGGCGCTGGTGACGCGGCTGGCGCGGGCTCACGAAAATTGCGTCGGGCTCAAGGACAGCAGTGGCGACCTGCAAACTATGTGCGCGGTCAATCACCTGCAGGCTGGGCGCTTCAACACCGCGATTGGACCCGACAATCTGATACTGGCTGGGCTTGCCTTGGGGCTGGATTGCAGCGTCTCTGGCAATAGCAACCATTTTCCCGAGCTGGTTGTGGGCATCCACGACGCCTTCCACGTCGGTGATATGGCAGCGGCGCAGCAGCTTCAAAAGCGACTCAAAGCAGCCAGCGATGTGATTGGCAGCGCCGGCTGGCTGACCGCCGTTAAGGGCGTTTTGAGCGAGCGCGGTCTGCCGGTTGGCGGCGTCCGCCCACCTATGCTGCGGGCATCGGAAGAGGCGATCCGCGCTTGCATCGCTCAGCTGCGCGCGCTCAAGGTGGATTTATCGCCGGCGTAGTCATTAGGTTTTAAGCGCCGAGTACAGCGAGATTTTTGGGAGTGGCGAATTATCGATATAAGGCTTACTTATGCTGAGTCGTAGGGGCGATCCTTGGATCGCCCAAAACTCGCTTCTGCAACTGTGGGCGACACAAGTGTCGCCCCTACATCTAGGTTATCCAAATACAGAATATCGGCCTGCATATCTCATAATTCACCACTCCCCAGTTTTGCCGCCCCGTGTAATTCCCGCCACAAAACGGTTACAATCAGCGCTTGAATTCGAAGCTCGATCGGAAAGCTCGTCCATGCAAATTGACGAAATGCTGCATGATCTCCAAGCCGCCATCGGTCCCGAAGGGGCGGCCGCCGACCGCATGACGCGCGTGCTGTACAGCACCGATGCCAGCAATTATCAGATTATGCCGCTGGCTGTCACCTTCCCGCGCAATGCCGATGATGTGGTCGCTGTGCACGAGATCGCGCGCAAATATGGCGTACCAGTGCTGCCCCGCGGTGGCGGAAGCGCGCTCGCTGGGCAAGCCGTTGGCGAAGCGGTCATCATGGATTTCACCCGCCACATGCGTCGCCTGCGGGGCATCAATGCCGAGGCGCGCCGGGTGGATGTCGAGCCAGGGCTGATCCTCGGCACGCTGAACGCGCAGTTGGCGCCGCTGGATCTGATGTTCGGTCCTGACCCCGCCAGCGCGGAGAGAGCCGCTATCGGCGGTGTCATCGGCAATAATGCGACCGGCGCCCACAGCATCCGCTACGGCATGACCGCCGACAACATTGCGCGCTTGCAAGTGGTAACAGCCGCCGGCGACCTGGTCTGGCTGGACCAGGCGACGGCCGAGCTGGATCGAATACGCGGCATCGTGGGCGCTCTAGCCGCCGAGCACGCGCCGCTGATTGACGCTCGCTATCCCAAAACCTGGCGCACCGTCGCCGGTTACGCGCTGGACAAGATCGACCCCGCCGATGTCAATTTAAATTGGCTGCTTTGCGGCTCCGAGGGCACGCTGGCAACGGTTGTCCGCGCCGAGCTGCACTTGGTGGAGCGCCCGCGGATCGAGAACACCAGGCTGGCGCTCGCCCATTTCGATAGCCTGCGCGCGGCACTGGAGGCGACGCCGCGCATCCTCGAGCTCGAGCCAGCCGCCATCGAGCTGATGGACAAATTCTTGCTGGATAAAACGCGCCAAGCCCTCAGTTATCGCGACCGCCTAACCTTCGTCGATGGCGACCCTGAAGCGATCCTGGTCGTCGAATTCGTCGGGTCGGCGCTTGAGCTGGAGGCAAAAATCAAAGACTTGAAGGCGCATCTGCGGCGGCTGGGCTTCAAGGGCGCGGTAACAATCGCCGAGACGCCAGCGCGGCAAGATGATGTCTGGACCGTGCGCAAAGCCGGGCTGGGCTTAATCATGAGCGAGCGCAGCGAAACCAAGCCCGTTACGTTCATCGAAGACGGCGCCGTGCCAGTCGAAAAATTGGCGGATTACATCAGCGATGTTGAGCGGATTATCCATGAAAATGGCGCCACCTTCGCCATCTATGCCCATGCCAGCGCCGGCTGCCTGCATATCCGCCCGCTGATCAATTTGAAGACCCTCGGCGGCCGCGATCAATACCGCAATATCGCCGACGCCGTGGCGCAGACGGTCAAGCAGTATCAGGGCACAATCACCGGCGAGCATGGCCAGGGCTTGGTCCGCGGGGAATACAGCGAATATCTATTCGGTCCTGAGCTGGTCGACGCGTTCCGGGCGATCAAGCGCGCCTTCGACCCCAACAATATGATGAACCCGGGCAAGATCATCGATTCGCCGCCGATGGACCGCGCCGACCTGCTGCGCTATTCGCCGAGCTATGAAGTGATTCAGCTCGATACGCGCTACGATTGGTCGGCCGATAACGGTTTCGCTGGCGCGGTCGAGATGTGCAATGGCGCTGGCGTCTGCCGCAAAGAAGGCGTCGGCACGATGTGCCCGTCGTATCAGGCGACGCTGGACGAGGCGCATTCGACGCGGGGCCGCGCCAACGCCCTGCGTGCCGCCATCAGCGGCGTCTTGCCAGCCGACCTGGGCGACCCAGCCCTGAAATCGGTGCTGGATCTTTGCCTGGGCTGCAAAGCCTGCGCTTCGGAATGCCCCTCATCGGTTGATGTCGCCAAGCTCAAGTCAGAGTTTTTAGCCACCTGGCAGGACCGGCAGGGCGTCGACTTTGCCACGCGCCTCTTCGGCAATATTCATCGTGTCAATCAGCTGGCTGGGGCGCTGCCCAAGCTCAGCAACCTGGCGCTGAGTAGCCGGCTGGGTTTGGCGGGCGCCGCTTTGCTAGGGCTGCCAACCGAGCGCGCCCTGCCCAAGTACGCCGCTCGCCGCTTTTCCGCTGCCCGCTACCCAGACCACGCTGCGCCGGACGCGGTGCTGATCGTCGATACCTTCACCGAATGGAATCATCCGCAACTGGGGCAGGCGGCCATGCAGCTCGCCGAGCGGCTGGACCTGCGCTTGAATGTGAGGCGCCTGCCGGGGCAAGCGTGCTGTGGGCGCCCCGCTATCAGCAGTGGCTTGCTCGATAGCGCCAAAGATATGGCGCATGAGAATGTGCTCGGCTTGTACCGCGCCAACCGCGAGCGGCCCTACATCTTTCTGGAGCCGAGCTGCCAAAGCGCTTTTACTGATGATTACCTGACGCTGGTGGACCCGGGCCTTCAAGCGGCCGCTCGGTCGCTGGCGGCGCGCTGCCAGAGCGCCGAGGCTTTCTTCGCCGATAAGCTGGCTGAACGCGCCGGGTCCCTCGCTTGGCAAGGGGAAGCCTCTCCGATATTATTGCATGGGCATTGCCATCAAAAGGCGCTGTGGGGCACGGCCGATACGCTCAAGCTGCTGCGCCAGATTCCCAGCGCCGCTGTCGCCGAGATGAATACCGGCTGCTGTGGCGTCGCCGGCAGCTTTGGCTATGAACATTACGAATTAAGCATGAAGATTGCCGAGGACCGCCTGCTGCCCGCTATCCGCGAAAATCCAGCGGCCGCCATCGCCGCGCCAGGTGCCTCCTGCCGCATCCAGGTAAATGATGCCGGCTTTGCAGCGCGGCACCCAATTGAGATTGTGCTATCGGCGCTGGACCAGCCTTGAGGCGGGGAATTCGCATGGCGAATACCGATATCAAACTGACTGAAATAATCGGCTTGCGCGATTTTCTTGCCCTCAGCGTGATTCGTGTCAAACCGAGGCAGCGGCGCTTCACCAAACATCTCGTGATGAACTGGCTGCAATCGCGCCATCCAGCCGTCAGCTTCTACCGCGTCGATTGGCAAGGAACGCTGGTCGGCTATGTCATGCTCATCCATGCGCAGGAGCCAACGCAGTGGATCATCGAGCGGCTGACCATCGACCAAGACTATCAACGCCAAGGCTTGGGCTACGCCGTCGCCGATCAGCTGCTTGATATGGTGCACGGCTTCGAAAACAGCGAAATGGTCATCGCGCGTTATGCGCCAGAAAACCTCGCCGCCCGCAAGCTCTTCAACAAGCTCAATTTTACGCAGCAAGAGGAGCTCTTCCGCGATCGACACGTGGCGGTGCTCAAGTTTGAGTTCGAGGAAGTGGCTGAAGACGATGACGAGCTCGCCAGCGACCAGGACTCGGATGCGGGCGAGCCGGATTGGGAAGACGACGACGAATCGAATACGGGCAGCGACGCCCAGTAGAGACCTACTTTTGGCTGAAGAACAAGCATCTGCGCCAGCGCTCCTTCCCGAATCCATCCGCCGCCGTTTGGAGCCGCTGATGCTGGTCGCGCGGAAGGTGCGGGCTGGCGCCATCAAGGGCGATCGCCGCTCGATCAAGCGCGGCTCGAGCGTCGAATTCGCCGATTACCGCAATTATGTCGCCGGGGACGACCTGCGCCAGCTGGACTGGAATATCTACGCCCGCCTCGAACGCCCCTATATCAAGCTGCTGGAAGACGAGGAAGACCTGGCGGTCCATCTCATCCTCGACGCTTCAGCCAGCATGGACTTCCCGCCCGAGGGCGAGGCGGACCAGCGCAAGCTGCTCTATGCCAAGCGCATCCTGGCTGGCTTGGCTTATGTGTCCTTGACCAGCAACGACCGGCTTGTCTTGACCGCGGTCGGCAATGGCACCGCCACATTTGGCCCGACGCGCGGGCGGGCGCAAGGGATTGCCGCGCTGCGTTTCATCCAGGCTATTGCCGCCGCCGGCATCACCGACCTCGATGCCGCGCTGGCTGATTATGCGCTAAGGGCGCGCCGCCCCGGCTTGACGCTGATCATCAGCGATATGTTCTCTTTTGAAGGGCGCTATCTGGATGGGCTTAAGGCTTTGCTCAGCCGCGGTCATGAAGTGGCTTTTATCCATGTATTGGCGCCGGCGGAAGTGCAGCCGCTGGTAACCGGCGACCTTAGCCTGATTGACATAGAGACAGAAGTGAAGCAAGAAGTAACGCTGGACGGCGCGATGCTGGGCTTGTATCAGCAGCGCGTCATGGCCTGGCGCGACGAGATCCGCAATGAATGCCTGCGCCGCGGCGCTCATTACTTCCCGCTGGTGACGGATCGACCCTGGGAGCGGCTGATCCTGTCAGATATGCGGCGGGTGGGCTTGGTTAAGTAGGGCTGGCTGTTGGCTAGCTCACAGCGCCATCAAGCCGCCATCCAGCGCCAGCGAATGCCCGGTCACAAACGATGACGCGTCCGAGCAGAGCCAGGCAGCCGCCTCGCCGGTTTCGCTCGCTTGCCCCAGCCGCCCCATCGGAATCGCCCGCGTCATGATATGCGCCAGCCGCGGCTTGCCCGCCAGCGCGCTTTGCACCATTGCCGTGTCGGTGTAGGCGGGGCAGATGGCGTTGACGCGGATGCCCAGCTTGGCGTATTCGACCGCCGCCGCTTTGGTGAGGCCAACAACCGCGTGTTTGCTGGCGGTATAGGCGGCTGCTTTGGGCGCGCCTATCAAACCCGCGACCGAGGCGATATTGACGATGGAGCCGCCACCCGCCGCTAGCATTTGCGCCAATTCAGCTTTCATGCAATGCCAGACGCCGCGCAGGTTGACGGCCAGTACGCGCTCGAACATGGCGTCATCGGCTTCGTGCAGGCGATCATCAAAGGAACCGGCGATGCCCGCGTTGTTGACCGCCGCGTCAAGCCGGCCGAATGCCGCCACCGCCGCCGCTACCATCGCCGAGACTTGCTCGGCTTCGGTCACATCGCAGGTTGCCGCGATGGCTTTGCCGCCCTCGTCGATGATGCGCTTGGCCGTCTCAGCCGCGCCGGCGCCATTGATATCGGAGACGCAGACAGCGGCGCCAGCCCGCGCCAATGCCAGCGCGCTCGCCCGCCCAATGCCAGCAGCCCCGCCCGTTACCAGAGCTGCTTTCTTGTCCAAGGCTTTCATATGCGGTCCTTGTCGGCTATCGCTATCGCTTGTCAATATCGTAACCAAGTCTCCTAGCAATCCCTAGGGGCGAGGCGCTATCAGCCCCCTCCGCCGACCTAAGCCGGGCGCTTCCGCCACAAGTTGCGATGACGGCGAGAAGCCCGAACCGCGCTGTGCTATAATCCGCCTGGGAACAGTTGCGGGAGAATGCGCCATGATAGACGACCCGATTCTGCTCAATGACTGGCACGCCGTGCTGCCGCTGGCGCAGTTGGAAGCGGCGAACAATGTAATTGGCGCCCGCCTCCTGGGTGAGGATATCGTCATCTGGAAAGCGGGCCGCCGCCTGCTCGCCTGGAAGGACCTTTGCGTTCATCGCGGCACCCGTCTATCGCTGGGCGAGGTGCTGGCTGATGATATGCTGCAATGCCCGTACCACGGCTGGACCTATGATGCCGCTGGGCAGTGCCGGCGCATCCCCGCCCATCCCGAGCAGAAGCCGCCACGCAAAGCCCGCGCCTTTACCTACCACGCGGCAGCCGCCTACGACTTCGTTTGGGTTTGCCTAGGCGAGCCAGCCTACGATATCCCGCCCTTCGAAGAGTGGCAGGACGCCAGCTATCGCAAGGTCCTCTGCGGCGCCTACGAATTCCAGGCGGCTGGACCGCGCATGGTTGAGAACTTCCTCGATGTTGCCCATTTCCCCTTCGTGCACGAGAACATCCTCGGCACGCAAGAACGACCCCAAATCCCCGATTATGATGTCATCACCGACGAGCGCGGCGTCACCGCTTCCAATATTCGCGTCTTCCAGCCCAATCCCGATGGCAGCCATGTGCCCAATTGGGTGACGTATACCTACCAAGTTCACCGCCCCTTGGTCGCTTATTTCCGCAAAGAAGCGGAAGAGACCTTCGCCATTTTGCTGATGGTCACACCGGTTGAAGAAGTCAAATCGCTCATGTGGATGTGGATGGTGATGACGCAAGACGAAAGCACAGACGAGTCTCTGCGCGCTTTTCAGGACGAAATCGCCTATCAAGACCTGCCCATCGTGCAATCCCAGCGGCCCGAGCTGCTGCCCCTCGATTTGCAAGCAGAGCTCCACCTGCGCAGCGACAAGACCGCGATCGCCTACCGCCGCTGGCTCAAGGAGCTAGGCTTGAGCTTCGGCACGAGTTGACTCTGACGCGAGCCACAACCGAAAGTCTAGGCTATCGTATAGGCTGACGAGGGAAGTATTATCAGCTAGGCTTCATCAGGCTCTCGCCAGCGCCGACTGTGACGCTCCGATTGAGGTTTCTGTTTGAGGCTGAACCAGACGCGCTCGTGGCAAGGGAACGGACCCGCTCAAGATGGAAAAACGCAAAAACCAGACGCAGCTTGAAAGCGAGATTCGCCAGCGCCTAGAAGCGAAGTATGAAGAGCGCAATGCCCTCTTGATACATCTCATCAGTTACGCGGGCGTCAACGTGCTGCTCTGGGTGATTTGGCTGTCTTCCGGCGGCTTCCCTTGGCCCCTGTTTGTGTCCTTCAGCTGGGGAATCGGCATGGCGGGGCACTTGCTGGACTTTTACAACAAGCACGGGGGCGGCGCGCAGAAACGCGAAGAGCGCATCCAAGAAGAAGTCGAGCGGCAGCTGCAGCTGATGAAGAGGCGCCGCGCCGCCGACAATATGGTCGAAGAGGAAGCAGCAGCCGCCACAGTCTATGGTTTGGAAAATGTTAAGCCGCGCCATCTGCACCTGGCTGATGATGGCGAGCTGCCCGAAATCGACGCGTTCGAAGAAGACCTAGCGCTGGAGCGGCGGCGGAAGCGCTAGCGGCTTAGGCTGCCGGCGGCGGCTCTTCCGGCTTCTGTTTATCTGTGCCGGCCCGGTTATCCCTTGTTAATTCGGGCCATGATAGTGTTAGAATAGGGCAGGGTGGCATAAGGCGGGCGCGGCGGCGCCACAAGGACGCGGCGATGATCAGGCGCGAAGGACCATGATTCGTTTGAAGAGACGCAATACCGCTTGGCTGGTGGCGATGGCGCTGCTGATTGGCTTCGCCCTGCTGGCGGCGCCTGTTTCGGCGGCGGTGCAATTGTCGCTGATTGGCGCGTTGGCGGTTGCGGTTATCGCTTCGATGATTGAGCTGGGTCCCGAACGCGCCAGCTTGCTCGATGTCTTGAACCGGGCGCCAGTCCAGCGGCGGATAACGCCCCAGGCGCGGGAAGCCTCGGAGCGGGCGGCGGCGCGCGCGGGTTACTTCAACCGCAGCGGCATCGTCATGCTTGATATCGGCTTGATCGCCATGCAGACTGGCGTCGAAGGGCTGGCAATGCGCCGGACGCGCAACATCTCCAAAGACGACGACGGCGTGCGCCCCTTCATCACCCTGCACGTCAGGCCGGAAGAGGCGGAGCGGCAAGCGCTGATCCGCTACGAGATCTACAATCATCTCGGCGAAGAACAATACGTGCACGAGACGAAGACCTTCCTGCGTGAAGGCGAGCTTAACCTGCTGGCTGATCATCATCTGCCCTTGGCGGGCAACAGCAATGTCGATGGCAACGGCGATTGGGATTTGCGCGTATATGTCGATAACAGCCTTATCGGCATGCACAACTTGATGCTTGCGCCCTCAACGCGCGAGCGCCACCGCCGGCTGAGCGGGGAAGAAGAACTTGATGCCTCGCTGAATGCGCGCCGCCGCAACCTGCAGGATGCCGTCATTGTCGAAGAAGCGGAGCAGCCGCAATCGACGCAGCTCAAAGATTTGCTGCAGCAGACGAGCTCAAGCCAGCGCGCTGGCCGCTCGCGCGGTCCCGGCTAATAGAGGACGACGCCATGGAAAACCGCAACACCTGGTTCCTCGCCTTTATCCTGCTGGCATTGGGGGCGGTGGCGCTGCTGGGCAATAGCTTCCCGGTCATTCTGGTCTTGCTGGGCTTGCTCTTCCTCGTCCGCCAATTCGATAACGACAGCTCCAGCAGCAATATCAGCAGCCAGTCGACTGACTACAGCTATGAATACGAAGGGCAGCTGGAGGAAGAGGAAGAAGATTACGAGTACGAGATATTTCATCAGCAGCCAGCCAGCGCCGAGCAGCGCGTCTACCGCCATGCGCTGGAATCGGTGAGCCGCGCCGGGCTAGACCCAGACCTGGTGCAGGTGCTCGCGGTCGATATCGGCTTGCTGACCACTAAAGAACAGGGCGAGCCGCAGATTTACCGCACCTGGACGCTGCCCGATGACATCGATTATATCCAGCCCTTTGTGCAGCTGCGCGTGCCGACCGAAGCCAACGGCGATATTCGCTTCGAGATCATCGACGCCGTCGGCGACGCGGTCTACATTCACGAAGACAGCTTCAAGCTGACGCGCGGGCGCAATTTCCTGACGCCGAATACGCGCATGCCCCTGCACGATCAGATGGAGTTGGATGGCAAGTGGTCGCTGCGGGTCATCGCCGATGGCGTCACGATTGCCGATCACCGCTTTGAATACTCAGAAGCGACTGGCGCCAACATCCGCCGCCACATCGGCGAAGACGGCGAAATCAACACCGAGATGCGCGCCGTCTTGGCGGAGAACCGCGTGCCTAAGATGTCCCTCGATGACCTGCTGGCTTACCAGGACGAAGAAGAGGAAGAAGAGCGCCGCGCCCGCTAAGACGAGCCGAGGGCGGCGCTACCGTGGTGGAAATTAGCGCATGCCCACCGGCGTGACGTCTGGGGCGGGAGCTGTTGGGTTGGCTGGTAAAGGACTTGGTTCCCACGCTGGCAGGGCTGTCGGCAGGGAGGGGGCGGCGTTGGCTTGGCAATCGCCCCGCTCGATGACAAAATCGGCGCTGATCCAGCCGCGCTCGCCATGATAATCGACATAGAACCAGTCGGCGGTCCGCTCCAGCGCAGTTAAGGAAACCAGCGCGGGCAGCCAGAAATCGCGCCCGTCCGCTGTTTTGCGAATGGGTCCGCCCGGTCCTTGGCGGAAATTCAGAACATATTCGAGGGTGACCATGCAGTTGCTCAGTGCTTGGGTGGCGGGTCCTGGCGTTGCTGGCTTCAGCTTAGGCGGGCTGGGGGGTCCCGGCACTAGGATCACCTGTCCCACGCGCTCGACCCAAGCGCAGGTCAGGCCGCCGTCGCTGAAAGCCGGCAGCGGGCGCACCGAGCGCGGCATCTCGGATGTATCGACAAAGCGCAGCGGACCGCTGCCTTGAATGCAGACTTCGACGACAGCCCCGACATAGCCCCAGATATCCACCCCGGCGATGAAATTGCCCACCAGATCGGGGTGGCCCACGCTGGCTCGGCTGAGCACATTGCATTGCGTGCTGTGGTGATAGTGCTGGACGCGGAGATGGGGCGGCAAGTTCTCGCAGGTGGAGGCGGGCGGCTCGGCTTGCGGAATGCTGGTGGCGGCGGCACCCGAGTCGTCTCGGTCGTCGCTGTCCTCAGCGGGCGGCGCGGGCACATTCTCGTGGACGATGATGGCGGGCGCGGCGGCGAACTGGGTCGGGTCGTTGGGGTCGGCGGGGTAGAGGACGGGGTCGCTGGCGACGTCGTCTTTGACCGTTTGCACACGCAGCTGGAAGCCGCTGGCCGAACGCGGGAGCTCTCTCGTTGTCAGCTGATACGAGGTCACGTTGCCGGGGACGATAATCTCTCTCCAGGGCCCGGCCGGCGAACTGAATAATCGCCAGGAAATGAGATAATTTGTAGCTCCGGGCACCGCATCCCAAATGACCTTGAATTTTTCGGAGATCTGCGCCCGTGTTTTCTCTGGAATTATACTGCTTAGATCGTCGCAGCTGCCTCGACCGAAAGTACGCGTGCCGATCATTATGGTTGGCAATGGCACTAAGCATATAGCCCTTACTAATCCTGGCTGCACAATGGGATTACATACTAAATCCCCAGCTGCACCAAAAACTGGTAAAATGCCGTGAAATTGGCAAACGGACTTGACCATTAAGGGAGGGTCGATTGAAGTAGCGCTCGCGATTGTGTCGGCAAGGTTGCTCAGCTGTTCCAGCTTAGTTCGGATGGTTACTGTTAAGAAATGATACAGGTCGTCAGCATAATTGAGCGCTACAATTTTGCCCATCTCAAGAAGTTCGTCCACTCCAAAAGCTTGCGCTGCGTTTGTGAACTCTGTTTCGAGATTGTCAATGGTGGCGACATTGCTGCAATCTAATTCAGATTGCCTACCCAAGGCAGTGGACAACAGACTATTATACAGCTTCTTGAATAGTAATTCACTTAACACCACCCCGCCGACGTTGGCAAAAAGATTGCTAAAACCTACACCCACGTTAGAAGTAAGACTAGGTGTAGCGTCCCCTCCCTGGAACTGCCAGTAGGAAACTAAACTATGGAATTCACGCTCGAACTCAGCTGCGTTTACGATAGTTAAAGCTATGGCATGAGCACTTTCATAGGTCCCGCCTTCGGTTTCATGTATTGCTTGCGCGACAGCGTCTGTCATTGCTTGCTTTTGCCTAATACCTTGTAGAGTAGTCAGTGACTGGGTCAAGATATCGACCGCTATACTCAATGCGATCTGGTGGGCAAACCAGCCGCCTACCGCCGAAAGAGTTATTCCACCCGCCGGCGCTCCGATAACTGCTCCTACTCCGGCAAAGGTGCTGCCCCAAAGCCCACCAATAGTTGCGCCCTTTGGAACGCTTACGGGGATCGAGGTGGCGATTGAGGTTCCCTGTAATAGAATTTTAAGTGTTTGCGCGCTGGCAGTAAGTATTGCTCTGCCACCGACTTGGGTGACAGTGAAAACGCCTACTCTAACTGCCAGTTTTCCTAGCGTCTTTATCGCGCCGCACATAAACTGTGAGCCAAGCCATTTTGTGAGGGCAACCCCGGCATTCCAGAAGGCGCCGCCCGCGGTACCCCAATCAATATTGAAATTGCTAATCAGTTCGTCCAACTTCATTTGATCTTCGGGTAAGATTCCAGGGTGGTATGTCCCAATGTCTAGAAAATCTTGAAGCGTTAATTTGAAATCGCCAAACTCAATGAGAACAACTTCGTCATCCGGCGTATCCGTCGCTGTCGGCGCTGTCGTTGGGGTAATGTTGGGGTCGACCGTCGGTGGCGTCGTCGGGGTAATGTTCGGATCAACCGTCGGTGGCGGACTGCTGCTGTCATACTCATAGGCGCCGATGTCGCAGTGGCTGCCCTGCGGACGGCTCGTGCCGCGGATGTCCGTGGACGGGCAGTGCGTTGAATCCGCGGCGTCGATGGCTGGGCTGCCGCTCTGCAATGGGATGTAAGGGATGCTCCCATCAGTGGGACTGACCAGGCTGCCCAGCAGCGGGTCGCTGGTCGAGTAGGCTGTGCCGCAGTTGCCCGTGCCGATGATGTTGCGCATGTTCGTGTTTAGCGTACCGGCGCAGTCAGACGAACCGTTGCCATAGATGACGCTATTGAAGATGTTAAGAGTGCCGCCTGTTTGCGACAGGCCCGCTCCGTTGCTGGGACTGTTTCCAGATATGGTCACATGCTTCATTGTCATCGTACCGTCGAACAAATCGACTACGCCACGTGCGCCATTCGAGTTGCCAGTAATCACGACATTAGTGAGGAGAGAGGAGCTTCCTGTTCCATCTTGTCTCAGTGTGCTACTAGCAGATCCCGAGTTTGAATTGCTGGTGAAAACGCTATTGCTAATGGAAACATCGCTGTTTCGTCCTATGCCAATCGTAGAATCATTACTATTAGCTGAATTGTTGTTGAAGACGCTGTCGCTGATTTGGACAATTGTTTTCGCAACACTGTTCCAGAAAAACACTGTATCCCCAAAGCTTGATGCCGTGTTGTTGAGGAAATGGCTACGTTGGATCGTCACGGACTGATTGTCTGTTCCAGTTACCCTCAGCGCGGAATTTGCCCTAGCCGAATTATTGCTGAAAACGCTGTCGGTGATCGTGAGCGAGTTGCCTTCAAAGAATATTGCTCCGCCGACATGCCTGTTATCCGTGCCAGAGGGGAATCCCGTGCCTCTGGTTAAGGTGAGATTATTGATGCTGAAATTACCGGATGTGATGCGAAAAATGCCAAAGGAGTTGTCCCCATCAATCGTATTGCCACCGCCTTCAATGGTGATATCCGACGAGATCACCGGCAGCGCCGCGCTCAGCGTGATATTCTCCGTCAGCGTAATCGTATCCGCGCCGCTTCCCGCTGGGCAGCCGCCGGTCGCCGTGTCCGTGTT
This sequence comes from Phototrophicaceae bacterium, assembly GCA_965214105.1. Classification (GTDB taxonomy): domain Bacteria; phylum Chloroflexota; class Anaerolineae; order Aggregatilineales; family Phototrophicaceae; genus UBA6055. Next base: position 618,047 of record OZ243934.1, read on the forward strand.
GGCGGCGGTGATGGCATTGGCTAGCGTACAAGTGGCATTGACTGTCGGCGTCGGGGGAATGGCCGTGCTGGCGGTGATGCTGGCTGTGGCTGATGTGCCGCCCCCCGTCCCGACGACGGCCGCCACGCCCAAGTTATACGATGTGCCCGGGGTGAGGTTGGTGAAGCTGTGGCTGGTTCCCCCGACGTTTAAGGGCTGCTCGGTGCCATCCAGGAAGACCTTGTAGCTGGTGGCGCCAGTGACGGCATCCCAGTTCAGGGTGAGGCTGGTCGTCGTTGTACCGGAGACGCTCAGGTTTGTCGGTGCCGGTGGCGGTGGCGGGGCAGGAATATCGTCTTGGGTGAATGTAAGGTGATCTTCTCTAAGGTTGTTCCCTACTTGGCACATCGGTTTCAAGGATGAAGAACTGAGATAAGAGACAGTTACTTCATATCGTGTATAATCGGTTTCGAAATCCCTGGTAATCAGCCGGTTGTCGAGCGGGGTGGCAAATTGATCAACGGGTACCAGAACAGCGCCACTAGCATAATCGCCATTTGAATCTTGATATTCTATGTCGACTTCATAGTACATCGCGTTCGATAACTGGTCCTGCGACACGGTCAGATGTAATTTCCCGTCGTCCCAGTTCCAGCTGAATTGGACATTGCTAGGACAAGCCAAGCTATTTGAATGTGTGGGAATGTTTTGGCTTGATAAGTCAAGCGTTACAGTAGTGGTTTCACTGGGGTAGTAGACCCAGGCGCTTTGGCTCGTTGATGTAAGCGCGCGCGCGCGAACTCTGAAATTGCTGTATACATTTCGTTCGTCTATTGGTGTTGAACGCAACTGAACAGAGGTTTGTGTACTGGGAAGATAATAATAATCTGGATGAGTCACTGCATTTATCTGGTATGAGATGTTGTAATATCCATCTGTTTCATAGGTCTCGAGTTCATAATGCGTGGCGCCTGAGGCGGCGTTCCACGAGATGAGGCCTGTCGAAGAGACCGTCAGATTTTGCGGCGCGGCTAATGATTGCCCCGAGGTTGTTGGCGTGGCGGTAGCGCTGGGGGCAACCGTTGGCGTGGCGGTAGCGCTGGGGGCAACCGTTGGTGTGGCGGTAATGTTGGGGGTAACCGTATACGGCGGATTGCTGCTGTCATACTCATAGGCGCCGATGTCGCAGGCGCTGCCCTGCGGACGGCTCGTGCCGAGGATGTCGGTGGACGGGCAGTACGTTGAATCCGCGGCGTCGATGGCAGGACTCCCGCTCTGCAGCAGGCCAAAGTAAAGACCCCCGGTAGATAGCCTTACCCAAAGGCCTGTTAGCAGCGGGTCGGCGGTCGAATAAGGCGTACCGCAGGTGCCCGTGCCGATGATGTTGCGCGTGTTTGTGTTTAGCGTACCGACGCAGTCCGACGAAGGGTTGTCGCTGTCACTGCTGGGGTTGCCGTAGATGATGCTGTTGTAGAAGTTAAGAGTGCCGCTGACTTGCACGACGCTGTCTTGATCATGGTTTGTTATGGTGACATGGGTAAAGGAACTTGTAATGCCGCTTCCTTCCTGATGCAATGCTCTGCCGGTGCCGGTGAAGTCGTTCATTGCATTGGTTGAGAAAACGCTGTTGGTGACGGAAAGAGTAGTGCCATTATTGATATCAAGGGCACCGCCGTGTTCGTACGCTCTATTGAACCAAAAGGTGCTTCCGCTGATCGTAATGTTAGGCGCCGAGGCTCCTTGATACGAGGAAAGCGCTCCGCCACTTATCTCCGCGTTGTTGTCGCTAATATGGCTGTTGGTAATTGTCAGTGATCCGCCGGTTATATAGATTGCCCCACCCGATCCGTCCACTGAATTCGCTGCCAGCTGGCTGTTGTCAACCGTTACGCTGCCACCGAGCATGCGAATCGCGCCGCCACTATTTTGCCTTTCTCCGGCAGTGCCAGGGAAGCCAATGCCATCTTTCAGCACCAGGTTGTTAATGGCGACTGTGCCCGAGTTAACGAGAAAGATGCCGTAAGCGTCGTCCCCGCTAATCTCGTAGCCAAAAATGGGGCGACCAAGGCCATCAGGGAGAAGAGGGAGACTGCCATCAAATGTGATATCCGACGTGATTTCCGGCAGCGCCGCGCCCAGCGTGATATTCGCCGTCAGCGTAATCGTATCCGCGCCGCTCCCCGCTGGGCAGCCGCCGGTCGCCGTGTCTGTGTTGGCGGCGGTGATGGCGTCCGCCAGGCTGCATGTGGAATTGACCGTGATCGCAGCTGCCTGCGTCGGCCGCTCCGTTTGCAGGACCAGGGAGGTAAGAATGATGAATAGGAATGAAAGCAGCCGTGGAAGCTTATTAGTAAATCTTAGGAGCGCGCGGGGGGGGGGGGGGGGGGGGGGGGTGATTTCTTAATGGCTTTGGCTTTCATCTGTCAATCTCAACTCAAGCGCAATCCTTCAGGGAGCCTTCGCAATCATAGCCAGTATTGCACGATGACGCAAATTTTCTGCCGCTGTTGCCAGGGCAGATCATCGTCCCGAGAAAAGGGACTTGACCATCATTTGCCGACTATTTCATGGCATTTTGCATACTATAGTCTGAATAATGAGCGTCCGCCAACAGATTGTGGATGTATTTCCTATTTGTATTAACATTGTATTAATAAAGAAAAAGGCCGAGCGCGGCTCGGCGGCTTGCGCTTGTACTTGGGGGAGGCTTAATGCTCGGCCAGCACCAGCACATAAGAACCAGCCGTATTTGGGTCGCCATCTGTCCCGGCGTAACGCCGCGCCCGAATATAATACATGCCCGTGCTTGGGATCGAGAAATTGTCGATCAGCGAGTTCTGGCTGCCGCCGGTGTCGTCGTTGCCCCTTAGGACGGCTTGCGCTGCATTCAACACTTCCAGATAGGTATCCAAGTTGCCATCCACCCGCGTCATAGAGATAGAGATGGCTTCGCCATATCGGCCGTAAAAGGCGTAGAGGTCTTCTTCGTTATCGGCGCTGATCTTGCCCGTAACGCTGGTGCCATAGCTCAGGCTGGTGGCATCGCTGGGTCCCTCGAGCAAAGGGTCGTCCACAATATCGAGGCTCAGATGGTACTCGCCGTTGGTTGCCCCGCGCCCGCCATCGAAACGCGTCGCGATGATATGATAGCGCCCGGCGGCTGGGATGCGATAATCGGCAATCAGCGAATCCTGGAATTCGGCGCCGCTGTCGTCATCTTCCTGAATGGATGTGAAAGCCTCATCAGCCAGAATCAGGTAGCTGTCCAAATCGCCGCTCGCCCCCCGGCTCATGCGGATTGTAATCAGATCGCCCGCTTCCGCCTCGAAGGAGTAGAAGCGCTCGTATTGGGCGTGGCTGAGCGCGCCGGAGCGGCTCTCGCCATAATGCAGGGGCAAGGGCGCCTGGCGCGAGCTGCCCAAGCCGCTGTTCGCCGCCTCTTCGATGCTCAGCACAAAACTGCCCGAGCTGTCATCGTAGCGCGTCGCCACGATAATGTAGGCGCCCGTCCGCTCGATGATCAAGCCTTCAATCCGCGCGTTGCGTGTGTCGCGGCTGTGGTCGTCATTTTTGGCGATCTCGAAGCGCTCGCTATCGACCACCTGCAAATAGGGGTCCAGCGTGCCCGACGAGCGCACCATCGAGATATTCAAGATATCGCCTTGCTCCGCTTGAAAGGTGTAGAAGACTTCGGCATTGGTATCGCTGATGGTGCCGATGACCGAGTCTTGGTAGCGCAGTGTGCTGCCGCCTTCAGACAAAACGCCTTTCCGCGTCATGCGCAGCTCATAGGCGCCGGCGGTACTGCCCAGGCGGTGGCCAAATCGCGCGACCACTACGAAGTAGCGCTCCGTTTTTTCTATCTTGAAGTCGTGCAGGGCGCCCAGCCCAGCGGCTGAATCATCGCGATGCAGCGCCAGTCTTCCGCTGTTGTCAAAGACGCTGAGCGTGGGATCGAGATCGCCGTCCGTCACCGTCAGCTCAAAGCGAATCACCTCGCCGCGCAAACCCTCGACTGTGAATATATCTTGCGGGTTCGCGTCATCCAGCCGCCCGCTGATGAAGCCCTCCTGCTGGAAGGCGGGCTCGCTGGCATGGACGTCGCGCGGCTGCGACAGCGCCGTCGAGGGCAGCAGCAGGCTTAGGATGATGCCAAGGAATGCCAATCTCATGCCACTATTTTAGCTGAAATTTGGCTCGGAGGCTCTGTCCGACCCGGTTAATGGGGGGCGGTCCGCGCTGGCCGCCCGGCCAGCCTGCCCTGCATCGTCTTCCGCTGCATGGTATAATTTCCTGGGCTTTCTGGCGATTGTGGGGAAGGTGGCGGCTGGCTTTGCGAATGCTTTTATCGGGGCTGCTGGCGCTGGCGCTGGGGCTGGCGCTGCTACAGGCGCAGCCCGAAGCGGATGGCTCTATCGTCCATACTGTGGAGGCCGGCGATACGTTGATTTCGATCGCCCTCGCTTATGGCGTCACGCTCGACCAGCTCCTGACGCTCAATGACCTGCAGCTCGAGTCCATCTTGCAGATTGGTCAGCGCCTGTTGGTGATTCCCGCGCCTGAAAATAGAGACGAAAGGGACGAAGCGGAGGCGCTTGACGCTTCTGGCGCCGATGCGGACGAAGCGACAGAAAACGACGGCACAGTCGGCGGCAATATCTTGCAAGGCGGCATGCCGCCGGCGCCAGTCATCGAGGCTGACGCGCCCCTGCCCGACCCAGCCGATACCAGCCCGCAGCTTTGCGTTGCCGTCTTTCTCGATGATAACCAGAACGGCATGCGGGAGCGGGGCGAAGCCTTGCTGCCGGCCGCTACGATTCGTCTGCTGGATGCCGACGCTAGCGAGCCGCTGCATTATGCTAGCGATGGCGGGGACGAGCCCTACTGCGAGCGCAATCTCGAGCGAAAGCAGTATCGGCTCGAGGTCCTGGCGCCGCCTGGCTTCGGCTTGACCAGCGGCTCGCGCTTGCGCATTGACCTGCGCTCGGGCGGGCGGGTTCAAGTCGAGATTGGCGCGAAGCAGGGCTTGGCCGCTGGTCCGCTGCCAGCGCTGGCGCCGGCAAGCGGCGACCGGCATCCGAGTGAAGAGCGGCGAAGCCCGCTGCGCGAGCTTAGCGCTGTATTCGCGCTGGGCTTGGCCGCCATTGTATTTTTCAGTGGCATGGCGCTGTCGCTATTCATTCGGGGGCGCTGATGCGAGCGGGCTGCTGGCTGCTTTTGATCGCGTTGCAGCTGGCGCTGGCGCTGGCTGGGCTGGCGCAGGATACTGGGCAGATCTGCGCCCAGAGCTTTGAAGATCGAGACGGGGATGGTTTGCGCGACCCGGACGAATGGGCGATTAGGCATGGCATCGGCGCTAGCTTGCAAAACTCGGCCGGCGTCACCATCGCCTCGCGGCTGCTAGAAGATTCGCCTTTCGCCGCCGACGGGCTGCTCTGTTTTGATCAGCTGCTGGCTGGCGATTATCAGCTTAGCTTGCGCAGCAGCGAATTCACCAGCACGACAGCCGCTGCCTTCGCCGCCTCCGTCCAGCCCGGCGCCGCGCCGATGCTGGTGGAATTTGGCGCGCAGCCCCTGGTCACAGCCGCGGAGAGCCGCCGCGCAGCGCCATTCTTCATCGATGCCGCCACCTTGAATGCCCTCTTGCGGGGCTTGCTCGGCAGCCTGGTCATGTTCCTGATCATGAGCCTCAGCGGCGCCCTGATTTACTTTGTCGTCTTCCGCCGTCGATTGAATCGATTGAAGCGAGCGGCGCTGAAGCCATATTCCGCGCCTGTTAGCGCAGCGCCGCTGTCTTTCGCCCCTGACGAAGCGGATGCGCCCCGGGCAAACTGACTCATGATGAGCCACAAGGAGCGCTAGCATGACGGCGCAAAGCATTCCTCAAGGCGGTCTCTTTCACAGCGAGGCGGATTTGCGGCTCGCCCGCGCTAAGCTCGAAGGCGAACCCATCAGCAGCGCCCTAGCTCGCCTGCAAAAGCCGGACCCCGATCCACTGGCTCAGGCGCACTTGTCCGCCCTGCGCGGGCAGCTGTTTGAGGAGCTGGAAGCGGGTTATCGCGCTGCCGCCGCCTTGAACGCAATTGATTTCTTGGCGGAAGATCCGCCTGATTTGCAGGGCATCCAGCGGGCGCTAGGCTGGCTCTCGGTCGCCGCGATGCTGCGGGACCACCCCGCCTGGCAGGAAGCCTGGCACGAGCCGATTGCAAGCACCCTGGATCATGCTGGTCCGGCGGACGAGGGGCTGCGCCAATTCTGGCTGGCGGCGCTGAAGCTGGCGGCTGGCCTGCTGCTGGAAAGCGACGAGGCAATCGAAAGCGGCGCTGCCATGTATCGCCGGGCGGTCGAGCAGCGGATTCACCCCGAAGGCTTTTTCCGCGGCATTGCCGATATCGCCGATGGCAAAGACTTGTATGAAGCGCAGGTATCGGCGACTTGCGCCCTAGCCCTAATGGCGGAGATGGCGGGGCAGGTCGGGCGGGATTTATGGTCTTACGAGAGCCGCGCGGTCAGCATCTTCACCGCCGTCGCCTACACCCATTTTTATTATTTCTTCCCCGAGAAATGGCGCTGGGAAGCGGACCTGGGGCGGGCGCAAACGGAGGCGATCATGCGCCGCGACGGGGCTTTTATGGAGCTGGTCAACCGCCGCCGTCCACCAAATGGGATTGAGCAGTTCCTCAGCGAGCAGCGCCCGCTCTTTTGCGCTTGGGGCGGGGGCTTGACGACCCTGACGCATGGCTTGGCACCGCCGAGGCAGCGGCGCTGGCGCTTCTGGTAGCGGGCGCCAGCATGTCATCGTTTGCGCAGCGCAATATACAGCGAATCGTCGGGCGTCATCTCGGTATAGCGCTGCAGTTTCAGCGCTTCAAAGCTCGCGCCAATCAAGGCGTCTAGGCTCGATTCGCAATAGTAGACAAAGCGAAGCCCATGGTGGCAGCTCTCGCCGTTGCCATGCCAGAAAGAATGAAGCGCTATGCCGCCTTTTCTGAGCGCGCGCGCTTGCCCTTCGAAGGAGGCGCGAAGCTGGTCGGCTGTCAAATGACAGAGTGTTTTGTTGGAATAGATGCCGTCGAAGCGCTCCGCCGCGTCCATTGTAATAGCATCCAGGGGCATCACTCGGATAGACGGATGCAATCTTCTGAAACGCTCGATGAATACCAGCGACGAGTCTGAACCAATCACGTCATAATCTTCATTGAGCAGCAGCAGATCTTTGCCTGGTCCCATCCCTAATTCCAGCAGCTTCGACCCTTTCGGCAGCATCGTTTTGAGCGCATCAATCAGCAATTTGCCGTCGTAGTCAGCCGCCAGGCGGATATACTGCGCCACATTTTTCTCGTCATCATAATAGCCCATGCCGGCTTCTCCTTTGCTGGCTCCATGAATCCGGTACTTTTTCCGCTTATGCCGCCTTGACAATTTTTTTAAGTTAAGCTAAAAATAGTATTAGTATCGCTAAAATATCATTTCAGAGGACGGCAAATCGATGCTTCAGCTCAGGCTTCTGTTCCTGCTCACACTCGGGCTGCCCCTCGGGGCGGGCGCGCATGCCAGCGACGATGCGCTCAAGATTGTGGCCACCACCACCCAAGCGGCTGATCTCATTCACATTCTCAGCGCCGATGCCGACGGCATCCGCATCACCGCCTTGATGGGACCGGGCGTCGACCCCCATCTCTATCAGCCGACCGAATCCGACATTGTCGCCATGAACCAAGCTGAGATGATAATCTACAGCGGCTTGCACTTGGAAGGGCAGTTCGACACCGTCTTGGCGGCCCTTTCGGAGCAAGGCATCGCCATCTATGCCTTGAGCCAGCCAGTCAAGGACGCTGGTTACATCATCGGCGGCTTTGACCTATCGGAGACGCTGACGGATGTCGATGACCCGCATTTCTGGTTCGATCCGCTCAATTGGCAGCTGACAGCCGCCGACCTGGCTGAGACGCTTTCCGCCGCCGACCCCGCCAATGCCGCCGTCTATCGCGCCAACGCCGCCGCCTACCTGGACCAGCTTCAGCTGCTCTATGACTGGGCAAATGCCGGCTTGCGCTCGGTTGACGAGGGGCAGCGCTATCTGGTGACATCGCACGATGCCTTTCAATATTTCGGCGCCGCGTTCGGCTGGCGCATGCAGGCGATTCAGGGCTTGAGCACGGAGGACGAAGCCGGCGTTGGCGATATCCAGGAAACGGTTGATTTCGTCATCGATAACGAGATACCGGTCCTCTTCGTCGAGAGCAGCATCCCGCCCGATACCATCGAGGCGGTGATTGAAGCGGTGCGCGCGCAAGGCGCCGACGCGCGCATGGGCCTGCGCGAGCTTTACGGCGATGCCATGGGCGAGATCGATAGCTTCGGCGGCAGCTACATCGGCATGCTGGCGCAGAATGCCCTCACCATCATGCAGTCTTATCAGTGCATGGGCGCCGCCGTCGACATACCGCCATGGCCCCCAGCGCTGTGGTCCCAGCCGCCGGCCGAACTTTGGAAGGCTGATTGTGATGCCTGATTACGCGCGAACTTTGGCGCAGCAGGGCGGGGCGAAGTCTGCCTCGTCCGCCTATTTCCAAAGCGCTTGAGCGATGCAAACCCGCCGCGACCTCGCCCTCTCGGTTGACGACTTGACCGTCGCCTATCAAGAGAAGCCAGCCATCTGGGATATCGATCTTGATGTGCCCGAAGGCGTGCTGATGGCGATAGTGGGACCGAACGGCGCCGGCAAGAGCACCTTAATTAAAGCGGTGCTGAACCTGGTCCCGCGGGCGGCTGGCAGCGCCTCCTTCTATGGCCGCCCCTATGAAGCGGCGCGCGCCCTGGTGGGTTATGTGCCGCAGCGGGGCAGCGTCGATTGGGACTTCCCGACCTCGGTGCTCGATGTTGTTACCATGGGGCTTTACGGCAAGCTGGGCTGGTTCCGCCGGCCAGGCAATGCCGAGCGCGAGCAGGCGCGGCAGGCGCTGGCGCAGGTGGGCTTGCTCGAGTTCGCGAATCGGCAGATAAGCCAACTCTCCGGCGGGCAACAGCAGCGGACCTTCCTGGCGCGCGCCCTGGTGCAAGACGCCCAAATCTACTTCATGGATGAGCCTTTTGCCGCCGTCGACGCTGTCACCGAAAAAGCCATCGTCGATATCCTGCGCGAGCTGAACCAGCGCGGCAAGACGGTCATCGTTGTGCACCACGATTTGCAGACGGTCACCGAATACTTCGATTGGGTGACGCTGCTGAATGTCGAAATCATCGCCTCAGGACCTACCGCCGAGACCTTCACGCTGGAGAACTTACAGCAGACTTACGGCGGGCGCGTCTCTTATTTGCATGGAGTCCAGCTATTATCGACGAGCGCGCAGTGAAGCGCGCGGGGGCGCTCAATCACGAAGATCGGCGCGTCTGGCTGATCATCGCCGCCATTGCGCTGACGAGCCTATGCCTCATCCCGCTCAGCCAAGCGCTCTTTGGCTTGCGCTTTACTTACACGGTGCGCGTTGTTGCCCTTGGCGGCGCCAGCCTCGGCATCATCAGCGGCGCGCTCGGCTGCTTCGCCGTGCTTAGGCAGCAGAGCCTGCTCGGCGATGCCTTGTCCCATGCGTCGCTGCCAGGGGTGGCGATCGCCTTTCTGCTGGGGGGCCGCGAGCTGAGCCTGCTGCTCATCGGCGCTGGCATCGCCAGTTGGCTCGGCTTGCGCTTTGTCGCTGCCCTGCTCGCGACTACCCGCATCAAACAAGATACCGCCCTGGGCATCGTGCTGGCGAGCTGGTTCGCCGCCGGCATCGCCCTGCTGGCCTATATCCAAGCCATCCCCAATGCCAGCCAAGCCGGTCTCGATCACTTCATTTTTGGGCAAGCAGCCGCCATGATCGAAAGCGACGTCCGCCTGGTCTCGGCGCTTGGGCTGGTCATCCTCTGCCTGCTGGCGCTCTTCTGGAAAGAATTCAAGCTCGTTACCTTCGACGCCGAATTCGCCGCCGCCAGTGGCTTCCGCACGGGCTTGGTTAATACCCTGCTCTCGACCTTGATTGTGGTGACAATCGTGCTGGGCTTGCAGCTGGCTGGCGTAATTCTGATGGTCGGGATCTTGATCGCGCCGGGCGTCGCCGCGCGCCAGTGGACGCAGAAGCTGGAGCAGATGGTGATATTAGCCGCGGTCTTCGGCGCTTTTGCTGGCGGGCTTGGTGCCGTCATCAGCGCGCTTGACAGCGATATCCCCACCGGACCCATGATCATCGTGGTGGCATTCAGTCTCGTATTGATTTCGCTGGCATTCGCGCCCGGGCGGGGCTTAATCTGGCGCCGGCTGCGGCTGCGCGCCAATCGCCGAGCCTTCGCCGCGCGCAATACCCGGCGCGATCTTTACCGTTATGCCCTCGCCCATGGCGCCGCCGATAGGCCCGTGCCCGATGCCTTCATCCGCGGCGTCGGTGATGCCAGCGCCGACGCCGGCTTGCGAGAATTGATGAGCGAGGGGCATGTCCGCCTCGTCCGCGCTGGCTGGCAGCTCAGCGAAAGTGGCATCGAACGGGCACAGCGAGAGGCTCGCAACCAGCGGCTCTGGGAGCTGTACCGCTTATACGCCCAAGCCTGGCATCTGCCCAGCGTGCCGGAAGAGCGAGAGCGGGATATCGCGGCGCTGCTGCCGGCTGAGGCGGTCGCCCGCTTGGAAGCCAAATTGGCGGAAGGCGCCGACGCATGATGCCGCTGGAGCGCGCCCTCATTGAATTCCTGCTCAATTTCTTAAGCCGCGAGGAGCTCAACGCCTTCTTGCGTTCGCCGCAAAACAGCGCCGCGCTCATCGGCGGCTTGATCGCGATTAGCGGCGCGCTGCTAGGCAGTTTTCTGCTTTTGCGCGGCATGTCGATGACCAGCGACGCCATCAGCCACACGGTGCTGCTGGGCATTGTGGTCGCCTTTCTGCTGATGACCGAAGTCTTCCACGTCGAGGGCGATACCTCATCGCCTTGGCTGATTCTTGGCGCGTCGCTGGCTGGCGTCGGCGCCGTCGTCTTGACTGAGCTGCTCTATCGATCGGGCTTGCTGCGGCAAGACGCCGCCTTGGGCTTGGCTTTCCCGCTGCTCTTCGCCATCGCTGTCATCTTGGTTTCGCGCTATGTCGATGATGTCCACCTTGATGAAGACGCGGTGCTGGTCGGCGAGATTGGCTTGGCTTGGGCGAATACCAACAGCCATTGCTTCGATAACTGCCAAAGCGCGACCGTCACCGACGATCATCCAGCCGCAAAGATGACGCGACAGTGCGTCAATTGCCGCGAGCTAGGCATCAGCCCCCGCGACGAGCGCGCGCAATTCGTCGAAATCTGCAGCAATTGCGGCGAATATTCGCCGGCTCAGGCTTGGCGCGCCGGCTTGTTGGAGCATGAACCGGCGCTGGTCTTCTTTCCCAAGTCGATCGCGGTGACGCTGTTGATGACGCTGCTGACGCTGGCTTTTGTGCTGGTCTTTTATAAAGAACTCAAGCTATCGACCTTTGACGAGGCGCTGGCAAAGGCGCTTGGCTTTCGCCCGGCTGTGATGAACTATGCGCTGATGACGCTTGTCAGTTTGGTGGCGGTCGGCGCATTTGACGCCGTCGGCTCGATTCTGGTGATCGCCTTCTTCATCATCCCGCCGGCCGCCGCGTATTTGCTGACCGATCGCCTGGCGCTCATGCTCCTTCTCAGCCCGCTCATCGGCGTGGCGGGCGCCTTTTTCGGCTACGACTTGGCGCGGGGCCAAGTCTTTGGCATCTTGCCAGTCGCTGATGGCATTGCCTTGCTCAACCAGGCGCTGGGGCTGGACCTCATTGAAGCGTGGGATTCGTCAATCAGCGCATCGATGGCGCTGATGATCTTCGCCTTGTTCTTGCTCTGCTGGGTCTTCTCGCCGCGTTATGGCTTGATATCGACAGCGCTGCGCCGCGCGAACAGCCGCCGCCGCTTCGCTGATCAGGTAGTGCTGGCGCATATCCATAACCACCAGGGCACTGCCCAAGCCGCCAGCGAATTGCGGGTCGCCACGCTGCACGCGCACTTTCGCTGGACGCGGCGGCGGATGGGGCGCGTGTTGACGCGGCTGCGCGCCCTGGGTTGGATCCGAATCTTGGGCGGGGGCGCTATCTTGACCGAGCGCGGCGAGGAGCAGGTGCGCCGCTTCCGCGAGACGATGCTCTAAGCGCCCGCTATGCCAGCGCCCCTACAAGGCTTGTCCGGTACTTTAGGATTCGCGATCGCCCTTTGGTTTACCCCCCTCGGTCCCCCCATTGAAATGGGGGGATGACCACTGATTTGTCGTGATTATCGCTAATGTAAACTTGGATTCAAGCAGAATTGGCATAGTTTATAGAGTTTGCAATATCCTAGCTCCCCTTCCCTAGCTTGCTGGGGCAAGGGGCCGCGCCGCGTGGGGTCGCGTAGACACTGACCCGCCGACACTGGCGGTCGGGGATGGGGTAGAAATGCACATTAAAAACTCAGTACCGGACAAGCCTTTAAGTAAGCCCGGTCTGCGTTTCCGCTGTACACTTGATGGCAGGTCCCGCCATTGGCTAGGCGAGCAGATGATCAGCCTTATCGCCACTGTCCTCAACGAGGGCGACAACATCCATCAGCTCTTTGAGTCCATCAAGCGCCAGACCCGGCGCCCCGATGAGATTGTCATTGTCGATGGCGGCAGCCAAGACGATACGCGGGCGATAATCGAAAGCTGTGCCAAAGAGCTACCGCTGCGCCTCTATGTGGTGCCGGGCTGCAACATCAGCCAGGGGCGCAACCGCGCCATCGCCGAGGCGCGCGGCGACCTCATCGCGGTTACCGACGCCGGTGTGCGCTTGAGCGAAACCTGGCTGGAGCAGCTCACTGCGCCGCTGCTGCAGGAGCCAGCGCTGAGCGTCGTCGGCGGCTTCTTCCACGCGGACCCGCATTCCGCCTTTGAAGCGGCCCTCGGCGCGGCCAGCCTGCCGCTGGCTCGTGAAATAGACAGCGCCAGCTTCCTGCCCAGCAGCCGCAGCATCGCCTTCCGCAAGGGGGCCGCCAGCGAAATCGGCGGCTACCCTGAGTGGCTGGATTTCTGCGAAGACTTGATATTCGACTTGCGCCTGCGTGAACGGGGCGCTGCCTTCGCCTTTGCGCCGGCGGCTGTCGTCTATTTCCGCCCGCGCCGCAGCCTGGGCCAATTCTTCCGCCAGTATTATCTGTATGCCCGCGGCGATGGCAAGGCGAATCTCTGGCTTCGGCGTCACCTAATCCGCTATGTGACGTATCTCGCGCTGGTGCCAGCCATCTTCGCCGCGGGCGCGCTTTTGCAGCCAGCGCTGTGGCTGCTTTACCTGCTCGGCGCCGCCTTGTATCTGCTTCAACCCTACCGCCGCCTGCCGACGGTGATGCGCCGCGCCCCCGATCGATCCAGGTCCGCTTGGCTGTATTGCATCAGCCTGATCCCGCTGATTCGCCTAACTGGCGATCTGGCAAAGATGATCGGCTACCCGGTCGGCTGGCGCTGGCGGCTGGCGCAGCGCCCGCCCGACTGGCGCAAACGGCCGGCGCGCTGAGGCAGCGCTCATTCCCAGCGCCGCCGAAGTTGATTGTCTGCTTGATTCGGGTATACTTGGCACGCTAGCTAGGCAAAGTTTCCGGTCTATGACGAATAGAAGCGAATCGAGCGAATGGGTCAGCTTGCGCCGCGCCGCCGAGATCCTGGGTGTGCATCCGGCGACCGTTCGCAACTGGGCGGATAGCGGCAAGCTGCCCTACCGCCGCACGGCCGGCAAACATCGGCGCTTCAATGTGCATGATCTGACCGACTACGTCGATTCACAGGGCGATATCCAGCCAATCGAGCTGCAAGTGATCATCCAGAACGCGCTGGGGCATACGCGCATGCAGGTGGGCAGCGAACGGCTGGAGACGGCGCCTTGGTATCAGGCGATGAGCGACGAAGGCAAGGGGCACCTGCGAGAGCAGGGCAGGCGCGTGCTCGAGGCGATCCGCCTTTACGTCGCCGCCGGCGCGCCCGATGCCGACCTGGCGGCCGCTATCACGCTGGGCAAAGATTACGCCGCTTATTTGATCGCCGATGGGCTGAGCTTGCCCCAGGCGATGCGTGGCTTCTATTTCTTCAGCGACTTCGTGCTCAACTCCATCTTGACTTGGTCCGAGCTGTCGCCGCCTAAAAGCTCATCGGAATGGTCGACCTTGCTGCGGCAGGTGAATACCTTCATGAATGCCATTCAACTCTCCATCGTCGAGTACTATGAAGAAGGTTGATGTCGACGCGGAAACGCAATGGCTCGCGCTCAGCCTCTCGCCCAACATCGGCGCAGCAACACTCAAGAACCTGCTCGCGTATTTTGACCAGGACCTGAACGCCATCCTCGCCGCCCCCGCCAGCGAATTGATGCGCGTCCGGGGCTTGGGGGCGAAGCTGGCCAGCGAAATAAAAGCGATTGATCTGGACCGCCTGCGGCAGGATGTGAAAAGCTGGCGGGCGCAGGGCATCAAGATTCTGCTGCGCGGCGCAGAAAATTATCCGCCGCCATTAAACTGCCTGGGCGATTTGCCCTTGGCCCTCTTCGCCAGCCGCCTGCTGCCAGCCGACATATGGTCGAATGCGGTGGCGATTGTCGGCACGCGCGCCCCATCCAAAGAAGCCCGTTACCTCACGCTGCAGCTGGCGATGCAGTTGGCTCGCGAGGGGCGCGCTGTCGTCAGCGGGCTGGCGCTTGGCATTGACACAGCCGCCCACACCGGCGCGCTTTCGGCTGATGGCATCACGGTGGCGGTGCTGGGCAGTGGCATTTGCCGGGTCTACCCGGAAGCGAATCGGCAGCTGGCAGCGCGGATCCAGCAAAAGGGCGCGCTGCTGAGCGAAACGCGCCCGCATTGGGGCGCCAAAGCCCAGCGGCTGGTTGCGCGCAACCGCATCATCAGCGGCTTGAGCCGGGCGGTAATCGTAGTCGAGTCGCGGGAAGCTGGCGGCGCGATGTATACGGCGCAGTTTGCCCGTGAACAGGGCAAGCCCCTATTCACATTCGATTTGGGCGCCAGCGGCAACCAGCGCCTCATCGCCGAGGGCGCTGCCGTCCTGCGGCGCGGCGACCCGCTGCGCGATCTGCCCTGAGAAGCCCCCGCCTTAGAACATTTGACATAAAAACATATGTTCGTGTATGATATACAATAAGTGGATTGACAGAGAACGGGCTTAGGTGCATCGATGAAGGAATTCAGCAAACTTTCCAAGCGTCAGCAGAATATGCTTCGCTTTATGCACCGCTATACGGGGGAGCAAGGCTTCCCGCCCAGCATCCGCGAAATCGGCGAAGAATGCGAAATTGGCTCGACTTCGGTTGTCAATTACAATCTCAACAAACTGGTGGAGGCTGGTTATATTGTGCGCTTTGGCAAGGTCTCGCGCGGGCTGCGCATCATCGCCCCCATCCCCGGCTTGTCACAGTCGCCGCCTGTGATTGGCTTGCCAGCGCCGAATCGGGTGGCGCTGGTCGGGCGGATCGCCGCCGGTCAACCGATTTCCTTGCCCGACGACATCGGCCATCATATCGACGAAGACGACTATATCGCCGTCCCGCCGCATCTGCTGGGCGGCTACGACGCGGCTGAGGTATTCGCGCTGACGGTGCGGGGCGATTCGATGGTGGATGCGATGATCCAAGATGGCGATATCGTCATCTTGCGCCGCCAGAATACAGCCGACAATGGCGAGATGGTTGCCGCTTGGCTGCCCGACGACAACGAGACCACCCTCAAACATTTCTATCGCGAAGCTGATAGCATCCGCCTGCAGCCAGCCAACGACTCGTACCAGCCGCTTTACGTGCATCCATCCAACTGCGAAATCAAGGGCAAGGTGCTCTCGGTGATGCGCAGCTTCCGTTGATCGATAGCCGGCTTTTAGCGCGCCAATTCCTTCAGCGCGCTGGCGCAGAGACGCTCGCCGCCAGCCGCCAGCCACTGATCCAAGGTTTCGCTCCGCCGCGCGCCGGTAATCGCATCGCTGTAAATGCCCACTCCCCAGCGATAATATGTCTGCGTCTCGTTGGACCAGCGCTCGCGCGCCCGGTTGAGCACTGAAGGACCGCCATTGTAGCAAGCCAGCGTCAGCCCGATCACGTCATCGGCGGCGCCCGCGCAATAGTTGAGGAAGCTAGCGCCCCGCTTGGCGTTGGTCGCTGGGTCGAGCATGTCTTCCCCCGCCTCGAAATGAAAGGGCATCACCTGGAACAAGCCGCGCGCGCCCGCCTGGCTGAGGACCTCGGGGTGCCCGCAAGATTCGATTTGCATGACAGTCGCCAATAAATGCGGGTCGACATCGTAGAGCGCCGCCCAATGCTGGATATCATCCGACCAGTGCTGCACCGCCGGCGCGAAGAACGGCGCCAGTTCCGCATTGCGGCTAGCGCGGATGAAGTGAGCCGCCCCCGTCGAAAGCCGACTCGCGACCTGCGCCACATCATCCCAGGCGGCAGTAGAAGCCAGCGCAGCGGCGATGGCTATCGGCAGCCACAGCGGCACATACCAGACGCCATCCCGCTTGAGGAGCTGGCGCCCGCCGCGGATCTGCGCCCAACACAGGCGCAGCAGGCGCCGCAGATAGGCCGCCAGCCATGCAAGCGCCCGCCTCGCCGAGAGCTCCTTTGCGCCCGCTTTCAGCTGCCGGGCGCGTCGCTTTAGTGGCGCCGTCAATTTGGAAGTCGCCTTCATTCGTAGACCGTTCGCTTTTCTGCTAGAATCGCCCTAATTGGCAAACAGAGACGGATTGGCGCTGCCTGCTATTTTGGATACGAGCATCGCCTCATTTGGGTAGCGCGCCAGCCCAAGATTCGCTTAGGGGGTGCTGGCAAGCCGCCCGCCGCAGGCTGCGATGGAACAATGAAATGAAGCGGCTGAGTTTCCGTGAACGATTGAATACCGGGGCGCCCATCTTGGCTGATGGCGCGATGGGCACTGTGCTGCATCATGAATCTCATGCCCGCGCCGATGCCTGTTTCGACGCCATGAATGTCGACGACCCCGAGATGGTGCTCGCCATCCACCAAGCCTACATCGCCGCCGGCGCCGACTTGATCGAGACCAATACCTTCGGCGCGAACCGCTTCAAGTTGGCAAAGGCAGGGCGGGCAGAAAATGTCGCGCTGTACAATCGCCGCGGGGTGGAGCTGGCTCGGCTGGCAATCGCCGAAAGCGACCGCGATGATGTCTACATCGCTGGCTCGGTGGGTCCGCTGGGGGTCGGCATTTATCCTTATGGCCGCCTGAGCCAGGAGGAAGCCAAGACCGCTTACGCCGCCCAGCTCATGTCCCTGGTGGATGCCGGCGTCGACGCGATTCAGTTCGAGACTTTCAGCGAGCATAAAGAATTGCTGCTGGCGATCAGCGTCTTGCGCGAGCTGGACGCCGACTTGCCAATCATCGCGCAAGCCACCTTTTATCACGAAAACCTGAGTTACGCGGGGTATCCGCCGGCGCGCGTCGCCAATGACCTGTATCGCAGTGGCGCGGATGTCATCGGCGTCAACTGCGGCAGCGGGCCCGCCGGCGTCGCCGAGGTGCTGCGGCAGATGCGCTACGCCGTGCCGGATGCCACCTTCTCCGCTATGCCAAACGCGGGCTTCCCCGAGGTGGTCGGCGGGCGCATTCTCTATCCCGCCAGCGCCGAATACTTCGCCGATTGCGCCACCACCTTCGTCAATATCGGCGCGACCGTGATCGGCGGCTGCTGCGGCACCCAGCCCGAGCATATCGCCGCCATGCGCCGCGCCCTGGACCAGCCGCCGGATCATTTTGTCGACCTGCATATCGGCGAAATCGAGCTTCATCATGGCGACCAAGACCCAGACCAGCCAACCGAATTAGCCCAAGGGCTGGCTGATGGCACATTTATCGTTACCGTCGAAATGGCGCCGCCCCGCAGCTATCACACCGAGCAGTTGCTTGCCGTGGCGCGCCGCTTGCGAATCGCCGGCGCCGACCTGATCAATGTGGCTGATACGCCGGCTGCCCGCATGAAGATGAGCGCCTGGGCGGTGGCGCACCTGCTGCAATCTCAAATCGGCATCGAGACGGTGCTGCATTTCCCCACGCGCGGGCGAAATATGCTGCGCGTGCAGGGCGATTTGCTGGCTTCCCACGCCCTTGGCTTGCGCAATCTCTTCGTCGTCATGGGCGATCCGACGCGCATCGGCGATTTCCCCGATGCCAGCGATGTCAACGACGTGCCGCCCTCGCGCTTGATTGAAGTCATCAAGCAGGGCATGAACCAGGGCGTCGATATGGCGGGCCACAGCATCGGCAAGCCCAGCAGCTTCACCGTCGGCTGCGCGCTCAACATGGGCGCTGACGATATCGACCGGGAAGTGCGCGTCCTGCGCAAGAAACTCAGCGCCGGCGCGGATTTCGCCCTGGGCCAGGCGATATTCGAGCCGCGGCGGATTCATCAATTTCATCAACGCTACCAGGAGCTGATGGGCGCGGATTTCGAATTGCCGGTTTTGATGGCGGTGATGCCGCTGCATAGTTTGCGTCAGGCGCGCTTTCTCAATAACGAAGTGCCCGGCATCACCATCCCTGATAGCATCATCGAGCGGATCGCGGCCGCCGGCGAAGAAGCGCGGCGAGAAGGCATCTTGATTGCGCAAGAGCTGCTGGACGAGATGGCGGGGCTGGTTCAAGGCGCCTATATCATCCCCGGTGGCGATTATGACGCGGCCGCCGAGGTCGTCGCTTATGTAAAGCGAGGCGCTGTGCTATGACGAGTATCGGCGGGCTTAACCTCAATGTGGCGCTAATTGACAGCGATTATTACACCGAGAAAGCCATCCACGCCTATCTCGCCTGGGATCGCCGCACCCGGGCGCTGACCGATTACTCCAGCTTGGAAGAATTTTGGCAGTCGCTCGCGGGCGCTTCGGCTGAGGCTTATCCCGATGTCATCATCCTGGACGTCAACAATGTCGGCGAGCGCGGGGATATCCGCCGGTCAATCAAGCGCCTGGTCGATGCCATCGCTGGTCTTAGCCTCGTCTGCCTGTCCCATATTGACGACCTCGACCTGTTCTACGCCGCCGCCGAGGGGGGCGCCCAAGCCTTCTTGCATAAAGACGATGTGCGCTTCCACATTGCCTCAGCCGTCTGCATTGCCGCCACTGAATTGCAGGGGGGCGAGCTGCTCTACAGCCGGAAGATGAATGCCGCCCGCCACCTGCTCAATCTCAAGCGCGACACGGTAGCGCTGCCGCAGCCCGTGCAGTATGCAGGCTTGACGCCGCGCCTCCGCCAGACGATTGAGTTGTACGCGATTGAAGGCATGCCGGCGAAGCTCATCGCCGATGAGATGAGCTTGGCTGAGAGCACCATTCGCGGCAATATCAAGAATGCCTACGTCATCCTCGGCCTGCATGAATACGACGAAACATTCCTTGCCGATATGGACAACCGGGAGCGGGCTTTTATGAAGCTCACGGCTTTGGAGAAGCTGCGGCGCTAAGCCCGCCTCAAGAAATCTGCGCGTCCGTCTCCGAGCGATCGTCCAGCTCTTGCTGCAGCCGCTTGGCGCGCACCGCCTTCATCGCTTGGCTGCGCGTCAGCAGCACCGATTGATCGTCTTCCTGCGCCAGCGCTTCTGGCACCTGGACCTGCTCTTCTTCCAGATAACTCTTGAGCGCGCCACTAATCGATTTCACTGGCGCGTCATCGCCGTATTGATGGCGCAGGTCCAGCAGGTTGTTCATCAGCCAGAGGAATAGGTCGCCCTCGGTGCGCGCGCCCGGCTTGCCCTTCGCCAGATCGAGCGCTTCATATTTGCGGATTAGCTCGATAGCTGGTTTGTACATCGTGAAGTACCAGTCGGCGGTCGCTTCTTCGGTGCTCAGCGCGTGGCCCTCTAGCTGTTCCATCACCCGCTCGTGCAAGAAAATATGCCCCATCAACTCGTGATAGCGCGAGGGTTCGGTCAGCTCGATGGAGTCGTGCTCGGGCACTGCCCGCGATAAGCTCGTCTCGTCAAGAAAGTTGGCGTAGGCTTCGGCCGCCTCTAGCTCTTGGTCGCTCATGCCGGGCCGCAGGGGAATGGTGGTTGGCATTTCGATCACATGCGCCTGGATGGTCTTGGCGCCAAGCTGCCGCGCCACCGACACGCGATGGTTGCCATCGCGCACAAAATAAACAGCGCCAACTTTGTACAGCTCGATCGGCGGCGGACCTTCCAGGCTGTTTGCCAGCGCGTATACCCGGCTCCAGCGTTCTTTCATGCCAGCCTTCCGCGGCAGGAAACTCGCTGTGAAATCTTTATAGCGCCCGACGCTGCCCGCGATCTGCTCCAGCGGCACATCATGCACGCCTTCGTAATGCTCTTCGTGCAAGTGCAGGCGGCTGCGAATCTCGTCGAAGTTCAGCAAGTCTTTATGCCGCCCGGTGAGCTGGCTCAATAACTCGCGCCAGAAGGCTTTGTTATAGACTGACTGAAACTGCGACCGCCCTTCGTTCAAGCGCTGTTGATAATTCTGACTGTTTGCCATGGCGGCCTCTTTTCGTTTGCCTGCGCGTTGACCCTGAAAATAAGCCAAAATCGCGCTAAGGCGCAGACAAGGTCTGACAGGCGACACTTGCTTAAACACACTATAACATATCTGCCTTTGAAATGACTAAAGTCGGCTAGCGCCGGGAGTGGTGAATTACCGATATAAAGCTTGCTTGTGCTGAGTTGTAGGGCTTGCCCGGTACTTTAGGATTCGCGATCGCCCTTTGGTTTACCCCCCTCGGTCCCCCCATTGCAATGGGGGGATGAGCACTGATTTGTCGTGATTATCGCTAATGTGAACTTGGATTCAAGCAGAATTGGCATAGTTTATAGAGTTTGCAATATCCTAGCTCCCCTTCCCTAGCTTGCTGGGTCGCGTAGACACTGACCGCCGGCAAGGGGCCGCGCCGCGTGGGGTCGCGTAGGGCGCGTAGACACAGCCCGCCGACACTGACCCGCCGACACTGGCGGTCGGGGATGGGGTAGAAATGCGCATTAAAAACTCAGTACCGGACAAGCCTTGTAGGGGCGACACTTGTGTCGCCCACAGTTGCAGAAGCGGGTTTTGGGCGATCCAAGGATCGCCCCTACGACTCAGCACAAGCAAGCCTTATATCAATAATTCAGCACTCCCGATTGGCTGAGCGCTGCGGAAGGAGTTTCAAGGTCCGCTATAATCTCGGTGGCAAATCTCGCAAGCCAAGCTTGGAGCCATGGCGCTGATGAATCAAGCGACGATAGCGCGGCTCAATCAGATCAACCGCGAATTCTACCGGGTGGCGGCGGCTGAGTTCGACGCGACGCGTCAAGCCGCTTGGCTCGGCTGGGAACGGCTGCTCAAGTCAATCGAATTGCCGATCGAGTCTGTGCTGGACCTCGGCTGCGGCAATGGGCGTTTTGCCCGCTTTCTGATGGCGCGGCAGCGGCAGCGCTTTCATTACATCGGCCTTGATAACAGCCCCGATCTCTTAAGGCGGGCGCGGCATCAGTTGGCGGCGGAGGCGCGCGTCGATGCTAGCCTAATCAAAAGCGACCTGGTGCTCGACCGTCTGCCGCGGCGCTCGGCGCAGTTGGTGACGCTCTTCGGGCTGATTCATCATCTGCCGGGTTTCGCGCGCCGGCAGAGGCTGCTGGCTTCGGCGGCTGATTGCGTCTCGGCGGGCGGTTATATGGCATTTGCCTGCTGGCGCTTCTATGAAGACGAGCGCTTCCGGCGGCGCATCATAGCCTGGGCTGATGATATCGCAGTGGAGAAACATGATTATCTGCTGGATTGGCGGCGCGGCGAGCGGGCGCTGCGCTACTGCCACTTTGTCGACGATGAGGAGCACAGCCAACTGGTCCGAGCAACTGGCTTGGCGGTCATCGCCGATTATCGCGCTGATGGCGCCACGGGGGCGCTAAATCGCTATACGATTCTGCAAAAATAGATGCGCCGGGAGGCTGCGCGCGCAAGGGGCGAACCCGACGGCTCGCCCACTTAAAGCGCAGAAAAGAGGCTTGAAGCCTAGCAGCTGCCCTTGCCGAACCAGTAAGGCGCGGTCGCGTAGTTATTGTTGCTTTCGTTGAGCTCTGCGATGCGATTGTCAGAGTCTACGTCAAGATTGATGTGGTGAAGGGTTTCGACATGGACCGTTGGCGACAAATGCCCGGTTACAACTTGAGTCGCGCCGGGTCCTAAGGTGCCGAATGCGATTCGCGTCGATTCAACCGGTCCTGCGCCAGCTTGGCCCTGGTCCCGCACGGTGATTATGCCACCGGCAGAGGCGTCGCTGCCGGCGTTCCTCACGGTAACTTGAATCTCATAGCTTTCGCCGCAACTCACCGGGTGTGGGTTGATTTGGACATGAGCGATCACCAGGTCCACATTAGATGTTGGCTGCGGCTGCGGCTGCGGCTGCTGTTGCGGCGGCGGTGGCGGCACGGGGGTTGGCGGCACGGGGGTTGGCGGCGGTGGTGGTGGTGGATTGATCCGCGGCAAGTTGCTGAGGTCGCCCGTGGTATTCACGATATTTGGATAGATAAAGCCGCTGCGCCCATTCGCCAGCTCGATATAGTACCAGCCGGTGCCGCGGCTGCTGATGCCTTTAATCAGCGCTGATTCGCCATCCAGCAGGAAACCAATCACGTTGTAGGCTGTTGAATCGCCGGCGCGCACATTGGCGCTGACCACGGCGATGGCGCGGGGACGGGGATCTTCTGTGGGCTCCGCTGCTGGTGGCTCCGCTGGTGCCTCAGCCATATCATCGTCGGCTGCCATTGGCGGCTCTTCGGCAACTGGCTCCGCCGGCGCCTCAACCATCGTCATTTCCTGCTCGACCACGAAGGGCGGCGGGCTGTTCTCCACGCGAATCGGGCTGACGCGATAATACTCCGGCATGTCGGCGCCGGTATTGATTGTCAAGCGCAACTCGTACAAACCATCGGGCGCCCCAGAAGTATTCCAGGTGCCTAGCACATCATCGCTGATTGCTTCGATACGCGGCAATGTTGCCGGCAGCCAGAGGTTGTCCTCGTCGCCAGCCATCATGTCCAGGACGAGTGGTCTGAATT
Source organism: Phototrophicaceae bacterium (assembly GCA_965214105.1). GTDB lineage: Bacteria > Chloroflexota > Anaerolineae > Aggregatilineales > Phototrophicaceae > UBA6055. The sequence continues at coordinate 641,102 of OZ243934.1, forward strand.
CGATGAAGAAGTTGCGCATCGTCTCCAGCGTCACCGTGCCGCGGATATCAACATTGTCGCGCACCACATAAACCGGCGGCGGGAAACTGATATTCGCCGCGGGGTTCGTCATATCCGGTTCCGACGGTTCTATCGGCGGCGCCTCGCCTTGCCCCAGCGCTGTTGGAACAAGCAGCATCAATATCAAAACGAGATATGTCATAATCTGAATTCGCTTCATGACTGTGCCTCCTGGCTAGCAAATGGGCCTGATATGGCTCCGCCTGATTAGATTTCTTAGCATCTATAATATGATAGCATGATGATGCGCGCTTGGCACAGTGGCGCCAGTCTCAATGTCGGGCGGCGGTCCCCCAGCCTGCCTTGCGCCTCGATAGGCACTATCATTTCCGCAGTCTTTGCTTTACTGTTTGCCTCAGCTTGGAATCCTAAATCACTTGGCCGCTCGCCGACGTTTTTTGGCGCGGCGATGCTGGCGCAGAGGGCATGACAAAAAAGCCAATCGTGCAAATCCGAGATTTGCACAAAACTTACCACGAGGGCGACCGCAGCCTGCCCGTGCTCGGGGGAATCAGCCTAGATATCGCCGCTGGCGAATTCTTTGCCATCCTGGGGGCGAGCGGCAGCGGCAAGAGCACCTTGCTCAATCTGCTCAGCGGCATAGACAGCCCCGACAGCGGTCGTATTTTGATTGAGGGCCGCGATATCACACCGCTCAATGATAGACAATTGACGCTATTCCGCCGTGACCACATCGGCATTGTCTTTCAATTCTTCAATCTGATCCCCACTTTGACCGTGCGCGAGAACATCACGCTGCCGCAAGAATTGAGCGGCGCGGGCATTCAGGCGGCAAAAAAGCGCGCCGACGATCTGCTGGAGCAGGTGGGCTTGGGCGATCGGGCGGGCACTTTCCCCGATAAGCTCAGCGGCGGCGAGCAGCAGCGGGTCGCGATTGCGCGGGCGCTCCTGCATGAACCCAAGCTCGTGCTGGCTGATGAGCCGACTGGCAACCTGGATGAAGACACCGGGCGGACGGTGATAGAACTGCTGCTGCGGCTCACACGGGGGGCGGGCAAGACGATGGTCATGGCGACGCACAGCGCCGAAATCGCGCGGCAAGCCGATCGGCTCTGCCGCATCCACGAGGGCCAGCTGCAAGTGCAAGCGCCCGCCTCAAGCTAGGGTATCAAGCAACAGAGTATGGCATTTGCTCGACATCTGCCACCGGGCAATCGTCAAGGGAGTGCTGAATTATTGATATAAGGCTTGCTTGTGCTGAGTCGTAGGGGCGATCCTTGGATCGCCCAAAACCCGCTTCTGCAACTGTGGGCGACACAGCCCCTACATCTAGGTTATGCAAATACAGAATATCGGCCTGCATATCTCATAATTCACCACTCCCATCGCCAATAAAAGACAGGAAACACGGTCAGTGTCGGCGGTCAGTGTCTACGCGACCTACGCGACCTACGCGACCCTCGGTGTCGGCGGGCTGTGTCGGCGGGTCAATGTCTACGTGACCCTACGCGCCCTCGGTGGCGAAAAATTTTGAAGCGATTGCCCTAATATCTAGCACAACCCTGATAGAAGTATGCCGCAAGACGCGCTAGAATATGGGGAAGCCGGCGTGTGACAGGCGAAAGGCGCAAGGAAATGGGTGACGCGGAACAAAATAGCAAAGTCAGAGCCATCCTATCGGAACTGCGCGATGTCAATAAAGACAGAAGGCGCACAGCTGTCATGAAGTTGGGCATGGTCGGTGGCGACCAGGCGGTGCGCACGCTGATTGGCCTCATCGAAAACAGCCATGAAGACTTGATCGTCCGCGGGCGGGCGGCTCTGATGCTGGGCAAGCTCAAAGACGACCGTGCCGTGCCGCATCTGATACGCGCCCTGGAAGCGCCCGGCTTCCTCACTCCGTATAATGCGGCTCAAGCGCTAGGCAGAATCGGCGATCCCCGCGCCATTGAGGCTCTGCTAAGCTTCGCCGATAACAGCAACGACAAGACGCGGGCGGCCGCCGTCGAAGCGCTGCGGCAATTGGGATACGAATTCGAGGTCGCATTCGGCGAGCCTCAACCACAGATTTGAATGATCAGCCCACTGGTGCTGGCATTTGCCACATTTGTCGTAAGTTGATAAAGAGCCAATAGTTGGCTAACACTTCTTCAATAGTTAAGCTACAAGCGATAGAAAGACTTGTAAGGACATCGCATGACGAATACAGAACAGATTACACGCCACGAACGCGAAATCGGCGAACTGCGCGGCAAGCTGGATGCCTTGGCCACGAAGGAGTTCGTTCGCAATGTGGTGAATGAACAAACACAGGAATTAAATGCGAAGTTTGACGCCATCGACCAGCGCCTCAAAGAAATCAGCGAACGTCAGCAGCGCTTTAAGGGGATTGGGCAGGCGATTACATTTGGGCTTCCTTTTCTCGTAAGTACGCTGGCGCTGGTGGCTGTGCGGTTGAAGTAAGTCCCCCGCGGCATCTGCCAATTCGCTTGGCATCATTCAGGAATACAGCCTCATACTCAGCTTGAGAAGCACCCGATTTGCCCCAGCAATGCGGCGCCTCAGCCCGTCTGGCCCACCGGCAAGGGCGTAGCGATAGGCGTGCCATCTTCTGCGGTGGCGGCAGCCTGCTCTTGCGCTTGGCAGGCCAGAATGGATTGGTCTCGCCTGGCAGTTAAGTCGGCTAGGTTGATGCGGCTGAGGGGCGGATTCAGATTCAGCGCCGCCTCGAATTGCGCCTGCGCTTGGCAGTGCTCGTCCTGCAGCGCCAGCGCCATCCCATAATTGCGGAGCGCTTCCTGCAATTCCCCCGCGATCGGACCATTCACATAATCCCGCAGGCCGAATTCATAATACAGGCTGCTGAATTTCCGCACTGCTTCGGCTGGGTTCGTCCTCAGGTAGCGCTGCCCGTCCAGGTAGAGCAGGGCGATGTAGCGCTCGTGATTAAGCTTGTCAATGCTGCCAAATTCTTCGGCGCGGTCGGTCATCACGACCGCCTCAGACAGGCGGCCGCTGCGGAAGAGTGCCAGCGCCTCCGCCGTAAGCGCCTCAAGAAACAAGCGGCGCGTCAGGTCGCGCTGGAATTCTTGATCAAGGCTGATAATCGCGTCCAAGGTATCAATGGCGGCGGGGTAATCGCCCAGGCTCATGGCGCTTTGCGCTTCTGCCAGCAGGGCGTCCAGATCATAGGCAAGGGCATCCTCGCCGGCGGGCAAGGTCGCCGCCTCGCTGGCGGTCGCGGTTGCTTGGGGTGCGGTTGGGCTGGCGCTGGCGGTATAGGTTGGGGCGGGCGTCGGGCTGGCAGCAGCCAGGAGGAAGACGGCCGACGCGGTTGGCGCTAGCTGTGGCAGGCAATCGGGCGGCTTGGGCCGGCTCGCCAGGTTCTGGAAGCGGCTCTGCGCCAGGCTGAAGCGGCCAGCCGCCAGATCAGCCGGAATGCGTTCGCACTGCTGCTGGGCATAAGCCGCCGCCGTGACGGTTGCGTCGGCGCGCGCCGTCGCCAGCCCGGTGTTCCAGCCGGCATAAACTGCGCCAAGCACGATGGCACCGCCGATTAACAAACCGGTGAAAATGCCGACGCCCCAGAGCAGGCAGGCAAGACCTCGCCGCTCGAGCTGTCCTTCAGCGTGATTCACAATCGCTATGCTCTGTGATGCCACGGACCGTCCCGCTGGTTGATGCGCCAATCCAAGCTTGCAAACCGAGCCCAGCTCGCCGCGCTGCTTACCCGCAGCGGCGGGTATTATAGTCCAGTTCCATGCCGCAAGCTACCAATGCGAGCCATGCGCTTGACGGCTGCGCCTGCCCTATGCTACACTCGCGCTATGTTGAAGCACAGTCCCAGCCCGATGCCTATGCGGATGCCGAATGTCAGCCACGACAGACGGTGCTTGAGCCGCGCCTAGGCAAGAGAGCCTTGAATCTTGATGCCGTCTGTCAGCGACAGGCGGTTTTTGTTTGCAACTATTTGGATTTTGCCAATCAGGAGAGCGAATGATGTCAGCGGAATATATCCACGTATCGGTGGCTTGGCCCTATGCCAATGGCGACCTGCATATCGGGCATCTGGCTGGCGCCTATCTGCCGGCTGATATCTTCGCCCGCTATCATCGGCTGCGGGGCAATCATGTGCTGATGGTCAGCGGCTCCGACAGCCATGGCACGCCGATCACGGTCGAAGCCGATAAACGCGGCGTCTCGCCACAAGAAGTCTTCGAGCATTATCACACACGTTTTCTGCAGACGCAGCAGAAAATCGGCATCAGCTATGACTTGTTCACGCATACCGATACCGAGAATCATCATCAGGTGGCGCGGGACATCTTCACTCGCCTGCTGGCGCGCGGCTATCTTTATAAAGAGAAGCAGACCCTGCTCTACAGCGAGAGCGAGCAGCGCTTTCTGCCCGACCGCTATGTCGAGGGGACCTGCTATATCTGCAAGTATGCGCAAGCCCGCGGCGACCAGTGCGAAAACTGCGGCAACCTGATGGATGCCATCCAGCTGATTGATCCGCGCAGCCGCAACAACCCCGCCGAGAAACTCATCCAGCGCGAATCGGAACATTATTTCCTTGATCTGGCTCAATTCACCGAGCAGATTCTGGAATATCTGGCGGCGCATGAGCATCACTGGCGCCCGAACGTCAGCCGTTTCAGCCAGAATTTTGTCAAAGAAGGCTTGCGCGGGCGCCCCATCACCCGCGATATTGACTGGGGCATCCGCGTGCCGCTAGACGGCTGGGAGGGCAAACGCCTCTATGTTTGGTTTGACGCCGTCATGGGCTACTTCACCGCCAGCATAGAATGGGCGAAGAACATCGGAAAACCCGACGCCTGGAAGCAATGGTGGTACAACCCAGAAGCCAAAATCTACAACTTCATCGGCAAGGACAATATCCCTTTTCACACCATCATCTGGCAAGCGGAGCTGCTTGGCATTGATGGCATCTACAACGAGGGCGACCCAGGCGCCGGCGCAATCCCGCTGCAGCTGCCTTATGATGTGCCGGCGAACGAGTTTATGAATATCGAAGGACAGCAATTCTCGACTTCGCGCAACTGGGCGGTTTGGCTGCCCGATTTGCTTGAGCGCTACCAAGCGGACGCGGTGCGATTTTATGTCGCTCGCACCTTCCCCGAGCGGCAAGACAGCGACTTCTCTTGGGAGGGATTTCTGGCGCGCGTCAATAACGAGCTGCTGGCGGCTTGGGGCAATCTGGTCAATCGCACGCTTGGTTTCGCTTATAAACGCTTTGCTGGCGAAGTGCCCGCCTACGACGAGTTAACCGCGCCCGACAAAGCGATCATCGCCGCAACCGAAGCCGGTTTCGATACCGTAGGCGCGCTGCTGGAGGCGGTCCGCCCCAAGGAGGCGCTGGAAGAGACCTTGTCGCTGGCGCGCGCGGTCAATGCCTGGCTCAACGAGCGCGAGCCCTGGAAGACGCTAAAAGCCGACCGCGCCGATGCCGCCCGCTCCGTCTATACTGCCCTGCGCTGCATCGACAATTTGAAGCTCCTCTTCGCGCCCTTCACGCCTTTCAGCTCGCAGCAGGTACACGAGATGCTCGGTTACGATGGGCAGCTATTTGGCGCGCTCAATATTGAAAGCTACCAGGAAGCGAGTCGCGAGCACTTGGCGCTGGTTTATGACGGTAGCGCGGCAATCGGCGAGTGGGGGGCAAGCGAGCTGGCGCCGGGTCAAAAGCTGCGTCAGCCGGCGCCGCTGTTTGTGAAGCTGGATCCCGAGATCATTGAGCAGGAGCGTCAGTATCTGGGGCAGGCGCGGCTTGAGGGGGAGATTGGGTAGCGTCAATCGCCCCTATAAGGCTTGTCCGCTACTGAGTTTTTAATGCGCATTTCTACCCCATCCCCCGGCCCCTTGCCCCAGCAAGCTAGGGAAGGGGAGCTAGGATATTGCAAACTCTATAAACTATGCCAATTCTGCTTGAATCCAAGTTCACATTAGCGATACTCACGACAAATCAGTGGTCATCCCCCCATTTCAATGGGGGGACCGAGGGGGGTAAACCAAAGGGCGATCGCGAATCCTAAAGTACCGGACAAGCCTTATATTGCCTCCTTTTCTGCCAGAAATAGAATTAAATCTCTGTGCGGGCGGTCAGTGTCTACGCGACCTACGCGACCCTCTGTGTCTCTGTGGCGAAAAAAATTTGAGGCGATTGCCCTGCGCCCCCGGCGCGCCTGCCTTGTGCGACAGGGCAGATTCTTGTAGGCTATGGATTCCGCTAGCGCAGGGAAGGATCGTGATATGCCCAGCAAAAAAGCCAAGAAAGACGCCGACAACCTGGCCGCTGTGCTGGAGAAAATCCCACAGATGTTCGGCGCCGAAGCCGCCATGGGCCAGCGCCTGCACGACATCATCATGAAAGCCAATCCCGACCTCAAACCGCGGCTCTGGTATGGTATGCCTGGCTACGCGCTGAAGGGACCGGTGCTCGTCTTCATCCGCAAAGATGACTATGCGACCTTTGGCCTCACCGAAAAGGCGAACCTGCTCATCGACGCCGGCGCGCCCGACAAGCTCAGCCCAAACGCCTGGTTTCTTACCGAGCTGGATGGCGCGACCGAAGCCCGCATCGCCGATATTGTGCGGGCGGCAACTAGCTGACAGCCTGCCCCCGCCCGCCGAAACCCGCAATAGACATCCCCCAATCTCTCGGCCACAATATACCGCGCCCTAGCCGGGCCAGGAGAGGCCATGCTCGACCAAGCAAACATGTACGACTCGCATATGCACACCGTCCTCTGCAAGCATGCCCGCGGTCCCCTCGGCGCCTACGCCGAGCGAGCCGAGCGCGTGGGCTTGCGCGGCATCAGCGTCACCTGCCACAGCCCTATGCCAGCTGGCTGGGACGCGGGCTTGCGAATGACGCTTGACCAACTGCCGCAATACGTCGACATGGTGCAGCATACGCGCGCCGAATTCGCCGGGCGCGTCGATGTGCGCCTGGGCTTGGAGAGTGATTACTTCCCGGGCTTGGAAAGCTGGTCCGACGAGCTGCATTCCCGAGCCGACTTCAGCTATATCCTCGGCTCCGTCCATGCCCTGACCAAAGAATACAAGGCGAAGTATCTGAAAGGCTCAACGCGGCTGGCATACGAAAAGAGCTACTTCGAGAACCTGGCAAAGGCAGCCGAGACCGGTCTCTATGATTGCCTCAGCCACCCGGATATCGTCAAAATCGCGCATCCCAAACAATATAATGTCGCCGACCATCTGGATACTATCCGGCGCGCGCTGGATCGCATCGCCGAAAGCGGCATCGCTATGGAGCTGAATACCAGCGGCCTCAATAAGTCCTATCCAGAGATGAACCCCGGGGCAGCGATGCTCGCCGAGATGGCGCAGCGGGAAATACCCGTTGTGATCGGCTCGGACTCGCACGACGCCCACCGCGTCGGTGCCGATTTCGATAAAGGGCTAGCCCAAATGCAGGCGGCCGGCTACCAGCGCGTCAGCTATTTCCTCAAGCGCGAACGGCATGAACTGGCGATCAGCGAAGTCTTCCTGGCACAGCGGCAGCCGCGCCTCGTCTAAGCGCTTTGTATCCTAGCGCCTAAAACATCAGGCAAATTGCTACGGCACTTCCGCGCTCAGGTTTCAGCCGCGCCCAGGTACCAGTCGTCGCGATTGAGCGGCAAGTGAGCGCCCGCGCCTTTGCCATCCACCGTTTTGTAGAGCAGCGCTTGGTGTATCGAATTGTAGCCCGATTCGAAGACCCAGCGCGCGCCGGCCAGGTAAATCCGCCAGCGCCGATAGCCGATTGGTCCCAGCATATCCAGTATCGTCTCTTTATGCGCTTCGTAACGTTTCAGCCAATTCTTCAGCGTCAGCGCGTAATGCTCGCGCAGGCTCTCCACATCGCGCACCTCAAAGCCGGCTTTGGCGGCAACATCCAGCACATAGGCGATATGCTGGCTATCCCCATCGGGGAAAATATACTGCTGTATGAAGGAGTCCTTCGCCTGATATTGCGGCACTTTGGGTGCTTGGAACAGGGTAATGCCGTGATTCAAGAAGACGCCGCCATGCCGCAGCAGCCGGTAAGCCTTTTCAAAATAGAGCGCCAGATTCTCGCGGCCCACATGCTCGACCATGCCGACGCTGACGATTTTATCGAAGGGCTGGCTCTCGTCTACATTGCGATAATCCAGCAGCTCGGCGCGGCAGCGGTCGGCGAGGCCCGCCGCTTCAATGCGCTCGGTCGCCAGCGCCAGCTGCTTCTCGCTGAGTGTGATGCCCAGGGCGTCGACGCCATAATGTTCAGCCGCATGCATGATCAGCGCGCCCCAGCCGCAGCCGATATCGAGTAGCCGATCGCCCGGCTCCAGCCGCAGCTTGCGGCAGATATAATCCAGCTTGCGGCGCTGCGCCAAGCCGATGCTCTCGTTGGGGTCTTTGAAATAGGCGCAGGAATAAACCATCTTCTCATCGAGCCACAGCTGGTAAAACTCGTTAGAAACATCGTAGTGATATTGAATCGCCTGCCGGTCGCGGTTGACCGAGTGCTTCGCGCCCGAAAGATTCGCGGTCTGGTTGCTGCTGCCGGGGTCGCGCGCGGGCAAGCGCAGCAGCTTGGGCGCGAAACGCAGCGTATCCGCCCAGCTCCAGCCCTCCCACAAATAGCGCGCCAAGTCGATAGCGGCGTACAATTCGCCTTCAATCTCGAAATCGCCGTACATATAGGCTTCGCCCAGCTTGCGCTCTGTCGGCGGTAAGAACATGCGGCGCAGCGATGATGGACCGTTAAGCACTATTGTGAAGCGCGCCGTCGTCGCATTGCGCGGTTGCCACAGGCTGCCGTCCCACAGCCGAATGGCAAAGGCGCGCCCGGGATAATGCTCAAACACAGCCGTCAGCAGATCCAGCGTATTTGCCACCTGGCTATCACGCGTCATGATTTGTGCCTCAACCACAACCAACCTCCTCTAATCACCGCGCCGTAGGATGGATTCAGCGACGATTTGCGCGCCAATTCAATTCGGCGCATAGTATAACAAGATTAACAACGAAGTGCGAAAGCTCCCGTATATTGTGGTATCGGTTGTGGTCTGTTGATCCGATTCTGCTCATCGATCGCCCAGCGTGATTGCCTGCCATGCCTATACCAGCGGCTGATAATGTAGAAGCGCGGCTGCTCGTCGCCGCCGAGAACCTCTTGACCCGCGCCGGTTTAAGCGCCTTGCTGGAAGAACGGGGCTGCTTCGTGCTGGGGCAGGTGGCTGGCGAGGAGCTGAGGCATGACATTAACTTGCTGGAACCGGATATCCTGGTCATTGAACTTGGCTGGCGGGCGCCTGTCATGCGCGAGCGGCTGGCTCAAATTGATAAAGATATCCCCGTCCTCGCGCTGATTATGGAAGACGAAGAGGCATCGTTGACGCCGCTGCTTGGCTTGCTGCGCGCATTCCCGCGCTTTGCCCTGCTCTTGACGGACAGCGATGCCGCCGCCATCGCCGCCGCCATTGCCGCGCTGCAGCAGGGGCTTACCGTCTTCGATCCGCGCTTGATAGGCGCGCTGGGCTCCTTGCCGCGGCCTCATTATCCGCCGCCATCAGTCCACTTGACCGCCCGTGAAAATGAAGCGCTGCAGCTGCTCGCCCATGGGCTTAGCAACCGCGCCATCGCCCAAGAACTAGGCATCACCTCGCACACGGTCAAGTTTCACGTTAAAGCGATCATGAGCAAGCTGGATGCCCAAAGCCGCACCGAAGCGGTCGTCCGCGCCACCCAGCTCGGGCTGGTTCTGCTTTAGGCATACTAGGGGCTTGGGCGCCTGCGCTCGAATACCTTGCCAGGTCGCCCGCCAGCTGGCCAGTCCATAAGCCCGAAGTTGACTTCAAGTTGCGCGGGAGTGGTGAATTATGAGATATGTAGGCCGATATTCTGTATTTGGATAACCTAGATGTAGGGGCGACACTTGTGTCGCCCACAGTTGCAGAAGCAGGTTTTGGGCGATCCAAGGATCGCCCCTACGACTCAGCACAAGCAAGCCTTATATCAGTAATTCACCACTCCCGTTGCGCCACAAGTTGAGACTTGCGCGCGGCTGTGGCAAGATAAGCCCATGAAAGCGCTTGTCACCGGTGCCACTGGTTTCGTCGGCTCACAGCTCACTCGTTTGCTCGTTGAGCAAGGCGCGCGCGTGCGCGTCCTCTATCGCTCGCGGGGGAAACTGAGCATCCTGGACGGGCTTGAATTTGAAGCGGTCGCGGGCGACCTATCCAACATTGCCGGGCTCGAAGCAGCCTGCGCCGATTGCGATGTTGTCTTCCACGTGGCCGCCAAAGCCGATTACTGGAAAGATGATGACCGCGGCGCGCTCTGGCGGATCAATGTCGATGGGACGCGCAACCTGCTGACGGCGGCAAAGGCAGCCGGTGTAAGCCGCATCATCTTCACCAGCAGCGCCTCGACAATCGGCATCCGCCCCGGCCTAGAGCCAGCCGATGAAAGCGACGCCTTTAATCTGCCACCGGAACGCTTTTGGTATGCCTGGAGCAAGGTCAAAGCAGAAGAAGTGGTCGCCGATTTTGTGGCGGAGGGCTTGGACATCGTCACGCTTAACCCGACCGTCATCATTGGTCCCGGCGATCTCAACGCCATCTCCGGCAGCTTTATCCTGGAAACGGCGCGCTGGCAGTGGCTGACGCCGATATCGAGCGGGAGCCTCGCCGTCATTGATGTGCGTGACGTGGCGCGGGCGCAGCTCAACGCGGTCGAGCGGGGCCGCAGTGGCGAACGCTATATTCTCAATTGCGCTAATCTGAGCTATCGCGAGTGGTTTGGCCTCATCGCCCAAGTCTGCGCGGTTCGCGCGCCAGTATTCGCCACGCCCAACTGGCTGCTGGAGCCGACCGCCCGCTTTATCGAATTGCTGCGCGCGCTAGGCATGCAAACGCCGATGGACGCCAATCAGACGCGGCTCGGCGGCGCCCATATCACCTTCGACGGCGGCAAAGCCCAGCGCGAACTCTTCAAGCCCCGCATTGATATAGAAACCAGCCTGCGCGACGCCTTCGCCTGGTATGAAGCCGAGGGCTACATCAAGCGCGACCGGCTCACGCGGTTGATCGGCGCGATTTAGCCCCCGCTTGGCGAATGCTGCCGGTGCCAGCCAGGCCGCTTCAGTGCGGGCGGTATGGCACATCGCCCAGCGCGCCGACGAACTCGGGCAGATTGCGCTGCCCCAGCAGCTGGCGGATGGCGTGCGCCTCGCCCAAGTGATACCAATAATGATAGATGACCCGCTGCGTCATCGTGCCGATCGATTCTTCCAGCGCCTTGCCTTTCCACTGGAAGTGTTCTTGCAGCTTGTCTGTGCTCAGTGACTCCAGGAAGATATCTGCATTGGCGGTCACCTCGTGCCAAGCCGCCCACATATCATCCAGCTTGGGCGTCGACGGCGGGCAGCCATTGGCGCAGATCTTGCGCAGTTCCGGCTGGATCAGCTTGCCTTGAGCCAAAAAGACGAAGGTCCGATTCTCATGATCGGCTAAGTGCCCAATCGTCCAGCTAATGCAATTCATCTGTCCATGCTGTGCATAGGCGTCCTGGAGGCTCATGCCGGCCAGGCAGCGCAGGAATTCGCGGCGGGTGAATCGAAGCTGCTCTACCAGCGGATGCGCCATGAGATACCCTTTCCTTCGAATCGCCTAGCCCCAGCCAAGCGTGGCTTTGATTCTCGACTTGTTGTTTCTATCACAATCATAATCGACGCTTTCCACCGTGAAGCGGTATTCGCCGTCTAATCCTTCCATGACATACCAGGTCAGCATTTGGCCCGGCGGGGCGTCGCCAATCATGTCGGCATAGTGGATGGCTTGCCAGCCAGACTTGCTGTTTGGGTCTTTGCGCGCGGTGGTCACGCGGTAATCATCGGCGCCGGCTACCGCGTCCCATTCCAGGTAGGCCGTATCGCCCATCGCCAGCGCGCTAAGGTTGCCCGGCGCGGCGACCTCCGACGGCGTGTAGACGGTTGTCTTCCTGGAAGGCGGGCTGGCATTGCCATCGGCATCGACGGCGCGCAGGCGAATATTGTTCTTGCTGCAGGCGCGCAGCCCGGTGACATGGTGTCTGTTGCGGCGCGGAGCGGCCTCCCAGCCACGACCTTTGACGAAGACTTCATAACGATGAACCGATGGATCGGCATTCCAAACGACTGTGAGGCGATTTGGGCTGAGGTCTCTAATCTTTACGATGACAGGCTGCGCCAAGGAGTTTGCCTGAATCGGCGCGCCGCCAATCGTCAGACAGCAGATCACAATCAAACAGCGAAGCACCAGCGAATCAATACGGTCAAGCGACTCTTCTCTAGGAAATATCCCCAAGCATATGCGTGACATGACATGTTCCTTTAAGCCTGCATGACAGACACATATAGTATTGGGGTTGCGTCAGGTATCAGTCAAGCAATCGTAGGGCAGCCGTATGCTTCCGTAGGGCAGCCGTCATGTTATCGTAGGGTAAGCGGTTGTTTCATGTGAGTGGCGGGGCAAGCAAAAACCCGCAGCCGAGAATCGATTGCGGGTTTTCTTTGAACTTCCTGCTGCGCCGAATTGTCACTGGCGCTGGCGAATCAAATTGCGAGACTGCCTGCCTTATTGCCCGCAGTCGACTGCATTTTCAATGCCTTCCCATTCTTTCGGCGGGGTAAAGGGATCAGCCGTATGTTCCTCAATCCATTTCACCCCTGTTTCCCAATATCGCTCCCAAGCCCAGCAGGGCGTCAGAGCGGATTTGAACAACGTCGACGGCTTGCTCGCCTGCCCGTCGGCGCCGATAGCGCGAACACGGTAGTTATACCAGGCGCCGGGCGTAAGACCCTCAAAATTGTGCCAGCTGTCGCCATCGGCTGGATACCAGCCGCCTTTGCCGCCCCTTTTGCTAGGCTTCCACTCGTTATTAAAACTGCGTACATAAACTTCATAGCGGCTCGCGCCCGGCACTGGATCCCACATGACCGCTGCCTTGCCGGCAATGTCTTTTGTGACGCGTAATATTACCGGTGGTTCCAAAGTCTGCGCTTGGATGACCGCGCCGCCGAGCAAGGCGACCAGGGCAAGGACCACGCCCAGCTGCACTAGGAATTTCTTGCTTTGAAGCACTTGACGATCTCCTCTATTTTCGTGCCAGGCGGCATTGTAGAGGCAGTCGCAGCGCTGTCAAGGGGAATTTAATTACAATTTAATTACAGAATCGATGCTTGGGCTTGCGGCGGCGAGCGCTCAATAGCCCAGCTTGAGCGCGACTTCTTCCAGGCTTTCGGTGGGTCCAATCAGCGTCACTTCGTCTTCCAGATGCAAATTGGTATAGCCATGCGGCACGATCGAATGCCCGCGCCGCGCAATCGCCATCACCAGCACATCATCAGGCAGGATCAGCTCGCGCAAGTGCAAGCCGTCCACATTCGGGTCGGCGATTGTCACCTGCAGCACATCATGATCGGGGTCATCCTCAAAGACCATCGCCGCCAGCTGGGGCGCGCGCACGAAGTTATCCAAGAGATGCACCATCGCATTCGCCGGGTCCAAGACATGCACGCCCAGCTCGCGAAATTGATCGACCAAGTTGAAGGTATTCAGCCGCGCGATCTGCCGCGTGATGCCAAATTCTTCATAGAAGATCTGGCAGAGCTTCAGGCTGTCTTCGTCGTCTGGCAGCAGCGTGACCGCCACCTCAGTCTTCGGCTCGATGATCGCGCGCACCTGCTCGGCCGAGATTGCCGAGAGCCAGTGTTCATGCCGCAGCCCGTCGGAGGCGGTTATCTGCGAGACATGCGATTGGTCAATATCGAGCAGCTTGACGCGCCAGCCATGAGCCAGCAAGCGCTCCGCCAGTTGCCGCGATTGGTTCTCGATGCCGACGATGACCACATCCAGTATCTCATCATCGGCGATGTCTTTCGGCAGATGCGATTCCCCAACCAGGCGAATGGCGTACTTGAAAAAGGGCGGACCAGCCAGCTGGCTCAAGACGATCGTCGCCACCATCAGCGTGGCGAATTCATTGCCCAGCTGCGGGAATTCAAGCGCGACTTCTTTCGCCAAGCCCAGCCCGACGCCAGCCTGCGTGATGTATGCCATCCAAGTCAGACGATTGAAGCGAGGCGGGTCGCCGGCTAGGGTCCCGCCCAGGTAGCCGCCGATGAAGAGCGCCACCAGCCGCACGGCGAAAATCACCAGCGTAATCGGCAGCAGCGCCCCCAATACGCTCAGGTCCAGCGCCTGCCCAATCAGCGTGAAAAAGATGACGAATATCGGCAGCTCCACCTGATGCAGCAAATGGCGCAGCTCCGTCCGATATGGGCTGCGATTGGTGATCCAGAAACTGGCGACCATGCAGATGAGCAGCGGCTCAAACAGCAGCTCCAAGCCGAGATTGTCATGGCTGAAGTGCCGAATTTCAGCCGCGAGCGCGAAGACCAGGTAGCCAATCAGCAGCAGCAGGGCGATCTTCAGCCAGTCTTCCCAGTGATTGCGCAAGATCAGCGACATCAATTTGGCGACCAAGAGGCCAAAGCCAAGTGAAGCCAATATCTCGAAGGAAACCAAGATCATGAAGCCAATATCGAAGCTGCGGCCCGTCAAGAGCGTCGCGGCGACCGATGTGCTAAAGGCGAAAAGCACCACAATCAGCACATCTTTGACCAGCGTTACGCCCAGCACGCCCTTGGTAAAAGGACCGCGGGCGCGCATCTCGTTGATGATGGCGATGGCTGACGAGGGCGAACGGGCGGCCAATATCGTGCCGGAGAGCAGCGCCGCCGCCGCTTTGCCGGCTGTGTTTAGGTCCTGCATGAAGGGAATGGCCTCTGCCAGCAGGAAGACAGCCGCGCCGCAAAAGAGGTAGATGGCGCCGATCTGCGTCAGCGTGTTCCAGCCGATGCTTCGATAGCGCCCGCGCAATTCATCGAGGGCCATTTCGCTGCCAGCGGCGAAGGCGATGAAAGCCAGCGATACCTCATCAAGAAAGCGCAGCGCCTCGACATTCTCCAGCGCCATGAAGCGCAGTATGAAAGGACCCGCCAGCAAGCCGGCCAGCAGATAACCGCTTATCAAGGGCAGGTGAAAGCGGGTGGCGAAGCGCCCAATCTGATGGGCGGCTAAGGCAGTGAAGGCGAAAGCGGCAAGCGAAAAAGCCAGTAGACCAAAATCCAAGGTTTCATTCCCGCATTAGTGAGTTGCGTAAATCGTTGACCATAAAACGCGGCTATTGTAGCAACAATCGACGGTCTGTACAGTCTGTACAGATTGCTCTGCGGGGGCTGGGTTAGCCAGCGGCGGCGGACTTGTCTGTGAGCTGCCGCTCCAAATCGGCCGCCAGCCGCCCCATAATCTGAACCGTCTGCCGCAGGTCGGAGGGCGTCGTGCGGGGATTGTTCGTGACCAGGCGCATGACCGTTTGCCCGTTCAACTGGGTAGTCGAAGCGAAGGCGAATCCATTCGCGGCCATGGCGCCTTGCAAGGCATCCGTCACGCGGCTAGCCAATGCTTTGTCGCCATCAGCCGGCTTGTATTGGAAGGTCACAATCGCCATCTGCGCCGGCGTCACGATCGTCCAAGGTCCCGCGTCTCGCAGTAGCGTTTCGGCTAATTCAGCCAGTTCAAATCCGCGTTCAATCGCCTGTCTCACGGCAGACAGTCCAAATACTTTCAGGCTCATCCAGAATTTTAGCGCGCGGAAATAACGCGTCAGTTGAATGCCTTGATACATAAAGTTCAATTCTTGGCCGACCTCTTCTTTGCTGTGCGCCTCGGCATCAGACAGGAAGTGCGCCGTATCCTTGAAGGTATCGCTTAGCCAATGACGATCGCGCACCAAAATTGCGCTGCACTCAACTGGTTGAAACATCCATTTATGCGCGTCCCAAGCCAGCGAATGCGCGCGTTCGATGCCAGCCAGCGTCTGTCGTCTATATTTTGTCAAGCAGGCGGACGCGCCATAAGCGCCATCGACATGCAGCCAAAGTCCCTCGCGCTCGCAAAGATCGGCCAATTCATTCAGCGGGTCGACCGCGCCTGTATTGGTCGTGCCTGCTGTGGCGGCGACGCAGAAGGGTCGTTTGCCGGCTGCCCGGTCTTCGGCGATTGCGCGTTCCAGCGCCGCCACCGGCAGCCGAAAATCGGCGTCGGATGGGATTTCGCGCAGTTGTTCCGGCGCGAAACCAAGGATGCGCAATCCGCGTGAAATGACGAAGTGCGCCTGTTCGGAGCAATAAGCCACGGCAGCGCTCATATCGCCATTTAACTGGACCTGCCGCGCCACCGCCAAGCCCGTCAAATTCGCCACAGAGCCGCCGCTGACGAACAAGCCGCCCGCCGCTTCCGGCAGGCCGCAGAGCTGGCGCAGCCAGTTGATCGCCGCTGTTTCGACTACCGCCGCGCCCGTCCCCAATGGATACAAAGCGTTAAAGATGTTGTAGCCGGAAGCCAGCGTGTCGGCCATGGCGCCGACAAAGTTGCTGGATGACGGAATATAAGCGAAGAAGCGCGGATGATCCAGGTGGTCGATGGTCGTCAGCACCTGGCGCTCAAACTGTTCTAATACGTCTCGCCAATCCGACCCAGCCTCGGGCAGCGGCTCCTCCAAGATTTCGTCGAAGGTGGCGTGATCAAGCGCGCGCGTCACCGGAAATTGGGATTGCGCCCCGGTGTAATCCACCAGCATGTCGATGATGCGGTAGCCCATTGCGCGCATCTCATCCGCGTCGAGCTTGAGTTGGTTTCGGGGGTTGTTGCTCCGCATAAAAGAACCTTTCTAATGCAATGGCGACATTCAAACGATGGTATTATATCGCTTCCAAATCCGCCGCCAGCCGCCCCATCAAGTCAATCGTAGTCCGCAGGTCGGCCGGCGTCGTGCGCGGGTTATTGCAGCACATGCGCAGGACCGGCTTGCCGCGCAGCCGCGTGCCCGAGGCGAAGGCATAGCCATCAGCCAGCAAGCGCCCGACCAGGTCCTGCGTCACGCGGTTTGCCAGCTCTTCAGCGCCATTGGCTGGCTGATAGCGAAAGGTCAGGATTGCCATCTGCGCCGGCGTAACGATCTCCCAGCAGCCCGCTTCACGCAGCAGCCGCTCAGCCAGGTCCGCATTTTCGAAGCCCGCCGCAATCGCCTCGCTGAAGGCATCCAAGCCAAAGACCTTGAAGCTCAGCCACAGTTTCAGCGCCCGGAATTGCCGCGTGAGCTGGATGCCCTGATTCATGAAGTTGAGTTCTTCGCCATCACTCTGCATATCTTTCAGGTATTCTGGCTTTTCGCTGAATGTTTGGCTGAGCCAGCGCTTATCCCGCAGCAAAACCAAGCCGCATTCGATTGGCTGGAAGAGCCATTTATGCGCGTCCAGCGCCAGCGAATGAACCCGATCCAGCCCGCGCAGCGCTCGCTTGCCTTGGGGGCTCAGAATCGCCGGCGCCCCGTACGCGCCATCCACATGCAGCCATAAGCCCTCAGCGGCGCAGAAGTCAGCCAGCTCAGCCAGCGGGTCGACCGCGCCCGTATTGGTCGTGCCAGCGCTGGCAATGATGCAGAAAGGCTGCTTGCCGGCGGCTCGATCAGCCGCGATTGCCGCCCGCAGCGGAGCCAGCGGCAGGCGAAAGTTGGCATCGCTGGGGAGCTTGCGCAGCTGCGCCGGCGCGAAGCCCAGCAGCCGCAGCCCGCGCGAGACCGCGAAGTGAATCTGATCAGAACAATACGCGACCGCGCCCTCGATAGCGCCGCCCAAGCGAATTTCCCGCGCTACTGCCAGCGCCGTCAGATTGGCTACCGAGCCGCCGCTGACGAAGGTCCCGCCGGCCCCTGCTGGCAGGCAGAATATCTGCCGCAGCCAATCCACCGTCAGCCGCTCGATTTGGGCGGCGCCGGGTCCTTGCAGCCAAACGGCGTTGAAGATGTTGTAGCCGGCCGCCAAGCTATCCGCCATCACGCTGATGAAATTGTTTGCCAGCGGGATATAGCCGAAGAAGCGCGGATGATCGACGCGATTTGAGCTATCCACCACGTGCCGCTCGAATTGCTCGAGGGCATCGCGCCAAGGCATGCCCGCCCGTGGCAGGGGCTCGCGCAGAATCGCGCCCAGCACTTCATGATCCAGCTTCTCCGCCACCGGACGCTCGGCTCGCTCGGCCTGATAGTCCACCAGCATATCGATGACCCGATAGCCGATTTCGCGCATCTCGTCCTGGCTGAATTCCAGCCTATGCTTCTGTGATTTTTGGCTCATTCCCAAGTGCCTCTCTGGCTAGAGGATCGCCCGCAGCGCAATCACAAGCAAGAGGGCCAAAGCCAGCTGATTGAGCAGCGGCTTGCTGAACCGGTCGCCGATGCGCAGGCCCATCGTTGTTCCGAGAAATATCAAGGGCGAGAGTGCCAGCGCCATCAGAGCCACTTCGAGGGTCATAGTCTCTGACAGGAAAAGCAGCAGCAGGACTTGCACCGGCGCATTCAATAGGAAAAGTGTCAAGGTGAAGGCGCGGGCCTGCTTGGCTGTATAGTCGCGCGTCGTCATCCATAGCACCAAAGGCGGCCCGCCCATTGCCACCAGCCCCTGCAATAATCCGCTAAGGCTGAAGGTTGCGATTGACGCGGGCAGGGACCAGCCGCGCCCGGCGACCTTGGGTGCGGCTAGGCGCAAGACTAGCCCCAGCAAAACACCGACGCCCACCAGCCTTTTGATGCCGTCCAGGTCCATCGCCTCGGCTTTGAGCAATAGCAGGACGCCGCCGCCGACGGTCAGGAAGCGAAGAGCCGCCGCCAGTTTGACATCAGCCCAAGGGATATGTGCCCGCAGCCGCCAAGTGCCAAACATCACCTGTATGCCAATGGACAAGGTGCTGAGCGCTACCGCTTGCGCCAGGCTGAAGCCGGCTTCCACCAGGAGCGGCACGGCGATCAAGCCCAAGCCGAAGCCAATCGCGCCTTGCACCAGGCTGCCCGCAAACATGATGAGGCTGGCCCAAATCAGCGGCATATCTGCCCCGCGCTATTCACCGAAACTTCTGCCGCAGTGTCACACAGATTCGCGCAGCAGACAAGGTTTGCCCGGTGCCCTCGGGGCGGATATGCCGACGAGCCCGCCGTCGCGCATTTTGGGCGGCTGCTGATACCAATTCGCTGCCGCCGCGTATAAGTCTTTAACGCTGCCCCGGCGGTGCCCGCCCGGCAGAATTGGCTAAGTTTCGGCGCAGACTAGAGCAGCTTCGCGCATTCGGCGCTACAATCGCCTTATGACTAATCGAAAGGAGCAGGCGCCGCGCAGCCGCTGCTTGGCTGCCCCGCCCCCACCGCAATGGACAATCGACCAATCGCCACACTGACGGTTAGTGAACTTGAGGAGATAATCGGCCGCGCGGTGAAGAAATCGGTCGCCGAAGTTATGATCGAATTCGCCATGGAAGCCGATGTCGAGGCGCAAGTCGCCTACCAAGCTGAGATGAATGCTATGCTGCGCCAAGAGATGCAAACAGTCGGCAGCGTGGACCACGCTGAACTCATCTGCGCGCCGAAAGTGGATGACTGAAGGCGGCTGGGCGCAAGAAAGGATTGACATGCAAGTCTGGGACGCCATACAAAGCAAACGCGCGATACGCGAATTTCGCCCTGAGCCGCTTAGCAGCGAGCATATCGAGCGCATACTCAACGCGGGGCGGCGCTCGCAAAGCTCAAAGAACAGCCAGCCCTGGCACTTCATCGCCGTGCAAGACAAGGGGCAGCTGGCGAAACTGGCGGCGACCGGCGCCGGCATGGGGCATGTCGCCGGCTGCGCGCTCTGCGTCGTCATCGCCGTGCCGACGCAAAACGAGCGCACGCTCTGGCATTTCTTCGATTCCGGTCAAAGCGCTGCCTATATGCAGCTGGCCGCGACTGAGATCGGCATCGGCTCTTGCCTGGGCACTATTTACGAGCCCGAAAGCGCCGCCGAAATCTTGAGCCTGCCGGCGGGATTTCAAACGCGCCTGGTGATTTCTTTTGGTTACCCAGCCGATGAACCAGCCGCCGCCCAGCCGCTCAAAGCCGGGGGCCGCCGCGTCTTCGACGATGTCGTGCACTGGGAAAGCTGGTAATGAGGGGCAGCGCTACATGCCAGAGGCTACTATCAAAACCGACGCAATGGAAGCCAGCGCCGGCTTAAGCGTACGACCCCGGCGGCTGCGCCTCTCGCCATCGTTGCGGACGATGGTGCGCGAAACTGAATTGGCGCCCCGAGATTTCATCTACCCGCTTTTCGTCCGCCACGGTCGCGGCCGGCAAGTCCCCATCGATTCCATGCCGGGGCAATCACAGCTGACCGTCGATATGCTCGCCGCCGAAGCAAAAGACATCGCCGCGCTGGGCATTCCGGCGGTGCTGCTCTTCGGCATCCCAGCGCGAAAAGACTGGCGCGGCAGCGAGAACGTCGATGATGATGGCATCATCCCGCGCGCTATCCGCGCTATCAAGGCGGCGGCGCCCCAGCTGACCGTCATCTCCGATATGTGCTTCTGCGAATATACCGACCATGGGCATTGCGGCATCATCAACTCGCCGGAGAGCGCCCACTTCGATCGCGCGCTGCCGCTTGGCTATCTGCTTAATGACCCAACGCTTGAGCTGCTGGGCCGGGCGTCGGTGGCTCATGCGCGCGCCGGTGCCGATATCATCGCGCCCTCCGGCATGATCGATGGCATGGTGCAGGGCATCCGCGCCGCGCTTGATGGCAGCGGTTTTTCGCATATCGCTGTGATGAGCTACGCAGCGAAATACGCCAGCGTCTTTTATGGTCCTTTCCGCGAGGCGGCACATAGCGCGCCGGGCTTCGGCGATCGGGCGCAATATCAGCTCGACCCGGCAAACAGCCGCGAAGCGCTCAAGGAAATCGCGCTTGATGTGGGGCAGGGCGCCGATATCCTGCTGGTTAAGCCGGCGCTGCCTAGCCTGGATATCTTGAGCCAAGCGCGGGCACGTTTCGAGCTGCCCCTGGCCGCCTACCAGGTGAGCGGCGAATACGCCATGATTCAGGCAGCGGCGCGCCTAGGCTGGCTCGAATTGGAGCGAGCCGCGATCGAAAGCCTGACCTGCATCAAGCGCGCTGGCGCCGATATGATCGTGACCTACTTCGCCAAAGATGCGATACGATGGCTGGCCTAGACACTGACCCTCAGTCGCCCGCTCAGCCATCAGGGTATTCAGCGGGCGCGCCAGCGGCTGGCCGCTTCAGAGTCTTATCAGCCTGGTTTCGCCATCATCGCCCCTTCATCATCATTGTGCCACTGCTCATCGCGCTGATGACCTGGCCCACGCTCGCGCTTGTCTTCGATACCGAAACCATCGCCTTCCCATCGCGGAATTACGATGTCTTTCAAAAGCTCTGGGACGTTTGGCACGGCGGGCAATTTCTCGCTGGCAAAACCAGCTTCTATCATTCGGATGTCCTGTTTTACCCCGGGGGGCTCTCGCTCGTCTATGAAAACTTCAGCCTGCCGCATATGCTTTCGGTCGGATTGCTGGCGCGCTTTCTCCCCGTCTCCAATGCCTACAGCTTGACCTACCTCTTGATCGTCTTTGCGGTGGCTGTGAGCGGCTATGGCTATCTGTATTATTTGTTTCGCGATCGCTGGCTTGCCACCTTGGGCGCATGCGTCTTCGGTCTCAGCCAGCATGTCCTCATCCACGCCGCCCATCCGGATATCAATCTGATTGTCAGCTTTCCGCTGACCCTTTACTTCTTCCAACGCGGCATTCGGGAAGGGCGCCTTAGGCAGCTGGTCTATTGCGGCCTCACCGTCGGCTTGACCGCCTTCTTGAGCCTATATATTTTCATCTGCCTGCTCATCACGCTGGCGCTCCTTGTCCTCTGCTATTCAGTCAGCCGCTGGGCTGATATGCGGTTCTGGCTTTGGCTGCTGCTGCTTTGCCTGGTCATCGCGCTTGCCAGCGCTGGTCGCCTGCTGCCGATACTGGCAGATAGCGAGGCATTGACAAGCGCCCTCAGCAAACACCCAAATCAGGAGTCAGGCACAGACTTGCTGTCATACTTTGTCAATTTCGGGCATCCGGTCACGACGCCGCTTCTCCAGGATCTGTTTGAAGTCGGCACGCATTTCCCCCGCGCCCAGACGAGTTATCTGGGATACTTGCCGCTGGCGCTGAGTATCATCGGCTTGCTCGCCCCCGGCAGTCGGCGAAAGGCTCTGCCTTGGCTGGGGCTGGCGCTGCCTTTTCTGCTCTTGCGCTTGGGCTCGGTTTTGCAAATTGACGGCGAGCAATTCAGCCATATCGTCTTGCCAAAATCGCTGCTCGAGGATTTGCTGCCGCCGCTGTTCAGCCCCTTTCACACAACCGATCATTTCCAAATGGGCGTTCTGCTGCCGCTGGCAGTGATGAGCTGTTACGGGCTCCAGGCGCTTATAGAATCGCGCCCGGCAAATCAGCGTATCCTGATCACCTTAACCGTGATCGCCGTCATCGCCTTTGAATATTATTATGCGGCCTCGGTGAGGGCAGCCACCGCCGAAGAGCTCGACTTCATCGAATGGCTGCGTGAGGACAGCCCCAACCAGGAGCCGCGCTTGATCAACCTGCCAATGGGACGGCAGCCATCCAAATTTTATGGCTTCTACCAGACGCTGACCGGCTTCCCGCAGGTCGAGGGTTTAACCGGGCGCACGCCGCCCGCCGCCTATGCCTACATTGAAGGCAATTTCCTGCTCGAATCCTGGCGGGAAGGCGAAAGCGTCCGCTGCTTCCCCCCGCGTCAATCGATGTATTTGGCCGCCCTTGATCAGCTGGTTACTGATGGCTTCACGCACATCATCTGGCATCACAAGCACCTCGGCGACTTGGCGAGCGCCAACAGCTTCGTCGATGCGGCCGCCGCCTACCGCGATGATACTGTGAGCATCTATCGCCTGGGCAGCCTGCGCCAAAGCTGCGATCTTTCGAATTTCCTCAGCCCGTCTTTGCTGGCGCCCCTGCGCCAGCTTGATGCGTCGCCCGCCATCATCCCGCAGCAGGGATCGGCCATATTGAGCATTCTCGCTGAAGCTGACTCAGACCAAGGCGATAGGCGAATGAGCGGGACCGTCTTGTTTGGAGTCCATCGCCATACCAGGCTGACGCTGGCTGCTGGCGAGGTACGCGCGCAACCGCGAGCCGATGCCGAAGCGCCGGCTGCCGCTGAATTGCTGGCGAAGCACAGCCTTATCCTGCTTGCTTATGATCCACGGTCGGCCGATGCGGAGGTGATCGGAAGCTACCGCGCCTGGCTCGCGACGCAATTCAACTTATGCCGGCGGCTAACCGCGGCGGCGGACGCTATCGTCGAGTATTTCTTGAAAGCCCCCTTCCCCTGCGAACTGGCTTTGGCTGCCAGCCCGCGGGCGGTCCAATACAGCAAGGGAATTCAGTTGGGCAATCTGCTGCTCAAATTCGGCGAGAGCCATCTGGATGTCTATTTGCTATGGACGCGCTTGCCGGACGAAGCCCACGCCGTCTCAATCCAGTTCATCGACGCGGCGGGGGCGAAAGCCGCAAGCGGAGATTTCGTCATCCATCATGAATCGCTGGTGAGCCATCGCCTCGACCTGTCGCCGCTCGAGCCAGGCGAATACCGCGTCAAGCTCATCTTGTACAACTACCAGAGCGGCGAAAGCATTGCCGGCACCGTCGTGAATACCCAAGCCCGTTTCGAGCGCGAATTGGCAATCTCTCGCGTTACGATTGAATGAGTGCTGCCAACGTGCCGAACTCGCCACTTGACCGGTCAGGGCTACAAGATCGCTGCCTCCAAACCAGCGCGTATATGGATGTCATTACGCTGCCTTAGAAAGACGATTTGATGGCCTTCAATGGACTGAGAATAGAATGAAACGAATCGCTGCTTCAATGCGCCATCATTGGCTCTTCTTCCTTATCGTCCCCCTGCTGATCATCATTATGACCTGGCCCACAGCCCTATACGTATTTGATTCAAACACATTATGGGTGCCGAGCGACGATCTTGACCTAGGCATGAAGCTCTGGGATGCCTGGTACAGTGGTCGTATTCTCTCAGGCGAAGCGCGCTTTTACTTCACAGATTATCTCTTCTTTCCCCATGGGCTGTCGTTGGTCTTTCATAATTTCAGTGTTCCGCACGTGTTCCTCCTGCTAGTGGCAAATATCCTTCTGCCGGCGACAAACGCATACAATCTCTGCTTTATGCTGATAATCTTTGCCAATGTGGCGGCGTGCTATGTCTATATTTTTTACTTGTTTCGCGATCGAAGGCTCGGCATGTTTGGCTCGGTGGTTTTTGGGCTCAGCGTCTTTGTAATTGAGCATCCGGTGCACCCCGGTCTCAATATCGTCGCGACTATACCGCTGGTACTGTATTGTACGCAGCGTGGACTAACGGAGCGACGAAATCGATGGATGGTGCTTGCTGGGGGCCTATCAGGCTTTACTGCATTCATTGGCATGTACATCTTTATTTGCCTGGTGATTTCCGTCGGCATCTTCTTGTCATTTAAGCTGCCCAAGCTATGGAAGGCGAGGCAATTCTGGGTCGGCATTCTGTTACTGCTGGCGGTAGCCGGGTCGATCAGCGCGCTTCGTGTCTACCCAATGACTCGCGAATATACCGCCTTAGACGAAGCCCTCAACAAGGGAGGTGGGCAAGAATTTGGCAGCGACCTGCTCGACATTTTCGTACATCGAGAGAATGTTGTCACCGAGCATGTTTTCGCTTCGGTACTGCGAAAACCGGTGCCGCCAGTACGTGAAGACGGCTACCTCGGCTATGTCACGCTGCTTTTGGCTGCCATGGGGCTCTTGAAATCAAAGCCTCGCAACGGCACACTAATCTGGTTTGTGCTATTCCTGATCTTTCTGGTCCTCAAGCTTGGTCCCGCGTTGACAATTGGTGGCCAAACATTTGATGAGATCTTATTACCCAAGTACATTTTAAATAGCATGTTCCCGGCAGTGTTCAGGGCTTTCTGGATAACAGCTTACTTTCATATCGGCATCCTGCTGCCGCTTGCGATTCTTGCTGTGTTCGGTCTAAGGATCTTGCTTTGCGCATTTCCGGCGAACTATCGCGGCTTCGTCGTCATTATCTGCTTCGTACTGAATCTTTTCGAGACAATTGAGCCGCCCGACTCCTACATCATTCCGGCGCAACAGCTGCAGTATATTGATTGGCTTCGCAGCGAAGACCGGCAGGAAGCGATCGCCTTGATCAACGTGCCTTTTGGGCGCGGACCGTCAAAACGGTATGCGCTTTTGCAAGTTTTTAACGGCTATCCTCATGCTGAAGGCTTGGCAGCTCGGACGCCGTCGGCCGCGTACGACTATATCAGAGAGAATTCCCTGCTTAGCGCCTGGCGAAATGATGAAGGGATTTTGTGCCTGCCTTTCAATGAGGGCGCTTTCAATCATTCCCTGGACCAATTGCTTAGCGACGGCTTCACGCACATCGTCTTCCAC
Organism: Phototrophicaceae bacterium; assembly: GCA_965214105.1. Classification (GTDB taxonomy): domain Bacteria; phylum Chloroflexota; class Anaerolineae; order Aggregatilineales; family Phototrophicaceae; genus UBA6055. Next base: position 666,596 of record OZ243934.1, read on the forward strand.
AACGATGTAATCCGCCATTTGCAATTCGCGAATTACAGCGTCATGTCCGTTGCCCCTGCTTACGAAGACGAGTACGCAAGAGTGTATCGGCTACGAGATTTGCGAGGCCTCTGCCGCGAAAACACTTTTTTCAGTCCACGTGTCCTACCACAACTTGCCTCGATCATGCTGCCTTCAAAGCAGCCAGGCAGCAACGAAGCCGCATCCGCTTCATTGGCCGCGGGGATGCCGCCCGTAGTGCTGCCACTCGCCGCCGACGGCATTGTACTGGGCGCGCCAATTTCGCTCACGGCTGACTTTAATACGAGCCAGCTGCCTCTGGATGAGGGCATCGTTCTGCTCGTTTACTATCCACCTCATACAGCGGCTGAGCTGGTTGAGACTTCCGCCAGCCGACTTACGAACAGCTTCAAGTCATGTGGACGGGTAGGGAGTACGGGCACCGCTTACATAGAGTATTTTACGCGGGCTGAGATCCCTTGCGCGCTACTCTTGCCCGACGCTGCGCTGACAGTCAACTACGACAACGGCGTTCGGCTGGCGAACGCGCTCCTTGAATCCGATGGCGACCAGCTGGATATCGCAACTTGGTGGAATCGCTTGCCAGACGAAGCCCATGGCGTTTCAATCCAAGTCTTTGATGCAGCGGGGGTGAAAGCCGCAAGCGGAGATTTCGTCATCCATCATGAACCACTGCTGAGCCATCGCCTCGACCTGTCGCCGCTCGATCCAGGCGAATACCGCGTCAAGCTCATCTTGTACAACTACCAGGGCGGCGGAAGCATTGCCGGCACCGTCGGCGGCAGCCAACTGCGCTTCGACCGTGAACTCGATATCGGTTCCATCACACTGGGATAAGCCCGGTCAGCCTAGGATTCGCGCCCGTTTGCCTTCCCGCGCTGCCGCCACCAGCGCGTCGAACAATGCCTGCTGCGACGGATCGCTGGCGGCGGTTACCTCCGGATGCCATTGCACCGCTATCAGCCAGGGATGGCTGGGCAACTCCAGCGCCTCAATGATGCCATCAGCCGCCAAAGCCGACACGCGCAGGTCCCGCGCTACCTCCTTTACCGCTTGGTGATGCCCCGACGATGTGTGCAACCGCGTCACCGACATGACCTCGGCGATTAGGCTGTCGCTTTCGACATGGACTTCCTGCATCGCCCACAAACCAGCTTCGTTTCGGTGGATGTCTTCAGCGCCGATGTCTGGTATATGCTCGTGCAGCGTCCCGCCGGCGGCGACATTCAAGATCTGCAAGCCGCGACAGATGCAGAGCAGCGGCTTCTCGCCCTCATCCAGCAAGCAGCGCAGCAATGTCAACTCGCTGTCGTCGCGCTCGGCGTCGGCTGGCAGCAGATGCGGGTTTCCCCGGTTGCCACCATACTCGGCCGGGTCGATATCCGTGCCGCCGGTGACGATCAGACCGTCCAAGAGCGGCAGCATCGCCCGCCATTCCGGCTCCCCAGGCGGCAGCAATAGCGGGATGCCGCCAGCGCGCCGCACTGCATCTACATAAGGCGCCGGCACACTGAAGAAGGCATCGTAATGCCGCGATTTGATGTATCCTTCGCTGCGTCCGCCGGTGGTGATGCCAATGAATGGATGGTTCATTTCGCTGTCCTTGGCGTATTGGCGCTGATAACTTCAGCATACCATAATCCAGCGGTCGCCGAATTCGCAACCGCTCGCCGCCAACTGCGTAGGGGGCAGTTAGGGTGCTGTATCGAATTCAGTGGAATTCAGTTACCCGCTTCGCAGCTTCACCACCGGCCGCGCATCGTCTTCAATGCCAAGTTCAATGCCAAGCGAGAGTCGCCTATACTTAGCCGAGCCATCACCGAGAAGGATCTATGAGCCACCGACTGCGCTTCTACTTCACTTATGCCCTGCGCAACATTCGGCGCGGCGGGCGCTGGACCACGCTGGCTGTCCTCTGCATCAGCGCTGGCGTCGCCACCGTGGTCGCTTTGCGCTCGCTGGGCTTGGCGGTCGGCGATACCTTGACGAACAATGTGCGCATCGAAATCAAGGGCGATTTGCTAATCCGAAACGACAACATCTTCGGCGGCTTCGGCAGCAGCGACCCCAACGCCTTTTCGCCGGCTGAGCTGGCGGCGCTGCTGGCATGGGCGGAGGAGCAAGGCGCGACCAGCACCGCCTACATGAGCGGCCGCAACATGCAACTCACCAAGAGTGGCGACAGCGGCTTCGGGCGGCCCAGCTTCATCGGCAGCAACTTCATCGACCCGCAGACCTACCCGCCCACCCACACCATCCGCGCCCTGGACCCGCCCGATGCGCCGCTGGCTGAGCTCTTCACCGGCGGCAATGATGTGGTCATCAGCGATAACCTGGCAGCCCAAAGCGATATAGCGGTCGGCGATCAAGTGCGTGTCAGCGGCACGGAGGCGCTCTTCACCGTCCGCGGCATCGTCTCCGTCGCCGAAGAAAGCAGCGTCACCAACTTCCTCAACGCATTCTTTGGCTTTGCTTATTTTGATCTCGCCCGGGCACAGGCGGTCATCAATGAGGAGTTTGCGCCCAACCGCATCGGCGTCCGCTTGCCCGGCGAGGCTGATGATGAGCGCCTGCGGCAACTGCAAGCTGAAGTTGAAGCGATCGCGCCTGGCATCCGCAGCACCGTCGTCTCCGATTTCTTGCAGCGCTATGAGGTAGTCTCGCAGTATCTTGGCGATTTCGTGGTTGTGATGGGGCTCGGCGCCTTACTGATCGGCGGCGTCGGCATCATGAATACGATGCTGGTCTTGGTACGCCGGCGCACGCGGGAGATCGCGGCGGTGAAGACCTTCGGCTTGCGGGGACCCCAGGTAGCCGCGCTCTTCTTTACCGAAGGGCTGATGCTCGGCGTCATCGGCAGCCTGCTCGGCATCATTGTCGGCGTCGGCTTGAGCGTCATCGTCAACGAGTACGGCTCGGTGGCGCTGCGCCAGCCATTGGTATGGCGCATCTACCCCGAGGCTTTGATATTCGGCTTCATCTTGGGCTTGGTTGTTACTGCCATCTTCGGCGTCGCCCCAATTTTGACCGCCGTCAAAGTTCGCCCCAGCATCATCTTGCGGCCCAACGAAAACCACCTGGTCGCGCTGGGCATCATTCAATCCCTTATTCTGCTGATATTCGTCACCATCAGCCTTGGCTTGGTCGTGGGCCAAATCTTGCGCCCATCGTTTGATTTGACGGCGCAGCGCCTGGCAGAAGCAGAAGCCAACGCCGACGCTTTCGAAAGCGAGGGCGAGCGCGCCGAGTTCGAAAATCGGCGCCGCTTTGGCGCCCCGCCCGCGCCCGGCGATCAAAGGGATCAAACGATACCGTCGCCCTATTTGGTCGGCGTCCTTGGCGTCAGCGCCACCTTTGCGATTTTCTTTCTCTTGATTGCCGTCCTCTGGCTCATCGTGCTCGTGATTAGCAAGCTGCCGTCGCTGGGCATGGTCACTTGGCGCTTGGCATTGCGCAACCTGTCAACCAACCGCCTGCGCACCGCTATCACCCTGCTGGCTTTGAGCGCCGGCATGTTCGCGCTCAGCAGCATCACCTTCGTCGGCGAGGGCACGCGCGAGCTGCTCAACCTCCAGCTCAGCCGCAGTTTTGGCGGCAACGTGCTGGTCTTTCCTTTTCCCGGGCTGCCGGCGAGCTTGGTCGAGAATGCTATCAACGGTGCTTTGGACGATGTCGATATCGAATACCGCACCAAGATCAAGAGCTATGAATCACCGCTTGTCGCGCTCAATGGCGCGGATATTGACAGCGATAACCCGCTCGAGTTCACCGTCTGGGAATCGGACAAACCCGATATCTACAGCGGGCAGGGCGCCTTGCTAGCCGGGCGGATGCTAAGCCCCGATGACCTGGGCGCGCCAGTGCTTGTCCTGCCCTTTGACTTGGCGGACGCGCTGGGCATAGACATCGGCGATACGATTGTGATTGAAGCCATCGCAGACCTGGAGCTGCAAGTCATCGGCATCCTCAGCAGCGCCGAGGGCTTGGCATTTGGCGCGGCTACGGGCCTCATCCCGCCGGCTGTTTTGCCAGCGTCGCGCCCGGCCGATTTCACGCTCTACGCGTATCAAGTCCCCGAAGCTGCGCTTAACCGCGCCCTGGCTCAGCTATCCAGCGTGATTTTCGCCCTGGCGGTCGATGTGCAATTCATCGATGGTTTGATCGGCCGCCTGATTGATCAATTTGCCGCTATTCCAACCATCGTCGGCTTACTCTCGCTCTTTGCCGCCGCCATAATCATGGCCAACACGGTGGCCCTTTCCACCCTGGAGCGGCGCCGTCAAATCGGCATCTTGAAAGCAATCGGCTTAAAGTCGCGCCGCGTCTTGCAGGTCATGTTCATCGAATCCAGTTTGATTGGCCTCTTGAGCGCGCTGCTGGGCATCGGCTTGAGCGCGCTGATCATCAGTTTGCTGGCGGCGGCGGGCGGCATCGATATCCCCCTGCCAGCGGACGCGCGCATCACCGCCATTGCGCTTCTGGTCGCCGCTGTCATCATCGGCTGGGGCGCCACCTTCCTCAGCGCCCGTGTCGCGCTTAGGGAGCGGGTGATGAATGTGCTGCGCTACGATTAGCCGGCGCAAAGGCGCTGCCCTAATTGCCTAGTTATGCAAGCTATGCTATATTGAAAGTAAGTGACCGCGCAGTAATCATTATCGGTCTAACACTTATCGCAGGAGTTTGGCTCATGCTGCAGAATCCACGTCACGAAGAGGGGCAGGGTTTGGTCGAATACGCCTTGATTCTTGTTCTCGTCGCCGTAGTGGTCATCGTCATCCTGGCGCTGCTGGGTCCCGCAATTGGCAACATCTTCTCCAATATCATCAATAGCTTGAACCCAACGGCGACGCCCGCTGTCACGCCGGTCCCCGCCGGCTGATCCCCAGCTTCAGGGCAAATGCCCTTGGGTGGCTGAATGCTTCGCCCGTAAATCACTGCCCAATTCGCGGGCGACTCGGCGAGTTGCCCGTGTAATGCGGCTTTCAATTTGCGGGCGTCTGGCGGTCAGTGTCGGCGGGTCAGTGTCTACGCGACCCTACGCAACCCTCTGTGTCTACTTTCACAACCCCTCAATGAATCAAAGCAGAAACTAGCACAACTTGCAGTTTTTTTGTAGAATTTTGGTGCGGTGCGCGATCCCCGTGTGTCTTTGGCAGAAAGTATGCCCTACAGAGTTTGGGACGGAGGCGAACTGACGAGCCGCTTGGCACTTAATTGATGCCCAAAAGTAGAGTAGGTCTTAGAACCTCAAAGCGCCTCTGCACCGCTGTTTTACTGGCTCAATGGTACAATCTACGAAACATAACCGCGTTCGCATCTCGCAAGGCGATTTCGCTGTGGCGGGTCGCTATGACTGCACAGCAGGTTGCGATGTAGACGCAGACTATGTCGTTGTCTCGCTTTTGAACTTCAAATCACAGACAAAGGAAATTCGGCAGATACCTCAGACTCAGGCAAAAGCGAATTCAGCTGCAAAGTGGCTCAAACAGAACAAAGTGGAGTTCATAGTTCTAGAATCGACCGCAAATTATCATTTGACTTTTTATCACGCTTGCCGAAAACTTGGTCTGAATGTACACATCATCAATCCCGCTCAAGTCACGGCACTACTTCGAATAGAGGGCAAGTCGGATAAGGCGGATGCGACAAATCTAGCCATGCTAGCCGCTACTTTTCCCCTAAGAACTTCCAATGTTCCAGATGCCCAACAAATGGAGATTCGTAGCAACTTGCGGAATTATGACCGCGACAGAAAAGCATTAACTAAAGTTAAGCAACGGGTTCATCAAGAACTTGCGCAGTTTGGAATAAATATCTTCCGGGAAACTACGTTGAGAACCCAATCAGGCCGGGCGTTTCTGGAAGCGCTTTCTCAGACAGAGGACGCGGCGGAACTGATTGTTCAGAATCACTGGAAAGGTTCACCTAGCAGCCGCCCAAGATTGATAGAGGCAATGGGGAAGACGGAAGAACTCCCGACTTGGCTTCGTCAGGAACTTGAAGTGCTAAGAATTGACCTACTTGTTCAAGAGCAAAGAATTAGAATCCGAGAACAACAAGCACTAAATCATATCGAACATTTTGAGCTAGCGCCTCAGATCGCTTGGATGTCCACGACACCAGGAGTAAACTGGCTCGTAGCTTTACGACTAATTGGTGAAATGGGATCGGACTTTTGGCAACGATATTCAACATCAAGAGCTTGGTGTAAGGCTTTAGGGGTCGCCCCGAACACTCTTGTTTCTGCCGGGAAAGTCCTTAAAACCTCGAAAGCCTTAGGAAATAATCATGCCAAGCGACATCTCCTCATGCAAATGCGTAATTGGTTATTGCGAAACCATGAGCACCCATTGAAACAGTGGCAAGTACAATATAGAGCTAAAGCAGGCTTTCGCAAATCAGTATCCGCGTGCTGCAATAAAGCCATGACCAGTTTATATCATCAAGGCCGCCACGGCGGTTTACCGTATAATCCGAGTCGGATGAAGTTACGATTCCCTGAAACTATCTAAACGCTCGCATTCGCGACATGGTTGTGTTTTTGTGGCTGCCCCGAATTACGGGCGAGCAACTCTGTGGCGAAAAAACAGTTGAAGCGATTGCCCGGTTCCGATTAGCTGCTGGCTTACCGCCAAGCGCATAATCGGCTATACTCGCCCCAATACCTCGGCGAGCCAAGGACCGCGCTCGGAAACGACGCAGCAACCGGCGCGCTTCTTAGCTTCTTAATGGAGGGGAGGGCAGATGATCCTGGAAAAATTGTCACAAGCCATCGGCGTCAGCGGCGAAGAAGACGAGGTTCGCGCTCTTGTCATTGAGGCAATCCGCGACCATGTGAGCGAGCTTCAGGTCGATGCCCTGGGCAATGTTACCGCTTTGCAGCGCGGGACGGCGCAGCCCGAATTCAAGGTGATGATCGCGGCCCACATGGATGAGATTGGCATGATGGCGACAGCGGTCGAAGCCAATGGCTTGATCCAATTCACCCGCGTGGGGGGCCTCGACCCGCGCATCCTGCCGGGCAAGCGCGTCAAAGTCGGACCAAAACGGAAGCCCGGGGTCATCCTCTGGAAGCCGATTCATCTATGGCGCGATATGAAAACGGTGCCGATTGAGGCGCTGCGCATTGATGTTGGCGCGGGCGATAAAAGCGCCGCCGAACCCGGCGACCGCATCGCTTTTGATGCCGACTATACCCAGCTAAGCGAGACGGTTGTGCGGGGCAAAGCCTTTGATGATCGCGTCGGCTGCGCGGTCTTGGTCGATATCCTGCAAAGCGGTCCCTACCCGGTTACGGTCGCGGCTGCTTTCACCGCCCAAGAGGAAATCGGCTTGCGTGGCGCAACGGTCGCGGCTGAACGCTTGAACCCGGCCGCCGCCATCGTGCTCGAAGGTACCTACGCCTATGATCTGCCCGAGCCGACGCTCGAGCTTGAAGCGGGCGACCTGCCAGCCAACCCCGGTACCCGCTTTGGCGGGGGCGCCGTCCTCACCCTAGCCGACCGACAGATGATCACCGACCCGCGCGCGCTCGCCTTCTTACGCGAGACGGCCGAGGCAAATGACATCGCTTATCAAATCAAGACGATGGGCGGCGGCGGCACCGATGGCGGCGCCATTCACATCGCCCAAGCTGGCATCCCCACCATGCCAATCTCTGCGCCCTGCCGCTACATACATACGCCGACAGCGCTATTGAATCTGGACGATTATGCAAGTGTGCTGGCGCTATCGCAAGCGGTCTTGCGGCGGATTACGCCCGCTACCTTCCGGCGCGACTGATAGCGCGCTAGCCCGCTGGCAGCGTAAGCTCCTGCCCGACGCTTAGCTGGTTCGGGTCCGCCAATTCGTTAAGCGCAATCAATTCGTTGACATCGACACGGTAACGCAGCGAAATGCTCTCGATTGTTTCGCCCGCCGATACGACATGATATTGGGGGCGCGGCGTCGCCGTTGGCTCTGGGGTTGGTCCTTCGGTTGCCAGCTCAATGGGGCCCGGCGTCAGCGCCGCCTCGCTCTCGCTGCCAGCGGGGCTGATTGGGCGGCAATCGGGCATGAGCAGCAACTGCCCAATCGACAGGTTCTCGCTCTCCAACTGGTTGAGCTCCATGATTGTCTCATAAGTCGTGCCCCAAGCCAGCGCCAGCCGGAATAAGACATTGCCCGCCTGCACTTGATAGACGCATTCATCGTCGGGGTCGAGCTGTTCTTCGAAGGTCTGCGTCGCGGTCGGGCGTTCATAGGAGGGCAGCGTCGCGGTCGCGGTCGCTGTTTCTTCGCTTAGCGGCGCCAAGGTCGGCAGGTCAACTTGGCCCGGCGCCGTCTCCGGCGTGATAAATTGCCCCGCCAGCGTCGCTTGCCCCTCTTCAATATCAATGGTAGTTGCATCATCAATGATAGCGGCTGGGCTGCCCTCGACAGTGGTTGCAGCCACCGCCAGCGGCGCCTCGGCGGCCACCTCCGCGCTATCAATCTGCTGGAAGGGCTCTTCCGCCTGGCGATAACAGGCGGCGAGAAGTGATGAGCAAAGCAGCAAGCATATCAGGTGTCTAGGCTTCATGGCTTCAAGCGCTCTCAAAATAGGATCAAGCTAGCCCCATTATAGTGGCGTCGCCGCAGACGCGCTTGCCAGCCCAGGGCAATCGCTTCAACTGTTTTTTTCGACCCCACTACACCCCATCCCCGACCGCCAGTGTCCACGCGGCGCAGCCCCTTCCCCAGCGAGCTAGGGAAGGGGTCGGGGATGGGGTTTGAAATGAGCATATGCCCCCCAGGCAAAAGCCCCCAAATAGCGTAGACACTGACCCGCCGACACTGGCGGGCGGGGGTGGGGTTATTGAATCTCTATTTTGCCGGTGTGTACCGCCACTTTCTGCTCAGTCAGCAAGATGAGGGTGGACACATCGGTGTCCAAAGCGCCGGCGAGGCTGATCATGGCGCGCAGCGAAGGCGACTTTTTCCCCCGTTCAATGTCGCTGATATAGGTGCGGTGCAAGCCCGACCGGTGGCTCAGCGCTTCTTGTGACAAGCCCAGCTGCCGGCGGCGCTTTCTGACGATTTTGCCAAAGGTGCTCTCGAATCGACGCATAGCACAATTGTCCTACCAGCGCGTCAATTTGCTACAGACTATTGTCTTAATCCAAGCTGTATTCGATTGCATGAATAATTTTTGTAGACTATAGTCTGCGATATGCAGGTCTGACAGGAAGCGGCCACCGCCGCGCCGACACCGGAGGGAAAAATGAAAAGAATAAAGATACACAGTTTGCTGCTCATTTCCTTTGCGATGCTGCTCTTGGGGGGCGGCCCACTGAGCGCCCAGGGCAGTGACCCCATCGGCGAGGTCACAGCCACTTGGACCGCGCACAGTGGCTTCAGCGATGCCACCCTGCAAATCTGGTACAGTGTTTTTCTCGCTGAGGAAGGCAATGCGCAAGACGGCGGCGTATACAAGAATACGCAAGCTCTCTCCACCAAATTCACCAGCCTCACGGTTGGGTCTGTCTATATTTATTCTGTTACCGTCCTCGGCTGTACAAGCAGCGAAGCAGCCAATATCGAAGCAGATACACGCAACCCAAGCTGCTCGGAGGGTGCCCCAGGCTATGCCGACGCTAGAGTCACGGCTTCCCCGAGCGGAGAAATATGCGCCAAAGCCTATTCGGGACCGGGCTACACGGGCGAGATTTCCTTCTCATGGGCTGCTCATGCAGCCGATACCCAAAACCCTGGCGCTGCAATCTGGTATTGCGTGGCTGGTGCTTATGAATCGATTGCCACCACCGATACTTCGGCTACATTGCAGGGGCTGACAACAGACTCAGAATACAGGTGGACAGTCGATGCCTTTTCCTGCGTCGGAGACGAAACGATGGCGGCCGGCACTTGCACAAAACTGACTCCTAATAGATCACACGCTTCCGGCACTGCCACCGCCACCGCCATCGTAAATGGCGAGGCAACCTTTACCTGGGACGCCCACAGTTTCACTGATACATCGCTGCAGGTCTGGTATTGGGTGGGCATCCAGCATCCTGACACCACTATCGATTGGATGAAGACACAGGAGACATCAGTTACCTGGCCTAGCCTCGCTGCCGGCTTTGAATACTCGATCCTGCTGGACGCTTATGGCTGCACCGCGGAAGAGGTCTCGGGCTTTAGCGATGGCGACGCTCCCAACTGCGGAGAATTTGTGCAGCTCGATGATGCCACCTGGAAGGTGACGGCGACTTTAATCGGCGGCAGCAGCAGTGGCGGCACTAGCGATGGTGACAGTAGCGATGATGGCGATGGTAGCGAAATTATGGGCGAGCTAAGTCTTTCTTGGGACGCCCATAGCTTCAGTGATACATCGCTGCAAGTTTGGTACTGGGTTACCCTTCGGCTGCCCGACTCAACTCAGGCATATAAGAAGACACAGGCTACATCGGTTACTTTCACGGGTCTCACGGTAGGCGAGGAATACCCGTATCTGCTTGACGCCTATGGCTGCACTGAGAACGAGGTCTCGGGCTTTACCGAGGGGAACGCTCCCAACTGCGCAGAATTTATGCAGCTGGATGATAACACCTGGACGGGGACGGCGGTTAGAAGCAGCGGCCGCCGCCAGCAAAGCAGTGGCTCAAGCAGTCGCTCAAGCAGCAGCAGCAGTTCCAGCGCTGCGCTGCCCTCAGCCCCGAGCGCGCCAGCCGCCGCCATCATTGACCACAGCGTGACGGTCTCTGGCAGCGCGAACTACCAGCCAGTCACCGGCGCTGGCATCGGCAACGCGGCTGTCTTGGCGCAGGGCGTTGTCGCGGCGACTGATGTCTGGGGCTATGTGCCGGCTGGCACGCGCGTCTGCTTCATCGCGCGCAGCGGCAGCGGCGTCGCTTTCCTGGACGCAAACACCGCGCCCCGGGCACTGTCTTGGCTGAATGCGTCGATCATCGGCGCCGATACTTGTGTGCAGATCCCTGGCGCGGGCACGGTGGTCTTGGTCGGCCCCGCAGCGGCACCGCCGGCTCCAGCACCGGTTCAAGCGCAGCCGTCGACCGCCGCGGTTGCTGCTGGCGCGCCGCCACCGCCAGGCGAAAGCCCGTCCAATTCGCTCTGCCTGATCAAATTGACCGACACCCTCTTCCTGCGCCTGGCGCCCGGCGGAGAGATTATCGGCTTGGTCTGGCTCAACTCGGAAGTGCCGGTCTATGAGATTGTCGGCGAGTGGTATCTGGTCGAGTTCGAGGGCCAGCTGGGCTATATCAGCCGCCACAGCCGCCAGGTCTTGCAAGGCAGCTGCTAGGGCAGGGCAATCGCCACTCCCCCTCAAATACACCCCATCCCCCAGCCCCTTCCCCAGCGAGCTAGGGAAGGGGAGCTATGTATCTTTTCAGGAGTTTGTAAAAGCTTCGACTCAGGATTTGCTAGCAATGCTCCCCTCCTTGATTCATCGGGGAGAGGAGCGCCGCGTAGACACAGGCGGTCGGGGTGGGGTTTGTGAAATGGGCATATCTCATAATTCACCACTCCCACCTCAAATTATGCGCTTGACTTGCCCGCGCCTTGCCCCTATACTCAGCGCCCATTGCGCTCGTCCGCGATGATGAGTCGGGCCCCTTGCGGCAGAAAATTCCGAACCGTGTCAGGGCTTAACGGCAGCAGCACTAAGGAAAACCTCTGGGTGTCTTGTGGTTTCCTGACTCATCTTCGGGGCTGAGCGCACTGTTTTGCCCTTAGCGCAAGGTCGCGACTGTGATCGACAGGTTGAATTGCCGGCAGAAGACCACCGCCGATTGATACAGGCTCAGATCTCGCTCGGCTGGCAAGTAATAACTCTGGTCGCCGACATTGCCCTTCAGCCGCCCCAAATCGAGAAAGTCATCCCCTAGCTGCAAGGCGCTCAGGGGTTGTGGATCGCGCGATAGATACACCCGGGCATCAGCGCCGGGTGCCGAGCTGAAATTGTCAAAACGCAGTATCCGCGTTGAATCGTCTCGCTCGTAAATGGTGGCGGTGCCCGCGCCATAATGCAGCGCGTCCAGGTTCTGAAAGTCGCCGCGGGCCAAGACCCGCGCCCCATCCAACATAGCGCGAGCCGGGTCATCGTTTGGCGCTGCCTCGGGCTCGCCAATATGCAGCAGCAGCATCGCCCGCGCCCGCTCGGCATCTCGCTCATGTTCATTCAGCAAGCCGGCGCGCACATCAGCTGGCAATGCCAGGAAATCGTCCTGCAAATCCAACGCCAAGCCGGGGAAGGCGTCATCCGCGCTGCGCTCGCGGAAGACACTGCGCCAGGCTGGGAAGGTCCAGACCGCGGCGCCAATCAGCGCGACCAGCGCCAGCAGAATGAAGCGAAAGCGCAATTGCATCGTGGATCAATCTCTCCAATTCAGCGGGCCCGACTTGCAAGCCTCGCCCAGCATTGTGGCATGGCGCGCATATCCGGGCAAGACCAGCCCGCCAGCGGGAGTGGCGAATTATGAGATATGCAGGCCGATATTCTGTATTTGGATAACCTAGATGTAAGGCTTGTCCGGTACTTTAGGATTCGCGATCGCCCTTTGGTTTACCCCCCTCGGTCCCCCCCATTGAAATGGGGGGATGAGCACTGATTTGTCGTGATTATCGCTAATGTGAACTTGGATTCAAGCAGAATTGGCATATTTTATAGAGTTTGCAATATCCTAGCTCCCCTTCCCTAGCTTGCTGGGGCAAGGGGCTGCGCCGCGTGGGGTCGCGTAGGGTCGCGTAGACACAGCCCGCCGACACTGACCCGCCGACACTGGCGGTCGGGGATGGGGTAGAAATGCGCATTAAAAACTCAGTACCGGACAAGCCTTGTAGGGGCGACACTTGTGTCGCCCACAGTTGCAGAAGTAGGTTTTGGACGATCCAAGGATCGCCCCTACAAAAAGCCTCATATCAATCAAGTTCACCACTCCCCGTCATCATGCGCCTCGATGGGCCGGCGTACAACCAGCCGCCGCCAGTGCTTTAGAGGTCTTCGTGGCGGGGGGCTGGCGTCGATGGCAGGGTAGCGATAAGGGGCAGGCAAAGCAGGGAAATCAAGGCGGCGGCGCTGAAGGCATTCTGCAAACCCAAGGCATCGCCCAGCAGGCCAACCAGCATCACGTTGATTGCCCTTACGCCGAAGGCGTAGAGCATGAATATGCCGTTGGCGGTGGCGCGGCTCTCTGGCAGTTGGTCTTGCACCAGCGCCAGAAACACCGGCGACACGGACAGGGACGTGAAGCCCAAGCCAATCAACAGCGGGATGAGCAGCGCGCCTTCCGCCTGCACGAAGGCTAGCATCAGCAGCGCCGAGCTGATGGCTGCGCCAGCCACCATCCGCCGCCGCCCGAATCGGTCGCTCAAGGTGCCGCCCATCAGCGCGCCGCCAACCCCAGAAAACTCATAAAGCGCCAGCGCGCCGGTCGCCAGGGTCAGCCCAAAGCCGCGGACATCCACCAAATAAACGACCATAAAAATGCCTAGGGCGCTGGCTGCCATATTGCGCAGGAGCATGACGCCCAAGAGCGGACCAAAGACCCGTGCGTAGCGCCGCAGCATCGGTTTGCGCTTGCTCTTGCGGCTTTCCCCCTTAGCGGGGATATCGCGCAGCTGCCAGAAGAGCACCGCGCTCGATAGCCAGCCGAAGAACATCAGCCGCCACAAGCCCTCCATGCCCCACTGCGCCACGCCAAAGCCAACCAGCAGCGGTCCCACCGAGCGCGCCAGCTCCCCCGATGCCATGAAAAAGCTCATGCCGCGCCCGACCTTGCCCCCCGCCACCTGCGCGATCATCGCCGGCGCCGGCGCGTGAAAAGCCATGATATTCACGCCGACGCAAAACAGCAGCAGCGCCGCCGTGCCATAGGTGGGCATGAAGCCGATGAGCGTCGCCAAAGTCGCCGTGATCGCTGGCGCGAAGATCACCAAATAGCGCACCGAGAAGCGGTCCGCCAAATAGCCAATGAGCGGACCAAGTAGGGAGGGCGCCTGCATAAAAACGGGCAGCGAGCCAGCCATCACCAGCGTCAAGCCCAGTTTGTCAATCAACAATGGCAGCAGCGGCGCGATGAAGGCGGAATACACATCATGCACAAAATGCCCGCTGCAGATGAGCAAGATGCGCCCATAATCAAAAGCCGATTCGCGCTTGGCTTGGCGGTCGATTTCGACTGAGGCGCTTGGCATGGGGCGTCCATTCGGCGTCTGACAATTAACCTGCGATTATAACGCGGGCTGGTGGCAAGGCAATCCATTGCACCATTCGGGAGTGCTGAATTATTGATATAAGGCTTGCTTGCGCTGAGTCGTAGGGGCGATCCTTGGATCGCCCAAAACCCGCTTCTGCAACTGTGGGCGACACAAGTGTCGCCCCTACATCTAGGTTATCCAAATACAGAATATCGGCCTGCATATCTCATAATTCACCACTCCCCACCATTCCCTCAGGGCAATCGCCCCACCATTGCCTCCTTTTTCTACCAGAAATAGAATTAAATCTCTGTGCGGGCGGTCAGTGTCTACGCGACCGACGGTTAGTGTCTACGCAACCCTCTGTGTCTCTGTGGCGAAAATGATTTTGATGCGATTGCCCTGTTCCCCATCCCGTCCTGCGCTGGAATCTCCAAGCCTATCTGTTATCATTAGCGCTATGAAAAACAGAAGCCAACCCTTCACCAACCGGCGCTATCTCGACGCCATCGACGACCACATCGTCATCTTCGATGGCGCTATGGGCACCAGCATCCAATCCTACAATCTCAACAAATACGACTTTGGCGGCGCCGCCTATCAAGACTGTATCGACTACCTCGTCATCACCCGCCCCGATATCATCCGCGAGATTCACGAGTCCTTCCTAAACGCGGGCGCTGAAGCGATCGAAACCAACACCTTCCGCAGCAACCGCCGCACCTTGGACGAGCATGGCTTGGGGCATCGCACGCTTGAGATCAATCGCGCGGCGGCTCGTATCGCCCGCGCCACCTGCGACCAGGCGGAAGCCGAAACTGGCAGCCCCCGCTTTGTCGCCGGCAGCATGGGTCCCAGCGGCATGCTCCCCTCCGGCGATGACCCTGATCTGAGCGATATCACCTTTGACGAGATCGCCGATCTTTTCTACGAGCAGGCGCAGGGTTTGCTCGAAGGCGGCGCCGATTTGCTGCTGCTTGAGACGGGGCAAGACATCCTCGAAGTCAAAGCAGCCATTCATGGCGTCAATCGCTGCTTCGCCGATTTCGGGCAGCGCATCCCGTTGCAAGCGCAGATCACGCTCGATGTAAGCGGGCGCATGCTCTTTGGCACCGATATCGCCGGCGCTGTCGCCACGCTTGAGGCGCTGCCGATTGATGTCCTGGGCTTGAATTGCTCCACTGGACCCGAATACATGCGCCTGCCGCTTCAGTATCTGGTCGAGCGCTCGCCTTTTCCCATCAGCGTCTTGCCCAATGCCGGCTTGCCGCTCAATGTCGATGGCGAGGCGGTCTACCCGATGGCGCCAGCGCCCTTCAGCGAGCTGGTGGCTGAGTTCACGCGTTGGGGCGTCAATGTCGTTGGCGGCTGCTGCGGCACGACGCCGGCACATATCGCCAGGCTTTATCAACAAGTTCATGGCGCGCCTTATGACCTGGCGCCGGCAAGGCAAATTGCCCGGCAGGCGCCACGGGCGCGCCAAATTATGCAGGCGCCGCAAGCCTCCAGCGGCATGACGGCGACCCGCCTGCTGCAAGACCCGGGTCCCACCCTCATCGGCGAGCGCGTCAACAGCCAAGGCAGCCGAAAAGTCAAGCGCCTTTTGCTGGCGGAGGACTACGACGGCATCGTCGACATTGCAGTCGGGCAGGTGGAGCGGGGCGCGCATATGCTCGATGTCTGCGTCGCCTTGACCGAGCGCGATGATGAAAAGGCGCAGATGGAGAAGCTGGTCAAAAAACTCTCGCTGGCGGTCGAAGCGCCGCTCATCATCGATACAACCGAAACCGATGTCGCCGAAGCGGCGCTGGCGCTCTACCCCGGGCGCGGCATCATCAATGGCAACAACCTAGAAAACGGCCGCGAGCGGATCGACCAGATCCTGCCGATAGCGGTGAAGCATGGCGCCGCCGTCCTTTCCATGACCATCGACGAAGCGGGCATGGCGCATAGCCGCGAAAAGAAGCTGGAAATCGCCCAGCGCATCAGCAACATCGCTTGCGCCGAATACGGCATGTCGGCGTCGGATCTCATCTTTGACGCCCTTACCTTCCCGCTCACCACCGGGCAAGAAGAACTGCGGCAAGACGCCGTCGAGACACTCGAAGGCATCCGCCTAATCAAGCAGCAGATCCCCGGCGTAATGACCGCGCTCGGCGTCAGCAATGTCAGCTTCGGCGTCGGCAGCGCCGCCCGCGGTGTGCTCAACAGCGTTTTCCTTTATCATGCGGTGAAGGCGGGCTTGGATATGGCAATCGTCAACCCCGCCCATATCACCCCCTATTTCGAAATCCCTGACGAGCAGCGCGCAGTTGCCGAAGACTTGATCTTCAATCGCGATGCCGATGCCCTGCCGCGCTTCATTCACTATTTCGAAGCGAATGAAGTGCAAGCGGCCGGTGCCGAGGCGATCGACCCCACCGCCGATATGAGCAGCGAAGAAGCGCTGCACTGGCAGATTATCCACCGCAAGAAAGACGGCGTCGAGGCGCTGATTGATGACATCCTGCGGCGCATGGACGCGGTCGCCGCGCTCAATACCGTGCTGCTGCCGGCGATGAAAGAGGTTGGCGACAAATTCGGCGCTGGCGAGCTTATCTTGCCCTTCGTCCTTCAATCGGCCGAGGTGATGAAGAAGTCAGTCGCTTATCTCGAGCGCTTTATGGAGAAGATCGAAGGCGCCAGCAAAGGCATCGTCGTGCTGGCGACAGTTTATGGCGATGTGCATGATATCGGCAAAAACCTGGTCAAGACCATCCTCAGCAACAATGGCTACACGGTGCATGACCTGGGCAAGCAGGTGCCCGCCAACACCATTATCGATAAGGCGCTGGAATACCAAGCCGATGCCATTGGCCTCTCGGCGCTGCTGGTCAGCACGTCCAAGCAGATGCCGCTGATTGTCAACGAGCTGGCTCGCCGCGATTTGCGGATTCCGGTGCTGGTGGGCGGCGCCGCCATCAACCGCCGCTTTGGCCGCCGCATCCTCTTCCTCGATGAGTCGCAAGAGCCTTATGTCGCGGGCGTCTTCTACTGCAAGGACGCTTTTGAGGGCCTCGCGGTTGTCGATCAATTGCTGGATGCCGAGCGGCACGAACAGTTTCTCGACGATGTATTCAACGAAGCCTATGCCGAAGTCGAGCGGGCGCCCCGCCGCCGCCGCGCCCGTCATTTGAGGCGGGAGCGCCGGGTTCGCGCTGCGCCGGATATCCCGCCGCCGCCATTCTGGGGCGCGCGTGTCGTCCAGTCCATGCCGCTGGAAATCGTGCTGCAGCACTTGCATAAGCCGGAGCTTTTTCGCCTGTCTTGGGGCGCCAAGAATACGCAGGGCGCCGAATGGCAGCAGCTCGAAGCGGCATTCGAGACGCGTCTGCTGCGCATGGCGAAAGACGCGGCGCGCGCCAAGACGCTCCAGCCGCAAGCGGTATACGCCTATTTCCCCGCCAACAGCGATGGCGATGAGCTGCTGGTCTGGGATGCGGCTGCCTATGCCTCGCGCGGCGATAAGCGCGAAGTCGCTCGCTTCAGCTTCCCGCGCCAGCCCGCCGGCGAAACCCTCTGCCTCAGCGATTATTTCGCGCCCCTCGAAAGCGGCTTAACCGATGTGCTGGTCTTGCAGACGGTAACGGTGGGCGCCGCCGCCACCGCTGAATTTGAGCGCCTAGAAGCGGCTGACGAATACAGCGAAGCCTACTTCTTCCATGGCTTGGCCGTGCAAGCGGCTGAAGCCAGCGCCAATTACCTGACGCATATCGTCCAAGGGCAGCTCGGCATTCCAGCCGGGCGTGGCAAACGTTACAGCTGGGGCTACCCCGCCTGCCCCGAGCTGGCTGACCACGAGATTGTCCTGCGCCTGCTGCCGCAGCTGGAGGCAGAGCTGGGCTTGTCGCTGACAGCTTCCTGGCAATGGGTGCCCGAGCAAAGCACGGCGGCGCTGTTCACGCATCATCCCGCTGCCAAATACTTCAGCGTCGGCAACCTCGATCGTGGCGAGCAGATACTGGGCTAGAGGCGGCTCTACTATGCCTGCGGTAACCTTCATGTACAGCATCAGACTGTGAGCCTTCGCCACCGAGGCAAAGAGGACACCGAGAACTATATCAGAAAAGCCTTTGCGACCTTTGTATCTTGGCGCTGATATTGCGCGAGGTTAACAGCATTGACCATCATGCTCTTATGGGAGTGGTGAAATGGATTGATATAAGGCCTGCTCGCGCTGACTTGTAGGGGCGATCCTTGGATCGCCCGAAACCTACTTCTACAACTGTGGGCGACACGAGTGTCGCCCCTACATCTAGGTTATCCCAATATAGAATATCAGCCTGCATATCTCATAATTCACCACTCCCTGCTCTTATGGGCTTTGGGCACGGGAAGGCTAAACTAGATATAATCTTTGCTCGCCTGAAGCGATCTATTCGGGAGAAAACCCCATGACCTACACACTCAAACGTATCGGTTTCCTCTCCACTGTCAAAATTGCCGCGGTCGTCTCGGCGGGGTCCGCCGTCTTGCCCATCGCCTTGCTTGTCCTGCTCAACGCTGTCTTCAAGTTCCTCGATGTTGATATCCCGCTGGATGTGCTGGGTCCTATGCTGGCGGAGATTGCGCTTTGGGCGGCCATCGCCGGCGGCCTCTCCACCGCCTTGACCGTTTCCGTCTACAACGTCTGCGCCCCCATCTTCGGCGGCATCACAATCGAGCTCAAAGCCCAGCAGCCCCCGCGCAAGCGGAAGGAAGAAGTCGATAGCGGCTGAGGCGAAGCCAATCGCTTGACAGCGGCGCCATCTCGGTTCATCATCTCTGCTCAGAAACTACGAGCCACTCGCAGCCAGGAGAGTGCCCATGACCAAGCCACTTAAACGCGAATACGATGAAAAAGGCTATGTTGTCGTCCGCGGCGCTATTGATGCCGAGCTAGCTCGCGAAACAGCCGCCCACGTCCATTGGCTGGCCGAGCGCAACCCCGATATTCGTCCCGAGAAATTCGGCCACCATATGCTGGTGAGCGATCCCTTCATACACCGCCTCGTCAGCGACCGCCGCCTGGTGGATATCGTCGAACAATTTCTCGGTCCCAATATCGCCATGTGGGCGGCGCATTATATCGCCAAGCCGCCGCGCCACGGGCAGAAAGTCCTCTGGCATCAAGACGGCAGCTACTGGCCCCTAGAGCCGATGGAAGTTACCACTATCTGGCTCGCCGCCACGGAATCTACGCCGGCGAATGGCTGCTTGCGCTTGCTGCCAGGCACCCAGAACAACCGCCTGCTATCCCGCCGCGAGCTGGTCGATGTCAAAGATGGCAAGAATGTGCTGGAATCCGGCATTCATCCTTCCCAGATTGATGATTCCCAGGTGGTAGATCTGGAGCTGAAACCAGGCGATGTCTCAGTGCATAATCCCAAGATCATCCACGGCTCCGAAGCCAATACTTCCGATACCTGGCGCATTGGCCTCACCCTGCGCTATATCCCGACATCGACCCGCGTGATGCGCGCGAATCACCCATCTATTCTAGTGCGGGGAAAAGCCGATGCCGGCAACGACAACGACTATGCGCCGCGCCCGCGCTACCAGCCCGCCCTTCATATGCCCTTCCGCGGGCTGCAAGCTTGGATGCCCAACTCCTGACCGCGCTGCGATATGCGAAACTCGGCATAGCTGCCGCTGCCATATTGAAATCATTGCTGCGCTCAGCGAGTTCGATTTTGAGCCAGTAATCGCTGTGCAAATGAAATATAATAGAAAAGCCAAAGGGCTCGCCGTATTTGTCGCAAGCCCTTTAGAGATTCGGGATTCCCAAGCGGGCTCCCCTACCTTCCCCTAACCCCGTCTGTCCAGAGCGGTCTAGAGGTTAGTGTTGGATCTCACCATACACCTAAACAGAAAGTACCACAGAACGAGAACGATTGTCAACATGACCAGCGGAAGATTCCAGAGCAATCGCATCAAATCTATTTTTCGCCATAAGGACACAGAGGGTCGCGTAGACACAGGCGGTCGGGGTGGGGGTTTGAAATGGGCATATCCACGATATTCGCCACTCCCTACTTTTCTGTACTAAGCGGTGAACAAAACTAAGGAGCCCCGCCATGCCCAAGCCGAACATCCTCTACATTCATTCCCACGACACTGGGCGTTACATCGGTCCTTATGGCAAGGCTGTGCCCACGCCCAACCTGCAGCAACTTGCCGAGCGGGGCGTCCTTTTCCGCCGTGCCTACTGCGCCGCGCCCACCTGCTCGCCCAGCCGCGCCGCTTTGCTGACGGGGCAAGCGCCACATAGCGCCGGTATGCTGGGCTTGGCCAATCGCCACTTTCGCCTGCGCGATTTCAAGCAGCACATCATCCACACGCTGAAGGGCGCCGGTTACCGCTCCGCCCTGGCTGGCATCCAGCATCTCTCAGGGACGCGCTTCCATGGCGGCTCTGCGGATGTCGGTTACGATGAGGTATTGACCGAATCCCGCCCCGATGCCCACATCGCCGCCGCCGATTTCATCCGCGGGCAGCCGGCCCAGCCTTTTTGGCTGTCTGTCGGCTTCTTCGAGACGCACCGCGAATTCCCGACCGAGCACCGCGTCAATCCAAATTATGTGCAGCCGCCCGCGCTCTTCCCCGATACGCCCGACACGCGCCAAGATATGGCGAATTACATCGCGATGGCGCAGACCCTGGACGAGAAAATCGGCCATGTCATCCGGGCGCTCGATGATGCGAACCTGCGCGAGAATACCCTAATCATTTACACGACCGATCACGGGCTGGCATTCCCCGATATGAAATGCAACCTGACGGACCACGGCATCGGCGTCGCCCTCATCATGGCTGGCCCAGCGCCATTCAGCGGCGGGCGCGCCATCGACGCCATGGTCAGCCATATCGATGTCTTCCCCACCCTCTGCGATTGGCTTGGCATAGCGCCGCCCAACTGGCTGCAGGGGCATTCGATGCTGCCGCTGCTGAGCGGGGAGCGCGAAGCCATCCGCGAAGAAATCTTCGCCGAGGTCAGCTATCATGCCGCCTATGAACCCAAACGCGCCGTCCGCACCGAGCGCTACAAATACATCCGCCGCTACGACGGGCGCAGCTCACCCGTGCTCTCAAACATCGATGACGGGCATACCAAAAGCGAATGGCTGGCCGCCGGCTATGCCGATAGCCATATCGCCCGCGAGCGATTGTACGATACGTGGCTAGACCCGGTTGAGCGTGTCAATCTGGCTGGCAGCGTCGCGCACGCCGATCTGCTGGGCGATATGCGCGCCCGCCTCGATCGCTGGCTGCACGAAACGGAGGACCCACTGCTGCAAGGTCCGGTGCCGGCACCTCCCGGCGTCGAGTTGAACGACCCCGACGGTGGCTCGCCTCGCGATCCTTATATGGAATTGTGAGTCCTGTCCGGGGAGTGGTGAATTAATGATATAAGGCTTGCTTGTGCTGAGTCGTAGGGGCGATCCTTGGATCGCCCAAAACCTGCTTCTGCAACTGTGGGCGACACAAGTGTCGCCCCTACATCTAGGTTATACATATACAGAATTTCGGTCTGCATATCCTCGCATTCACCACTCCATGCGACGCGACGAGAAGGCTTGTTATTTTCTGTGAGCGCGGCTATTCTAAGCGGCGCTGTCATATCGGCGTCAGCAAGAAAATCACCTTGGGTCGGCACCAGTGAAAGCACTGCTGCAACATCAAATCGAGTATTATCGCGCCCGCGCGCCCGAATACGATGACTGGTTCTACCGCCGGGGCACCTTTGACCTAGGTGAGGCGCATACGAGCCAATGGCAGCGGGAAGCCCAGCAAATCCGCGACCAGTTGCACAGCGTCTCGCATACGAGCCACATCCTCGAAATGGCGCCTGGCACCGGCATCTGGACGGCGGAGCTGATCCAAATTGGCGAGCGCGTCACCGCCCTCGACGCCTCGCCCGAGATGATCCATATCAACCGCGCCAAGCTGGCTTCCGAGCGGGTCGATTATCAGTTGGTCGATCTATTTGACTACGAGCCAGCGCGCCAATACGATATGGTCTTCTTCGGCTTCTGGCTGTCTCACGTGCCGGCCGACAAGTTGAGGCAATTTCTGGCGGCGGTTCAGGCGGCGCTGAAGCCGGGGGGGCGCCTCTTCTTTCTTGATTCGCAGGCGGTCGATCAAAGCCGCAGCCACACTGGCAGCGTCAATCTCGGCGCTGATAGGCAGCGGCGCCTACTCAGCGATGGCCGTGAATTTGACATTGTGAAAATCTATTATGATCCGCCCGAATTGACTGCGACACTGCGCGCCCATGGCTTCGACATCACGGTGCAAGCGACCGACAATTTCTTCATCTACGCCGATGGGCGCAAGCTGCCCTGACCCTGAAACAGCGCAGCAGCCTGTTCCGCCACAGTCCCTCGCAAGTGATTTTGATTTTACGTATACGAAAATGTAAGATATTATATCCACTAGTCGAGACACATATCGGTCTAAGGAGATCTTGCAATGGCTACAGCCCAGGATTTTGAAAGCAACCCTTTGAGCGGTCCTAGGTTGACGGCGGATGAGAGACGTATTGCCCAAGCGGTAGTTAATGCATTGTCACCGACGCTTAACCGCATAGAAGACAAAGTTGATAGCAATGGCAAGCGCATAGGCGTACTTGAACAGCAAATGAGAGGTGTATTCCAAATCTTCGCCGATAATGGCTTTATCATGCCGGACCATGAGTAGGCTGCCCCAATCGGTCCCGGCGAAGCAGTTCGGAAACTTCGGCGTCGCACCCGTGGCGTCGGCGGTAGATGGCGCCTAGGATTAATCGGGCAATGACGGCCGCTCAATACTCCTGTTAGCGCAGCGCCCGTTGATACAAGCCGATAACCTGCTCCGCCACTGAAGCCCAGGTTTGCTTCTGCGCCCGCAGCCGGCCAGCCGCGCCCAGCTTCGCCGCCTTTGCAGGGTTCTCCAGTAAATCCAGCAGCGCGCGCGGCAGCTCCTGCGCCACATTCGCCTGTGATACGACCAGCCCAGTTTCGCCAGGCGCGATGGCATCCGCCACGCCGCAGCCATCCGTGCCCACCACTGCCGTGCCGGCCGCGCCCGCCTCTACCAGCACCAAGCCAAAGCCCTCAAACCACCAGCCGTCATTCATGGCTGGCAGGGCGAAAACATCAGCCGCCGCCAGCCAAGCGCGCATCAAATCATCGTCGACGAATCCCATTAGGCGCACATTGTCATGCAGCCCCAGCTCTGCGATCCGCCGCTCTACTTTCGCTGTATACGGGCTGTTTCGCTGCGGATTGCCCAGAATTAGGCATTGAACCCGGGGCAGCCGCTCGCGAACGACGCCGATCGCTTCTACCAACTGCAGCGTTCCTTTGCGCGGCTTGACGCCACCAGCCGTGACAACAGTTGGTCCCTCCTTTTTCACCAGCAGGGCGGGCGGCTCCAGGAAGCGGGCGATATCAACGCCGTTATTAATCACATGGACCTGCGCGCCTGGCATCTGCTCCCGCGCCAGCTGCGCCGTATAACGGCTGACGCAAATCAGCTCCGCCCGCTCAAGCGCCCGCCGATACAGGCGGCCCACCGGGAATGGGCGCAGCCGCGGCAGATTGACATAGCTGCCATGCGCCGTAAGGACCAGGGTCCGCGAGCCAGCGACCGCCGCCGCCAAAATCGCGTAAGGCTCAATGGTGCAATGCACGATATCGCATTCGCGCATAAGCCGCCGCAAGCGGGGGATTAGAGCCATCGACTTGAGGAAGGTATGTCTTTCTGGCGGCGCAACGGCGGGGAGCAGGCGCTGAATCTCAAAATCGACTGCTGGGCTGTTGCGCGCGCAGGCCACCGTGACGGCGACGCCACGCGCCTGCAACTGACGAATTAAATTCAGGCTATAAGTCGCCCAGCCATTGTCTGTGCTAAGCTCAGAGCTGAGCAGTCCAATCCGCATATTTGTGGCAGCGCCCAACTAGCGCGCCGGGCTGAAAGCAGGCAAGCTAGCCTTCACTCTCAGCGCTGGCGCTGGCGTCCAGGGTGCCGCTGCGAGCAGCCAAACGCGCCCGCCAAGCCAAGACGGCGGCCGAATCTTCGGCGGCAATCTCGTTGTGATGTTCCTCCATCGTCCCGACCCGCATCACCGCCAGCAGCAGCGCGAAATTCAACAGGATTATCACGACCATGACCGCTATCGCCATCGCTATCCTCCCAAACCCAGGCGAGCTACATTATGATTGAGAATCGCCGCCTGGTCTAGCCCAAGCCAGGCTGGCTGCAGGGCAATCGCTCAAAATTTTTTCGCCACAGAGACACAGAGGGTCGCGTAGGGCGCGTAGACACAGCCCGCCGACACTGACCGCCCGCACAGAGATTTAATATCTTTTCTTTGTGTCCTTCGTGTCTTTGTGGTGAAATTGAATTTCCACCGAATTCACCAATCCCCCCAGGGCAATCGCCTCAAAATGGAATTGCGCTGGCATCGGCTATTTTCCCATAACTTTCGTAATCTGTAGGTGCCTTTGACGGTCAGTGTCGGCGGGACAGACGCCCCTACATTTTGTAATTTTAGGTGTGGCGAAAGACGCACAATGATTTTGATGCGCTTGCCCTGGCGCCTGCGCTGCCCGACGCCTATTGCGCCGCTGGTCTTGGTCGCCTATTATAGCCGGCGTCCTTATGCCAGCGAAAGGCAGCCGCCATGCTCAAGCCGCTTGATCTCAGCGCCGACGCCCCCTGGAAACAGCGGCTGCGCGCGCCCTATATCGCCAAAGCCAGCCGCGCCTCGCAGTGCCCGGCTCGGGGCTTGGTGCTCAGCAATAAGAGCGGCGTATTCCAACTCTACGCCTGGAAGGCCGACACCGGCGAATTGACGCAGCTGACCCAGGACTCGGGCGGCGTCGGCGGCGGCGCCATCTCGGCTGATGGCGAGAGCGT
Source organism: Phototrophicaceae bacterium (assembly GCA_965214105.1). Classification (GTDB taxonomy): domain Bacteria; phylum Chloroflexota; class Anaerolineae; order Aggregatilineales; family Phototrophicaceae; genus UBA6055. The sequence goes on from OZ243934.1 coordinate 691,718, forward strand.
CTATTATCTGCGCGACCGGCGCGGCGACGAGATCGGCCACTATGTTCGGATTCCATTCTGCGGCGGCGAAGCGGAAGACATCAGCCCAGGTTTGCCCGAATACGCCTCGCATTTCATAGCCGAATCGGCATCGGGCTGCGCGCTTGGTTTCTTCGCGGCGGACGCGGGCGGCTTCCATCTTTATGTCTACGACTCGTCAAACTCCGCGGCGCCTCGCTTCGCGCTATCCAAGCCGGCGCTGGCTTTCGGTCCGCTGCTTTCACACAATGCGGAGATCGCCATCATCGCCACGAGCGAAAAAACCGGCAATGCCGAGTACGCTCTGGAAGCTTGGGCGGTGGGCAGTGGCGAACTAATCGCCGAGCTATGGGATGGCGCGGGCAGTGGCGTCATTCCCGGCGAATTCAGCCCCGCGCCGGCGGATATGCGCTTCGCCGGCTCCTCAAGCGCTGGCGGCTATCAGCGCCCCTTTATCTGGAACCCAAGCAGCGGCGAGCGCCAGGACATTCAATCGGCGCAGTTTCGCGGCGATGTCAAGTTCCTGCACTGGTCGCCCGCGGGCGATCGTCTGCTCTTGCATCAGGTCCACCAAGCCCGTCACGCGCTTTACGTCTACCATATTGCCGCTGATTCGGTCCGACAGTTGGATATCCCGCCCGGTGTGCCGGGGCGCGGCAGTGGCTTCTTGCCAAATGGCGCGATTCAAATTCACTTCGACGATTCAAGCGCGCCGCCTCGCCTGCTCGAAATCGATGGCGAAAGCGGGCAGGCATTGCGCAATGTCATTGACCTCGGCTTTACCAGTCCCCCCGCTACCGCTTGGCGCTCGGTCAGCTACCAGTCAACTAATGGCGCGCCGATTCAAGCCTGGCTGGCGACCCCGCCCGGCGCTGGACCCTTCCCGACTATCGTGCACACCCATGGCGGGCCAACCGCCGTCATGGTCAACCGCTGGGCGCCCGACGCACAAATCTGGCTCGATCATGGCTTCGCCTTCTTCAGCTTGAATTATCATGGCTCAACAACCTTCGGCTACGAATTCCAGAACGCCATTGATGGCAATCTTGGCGAGCTGGAAGTGGAAGATATCGCAGCTGGCGTCGACTGGCTGATTGCAAGGGGCATCGCCAAAGCCGACGCCATTCTAAAGACCGGCGTCTCCTACGGCGGCTACCTGACCCTGCTCTCGCTCGCTGTGAAACCGGCGCTCTGGGCGGGCGGCATGGCTGAAGTCGCCATCGCCGATTGGACGCTGATGTATGAAGATCAAGCCGAGACCCTGCGCGGCTACCAGCGCAGCATGTTCGGCGGGACGCCGGCCGAAAAGCCCGCCGCCCATCGCAAATCGTCGCCTATCAACTATGCTGAGGCTATCGCCGCGCCCCTCCTCGTGCTGCAAGGCGCAAATGACACCCGCTGCCCAGCCCGCCAGATGCGCGTCTTTGAGGCGAAGCTGAAAGAACTGGGCAAATCCATCGAAGTCCACTGGTTTGACGCGGGGCATGGCTCGCTTGATAATGAGGAGCTTGTGGCAAAGAAAGAAACGCTGCTGCGCTTTGCTTATCGGGTGTTGGGGCAGTGATATGTGGCGAGTGCTTATGGTCGCCTATTTTTCACCACAGAATAGGGAGTGGTGAATTATGAGATATGCAGGCCGATATTCTGTATTTGGATAACCTAGATGTAGGGGCGACACTTGTGTCGCCCACAGTTGCAGAAGCGGGTTTTGGGCGATCCAAGGATCGCCCCTACGACTCAGCACAAGCAAGCCTTATATCAATAATTCAGCACTCCCCAGAATACACAGAGTTTCCTACCTAACGAAGTTATCATCCAATCGGCAGCTTACGATGAGTTTTGAGGAGATACGGCATGACCAGCTCCCCCGCCCAGCCATTCGCGCCCATCCACGGCGTCCAGACCGTGCCCCTGCAGCCCTTCGGCGATGACCGGGGCCGCTTCATGGAGACCTTCCGCCTGGAATGGTTTCCCCAGGTCAATTGGCAGCGCCTGCAAAACAACCGCAGCGACAGCAGCGCCGGCGTCCTGCGCGGCTTGCATTATCACTTCCAGCAAGTCGATTATTGGCTCGCCGTTCGCGGGCGCATCCGCGTCGGCTTGGTCGATCTGCGGCGCTCTTCGCCCAGCTATCTGGCTTCGGCTACCATCGACATGGGCGAGGATACTCTGCGGGGCCTCTTCATCCCCGAGGGCGTTGCCCATGGCTTCGCCGCCTTGACCGATTGCAGCCTCATGTACATCGTCAACAATTATTATGACGGCGGCGCTGACGAATTCGGCATCGCTTGGGACGACCCGCAAGCAGCTATCGATTGGGGCATCGCCAAGCCAGCCCTCTCCCAGCGCGACCAGAACAACCCGCTCATCGCCGATATTCCGCCAGCCGCCCAGCCTGCCTAAGGGCGAGGGGAGTGGTGAGTTATCGATATAAGGCTTGCTTGTGCTGAGTTGTAGGGGCGATCCTTGGATCGCCCAAAACCCGCTTCTGCAACTGTGGGCGACACAAGTGTCGCCCCTACATCTAGGTTATGCAAATACAGAATATCGGCCTGCATATCTCATAATTCACCACTCCCTCTTATCGCTGCCGCCGAGCGACGGTGGCGACAATTGCTAAGGCTGCAGCCGCCCATGCCGCGCCACCGTCAACTCGCGCATGCGCTCGAAGACATCGACGCCTAACTGCGCATAGACATGCAGCAGGTCAATCAGCACCCAGTTCTCTCGTAGCAAGCCATTCTCGCAGCGCCAGAAATCCAAGCTGCGCATGCTAATCGCCTGATTCGCCGGCGCGATGCCCAGCCAGCCATCGCCGCTGATGGTCATGCTCATGCCGGGCCAGCCAGTGAAGGCGACATAATCGCCATCGCCGAAGAAGATGCCCTTGTCTTTGAAAACGCTGCGATCTGGCAGCGCCTTGAGAAAGGGTATCTGATGCCAATTGCGAAAGCCAGCTACCCGCCGCATCGAGCCAATGCCAGCCGGTCCATACCACATCATCTGCCGATGCCAATAACGATCCAGCTCCATCGCCGCCACACCTTGCGGCGAGCGTTCCAGCGCCACGAGCATCGCTGTCACCCAGTCGAGGCTGGCTTGAGAGCGCGCCTCATCGTAAGGCGCTGTGATGATCCCGTCTGCTGTTGCTGGTCCCGGCACGACCCACTCGACCGCCAGGCTCGGCATCAGGGGCCAGGCGCCCGCCTGCAGCATCACTTGCGGAATATCCCAGAGCGCCTGCATCTCAAGCACCATGCCATCTTCCAGCCGAAAGAACTCGTGATAGCGCATCGCCATCAAATGCTGCGTTGGCGGGATATCCAGCCAAGGCTGCTCGAAGACGCCCATATAATGCCCGCAGCAGCCGACCCAATTGCCGCCCTGTGCCTCGCCCGCCATGACGATGCAATCGCGCCGCTCCAAATCTGGCACCGCTCTCAATAAGGGCGCGTAAGCCGCCTCGTATAAGCCAGCCGCCCCAGCCAGCGTCTCGAGCGGGTTCGCCAGCTGCACCAGGCAATCGGGCGCGAAAATCTCGCTCAGCTGCCGGCGCAGCTTCCCCGCATCGATATCGTAAAGCGCCGCCCGCAGCGCCCCAATCCTTTCTTTATTCTGGTTGTGAATCGACTCTGCCATGGTCCAGTACACCTATCCCAGCCCGCTAGCTAGCATAAAGGCCGGCGGGCAGTTCACAAAATCTTCCTTACAAGGGGAGTGTCTAATTTTGTGGATATAGGAGTTTGTAAAAACTCCGACTCAGGATTTGCTAGCAATGCTCCCCTCCTTGATTCATCGGGGAGGGGCTGGGGGTGGGGTTTGAAATGGGCATATCCACGATATTCGCCACTCCCTTACAAGGCATGTATGGAAATGATTACCCCTTTGCGCCCTCGGTGGCTCGGTGGCAATTATGCTTTCACCAGCCACTCGCTTGCGCTGAGCGCCCCCTGCTGCCGGTGTTGATGGCGCATCCGCCCGAAGACATCCACCCCCATTTGCAGCAGCAGATGTGGCACATCGATCGGGATCCAGTTCTCGACTATCGTGTCATCGTCACAGCGATAAAAGTCCATCACCCGCATCTGGACGCGTTTGCCCGTCGGCGGCAGGCCAAAAAGCTCGCCGCCGGTATGCGTCGCCCGCAAGTAACCCCAGCCGCCCGTCACCGCATAATAGCCATCGCCGATTCGGATGAAATGCCCCTGCGCCGAGCCGCCGCGGTCCGGGAATGCCACTAAAAACGGTATCTGATGATACTCTTCGTAGCCTTTCAAGCCGCGTGTTGTGCCGATGCCGGCTGGCCCATACCACATGAAATTCTTATGCCAATGCTTGGCTTGCTCCATCTCGTCCAAGACGGCGCGGCTGGGCGGGGACCCGCTGTAATAGCCGAGCGCGGCGTGCATCTTCAGAATGGTCTCAATCGTCCGGCGGGAGCGGGCTTCAGCCTGGGCCGTCAAGACCAGCCCGTCCAATGTGCGCGGTGGCAGCCAGCGCATCTCGCGCCCCAAGCTTGGCGCCAGGGGCCAATAGCCAGCCTGTCGCATCAAATCCAGAAAGTCCAGGAAAATATAACTTCTGACGATTTTCCCGCCGCGCAGTTCATGCCCCTCGCAGAAGCGCAGATGCACCACGCCGCGCGTCGCCGGGATGCCGAGCAGGTCGCCCGCGAAGTTGCCCAGGTAATGCCCCATGCAGGCGATCCAATTCGCATCGCGGTAGCGCCCACCGGCGACGAAGTTTTCCCGCCGCTCCATATCTGGCAGCGCCCGCCGCAGCGGCTGCCAGAGCTGCTCCAGCCCGGCCGCGATGCCGCGCAGCTCGTTGATCGGATGACTGACATTCAGCGCGGCATCAATGGTGTAGCCGTCGCCGGCCGCCTCCGCTAATTGAGCCAGCGGCGCCTCGCTCAGCGCCCGCATGATGTCCATCACCCGCCGCTTGTTGGCGAGGTTCTGTGCCTGATCAACCGGGCTGTATTGAAATGAAGACGTGAAGTACTTGTCCTGCGTCGCCCTCATCTTTCAGCTGCCATTTGACACTCCAGTCCAAAAATTCGGGCGCGCCGGCGCGGCTCAAGCAAGGACCTGCTTCAGCAAGACGAACTCGTCAAACAGGGTATTTTCACTAGCGATGCGCCCGCCCTTAATCAGATGATGGCTGAAGCCAATCAGCCGGATTGGGTTGCCAGTCGGCTCGCCATAGACGCCATAGCCGGTATGCGTCCCGCTCATCGACCAGCGCGTCGCCACCCGATAACCGGACCGTTCATCCCCCACATGACAGAAGTGGTCGAGCTGAATCGACAGATCAGGGAAGGGCGAAAGCAGCGACAGGGCATACGTTTGAAAGTCGCCAATGCCCTTGAAAGAGCGCCCCGATGGTCCTTCAAAGACGAAGTTCTCGTGGTAATATTCGCGCGCCTTATTCAGCAGGCGCCAATTCCATATTTCGTGCATCATGCGCCCGACGAAGTCTTCCGGCTCAAACTGCTCGGATTGCGCCTGGGGCCAGGGCTCCGGCGGCAGCTGCCCGACGCGGTGATCGATATCGCCGGCGATGCTCAGCTGCAAGTCGCTGTCCTTTTCTTTGGCGATCATTTCTTTGGCCGTCTGCACCGGGTCCAAGCCCAGCTGCCTCACCAGCGTCAACTCATCGCGCGAGATCCATTCTTCCACCATCATATCGCGCTGGCAGATACAATCGGCGATGGCGCGATAACGAACCCGCTTGCCCGTCGGCGGACCGTAAGGCGTCCAGCCGCGATTGGTTCCCTCGTGCATTATCCGATGCGATGTATAAAAGCCATCGACATTGTTGCCGCCCCAAATAACTTCTTCGCCAACCAGCCGCCGATCGGGGAAAGCCGCCTGCGATTCCAGCGTCGCCGCGATGACCGCTTCCCGCCCAAACTTCAAGCCGCTGGCTGTGTGCATCTTCACGTTATTGGCGTAATAATCGTAAAGCTTGCCAATGCCGTGCTCTTCCCAGATCTCGTGGGTAACGCCGATGATATAATCGACGATGTTTTTGTAACGAGAATTGTAGCCCTCCATGGGCTGGCTTAGCCCGCTGTCCGCCTCATCCATGAACTGAATGTCAACCAGATTCGCCAGCGTAATCCGCGACTTCGCGTCAGCCGCCTTTGCCGCAGAGACTTTTAATTCTTTGCTCTCTTGCTTGTCATTCGCCATCAGTCTGCCTCGGTTAATTTCAGGAATCGCAGCCATATCGCGCCCCGCCGGCGCCGCTTCAAAACGATTTCGCCTGAGCTTGCCGAGCCTAACACGCGCGCTGCTAAAATTCAAATCGCCACTGCCACTATTCAAAAATAATTAGGAGCGACTGCTGGCGCCCGGCAGCGGGAAACGGGAAAGCCGGTGCAGCGCGATGTCATGGCGCGTCTCGCCCGCCTGCGCCAGGTCAGCCATTATCTCGCCGATGACGCTGGCCATCTTGAAGCCGTGCCCGCTGAAGCCAGCCGCCACCGAGACTTGCGGCGCGCCCGGCAATGTATCCAGCAGAAAATGCTCGTCCGGCGTATTGGTGAACATACAGACGGCCAGGTCCAGCGTCTTGCCGGCGCCAGTGGGCAAATAGCGCTCGGCAAAGCGCCGCAGAATCGCTTCGTCGGCGCCTTGCCACCCGCGATTAACTGTATCCGGGTCGCAAGTTTCGCCCAGGTGATGATAACGCCCCAGCTTTACGCCAGGCGTCTTGCCCGCCGGATTGAAGACCGGCAAACCATAATAGCGCCCTTCTTCCACTTGGGCATTCCAAACGGGAAAGCGGTCCATTTGAAAGCAATCAGCCTGTTTCGGCTCGAGCCAAATCAGCGCCTGCCGCTCCGGCACGGCTGCCTGTGCCAGCGGCGGCGCTAGCTTGTACGCCCAGGCGCCGCCGCAGAGTATCAGCTTTTCCGCGACATAGGTGCCAGCATCCGTCCGCACCTGCACCCGACCATCAGCCAGAATATGCCAGCCGAGCGCGCGTTGCCCAAAATGCAGTGCCGCCCCGCGCGCTTTCGCCAGCTTAAGGTAGGCGCTGATGCAACGTTCCGGGACCAGCAAACCGCCCTGGGGCTGATAGACCGCCATCGTTTCAGCTGGCATTTGGAAGCCGGGGAAGCGCCGGTTGAGCGCCTTGCTATCCAGTACATCGTGCTCAAAGTCATTTTCAAGGCAGCTTTTCAGGCTGCCGCTGAAGACATCGCTGTCTGCGGGACCCATATCGATGCTGCCCGTTTGGTAGAAGACCCGCTCGCCGAAGTCCGCTTCAAGCGCTGCCCAAAGCGCATAAGCCCGCCGCAGCAGGGGCACATAAGACAAGTCTTCGTAATAAGCGAGGCGTATGATCCGCGTCAAGCCATGCGACGAGCCCAGCTTGTGCGGCGGTTCAAATTGATCGATGCCCAGGGCATTCAGCCCGCGGCTCGCCAGCTGATAGAGCGTGGCGCTGCCCATCGCGCCCAGCCCGATGACGATTGCCTCATAATCTGTTTCCATAGGCAAGGGCACAATCATAATCTTATGGCATTCAATCAAAGCAGAAAAAGAATGAAGCAGATGGCGGTGTCTATCAAGGCTGCGACAGCCCTAGCCCCGCCCGGCAAGCGCTTGCGGCTGAAGCGAAATCCGCCGAGTAGCGAGGCAATGCCAGCTCCCCGCTAGCCACAGTCCCGGTCCAGCTCCAGCCACCAGAGGCCCCCCGCCGCCCCGTTCATCGCTAGCGCCAGCTTGCCCCCAGCCGGCGAAAGCCAGCTCCAGGCGCGCGCGGGCCGCGTCAAGTGCAGTGGCAATTCCGTCAAGGTCGTCAATTGCCGCGTCAGTCGGTCGAAACATTGCAGCGCCGCCACGCCCTCGATGGGACGAACGACATAGATGATGTCGCCCGCCACGATGGGTGCCGGATAGTGATTGCCCGGCAACTGCGCCTCGAAGAGCAGCTCGCTGCCGCCGAAGGCATAATCAAGATAGTAGCCGCTGCTGTCTGCGCGCTGCCAGCCAACCACCGCCGCCAGCCCATCCTCAGCCGGTCCTGGCGCAATCAGCGATGGGGTCAATTCTTCCAGCCGCCCCATCAGCATTTGCCCCTCGACATCGGCGCTGAAGTAATAGACCGGCTCGCCATGAGTGCCAAAATAATACGCGAGGAAGACCCCAGGCTGCCGCGCCCAGGTGAAGCCGCGCAAGCTATGCTGATGCAGCTTGTCGTGGATTAGCCGCTTGAAGCTGCCATCGGGCTCGGCTGAGAATATCGTGTGCAGGTCGTTTTGGTAAACGATGCGCCGCGCCCCGGGCGGAAAGGTCATCCGCGAGCCATAAAACAGGGCTGGATTCTGCTCGCCCGATTGCGTGATGAGCGCCGCGTCGCTCTTGGCGATCATCTCGGCGCTTACCTTGCCCGCATCTGGATGCTCAATCTGCGATAGGGCATGGTCGGCGAGGTCATAGCGCCACCAGTCCAGCTCGGTGAAGACCGCTCCCTCGCAGCCGACGCCGTAGATGAGCGTCTCGTCGTCCAGCCATTCCAGCATGACGACTTCGGAGCGCGCGATGAGCGTAACCGCGGGCGCGTCAATCGCGGGCGACCATTGCGGCGCTTCCGCCTCGGCATCCACATTGACGCGTACGCTCGCCACATCGCCATCAGCAAATAATTCGAAAGGCGCGCTGAATGTTTGCACCGCGCCCGGCAGCAGCGCCCGATCCACCAGCGCGGTGCCACAGGCATCCACCAGGAAGCCGAAGCCTTCGCCAATCAGCCTTTCATCTGCGCTGTAGGCTTCGACAGAGACGGTGACATTGCGGTAGGCGTCGGCGCCATGATTGAAGACTTTGCCACGGACGACCGGCATCTCGCCGCCGAAGCCGTCCGGCTGCGACGCGATTGCCGTCTCCGACAAGATCAGCTGGGGTGCGCTTTGCCCGACAATAAGAAGTGCCCCAGCCAGATAAAGAAGGCAGAGCAAAAGCAAGTTGCGCATTGCGCTCATCATTTATGGCGCGGGTGATGGGCTGTGGGCGATACGATTGACCGCCCACAGTTATGCTTCCCTTGCGATTTACTCGCTCTCGCTCGCGCCGACCATGCCCTCAAGCAGCTGCGGGATGAACCAGATATCCAGCAAGCTGACCGGCTCCATATCGCCCGCCAGCGTCGTGCCATCTTGCAAATTCAGCGGACCAGACCACAAGAACATCTCGCCCGCCCGCATGGGATCGGTCTGGAAATCGTGGATCTCTTGCGCGAAGACTTTCAAAGTCTCGACCGTGTCCATGCTGAGCGCGTCGCCAAAGACGAAGCCCGCAACGCTCTGGTCGGTATCGGTATAGATGCCATCATCGTTGATTTCGTCCCACTTCGGCTCCAGCCACAGCCACTCCTGGCTCCAGCTGCCCTCAACAACGCGCTCGACCACGCTAAGATAGGCTGGACCCCAGTTGTAGTAAGCCGCGCCAATGCAGGCTTCCGGCGCCTCCGAACAGCCGTTGACATTGCCATAAGGCACGCCATAGCTGGCATCGCCTTCCGCCATGTATTGGCCCGAAACTGTTATCGCCTCGGTGGTGTCGATGCCAGAAATAATGACATCGGCGCCGCCATCGAGGAAGCCCTGCGCCACCTCGGTTGGGTCCAAGGTTACGCCTGGAATATGGAACCAGAAACCGATCCAAGTCACCTCGAAGCTGATGTCATCAGCCATCAGGTCATCGCGATAATTCTCCGCGCAATAACGGGCGCCCAAGTAACTCGAAGCAGCCAGGCGGCGCGTCTCTGGATTGATTAGCGCGCCAAGATAGCCAATTTGCCCATTTTCGCTGGTCAAGGCGGCGGCGCAGCCAGCCAGCATACGCGGCAATTCCATATAGACATTGAAGTTGCCTACGTTGGGCGGCGACAGTTCCGGCAAGTCATGCATGACTGCGTGATCGCCCATGACAATATCGCTTGATTGAATGGCGTTGCTGCCGGTGATATTGATGAAGGTGACATCGGGGAAGGCGGCTGCCACCACATTGGTGTCCTCTTCGAAGCTGTCAGAGGTGGTAAATATGACTGAGGCGCCTTCGTCAACCATCAGCTCAACCACGCCCATCAGCGTTGTCTCCGGCGAATCAGCCGGGTTGAGGCTCTCGAACTCGAGCATCCTGGCGCCGGGCATATTCGCTTCTACATACAAGCCCGCTTCATGATGTGATGTGCTCCAGCCGCGGTCATCATTGGGGCCAACCAGCACAACGCCAAACACCACTTCTTCTTGCGCCAGCGCGGGCAACCCCGCCAAGAAAACCAGCGTAAGAACCATGAACAATACTGATAACCTGCGCAACATAGAGTCCTCCAGAGTATGCTTGCTCGATATGGGAACGACGCGACAATAATCGCCGCTAAGAGTGTAACAAATTCTTGCACGGTGGCAAACAGGCGATGCGGTCAGTCCGCCGCTGATTTTGCAGCCGGCTTCCGCATCGATCGCGCGCCTTAGGGTCTGCGATAACGCGCAATCAGCAGCTCCCGCCGGATTCGTATGCGGTAATTCGCGCCCTCATCGGCGGTGAGCGCTTCAATCTGCGTGAAGATCGATTCGGGCATGACGCTACGCCGCAGCCCAGCTTTGAAATCTCGCAAGTCGGCCAGCGTATCGAGGTCGCTCATATAGGGGAAGGCGGTCTGGTGCTCGCGCTGAAACGCCCCCGCCGCCAGCGCCTCGGCTAGCGCTTCATCCGCCGCTGCATGATCGGAGACGGAGTTTGAGGAATCGATCTCGCCGATGAAGAGGGTCGCGCTTGCCAGCTCCAGCTCGATGCTGCGATTGCGCGTGCTGGGCCGCAGGTCAATGAGGCACCCGCCCGGCTTCAACACCCGCCGCGCTTCTGATAGGGCATGGACCATACCCCTCGGCTCAATTCATCAGAACGAGAGCGCGAATATCGCTTGATCGAAACGGCAGGCTGGGAAGGGCAGGCGGATGCCGCTGGCGGCCGCCAGGTGGATCGAAGCCGGCAGCGGTTTGGCGCCGGCACTGGGCAAACTCGCTGGCAGATCGATGGCAAAAACCCGCCCCGCGCTATCAGCATATTGCCGCGTCAGCCGCCCATCGCCGCAGCCGACCTCCAGGCTGCAGCCGCTTTCCCGAGCCAGCATATCCAGCAGGTACTGCTTTTCCAGCCCGGCGCTGTCACTTCGAATCGCCACGGTCGGCCCGCAAGCGCCTAGCCGCAGGCGCCTTCGCGGAAGACATAATCAATATGAACCCAGCCTGTTTCCGCGCCATAATCGACCTGGAGCCAATCGCCCGAGCGCTCCGAAGCCAGCAGGACTGTCTGATTCGGTATCTCTAGCAGGACGGCATAGTCCAGCCCCGGTCCCTGCCGCAGGTTGATGATGTCGCCACTGCGAAGGGTACAGCTTGGCGTCGCCTCAATTGACGGGGCTGCTTCTGCTTGGGCTCTGTCTTGCGCTGCTTCTGCTTGGGCTTCTGGCGGCGGCGCGTTGCCAGCCGCGTTGAAAGCATTGCAGCCGACGCTCTGGAATACATACTCTTTGCTGACCCAGCCCAACTGCCCTTCAAAGGTGACTTGGAACCAGTCCTTGGTGCGATTCTGCGGGACGAGCAGACTAAAGGTGGGGATTTCCGCAAGGACCATAGCCTCTGTGCTGCCGTCGCTGCGCAGGTTGATGATATCGCCGGCGACTAGCTGGCAGATGTAAGGCGCTTCCCCCGGCGGCACGAACAGGGCTGGCGGCTCGTCTGGCTGCTCGGCTGGCGGCTCGGCTGAGGCGGGCGCTTCGGGCTGGCTCTCGCTGGCTGCGTCGCCATCCGAGATCAGCGCCACCGTGCCCACCCGCTTGATCCGGCCGCAGGTCATGCCATCGATGCGCTCCGCCGGCAGCTCAGACAGGCTGCGCGGCGAGGTTGCGGCGTCCAGAAAATACAGCTTCCCCGGCTGGTTAAAGCAGACTTCAACCTCGGCTTCGACGTTGCCCCAGACATCAACCGCGTCAATGATGCCGCGCGCCATCAAATCGGCATTGCCGACGCTGGCCGCGCTGACTTGTTGGCACTGGGTAGAAAACGGGCTATGACCGCGGACGACGATGCCAGGGGGCAAGTTCGGGCAAGTATCGACCGGCGGGCGCGGGGGACCAATAATCGCGACACCATCTGAAAAGCAGGCCTCGCGGTTCGCCGCTGGCAATTTGAAACTGTCCTGGCTTAACTCATAGCCAGACTCGGTTTTCTTGTCGATAAAGATCTCCCCGCCTTTGCTGCCGGGCGAGTCTAGCATGCAGTCGCTGTCGCCGGTTTCGCAGATGGTCCGCTCTTCGCCATTCTCCAGCAGCACGATCCGGTAGCCATCTGCCCCGGACACCGGTTTCCATTTGATGGACACGCGGTCCCCGCACATCGCATCCACTTTGACATTTTGAGGGTCAAACTGCGCCAGCGCGCTAGGGGCAGCCAGCGCCAGCGCGAGCGCCAGCCAAACCCGAACCTGCTTAAGAGACCTTATGGTCATGTTTTTCCACATCATACGAAGTCTCCAATGTTGCTTATAGTATTCAAATTGTATGCTTTTTGCAGCGCCTTTGTCAATTATCCCGCGCCCGGTTCCAGGGCAATCGCTTCAATTTTTTTCGCCACAGAGTTGCTCGCCCGTAATTCGGGGCAGCCACAAAAACACAACCATGTCGCGAATGCGAGCGTTTAGATAGTTTCAGGGAATCGTAACTTCATCCGACTCGGATTATACGGTAAACCGCCGTGGCGGCCTTGATGATATAAACTGGTCATGGCTTTATTGCAGCACGCGGATACTGATTTGCGAAAGCCTGCTTTAGCTCTATATTGTACTTGCCACTGTTTCAATGGGTGCTCATGGTTTCGCAATAACCAATTACGCATTTGCATGAGGAGATGTCGCTTGGCATGATTATTTCCTAAGGCTTTCGAGGTTTTAAGGACTTTCCCGGCAGAAACAAGAGTGTTCGGGGCGACCCCTAAAGCCTTACACCAAGCTCTTGATGTTGAATATCGTTGCCAAAAGTCCGATCCCATTTCACCAATTAGTCGTAAAGCTACGAGCCAGTTTACTCCTGGTGTCGTGGACATCCAAGCGATCTGAGGCGCTAGCTCAAAATGTTCGATATGATTTAGTGCTTGTTGTTCTCGGATTCTAATTCTTTGCTCTTGAACAAGTAGGTCAATTCTTAGCACTTCAAGTTCCTGACGAAGCCAAGTCGGGAGTTCTTCCGTCTTCCCCATTGCCTCTATCAATCTTGGGCGGCTGCTAGGTGAACCTTTCCAGTGATTCTGAACAATCAGTTCCGCCGCGTCCTCTGTCTGAGAAAGCGCTTCCAGAAACGCCCGGCCTGATTGGGTTCTCAACGTAGTTTCCCGGAAGATATTTATTCCAAACTGCGCAAGTTCTTGATGAACCCGTTGCTTAACTTTAGTTAATGCTTTTCTGTCGCGGTCATAATTCCGCAAGTTGCTACGAATCTCCATTTGTTGGGCATCTGGAACATTGGAAGTTCTTAGGGGAAAAGTAGCGGCTAGCATGGCTAGATTTGTCGCATCCGCCTTATCCGACTTGCCCTCTATTCGAAGTAGTGCCGTGACTTGAGCGGGATTGATGATGTGTACATTCAGACCAAGTTTTCGGCAAGCGTGATAAAAAGTCAAATGATAATTTGCGGTCGATTCTAGAACTATGAACTCCACTTTGTTCTGTTTGAGCCACTTTGCAGCTGAATTCGCTTTTGCCTGAGTCTGAGGTATCTGCCGAATTTCCTTTGTCTGTGATTTGAAGTTCAAAAGCGAGACAACGACATAGTCTGCGTCTACATCGCAACCTGCTGTGCAGTCATAGCGACCCGCCACAGCGAAATCGCCTTGCGAGATGCGAACGCGGTTATGTTTCGTAGATTGTACCATTGAGCCAGTAAAACAGCGGTGCAGAGGCGCTTTGAGGTTCTAAGACCTACTCTACTTTTGGGCATCAATTAAGTGCCAAGCGGCTCGTCAGTTCGCCTCCGTCCCAAACTCTGTAGGGCATACTTTCTGCCAAAGACACACGGGGATCGCGCACCGCACCAAAATTCTACAAAAAAACTGCAAGTTGTGCTAGTTTCTGCTTTGATTCATTGAGGGGTTGTGAAAGTAGACACAGAGGGCCGCGTAGAAGTAACTCAACAAAGAAATGCAACATATTACGAGAAATTGTAGGGCTTGTCCGGTACTTTAGGATTCGCGATCGCCCTTTGGTTTACCCCCCTCGGTCCCCCCATTGAAATGGGGGGATGAGCACTGATTTGTCGTGATTATCGCTAATGTGAACTTGGATTCAAGCAGAATTGGCATAGTTTATAGAGTTTGCAATATCCTAGCTCCCCTTCCCTAGCTTGCTGGGTCGCGTAGACACTGACCGCCGGCAAGGGGCTGCGCCGCGTGGGGTCGCGCCTACACTGACCCGCCGACACAGGCGGTCGGGCTGGGCTTTGAAATGGACATATCCACCAAAATCGCCACTCCCGCGCCGCACCAAGTAAATCGAGCGTTCGCTGACCTGTGGTAGAATAGCAGCTGCCAGCCGATACAGCACTCGAAATGAGACCGAATCGCAAGATACAGCGCAACTATAATAAACCCTTCTTCAGCAGCCGGCGGCGCGGCTTAGCTGGTTTTCCGCTTTTCTTATTCGCGCTTGCCATTATATGCCTGACTGTCGGCCTGCTGGCTGTCGCCTATATGTCGATAGACGATATCGACTATGCCGCCCGCGGTTTCCTGGGCTGGCCCCGCGCGACGCCCACGCTTTTCCCCAGCCAGTACGCCCAGGCTGGCATCACCTATTATACGGAAGGCAAAGTGCCGGCGGCGCTGGCTCAGTTCGAAATCGCTGTCGAGCAGCGCCCCAACAATATCGATTATCTCTACGAATATGGCCGCATTCTGATTGAGCTGGACAATTATGCCAAAGCGGCTGAAATCGGCGACCGCGCGATGGCAGCCGCCCCCAGCGACCCGCGCGGTTACGCCTTAAAAGCGCGCGCGCTAATGTGGAGCGACCCCGGCGCCGCCATTCCCCTCGCCGTTTCCGGCTTGGAACATAATGCCGAGTTTGCCCCGCTGCACGCCGCGCTCGCCATCGCTTACACCAACATCGGGCGTTACAGCGATGGCTATCAGCGAGGCTTGCTTGCCACCCAGCTGGACCCGCTCAACGCCTTCAGCCATCGCGCCTTCGCTATCCCGCTCATTTACACCGACCGCCGCAATGAAGCCATCGCCGCGCTCGAAAAAGCAGTCGCGATCAACCCGAACCTGACAGCGCCATACTTCGAGCTCGCGCTTCAATATCGGCAGCAAGATTATCAAGAGATGGCGGTCGGCATTTATCGGCGCGTCCTAGAGCTGGAGCCAGGCAGCGCCAAAGCCTACCTGCGCATCTGCCAGACTTACGCCGAAGTGGGCGAGTTCCTGGCCGCGACCCCATTCTGCGAGACGGCAACCGAGCTCGATGAGAATTATGCCGACGCCTGGCAATGGCTGGGGCAGATGCGCTACACCCGCCGCAACTACGAAGGCACGCTCGAGGCGATGGAAAATTGCGTCGCCCTGGGCTCCACCGCTGTCGAATGCTATTACATGCGTGGCTGGTCTTACTATGTGCTGGACCAATGCCCAAAAGCTTGGGACGTGCTGCAGGAAGCGCTGCGCTACACCCGCCAGCCGCATATCATCGGCATCATCAACGAGGGTTTGGCGAGCATACGCGCCAACTGCCCCGGCTTTGAAGACAGCCGCCTGCCGACGCCGATTCCGCCCACGCCCGTCCCCCCGACGCCGATTGGGGGCATCTAGGCGATGAAGATCAGCCGTGATTACACGCAGCCCTTCTTCCGCCAGCCGAAGCGCCATCCCATCCGCAATTTATTCATCACCGTCCTGCTGGGGCTGCTGCTGGGCTTAGCCGTCATCTGGCAGCGAGACGCGCTCGAAGGCGTCGTCCTCAGCATCGCCGGCGACCGCGCCAGCCCGACGCCACTGCCGAGCGAATTGGCGACGCGCGCCGTGGCACTCTCCATAGCGGGCGACTTCAACGGCGCCGATGAGCTGCTGGCGAAGGCAATCGCCGAGCGTCCGAATGAAATCGCGTATCTCTACCAGCGGGGCCGCATCTTGATTGAGCTAGGGCGCTACGACGATGCCCGCGCGCTGGCTGATGCCATCACCGCCATCGCCGCTCGCGATGTCCGCGGCTACGCGCTAAAGGGGGCCGCCTACACTTGGGGCGGGCAGGCGACGAGCGCCATCCCGGTCGTCTTAGCGGGCTTGGAGCAAGACCCAAGTTTCACCCCGCTATACGCCACCCTGGCCCGCGCCTATATCGATGACCAGCGCTGGGCTGATGGGCTGGATGCCGCCGAGCGCGGCTTGTCCATCAACAGCGAGGACGCGGACCTGAACCGCGTCTATGCCTACGCGCTCACGTCGGTCGGCTCGTACAGCGATGCCATCATTTATCTCCAACGCGCCATCGAGCTGCGCCCGGCGTATCTGCCGACGCAATTCGAGCTGGCGGGCTTATACTTGGCCCGCGATGAAGACCAAAGCGCCATCGACCTCTACGACCACATCCTGGCCATCGACCCGCGCAACGCCCGCGCTATGCTGCGGCTCTGCTTGGCCTACCGCAAAGTTGGCGAGTTCGCGCGCGCGCTCGGCTTCTGTGAAGACTCGGTCGCTAAAGACGCTACCGATGCCGAGGCGCAGTTCCAGCTGGGCTTGCTGTATTACCGCGAGCGCCGCTTTGAGCAATCGCTAACTGCTTTCCAGCAGTGCCTGGCGCACGATGACGGCACTTTCAATCTGTCTTGCCGTTATCGCCTGGGGCTTTCCCATTATTACACCGGCGGCTGCGCCATCGGCTGGGGGCTGCTGCGCGATTCGCTCGATCTAGCGCGGACCGGCGCCGGCAACGACAGAACCTTGAGCAATATCCTGCAAGGGCTGGAGGCGATCGAATCCGACCCGCAGTGCATTGAAGAGGCCTCTCAGCCGGTTTCGTTTCAGGATTGACCAGCGTGGGGCGCTCGATTAGCCTACTTGCGTTTAGCCGCCCCAAGCGATGACCATGCGCGCATTTGATACCAGCCTCGCCCTCTACCGCAAAACCCTGAAACGGATACGCCCGGCGCACCTCGCCCTGCACCGCCTGATGGGCAGGTTAATCCTGCCAGGGCTGGAGCGCGCGCTGGATTTCAAGACAATCGCCGACGACCCATTTTGGTTCCGCCTAGAATTGCTGACCGGGCAGCATGAAACCGAGACGCGGAGCGCGCTAGAGCGGCTGGCGCAGCCTGGCATGACCGCCCTTGATATCGGCGCTCACATTGGCTATCACACGCGGCTGCTCTCCCGCCGGGTCGGCAAAGAGGGGGCTGTCATCGCCCTGGAGCCGCATCCGGGCACCTTTCAGACTCTGCGCCACAACACCCGTGACCAGCCCAATGTGACCGCCCGGCAGCTGGCAGCCGCCGAAACGAGCGGCAGCGCCGAACTCCATGACTACCTGATGATGTCAGCCAGCGGCTCGCTGCATTATGACGAAGCGCTGGCGCGGCAGCAGCAGGCGCAGATGGGCGCGGGCGATGTGGCACCGCGGCAGGCTGGCGACTTCCAGCCGCAGCGTTTCAACGTAGAAACGGTCGCCATTGACGATTGCCTGGATCAGCTGGGCTTCGAGCGCGTCGACATCGTGAAAATGGACATCGAAGGGGCGGAGCTGGGCGCCCTGCGCGGGATGCGGCGCACAATCGCCAATTCGCCGGGGCTGGCGCTGGTGATGGAGTATAACCCGAGCGCGCTCAAAGCATTCGGGCACGAGCCGGTCTCAGCGCTGGATGAGGCGCGGCGCTTGGGCTTTGGGCAGATCGAGGCGATTGAAGCAGACGGCTCGCTGACCGACTGGGGCGATGCGGCGCTGGTCGCGCGGGAGGCGGCGCGCCTGCAGGACCACATGGGCGTGGTGAATTTGCTGCTGCGGCGCTGAACTCTGCCACCGAGACACCGAGTTCACCGAGAAAGGCATGAGCGCGGTTCGCGTCCTTAGTCAATCTTTGACGAAGCCCGCCGGCGGCTTGTAGGGCACTTACAAGTGTTTGATGATGGCATCGAGTTTCTCATCTATCGTAAAAACTCGTTCATTCAAACCCAAGAGCGCTTCTTCAAAGGTATCAACTTTATCAAAGAGCTCGTCCTGTGCATTGCAGACGCTTGGATACTCGTCATTCACGCGCTTGAAGCGGATGTCAGTGCTGGCCATAGCGTATCCATTCCTCGGTTGGCTGGCTGCAACCGAGTTCTCTTAGACGCAGAATGCTCGCAAATGCAGTTGCGGATAAGAGCGCTGTGCCCTCTGCGCCTCGGTGGCAACTCAATCTTTGACGAAGCCGGCCGGCGGCTTGTAGGGCACTTCCAAGTGTTTGATGATGGCATCGAGCTTTTGATTGATTTCGTCGATACGCTCGCTATTTCGTGCTACAGATCCCGTCAAGCCTAAGAGCGCGGCTTCAAAGGTATCAACTTTATCAAAGAGCTCGTCCTGCGCATTGCGGACGCTTGGATACTCGTCATTCACGCGCTTGAAGGGAATATCGGCGGCGGTCATAGTTATTCAACTCTTTGATTGGCTGGCTGCAATTGAATTCTATTTTTGCAGTATAGCAGCGAATTCTGCTATGGGAAAATCTCTGTGCTGGCAGTGCCTCGGTGGCGAAAAATCACAGCACCGCCCGCCGCTCCACGCCGCCGTACTCCGCCACCAGCGCCGTCCAGGCTTCGCCGATGCGCTTGAAGCCCGCCTGGATTTTTTCCGGCTTGTGAATGCCGAAGTTCAGCCGCAGCGCGTGGCTCCCGCCCTCGCCGATGGTGAACAGCCCGCCGATGGCAAAGGCGACATCCCGCCCGATGCCGGCGATGAAGGTCTCGGCCGCGCTGGGCCCATCAGCCGGCAGCTCCACCCATAGAAAAAGCCCGCCCCCGGGCGCCGTCCAGCCACTGCCAGCGGGCAGGTAACGCTGCGCCGCCGCCAGCGCCGCCACCCGCCGCCGCCGCAGCTCCAGCCGGTTGCGCTCCAACTGCTTGGCTAGCACCCCGCGCTCCAGCAGCAGATGGATCGCGCGCTGGTTCAAGCCGGGGGTGGAGATATCAGCCGCCTGCTTCACCCGTGCCAGCCGCTCGTAATACGGTCCAGCCGCCACCAGGTAACCGATGCGGATGCCGGGCAGCAGCACCTTGGTGAAGGCATTGGTATGGATGACGACGCCGCTCTCGTCCAGCGCTTTCAGCGGCGGCAGCTCGGCGCCGTCATAGCGGAACTCGCGGTAGACTTCGTCTTCAAGGATGGGGATGCGATGATGAGAGGCGAGGCGCAGCAACTGGCGCCGCCGGTGCAGCGGCATCAAATGCCCGGTCGGGTTCTGGTAGCTGGGCATGACGTAGATCAAGCGCGGGCGCAGATGATTGAGCGCGTTCTCCAGCGCGTCAATGCGGATGCCCTGCTCGTCGATTGGGATGCCATGGATATGGACGCGGCGCGCTTCGGCGATGTCGATGATGCCTAAGTAAGTCGGGTCAGCGGTAACCAAGGTCTCGCCATCGCGCATCAGTGATTGCAGCACGAGGTCGATCGCTTGCTGGGCGCCGCCGGTGATCAGTATATTTTCGACGCGGCAATCGATACCAATGGCGCGCACATAATCGCGCACGGCGCTCCGCAATGGCAGGTAGCCCTCGGGCACCTCATAGCTGAGCGCACTGGCGCCGTCCCGCTCGATGACATGGTTGATGGCGTCTTGCAGGTAACGCACAGGGAAAAAATCGCTTGGTGGCGCGCCGCCGCTAAAGTCAATGACGCCGGGCCGACGGGCGAGGCGCATCATCTGGCGGATGGACGCGCCGCGCTGGCTCACTGGTGGCGCCTGCTGCCGCGCTTGAGAGACCTCGGGCGCGATTCGCAGGCGGGCGACGAAGGTGCCGCGCCCAGCTTTGGCGCTGAGATAGCCGGCGGTGCGCAGCTCCGTATAGGCTTTGACGACGCTGATGCGGCTGAGGCTCAACTGGCGCGCCAGTGCCCGGCTGGCGGGCAGGCGTGTGCCTACAGGCAGGTCACCGCCATCAATCTGGGCGCGGATCTGCTCGATCAGCTGGCGATACAGCGGCGTCTCGCTTTCGCGCTGGAGTGTGAGATTGAGCGCTGAATATGGCATCGCGGGCGCCACTCTTGATAGCGATTGGCATCAGCCAATCTTAGAGCCAAATAGTGCCAATGGCAAGGTCAGCCAGCTGGGGGACAGCTGGGAGTGGTGAATTATGAGATATGCAGGCCGATATTCTGTATTTGGATAACCTAGATGTAGGGGCGACACTTGTGTCGCCCACAGTTGCAGAAGCGGGTTTTGGGCGATCCAAGGATCGCCCCTACAACTCAGCACAAGCAAGCCTTATATCAGTAATTCCCCACTGCCCGCCAGCTCATATGTTGACTGCTGAGCGCGCAAACGCTACAATCAGTTTATCTTATGTTAAGTTTTTGTTAATGATACGATATATCAATTATTGGAATTCCCCAATGGAAACGCGACAATTCAAAATCGGAAATATGGACTGTGCCGGCTGCGCCCGCGAGGTTGAGAGCGCGGTGACGAAGCTCGACGGTGTGCATTTCGCCCGGGTAGATTTCCTCAGCAATACGCTGCAGCTCAGCGGCGATGTCGAGTTTGGAACGCTGCAGACGCGGGTCGAGGCAGTCGGCAAGACGATTTCGGACGGGAAAGACGCCGCGCAAACACATCAGGCCGAGGCGAAGCAGACTGGCTTATTGGGCTTCTGGGATTATTTGTTGTCGCGGCCCGCGAGCCGATTGGCGATAATCGGCGGGGCGCTGCTGCTGATAGCCATTGCCGCCGATATCCTGCGGCTGCTGCCTGGCGCTGCGGGCAATCTACTCTATGCGCTGGCGATGCTGGTGGCGATCAAACCCATCGCCGAAAGCGGCATCATGGCGCTGCGCATCAATCGCGAATTCAATATCAATATGCTGATGACCGCGGCCGCCCTTGGCGCGCTCTTCCTGGGCGAGTTCTTGGAGGCTGCCACCGTCATCTTCCTCTTTGCCATTGGCGAGGCGCTGGAAGGCTATACAGCCGACCGGGCGCGGAACAGCCTGCGAGACTTAATCGCGCTAAAGCCGCCCACCGCCCTTCGGATCCTGGGTGATGACACAGAACTTGTCCCGGTTGAGGCTTTGGCTCTGGGCGATTTGATTCGGGTGCTGCCGGGCGAAGGGATTCCGGCCGATGGCGACCTTGTCGCGGGGCATAGCGCGGTCGATCAAGCGCATATCACCGGCGAGAGCCTGCCGGTAGACAAGGCGCCGGGGCAAGCTGTTTTTGCTGGGTCGATCAATGGCGCGGGCGCGCTTGAGCTGCGTGTCAGCCGTTTGGCGGAGGACAGCACCCTCAGCCGCATCATCGACATGCTGCAAAACGCCCAATCAAAGCGCGCGCCCAGCCAACGGCTGGTCGATCGATTCGCCAACAGCTATACGCCGGCGGTGGCGCTGGCGGCGCTCGCGCTTGCCTTTATACCGCCTCTATTTCTTGGCGGCAGCTTTTGGAACAGCGCCGAGGGAACAGGCTGGCTCTACCGCGCGCTTTCAATGCTGGTTATCGCTTGTCCCTGCGCCCTGGTGATTAGCACGCCGGTGACTGTGATTAGCGCGATAACGGCGGCGGCGCGGCGCGGCGTGTTGATTAAGGGTGGCGCGCCTTTGGAAGCGCTCGCGGGTAGCCAGGTCGTCGCCTTCGATAAAACCGGCACCTTGACCAAGGGCGTCCTCAGCGTGGAAGCGACCTACACCGATAATTGCGCTGAAGAAGGAAGCAATTGTGACCCCTGCGCCGAGTTGGTAGCCTTGGCCGCCTCGGTAGAAGCGCAGAGCACCCATCCCTTCGCCGGCGCGATCATAAAAATGGCCGACCAACTCGGCCTGGAATATGGGCGCGCGTCTGGCGTGGAATCGCTGGCGGGGCATGGCGTTCGCGGCTATGTCGATGGCCGGCGAATAACCATCGGCAGCCACAGCTATTTTGATGCCGAATTTGAACATACAGCTGGCTTGTGCGACATAGCTGCCTCCATCGAGGCGATGGGCAAAAGCGCGGTGATGGTCCACGACGGCAACTGCGTGCGGGGCCTCATTGCCTTGGCTGATACCGCCCGTGAAGAAAGCGCGCCGGTGGTCTCGGCTTTGGGCGCGCTGGAGATTGAGTCGGTCATGCTCAGCGGGGATAACAAATATGTAGCCGCTTCCATTGCCGAGCAGGTTGGCGTCGATCGCTTCTATGGCGAGCTGCTGCCGGAAGACAAGGTCGCCGCGGTGGAGAAGCTGGCGCTGCAGCATGGTGCGGTGGCGATGGTTGGCGATGGCATCAACGACACCCCGGCGCTGGCGCGGGCTTCGGTGGGCATTGCCATGGGTGGCGCGGGCAGCGCGCAAGCGATGGACACCGCTGATATCGTGCTCTTGGCGCAAGGGCTGCGTCAGCTGCCAGGGGCGATCCGGCGGGCGCGTTTCGCTCGGCGTCTAATCCGCCAGAATATCGCGCTTTCATTTGGGCTGAAGGCGGTATTTCTGCTGCTGGCGGTGACGGGCAATGTGACGATGCTGGCGGCTGTCTTTGCCGATATGGGCATGTCGCTGGCGGTAACGCTGAACGGGATGCGGGCGCTGCGCCAATAGCTTAGGCGCCGAAGTCGCGTTCGACGACTTGGGTGAAGAATTGTCGAGCCAAAGACTCCACTTTGGTTTCTATAACACCGCCAATTGTGAGAGCGACAAAACTTTGCGAATCGATGTCGAATCCTACTTGAAATATATCAGGCTTGTTCGATTGCGTGATGTCTTTTAGCCGCTCGTAGCTGAAGTCAATGTCTTTGGCAATGATCAAAACTACACGAGTTCGTCGTCTCAACGTATAATCCGCAAAGCCGTAAAAGAATAAGTATCTCGCACGGTCGTTACCCCTTCTGAATTCGACGCCGAAATCCCAAGTTTTCTTTGCGGACCCGCCGTCGCGCAAACTCAAGTATTTGTGAAAGTCCAGAGTTCCAAAGTCTTTGAACTGCAGGTTAACTCTACCCACGGACAGTTGTTCATTCCAAGCGTCAACAGTCTGCTTGAAGTAACTGCTGAACAAGTCCATTGCGCGCCGCCAGACTTCATATTCATTTCGCGCCTGGTTCAGTTCGGGCTGCTCGAACTTGGCCGTCACCGAAGTCAGCCACTCCAGTTGCAGTCTCTGTTCTTTTGCTGCTTTCTCCCATTCTTCGAGACTTTCTTCGACGTTCTCGTAAACCAACTCCACGAGGGGGGTCAAATCGCCCACTTGTGATTCCTCAAGGGCGTGGTAGTAGCGAAGCCGATCCTCGCGAGTGATGATGCAAACCGGATATCCGTGTCGCATCAAAATAAGATTCATTAAAATTCGGGCAGTTCGGCCATTTCCATCGACAAACGGGTGGATTTGCGCCAGCCAAGCGTGGGCGGCTGATGCGCAGAGAATGGGCAAATCGGTGTCGACAGTGTCGGACTCAGTGACCAGGGCAATGTATCTGCCCAAGTCTTCCATTTCCTGTGGAATTAGATGGGCTTGCGGAGGTGTGTATTCCGAACCGGAGATTCGTACCTCGCCCGTTCGATATCTTCCAGCAAAGTCATCTTCGATATCTTTAAGTATTAGGGCATGAATTTGTCGCAAGTCATTGATCAGAATAGGCGACTTCCGAGAGACGGCGATTTCTTCCATGAAGTCTAGAGCCTCAGATAGATTTTTCGCTTCCGCTTGATCCTTTAGCGTCTTGCCAGCGAGTGTCATACCCATCTCGACGACTAGGCGCGTTTCGCCGATTGACAGCGAATTGCCCTCAATTGCGTTGGAGTGATAAATGCCTTTAATCTTGAAGTAATCTCGAATCCGCTTTAGTACTTGCGGATTGAGCTGACCGACTTCGCGCATAGTTTGTACACGACTGTGCAGTGAGATTAGTCGGTCATTGATAGTTTCATAATACTCGAAAGGGGTTTCATATACCGACATGAACCTCTTCATTGAACACCTTCGTTTCTATCATTCCACTGCTTAGTTTAGGGGTGCCAAGTGCATTCGTCAACTTTAGCGTTAGAATCCTTGCCACATGTAATAGTATCAAGGCCAGGGACGCCCCTTCCAACTGTAAGTATCGCGGAATAGGTGCTTGCCTTGCAGGCTCTGGTACAGCTGGGAGAAGCGGCGGCGCGTCTGCCAGTCTAGCGCCACGCGCATCTCCCAGGCGTCTTCATTGTCGTTGCGATAGTAGCTGCGCATGCGTCTAATGCGATGGAAACCATATTTCTGATAGAGGCGCTGCGCGACAAAGTTGCTGACCCGCACTTCCAGCACGATGAATTCGGCTTTGAGCCGCATGGCTTTGCCGATCATGCCAGCCAGCAGGATCTCGCCATAGCCATTGCCGCGCTGCTGCGGGTGCGTGGCGATGGTGCTGATGTGCGCTTCGCCTTCTATTTTCCACAAACCGCCATAACCGATGATGTCGCCCCGCCCATTGAGGGACGGCGCATTCCCGCGCAGCATATCACCCAGGTTCGATAGCCAACCCTCTTGGCTCGCTCGCTGCGGCAGCGGCTGCTCTAGCTGGCGGGCGAGAACGACCATGTGGCTAATCCGAGACTCGCTGATTTCAAAGACATAGGAATCAGCCGACCAAGGCGGCTGGAAGCAGGACTGGTCAATTGCCACGACTTGCTGGATATCGGGCAGCCGCATGTAGCGCAGCGTTAGGCACATGACAAGCAAATGGGCTAGCGGAAGCCAGCCCACACTGTATCTTTGAATGAAACGTGGACCATATTTTGAATCTTAACTTCCAAGGCGTCGACGGCGCTTCTGGGAACTGCGGGACCGGCGCCAGCCCAACAAAGCCGAGTGAAGCGCGGCCCGCTCCTAGCAGGATTACATGTTCATTTCAAAGATCTGCACCACATCCAGGGCGGCTACATCGACGTAGGGGCAGGCTTTTGCGATCTCGATGGCGGCGTCCAGGTCGTCGGCTTCCACGATGGTTAAGCCAGCCAGCCGATCAGCCCGTTCCTCGCTGGAAATGCCGTCAGCGCTTACGCGGGTTGGCGCCCCCATAGGGATGCCTCGATTGACAACGGCGTCGCCAAGCCCATTTAGCCAATCCATGTATTGCTTCAAATGAGCCTCGCCTTCTTCTGGGCTTTTGAATTGAGGTTCGCCGATGTAGAGCAAGCCAAATTGTGCCACGGTGAATTCTCCTGTTAGAGTTGTCAACTCCAATGATGAATGGTGCATCAAGCATAACGGCGCGCCATATCGGGTCAATACCCAAGTCCAAGGCAGCCGGGCGGGGAATTAGCGGTGGCGGCGGCTCCACGTCCTGCGCCAGGAAAATTACAGAGCGCCCCTGACACTTGCCCCTTGGCGGCTGGCTGTGTTAATTTTGGCATACGGCGGGGGATCATTGCTAAAGATTCTGAAATGTGTCGAGCGTATAACAGGCCGCCCGCCTTCCAAACCTGCGAGGACCCAAGCTATGCTCAGCATCGCTGATATGGAGACGCTGCGCGCAGCCTACAGCGTCTACAACGATCTGTCGCCGGCTGAGGCTCTGCGCGCGCTCGGCGATCCATCAAATGAGGCAATCGCTGCCGCCGCCGCGAATTTGATGTTGAATTCGGATCGCAACCGGCGGGTTTTAGCTTTGCGCGCCCTAGCGCATCAGCATGGCGAGCTGGCGATGCGAAGCCTGCTTGTCGGGCTGAATGATGACACCAGGCGTGTCTGCGCGGTTGCGATTCAAGCGTCGGCCAATTTCCTTGGCTATGAGGAAGTTGTCGCCCGCTTGGAGGCGATTGCCAGGGACACGAGGCGCAAGCGAAAGCTGCGCCGGCGAGCGCTCAGCATGCTGGCGGGGAACGAGGGGCACTTGCTAGGCGACTTGAGTCCACCAGCGGCGGCGGCTTTGCGGCGATTGATGACCGCGCCAGAATACCGTTTCGCTATTCTATTTGGCCTGGTTCGCTTGGCTTTGACCGCGCGCGTGATATCGATTCTGCAGGCATTCACGCAAGCCACTGACGAAGCCGAGCGCCAAATGGCTGGGCGGGCACTGGGCGGCGAGCGCGTCATTCACATCGACGGCTATTCCGCCGACCCAGCGACCCAGCGGCGCATCCGGTCTACCTGCGAAATCGCCCATGGCCGCATGTATTACTGGCTGCCGCGCGCAGAAATAAGCGAAGAAGCGCCCGCGCGGCAATGACCTCGGCTCATCGGCTGCTCGCAAGCGGCTCAAAATAGCGGGCTGCCAGCGATGCGCGCCTCAACACGATACAGCGTCGTGATGCCCGTTAGGTAGATGCCACGCAAATCTTCATCGCCGAAGGTGAAATTGGTGACCTGCATCGGACTGCGCAGGCGGCCCAGCAGCGCGCCATCAGCCGCGAAAACATGCAAGCCCCCGGCAGCGCAGCAATAGAGATTGCCTTGGCTGTCCGTCTTCATGCCGTCGGGTACGCCCGGTCCATCGCCGCCGGTTTTGGCAAAGCGGCGCCCATGCGCCAAGCTGCCGTCAGCATTGACATCGTAAACACGAATGAGGCTTTCCGGGCTGTCATTGATATAGAGGCGCGACTCATCGGGGGAAAAGCAGAGCCCGTTGGGCCGGTTGAAGTCTTCCGTTAGCAGCGTCAAGGCATTGCTGCCGGCAGCCAAGCGGTAGACGCCATTGAAGCCCAGTTGGCAATCCCGCGGGATGCCGACCTTGCTTTCGCGGCCGTAGGGCGGGTCGGTGAAGTAGATCGCGCCATCGCTCTTGACCACGATATCATTGGGGCTGTTCAATTCTTGTCCTTGATAATGCGAGGCGAGCACGGTCATCGTCTCGTCAGGTTCCATGCGGCTGACGCAGCTGCTGGCATGGTGACAGCTGAGCAAGCGCCCCTCGCGGTCGTAGGTGTTGCCGTTTGCCAGGTGGCTGTTGGCGCGGTAGATGCTCAAGCCAGCCGCGCCCGACCACTGCCAGGTGGCGTTGCCCAGTATATCGCTGAATCGCAGATGCTTTTCGTATGGATGCCAGGCGGGTCCTTCGAGGAATCGGTGACCGCTGGAGACTGTCTCTAATTGGGCTTGCTCGTCGAAGATGTCGTATAGGCGCTGGTCATGCACATCGAGTTCGATTGCGGGCATCGCCCCTCCTTACTTCTTGCCTTTGCGCTGCTGTGGCTTGAGCGTCTTGGCATAGGCATAACTTTGCTCGAGATAAGGCAGCAAGCGCTGGCTGTCTTCGAGCAATTCAGCCGGCACAGCCACATATTCTTTCATTACAGTTCCATATGTCAGCAGCAGCTCGCCGTCAAATTCTGCCATGAAGGCTTCGCGCTCGGCTTTTCCCAGGCGCAAGCCCAGCACACCGGCTTTGGTCAATTGGCTGAACATATTGCCCTGATGCGAGGTGTAGGGCAGCTTCAGCCCGCCCTTGAGTTCTATTTCGGGCTGCAAGTCGAGCAGCTCTTTGTATAGCGCCAATTTGGCTGCGGGCACCTGGTTCGCTTCTTTGCTCATAAAGCCGCCTTGAGATTGTTTCTTCGACCTAACTGGGTCAGGCTCGGGTCGCCTTCTTGCAGCGAGCTAGCCCTGGCGCTCGCCACCAGCCTCAGCCAACGGAGACGTTGAGATCGACCGCGCTTTTCAGCGTGTTGGCGACGATGCAAGCCCGCTCCGACATGAGGACCAGCTTCTCAAATTCCGCGCGATCCTCGTAGGCTGATTTGACCACCATGTCAATCGATGCGAAGCGAGCCGGCGCCGCCGCCAATTCCCCGCTGATCTCGATTGAAATGTCCTTGATGTCCAGATTGCGCGCGCGGATAGCAGCCAGCAAATTGCTGTTGAAGCAGCCGCCGAGCGACGCCAGCAGCAATTCGCCCCCCATCGCACCTTTGTCACGCCCGCCTTTGGCTTCGGGGCGGTCGATGTCGATGGCGTGGCTACGAATCTGGGCGGCGGTGGTGGCATCGTCGACTTGATTGAGATTTACGCTGATTGTTGGCATGAGATTCCTCTTATCCGAGCGGGCAACTAGAGATTTCGACAGGGAGTCGGTGGCTGCGTTAGCCCTTTACAGCGCCCATGGTAAAGCCCTGCACCAGGCTGTCAAGGAAGAGATTATAAGCCAAGCCCACCGGGATGGCGATGATCAAGGCGGCGGCCAGCAGCGGCTGCCAGAAATAAACATCGCCCAGGATCAGCTCGGTGGGCACACCGACGCTGAGTGTGCGCTGGGAGGTATCGGCGATGAAGACCAGCCCATAAATGAATTCGTGCAGCGTGAGCGTGAAGGTGAAGACGACGGTGGAAATGATGCCGGGCAAAGACAGCGGCAAAACGATGCGCAAGAAGGCTTCAACCCGGTTGTAGCCATCGACGAGCGCCGCTTCTTCCAGCTCTGGCGGCACCGCTTTGAAGAAGCCGCTAAGCAGCCACATGCTGAAGGGCACGGTGAATGACGGGTAAACGACAATGAGCGATAGAGGGTTGTCCTTCAAACCCAGCAGAACGACGATGCGGAACATGGGGATGAAGAGCAGGGTCGGCGGCACCAGATACACCAGAAACATCAGCATGCCGGCGCGTTCGCCCCAGCGCCCAGTCAAGCGCGCCAAAGCATAGGCGGCTGGCAGCGATAATATCAGCGTGATGAGCACCACCGCGACGCCGACCAGGACCGAATTGCGGATGAATTCGAGGTAGGCGGTGTTGTTGAACAGGGCGTCCAGATGCTCAAGCGTTGGCTCTTGCCGAAAGATAAAGGGCTGCGGGCGGCGGTAGAGATCGCCATCGGTCTTGAAGCTGTGTAGGAACATGATGAGGAAGGGCGCGGCGGCGAAGAAGCAGAAGATCATCACCAGCAGGTAAAAGGGGCTGCGGCGCAGGATATACGATAATTCCGCCCGGGTGGCGCCATAGCGGTAGAAGCGCCAGCCGATGCGCAGCCCGACAAGCGCCAGCACCAGCGCCAGCAGCAGCGCCCAAAAATTCTGCAGCACCCAAGCGAGCAATGCCATCACCGCACCTCGGCTCGGCTGGCGGTGCGCAGCATGAAGATAGCCATCGCCAGCAGCAGCGGAAAAGCGAAGAGCGAAATCGCCGCGCCTTGCGCCAGGTTGCCGCCTTCGATGCCAACTTGAAAGGAATACAGACCCAATACGCGGGTGTAATCCACCGGTCCGCCGCGCGTCAGCACGTAGACGACAGTCATATCACCGAACATGGTAATCATGCTGAAGAGCAGCGCGATGATCATAATCGGCAGGATGAGCGGCAGTTTAATCTGCAGCAGCGTACGCATGAAGCGGGCACCATCGACCTCAGCCTGGTCGAGGATGTCGGTGGGAATTGAGGACAGCCCCGCCATCAGGATCACGGTCGCCAGCGGGGTCATGCGCCAGACCTGCACAAAAATGACGCTCATCTGCGATAGAGCGGGCGTCGCCAGCCAGAACAGATTGCGGTCCGTGCTGAGGAGGCCGTTGGGACCAAGGAAGCCCGTCTGCAGCAAGAGGTAATCGATCGGGCTGTATTTGGTATCCAGCATCCAGAGCCAGCCGATCATCGCCAGCGAGACCGGCGTCGCCCAAGGCAATATGAAGATGAAGCGGGCGAACCACTTGCCGGTGAATTCCTGGGTGAAGATGATGGCGAGGATATTGGCGAAGAGCAGGATGAAGACTTGTGAAATCAGGGTGAAGCGGATGGTGGTTTCGAAGACCTGGCGGAAGATGTCATTTTCCCAGACCGCCAGATAGTTCTGCAGCCCAACGAAATTGAGAGCCGTATTGCCGACAGTAACATCGGAGAAACCAAAAGCAATCGCCAGCAGAAAAGGAAAGCCGACCAGCAGCAAAATATAAAGCAGAGCCGGCGCCAAGAATAGTATGCCGATGACGCGCCGATTATCGAGGGGGTAGGCGAGGCGAGACATTAGTCGCTTGAAGCCAGCGGCTGCGCTTCGATGCGTTTGCCGCTGCCGCTGTCGAAGAATTTGATGTCCCTGCTGTGCACGGCGAATTCGTAATCGGCTTCAATATCGAGCGAGACCCGCACATTCGATGGCACTTTGGCAAGTGTCAGCGCGCTGTCGTGCCCATGCACATAGCCATAAACCAGACGGTCCGAGCCGAGGTATTCAACGCGCTTGACATAATAATGGAATATGCGCGAGTTCTGTGGCTTGTCCTGCAGCGTCTTGGGCAGAAAATGCTCCGGGCGGAAGCCAAAACGAAAGCCATTGGCGCTGAGCACATTCATGCTGGGCGAGCCAAGGAAGGTGGCGACGAATTCATTGGCTGGGTCGTCGTAGATGCGCTGCGGGCTGCCGACTTGCTGGATCTTGCCCTCGGACATGACGACAATGCGATCACCCAAGCCCATCGCCTCAATCTGATCATGGGTGACGAAAACAGCCGTGATGTCGGATGAGCGCTGGAAATCTTTGAGCTCGTCGCGGGCGTTGGCGCGCAATTTGGCATCCAGGTTCGAGAGCGGCTCATCAAGCAGAAGCACAGCCGGCTTGGTGACCATCGCGCGGGCAATGGCGACGCGCTGGCGCTGCCCGCCGGAGAGCTGGCGCGGGCGCCGGTCCAGCAGCATATCGATCTCCAGCAGGCGGGCGGTGTGCTCGACCTTCTCGCGCAGCGCGCGCTTATCGAACTTGAGCTCGCGCCGCTGTGCCCGCAGCGGGAAGGCGATGTTGTTGAAGACATTCATGTGCGGGTAGAGGGCGTAGCTTTGGAAAACCATCGAGACCCCCCGTTTCCGCGGGGGCAGCTGGGTGACGTCTTCGCCGCCGATTTCGATTGTGCCGGCTGTGGGCTTCTCCAAGCCAGCGATCATGCGCATCAGCGTCGTCTTGCCACAGCCAGACGGTCCCAAAATGACGAGGAACTCGCCCCGATCAATGGCAAGATCGACGCCATCCACCGCGTGGACCTCATCAAAATATTTCTTTAGCCCGCTGATTTGCACGATGGACATGCCGTGATTGTACCCTATCCCTCGGCCCCTGCCTCAGCTAGCTAGGCACGGGTGGCTTGCCATTCTGCCCGACTATGTCTACCGGCGGTGCGGGCAATTCAGTACCTTCACGCTGCCTTACCCCATCCCCCGGCCCCTCCCCCAGCTAGCTAGGGAAGGGGAGTCTAGGGGCGGGTTTTCAAATTCTACGAGACAGGGTTTCAGTTGTTGACCATCTAAATCAAACATGTTCACGCTGCCTTACTCCCCCTTCTCCAGTTTACTGGGGAAGGGGGCTGGGGGGATGGGGTGGTCCTACTCGCCGCCGCCGACCATGCCTTTAGCGCGCCATTCGCCGAAGATTTCTTCGACGCGCTCGTGCGCTTGCGCGACCGCGTCTTCCGCGCTCAACTCGCCCAGGGCGACCTTCGCCGTCATGTTAGGAATGATGCTCTCGGCGAAGACCTGGCTGATGGCTGGGTTGGTAACGCCCGGGAAGCCGAGATGGACCGACCAGTCGTTGACAGTCTTCAGCACTTCAAACTTGTTTGGCGGCATCGAGCCCCAAGGATCCGCTTCCAGCCAGCCATCCAATTCGGGCACGGTGCTGGCGTAGCAGGGGAAGTTGTAAAGCTCGCTATGATAGGTCGACTCGCTGTAATTGGCGGTGTGATCGAGGATGAACTGCTTGGCGGCGGCCAATTCGTCGCCCGCCACGTACTTGGGGATGACATAGATCTGCCAGACGTGAGACGACGCCCAGGCGCCAGCTGGACCCGAAAGCGCGCTGGTGAAGCCGATATTGGCAGCCGCCGCTTCGTCAATCTTTTGCAGGCTGCGGTAAGCGGAATTGGAGTTGAGGATGTAGCTGAGCTCGCCGGCGATCAAGCCCTGGTTGTTGCTGGCGGCCGTCCAGCCGAAGACTTCGTCAGTCATGGCTTCGTTTTGCAGCTGCGCCAGATATTTCACGGCGGCGATGGTCTCTTCGCTATTGAGCACGACATTTTCGTTTTCGTCTTGCACGCTGCCGCCGAAGCTCCAAATGGCGGCTCGGTTCGCCATACGGCTGTCAAGCTCGGGGCTCATGCCAATGCCCACCGGGATGCCGCTCGCTTCATAAATGGCGCGCCCGCCTTCGAGCAGGTCGTCCCAGGTCTGGGGTCCCTCGGGGTAGCCAGCTTCGGTCCAGAGGGCGATGTCATAATCACCCGGGTCGGGGACGTAGCCATGGGTGTAGGCATAGTAGGTATCGACCACCGGCAGGTAGGAGGCGGCTTGGCAAGTGCTGGCGCGTTCGCCATGCGCTTCGGCGGCGGCAGCATTGAGATCGCCCAGGTCATGCAGCCCGTCGATGAAGGAGGCGGGCGAGAATAGCACCTCGACGATTGTGTGCCCATCGCCGGCGTCAATCTCGGCGGCAAGGGTGGAGAATAATTCGGTGAAATTGACGTGGTCAACTGTGACGCCGACGCCATTTGCTTCACCCCATTCGACGGCATAGGCATCGAACCATTCGTCATAACGCGGTACGAAATGGCTCCACTGCAGCAGGCTGATTTCGGTGCCATCGGCGTAGTCGCCTTGGGCGCCGACGCCGACGCCAAGTGCCGCCAGAACACCGAACACGATTAGCAGATGAATTGCGCGGTTCATGAAACTGTCTCCTCAAAGTCTTTGTTTTTATGACGATTCAAATAGCCGGGCGGCTACCATCAAGCCTAGATTTTAGCCGAGGCTAATCGGCTTGGCAATAATACTTGCCGCCGGGAGGTGGTGAATTATCGATATAAGGCTTGCTTGTGCTGAGTTGTAGGGGCGATCCTTGGATCGCCCAAAATCTGCTTCTGCAACTGTGGGCGACACAAGTGTCGCCCCTACATCTAGGCTATCCATATACAGAATTTCAGCCTGCATATCAATGAAATTCACCACTGCCTGCTGCCGGGGCAAGTTCACCCCGCCGCTCACTCCTCGCGCCTAAGACTGCGCGAAGACCAATCGGCGAAGATGGCTTCCATACGCTCATGCGCTTGGGCGACGGCTGCTTCGGCTGTCGATTCGCCTAGCGCGACTTGGGCGACTGTCTTAGGGATGATGTGCTCGGCGTATACCTGCGCAATTGCCGGGCTGCTGTAGCCGGGATAACCAAAATTCACCGCGCGCTCGATTCCCGTTTTTAGGATTGCGAATTTGTCGGCCGGAACCGAGCCAAAGGGGTCTTCAGCCAGCCAGCTATCCAATTCGGGCACGGTAGCAGGGTAGCAAGGAAGATTGAACAGCTCGCTGTTGTAGGTGGCCTCACTGTAATTCGCGCTGTAATCGAGCAGGAATTGCTTAGCCGCCTGCAGCTCAAAGCCGCTGACGTAGAACGGGATGACGCTGACAGTCACGTGAGTGCCGCCAAATGCGCCGGCTGGACCCATGAGCGCGGGCTTAAAGCCGACGTTGGCCGCCGCGAGCGGGTCGACTTTCTGTAAGCTGCGGTAGGCCGAGTCGGGGTTGAGGATGAAGCTGGCTTCGCCGGCGATGAGCGCCTGATTGTTGCTGGCGCCGCTCCAGCCGAAAACCTCGGCCGTCATGGCTTCCTGTTGCAGCTGCGCCAGGTATTTGACTGCGGCGATTGTTGCCGGGCTATTGAAGACGACCTTGCCCTTTTCATCTTGCACGCTGCCGCCGAAGCTCCAGATGACTTCGCGGTTAGCCATTTCGCTGTCAATTTCCGGGCTGATGCCGATGCCAACCGGGATGCCAGTTAATTGGTAAATCGCGCGCCCGCCAGCTAGCAGCTCTTCATAAGTCGCGGGTCCCTCCGGATAGCCAACTTCCGCCCACAGTTCAATGTCATAATTGCCATGGTTGAGCGAATAGCCGGCGGCAAAGCCATAATAGAAGTCGCTATCGGGCAGGTAGGATACCGCCCGGCAGAAGCCATGCCTTGCGCCAAGTGCGGACAGGGCTTGATTGTTGATGTCGCTCAAGTCCTGCAAGCCGCCGGCAAATGAAGCTGGCGACGATAGCAGCTCAACGATGGAATGCCCTTGCCCGGCATCGATCTCCGCCGCCAGGGCTGAAGGCAGCTCAAGAAAATTTACGCGATCGACCGTGACCGCCACGTTATGCGCGGCGCTCCATTCGCTGACGTAACGGTCGAACCACTCATCGTAGCTCGGCACAAAATGCTTCCATTGAAGCAAGCTGATCGCCGTGCCAGCGGGAAAAAGCTCGTCGGCGCTGCCCAATGCCGGCGAAAGCGCCAGCGATATGATGATCAGCAATGCGCCAAGGAATCTCATCCGCGCTTCCTTCCTTTATCCATTATCCATGAAGCCTATTTGCTACAGCCGCGTCATCATAGCCCAGCCAAATGCGCCTGGCAACGATGCGTCAACCGGGGTGGTGACTTGCTTGATACAAGGCTGGCTGGCGCTGAGCGCTGGGGCTAAATTGCAGCGCCCGAAACCTGGTTTCGCAACTGCGGGCGAATCGGCTCATAGCAGATTGAGCTGGTGTACCGGCTGCCGGCCATCGAGCAGCACATATTTCGCCAGCCTGTGTGGCGCGCGGATGCCAATCTGCTTGAGGTGAATTAACTCGCTCAAAGAGCCGCGGCGGCGCGAACGGATGATGGCATTGGCGCCGGCGGGCCCAACCCCCGGTATGCGCAGGAGCTGCTCACGTTCGGCGGTCATCACTTCTATTGGCTGATGCAGCAGGTGTTCGTCTGCCCAAGCCTGCTTGGGGTCGACATCGGTGCGCAGGTTGCCATCCCGCAGGAAGGGCAGTTCTTCGACATCCCAAGTATAGTCGCGCAGCAAAAAGCTCGACTGATAAAGGCGAAATTCGCGCAGCGCTTCGGTCGCGGGCAGGTTCTCAAATGGCGTGCCCGGCACGGGGGAAAAGGCAGAGTAATAAACGCGAGCCAATTTCGCTTGCTGGTAGAGCTTGTCGCTCATGGAAAGCAATTCCAGATCGCTATCGCCGACGGCGCCAACCACAAATTGGGTGACGCTGCTAGCCATTTTCTGGTGGCGGTTGTCGCTGCGGATCTGCTGCGCCCATTGCAGCATCTTCACCAGCTCGTCGACGAAGACTTTCTTGGGGGCGAGGGCGGCCAGCCGCGCGCTCGTCGGCGCTTCCAGATTGACTGATATGCGGTCCGCCAGCTGCATCGAGCGATAGAGCTGCTCGTATTCGATGCCGGGCATGATTTTGAGATGAATGTAACCGCGGTAGCCTTGCTTGTTGCGGATGATATCGGCGGTATCGATGATCTTGTCCTGGGTGGTCACCGAGCCTTTGATAATGCCGGATGAGAGAAAGAGTCCATCAACCTTGCCGCTGCTCTCCAGCGTTTGGAATGCCGACGCCATTTCATCGGGCTTGATGGTGACGCGCTTCGTCTTCGCCCGCCCAGCGCGGAAAACGCAGTAGTGGCAGTTGCGCTCGCAGGCGGTGGTCATCATCGATTTCATCACCGCTTTGGGTCCGCGTGGCGTTTGCAAATGGGCGATGCAATCGTTGAGGTTGAACTCCTGCTTGCGGCTTCGGCGGGCGCGCTCGGCTTGCGGGCTGTCGCCGGCTGGCTCGTGCAGGGTAACATCGCCCATCCGCGAGAGCTTGCTCAAAGTTTCGGAGACGATTTTTCCAGCCATGTTCTAACTGTATAGAACATTTGTTTCATTGTCAAGTGTGTGTTTCGCGAATTTGGCGAGTTTGCGAAAACTGCCAAGACGAAGCCGATGGCGGGGCTTTTCTCGCTAGAGCAGCGGCGGTTGGATTGGCATCCAGGCAGGACCCTGTTTCCTGAGCGCAATTAGCGTTCGCTCAAGTACCTCAGGCAGCTCGCCCTCGCCGGGGATCTCGATGACCGTTTGCCCCTTGCCCCGCAGCAGCTCAATACCCGCCCGATATTTTCTCAAACGAGCTGGCAGGTCATTCTCAAACAATTCACGCGCGCTTTTGCCGCGTTTATCCATGCGCTGGTAGGCGACATGCGAGGGAACATGCAGCACAATCGTCAAGTCCGGCGCCCGTGCCGAGCGGTTCATTTGATAGACGTCCGCCATTGTAATGGCGCCTCGCGTTTGATACACCAAGGACGAAAGCACATAGCGATCGCAAATAAGGATGCTTTTTTCTCGTTTCAGCCAAGGCTCAATGACAGTCTTGAGGTGATTGCAGCGGTTGAGGGCAAATGCAAGCGCTATCTCGCTGGGGCTTAGGTCCCGCTTACGGCTTAGTGCCTCGCGTATTTCCAGCCCCATCAATGAATCCTTGTGCGGTTCTTCCGTCAGCAGCACATTTTCGCCCAGCGTCTGCCGCAGTATCGCATACAGCTGCGTTGCGATGCTGGTCTTGCCCGCGCCATCGACTCCCTCAATGACCAGGAAAAAGCTGTCATTTGGCATGGACCCGCCGCCTCACAAAGAAATAGACTGGTGATTCTACCCGTCCCCAGCGCCGCTGACAAGCGATTGCCCCGGCGACACTGCTATAATAGCTGAAACGCGAAAGATACCAGGAGCGGCAATCATGTCTGCAGCATTAAGCGAAAATGAAATCAGCGCGGGGCTGGCTACGCTAAAGGGCTGGGCGCGGGCTGGCGATGAATTGCGGAAAGAGTTCCGCTTCGATACTTATCTGGCGGGCTTGGCTTTTGCCTCGGCGGCGGGCGTGCTTGCCGAAGGCTTGAATCATCACCCCGATATGCAAATCGGCTGGCGGCGGGTCAGCCTTTCTTTCACCACGCACGATGCCGGCAGCAAGCTCACTGCGAAGGACTTCGCCGCGGCCGCCGCGATTGACGGGCTGGGTTATCCCCAATAGCTGGCTCGCCCCGGCAGGCAACTGATGCGCCTTCTGCTCTTCAACCTGAGTACCAATGAGGCGGATCCCGTGTTGGGCTTCGCTTGCAATTGGGTGCGCCAATTGGCGGCCCAGTGCGAGGCGGTTGATGTGCTCACGATGTTCCGCGGCACCTATGACCTGCCCCCGAATACGCGCGTATTTTCAGCTGGGCGCGAGCGTGGCTGGAGCAAGGCGGCGCGCCTCGCCAATTTTTATCGACTGCTTTCGCAGCTGCTGGCGTCGCGGCGCTATGATGCCTGCTTCGCCCATATGATGCCGCTCTTCGCGGGCTTGGCTGGTCCCCTGCTCACTGCGCGCGGGGTTCGGACGGCGCTCTGGTATACGCATCGGCAGCGCAGCGCGCAATTGCGGCTGGGCTTGGCGATGTCTTGGCGGGTGCTCAGCGCCGATGCCACCAGCTTCCCGTATCCGACCGCTAAGCTGCGTGTGATCGGGCACGGCATTGATACTGCCTTCTATTCACCCGCTCCCGCTAGTCCCAGCCCCATAAAGAGGGAAGAGCGCAAATTAAATCAGGCTCAGCCGGGCGGCGAAGACGGGGCGCTGATGCTGCAGGTGGGGCGGCTGGCGGCGATCAAACATCAAGCGACGACCATAGCGGCAATCGCGGGCGTCGATGCCCGGCTCGCCCTAATCGGCGGCGCGCAAGCCGGGGACAGTGGCGATTATGAGCGAAAGCTGCTGGCACTGGCGCGGGAACTTGGCTTGGCGGAGCGCTGCCATTTCAGCGGCAACTTGCCGGCGGCGGCTGTGCGCGGCTGGTATCGGCGAGCGGCAGTCGCGGTTAATATGAGCCCGGCCGGGCTCTTCGACAAGGCGGCGCTGGAGAGCATGGCTTGCGCGGTGCCGACGATCGTATGCAACAGTGCCTTTGCGCCGCTGCTCGGCGAATATGCCGATCTGCTCTTGACCGCCGGACCAGACGATGTCAGTGGCTTGCGGGAGCGGGCCGCGCGCTTATTGTCCCTGCCTGTTCAAGAGCGCGCTGCGATCGGCCGGCGGCTGCGCCAGAATGTACAACGCGAGCACAGCCTGGACCGGCTGACCCAAAAGCTGCTGGCAGTATTGCGGAGCGGGGAGCTGCCAGCGACATGAAGTAGCGAGGCAGCAGGGCGGCCCGCTAGCCAGCGTAACTCCAGCCGAGCTCCGTCAGCGAGAGCACATCGGGCGGTCCTGCTTCTTTCATGACATCGGCGTTGATCGCTTCGCCGACGACGATGTCATGGTCACCGCCGACATCCACAATATGCGTCACCTTGCATTCGATGAAGGCAGCTGAACCGGCCAGCACCGGCACGCCAGTCTCGGGCGCCGCGCGGTAGGCCGCGTTTGCCATTTTTTCTGGTTTCTTGGCGCGCCCGCTGGTGACCCCCATGATAGCCTCCGAATCGGCTTGCAAGAAGAGATTCAAGCCGAAGCTGCCACCAACTTCCAGCAAACCGCGCGAATAGCAGGACTTCTGAATGCCAACTGCGAGCAGCCGCGGGGCGTATGACATCTGCGAGACCCAATTGACGACCATGGCATTCACATCGCCGCCGTTCTTGGTGGTGAAGGCGTAGAAGCCGTAGGGCATCATGCGCAGGGCGTCTTTGACCTTGTCCTCTGACATGTTCGGTTTCTCCTGATTTCGGATTTCAAGAGGCACTATAACGCAACAAGGCGCGCCTGTCATGCCTTATCCAGCTTGAGCGATATCTCCTCCAAGACTTGCAAGATCCGCTCGTCGGTCGTCGGCTCTGGCTCCGGTTCAGGCTCGGGCTCGGGTTCTGGCTCCGGTTCTGGTTCTGGCTCGGGTTCTGGCTCCGGTTCTGGTTCTGGCTCGGGCACAACTTCTTCTTCGCCATCGAGCTTATCGCTGATGTCATCGACGGCTTGATCGAGCTTATTGACAAATTTGACCAGGAAGAAGATGGCGATGGCGGTGATCGCAAAGTCGATGAGGACATTGACGAAGTTGCCAATGTTGATAGTAGCGACTTCGCTGACCTCGCGCCCGAAGTTAAGGAAATCGAGCGGGATGACCCAGTGGGAAAAATCGAGCCCGCCCGTTAGCTGGCCGATGGGCGGCGTGACAACATCTTTGACGAGCGAGGTGGTGATGCCCTTGAAAGCCGTGCCGATGATGATGCCAACGGCGAGATCGACAACATTGCCGCGCATGATGAAGGTCTTGAATTCTTCGGCGGCGCCCTGGCTGGCGCTTTTGAGTCGCTGGAACATGATTGTTCTCCCTGTTTGTTCCCCTGCTGCCTGATAGATGCCTAGTATAAGGCTTGTCCGGTACTTTAGGATTCGCGATCGCCCTTTGGTTTACCCCCCTCGGTCCCCCCATTGCAATGGGGGGATGACCACTGATTTGTCGTGATTATCGCTAATGTGAACTTGGCTTCAAGCCGAATTGGCATAGTTTATAGAGTTTGCAATATCCTAGCTCCCCTTCCCTAGCTTGCTGGGGCAAGGGGCTGCGCCGCGTGGGGTCGCGTAGGGCGCGTAGACACAGCCCGCCGACACTGACCCGCCGACACTGGCGGTCGGGGATGGGGTAGAAATGCGCATTAAAAACTCAGTAGCGGACAAGCCTTATAGATAGATGCCTGCTTTCATTTTACCCGTCTCTGACGCTTGCCCCCATTGCAATAGCGGGGGTCTTTCGCCCCCCTTGGGCGGCGCGGGCGCAGATGCCGCCCAGGTCCAAATCCAGCGCCGCATCAGCAATCGGCTAAGCCGAACGGTGCTATACTGCCAATCATGAAAGACCAGACAGCCATTGCCAGTTGGATTGAGCTGGCCAAACGGCGCGGCGGAGCGCCATTTCTGCTGACGGTGCTGGAGGCGATTGAACCGCTGGCGCCGGCGCTGGCGCAGGGGCTGCTGGTGGCGCAGCCGCTGGCGAATCTCTGGCCCGGCGGCGCTGCCCTGCGCGAATTGGCTCACCTGCTGGAAGAGCCGGCCGGCATTGAAGAATTGCGGCGTCAACTGGCGGACGAAAGGGCGGGCTAAACCAATTGGATGATACAACCCTGCAGGTCTATAGCGTCCTGTTTGTGATGGCGACGGTTGTGCTGGTCTATACCGCGCGCTTCTTTCAAGCGCGGCCCGGTCCGCGGCGGAAGCAGCGGCAACTGGCGGGCATAGACCAGATCCCAAAGTGGACTTTGCAGAGCATCGAATCAAACCGTCCGCTGCATCTGGCATTCGGCGACGCGGCTGTCGGCGGGGATAATACGCCGGTGGCTCTGGCTGAAGCCGAATTCTTTCATCACATCATCGAACGCGCCAATGCCAGCGATATCTCGCCGATCCTTACCCTGTCTTCCCCAGCTTCTATTCCACTGGGGCAAGATAGCCTGCGGCGCGCTTGGCATAAAGGTGGCGCGCTCTCGCGGGCGCAGTGGTATCCGCCGGGCCTGGCTTACGCCGGCGCGGTGGCGGCCTCCATGATGGCGGACGAGCCAGCCGCCCATATCATGGCGGGCAGCTTTGACGCCGAGCTGGCGCTGATGCTCGATAATGCGAGCCGGCGCGGGCAGCCAAGCCTGGCGCTCAGCGATCGGCTGGCGGGGCAAGCGGTGGCTTATGCCATGGCTGATCATGCCCTGATTGGCGAAGAACTGTTCGCGGCGCCGGGCGCAATCGCAGAAGCCGAGGGCGGGGGCGGCGACGCCGTGATTCTCGATGTTTGGCGCGGGCTGATTATCTTTGGGCTTAGCGCCGTTTTCATGCTGGAGTTCAGCAAGCAATCGCCCCTGGTGAGCTGGCAGCTGGTGGCGGCTGTCGCCGCGGTTTTAATTGTGCTGGGCTTTATCTTCTATCGGAGGCGCTAAAGAATGGGACGCGCTGGCGTCGGTTTGTCTGTGTTTGTCGCCTTTGGGCTTGGCTTAACGGCGATTCTGAGCTTGCTCTTGGGTGATAATCCAGCGCTGTTTGGCGATCAGCCAGGCAGTGAGGAGCTGGCGCGGCGGCTGGCATTGCCCGGCGATGTGCTGCTGCGGCTGGTCGCCATTGTCATTGCCGTGAGCATTGTCATCGGCATCGCCAATTTGCTCTTTGTGCACATCGGGCGGCTGGCGCGCGGGAAGTTCTACAGCGCGGTTTTGCTGGCCAGCTTCAGTTTCACCATCTACTGGCACCTCGTCAATCAGGGCGATACATCGCTGCTGGAAGCGGTGCAGGTCCCGATTGAATCGGCTTTGGCGGCGCTCCTGTTTCTTTCGCTGGCGCTTGGCGGCGCCCGCGTGCTGCAAAAGCGCGCTGATGTCTGGGGCTTGCTCTTCGTCGCCATCGTGCTGATTGTGCTGCTGGGAAGTTTGCCGCTGGCAGAGCTGGCGCCGCTCAAATCTTGGAGCGATTGGCTGATGACCATACCCGTCAACGCGGGCGCGCGCGCGATTTTGCTAGGCATTGCCCTGGGCACGGTGGTCGCCGGGCTG
Organism: Phototrophicaceae bacterium; assembly: GCA_965214105.1. GTDB lineage: Bacteria > Chloroflexota > Anaerolineae > Aggregatilineales > Phototrophicaceae > UBA6055. The sequence goes on from OZ243934.1 coordinate 733,207, forward strand.
CGCGCCATATTAGGGCAAGACCGTTCTTACCGCGGTTAGCCTACATGGGCGGGCCGCATTTTGGGAAGGGAAAAGCTTTTCCATGCTGTCAGGGGAATTCAAACCGTTTCCTGCCGCCAGCAACGGAGTTTGTGAAATTAGGCGATGAGCGAAGAATTCAACTGGCTGGATTACGCTGAGCCGGCCGAGAGCGCCCCCGCGCCTAGCCCGCGCACTGGCTTTCGCCGTTTGATGCCGCGCTTGCCTGGGCGGCCCCGCTGGCTTCGTTTGCCACGCTTGCCGCGTTTGTCATATCGGCCAAGTTTGCCCAAGCTGCCTCGCTGGCGGCGGGCTGCCCCCCCCACGCCGGCACAGCCATCAGCCGCCGATCTTCTCACGGTACGGGACGAGCGCCCGCTGGCTGAATTGGACGATCGCCTGCAATTGCTGCGCGAACGTTCCGCCGCGCCGGCGCCGCCCGCTGCCCAAGCTCGGCAAGCACTTTACGATGTTGACCAGGTCTTGGCCGCGCCAGAGTTCTCGCAGAAGCCTGGCGCTGTGATCAGCGCGGGGGCACTATCAAAGGCGCAGCAGCAGCAAGTCGAGCTGCTGAAGGACATTGTTGGCGGCGCTTCGCAAGCCGATGCCGCGGGCGGGCACCGCTTTCTGCCCAGCTTGCCCCTGTTTTCGCTGAGCGTGGTCCCGCGGCTAATCGCTTCTGCCGCCTTGCTCACCGTCGTGTCATTGCCATTTGTCTCGTCCGATTTCTCCCAAGGCGCGCTGCCGCCAGCGGAATTTGACCAGGATCGCCCCGGACCAAACACGATCTTCAATCTGCTGGATAACTTGTCGGAAGACGATTATGTGCTGGTCGCTTTCGAATACGGTCCCGCAGCCGCCGGCGAGCTGGATGCCATCGCCGAGCTTATTCTGCGGCATATCGTGGCACAAGCCGCCAAGCCGCTCATCGTCAGCAGTAACCCAATCGCCATCGTGCACGCGCAGAACATCATCAGCCAGATTAACCGCTCAGCCGCCGCCAGCGGCAAGCGCTTGCAGCATGGCATTGATTATTACATCCTGCGCTACCTGCCGGGCGGCTCGCTGGGCTTGCGGGAATTGAGCGAAAACTTCAGCGATGTCGCGCGCGTCTCGTATAAAGGCGCCTTGACCGGGCTGGCATTCGATTCGCTGGACGAATTGTCGCTTATCGTGACGATTGTCGAGCGCGCCGAAGACATGCGCAACTGGGCTGAGCAAGTCGTGACGGAGCTGGACCAGACCCGTCTGCTGGCCGCCAGCGCTTATGCGGCGGCGCCACTCGCCCAAGTGTATGCGGATAGCCTGCGCCAGATCGCGGGCTTGCTGGTCGGCTATCGCGATGCCTACACCTACGCTGAAAAACTGGCCGCCAGCTTCGGCGATTTGCCGCCGACCCCGCCAAACCTTGAGACAGATCTTCAGCCGGCAGCCGCCCAAGCCGAGCCGCCGCAAAATACAGTCGCTTCTCAGCCGCCGCCAGCGACCGTGACGCCGCTGCCCAATTCGGGCGCGATAGCGACGAACACTGCCTTGCCAAGGGCGACTCAACGGCCCACCGCGACCGCCACCCTCGAGACCATCCGCGTGGTCGAGGTTACCTCGCCGCAGCAAGTGCGGCTTCGGCGCGGTCCCACCACAGTGGACGACATTCTGCAATTGGCGCGGGCTGGCGATAGCTTCGAAGTGCTGGGAACGAACGGCGATGGCAGTTGGTACAACATTGCGCTGCCGAATGGTCTATCGGCTTGGATCGCCCAATTTCTAGTAGAGGAGAAAACCTTGACGCTGGCTCAATTCCGCAGCCTGCAAGGGGAAGCGGCGGCGCCTAGCCCGGCCGAACGCGTCTTCATGCGCCGCGAAAGCATCGTAAGCCTAGGCAAGATTGGTCCCCGTTATTATCAAGCCGACAGGTCCCCGCGCGCTGAAGCGCCCGAATATGCGCTGATGCGCGATCGCTCGCAGGAAGTCCCGCGCCTAGAAGCGATGACAGTCGGCACGGTGGCCGCCATTGTGCTAATCGCCCTTGGCAATGTCATATACGCTCTGGGCGCGCTAAGCCGGCGCCGGCCCGCAGTGGATACTGGGTGATGCGGCGGGGATGATGACAGAGCAGACGATTGGGCTAATCAGCTTCGTTTTGACCCTCATGGTCTTCAGTTATGTCTTGGGCGATTTGCCCCTGATTGGGGTCTTGTATCGCAGCGCCATCTACATCTTCGTCGGCATGACAGCCGCCTTCACCCTAGTCGTCAGTTACGAGGGCATCATCCTGCCTTATTTGCAAGATATTCAGAATACCGAGACGAGCTGGACGACGCTGGGCAATTCGGCCGATTTCCTCATTTTCTGCACCGCGCTTCTCTTCGGGCTGCTGCTGCTGCTCAAGCCAATTCGCTCCTTAACTTGGCTGACCAATAGCGTCTATGCGGTGCTGATTGTCGTGGGTGCATCGGTGGCCGTGCTTGGCGCGCTGGCTGGCACGCTCTTCCCCCTGCTGGCGGCGGCAACCACCATCCCAGACGACCTCAGCTCAGATTTTGCCGCGCTGGTGAACACGCTGATCGTTTTCATCGGGACCATCAGCGCCCTGTTCTACTTCCATTATCAGGCGCGGGCGAGCAGCGAATTTGGCCCGCAGCAGAGCCCGCTCGCGCGCGGCTTCCGCCACCTTGGCAAAGCCTTCATCGTTACGGCATTGGGCGCCATTTACGCCGCCACAATTCTGACCAGCCTCACGATTCTCAGCGAGCGGATCAGCTTCTTGTTTCAATTCGGAGCTTGAATCCAATGAGCGAGCCGCGCATCAATTCAATCCTGGCGGTCGATTTCGGCAGCGTGACTACACGCGCGCTGCTCTTTGAACGGGTCGAGGGGCAATATCGCCTGCTTGGGCAAGGCAGCGGCAAGACAAGCTTAGGCGCGCCCATTGAAGATGCTCAGGCCGGCTTAGCGTCCATACTTGGGGGCATAAGCGAGGCAAGCGGACGGCGTTTTTTTGACCCCGCGGGCAACCTCATTGTGCCCGAACAAGCCGACCGCGTTGGCGTCGATTATTTCCTCACGACCACCAGCGCGGGGCAAGCGCTGCGGGTGGCGCTGGTGGGGCTTTATCCGCAAGTGAGCATCGCGGCTGCTCGCCGTGCTATCGCGCCATTCTATATGGATGCCGTCGCCGAAGTGCACCTGGAGGACGGCTTTGGCGCGAAGGGAAGACTGAACCGGCTCGTCCATAGCCGGCCCCAGCTAATCGTAATCACCGGCGGCGCCGATGGCGGGGCGCGAACGGTCATGCTTGAGCTGCTCGCGCTGGTGCGAGAGGCGCTTACCTTGATGCCGCCGAGCCGCAAAGCGCCCGTCGTATACGCCGGCAACAGCAGTTTGGCGCCGTCCGTCCGCGAGATGCTGAGTCAACAGGTCGAAGTCTTCATCGCGCCCAATATCCGGCAGGCTGGCCGCGAAACGCTGGCGCCGGCGCAGGCGGTCTTGGGGCGCTATTTTGATGAGGTCAAACGGCGCGGCAAGGGCTTCCAGCGGCTAGCGGCGCTGTCCGATTCGGGCCTCCTGCCGACGGCGCGCGGCGTCGAAACGATGACGGCATTCTTCGCGCGCGCGCTTGGCGAAGATGCGCTGACGATTGATGTCGGCAGCGCGCATTCGATGCTGTCCCTGGGGCAAAAGGGCAGCGTGCAAACCGCCATCGGCAACGATATAGGCATCAGCCATAGCGCCGCCTCTACCCTGGAGCGGCTCGGGGAAGAAGCGATCAGCCGCTGGCTGCCCTTCCATCCGCGCAAAGGCGAGCTGGCGCAATATGCCCTAAACAAAGGGCTGCGCCCGGCAAGCGCGCCGCTGGACATGCGCGAACGCTACATCAGCTATGCGCTGCTGCGGGCGGGCATCCGCTTCTTGGCGTCGGAATTGAGCCAGCTGGATCGGACGCGGCTCGGCTTGGTCATTGTGGCTGGCGCCACCTTTGGCGGGCAGGGCGCGCTTGATATGCTGCTGCTGGCGGATGCGCTGGAGCTGGAAGGCGCGCTGCAGGTAAAGGCGGATCCTTTTGGCGCGCTGCCGGCTCTGGGGGCGCTGGCAGCGGTCGAGCCGACGGCGGTGGTGCAGTTGCTCAACAGCAATGCTTTGCAGCCGGTCGGCGCCTTGATACGGGTTGCGGGGCAGGCGGCTCCTGGCTCGATCGCGGTCAGCATCAAGGCGGCGCTAGACAGTGGCGAAATCATTGAGCGAGACATCGGCGCCGGTGATGTTTGGCATTTGCCCCTCCCGCCCAGCAGCGAAGTCGATCTGCGAATTCAAACGCGGCGCGGTGTATCCATCGCTGGCAAGCGGCGCCGCCGCTGGCAGCTGACGGGCGGGCGCGGGGGCTTGCTGGTTGACGCCCGGCTGGATGCGCAGGCGGCGGCGAAAACAATGACCGAGCGCGCGGTCAATATGCTGCGCTGGTACGCGGCCGTCACTGGGCAAGAAAGCCCGGTGGCGATTCCTGAAAGCTGGCTGGCGGCGCCCGCCGATGCCGCTGATGCCTGAGGAACGGGCGCCCCCAGGATCGGCAGCCCGCGGACTTATTTCACCGCGCCCATCGTCAAGCCATCGACCACGTTCTTGCGGATGAACAGCGCCAGGAAGAAAATCGGCGCCATCACAACCAAGCCCGCCGCTGCCATCTGCTCCCACATGATGCCGCGCGCGCCGCTCGTCGTCATCAGGGCGACTTGCATCGTGCGCATCTCCCGCCCGATGATCAGGGCGAAAAGAAACTCATTCCAGGACATGATAAACGCGAAGACCGACGCCACCAGCACGCCCGGGCGGATCAGCGGCAGCGAGATGAAAAACAATATCTGGAAGTCGTTGCAGCCATCAACGAAAGCCGCTTCTTCGATTTCGCCCGGCAAGGCGTCGACGAAGCCCTTGATCATCCAGATAGCATACGGCAGGACGATCGACATATTGACGATAATCAAGCCCAACTGGGTGCCGAGCAGGGGCTTGCCGAAGATGACCACATTGCGGAATAGCGTGAAAAAGGGGATCGCGACCACGATAGCGGGAATGAATTGCGTGGTCAAAATCCAGATTAAGAGGACGCCGTTGCCCAAGAAACGGTAGCGACTGAAGGCGTATGCAGCCAGCGTTGCCAGCGGAATCGCAATCAAGATCGTAGCGCCGGAGACGATCACGCTGTTGAAAACATTAGGCAGCATATTGCGGCCCACTTCGCCGCGCTCGCGATCGCTGCCTTCGTTGATGATGACCGAAGTATCGGAGAAGATGATCTCGAAATTGTCCAGCGTCGGCCTAAATATCAGCGTGGTGGAGTACGCTTTTTCCTGCGGCTTGATAGCGGTGATCGCCAGCCAAACAATCGGCAGCATGATAAAGGCGATGATCAAAAGCAGTGCCAGCGTCTCCAGCGCCTTGAGGCTTCTAAGCCGGAAACTGCTTTGCTTTAGGCTCGTTGCGTTCACGGTCATGCAATGGGCTCAGTCACGGTTCAAAACGAGTGAAACATAAAGCGCCGCGCAAATCGTCAGCAAGACAACCAGAATGTAGGACATGGCTGAGGCGTAGCCGATATCAAGGCTGCGCACGAAGCCAATCTGATGAATGTAGTAATTGATGGTCTGGGTAGCGCGGACGGGTCCGCCGCCAGTCATCGTGACCACTTGGTCAAACATCTTCAGCGAGAAAATGGTCTTCAGCATGCTTACGATCAAGATGACGGGGCGCAGCAGCGGCAAGGTAACGCGGAAAAAGATCTGAAGCCGGTTGGCACCGTCGATGCGCGCCGCTTCGAATATCTGCTCGTCAATCGAGCCGAGCGCGCCGACGAAGATCAAGGCAATCAGCGGCGCCCAGCCCCAGGTTTCGCTCATCGCCAGCATGAATAGCGCCCAGAATTTGTCGCCCAGCCATACAATCGACTCGCTGATGAGCGGAATCTCGACCAAGGGCAGGGCGTTGATTAGCGACAGCAAGGCGTTGAGCGGCGCAACGATCAGTTGGTCAATCAGCAGGTCGTAGATGCCGTATTGCTCATTGAGCATGAAGCGCCAGCTGTATCCTTTCAGCGCCGGGCTGACGGCGAAGGGGAAGATCAGCAAGACTTTGGTCAAGGTATGCAGGCGGCCCCCCTTTTGAACGATGACGGCGATGAAGAGGCCAATCACAACCGACAGGACAACGCTGATGACGGTGAACCAGAAGGTTACATTTAAGCTGTTGATGAAGCGCGAATCGCTGAATGCCAGCGCATAATTGTCAAGCGAGAGCAGGCTCCAATCGATATGGATGCCATTCTCGCCAATTTGAATGGCGAATTGCGGCGGGCGCCGCAGATTGTATTTGTGGAAGCTGTAATACAGCGCCGCCAATAAGGGATATATCGTTGTCAATACAATGATTAGAAGCGCCGGTCCTACCAGCACCCAGGGGACCCAGCGTTTTTTGCGCATAAGAATTCACCCCACCCCGACCGCCTGTGTCGGCGGGTCAGTGTCGGCGGGTCAGTGTCTACGCGACCCTACGCGACCCTTCGCGGCGCGCCCCTCCCCCATGAAGAGGGAGGGGAGATTAGCAGAAGGGGGATCGGCACGGTGGCTTAACCGTCGTAGTAGCCGGCCGCCTGCATGACAAAGCGCACATCTTCCGCCGTCCGGTCGAGGACAGCCTGGATATCGGCGCTGGGATCGGTCGCGATTTCGTTGATCGCTTCCGCCAGGAACGGGATGATCTCAGTATATTCCGGGATCAAGGGGATGGTGCGCGCGTCAGCCAATACCGCCGAGGCGACGCCTTGCAAACCGTTGTGCGCTTCGTTGACTTCTTCGTCAGCCAAGACCGAGAGACGAACCGCCACATTGGTATCCAGCGCCGGGTCCGATGCGTCGAGCACAATGCGGCGCTCGGTGATCGGGTGCGTCAGCCATTTCAAGTATTCAAGGGCGGCATCGCGGTCATCGGATTGATCGAGAATGCCGACTGCCCAAAGATAGCCATAAGAAGTGGTAGCGCCGCCTTCCCAGCCGGGCGCGGGCGCGAAGGCTGCGTTCTCCGCCACTTCGGCGACTTCGGAATTGGTCATACCGGCTGCCATCCACCACCAGCCTACAAACATGGCGGCGCGGCCCTGCACCAGTTCCTGGTTGGCTTCCTGCTCATTCCAGGCGACCGAGGCTTCCGGGCTGTGCCCAGCGCGCACATAACTGATGTATTGCTCAGTCGCCGCCAAGCCGGCTTCGTTGTTGAAGGCTGGTTCCCAGTTCTCGTCGAAGATATCGGCACCGGCGCCCCAGAGATGGCTGTACCAGTTGAACAAGTTCTGGTCAACATTCAGCCCGTAATACATCGAAATGGGGGCGATATCCATGCCGCTGGCTTCGATCGCTTCGCCAATGGCGGAGACATCCTGCCAGGTAGCCGGCGGCTCCATGCCAAGCGCTTCCAATACATCAGCGCGGTAATGCAGCAGCAGCGGATGACCGCGGAAGGGCATGCCGTAGATGGTATCGCTCAAGCCGGTGGCGGCACCTTGGTAGGCGGGTCCATAATCATCCCAGTCGAAGCCGGCGTCTTCCACAAAATCGTTCAGCGGATGCAAGAAGTCATAGATATTGGTGCCCCAAGCATCGACGAAAGCGACGACATCGAATTCAGTATTCGGGTTGGTGGCTTCTAGGTACAGCTGTTCCTGGAAAGAGCCAAATGGCAGATTGCCCCATGTTACCGAAATGCCAGTCATGGCGGTGAATTCTTCAGCGCCTTTAACGGCGGCCGAGGCGAATTGCGGCGCGGTGCTGCAGCAGATCAGAAAATCAAGCTGCGTGCCGTCGTAGGGCTTGCTGGCATCCAAGCCAAAGGTGGCTGGGTCCATAACATCCAGGTCTTGGGCGCTGATGGAGACCATAGGCAGCGCCAAGAATAGGGCAAGCGCCAAGAGACAGAGTAACTTGCGAGTCGGGTTCATTGAGAAACTCTCCTTTAACTAGAAGATAGAAATGATGTGTTAGCGCGAAGCGAGGCATCGGCGAACTCTCGCCCGAGTGTAACACAGACCCCGTGATATTGAAAATCAGGTGGCGGCAACGGGCAGGGACTCTGCCCCCGATGAGCGGTCCGCTTATGCAATCGGCTGCCAAACAAAGGCATCACCCTCGACCGTGACCCGACCCAAACCGGGGAATGGCATATGGTAGAACAGCGTCAAGATTGCCTCATCGGCGCAGCGCTGCAGGGTGCGGCGGCGCGTCTCTTCCGCCAGATATGGGTCCGAATCGAAGGAGAAATGCCAGCCCACATTGGCGAATTGGAAGGGCTGGTGCAATATATCGACCACGTGCAGCAGCCGCTCGTTGCCCGATTCCAGCAGCAAGCCAGCATGCCCAAGCGTGTGCCCAGCCAGGTCAAGCACCGTCACGCCAGGCGCGATTTCATCACCCGGGCTGACGAAGCTGAACCGCTCTCGCAGCGAGCTGAAGCGCTGCAAATTCGCCTGGTCCTGCGCCGCCGCCGAGGCGGACCAGCGCCCGATCCATTCGTCCCACTCCGCCTGCGTCGAGAGGTAACGCGCCTTCGGGAAGGACAGCGCGCCGGACCCGTCCATCAAGCCAGCGACATGGTCGCCATGGAAGTGCGTCAGGAATACGATGTCGATATCAGCCGCCGCCAAGCCAAGCGACGCCAGCGCGGCTTCGGTGCCGCCGGCCGATGGACGCCCCATTTCCCCAAAGCCGACATCGGCGATGATGTGCTGGCCGCCGCTATGGATATAAGGCAGGTTGAGGCTGCCGGCCGGCTTCGCCCCCGCCAGCGCCGCCTCAATTTGGGCTGGCGACACGCCGGGATAGCGCTCTGCCAGGTGCTTGGCGATCAAATCAGACTCGCCTTCATGCAGCACGGCGCACTCGATGTCGCCGATATTCAGCCGCTTTACGCTCATTGCAAGCTCCTTTCGTCGCTAATTTCTCAACTGCTGACGAGCGCCAAAGCCGTCAGCAAGAATATAAGCCCCCCGCCCATGCGCGCGATGATGACCGCGCTGCTGGACTCGCTGTACACTTTCAGCAGGCAAAATGCAAAGCCAGTCAGCAAGGGGTAGGCGATGTCATACCAAGGGTTGACATAAATCGCGCGGTTGGCACCAGAATAAACAAGCAGATGCAGCAGCGTGTACAAGAGGCTGGTGGCTAGTACGCCCGACCATGGACCCAAAAGCCAGCGCAGTGATGGCAGCAGAACCGCTTGAAACACAAGCGTTTCCGCGGCTGGCTGCAGCAAAATAAGCAGCACCGCCGCGGCAATCAAGTTCGCTGGATTTAAGTCGTAGATGGCGATTAGCTCCGGAATCGGCAGAAATGCGCCACCAGCCAGGCTGATGGCGAGGTCAACCGCCAGGGCGATGGCGATGCCGCTTAGCAGGGCGATTGGGGCGGGCAGGCTGCCTTTGCCCAAGCTGAGGGCGCGCCAGCTTTCGGCGCTGCTGCGGCGATTGATTAGGACAAATGCGATGGTCAAAGCCAAGCCCAATAGCCAGCTTAAGGTCAGCAAACTGGGCGAGACCAGGTCACTGCCCAGCAGAATCGACGCCAGCGCCGGACCAATCACAGTCAAGCAGATGAAGATGACAGCCACCGCCAGCAAGGCGCCAAGCAGGCCCCAGGGCGGCGCGGCTGCTTCGGGCGTGCCGAGCTTGGTCCTCATGGTTAGCTCGCGGCGGTCGGCTGCTTCATCCGGCATAGGCAGGGAACCCTTTAGCTGCGCATGACGTCTTCGTAAATGGCGAGCGTCTCTTCGGCGGTTTTGCGCCAGGAGTAATGGCTCGCCAGCGCCAAACCCTGGTTGATCATGGTATCGCGCAGCGGCTGCTGAATCAGCAGAGCGAGGATCGCGCCGGCCATCTCACGGGCATTATTGACGATAAAAGCCGCCTCTTCCAGTATTTCTTCGAAGACGATGGCATTTGACGTTACCACTGGCGTGCCCGAAGCAATCGCTTCCAGCGCCATCAAACCAAAGCCTTCGTACAAACTGGGGAAAACGAAGACATCAGCCAGCCGGTAGAGCGCTGGCTTGTCCGCCTCGTCGACGAAGCCGATCCATCGTACGTAGTCTTCTATGCCAAGGCGGCGGCTGTATTGCCGCAAATCGGGGAAGAGCCGATCGTCGTAGGCGGGTTCGCGCCCGGCAATCACAAGTGGAAACGTATCGCCGTCCGCCTCGCCGACATAGGTATAAGCCAGCAGCAATTCATTCACCTGCTTGCGCCAATCAAAGCCGCCGAGGTACAGCACGAAGCGCTCCGGCAGTTGGTACTTTTCCCGCGCTGCTTCATCGTTGTCAGCGCCCAGCTGTGGGTGGTAGCGCTCATCCGCCGCCAGGTAGGTGACTGTGATCGCCTCTTCCGGGATGCGCAGCTGTTCTTCGATATCGACTTTGGCTGTTTCGCTGATGGTGATGATGTGGTTGCTGCCGCGCGCCGCTGAACTGACGAGAGCGGTGTAGAGATTGCTAAGCAAGCCCCGATTGTAAATCGGGTAGAGCAGGGGGATGACATCAAGCACAGTGCTGACCAGCTTGACCGGGCAAGCCATTGGCGTACCCCAATAAGGCACGTGGGCGATATCGGCGTCCAGCGCGCGCGCCGCCTGCGGGAAGGTTCGCTGCTCGAAAAATACCTTGCCCGCCCGCCCCAAGGCATTGTCCGGCAGCCGAGCGCCTCGCGCCTGGGCGACCTGGATGGCTTCGGGCAGGGCGGATGGCGCTGGGATATGCGGCGGCAAGACCAGCGACAGTTTGACTTCGGGCGCCGCTTGGCTTAGGCTGGAAAGTAGGTGGCGCAGATATTGTCCGCTGCCGGTCGATTCCTGGTTGTAGAACCAGCCGTTGATGGCAATGTGCACGGCGCAGCGCCCTCCTCCAGCCCCTCCCCGTCGCAATGAGTAGAGGCGCGCTATTGCCCGCGGCCCATCTCCGTCCGATAGTAGGTGATGATCTGGTCGATGGTCTTGTCCAGTGGCGTTGATGGCGCCCAGCCGATTGCCGCTTGAATCTTGTCGATGCTGGGCACACGGCGGCGGAAATCTTCAAAGCCCGCTTGCTGATAGGCTTGCTCGTAGGGCACCAGCACAATCTCGGAAGCGCTATCGGCGCGGTCGCGAATGCGCTCTGCCAGCGCCATGATGCTGGTCTCTTCGTTGCTGCCGATATTGTAGAGTTCGCCAATCGAGGCATCGCATTCAGCCAGACCCTGAATCGCGCCGACGACATCAAAAACATTGGCGAAGCAGCGCTGCTGCCGCCCGTCACCGTAGACCTGGATCGTCTCGTTCCTCAGCGCCCAGCGCACAAAGCGCGGCACCACCATGCCATATTGACCGAGCTGGCGCGGACCCACCGTATTAAAAAGCCGGAATAAAGTAACCGGCAAGCCGGCTTCTTCGTGATAAGCAAAAGACAGAAACTCGTCAATCGCTTTAGAAGCGGCGTAACTCCAGCGGCTGCGCCTGGTGGGTCCCGAGAGCGTGTCATCGTCTTCGCGGAAGGGGAAGCCGACGCCCTTGCCATACACCTCGGAGGTCGAGGCGATGAGGATGCGGCGGCGATAGCGGCTGGCTGTTTTGAGAATCATTTCGGTGCCGCCGATATTCACTTCAATGGTGTTGATGGGCTGGTCGATGATGTTGCGCACACCGACCGCAGCCGCCAAATGGAAGATGATATCGCATTCGCTGACGAGCCGGTCGATGACGTGGATATTGCGGATATCCTCCACCGCGTAGCTGAAATTGGCATGGGCTATCATACGCTCAATGTTGCGCAGCCGCCCGGTCGATAGATCGTCGATGACAGTAACCTGGTAACCGCTCGCTAGCAGCCGCTCAGCCAAGTGGCTGCCGACGAAGCCAGCGCCGCCGGTGATTAAAGCACGGGTCATGCGCGCTCCTGGGTTCATTGGATGTTTCCTAGATTCTACACGCGAATGGCAATCGCTACTTAAGCGCGGCTGTCAAATGCGGCGGGCGAGATAGAGCAAGGCGACGGTCTCTCGGGTGACGACGCCCGCGAATACGCTGTCAATCAGCCCTTCAATGGCGGTTAGCAGTTGCTGCCTTTTGGCGGTATCCAAGATCTGATGATCGGAAAAAGTGCCGAGCAAGTCGACGTACGCGCCCGCGCTATAGTCGGCGGCCAGGTAATGTTTGCGAATGGCAAGATCGTCGAAATAGCCGCTAGCCTCGATGAGGTCTTCGTATTCGGTGCGCGCCTGCTCGGGGCTGGGAAAGGCACGAGCAGCAGCGGCAAGCTCGGGCGCAAGGCGCTGATATACCTGCTGCACGGCGGCGACAAAATCGCGGCTCGCTGCTGTCTGGACGGGACGATGCCAGCAGAGCGCCAGCGTCCCGCCCCGCCGGAGCAGCTCATGCGCTTTGCCAAAGCGAACCCTAGGGTCGACCCAGTGGAAAGCGGTGGCAGATAGCAAGAGATCGTAGCTGGCGGGCGGAGCGGTGAAGCGCTCGAAGCGGCTGCCTGTGATAGATACAGCGGGAAAACCAGCCAGCTTAGCGCGAGCAATCGCGACCATCCGCGCGCCCGGCTCGACGCAGTCTATCGCATAGCCGCGCTGCGCCAGCGGCAGCGTCGCTTGCCCCGTCCCAGAGCCGACTTCGAGGATGCGCGCGTCCTCCGCCAGCGCAGCGTAGGCGATGATATCGTCGAAGAGGGCGCTGGGGTAGCCAGGGCGGGCGCGCTCGTAAAGCGCCGCCACTTGATCGTGAATGAGAGTCTGTTTCCCGTCAGCTGGCATCGTGGCGCTCAGAAGCGGTTTTGCATCGAGCCGACGTAGCCAGTTAATTCGGCGTAACCGTAGCCGCTTTTATCACCTTCGATTTCGACCGCCCCTTCCCAATAGACGATTTCGGCACCGTGCAATTCCTGGTCGGCTTGCAGGGGCTTCACTTTGATACGGAAGCCATCACGGAAGCCATCATCGAAGCCAGCCTCGCCATTGACGGCAATCTCCCAGCCGGCTGGATAGTCGGCGTCGCTATGCGGGCTGCGCCAAGTGTCGGTGACAGTGATTTTGAAATCGCCCGAATCGAGCGCGCGCGTCCCGCCATCGGCGTCGATGAAGAGGCCCCCAAAGCTCGGCTCAATGTCGCCATCGATCTGGCGGATCTGCCCGACCATCAGCTCCGTGTTGTCGTCGAATATCAAGCCGAACCAATCCCAGCCTTGCGCCGCAGCGCCCAAAGCCGAGGTGCTGAATTCGTGGTCCATCCAGCTGAATCCGCTGACGTCATAGGTCTGGTCGCCGATGGTGATGCCGCCTTCGGTCAGCAGACGGGTCAAGCTGTAGTAGTAACTGGCATTGCCGATTTCGGCGCTTTTGGCGCTTAAGCCATTGTCGCCTTGCAGCGCTGGGCGCTTCAGTTGGTAAAGATGCAGGTCAATGGCGAAATCCGCGCTGGCGGCGGTGATTTGGGTCTTGTTCGCATTGTCATCCTTAGCGCGGACCTGCCAATCTTCCAGCCAGACGCGATAGAAGGGGTCGACAGTTGCGCCCGCCAGCCCCGCGCTGCCGCGGGCATAGCGCAGATCGTGGTAGAAGCCGCCATTGGCAATATCGCTGATGGTGAAATGGGCGGCGTAGATATCCTCAGCGCGGAATTCGGAATCCGATTCTTGTGCCTGGGCTCTAATCGCGCGGCGGAAAATGGTGAACTGGTAACCGAAGCGCCGCCCGCCAGCGGTGGCGATGTTGCCGGTGTAATACCACCATTCAGTTTGAAAGCCAGCATGGGCGCCATGGTCGCGCGGGAATTGCCAATCCCAGGCCTCGATGGCGCGGGCGAACCCGCTGCTGTCTTGGGGCGGGGCTTCAATCCGCGTATGCGCGCGTAGAGCCGCCCCGCTCGGCGCTTCATACAAGCTGAAGCCCAATAGCAGCACCAGGCCAATCAAGAGCAGAAGAATGAAAATGCGCCAGTTCACGTCGCCGCCTTGCCGGAAATCTCGCCGTCAACCAGGCTGATTATGCTTGCCGGCACCCCCCGGCGCAAGCCGCTTGCAGAGCGGGCAGCCCGGTTCAATCAAGCCAGCCCAGCCACATCAAGCACAGCCTGCAGCAGCACATTGCAAACCGCTTCCAGGTCTTCCGCTTTGGCGCTTTCGGCTTCATGGTGGCTGATGCCGTCCTTGCATGGCGCGAAGAGCATCGCCGTTGGGCAGCGCTCCGCCACATAGCAGGCATCGTGGCCCGCCCCTGAGGTGATGGTCCTGTGTGATAAGCCCAGCCTTTCGCAGGCGCTTTGCAGGGCGGCCAGGCAGCCCTCATCGAAAGTGACCGGCTCGGTATATGAGATTTGCTCCAGCGATAGCTCCAGGCTCATATCCTCAGCCACCGCTTGGCAGATTTGGCGCAGGGCGGCATCCATGGCTCGAAGGGTATCAGCCGAAGGATGGCGCATATCGACGGTGAATGTGACATTGCCCGGGATGATGTTGCGCGAAGCTGGCGCCACTTCAACCTGGCCCCCCACGGTGCCACGAGCCAGCGGCGCATGTTGACGCGCGATGTCATCGACCGCTTGAACCACCTGCGCCATCCCGAGCAAAGCGTTGCGCCGCCCCCGCATCGGCGTCGAGCCAGAATGCGAGGCGAAGCCGGCCAAAGAAATATCATACCAGCGGAAGCCCTGCACCGCATTCACCAAGCCAACGCTGAGGTCTTCGCTATCGAGGATGGGACCCTGCTCGATGTGGCATTCGAAAAAGGCGGAAAAAGCCTGCTCGTGGATAGGCTTGGCGCCATGATAGCCGATGCGTTTGAGCTCGGCGAGCAGGGTCGCGCCGCTATCCACCGCCACCCGCGACTGTGCCCAATCCAAAGAGAAGACGCCGCCATAGACGCCAGATGCCAGCATTGACGGGGCGAACCGGGCGCCTTCTTCGTTGGTCCAGTTGACGACCGCCAGCGGCGCAACGGTGCGGATGCCGTGGTCGTTCAAGCTGCGGACGACTTCCAAGCCCGCCAGCACGCCAAAGACGCCATCGAACTTGCCGCCGAAAGGCTGTGTATCGAGGTGGCTGCCCATGCCCACCGGCGCCCGATCATTGTCTGCGCCGAGCCGCAGCGCGAACATATCGCCCATCTCGTCAATAGTCAGGCTCAAGCCGGCGTCGGCGCACCAGCCGGCGAACAGGTCGCGCCCGGCTTTGTCCTCATCGCTGAGCGTCAGGCGGTGGCTGCCGCCATTCGCGGTCGCCCCAATCTGCGCCATTTCCATGATGCTGCCCCAGAGCCGCCGACCATTGACGCGGATATGCTCGGTCACTTTGCGCCCCCGCTCCTAGCCAATCCAAGAAAATAATCTGAAAACAGATGCCGCGACGCGCCGGGACCCGTCAGACATCGGCGAGCACAGGGTCAGCGGCGCGGGCTTGGCTCTGGCGCAGCGCCACTTTGAGCGCTTCGACCTGGCTCGCATAAGCTGGGTCCTCAATCAAGTCTTCGGTTTCGTAGGGGTCGGCGCCCAGGTCAAAGAGCTGCCAGGTTTCCAAGCCCCCGACAACGGTCTGGATGAGCTTGTGCCGCTCGTCTTTGATGCTGCGCTGATAAGGCGCGCCCGCTGGCTGCCCGAAGAGGCTCTGATAAGCGGAGAATATCTGCTTGCGGTGCAACTGAGTCGCTTCGCTTAAGAGGGCGCTTAAGCTGCGGCTCTCGCTGCTAGCGGGCAGGGGAACCGCCGCCAGCTCAAGCAGCGTCGGATACAAATCGAGCAAATAAAGCAGCGCGCCGCATTGCCAACCGGCCGGCACACCCGGTCCCCGCATGATTAGCGGGATGCGCATGCTGTGATCATAAAGATTCTGCTTGCCCATCAAGCCATGCTGCCCAACTCCCAAGCCATGGTCTGAGGTGTAGATGACCACCGTGTTCTCGCTCAAGCCGCGCGCGGCCAGCGCGTCGAGGATGCGGCTGATGTCGGCGTCCATGTGCGAGATCATGCCGTAATAATCGGCGATATGGCGCTTGACTTCGTCTTCGCCGCGCGGGTAGCCAGCCAAGACTTCGTCGCGTATATCGCGCACGCCGATATCAAATGGATGCTCGGGCGCGAAGTTGGGCGGCAAATCGATATCAGCCGGGTCATACATGGCATCGAAAGGCGGCGGCGCTGTGCGCGGGTCGTGAGGCGAGGTGAAAGCGATGTAGGCGAAGAAAGGCGCTTCGTCATCGGGTCCCCGCCGGTTGAGAAAATCGATCATCTCATCAGTGAAGACGGTGGTGGAGAAGCCATCGGCGATATAGGTCTCTTCTGGCGGGTACTCGCCCGCTGGGTCGAAGTCATTGACGGGCATGGCGTATTGATCGGACATGCCGCCGAAGAAGACCTTCCCGCTTTCGCTGAAGCAGCGCTTGTAACTGCCGCGCCGATTGTGCCATTTGCCCGTGCCAAAGGTCCTATAGCCATGCTGGCGCAGCAGCTCGGGCAGCAGCGGGGCATCAGCGGGCAGCGGGTCGGGCGTATTGAACAAGCCCCGGCCAGACATCAGCATGCCACGGCTGGGCATGCAGACGGCGCCCGAGGTCGAGCCCATAATATGCGCCTGCGTAAAACAGGTGCCCTCTGCCATTAGCTGGTCTAAAGTTGGGCTGCTGACCGCTTCAATCCCCAGCGCACCCAGGGCTGAATGGCGGTGGTCATCGGCGATCATGAAGAGGAAATTCGGTCGACTCATGGCGGCTCCCTGGCTGCTGGCTGCAATTTTGATGATACCGTCTGCGGGCATGGCTGGCAAGCATTGCCCGGCGCCGCCTCGCGCGCAGGCTGTCATAAGAATTTAAGAATTCTGTGCTAAGCTTGGCGCAAAGTAGCTGGCAATATCAAATTAAGGTAACCACGATGCTCCCTGCTATTCTGACATTGCTCGCGGCTCTCATGCTGCTGCCCACGGCCTTGGCGCAGATGACCGAGGCGCCCGAGCTGCTGCTTGAACACAGCACCAGTGTGCGCGCCGCCGCCTGGAACACCGCCGAAACGCGCATCCTCACCGCCGAGGGCAATGGCGCGATTCATATCTGGTCGGCCGCAGATGGCGAGCGTCTGCTCAGCTTCGACAAGAGCGGCAGCGCGGTGGCTCATGCCTACTGGGTGCTGGCTGATAGGGCGGTCCTATCGGCAGAAGAATCAGGCAGCGTGCTGCTGCGCGACGCGGAAGACGGCGCCACTATCTTCGCCTGGCAGCTTGACGGCATGCCGGTGGCTTTGGCGCTGAACCGGGCGGAAACGGCGGCGCTGGCTTTCACGATGGACGGCGTCGGCGCGCTGCTGTCGCTTGAAGATGGCGCTATGACGCGGCGTTTCGAGGCGCCGCTGGCGGTCAGTGGCGCGGTATGGAGCACAGATGAGGCTGAAGTTCGCGCTTGGTCCGAAGCGGGGCGCATCATGGCTTGGGATCTGGAAGCGGGCACTTCGCGCGAGTACTCGCTGCCGCATCGCGGCTTAGTGCTGGGCTTGCAATGGAACGCCGATGACACGCGCCTGCTAGCCTGGTTCAGCAATGGCGCGGTGCAAGTCTACGAGACGGATGGCGACAGCATCGGCGGGCGCGCGCTAAGCAGTGTCCGGCACCGCAGCTTCGTGAAGCGGGCGGTCTGGTCCCAAGATGAGTCGATGGTGATGTCTTGGGCGGGCGACGACACGGTGCAGATCTGGGCTGTAGACGGCGCCAAATCGCAGCGCCTGCTGCGGCATGACGATTGGGTGATCGGCGCGCGCTGGGATGACCAGGAAACGCGCCTGCTCTCCTGGTCGCATATTTATGTCTACCTCTGGGATGAAGAATCGCCGCGGCGGCTGCGGCATCGCAATCTGGTGACTGGCGCGGCTTGGAACAAGGACGGCAGCCGCATTTTGTCCTGGTCTTGGGATGGCGCCGCGCGGGTCTGGCGCGCTTAATCGGCCGCTATAGCATCAGCCCCATGGCTGCGATTGCCCCCAGCGGCGTCAAGACTCCGATCAAAGCGCCGAGCAGTATCTGCGCCGGGCTGTGCCGCTGCAGCACCAGCCGCGCCAGCGCGACCAGCAATAGCAGCGGCAGAAACAGCAGCCCTTTACTAAGCCCAAACATCAAAGCGCTGGCTGAGATAACGCTGGCCATGCCGGCGGCATGAAAGCTGATATGGATGAAGACAGTACCAGCCAGCATCAGGGCAAGCTCGGCAATCGTTACCAGCGTCACCACATAAAAGACGGGGTCGGGCGCAATATGCCCGTGCATTCCCGCGCAAATTAAGCCGCCGATAATGGCGATGGTATAGGGGATGTAGCGCTCGCGGCTCTCCGGCATATGCAAGTCGCCGATGTGCCCGCTATGGACCATGTAAGATACAAACAGTATCGGCGCGGCGCAGACCAAACCGGCGAAGAGCGTCGCAAATTGCAGGTTCGCCAGGCGGTCCGCGCTGGAGGTCCAGGCGATGATGTAGACCCACAGCGCCCAGACAACCGGCGGGCTGAGCAAGAGCGAAATGAAATACGCCCAAGCATAGTCTTCGGCTTCAATGCGTTGGCGGAGCGCGGCCGGCAAAGGCAGGCGGATGTGCATGGATCATACTCAGCAGGCGAATCTAAATATTCATTATAGCATCCATTCAGGCATATCGACGGGCAGCTAGCACAGGGGAGTGGTGAATTATTGATATAAGGCTTGCTTGTGCTGAGTCGTAGGGGCGATCCTTGGATCGCCCAAAACCCGCTTCTGCAACTGTGGGCGACACAAGTGTCGCCCCTACATTGCCTCCTTTTTCTACCAGAAATAGAATTAAATCTCTGTGCGGGCGGTCAGTGTCTACGCGCCCTACGCGACCGACGGTTAGTGTCTACGCAACCCTCTGTGTCTCTGTGGCGAAAAAATTTGATGCGATTGCTGCGAGCATCCTTTAATTTTCAGGTTGACCTACGCGAATGCTTCCAGCAGGTCAAGCAAGCCAGCGGGGTAGAGCGGCGGCGCGCCCGCGCCCCGGAAGAAATCGAGCGGGCGCCAGCCGCCCCGGTACAAGCGCTCCCCGTCATCGGTCCCGGCGACGGTGTAATCGTCCCGGTTTCGCGCTGGGTCCATAAAGCGCCCGTCGTATAGCAAGACGATTTCGTGCCCGGCTTTCCCGTCATAAGTGAATATGCTTTCGAGCGCGCCGAGGTAAACCAGGTCGGCGACGGCAGCATCGATTTCTTCCCGTACTTCGCGCGCGACCGCCTCGACGCCGCGCTCGCCAAATTCGATGCGCCCGCCGATGGGTCGGTAGAATGTCTCGCCTTTGTGGGGATCGTAGCCACGCGCGACGAAGATCTTATCCTCGCGGCGAAAGACACAGAGGGCGAGCGGTCGAATGCGGCGCTTCTTCTTTCTTTTGCCCATGCTTGTCGCTGCGCTTTTGGATCGTGTCGGGCGACCTATCCTGCCGCCCGCCATCGCTATCGCAGCCGCTCAATCCATTTCGAAGCGGCTGCCCAGCGCTTTTGGCGGGTCGGAGCGGAGGAAGGCGCGCAGGCGTCGCTGCACCGCCCGCGGCATATACTGCAGCAGACGCTCGGTCAGCCCGCCGCTGACGATAAGCAGGGTGATGATCATGAGAAGCCAGGGCAGGGCATTGAGCAGGATGAAGGGGAAATGGATCTCCCGCCCGAGAATGAATAGCCCGTTGGTTTGAATATTGCTGGAAACGGCGCGCAAGGCGGCGAAAAGATAAGCGCCCAAGACAACGCGGAAAGGATGCCAGCCGCCGAAGATGACAATCGCAAGCGCGATCCAGCCGTCGCCCTGCATCGCCGGCGGGCTGGACCAGCCAGGCTTGACGTTGAGCGAGTACGCGGCGCCAGCCAAGCCGACCAGCGCGCCACCGACGAAGGTGTACCAATAACGCAGGCGCTGCACCGCTGCGCCGCGGGCATAAGCCGCTTCCGGGCGCTCGCCAATTGCGCGCAGGCTTAAGCCGCCGCTAGTGCGAAAGAGCCAAAACCAAATGCCAAACATCAGCAGGTAGCTGAAATAAACAAGCAGATTCTGCTGGAAAAATACGGGACCCAGGACCGGCACCTGCTCGAGCAGCGGGATATTCCAGCGCGTAACCTGGGGACCTGGGATGCGCGTGAAATCAGCGCCCAAGAAGCGCGCCAATTCCGCCGCTAGCAGCGTTAGCACAAAGCCGACCGCCACTTGGTCCCGCCGCAGCTTGATGCTAGAAAAGCCGACCAGCAGCGCAATCAAAGCGCCGACCAGCATAGCGACCGCGATGCCGAGCGCAATCTGCAGCGGGGGGGCGAGCAGGCCCGCCTCCTGCGCGGTCCAGGCGGCGGCGAAGCCCAAGACAGCCGCCAGCGCCAAACTGCCATCCAGCGACAGATTGACGACGCCGGCGCGCTCGGTGATGGTCTCGCCCAGGCTGGCGATCACCAGCGGCGTGGCCGTGCCAACGATGCTGCTGAGTGTCTTGAGGAATTCTTCGTTCATGGTTTTTATTTAACCACCGAGGGCGCAGAGTCTTCCACCGCCTGGTCTTCGTCGCGTAAAGTCCCCGGGAAGAAGACCTCCTGCACGCCATGGAACAAAATCACGAACAAGACCAGCAAGCCCTGCAGCACGCCCGCCAGCGACGAATCCAGCTTGAGCGCGATCTGCAAGCGCGTGCTGCCCGTCAAAATGGCGGCGAAGGCGAACGCGACCAGCGGCACCCAAAGCAGGCGGATGCTGAGCAGCAGCACCACCAGCAGCCCCAGAAAGCCAATCCCGCCCGATGCCAGCGGGCGCAGGTTATCGAAGGTGAAGAGCACACGATACGAGCCGGCGATGCCCGCCAGCGCGCCGCAGACCAAGAAGGCGCTCAAAGATGTGCGCTCCGTCGCGACGCCAAGCAGCAGCGCCGAGCGCATATTCTTGCCGACCGCCTTGAGATTCAGCCCCCAGCGAGTGGCGTTGAGCAGCACCATGACGATGAAGAAAGCGGCGATAACCAAGGCAATCATGAAGATATTGGTCGGGAAGCGAGCCGAGAACTCCGGCAGCAGCGCCGGCGCCGGGAAGGGTTCTGTGCCCTGTGCCGAGCCGCCGATGCGCGGCTGCCAGGGTCCAGAAATCAGATAAATCGAAATGACATTGACCAGGGCATTCAGCGCGACGCCGCCGAAAATCTCGTTGACGCCCAGCCGAATCTTGAGCAAACCCGCGATAGCGCCCCAGAACATGCCGCCCAGCGCCGCCAGCGCGATCAATATCACATGCAGCAAAGGCGAGAGACTTTCGTCCAGCAAGATATACTGCGCGCCCCAGCTGGCGAATAGCGCGCCCATCATCATCTGCCCCTCGACGCCGATGTTCCATAAGCCAGCGCGGAAGGTGACGACCAAACCAATGCTGACCAGCGTCAGCGGGATCCAGAAATTGACGACGCCGCCCAGCTTACGGCTGTCTTTGAAGGCGCCTTTCCAAAGGGCGTCGACGACTTCGAGCGGGTCGCGCCCGACCGCGATGACGAGGGCGGCACCAATCAGCAGCGAGATGGCGATGGGCAGCAGGAGGAAGGTCAGGCGGATGGCGAGGTGGCGGGGGGAGGTCATGTCAAAAGGGCATCAATTTCTTTACGCATCATCATAGTCATCGTCCGACGGTTCGTAGTTCTCCACCCAGTATGCGCCGTCGAAGAACAGGTACTCGAAATCGGAGTTCGTCTGCAGCACCAGGAATCGCTCTGGCTCGGACTGGCGCTTGAGACGTTCAAATATATCTTGTATATCACCTGTAGGATACACCTGATACGCTCCCCATGCCTTTATCTTATTGATCTCTACAAGAAGAAACAACTCAGCCATCGCCCGGGAGTGTCTAATTTTGTGGATATTGGAGTGCGGCCCCGACTCAGGATTTGCTAGCAATGCTCCCCTCCCTGATTCATCGGGGAGGGGCCGGGGGTGGGGTTTGAAATAGGCATATCCACGATATTCGCCACTCCAATCGCCCAAGCCCCCATCACCATCTCACACCCTCCGATGATAGCGGCGCCACGCTTGGCGCCAAGCCCCCTACTTCAAAGTAATCTTCACCCGATGCCAAGCATTATTCACATAACCCTTGAAATTCCAGACGCTGGCGATCGTCTCCGGCTGAGAATTCGCCGCGCTGTCCCAAGCCCGCACCACAATCTCGTGCTGCCCCTGCGGCAAATCAAACTCCGTCCGCCAGAGCTGCCAAGTCCAGAGCTGCGGCTCGTTGAGAAATTCGGCGCGTTGCCAGCTTCGCCCGCCATCAGCCGAGACCGTCACCCAAGTGATTTCATGCTCGCCATCGCTCATGGCATAACCTTCGACTTGAACTTTACCCGCCGAGAGCAGGCTGCGGTCTTGCGGGCGCACGATGACCGAGTTCACCGGCAGCTTGGTCAATGGCATGCCCTCGTGATAATCGACATTGTACATATCGATATGCGGCGGGAAGAGTTTATAAGCAACCTGCTGGAAGTGGTTCTGCGATGGCTCGGCTTGGATGCGGATATCGCTGAGCCACTTGACGCTGCGCGCGCCGATGTAACCAGGCACGATGAGGCGCAAAGGGCAGCCATGCGCCAGCGGCAGATCGTCGCCATTCATCGCGTAAGCCAGCAAGACCTCGCAAGCCAGCGCCTTCTCCAGCGGGATGGAGCTGCCGAAGGCTTCGCGCTGCCCGTCGCTCATGAGCGTATCCAGCCCCAAGAAGGCGACATGAGCCGCCGCTTCGCTGCTGATGCCGGCCGACGCCAGGATATCGCCCAGGCGGACGCCGGTCCATTCAGCCGTGCCGATCGCTTCGATGCCCCAAGCCAGCCCATCGTCAATCGGCTTGTAGTCGACCAGTTCCTTGCGCCGGTTGCCAGCGCATTGCAAGGTTGCGATGAGCGAGCGGCGCTCGAAATTGTTCTTGATTTCAGCCAGGCTCAGCGACAACTCCCGCGTGACCAGCCCGCCGACGCGCAGGCGATAACTATCCAATTGCAAGTGGGGAATCTGGCTGTGGTTGCGCACAAAGAAAAGTTCAGTCGGCGTTACAAATTCCTTCGCCAGGCGATTGAGCGGCGGACCCGCGTTCAAGATATCGTCGTAGGTTTTGGTCTCGTCGTGCTTTTCGCTCAGTGGCATGGTTGTTCTCCCGCCTTAGGAGTAAGTGCAAGTTAGTCCTGCAAAAAACATTCTCGCAAGAAAGCTCCCCTTCTCTAGCTTGCTGGGGAAGGGGCTGCGCCGCGTGGACACTGGCGGCCGGGGATGGCTTAGAAAAGTGGCATGGTTGTTCTCCCGTCCGTAGGGAACTTGTTTGCAGGTCAGCCGCCCCTGCTCATTTGCCCGCGCTCAAAACTCGCCGCCAATCAAATGCCCCAATTCGTCAATGCTGGTCTGGCTGACGTCCGGCACTTCGTGTACGCGGCCCGCGTAGAAGACGAAGATGCGGTCGCTGTAGGTGACCAGCTCTTCCAAATCAGCAGAATTGAAGATGATAGCCCCGCCTCGCTGACAGCGCTCCAGCAGCTGCCTCCAAATCCAGCGCGCTGAATCCACATCCAAGCCCCGCGTCGGCTGCTCCAGAATCAGCAGCTTGGGCGTATCCGGCAGCAAGCCAATGAGCACGCGCTGCTGGTTGCCGCCGGAGAGCTGCTCGATAGGGTCGCTGGCGCGCCCCTTGATGCGGTAATGGTCGATCCGCGAGGCGGCGCGCTTGGCGACTGTTTTCCAGTCTATCTGTAATTTGTCATCGCTAACCAGGGCGCTGTGCTCGGCCAGCGTCATGCCGGCGATCAAGCCCTCTTCCAAGCGGCCAGCCGCCCCAAAGACGCAGCCGCGCCGAAATAACTGACGGTAGCTGGCGCTGCTGACATTTTCGCCATTGAGGTAGAGCGAGCCGCTGTTGAGGCGCTGGAGGCGGGCGCAGGCGCGCATGAAGAGTTCTTGACCGCTGCCGCCCAGCCCAGCCAGCCCAATCACCTCGCCGCCATGCGCCGTCAGCGAAATGGGCTGCATATCGAGGCGCAAATCATGCGCGACGACTTGGTCGGCGACGAAAACGGGTGCCCCCATTGCGAAGTGAGGGCGGCTTTGCGCTTCTAATTCTTCGCCAAACATCATGGTGACCAGCCGCTGCTTGGTCTCGGCAATGATAGCGCTGGTCAGGTTCATGCCGCTGGCTGGCATCTCCATCGCGCCAACCAGGTGCCCGGCGCGCAGCACGAGCACCTCATCGCAGAGCTCAATCACATCTTCGAGCTTGTGCGAGACCAGCAAAATAATCATGCCCTCGTCCCGCGCCAGCTGCCGCAGCGCCTCAAAGAGGATCTCTTTCTGCTCGGCTGAGATGCCAGTCGTCGGTTCATCGAGAATCAGCGCCTCAACGCCCAGCGCCAACAGACGGATGATTTCCAGCTGCTGCCGCTGGGCAATGAGAAGGTTGTCTAGTGGCTGATGGGGGTCCAACTCAAAGCCGAAACGCTCGCTCAGCTCGCCCAAGCGCGCTTCTGCCCTAGCGCGCTGCAGGCTTCGCCCCTCGGCGGCGCCATAGATGAAGTTCTCCAGCACGGTGAAAGCGCCGACATCGAGCGGGTCCTGCTGCAGCATGCCGATGCCATTTGAAATAGCCGCGCTTGGACCGGTGTAATCGATGGTCTGATCATCAATCAAGATCGCGCCTTGATCGGCTGGCTGAAAGCCGGCGAGAATCTTCATCAAGGTGGATTTGCCGGCGCCATTCTCGCCCAAAATGCCGACGATGCGCCCATGGCTGAAGCGGACGTTGATGTCATTATTGGCTTGGATGAGACCAAAACGCTTATGAATATGTCGCAGTTCAATGTCCATCGCGGTCATCCAGCCGGCTGTTCATGCCATCAAACGATGCTTTATTGTAGCGCAGTCCCCCTTTATGACCAATTTGCCCCCGCGCGATTTGCCCCTGGATTTGCCCAAATCCCTGTCTGATGTGCTATGATGTAGAGTAATGAAAAATTTTAGGAGGTTGATGATGAGCACGCGAGATTTTGCACAAGCCTCTCCGCTGGCAAGCGCTGGCGCATTTGCGGGGGGGGGGGGGGGGGGCATTCCCAGGCATTTGAGTTACTAGCAGGCTTCCTCACTCAGTTTTCCCCTAGAACCAGAAACAATTTCATAGCGATCCTTGCGGCGCTGGTCCTTGTCTTGGCGCTGCCGGCGCAGGCGCAGGCGCAAACCACGGCGACGATCAGCGCTCCCTCAACCATACCGGAAGGCGGGCTGGTGGCGCAGCAAGTCGGCAACTGCCCCGAAATGCAAAGGGAGACACCGACAAAACGGGGGAATGAAACTGTCTCGGCTTTCTATACGCGCTATATCGCCTGGATGCAGGCGAACGATTACAGTCGGAATTACTGCGAGTTTCGGGATATCCCCGATGAAGCCACGCGCGCAGTGCCGATTACGGTCACCATACGCAATGCGGATGCGGGTGTATACGTGATCGAGAAGGAATTGCAGCATAGCATTAAGCTTGTGAACAGTAGTGACTTCAGTACCTATAACGGTCGTTTCACTTTTACGCAGGGCCAGACGAGGACTTTAAGTGGTTTTACCATGTTGGTGACTATCCCAAACTATAGTCCGGGCGACACAGCTACGAATGCCATTGTGGTGCTTCCGCCGGGCGCGACATCATTTGCCGATGCCATAGCCAGGCATGAGATCACGATAGTCGACGATGACAACAGCGCCTACGTTGGCCGGCGGCGACATCACCCCTACGGCGAGAGCTGGAATAGCCAGCCGCACTGCTACTCGCATGGCTGCGCCTACGACTGATGCTTGCCCGCTACTGGTCGATCGTCTTCGGTTTTTCGACCCCATCCCCGACCGCCAGTGTCCACGCGGCGCAGCCCCTTCCCCAGCGAGCTAGGGAAGGGGAGCTAGGATATTGCAAACTCTATAAACTAGGCCAATTCTGCTTGAATCCAAGTTCACATTAGCGATAATCACGACAAATCAGTGGTCATCCCCCCATTTCAATGGGGGGACCGAGGGGGGTAAACCAAAGGGCGATCGCGAATCCTAAAGTACCGGACAAGCCCTACATTGCCTTGTCTTGCCAGAACAGCAGTTATTAAATCTCTGTGTCTCTGTGGCGAAAAAATTGAAGCGCTTGCCCGCCGCGAATCAGGCGGAGGGAACCACTTCGAGCGCGATGATATGCGGGTGGCTGGCGGTGCCATCGGCGCGATACGCGAGCGCGGCAAATTTGTGCCAGCCCAGCTCTTTGGCAAACCAATTCATCGTGACGCGGTAGTCTTTCACGGCGCCCCCTTCGCTCACGCTCGTCTGCTGCAGCGCTTCGTCGACATACAGCTCGACCCGCTGCACGCCCAGCGCCGCATCAAATGCGTGAATCTCAATGTCAAAAACGAGGTCCGCCAGCACTTGCTGGTTATGCGCCGGGAAGAGTATCCGCGCTTGGGGCAGCGCGGGGCTGGGGGCAAGTGTCGCGATTGGCGCCGGCGCCGCCAGGTTGCAAGCGCAGAGCCAGGCAATAACCAGCGCTAGCGGCAGGGAGAGTCGCGCTTGAAATCCATAGTTGGGCATGCTCCTAAGTCACCTTGGCTCAGCGGCTTTGCCGCCTCGACAGCATATCGCTGACGTATGCCGCTACCTCGGGGCGGATCTGCTCGACTGTGAGGCGGTCGGATTCTGGGTCGGCGCGCCAAGCCAAGGCGCTCTTAATCAGCCTTGCCCATTGCGGATACTGCGTCATCGCCCAGGCGGCGCTTTTGACTTTTGACGTCGGCTTGCCCTGCTGCAGGGTGCAGAGCCCCCGCGCGACCGTCAGCACAATGTAGGCGAGCCCTTGCTTCGTCTGCGGCTTTTTGACCGACTCCCGGTAATGGCAAATGTGCTCGTCGACCGCTTGCAAAAATTCAGGCGTCGGGATCTCTGCTATGAGCGATTGGATCGGGGGACCAACTAGCGCAATGCCATTGTGGCGCAGCGGGTACCAACTGATTAGCCAATCGGCACCCGCTTCGAGCATATGGAAAGGCTCGCCCGGGCTGATGATGCCGATGGGGCTCGTTTGCTGACGAAAGGTCTGCAGCCCGGACCGCGAGATGTAAGCCAGCTCGAGTCGGTCATGCCATTGCGGCTGGCGCTTGATGACGCTTTGCTGCAGCTGATGCAATTGCTCGAAGCGCGCGCTGTCCAGCGTTTCTTTCAAAACAACAGCCAGATCGATATCACTGATGTGAGGGTCGAAATCGCCGGTGGCAAGGGAGCCGTATAGATAAATGCCCACCAGCCCGTCGCTCAAGATAGGTCTAAGCCCGGCAACCAGCTCTGCCAGAATGGCATCAACATTATCGGCGGTGGCAAACGTGGTCGCTTGGCTCATGGGCATCGTGGCTGGAATCAAGGGCGCGTCCAATCAGATCTATCCGGGGCTGGCGCGAAGTCCCGCAGAATCCGTTAGACTATAGCGAATGGATTCACTTAGGAAAAGCGCGGACGCATGACGATCGAAAGCATCGAAACCTACCTGGTCGAGCAAGAGCTGGAGACGCCCTTCTATTTCTCGCAGTTTGAATTCCGCTCGCGGCAAATCTGCCTAGTGAAAATAACAGCCGCCGATGGCAGCTACGGCTGGGGCGAGGGCTATGGACCGGCGGCGGTGGTCAAAGCGGGCATCGAGTTTTTGGCGCCGCTTGCCCTGGGCGAAGACCCGCTGCAGGTCGAGGCAATCTGGAACAAGATGTATTTGCGCGCGCTGGATTATGCTCGGCGCGGCGTGCTGGTGGCGGCGATTAGCGCCATCGATATCGCGCTCTGGGATTTGCGCGGCAAGCTCTTGCGCCAGCCGGTTTCGACGCTGCTGGGCGGGCGCCGGCGAGAGCGGGTTAAAGTCTATGCGACCGGCATGTACTTCACGCATACTGCCGATTTGGCCGCCAAGCTGGCTGAGGAGGCGCAGCGCTACGCCGCGCAAGGCTTCCGCGCTTTGAAGATGAAAGTCGGGCTGGGCGTCGAGACCGATGTCAAGCATGTGCGGGCGGTGCGGCAGGCAATCGGCGCCGATCGGCAGCTGATGGTGGACGCCAATCACGCCTATTCGCTCAGCGAGGCCCTGCGTTTCGCCCGCCAGATCGAAGAGCTGGATATCAGCTTCTTCGAGGAGCCGGTCTCGCCGGAAGATTACGACGGCTACCGCGAGCTGCGGCAACGGATTTCGATTCCGGTCGCGGGCGGGGAATGCGAGTACTTGCTGGCCGGCTTCCGCCAGTTGCTGAGCCAACGCTGCGTCGATATCGCGCAGCCTGATATATGCGGCGCCGGCGGTTTGACCGAAACGAAACGGATCGCGGCGCTGGCGGCCGCCTTCCAGACCAATATCATCCCGCATAGCTGGGGCACGGGCATCGCTTTCGCCGCCGGCTTGCATCTGGTCAGCACGCTGGATATGACGCCGGGACGCTTGAGAATGCCCGAGGCAATGCTCGAGATGGACCGCTCGGAGAGTGCCCTGCGCGAGAATCTCACCCAGCCCAAGTTCCTCATCCAAGACGGGCGGGTGGCGGTGCCAACCGCGCCGGGGCTAGGCGTCGATGTCGATGCCGATTATCTGGCGCATTATGCGCGGGCTGATTGAATGATCCCCCTCGACGCGATCCAGGCGGCGGCAGAAAGAATGCGGCGCGCCAATTTCGCAGCCCGAAGTCCACTGCTGCCGCTGCCGCTGGATGACGCGCCGGCTGAGATCTACCTCAAGCTGGAAAACTTGCAGCCGATCGGCTCCTTCAAACTGCGGGGCGCGGGCAATGCCATGGCGCTGGCGGAGCCGTCGGCGCTGGCGCAGGGCGTCTATACGGCGAGCGCGGGCAATATGGCGCAGGGCGTCGCCTGGAGCGCGCGGCAGATGGGCATCCCCTGCAGCGTCGTCCTGCCCGACCATGCGCCGGCGAGCAAACTAGCGGCGATTGAGCGGCTGGGCGGGCGCGTCATCAAGGTCCCCTTCGAGCAATGGTGGGATGTCATCATCAGCGGCGAGTTTGACGGGCTGGCGGGCACTTCATCCACCCCGTGCGGGACGCCGATGTCATGGCGGGCAATGGCGTGATTGGGCTGGAAATCCTGGAAGACTTGCCCGATGTGGCGGCGGTGCTCATCCCATTTGGCGGCGGCGGCTTGAGCTGTGGCATCGCCTCAGCCTTGCGCGCTTTGAAGCCGACTGCGCGCGTCTACGCCGTGGAAGTGGCGACGGCGGCGCCCCTGGCCGCCTCGCTGCGGGCGGGCGAACCGGTCGAGATTGATTATGCGCCGAGCTTCGTTGATGGCATCGGCGGCAAGAGCGTCCTGCCAGAGATGTGGGCGCCAGCGCGGCGCCTGCTGGATGGCTCGCTGGTGGTATCGCTGGCGGAGACGCGGGCGGCGATACGGCTGCTCGTGGCGCGGGCGCGTGTCATCGCCGAGGGCGCGGGCGCGGCTTCAGTGGCAGCGGCATTGGCCGGCAAAGCGGGCGGCGGCAAGGTCGTCTGCGTGGTATCCGGCGGGAATATTGATTCCAGCCTGCTGGCGGCGATATTGGCGGAGGCGGCTTGAGGCTACTGCTTTTGCGGCGGATTAAACAAATCGCGCTCGTAGCCGGTGCCACTGCGCCCGGCTGGGCTGGGCATATCAAACTTCGCGCCCTGTAGAATCTCAGCCACCGTCAGCATTTGCATGCGCGGATACCATTTGCCCGCAATCTGCAAATCGCCCGCCAGCGCCATCTTCTGCTGGAAATTTTTCGTCTGCTGCCGCCCCGGTTGATGCAGCGTAATCAAGCCCGCCAATTGAATATTCTCGTATTGCAAGACGCTGTTCAAATAGCCGACATCGGCCGGTCCCACATTCTGCCCGCCCTTGACCTCCAGCGCCATGCTTTGGAAGACCGGCTCGCCCGGCATGTCGAAATAGATGCGCCCGTCGATGCCATCGTCAGCCGTTTTCTTGACGTTGACAAAGCCTTCGACCAGCTCAACGCACCATTTCTGAAACTGGTAGGGGTCCTGCTTCCATAGCTCATGCGCGCCTTCCCAGTTCTTAGGCACGCCATCGATGACATAATCGACGCCTTCTTGCAGGTGCAGGCGCTCGCCTAGGCGGCGTTGAGCCACGCGGCGGATGGCGTGAATGGTGATGTCGCAGCCGACCCACTTGCGCCCCAGCTTTTCAGCCGCTTCGATGGTGGTCGCGCAGCCGCAGAAGGGATCGAAGACGACGCCGCCTTCGTTGGATGAGGCGCGGATGATGCGGTCCAGCAGGGCGAGGGGTTTCTGCGTCGGGTAGCCGAGGCGTTCCCCATCACCTGATGACAAGTAGCCAATGTCTGTCCATATATTTCCAAGTGGTGCACCTGCAAAATCGTCTGCGTATTTCTTGTATCTAGGTCTACCCTTTGAAGTCCAATAAATTAGTTCTGGGTTTTCGGCAAGTCGCTTATCAAAAGTATTTTGACTCCAACGCCACCCAATTTCACTTCGAACTACTTTCCCCAGAATTTCTCGTTCTTCCCCTGCACTTGAACGATTAGACGACTGCTCTAGCGCAATGTGCTGGAATCGCCGTCCGGTAGATTCTTCAATATGCGGAAACTTCTTATGCAGTTCTTTTCCAGTTACTTCTCCAAACACTCTATTGAATTTTGCTTCGCCGAGTTTCTTACAGAAGATGAGTAAACTGTCCGCAATATTGTCAAAACCACTTTTTGAAAGACTGTGAGCTGCATACCTTTTCCATGTAATATCGCTAACATAGTTCCTTTTCCCAAACACCACATCCATCACAACTTTTAGATAGTGGCTCGCCGTCGGGTCGCAGTGCAGGTAAATCGACGCGGTCGGCTTCATCGTCCACTTGATCCAGAGCAGGCGCTCGGTCATGTAGGCCAGGTAAGCGGCCATATCCGGCTGCACCTGGATCAGCCCGCTGATGAAGCCGGCTAGAAAATCGGCGCTGTGCCCATCGACGCCATGCTCGCGCAGCAGCTTGGGCAGGGCTTTGATGGTGCGCATGCGCTCGTTATCGAGAAACCAAGTATCGGTGTAGGCTTCGACCTGGTCGGGCAGGGGGCGGCCCGTGTGGTCTTTGTAGATGCTGTTGTAGTCGCGCTTGGAGTTGAATGGCGGGTCCAGGTACACGAGGTCGACGCTCTCGGGGCGCATCTTCTCGCGCATGATGGTCAGGCAGTCGCCGTAGTAGAGGGTATTTGGCTGGCTGTCGCTTAGGCTTGATTTAGCATTAATTCCATTCGGGGGGGGGGGGGGGGGGATATATTCATTGTTTCTCCAGAAAAAGAAGCGGGCAACGCTATTCTGCGGGCGGCACCGCGGCGAGGACGGGCAGCCCCGCTTGGACTTCGAGGTCTTCGCGGCGGCGCACGATGGCGCTTTCCAGGTACTCCAGCACGAAGACGATGATGGCGCCGACGAAGAAGCCGGCGATGAAGCCGGCCAGCGTATTGATGCGCACGTTGGGGCGCGCCAGGGTGGTGACGGGGCGGTCTTGCAAGCGGGCGACGATGCGGTCTTCGCGGCGCCCTTGCTGGTTTTCATCATTGCGATAGATGACCAGCAGCTCGGCCCAGGCGGCGGCGATGCTTTCAGCTTGGGCTGGGTTCTTGTGCTCGGCGTCGATTTGGATGATGAGGCTATCCAAGTTCGGCGCGATGCGGACGTCAGCGCGCAGCTGCCCCGGCGTCATGTCCATTTGCAGGCGGTCGATGACTTCGGCGGCGCGCAGGGAGCTGTTGAGGTAAGCCACATGGCTGTTGAGGGTTTGCTTGGCGGCTTGGGTCAAGCCAAAGTCGCTGCGGCTGGGCACGATGAGCACCTTCTGCGTGGCGCGGTAGACCGGGTCCATGGTCTGGCTGAAGGCGAAGGCGGCGCCAGCGGCGATGATGGCGAGCAGCAGCATAATCCAGCCGCGGCGGAGGAGAATGCTGGCGTAATCGATGAGGTTCATGCGCTCATTTTAGCATAAGCGGGCTAGATATTTCACCACCGAGTACAGCGGGGAGTGGGGAATTATGAGATGTGCAGGCCGATATTCTGTATTTGCATAACCTAGATGTAAGGCTTGTCCGGTACTTTAGGATTCGCGATCGCCCTTTGGTTTACCCCCCTCGGTCCCCCGATTGCAATGGGGGGATGAGCACTGATTTGTCGTGATTATCGCTAATGTGAACTTGGATTCAAGCAGAATTGGCATAGTTTATATAGTGTGCAATATCCTAGCTCCCCTTCCCTAGCTCGCTGGGGAAGGGGCTGCGCCGCGTGGGGTCGCGTAGACACTGACCCGCCGACACTGGCGGTCGGGGATGGGGTAGAAATGCGCTTCATTATTCCCGCCGCTCGGCTAAGCGCGCCGCCAGCGCCAGCATGCCATCAGCCGCCAGACCCAGCGCCGCGAGCAGGATCATGAGCGCGAGGCTGATGGTCGAGCCATAAGAAACGCGCTGCCAAATCTCGCCCAGGCGGCTAAGCTGCGCCAGGTGCAGCCCCCAATCGCCGAAGGCGGAGCCGAAAACAGCGAGCGCGTAGAGCCAGCCGCTGGGCATAATCAAGCCGCCCCGAATCAACTCGGCCAGTAGCAGAGCGCCGGCGCCGGCGGCTGCCAGTTGAGCCGCTATCGCCAGCATCAATACAACAGTGGTGTAGATCCGCGTGCGCAGGGCGACTGACAGCAGGATGCCGAAAGCGGCGCCGGCGGCGATCTGCAAGCCCGGCAGCAAGATGGCAACGGTAACTGCCAGGGCGATCAGCAATAAGTCGAGGCGCCATTCGGGCAAGGGCGGGCGGGCCGCCGCGCCTAGTATCTGCGGGTAGAGGTGCCCAAAGGCGGTCAGATCATAGAAAAGCGCGGCAACAAGCAGGAAGCGAACCAGCAGAATCAGGCATATCGGCGCGCGCAGGCGATGAAGGATGCCCACCCAGCGCGTACGCAGCGCTAAGCCGGCGCCGAGCTCGGTCACGCGGAGCTTGTCCCAGGTCTTGCGGCTGCGCTCTCCGCCCACTGTTGCCGCGCCCAATGCCAAAGCCATAATCGCCGTCAATAGCTGTAAGACCAGCGTCGGAAAATAAAGGCACTGCCAGGCAATGCGGCTGAGGTTTGCGCCGCTTTCCGGCTGGAGCAGGGTCGCCGCATAGAGCGCGGACCCACCGCCGAGCAAAACCGCCAGCAGCGCCAGCTGCAGGAAAAAGCGCCGGCGCCCGCCCGCGCGAAATTGGGACAGTTGGTATTGCAGCAGCGGATGCCGGGACCGTGCCCAGCTCGGTGGCAGCCAGCTTCTAATGTTCCGCATCAGCCTTCGCTAACTCGCCAATCATCGATTCGAGCTGGTTCAAGTCGCGCTGGCAGTCTTCGCGGCTCAGCTCGATTAATTGATTGCCGCGGATGAAATGCACATAGGTCAGCGGCGGGCGCGCCAGCCCCAGCTGCTCTTTTGCGGCGAGCGCATAAATGCCCAGCTGCATTCGATAGCGCTTGGCATACTCTGCGAAATTGCCGGCGGCAACTTGGCTCGTCTTATAATCAATGACGGTCCATTCACCGTCGCCGCGCCGCAGCAAGACGTCCATCGAACCATGGATCACCCGCGCCCCGCGGCGCATCATGAATGGCAGCTCGGTATACAGCGGGCTTTTCGCAGCGCGCGCGTCCATGATCCAGCGCTGCGCCAGGCTGCCGCGGTAGGCTTGCAGCAGACTGCCTATCTCCTGCCCAGCCGAGCGCAGGGCGGCCGCATTCCGCAAACCCATCTCCCAGGCGATTGAGCCTATCATGTCAGCGCTGGGCGCGGCAGAGGACGAGAATTCCACATAGCGCAAAATCTCGTGCATGATGCGCCCGATTAATCGCTGCCAATTGCGCGGCTCGAAGGTGCTTTCATAATCCGCTTCCGACATGCCGGTCGAGGCGATTGCCCGATAACGGCGGCTATATTGACGGCGCTCCGATGGTTTTAATCCATGCAGGCGGGCGCCTAGATGCGCGATCTGCGAAGCGCTGATATGGCGCGGACCGCGCGCGTGGCGCTGTTTCAGCGGCTGCAGCGGCTGCATCAATGGCGGCTCAAAGGGCGCATAGCCCTCGCCGGGGGGCGAAAAGTCCCAGAGCGTGTCGGCGGCGCTGGCTCGAGGCTGCAGGAGCGGCGGCGGGGGCGGGGCTGGCGGCATCAATAGTTGGATCGGGTAACCGGCGAAGGGGCGCAACTGGGTCGGCTGGCGCTCGATCTGCTTTAGATCCAGCGCCGGCAGAAGCAGCTTGAGCCAGCCCCGGGCGGACCAGTCTCCTTGCTTTGTCTGCTTGACATTGCCGCTAATCATCAGATAATCTTGCGCGCGCGTCGCCGCCACATAGAGCAAGCGCCGTCGCTCAGCCGCTTCTTGGAGCGCCTGCCGCTTCTTATTGCGGCGCTGGGCGAATCCACTTTCGTATTTGTTGCTGTCGGCGCTATAGACGCGGCAGCTAAGCCCAAATTCTGGGTCGGCGCGTACAATTGGCTCGCGCCCGCTGCCCCGCTCCCAGGCTGCGTTTGCCAATATGACGAGTGGGAATTCCAGCCCTTTGCTGGCATGCACAGTCATCAGCCGGACCGCCTCGCCCGGCTCGAGCAAAGCCTCACCCTCCCGCGCCTCCCGCGTTGAAAGATCGGAAAGATAGCGCGAGAACTTGCCAAGCGTGATCTTGCCGCTGTCTTCCGCCAATTGCAGCAGTTTCTCCACATTGCCGCGCCGCCGATCGCCATCGGGCAAGCCGGTCAGAATAGCCAGGTAGTTGGTTCTAGCTAGGGCGAGCCGCAGCAATTCGGATATCGTCACGCGGCCAGCTGCCTGCAGCAGCTCTTGCAAGCATGCCAGCGCCTGGCACACAGCGGGCAAATCGGGCTCAGCCAGGCTGGGCAGCGCTTGTTCAGCCGCCTTTTGCAGCGCCAGCCATAATGGCAGCGGCTCACGCGAGCTGGCGCTGCCGCCACTTGGCAGGCGGAGGGCGAAGAGCAGGTCATCGCTGAAAGCGAAGATGGGCGAGCGCAGCACCGCCGCTAGTGACAAGCTGTCGGCTGGGTTATGCAAGAAGCGCAGCAGATCAAGCATATCCCAGACTTCTTGCCGGTCGAAATAGCCGCGGCCCGCGATGGTCAGATAGGGCAGTGCCTGCGCTTTGAAGACATCTTCGTACAGCGTCAGCTTCGACATCGATTGAAATAGAATCGCGGCATCGCGATATGCCAAGCCACGGGTCTGGCCTGTCTCTTTATCGAAGGCGGGGCGCCCCTCGGCGACCATCCGCTTTATGTGCGCCGCGATTTCATAGGCTTCCCAACGGCGCATATCATCGGCGGGCCGGGCGCGGCAGTTGCCAGCCTCATCGCGCTCTTCTGCTTCGAGCAGCTGAACGGTGATGGCGGGCAGAGCCGGCGCTTCCGGGCGCAAGGCTTGCATCGCTTTGCCGTAGACTACTTGGAAATCTTTTGCCGGGCTGCTTTCATCGCGGACCAGGATCTCGGAAAATAGGGCGTTGAATTGATCGACCAGCGGCTGATGGCTGCGGAAGGAGGTGGATAATGACAAGGCGCGGCCCGCCGCCTGCTTGGCGATCTGATCCCGAACTTGGTTGAAAACGCTGACATCAGCGCCGCGGAATTGATAGATGCTCTGCTTGGGGTCGCCGACGACGAAGAGCGTGCCGCCCTGCCGCAGGTCTGCCAGCGAGCTGACGATTTGCCATTGCGCCGCATTGCTGTCTTGGAATTCATCGACCAGCAGATGCTTGAACTCCGCCCGGCGGTAGCGCTTTCGCAGCTCATCCTGCTGCAGCAGCTCGGCCGCCAGCCGCTCCAAATCATCGAAATCGAGCTGAGCCTTCGCCCGCTTTTGCTGCTGATAAGCCGTCTTCACCTGTTGCAGAAGTTGATGCCACAGCGGCAGCATCTCCGCCGTCGCGCGGTCGATATCAGCCGGCGGCTCGCCAATCGCGTCAATCGCAATTTTGATTTTATCTCGGAAGTCTCGCAGCAGTTGGGCGGCGAATGCTTTTGCCTCCTTTCCGCCCCAAGCGGCCGCCCTGCCCATAGTCCCGACAGCGCCTTCCTGGTGGCATTCCCGCATGAGTTGAATGGCGGCGCTGGCGTCGTCGGCTTGGCTGATTTCATCGAAGTACTGTTCATATTGCGCGAAGAGCTGGCTCAGCTTGTCATTAGCCGGGGGCGCGCCCAGCGAGGCGATGGCGGCTCGCTCATCACAGTCGAGCAGCTGTCGCCGCGCCTCAAAGACAGCCCCGCGCCATTCCCCCTGCCATAACTCAAACAGAGCCTCGGGCTCAGCCGGCACGGGCGCATACTCCGCATTGACGAGATTGAGATTTCGCAGCGTCTCGTCAATTTTGAACGAGTCATAATGGGCGAAGAGCCTGGACAGCGGCGCCTCGATAGCAGCCAGCGCATCGTAGACGATGTCGCCCAGCAGGATGGCGGAATCGTTTTCGTCCAGCACCTCGAACTCCGGGTCGATACCCGCTTGGGCGGCGTTCGCGCGTAGGAGATCGGCGCAGAGGCCGTGAATCGTATCGATGCGCGCGCTATCCAGTTGCGCCAGATGACGCGCCCAGGGTCCGCCGCTAGCTTGCCGCCGGCGCCGCTCCAGCTCTTGCCGCAGCCGATGCCGCATCTCAAAAGCCGCCTCGCGCGTGAATGTAACCGCCACCAGCGAATTGATGCGCCAGTCAGGGTTTTCTTCAAGCCGCTGCAGAAAACGCTCGACCAGCACCCGCGTCTTGCCGGAGCCGGCGCCAGCCACCACAATCAGATTCTTGTCGCTGATGTGAATGGCGTCGCTTTGTTCTGGCGTCGGCTGCATGTTATGCGCCTCGCTACCATTTATTCCAGGGGCAGAGTTTTGTATGGGCTGGTGACCCGCATACGGCATAAGTGAGAGAACTCACAGTAGCGGGCGCACTTGCCAGCTTCGAGCGCGATCGCATGGGCTGGAAACCAACCCTTGCGCCCTTGGTCCAGGTTGCGGGCGATATGCTGCCGCGCCAAGTCAAGCGCGGCTTTATCTGCCTCATCATCAGCTGAAAAATCGCCGCTCGTCTTGAGATTGCGCACATGCCAGAATAAGCCGCCCGCGACTTTGGTCCCGCTGCCGCCGCGCTCGAGCAGACCCCGCAGCGCAAGCATATAAATCAGCATCTGAAAATCGCGCCCGTTTTCCATTTCCTGCCGCTTGATGGGCGTCGTGCCGCTCTTGTAATCGATAAGGACAAGCTCGCCATCGACCAGGTCAACGCGGTCGATGTAGCCGGCGATGCGCAGCGGGGACGCATCAGCCGCCAGTTCAATTTCAACATCGTCGAAATGCATTTCGATATCGTGAACGGTGCGCCCGGCGCCGAATTTGCCGAGCGGGCTATCAGACGAGAAATCTCGTTTGATAAGCGCCAGCAATCGCTTTCGCAGCACTTGCTTTTCCTCCTGCCAGGTGGCGCTGGGGCGGAAATTGAAGAGTGCCGGCGCGCGCTCCAGGATGTCGTCGGCTGCTTGGGCGAAAATAGCCAGCGCCGCTGGCCGATTGCTTTCATCTATCATGAGCCCGCGCTGCCCGATTTCACGATACGTGTCTTCCAGGATGCGGTGATTGAGCGAACCCAGCTGCGCCGCGTCAAAGCCGGCTTCGGGCTCGGCTGTTTCCTCCAGCTTCAGCAGCCGCTTGGCAAAGAAACGAAAACCGCAAAGCCCATAGTCCTTCAGCTGCGACGCGCTCCAGACGCGCTTCTCCCCCAGCCGGCGAGCGACCTCGCCAAGCAAGGCGGGGGCAGATAGGAGGCCGC
Source organism: Phototrophicaceae bacterium (assembly GCA_965214105.1). GTDB lineage: Bacteria > Chloroflexota > Anaerolineae > Aggregatilineales > Phototrophicaceae > UBA6055. The sequence continues at coordinate 771,126 of OZ243934.1, forward strand.
TATGCCGGTCATAGGGTTGGTTCGAAAGGCGGCTGAGTTCGACGCGGCGCCCCCGCTCGATTCGCCGCCATTGAGGAGCCCAGCCGGCATCAAGCTGCAGCCAAGCCTTGACCCGCAGCGCCGGCTCGGCGGCTTCTGCCCGCTTGCCATTCAGCGCCGCGGCAAGTCCCAGCAGCGCCTCCGCGCCACTGGCTGCTGCTTCCGCCCGGACGACCGAACCGACAGCCGCGGTTTCGGGCTGCAGCTGTGGGTAGACGCGCCGCACCGCGCGCCAGAGATGGCTTTCGTTCCAGGCTTTTCCCGCTTGAAAAGTAGGGCGGGAGAGCGTCAGTGTTTCGCGCGGCAAGCTGATTAGCTCGTAGAACAGCCCCTGGTCGTCATTGCGCTGCGCTTGCGTCACTAGCGGAATTCCAAGCGAATGAAGCGTTTCCCGCTCAGAATCGAGATACAGCGGGTCCTCCGATATCTCGGCTGGGAAGAGCCCCTCCGCCAAACCGAGAATGTAAACATGCCGATGTGGCAAGCCGCGCGCCTCAGCCGCGGTGGTGACCAGGACTTTGCCCGTCCGCGCCAGGTCGAAGGGCTCGGCGGTGGTCGTCCGCAAAGCATGCTGTAGGTCGAGCCAGAATTGAGACCAGCCCAAATGGGAGGCTTGGCCGAAGCTCGCGCGTAGCACGTCATCGTTCGCCGCAATTTCGTGCAAGATGCCTTTCAAGCTCTTAAGCGCCCCAAGGTCGCGGCGGATTAGCTCGGCGTTGCCGCCTTCATTCTGCCGCGCGCGCTCGATGATGTTCAGCGAGAAGCCAGCCGAGCGTACTTGGCTGAAATCGGGGCCCGCTTCCGCGGACGGGTCGGCGCTTAGCAGAGCTTCCAGCCAAGCGGCATAGTCGGCGGCTTCAGCCCGTTTCGGTGCGGTGATGCCACGGAAGAACCGGTCCAGCCGTGAAGAAAGTGTTTCCCGCTGCTGGTCGCTGAGGATGGTCTTGGTCCCGTCTTGGCGGTCTCGCTTCAGTGGCTGCCCCGCGCGCTGGACCAGATCCAGCCAGCCTGACGGGGCGCCGCCCAGGAACTGGCGCTCCATGCTAATTCGGTCCAACAGGTCAATGTGCTCCCGGCTCAGCCCGGCGTCGATGTAGGGCGAGCGCAGGACATCGAGCAGATCATGCCGGCGAAACTGCGGCGCCATTCCCAGCATATCGATGAGAATGGCGATCACCGGTGCCCGCGGCAGCTCTCGCTCATAGTGCAGCAGCAGCGGCAATTCATAATCGTCGCCGCCCGTTTCAAAATGCGTCGCGTAACGGCGCCAATCGCGGAGGGCGACCAGGATATCCTCCGGCTGTACGCCAGCCAGCAATTGACCCTTGATCTTGCGCAGCGCGCGCTTGACCTCGGCGGCTGGGTTGTGCCTCGAAAACAATTGGATGGCGGCGCCACCGGTTGCCGCTGGCAGGTCGCGGAAGATGCGCTCGCTGAGCTGCTGGAGATCAGCCTGTCGGTCGGCTGGGTTTGGCGCAATCGGCTGGATTTCCAGCCTAATGTCTGCCTTCTGGCAGGCTTCCGCCAGCCGCTCCCGCGCGCGCAAACTGCGATGGGGCAGCGCTTCGGCATGGGCGCTTGGGATGTCGGTCAAGGTGATGTGGACGTTTTCAATCCTGCCTGCCAGCGCGGCCAGCATTTGCGCTTGAACCGGGGTGAATTGATCGTAGCCATCAACCAGAAGCAGATCCACATCGCTCGCGATCGCTGGCTGGTCGCCCAAGGTGGCCAGCGCCAGCCAGCCTTCCCCCTCCACATCGACCAGCTTGCTGTCTTTGAGCAGCGCTTGATAACGCTCATAGAGTCGGGCGATCTCCTGGTCTTTCTTGCTCTCTGCCTTCGCTTTGAATTTGTCTTGAGACAAGCCCGCCTGCTTGAGTTCGTCGATAAGCGCAGCCAATATGCTGGCGAAACCACGCGTATCGGCGATGCGCCGAAAGTAATCGAGCTGGTCTTCCTGTGCCATCTGCCGCAGCAGCTGGCGCAGCAGAGCCAAGCGCGTCGACTTATTGAGGCGGCGGGCCGGTTGACGAGCGATTTTGAGCAGGCGCGCGTTGAGCGAATAAAAGTTGAAGAACTCGATATTGCAATATACCGGCTTCTCTTCCTCCAATTCCATCAGACGCTGCCGAAAACTCAGCGCTTGCCGCCGCGTCGCCAGCAGCGCCCATACCTTGGGCAGCGCCTTGCTTTCCGCTTGCCTAAAAGCCCGCAGAATTGCCAGCAGGCGCGCCGTCTTTCCCGTTCCAGCCGGGGCGAGGTGCAAGATATGAGCCAAGTGCGCCTCCTAATGATAGAGCAGGTTTACCACCCGCTGCACCGTCGCCGCATCCAGCCGGTCTTCGGCGAAATAACTGGCTGAGAGCTCGTCGATTAGCCGGTGGGCATGCGCGACCGGCACAGCCGGCGCCCGCAATTGCAAGGTAAGGTCGGGCGCAGCGCGGGTGAAGACAACGGCGGCATAGACCGGCGCCGCTGCTAACTGATACTCTTTCAAAAATGCCTTGAGCTTCATCGCGTCGGCGGCGACATCGCGGCTGGGGTTCCAGCGAAGGGGGCGCCACTTCCCATTGCGCCCGCGCCGCAGCCAAGCCCCGCCTTCGTTACAATACGCGCCTTTGCGTTTGCTGAGGCGCAGCACGAGAACGCCATGTTTGCTGACAAGCGCCGCATCAATGACGCCGAGGGACCGCTGGCTGATATTGCGGATGAAGACATGCTGTCGATCCAGCTGGCGGGCGAGCAGCTCGCCAAGCTCCCATGCCAGCGCATGATCGGTCTTCCAGGTGATGGCGCGCAAAGCCATCAGCATCGAGACGAAAGTAATGCCAAAGCCGACCGCGAGCAGCGCCTTGCGCGTCAGATCGTAAACCGCGAAGCCACGATTGTACGGGACGACCAGGCTGACGATGTGCAAGCCGATGCCGATTACAGCCAGCGCCGCGCCAAACAAGAAGACGACAGCCGCCGCGATCAAGAAATCGCGCGAGCGCCTGGTCAAGCGATTTGTTGGCGCCACATTCTGCATCAGCCCCGCCCGCCTATTTCATCGGCTTCACACTCATGCTTCACACTCATGTTAAGATAATAGCCCATCTGATGCCGCATGCAATCTGCCCCGCCTTCAGTTCGCGAGCCTAGACCAGTTTGACTATAATCAAAGCAGAGCCGGCTGCGGGCCGCTTCGCTTAGGGTATTGCCGCGCCTGGCTGAAAAAGATCTTAGGAATTATCAGTCTGATTTTGGACCACGATGAACGATTTGCCGCGCGCATCCAATAACGCCGATTTAGGTGATGTTCACCGTTTTGGCGCAGCAAGCGAATCGCTGTTTCGCCGTGTATATCGGGGACTCAGCCGCCGCCAGCAGCTCGAGCATGAATTGCGGGGGCAGCGGCAGCTCGCGCAGCGTCACACCGCCGAAAGCGCTAGCCTGCGGCGTCGATACGAGCGGCTGAATAAGGAACACCGGCAGCGTAGCGACGAGCTGGATCGCCTGACCAAGGTCTTGGGCAGCCTCGACGAGGGCATCATCGTTCAGGATGTCAGCGGCAAAGTGACGATGATGAATCGGGCGGCGCAAGCTATGATCGGTGGCAAGCGCGCCTTTTGGGATAGCGCGCTCGGCACTTTGTTTGAGCAATACCGCGCGGTCAATGAGGCGCAGGCGGAATTGACGCCATTGGGCGAATCGGACGAGATCTCGCTGAACGACCGCATCGTTCGCGCCCAGTTGATAGCCATCGGCGACGGCACCAATCGCCGCATCGGCACGGTCATCATCCTGCGCGACGTAACCCACGATGCCTTGGCGGAACGGCTGAAAGATGGCTTCGTCGCGCATATCGCCCAGGACATGGGGCGCCCGGTCGATGTCATCAAGCTGGCCAGCGAATTGCTCAGCGGGCAGCCGGAAGACGCCGCCGTCAACCAGCGGCTGCTGGATAAGCTGCTGCGCAATGTCAATGCCCTTGATCAGCTGGCGCTGGAGCTGCTTGATATCTCGCGCATGAACAGCGGCGCCTTCGATGTTCAGCGCGAGCCGGTAGGCGTCGAGCAAGTGATTTGGTCGGTCGTCAATGGCATCGAAAGCGATCTCAAGCGCCAAGGCATTGATTTGCTGGTGATGACGCGCGACCTCAGCGGCGCGCAGGTGCGCGGCGACGATACGCGTTTGCAGTGGGCGCTGGGGCACTTGATCCGAAATGGCGCGGCTTACAGCCGGGAAAACGGCTATGTGGCGGTCGCCGCCCGGGTAGAAGCGCGCAATGCCAAGACCTATGCCCTAGTCAGCGTCAGCGATAACGGCGTCGGCATCAGCCAGGAAGACTTGCCGCATATATTCGAGCGCTTTTATCGCGGCGCCAGCCAGCTGCCCGACGCGCCCGCTGGGCTGGGGCAAGGCTTGTATGTTGCGCGCGCAATCTGCCAGGCGCATGGCGGCTTCCTCGAGGTTGACAGTCGCTTGCGCGTCGGCAGCATCTTCACCATGGCTCTGCCCCTGCATGAGCGCGCAGCGGAAGTGGCATAGCCAATCATAATCAGCTGCAGGCAAAGCCGGGCTTGTGGCTTAGGCGGGGAAGCACCGGGATTCACTGATGCCATATTTGATCGACGGGCACAACCTCATCGCGAGCCTGCCCGATATCGACCTTGCTGACCCGAACGATGAAGCCCAACTGGTCAACAAGCTGAAGGGCTTCGCCGCCAAGACGGGCAAGAAATGCACCGTCATTTTCGACGGCGGCTTGCCCGGCGGGCATTCTTCCATGTCGACAAAATCGGTCACCGTCATCTTTGCCGCAGCGCAGCGCGCCAATGCCGATAGCTTAATCAAGCGGCGCGTCCAGCGCAGCGACGATGCCAGCAAATGGACCGTGGTTTCTTCGGATCGCGAGATAAGAGATTTCGCCCAGCGCCATCGCATGAAGCAAATTTCCTCCAGCCAGTTCGCCAGTTTGATGCAATCGCCCGCGCCAGCGCAAGAGACCCGGGGTGAAGAGATTCATCCAACCGTGTCCGAAGCGGAAATCGATGAGCTGTTTCGGGCATTCGGCGGCGAAGCAGACGGATAGCGCCTCGGTGTCTCTGTGGCGAAAAAATTTTGAGACGATTGCCCTGCGCTTACTGGAGTGGTGAATGCGAGGATATGCAGACCGAAATTCTGTATACGGATAACCTAGATGTAGGGGCGACACTTGTGTCGCCCACAGTTGCAGAAGCGGGTTTTGGGCGATCCAAGGATCGCCCCTACAACTCAGCACAAGCAAGCCTTATATCATTAATTCACCACTCCCCGCTTACTTCTGGCTTTACTATGTGGCGCAAGCGGGGTAAGATGAAAAGGCATTCGGGGCGTGGCGCAGCCCGGTAGCGCGCACGGTTTGGGTCCGTGAGGTCCCCGGTTCGAATCCGGGCGCCCCGACTTGCGGGCGAATGCGAAAGCGCGGGTATGGTGTAACGGTAGCACTCCACCCTTCCAAGGTGTCAGTACGGGTTCGAATCCCGTTACCCGCTTGCGGCTTGTTTCCGCCTCGCCAAGCCAGTAGCGGATCCATAGCTCAATGGTCAGAGCAGTCGGCTCATAACCGATTGGTTCCAGGTTCGAGTCCTGGTGGATCCATCGAAAGAGACTTAGCCACAGTATTGAATTGACAGCAGCCACGGGGCAGGCAAATCTTGATTTCGCGCGCAGGCTGATTGAGCACTGCTGCTGGGAAGACGCGCGTGTCTGGCGGCTCGCCATCGCGCCTTTGACCGACGCGCAGTTTGAGCGGGAAGTCGGCTTCGGGCTGGGGTCCATCCGGCGAGAATGCGCCCAGATCATGGACATCGAGTGGACGATTCTGCAGCGAATCCGCGGCAATGCGGCAGCAGCACCTGGCAGCGGCGAATCCGCGCTGGATCGAGCGGGGCTGCGCCAACAGTGGCGCACAATCCATGCTGGCTGGGCCGGTTTCCTAGGCGAGCTGGACGAGGAGCGCTTTTTCTCCGATTGTGTCATTGACGCTGAAGGCCGCCAGCATACGCTCAAAGTCTGGCAGCTGATATGTGAGCTTATCTACCAAGGCACAGCGCATCGAGCGAACATCATGCGCCTGGTGGCGGAAGTCCATGAAGCGCCCCAATTCGATTTGAGCTTGATGCAATACTTGAGCGGGGTCTTCCGCCAATGATTGCCGCTGCTATGCGCCGGCTCTTCCATTACCAGATTGGCGAAGATCGCCGCCTGTGGCAAGAGACGATCATGACCCTGCCTGAGGCGGCTTTCAAGCTAGACACCGGCTATTCTTGGGCGACGCTGCAGCGCGAAACGGTGCACGTGGTTGATGTGATGCAGGCCAGCCTAGAGCGCCTGCAAGGTATCAAGCATACAAGCGCCGCTATCACAATCGATGACCCCACGCGCCAACAGGTACGAGCGGCTTGGGACACCGTGGAAGGGCAGTGGGTCGCGTATATGGCAGCGCTCGATGACCAGCGCTTCTTGAGCGAGATTGATATCGTCTATCGCGATACGGCGATGACCACGCCGGTGTGGCAGACGATTTTCCACGTCCTCAACCACAACACGTTGCATCGCGCCGAAATGCGGCTGATGGCGGCGGCTTTAGGCGCTGCGGCTGGTTCTGACCCTGGCTTCATGGCGCATTGCCTCGCAAACCCGGCGGATTCCCGCCACCTGGTGCCGCAGCGCGTCGACTAAGGCTCAATGCCAGCGCCGATGAGTCTTGATGCGGTCGTAAGCAGACTGCACTTCTTTGAAGCGTTTTTCCGCCTCGTCCTTCTGATGCTCGCTCACATCCGGGTGATACTTGCGCGCCAGATTGCGGAAGGCTTCCTTCACCGCTTCCTGGCCCGCGCCCACTTCAATTTCCAGCGCTAGGTAGGCGGCGTTGATTTGTTCCGCCGGGGCAGCCGGCAGCAGGCGACTTTTCCGGGTGCGATAATCGAGGCGCTGGCGAGCGCGCTCCGTGTTGATGCGGCGTTTGAAGCTGGCGGAAGCGATATCGCCGATGTACCAGCTGCCGCGGATATTCGTCTGGTAATCGCGCCGGCGCACGGAAACGGCGTCAAATGGGAAATCGACCGTATGCCAGACGATGAATTCCTTGCGCTCGGCCGTCTCATCGATGTTGACTTGGATCAGGCGCAGGCTGCCAGCCATCTCGTCGAAGGCGAAAATGGCGCCGAGGTTCATGACACGCAAATCGTCTTGCCAGCCGCGCAGCCGACCGCAGTACGCATCGCCGGGCAGCAGCGCCGCCTTAACCAGGAACAGCGTGCCGATGCTGGCATTTGTATTCTGCTTGAGAATGGACCTAATCAGCCGGGGCTTGGGCGCCTCGTCTATGAGGTAGACAAAGAGGCGGCTGTTCAGCCAGGTCTCAACGACGATATCCGGCTCGTGGCTGCGCGACGTGATGGACAAATCAGCCACGGTGCTGGCGAAGCGCACATCTTGGATAGCGCGAAAGCGGAACTGGATCTCTTCGGCGGCTGGGTGTGGCACGGGACATCTCAAATGTAGGCGGGCACAATGGCATCATAATACGGCGAGCGCGCCAGCTTTGTCAAATGCTGCGCAATCGCTTCAAAATCATTTCGCGTCCTTCGCCACGTAAAATCACAAAATGTAGGGCTTGTCCGCTACTGAGTTTTCTACCCCATCCCCGACCGCCAGTGTCCACGCGGCGCAGCCCCTTGCCCCAGCAAGCTAGGGAAGGGGAGCTAGGATATTGCAAACTCTATAAACTATGCCAATTCTGCTTGAATCCAAGTTCACATTAGCGATAATCACGACAAATCAGTGGTCATCCCCCCATTTCAATGGGGGGACCGAGGGGGGTAAACCAAAGGGCGATCGCGAATCCTAAAGTACCGGACAAGCCTTGTAGGGGGCGACATTGGGTCGCCCACAGTTGCAGAAGCAGATTTTGGGCGATCCAAGGATCGCCCCTACGACTCAGCACAAGTAAGTCTTATATCATTAATTCACCACTCCCGGATGTTAAACACAGTGTACTCTGTGGCGAAAAAACAGTTGAAGCGATTGCCCTGGCGGATTATCTCCCGAAACCCTTGCGGACCGAGCATAATCTGATATACAATCGCTTTACATTGGGGGCCGTTAGCTCAACTGGCAGAGCGCCTCGTTGACGTCGAGGAGGTTACAGGTTCGAGTCCTGTACAGCCCACAGAAGCTGAAATGGATCGGCGGCTTGGCGGTCTTTTTTTCTTGTATCGCCCCCTAGCTTTTGTCACTTCATTTCGCTTTCCAGCGCATCCAGTACCGCTTGAATTGAGGCTTGCCTGCTGCAGCTGCTGTTGATGCGCAGTTGCCAGCAGCCGCCGCCCTTGGCTTGATGAGCCACTTCGATATCGCCGGCGTTGTCGCTTGTCTGGTAGCCGCTTCGTTCCAGCGCCCGCCGCATCCAAATGCCTGGCGCGCCGGTGCCAATCACCCGAACGGCTGGACCTCGCGGCGGGTCCAGGACGAAACTGCCACTGCGCTTGTCAAAAGCGAGGCTGGCGGCGCGGAAGGTCTTGCCCAGCCCATCAGCCAGCACCAAGTCCTCGGGCGCGCCGGTGATGATGCTGTTTTCGCTCATCAGCCACAGTTGATCGCAGCTTCGCAGCGCCAAATCCAAATCGTGCGTCGAGACCAAGATGGCGCGCGCGGCTGAATGCGCCAGCTCTTTTAGCAGCTGCATTGTTTCGACGCGGCGCGGCAGATCGAGGTAGGCGGTCGGCTCGTCCAGCAGCATGACATCTGCCTCCTGCGCCAAAGCGCGCGCGATCATGAGCTTTTGCCGCTGCCCGTCGCTGAGTTGGGCCAGCGGTTTATCAGCCAGGTCGGCACCGCCGACAGCATCAAGCGCCCAATTGACCGCGCTATGATCGGCTGCGCTCAAGCGCCCGAGCCAGTCGCTGTGCGGCTGCCGGCCCAGGGCGACCAAGCTGTAACCGTTCATCAAATTGGGCGGTGGCGCCACCGTTAAGACTAGGCTCAAGTGGCGCGCCAGTGCCAGCGGCTTCATTGTCGCCAGCTCTTTTCCCCCGAGCAGAACGCGCCCAGCCAGCGGCTTCTGCATGCGAGCCAAGGTCCGCAGCAGCGTCGATTTGCCGACGCCATTTGGGCCCAGCAAGCCGACCAGCTTGCCTTTTCGCAGGCTAAGATCCAAGCTGCGGGCCAGCATGATATCGCCCGCGGGCCGGCGGCGATAGCCAATTGCCAGGTCTTGAGTTTCTAAAGCCGGCGCCATCATAGCTTGCCCCGCGCCTGCTGTAGAATCACGAGCATGACCACCGGCGCGCCCATCAGCGCGGTGACGACATTGAGCGGCAGCACCAAATTATTGCCCGGCAGCTCGGCGATCAGCGAGGCGCACAGAGCGACGCAGGCGCCGGCCAAGCAGGTGCCGGGCAGCAGCAATCGATGATCGGCACTGGCAAGCAGGCGCCGGCTGAGGTGCGGCACGGCGATGCCGATAAATGCGATGGGACCGCAGAAGGCAGTCACCGCGCTGACGAGCAGGGCAGTGGCGAGCACAATCCCGATCCGCGTCCGCTTTAGATTGACGCCTAGGCTGCGGGCGTAGTCTTCGCCGAGGAGCAGGGCATTCAAAGGTTTGATTAAAGCCGCCGACAGCAATAAGCCCGCCAGCGCGATCAGGGCGAGAATAGGCAGCTGCGCCATTGTGACGCCGCTAAACGAGCCGAATGTCCAGTTGATGTAGGCTTGAATCCGTTCTGGCAGCGCGAAATAAAGCAAAAGGCTGACCAGCGCCGCGACCAGATAGCCAAACATCAGCCCCAGCAGCAGCAGCGTCGCGCTGCTCTGGATGCGAATGGCAACGAGCAAAACCAGGCTCATGCTAAGCGCCGCGCCAAAGCCCGCCGCGGCTGTCAGCAGCAGGTCGCCCGCCAAGCCCAGCCCCGCCAGAAATGCGCCACCGACCGCGCCCGTCGTCAGCAGAACCAATGCCACGCCCATACTGGCGCCCGCCGACACGCCCAGCACAAATGGCTCAGCCAGGGGGTTGCGAAAATAAGTCTGCATCAGCAGCCCGCTTACCCCCAGCGCCATGCCAGCCAAGATCGCGGTCAGCGTCTTGGGCAGGCGAAATTTGAGAATGATATTGGTCCAAGCCTGCTGGTCCGCTTCGCCCTTGAGCAGAACGCTGACGATCTGGTCAAGCGGGATCGAGGCTGAGCCGAGCGCCAGGCTCAGCAGCAGCAATGCGCCCAGCAGAACCAGCAGCAGTGGCAGAAAGCCCAGCCGCGCCCCGGCGAACTCGCGGCTTAAGCGCTGGCTCGCCGCTTGAGCCTTAGCTTGGCGCCGCCAAAGGCTGTTAGCGCTGGCGGAATGGCTGGCATCGCCCGCCAATTCGGACATGTTACTCGCCTGCCAAGCGCTGGTAGAAGGCGAATTCGTGCCCGGGCATCAGCTCGGGATGAAAGATCGCCAGCAGGTCCGCCAGTACCAGCTGCGGATTGGTCACGCCCCATTCATAATAATTGTTGCCGCCGTTGGCATTTTCATCGCGATTGTTATTCCAGATCTCACCGCTCTGGAAGGGCGCGAAATCGCCAAAGCGGCTATCCAAGGCAAGCAGGTCGGCGCCCGAATAAAGGCCGAAGGTATCGACCAGCCAGATATCAGCCGCCAGCCCGCCTTCGTATGCGACTTCAAAACTCAGCGCTTGGCTGGCATTTGAGCCAGATTCCGATAGCAGCAGGTCGCCGCCAGCATCGCGAATCAGCTTGCCGACATAGGTATTCTCGCCCGGTATGAACCAGGCATCGGCATAAGCAAGGAAGGCATTCAGCAGCACAGCGGGGCGGTCTTCCGCGTCGACTGCGTCCGCCTGCGCCTTCACCGCCTCATACTGCGCCGTGATGTCCTGGTAAATCTCCTGCGCGCGCGCCTCAAGATTGTAGAACAAGGCGATGAACTTGAGCCATTCCGCCCGCCCCAGCGGCGACAGCTCGCGCCAGCTGGCGTCCAGAGCGGTGAAAATGCCCGCTTCCAGCAAGACGGGGTGGGCATCGGAATCTGGATTGTAGCCATAACTCATGACCAATTGCGGCGCCAGCTCCAGCACCCGCTCAATGTTTATCTCGGCGCCGAAGCCTACTTCAGCCACGCTGCCCTCAGCGATCAAGTCAGTGACCTCGGCTGTGCTGATGTAGAAACCGCTGTCGACGCCAATCAGATGATCGAGCAAGCCAAGCTGGGCGAGGGCTGGCAATTGAGTGGTGGAGAGGGTGATGAGATCGCCAGTTGGCACTTCGATGAATTGTGTGCCGGCGGGGAAATCCGCGCGCGCTGGCGCGGGCGTCCCGCATTGCAGCAGCACATACGTGAAGTCGGGCGCGCCGTCAAAAGCATCAGCCACGCTGAGGACTTTGTAATTGTGGAAATACTCAAGGCTGAATTTGACGGCGTCGACGACCTCAAGCTTCTGCGGGAAGTAATCGACATCGGCGGCGTAATCGCTGACGCAGGCATCGGTCAGATTGCTATCAAGCGCTGCGGCCCCCGGCAGATTTGCCAATAGCAGGAATAAAATTAGTAGTGCGGCTTTCATCATGCCCCTCCTTTGGGTGCGGGAGGGAACCGGACTGAGCAAGAAAAAGCCCACCGTCGTCGGGTGGGCAATGGTCGCTGGTCCATGCTCGTCTCCCTTTTGACGCGAAAGATTTACGAGCTAAGGCTCAGGCAGGCATTCGGACTTCTGATTCAAGAATCAGTTACCGCTGCGCGACAGTGTCGGACTTGCACCGACTTTCCCTTTTTCTGCTGAACATCCGGGTTCAAGCAGGCCTGAGGCTTAGAGTATGTTGATAGGCAGGAGCCTAGCACAGCAGCGCCACGCTGTCAACGATGGGTCTGCTAAGCCCCGCCACTATTCTTCAAATGGATAGCGCAAGCCCCAGCTTTCGCGGATGCGGTCCAGGGTCTGCACGATCGCCAGCGTTTCAGCCAGCGGGTAGACGGCGCTCTCGGTCAAGCCGCCGCGGATGCAATTCCCCACTTCGTTTATCTCGTACTGAAAGCCTTCGCCCTCATAAGGGAAGCGGAAGGTCTCCGGCGCTTGCCCCGCCCGCGCCAGCGTCAGTTCATCGGGATGCCAAAATCGCGGGATAGTGATATACCCTTCGCTGCCCATGATGCAGGCTTGGTGCGGCGTCCCCAGCCGAATCGCCGAGGTGAGGGTCGCCATTTCGTATTCGCTGTAGCGGCATATCACGACCGAAAGTTCGTCAACGCCGGTGGAGCCAATGGCGACTTGGGAGACAATCTCAGCCGGCTGCTTGCCATAAATCATGGACGCGAGCTGCAAACAATATGAGCCAACATCGAGAAAGGCGCCGCCAGCCAAATCGGGATTGAAGTGCCGCTGTTCGGGGCGGATTGGGCTGCGAAAGCCAAAGTCCGCTTGAACCAGCATCACATCGCCGATGGCTTTATCCGCCAATAACTCCCGCAGTTTGACCATGACAGGGAAGAAGCGGGTCCAGAAGGCGTCCATCAGGAATAGCTTCTTCTCGCGGGCGCAGTCGATCATAACCTGCGCTTCTTTTGCGTTGACGGCGAATGGTTTCTCGCAAAGCACGGGCTTGCCCGCATTGAGGCAGAGCAACGTATGCTCCAGGTGAAGATTGTGCGGCGTGCCAATATAGGCGACATCCACATCGGGGTCCTTCACCAGGTCTTCGTAACTGCTGTAGCATTTGCTCGCGCCGAATTCCGCACCAAAGGCATCGGCTTTTTCTTGCGAGCGCGAGGCGACGGCGTAGACTTCTGCGTCTTCTACCCGTACCAAGTCATTGACGAAGCGGCGCGCGATCGAGCCCAGCCCAATCAGACCCCATCGAATCTTGTCGCTCATGCCGGTTTCTCCTCCGTTTTCAATTCGAGCCAGTCGATTTCAGCGGCGCTCAGTTGGATCGAGGCGGCTGCCGCGTTCGCCGGGACTTGCTCGACTTCCCAGTTGGCGACGATGGCGTGATAACGCGGATTGTTGCTCAGCACATAGGCGACCGAGATTTGCGATGGCGATAGATCTTTGTCGGCCGCCAGCTCAATGACGCGGTCAAGCCGCTGGAAGTTGCTCTCGTAGGCGTAAGCGCCGATGGGGTTGGTATCCCAATATTCGGTGAAGCTGTCGAGGTTGTCGCGCGTGAATTTGCCAGTCATGAAGCCGCCGGCCAAGCTCGACCAGGTGAACAGCGAGATCTGGTTATCATCGTAGTAGGCGCGGTCGGCTTCGCCTTGGGCGCCGCTGACGCTGATGCAGCCTTCCCAGGGCGGCTTGATCATTTCGGCGACGCTGAATTGCGGGCTAGCTGCCATGAAGGGCGTTTTGCCCTTGGCGGCGGCGTACTCATTGGCCGCTTTGACCCGGTCGCCCAGCCAATTCGAGCCGCCAAATACATCAATTTGTCCCGCTTCTTTGGCTTCATGCAGGGCATCGACAATCTCGCCAACTGGATAGCCGCGGCTGTCTCGATGCAGCAGATAAAGCTCGACTGAATCGGTCTGCAGGCGCTCGAGGGATTCGGCCAGGTCGCTGCTGATGTACTCGGGGCGGACGCGATCCGCGATGCCCTTTTCCGGGTGGGCGCCTTTAGCCAAGATCACCACTTCATCGCGTATCCCGCGCGATTGGATCCAGGCGCCCAGCTCGATATCGGTGACGCCGCCGCCGTATGAATGCGCGGTATCGAAGGCATTGAAGCCATTTTCAAAACAGGCATCGAGCAGGCGGAAGTTGCCATCGCGGTCAGTGGCGGAGAGCATGATGCTGCCCTGCAGCAAGCGGGAGACCGGCTTGTTGATGCCATCAATCTGGACGTATTTCATCAGTCATGTCCTTTCTATCCGCGCCGTATTGTAGCGCAAGTCTCGCGGTTGCGCACCAGGGCCGGCGGGGGAACCCAGGGCAATCGCATCAAATTGTTTTTCGCCACAGAGACACAGAGGGTCGCGTAGACACTGACCGCCCGCACAGAGATTTAATTCTATTTCTGGTAGAAAAAGGAGGCAATGTAGGGGCGATCCTTGGATCGCCCAAAACCCGCTTCTGCAACTGTGGGCGACACAAGTGTCGCCCCTACAAGGCTTGTCCGGTACTTTAGGATTCGCGATCGCCCTTTGGTTTACCCCCCTCGGTCCCCCCATTGAAATGGGGGGATGACCACTGATTTGTCGTGATTATCGCTAATGTGAACTTGGATTCAAGCAGAATTGGCATAGTTTATAGAGTTTGCAATATCCTAGCTCCCCTTCCCTAGCTTGCTGGGTCGCGTAGACACTGACCGCCGGCAAGGGGCTGCGCCGCGTGGGGTCGCGTAGGGCGCGTAGACACAGCCCGCCGACACTGGCGGTCGGGGATGGGGTAAGAAATGCGCATTAATAACTCAGTAGCGGACAAGCCCTACAGATTACGAAAGGTATGGGAAAATAGCCGATGCCAGCGCCGGGGAGCTAAACCGGCAGGACATCGCGTGGCTTGGAGCTGCCTTCTTTGGGCGGCCCCACCACCTTGCGCTCTTCCATCATATCCATCAGGCGCGCCGCCCGTGTATAGCCAATGCGCAGCCGCCGCTGCAATAGCGAGATGGAGGCTTTTTCCAGCCGCCGCACCATGTCAACCGCCGTCTGGTAAAGCTCATCTTCCTCGGTATTCTCGGCATTGAGGCTCTCGCTAGCGCCCGCTGTCGAATTGTCTTTGCCCGCGTCCGCGTCCCAGAATGCCGCTTGAGCGCTGGCTTGCTTGCCCTGCGCCTCGCCGCCGCTAGACGCGTTTCTGGTAGCTTGGGCGCTGGGCGAAGCGGGCAATGGGATAGGCTCGATGCCTTTGATGCCTTCGATGCCAGCCGCTTGCAGCTTCCAGTAGCGGATGATGCGGTCGATCTCCTCGTTGGAGACGTGTACGCCTTGCATGCGCAGGGGCGCCGGCGAGTTGCCCGATAGATAAAGCATATCGCCTTTGCCCAGCAGGCGTTCAGCGCCGGGCTGATCGAGGATGACGCGGCTGTCGACGCTGCCGGCGACGGCGAAGGCGATGCGCGCCGGGCAGTTGGCTTTGATGAGGCCCGTGACGACATCGACCGAGGGACGCTGGGTGGCGATGACGAGGTGAATGCCAGTCGCGCGGGCAAGGGCGGCGATCCGCGTGATGGCGCGCTCGGTATCATCTGGCGCCATCATCATCAGGTCTGCCAGCTCGTCGATAATCACCACGATATAGGGCATGGGCGACCCAGCGGGATCGAGGATGCTGTTGTAGTCGACGATGTTGCGGGCGCCCGCCTGGCTGAATGTCTTGTAACGCGCGTCCATCTCGGTTGTCACCCAGCGCAGCACGCCGATGGTCCGCTCCAGCTCGACCACTACCGGCGCGACTAAATGCGGCAAGCCATTGTAGCCGGTCAGCTCGACGCGCTTGGGGTCCACCATGATGAACTTGACCGCCGCCGGCGTATTGCGGGCGATGATGCTGTTGATGATGGCGTTGACGCAGACGGATTTGCCAGACCCAGTGGCACCAGCGATGAGCAGATGCGGCATTTGCGTCAGGTCAGCGCAGATTGGGCTGCCATCCACCGAGACGCCGAGCGCGATTGCCAGCGGCGAATCGATCTTTTGATAACTGCTGGATTCCATGACATCGCGCAGGCTGACGCGCGCCGCCGCCGGATTGGGCACCTCGATGCCGACATAGCCCTTGCCGGGCACGGGCGCCTCCACGCGAATGGAACGGGCGCCAAGGGCAAGCTGCAAGTCTTTATCCAGCTTGGCAATCGCGCCGACTTTCACGCGGTTCTGCTTGCCGGTCTTGGCGGTCAGATAGGCGGGCTCGACGCCGTACTGCGTGATGACTGGTCCCGAATTGATCTCGACGATGCGGCCCGGCGCGCCGAAACTGGCCAGCGTTTCTTCAATGACCTGCGCCTGGCGCAAGAGCGGCTCCCGATCCAATTCGCTATCGGCGCCGCTGTTGAGCAGCTCGCGGCCATCGGGCAGCTGCCAGTCGATGCGCGGCTTAGGCGAGGCGAGGCGGCGCGCGACGGTCGCTGCCGCTGGGCTGGGGCTGGGCGGGGCCTCCGCGGGCGGCGCCTCCGCGGGCGCGTTTTTTGATGGTGATTTAGCGGCCGCTGCCTTTGGCTCAGGCGTCGAGCTGGTTTCCGCGCGCGCTTCGGGGGGCGGCTTGGCTTGCTCGGGCGGCAAGAAGTCGGGCTTGGCTGCGGCCGGCTGCGGGCGGGGCGGTTTCCGCCAGACCGGCGCCGCCTCTTTGGCAAAGGGAATATCATCGCCAAGGTTCAGGAAGCGTTCCAGCGCGCCGGCTTTCGGCTCGTCTTGTTTTGGCGGCGCAGTTGGTTCAACTTCTGGGGCGCGGCTCCGGCTGAAAAAGCGCCCCCTTAGCCCAGCCTGCGGGCTGGCTTCAGCGGCGGCGCTGGACGCTTGCCTCAGGGGCAGTGGCTCGCCGCGGGCGACAGCCGACACTTTCCCGCGCCAGCCAAAGAAAGCGCGCAGGCGCTGCGGCACTGGCATCGTCGCTTGACGCGGCTCGGGCAGGGCATGCGCGTCCTGCGCCGCGCCGGCTAACTGCGCCACTTGCGGCTTCGAGACGCGGACGTGGGCGGGCTTCCCCGCGAGCGCCGGCAGCCGCTGCGCTTCCAGCCGGGCGGCGCGCTGCTTGGCGGCATAATGGCTCAAATTTGTTCGCAGGCTCCGGCCTAAGCCGATCGCCACGATTGTCAGCTCCGCCATGCTGGATCGCGTGATCATCATCGCGCTGAAGGTTAGGCTCATCAGTATAATGACGAAGCCGCCCAGCTCGGTCAGGCTATTGACTAGGGCGCTGTAAATCCAGCCGCCGATGAGGCCCCCGCCGCGCCCCGCTTGATAAGACTGCTGCACCAGGGCATCGACGCAGGCGGGCTGGCTGGGCTGGCGGCATAGGTCGAATTGGCTCATCAAGCCCGGGTAGGCAAAGCTCTCAATATATTGGAAGAGCACGAGGGCGCTTAGAAAGGCGAGCCCAATTCCGCCGAGGCGAACCGGGTCGATTGTCGGCGCCTCTTCGCCGAAGTGTCGGACGATCAGCCAAAAGCCAATCGCAAACATGCTGACTGGCGCGGCGAAAGCGCCCCAGCCCAGTGCCTGCCCAATGAGGCGGTTGACACCGCTGATGGCTGCTTGCTCGGCTGAAAGCGCGCTGAAGAAGAAGACGATCGCGCCAAAAACCAGGGCGACGCCTAGCAGATCGAGCTTGCGATCCAGGTCAAGCCAGCCTGTCGACTCAATCTTCGGCGCTCGGCTGGCGGCTGGTTCGCGGTTTGCATTCTGCGGCGCTCGTGATTGGCGCCCCGGGAAAGCAGCGCCAGCCCTGCTATTGGCGGCTGGCTTTTCGCGGCCCTCGCTTGGAGCAAAGTCAGCCGCGTCGTTCTCGGTCCCATCGCCAGCCGATTCAGCCTGACCGCGCGCGCCAGCGATGCGCCCGCGCCAACTGCCAAGCCGCCCGCCAATGCCAGTGGTAAAAGAAGCCAGCCGCGATGCGTCGCGCGTCGGCTTCGCTTCAGCCTTGTCCTCGGCGGGGCTGAAGCGCGCGCGCAAGCCGCCAAGTCGGCTCTCGGGCTGGGGCTGCCGCCGTTGCTGGCGCGGTTCTTCGGGCTCTGGGCGGCGCTGTTTGCCACGCGCGGTGGCGCCCGGCTTTTTGCCAGCCAGGCGCGCGCGCCGCTCGGCGCTGCTGGCGACCGCTGGCGCCGGATTTCGCGCTCTGGCTTTGTTGCGCCGGTCCTTGCCAGTGGCTATTTCCCGCTTGCCTGAGGCGGGCTTGGTCCCCGCCGGCGGATAATCATGCGCTTCATCTTCGCGCCAGGAGCCGCTGCCGCCCAGCACATTCGAGCCCCGCGGGCCCGCGCCATCATCAAAGAATTCATCATCGTCGATGTATTCAGGCTCGCTATCACCACGATATGACATGCATCAAAACCGTTCTACTCGGCAACAGGCACCAAGGACTGGGGCGCTCGCGGACAGCATAACAATCAGCATAGCATAGAAGGGAATATCGGGCGATTGAGCTAGAACAGATATTCGTGGACGGGGTCCCGGTTGCGGAATCAGCAAGCGGCTAGGGACATGGTTTGAGGATGATTTTGCCCATCGCGCGCCGGTCCATCAATTGGCGCAGCGCCAAGGGCGCCTCGTCCAGCGGGAAGACCTGGTGGATATGTGGTCTGAGCTTGCCGGCGGCGTACCATTCGCTGAGCTGGGCAAATGAATCGCGAATCAGCCCTGGGTTATGCTGTTGGTAAGCGCCCCAGAATGTGCCCACAATCGACGCGTTTTTCAGCAGCGGGATATTCGCTGGCAGCGAGGGGATGCGCCCGCTGGCGAAACCGATGACCAGGTAGCGCCCTTCCCAAGCCAGCCGCCGCGCCGCCTGGTCGAAGGCGTCGCCGCCGACAGGGTCGTAAATTACATCGACGCCGCGATCATTGCTTAGCTCCTTCAGCCGCTCGCGGAGGGATTCGGCCGTATAGTTGATCAGCTCATCCGCCCCGTAGGCGCGCGCCAGCTCAAGCTTGGCGGGGCTGCTCGCCGCTGCAATGACACGGGCGCCGAGCTGCTTGCCTAGCTCGACCGCAGCCAAGCCGACGCCGCCGGCCGCGCCCAGCACCAGCAGGGCCTCGCCAGCTTTCAATTGCGCGCGCCGCGTCAAGGCGATATGCGATGTGCCATAAGCCAGCGGGAAGCCGGCGCCGTGCTCATAGCTCATGTCGGCTGGCATTGGTATCACGTTGAGGGCCGGCACCAGGACTTGCTCGGCGAAACCGCCGTGCATCATCGTCGCCATCACGCGCTGGCCCACACGCAGCGACCGTAGATCGCTCGCCACTTCAATGATGTCGCCGGCGATTTCCAAGCCCGGGCTGAAAGGGAAGGGCGGCTTCAACTGGTAGCGGCCCCCAACCAGCAAGACATCGGGGAAATTGACGCCGCAAGCGCGCACGGCGATTCTGACCTGGCTCGCGCGCAGGGGCGGCTCAGGGATTTCAGCCAGCTTCAGCGCTTCCGGCTGCCCAAACTGATGACAAAGTACCGCTTTCATGCCCCGCCTCAAGCTGGCGCTCAGAGCTCGATTGGCTTTGCCAGCAAGCCGCTCAAAAGATCGATGCAAGCGCCGACATCGCCGATATCAACGGTTTCGCTGGTGGTGTGCAAATAACGCGTCGGGATGGAGATGCAGCCGCTGGGCACGCCCGAATCGGTCAGCTGGATGACGGAGGCATCGGTGCGCCCGCCGCTTAGCAATTCCAGTTGGTAGGGGATGCCATCGCTTTCACAGCGCTCAATCATCCAGTTCTTTATCGCGACTGGCACGACCAAGCCCGGGTCATGCACTTTGATCGCCGCGCCCCCGCCCAGCTTAACCTGCATTTTGCTCCCGCGGATTTGGTCGCCGCTGGCGGTTACATCGATGGCGATGCCGATATCGGGCTGTACACCTTGGGCGGCGGTCTTGGCACCGCGCAAGCCGACTTCTTCCTGGACGGTGAAGGCGAAGTACAATTCATTCGGCGTCGCCCGCTTGAGCCGGCGCATCGCTTCGATAGCGACAACGCAGCCGATGCGATCATCCAGGGACTTGGCGATGATGCGCTGCCCGCGCCGCTGCATCTCCCGCATGAAGCCGGCCGGCTGCCCAACCGGCGTGGCGTTGCCATTGCCGTCTTCCTGCACGTCAATGTAGAAATCGCTGAGCGCCTTGCCGCCGCCTTGCTGCACGGCGATGACGCCGACGGTGCCATCTTCGAATTGAACCCGATTGCCGTTGAGCGTGTCGTGACGCAGCCCCCCCAAGCTGGTGAATCGGAGGTAGCCGCTAGCCGGCTCTTGATAATTCGCCATCAAGCCAATCTCGTCCATGTGCGCCGCAATCAGCACTTTCTTCCCGCCGCCGCCAATGCGGCAGATCAGGTTGCCCAAGCCGTCCACCCAGGTTTCATCAGCCAGCGTGGCTACTTCGGCGCGGATAAGATCGCGGATGCGATGTTCGTAGCCGGGCGGTCCCCAAGTTTCAACCAGTGTCTTCGTCAGTTCCAGCATAAGCGCCTGCCTCTTCTTCATCTCGTTGGCGAATGAGCCAATTGTAACCTGTTTTGCCCGCCATACAGCGGGAAAAGACTTGCTTGGCTCGGCAATCGTTTTTTTGTGCCGCCGAGACACCGAAGCACAGAGAAAACATAGCCCTTACACTTTGTGCCCTTCCTGTCTTTGTGGTGAAAAAGCAATGGATGTCAAGGGAATCCATTGCTCCCGACGAATTGGACTCGCTGGTCCAGTGTGGAAGCGGGTGCCTGGGCGGGGCGCTAGACTGGCGGCGCCGGCCGACTGAGTTCGCGTTTCTCCAGCCGCATCGGCAAGCCATCACGGGGGAACATGGTGATTAAGGCGGCCGGCTTAATCTCGATGCCGTCTATCAAGCGCAGCCGGTAACGCTGCGCGATAGTTGCTAGCAGCAGGTTTGCTTCCATGATAGCGAAGCTGTTGCCGATGCAAATGCGCGGTCCGCCGCCAAAAGGCAGATAGGCGTATTTGTGCAGCTGCTCAATCTCGGGCTGCAGCCAGCGCTCGGGGATGAATGCCTCGGGCTGTGCCCAATGCTCGGGGTGGCGATGCAGCAGATAAATCATGACTTGCGCCGTCGTCCCCCGTGGCATGGGGTAGCCGCGCGCCTCGGTGTCTTCCGCCGCCGTTCGGCTGACCGACCAGACAGCCGGCATGAGGCGCAAAGCCTCTTTGATGACAATGTCGGTATAGGGCAGCCGGCGCAGGTCTTCAAGCGTTGGCGGGCGCCCGCCCAGCACCGCGTCCAGCTCCGCGTGCAGCTTGGATTCGACCGCTGGGTGCTGCGCCAGCAGCCACCAAGTCCAATTCAAGGTGTTGGCGGTGGTTTCATGCCCGGCTAAGAAGAGCGTCACCGCCTCGTCCCGCGCTTGCAGGTCGCTCATGCGCTCGCCATTTTCATCTTCCGCCAGCAGCAGCATCGAAAGCAGATCGCCGCGGTCTTCGCCGCTTGCGCGCCGCTGATTGATGAAGCCGTAGACGATAGTATTGAGCGCTTTGTTGGCTCGCCAGGAACGCAGGCGCAGTGGCGTCGGCAGCCAATGGGGCAGGATGCTGGCGGTATTGCTGGCTTTCTGCACCACTGTTACCGCCCGCTTGACTTGGCTCACGGTGCTGGAGGCATCGGCGTCGAAGAGCGTCCGCGCGACGATTGCCAGCGTCAGCTCCATCATCTCTTTGTCGACATCGATCAGCGCGCCATCGCCCCAAGCCGACAGCCCTTTGATGGCGTAATCAACCATCGTATCCGCGTAGGCTTGCACGCGTATCGCATGAAAAGCCGGCGCGACCAAAGACCGCTGCCGCTTCCAAAACTCGCCATTGCTCGTAACCAGCCCGTCGCCCATAAAGCGAGCCAAGCCGCTTTTTCGGCTGGTATAAGCCGGTCCCTTGATGAAACGTCGGGCTTGGCGCACAAGAATCTCGTAGCTGACATCGGGGTTGGCGACCGCGTAATTGTGGCTCTCGCCGATTTTGAAATGCCAGACATCGCCATAGGTCGCCATCCAGCGTGTGACGTGGCTCAGCGGGTCCTTGAAAAAACGGCGGTAAAACAGATAATTCTGCCAGACGCCTTCGCCCATCTCGGTGGGTCCCGGCGGGAATGCGCTGGCGGCTGCCTCGCCCCCGTTGCCGTTTGGCGCTGGCTTCATCACAGGCTCCTATCGTCCCCGCTCCTAGCTTAATCCTAGCCCAAATCGCGGCGCTTGGCTATGTTCCCCCCATGCGGGAGTGGTGAATTATCGATATAAGGCTTGCTTGTGCTGAGTTGTAGGGGCGATCCTTGGATCGCCCAAAATCTGCTTCTGCAACTGTGGGCGACATTGTATGTCGCCCGTGAAATCGCGCATAATCTGTGTCTCTGTGGCGAAAATAATTTGATGCGATTGCCCTGCACTCCCCAGTCCGGCGCGATTTGCCATCTAAGCAGGCTTGGTAGACAATAGGCGGTGATACTGTCATGGCGAACAAGCGAGGCAAGCCTATGTACACCATTGGACTCGATTTTGGCACGCTGTCGGGGCGGGCGGTTTTGGTCGATGCGCGTGATGGCGCCGAAGTGGCGGAATCCGTCTTTGAGTATCCGCATGCTGTCATGGATAAGGAGCTGCCAAGCGGCCTCAAGCTGCCGCCAGATTGGGCGCTGCAGCAGCCGCAAGATTACCTCGATGTCTTGGCGCATACCGTGCCGGCAGTCTTGCGAGAAAGCGGCGTCGACCCAGCCGATGTCAAAGGCATCGCCATTGACTTCACCGCCAGCTCGCCTATGCCCACGACACAAGAGGGCGAGCCCCTTTGCTTCTTGCCCGAGTTCAAGGACGAGCCGCACGCCTATATCAAATTGTGGAAGCATCATGCGGCGCAGCGCCAAGCCGACCAAATTAACGAGACGGCGCGTCAAATGGGCGAGGCATGGCTGCCGCGCTACGGCGGCAAAATCTCATCGGAGTGGTTCTTTAGCAAATTGCTGCAAATCTTGCAGGAGCGCCCGGATATCTACGCCAAGATCGACCGCTTCATTGAGGCGGCCGATTGGGTGATCTGGCAATTGACCGGCGTCGAGACCCGCAATGCCTGCACCGCCGGCTACAAAGCGCTGGTGCAGGATGGCGGCTTCCCCAGCGCCGCTTATTTCAAAGCGCTGGACCCGGCTTTCGAAGATGTTGTGGCGGAAAAGGTCGGGCGCGAATTTGCCGAGTTGGGCTCAAAAGCGGGCGCGCTGCAGCCGCAAATGGCGGCGATGATGGGGCTGCCAGCCGGCATTGCGGTCGCGGTCGCCAATGTCGATGCGCATGTCACCGCGCCGGCAGTTAAGGCGACAGAACCCGGCATCATGGTGATGGTCATGGGCACATCGACTTGCCACATCCTGTCCAGCGAAGAATTGGCTGAGGTTGATGGCATGTGCGGCGTGGTCATGGGCGGCGTTATCCCGGGGCTATATGGCTACGAAGCCGGGCAGAGCGCTGTCGGCGATATCTTCGCCTGGTTTGTCGATCAGGCAGTGCCGCCGGAATATCACGCGGCGGCGGAAAAAGCCGGGCTCAACTTGCACGAATACCTGGAGCGGGAAGCGGCAAAACAAAAGGTAGGCGAGCACGGCCTGCTCGCGCTGGATTGGTGGAATGGCAACCGCAGCACCTTGGTCGATGTCGATTTGACCGGCTTGGCGCTGGGCATGAACTTGGCGACGCGCCCCCCCGATATCTACCGCGCGCTGATCGAAGCGACCGCTTTTGGCACGCGGGAGATTATCGAAGCCTTCGAAGCGCGAGGCGTCGAAGTGCGCGAGCTGGTGGCCGCCGGCGGGCTGCCAGAAAAGAATGCGCTGCTGCGCCAGATTTACGCCGATGTCACGGGCCGCACCTTCAAACTCTCGGGCTCGGCTCAGGCGCCGGCGCTGGGCGCGGCGATGCACGCCGCCGTCGCCGCTGGCATCTATCCAGATATCCATGCCGCAGCGGAAAAGATGGGCAAGCTGAAAGCCGAAGTGGTAAAGCCAATTGCTGAAAACCAGCAGGTCTACGACCAACTCTATCAAGAATACCGGACGCTTTACCAGTACTTCGGGCGTGGCGTCAACGATGTCATGAAGCGGCTGAAAGCGATCCGGCTGGAGGCGCTGGGGCAGTAAGCCAGCTTCTATGGCAGCTTCTATGGCAGCTTCAATGGTGAAAACCTACAAAAGCGTCTGAGGCGCCTAGCGCGGAGACCTGTATCAACCCAGTTGCGCGCTTGGTCCTGCAGAATTGCCAGCGCGTCTTGCCGACATGGCACGCCCCTTCTTTGATTTCCCTTCATCGATGCCCAGTTTTGTATGCTGCTTACAAAACTGACGCTCAACTTGGCTATTCAGCCACTTGAATTAGCAGATTTTGGCCGGCTGACGCTGCTGACAGTGCGATGTGAATTTGAGTTTTGTAAAAAATAACTAAAATGATTGCGGGGAATTGGGATATTATTGCGATTATCAGCGGCGCTTGCCTCAGGATACACTGGCACTATGTTGTGATTTGACAGTTGATTCGTCTGTGTGGAGGGCAAGATGGAAGAACGCAAAGCAGGATTTGGTAGCAAACGCAAGCTGATTTATCGTATGGTCTCGATACTCTTGGGGCTGGTGATCCTCTATAGCTTTGGCTTTGGCACAATTGCACAAGACGAACCAGCGGCAGAAGAAGCGGCCGCGGCAGAAACGATGGCGGATGAACTAACGATAGCGGCCGTGCAGGAAAATGTCGAGGCGGTACAGACGAACCTCGATCACGTTTGGATTTTGCTGGCTGGCTTCTTAGTCTTCTTCATGCAGGCTGGCTTCGCCATGCTGGAAGGTGGCATGATCCGAGAGACGGGGGTGGTCAACTCGCTCGCCGAAAACTTCATGGACGCCTGTGTTACTGGCATCGTCTTCTTTATCGTGGGTTATGGCATCGCCTTCGGCGCCTACGATGCGGGAGCCGGCGTCGGCAGTTCGATTCTGGGCGAGATTCAGTTATTCCTCGGTGGCGCAACCGGCGCGGGCGAGGGCGACGGCTCGCTCTTTGTGAACTTCTTCTTCCAGTTTGCCTTTGCCGGCGCAGCCGCGACCATCGCCACCGGCGCTATGGCGGAACGGACGGAATTTATCGGCAAGCTCATCTATAGCGCGATTCTGGGCGCGGTCATCTATCCAGTGGTTGTCTTCTGGACCTGGGGCGGCGGCTGGATTACCGAGGCTGGCTTTATCGACTTCGCCGGCTCGACCATCGTACATATGACTGGCGGCATCGTCGCCTTAATGGGCGCTTATATGCTTGGTCCCCGCGCCGGGCGCGTATTTGGTCGTCCGCCGGCGGCTTCCAACCTGGCGCTCGCCTCTTTGGGCACTTTCATCCTCTGGTTCGGTTGGTACGGCTTTAATGTTGGCTCGACCTTGGGCGCGGGCGATGTGAATCAGCTTGGGCTGGTCGCGGTTAACACCACGCTCGCGGCAACAGCCGGCGCCCTCGGTGCCATGTTCCACACGTACTTCATCACCAAGAACTGGAACGTCAGCTTTATCTTGAATGGGTCGCTGGCTGGTCTGGTTGGCATCACCGCTGGCTGCGCATTTGTCACGCCGATAAACGCCATCATCATTGGCGCTTTGTCCGGCGTTGTGCTGGTGATTTCAATGGGCGTCATTGAGTCGATGAAGATCGATGACGCGGTTGGCGCTTTCTCGGTGCATGGCGCTTGTGGCGCATTCGGCACCTTGATGATCGGCATCGTCGGTTCAGCGGCACTGGGCGCGCCGAGCCTCTTTGACGGCGGCTCGCTGGACCTGCTGGGTTCCCAGGTCGTCGGCGTGCTTGGCGTCGCGGTTTGGGTCGGCGTGACCAGCTTCATCATGTTTCGGGTCTTGAACGCCTTTGACATCCTGCATGTCGATCCAGAAGCGGACAGAATCGGCATCGACGCCTTTGAGCATCATGCCTCGGTCTGGCCCAACGTTCTGCCGCTTCGCGAAGAAGCGGACGACGACTAAGGCAGCATTCAGTCAATCAGAGCAAAGGGCGGTCCCCCAATGGGCTCGCCCTTTTTTGTTTGCAATAGGCTTTGGCGGGCTGGGCTGTGTCACTTAGAGCTGGTCGCTATCCAGCATGATGGTTACTGGTCCGTCATTGTGGATCCTCACCTGCATCAGCGCGCCGAAGACGCCCTGCGCCACTTGCCGCAGCCCGGCCTGCGCCAGGCAGTCAGCGAAAACTTGAACGAGCGGCTCGGCGAGCGCGGGCTGAGCCGCTTGGATATAACTGGGGCGCCTTCCCTTGCGCGCATCGGCATACAATGTGAATTGCGAGATGACCAAGACGCCGCCAGCCACGTCCAAGAGCGACCGATTCATGCGGCCCTCGCTATCGGGAAAAACGCGCAGAGTAGCGGTCTTGCGCGCCAGCTTCTCCGCTTCCGCTTCGGTATCGGAATGCGTTACACCAACCAAGGCGACAAAGCCGCATCCGATTTCGCCGGTTGTTTCGCCATCAACTTCGACGGCGCCGGCTGATACGCGTTGCAAGAGTACACGCATGATGTAGCCTCTCTTCGCTAATTGGCTCAGGCGCGCTGATTCAAGATTTGCATTACGCGCAGCAAAAAACCCTGACAGCAAGTATCGACGTGATACTGGATGTCCATCGTTTCAGTTGTATTGTCGTAGACGCCGCTGATTTTGAATGTCGGCGCTTGGGCATGCGTATCACAGCTCACATCGGCAAACTTCCGCCGCAAGCCCTCGCGGATGGACTGCCTGGTGCCGTCAAACATCTGCTCCAGCTCGTAGCGGTCCAGAAAGGGCTGCGCCGGCGCTTCACCTTCGCTGCGCAGGTCGAATTCGATGTCGAGCGCCATGCCCCGCTCAATCAATCATCGGGCTGACGCGCTGCACCAACTGGATGGCATGGCCCCATGGGTCACGCAGGAAAGCCAATTTATCGCCGTTGGCTCGGTGGTCAATATCGCCAGCCAGCGTCGCGCCAGCCGCCAGCAAGCGCTGACGTTCAGCCTCGATATTTGCCACGGCAAAAGCCAGGTGAAAGCTGACCGCGTGGCAGGCAGCATAATCGATGACTTCGCCCAGGGGATTGCTGTAAATCTCGATCAGGCTCTTGCCCGCGCTGTCGGCTAGGAAATGGATGTAGGGCGGCTCATCAAAAGCGCGTACGATCTTCATGTCGAAATTTTCTACATACCAGCTGGCTAGCCCAGCCACATCAGCCACATTAAAAGCAATATGCTCCAGTCTCATAGCGATTGTCCTTATCTCAATTCAAATCGATCCGGCTCGGGGCTTTCGGCGGGCAATTCGATGTCTTCCTCCGGCAGTTCTTGGCTGCGCAGCCAGCTGATGCCCATCATGACCAGAAAGACGACCGCGATGCCCAAGAAGATGAGTTCATCGAAAGGACCCAAAGCGCCGTGCGCCAATATAAAAGGCATGGCGGTTCTCTCTCTCGCCGGGAAAGCCGCGAGCATTATAGGGCAGGGACGGCGCAATCTGAACCCATGCTTGGCGCATGGCGGCAAATCGCGATTGAACTATGGCGGCTCCGTCAATCCGGGTCAAGCGGGATTTTGAGAGCGCCGGCGCTCCCGGCTTCGTCTTTGTCATCAGCCTCTTTTTGGGGCGCGTCCGCTTCGCTGCTGATATCAATGCGGACCGCGTTCTTTCCCATTTGCTGGCGCGGTTTCTGCTTCCGGCGGGCTTGCTTTTGCTTGCTTGGCTTTATTAGTTTGATCGCGATATCGCTCTCCGAGGGCGCTGGGGCAGCGCTGCTTACTTCGATTCTGCTATGCCGAGAAACTGGGTTCTCTTCGCCCGCGGCTGTGCTCGGCAAGGTTGCGGCTCGGCTGGCTGGGGCTTCACTTTGCCCTGCGCTTGGGGCGGCCGTTTCGGCAATTGTGTCTTGTTCGGGCAGGTTTTCGCGCATCTTTTGCGCCTGCGCTTTGATTTCCGCCTCGAAGATATCCCAGCGCGACGGCGCCAGCGATGCCAGCATCAGCTCGAGCGCATCCTGCAGCGCCGCTTGATGCGAGCCGTCATTCGCCAGCGCGAAGATCCGCCAGGCGCGCAGCGATCGGTAACTGGGGTGCAGGCGCAAGCCTTCTTCGATGATGTCCAGCGCCTCGGCAATGTCGCCCATTGCCAGCAAGGTAGCGCCCAATTGCGTATAAAGGCGGGGCATATCTTTGGGGGGCAGCCCTTGGCTCTTGGGTTTGGCGAGCAGTTCGCGAAACAAGGGCAGCGCCTGCTCCGGCACGCCAAATGCGCGCCAGCTAGCCGCCAGTTCAAACATGATGCCAGCGTGCTCGGGATACGTGGCATGAAGCTGCTTGAAATGCTCGATCGCCCCGCCTAAGTGCCCCGCTTGTTTTAGGTGGCGGCCCGCTTCAACCAACTCGGTAATGACTGCCATTGATGTCAATCCTCATTTTCAGGCTGCGATTATGAGTATAACACGAGCAATTGTCCGCTGTATGGAATGGCAGGGGCGTCGCGCAGCCGCGATGATGCAGGCCGGTGTGTTCAGGCTTCGATTACCGGCAGGACATAGCCGTCGTCGAGCCAGGTATGCAGCCGTGCCGCGTCTACTTCCGCGCCCGCGAAGCCGTCTGGCTGCTCTTTTGCCAAGCGGATGAGCTCTCCGTCCGGTTGATAACGGACGAGGAAATCATGGTAGATGCCGCGCGCCTGCGAAATGGCGCACCAGGGCGCCAGCTTGTACTTCGTCGCGCCGCTTATTTTGGGCAGGCGATACTGCAGCGGCGGCTTCTTCTCCGCTTTGAGAATGACCTCAGCGAATTGATTGACCATCGCTGCCAGCGAAAACTCCGCTCTGAGGTGCTGAAGCGTGGCGGCTGAAGTGCGTCGGCGCTCGCTCAGGATAGCATGCGCGCGGGCGGCGGCCGCCTCGATATCGCCGTAATCAACGCGCTCGATATGCTCAGCCGGCAGCAGGTCGCGGTAAGCTGCCACCCGCGAAACGATGGGCAGCGTGCCGCAGCCCAGTGATTCAAATGGCGTATTGCCGAAGGTCTCTACGCAATGGCCGATGCACATCGTCACATCAGCCAGCGAGTAATACTGGGGGAGGAGCGCTTCGCTGATCCAATCATGAAATACGAAGACGTCCTTCAAGCCGGCTTCGTTTATCCGCCGCTGCAATGTGTCATAATAGTCGCGGTTGAGCGGGTCGCTATCCGCATCCAGCCAGCGCGGCACGAGCACGCGCAGGCGCTGCCAGCCCCTATCGCGCACCAGGCGCTGCACCACTTGCAGCACCTGGTAGATGCCCTTGTTGATATCGGGGCGATGGGGAAAGAGCATCACGGGGTGCTCGGCGATGTCGGCTGGGATGACCTCGAAGATATTGCTCGGCGGCGTATAGCGGAATACATCCCAATCGAAGCCATTATGAATGGCTCGCATGCGTTGGCGCACTTCGGGCGCGAATTGTGAAACGGCTGCTTCGTATGAGGCGCGCGTATGCTCGGAAGGCAGGATCCATTCATCGCCTTGAAACAGGAAAGCGGCTTGCATCGTTTCCGGATAGATGATGCTGCGAAGCGATATCACGGTCGGTTTGGCTTGGTAGACGCGGGGGAAGATCAGCCCGCCATCATGGCTGTAATGGATATCGGCTTCGGCAATGGCGTCGCCCATATAGCGCATGGCGTTGGCGATGTGATAAATCGGCGTGAAATACGGCTCGGGGTAGGGCTGCTTGAAGCGCAGAACCGGCCGGATTTCCACGTTGTCGTGCCATTTGAAGGGCTTCATCGACCCGTCGCGCCGCGTCGAGAGGATGGTCAGGCGGTGCCCCAATTCACCGAGGTGCAGCGCCACCTTCTTCAACTGCGCCTGCCCCCCGCCCATGGCGAAATCGGGGAATAATGGCGTCATGGAAAAGACGGCGATCTTCTTTTGCTCGCCCATGCTGGTCGCGCTCTCGTCCCTTTAGCAAGCGATTGCTATGCAGTTTAGCAGCGGGCAGTTTCGCTTCAAGTCTTATGACGGCGCTATGGGCTGATGCCCGGGGCTGTCGCTGATGACTGTGCCGACCGTCTCATCGCCCTTCAGCGCTTTGACCAGGTCGTGCGGGTTCCAGAAATCCAGCACGATAATCGGCATCGCGTTTTCCTGGCATAAGGTGAAGGCGGTGGTATCCATCACGCGCAGCTGTTGATCGAGCACTTCTTGATAGCGCAGCCGGCGATAGCGCGCCGCGGCGGGATTGTCTATTGGATCGGCCGAATAAACGCCATCGACTTTGGTCGCTTTGACGATGACATCCGCGTGGATCTCGCTGGCGCGCAAAGCGGCGGCTGAGTCGGTGGTGAAATAAGGGCTGCCGATTCCGCCGGACAAGATGACCACCCGCCCTTTTTCCAAGTGGCGAATCGCGCGCAGGCGGATGTAGGGTTCGGCGATCGAGTTCATCTCCACCGCTGTCTGCACCCGGGTGCCGATGCCCAAGCCGTCGATCGCGTCTTGCAGCGCCAAGCCGTTCATCACAGTCGCGATCATGCCCATGTGATCGGCGGTGCTGCGGTCCATGCCGAGTTTTGCCGCTGGCTCGCCGCGCCACAGATTGCCGCCGCCGATTACGATAGCGAGCTGCATGCCCAGCTCATAGACTTCACGCACGCGCTGGGCGATATAGGCGGTCTTTTCCGGGTCGATGCCCGCCCCGCCGGCGCCGGCCAGCGCTTCACCGCTCAGCTTGAGCAAGACGCGCTGATATGGCAATTGGTCAATTGGGGTCATAGCTGCTCCCTGGTCTTCTGTCACTAAGCATAATCGCTGATGGTCTGCCGCTGGTCAAATCAAGCCGGCGGCATCGTCCAGAAGTCGTCGCTTAAGCCGATCGAAGCAAATATCGCGCTGGCTTCGGCAAGCGCCCGGCCGCGGAAGCTAGGCGACAGCCGATCGCTATACCAGCGCTGGGACAATTTCCATACCACATCGAGCGCCAGGGCGACGCCGCGCTTGCGCCCTTCAAGCCGGCACCACTCGTCGATTTCAGCTTCCGACCGGAAGAGCAGAATCGTGGCTCAAGTATCGACAATGTCAGCGTACCACTGGCGAAATGGCAAGGCGAAATGCACCAGGTAATCCTGGTCCCCTTGAAGCTGGCCCCCTTTTACGGCGTATCGCATTAAGTCGCCAGTTAAGGGATGGCGCGCCTCGATGCGGGCATCGGCGCCCAGCATGGCCGGAATGCCCAGCGAATCCCAAGCGCAATTGGCGAATAGGGTCCTTCCGCGGGCCAGAACGCGATAATCGGTGGGCACAGCCGATAGCGGGTTCGCCATCAAGATGTCGCCGCTTCCCGCTTGCAGGACCAGGGCATGAGCGTCGTGCAAGCGCTGCAGCGCCAGCCGCGCGTCGGCTGCTGAAATGCCGAATTGGATGGCGACAGCCTCGGCGTCGGGCGCGGTCCCGCTGTCCACCAGCGCCTGGTAGACAAAGTGGCGAATGTCCCAGTCTAAATCGGGTCCTGTCATGCTTCTGGTCAAGGAAAAAGGACTAGCCACTGACTAGCCCCCCGGTCTGGCTGAATCAATCGGGCTGGCGCCGCCGCGGGCAAGGTCCGCCCTAGCTCTCGTCGCCGATGGCAAAACGCTGGAAGCGCCCGATGTTGATCGTCTCGCCCACTTCGGCGACCGTTTCTTGCAGGTACTGGCTGACGGTTTTGTCATCGTCTTTGACGAAGGACTGCTCCATCAGCACGATTTCTTCGTACCACTTGTTCAGCCGGCCGGCGACGATCTTCTCGGCGATATGTTCGGGTTTGCCTTCGCCCAGCGCGCGCTCCAGTTGCCGGCGCGTTTCGGCGGCGACGATGTCTGCTGGCACATCCTCTCGCTGGGCATATTTGGGGCTCATATTGGCGATGTGCATCGCGATGTCTTTGGCGAAAGCTTTGAATTGCTCGGTCGCGGCGACGAAGTCGGTCTCGCAATTGACTTCGACGATTACCGCCAGCCGATTGTCGAAGTGCACATAATTGCCGATGACGCCTTCATTGGCTGCCCGCCCCTTGCCTTGCAGCTTGATGCCGTCCTTGAGCGCTTTTTCGCGCAAGAATTCCGCGGCCGCGTCCATATCGCCATTGTGCTGTTCCAGCGCGTTCTTGCAATCCAACGGTCCAGCGCCGGTCTTGTCTCGTAGTGCCTTTACCTCTTTTGCCGTTACAGCCATCTTTCGTATTGTCTCCGTAAGTGTCTGCGTCCTTGCTAATGCTTAGGAATTGCTGGCGGGGGCGGCCGCGCCAGTTTCGCTGCTGCCGGCCGCGGCGTCGCTCTCGTTGGAATCAGCGGCGTCGCTATCGCTTTCCGCTTCGCCGAAGAGCTTGGTATCGCGCAGTTTTGCCAAGGTCGATTCACCGAGCAGGACATCGTCGGCGACTTCTTCGTCAAAGGGATCGGTGTAAGCCGCTTGTTCTTCTTCTTCGATGCCAGCCGACTGACGCAGATTATGCCCCTCGAGCACGGCATCAGCCAGGGCACCAATCAGTAAGCGTATGGAGCGCATGGCATCGTCGTTGGCGGGCAGAATATGATCGACCATGTCCGGGTCTGCATTGGTATCGACCAGAGCCATGACTGGAATCTTCAAGATATTGGCTTCCTTAACCGCGGTGAACTCGCGCTCGGCATCGACGACAACCAGCATATCAGGCACGCGGGACATTTCGCGGATGCCGCCTAAGCGCAGTTGCAGCTTGGCGATTCTGCGCTCGAGCACGAGCCCTTCTTTCTTGGTCAGCCGATCAAACTCACCGGCGTCGCGGCGCTGCTCCAATTGCTTCAAGGTATCAATGCGGCTGCGAATCGTCTTCCAGTTGGTTAGCGTCCCGCCCAGCCAGCGGTAATTGACATAAGGCATGGCGCAGCGCTCGGCTTCACGCTGGACGATTTCCTGCGCCTGGCGCTTGGTGCCGACGAATAAGACTGAGCCGCCGCCGGATACCAGCTTGGCAAGCTGATCGTGGAAGCGGTGCAAGTTCTTGAGCGTAATCTGTAGGTCAATGATGTGAATCCCGTTGCGCTGGGTGAAGATGAACTCATCCATCTTGGGGTTCCACTTATTGGTGCGATGCCCGAAGTGGACACCGGTTTCGAGCAGGGTGCGCATAATAACTGCGGATGGCATTAAAGGGCTCCTTGGGTAGACGGTGTTTGTTTCTCGCACATCATTCATCCCCCGGCGACAATCCGCCTAGGCGGACAACACCCACCGCGAGTCCTGATGTGTGGGATTTTGGAAGGGCAGCCAAGCGGCTGCTTTCCGCGCCGAAGTCTAGCATAGGCCCGCGGCGAGGGCAATGATTGGTTTGTATCGAGGCGCCCTCAGCTTGCTGCCTGGCTCAGAATCTCCGCCAAAGCGGCGATGAACGCTTGATTGCTCTCCCTTGTGCCCGCGCTAACGCGGATGGCAAAGGGCAGGTTGTTGCCCGCCTGCGCCCGCAAGAGGAAACCGCGTTTCAATAGCTGCTGATTGAGATCGTCGGCCGGGATGGGCGTCTCGAACAAGATGAAGTTGGTCGCGGGGGACCAATATTTGACATCGAGTCGATCAAACTGGCGGCAGAGCCAAGCCACTTCGCCACGCAAGAAATCAACGCAGCGCCGCACATGCCCTTGATCTTGGCAGGCGGCGATGCCAGCCGCCAACGCCAGCTTATTCTGGTGGAAGCCACGATGCAAGCCGGCAATGTAATTGGCGATTTCTGGTTTGGCGATGCCATAGCCGAGCCGCATCCCAGCCAGCCCATAAGCTTTGGAGAAGCTGTGCGCGATGACGATATTCTTCTGCGCCAGCGCATAGTGAATGGAATCGGGGAATTCCGGCGCGTCGACGAAATGATGGTAGACCTCATCGGCGACCACCAGCACATGATCCGGCAGGTTGCGCATCAGCTCGTCCATGGCAGCGGCGCTGATGATGGTGCCAGTTGGATTGTTAGGATTGCAGAGCATAATCAGCTTCGTCGATTCGCTGATGGCGCTTAATACAGCCTGCGGGCGGTATAAAAATGTCTCGGGCACGAGCGGGACTTCAATCACCTTGGCGCCGAGCGGCTCAGCCACCTTCCGGTAGGCGCCGCTGAAGGTCGGTGGCGACAAGATCACCTCGTCGCCGGGGCGGAGGAAGGCGCGCGCGATAAGCTCCAGCGATTCAAACCCGCTGCAGCCGGTGAAAATATAATCGGCTGACAGCCCGCGCCCCAGCGCCTGGCAAATCGCTTGGCGCAGGGCGATATCCGTATAGGCTGGATAATAGGACAGCGACGGGGCGGCCGCTTGGATCGCCTCGATGACACGCGGCGACGGACCAAGCGGATTCTCGTTGTTCGCCAGCGGGTAGAGCTTGCCCGCGCTGTGAAGCGGGCGCGACGCTTCGGGCGCGGGGCGCTGGTCCGCCCGCATAAAGGGCTCAATATGAGGGTTGCGAAGTCTTCTGCTCATAGGTTTATGGCGCATTCAAGATTGATTAAGCGCATGATAACCGATTCCACCTATTAGCGAGAAGTCGCCATATTTGGCTTTCGCGGCGTATCGTGGCGAAGGTCCTCATACCGTGTTGATGCGCTCCAAGGAGCTGCAATCTTTGGGCTTGAAGCCGAACCGGCCGTAAAAGCTTGCTAGCTCCGGCGCGCAATCCAGCAAGATGGCTTCGATATGCTGCATGCGCTTGAGCAGCTTATCCAGCATGGTTGAAGCGATGCCCTGCCCGCGGTAGGCGCTATCGACGACCACATCGTCAATCAGCGCGCGATAGCGATCATCGGTAATCACGCGGGCGAAGCCAATTAATTGATCTTCGTCCCAAACGCCTAGGGTGAAATGGCAGCGATCCAGCATTTGCTGCACCTCCAGCGGGCTTCGCGCATTCGCCCAGCCAGTCTGCTTGAAGAGCTTAATCAGTTGCTCGAGATTAATCGGTTCGGTGAATGAATAGATGTACCTGGTTGACATAGTCTGCCCCTTGCGCTGCTGTCCCTAGCGATGTGACGCCCAAGACATAATAATTCGGATTCCCAATTGGCGCGGCAACCCGACTTCATCATACAGCAAAGTAAGGGTGAAGGTGGCGGATTTAGAGGGCTAGCCATCAAGAGTCCTTAATCTCTGTGCCCTCTGTGTCTACTTTCACAACCCCTCAATGAATCAAAGCAGAAACTAGCACAACTTGCAGTTTTTTTGTAGAATTTTGGTGCGGTGCGCGATCCCCGTGTGTCTTTGGCAGAAAGTATGCCCTACAGAGTTTGGGACGGAGGCGAACTGACGAGCCGCTTGGCACTTAATTGATGCCCAAAAGTAGAGTAGGTCTTAGAACCTCAAAGCGCCTCTGCACCGCTGTTTTACTGGCTCAATGGTACAATCTACGAAACATAACCGCGTTCGCATCTCGCAAGGCGATTTCGCTGTGGCGGGTCGCTATGACTGCACAGCAGGTTGCGATGTAGACGCAGACTATGTCGTTGTCTCGCTTTTGAACTTCAAATCACAGACAAAGGAAATTCGGCAGATACCTCAGACTCAGGCAAAAGCGAATTCAGCTGCAAAGTGGCTCAAACAGAACAAAGTGGAGTTCATAGTTCTAGAATCGACCGCAAATTATCATTTGACTTTTTATCACGCTTGCCGAAAACTTGGTCTGAATGTACACATCATCAATCCCGCTCAAGTCACGGCACTACTTCGAATAGAGGGCAAGTCGGATAAGGCGGATGCGACAAATCTAGCCATGCTAGCCGCTACTTTTCCCCTAAGAACTTCCAATGTTCCAGATGCCCAACAAATGGAGATTCGTAGCAACTTGCGGAATTATGACCGCGACAGAAAAGCATTAACTAAAGTTAAGCAACGGGTTCATCAAGAACTTGCGCAGTTTGGAATAAATATCTTCCGGGAAACTACGTTGAGAACCCAATCAGGCCGGGCGTTTCTGGAAGCGCTTTCTCAGACAGAGGACGCGGCGGAACTGATTGTTCAGAATCACTGGAAAGGTTCACCTAGCAGCCGCCCAAGATTGATAGAGGCAATGGGGAAGACGGAAGAACTCCCGACTTGGCTTCGTCAGGAACTTGAAGTGCTAAGAATTGACCTACTTGTTCAAGAGCAAAGAATTAGAATCCGAGAACAACAAGCACTAAATCATATCGAACATTTTGAGCTAGCGCCTCAGATCGCTTGGATGTCCACGACACCAGGAGTAAACTGGCTCGTAGCTTTACGACTAATTGGTGAAATGGGATCGGACTTTTGGCAACGATATTCAACATCAAGAGCTTGGTGTAAGGCTTTAGGGGTCGCCCCGAACACTCTTGTTTCTGCCGGGAAAGTCCTTAAAACCTCGAAAGCCTTAGGAAATAATCATGCCAAGCGACATCTCCTCATGCAAATGCGTAATTGGTTATTGCGAAACCATGAGCACCCATTGAAACAGTGGCAAGTACAATATAGAGCTAAAGCAGGCTTTCGCAAATCAGTATCCGCGTGCTGCAATAAAGCCATGACCAGTTTATATCATCAAGGCCGCCACGGCGGTTTACCGTATAATCCGAGTCGGATGAAGTTACGATTCCCTGAAACTATCTAAACGCTCGCATTCGCGACATGGTTGTGTTTTTGTGGCTGCCCCGAATTACGGGCGAGCAACTCTGTGGCGAAAAAACTTTGAAGCGATTGCCCGCTTCCCGCCCTGGCTGCGGTTTTTGATTAGGCGGCGCAAGTGCTAGAATGAAACTGTCGCTGCCAAAAGGGCGAGGAGGGCAGGGCTTGGCGACTTCGAGGTGGAATTCTTTCATCCAATTCTTGTGCGAGATTTATCAGACAGCGCCAGCTGAGCGCCAAAATCTGGTGGCTGAATTGCTGCAAACCCACGATGACTGGCCCTGGGTCGAGCGCAACAAAGCGACCTTTGTCTACGATTCCATGACGGCGCAGAATGTGGCGCTGAATGTTGACATCATCAATCGTGACCCGCCCTTCGAGAATATGACGCGGCTCGACGATACCTCGCTCTGGTACTATCAGCGCTTTTTCGAGCGGGACGCGCTGGTCGATTATATGTTCGCCATTGACGACCCAGGCACGCCGCTGGCGCAAGAAGTCGATTTGATGGACCGGGTGGGGCGCTTCTGGCAGGCGGATAGGCGCAACGCGCTTTCAATCAGCAGCAATCGGGTGCATACATCTGTTTTGCAGATGCCGCGCGCCCGCCCCTTCCCTCAGTGGCAGGCGATGAGCGCGGTCGCCCGGGGCCGCGTGTATCGGCATCAGTTCAGCTCCGCCCAGCTCGGCTACAGCAGCCGCAGCCTATGGGTCTACACGCCGCCAAATTACGACGCCAATGAGGCGCGCAGTTATCCCTTGCTGGTGCTGATGGACGGGCAGTGGGCGATGAGCGCGCTCGAAGTGCCTTATATCGCCGATGCCTTAATTAAGCACGGGCGGATGGCGCCGATCATCATCGCCATGCTAGCCAGCGGCAGCCAATCGGAACGGGTGGCGGAATATGTCGGCAATGACAAGCACTACGCCTCGATTGCGGCTGAGCTGCTGCCCTTCTTGCAGGCGCAGCACCGGGTTGAGCCGCTGGACCTGGGGCTGGGCGGCGTGGGCGAGGGCGCGATTGCGGCGCTTCACGCGGCTTTGAAGAACCCAGCCATCTTCAGCCACTTGATTATGATTTCGCCGCCACTGGGCCGGGAGCCAGCGCTACAGCTGCTGAAGGGCTATGCCCAGCGCTTCCGTGATTCGCCGATATTGCCCAATCGCATCTTCCAATCGGTCGGGCGCTACGAACAAGACCTGCGCTTCTTTCAGCCGGCGCTGGCGCTGCGCGGCATCCTGGAGCGCCGCCTGACACATGACCCCGAATTGAATTATCGCTTCGTCGAATTGGGCAGCGGGCATAGCCTGGCGGCTTTCAAGAGCGTTATGCCAGAAGCGCTGGCGCATGTCTTCCCGCCTCGCTGAAGCCGAGCATTTGCAGGCGCGACGATTGATGGGAACGCTTTACATCGTACCAACGCCGATTGGCAATCTCGAAGATATGACCCTGCGCGCCCTGCGGGTTCTGCGCGAAGTCTCGCTGATTGCCGCCGAAGATACCAGGACGTCGCGGGTATTGACGCAGCATTACGGCATCGATACCGCGCTGACCAGTTATCATGAGCACAATAAGATTTCAAAACTGGGCGATATTTTCGTCGCCTTGGAAACAGGCGCTGTCGCCCTAATATCTGATGCGGGAACGCCCGGCATCTCCGACCCAGGCTACGAGCTGATTGCGGCGGCGCTCTCGCGAGGGCATGAGGTGGTGCCGCTGCCTGGCGCAAGCGCGCTCACGACGGCGCTGGCGGGCTCGGGCTTGGCGGGCGACCGCTTCACGTATCTGGGCTTCCTGCCGCGCAAGCCGGCCGCGCTGCGGGCGCTGCTGGCTGAATACGCCGAGCGCAGCGAAACCTTGGTCGCCTATGAAAGCCCCTACCGCTTGAGCCAGTCGCTGGCGGTGATTGCGGCCGTCTTGGGCGCTGATCGGCGCCTTTGCGTCGCCCGCGAAATAAGCAAGAAGTTCGAGCGATTTTACCGCGGCACCGCGCAGGAATTATGCGACTTCTTCGCCAGCGATACTCCACGCGGCGAAGTTACGCTGGTGATCGCCGGCGCAGAAAAGCCAGTGGCTTGGGCCGAGGCGCGGGTGAAGGAAGCACTGCTGGAACGGCTCGAACAGGGCGAAGCGCTCTCGCGCGCTGCCCGTGATGTCGCCAAGCTGGCTGGTTGGAAGAAGAACGCTGTCTATCGGCTGGGCATCGGCGATTGAAAAGATGAGGGAAAGATGACAGGAAAGATGGCGGGAGCGGTCAGCCGCCGTCTAGGTCCAGGCGGGTGATATCGACTTCGATCGCGTCGTCGCTCAAGCTTTGGCGCAGCGCCTGCCATTGATCAGCGCGAACCGCCCAGGCTGTCGGACCCAGCCGCGCGCCCAGATAACGGCGAAACGCGGGCAAGGCGGCGATTTTGTCCAGCGTCGCTTCAGAAGTTGCGCGCAGCACAATCATCGATTCCAGAGTCACCGAGCTGAGGGCGCCCGCCTCCCAATTGCGCAGCAGCTTGAGTATCGGCGGCGGCAGCGGCTGGTCGCCGAGGTGGCGCGCGATAAAAGCCTGGATTTGCTTGCTGTTGATGTCTTGGGCGGCGGCGCGTTGCATGCTGGCGCCGTCGAGGCGATAGTGATAGGGGTCGCCAGCCCTGGCGCAATCGGCGAAACGCGCCAATTGAAAACGTTCAAATCGATTCACCCGCCGCGAGGCAAGCAGCGCGCCGTCCTCGCTGACCGTGATGCGCGCGCTGGGCTCTTCTGGCTGGGGCCAGTCGCTGTGCTCCAAGAAGGCGCGGCCGTATGCCGTCAAACGCAGCACATCCTCGCCGACATCCAGCAAACCCAGCCAGTGCATGGGACCAAGCAAATAAAACTCGATGAGGGCACCCTCGACCGCGTCCCAACTCTCAAAGCCGGAAAGGAACTCGCCGGCATCGTTGCGGATGTACCAAGTGTCGTAGTCGCCATCCAGCCGTTGGAAATCTGGCTCGAACTCTTTGATGATCTCGATCAAATCGTTGACTGATACCCAGCCCTGGTCGGGCAGCAAATCAGCCAGCAGCTGCATCACCGCCTTGCGCGCGGCGGCAACGTCGTATGCCCAGCCGGAATCTTCCGGGTACAAACCCGGCACATGCCACAGCTCGCGATACGTTTGGCTCGCCAGCCAGGCTTTCGCCAGCTGCTCGATTTGCTTTGCGCGCGGCGCTTCCAGCCAGGTTCTCGTCTGGTGGCGTTTGGGCTGCGCCTTGCCGCCTTCGCGGGCAATCAGCGCCGCTGGCTCGGCAATGCCCAGCAAGAACGAGAGCCGGCTCGTGCCCTGCCGCAAGAGCAGCGGTGTGATAGCGGCTGCGAAATCCGGCGCAAAATGCTCGCCAGCGACATCGGCCGGGCTTGTTTGCAGCGCCGCCAGCAGCGTCGCCATATCATCAACCACCGATGTATCAGCGCGGCTGATATCGTCGACCGCATCGATGATGCCGAGGGCGGGCATCGCTTCGGGGGGCGCCTGCGCCTCCTCTGCCAGCGATTCGTAGCTTGTCTTATGCAAAGGCAGAGCCGCGATCAGGTCAGCCGGGACGAAGATAAAGCCGATGAGATTGCCATCCACTTTGTCAAAGCCTTCGCCGATGAAACCGCGGTAATACAGGGTTTCGGCGATGCTCTGCCCCTGGATATGGGGCTGCTCTCGCTCGATTTGGGCGCGGCCCAGCTTTCGTATTTTGCCGTAGAAGCGCTCAAACTGCCCGCTTTTCATTCGGCTCTGCCCGCTGCTGACCAGCAGCTGCAGGGCGGTTCGCGCCGCTTCATCCAGCCGCCCCCAAGCGGCTTCGGTGTTTTCCGGCTTGAGCATGGCCGCCTGCAGCTGGCGGATCAGCTCGTCATCGCCGAGGCTTTTGCTCTCGATGCGCCAGCAGGACGCCAAAGCCGGCAGCATACCGGGGTCGTAATCGTGCAGGCTGGCGAAGAGATTCTTCATTTGGCAGAAGCCCCAGTGCCCACCAAGGCGGCGTAGATATCAAAGTGGTAGGCGATCTTGCTGTAATCGTCGGCGCTGAAGATGATCCGGGTTGGCGCGGCGCAGGTCGGGCAATAGAAATCGAGGCAGCCTTGCTCGTCGCTGGCGAGCGTCGGCGTCATGTCATCGAAGCAGCGCCGAAGTTTGCGCTCAAAGGTGGTGCCGCCCCCCGCCCGATAAAAGCTGCGCCAGCGAAAGCGGATGCGATGGCTGCAGCGCGGGCAGCGGTAAATGCAGGCGCCGGCGACGCGGTTGCAGTAGTCATCACCATCGAGCAAGCCATAAAATACCGAGCGGGCTTCGTAGTGCTCAATCCGCGCGCTTCGCATCATCCTCACCAGCGGCTACAGTTCGCTTCATTTTAACATAGCTCCAGCGCTTGATCGGCTAATCGACCGCCAGCGGGCAGTTTTCTGTGGACGAATGCCAAGCGAGTGGACTACAATCAAGGTGGCGCATAGGCATGTCAGGGGGAGGCGGCAGTGGCGATAGATTACAGGGCGCGGTTGGATGGCTTGCTAGACCAAAGCGGCGCCGACCTGGTCGCCTTCGTTCCCGGCGAGAACATGGTCTATTTCACGGGCTTGCATTTTCATTTGTCCGAGCGTCCCATTCTAGGCTTGTATTGCCGGCAAGGGCTCTCGTTTATCATTCCGGAGCTGGAAGTAGCCAAGCTGGAAGCGCGGCCCGATTTAGAAGCGCGCCGCTTTATGTGGGCAGATAAGAGCGGCTTCGAGGAGGCTTTTCGCGGGGCTGTCTCGGCATTAGCGGGCGGCGATGCCACTTGCGCCATCGATGGGCAGACGCTCCGCTTCTTTGAATGGCGGGCGCTGGAGAACGCTGGCTTATCTTCTGCTAGGGCGATTGAAGCGGGCGAAGTCTTTCTCGACCGGCGCGCTTGCAAGACGCCAGAAGAAATCGCCAGTATGCGGCGGGCGATTGATATCAGCGAATCGGCTTTGAAAGCGACAATGGGCTGGGCGACGCCGGGCTTGACCGAGCGTCAAATCGCCGACCGACTGTCTGCTGAAATGCTGGAGCGGGGCGCGCAGGGTCTCGCCTTTTTGCTGGTATTGACCGGGGAAAAGAGCGGGCTGCCCCACGGGGATACGGGCGACCGTGTCTGGGGCGAAGACGAGTTTCTCTTGATCGACTTCGGCGCGCGCTTCAACGATTATCCGGCTGATATCACCCGCACCTTTTGCCACGGGCAGCCCAGCGCGCAGATGCAAGCGATCTATGATGCCGTCTACCGCGCCAACCAAGCCGCCCGCGAATTCGCCCGCGCCGGCTTGAGCTGTGAAGCGGTCGACCGGGTGGCCCGCGATGTGATTGAGGCGGCTGGCTTCGGTGAATACTTCATTCATCGGCTGGGGCATGGGCTGGGCTTGAGCGTACATGAACTGCCCAACATCGTGCAAGGCAATCAGCAGATTCTAGAGCCAGGCATGGTATTCACCATTGAACCAGGCGTTTATATCCCGGGCTTGGGCGGCGTGCGCATTGAGGACAATGTCGTCGTCACCGATGATGGCATTGATGTATTGACGTCTTACCCGCGCGAACTGTAACAAGCAACCAGCAGCCGCGCCCCGGCCGCTAGGCGCGCATAATGCCACAGAGCGGCGGTGCCCAAAGCAGTTTGTTTTGCTCGCTCAAGAGCGCGTCAAGTTTCGCTTTTGCCTTTGCGGGGAAGGGCGCGCCACGCCGCCGCGTGATATCGACATTCATCATCACCACTTCAACCGTCGAGGCCAGCTCCTCACGGCTGTCGTTGACGAGGAAGCCGATGAAATAAGCCCGCTTCGGGCTGGTTTCTACCAAGCGGATGTAGACGCTTACCCGGTCCTCCGCCAGCAGCTCCGCCAGATAACGAATATGCTGCTCCAAAGCGAAGCTGCCAATCTCATCCGCCGCCGCGTACAGCTCGCCCAAGCCGACTCGCTGAAAGATCTCGCCCAAGCCGCGCTCGACCAAATGCACATAATACTGGACGTTGACGTGCTGGTTCTCATCCAGAAATTCTCGTGGGATGATCGTCTGATAATGGCGCTCGAGCTGGCGAATCTCGGCGAGCGTCGTGCTGATTCGGGGCATCGCTGCTCTCGTTTGCTAGGCTAGTTCACCATTATAATCATAAGGGGCGGGTCTGCAATGTATTGAAATCAGAGAGAGTGGCGATTATGAGGATATGCAGGCTGATATTCTGTATTGGGATAACCTAGATGTAGGGCTTGTCCGGTACTTTAGGATTCGCGATCGCCCTTTGGTTTACCCCCCTCGGTCCCCCCATTGAAATGGGGGGATGACCACTGATTTGTCGTGATTATCGCTAATGTAAACTTGGATTCAAGCAGAATTGGCATATTTTATAGAGTTTGCAATATCCTAGCTCCCCTTCCCTAGCTTGCTGGGGAAGGGGCTGCGCCGCGTGGGGTCGCGTAGGGCGCGTAGGGTCGCGTAGACACTGACCCGCCGACACAG
The DNA here is from genome assembly GCA_965214105.1 of Phototrophicaceae bacterium. GTDB lineage: Bacteria > Chloroflexota > Anaerolineae > Aggregatilineales > Phototrophicaceae > UBA6055. The sequence continues at coordinate 813,956 of OZ243934.1, forward strand.
CCCGCCGACACTGACCCGCCGACACTGGCGGTCGGGGATGGGGTAGAAATGCGCATTAAAAACTCAGTAGCGGACAAGCCTTGTAGGGGCGACACTTGTATCGCCCACAGTTGCAGAATCACGCTTTGAGCTTACGACGAATTAGCCCGGGCAATGTATCTAGGCTGGGCTGCCTGGGCCGCGCAAGATTCGGCTGGATCTCTCAGCTTCGCTGGTCGCCGACTGGCGATAAGCTGGCGCTTTGCGGTGGTGAGGGCATCGCAGTTTATGTCAATAGCTTTGGCGGCGCGCCGACCATTCGCCTGCGCGGGCACGGGGCGCCGGTGAAAGATATTGCCTTCAGCCCGGCTGGCAATCTGCTGGCATCCTGCAGCGCCGACATGACGATTAGGCTATACGCCCTCGCCGGCGGCAATGCCCAGCTCGTCAATACATTGCGCGGGCACGAAAGCGCCGTCGCCGCGCTGGCTTTCAGCCCGGCTGGGGCGCTGCTGGCTTCTGGCAGCGCCGACAAGTCGGTTCGGCTTTGGTCGGCCAAGACCGGTGATATGGTCGCTTTGCTTGCAGGGCACTCGGATGAGGTGACGACGCTCTGCTTCGCCGGCGATGGCAAGTATCTGCATTCAGCTGGGCGGGACGGGGCGCTTCGCAGCTGGGATATGGAGGCGGGCTTTGAATGCGCCGTGCTGGGCCGCCATGACGATTGGATACGACAGATCGCCGCTTGCCCGGTCCGCTCGCTGATAGCGTCGGCGAGCCGCGACCGGCTGATTCGGCTCTGGCGCGCGGGGGCGGGCGCTGGGCGGCTGGCTTGGCTCGCCCACGCGGGCGGCGTCGATGCCCTGGCTTTCTCTCCCGATGGGGCGCTATTGGCCAGCGGCGGACGAGATAATGCGATTCGCATCTGGGATGTGAAGTCGGCGCAAGAGTTGGCGACCTTGACGGCCCACAATCGCCCCGTCCTCGCCCTGGATTTCAACGCCGCTGGTACGATGCTGGCTTCTGGCGCGGGTGACAATCAACTGATGCTATGGGCAATCGAGTGAGCGCCTAGCGTATATGGGAGTGGTGAATTATGAGATATGCAGGCCGATATTCTGTATTTGAATAACCTAGATGTAGGGGCGACACTTGTGTCGCCCACAGTTGCAGAAGCGGGTTTTGGGCGATCCAAGGATCGCCCCTACGACTCAGCACAAGCAAGCCTTATATCAATAATTCAGCACTCCCCGCATATGGCGCGGCGGCGGCATTGAGACTAGAATCCGACAATGATCATTGGGCAAGCCAAGGAGCCGAGCATGAAGGCAATAGGGACGACCTGGCAGCAAGCGCGTGAACGTCAGATCGCGTCAATGCGCCTGACTTGCAAGATACTAGGAAACATCCTGCGCCCGCTCTCAGACGAGGGCGCGCGCTCCCTGCGGGATGGCGCCGACGGTTGGTCGATCATTGAGATTGTCTGCCACTTGCGCGACTTTGATGAGATTTTCCACAAGCGCGCCTGTATGATGCTTGAACAGGATCAGCCACAGTTGCCCGCCTACGATCATGAAGCGCTGGCGCTTGAGCGGGATTACCAGGCTGAATCGCTTGCCGACGCGTATGGCGCCTTGGAGTCTTCGCGGGCGGCATTCGCCGCTTTCTTTGAGGCACTGACAGCGGCGCAATGGGCGCGCGGGGGCAAGCATCCAGAGCGCGACCGCTTTAGCATGACGGATGCCTTGATGCAAGTCAGCGCGCATGACCTGGATCATCTCGAACAGATCACCCGCGTCCTGCGCGGCGGCTAGCTATTGATTTCAATCGTTCACATGACAGGCAAAATGGAGAGACGATGAAAGCACTGATTGAGCGTATTCGGGCTGAGGGCTTGCACCTCGGCGGCGGCATCCTCAAAGTCGATAGCATCATCAATCACCAGCTAGATCCCGCCTTGATGGCGGATATGGGTGCCGCTTTCGCCGCGCGCTTCGCCGGCAGGCCGATTGACCGCATACTAACCGCGGAAATCTCGGGCATCGCGCCGGCTCTGATGACGGGCATCGAAATGCAGGTGCCGGTGGTCTACGCCCGCAAGCGGAAACCCATCACCATGTCGGGTCCCGTATTCCTGGAGACAGCGCCAAGCCACACCAAAGGCGGCGAGACCTTGCTGCTGGTATCGGCGGAATTCCTTCACAAGGGCGAGAATGTTCTGATCATTGATGACTTTCTAGCCACCGGCAAAACATTGCTCGCGCTATCACGGATTGTATTGAGCGCCGGCGCGAACTTGGCCGGCGTCGGCGTCGTGGTAGAGAAAACTTTCGAAGGCGGGCGCGCGGCGGTGCAGGAAAAATACGACGTGCCGATCCAGGCTCTGGCGACCATCAGCGCGATGGAGGGCGATAGCATCACCGTCCTGGATAACTGAGCGGAAGCAGAGCAATCGCAGCAAAATGATTATGCGTCGTTCGCCACGTAAAATTACAAAATGTAAGGCTTGTCCGCTACTGAGTTTTTAATGCGCATTTCTACCCCATCCCCGACCGCCAGTGTCTACGCGGCGCAGCCCCTTGCCCCAGCAAGCTAGGGAAGGGGAGCTAGGATATTGCAAACTCTATAAACTATGCCAATTCTGCTTGAATCCAAGTTGACATTAGCGATAATCACGACAAATCAGTGCTCATCCCCCCATTGCAATGGGGGGACCGAGGGGGGTAAACCAAAGGGCGATCGCGAATCCTAAAGTACCGGACAAGCCTTGTAGGGGCGACATGGTATGTCGCCCGTGAAATCGCGCATAATCTGCGGGCGGTCAGTGTCTACGCGACCCTCTGTGTCTCTGTGGCGAAAATAATTTGATGCGATTGCACTCGAGCGCAAAGCCTCAGAGCTTGACTGAGGTGCCAATCCGCGCCGATTCTTGAGCCGCCAAAGCGAAGCGAAGCACCTCGCGCCCCTCGTCGCCGGTTAAGCTTGGCGGCTCGCCGGCGAAAAAGGCGTCGATGAAATGCTTGCTCGAGTTGATGAAACTGTGCTCCCAGCCGACTGGCATATCAGAAAAGGCGCGCGTCTGCCGATCTTTGTACATCAACACCGGCGGCGCGTCCAGCATTTTGCCATGCCCGCGCGTCACCCAGATGACGCCCTTGCTGCCGGTGATTTCTACGCGATCGTCCTGCGCGTAATGCTGGGTATCAAGCGCCAGCTCCGGCGAGAATACCGCTTCGAGCGAGCCGTATCGATTATTGGCGAACTTCCAGGAGACTATCGCGGGCGCATCAAGATAGTCGCCCGGCGCGATTTCGGTACAGCCGATCCAAGCATGAACTTCTTCCGCCAAGCCCATGAAATGCCAAGCCAAAGCAAACTTGTGGTGCCCATCATCAAATACCAGGGGACCGCCGCCGCATTCTTCCGGGTTCAAGCGCCAAGCCCGTGCCGACGCTGGCACCTGCCACTCGCTTGGGCTGATGCCTGAATTGCTCTTGATGCGGATGGTGAGCGGATCGCCGATTTCGCCATTGTCGATCAGTTCCTTGGCGCGCTGCACCGGCGGATAAAAGATGAAGTTCTCATAAACTTTCAGAATGACGCCGGCAGCGCGGGCGGCGGCCACCATTTCATCGGCTTGCACGAGGTTGAGAGCCATCGGCTTTTGCACGGAGATGTGCTTCCCAGCCGCCGCCGCATCTAGCGTCGCTTGGAAATGCAAGTGATGGGGCAGCAGAATCTCCACCAGGTCAATGTCCGGCAGCGCCAGCATGTCTTGATAGCGGGCGAAGATTCGCCCCGCCGGGACGCCCCACTGCCGCCCGCGCTGCCGCGCCAGCTCGATATTGCTGTCGCACAGGGCGCTTAGCTCTGCGCGGTCATCCGCCAAATAGGCGAGCGCATGCAAGTCGGAGATTCGTCCAGTGCCGATGAAGGCGACGCGCAGTTTGTCCATGTTTGGCTCTTTATCGCTGGCTTGCTTTCAGCTGATAGTATTCCTCAATTGCGATTTTGTTAATGGCTGGAAATTCTGGGCGGCTCTTATTGCTTATTTGCCATGCGCGTTGCCAGGCAGCGCTGGAAAATGATACAATGGGGGCGCGCCAACCCACGATGGGGGCGCCCCTACGAGGTGACTATTGTACAGCCAGTCTGACGCGCATGTGATGAAGCTGCTTGACTTGCCGCGGATGCTGCGCCTTAAGCAGAAGGCCATCGTCTTGCATAGCGAGCTGGGGCTGACAGAAGGCGCGCGCGGTCAAAGCAGCGCCTTGCTTTCCAGCATTGTCTTCCCGCGTGGCGTGCATACGCTGGTGGCTCACCTGGATGAGAAGGATTTGGTTGGGCAATTTCGCTATCGCCCCGGCGAGACCAACGCCCATATCGTCTGCCTGGCGCCAACGCTCGAGCCGCATGAAGGCGATGCGATTTGGCTGCATATGCTGGATGCAATGGCGGAGCAGGCGGGCAGAAATGGCGCGCATACCTTGGTCGGCGAGGTGGAAGTGAGCCACCGTCTGTTTGAAACCATGCGCCGGGCTGGCTACGCGGTTTATTCCAGGCAAGTCATTTGGCGGCATGAGCCGCTTGCGACGGCGCCGGCGCCCGCCGAATTGACAGTAACTGAAGAGACCGAAGACGACCAAATCGGAATCGCTGCCCTGCTTGGCTGCACAATTCCGCGAATTTTGCAAACGGTTATGGGTCCGTCGGCTGACATGGCGGGTTTGGTTTATCGCAAGAGCGGGCAAATTGAAGCCTATATCGCCTATGCCGAAGGTAAGCATGGCGTGTATTTGATGCCATACCTGCACCCAGAGGTGCTGAGCGATGCACCCGCTATCGTCGCCGCCGCCCTGCGCCAGATTGATCGCTGTCGAAAGCTGCCGATTTATGTTTGCGTGCGCGGTTATCAAGGCTGGCTGGAAAACGCGATGCGCGATTTGGGCTTCGAGCCCTGGCTGGAACAGGCGGTGATGGTCAAACACTTGACGGCTGGCGTGCGACAGGCTTCGTTTGAAAGCGTCAAACTGGCGACCAGCGGCGGCCAAAAACCAGCCGCGACCTTAAGAATGGGCCGCGCGAAAGACGCTCGGCGCTTTTCCGCCGCGCGCCACAAGCAGACAGGACCTCGCTATTGAGGGGGACAGCGGCGCGACAGTGACTGCCTTATTGGGAGGGCGAGCACCCGATATATGGATAAACGCATAACCGACGATTTTGACATACTCAGAAGCACGCTGCCCACGCGGATTCGCAGTGCAATCGACGACTATGGCAATAGCAGCAGACTGCTGGAAATCGTCCTCGATCTTGGAAGAAAGCCGGCGGCCCGTTATATCGACAAAGAAATCGACCTGTCTGACACGGAGGTGACAGAGGCGGATCTGCGCCAATTGATCGACGAGCTCGGCGAGTTCGACGATGATAATCGCGCTGGCATCGAACGGTCGCTGCATCGGATCGCCGCCATTCGCAATCGCCGTGGCAAGATAGTTGGCTTGACAGTCCGCGTCGGGCGGGCGGTTTATGGCACCATCGACATCATTGCCGACTTGATTGAGACTGGCCAAAGTGTGCTCTTGGTCGGTCCGCCCGGCGTCGGCAAGACGACCCTGCTGCGCGAGGCGGCTCGGGTACGGGCGAGGGACAAGCGGGTGGTGATTGTCGATACGTCCAATGAAATTGGCGGCGATGGCGATATCCCGCACCAGGCGGTGGGCAAGGCGCGGCGCATGCAGGTGTCCCAGCCCGACCGGCAGCATGAAGTCATGATCGAGGCAGTGGAAAACCATAATCCAGAAGTTATCATCATTGACGAGATCGGCCGCGAGCTGGAAGCCAAAGCAGCGCGCACCATCGCCGAGCGCGGCGTGCAATTGATTGGCACCGCGCACGGCAATACGCTGGAAAATCTGCTGCTGAACCCGACCCTGTCTGACTTGATCGGCGGCATCGAGTCGGTAACTTTGTCCGACGATGAGGCGCGCCGGCGCGGCACACAGAAAGTTGTGCTGGAACGGCGGACGGCGCCAACCTTCGATATCATGATTGAGATCCAAGCCCGGGACCGCCTGGTCGTGCATGCCGATGTGGCTTCGGCGGTTGATGCGATGCTGCGCAGCCGTCCCCTGCCGGCCGAGCGGCGCGAAAGAGATCAATCGGGCGCCATTCATGTCTGCGAATATCAGCCGGAATCGGACCCGCGCTCTGCCCCCGCCCGCCACGGCAGCCAGCAGCAGAGCGGCAGCGGCGCCGCTATCAATGCCGTCGTTGTGCGCGGCAATCGTGATAATGGCAAAACGCGCAGCGAGATGAAAGAAGACGTCGCCAAAGCCAGCGGGCGCAACCTGCGGACCATAAGTGTCTATGCCTATGGCGTGGCGCGCAATCGATTGGAGCAGGCGGCGCGGCGCTTGTCCGTGCCCCTGCTGCTCACCGATGATTTTGGCGACGCCGAGGCGATTGTGACGCTGAAGACGCATTACCGCCGCCGTCCCCGCTTGATCAGCGATGGCGAAAAGCGAGGCTTGTCCATTTATGTGCTGCGTGCCAACACAGTAACGCAGATGGAGAACTTCCTGGTCGACCTCTTCCGCTTGAATGGACGGCGCAATGGCGATGTCTTTGGCGAGGCTCTGTCGGAGGCGGAGCAGGCTATCGGCCGCATACGCGCCGGCGAAGATTATATCGACCTGAAGCCACAAGCCTCATCGGTGCGCAAACGCCAGCATCAATTGGCGCGGCAAGCCCAGTTGCAATCGGCCAGCGTCGGCGATGAGCCGCGGCGCTATGTGACAATCTATCGCGGCGCTTAAATCGTCAGCGCCAGCGCCAGCCAAAGGCAGCCTATGAACCAAGAGACCGAGCGCCCGCCGCCAATCCGCACCGACCAGAGCAACGCATTCGCCAACAAGACCATGCGCCTTCGCCTGCCGGCCATCATCGATGATACCATCGCCAGCAACAGCGATTATCCGCCCAGCATCAAGCAGCGCCTTTGCCAACTGCGCGATGAGCTGGCGGACGGCGCCCCTATCAGACAGTTGGACCCGGAATCGGCTGGCGACGCATTGCAGTGGGCGGATGCGCTGGCGCGGCAGCGCGAGATTATGGGCGAAGAACCCAGCTGGCATAAAGCCGAATGGTTCTTCGCCGAGACTTATGCCTATCGCTGCCTGATAGAAGCGGTCCGCTGGGCGGAAAATGGACGAGACCCATTCGGGCCGAAAAAACTGGCGGAGCTGCATGGCGCGGCGCTCTGGCGCCTGGTGGAGCGCGCGCTGCAGCCCGCCAAGAGCGCCGAAGCTGAGGTGCGGCAGGCGGTCGCGCTGGACCTTTGGGCGAACCGCATCGACTTGAGTTACGCCGCTGCCATGACGCGCGGCACCGACATCGAAGCCGATGACCTGCTCGTCGATGATCGCGAGCCTTTGCTGGCGCATCTCTTCGATTCGAAGTCAGCGGCGCCAGACAATAACAATGACACGATCATCATCGTGGCTGATAACGCCGGCTCGGAATTGGCGCTGGACCTGGTGCTCAGCGATTGCCTGCTCCGTCATGTGGCTGGGCGGGTCATCATCTATCTCAAGGCTTATCCAACTTTCGTCAGCGATGCCACCCCGGCTGATGTCTGGCTGATGCTGGCTGAGATGGAGCGGCGCGGGTCCCCATCGGCCGCGCTAGCCGAGCGCCTGCGCGCCGCCTGGCGGGCAGAGCGTTTGCGCTTCCTAAGGCAGCCATTTTGGACGAGCAGTCGCTTTCTCTGGGACTTGCCCGCCGGCTTAAAGCGCGTTTTGAACGAGGCGCGCCTGGTCATTATCAAGGGCGATGCCAATTATCGGCGGACAGTTGGTGATTGCATCTGGTCCCCACAGCAGAATTTCGGCGAGGTGCTGAATTATCTGGCGGCGGCGGCGCTGTGCCTGCGCACCCTGAAGAGCGACCCCGTAGTTGGGCTGCCATCAGCCGCTACTGCCGACGCGCTAGACCGCGTCGATCCAGCTTGGCGCGTCAACGGCAAGCGAGGCTTGATTCAATTCAAAGCTCAGCTCTCAAAGCGCCAATAAGTCGCGGTGGCTGGATAATCGCGCTCCAGCCAAGCCATCACTTTCTTCGGTATCAGGCGGAAGAGCAAACTGCCCGATTCTTCTAATTCTGGGTCGAGGCCATATTTCTCGAGGTAACGCTGGCTCAGCTTCTGCAGCAGTGCAGCGGAGACCTGCGCTTCGACGGCTTTGCCTTCGAATATCAGGGTCTCGTCGCCGCTGTCCAAGTGCAGGACGATGCGGCTGTCCCGCTTGATGTTGCGCGCTTTGACCGACTGCCTGTCCGTGCCAAAGTAGAAGCTGCCATCGACCCACACGCCCCAGACCGGCACGCTGTGGGGTCGGCCATCGGCGCAGACACTGCCGAGCCAGTAATTGCGCGCCTGCTGCATTTGCTGGTCGACCCAGTCCCAAGTCAGCATCGCGCCGACCTCGTCGGGCATGACGCCGTAATTGGGCATATTGGGGCGAAGGCGGCGCGCGTTCGTAGGCTGAATCATGAGGCGAAGCGGGGAAGGGCGGTCCCCCTTATTTGCTCATCGGCATGATGACATGCACGAAGTCATCGCGGTTTTCCGGCTTGAGCAGACCGGGGTTCTCTGGTCCGTTGCTTTCAAAAACGACGCGCTCTTCTTTGATAACGCGCAGCACATCAATCAGATACCGGATATTGAAAGAGATATCGAGGGACTCGCCCTCGGCTGTGGCGTCCAGAATGCCCTCGCTGTCGCCGCGCTCGGCGCTCTTGCCGCCTATTAGAACTTCGGCTGGCTCGCCTGGGTTCTGCGCTGGCTTGACTTGCAGATTGGCGCTGTTGGCGTTGTCACGGGCAAAGATCTCGGCGCGCTGGCAGACAACTAGCAGCTCGTTGGTATACATCAAGGTCTTGGTGACAAAGGAGCGCGGGATAATCGAGGCGAAGTCGGGGAAGCGGCCCTCTAGCAGCTGGGAAGAAATCATGATATTGGGCGCGAAGAAGGTGATGCTGTTGCGCTGTGTCGGCAGCGAGACGCCGATTTCATGCTCGTCATCCACGATGCGCGCCACTTCGGTCATTGTGCTCGCTGGCACAACCATGTCTTGCCGCTCGTCGAAGCTGGCTCCGATTTCGGCAGTACGCACCGCCAGGCGGTAACCGTCGGCGGCCGCCATCGTTATCGTTTGCTTTTCGAGCTGCAGATAGACGCCGGTGAGAATGGGGCGATTCTGCTCGCGCGCGGCGGCGAAGGCGGTCTGGTTAATCATCTCGCGCAGTGTATCGCCCGGGAGCTGCAAGTCCGCGCTTTCGTTGTGATTGATCGGCGGGAATTCATCGGCGTCGATGCCGCGGATATTCGAGGTCTGCACACCACAGCGCAGATGCACGGTATGGGTGGCGGCATCCAGGCGCAGGTCGACGCGCTCCGGCGATAGGCTGCTGACCAATTCGCTGAAGGTCCTGGCGGGGAGCGTGATGCTGCCGGTCTGCTCCACCTTGGCACCGATCCAAACGCTGATGCTCAATTCGAGATTGGTGGCGGAGATTTTCAGACGCGAGTCTTCCGTCTCCAGCAGGACATTGGCGAGCACGGGCAAGGGCGGGTTGCTGTCAACCGCTTTGGTGACGATATTCAGGCTCTTCGCCAAGTTTTCTTGAAGGACGCTAACGATCATGGTTTACCTCTATCTTTGGTGCGCGGCACTGGCAGACGGCTTCCGCCAAGCAGCCCGACTTATGCTTTCGCTCAATTTTGCGCATAGTATAGCGTAACATAGTCCCGCTTCCCACTGTGAAGGCGAAAATAGGCGCTTGCCCGGGGCGGCGCTAGTCCTCCGCGGGTGTCACATCCCTGACATCGTCGCCCGAAAGCATGATGGTTTCGGCTTCTTCGTCGATCTCTTCGACGCGGACGATATCGAGTTTGAGTTTGGCGAAGAGCGCCGCCAACGCCCCCAGCGCCGCTAGCACCGGGCTAACCAGTGTCGCGACGCCGCCCGCCACGACAGCCGAGGTCAGGGGCACTTCGATTAGGACCTCATGGTTGGCGTTGCGGATAATCAAGCGCCGGACGTTGCCTTCCGCCACCAATGCCTTGACGCGGTCGACCAGCTCGTTGCCAGCCACTTCCATTTCCTCAACCCAGTCACGCTGGTTCTTCCGTTTCTGCGGCTCGTGATCCATCTCTGTGTCTCCCTTGGGCTGTCTATAGCCAATACGCGGGGCGCCGGCGCTAAGTTGCGGGCTGGCTAACGCAGCAGCTGATAAAGCAGCGCTTTCCAGCGAGCCGCATCCAGCTCCCAGCAGATGGCAGGCTTATGCGGGGTCGCCAGCAGTTCGCGCCAGGCCGGCGCATTGCGTTCATCGTGAGCCAGATTGAGCTTGTCGACAACGGTCATGCCGCGGGTCAGTTGGCTGTCGCATTCTACATCGACCAGGTGTCGGCTGCGGGCGGTGCAAATGCTTGGGTCGATCGCGACTGCCATCGCCACGCCATCGGGCAGCGAAATGCCTATCTCGCCCGTTTGAACTTCGTAGCCGCGCATGCCCTTGATATTGCAGTCGATGGTGAAATCGGCGAAGGCGCTGCCGATGCCGCGCAGGGTTTCGATGTCATCAAGCGACAGAACGAACTCGCCAGTGCTGAATTCCCAGCCGATCATCTCGATAGGCAAGCCCGAGCGGAAGACGATCCGCGCCGCTTCCGGGTCACACCAGATATTGTATTCGGCGGCTGGCGTCACATTGCCGTTGGTGCAGGCGGCGCCACCCATCACCACGCAGCGCGACACCTGCGATACGATCTCGGGCGCTTTTCTAAGGGCGAGCGCCAAATTGCTCAGGGGACCAAGCGTCACGATGATGAGCTCAGCGGTCGAGCGGGCGGTTTCGATGATGGCGTCGGCCGCGTGCTGGGCGCTTGCCTGGGCGCGCTGCGGTTGGTAGCGGCTGCCCCAGTCGCCCAAGCCATCGGCGCCATGGAACCAATCGGCGGAGACATATTCCCGCAGCAGGGGACCATCGGCGCCAGCGTGGACCGGCGCCTCGCTCTGGCAGAGTTCGGTGAAATAGAGCGCGTTGAGGACGCCTTGGCGCAAGGGCACGTTGCCGGCGACGACAGTGATCGCGCGGACATCGACATCGGGGTGGCGCAGCGCCATCAGGATGGCGACCGCATCATCGGAGCCAGCGTCAGTGTCGATCAAGAAAGGGCGAGACACGGGGCGCTCCTCGCTCAGGCGGTCAGGTACAGCTGCTCAACCGCCGTCCGCAGCCGCTCGAGACCCTGCGCCAGCGTTGAGCGCGGGCAGCCGAAGTTCAAGCGCACAAAACCTTCCCCAGCATCGCCGAAGAAGCGGCCCGGGCTGGGGGCGATGCCGGCCGATTGATGGCAGAAATCCATAATGTCGCCTTCGATCGGCAGCTCGCGCATATCCATCCAGAGCAGATAAGTCGCCGTCGGAACGGTGGTCTTTATCTGTGGCATATGCTGGCGGATGTAGTCGATGGCGAAATCCCGATTGTCTCTGAGATAGACGAGCAGCTGGCGCAGCCATTCGCCGCCACCAGTGTATGCGCCCTGTGCCGCCTCATAACCCATGATATTGACGTGGGCGCTGATGCCCTGCAAGGCGGCGGCCATCGTATCGCGAATCGCTTTGTTCTGGGCGATTAGAACCGAGCAGCCCATGCCAGCTAGGTTGTAGGTTTTGCTTGGCGCGATCATGGTCAGCGTATTCTGGGCGATTTCATCCGACAAGCTGGCGATGGGAATGTGCTGCCCCTGCAAAATTAGATCGGAATGAATCTCATCGGCGACGATTAGCACCTTATGCTTCAGGCAGATTTCGCCAATTCGCTCCAGCTCGGACCGCGAATACACGAAGCCGGCCGGGTTCTGTGGGTTGCACTGCAGGTGGATCGAAGTTTGCGGCTTGCGCGCGGCTTCTTCAAAGGCGTCGTAATCATTCTCGTAATGAAAATGATGCTTGCCATCGGCGACATATTGCATGTCGATGGCTAGCGCGAATTTCTGGTTGCTGGTCGCCGCTTTGAAGAATGGTCCATAGACCGGTGTCTGAATCAAGACCGCGTCGCCCGGCGCCCCAAAACCACGCCCAGTCGCGCAGAGCCCGAGCACGAGGCCCGGCGAAAAGAGCAGATCTTCGGGCTTAATGCGCCAGTTGTAAAGCCGCTCCATGCGCGCCACGACCGCTTCTTTGAGCGCCGGCGGGTCCATGGTATAGCCGAAGACGCCGTGGCGGGCGCGCTCAATCATAGCTTCGATGGCGGAAGGCGGCGAGCGAAAATCCATATCGGCGACCCACATCGGCAGGCAGCCATCAGCGACCGCGCTCCACTTGGCGCTGTGATGCCCGCTGCGGTCGATGACTTCGTCGAAGTTGTAATCGGTCATATTCCAGCTTTCATTGGCGGTGAAGCGATGCGCCTAGAAATATAACCGATTAGCATTTTTGATGCACGGGTTACTATAGAGGGGCAGGGCAATCGCATCAAATTTTTTCGCCACAGAGACACAGAGGGTCGCGTAGACACTGACCGCCCGCACAGAGATTTAATTCTATTTCTGGTAGAAAAAGGAGGCAATGTAGGGGCGATTGACGGTCAGTGTCGGCGGACTGTGTCGGCGGGTCAGTGTCTACGCGACCCAATGTCGTCCCTACATTTTGTGATTTTACGTGGCGAACGACGCACAATGATTTTGATGCGATTGCCCTGTATAGAGGGGAGTGGTGAATTGATTTTCCGCTGCAGATCACATACAATCGAAACATAATTTATTTTGAACGGTAGGAGCAGTTGAAACAATGTTCACGAGGGAAATTGAAATCGAACGGCTGAAAGCGGAGTATCAAAGTTTGCGTAGAGCGCAAGATAGCATATTGGAAGGTATGAACGTAACCGCGTTAACGCAGATTCGAATGGAAGAATCTATCGTCCGATTAGAAGAAGCTGTCAATGCCAATAAAGCGGCTTTAGACGCTATTCTCGCCCATTTTGACATTCCTCCCAAACCGCCCATGGGCTTTAAGACGGATAATAATGACTGACAGAGAGATGACGCCAGATCTGGCGCATAAAATTTATCTGAGAATAGACCCCACGGATGTACCAGAATTCAAACTCGCCTCGGACAGAGCTAGGAAATATGTCGATGGCATTCTATCACTTGCATCGCAACACGGAAAATACAGGCTCAGAATTGAAACTTTGCTAGATAAGCTAGGGGATTCCACTTGCATTAGCCTATTTGTGATGCCGGAAGAACCCTGGCTCGTTCCCGCAAGATTATTCAGCCAATATAATGCGGGTTTTGGACAGTATTTTGACTTGGTCGCAAATGAGTTTGAAGTAAGACACACGATCTTTGGAAACGGGACAAAGTATTCTCTTCGTGAAGAAGATGACAATGATTTAACCATATTCCTTGAGCGCAAATCTCCAGCAAAACAAAACACTCCCTAAGTATCTTTTCGTATCGCCAGCGTTATCCCCACGTCGACTCGAATATCAAAAACATTGCTGAAATCTTCACCGATCCTGCGCTTGCGCTGGTTGCCACCCAAGTCCAGATGATAAACCTTGTCAAAATCTTGCAGCAGGTGGGGAGTGGTGAATCCGAGGATATGTAGACCAAAATTCTGTATGGATAACCTAGATGTAGGGCGTTTGGTGATCAGTGTCGGCGGGCTGTGTCGGCGGGTCAGTGTCTACGCGACCCTACGCGGCCCGCTGAAACGCCCAGGACATTTTCGCTGTTTTCATGGGCGTCTCGGCGTCCTTTGTGTTGAAAGTAATTTGAAGCGATTGCGCGGTAGAGGCTGGCTGTTTTGAACACAGGCTAAACTAGCTGCAGGCGGCGGCTGATTTCCTCCGCGCTGATATCGCCGCCCCCAACCCGGCAATGCAGCGCAAACAAAGAACGGGGATCATCGTAGGCCCGCGTGACCGTAACGCGCGCGCCGTAGATCTCGCTCATGATATCGATGATTGGCTCCTGAATAGTCTCAAAGACGGCTGGGTCATTGCGAAAATTCATGCGATCAAAAAAGCTGATCTTCGCCCCGGCAAATTCAAAGAGGATATCACCCGGCGCTTCCGCTTCTAGGGCAAGCGCGCCCGCCAGCGCGCCTCTGAAAGCGAGACGCAGCGCCGGCGCCAGCTCGCCCGGCAGACCTCGTTTGCGAATATAATGCAAGCCGGTTTCGCCATCACCGAGATCATAGGCGTAATCGGCTTCATCGGCGATTAGCATGATGCCGGGTCCTGCCGGCACGTGCTTGTAATCGATAACGTCAATGAGCATGCCGTCGACTGTATGCTCCTGAATCCAACGCTGGAAGATGGGCAGAATGTCTGCTGGCTGGAGCGTCGGCGGCTGCTTCAAGCTGAATTTGACGCCGAGCCGTTTGGGAACAGTTGTCATAAAATCCTCGCATTGTGGCAGGGGCGGGCGAGTTCTTTGCGCGCCCCCGCATTGGCTGGTTTGGCTAGCCGACAATCACACCATTGATGCGCTGTTCGGCTGTATGCACATTCTCGATGAAGAGCTGCGTCTCATCAATTACTTGATGGGCGTAGTCTTCGTTGATGCGCGCGGGCGCGCCGCTGTGCCGCTTGAACAGATAACGGGCGAACTTGCCCTTGGCAAAGCGGTCGTAAATCAGCTCGGTGTCATAGAAGCGGGAGCGGAATTCGCCGACAATGACGTCGTAATCATCGCCGACATCAAGGTGCTTGGTGCGCACTAGGGCGCGCGCCGCCAAGATCATCGCCTTGTAGGCTTGCTCGTCCGCCCGCTTGTAGTCCCCGTCATCCAGCGCCAGCAGCGCTTCGAACTGCGTCGACTCCGCCTTGGAAATCTCCATCGAAAACAGAGAGACCACCTCGCCGGCGCATTCGCCCACGCCGATGTCATCGATGGTGTAGACGCGGGAATCGCCCCAATCGCTGAAGTAGTCTGGCTTATCCTCGAAGCTGGGCAGCTTCATATAAGGCTGCAGCATCGCCTTAATCGCCTTGCGCCCCAATTGCTTGACCCAAGTTTGAAAGTTTTCGCCGTCGCTGCGCTCGGCAACATAGCGTTGGGTTAAAGCCTCCAGCACATCGGGCACGCATTTGGCTGGCACAGCGCCGACAGCCAGCCCGTAGCTGCCGGCATTTTGCTGCCATTGCCCGCCCAGCACAACTTGGAAGTGCGGCAGCTTGTGATTGCCGGAGCGGCGGCTGTTGCCAAAGAAGCCAATATCGGCGACATGATGCTGGCCGCAGGAGTTGAAGCAGCCGCTGACCTTGATCTTAAGCTCGCGCACGGCATCGGGCAGCAAATTGATCGTCTCGATTAAGCGCGTCCGCAGCTCGGCGGTTAAGCCACGGGACGAGGCGATGCCAAGCTTGCAGGTATCGGTGCCGGGGCAGGTGGTGATATCGACGATGGTGCCGGCGTTTGCATCGCCCAAGCCAATTTCGCCGAGGTCGCGATAAATGGCAGGCAAATCGGCATCAGCCACCCAGCGCAGGACGACATTCTGCTCAACCGAAAGCCGAATATTGTCGCCAACGTAGCGGCGGGCAATATCGGCGAGCTGGAAGCCTTGCTGGGCAGTGAAATCACCAAGCGGCGTGTTCAGCGTGATGGTGCTGTAGCCGGGCTGAACCTGCCGATAGACATTGCTGCGGTACCAGTCGTCGAATCCGCCGGGCAGCGGCGCCCCGTTCAGCGCCATGCCCGCTTTGGCTGGCTGGTAGCGGAAGTCGCTTAGCGTGTCGATGTAATTGCTATGGCGCTCATCAGGCGGCACAGTCTTGAGCTCGGCTTCGACTTCGCGCCGAAATTCATCAATGCCGAGCTTGGCGACCAAGAACTTGATGCGCGCCCGATTGCGGTTCTTCTTCTCGCCCAGGCGGGCGAAAACCCGCGCGACCGCTTGCGTCAGCGGCAGGAGCTCTGCTTCGGTGCAGAACTCTGCCAGCACTTTCGCTTGCTGTGGCACGGTGCCTAGCCCGCCGCCGACGTAGACGGTGAAGCCACGGACGGTCTCGCCGTCGATTTCCCGCGCTTGGGCGAGCAAACCCAGGTCGTGCATTTTCACCAAGCCGCAAGCGTGCCCCGCGCAGCCAGAGAAGGCGACCTTGAACTTGCGGCCGAAGTCTTGCACATCATCGTGATTGAGCAGGAACTGCGTCATCGCATCGGCATAGGGGCTGACGTCAAAGACTTCATCGTGGCAGACGCCAGCCAGCGAGCAGGCGGTGATGTTGCGCACTGAATTGCCGCAGGCTTCCTGCGTGGTAATGCCGACCGCTGCCAGCCGCCGCATCAGGTCCGGCGTATCATCGATGTGCACATAGTGAAGCTGGATATCCTGCCGCGTCGTGATATGCAGGATGCCGTCTGAGTATTCGTCCGCCAGCTCCGATAGCGTCTCCAGCTGCTCGGCAGTTAAGCCGCCATAGGGTATCTTGATGCGCTGCATGCCGGGCGCGTCCCAAAGTGTATCGGGACCTTTAACAACCTCGCCCGATGGGTATGGCAGATCGCGGGTTCGCAGGCCATCATGGCGCTGCCCATTGTCGTATCGCTGCCCATAAACGCCTTTGCGCAGGCGGGCTTCGGCAAAGACCTTTTCATCGAGCTTGCCCTGTTGGCGCAATTCCATCTGCGCCTCATAGGTATCGATGAGCTTGCCCATTTCTGGCGGAATCTTGTCCTGCAGCTTTTCTTTCCAAGTTGTCATGTGCTTTCAATTCCTTTCATAATCACGGTTCAGGCGATGGCTTTCTTATGATGTTGGCTGCTTTCAAGGTCTCATATTCGCTGGCGGGGCTGCCCCCGGCGGCCGGTCCAACCAGGCGAGGCCCCCCTCCCGCAAGCGCACAACATCGCCAATGACGGTGATCGCCGGCGGCTTGATGTCATGGGCTTGCGCGATGTCAGCGATCGTGCCGAGCGAGCCGACAAGCGTGCGTTGGCGCGGGGTAGCGCCCCATTCGATGACTGCGGCTGGGGTCTGGGGCTTGGCGCCATGCCGCTGCAATTGCTTGGTAATCGCTGGCAGCCGATTGACGCCCATCAGGATGACAATCGTGCCGCCGATCTGCGCCAGCGCTTGATAATTGATGCTGCTTTCGGGTTTTGCCGGGTCTTCATGCCCGGTAATCACTGTGAAGCCGCTGCTGACCTGGCGATGACTTATCGGGATGCCAGCGTAGGCGGGGACGGCGGTCACGCTGGAAACCCCAGGTACTATTTCGAAGGGGATGCCCTGCTGGCGGCAGGCAAGGGCCTCTTCTGCGCCGCGGCCAAAGACGAATGGATCGCCGCCTTTGAGCCGCAGGACAGCGCGCCCCTTGCGAGCGCGGTCCACCAAGATGGCATTGATTTTGTCTTGCCCCAGTCGATGACGGCTAGGCGCTTTGCCCGCGTCAATCAGCTCGGCGTCGGGCTTGGTCTCTTCCAGCAACTGCTTGGGAATCAGCCGATCGTAGATGACAACATCCGCCCGCCGCAACAGGCGAAATCCCTTGCGCGTTATCAGATCAGGATCGCCGGGACCAGCGCCAACCAAATAAACTTTGCCAACGCTCATGATGCCGCGCCTTCCAGCTTTCGCGCGTTTGAAAGCCAAAGATTGCAGGCAGAGCGGCAGGGCAGCTCGCTGTCATCGCGACCCGTATCGAGCCACCAGCTGGGCTGGCGGATGCAGTTTTGGCAAGTCTGTTCCAGCGTCTGCTCGATGACGTCGGCTGGCAGGTGCTGGATGTCCTTGAACATGCCGCTCTGTCGTTTTCCGATATCGGCAAGCGATTCGGTCTCCAGCGCGCCGCGCTTTTTCGCCGCCCAATCCGCGACTAAGCCGGGATAGGCCGTCTCGAGTACCGCGTGCGCGCATTCAGGCTCGTCATAATGGACCTGCCAGCCGCTTGGCAAATCGGCGCTTGTTGCCAGCGGGCGAAAGGGACGCTCGCGCAGGTATTCTCGTAGCGCTGCCGCTGATGAGAGGACCCTGCCGCCGGCTTCATTCGCCTGATGCCAGGCGCGTTTATGGCTCACCATCACTTGACCAAACTGGAGAATCGCCTCCGAATCCAAAGCTCGCAGCAAGGCCGCTCGCCCCCGGCGGGGGAGATGCTGCCATTCGCCGGGCGCTTCCTTCCGCAGAAATGGCAGCCCAGTTTCGCGCGCCAGCTCGAGAATCAGCTGGCAGATTGTTTCATCGGTGCCGACCGGCTCGCAGTAATAAACAGCCCGACCCTTGACCCGATTGACCGAATCCAGCTCGGAGATGCCAAGCGCGCGCGGGATATCCTGCCGCACGTGGGAGCCATCAGCCAGAAAATAGGGCAGGGCGATGATGTTGGGCGCGCGCGTACGCCGGTAGAGGCTGGGGATAGTGGGCTCATCATCGAGATAGACATCGACCACTTCGCTCAGCCAATTCAAGCGGCCGATGCGCCGAGCTTGCTGACGCGCGCTGTCGCGGCTCTGGCGGTTGCGGCGCGTGCCATGGCCGATGATGACGGCTGCTGTTTCATTCGGCGGCAATTGATAACGCTTGACGGCCGCGCGCAGCTGCCGCTCGACAATTGAACCCAGTTGAGGGTGCTCGCCGAGCGGTCGCGTCAAGTGGATTGTTTTGCCGGCGCGAACGGTGACGCTGCCCTCGAGCCCCATTTCGCCTGGCAAGACCTCGCTGGTGAAGTAACCGCGAGCGGTGAAGAGCGGCACAACGGCGATAGTGTCGGCTTCGACCGTGCCCAGCACTTGCGAGAAGGCGGGCGCTTCTTTCCAGAAACAGGCGCCGATCTCGTCAGCCAGGCGCCAGCTGCGCAGACGATCGACATAGCGCCAGACGATGCCGGCGGTATTCGCGCTGACCTGCGAGCCGTGCCCAGCCAAGATAAGCGCCGTGCCGCTCATTCTGGCGCTCCTGTCTTTTCCCGTTTCTTTTCCCGTTTTTTTTCCAGCTCTTGGAAGACTTGCCATGCTTCATTTGCCTTGCCAGCGCGCAAGAGCGACAGTGCATCGGAAGCGATTATGTCTTCGTAAAGCGCCTGACGGTCTGGCTGCGCCCCGTTTGCTTTGCCGGAGCTTTCGCGCATTTGCCCCAGCCAGCCAGCCAAAACGGCGTATTCGGCGCCGATTTCATCAGCCAGCTTCGTTTTGAGCGCGCGCAGCAGCGCCGGCGATTTGCCGCCCGTGCTTAGCGCAATCGTGAGCGGCGGCTGTTCAATCTGCGCCATATTGCTGAAATCGCTATCCGCGCTGCTGCCATTCGCCACATTGCACAGCGCTCGAATACGATGCGCGTCTTGGGCAACGGTTTGGTTGACGCGCTTATCATTGGTGGCTGCGATGACCAAAATCGGCATATAGTCGTTGAGCAGGTCGCGCTGATACGCCGAGCGAATCCAATTGACATCCGCTTGGTTGATAAGAACTTGCAGCGCCGGCGCAAGCTCCGGGCTGATTAGGATGACGCGCGCGCCAGCTTCCAAGAGGCGCTTGACCTTGCGCGCCGCCACGGCGCCGCCGCCGACCACAGCCACCGGCTTGTCTTTCAGATGCATCATGATGGGGTAGCCGCTCATCGGCTAGACCTTTACATCGCTAGCCGAGAGGGCTGGCAGCGGAATGTGTATGCCGCACTCGGTCTTGCCGCGCGCCGCCCAGCGACCACTGCGCGGCGCTTCATCGTCGCCGGCGGCTTTGGTGCAAGTCCAGCAGCCGATGCTGGGATATGCCATATCGTGCAGCCGGTTATAGGGCAAGTCATGCTCGCGGATATATTGCCAGACGGCCGCTTCGCTCCAGTTGGCGAAGGGCGCGATTTTGATCGACCGGTTGCGGGCATCGCGGCTGATGATTGGCGTGGTGGCGCGCTGGGGCGATTGGTCGCGGCGCAAGCCGGTTAGCCAGGCGGCGAAATCGACGAGCGCATCACGCAAGGGAATCGTCTTGCGGATATGGCAGCAGCGGTCGGGGTTGCGTTCCCATAAGCGGTCGCCATAATCGCGGGCTTGCTGCGCTGTGGTCTGGCGCGGTTTGATGCGCCTCAGGTTCAGGTCAAAGCGGGCTTCGAGCTGGTCAATTAGGTCTTGAGTCTCTGGGAAGAGCAAGCCTGTATCCAGCGTCAGCACCGGTGTCGCTGGCGCGATGCGCTGCATCATGTGCAGGGCGGCGATGCCGGTGACCTGGAAACTGGTAACGATGGCGAGTTCAGCGCCGAAGCGCTCGCTCGCCCAGGACAGGATTTCAAAGGGGCTGGCTCTTTCAAATCGCTCGGCGTACTGCTGTATCTCTGTCTTTAACATGTCATCTCCGCTACAGGGTAATCGCTGCGAAAAAGCAAAAGCGCCTCGGATTATCCGAAGCGCCCCAAGATTTCTGAACGTTCACCGGCTACATCGCTGAGCCAGCCCCGGATAACCCTGCCCTATCGGCACGGTACAACAACAACAGCAGGGGCAACAGGCAATTAACTTGGCGATCATGCTCGCTCCTTCTACTGGCGCGGTAAGAAAAAACACCCCGTGTCCTCACGGGGCATTTTGATTCAGCTTATTGCGCGTCAATCGCAACTTAGCAAGGCGCCACCGCGGGCTTCTCGGTCGAGGTTGTCTGACAACAACAGGCGCAGCTGCAAGTGCGGTTCACGAGTGAATTCCACCTAATTTCTAATGACGCAAAGATTTTAGCGCAGCTTATGCAGCTTGTCAACAGATTGCTGCGAAGGGAGTGCTGAGTTATTGATATAAGGCTTGTCCGCTACTGGTCGGTCGTCTTCGGTTTTTCGACCCCATCCCCGACCGGCCAGTGTCCACGCGGCGCAGCCCCTTCCCCAGCGAGCTAGGGAAGGGGAGCTAGGATATTGCAAACTCTATAAAATATGCCAATTCTGCTTGAATCCAAGTTCACATTAGCGATAATCACGACAAATCAGTGGTCATCCCCCCATTTCAATGGGGGGACCGAGGGGGTAAACCAAAGGGCGATCGCGAATCCTAAAGTACCGGACAAGCCTTGTAGGGGCGATCCTTGGATCGCCCAAAACCCGCTTCTGCAACTGTGGGCGACACAAGTGTCGCCCCTACATCTAGGTTATCCATACACAGAATTTCGGTCTGCATATCTCATAACTCACCACTCTCCGAAACTCTGTGTCTCTGTGGCGAAAAAAATTTGAGGCGATTGCCCTGCTGTTGCGGTCTCGTTAGCGGCTGCTAGCGGCCATTGCTGCCATGCAGGCTGTTGAGGAATTCCTCGTTTGTGTCATAGAGGCGGAAGTTGTGCAGCAGTTGGTCGGTGGCGCCGGCGATGCCTTCGGGCTGCTCCGCCAGGTGCGACCACATGCGGCGCATCGTGTAGACGCGCTGCAATACATCGGGTCCCAGCAGCAATTCTTCGCGCCGGGTTGAAGACTGCTCAATATCGAAAGCGGGGAAGATGCGCCGTTCTTGCAATTTGCGGCTGAGGTGCAGCTCCATATTGCCGGTGCCCTTGAATTCTTCGTAGATTACATCGTCCATTTTGCTGCCGGTATTCACCAGGCAGGTGGCGACGATGGTTAGGCTGCCGCCTTCTTCGACATTGCGGGCGGCGCCGAAAAGCCGCTTCGGCGGGTGAATCGCCGACGGATCGAGGCCCCCTGACAGCGTTCGCCCGCTGCTGGGCACAACCAGGTTGTAAGCGCGTGCCAGGCGGGTGACGCTATCCAGCATCATCACCACATGGCGCTTGACTTCCACCAGGCGCTTAGCCCGCTCCAGCGCCATCTCGGCGACGCGCACATGATGATGCACCGGGTCGTCAAATGTCGAGGCGATCACTTCGGCATCGACCGAGCGGTCCATGTCGGTAACTTCTTCCGGGCGTTCGCCGATGAGCCCCATCATCAGATGCACATCGGGGTAATTGGTGCTGATCGCGTTGGCGATATCCTTGAGCACGGTTGTCTTGCCCGCTTTGGGCGGCGATACGATCAATCCGCGTTGGCCGAAACCGACCGGCGCGATGAGATTGAGCACGCGCGTGGACATAATCCGCGGCAGCGTCTCAAGATTAAAACGGACTTCTGGGAATATCGGTGTGAGCCGTTCGAAGTTGGGCCGCTGCTTGACTTCATGCGGGTTCAGCCCGTTGACCGAGTCTACGCGCAGCAAGCCGTAATACCGTTCGGTGTCTTTTGGCGGGCGCACTTGCCCAATCACCATGTCGCCGGTGCGTAAGCCAAACTTCTTGATTTGGGTCTGGCTGACGTAGATGTCGTTCTTGCCGGGCAGGTAACCTTCCGCGCGCAGAAAGCCCATGCCATCATCAACGACTTCCAAGATGCCGCCACGCAGCTGGTGCCCGCGCCGCTCTGCCTCTTGACGGAGCAGGCCGATGATTAGGTCCTGCTTTTTGAGCCGGCTGAACCGAGGCACGCGGTGGTGGCGCGCCATCGAGCGCAGTTCGGGCAGCGTTTTTGCTTCTAGCTTAGCGATATTCATGCAATTCTTCCTGGAACACTTGGCCGCGGCGAGGCAGGTAGGTTGGGCGCCGCTTCTCTCAGATGTATCTTGATTGGCGCTCGGAGCGAATTTCTCCGTTCGTAGCTTACGTGGCCGGTTATGCGGCATGCCAAGCGAGGTGGCCGACACTGCACGCAACTAATAGATTCAGGCAAGCTAGTGGAAAATGATTATTCAGAGCGAACTATAACACAAATGCAATTGGGCGTCAATTGCAAGTTTTTGGGGGGAGTGGTGAATTACTGATATAAAGTCTGCTCGCGCTGAATTGTAAGGCTTGTCCGCTACTGGTCGATCGTCTTCGGTTTTTCTACCCCATCCCCCAGCCCCTTCCCCAGCGAGCTAGGGAAGGGGAGCTATGTATCTTTTTAGGAGTTTGTAAAGGCTCCGACTCAGGATTTGCTAGCAATGCTCCCCTCCTTGATTCATCGGGGTCGCGTAGACACTGACCCGTCGGGAGGGGCGCGCCGCGTAGACACAGGCGGTCGGGGTGGGGTTTGAAATAGCCGCCGTGGCAAAAGCAAGAAAGAGCCGCCCCGCCATCGGACGAGGCTGCTCTTTTGTCTTTGGGCTGCTTAGGCGTCGAGCTCCTCGTGCAGCTCGGCTGCTTCCGCATTGAGCTCGGCCAAGGCATCAGCCGGGGCGGCATCGCCGTTGACCACTTCGGCGATCACATTCGGCACCAGCCCGCGCACGGCGCTGTAACTTGGCAAGCCGGGCGACGAATAGACGCTGACGGACTCATCGCCCAAGATGCTGCTGACTTCGATGAAGCGGGCATAGGGCATGCGCGGCTCGGTGAAATCGGCTTCGGTCACTTCAATATCGTTGCGGATGCTGAAGTAGCCAGTCGCGCCGGACCAAGCCAGCTGCGCTTCGGGTCCTGCCAGATATTTGACGAAGAGCCAGGTGGCTAGCTCGGCTTCTGGGCTTGCCGTCAAGATGGCTTGGCTGGGCACAAAGAGTTGGATGGTAGCGCCGACGCCTTCCGCGCCGGGGAAAGCGGTAACGACCCACTCATCGGTCATCTCGGCGGTGGCGGCGTCCCAGGTGATGAAAGGAATGCCGGCCGAGCTGCTAGCGGCGAAGGGCGTGGCGCCGATGGCGAAGTCGCCCGTATTCTGGTAGCGCTCGGCGAAGAGATACGCGCAGCCGTTTTCGAGCATGCGCGTGAACAGCTCCATGGTGGCGACTACCGCATCGGATTCGAAGATGTAGGCATCGGCATCGCCATCGTAGATTGCCCCGCCATGAGCGGCGACGAAGCTCTCGAAGTGAGAGGTGCCCGTATCCAATGGGTAACCCTGCACCATATCGCTGGCGCCGGCGGCACAGGCGATCTCTTCAAACTCAGCCAGCGTGGCTGGCGGGCGCCGTTCAAAGCCCAGCGCTTCGATAATATCCAGATTGCTGTAAAAGACGTTGAGCGAATTCTGATTCGCCCAAGCCACCCTCATGCCATGAAAGGGCGGGAAATCAAGCTGGTTGACATTGAGCAGGTTGAAGTTGAGCTGGGCTTGTTCTTCGGCTGGGATGCCCCAGGCTGGGCTGTTGAGCAGCAGATTGATATCGACCACCACGCCTTCATTCGCCCAACCGGCGATGGCATTGGCGTAGCCAGCGACCAGATTCGGCAGCTCGCCGGAGAGAATCGCCGTGTTCATCAAATCTTGAATCGGACCGTAACTGCCCTGATGGATGGTTTCGACGGTGATGCCATATTCGTTGCTGTTATTGAACTCATCGACGAGCGCCGCCATCGTCTCGGCTTGCGAGCTGTCGTCGGAGTATTGATGCCAGTAGACGACGGTCTGCCCACTGGGGTCCACACCTTCATAGCTCATGTCGCCCTGTGCCTGAACGAGACCAAGCCCAAGCGTGAGCGGCAAAAGCAATACGATCAGAAATCGGATCATGGGAAACTCTCCTTTATGGATCATTGCAGCAAAGGTCGACTAGGACTGCCATACGCCCGAGATTGGACGCCAACACCTATCATACTATCACAGGGGTCGGGCGCGATAAAGCGGTCAATACTACCCTCGAATGCCGGTCTGGGCGATGCCTTCGGTGAATTGCTTCTGCGCCACAAAATACAGAATCAAGATCGGGATGACGGTAATCACCGAGGCGGCCATTTGCAGGTTGAGATCGCCCGGCGTATCGGCGGTGACAAAATTGGACAAGCCAACCGCAATCGGGCGCCACTCGTCGTTGATAGTTACCAGCAGGGGCCACATCAGCGCGTTCCAGGAACCAATAAAACCGAGCGTGACAATGGTCATAATTGGCGCTTTGGAAAGTGGCAGCACAACGCTGATGAGGAAGCGCGGATGCCCGGCGCCATCGATGCGCGCCGCCTCCCACAAGTCAACTGGAATCTGAATGAAGAATTGTCGCAGCAAAAAGATGTTGAAGACCGACGCGAAGAAGGGGATCGTCAGCGCGGGCCAATTGTTGAACCAGGCGCCGAGGGGACCAAACAAGCTTTCGCTGAGCCGCCCGAGCCAAATCACAGTCAAGAGATGTGGAATCAGCATCACGATGCCGGGGATCATCATAGTGGCAAGGAAGAGCGCGAACAGGAAGTTGCGCCCGACGAACTTCATACGGGCGAAGGCATAAGCGGCGGGGATGCAAACTGTCAAGGAGCCGAGCACGGAGATAAACGTGATGCGTACGCTGTTCCAGATGTAACCAGAGATCCTGAGCGATTGCAGGGTGCCGGTCTGCGGGTCCGTAGCGATCTCGATATCGAGGAAGTTGGCGCGGCGGAGGGCGGTCGCATAATTTTCCCATAAGAGCGTCTCGGGCAGCAGGCGCGTCAGGTTGACTTCGCTGACGGTCATAAAAGACGCGCTGATCATCCAAAGGAAAGGACCAACAGCGATGATGACGCCGGCAAAAAGCAGCGCATAAATGCCGAGCTTGCCCCAGCCGATGCCCACTAGCGGGGGACCAGCCTTCGCGTCTTTAGCCTTCGCGTCTTTAGCCATAGAAGACGCGCCTCCCCATCACTCGGTTTTGGAAGAGGGTCATCAGCAGAATCAAGGCAAATAAAACAAAAGCCATCGACGAGGCGTAGCCGTAGCGATTGCTATTCTGCAATTCGTCGAAGATGTAGACGCTGGCGGTGTTGACGCGGTTGCCGACAGCGCCCGTGCGCAGGATCCAAATCTGGGTGAAGGCTTGGAAGGTGCCAATAATCGCGACCAGTGACAGGAAGAACACAGTCGGGGAGAGCAGGGGCAGGGTGATGTGGCGGAAGATGCGCCAGCCGCTGGCGCCGTCAATCCGCGCCGCTTCGTAAAGCTCGCCCGGTATATTGCCCAAGCCGGCCAGGAAAATCACCGCGTCATAACCGATATAGGTCCAGGTTGAATAGATCATGATCACTATCAGCGCCAGGCTTGGCCCGGCGAGGAAATCGGGCAAGCCCAGCAGATCGCCAAGGGTCGACCGTTCGAGAATCCAGCGCTGCGGTTCAAGCCCGATGATGCTGAGCATTCGGTTGGCCGGCGCGTATTGTCCGGCGTCGAAGATGATGCGGAAGACAATCGAGGTGGCGACAAATGGCGTGATATAGGGGATGAAATACACCATGCGGAAAAAAGCGCGGAAGCGAATCGGCTGAAACAGCAGATAAGCCAGCAGCAAGCCAATGGACAGCTGCACGGGCACGGTGCCCATGGCGTACATAATCGTAATCCAGAAGCCCTGCAGCAGGTCGTCATCGGCGGCTGCTAATGCCGCTGGCGCCTCAGCCATCAAGAGATAGCCGCCTACCGCCAGCATAAGCCCGCTAAGGAGCAGCAGGCTAAAGCGGCGATTGTCGTAGTCTTTGATGCCGCGGCGGAATATGAGCCAAGCGCCGGCGATGGCGGCGATGCCCGCGCTGATGAAGACCAACTGCGACCAGATGGGCAGCGACTCGCCAGATTCGCGCGCCACCGCGAGCGCCGCTTCGGTTTCGGTGATGGTCAGCTGGAGCAGAAAAAAGCCAGCCCCGAGCAGGCTAGTGGTGACGGCGCTGAGAGCGATTAGGGGACCGCTCTGCGCGCTGCGAAAGCGCCATGCCACCAGTGAGATGGCGACTACCGCGCCGAGCATTCCAGCGAGCATGAGATTGCCAGCGGCATAGACATCCGCGCTGGTGAAGCTCGCGCCGAGCTTCTCCATAAAGAGCGCCAAGGTGGTGTTCTGGCGCCGCACCTGCCGCGGAATCAGCATAATCACCGGTATCAGTTTGAAGAGCCAGTCAATGGCAAGGAGGGCGGCGTAGCCGGTGACGACGCCAGCCGCGATGCTGCCGTATTGAGGCCCGTCAGCGGCGCGCAGCTTGAGCAGGCGCCTCCCCATCATGATGGACGCGGCAAAAGCAGCCAGAGCCAGCCAGAAGAAAAGGATATAGCCCAGGTTGCCCAAGGCTTTCTCGTAATTTGCCAAGCCTACATATTGGTCCGGAAAGCGCCGCCAGCGATGCAGGCTGACGAAGAAGGCGAATGCCACCGGAAAGATGCCGAATAAGAAAATTAGCAAGCCAGCCGGCGCCAGGAACAGATAGGCGGTCAAGTTCTCGATGAGCAGCCGACCGCGTCGGCTGGCAAGGGCAGGGGCAACAGTGGGGAGAGTCGCCATAGGCAGTCTGTGAACTCTGTGGACAGCTTAGATTGTATCGCTTGTGCGTGAGAAAGGAAAATGTTCAAGGCAATCGCATCAAAATCATTGTGCGTCTTTCGCAACGTAAAATTACAAAATGTAGGGCTTGTCCGGTACTTTAGGATTCGCGATCGCCCTTTGGTTTACCCCCTCGGTCCCCCCATTGCAATGGGGGGATGAGCACTGATTTGTCGTGATTATCGCTAATGTGAACTTGGATTCAAGCAGAATTGGCATAGTTTATAGAGTTTGCAATATCCTAGCTCCCCTTCCCTAGCTTGCTGGGTCGCGTAGACACTGACCGCCGGCAAGGGGCTGCGCCGCGTGGGGTCGCGTAGGGCGCGTAGGGTCGCGTAGACACTGACCCGCCGACACTGACCCGCCGACACAGCCCGCCGACACTGACCCGCCGACACTGGCGGTCGGGGATGGGGTAGAAATGCGCCTTAAAAACTAAGTAGCGGACAAGCCTTGTAGGGGCGACACTTCTGTCGCCCACAGTTGCAGAAGCAGGTTTTGGGCGATCCAAGGATCGCCCCTACGACTCAGCACAAGCAAGACTTGATCTTCATGATACAATCGAGTTGCTTAATGTGATGAGGCTGAGCCAGGATAACATGCCGCGTATCTACGTCATTGGGGCGCTCGTTTACGATATTGTCTTTGATGTGCCGGATTGGGTCGCCCCTAATCGGGCGGTGCACGCCAGCCAAGTGACGCTGTCGCCGGGCGGCAAGGCGCTGAACCAGGCAGCGGCCGCGCGTCGCTTGGGCGCCGAGGATGTCCGCCTGGTTGGCTGTGTTGGGGACGATGTCTTTGGCGCGGAAATGCTGCGGGCTATGCGGCATGAGGGCGTCAATATCGAGCAGGTGCGTCGGCTCAAGTGCAGCCGGACGAGCATCGCCAGCATCGTGGTTAAAGACAGCTTGCCCGGTTTTATTGGCGCGCCAGAAGCCAGCCGCCTGGTTAGCGAGGCGCATATCCGTCAGGCGCTTGCCGATATTGCCGCCGGCGATATCCTGCTGCTCAATTTCGAAATCCCGCAGCCGCTGGTGCAGTTTGCCTTGCAGCTGGGGCGGGCGGCAAAAGCCATAACCGTGCTTAACCCAGCGCCATTCTTTTCCCGCGATGCCTTCCTGGTCGATTATTTGCGCCTGGTCGATGTGCTCATTCCCAACAAGCTGGAAGCGCAGCTGATCCTCGATAGCGCCGCGGACGATGTTGACGAGCTGGCGCGCGGGCTGCTGCGCTTTGGCATTGAGACGGCTGTCTTGACGATTGGCGAGGCTGGCAGCATACTTTACCAAGCGGGTTGCCGCCTGCAGCAGCCGGCTTTTAAGCTGGACGCGGTCGATACCACCGGCGCGAGCGATGCCTTCGCCGGCGCGTACTGCCAGGCGATTTCACAGGGCTGGTCCTTAGGCGAGGCGCAGGTCTTCGCCTCGGCTGCGGCTGGCTTGGCTTGCACGCGGCGCGGCAGCATGTCGTCGCTGCCATCACTCAGCGAGGTTCAAGCGCTGGCTGCTTCGGGGCAAACTTTGGGCAAAGGCAGCGCGCTCGCGTAACCCCGCTGGGCAACATGGGTTTAGAGAAATACATAATGAAGAATCCCTTCTCTAGGCGAATCGACTATGCCAGTCTCGATGACAAAGCTTTGGTCGCGCTGGCGAAGGCGGACAAGGCGGCTTTTGGCGAACTCTATGAGCGCTACTTGCCGAAGATTTATAATTATGTTTATTATCGAACGGGCAATGTACAGGACGCGGAGGATTTGACGGCCAAGGTATTCTTCCGCGCTTTGTCGCATATCAGCAAGTATGTCGAGAAGGGGGTGCCTTTTCAGGCTTGGCTCTATCGGATCGCGCATAATCTGGTAGCCAACTGGCATCGCGATCAGGGGCGGCGGAAAATCATCGCGCTGGATGACTATGTGGCGCATTCCTTGAAGTCCGAAGCGCCTGACCGCCTGGCGGAGGAATTGGAAGAACAGAGCCAACTGCTAGCAGCGGTGCGCAATCTGCCCGATGATCGACAGCAACTGCTGCTGCTGAAATTTGTCGAGCAAATGTCAAATGCGGAAATCGGCGCGATTATGGGACGGACGGAAGGCGCCATCAAGTCACTGTATCACCGAACCTTGCTGGCCCTGCGCGAAGCGATGAACCAGGCGCAGGCTCGCGAGCTGAACCGGCGGCTGGGCGGAGAAGAGGGTTGAAACGATCTATGTCTACATCGGCCGATATCCAAACGCGCGATTGGCTGGACGCCATCACAGAGCGGCTGCAAAGCGGTGAGGCCATCGAGCCCTTGCCGGCGCAAGCCGAAGCTGATCAAGGCGAGCTGGACGAAGTCCTGGAAATCATGCAGTCACTCCAAGCCTCCTTACAACCCCTAAGCCCAAGCCAAGACTTCGCTGACGGGCTTCGCGCCGAGCTGCTAGCTGGGCGGGGCAGCGTCGTCAAAGGGCTGCGGAAGCTGCCAGCCCGGGTGTCGATCGCGGCGATCCTGGCGCTATTCGCTGGCTGTGTTTTGTTTATGCTGCGCCGGCTCTTTGGCTCTGAGGCGGCGGAAATCCAGGAAGAAGCGGTGGCAACGCCGCTTTAAGGGGCGCTCCGCTTGCTTGGGGTGGGGCCTCAATCAATGGGTTCGGACAATGCCGCCACAAAGCCTGACGCTTAGGCAGCTCAATCGCACGCTGCTTGCGCGGCAGTTTCTGCTGCGGCGGGCGAGGCTTAGCTGCCTCGAGGCGATCCAAGCGTTAGCTGGCCTGCAATCACAGATTCCCAACCCGCCTTATATTGGTTTGTGGACGCGCCTGCAAGATTTTGCCAAGCCGCAGTTGACGGCGGCGCTATCAACGCGGACGGTGGTTCGGGCGCCTTGGATCCGCTCGACCCTGCACCTGGTTGCCGCTGAGGATCATCAGCGATTTCAAGCGCTTATCCAGCCGGCTCTGGCGCGGGGATTGCGCTCATTTTTCGGGGCACGCGCCAAGGGGCTGGATATCGAGCGACTGATTGAAATTGCCAAACCTTTCCTCGAAGCAGACCAGCCTGCCATCGGCGCATTGCGCGATAAACTGCAGGAATATGAACCAGCGGCGGATAAACAGGCGCTGGCTTATGCAGTCCGCAGTTACTTGCCATTAGTGCAAGTGCCACCAAGCGGCACGTGGGGCGTCGGCACACGCGCGACTTATACAACGGCGGAGAGCTGGCTGGGGCTGGCGGCGCCGGCGGATTTGGGATCGCTGTTTTGCCGCTACCTGGCGGCATTTGGTCCCGCTGATGTGATGGACTTTCAAACTTGGGCTGGCATGACGCGCCTGAAATCCCAGCTGAAAGAGACGCTGTCGGCGCTCGTCGCCTATCGCGATGAAGGCGGGCGCCTATTGTACGACCTGCCCGATCAGCCGCTGGTCGCTGAAGACTGCCCGGCGCCGATACGGTTTCTGCCCGAATACGACAATATCCTGATCGCCCACAAAGACCGCAGCCGAATCTTGCCCGAGGCGCAGCGCAAGAAAGTCTTCATCTCGGCTGGGCGGGTGCTGGGCACAGTGCTTATCGATGGATTCGTCGCCGCGATTTGGAAAGCCGAGCGAGACAAAAAGACGACGACGCTGCGCGTGACGCTCTTCGACAAACAGCCAGAGGACATTCTGGAGTCGATCGAGGCTGAGGGCTTGGCTTTGGCTCGCTTCATCGATGACGGCGCCGCGCAGCAGCGGGTGGAATTCGCCAGCGTGGCTTGATGTGGTCAGGGCAATCGCTTCAAATCTATTTTTCGCCACAGAGACACAGAGGGCACAGAGGTAAACTGAACAAAGAAATGCAACATATTATGGGAAATTGTAGGGGCAATTGACGGTCAGTGTTGGCGGGTCAGTGTCTACGCGCCCCTGTGAATCGCCCACAGTTGCAGAAGCGGGTTTTGGGCGATCCAAGGATCGCCCCTACAACTCAGCACAAGCAAGCCTTATATCAATAATTCAGCACTCCCTGCGGCGGCGCGCTCTATGCCAGTGGGCGATTCGGTGGTAGCCTCTGCTTTTGTAGAAGCGCCCGGCAAGAACGAGAGACAGCGGCGAACCAGCGATGGCAGCGGCAGACAAAATCACCGCCCTGCGCGGCATGCGCGATGTGCTCGGTGCCGACTACAGGCGGCGGCGGCAAGTTCAGCATAAGCTGGAACGGCATTTTCAGCTCTGCGGCTACCAGCCGATAGACTTGCCAATCCTAGAAAATACCGAGCTCTACTTGAGGAAATCGGGCGAGGAGATCAGCGCCCGTCTCTATGAATTTGATTTCAAAAACCGGCGCATCGCCTTGCGGCCCGAGTTGACGGCGTCGCTAGTGCGAGCCTACGTCGAGCGCTTGCAAGACGAAGCGCTGCCCCTGCGCCTTCAATATGGGGGACCTGTCTTCCGCTACGAGAAGCCGCAGCAAAATCGATATCGTCAATTTACGATGGCCGGCGCGGAGCTGCTTGGCGCCTCGGGCGCGAAAGCGGACGCCGAGCTATTGCATCTTGCCTGCCGTGGGCTAGAGCAGGTCGGCATAAAGGACTATAAGCTGGTGATTGGCCATACTGCTGCCTTGGAAGGGTATTTGCGGCAGCTGGGTCTTCGCAAGCAGCTGCTCAATCAATTGCTGCGCAACATGGAAAACCTGCGCAAGCATGGCAGGCAGCGCGTACTGGAGTCGCTGCAACTCATCGTCCCCGAATTCGATTTCAACGCCGCTGATGCGGAGCCGGCGGCGGACGGCTCGGGGCAGCAGCTTATCAATGTGCTCCGCGAGATGACCGATGACGAGGCGCGGCAGGCGATCACGGACTTCTTGCGCAGCCTCAATATTCGGGTTGATGCCAATCGCGGCGATGGCGAGATTACCGATCGTTTGCTGCACAAGATCCGCGAAGACGAGCAAGGTCCTAAACTGCGGCTGGCATTGGGCTATATGGAGCGGCTCGGTGAAATGCGCGGGGCGCCGGCTGATGTGCTGCCGCGGGCGCGCGCGCTGGCGGCCGAATACGGGCTTGATGGGAACGCGATTACACAGCTGGAAGACAGGCTCATGTCGCTGGCGGATTGTGGCGAACTCCAAGCTGAGATTGAGATCGACTTCGGCTTGAACCGGGGCTTGCATTATTACACGGGCTTGATGTTTGAAATTCATTGCCGCAGGGCTGATGGCGAGGCGGTCCAGCTTTGCGGCGGGGGCCGCTACGACAATCTGGTCCGCATATTGGGTGGGGCGGCGCCGGTGCCGGCGGCTGGCTTCGCTTATGGCGTCGAGCGTATCGCGGGCCTGCTCGACCAGGGGGAGGGCGGGACGCTGAACGGTCCCGATGTTTATTTGATTCCCATCGCCGAGGCTGACGGAGCCGCTGGTTACCAGCTCGCGAATGGACTGCGCCAGCGCGAGATTGCAGTTGAAGTGAGCATCGACGGGCGCAGCCTCCGCCGCCGCTTGAAACATGCCGCCCGCAAAGGCGCGGCGCTGGTGATCATCATCGGCGAAGCGGAGCGCGAAGGGCAGCAAGCCATCCTGCGGGAGATGAGCAGTCATCAAGAATGGACGGTGGCGCTGGCTGCGCTGCCGCAACGGGTCGAGGAGCTTCTAAAGACGCATGGCTGATTCGCTGTCCGCGGCTAATCTTATCCTCGCATTGCCCAGCAAAGGGCGCTTGGGGGAGGCGGCTGACCAGTTTTTCAGGCGGGCTGGCTTGCCGATTTATAAGCCGAACCGCCGGCAATATACCGCGACTATTCCCAGCTTGCCCGCGGCCGACGTGGTGTACCAGCGCCCGCGCGATATCGTCAGCAAAGTGGCGGAAGGGCTGGCGGATATCGGCGCGACCGGGCTGGACAATGTATTGGAGTACGGCGAAGATTGGTCCGACATTATGTTGATTGACCGGCTCGGCTTCGGCAAATGCGAATTGCTGCTGGCGGTGCCGGATTCCTGGATTGATGTGGCTTCAATCGCCGACCTGGCTGACCTGAGCCTGCGCAGCCAAAAGCGGGGCGCGCAGCTGCGCATCGCGACGAAGTACAGCAACCTGGTCAAGAGCTTCATGTATCGGCAAGGCATCTCGCATTTTCTGCTGGTGCATGCCGAGGGCGCGATGGAAGCAGCGCCGCGAATGGGCTACGCCGATATGATTGCGGACCTATCGGAGACGGGCACCACCTTGCGCGAGAATCATCTGCGGACCATTGATGGCGGCACCATCATCGCCTCGGAAGCGGTCTTGATTGCCAACCGCCGCACCATGCGACAATCGCCCGAGAAGCTCGAAACGCTGCGCGAAATGCTTGAATTGATCGAAGCCCATCGGCGGGCGCGCCAGTATGTTTCGCTGCGCGCCAATATCGCCGGCGAATCGCTAAGCGATGTGCAGGGGCGCATCTTGGCAAACCCAGCCCTAAGCGGCACAAAAGGTCCGGGCGTCGTCGCCGTCGCCAGCCCGCCGGGCTCCACGCGGCGCTGGTTCGAGACGACGCTTTTAGTGCAATCTCATCTCATACACAAAACGATGCAGCACCTGCGTAACCTTGGCGGGACGGACATCATTGTGACGCGCCCCAATTATGTCTTTGATGAGAAGTCGGAGACTTATGATCGCTTCGAGCGATTGCTGGATTCTAAGGAAAAACTTAGCTTTTAGAGAGCGGATATGAGCAAAATCGGCATCATTAATCCGGGCGCGATGGGTATTTCGATTGCGGCTTCGGCACGGGCTTGCGGCCATGAAGTGTACTGGGCGTCGGCCGGGCGAAGCGCCGAGAGCCGCCAGCGCGCCGCCGAGCAGAGCCTGCTCGCGGTTGATTCTTTGGCTGAGCTCTGCGCGCTCTGCGAGAGTATCCTCTGCGTCTGCCCGCCACATGCGGCGGCAGCGGTCGCGGATGCGGTGGCAAAGGCTGGTTTCAGCGGCTGCTATTGTGATGGGAACGCCATCGCGCCACAGCAAGCCCGGCGAATCGGCGAGCGCCTGGAGAGGGCCGGCGTCGACTTCGTGGATGGCAGCATTATTGGTCCGCCGGCTTGGGCGGCCGGCAGCACTCGGTTTTATCTGTCTGGTCCTTCAGCCGAAAAGATTGCCAGCCTCTTCGATGGCTCCTTTACCGAAGCGATTGTGATTGGCGGCGAGGTGGGCAAGGCGTCGGCGCTGAAGATGGTCTTCGCCGCCCAGACGAAGGGATTCAGCGCGCTGCTCGCGGCGATTCAAGGCGCGGCTGAACAGCTCGGCGTGCGTGGCGACTTGGATCGTGAATGGGCGCGGCGAGACCCGGACGCGGCAGCGCAGCGCGGCGCTCAAGTGCGAAATGTAACTGGGAAAGCCTGGCGCTTCGCCGGCGAGATGCAAGAAATCGCCGCGACATTCGAAGCGGCTGGTATGCCGCCCGGCTTCTTTGAGGCGGCGCATGATGTCTATCAGCGAATGGCAGGCTTCAAAGATGCAGCTGAATTGCCTGAGCTTGAGGCGGTGCTGGCTGCCTTAATCGCCGACGAGGGCTAGCAATCACAGCGCCTCAAGCAAAGCCGGCAAGCCCGCGAAAACCATATCCGGCTGCGTTTCACTCGCGCGCAAGCTCGCTTCTGTTTCCACGCCCGTCAGCACCAGCGCGGTTCTGATGCCGAGCGCTTGGGCGCCGGCGATGTCGGTGCCGATGCGGTCGCCTATCATCAGCGTCTCGGCTGGCGCGCTGCCAAGCTGCCGCAGCGCTGCGTCAAACATGGCGCGTTCCGGCTTGCCGATGATGGTTGGCGGCTTTCCCGCCGCCGCCGCGATCATGGCGATAATGCTGCCCGCGCCCGGTACCAAACCCGCCGGCGCTGGAAAAGACGGGTCCGGATTTGTGCCGATGAAACGCGCGCCCGCCCGAATCAGCAGCGTCGCCGTCTGCGCTTTTTCGTAAGTGAGGTCGAAATCAATGCCGCAGACGACCGCTTCGGCAGCGGTATCGACCAGCTCATAGCCAGCGCCAATCAGCATTCGCTTCAAGCCATCGCCCCCAAGGACGTGCAGGCGCGCGCCTGCCGCATACCGCGCTTTGAGGAAACTGACAGTGGCGGTGCCGCTGGTCACAATATGGCGCGGCTCGATGCCGGCGACGCCCATGCTCGCGAGCTTGTCTACATAATCTTGCTGGCTGCGGCTGCTGTTGTTGGTGGCGAGGATGAAGGCAATCTCACGCTCAAACAGGCGGGCGAAAAACTCAGTTAAGCCAGGCAGCGCTTGGGACCCGCGCCATAATACGCCATCCATGTCCGAGATTATTGCTTTGGTCTGTTGGGGCAATCTCTGTGCCTTTCCTTTGCTAGGACCTGCGCATCATTCTAGCGCATCCCGCCACCAGCGACAGGCTCTTAAGCGGCTCAATCACTTCAGCCGGTCGAGGGTGCCCTGCTCCAAGGCGTAGAGGTGCTGCCGTTCCTGCGCTTGCAGCAAGCTCGCCAGCCGCGGATAACCCTGCTCATATTCGCGCGACCACTCGATGGCGAAATCGCCCTGGCGGATTTCTTCCAGGGTCGCTTCCATCAAACCTTCCATTTTCAAATCCTCGAAGCGATGCAAGCGGCTGAAGATGCCATATTGCCCGGTCAATGAAGACAGGCGCAGGGCGTGCAGCAAGCCCATCTGTGAAGCGCGCGAGAGATAATCGGTGAATTCGCCGCTGATGATCAAGTCCAGCATCACCGCTTCCGGCGGATAACCCAGCTCCAGCAATAAGCCGGCCGCGGTGGTCATGATGTGGTGGAAGGCGGGCAGAATCGCCTGCTGCACAAAGAGATCCAGCTGCGATTCGTGCTCCATTGAGATTTCGATCGCGCCCGCTTGCAGGCTGCCCATTGCCATCGCCAGCGCCAGCAAGGTCTCCAGCGTGCTGCCGGTGGCGTCTTGGCCCAAGCCAAGGAAGCTGAAGAAACCGCTGCCGTCTTGATAACGGGAGCGTACCGCTGCGCCGATGGTGCGGGGCGCGATCATGCCAACATCGACGAAAGGCGGGGGCTCAATAAAACCAAAAGCGATGTTGTAGCCGCTGGCGAAGACCAATAGGTGGGCGCGCTGGAGATACGGCGATATGCGCTCCAGATACACCTCGGGCTGAACTTCGTCTGGCAAGTAGAGCATCAGGATGTGGCAGCGCGGGATAACGTTTTCAATGTCTTGCGGCTCGAAGCCATCATCACGGGCGTGGTCGCGGGTTTCGTCTTCGCGCAAGCCCACCAGCACGCGAAGGCCCGAATCGCGCAGATTATTGGCGACCGGTCTTCCCAGGTTGCCGAAGCCGATGATGCCCACCGTCTTGCCCCGCAAGACATTGAGATTGGCGTCTGATTCACGATAAATGGTCGCCATAATTTCTTCCTGCCGGCTTGTGTTCCCGTCTTAGTTGTTGCGCTTGCTGATGCGCTTGCGCCACATTTCGATGTCCTTGCCGTTGCGGTAAAAGCCGAAACGTTCGTAGAGCCGCTGCGACGGGCGGTTGCTCAATTGCGTATTGACAGACAATTCTGTCACATTGCGTCGCTTGAAATCGTTCAACAGCTGCTGCAAAAGGGCGGAAGCGATGCCTTTTCGCTGCTGCGCCGGGTGCACCGCCAGCCGCGCCAAATGCCCGATTTCCTCCTGGCGCGTGCTAATCTGATACCCGGCCACCTGCTTGTCAATCGTGGCAACGGTAACGCTGGCTGCCCGGCGGAAAGCCCGCCAGATATCATAATCAGCCAACTGCCATGGCGCATGAAATGCCAAGCTGTCGAGCAGAATTATGTCATTGATATCCTCGATTTGCGCCGTTCGCAGGCGCACGGCGATATCGGGCGCCGCTGGCGCTGGCTTGCCTATCTGGCTCATGGTGATGATATCGTCTTCGTGGCAGAAACCGCGCTGGCGAAGGTAGCTGGGCAGCCAGTTGGTAATCATCAGAACCGCGATATTGGCGATGCCCCGCTCGGCGCAGTGGCATTCGGCCGCTTCACAGAGTTCCCGCAGCAGCAAGCCGGGCATCTTGCCATCGCGAATGCCCAGCAGTTGAATC
Organism: Phototrophicaceae bacterium; assembly: GCA_965214105.1. Classification (GTDB taxonomy): domain Bacteria; phylum Chloroflexota; class Anaerolineae; order Aggregatilineales; family Phototrophicaceae; genus UBA6055. The sequence goes on from OZ243934.1 coordinate 851,211, forward strand.
CAGCTCCAGCCGGCGATCGGCGGCGACAAGCCGATATAACCCTGCAATTGCGCGCCGCTCCATGCCAGCCAGACGCAGCCCAATTCGCTATCCAGCCAGTCGGCGGTATTGTGCCAATCCAGGTGCTTGTGCGCCCAGCGGCTTGAGCCAGCGAGATTGAGCAGGGCGCTTCGATGCTGACGCGCGTAGTTGGTGATTTTCAGCCGCGTGCCGAGCATCAGCGCCGCGTTTTCAGCCGCTTGACGTAGCTGCTAACCGGGTCCAAGTCAAACCAGTCACAGAGCCGTCGGTCAAACAGGCGGGTCGCGAGGCGGGGCGTGTCCTCCTCGATATCTTTCTTGGTTTCCGGCGTGGTGAAGACGGTTGGGCTGCGCGATAGATACCGGTAGTCGATGATCTGAAACAGCTTTTCTTGCGACCAGTTGCTAGCGCTGGCTAAGCTCAGGTCATCAATTATCAGAATCGGAATGCGGAGAATGTCGCGAAAACGTTTATCGAAACGAGAATGCGACTGGGGGTCAAAGGCTTGTCGCAGGTAATCCAGCAAATCGGGCGCAGTCGTGAACATGACGTCCTTGCCGCGTTCATTTAGATCATTGGCGATCGAGGCGGCCAAATGCGTCTTGCCCGAGCCATAATCCCCCAAGAAGCAGAGCCACCCGCTTGGATTTTGTGCCCACTTGCTGGCAATGCCCAAGGCGGCTTTCAGCTTGGTCCGCTCTTCGGGATCCGCGCCATCGGTTGAGAAGCTATCAAATCTCATGTGTTGATAGAGGCGTAAATCGTTAAAGCGCATTTCCAGCGCCTGCGTACGGGCGACCCGGCGGTAATCGGGCGCGTTTATCCGGATGTGCTTGACGATTTCGCCCTGCATCATACGGCTGCTAATGCGCGGGTCCAGATCGTCAAAGGGAGTATTGGTCGTAACCACCGTCGGCAGGCGATTAACATGCCGATAATTCAGCAGTTGGAAGAGCTTTTCTTTTGCCCAGCCGCTGGGGTTCTCGACGCCGAGGTCATCGAGTATTAGCAATGGCGTCTTGCGAACGCGCTCGAAATAAGCGTCAAAGGAATCGTTGGATTCGGGCGCGAAGGTGGCGCGCAAGATATCGAGCAGGTCGGGCGCGGTCAAGAAGATCACCTGCTCGCCATAGAGCTCCAAACGCGCGTTGGCGATGGCGACAGCCAGGTGCGTCTTGCCGCAGCCATATGGTCCTTCATACACTATCCAGCCGATGGGTTCCTGGGCATAACCTTCGGCTACCGATTTGGCGTTATGCAGGGAGGTAACATTACTTGGCGAATAGCTGCCGCCCAGGTAATCAACTCTAAAGTTTTCGAAAGTTTTGTCTCGGTAGCCATCCAGATTGCCGAAGCGCCGCAGCCGTTCGTGCATTTCGCGGTCGTCTTCCACTGGGTGATTGGGGCAGCGTTGAAATTTGCCAAAGCGCGGGTCCGTCAGCGGCACATCGAGTGTATACACCCCCTTGCCGTCACAGAGCGGGCAGGGCAAATCGCGATTGGCTGGGTCATAGCATACGACGTCGATCGCATAGTCGGGTTCATCGTCAGCCCGATAGAGTCGCGCTGGCTTGCCATTATCTTGCCCGCTTGGAACTGCGCCGTCCATGGCGTCGCCCACGTTTCTCACTGCTGCGTCCTTCCTGCTGCCATCGTTCAAGAATCGCTCTGATATAGCGCCAATTCCGTTTGTTGCCTTCGACCGCCAGGCGCATCGCGTCTTCCAGCCAGGCGCGCGGGTAGGCCGCTTCCGCCTCTTTAAGCGAATCGACGATCATCGGCGTGAGTATACCGATGTTCGCTTCGTACAAACCATAGATTGAGGGACGCGGCGGCAAGATTTCAATGTCCTCCGCGGCCGATGGCTGCCACTCGCCCCGTTCGAGCTGTTGATAGAGCGATTGCCCGCCTTCATCATTTGGGAGGTAGAGGACTTCAAAGCCGGCGCCGAGGCTAATAACCGCCTCAAGCAAGGCGCCGCGCGCAACAGCGCTTTTCAATGCTTGGCGCAAGATAGCGGGCTGCTCGCGGCCCTCATGCGCCAGCGCTTTCGCCAGATTCTTATCGGATTCGAGTTCCGCCCAGCGCAGGTAGCGATGCGGTCCTTCCTTCTGTTGAATCGCGCTCAGGCAATATATCGTCAGCTTGAGCTCAGCCAGGTTGTCTATCAGCGGCAAGAGCTCGCTGAAGAAACTAGCCGGCAGCGCCACCGGTTCTTTGTCGTCGAGGAGTATGGCGCTATGCTTCGCAGCCATGCGGCTCAACCCAGGTCGCTAATATCGGCGAGGTTGAAATTAACTTTCTTCACGTCCTTGAAACGGGTATAAGATTTTTCGAAATAGAGCTGGACCGAACCGATGGGACCATGGCGGTGCTTAGACAGCAAGACATCGGCTTGATTGGGGAATTCCGACGTTTCTGGGTTGTAAACTTCATCGCGATAGAGGAAGAGCACGGCATCCGCGTCTTGCTCGATGGTGCCGCTCTCGCGCAAATCCGAGAGCTGGGGGCGTTTGTCTTGCCGCTGCTCAACCGCGCGCGACAATTGGGCGGTGGAAAGCACGGTCACGTTCAGCTCCCGCGCCAATTCTTTTAGCGATCGGCTGATGTAACTGATCTCTTGCACGCGGTTGTTCTCGTAGGCGCGGCCCGCCGACATCAGCTGCATATAATCGACCATTACAATATCGAGGCCATATTCGTGCTGCAGCCGCCGGCACTTGGTTCGCATCTCGACCGGTGAAATGGATGGCGTGTCGTCAATGAAAATTGGCAGGTTGGAAATGCGTCCGATCGCTTCCGTCAAGCGGGTATGCTCGCGCGCGCTGATATCCGCCTGGCGCAGCTGCCCAACGTTGATGCCGGTTTCCATCGAGATGAGGCGCTGGACCATCTGCTCGACGCCCATCTCCATGGTGAAGATGGCGACGCGGCGGCCTCGGCGCGCCACATTTAAGGCGACTGATAAGATCCAGCTCGTCTTGCCCATGCCGGGCCGCCCAGCAAATACGATGAGGTCCGATTTCTGAAAGCCGCCGAGCAAGCCGTCTAGGTCATTGAAGCCAGTCGGCATGCCGATCGTGCCGACGCCCATCTCCAGCAGCTTTTCAAGCTCGTCGTAATAGTCGCTCGCTGCCACTTCAATCGGCACGAATTCGCGCTTGGTCTGGTTGCCACTGACTGCAAACAGCGCTTGCTCGGCTTGGTCGATTACTTTGTCGATGGGCAGTTCTTCATCGAGCGCGGTTTGACGGATGCTATCGGCGGCCGCCAGCATTTTGCGGCGGGTGGACGTTCGGGCGACCATTTCGCCATACACTTCGGCGTGCATGGCGGTGGGCGTATTGTTGACCAAGCGGGTCAAATAGGCTTGCCCGCCGATCTCGTCAAGCTTGCCCATATCTTGCAGCTCGCGCGAGATGGTGACGTAATCGATGGCCTCATTGCGCTCCTGCAAGCGGCTGAAGGCAAGCCAGATATGCTCATGCCGCTCGATGAAGAAGTCTTCCGCCGTGAGGAACGAGGCGACGCTCAGAAAGGCTTGCGAATCGAGCAGGATCGAGCCGAGCAAAGCCTGCTCTGCCTCCAGGCTCATGGGGGCTTGCCACTGCGTTTGCTGCGCCTGATAATCCATAGCAGGTCTTCCAAGTGCCTGTTTGAGGGTCCGCCTGGCGGGTAGCGAAGACGACCGAGGAAGGAGCATCTATTCTGGCGCTGGCTGGTCCCCCGCGGAAGAACGTTTATTCTTCGTCTTCGAGGTCTTCCAGATTCAGGGTATCAACGAAATCGGCAAAGGCGCTCAGCTTGCTTTCGTCGACGCTTTCGCCATTTTCGCTTCGTTCGTGCAGGTCATCAGCCAGCCCTAGAATCTCAGGCTCGACATTGCGGTCGGGCAGGATGCCAGCGCGGTCAATCACACTTTTCTCAACATAGATGGGCGCGCCCAGGCGAACCGCCAAGGCGATGGCGTCACTGGGTCTCGCGTCAATCTCGATCGTTTCGCCAGCGGCGTCGATGTTAATCACGGCGAAGAATACATCTTTGTTCAGATTGTTGATATGTATATGGCGCACGGAACCACCCATCTGCTGGATGGTCGACTTGAGCAGGTCGTGGGTTAGGGGCCGTTCGCGAACCATGCCCTGCAATTCCTGCGTGATGGCTTCCGATTCGAACTGGCCGATCCATATCGGCAGATAGCGCTCTTCAACTACATCACGCAGTACCACCAACCGATGTTGCGACATCAAGCTTACTTGTACGCGATCCACGATCATTTCAATCATAAGACGGTCGCCTTGCTCGAAATCAATCCAAAGCACAGTATACACCGAAGTGGCTTCAAATCAAAGACGGGCGCAAATTCGGGCAGTGTATCCATTTCGGTGGCTGCCATAGCAGAGGACATGGCAAGGCTGGCTACAATTCAGCGGCGGGATTGGCTACACTGGCGGCAGGATATTGTGGGAAGTGCGTATTGCGCCTATTCATTGCGGTTCTTGCCCTGGCGCTGCTAGCCTCATGCGCGAATTTGCCAGTGACGTTTAGCCGAAAGCGGGCGCCCGAATTAGGCTTCCGCTACCTGGAGCTGCTCGCCGAGGACCGCTTTGACCTCGCTGACAAGTGGCGCAGTTACGAGCGGGGCGATGACCTGCTGCTTGGTCCTCGCGCTGGTGTCTTCCGGCTCGAATTCAGTGGGCGCCAATATGTCTGGACGCAGCGCGAGGGCGTGTATGAGAATGTCGTGATTGAGGCGGCTGCGGCGCAGCGCTCGGATTACGACCACAATGGCTATGGCTTGGCTTGCCGCTTGGACCCGGGCAATAGCGGGCGCGGTTACTTCTTCTTGATTAGCGGCGATGGTTATGCCAGCATTCGCTGGAGCAACGGGGCTTCGCTCGAGCCTATCGTCAGCGCGGCGCCTTCCGCGCATATACAGCGAGGCTCGTCTGGCAATCGCCTGCGCGTGGTCTGCATTGATGACTATCTGGCGCTCTGGGTCAATGGCGAATTCGTCGCGGATGCGCGTGACGGGCGCACGCTGCGGGGCGCGGTCGGCTTGGTGGGTCTCATGAATTATGCCGGCAAGCGCCTCAGTGTTGACTTTGATGACCTCAAAATCTGGCGCGCGGCTTTGGACCGCCACGAAGCTGGCCGCTAAGAATGCCCTGCTTGCTCGCAACGGACGCGGCGCATTAGCGTATACATGCTTGAGAGAAGGCTGACGACAATTCGGGCAGATTATGGGACTTGAAGACACGATAGCGGAAGCGATTGTCATGGCGATGGATGAACTCGCCGGCAACCCGCAGCGCGCGGTGACATCGGCGCTGGATTGCGATTCGCCCGCGCAATGGATCAAGCAAGAAACGACCAAGCTAGCGCTTATCGGCGGCGCCGAGATGGTGGTGCCCGGTTTGCACGCCTTCACCATCCCGACCGGTGTCAGCTATCTGCTGCATAAGATGGGCGCAATCAGCTGGGGGATTGGCGCGCTGAAAGGCGCTTATGTTGTCGAGACGGAAGCCTATTCCGACTTGCGCAACATCCTGGCGCTCTGGGCAAACGAGTCGGACTTCAACGCCAAAATCATCGAGCATCTGGCGATTTCTCTTGATGCGCTGCGCTGGTCGCTGACTGAGGCGGGGCAGGCGGCGATGCCCAATCTGCTCGTGGCTTCTGCCGATGAGACAACCCTGCGCAGTTATCACATCTTGCAGAAGCTGTCGGAGAACTTCGTCGCCGGCGATGAACGGGGCTACGCGATTGCGCAGGCGATGCTGGGCGCGCATGAGGCGGAACAGCTGCTCGCTGTCGGGAAAGCAAATGTGAATCACCTGAATTGTGAAGTGATGCTGACGCGTCCCCTCGGGCGGAAAATCAGCCGGCGCCTGGCGTACAAGCTGGCTTCCAGGATTAGCGCGCGCCTGCCGGCGAAAATGATTGTGGGCTTCATCCCGGTAGCCGGGGCGATCGTCAACGCCTTCTTGAATGTGCAGACGATCCAGAGTATGGCTGAGGCAGCCGAGAAATATTACGATCGCCGGCTGCGGCAGGCGCATTTGGAAGCGGCGCTTGCCTGATTTAGGCAGACGGGACCCCGGCGCGCAGCTCGCTTATGATATCTTGCAAGAGCTTCTTGAAAGCTTCCAGCGCTTCGGCGCTGCCTAGCTGCTGCAAGGCAATGGCTGGCCGGCGCTTGGTTTTGCCCGCCGTCAATCGCGGTCCCGCTGGCAGCGCCTGGTTTAGCTGCCGCAGCGCCGCGGCGCGAACTTGCTTGCGGTTGAATGGTTTATGCGCCGCCAAGCGGTCCAGCGGAATCTGTGCCGAGGACCGCCGCCGATAGGCTCGGACTGTGAGAACCGTCACCAACTTGCCTTGGAGAGTGACGCGCGCTTGAAAACCGGGATTGCTTTCCCCGCCAAATGCCACCTCATCTGCTATGCCCCGCGCCCAATGAAAGAGATCCCGCGCCACCAGCGAGGCGATATCGCCCTCGGGCAGCTGCTCAACAAAGGGGAAGAAATTCGCCTCAATGGGTTCGCGGCTGATGGCAAGGCTGGCTCGCGACGCGTCGTCTTCATCGATTTGCTGCGCAGCCGTTTGCAGCGCCGCCTGAATCGATTCAACCAGCTTCGCCAAGCCATCAGCCGGGCGGGCGCGCAGGTCGCAATACTGGATGTTGATCAGGTGCAGCGGAATCAATATATCGGCGACCAGCGCGGTGAACACAGGCTTGTTCAGTTGCCAGGCGTAAAGCGTTTCGCGTTCAACCCAAGCCGATTTCGCGCTAGCGGCGGACAAGACTATGACGACGGCATCGCAGCGTTGGATGCCCGCCTGAATCTCGCAGAGCCAGTCGGCGCCGCCGCGGATATTCTCGAAATCGACCCAAACGCCGATACCCGCGCGCCTCAGCGAATCGGCGATGAGCAGCGTTTCATCGCTGTCTTGATTGCTATGGCTGATGAATACCTTGGGCATGCTGTCTCTTTTGCCGCGCTCAGCCCAGGGAGCCCGCGCCATAGCGTTTGATCACATCGCGGGCCACCACCATGCGGTGCACCTCGGAAGCGCCATCATAAATGCGGAAGGCGCGTGCCTTCTCGTACCAGTCGGCGAGGGGCAAATCACGCGAGATGCCCCGCCCGCCGCAGATTTGCACACAGCGATCCAGCACGCGGCTGACAATCTCCGACACTTGCACTTTGGCGATCGAAGTCTCAACCCGCGCCTGCTCGCCCTGCGCCAGCAGCCAAGCCGCTTCTTGCACCAATAGCCTTCCCATCTTCAATTCCATCTCGGAATCGGCCAACATCCATTGCACCGACTGATGCCCAGCCAGCGCGCTGCCGAATGCCTCGCGCCCGGCCGCGTAGTCGGTCGCGATTTCAAGAGCGCGTTGCGCGATGCCGGTCCAGCGCATGCAGTGGGTCAAGCGCGCCGGACCCAAACGGGATTGTGCCAACATAAAGCCCTGCCCCGCTTCGCCCAGGATGGCGCTATCGGGCAGGCGCAGGTCATCATACAGAATCTCAACGTGGCCCCCGAAGTCCTTTCTGCCCATCACTGGCACATCGCGCAGGATCTTGAGGCCAGGGCTATCGCGCGGCGCCAGAAACAGGCTGCAGCCTTGATAAGGATGCGCCGCCGGATCGGTAACAGCCATGATGATGAAGAAATCGGCGATTTCGCCATTGGTGGTCAGCCATTTGCGCCCGTTTATAAGCCAGTCGCCATCTTGGCGGGTAGCGCAGGTTTGGATCATGCGCGGGTCGCTGCCGGCGCCGGGCGGCGGCTCGGTCATGGAAAAGGCGGAGAAGGTCTCGCCTTTGGCGAGCGGCACGAGATAGCGCTCGGTCTGCGCCTCATCAGCCCAATTGCGCAGCAAGTGCATATTGCCTTCATCAGGCGCGGCGCAGTGCATCGCTAAGGGACCAAGCAGGCTGCGCCCAGCCGCTTCGAAAACGGGCACGATCTCCTGGATGTTCAGCCCTAAGCCTCCCCATTGCTTGGGCATGGTCGGCGCCCAAAGCTGAGCGGCTTTCGCCTTGAGGCGCAGTTCCCGCAGCTTGCCTTCATCAAGGTCTTTGCCCGCGCGCCTCAGCTCAGCCTCCACTGCTATGACCTCATCATCGACGAATTGGCGGACGCGGTGGACCAGCGCCTCGATGCGGCGGGCTATTCTGAAATCCATGAGCGCATACCTTTGGGCAATCTGACTGATTATTCGGCGCGAGTATACCATAGCGCCATCGCTAGCGCGCGAAACTTTGCTCGCCCTTCAGGGCAACCGCATCAAAATCATTGTGCGTCGTTCGCCACGTAAAATTACAAAATGTAGGGGCGACATTGTATGTCGCCCGTGAAATCGCGCATAATCTGTGGGCGATCCAAGGATCGCCCCTACATTGCCTCCTTTTTCTACCAGAAATAGAATTAAATCTCTGTGCACTCTGTGTCTCTGTGGCGAAAATAATTTGATGCGATTGCCCTGCCCCGCCCTTGGCATCGGGGCGGCTCGCCTTTGCGCTGCAAACTGGCATCGCCTATACTCGGCAAGTTCCAAGGAGGCTGCGATGCGAAACTTTGTCATCGATACAGATACGGCGTCGGATGATGCTGTTGCCCTGGTCATGGCGCTGCGGCAGCCGGCAATTGATGTCAAGGCGATCACAGTGGTCGCCGGCAATGTGCCGCTGCCGCTGGGCTTGCAGAATGCCCTCTACACGGTTGAGCTCTGCGGCGCTGATGCGCCCGTTTACGCCGGCTGCGCCAAGCCGCTGCTGCGCGAGCTGGAGACAGCGCAAGCGGTGCATGGGCGCGATGGCATGGGCGATATTGGCTTGCCCTTGCAGGGGCGCGCGCCCGCCCCCGGGCACGCCGCCGATGCCCTGCGCGATGTCATCAATGCCAATGCCGGCGACATCACTTTGGTAACCCTCGGTCCGCTGACGAATGTGGCGCTGGCGCTGCTGCGGGAGCCAGCCTTGGCGCGGCGCCTGTCGCATTGCTGGATCATGGGCGGCATCGGCTCGGGGCATGGCAATGTGACGCCAACAGCCGAATTTAATATCTGGGTCGACCCCGAAGCGGCGAAGATCGTATTTGAATCGGGCATGAAGATGACCATGGTCGGCTGGGACATCTCTTGGAAATACGCCACCTTTGACGCCGAGCAAGCGCAAGAGATTCGCGGCATCGGCAGCGCGCTGGCGGAATTTGTGGTGGATATCCAGGCGACCTTGACCGAGTTTTCGATGACGGAAAACGCGCTGCCCGGTTTTGATTTGCCCGACCCAATCACGATGGCCGCCGCGATCGACCCGACTATCGCCACCTACAAAGAGTATCGCGTTGATGTGACGACAGGCAATGGCTTGGCGCGCGGGATAACGGTGGTGGACAAGCTCGGCGTCAGCAAACGCGCGCCACAGATGCGAGTCGCGACTAGCGCCAAGCGCTCGGCTTTTGTCGAGCTGCTCAAGCGCAGCGTCCGCTAAATGGCTGCTTTGAGCGATCGCGCGCCTGGTTGAGGGCGAGGCGCTACTCGTCGCGGATGGCGTCTAAGGCGACCGCGCCATGCCCGGCGAATCCGCTGCCCGGGTTTGGGATGACGAGGGCCGCACCGCTATAGAGTTTGATCGGTTGGTCGCTCAAGTTGGCGAGGATGATTTCAGCCACGCTCGTCTGGTAGCGGCGGGCAATGTTATACAGCGTGTCGCCAGGCGCTACATAATGCAGGAGCGGCGGCGGCGCCCCGAAGGTCTTGTGCTGGCGCCAGCCGTTGGCGCGGGCAAGGTTGTTGAAAAGCGCTTGGGCTCGCTTTCCCCGGGCGAGCTCCGCTTCAGAAGCGGGCAGGGCGCCGCTCCAATCCAGCGCTTGCGCCTCCCGCTCGGCGCTGCGCCCGAGGATAGCGATCATGGTTTCGCCCTGCTGCGCGCTTTGGCCGAATACCGTCGTGACTTTGCCGCGGTGCACTGTCAGGCTAAGCGCATTGCGATGCACTTGCTGAAAAGTGACCATCGAGCCGATGTGCATGTCAACGCCGTTGATCGTGAGGTTGGCTGGCATATCCGCCGGTGTCTGAATCGCGACCATCGCTTCAGCCTCGGCGCAGCCGGGGTAGTCAGCCGCGGTGGCTAGCGATAGCGCCTGAAAGGGGAAGGGCGCGCCGATGCTGATTCTGGGCAGGGCGGTCATCGCTTTCAAACGCGCCAGGTCTTCGCTGGCCACCCAGGCGATCTTGCCCCCGTTGACAACGCGCAGCCAATCCCCCGTGTCGTCATAGGCGTCAACCAGCAGCAATTCATCAGCCGCCACCGCCCCGATAGGCTCGGGAATAATGCCTGGATTCTTGAACAGCGTCGTGGCGGACAAGGCGGCGGTGCTCAAGGGTTCGCCGATTTGCGGGGCGGACCCCGGGTCGATTTCATTCCTGATTTCGGCGGCGCCTGCCAGCGCAATCAAGATGCCGGGTCCGTCATAAGTGCGCGGGAACTTGGCGCCGAGGTTGATGATGGCGACTCCCCAACCAGCCGCCTCCAAATCAAGGGCGCTGGTATGCACGCTTGCCAGGCTGCTGGCGCGGGCGCGCTGCGCTGGGCGGCTAAAGTCCTCGAAATAGGCATCGTCCGCGAAGCGGGCTTCCACCTTGGGATGGCTGTAGCACAGGCTGTCCGCTTCCAAGCCGGCGCAATGTTGACCGATGCTTGAAAAGGCATTGTCGATCGTCTGGCGGCAGCGGTCCGCCTGGGCATTGGCCGCCCAGCCCAGCCAGGCCAGCAGCGCGAGTGGAGCGATGAGACGAAAAATCGCCACGATGGAGATTGCTTTCAAAAAATTATACGTCGTCCATCTATGCTATCACAATAGCGCGGTGCTTGGCTTAAGCCTCTTTGCCTCTTTCAGCGCGCGGCTTGGCTCGCGGTCTTTTCTTCCGCCGCGGCTGTTTTGTCTTCTTCTGCTGCTTGCGCCACTGATCACGCAAGGTGACCGTGCGGTTGAAGACCAGCTTTTCCGCTGTCGAGTCTTCATCAACGACGAAATAAGCCAGTCGCTCAAACTGATAACGATCGCCTGGCTGCGCCTTTTGCAGCTCTGGCTCAACATAAATGGGGTCGACCACTGTCAGCGAATTGGGATTGATGAATTCGGTGAAGTCCACGTCACGCTCTCTATCGGGATGCTCGACAGTGAAGAGGCTGTCATAGAGCCGCGCTTCTGCTTTAATCGCCCGCCGAGCCGAGACCCAATGCAAAGTTGCTTTGACGCGCCGGCCGTCGGGCGCAGAGCCGCCTCTGGTCGCTGGGTCATAAGTGCAGCGCAGCTCGATGACTTCGCCATGGTCGTCTTTGATCACATCGGTGCAGGTGATGAAATAGGCATAACGCAGGCGCACTTCCCGCCCTGGCGCCAGGCGGAAGAACTTGCGCGGCGGGTCTTCCATGAAGTCTTCACGCTCGATGTAGATGACTTTGGAGAAGGGCGTGAGCCGCGTCCCAGCCGCTGCGTCTTCTGGATTATTGACCGCTTCCAGCTCTTCCACCAGCTCGTCTGGGTAATTCTCGATGACGACCTTGAGCGGGTTGATCACCGCCATGACGCGCTTCGCGGTTTTGTTGAGATGCTGGCGCAGGTGATACTCCAAGTTATGCAGGGCGATGACCCCCTTCACCTTGCCCACGCCGAAGTTCTTGCAGAAATCGCGCAGAGCCTCCGGCGTGTAACCACGGCGGCGCAAGCCCGAGATGGTGGGCATGCGCGGGTCATCCCAGCCGCGCACATAGCCTTCCCGCACCAGCCGTATCAGTTTGCGTTTGCTTAGCACGGTGTGGCTCACATTTAAGCGGGCAAATTCAATCTGCTGCGGATGAAAGATTTCGATATTATCCAGATACCAATCGTAAAGCGGGCGATGGTCTTCGTATTCGAGCGTGCAAATCGAATGGGTAATGCCCTCGATCGAATCCGACTGGCCGTGGGCGAAATCGTACATCGGGTAGATTTTCCATTTATTGCCGGTGCGCGGGTGGGCGGCGTCGAGTATCCGATACATTACCGGGTCACGCAGGTTGATGTTGCCGCTGGTCATATCGATTTTGGCGCGCAAGACCGCTTCACCCTCTTGGAATCCGCCGGCGCGCATCTTTTCAAACAGCGTCAGATTTTCTGCGACTGGGCGGTTGCGGTAGGGGCTGTCTTTCCCTGGCTCGGTTAAGCTGCCGCGATATTGGCGTATCTCGGCTGGGCTTAGTTCATCGACATAAGCGCGGCCGATGCGGATGAGTTCAACCGCCATCTCGTAAAGCTGGTCGAAATAATCAGAGGCGAAGTAAAGGCGGTCGCCCCAGTCGTAGCCTAGCCAGCGCACATCTTCAATGATCGCTTCGATGTATTCCTGCTCTTCTTTGGCTGGATTGGTGTCATCAAAGCGCAGGTTGCACAAACCGCCATAACGCTGGGCGATGCCAAAATTAAGATGGATAGAGGCGGCATGGCCAATATGCAGGTAGCCGTTAGGCTCCGGCGGAAAGCGCGTATGCACCAAGCCGCCAAAGTGCCCCGTCTGATTGTGCTCGTCGATGATATCGGTGATGAAATTGCTGATGAAATTGCTGCCGGTCTCGCCGTCGCTCATTGACTCTTGCTCGCTGGAAAATGGTCACGAAGAACAAGGCAGTATCTTAAACAAGGTCGCAAGCTCCATCAATAGCCTATCGGCGCCATGCCCTGGTGAAAGACCAGCAGACAGCCAGGCTCAATCAGGTAAAATGGAAGAATCTTGAAAGGCGTGCGCTACGCGCCTGGAGTCTGATGTGACATGGCGACGGCTATTGCTCCTGATTATGGCATTCCAGGTCTCGCTGGCGGTTGCTAGCGCGCATGGCTATGTCGTCCGCGCCATTCCAGCGGACCGAAGCACGCTGGAGCGCCCGCCGACGCGCCTTCAATATTGGTTCAGCGAGGCATTAGAGCCGCGTTTCAGCGAGATTAAGCTGCGCAACCAGGCTGGCGACGTTATCGCCAGTGGCGCGGTTGACGGGCGGAATCATGCGCTCTTGGCTTTGCGCGTGCCGGCCGGCTTGGCTGACGGCGCCTACATCGTTGAGCTGCGGCCCGCCTTCGCCAGCGACGGGCATGTCATCGCCGAGAGCCGCGTGTTTTTTGTCGGCGAGGCAGTTGGCGGGCTAGTTGGCAGCGCCGCCGAGGACCGCGCCATTCCGCTGGAGGCGCTGTGGCGGGCGGGGCTAAACTTAGCGAATTTTCTGTTCTTCGGCACCTCACTGCTATACAGCGCGGTGCTGCTGCCAGCTTGGGGCAGCCCGCGCAATCCTCATCGCTTATTGCCCGCGCCTGTGATGCGCCGGCTGCGCAGCTGTTTCATCGCCGCGCTGATCTTGGCTGCACTCGCCAGCTTGGTGGCGCTGCTGCAGCAATCGATGGTTTTTTTCAACACCGATGCCCAGCAAGTGATTCAGCAGAATCTTTGGTCGGTTGTGCTCATCGGCTCACGCTTTGGCGATGTTTGGGTCTTCCGCCTGGTGCTGCTCGTATTTTGCGCGGTCCTTATCTTTGTGGCTGAGTTTTATCGCCCATTGCTGCCACCGCTCAGCGCCGGCATCTGGCGGGGGCTGCCCTGGCTGGGCGCGCTCTTCGTCGGCTTGACTATGGTGACCAGCCACGCGGCTGGCTCAACGCTGCTGCCCTGGCTGGCGATCTTGGTCGATTGGCTGCACGCGCTGGCGGCTGCGTTTTGGCTGGGTGGCGCGCTGGCGCTGACCTTGGTATTGCCGCCGGCATTAAGAGGGCTTGATGATGAGAGCAGACGGCGAGCGATTCGGGCGGTGCTGCGGCGCTTCTCGCGGCTTGTCAGCCCGCTGCTGGCGCTGATAATCGTCAGTGGCATCTATAACGCCGCCAACTTTTTTCTTACTGGGGACGATGTAAGCAGCAGTTATGGGCGGGCGCTGGCGCTAAAGCTGCTGCTGCTCGCGCCAATTCTGCTCGTCGGCGGCTGGCAGCATGTTGCCTTGCGTCCGCCGCTGGCCGAAGGCTTTGCCTCGTCTTTTGCCATACTGCCACAGTCCCTGCGCCAGCGCCTTGAGGCGGCAATTGAAACCGGCGCGGCGCTTCGGCTTGAAGCCGTCTTGCTGCTGCTGCTGCTGGGCGCGGTTGCTTGGCTCAGCGCGACGCCAGTGCCCGAGCCCGTGTCCCTGCGCAGCGACATCGAAACGCCGCAAGCCACGCAGACCGTCGGCGAATTCACGGTCCGGTCTCTGCTTATCCCGGGCGGTCCCGGCGTCAACACCTATGACACCGTTGTCCAGCGCGGCCGGGCGGCCGCCACTGATGTCAGCCTGCGCTTGCAGTTGGTCAACCCCAAGCGCGGAATTCGCCGCCCCTGGCATCTGACCGAGCAGGTGGACGCGGGCTTGTTTGTGGCGGCTGGCGACGACATCGAAGTGGAGGGTGAATGGTGGTCGCTGGTCGATATCACGGCGGCAGATGGCCGCGTTACCCGCGCCGCCGCCGCCTGGGAAATCAGCGCATCGAGGTCCATTATCCAATCTCGCCCGCCTACTGTCTGGCATTTGGCGCTCCTGCTGGCGATTGCGGCAATCGTCGTTTGGCTGTCGCGGCGCAGAGCGAGGCGATTGCTCGCCGCCTTGCATATGACACCCGCGAGCGGACTGCTGGCGGCGGGCGCCTTGGCGGTCTCAATTGCTGTTATGGTCTACGGGGCGCAGCTCATCGGCGAGCGACAGCGCCAGTATGAAGCGACATTGCAGCCCCCGCCTGAGCGGGTCAACACTGTGCTGCCGGATGCGGCGTCTTTGGCGCGGGGCGCCGCGCTGTATCAGGAAGGCTGCCTGGTCTGGCAGGGGCAGTCGGCGGATTTCCGCGCCTTGCGCAACCGGCTGGCCACCGCGCGGGATGACTTTTTGTATGGGGTGGTGGCTTCAGGCTGGCGGGATTTGCCAGCTTGCGAGGGGGACTTGAGCGAGAGCCAGCGCTGGGATATTGTCAATTATTTCAGGACTTTTGAGGCGCGAGAGTGAATTCGCCACCGAGACATCGAGGTCCCAGAGTAGCTGACATTATACCTTCACGACATTGAGGTTCGTTGCCCATGTATTCTCCGGGAGTGGTGAATTACTGATATAAAGCTTGCTTGTGCTGAGTCGTAGGGGCGATCCTTGGATCGCCCAAAATCTGCTTCTGTAACTGTGGGCGACACAAGTGTCGCCCCTACATCTAGGTTAGCCATATACAGAATTTCGGCCTGCATATCCTCGCATTCACCACTCCCGGCTTATAACACTTACCGCAAGAACCCGTCGCTTAAGCCCCCATCCACATTGATGACCTGCCCCGTCGTCTTGCTGAACGCATCGCTGATGAGCAGGTATGCCACCTCCGCTTGATCCTCAGGACCAATGGCGGATTCGGTCAAGGTGCGCCGGGCATAAAAATTGGCCAGGCGCCCCCGCAGCGTCTCGCTGTCTTCGTCTTCGCTGAATTCGAGATTGTATTTTCTCAGCGAGTTGATGACGCGCTCGCGCGGGAACATGCTGCTGCCTTTGACCACGGTCGCCGGCGCCAAGGCATTCACGCGAACCAGCGGCGCCAACTCAATCGCCAGCTCCCGCGTCAGGTGATTGGCGGCTGCCTTGCTGGTGTCGTAGGCGATTGTCCCCTGCTTCGCCACAACGCCATTCACGCTTGTCGTCAATACGAGCGACGCCGGCAGCCCTTGCGCAGCCCAAAGCGGGCGGGCGCAATCGGCGACCAGGTAGCCGCCGCGAACATTCACATCAAAGCTGGCGCGCCATTGCTCAGCCGAATTGCGACCATCGCTATCTGGCGTGAAAAAGACGCCGGCGGTAACGATGATGTCGTCAATCCCGCCATAGGCGAGCACCGCCTGCTCGAGCATGGCCGCCACACTGTCGCGGTCGGTGATGTCGACTGTTAGGGCAATTGCGGGTCCGCAGCCAGAGATGCCCGAGCCGGCGACGCCAATGCCTTGACCCTGTGTCGCCGTCAGCGCGTCGGCGGTGGCATTTGCCCCAGCCAGATTTCGATCGGCACAGACGACATGCGCGCCTTCAGCCGCGACGCGATGCGCTGTCGCGACGCCGATGCCGCTGCCCGCGCCAATGACGAGCGCCACTTTGCGCGCCAGCTGCTTCTCCGGCGGCATCCGGCGCAGCTTGGCTTCTTCCAGCGCCCAGTATTCGATATCAAATGCTTCCTGCCGCGGCAAGGCGACATACTCGCTGGCGGCTTCTGCGCCACGCATTACGGCAACGGCGCAGCTGTAAAACTCGGCGGTGACGCGCGATTCGCTCTTGTTTTTGCCAAAGGCGATCAAGCCCAAGCCGGGGATCAGAATCACGGTTGGGTTGGCGTTGCGGATAGGCGGGCTAGCCGCGTCTTGGCAGGCGGCGTAATAATTGCGGTAATCGGCGCGGTACGCGTTGACGCCCTGCGCCAGCTTAGCCAGCAACGCGGTCCCGTCTTCCTCAATCGGATCCCAATCGATGTAAAGCGGCTTGATTTTGGTGCGCAAGAAATGATCTGGGCAAGATGTGCCCAGCTCGGCGAGCCGCGCGGCATCGACGCTGTTGACAAAAGCCAGCATGTCCGCGTCATGCTGCACCGTGCTGATGAAACGTTCCCGCTGCGAGACCATGCCCCGCAGTTTTGGCAGCAATTCGGCCAGCAGCGCCTGCCGCTCCTCAGCGCTTGGGTTAGCGTATTTCGCCCCGCCAAAAGCGGACGCGCCTTGGTCGATATCGGCGAGATAACGGGCTGCTTTTTCGATCAGCGTCAGCGACAGCTCGTAACAGGTTTTGTCATCATCAGCCCAATTGATGAGACCGTGCCCCCCCAGCATGATGCCAACGATGCCTGGGTTGGCGGCGATGGCCGCCTGCAGCGCCAAGCCCAGGTCGAAGCCGGGGCGCTGCCAATCGAGCCAGACTACCTCGTCGCCGTAGAGTTCTTGTGTGAGCCGCTCGCCCATGCTGGAAGCGGCGATGGCGATGACGGCGTTGGGGTGCGTATGATCCACATGGCGGAAGGGGACAAAGGCATGCAGCGGCGTGTCGATGGAACTGGCGCGCGGGTTCAAGTTGAAGACGCAATGCGGATACATCGACACCATCTTGTCTTCAATCGGCGATTTGACGCCTTTGTTCTCGGCTGCGTGGTAGATATCCTGCAGCCGCATCAGCTTATCCAGGTAAAGCGCGGCGAAGTTTTCTCGCTTGGCGGTGCGCAAGTCACCACCGGAGCCTTTGACAAACATGACATCGACATCGGCGCCGGTCAAAGGGTCCTGCTGCCAGATTTTGCTTGAGGTATTGCCGCCGCCGGTATTGGTGATTCGCTGGTCTGCCCCCAGAAGATTGGAACGGTAGACGAGCCGCTCGACCGGGTCCATCGAATCAGCCCGCTCGTCGTCCCACAAGTAGGTCACATGGCGATACTCAGCCGGCTTAAACAGCTGCATAGATACTCCTGTTTTCTTGTGCTCAAAGTTTGATATCAGGCTCTATGAGCCAAAACACTCCGCTCATATTCGCGGATTTCGTCCATGAAAGCCATGCCCACGGGCACCGCCTGCGCGCGGCAGTAGTAATCCCAGACGGCGCCGAAGGGCAAGCCCTTCAACTCTTCCAGCAGCGCCAGGCGCCCGGTGAAGTCGCCCTCGTTCTCGTAAGTGCGCAGCAGGTCGCGCGGCTCCAGCAATGCCAGCAGCAGGGCGCGGCAGGCGTTGCGCGTGCCGATTGCCCAAGCGCCGATGCGGTTGATGCTGGCGTCGAAGAAATCAAGCCCGATATGCACCCGCGCCAGCGCGTCGCAGCGGACGATTTCCTGCATGATCGCTTGCAAATCGTCGGTCAGGGTTACGACGTGGTCGCTGTCCCAGCGGACGCCGCGGCTGACGTGCAGCAGCACCTCGGGCACATAGAGCAAGATTGACGACAGCTTGTCGGCGATGGTCTCGGTCGGGTGGAAGTGCCCGGCATCGAGGCAGAGCAGCTTCTGGCGCGAGGCGGCGTAACCGAGATAAAACTCGTGGGAGCCGACGACATAACTCTCCGAGCCCAAGCCGAAGAGCTTGCACTCGACCGCGTCCAGATTGTGGGCCCGGTCGATTTCGACAGCGAAGATCTCATCCAATGCCGCCAGCAGGCGTTGACGCGGCGCGAGGCGATCGGCTGGCATGTCCTTGTAGCCATCGGGGATCCAAACATTGTTGATTGACGGGCTGCCCAATTCAGCGCCGAAATACGCGCTGATATGGCGGGTCGCGATCGCGTGATCAATCCAAAACTGACGGATGCCCGCGTCTGTATGAGACAAGGTGAAGCCATCATCAGCCAGGTCATGCGAAAAAAAGGTCGGGTTGAAATCGAGACCATGATTGTTGGCTTTCGCCCAATCGACCCAAGAGCTGAAATGCTCGGGTTTCAATTCGTCGCGCGCAATCTTGGTCGGGCTATCGAGATAAGAGCCATGCAGCGCCAAGCGGTGCTGGCCCGGAATCAAGCGGTAGGCTTGGTCGAGGTCGGCTCGCAGCTCGTCGATATTGGTCGCTTTGCCCGGGTAATTGCCGGTCGCCATGATGCCGCCGCTGAGCCCGCGCTCCGGGTCTTCGAAGCCGCCGACATCATCGCCCTGCCAACAATGCAGGCTGATGGGCACGGTCTTCAATGTCGCCAGCGCGGCCTCGGTGTCGACGCCGAGCGCGGCGTAACGCTCTTGCGCGATTTCGTATGCGCTTTGAATCTGTTTATCGGATGGTTGAAAATTCATTCGTTCTTCCATTCGTTCATTCTTTCTGCTGAGGTTTGAAAAGTCCCTCCCTCTTCGATGGGCTCGCGTAGATACAAGCCCGCCGGGGAGGGAGCGTAGGGTGGGGGCTGGGTCCTAACGCGCGCCCGCCGCTTGCAGGCAGGCTTGCATGTGGCCGCGGGCTTCGGCGCCGATGATGCAGCACTGTTCGAGGCTGTGCCCCTGGGCTTTGGTGCCGATCACTTCCAGGTTCAGGGGACCGTCATAGCCATGCTCATGCAGGACGCGGATGTAACCGACCAAGTCGATATCGCCGCGGCCATTGGCTTGGTCTTCGGGCGCGCCCGGTCCTTGCTGGCTGCCCTTGCAATCGCGGATGTGCACATGCTTGATGCGATGGATGACGGCTTCAATCGCTTCTACCGGGTTCTCGCCGGCGCGATGAATATGCGAGGGGTCCATGTCCAAGCCGAAGTTGGGCGACGTGATGTCGTTTAGAACTTTGAGGCTGGTCGGCGTATTGTAGACATATTGCCCGACATGGGCTTTGGCGCAGAGCGTGAGGCCGTAATGCTCCGCCCGCCCGACCAATGCGCCCAACTCATCCAGCACTTGCTGATACGTCGAGTCGTCATCAGCCACCCCGCCGGGACCGACGTTGATGATGGGGATGCCAGTCTCGACCGCCGCCTGCATCGCCCGCTCCATCAAGTCTGGGTCGCGCGAGGACTGCTCCATCGCCAATAGCTCGAGGTCGTAGGCTTTCGCCAGGCGCACAATTTCCGGCGCGCATTCCTGCCAGCGAGAGAGGACGAGGTGCTGGCTCATGGCGTCGATGGCTGACATTTCGATGCCATCGTAGCCAGCCATTTTCAGGTACTTGAAGGCGGTCTCCATGTCCCAAGCGCCGAATAGAAGTGAGTTTGCTCCGAGTTTCATTTTTAGTTTTCTCCATGAAGATAGCTAATCAGACCGTGAAAATCGTCTCGCAAATGTGGTAAAGAGGTTGTAGGTAAACCAACCTTCGCCGGTTACGAATTTTTGGTGCCGCGCCTGCTCAGACTCTCGATTTAAGCCAGCTCCGTCGGGATATTCTTTGAAGGCGACGATTCGATCATATCTGATTCGGAAACTCTCATTGTCGCCAACAAAGTATATGTGCTTTGTTGTCACACCCAACATGCCACGGTCCACTAAACGCATCGCATACTGCGTTGGTGTCTCAAATCTAGAATAGTATTGGCACCGTTGAATGACTTGCTCTTGCAGATATTCGGTTCTTTCAAATACCCATACAAGTGTCTCGGATTTCAGCAAATTAAATGGAGTCTCACCATTATGCACATATGGTACTAAGCTGTCACCCTTGGTCCCGATTAGAAACCCCCAATATACATTTCGTTTTATTAGGTCCGCCAGTATTTCGCTCTCCCGTTCAGTTTGCTCTTGCTGTTTTATGTGTTTCCGTTCAGCTTCTGCTTGCAATTCGCGTTGCCGCTCAACCTCGCTTTCCTGAAGATTGCGCTGGCTTGCAGCTTCATGCTGCTCAAGGTCTCTATCGAAAACTGCTTCTCCTTTCGCCCTATTTCTTTCTCGTTCAGCTTGTTCCAAAGCTAACTTTGTTTTTATTCGAAGCTTCTCCCTATTTTGAATCCGCGGCCTACTCAAATAACGTTTCCAGATGACATTAGTGCTAATGTCAGATTCCGATAAAGATAGCCTTTTTGCCAGTCCTGTAAGTTGGTCAATGGTGTTCTCATAGAAATCAGCTTTTTTCTCTTCTCTAAGGATGGCAGCTTCCCATCCCTTCAGCTTCAGGATTGGAAGCTCGTCGTTGCGAATGTGATGTTTTTGGGCGATTAAGGCGATCTGACTATTCAGAAAACTAGCAGATTGACCAACCGCTCGGCACACTAGCGCGATAATGGAGCGCTTGCCTACTGCATTATGTATCTTGCATCCATCATGAATGCTTCTAAAAATGCCTGCATGTTGTCCGCAGAATTTGCACTTCCCCATTGGCGCCTCTACAGCTTTACCACACTCTCCGTCTCCAGCGACTCAATCGCCGCCGCCAGCGCCTTCTGCGCCGCCAAGCCCTCCGCGCCGCTGCCATCGATATCCCCCGGCGCGACGCCGTCCGCCACTTGCCGCAAGAAGCAATGGATGCGCTCGCGGAAGGTGTTCTCAAAGTCATGGAAGCCGCCGAAGAGCGGGTCGGTATAGACGGTCTTTTGTAAATCGCCGGCTGGGTACAAGGTCAGCTCGCGCCACATATCATCCAGCACGAAGCGCCCGCCCGTGCCGGCCACTTCGCAGCGCTCCATCGGGTGGCCCCGCTCGATGTCGTAGCTGCCGGTCAGCGCGCCGACGACGCCATTGCGGAAGCGGAAGTTGAATTGCGCGGTCGACCAGATTTGCCTCCCCGGCGCCTTGGTAGCGAAGCAATGCACCGCCTCGATGTCGCCGCAGAAATAACGCATGACATCGACGGTATGCGGGTGCAGGGACTTGATGTGATAGTGGGGCGAGGTCTCGGCTGGGTTCATGATCCACATCGCCATGTTGATAAAGAGCAAATGCCCCAGCCGCCCCTCATCAATCCAGGTTTTCGCCAGGCGCGCCGCCGGCGTGAAGCGGTGGTTGAGGTTGATGCCGTAGCAAAGATTCTGCTCGCGCGCCTTCGCCACCATCGCTTCGGCGGGGGCGATTTCGTTTGAGATCGGTTTCTCGCCCAGCACATGGCAGCCCGCTTCCAGCGCTTGCATCGTCGGTTGGTAGTGGTCGCTGCTGTTTTCATAGCCGCCGGTGGTCACGCTGACGACATTGGGCGCCAGCTCGCGCAGCATGGTTTCTACATCGGTGAAGGCGGGCACGTTATGCAGCGCCGCCGCTTTATCGGCGCGCTCTTGGATGATGTCGCAGACGCCGACCAATTCTGCCAGTTCATCTTGTACATACAATTTGGCATGTCGATTGCCGATTGGTCCTAAGCCAATGACGGCGACGCGCAGAGTCATCAACAATCTCCGTTATTCTTCATTTTGCGGGCGACTTGGCAGCTCGCCCCGGCAGCTGTCGCCTAGGGGCGGTATTTGATAATCGTATTCGCGCATGGCTTTCTCGAAGAAGTCAAAATAATTCAGCCCCTCGTCGCGCTGCCAGCGGTTGATTGTGTCTTGGCGCATGACGACGCGGGCCAGCGGAATGCCGAGGAATGCTTCCAGCCGCGCCAGGGTCTCGTCTTGTTTGCTTACGAGGTCTTCAAAGCGCACTTCGATCCAGCGCTTGGGCTTGGGCGTCGATTTGACTAAATCGTACTGGTACTTCCAAGAGATGGCGCGGCGCAGGCGCTCATTAGCTTCGGTGTCTTTGGCCTCTTTGGCATCGTTGGCGGCTTCATTTCCTTCGGGCAGGGCGGGGTACTGGATGCCGAAGTCGCGCATGTCGTCGGTCTTATGCGAGCCGATGATGCAATCGCGGGGATTGCGAATCCAGAAGATGTAGTGCATATCGGGGAACAGGCGCAAGATCCAGGGGAAGACCAGCGTCGTCTCCGGCACTTTCCAGCCTTTCAGCGGTCGGCTGTGCGTCAGTACCGATTCCAGGTAGCGCTTCAAGGTTTTGGTGAAGACCGGCGGGATCTCGGCTTCGTGGGCGCGGCTGAAATCCCAGCTTAAGCCCCCATTCCATTTGACATAGCGGGCGAAAATTCGGCAAGCGTCGTACATGGCGTGGGCTGGCACCAGGTCGCCCGATGGGTTCAAAGCCTGCCCCATGTATACGCCGGAGGCGTAAAGCGTATGTGATATTGTCCGCGTGCCGCTATGCCCGCGGCCGATGACCGTTATCACAGGGAGACCACCTGCCGCGTTTCCCAGGATTCGATCGCCGCTTCGATAATGCGCTGGACATGCAGGCCGTCGGCGCCGGATGCGTCGATCTTCTCCGGCGCGACGCGGGCCAGATTCTGGTCCACCCAATGGTTGATACGGCTCTGGAACGTTTCGCCGAAGTGGCTCATGCCGCCATAATTCTCGTGCCGCTCCAGTGAGCCTTCAAAGCGGGGATAGAAGGTGAGTTCTTCGCAGGCGTCGCGCAGGAAGACGCGCCCGTCCGAGCCGAAGATGTCCAGGGTCTCTAGCCCATAGCTGCCGCCGCCGAGGCTGGTCGAGCCGAAGTTGCCATCGTAGCTGCCGCGCAGGTGGCCGATGATGCCATTCTCGTAAAGCAGGTTCACCTGCACATTCGACCAGATGCCGCGCCCCTTGCCCTTCTTGAATATCGCGTGCACCTGCGTCACGTCCGCTTGCGCGAAATAACGCATGACATCGAGCGAATGCGGGTGCAGGGCGCGCATGTGAAAATGGGGCGAGGTTTCGTTGGGGTTGTTGATCCACATCGTCATGTCAATCATGTTGACTTCGCCCAGGCGGCCCCGCAGCATCCATTCTTTTGCCAGCAGTGCCGCCGGCGTGAAGCGATGATTGAGGTTGATGCCATAGCGCAGGTTCTTTTCGCGAGCCAGGGCGACCATCGCTTCCGCTTCTGGGACGCGGTTCGAGATTGGCTTCTCGCCCAAAACCGGATACCCAGCGCCCAGCAGCTGCATCGTCGGCGCGTAATGATCGCCGCCATTTTCAGCGCCGGCGGTTGTGACGCTGGCCGCGTCAAATTCAAGACCGCTTTCGAGCAGCGCCTGGACCGAGTAAAAGCCCTGGCAGCCGAATGCCTCCGCCGCTTTATCCGAGCGCTCTTGGATGATGTCGCAGACGGCGACGACTTCCGCCTCTGGGTGATTGCTGTAGCAGCGCCCGTGATTGTTGCCGATGCCGCCCATGCCAACGATGGCTACACGCAAGGTCATATCGGGTCTCCTCTTCTTATGTGTCTATGCGGGCGCCCCACAGAGCCGCCCCTATCGATTCGCTTCATACCGGCGGCTGGGTCGCCCGCCCCCAAAAAATTGCCGCCTTGATTAGTCTTCTTCTCGCGATTGCGCCTGCAGCTTGATGGCTTTGCCAAGATCGCCGATGTACAGGGTATCGTATGCTTGCTGCGACGATTTGAAAGCGCCGACGCCTTTTGTGCCGTGCCAGTCGCCTTGGGTGAGCATGGGGTTGGGCAAGCCGGTTTCTGCCTCGCGTTTGGCGATCCAGGCCTCCATGCGCCCCCGCAGCGCTGCCACCACATCGGGGCGGGCCTCAGCTAGATTGTGGTCTTCATTCGGGTCTTCCACCAAATTGAAAAGCTCGATCTCCGGCTTGAAGTGGAAGTCCGGCTCCAGGGCGATCATCAGCTTCCAGCCCGGCGTGCGCCAGCCGTGCTTGCGCATCCAGGTGCACTCGCTGATGTAAAATTCGCTGTCGAAGGATGCCACCTCGCCATTCACCAGCGACATGAGGCTTTTGCCATCGAACTGGTAGCCGTCTTCCGCCGCCTGGGGCGCCAGCCCAGCCAGGTCGAGCAGCGTGGGCAGCAGGTCTTTATGCTGATTGAAGCCGTCGTAACGCGTGCCGGCTGGTATCTTGGCGGGGTAGCGCAGAATCAAAGGCACATGCAGGACATTATCGAAGATGCCGTGATGATCGAACCACAACTCATGGTCGTAGAGCGTTTCGCCATGATCGCCATTAAGGGCGACGATGGTATCATCGAGGATGCCCATGCTCTCCAGCGCTTGGAAAATGGATTGAATGCAGGCGTCCATATAGGCGATGGCGCCGTCGTATTGGGCGATGATGTAATCCTTATCCGTTATGCCCGGCGGCATCCAGGATTTGTAGAAATCGGCGAATGGCTTAAAGCTGAGCACCGGGTCCATCGAGCGGTTGTCCGGGTCGCATTCATCGCCGTGATAAAACATGCGCTCATAGGGTTCGGGCGGCAGGTAGGGCGCGTGCGGGTCCATGTGCCGCAGCATGACAAACCAGGGCTTGCCAGCGGCCTTCAGCCGCTCCAGCTCGGGCATAGTGACCTTGTTTAGGTTCTCCGCTTTGGGGCTTCGGCCACTTGCGTAGCTGCCCCAACCGGCGAACTCGATGTAATTATCGAAGCCGCGCGAGCTGGGGTTGCCTTTGAAGCCGACCGAGGTCGTGTTATAGCCATAGCGGCGGAAGATTTCGGCGGCTGTCGGCGCTTGGGGCCGCAGCGGACCTTGATGGCGCAGCGCCACCACTTGGGTGCCAAAGCAATCGAGCCCTGTGAGCATAGAGGCGTAAGCCGGCGTGGTTGGGATATGGGGGCTGAATGTGTTTTCAAACAGGGCGCCCGCTTGAGCGAAGCGGTCGATATGGGCGGTTGTCTGGCGCGGGTATCCATAGCAGGACATGTGGTCCGCCCGGATGGAATCAATCGCGATAAGCAGGACATTCGGTTTATCAGGCATAGGCGCCGCTCCTTATGAACGCGGGAAGTCTAACATAGCTATTCGGTCGATGCTACCGATTGACAAATAGCCTATGATTGCCTGTAATTTAGTTGCCTCGCGGGCGCTTTGCAAGTTAAGAAAACCGATTACTTGCGAAGTTTTGAAATTGCGATAGTATAAAGACCGCTTGCCTTTTAGGCTAGTAGGGGCGCTATTTGGGCGCGCCGGTGTATTTCAACCCAATTTAGTAAGGAGTTTTACCTATGGCAAGGAAGTTTGTACTGTTGTTACTGTTGGCGATGCTTGCAGTGCCGACGCTTGTTGGATTTGCGCAAGAGCCGCAGGGTCTGCCGGTTGAGGTGCCTGGCGGGCGCGAGAACCTCTGGGTTTTCGATCGCATCTATCGTTTGCCGACCGAAGCCAACTGGAATATCTGGAAGAGCGGCATCCACACTGCCTTCTTCCATGCCCTGATGCACGAGACCTTGTGGAATCGTGATCAAGAAACCGGTGATTTCATTAACGCCTTAGCCGCTGGCGACCCGGTCTACAATGACGACTTCACCGAAATGTCGGTTGACCTGCGCCAGGGTGTCCTCTGGACCGATGGCGAAGAATTCAACGCTGACGATGTCGTCTACACGATCAACGCCATCAAGGGCGATTCGGATTTGGGTCAAGGCGGCTGGCACGTCCAGTTGAATGAATTTGAAGCCGAGGTCGAAAAGACTGGCGAATACAGCGTCATGTTCACGCTTGGGCGCCCGAACCCGCGTTTCCATACGCTCTTCGAATCGCGCTGGAATGGCATCTACATGATGCCGAGCCATGTCGTTGCCGAGGTGGAAGCGAATTTGGCTGAGGGCGAGACCCTGGGTTCCTGGCACTGGGACGCCGAAGACATGGTTGTCCTGGGCAATTATCTGCCCATCGACTGGGACGACAACGGCTACTGGCAATTGTTCCAGCGCCGTGAAGACCCCGAAAACTCGCTGGCTGGCATCATCACTGGCGGCTCCGGTCCTCCATACGCGCTGGGCATTTGGTACGGCAACGAGAACATCAAGAAAGCCATCGCTATGTCCCGTGGCGAGCTGGATGTCTACTTTGATGTGGATTTCGAATCTTTCGAGACCACGCTGGACACGACGCCGACCGCCCGCAGCTGGTTCACCGACTTCCCCTGGGCTTATCCCAACGAAGTCAGCAGCCGCGCCATGGCTTTCAATTTTGAAGGCGACCCGCTGCTAGCCAACAAAGACGTCCGCTGGGCGCTGGCGCTAGCCATCAATATCGTCGAGCTGCAGACGGAATACATCGGTGGCGTCGCCAAGGTCACGCCCTTCAACATTCCGCCGACCGCCAAGCTCTACGAACTGTATCACGAGCCGCTGCAAGAGTGGCTGATGGAACTGCAGCTCGACTTGGGCGACGGCGAAATGTACAATCCCTACGACCCAACTGTCCCCGATCAAATCGCGGCTTGGGCGGAAAGCCAAGGGCATACCGTGCCCGGCAACCCCAACGAAGTCTTCGGCACTGGCTGGTGGAAGTTTGATACCGATGCGGCGGCCAAGCTGCTGATGAAGGCTGGCTTGAGCCAAGACGGCAGCGGCCAATGGCTGACGCCCGAGGGCGAGGCTTGGTCCCTGGACATCCAGTCTGACCCGAGCGAGAACGACGCCTATCGCATGGGCCAAGCGGCGGCTGATATGTGGTCGGACTTCGGCATCGATGTGAACTTCATCACGCTGGACCGCAGCACCTGGACGCAGAACCACCGCGTTGGTTCCTTTGAGGCTAGCACGCCCTGGCAGAGCTTCGCGCTGGCATCGGGCGATATGTGGCCCAACGTGCGCGGCTACCATTCCAAGTACTATGCGCCAGCTGGCGAAGATTACAATCCGCTCGGCGGCAACTCGCTGCGCCGCCAGCAGGAACCGGTACTGGACGAGCTGATTGACGCGATGGAAGGCGTCAACCCAGTCTCGCAGGAAGAGGAGAACATCGCCCTCGGGCATGAGTTCGTCAAGCACTGGGTCGAGAATATGATGGACATCACCACCATCGCCTTCAAGAAATTCGTCACCTGGGATGAAAAGTATTGGACCGGCTTCCCGACGGCCGAGAATCCGAATTATCAGCCCTTGTACTGGTTCATGGGCGGCAAATTCGCCATCCAGAATCTGGTGCCGGCGTCCTAACGTAGACACCTGCCCTGAAGCCCGCCTCGATGGTCCCGGTTCATGCAGCCGCAAAGTCGAGGACTGGGCTTGAAGCGCTCTAAAGCGCAGACTCCCTTCCCTCAGTTTGGGGGAAGGGGCGGGGGCGGGGCAAGAAGGGGATAAACGATGAATCTGCTGCGAACTTACATTGCGCCCCGCATCGTCCAGTGGGTGCTGGTGATTTTCATTGGCATCACAGCCACGTTTTTGATTCCCCGCCTGTCCCCGATCAACCCCGTTGATGAAATCTTGGCTCGCATGACCGCCTTCCAGACGATGGATCCGGAAGCCTTTAAAGTCATGCGGGAATCGACGCTGGCTTTGTATGGCCTCGACAAAACATTGGTGGAGCAGTATTTCGCCTTTTGGGGGCGCTTGCTGCAGGGCGACTTGGGTCCCTCGTTTGGCAATTTCCCGCGGCCTGTTGTCGATATCATTGCGACCGCGCTGCCCTGGACGATCGGGCTATTGATAACCGCCACGTTTATATCCTGGACCTCTGGCGTATTTCTTGGCGCCTTGGCCGGCTATTATCATAATCGGCGCTGGGCGCAGATTATGGAGCGCGCCGTCGTTGTTGTGTATCCGGTGCCCTATCTCATTATTGCTTTTGTATTAATTCTGATATTCGTGGCGGAGCTGAAGTGGTTCCCGCTGGCTGGCGGGTCACGCGGGGATGCAGAGCTCAGCTGGAAATATATTAGTACGCTGCTCTATTTTGGTTTCATGCCGGCGCTTTCGATTGTCATCGGCGCCACCGCTTTCCGTTTCATCATGGCAAAGTCCTTGACGACGACAGAAATCGCCAGCGATTATGTGCAATATGCAGAGCTGGCGGCGCTGCCCAAGCGCAAGATCATTCTCTTTTATGTCGCGCGCAATACGATGCTGCCGCAAGTGACCGACCTCGCGCTTTCCTTGGGGCTAATCTTTGAGGGCGCCCTCATCACCGAGGTCTTGTTCACTTACCCTGGCATCGGTTTTGTGCTCTATAACGCCATCTACAATGGCGACTATAACGTCATCATGGGCATAGCGATTCTGTCGATCGTCGGCGTGGCTACTGCCTCACTTATTATTGACTTGCTCTACCCCGTCTTCGATCCGCGCGTCCGATTGCGCTAGGGTCGCGCAGGCGCCGAGCGCCGGAGGGAACTTTGTTTACGACAATTCGAGACCTCTTCAGATTCAGCCCTTCGTTTCGCTTCGGCTCGATCATTTTGCTGCTCGTTGCCGTTATGGTAATTCTGTCCTTCTTCTCGCCCTACGAGGAGGATAAGCTGCGCCGCAAAGTGAAGCGCAACCAGCCGCCGTCGGTTGAGTATATTTTCGGCACAACTTCGCAAGGGCAAGATGTCTTTTGGACGATGACCTACGCCCTTCGCAATACCTTAACTATTTCTGTCATCGCGGTTGTCATCGGCCGCGGCATCGGCGTTACGCTCGGCATGGTTTCTGGTTATTTCGGCGGCGCATTCGACCGTGTTACTCAATCCATTGTCGAGAGCGTAATCGTTATACCGCGCTTGCCTTTGCTCATCTTGATTGGCGCCATCCTACGCGGCAGCATGACCATCTATTCGCTGGGCTTGCTCATTGGCTTGCTGGATTGGGCTTTCCCATCGAAGCGTTATCGCGCGCAGATCTTCAGCTTGCGCGAGCGCGACTTCACGCATACCGCCGTCTTCAGCGGGATGAGCACCATAAAAATTGTCCTGCGGGAGCATCTGCCATTCATCATTCCCTTCATGCTGGCGGATATACTCAGCGGCTTTCTCTTCTCAATTGGCATTGAGGTAACGCTCTCCTACCTGGGTTTAGCGAACCTCGATAGCCCAACCATTGGCACGATGATTTACTGGGGCAACTATTATCAGTCGATATGGGTGGGGCGCACCTGGGTCTTGCTCGCGCCGATCGCCGCGACCGTTCTCCTGGTGCTGGGCTTTTATTTGATGTCGATCGGTTTGGGCGAATACCTGGACCCGCGCAAGCGTCTGGTTCGTTTGACGGCGCAGGTGGGCGACGAGGCGCCGGACGATGAAGCGCGCAAATCCAAGGATGAGCTATGGGCACCATAATCGAAACGAACAACCTGCGCGCCTATTACATCACCAAAGCCTATGGCGTCGAGCGCACCGTCAAAGCGGTGGACGATATTACACTGCGGATTCAAGAAGGCGAGGTTTATGGCATTGCTGGTGAATCCGGTTGTGGCAAATCGACCTTG
Source organism: Phototrophicaceae bacterium (assembly GCA_965214105.1). GTDB lineage: Bacteria > Chloroflexota > Anaerolineae > Aggregatilineales > Phototrophicaceae > UBA6055. Next base: position 880,867 of record OZ243934.1, read on the forward strand.
CTGCGCATTCTGCTGGGCGCCTATCAGCCGCCGCTGGTGGTGGTCGGCGGCGAGGTGAAATATCATCTCGATGGCGAGACGATGAACGCGGCTGACATGACCGAGGAGCAGCAGCGGGATCTGAAATGGCGCACGATTTCTTATATTCCGCAGGGCTCGATGCATGTGCTCAATCCAGTGCGGCGCATCCGCGATACCTTTCACGATTTCATCAGCGCCCATCGCGATGTTTCCAAGTCGGAATCCTTCCAGCTCACGGCTGATTATCTGCGCGATCTCGGCTTGCCGGAAAAAGTGATGGCGTCGTACCCGCATCAGCTTTCGGGCGGGATGCGGCAGCGCGTGACGATTGCCTTGGCGACGATTCTTTGGCCCAAGCTCATCTTCGCCGATGAGCCAACTACGGCGCTTGATGTGGTGGTGCAGCGTGGCGTGATTCAGATGCTGAAAGACGTGCAGCAGAAAGAGGGCAGCACGCTGGTCTTGATCACGCATGACATCGGCGTGCACGCCAATCTGGCTGACCGCATTGGCATCTTATACGCCGGCAAGCTGGTGGAAGAAGCGGATACCAAGACGATTCTGGAGAAGCCGCGCCACCCCTACACGCGATATTTGATCGAATCGCTGCCCAGCTTGGATTCCCGCGAGGAACGCTTGGCGATTCCCGGGCGGCCCCCAGCTTTGGACCGGCCGCCGAGTGGCTGCCGCTTTCATGAGCGCTGCCCCTTGGCGAAAGAAATCTGCCGGACGACCGAGCCGCAGTTGATCCAGATTGAGCCGGCGGCTAGCCTGGCGGGGGCGGGGCGGGCCGTGCCCCACTTCACCGCTTGTCATGTTGTCGAAGAGGAGCTGAGCCAGGGAGGTCAAAGTGTCTATGCGTGACTCGCAGCCTAAGCCGCAAGGTGGTCGCGACGGCGGGTCTGCGCGCCCCCAAGCGCCGCTCCTTCAGATTGAAAACCTGAGCAAAGTCTTCCACATCCGCCAGGGCTTCGCCTCGCAGGATTTCCACGCGGTGGACAATGCTTCGATCATCATCGAGTCCGACAAGCCCGAGATATTTGCCGTCGTCGGTGAAAGCGGCAGCGGCAAGACCACGCTGGCGAAGATGGTGCTGGGCATGGAAACTTCCAGCGAGGGCATCCTGCGCTATAAGAATCGGGTGATCAACGATATCAGCCGGAAGGAAATGAAATCCTGGTTTTACCGTGAAGTGCAGCCTGTCTTCCAGGACCCCTTTGCCGCCTTCAGCCCGCTCAAGCGTATCGACAGCTACCTGTATGAGACGGCGCAAAATTATAAGATGGTGACGGACAAAAAAGATACGCCGCGCTACGTCAACGAAATTCTGAGCGCAGTCGGCTTGACGCTGGCGGAGATCGCCGGGCGCTATCCAAATGAGCTTTCCGGGGGGCAGGCGCAGCGCGTCGCCATCGCGCGGGCATTGATTACCAAACCGTCATTGATAGTCGCCGATGAGCCGGTGTCTATGTTGGATGCCTCGCTGCGCATGTCTATCGTGAATATGTTCCGCAAGCTGAAGGAAGAGAACCAGGTCAGCGTCATCTACATCACCCATGACCTGGCGACTGCCTATTACACCGGCGACCGCATCGCGGTGATGCTGCGCGGCTGGATCGTCGAGATGGGACCTACTGAGCGTGTGCTGGGCAATCCCCTCCATCCATACACCCAAAACCTCAAGGTCTCAATTCCGAGCATCCGGTCGGACGAAGCCTGGGAAGAAAAAATCGACCTCGCCGTCATCGAGACCGATGAATATACCCGCACTGGCTGCAAGTTCGCTGGGCGCTGCCCGGCGGTTATGGACATTTGCCATGACAACGTGCCGCCCAGCGTCCTGCATGAGGGCCGCAGCGTCAAATGCTTCCTCTACGATGAGGGGGTCGCTGCCGAAAAGAAGACGCTGACGCGGGCAGCCGTCTAGCATTCGGCTTCCGCGGCGCCAAGCTGGGCTTCCGCGCCTCAGTGCAGCCGCCCGTGATTCGCATCAGAAACTTCATTGTCTCCCCAATTGGCAGTTGTCTACGCGCCGGCTGGTGGCATTTGCGGGTACGCGCCTTCTTATGGCGCGATCTGCGGCGAGACGCCTCTCATCCGGTGGCCAGCCATCTGCGCCGCCAATTGAGCCGCGCCCGCCATTTGCCGCCGCTGCGGCTTAGCTTGGCAGTGGGTTTTCTGCTGCTGGTCTTCTTGGCTTATGTCTATGCGGCTCTCGCTCACATGGTCGTCTGGCTGCTGCCGGTTTGGCTCATGCTTTTCAGCGCTTCCTATTGCGCCATCTGGATTGCGCGCATCGTGTCTTTGCTATCGAAGCAATCGATATTAGGTGTCTTGGACGAGATTAGCCTGATCCCGCCCGGTCCCATATTCATCTATCTGACGATATGTAAAGTTGTCTTGAACCGGGATGACGCAGTGGTTTGGCTGAGCATACTGCGCCGCCTGGTTGCCGGGCTGGTATTGCTCGTCCTGCTGCTGACCCTGTGCATCGCGCTTTCGCTGCTGGCGGAAAGCTCGCTGCTGGACCTGGCGGCAATCTTGCTCGACCTGGTGCTGACAGCGGCCGTGATTTGGCTTGAACATTCGCAATCGACGGTCATCGCCTGCCTGATTGCGGTCGAGACCTCCAAGCGCGTCACGGCCAATGTGGACAAGACCAGCATCGCCCTGGTCGCTTTCTTGCTGGCGCAGTTTTCCGGTTACGCGCTGGCGCTGGCAATCATAATCGCCTTGGACCGCATCCATCTGACCCTGGCGCTGCTTCTGTTTCTGCTAATTCGCGAGCTATTGGCGGCATCCTTGTGGCGGCTGATTCTGCACGGCGCCAATGAAGACATGGGTCGCTTGGCAGCCAGCCGCTGGACCTCGGCGCCGAAAGCCCGCCGCGGCTATGGTCCACAGGACCGATAGATACCACCAGCACGATTGCTCTGCCCCCGCAACCGGGGAGTGGCGAATATCGTGGATATGCCCATTTCAAACCCCATCCCCGACCGCCAGTGTCGTCGGGTCAGTGTCTACGCGACCCCACGCGGCGCAGCCCCTTGCCCCAGCAAGCTAGGGAAGGGGAGCTAGGATATTGCAAACTCTATAAACTATGCCAATTCTGCTTGAATCCAAGTTCACATTAGCGATAGTCACGACAAATCAGTGGTCATCCCCCCATTTCAATGGGGGACCGAGGGGGTAAACCAAAGGGCGATCGCGAATCCTAAAGTACCGGACAAGCCCTACATTTTGTAATTTTACGTGGCGAAAGACGCACAATGATTTTGCGGCGATTGCTCGGCCCCCGCAACTGCGAGTATTTGATTCGCGCAGTTGAGCGTATTATACTGCGGCAGGGGGCTTCGCTTGACCGCTGGAATGGACGGCAAGATATGTTTGATGAGAGACAAATGCGAACGCTGCGCGCCTTGCTGGACACAGTCATTCCGCCTGATGATTACCCGGGCGCTTGGCAGGCTGGCGTCGGCGATTATCTGATGCGGCAGCTGCGTAGCGATCTGGCTGCGTCGCTGCTGTCTTATCGGTCTTTTCTGGATGGGCTTGATGCGGAAGCGCAGGCGGCCCACCGCCGCTTCTTCGCCGATTTGGGCGCCGATGAGCGAACCGCGCTCCTCAAGCGGATCGAAGAAGACAAGCTGTCGGTGGACTGGTCGATGGCGCCGGCTGCTTTCTTTCGCCAAGTTGTGGAGCATTGCGCCGAAGGTTTTTATAGTGATCCCGGCAATGGCGGCAACCGTGATGGCGTCGCCTGGGACATGATCGGCTTCGAGGTGCGCGCATGAGAGCGGCATTGCCGGGGGGCGAACGATGACCAAGGCGGATTTTGACGCGATTGTGGTTGGTTCTGGCGCTGGCGGCGGGGTGGCGGCGGCACTGCTGGCGGAAGCGGGCAAATCCGTGCTGCTGCTGGAGCGTGGACGGGCGCTCTCCTTTGAGCAGGTGGGGCGTGATCACCTGCGCAATCAGCGAATGGCGGTCTATGGGCACAATGCGGGACCCGATCTGGAGGGCAACCCGCGCACGATTGACCCCGATTCTTTCCCGATAGTCATTGGCGAAAAACAGGGCGAGCATCGTGTCCTGCGCCCGCATGAGCCGGGTTACCACAACAATGCCGCTTGTATCGGCAGTGGCACGCGTGTCTATGCCGGGCAGGCTTGGCGTTATATGCCGCAGGACTTCCGTATGGCTAGTGAATACGGCGTGCCAGCAGGCAGCTCGCTGGCCGATTGGCCCATCAGCTATGAAGACTTGGCGCCCTATTACGAGAAGGTTGAGTGGGAAATCGGCATCTGTGGCGATCATCGCACGATGACGCATTTGCCCGCCTACAACAAGCCCTATCCGATGCCGGCTTTACCCCTGCCGCATAAATCCAGCGTGCACAAACGGGGCTTGGACGCGCTCGGCTGGCAATCGGCGCGGGTGCCGCGTTTGATCAATTCCATGCCTTATAATGGCCGGCCCGGCTGCATCCACTGCCAGCATTGCGTCGGTTACGCCTGCCCGGTGGATGCCAAGAACGGCAGCCACAATACCACCATCCCAGGTGCGCTCAAGAGCGGCAATTGCACCCTGCGCGCCGGGGTCATGGTCGAGAAATTGCTTTGCAGCGCCGGCGGGCGCATCACCGGCGTCAGCTATCTTAATGCGGCTGGCGAGCGCGAAGCCAGCAGCGCCGACGTGCTTGTGCTCAGCTGCGGCGCGATTGAGACGGCGCGCCTGCTGCTCAACTCGGCGACGACGCGAGAGCCCACTGGCATCGGCAATGGGGGCGACCAGGTCGGAAGGCACTTGCAAGGGCATTATTACCCGGGCGCGGTGGGGCTTTTCCCCGAGGCGATCTGGGATGGCGTCGGCCCCGGCTGCTCGCTCGCCACTTGCGAATTCAATCATGGGAATGATGGCATAATCGGCGGCGGCTTCCTGGGCGATGAAGACATCGTTACGCCAATCACGCTATGGAAGCGGCATTACCCGCCCGACGCCCCGCGCTGGGGAATTGAAGCCAAGCGCAACATGCGTGAGAATTTCCGCCGCATCAGCGATATCATCGGTCCAACGCAGGAGATTCCCAGCCCCGATGCCCGCGTGACGATCAATCCAGGTCTTAAAGATCGCTACGGCATACCGGTGGCGCATCTCTCTGGCATGACCCATCCGGAGACGGTCCGCACGGCGACATTCATGCACGAACGCGCCAAGGAATGGCTGTGGGCATCGGGCGCGATCAAGGTCTGGGGGCAGCCGCCACCGCGCTATTTATCGGGCGGGCAGCATCAAGCGGGCACTTGCCGCATGGGCGAAGACCCGGCGACTTCGGTGGTCGATGCCTTTTGCCGCGTCCACCGCCACGATAACTTATTCCTAGCCGATAGCTCGCCACATGTCACCAATGCGGGTTTCAATCCTGTCGAGACGATTATGGCGCTGGCTTGGCGCACGGCTGAAAATATTGTGAACAATTGGTAAGGCGAAGGTGGCGGGGGCGCAACATGAATCATAGGGTTACAGACGAGCAGATACAGTTTTATCAAGACAATGGCTTTGTGGTCTTTCACGATTTTCTAACTGAGGGCGAATTAGAGACCTGGCGGCAGTATGTCGGCGAGGCGGTTGGCAGCCGGGGCAAGCGCAAGCTCGCCGATGGCAGCCTGATGGAGCGCGACAACTATGGCGCGCGCGTATTTACACAGCGCATCAATCTCTGGAACGATCACGCGGGCATGCGCCGCCTGATGATTGATGACCGGCTGGGCAAAATGGCAGCCGACCTGGCGCAGGTTGATGGCATACGCATCTGGCACGATCAAGCGCTTATCAAGCCGCCCTGGGGCAACCCGACTGGCTGGCATCTGGATAACCCGTACTGGTCCTTTTATTCGCGCGATGCCATCAGCTTATGGGTTGCGCTTGATGATGTAACGCGGGACAACGGCTGCCTGTACTTCATCCCCGGCGCCCACAAGACGGCTACCTACGACAATGTCGGCATTGGCAGCAATATTGGCGATCTCTTCAATACCTATCCGCAATGGGGCAAGCGGGAAGCGATTGGCATCGAGCTGAAAGCTGGTTCATGCACCTTTCATAATGGTTTGTGCGCGCATGGCGCCGGCGCCAATATGACGCCCTATTACCGGCGGGCGATGACCTGCGCCTATATGCCCGATGGCAGCACCTTCAATGGGCAGCAGAATATCTTGTCGGACGAGCAGGCGGCCCGCTACGAGCTTGGCGAAGCGCTAGCAGACGATGCGCAATCGCCGTTGATTTATCATCGCCGCAAAGACTATGTGCGCTTTGAGCAGTGATTGCGGGCTTGCCGCCAGCCTACCGAATCGGGACGGTGCCGCTGTCATCCAGCGGGTAAGCCCATCTATTGATGTAGGACATGCCATCGAGGAACTCGTCCCCAAGCGCGTCTAGCTCGCGCTGCAAGAGCGCCTCCAGCTCAGCCTGGATTTCGGCGTAATCGGCGTGGACAGGCTCGCCGCGTCTACCCGGGGGGACCAGATTGTCCAGTTGGTAGGGGTCTGCCTCATTGTCATATAGCAGCCAGGGACCAGCCAGCGTTCGGCAATAGGTGTAGCGTTCGGTTCGGATGCCGCGGTATTCTTGCCCCCCGGCCGGCCGCGAATACTCGCCAAAAGGATGGAAGCAGGCGAGCAGGGCGCCGGGGCTTGCGCTTGCGCCGCCCGCCAGCGCGGACGAGAAATCACGCCCGTCGACGGTCTTGGGAATAGGCAAGCCGCAGAGGCCCAGCAGCGTCGGCATGATATCGTGGGCGTTGAGGAAGGGCGCCACGGTGCGGGGCTCGGGTCCATATTTCCCCGGGTAACGCAGCAAGAAGGGCACGCGGATCGATTCCTCCCAGGGTTTCTGCTTGCGCGTCCAGCCATGGGAACCGAGCATATCGCCGTGATCGGAGGCAAAAACGAGCACGGTGTTCTCGCTCAAGCCATTTTCCTCAAGCGTCTGCATGATATCGCCAACCGAGCGGTCAATAGCGCTGCAATGCGCGTAGTAGCCGGCCAGCCACTGGCGCGCTTCGTCGGCTCTATCAGCCGGCACATTGGGGCGCAGTTGGATGTCGGCCGCCGCGTAGCGTTCGCGATACTCGGGTGGCGCGGTTTCATAAGGATTGTGTGGCGGTCCCCAAGAGAGGACCAGCATGAAAGGCTCAGCCGCCGCTTGCGATTCGATGTAGCGTTGCGCGTCCGCCGTCTGCGCGAAGACATCGTAACCATCCCAGAAGCGCAGGGTCGGGTCCTCATTGTCGTAATAGGCCGACTGATTATAGTCGTGCGTGCATTCCAGGGCTTTGAAATAATCGAAACCGAGGCGCCGCTCTGGCGGGATGTAGCTGCTGCGCCCGCAGCCATCGACATGCCATTTGCCGATGTAGGCGGTTTGGTAGCCGGCGCTTTTGAAGGCATCGCCCAAGCCAACCGGCTCGCTGCTTATCGGCACATCGTTGACGATTACGCCATGAGTCAGCGGGTATTGCCCAGTTAGAAAGCTGGCTCGCCAGGGGCAACAGACCGAATAACCGGAAATGGCATGTTTGAAGTTGACGCTTTCGCTTGCCAGCCGATCGATATTGGGCGTCTGCACCTGTGTGTTGCCAGCGTAGCCCAGCGCTTGCAGGCGCCACTGGTCGGTCAACAAGAAGACGACATTTGCTTGCTTCATGATTTCCCTTTCGACGGCGGACGATTTAATCCCAGAATTCATCCCATTCTTGCCTGAAAGCGGCCAGCCCTTCTTTGACGTTGAGGGCGCGCCGCCCCAGCGCGGCTGCCGTTCGCTCCGTGCTCAGTCGCGTGCGGTAAGGGATGCCGATGTGGCGCATCTGATCCAGCACGGCTTCATCGCTGCGCGTCGGCATGATTAAGGCCGGCTCGGCATCGAAGGCGGCCGCGATCTGATGCGAGAGATCAATGCGGTTGATGGCTTCGCTGCCGCAGCAGTGGAAAATGGAGCCGCCAGTGTCATCATGCTGCGCCAGCCGCAGCAGCATATCGGCACAGTCGGAGGCTAGGGTTGGGTGCGCGATATCATTGACTTTGGGTCCAGTCCAAACCTCGGCGGGCAAGCCCGCAGCCAGCCGGTAAATCACGTAGACGGAGAAGTCGAAGCCCAGCCCGTTGTCTTTGCGGGCCAGCGATGGCGCGGCGTAGTTCAAGCCATAGATGCCAGCCAGCCGCCCCACGCCATAATTCAAGCCGGCCAGCGCGCCCAAATCACGCTCGGAAGCGGCTTTCATCACACCGTAGAAATTCACCGGGTTCGGTGGCGAGCTCTCGTTCACCAGGTCGACGCGCCCATCAAAGACCCAGTCCGATGAAACAAAGACCAGACGCGCGCCAACCTCGCGGCAGGCTTCTGCCAGGGCGCGGGTTCCATCAACCATAATCGACCAGCACAGCTCCCGATTGGCGAACATGAAGAGCTGGTCGAGAATGGCGGCGCAGTGAATCACGGCATCTGGCTTGAATTTCAGGATAGATGCGCGGATGGCAGCGCTGTCGGCCAAGTTCAGGGGGTCCAGCTCGTAATCAACGGGCCACTCGGGCGGCGGCCCATATTGCGAGGCGATGATTTCCAGGTTCCGTTGGCGGGCCAGCCGGATGATATTGCTGCCGACCAAACCAGTACCGCCAGTTATATACAGTCTCATATCCTACTCCCGATTGAGCTGAGCGATCGCTTATGATTTACGCGCGCGGGCGGACAAGTCGGCGATGCGACGAGCCATTTCGCCATAAGCGTCGCGCAGCTCGGGCAATGATGCGGCACCGCTTTGCGCCGTGTTAATGACCACCGCTTCGGCGGCGGCGTATTCGGCGCAGGCATCGGCGACATCGCCGGCGATATCCCGCGGGATGGTGGTGACGCCGTTGGCATCGCCATGCAGCAGATCGTTGGGGTAGATATCAATGCCGCCAACTTGCACCGGTTGATGCAATGCGAGCAGGTGCATAAACCCGTGCGCACAGACGACGCCATTATAAAATACGGGAAAATCGAGCGGTTTGATGCCGGCAAAATCGCGCCCGGGACCATTTGTAACCAAGCCAACCGCGCCGAAAGCGCTGAAAGAGCTGCAGAATACATCGCCGAAATTGGCAGCCGCGCCCTGGGTATCGAGGTTCTGCAATACGATTGCCGGCGCGCCATCAAGCTCGTCAAAGCGGCTGATTAGGTCGGGCACACTAGGCAGCTTGCCCTTGGCGACTTCGGTGAATGTGCGGCAGGTGGCGGTGGCTGCGAAACCGACCATGGGCGGCAACTGGGGGAACGCCGCCTTAATCTCGCGCTGCATGAAGCCGCGATTGCGGGGCCGCACCTCAAAGAGTTCGATGACATTGGCGACGGTCGCCGAATCATATTGGCGCAGTTTGTCCAGCGCGCTCTTTTGAACCATTTTCTGTCTCCTTGCTAATTTTAGTTTCCGCCAAGCCGCTGCGCTGTGCCTCTGTATAGGCGGATAAGTTTCATATATTACGTCATTTTTTGCCGCAGGAGTAATTCCAATAAAATCACCACTGCCGCTGCCTCTCAAAGATAGTCTATCCCTTAAGGTATTTGGTACAATCCAGCCTGTCCTTATTGCGATGCTTTTGGGAAGCGCCAATGCGAACGAGCAAAGTCATCCATATCGTCAGCTGCCATGCCGAAGGTGAAGTCGGCAATGTGATTGTCGGCGGCGCGCCACTGCCACCGGGCGCCTCGCTTTGGGAGCAGTCGCGCTGGATCGCGCGCGACCAGAGCCTGCGCCAATTTGTGCTGAATGAACCGCGGGGCGGCGTCTTCAAGCATGTCAATTTGCTTGTGCCAGCCAAACACCCTGAGGCTGCCTACGGCTTCATCATTATGGAGCCAGAGCATACGCCGCCGATGTCGGGCTCAAATTCGATCTGCGTCGCCACCGTGCTGCTGGATACTGGCATGGTCGCGATGTCTGAGCCGGAGACGACTTTCTCGCTCGAGGCGCCGGCGGGCTTGGTGCATATCCGCGCGCGCTGTGTGGGCGGGAAAGCGCAGAGCGTCGAGTTTGAGAATGTGCCTTCGTTTGTCGATCGGCTTGATGCCGCGCTCGAAGTCGAAGGTATCGGGACGCTCACGGTTGATGTTGCGTATGGCGGCGACAGTTTTGTTTTGCTTGACGCGCGCTCGCTGGGCTTTGATCTGTCGCCGGCTGAAGCGCTAGACCTGGCGCAAATGGGCGCAAAAATCACAGCCGCCGCCAACGAGCAGCTCGGTTTTCAGCACCCGGTAGTTGAAGATTGGAAGCATATCTCATTTTGCCAGTTCACCTTGCCAATCGAGCGGCAGGCTGGGCAGCTAACCGGGCGCAATACGGTAGCGATTGACCCGGGCAAACTGGATCGTTCTCCCTGTGGCACTGGCTGCTCGGCGCGGATGGCGGTGCTTCAGGCTCGGGGAGAGATGGGGCTGGGCGATCGTTTTGTCGCTCGCTCAATCATTGGCTCTCGATTTGATTGTCATATTGCGGCGGTCAGTTCTCTTAGCGGGCGCACGGCAATCATCCCGCGCATACGGGGAAGCGCCTGGATCACGGGCACGCAGCAGTTGATGCTCGACCCAGAGGACCCGTTCCCTCTCGGTTATCGCCTCACGGATACTTGGCCCCCCCGAGCCTAAGCGCGATTCAGCCATACCGTCATTGGTCCGACGCCGCGATGCCCCCAAGCGTAGTATGGGATGGCGGTGAAGGATATTGCTTCTCCATTGGCGGCGGTCGCTGGTCCGCTAATGCTGGTGATGCCCCCCAGCAATTCCGGCTGATATTCGCTGATTAGCTGGCTCGTATCTGCCAGCGCCAGACCCAGCACCGGCGCGTCATTATCCGCCGCTTCTAGCGCGTAGACGATGGGACCCCGTTCAAGCGCCACTTTTCCGCGTAAATCTGAGGCTGCATCATGAGCGAGCACGCGCTGAATCGGCATCGGCAGCGAAAGTTCAACCCGAGTTGCGCCCTGCCATTGGCGCCTTATGACCGCGTAGCCAGCCTGCATCTTTAGGGCTTTCTCGTCTTCGCCAACCTTGAGCCTGACGGCGCCCTCCGCAGCGCCCAGGTAGCGATACAAATCGCTCTCAAGCGGCTGCCCGCGGGCAAAGGCTGGTATCCGCAGGCGCAGGCTGAATGTCGTCGGCTGCGATACGCTGATGTCCAGGCGAATCGCGCCAGCCCAAGGATAGTGGGTGGCTTGTTCGAGCTGGATGTCAGCGCCATCGATTTGCAGCTCTGCGCGCCCGGCGGCATAGAGATTGACATAAAGGTCAGAGCCACGCTGAGCGTAGGCATAGCCGGATAATGAAGGCAGCAGGCGGACGACATTCGTCGGGCAGCAGGATGTCTGATACCAGGGCTGCCGCGCCATCGAAGTGCCGAGATTGAACAGATAGTCGCCATCGCATGCCAGCGGATTGACATAGTAGAACGACGTCCCATCCATGCCGACGCCGGCAAGGAAGCCATTGTAGAGGGTCCGTTCCAGGACGTCGATGTATTTTGCCTCGCCTGTTAGCAGGAATAGGCGCTGGTGCCAGAGGATGCTGGCTTGGGCGGCGCAGGTCTCGTTGTAGGCGGTTAGGTTGGGCAATTCATAATCATCGCCGAATGCTTCCCCATCGTGGCGCGCGCCGATTCCGCCGGTGAGCGCGAGCTTCTTGCCGACCACGTTGTGCCAGAGCGCGTCGACAGCGGCGGCATAATGCGCGTCCCCGGCCAAGGCGGCGATGTCGGTCATAGCGGCGTACATATAGCCAGCGCGGACCGCATGCCCGACGGCGCTTCGCTGCTCTGTCACTGGCAGATGGTCTTGGCAATAGGGACCGTAAACATCGCGCCCATTTGCCCGCCCGCGTTCATCGAGGAAGAACTTCGCCAAGCGCAGGCAGCGCGCCTCGCCAGTAACGCGGTAGAGCGCCACCAAGCCAATCTCGATCTCTTGATGACCCGGCACATCGCGCCGCTTCCCTTCGCCAAAAACGGAGTCAATCAGATTCGCGTTCTTTAGCGCGATATCAAGGAATCTCCGCTTGCCGGTCGCTTCATAGTAGGCGGCGGCGGCTTCGTACAGGTGGCCCACATTGTATAGCTCGTGGTTGACCGCGAGATTTGACCAGCGCTCGCGCCCGCAGCGTTCGTCGACTTGGTCGCCGTCGATGGTGCGCGCTGTATAGAGGTAGCCGTCATCTTCCTGGGCGGCGGCGAAGGTCTCGATGAGCTGGTCCAGGTAGGCTTCCAATGCTGGGTTCGGCGAGATATGCAGGGCATAGGCGGCGCCTTGCAGGACCTTGAAGACATCGGAATCGTCATAGAAGATGCCTTGATGCGCGCCTTTCATCAAGCCGCCGGCTTTGGCGAAGTTATCGATGCGGCCCGTTTCTTCACATTTTTCGAAGTCGAAAGGAATCGTTATGTGGACGGCGCGCTCGATGCGCGGTTTCCAGAAGCTGTCGTCAATCTGGACGGAGGTGAATGGCAGCGCCTGAAGCTGGTAATCGCCGTGTTTAGCGTTCATATCGAGTCCGTTTCGGCCTGCGCAATGGGGAAGGCTGCGATTCGAAGCTGAGTCGAGCCAAAGGGAATCAGCGTGATTGCTTCGGTCTTGGCGTCGGTGGGGTGCGGTCCCGCATGGATATCGGCGGCGGAATTGTCTTCTAGGGTCCATTGTGGCAATTGCCTTGCCAGCGCCTGGAGGCGTACCGGCGGCTTGTCGGTGGCGAAGGGTGTCTCGCTCGGCGCTGCTTCTTCAACCCTGAGGCCCGCCAGAGCCGTTTCTTCAGCGGGAATGAGGCCGTAATTCCAAGCCGACTTGGGGTAGATCTCCCAATCAGCGTGGGGCAGCTCGCCGGCGATCTGCTTCCATTCCTCTTCGATTTTGGAAGCGAAGAGCAAGGGACCGCGATAGACCGACAAGAGCCCTTTGTGCCCTTCGCTCAGCCGCACAGTCATCGGCAATTCGAGCGTGAGCGTATCGCCGGTTGACCACTGCCGCTGAATCACATGGAAGGAACCGGCGGCGCGGATCTGGCGGGTCTCCCCATTTAGCCTAAGCTGGGCTTGGTCAGCCCAATCCGGGATTCGCAAGTGAAAGTCAAATTCGCAGGCTGCCTCCAGCTCGAAGTCAAACTGTATCCTGCCTTTGAAGGGGTATTCTGTCGTCTCGGTAATGGTGGCGGAGCGGCCAGCGCCGACAATGGTTTGAACCTGGCAGGGCGCATAAGCGACCGCGGCCAGCCCGCCAGCCGGCGTCGCCATGAACAGGCTCTTGGTGAATTTGGGATATGCCTGGTGCATGTTGGCGGTGCAGCAGCCAAAATGAGGCTCGAGGCCAAAGATATTGGATGGGTCGCTGTTGTCGGTCCAGTTGCGCTTGGCGACTGTTGCCAGCGCTTGATTCACCTGCTGGTCATATTGATGCGCCCACATGTCGGGGGTGAAGGTGGCGGGGTAAGCATTGAATGCGACCCGCTCCAATTGATCGCCAAAGAAAGGGTCGCCCAGGAGCCGCATCAGTTCTTCCAGCGAGAACATAAACTCCGCCACTGCGCAAAGCTCGGTGCCGCTGACCGGCGATGTGCCGTTGAGATGTTCGTCGCAGCTGAAGATGCCGTTGGGCTGCCCATGATGCCGCATCAAATTTTCGATGCCGAGGCGCGGTGCCAGGCGATGCCAGGCTTTGCCCGTCTGCGTGTAGAAGACGCCGCCCGCTTTGACCCCCATCGCGTTGTTGGGTCCATGCGTCATCATCCCGTGATTCCACTCTCGCAGCGGCAGCGCCTGGCGCAGGCTGTAATTCGCCTGCAAATCGAGCCAGTCGAGCGTGCTCTCAATCAGCAGTTGCGCCAAATCCAGCAGGAAGCCGTCACCGGTGAAGTTGTAGAGCCAATGCACCGCCAAGACATTATCCATCGCCCGCGCCCAGCCCCAGAGATATAAGGGCTTCACCGGCAGCACGCGCAGCTGGTAGCGGAAGTATTCGGTCATCAGCGGCAGCACGCGTTCGTCTTCGCTGACTTCGTAGTGCATCATCAGCACCTTGAGCATAATCATGCGGGGCCACCAATCGGGCAGCTGGGGTCCAAAGCAGCCGCGCTCATCCTGGCTGTTCAGCGTCCATTCCAGCCAGGGGTGCAGCTTGTTCAGCAAGCGCTCGTCCTTGAGCAGATGCGCCAGCGGCAGCAAGCCGTCAAGGTAATAGGGACCGCGCTCCCAAGATTCGCCGCCGCCGCCCAGCCAGCCACTGTCGGCTCCCAGGTCGGGCCAAAACTCGTCTAGGTGGCCCGAGAGACCATTGGCTTGCACGCGCAGCTGGTTCAGCAGCCAGCCGCGCGGCTTGATCGCGCCCAGGGGCAGGGCTTGAAAGGTGGCCGGGTAAAGCGGTTCGCGGTTTTGGGGTAATGTGAGCATAAGTTTCTCTGTGCTTATTAGCGTCTAATTCTTGACAGCGCCGCCCATCAGCCCGTCCATGTAATACCGTTGCAGCGCCAGGAAAATGCCTAGGCTGGGAATGATAGAAATGATCACGCCGGCTTGCAGGGCGCCCCAATCCACTTCGCCCCAGATGCCGCTGCGGACCATCGTCAAGAATATCGGCAGCGTGAATTTGTCCTGGTCGGACATGAAGATCAGCGCAGCCAGGAATTCGTTCCAGGAATTGATGAAGGCGTAAATCGCCACGGTGACGATGCCCGGCAGCACCAGCCGCAGCATCAGGCGATAGAGCACGCTCAATGAACTGCAGCCATCCAGCAGCGCAGACTCCTCGATTTCATGGGGGACGGAGAGAAAGCTGTTGCGCATCAAGAAGATGCCAAAGGGCAGCTGAAAGGTGATATAAACCAAGGCAAGACCAAAGAGCGTATCGTGCAGATTGACTTGCACGAGCATGACGAAGAGCGGAATCAAGATCGACTGGAACGGAATCATCAAGGTGGATAGCACCATGATGAACAAGAAATTCTTCGCCGGGAAATCAAAGCGAGCGAAACCATAGCCGCCAAGCGTGCTGAGCACGATGCTGCCGACGACTGTGATTAGGGCGACCACGGTGCTGTTGTAGACGTGCTGGGCGATGCCGATTTTGCCATAGGTCGTCAGCTCGATGTAATTCTCCAAGACCAGTTGGCTGGGCAAATAAGTAGGTGGCACCGCCAGGGCTTCGGCTGGCAATTTTAGTGAGTTCAGCAATGACCAGAGAATGGGAAAGAGGAAGAGCAAAGCCAGCGCCGACAGCACCACGTACTGAAGCCAGCGAAGATTTCGCTGGCGCAAGTGGCGCATTTCTTGCTGGCTGCGCCTAGCCGAGCTTGGCTGCCAGGCTCCTGCTGACATTATTCCCGCTCCCTCAGAACATAAAATTGGGTGCCCGTCAGCGCGACTAAAATGCCAAGCAGAACGATGGACATCGCCGCGCCATAACCCATCTTGAAATAGGTGAAAGAATTGTTGAAGATCCAATACACGATCGAGATTGTGCTGTTGCGGGGTCCGCCACGGGTCATGATATAAAACTGGTCGAAAGCCAATACCGACCCGATGACAGACAAGATCAAAGCCAGCGCGATCGTGCGGCGCATCAGCGGCAAGGTGATGTAAAACAGCTTGCGGAAATAGCCAGCGCCATCGACTTCGGCTGATTCGTATAATTCCGCCGGGATTGCCTGCAAGCCGGCCAGCAGCAAAATCATGGTGAAGCCGACTGTCTTCCAGACTACCGACAGTATGATGACGTTCATCGCCGTATTGGGCCGCCCGAGGAAGAGCTGCGCCTTGGGCACCAGGTTCAGGTCCAGCAGGATCTTGTTGAAAATGCCGACGCGATCATCCAGCAGCCAGACCCAAAGCAGGCTGGATACACCCAAGCCGATTACAACCGGCATGAAAAAGACCGTCCGGAAAACACCGATGAAACGAATATTATGCCGCACTAGCGACGCAAGAATAAAACCAAGCAGGAATATCGGCGGCGTTATGTAGAGTGTGTAGCGGAAAGTGAAATCAAGGCTTTTGAGATACTGCCTGTCGGCGCCTAGGTCGCGGTAGTTTTGCAAGCCGGTGAAGGCCCGTTCCCCGAAGAGAGGCCAATCGTGCAGCGACATAAAGAAGGTCATCGCCAGCGGGATGATGAAGAAGACCGAGACGAAGGCGACAGTCGGCATGACGAAGAGCAGCCCAGTTACTTTACGGCGCTGTTCCCAGCTGAGATTGAATATCGCGGATGCTCTAATCAATAGCTGATACTTTCATGCCACCGCCAGCAGACTGTTGGGGATTGTGGGGACTGTTGGCGGGCTGTTTCGGCTTGATTTATGCGCCAGAACCAAGGCACCCCAGGGTTGCGGCTGGGGCGCCACCGAGTGTGACGCCCCGCTAAGCAGCGCCTGCCAAGCGCTAGCTTAACCTTCCATGATTTGCGTGAAACGTTCCTGCCCCAGTTCCAGCGCGCCGTCGATGTCCCCGTCAAGGATTGCGATTTGCAGCATCTCCAGCCAAGGACCATTGGCGTCGTTGAAGAGGTCGTTGTAGACGGTGGTGTATGGCGTATTGCCCACCGCCAAGGCGCTGGCGGCGGTGGCTTGGCGTTCATCACCCTCGAAGTACTTGTTATCGACTAGCCCCAGGCGGACGGGGATCTGCCCGTTGGCGGCGTAGATTTCGATTTGCGCCTCGTCGCTCATCGTCCATTCGATAAAGCGCCAGGCTTCTTCTGCGTGCTCCGTGCCGCTTGCTATCGCGATCACATCACCGCCGCCGAAAGAGGCCGTGCCCCCGTCTTTGCCCGGAATATGGAACACGCCAAAGTTCAAATCGGGGAAATCGGCTGTGTAACCGGCGATGGCGAAATTGCCGGTGCCGCTCATGCCGATATTGCCGGCGGCAAATGCGCTGACGAAGTTGGCGCCATTGTCGATGCTGGCGCCCTCTGGCACCAAACCCTCTTCCCAAATGGTGTTATAGAATTCGAGCGCCTCGCGCACTATCGGGTCACTGCTGATGGTCGCTTCAGAATAATCGTCGCTGAGCACATCGCCGCCGCTCGCCCAGATGAAAGGCAGGAAGGTGAAGGCGTTGCAGCCGGCACAATTCATCGAGAACCAATAGCCGTAAATGTCGTCGCCCAGGGCGTTAATGGCGCGCGCCGCCTCTAGCATTTCGTCCCAGGTTGAAGGCGGATTGTCTGGGTCTAAGCCGGCCTGCTCGAACAGGTCGATGTTGTAGACGATGAAGGAGCCGTCTACCCCCGTTGGCACCGCGTAATTGCGCCCCTCATACATGCCCAGCTCCATATGAGCGGGCGTCAGATCGTCGGCGTAGGGCAATTCCCTGACGAATTCGGTGATATCGACCAATTGCCCAGCAGCCGCGAAAGCTGGTGTGTAGATGAGGTCGATGCTGGCGATATCGGGCGGGTCGCCGGCGGCGATGGCCGCGCCCATCTTGGTGACGAACTCGGCCGACGGAATCACAGTCAGCTCGACCTGGCTTTCGTTGTTGGCGTTCCACTCATCAACCAAAGCCTGCGTTTGGAAGGGAATTGACCGAACCCACATCGTCATGGTGATGGGTTCGTCCTGCGCCGCCAGCGGCAGGCTGCCGATTACCAAGATACATGCGATTGCTAGACAAAGCGCCTTGCGTGAAAACATTAGCATATCCTCTCTGAACTGATTCAATAGGAGCCCGGCGCAACCCCATCTTTCGCCTCGTGGTTCTTCTATGCAATGTGAAATTTATGCTTATTTGAACCCAGGAAAAAACGGTGAGGATAATGCCAAGCTTACGGGCGCAAGTGTACCGCAATTGCTGCTCCGTCGCCAACAAGACGCTTGAAGTGGGAGCAGGCTTTATATCAATCAATTTCACCACTCCCGCTCAAAGCAAATTCGGCGGGACAGCCAGTTGCCGAAAAGCCGCGCAAGCCGCATCCAGATGTACTTTCCCCTCGCGCAATGAGATTTGCAGATGCCCCGGCACGAGCGCGTCGAATTCTTGCCGCTCCATCTTGAACATGCTGTCGGCATAGGCGTCGATGCGGCAGTCGTGGATATTCTGCCAGACGACTTTGCCGCCCCAGAAAACCAAGTCGGCGCCGAGCAGGTAAGTCCGGTCGCCGCCGCGCATCAAAAAGCTGAGATGCCCGTCGCAGTGGCCCGGCGTTTCAAACGTTTCCAACTCCAGGTTGCCGATTTTGATTCGGTCGCCTTCGTTTAGCTCCACATCGACGGGGCAGGGCGCTAAGTGAAAATCTTGGGGGAAGAAATTGGCGGCTTTGGCGACATCCAGGGCGACCGCCTTCTCATCGGCATTGCGGATGACGGGCGCGGCAAATGCCGAAGCGTATACCTCCACCTCCAGCCGCTTCTGCGCTTCGGCCGCGGCGCCGATATGATCGCAGTGGTAATGCGTCAGTATCAGCTTGCGGATCTTGGCCGGGTCCAAGCCGTCGGCGCGAATGTGGTCTAGGATGGCGTCGAAGTCCCGCTCCATGCCCATGCCGGGGTCGACCAGTGCCAGCTCAGAACCGCTGTTGAGCACAAATACATGGCAGTCCAGCCGCCCGGATAAACCGAAGCCAAAGTAACCGCCGCCGACAACGTGTAAGTCACTCGTCAGTTTCATGATAATTCTCCAAAATACCGAGCCATAATAAATAGAACTGATTTGCGGGCATTGGTCAAGGAAACTCAACCACTCCGCCAGGGCAATCGCTTCAAAATCATTGTGCGTCGTTCGCCACGTAAAATTACAAAATGTAGGGGCGACATTGTATGTCGCCCGTGAAATCGCGCATAATCTGTGGGCGATCCAAGGATCGCCCCTACATTGCCTCCTTTTTCTACCAGAAATAGAATTAAATCTCTGTGCACTCTGTGTCTCTGTGGCGAAAATAATTTGATGCGATTGCCCTGACCACTCCTCCGGGGCGTTGCTTTGGCAGCCCGCGCGGCATTGGCTATACTCTAGCGGAAGTTGGCGTCGCTTCGCCCGCGCCCAGGCGGCGATGCTAGACCCAGAATATAGTTTGTGGAAAGGACAGCATATGAGCGAAAAAAGAGCGTACCCCGAGTGGATGGGCAAGATGCGCGCATTGAAGGCTGAGGAGATAAAAGAATTCCTGGCTGGTCCTATTGTCGCGCGGGTCGCCACAGTTGATAGCAAGGGCGACCCGTATGTGACGCCGGTCTGGCAAGAATGGGATGGGGAATCCATGTGGATTATCCCGCGCGCGAAAACCGTATTTGCCCAGCATCTGCTGCGCTATCCACGTTGTTCAGTATCCTGCGCCAAAGACAGCAGCCCCTACACCCGGGTCTTGTTTCGTGGTCCGGCGGAAGTTGTAGAAGGTCCAGCGCTGATGCACGGCGAGTGGCTGGAAATCGCCCGGCGGATGTCTGTACGGTATTTGGGCGAGCGTGGTCCAGAGTATCTGGAGCCCTCGCGATCGCGCCCGCGCTACTTAGTTAAGATCAGCCCGGAGAAGACGATATCCTGGGAAGGTGTTGAGTGGGCGGCGAAATATCTCGCTGACCAGGATGCGCCGGCCGCGCCGCACTAAAGCCTGTCATTCCGCCCCTGGCGTGACCGTGTTCGCAGCCAGGCTTGCCAATCGGGATTATCTATGAGCGCTGCAAAGCCATACGAATCCGCAAGGAGTTTCAGCCGCTGGCGCTTGCGGCGCTTCGTCGCCAATTATGGCGTATACATCGCCCTGTTGGCGCTGCTGCTCGCCGCCACTGTCTTGACGCCGAGGCTCTATGATGTCAACACCATCGCCGTCGTGATGCGGCAGGCATCGCAGTTGGGCATTGTTGCGATCGGGCAGACGCTGATTCTGCTGGTCGCGGGTTTGGATTTGTCCATCGGCGGCGTCTTCGTCATGACCTCGATCGTGGTGGCGGATGTCACCAATGGGCGCGATGATATGGTGATTCCGGCAATTTTGATTGCGCTGGCTTTGGGCGCGCTGGTGGGCTTGGGCAATGGGCTGCTGGTTACCAAGCGGCGGGTGCCCCCGTTCGTGGCGACCTTGGGCATGCTGGTGCTGGTCAAAGGTGCCACGCAAGCCTACACCCGCGGCGTACCTGGCGGTTTCGTGCCGGAGGTTTTGGGCATCGTCAATCAATCTTGGTTTGTGCTTTCGATTCCCCTGCTATTGTGGCTGGGCTTGAATGCCTGCTTTATCTTCGTCTTGCGGCGCACTGCCTTTGGCCGCAGGGTCTATGCGGTGGGCAGCAATAGCGAAGCGGCGCACCTGTCTGGCTTATCGGTCGATGCCATACGCATTGCTGTTTATGTGCTGGGCAGTTGCCTGGCGGTTGTGTCTGGCATTGTACTGACTGGCTACGTCGGTTATGTCGATCGCTTCATCGGCACCGGGCTGGAGCTGGATTCGATTGCCGCGGCCATCGTCGGCGGCACGGCTTTCGTCGGCGGGCGCGGCGGCTTGCTGGGGACGATCGCCGGTGTGCTGCTCATTCAGCTGCTCAGCACGATGGCGCTGCTGATGGGCTTGGATATTCAGGTGCAGTTCATTATCAAAGGCTTGGTGATTCTGGGGGCGGTAACGCTGTACAGCCTCGCCAATGTCGAGGAGTAGGGGAGTGGCGATTTTGGTGGATATAGGAGTTTGTAAGAGTTCCGACTCACGATTTGCTAGCAATGCTCCCCTTCCCTAGCTTGCTGGGGAAGGGGCTGGGGGATGGGGTTTGTCAAATGAGCATATCTCAATAATTCACCTCTCCCGGAGTAGACGTTTCAAGGGAAAAGGAGGCTGGATTGGTAGAATAATCGATTGAAAAGCCGGTCAGACGAAGCAACTCGTGTTGACCCTTAGCCAACTTTGGGAGGAAAACCAAATGATTAGGAGATTAGTATACGCGCTGCTCAGCCTGTGTCTGCTGCTCGGCACATCGCTAGTATCGCTGGCGCAGGACGAGGGCGTTTCGGACTTCGAAATCACGCAAGAGATGATTGACGCGTCGCCCTATTTGCAGAGCGTGCTCTCGCGTCTGGATGAAGTGTACGATACCAGCGAATTCGCCAAGGAGCCGCCATATCGAATCGCGCTAGCGGCGCAAGGGACAAGCAATGCCTGGTCGGCGCTTTTCGACGCGCACGCATACTGGCACGTCGAAGAATTGGGTGAGGAGCTTATTGCCGAATTTCTTTACGGAGATGCCCAAGCCAGCGCCGATATCCAGGTGCCGCAGGTGGAAGATCTGCTGGCGCAGGAACCAGACGCGCTGATCCTGGTGCCGATGGGCGCGGCTGCATTGTCGGCGCCAGTCGAGCGGGCGATGATGCAGGGCGTTCCGGTTGTGCTCTGCGCGAGCGCGGTCGAAACCGACAACTTCGTCACCGAAGTCGGCACCAATCTCTTTAATGCCGGCGCTGGTTTGGCGCAGTGGCTGATTGACACCGTTGGCGTCGATGGCAACTTCTTGATGATGACTGGCATCCCGGGCGTCACCACCTCGGTCATCATGGAAGAGGGCGCCCTAGCCGTGTTCGATTCTTATGGCATTGAGCTGCTCGATAACCAGCCGGGCATGTGGTCGCCGGCTGAAGGCAAGAAGATCATGGAGACTTGGCTGGCGCAGCACGGCGACGAGATTGATGGCATTTGGTCGGGCGGCGCGCAAATGTCGCAAGGCATCATCAGCGCCTATCTGGATGCCGAGATGGATATACCGCCGATTGGCGGTGGCGAATGGCAAAATGGCTTCCTGCGCCTGGCGCATGAGAACGACATCAAGTACGGCGCCTGGCAATATCCCAATGCGATGGCCACCCTCTGTATTGATGCCGCACTGCAGATACTGCGTGGCGAGCCCACGCCCCGTTTCATCGATTTCGTCGGCAAGATCGATAATGCCGATCCCTTCACCGATGCCGAAGGCGAAGACTACTTCCGCGCGGAATGGAGCGACGACGTGCATGGTCCTATCACCATGCCAGCCGAGAAACTGGCCGAGCTGGGTTTCCTCGTTGAAGAAGAATAAGGCGCCCCCGTCTCTTGAGGCATTAGCGGTATCCAGGGCAATGGCAACACTTGGATACCGCTTTTCTCTGGGAGTGGTGAATTACTGATATAGGAGTTTGTAAAGGATCCGACTCAGGATTTGTTGGAATGCTCCCCTCCATGATTCATCGGGGTCGCGTAGGGCGCGTAGACACAGCCCGCCGACACTGACCCGTCGGGAGGGGCGCGCCGCGTAGGGTCGCGTAGGGTCGCGTAGACACTGACCCGCCGACACTGACCCGCCGACACAGGCGGTCGGGGTGGGGTTTGAAATGGGCATATCAATGAAATTCACCACTCCCTTTTCTCTCGGCGCTTGGAGACAAGCATGAGCGACTTCATCCTGGAGATGCACAAGATCTCCAAGTCTTTTGCTGGCGTGTCAGCCTTGAAGGACGTATCTATTCGCTGCCGCCGGGGAAGCGTCTATGGCCTGGTAGGCGAAAATGGCGCCGGCAAGTCGACCCTGATGAAAATCTTGGCGGGCGCCTACAAGGCGGACGGGGGCCAGATTATCTTCAAAGGCGAGCGGCGCGAGGGAGCGTCGGCTGGGGAAGTTATTGATACCGGCATTAGCATCATTTATCAGGAATTGGCGCTGGTGCCGCAAATGTCGGTTGCCGAGAATATCTTCCTCGGGCGTGAACCGCGCTTCGCGTTTGGTATTTTGAACCTGAAGGAACTCCATGCGAAAGCGGCGGCGCTGCTCAAGCGCTTGGGCTTAAGGCTGGATACAAGCCTCCCCGTCAGCGAGCTGACAGTGGCGCAGCGTCAATTGGTAGAGATCGCCAAAGCGCTGTCGCAGAATGCCGATTTGATTGTCATGGATGAGCCGTCGGCAATCTTGGCTGGCAGCGAGCTGGATCAATTATTCGAGATCATCGAATCGCTGGTGAAGCAGGGCGTCACGATCATTTACATATCGCACCGGCTGGACGAAGTCTTCCGCATCGCCGACGAGGTGACTGTGCTCAAGGATGGCGAGTTAGTCGCCACCAAGCCCATCCATGAGTTGGACCGTTCTACGCTGGTGGAGCTAATGGTCGGGCGCCCACTCGATGAGATTTTCCCGCGGACCGATCATGAGCAGGGCGAGTTGGTCTTGGCCGCCGAGAATGTGTCTACCGATTCCATACTGGAGGGCGCCAGCCTGGCACTCTACGCCGGCGAAATCTTGGGCATCGCCGGCATGGTTGGTTCGGGGCGGACGGAGCTGGCGCGCGCCTTGTTCGGCGCTGACCCCTTAACCAGCGGGACCATTTCCCTGGCCGCGGGGGGAGGCAGGGCTTGGAATAACCCGGCGCAGGCGATTGATTCGGGCTTGGCTTTCGTGCCGGAAGACCGCAAGTCGCAGGGGCTTTTCACGTCTTTGCCGGTGCGCGTCAACATAACGCTGCCAATCCTCGCGCGCCTTAGCCGCTTTGGCCTGCTGAAACGGCGGCTGGAAGACAACCTGGTCGAGCAGGCGAAGGAGCGCCTTTCGATCGTCATGGCTTCAGCCGATCAGGAAGCGCAATACCTAAGCGGCGGCAACCAGCAGAAGGTGGTACTGGCGAAGTGGCTGGAGACGAATCCGCTGGTGGTTATCCTGGACGAGCCGACGCGTGGCGTTGATGTCGGCGCGAAATTCGAAATCTATAAGCTGATGCGCCAGTTGAACGATCGCGGGATTGCGATTGTCATGATCTCATCGGAGCTGCCCGAGGTGATTGGCATGAGCGATCGGATTCTGGTTATGAATGATGGCCGCATCGTTGGCGAAGTCGCCCAGCCTGAAGCGACCGAGGCGCGCATTATTGAACTCGCCACTATGGCGCGCGGCGCGGCTGAACAAGCATGAATGCCTCAGCGCGCGTATTCGGCGGCTTGACCGCTTCCCAGCGCCTGTTCCTGCGGCGCTATGGTCCGATCATCGCCGTTTACGCGTTCATCGTCATTTTGATTATCATCGGCGCGACGCAGTCCGAGCGCTTTCTGACCTTGCGCAACCTGACCAATGTCGCCCGCCAAGCGGCCTTCATTGGCATCGTCGCCTTGGGCCAGATGCTGGTTATCTTGACTGCTGGCATCGATCTCTCGGTCGGCTCGCTGGTTAAGCTCTCGATTTTAGTCTCGGCGCTGGTGATGAATGGCGAAGTAGAAAACCAGGGCGCGGCGATCGCGGCGACGCTGGCGCTGGGGCTGCTGGTCGGCTTGGTTCACGGCTTCCTGATCAACGAAGTGAAGATCGCGCCCTTTATCGTCACACTGGCGTCGCTGGGCATTTTGCGTGGCATCAGCCTCAGCATTTCGACTTCACCCGTCGGCGCAGCGAGCCGACCCTTCATCATGTTTTATGTAGAAAAAATTGGACCGATGCCGGTAATCGCCGTTTTATTTGGCCTGCTGCTGCTGCTAACCGCGCTGCTGCTGCGTTACACGGCATTTGGCAAATACTTGTACGCAATCGGCGGCAACATCGAAGTGGCGCATCTATCTGGCGTGCCGGTTAAGCGGGTGCGTTATGGCGTCTATGTCATTTGCAGCCTAAGCGCGTCGATCACCGGCTTGCTTTGGCTCTCGCGCATGGGTGTTGGCGATCCGGCAATCGGCGATGGTCTTGAGCTGCAGACGATCACGGCGGTCATCATCGGCGGCGCCAGCTTGTTTGGCGGACGTGGCACCGTAATCGGGACGCTGGGCGGCGTGCTGCTGCTTGGCATTAGCGCCAATCTGCTGGTCATGCTGGGCGTAAATCAGTTCATACAAGGGCTTATTCAGGGTATCATTATTGTGGCAGCGGTGGCGCTCTACAAACAAGAGGGGGATTAGCGTCGATGGCGATACTGGCAAACCGTCCCAGCGTACGGGCGCTGCAGCCCAGCCTGATACGCAAGCTCTCGAATACTGCAATCGGCCGAAGCGATGTCATACCGCTGTGGTTTGGCGAGCCCGATAAGCCGACGCCCGCTTTCATCCGCCAAGCGGCGAAAGACGCGCTCGATGAGGGGCAGACCTTTTATCAGCCGAACCTCGGCATTATCGAACTACGGCAGGCGCTGGCCGCCTACTTGAATGGGCTTTATGAAACGCGGCTGAGCGCGGACAATATCGCAGTGACGCCATCGGGCATGACTGCGCTGGCGATTGCCCTGCAATGCATCGTCGCGGAGGGGGATGCCGTCGTCATACCATCACCGGTTTGGCCCAATCTACCGGCCGCGGCTGAGATATTGGGCGCCGAGACGGTGCGCGTCCCCCTGCGGCCCCGCCGCGGCGGCTGGCGCCTGGATTTGGATGAACTCTTCGCCGCCTGCCAGCCCAATACCAGCGCGCTCTTAATCAACTCGCCGAACAACCCAACCGGCTGGCTGCTTGAGGCGGCCGAACAGCAATTGATCCTCGACTTCTGCCGCGAACGCGAGCTCTGGCTGATCGCGGACGAAGTCTACAGCCGCATTGTTTATGACCGTGAGTATGCGCCGAGCTTCATCGACAAAGTAACTGAGGACGACAAATACCTCATCGTCAACAGCTTTTCCAAGTCCTGGGCGATGACGGGCTGGCGGCTAGGCTGGCTGACCGCGCCAAAATCGCTCGTCAATTCGCTAGCGATGGTGAGCGAGTTCAACTTCTCCTGCATTTTCGCGCCGGCGCAGATTGCTGGCATCACCGCCTTGGAGCAAGGCGAAGCCTTCATTCGCGCGTCGGCGGGGCGTTACCGGGCGGCGCTGGCGGCGGTCGAAGGCGCATTTGCCGAATTGCCTCGGGTAAGCTTTCCCCGCCCGCAGGCGGCTTTCTATGCCTTCTTCGCCGTCGATGGCATGGCTGATAGCTACGCCTTTGCCGAGCAGATCCTGCGCCAGTGCGGCGTTGGCTTGGCGCCGGGCGCGGCTTTTGGTCCCCAAGGTGAAGGCTATCTGCGGCTGTGTTTTGCCGCTGATGTCTCCCTGCTGGAGCAGGCGCTGGCGCGGATGCGACCACTGCTCAGCTAAGCGCAGCCATTCTTATCGCTGCTGCCGAGGGCTGTGTTGAAAATAATTTAAGGCGATTGACCTTTGGTTTACCCCCCTCGGTCCCCCCATTGCAATGGGGGGATGACCACTGATTTGTCGTGATTATCGCTAATGTGAACTTGGATTCAAGCAGAATTGGCATAGTTTATAGAGTTTGCAATATCCTAGCTCCCCTTCCCTAGCTTGCTGGGTCGCGTAGACACTGACCGCTGGGCAAGGGGCTGCGCCGCGTGGGGTCGCGTAGGGCGCGTAGGGTCGCGTAGACACTGACCCGCCGACACAGCCCGCCGACACTGACCCGCCGACACTGGCGGTCGGGGATGGGGTAGAAATGCGCATTAAAAACTCAGTAGCGGACAAGCCTTGTAGGGGCGACACTTGTGTCGCCCACAGTTGCAGAAGCGGGTTTTGGGCGATCCAAGGATCGCCCCTACGACTCAGCACAAGCAAGCCTTATATCAGTAATTCACCACTCCCTAAGAAGAGACCTTTCGCGTTTGCCGCCTAAGATGTGCTAACATTTCGGCGACGACTTGAACCAAGGAGACAAATCAATAATGAGAAAAAGCAAAGTGCTGGCGAAATGGCGGGCCGGCGAATTCGCGCGCTTCTGTGCCCTGGGGCATGTGCTGCCCTTCTTCATTCGCTATGCAGCGCATTATCAATATGATGGCATTTGGCTTGATCTGGAGCATCGCAATTTCGATGTTCGCGAAGTGCAGCATCTGCTGGCGCTTTGCCATCGATACGATATCGACTGCATGATCCGCCCCCCGACGACGCAGCGAACCCGGCTTTATCGCTTCCTGGAAGATGGCGCGGCGGGCTTGATGATCCCTTTCGTCTCTGATGTGGAGACCGCTCGTGAAATCGTGCTGGCAACCAAATACCCGCCGGTTGGCAATCGCGGGCTGGACGGGGCAGGTCTTGATGCTGACTTTGGCTTGGATACTTGGAAGCCCGCTAGCTCTTACATTGCCGATGCCAATCGCGAGACTTTCATCGTCGCCCAGATCGAAACGCCGGCAGCGGTCGCTAATGCCGCCGAGATCGCCGCGGTCGAGGGAATCGACGCGCTATTCGTGGGACCTGGGGATCTTGGCTTGCGCCTCGAAACCTACCCGGAATTTGGCATGACGGTTGATGATGCGGTCGCGCGGGTGGCGGCAGCGGCGCAGGGGCATGGCAAAGTGTGGGCGCGGACGGCTTCCTCAATTCAAGAGGTGGATCGATACCGGCGTCAAGGCGCGCTCATGGTGCCGCATGGCAGCGATTTCGCCTTGCATCAGCTGCTGCAGCAAGCCAGTGAAGAGCTGGACCAAATGCTGGCCGGGTGCCTGCCATAGTGGCAGCGTCTTAATCGCCCCCCAGGCGAGGTAGGCAGCAACAGCCAGTTTCGGCGCGTCTATGATCGGCATTGGCTGGTGTCGCCTGCTTGGCTGTTTAAGGCTCGCTTCGATTAGGAAGTCTTCACCAAACCATTCCGCGCGCAGCCACATCCCATACTTGCTCGACCAAGCCGCCGCGGACGCCAAAGATTTGATTGTGCAAATTGCTGACCACGCAGGTATGAACCGGTATCACGTCTACGATATCGCCGACCTGCGGCACGCTGTCGCAATCGCTGAAATCGACATAACCATGTTCTTCGTTGACCTTGTGAAGATGCGCCTTGGGATAGGCTTCGATGAAACCGAAGCAGCCATCGACGGTTTCCGAATGCAGGGCTTTGCTGCCGCCATCGAGGATGACGCGGGATGCGTCGTTGGCGCTGACGACGGTCGTGCGGACACGCATGGCGCAGTGGTCGATGCTGGTGTAACCCGTGTTCACACTGCCCCAATCCCAAAAGAGATACGTGCCGACCCGCATTTCAGTCAGCTCGGGCAGCAGATGGGCGTCGCGGATGGCGCCACTGCCGCCGCCGCTGACAGTCTCTACCGGGATGCCAGCCGCCTCAAGCAAGGCAAGCGTCGCTTGCAAACGCGGTCGAATTGCTGCATCCGAGGGGTAGATCATCAAGCCCGTAAAGTGAAGCTTGTCCGCCGCTGTGATTTGCTGCGCCAGGTCCAGCGCCGCTTGCGGTGATGTGCCGGTGCGCTGGTTGAGCGAGACAAGCTCCACCAGCACGCTGATGGCCGCCCCCGCTTCCTGCGCCGCTTTGGCGATGCCATCAAGAACCGCCCGGCTGTCGACTGTGACTGATACATCAGCCCGCTTCGCCAGTGCCGCGAGCCGCCGCGTCTTCTGTTTGCCCACGATATTGTAAGGAATTTGAATATCGCGGAAGCCGGCGTCGGCAAAAACTTCGGCTTCGCTGACCTTTTGGCAAGCGATGCCAACCGCGCCCGCCTCAATTTGGCGGCGGGCGATATCGGGGATTTTGTGCGTCTTGATGTGCGGGCGGAAGTTGAGGCTCAGCTCATCGCAGCGTTTCTGCATCCGCCTGATATTGCGCTCCATTTTATCCAGATCGATGAGAACGCTTGGGGTTTCTAGATTGCTGACATTCGAAATCGCCACGATAAGCTCCCCTTTCGCTTGATTCCTGTTGCCCTTAATTCCGCCGGTGAGAGGGCGGGGAGGTCGCCTACCAGCCGCGCTTGCCCAGGATGACCTCGTCGGGCGTAACATTGATGCCGACCATCGCCTCGCCCAGATTGCGGCTGACCTCAGCCAGGATGCGCGCATCCTCGAAGTGCGTTACCGCTTTGACAATCGCATTGGCGCGTTTCGCTGGCTCCCCGCTTTTGAAGATGCCGCTGCCGACGAAGACGCCATCGACGCCAAGCTGCATCATCAGCGCCGCGTCCGCCGGTGTGGCGACGCCCCCAGCGGCGAAGTTCACCACCGGCAGGCGGCCCAGCTCGGCTGTCTCTTGGACCAGCTGGTAGGGCGCGCGGATCTCCTTGGCGTAGGTATAAAGCTCGTCTTCGTCTAGGCTGCTGATGCGCCGGATTTCGCCATTGACGGCGCGGGCGTGCCGCACTGCCTCGACTACATCGCCGGTGCCAGCTTCGCCCTTGGTGCGCATCATGGCGGCGCCTTCGTTGATCCGCCGCAGCGCCTCGCCCAGATTGCGGCAGCCGCAAACGAAGGGCACGGCGAACTTCCATTTGTTGATATGGTGCTCTTCATCGGCGGGCGTCAGCACTTCACTTTCGTCGATATAATCGACGCCGAGCGCTTCCAAGATTTGCGCTTCGACGAAATGGCCAATGCGCGCCTTAGCCATCACTGGGATGGAGACGGCGCTGATGATGCCATCAATCATATCGGGGTCGCTCATGCGGGAGACGCCGCCCTGCGCCCGAATATCAGCCGGCACGCGCTCCAGCGCCATGACCGCCACCGCGCCAGCATCTTCGGCGATCTTTGCCTGCTCCGGCGTGACCACATCCATAATCACGCCACCCTTTAGCATTTGTGCCAAGCCGCGTTTGACCTTGTCCGTCCCTTGTTTGCTGCCATTCTGCTGGTGACCATTCGTCGCCATGATCTGACCTCGTTTCTCATGTTTCGTGCTGAGGCTATGCTAGAGCAAGTGGCGCAATATCTGTATGTCCAATGCAGTCCATTGATAGATTGATAGCGCCGTCCGCGCTGCCATATGCGATATATGCGATAGAAGTTGACCGGTCCTTCCAGCAAGCGCTAAACTGGGTTCAGCCGCCGAGCGAGAGAAGCAACTCATGACCAGCGATGACATCCGAATCGAGACGATCCAGCCGCGATTTGCCCACCAGCTTGAACAATTGCAGCGCGATTGTTTCCCCACTTTGGGCGCCGGCGAATTGATGCGGGCGGCGCATTTTCTCAATCATTGCCGCCTGTTCCCGGAGGGTAATTTCGCCGCTCTTTTCCGCGATCGCGTGATTGGCTTAGGCTCGGGGTTTTTGATTGATTTTGACTTTGATCAGGCTCAGCATAGTTTCCAGGAGATCATCGACGGGGGCTTTTACAGCAATCACGATCCAAGTGGCGATTGGTATTACGGCGGCGACATCAGCGTGCACCCCGGCTTTCGGCGCCGCGGCGTGGGCACGCTGCTATATCAAGCGCGCATGGGCATCGTCAAGCGGCTGAATCGGCGTGGCATTGTCGCTGGCGGGTTGATACCCGGTTTCCTGGCATACAAAGCAAGCATGCCCCCCAGCGAATATGTGGCGCGGGTCTGCGCCGGCGACCTGTATGACAGCACCTTGACTTTTCAATTGCGCCGCGGCTTTGAAGTGCGCGGCTTGCTGGAAAATTATATTGAAGACGAGGCGTCGGACAACTGGGCGACCTTAATCGTGTGGCAGAATCCGTCCTTCAAAGCGGGCTGACTTGCGCTCCCGGTCATGCTTGCTCGATGTAATAGTCGTCGCCGGCGCCAGCCGCGACCCAGCCCAAGACTGAACCCAGTTGGATTGGATACCAGGTTTCGCCGCTCAAGTCGCATTCTGGGCGGCCCGTTATCGTGAAGATTTCGCCGGGCGAGGCTATCGTAAGGACGGCTGTATCCACATTGCCTTTGCCATTGCGAACGCTCAGGGCGCGATTGCCGGCGACGGTGGCGCTCATCGTGGCTGAGAGACGAATCGGCGGGCTGTTGGGGCAATCCAGATAGTAGCGCAGCCAGTATTCGCCAGCGCCGCCTTCAGCCATCCAGCCGGCGATGTCGTCCTTGCGCGCGAAGTACCAGTGGTAGCCATCGGCGCAGATGGGACCGGCTTCAATGTTAAGCAGGGCGCCCCCTTCGATGCTGCCGACCGCCGCCGCGCTCACGGAAGCTTGTGAACGGACCCGGATTTCGAGCCCCGGGCGGAGCATCGCTTGCTGGCCCCCGCTCAACAAGGGCGCAAGGGCGCAGCCAGGCTGTTCCGGCGGGAGCGCCGGCGCCGCTTGCGAGCTTTGCCCGCCGGTGGTCACCCATTCGCTTGGCGCCCAGACCAAGCCGAAAGGCTGCGGAATCGGGAATGCCCAGCGGCTGGCGGCTGCCAGCAGCGTTTGGCTGCCAGCGCCCGGTTGCCAACTGTTGAGGCGGTCGGCAGTTTGCCAAGCCACGCGGGCGCCGGCCCTATCAAGAGCGGGGCGATTATTGCGGTTGACGCGGTGGCTTCTATAGCCGGTATCGTAGGCAGCGCTGCCATCGGTCGCCTGCCAATGAATAATCCAGCCGCCGCTGCCATCGGAGACTGATAGCGGGATCAGCTGCAAGCCACCGGCGGTCGGTCGGTTTTGCAATCGTGGCGGGTCCGAAAGCCGGCTGCGCGCCCCGTCCCGCGGGTCAATCAGATCCCAGTAATCTTGTATCTGCAGCGCCATCAGGCTGCGCCCGAGATGAGTCACCCAGAGAAAATCACGAACGGTGTTATCGCGGTTTTCGCTCAAGCCGAGGTCGTACTGGGTCATGGACCCGCTGCTCGGGTCATAGAACTGAATCGCGAGGTATGGGCTGGCGCCCGCAGCGGGATAATCAAAATGCAAGCGCGCGATACCGCCAGCGCCCCAGCGCAGGCTCGGCAGTTGGATAGTGTCTGCCTGAAAACCAAGATCGACGGCGGCGTTCAGCGTCGAGGTGACAGCGCTCGCGATAGTATGCAGCTTCAGCTCGGCTGCTTCCAGCGACTGCAAGCCCGGGTCCAATTGCAGCCAGGCGATCTGTTGGCTGTCCGGCGACCAGCTTGGCAGCGAGCGCCGTATGCCGGACCCGCTCGCGCCGGTTTGATCGGCAATGAGCCGGAAAGACTCGCTCGCGAGATCCATGAGCCAGATATTGCCCGGCGCTGTACCGCCCGTCTGCGGCGGGTTGCCAGCTTCAAATTGAGCTACGAAGTTAGCTGATGTAGATACGTAGGCGATTTTGCTGCCGTCCGGCGCGAGGATAGGTCCCCCATTGTAGCCCCAATTCGTCAGCTGGGTGGCGGAGCGGCTGCTCGGGTCGACCTTCCAGATATCACCATTGCGATAGGCATATATCGGCTGATTGGCATTTTGCGCGTCGACGCCACTGACCATCAGCGCAATCGCCGCCAGCAGCCATACAATTTGCGGGCGCATCATCGTGGGAGCTTCTCCTTTCACCGGCCTTTCATCCTAGCATAGACGCGGCGACCGGGATAATCGGGCAATATGGGAATTGCCAAAGCAGTCTGCGCAATCCTGCGGGCGTGGCTGAGGCGCTACAGCAAAAGCCGCCAAATCAGACGGGCGGCGATAAGGACGCCGCTGATATTGGCGATTAAGTCGATTAGCGAAGCATGGCGATCGAGCGTCAAGGATTGCAGCGCCTCGGTAACGATGCCAAGGGCAATGGCGATGAGGACGGCGGCAAACAGGCTGTGCCGCGGGTCGGCTTTGCCGCTCAGGGTCCAGAACCAAAGGCAGCAGGTCCAAGCAAAAGCCAGCAGGTGCAGCGAGCTGAAGAAGAACTCGCGCAAGAGCGTGCTATCGCCGCGCGGCAAGCCCAGGTCGATCAGCGGTGCCGCTTCTGGCTGCAGCAAGAAGAGCGTGAGCAGCAACGTCCAGCCGATCGCCAGCGACCAAGGCAGCGGACCATTTTCAAGCAATGCTATCAATCGATTTTTCATTGACGTTTCGCTTATTTGCCCTGCCTATGGACAGCATGGCGCGGTACCGCTTACGAGCCGGTTCGGGCTTGGCGCTACTGCCAATTGGGAGCTGGCGTCTCAGCCTGCGGGAAGCATGCAAATCGTGAGTCTGGTTCAGCGAGAACTCAAGGACTGGCGCCGCGCCGCCACCACCAGCCGGCTGTTTTTCGCTGCCCGTATTTCAGCTTGGCATCCAGCCAGAGCGCCAGCCGCCGCCAGCGATTGCTCAGCATCCAGCGCAAGAGTTGATTGAAGCGCTTGGAAAAGTCTTTGTTGTAAGGGCAGACGCGGATGCAGATTGAGCAGTCCGTGCCTTGGTTGACCCAGAATTTGAAGCATTGTTTGGCTTTGATGGTCCACTTCTTCACGCCTTTAAGGTGGGATACGCTGTCCTGCGCCTCGAACTTGGGCGCGCCATTCGGGATTGCTTTCACCGGGCAGCCATCGCTGCAGCGGCGGCAGAGCTCGCAAGTCTCGGTGACGCCGAAATCGATCGGCGCATCGGGCATCAGCGGCAAGTCGGTGAAGATTTTGGCGATGCGCACCCGCGGACCAAACTCAGGCGTGATTAAGAGGCCGTGCCGCCCATACTGCCCGAGGCCCGCTTGTATCGCCAGTGGGATTGAAAGCGCCGTATCGTTGAGGCTGGCGATGGCGCGATACCCAAGATTGCGGATGTATTGCGTCAGCGACAGCACCGCGATGATATCACGGCTGTAACCTTGCCCGGTGGCGGCGCCGCTGAGGGCTGAGGGCACCGTCTGAATCGTCTGATGATCCATCTCGTTGACGATCACGACAACATGAGACAAGCCGTCGGGCAAGTCCATCGCTTTGTCGCTCAGCTTCTGGCGGCTGTATCGATGGGTGTAGACCCAACGCTCGTCATAATCGCAGATGCCGACCGCGTCCGCGCCCAGGAACTCGCCAGCGCGCTTGACATCGGCGCTGTTCTCGGGGGCGGTCGCTTCTGTTTTTCGCGTCGCGCCGTCGCGGAACATGGTGTAGTTATCGAGGAAGCCTTCCTTGCGATCGTGTGACAGCTCCAGCAGGTCGGAGGTGAAATCGGCGATGTACCAGGCGGCATTCCGCAGGGCATAGTCGCGATGGTGAAAGCCCTCCACCTTGCGGAATTGCGCCAGATCGGTGAAGTAAGATTCGAAGAAGCGGCGCGCCCGCTCCGAGCGCACTTCATCATCCCAGATGGCGCGGTTGAAGATATCGTATTTCTGGTTGAAACGCGCGAAGGCGTCGCTCACTTCAAAGCCGGCTAAGGCGTCGAGGGGCTTCTGCTTGGCGGGGCTTTTCGAAGCGCCCGTCATTTCTGCATTAAGGGCGACCATAAGTTCACCAGCCGATCCAAATCGGTCGGAAGCTGGATCATAGCATGATTTGCGGCGACGGGCGATACTGCGGCGAAAGGGGAGTGGTGAATTCGGTGGAAATTCAATTTCACCACAAAGACACGAAGGACACAAAGAAAAGATATTACAGGGAGTGGTGAATTACTGATATAAGGCTTGCTTGTGCTGAGTCGTAGGGGCGATCCTTGGATCGCCCAAAACCCGCTTCTGCAACTGTGGGCGACACAAGTGTCGCCCCTACAAGGCTTGTCCGCTACTGAGTTTTTAATGCGCATTTCTACCCCATCCCCGACCGCCAGTGTCCACGCGGCGCAGCCCCTTGCCCCAGCAAGCTAGGGAAGGGGAGCTAGGATATTGCAAACTCTATAAACTATGCCAATTCTGCTTGAATCCAAGTTCACATTAGCGATAATCACGACAAATCAGTGGTCATCCCCCCATTTCAATGGGGGGACCGAGGGGGGTAAACCAAAGGGCGATCGCGAATCCTAAAGTACCGGACAAGCCTTGTAGGGGCGACGTGGTATGTCGCCCATGAAATCGCGCATAATCTGTGGCGACGAAACAGTTGAGGCGATTGCCCTGCTAGCGATCCAAAACCGTTGTGCTCGATTGCTGCCAATACACTTTGATGGGCTGGCTCGCGGTCAAATTAAGGCTATCGCGCTCGCTGGTATTCTGGCGGCGGACGACCAATTCAATGCCAGCGCCGATGCGGACTGTGTAGCGTGTGTCGGTGCCGATGTACTGGCTGCCGATTAACTGCCCGTCAAGCACGGTCCTATCGGGGGCGCTCTCGATTGGGGCCTCTTTCGGGGCGATGCCGATGCGCTCCGGGCGAATGGCCAGCGTTACCGCCCCGCTGGCGCTGTCAAAGGTTTTGGAAAGCTGCGCTCTGATGACTGTATCATCAACCAGGCGCAGGCAGCCCGCGCCCGTCTCATCGACCTCAATCAGCGTCGCGGGGATGAAGTTGGTCTCGCCGATGAAGTCGGCGACGAAATGTGTGCCAGGATGTTCATAAATCTCCCGCGGCGCGCCTATTTGCAGCATCAAGCCTTCGTTCATCACGGCGATACGGTCGGCCATCGTAATCGCTTCTTCTTGGTCGTGGGTCACGTAGATGAAGGTGATGCCCACATCGCGCTGCAGCGCTTTCAGCTCATGCTGCATATTCTTGCGCAGTTTAAGATCGAGGGCGCCCAGCGGCTCATCGAGCAGGAGCACAGCCGGCTGTTTGACCAGCGCCCGCGCCAGCGCCACTCGCTGCTGCTGCCCGCCCGATAGCTGATGCGGTTTGCGCCGTCCGATATCCGGCAGGCGGACCATCTCCAGCGCTTCGTGGGCGCGTTTGAGCGCTTCTTTCTTGCCGACGCCTTCCATCTGCAAGCCGAACATGATGTTCTGCTCGACGGTCAAATGAGGGAAGAGGGCATAATCTTGGAAAACAGTGTTGACAGGGCGGTGATAAGCGGGGATGCCCTCCATGGCGATGCCGCGAATGAGGACTCGCCCCGCGGTCGGCTGTTCAAAGCCGGCGATCAAGCGCAGCGTTGTCGTTTTGCCGCAGCCGCTGGGCCCAAGCAGCGCGAAGAACTCGCCATCGGCGATTTGCGCGCTGACATGATCGACAGCCCGCACGCGGCGGCCGCCCGATTCGAAATCCTTAACGATGTCAAGCAGTTCGACATCGAAGCTAGACATGGGATGCCCCCATCCCCTACGTCCCTTCCCCCCAAAATGACTGAGGGGAAGGGGACTATCGGCGGGGCATGGCGCCCAGTGGGGACCCGCGCGGCGCCAAAGCCCGCTTGGAAAAGTTACTGCCCGAGGAAAATGAGAAGTTCGTCCCAGGCATTGTTGATCAGCTCCTCGGCTTCGGCGCCGACATCGATGATGGCGAAGAGGCTGGCCACCTGCTCGGGCGGCGGGAAGATGGTAGGGTCATTCAGAATCTCTTCATCGATAAAGCCAGATTCGATTGACGCCTGGTTTGGCGAGGCGTAGGCGATGTAGTTGGTCAAGTCCGCGCCGACCTTGGCATCGAGAATGTAATCGATGAAGACCATCGCCAGCGCCGGATTGGGCGCGTCAACCGGTATCGACAGGTTATCGATCCAGACGTTGCTGCCTTCTTCTGGTATGGCATAGGCGTAATCGTCGCATTCGCATTCCCAGATTATCTGCGAGATATCACCGTTGTATTCCACCGCGATATCGACATCGCCGCGCTCGAGCAGGACCTGGCCGTCATCAGCGGCGATGGTGACGACATTGCCGCCCTTCTCAATCAGGTAATCGCGGGCGGCGGTAATCTCATCGGGGTCGGTGCTGTTCGGGTCATTGCCCAAAATCAAGTGAGCGATGCCCAGCATCGTCTGCCGATCTTCGAGCCAGGCGACCGGTCCATCGTGCGCCCAAACTTGCTCCCAAGAACTGATGCCATCGGGGAAGGCTTCGGTGCTGTAGCCAAGGCCCACCGTGCCCCATTGGTATGGCAGCGAGTATTCGTTCTCCGGGTCATAGGCGGCGCCCAGGAGATCGGGAATCACATTGGCGACATTGGGTATCATTTCCAGGTCGAGCGGAATCAGCAGCATTTCTTCTGCCATGCGCTGCACGGTGCCGCCGCTTGGCACGACGATGTCGTAGCCCGGGTTGCCTTGGCGGATGCGCGCCAGCATCGCTTCGTTGCTCTCGTAAATGTCGTAGTTGACGGTGACGCCGCAAGCCGCCTCGAAGTTGGGCACGGTGTCTTCGGCGATATACGTCGACCAGTTGAATATGCTAAGCGTCTGCCCCTCATAACCTTCGGGGCAGGTCCAAGGCTCGTGTTCCATATCTTGGCTGAGGACCATAGGCGCCAGCAGGCAAAAAACGCTAAGCAAAAGCAGTACTCTCTTCATGTTTGTTTCCTCCTGTTGCGGGTAAGAATTAGGCGCGGGACGCGCTGCGCCCCTGCAGGGCTAATGAAATGCCTATCAATAGCGTACTCAAGAGCATCATGATTGTCGAGATGGCGTTCACCTCGGGCGTGACCGTCAGCTTCAGCAAGCCATAGACGAAGACCGGCAGCGTCGATGTGCCGACGCCGGAAGTAAAAAAGGTGATGACAAAATCATCCAGCGAGAGGGTGAATGCCAGCAGCGCGCCCGATATGACGCCGGGCAGAATCAGCGGAAAGGTGACGCGCCAGAAGGTCTGCCAGGGGTTGGCGCCCAGGTCTGTGGCGGCTTCTTCCAACTGCGGGTTCATATCCGCCAGGCGCGCCCGCACCACGATGGCCACGAAGGAAATGTTAAAGGTAACATGGGCTATGATGATGGTATGAAAGCCGGGGAAGATGCGCTCGCCGCTGATGGTGGCGAGCCAATCAAAGGCTACTTTGAAGAATATCGCCAGCGAAATCGCCTGCGTGATCTCCGGGATGACCACCGGCAGGAAGAGCAAGCTGTCGATCAGCCCTTTGCCGGGGAATTTGCCCCGCGCCATTGCCAGCGCAATCATGGCGCCGAGCGCGGTCGCGATGAGGGTGGCGATCGTGCCGACGAAGAGGCTGTTGCGAAAAGCGTTGAGCATGATTTCGGTGGAAAAGGCGCGTTCCGCCCCCATGACATTGTTCAAAATGTTCTGGTACCACTTGAGCGTGAAGCCGGTGAATGAGGCGACTGACTTGCTGTCGTTGAAGGAAAACAAGACAAGAATCAAAATCGGCGCCCAGAGAAAGAAATACGAGAACACTGGGTTAAGCCAAAGCCCGATCTTGCCCAGGCGGCGAATGGCGCGGTTGCGTCTCATCGAGCCTTGGTTGACGAGCATGCTCACGCCCCCTCATCGCGCCGATTAGCGAATACATAGACCAGCAGCGAAATCATCACCACCGCCATCATCACAATCGACAGGGCGGAACCCAGCGGCATATTGCCGGAGCCGCCGAACTGCTTGTTGATCAAGTTGCCGATCATCAGCCCCTTCGTGCCACCGAGCAAATCGGGCGTAACGAAGGCGCCGACCGAGGGGATGAATACCAGCGCGCAGCCAGCCAAGACGCCCGGCAGGGTCAATGGCAAGACGACGCGCAAGAAGGCGCGCGTGTCATTGGCGCCCAGGTCATGCGCGGCGTCGACATAGCGGAAATTGAAACGCTCGACCGAGGCATAAATGGGCAGCGTCATAAAGGGCAGAAAGCCATACACGAGGCCGATCAGCACCGCCAGCTGCGTATTCAAAAGCGTCAGCGGCTCGCTGATTAAGCCTAGGCTCAGCAAAAGCCCGTTGATGAGGCCCTCTTCGCCGAGCAGGATCCGCCAAGCGTAAGTGCGGATGAGGAAATTGGTCCAGAAGGGCAGTATCACCAAGAAGAGCGCGACCTGCTGCACGAGGCGCCGGCGCCGCGTGCTGATGAAAAAAGCGAGCGGATAGCCGACGATGAGGCAGATGATGGTGGCAATAGCGGCCAAGCCGATAGAGCGCCGCAGGATGATGAAGAAGACGCCGAAGGTGCGCTCATAATGCTCCAGCGTCAAGGGCATAATCGCAACGCCGCCGCGGCCGCGGGACATAAAGCTGAAAGCCAGCACCGCCACCAGTGGCAAGACGAAGAAAACAACCAGCCACAGTAGGGTCGGCAAGGCGAGGAAGACGCCGTTCCTGCGCATTTGTCGAAGCCTGTGCGCCACCAGTATCAGCCGTTTCTAATGAGACCTGTCAAATTGGGAGTGGCGATTTTGGTGGATATAGGGGTGCGCCTCCGACTCAGATTTGCTAGTAATGCTCCCCTCCCTGATTCATCGGGGAGGGGCTGCGCCGCGTAGGGTCGCGTAGACACTGACCCGCCGACACAGGCGGTCGGGGTGGGGTTTGAAATGGGCATATCCACAAAAATCGCCACTCCCTGATAGCTTGCTCTAGCCTTCCTTAAGATAGTATCGTATCTTAATCGCTAGTGCTATGACTGTGGCAAGAGGCGCGAAATGGAAGATAAGCACGATAGCGAAAAAGATTGGCAAGACTCGGATGATGACGAGGACGACGATGACTGGCTGGATCAAGATGAAGTCGATGTCCTGGAGCAAGCGCTCAACTACAACTGGCCCAGTATTCAGCAGCATCTAATCGAAGAAGCGGCAAGGAAACAGGCTGAAGAAACTGGCGAAGCGCGCGACCCTTATGAACCTTATGAAACAGTCGATGAGAAGGGAACGAAAACGCTGCACGTGAGCGCGGACTCCTGGTGGCTGAAGGACTTCAGAAAGGAAGATGTAATTGTTTTATTGCCCGGCGTAGTCATCTTTAATACCAAGCCGTTTCACCGGGGCATCACTACCTCTTTGCGGGCGGCTTATGGCTTGAGCCGATACGACGAATGCGATGATTGCTTCACCAACGCGGATCTCTTGGCGCATATCGAGCGCTTCCCGCTGGGGCAATTCGCCGTGCAAAGAGTTGGCGGGCCGCAGTCTGGGTACTGCGTTGGCATGGCGACCACCATGCGCAGCTCCCGCCCGCCAACGGCGCCCTGCCTGCCCTGGCTGGAAGCCATCGGCGACATGAAGCTCGGCGCGCACGAACCCGACGGCGACTGGCTCTATGGCGTCGAAATGGCGATTCATCCGATGTATCAGGGGCATGGCATCGGCAGTGGGCTTTATGCGGCGCGTTTCGCATTGGCCAGGCATTTGAATCTGCGTGGCATGTACGCTGTCGGCATGTTGATGGGCTACCGTAAACTGGCGATTGATGCGCTCCAAGGGGAACAGAAAGCAACTATGAATGCCTTATATGATGTCTTGAAAAACTACAAACTGGACCGCAGCGAAAGAGATAAAGCGCGTGACCAGCTCCTGGAATTGCCGACTTACGCCGATTTGATGGACGTGCAGGAATATGGTGAACGGGTCAGCACGGGCGAATTCAAAGACCCGACCGTGACGATGCAGATGAATCGCGGCTTTCGCCCGGTACAAGTCGTGGCTGATTACTGTGATGAGCCGGCGGCGGGCAACGCGGGCTTGTTGATTGTGTGGGATAATCCCGAGTATCAAAGCTAAGGCGTGGCTATGAATGTGCTGGTCATCGGCGCGGGGATTGCCGGGCTATCGGCTGCTTATCACCTAGCGCAAGCGGGTGTAGAAGCCACCGTGCTGGAAGCGCGCGATCGGGTCGGCGGGCGCGTCTGGACGAGCCGAGACTTCGCCGATATCCCGGTCGAGTTTGGTGCCGAGTTGATACACGGCCGCTCGCCCGAGGTCAATACCTGGGCTTGGGTTGAAAAGCTGGGTTTGAGGACCTGGCACTGGAACAAGATTGACGACTCGATGATCCGCACCGAAGCGGGCGACTGGCTGACGATGGGCGAGGCGCGGCAAGCGTCGGCGCGGCTGGATGTGACCCGCTCTTGGGAATTGGGCGCTGTGCCCGAGCCGCGCGACGATGAAGACCTAGGCGCCTATCTGCGGCGCATCGGCTTCAACGATGAGCAGCTGCGCTATGTGAAACGCTCTTTCGCCAATGCCGAGGGCGAGCGCATGGAGCGCCTCAATGCGGCCGCGCATGCGCATCTATTCAAAGACAGCGATGGCGACGATGCCTACAGCGATTACCGCATTCTGGATGGCTATGATTCTTATTATCAGCGGCTTGCGGCTGGGCTAGATATTCGGCTGAACTGCGTCGTTCAATCAATTGACTGGGCGGATAAGGTTGCGGTAAGCGCCAGCAGCGGGCATCGGTTCGAGGCGGATGCCGCCGTTCTTACTTTGCCGCTCGGCGTTCTGCAAGCCGATAGACTGCGCTTCAACCCGCCGCTGCCAGCCTTGAAGCAAGAAGCACTGGCTGGGCTCAAGATGGGACCGGTGATGAAGCTGGTCTACTTGTTCGAGGCGCCGCTGCTTGACCCGTCAATCGGGGCGATATATGCCAAGGGCAATCCGCCGATGTGGTGGTCGCCCTCGCTGGGGCGGGCAAGTGGCGCAACAGTCTGGACCGGGTTCGTCACCGGCGATTACGCCCGCGAGCTGCTCGCTCTAGGAGAACAGGACGCGCTTAATGCCGGTTTGCAGACGCTCCGCCACGAGCTCGGCCAGCCGGATTTGCAGTATATCAAAGCGCGCTGGGTCAACTGGAGCCAGGACCCCTTTGCTTTGGGCGGCTACAGTGTCTGCCTGCCTGGGCACTATGCCGCGCGGGGCAAGCTGGCGCAACCGACGCCGCCGCTCTATTGGGCTGGGGAGGCGACCGCGCCGCATCACTTGACGGCTATGGTGCACGGCGCTTACTTCACGGGTCAGCGCGCCGCGAGCGAAATAGAGGAGACTTTGTAGCAAAATGAGAGACCTTCATATCGCCCTGGCGCAAGGGCATTGGGCTGGCGACCAGCATTCGACCAAGGCGCTCTACCGAGAACTGGTCGCGGAAGCGGCAAAGACGGGCGCGAGCTTGATTTGCCTGCCCGAGTTTTCCATCTTGCCTTATTTCCCAGGCTTGCGCGATCCAGCCGGCTTCGCTTGGGCAGAACCGCTGCCGGGCGGGGTATCGGAGAGATTTTTCGCCGAGCTCGCCCGCGGGCATGGCGTCGCCATCATCGGCAGCCTTTTCGAGCGCGACCAGGCAGGCAAGCATTGGGATACGGCAACGGTTCACGATCGGTCCGGGCAGCTGCGCTACTTCACCCGCAAGGTGCATATTCCCTCGGGCGAGGGCTATCATGAGACTGATTACTTCGACGGCGCGGACCAATACCCGGTGCATGATATTGCTGATGTCCGGCTGGCGGCGCCGACTTGCTACGATCAGTGGTTTCCCGAGTTGGCGCGGATTTATGCCCTCGAAGGCGCGGAGCTCATTTATTACCCGACCGCGATTGGCTCCGAGCCGACAGCAGCCGACTTCGACTCGGCTGGCGCCTGGCGCGCTGTCATGCGCGGGCATGCGGCTGCGAATGGCCTCTTCATCGCCGCCTGCAACCGGATCGGGCGGGAGAATGCCGTAACTTTCTACGGCAGCAGCTTTATCTGTGACCCGCTGGGGCGGGTCTTGGCGCAGGCAAGCCGCGACCAAGACGAAGTGGTTCATGCCTTGCTGCGCGCCGACGTCCGCGAGCAGTATCTGGCGCTCTTCCCCCTGCTGCGTCAACGGCGCCCGCAGCATTATGGACGCCTGCTGCAGGGCATCGCCCAAGGCGCCTCATCGCATCAGCCCGCTGCGCTCGAGCCAGAAGCAGGCAAGTGATATGTCGCGCATGGAATTCTTTATCGTAGATGTATTTACCGTCGGCCGGAAATACACCGGCAATCAACTGGCGGTCTATTTGGGCAATCCGCCGCCGGCGCTGATGCAGCAGCTGGCGAAGGAAATCAACTTCTCCGAAACGACCTTTATCACCTCGGATCAGCCTGAAAACGGCGGCTACAACCTGCGCATCTTCATGCCCGAGGTCGAAGTGGATTTCGCGGGCCACCCGGTGCTTGGCAGCGCCTATGTCATTCAGCGCGAAATAATCAGAGGCTCGATCGAGCAGCTGCTGATTAACCTGCCGGTGGGGCAGATTGCGGTCGAATTCGCCGCTGACGGCTTGCTGTGGATGCGGCAGAATCGGCCGACTTTCGGTCACATCTTTACCGCCGCCGAACTGGCGCAGGTACTCAATGTGGCGGAAGCCGACATCGATACGCGTTTCCCGGCGCAAGAGGTGTCTACTGGCATGGCTTTTGTGCTGGTGCCGATGCGTTCGCTGGCGGCGGTCCAGCGCGCGCGCGTTAATCTGGACCGGCTGCGGGCGATGCTGGGGGCGCATGAGGCGATTGCGCCGGCGATCTTCTGCGCCGAAACGCTGAAAGCCGAAAACGATATCCACGTGCGCGTGCTGGACGACATCTACGGCGCGCCGGAAGACCCCGCGACGGGCAGCGCCAATGGCTGCATCGCTGGCTACTTGGTCGAGCATGCTTACTTCGGCTCTGATAACATTGCCATTCGCTCCGAGCAGGGTTATCAAATCGGGCGGCCCTCGCTGCTCCATCTCGAAGCGCGGCGCGCCGGGGCTGAGGCTGGGGCTGAGATTGAAATTCGCGTCGGCGGGCGGGTAGAGCTGGTCGCCCAAGGGCGCCTGGCTGCTGATGACTGAGCGCAATCAGAGCGAATTTGACGGCAGAAGAAAGGCTTGAGCAATGGAATATCGGATATTGGGCCGCACCGGTGTCAAGGTTTCGCCCCTTTGTTTTGGCACGATGTCATTCGGCGATATCGCAGACGAGGCTGAATCGGCGCGGATGTTCCAGCGTTGCCGCGAGCTTGGCATCAATTTCTTCGATTGCGCCAACACATACGCGGGGGGCCGCTCGGAAGAAATCCTAGGCGAGCTGATAGCCAATTGCCGCGACGAGATTGTGCTGACGACCAAGGCCGTTTCCCGCACTGGTGATGATGTCAATCAG
This sequence comes from Phototrophicaceae bacterium, assembly GCA_965214105.1. GTDB lineage: Bacteria > Chloroflexota > Anaerolineae > Aggregatilineales > Phototrophicaceae > UBA6055. The sequence continues at coordinate 924,353 of OZ243934.1, forward strand.
GGCGGCGCCTCCCGCCGGCATATTCAAATCGCGGTGGAAGAGAGCCTAAGGCGCCTGAAGACTGACCGCATCGATGTCTATTTCCTGCATCATTATGACGCGCAAACGCCGATTGAAGAGTCGCTGCGGGCGCTGGATGATTTGGCGCGGCAAGGCAAGATTCTCTATCCCGCCGTCAGCAACTGGGCGGCTTGGCAGGTGATGAAGGCGCAGGGCATCGCGGCGCGGGAAGGGCTGGCGCGGCTCGAATGCTTGCAGCCAATGTACAACTTGGTCAAGCGGCAGGCGGAGGTGGAGATTCTGCCAATGGCAGCCAGTGAAGAAATTGGCGTCATTCCATATAGCCCGCTTGGCGGCGGCTTGCTGACGGGAAAATATACCGCCGCTGGAAAAGCCGATGCGGGACGCCTGATCGAAAACAAGATGTACCGCAAGCGCTACGGCTTGGCGGATTATTATCAGTCGGCCGCCGATTTCGCCGCCCATGCCAGCGCGCGCGGTTTGGCGCCGGCGACGCTGGCTGTGGCTTGGGTGATGGCGCATCCAGCAATCACGGCGCCGATCATCGGCGCGCGCAACCTGGCGCAGTTGGAAGCGTCGCTGGCGGCGCTTGAGGTGGCGATGACGCCCGCCTGGTACGATGAAATCGCGGCCCTATCGCCCAGCCCCCCGCCGGCGCACGACCGGCTGGAGGAAGCCAGCGAATAGGCCAGGGCAAGCGCATCAAAATCATTGTGCGTCTTTCGCCACGTAAAATTACAAAATGTAAGGCTTGTCCGCTACTTTAGGATTCGCGATCGCCCTTTGGTTTACCCCCTCGGTCCCCCCATTGAAATGGGGGGATGAGCACTGATTTGTCGTGATTATCGCTAATGTGAACTTGGATTCAAGCAGAATTGGCCTAGTTTATAGAGTTTGCAATATCCTAGCTCCCCTTCCCTAGCTTGCTGGGTCGCGTAGACACTGACCGCCGGCAAGGGGCTGCGCCGCGTAGGGCGCGTAGGGTCGCGTAGACACTGACCCGCCGACACAGCCCGCCGACACTGACCCGCCGACACTGGCGGTCGGGGATGGGGTAGAAATGCGCATTAAAAACTCAGTAGCGGACAAGCCTTGTAGGGGCGACCCTCTGTGTCTCTGTGGCGAAAATAATTTGATCCGATTGCCCTGGCGAATAGGCCCGCCCGGTTGCGATGCGCCTGTGATAGAATAGAATCGAAATCGAATCGAAAGAGAGCAACATGAACTTCGCCCGCGCATTCAAATATCCCTTCCAAAACTTCGCCAAAGTCATGAGCATCGTCTTGGTTTTGACGATCGCCTTCGCCGTATTCATCGCGATGATTCTGAATTCTTATGACTGGTCGCCGCTTTTCGAGCAGCTTAGCAATTTCGACGGGGCCGATTCTTATGTGCACGAGATGCAGCCCATGGGCGGCACGACCATCACCGGCTTCTTCGGGCTGCTGCTGGTAGCGATTGTCTCTGGCTTCTGGCTTTCCGGCTACAGCATTGAGGTCATCCGCTCGGTAATGCGCGAAGAAGAGTGGATGCCCCCGGTCGCCTTCGGTCAAAATGTCAAAGACGGCGCGCTCATCTTTGCGTCGAGCCTTGCCTACTGGCTGCTGTTCATCATGCTTATTCTTGGCTTGACGCTTGTCAACGGCCTGCTTGGGCACATTAACTCGGTGGCTGCGCTCGCCGCGGTCGCTTCCTTCTTTTTCATAGTTGGCGCGGCTTTTGTGATGGGCTGGGCTTATTTGCTTGGCATGGCGCGTTTCGCAGCTGAAGGCGATTACAAGGCATCCTGGCAGATCGGGCAAAATATGCGCCTCGCCCGGGCGAACTGGCGAAACGGCTTCACCTTAGTTTTCTATATGATCGCTTTTTCGATGTTGTATGGCGCTGTGCGTAGCGCGGTAGATGGCATCTTCGGCGGGTTGATGGGCTTGAATATGCTGGCTGGCATCACGCTGTCGATCATTATCTACTACATCTTCAACTTGATGCAGCACTTTTCGACGCAGGTCTTGGTGGCGCAGTATGCCAGCTTAATCGGCATCGGCAGCGACCATTACGACCCGGAGAAGGAAAAAGTTGACTCGTTCTAGGCGGGCCAGCCTGGCGCTTAGGACGCTATTCGGGAATGGGCTGTGGGCTGGCGGACTTGCGGTCGCCATGCCCGTCCAGCACTTGCTTGAGGCGGTTCCACTCGCGCTGGAGGACGCCCTTCAGCGTCAAATTGAAGAAGATCCCAAACCAGAAAAACCAGCGGGTGCGGATGTCCAGCGTTTCGCGCACGTTCGTCTGTTGGCCCCGGTGCTCGAAGGTTATCGTGCTGATGAAAGGAAAGCCCCAATAAGAGCCCTTGAGTTCGATCCTCTTGTTGCGCTCAAAATCGGTGACATCGCTGTTGACGAAGCCGCTGCGGAACGTGATGCGGCGGGTCATCGCCACCATCGTGCCAGCGCGGATCGGGTCACCACTGGTGATGCCAACGTCCCCGACATTGCGCCAATGCTCATGGTTGCTGAAATCCCCGACATAGCGGAAGACGTGGAAAACCGGGCGATTGATTAGCACTTGCGTTTCGAATTTCGGCATTCTTCACCAACTTCCGCACGAGCGGGACCAAGGCTTCCCAGCAGTCCAGCATTCCATAATAGAGTTGCTGTTCCAAGACCGCGCAACCCCAATCATTATAGCGTATTCTTTGCGGCGCTTCAAAGAGTATTGGCCTGGGCTTCCAGAGCAATCGCTTTGTATCGGCTCCTGCTATAGGATGCCCACCGCGAACAAGTAGAGGAATACCCAACTCGCCACCCAGACCAGGGCATCGACGCGGTCGAGCACGCCGCCATGCCCCGGGAAGATGTTTAAGCCAGCGACATAGCTGTCCTTGACGCGGAAGAAACGCTTCAGCGCCGATTCAAATAAATCGCCACTTACGGCGAGAAATGGACCAGCGACAATCATCGGGATCAATTTGGGCTCGAAGGTGCCGGTAATCAGAAGTAGGAAAAAGGCGGGCACCCAGGCGCCCAAGATGCCCCCAACCGCGCCTTCAACTGTCTTGTTGGGCGAGATTAGCGGCGCTAGTTTTCTGCGACCAAAGATCGTGCCGAAAAGGTAAGCAAAGCTGTCCGTACCCCAGGTGATGGCGTAGACGACAAAGAGCCAAATCAAGCCGTCTTGCGGCGCATTGCGCAAGCTGATTAAGAAAGCGGCTGGCAAAGCGATGTAGAACACGCCGCACAAGGTGGTGCCGACTTGCTTCAAGGCGCGGTCTGGCTGATGCGGCTGGCGTGAAAACTCTAGTATCAGCGTGAGGCTGACGCCTATGAGCAGCGCCCCCTGCCACAACCAGTTCAGATTGAGGAAAAAAGCCAGCACGACGCCGATGCCAGTGGGGATGCCCGTGAGCGAGCTGCCCTGCATGGCGGTGTCTTTTTCCATCACATAGAATTCCAGCATGCCAAGGCACATCACTGGAATCACCATGAGCAGGAAGAACCAGCCACCCGCGAGCGAGGCACCAATCGCAACTGGCAGCAAAACCCCAGCCGTAATCAGCCGCTCGCGCAAATCTTTCGCGGTCGCCGAGTCGCTGATGAGATTGTCACGCATGTCATCTGCCTCCGCCGGCAGAATTGTACCATCTCAGCCTATTGTTGATTCAGAGCTGGAATCTGTCAAGTTTGATGAGCCTCAGCTCCAGGGCAATCGCTGCTCTCTGTGCCCTCTGTGTCGGCGGGTCAATGTCTACGTGACCCTACGCGCCCTCTGTGGCGAAAAAATTTTGAGGCGATTGCTCGGCCGGCTTGCCGATTCTGCCTACGCGGTCGGGCAATTGACGATATAATAGAGCCATTCGGCGGCGCAGGCAAATTTCAGCGGGCTGGTCTCGGGCGACAGTATTTATTAGTGGAGAGCCACAATGATTGAGGACATACTTGAAGAAGCGACCGGCAAAATGAAATCGACCCTCTCGGTCTTCCGCGATGAATTGAGCCGAATGCGCAGCGGGCGAGCCAGTATCGCCTTGGTCGATCGCCTGATGGTCGATTACTACGGCCAGGACACCGAATTGCGGCAGATTGCCAATATCTCCACGCCGGAAGCGATGCTGATATTGATCCGCCCCTATGACAAGTCGGCTGTGCAGAACATCGAAAAGGCGATTCAAAGGTCAGACATTGGCGTGAACCCTAATGTTGATGGCGAGAATATCCGCTTGAATATGCCGTCTCTCACCCGCGAGCGCCGGCAGGAATTGGTCAAATTTCTCAATCGGCGGATGGAAGACAACCGCGTCGCCATTCGCAATATACGCCGCTCGGCAAACAGCGACCTGCAAGATTTTGAAAAGGAAAAACTGATTTCGGAAGATGAGCGCAAACGGGGCGAGGACGAGGTTCAAAAGCTCACTGACAAGTTCATCGCTCAAATCGACGAGCTCGGCGCCGACAAAGAAAAAGACATTATGGAAGTATAAGCGGGGCGCGGGCAGTTAAGAAACGATTCCTTGCTGGGTCGGCAGCGCTGAGGCAAGCGATGCGGGCGCTTGTATACACTGCATGATAGCTTGCTTCGAATCCGGCGCAGCCAAGACGGTATCAGATTATGACAATCATGACAAAACAGTCCCCCCGTGAAGGCGCTGCCTTGCCAGCGCTGGCTAAAGTGCCGGCGCATGTCGCCATCATCATGGACGGAAACGGCCGCTGGGCGAGGCAGCGGGGTTTGCCGCGCTCGGCGGGCCATCGCCAAGGTACGGAGAATTTGCGCCGCATCATCCGCGCTGCCGCCGAGTTCGGTGTGCGCATCATGACCATTTATGCCTTCTCGACTGAAAACTGGTCGCGGCCCCGGCGCGAGGTCATGCTCTTGATGCGCATCCTGGAGATGGTGATCGACCGCGAATTGCAGGAACTCAATGAAGAAGGGGTGCAGATTCGCCACATCGGGGAGCTGGACGGCATCCAAGATCGGCTGGCGCGCAAGGTGCTGGATGCCTGCGAATTCACGCGCCACAACCAACGCTTGATACTCAATGTCGCCTTCAACTATGGCGGGCGCGATGAAATCGTCCACGCGGTCCAGAATATCGTGCGGGCTGGCATCGCGCCGGAAGCTATCACCGAAGCCACCATCAACAATTATATGTATACCAGCGGCTTGCCCGACCCCGATTTGATCATCCGCACCAGCGGTGAGTTCCGCCTGAGTAACTTTCTGATTTGGCAAGGCGCTTACAGCGAAATCTATACCACCGAAACCTATTGGCCCGATTTCGGACGCCGCGCCTTTTATGAGGCGCTGCTTGAATATGGCAATCGCAGGCGGCGCTTCGGCAAAACCGATGATCAGATTGACGCCGAATTCCGCGTATGAGCAGCTGTGGCAGGACCTGACATTGGGGGGGTAATGAACACGCTCTACTATGGCGATTGTTTAACCATTATGCGCGAGAAGATGCAAGCGGATAGTGTCGACTTAATTTACCTTGACCCGCCTTTCAATTCCAAACGTGATTACAATGCCATCTATAAAGACGAGACTGGGCGTCCCCTGCCCGACCAAATCGAGGCATTCACCGACACCTGGACGCTTGATGCCGAGCGGATGAAAGTAATTTCTGATCTGCAAATTCTACTATCCGAACATCGCATAAACGGCGAGAGCGCCAACTTCTTGACGATGTTCCTCAAAGGCTTGTCCTATATCCAATCGGATATGGCGGCGTATCTGTCGTATATGACAGAGCGGCTGCTGTGGATCAAGTCTGTTCTGAAGCCAAATGGCAGCCTGTATCTCCATTGTGATCCAACCGCCAGTCATTACTTGAAAATCGTAATGGATGTTATTTTTGGAGCTAGGGGCTATAGAAACGAAATAGTCTGGCGTCGGTTAATTGGTGGAAAAAGCGACGCTGGGCAATATGGGCGTTCTTCAGACAGATTGCTGTTTTATTCAATGTCCGATGATTTTGTGTTCAACCCGCCAAGGCTTTCGCAGCACAATGAAAAAACGATCGCTCAATGGTACAGAAATGAGGATGAGCGCGGGAAATATGTCAGCCGCCCATTAACTGCCGCTGGGGGCACAAGAGGCGATAGCGGGCAGCCATGGCGTGGCAAAACGCCGACCGGACATTGGACGGTGCCTAGGATACTACAAAGACGGTATGAACAAGCAACTGGAAGCCAACTAGAGGGAAGTGTAAGAGAGCGATTAGATATACTTGCTGATAATGGATATATCGATTTTAGTTCAAGCGGCTTGCCATCTTGGAGGCGATACTTGCATGAGGCAGAGTTCCCGCGCGTGCATGATATATGGCTTGACGATGAAGTTAAGCCGATGGCTCGCAATGCGAAGGAACGACTAGGCTACGAAACTCAAAAGCCGGTTGCCCTGCTAGAGCGCATAATCAAAACTAGCAGCAAGCCAGGCGATGTCGTTTTCGATCCCTTCTGTGGCTGCGCTACCACACTTGAAGCGGCCAGCAAACTTGAGCGGAAGTGGATAGGCATCGACATTACCATCCACGCAATCAAACGAGTTGCGCGCAGGCGGCTGCAAGAGCGCCTTCATCTCATTCTTGGAGAAGATTATATTCTCGATGGCGTGCCGCAAAACTGGGAAGGCGCAAAAGAGATGTGGCAGCAAGACCCCTACCAATTCCAAAAATGGGCGGTAGAGCAGGTAGAGGGATTTGTAACCGTTAAGCGAACTGGCGATGAAGGTATTGATGGCCGTATCTACTTTGATATGCCTGGCGAAGAAATCCTGCAAAGCATGGCGCTGGAAGTGAAAGGCGGCGCGAAGGTCGGAATCGCGGAGCTGCGCTCACTGATTAGCGTATTGCAATATGATAACGTGCAGATGGCTGGTCTCATCCTGCTCAACAAACCAAGTGAACGGCAAATCAGGAATTTCAAAAGGAACATGGCACAAGCGGGGCATTTGAGGCTGGGCGACGATGAATATCCCAGAGTTCAAATGCTGACGGTACAAGAGATGCTAGCTGGGATTACATTCGATTTGCCGCGGCCTGCGGGGCGCACTGGCTTGCGCTACGATAATGATTTGTTTTCGCATACAGAATAAATGCGAGTGAAATGAAAGCCGAGAGACGATAGCCCAATGATCCAGCAAAGAGAGGCAATATGATGCGCAGCAAACGCCTGGGGCGCACCGAGCTGCAGCTGCCGATAGTTGGCATCGGCACCGCCTTCGTCGGCATCCCGACGCAGAACGACACCGCTATCGAAGTGGAAGACGGGCCGCGCGCGCTAGATGAGGAGCTGGGCGTCCGCACGCTGGTGGCGGCGATTGACGCCGGCGGCGCTTTCTTTGATACCGCGGTGCTATACAATCGCGGCTTGAGCGAGACGATGATTGGCGAAGCATTGCGAATGCGCCCAGCGCTCAAAGACAAGATCATCGTTACAACGAAAGCCGGTCGCTGGTTTGATCGCTATGATTTCAGTTACGACGGCATACTGCGCAGCGTTGATGAAAGCCTGGAGCGTATGGGCTTGGACCATCTCAAGATCGTTTACATTCACGATGCCATGGGGCAGCCGATGGACCAGGTCCTGTCTGCTAGCGGCGCTTTAGGCGCGCTGCGTCACTTGCAGAAGCAAGGCATCATCGAGCATATTGGCACCGCCAGCAACAATCCGCCGACTAATTTGCAATATATTCGGACGGGCGAGTTTGACGCAGCCGTCATCGCCGATTGCTGGAGTTTGATTAACCACATTGCCGAGCGCGAGATCTTCGCGGCGGCGGCTGAGCATGATGTGGGCCTCGTCGGGGCGACGCCGCTCGAGCGCAGCCTGCTCGTCACCGGTCCACAAGCCGACGCCCGGTATCTCAACCGCGCATTTTCGCCGGAATGCCTCGACCACGTCAGCCAGATTCAGCGGCTATGCGCGCGCTATGAGCGGCCGATGTTAGCGGTTGCCCTGCAATGGTGTACGCGCCATCCGCAAGTTGCCTCCGTCATCCCGGGCGCCCGGGTGCCCGCGGAAGCGCAATCAAGCCTGGCGGCGGCACAGCTCGATATCCCTGAGGCACTTTGGCGCGAATTAACACCGCTGCTGAAACACTTCGATACGGCGATTGACGTCTAGCCACCTTTAGACCTGGACGCGGCCGCGCTTTCGATGTCCCTTGCCCGGCCGATATCCGCCCAGCCCAAGCCCTGTTGCAGCAAAAGCGCAAAACCCAGCGCCGTGACCGGCAGCCAGAATACGATGTGAATGACGATTGCGCAGGCGCTTGCCAGCGCCGCCTCGATGCCCAGCGCGGTCAATATGCTGATGACGACAAATTCGTTGACGCCGACTTGCCCGGGCGAGGCTGGGATTAAGCCCGCCAGATTGACGGCGCCAACCAGCAGCAGGGCGACCGCATACTCCAGCTCCAGCCCGAAGGCAATCATAACCAGCCAATAGGTTAAGGCTTCGATGCCCCAAGTGACAAAGGAAGCGAGCACAGCGCCAATAAGCTGGGCGGGGCTGCGCAGGCTCTCAAGCCCGGCGAGCACATCGTCAGTGAATTTGCTGACCGCGCCGCTTAGCGCTTGGGGCAAGAGCTTGAGCCCCAAGTCCACAAGCCGTCGCAGCAGGTCTGGCTTGGCCGCCAGCGAGAGCGCGATCAGCATCGCGGCGGCTAAGAGCGGCGCGGCAAAACGGACAATCGTCTCAATCGCGCTGGATTCCACCTCTATCAGCAGCAGGCTGAACGCGACAAAAGTCAGCATGACGCAGCCGTCGATGAGTCGCTCAATGGCGACGATGGTGGTGGACGGCAATAGGGGCACCTCGTGGCTGCGGCGCAGCAAAATGATACGCAGCGCATCGCCAGCGCGCAGCGGATAGACGTTGTTGCCCATATAACCGATGAAGACGAGCTTCGTAAGCGCAGACAGGGGAACAAACTTCAGCGCCCGCAGCAAAAACTGCCAGCGCAAGGCGATGACCGCCACCGCAGCGAAATACACCAAGCTGGCGGCTAGCAGCCAAGGCAAGCGGACCTCGCCTAAACTGCGCCAGAATTCTTCGGGCTGCAAACCACGAAATGCCAACGCTAGAGAGGCAGCGCTAACCAACATGCCTAGCGCGAAGGCGAGACGCTTTCTCCGCTGATTCACCGCTATCCGATCGCCGAGTTCGATACCTGCTCCAAAGCCACTAATCTAGCAGAAATTAGGGCATGGCAATAGACAGATCAGCGCAGGAACGCGCCGGCGTATCGGGCGAGGCGCTTGCCGCGGCTGCGCCTCAGAACGGCAGCAAGGCATCGGCAGTGAGATAATCCAATGCCAGCGCCGGCTCGAGGTATTCGATGCCTAGTGTTTCGGCGACGGCGGGGTGGGTGCAGCGCCCAGCCGCGGTATTGAGCCCCCCAAGCAGAGCCGCGTCCTGCCTTAGGGCGTTGGCGGCGCCAGCGCTGGCGATTTTAAAGGCGTAGGGCAGGGTCGCGTTTGCCAGCGCCAGGCTCGATGTCCGCGGCACCGCGCCCGGCATATTCGTCACGCCATAATGCAAGACGCCATCGATGACAAAGGTAGGCTCGCTATGCGTGGTGGGGCGCGTCGTTTCGACGCAGCCGCCTTGATCAACGGCGACATCAACGATGATGCTGCCAGCCGGCATTGAGGGTAGCATGTCTCGTGTAACCAGCATCGGCGCGCGCGCCCCGGTAATCAGCACTGAGCCAATCAGCGCGTCCGCCGTCTGGATCGAGCGGGCGATGTTGATGTGATTTGAATACAGCGTAGTCAGATTGCCAGGCAAAACATCGTCCAGGTAGCGCAAGCGATCGAGATCAATATCGAGCAAGGTAACACGCGCGCCCATGCCCAGCGCCATTTTGGCTGCGTTGGCGCCGACCGTGCCCGCGCCCAGGATGACCACCTGCGCCGCCGCCACACCCGGGACGCCGCCCATCAATACGCCGCGCCCGCCTTGATGCCGCTCCAAATAATGCGACACAATCTGCGCTGCCATGCGCCCCGCGACCTCGCTCATCGGCTCCAATAGCGGCAGCCTTCCATTAGCTTCCGCCACGGTTTCGTAGGCGATGCCCGTCACCCCGCTTTCGAGCATAGCCAGGCTTAGCCGCTCTTCCGCCGCGAGGTGGAGGTAGGTGAAGAGGATCAGATTGGGGCGCAGGAATTGGTATTCGCTCGGCTGCGGCTCCTTGACTTTGATGACCAGGTCCGCCGCCGCCCACAGGGCTGGCGCCGAATCCAAAATAAGGGCGCCAGCGCTGATGTATTCTTCGTTGCTAAAGCCGCTGCTCAAGCCCGCGTCGCGTTCAACGAAGACGCTGTGGCCCCGCTTGACAAATTCGCGCGCGCCAGATGGCGGACTGGCTACGCGGTGCTCTTCGACTTTGATTTCTTTGGGAATGCCGATGTTCATGGCTACGCTCCTGCGCCTACGCTTCATAATCATTGTACACGATGTAGGAATTTTGCCTAGCAATTTCGTACATAATGCCTAGATAGAATGCGCGCATAGACGCTTGCGCCAATGAAGTGAATTGACGATAGCTCAGTGAAGCGGATATGAAGCGGCTGGGCGAAGGGGCAATCGCTTATTCAGGCTTGGGGTCGCGGCTCCCGAAGGCGATAAGGGAAGCGCCTTAGATGATAAAGTGCTCGTATTCGTTATCAGCGGGGATACCCCAGACGGACCAAAAGTCGCCGCTAGCTGGGCTCATGATGGCGGCGCCGCAGCTTTCGACATGCGTCGGCGGCTGTGGGCGGGTGCAGATTGCGACTTCGTCTCGCGTGAGTGCCATGAGGTCGTCGATGGTGATGCCGTCTTGCGCCAAGAGTTCGCTAGCGCGGCGCAACCGATTCTCCGAGCTGTTCTGGGAGGCTGGCGGACGTTGCCGCGCCACATCGAGATTCTTCTGAATCAGACAATGGTTGCTGTGGCTAATCGTCTCGTCTGCGAGTTCCCGCAGGTGATAAGTGCTCGACATCGCCTCGACTTCATAGCCGCGGCCCCCGCTGTCCATCAGCATATAATTGTGCGCGCCCGCCAGTTTGGCGCCGGTCAGGCAAGCCAGCGCCGCATCGAGATTGTCCTGCTGCAGTATCTTACGCACAACAAAGGGCCAGGTGACGCCAATTTGGCCATCGGCTGCCATTAAGTTGTTGACGCCGACGCTGATGCCGGCGCTGTTCATGCCGATCATGCCCAGGCAGCCGGTGACGGTGAAGGTCAGGAAGCTTGGACCTTCAGCCGGCTCGCCCTGGATCAAGATAACGTAAGGCGTGGCGGACGCGTGCATATCCCAAGTCTGGCCAAAGAAAGCGATTCCGCTGGCGCTGCGGCTTGGGGGCACCATAAAGGCGGTGCAATTGTCGGCGACCAAGGTGGGACTGGTGGCGGGCACGGCGCTTTCACCTACGCTGTAAATGGTATCGATGAAGTCGGTAAAGCCATTGTTGATGACCAGCTCCGCCAGCGTCAGCCCGGTGGCGTCGGCGATACCCCGCAATTCTTCCATGAGATCGGAGGCGTAGGCTTGATGCTCGGCGGCGCAGGCTTCAGCTAGCGCGATGATGGCGTCGCGCGATAGCTCGCGGCCCGTCCATTCGGGCGAGCCGCAGAGGCGGACGCGCTCCTCGGTGAAGCGGCGGATTTCGTCGCCGAAGCGCTTGCCGTGCTGCCAGCCCATTTCATAGGGGGCACCGGCGAGTTTGATGACGCGGATTCGTTTCATTGCGGCCTCCTATTCCTAATTGTAGACGAGATCACAGAGATTTGAAGGATGTTCTGATAAGGGATGTCCGAAGCCAATTATGCTCAGCAACCACTAATTATTTCATATTGCATAAATCTAAGTGGGGAATACTTGGAGTATATGCATAAATAGAGTGTGAATAGTCGAGAACATTTCAAGAAGCGCTGAAAATGAAATTGCGCAGAACAATCTTGATCCTCGCAACTATCGCGCTTGCTGGCTTCTATCTGAGATCGGGACCTGGAGAGCCATCATATTCCAATGAGGCTTTATACCGGGTAGTCGACAGAGTCCGAACAACAAAACTGGAACCGACCGATATGGGTTTCATCAATCCAAACGTTGGAATTGGCTGGGGCTCAATCGGGGAGCCACCGGCCACACAGTCACTTGAAGTAAAACATAGGCCCATCGGCACCACGAAATGGGAGTATGTCTTGTCTTCAAAGACCTTTGAATGTGAGGCGACTTTCCTCGTCCCTAGCGCAAGGGGCATGCCCGGATCCGCTATCGAGATGATCATTGAAAATGGCATTGATTCCTTCGACTGTAAAGTAGGCCGCCGCTGATGACTAGGCGCGGGGGAGTGGTGACTGCGACTTACTATACCTTATCCATCTCCGCGCGGACGGTATCGAGCAGGCTCTCGGCGCGGATCTGCGCCAGCGTGTAACAGGGACCGCCCAACTGGTCGGCGAGGCGCTGCGCCAAGCCTTGATCGAAAGCGACATGCTCCATGTTGATGGTCACAGTGCGGATTTCGGCTTCGTGGATCTTGCGCGCGATCGAATGCGCTTCGTCTTGCGGCGAGACGGAATCGCTGATGGACACGTTGCCGGCGCCATCAGTCAGCAAAATCATCATCGGCATCACATCGGGGTTGAGGTTCTTCTCACGCATGACCGCTTCATACGTCAGCAGCAGCCCAGCCGAAAGCGGCGTCTTGCCCCCAACTGGGATATCAGCCATCGCCTCTTTCGCCAGCACGACCGAATTGGTCGGCGGCAGCACCAGCGAGGCGCGGTCCTTTTGAAACACGACCAAGCCGACCCGGTCGCGCCGCTGATAGGCATCCGTCAGCAGTGACATGATGGCGCCTTTGGTCGCCTGCATTCGCTCGGAGACAGCCATGCTCCAGGATGCGTCGACGGTGAACATGATGAGGTTGGCGGCTTTCCGCACGCGCACTTTCTCTTGCAGGTCGGTCTTGCGCAAGGCATAAGCCATGCCCGTCTTCTGCTTCTGTTCGCCGCGCTCCAGCTGAAAGGGGGCGGCGGCGCGCAGGGTGGCGTCAAAGGCGATGTCGCGGGGTTTCTCGCCCGCTTGTTTCGCGCGGACGTAGCGCCCACGTTTGCGGTCGGTACGGGTGGTCGAGCGCCGCCCGGATTGTCGGCGCGTCATGCGGTCAAGCTGTGTATTGAGCTTGCGCGTTTCGAATTCAGCTTGAGATTGGATCTGCTGCCCGCCTTCCCACCAGCGGGCGTCCGATGTCGGGAAAACGTCTTGCGGGGCAGCTTCGCTTTGCCCGAGTTCTTGTTCTTGGGGCTCGCCTTCGCCGCTTACCGTCTCACTTTTTTTTTAGTCTGCGCCGCTTGCTCGTCGCTGTCTTCGGTGAATTCGCCGCTTTCTTCGCCGTCGCCGATTTCCTGGCGCTTCTCATCGACGGCTGCTTCGACCGAATTGAGATCGGCTTGCGCATCATTGAAAGGACCGCGCTTGAGGCGGTGCGGGATGGTCAGGCGGATGGCGATGGTGATATCGCGATCGTTGATGGCGCTGCGCCCTTCAAAGGCGGCATGGGCGCGGGCGGCTTTTAGGATGACCAAATCAGCGCGATGCCCATCAATGCGCAAATCACTGGTGATGCTGGCGATGACGCGCAAATCATGCGTCGTATGGCGGACGTCGTCGATGATTTCACGAGCCGCCGCGATTCGCTCCGAAAGCTGCGCATCGACCGGGTCCCACTCGTCTTTGAAATTGAGCGGGCTGTTTTCGTAGGCGATGTGCCGTTCGAGAATCTCGATGCGGTCAGCCGCTTCTTTGATGCCAGTTACATCGACGGAGAGGGCGAAGCGGTCCAGCAGCTGCGGGCGCAGGTCGCCTTCTTCCGGGTTCATCGTGCCGACCAGGATAAAGCGAGCGGGATGGCTGAAGCTGATGCCTTCGCGCTCGACGATGTTGACGCCCATGGCGGCGCTATCGAGCAGCAGATCGACGATGTGGTCATCCAGCAGGTTGATTTCGTCCACATATAAAATGCCGCGATTGGCATTTGCCAAGACACCGGTGTCGAAATGGCGCTCGCCGAACTGGATCGCTTTTTCGATATCAAGGGTGCCGACGACCCGGTCTTCAGTGGCGCTGACTGGCAGATCAACGAAGCTGATGCGCCGGCGCGCTGTCGGAATCTCGGCGCAATCGTCGTATTTGCCGCGCGCGAAATCAGACCAAGACTCGCGGCGGAAGGGATCGTCATTGAAGGGCGAATCGGCTATGACGTTAATCTCGGGCAGCAGGGCGGCCAAAGCGCGCGCCGCTGTCGACTTGCCCGTGCCGCGTTCGCCGCGAATGAGGACGCCGCCGATTCGCATATCGATGGCATTGAGGATTAAGGCGAGTTTCATCATCTCTTGGCCCACGATGGCGGTGAAGGGATAGACAGGCGGTCTTTTACTCATGTATCTGTATTCGTCCTTGGCGCTCGCTTCGACTGAATGAGCCATTATAATCCAGCGAAATTTGCCTGACAATCGTTAGCTTTGGCGGGAGTGCTGAATGCGAGGTATGCCCATTTCAAACCCCACCCCCAGCCCCTCCCCGATGAATCAGGGAGGGGAGCATTGTTAGCAAATCGTGAGTCGGAGCTGCACTCTGTGTCTCTGTGGCGAAAAAAATTTTGAAGCGATTGCCCTGCCTGCGTTGCCCCCGATTTGCCCAAATCTCTGTCTGATGTGCTATGATGTAGTGTAACGATACTATTAGGAGGTTGATGATGAGCACGCGAGATTTTGCACAAGCCTCTCCGCTGGCAAGCGCTGGCGCATTTGCGGGGGGGGGGGCATTCCCAGGCATTTGAGTCACTAGCAGGCTTCCTCACTCAGTTTTCCCCTAGAGCCAGAAACAATTTCATAGCGATCCTTGCGGCGTTGGTCCTCGTGTTGGCGCTGATGACGCTGCCGGCGCAGGCGCAAGCCACAGTGACGATTAGCGGTACAACAAGCCTGACGGAAGGCGGGCTGGTGGCGCAGCAAGTTGGCAACTGCCCCGAAATGGAAAGGGAGACACCGACAAAACGGGACGACGAAACTGTCTCGGCTTTCTATACGCGCTATATCGCCTGGTATCAAGCGAACAGATACAGTCGGAATTACTGCGAGTTTCGGGATATCCCCGATGATGCCCTGCGCGCAGTGCCGATTACGGTCACCATACGCAATGCGGATGCGGGTGAATACATGATCAGTCTGGAATCGTCGCAGCGTGGCATTAAGCTTGGGAACAGTGACTTCAGTGGCTTTAACGGTCGTTACAATTTGACGCAGGGCCAGACGAGTACTGTTAGTGTCTTCGTGGTGGGTATCCCCAACTATACGCCGGGCGATACAAGAACGAACGCCATTGTGGTGCTTCCGCCGGGCGCGACATCATTTGCCGATGCCATAGCCAGGCATGAGATTACGATAGTCGACGATGACAACAGCGCCTACGTTGGCCGGCGGCGACATCACCCCTACGGCGAGACCTGGAATAGCCAGCCGCACTGCTACGGCACCATGAACTGCGCCTTCGACTGATGCTCGCCCGTGGGCTGAATGCGAGGCTAGGCAGAGCGAAATTCTGTATATGGATAACCTAGATGCAGGGGCGGCACTTGTGTCGCCCCTGAAAACAGCGAAAATGTCCTGGGGCTTTCAGCGGGTCGCGCCGGGCGCCGGGCTTGCCGTGGCGCTCAACGCGGGCGTCGGCGTCCCTGTGGGCAGCGGCGGGAAATCGCCTATGATCTTCAAGTTCGATGGGTCGAACCCATAACAGCGGAAGCTGCTGCGCAAGCCCCAGCCGCGTTCGCCACTAGCTAGCTCGACCTGCAGCCACTCGGACCCCGCGTTGACGCCATTCACCAGCACTGTCACATTCCGCAAGGCGTAGTTGGCGCGTTCGTAACGCGGGCTAGGCCCAGTGAAGA
Organism: Phototrophicaceae bacterium; assembly: GCA_965214105.1. Lineage (GTDB taxonomy): Bacteria > Chloroflexota > Anaerolineae > Aggregatilineales > Phototrophicaceae > UBA6055. Next base: position 940,317 of record OZ243934.1, read on the forward strand.
GCATCGTATCTTGGAGCGGCGTGCATTCCGGGGCGCGTACTTCAATCGGGAGCGTGCGGCTTATCTCGGTGCCAAGCTCGTCTGCCACCGCTAGGCTGATTTGGAAGTCGTCGCTCGCGGCGCCGCTTATGACGATCTCGCCCTCGCCGCCGCCGATGATTTCGCGAACGGTCTCGAAGCCAGCCGGCAGGGCAATGTCCAGCGCGGCGGCGCCTTCCACCCGCCAGCGGATGATCAGCTCGCTTGGCATATCACGCAGCAGCGCCGCCTTGTCGGTTTCAAAACGAATCACAGTCGCGGGTTGATAGACAGCGAGGCGCTGGGAGCGGATATCGGTCCGCTCGCCATTCAGGGCGATTAGCGCGATATCGATGGGGTCGACGTATCGGCTTGTGTCCAACTCGTAGCTGGCGGCATCGCCCGGCAATTCAGCAATCGGCGCGCGATTGACCTCAATGACGAAGCGCTGCGTTTGCTGCGCCGTCCAGCGTAATGCTACCGGCGTGCCCTGGGCCACCATTGATTCGGACAATGTGAATGATGCGATCGCCGGCTGGGCTGGCTGAAGCAGCAGGGCGGCGGCAAGCAGGAGGAGGCCAATCGCGAGCGCCGCGGCAATGAGCGCCGATTTTTCCAGCAAGGGTCTCACGGTAACAGCGGCCGGCAGGGGAAGCGCATAATCGTTCGGCTCGTGCGCCTGGAGCAAGACGACAAACGGGACCTCAGACCGCTTGCCAATAAGCGGGCGCCGACGCAGCGCCACCGTCCCGCTGATGACCGCGCTTTCGCCGGCGCCGAGCTGAATCGCGTCTTGCCCCAGCTTGATCTGGAGCAGCTGCTGCGGCTCGCTTGGAAGCAATCGAAGCGGCAAATCGCTATTGCCAAGATTGAGCAGGCGCAGGCTAAAGCGATGCCCCGGGCGCAGCTTGGGCGGATCAAGCGCCGCGCTTAAGCCGCCAACCGCCCCCAGCTGGACCAGCAGAAGCAGTTGAACTGCGCCGCCGCCACCATCAAGTCGGCGCGCCGAAATGGTCAGCGGATAGTCGCCCGGGCTTATGTCATGAAATCGAGATGGCACAATGTGAAACAGCAAATCGAGGCTGTCTTTGCCCGCGACAGAAAAGGTGCTTTGGTCGGGGCTTGTCCAAGCCGCCGCGGGACCGCCAGTTTCAACCTTGAAGACCGCCTCTTCAGCCCGCATGTTCCTCAGGCGAAGCGCCACCGAAGCGCTCGAATATTGCCAGACTCGGACTTCGCCAGTTTCCAGCGCGGCGCGAAAGCCGGCCGCTGTCGGCTGGGTGGCTTGGCTGAGCGCCGTCACCGCCGCCGTTGCCGTGTCGCTGCCCTGCTTAAAGACGATTCGCAGTTCGCCTGCTCGAATCCGCGCCGCATCGTGGAGCCGCTGTGGTTCATTGATCGGCGCCGGCGCATCATCAATCAAAGTAAGCGGAGCGGGCGCCAGGTTGCTCAAGAAGAAGGCGCCCGCACGCTGGCTGATGCGGAGCTGCCGTGGCGCGAGGCTGCCAGCGGGGACCACTATTGTATTGTCGGCTGCGCTGCCGATGGTAACCGCGTCCTCACTCAGCTGATAAGTCTCGCGCTTTCCATCGGGATAATGAATGTCAAGGCGGCCCTGTGTGCTCATCGTCTTGGTCTGGTCGGTTGATTTGCTCTGTTCAGCGCATTTTAGCCTTGCGATTGCAGCAGGCATAGGCGCAGGCGGAGCCAGGCTGCGAGCATTGGGCGAAGCGTCGCCTTGATGAGTTCGGAAGCCTGGTGTAAGTTTCGCCTACTAGTATCGCTGCGCCGGGAAGGCATCATGGAGCCAGAGACAATCATCTGCGTTACGCCCAATGCCGCCTTGGATCGCACGATGCTCGTGCCCGATTTCGCCATCGGCCATATCTCGCGGATTGACAGCGCCATCGCGGTGCCCGGCGGCAAAGGGTTGAATGTGCTGCGCGCGGTTAAGATCCTAGGCGGGCAGCCGCTGGCGATGGGTTTGCTCGGCGGGCACACCGGGCGCATGGTGGCCGCGATGGTGGCTGAAGCCGGCTTTGACGCGGACTGGACCTATTTTGACGGCAAAACGCGGACCTGCACCATCATCGCCAACCAAGCGGGCAATTCGACCGTTATCAACGAGTCGGGTCGAATCGCCCCGTCGGATTGGACGGCGCTGGCCGATGACATCTGCCGCGCCGCCAAGCGCGCTGGCAGGCGCACAGTCTGTCTCTGTGGCAGCCTGCCGATGGGCGCGCCGGCTGCTGCGCCCATCGGCTTGATCACCCGTTTGAAGGCAGCGGGCGCCCGCGTCTGGGTCGATAGCAGCAAGACGACCTTGGCGAATGCGATCCAAGCCAAACCCTACGCCATCAAGGTCAACCGGGATGAGATCGCCGCCGCCCTTGGGCTTGCCCGGCCCAGCGCGCGCGATATCATCGGGGCGGCCAGTGGATTGGTCGCCAATGGCATCCCGCTTGTTGTCATATCGCTGGGCGCGGATGGGGCGCTGCTGGTATCAAAACACGAGATACTAAAGGGGACGCCGCCGCCGATTCAGCCGGTCGATCCGGTAGCTAGTGGCGATTGCCTGCACGCGGGCCTCGTTACCGCCCTGGCGGCCGGGCAAGACCTCGGCGAGGCTTTGCGCTCAGGCGTGGCGGCGGGGACTGTCAACGCCTTATACGCGGGCGGCGCGCAATTTCCCGCCGACCATTATCAGGCGGTCTTGCGGGCGACGCGCATCGACGCGCTGCCCGCTTGAGCAGGGCAGAATTTACAATTTGTTAAAAGTTTTTGTATAGATTTTTCACGCTTGATTTTTATCATGGCGGCTATTCGGCCGCGGCAGATTTGTGAAGGCTTGCGCATCGACAAAGGGAAAGGAGCGGCTCCGTGATTCGTGTGCGAAACATTTCCAAGAGCTATGGCCGCATTCGCGCGCTGCATGAGGTCAGCTTCAAGATTCAGCCTGGCGAAATCGTCGGCTTGCTAGGCCCAAATGGCGCTGGCAAATCAACCGCTATCAAGATAATCACCGGCTTTTTGCACCCCGATGCCGGCACGGTTGAGATTGACGGGGCGAATGTCTTGACCGACCTGCATGCGGTACAGGCGCGCCTCGGCTATCTGTCGGAGAATACGCCCCTCTACCCCGAGCTCTCGGTGCAGGCTTATCTCTCGATGCTGGCTGATTTGCGTGGCATCCGGGCAATTGATTTTATTCCATTGCTATCAAACGCGGTTTATGGCGCGGGCTTGCAAGATTATCTGACGCGCCCCATCGCCTCTTTGAGCAAGGGGCTGCGGCAGCGGGTTGGCTTAGCGCAGGCGATTTTGCACAAGCCGCCTTTCCTCATCTTGGATGAACCGACGGTGGGGCTGGACCCGACGCAGATTGTCGAAATTCGCACCTTGATTAAGTACCTGGCGCAGGAAAGCACCATCTTGTTTTCGTCGCATATCTTATCCGAGGTTGAAGCGATCTGCGACCGCGTGATCATCATCATCAACGGCGAAGTGAAAGCCGATCAAAGCCTGCGCGAGTTGAGCGCCAGCAATGACGCCACGCTGGTGCTCGAGGCTGATGCTGACGATGTGGCGCCGGCGCTTGCGTCGCTGGCTGGCGTCTCGCGGGTGCAGCGGCTGCGCTCGGCTGATGATTACCCCGCGTACCGGGTGGCTGGCTCAGCCGATATCACGCCGCGGATTTATGCAGCCGCGCGAGAAAGAAACTGGCAATTGCGCGAGCTGCGGCGCGATACCGTCACCCTCGAAACTTTTTTCAATCAGTTGGCAACCACAGCCTAGGAGGGATCCATGAAAAAGAGTCTCTCGATCGCGGGCAAGGAGCTGAAGCTATACTTCGGGTCGCCAATGGCGCTGATTTTCGTCGGCGTATTCCTGGTGCTTACGCTCTTTGTGTTTTTCTGGGTCGATTCATTTTTCGCGCGCGGCGTCGCCGATGTGCGGGCGCTCTTTGAGTGGATGCCGCTGCTGCTGATTCTGCTGGTCTCGGCGCTGACGATGCACCAGTGGAGCCGCGAGGAAGAAAGCGGCAACCTGCAAGTGCTGCTGACGATGCCGGTGCGCCTGGCCGAATTGGTGGCTGGCAAATTTCTGTCGGCGCTGGCGCTGGTGGCATTGGCGCTGGGCTTGACGCTCTTCCTGCCGCTGACGGTGCAGTCCCTAGGCAATCTCGATTGGGGACCGGTCATCGGCGGCTATCTGGCGGCGCTGCTGCTGGCCTCCAGTTATATCGCGATTGGTCTCTTCGTATCTTCACGGACCGACAACCAGTTGGTGGCGCTGATCGGGACGGCTGGCATCTGCGCTTTGCTGCAGGCGATTGGCTCGCCTGTCATCACCGATTTATTCGGCGCGGCGGCTGGTGATCTGCTGCGCAAATTTGGCGCCGGCAGCCGCTTCGAGAGTATCGAGCGCGGCGTCATCGACCTGCGCGACCTGGTCTATTATCTCTCGCTGGCACTCTTTTTCCTGGCGCTCAACATCCTGTCTTTGGATAGCAAGCGTTGGAGCCGGGGCGCTCATTTGCGGGCGCATCGGGTCAATGGCGGGCTGGGGCTCGCGCTTGTCGGCTTGAACCTGCTGGCTTTTAACCTGCTCATCGCGCCAGCTAGCGCCGCCCGCTTGGATTTGACGCAGCACAGCGAATACAGCCTGTCTGATGTTACGAAGAATCTGCTGACGAGTTTGCAAGAACCGCTGCTGGTTCGCGGCTATTTCAGCGAAGAAAGCCATCCGCTGCTTGCGCCGCTGGTACCGCGCATCAAAGACATGCTGCGCGAATATGAGCTGGCTTCAAGGGGCCAGCTGCAGCTGGAATTCATCGATCCACTGGCTGACCCGGAGCTGGAGCGCGAGGCGAATCAGATCCACGGCATCCGCCCGACGCCATTGCAAAGCAATGACCGCGGCGGCATGTCGCTGGTTAATGTCTACTTTGATGTGCTAATCGCTTATGGCGACCAGAGCGCGGCGCTGAACTTCTCCGAAGTTATCGAAGTGGTTGATACGCCGCTGGGCATGGAAGTGCGCCTGCGCAACCTGGAATATGATCTGACGAGCAATATCCAGCGCGTCGTCTATGGCTTCCAGAGCCTCGAAGCGGTGCTCGCCTCCCTGGAGCAGCCAGCGAAGCTGACCCTCTACCTCTCTTCCGCGACCATGCCGCCTACGATGACCGCCGTCAGCGAGACGATGCAAACGGTGACGGCTGAAATAGCCGAAGCCAACGCGGATAAGCTGGAATTTGCTGTCGTGGATATGTCCGCGCCTGAGGTCCCCTTCAGCGAGCAGGAGCTCTACGACCGCTACCAGATTCAGCCGGTGCCGACGAGTTTCTTTTCAAGCGATGCCTTTTATCTGCATCTCGTTATTGAGGCAGGGGGCGAGCTTCAGGTCATTTATCCCTCCGGCGAGCTGAGCCAGGCGGAAATACGCAGCGCCATCGAAGCCGCGCTGAAACGTTCTTCCTCCGGTTTTCTGAAAGTGGTCGGCTTGTGGACGCCGCCAGCGCAGACCGCCGATCAATTTGGGCAGCCGATGCCGAGCCTGCAGCAATACAGCATTCTCGAAGGGACGCTGCGCGATTCTTATGAGCTGCGCCGCGTAACCCTAGAAGAAGGGCAGCTAGCAGCCGATGTCGATGTCTTGGTGCTGATGTCGCCTCACAGCTTGACCGATGCCCAGCGCTACGCGATTGATCAATACATCATGCGGGGCGGGGCGCTGGTGGTGGCGGCGGGGCATTATCGGCTGGGCGTTGATCCCTACGCCGGCACGCTGCTGCTCCACCCGAACGAAGGCGGCATTGAGGATTTGCTCGAAAGCTACGGCATCATCATCGGCGACAGCCTGGTGATGGATTATCAGAATGCGCCATTCCCGATGCAGACGCAGCGCGACGTGGGCGGCATGATCGTCACCGAGATTCAAGCGCTGGATTACCCCTTCTTCATTGATGTGCGGACCCCCGGGCTGGCTGCGGATAACCCGGTTGTCAACAACTTGCCGCTGGTGACCATGAGCTGGGCGTCGCCGGTATCGGTCGACGACTCAACCTTGGCTGAGGCAAATGTAACAACCTTGATTCGCTCCAGCGACGCATCATGGGAAACAACAGTGGCTGATCCGCAGCCGGATTTAGAGCGCTATCCCGAATTTGGTTTCGCCGTCAGCGAGGAATTGTCCTCCTTCCCGCTGGCGCTGGCGGTGGAATCGTCTTTCAGCAGCTACTTCATTGATAAGCCCTCGCCTTTTGAAACGGAGCCAGTGGCTGAAAGTTCTGACGCGGCGCCAGCAGAGCCTATCGGTTTGATCGAGCGCTCGCCCGCCGATACCCGCATTGTCCTGCTTGGCAGCTCCGAGTTCGTCAACGACACGGTCTATCAGATTTCAGCCAACTTCGCCGGCGACCGGTTCATCAGCAACTTGCAGCTGCTCGCCAACGCGATCGACTGGTTCACCGAAGATGTCTCGCTCGCTTCGATTCGCAGCCGCGGCAGCGTGGCGCGGATCCTGCCGCCCATCAGCCAGGAGGCGCAAGACCGCTGGGTGCTCATCAATTACGCCGTCGCCATCATCGGCTTAATCGTGATCGCCCTTGTATGGCAAATGCAGCGCCGGGCGGAGAAGCCAATCCAGCTTATTCCCCTGCCGGGCATGGGCGATATGCCGAATGCCCAAAGCGCTGCCCTTGAACCTCGCGTTGAATCAACTGAATCAACCGAAGGAGGCGAATCATGTTGAGCCGCAGCAATGTCCTTCTCTTCTTCGTTTTGGGGGTCCAGCTGGTTCTGCTCGCCCTCTCGGTCCTGACGTCGGCCCGCGGGCAAGCGCGCCCGGTTGAGCCAATCCTGGCGGCGCTGAATGCCGCCACCATCGACCGCCTGCATTTCACTGATGACCTCGGCAATGAAGTGACAATCGCGCGGGGCGCTGAGGGCTGGGCACTGCCCGGCGCCGATGACTTCCCAGTTGATGGCGACAAGGTCGACGAGATTCTGGCGAAATTAAGGAATATGGATACGCGGCGGCTGGTGGCGACCAGCCCAGCCAACTTCGTTCGGCTGGAGGTGGACGAAGAAGAATTCCGGCGGAAGGTCACGCTGGGCGCTGAAGACGCGAGCGCTGTGCTTTATCTCGGTGGCAGCGGCGGCGCTGATTCTGTCTATGTGCGGCGGGCGGGCGAAGATACTGTCTACCTTGGCTTGGGCCTCAACTCATGGGAGCTTTCCACGCAACTATCGACCTGGATTGAGTCGAGCTACGTCAATGTGCCGCCGGCTGATGTGCTGGAAATTACAGTGCAGAATAGCGCGGGCCGCTTTAACTTCCTTCGCCAAGGTGATGGCATGGTCTATGCCGACCTGGGCGAGGGCGAAGCCTTCGAAGACACAAAGATGCCGATCATCCTGCGCAATGCGGCGACCATCCGTATGCTGGCGCCGCTAGGGCTGGCAGCGCTTGAGGACTATCAGCTGGGCCAGCCGCGCGTCACCGTCGAGGTGCGCTACCGAATACCGGTCCCGCTGGACGAGCCAGCCGAAGCCGCTGCTGACGGCGAAGCCAGCGCCGCCGAAGTGGAATACCGCGAAGAGACATACCGCTTGAGCTTCGGCGCGGAGCTGGAAGACGGCGTCGTGCTCAAGTCTTCAAAGGCTGAGTACTATGTTTTGGCGCGCGAGACGGTATTTGAGGCTTTCAGCGACCTCAGCCGCGCCGACTTGGTCAAGACGCCAGCAGAGAGCCAAGCCCCGCCGCCATAATTGGCTAGGGGCATCGGCTGCAATGCGCCCCAATGGGTCCAGCAAGACAGCGGAACCAGGGGCGCCTTTGCGGCTCAGGCGCTTAACACAATTTACCGCGCTTGCCCGCGCCGCGCCACCCTCGCCATTTGAAGCCAAGCCGCCTATAATGCTCGCTCGATTATCCACCGCAAGCCGATCAGGAAACTGAATGACATCCCCTTTGACTTTCCAGCAGGTCATATTGAAATTGCATGACTATTGGGCGGCGCAAGATTGCCTGATTTGGGCGCCCTACAATGTGCAGGTCGGCGCGGGGACGGGCAACCCGGCGACCACTCTGCGCGTGCTGGGTCCCGAACCCTGGCGCGTCGCCTACGTCGAGCCTTCCGTGCGCCCCGATGACGGCCGCTTTGGCGAGAACCCGAACCGCATGCAGAAGTATTACCAATATCAAGTGATCCTAAAGCCGGACCCGGGCAACCCGCAGGAGCTTTATCTTGCCTCGCTGGAAGCTTTGGGCATCAACCCGCGCGAGCATGATATCCGCTTCGTGGAAGACAACTGGGAGTCGCCGGCGCTTGGCGCTTGGGGGCTGGGCTGGGAGGTCTGGCTCGATGGCCAGGAAATCACGCAGTTCACGTATTTCCAGCAAGCGGGCGGCCTGAATCTGGACCCCGTCAGTGTCGAAATCACCTACGGCATCGAGCGCATCGTGCTGGCGCTGCAGGGTAAGGAATCGGCTTGGGACATCGATTGGCTGGAGGACCTCAGTTATGGCGATGTGATGTTCAGCGACGAGGTCGAGCACTGCCGGTACTACTTCGAGGTCGCTGATGTGGCGGCTTTGAAGACAGTTTACGATACCTACGAGCGCGAGTACGCGCGGGCGCTGGAAGGCGAGGCGCTGATCGCCGCTTACGATTATGTGCTCAAGTGCAGCCACCTGTTTAACGTCTTGGATACACGCGGCGCGATTGGCGTAACAGAGCGCGCCCATTACTTCCGGTGCATGCGCGGGATGACGCGCGCGATCGCGGAGGAGTATGTCGCCGGGCGGGAAGCGCTGGGGCATCCCTTAATGAAGCTGAGCGACCGCTGGTCCGCCGCGCCGCCGCAAGCGCTTGGCGATAGCGCCGCGCCGCCGGCTGATGCCGCTGATGTCTTGCTCGAAATCGGCGTCGAAGAGCTGCCCGCCGCTGATGTGACCGCCGCTTTGGAGCAGGCTACTGCGGCCGCCGCCGCCTTATTCGAAAGGCTGCAGCTGGCTCATGCTGGGATCGATGTATACGCAACGCCGCGGCGCATCGTGCTAATGGCGCGGCAGGTGGCGCCGCGGCAGGCGGATGAAGAATTTGTCGCCAAGGGTCCGCCGGCGGCGCGCGCTTATGACGCCGACGGAGCGCCAACCCGCGCTGCGCTGGGCTTCGCCCGCGGCAAAGGCGTCGATGTGGCAGACTTGATAAGCCGCGAAATGGATGGCGGGACCTACGTCACCGCAGTCGTACGAAACGCCGGGCGCCCCACCGGCGAGGCGCTGGCGGAGGCGCTGCCCGGCTTTATCGCCGATCTCCGCTTTGGCAAATCAATGCGCTGGAACGCCGCCGGCATTGCGTTCTCGCGGCCGATTCGCTGGCTGGCCGCGCTATTTGGCGGCTCGGTAATTCCCTTCGAGTATGCCGGGCTTGCCAGCGGCCGGCTAACGCGCGGCTTGCGCCCTTATGGCTCGCGCGAGCTGATGCTGAAAGAGGCGGCCGCCTACCAAGAGGCTTGTGAAGCGCAGGGCATCGTGCTGGATATGCGCCAGCGTCAGGCGCGGATCCAATCACAGGTGCAGGCATTGGCGCGGGAAGTCGGTGGCGTGGCGCCCGAAGACGCGGGGCTGCTGGCGGAAGTGGCGAATCTGGTTGAAGCGCCGACTGCCTTCCGCGGCCAATTCGATGCGGCTTTCCTCAGCCTCCCGCGCGATGTGCTGGTTACCGTTATGCGCAAGCACCAGCGCTATTTCGCGGTGGAAGACAGCGATGGCGCCTTGATGCCCTATTTCATCGGCGTTCGCAACGGAGACAGCCAAGCCCTAGACAAGGTGATTCACGGCAACGAAGGGGTAATCCGCGCGCGCTTTTCCGATGCGCGCTTCTTTTACGAGGCTGATGCCAGGCGACCCTTGCGCGATTTCCTGCCGCGATTGGATACCCTCAGTTTCCAGGCCGACCTGGGCTCAATGCGAGCGAAGAATGACCGAGTCGCGGCGACTGTGGCTGAGTTGGGCAATTTGCTTGGTATTGACGATGCGGCGATCGCGACTGCTTGCGAGGCGGCGCTGATCGCCAAAGCCGATTTGGCGACGAGTATGGTGGTCGAGATGACGTCGCTGCAAGGCATTATGGGGCGGGAGTATGCGTTGAGAGACGGCGATGAGGGCGGCGTGGCGCAAGCCATCTACGAGCATTGGCTGCCGCGTGGCGCCGGTGATGAGCTGCCAGCCAGCGCTGGCGGCTGCCTGCTGGCAATTGCCGACAAGCTCGATAGCCTAGTGGGCTTGTTCGCCGTTGGGCTGGCGCCAAAATCCACCTCGGATCCTTATGGCTTGCGGCGAAAGGCCCTGGGCATCATTCAAATTCTCTTGCATCGATCCATTTCGATTGACCTCCGCGCGCTTATTGTTCCGGTCGCGGCGGCGCAGCCCGTCCCAGTCGCTGCACTTGTGAGACAGCAAGTCATCGAATTCCTGCGTGGGCGGCTGGATAATCTCTTGAGCGAGGACTATCATTATCGGCGCGATGTCATCAAGGCGGTCTTGCGAGAGCAGGCGCATAACCCAGCCCAAGCGCTGCAAGGGGTGGCGCAGTTGGCGGCTTGGGTCAAGCGCGACGACTGGGAAGCGATTCTTGACGCTTTCGCTCGCTGCGCGCGCATCACCCGCGGCGAAGAAGAACGGGCGCTCTTGCCAGCGCAATTGCATGAGGAGCATGAAAAGTCGCTCTATGACTGCTTCCGGCAGGCGACAGCCGGGCTAAGCGATGCCGCCAATGTCGATGATTTCCTCAGCGCCTTTGCCAGCATTGCCCCAGCCGTGACCGCCTTCTTCGACAATGTGCTGGTGCATAGCGATGATGTTGCGCTGCGGGACAATCGCATCGCGCTTCTGCAGCAGATCGCGGCTCTGCAAACGGGCATAGTCGACTTGAGCGAACTCGAGCATTTTTAGCGATTGGCCGGCTCGTTTCGTTTCGCCATCCGCGCGAAGATCGCGAAGATATAGACACCGAATTGCCTGCTTTTTCGTCAAGCGTTATATTCGTGTCAGATTAAGCGACTCGATGCAGGCTTTCCAAAGTGCCTGCGTATATATAATAGCTAGGATCGGGCATCGCTAGCAGGGACGCTCAATCGCAAATAGGGAGCGCATCATGTCTGTGACGGACGACATCAAGTCTCGCATCGACATCGTAAGCTATGTGCAGCGGTATGTGCCCACGCTGAAGAAGTCGGGGCGCAATCACAAGGCTTGCTGCCCATTTCATAATGAGAAGACCCCGTCCTTCGTCGTCAATCCGGAGCGGCAGACCTGGCACTGTTTCGGCGCTTGCTCTGAAGGGGGCGACCTGTTCACTTTCGCGCAGAAAGTCAATGGCTGGGGCTTCAAAGAAGCCTTGCGCGAATTAGCGGCTGAAGCGGGTCTGCAATTGCGGGCGCAGACGCCGGCGCAAAAGAGCAAAAGCGATCGGCTGGATTCGCTGCGTGGTTTGATGAATACGGCGGCTGAGTTCTTTCACGACGGGCTGCAGGGCGGCGCGGCCGGCTCAGTGCGCCAATACCTGCAGGAGGCGCGCGGCTTGCGTGAAGAGACGATTCGTCTTTTTCAGCTGGGTTATGCGCCAGAAAGCTGGGACCGGCTGCTCAATGCCTTGCGCCGCCTCGGGCATAGCGATGATGACATCGTCGAGCTTGGCTTGGCGGTACGCAATGAGAGGGGCCGCGTCTACGACCGCTTCCGCAATCGCTTGATGATACCGATTCGGGATGAGCGGGGGCGCGTTGTCGGCTTTGGCGGGCGCGCGCTGGGCAAGGACGAAAGCGCCAAATACATCAATTCGCCGCAATCGGCGCTGTTTGATAAGAGCCGTCTGCTATTCGGCTTGGATATCAGCCGGCGCGCCATTCGCGATAGTGGCACGGCAGTAGTCGTTGAAGGCTATATGGATGTGATTCAGGCGCATCAGGCGGGCAAACTCAATGTCGTGGCGCAGATGGGCACGTCGATGACGGAGCCGCAGATTCGGCTCCTCGCGCCTCGGCTTGCCAGCAAAATCGTATTGGCGCTTGATGCCGATGAAGCGGGGCAGAATGCCGCCCGCCGCAGCCTTGAGCTGGCGCGTCAGACATTAGCCAAGGATTTCGCTGGCCGGCTGTCAGCCGACCTGCGCATTCTTCAAGTGCCGGCTGGCAAAGACCCGGACGATTTCCTGCGCCAAAAGCCTGAGGCTTGGGATGCTTTGGTCGAAGGGGCGCAGAGCCTGGCCGATTATGTGCTGGCTTCGGAGGCAGCGACGCTCGCGGCTGATTCCAGCGTGCAGGAGCGAGAAGCGGTGGCGCTGCGCCTGCTGCCGATTTTGATGGCTTCCGAGAACAACTTATACAAACAGGCGAATATCCAGCAGCTGGCGCGGCGTTTGCGCTTCAGCGAGCGCGATGTGATGGCTCTCGCGCGAGAGAAGCTGCCAGCGGAGCGCCCGCGCCGTTCCCAGGCGCCCGCGAAGGAGCCGCCGCCAGAATTCGAGGGCGACGGCTTTGAGCCATTCCCAGCCGATGCCAGCGAATTTGAGGCGACCGCAGAAATGGCTGAAGCAGCAGCTGGCAGCGCCCGCGCCCAGCCCCGCGCGATTGAACCTTATTGCATGAGCCTGCTGCTGAAGAATCCGAATCTGCTGTATCAGGTCAATCGCAGGCTGCGAGAGCTGGCTCGTGGCGATGACGATCTTTTGCATGGTCCGCTGCGTGCGCTCGACGCCAATGATTTCACGCAGAGCCAATATCGGATGCTGATGGCGCGTTTGCTGGATTCGATGGCGCAGGACGAACGCGAGCCGCTCGAGCATTTGCAGTCTAAGCTTGGCGCGGAACTTCAGTCGGAGCTGCAAGCGCTGCTGATCGAGGCGCCGGAGGCTGTTTCTCAATCCATTAGACGCAACTTTCAAGTTGATTTAAACGATATATTTAAGAAAGGCACCGCCCGAAGCGGGTCCAGATTCAGCGAACGTGATGAATTGGTCAGCCGGGCGCTGCAGCTTCGGCTGGCGCGCCTGGAAAATGAGCGCATAGAGATGCAATACCTGCAGGAAGAGGCGCAAGCCCAGGACGACGGCGATCAGTGGCAGCGCGACCAGCTTAGTACCAAGATTATGCTTTCGATGAGGGCGAAGGCGCGGATAAACCATGCGGTGAGCCGACGCTCACAGACATCGCAGCAGACATCGATTTCATAAGCAGGAGTCAACACGATGGACATGGACAGCAATAAGCGAATCAGCGCATTTGCTGATTACGAGGCTGAAGGCGAGAACGATGCGACAGACCGCGGCCCAACGCGGCGGGACCGCGATCAGACTTCCGACTACGATAGCCGCGAGCTCGACGGTGATGACACTCAATCCGAGGTGATTGACAGCCTGCCCCCGTCCGATGATCCAGTCAAAATGTACCTCAAGGAGATTGGTCAAGTCCCGCTGCTCGATACCAATCGGGAGATCTGGCTAAGCGCGCAGATCGCCGCCGAGCGCCATTTGGAAGGGCTGCGCGATGAGTTGATGAGCCTCGAAAATGGCTCAGAGGAAGCGTGTCAGCCGGATTTTCTTGATGTCGAGCGTTTCGCTTATCGGCGGCTGCGGGAAGATTGGGGCAAGCTGCAAAGCAGCGCGGCCGAGCGTGGCGTTGACCCGCCCGATTTCATCATGGTCCTGGCCGAAGTGCAGGAGACGGTCAATGAGTGGGACCGCGATGCGGATTCCTACATCCGCGGCTATTTGAGCCAGCGCAAGTGGGGCCGCAGCGACGACTGGACGGCGCATGCCAAAGCCTTTTTCGAGGTGATTCACGCGCTCTTTATTTTCCCGTTTGAGCAGCAGAAGAAGATGCAAAGTTTCTTCCTCCACTTTCACGAGCTGCCATCCTTGCAAGAATTCGATGGCTGGATCGAAGACGCGATTGATCCCATTAGCCTGGCAAAGCAGCAGCAAGAGCAGGTCGAGCAGCACGCCGCCCAAGCCTCGGAAGATTTGACGCGGGCGAACCTGCGCCTGGTTGTCAGCGTTGCCAAGCGCTATATGGGGCGGGGCATCAGCTTCCTCGATTTGATACAGGAAGGCAACATCGGCTTGCTGCGAGCGGTCAACAAATTTGACCACACCAAGGGCTACAAGTTCAGCACTTACGCTACCTGGTGGATACGGCAAGCCATCAGCCGCGCCATCGCCGATCAAGCGCGCACGATACGCATCCCGGTGCACATGGTGGAGACAATCAACCGGATGATGCGCGTCCAGCGCGACCTCATTCAAAAGCTGGGTGCCGAGCCAATCACGGAACAGATCGCCCTGGAAATGAACTTTCTAAATGACGAAGAGCGCAGCGCGATCAAACAGCATCACAACGACGGCACCGCGCTAGACGCGGGCTTGAATCGAAAATTGCGCCGCGCCTCGCAGAAAGTGCGCCGCATTATGCGCATCAGCCAGGAGCCGATGAGCATTGATATGCCGGTCGGGCAAGAGGACAGCAGTACATTAGGCGATTTCATCCCAGACGAGAATATGCTGGGACCGGTAGCGGCCGCGGGGCGGAAATTGCTCAATGAGCAGATTCGGTCGGCGCTGGGCGTTCTGAGCGAGCGCGAGCGCCAAGTGCTGGAGATGCGCTATGGCTTGCTAGATGGGCGCGATATGACGCTGGCAGAAGTGGGCCGCTACTTCAAAGTAACGCGCGAACGCATTCGTCAGATTGAAGTGAAGGCATTGCGCAAAATGCGCCACCCCAGCCGTTCGCGTGAATTGCGCGATTACCTGGGCATGTAAGCGCCGCCAGCTGCTGGCCGCGCCAAGCGATGAAGATTGCCCAGCTGCACGATTGGGATCTCGATCCGAAATCGGCGGTCGCGCTGCAACGTGAATTGGCGCCGCGATTGATTAGCGATACGCCCCTGGCGCTGGACCGCATTTCCTGTGTGGCTGGCGTGGATGTCAGTGTGCGCCGAAGCCGGTCGCGGGCGGCGGCAGTCCTCATGAGCTATCCGCAGCTTGAGGTCCTTGAAATTGCCCGAGCCGAGCGGGCAACAAGCTTCCCCTACATTCCTGGGCTGCTGGCTTTCCGCGAGGGACCGGTGGTTCTGGCTGCTTTGCGCCAGTTGAATTGCGAGCCTGATGTCTTTATCTTTGATGGCATGGGGCAGATTCATCCGCGGCGGATGGGCATTGCCGCCCAGCTGGGCTTGTGGCTGGGCATGCCGACCATCGGCTGTGGCAAGACGCATTACATCGGCGAGTATGAGGAGCCGCCGCCGGCAAAGGGCAGCCGCAGCCCATTGCTGCATCGCGGCGAGCAGATCGGCGCCGTCCTGCGCACCCGAAGCAAGGTGAAACCCGTTTTCATCTCGGTCGGTCATTTGGCTGATCTCGAAAGTGCTCTAAAGCTGGTACTCTCAGTAAGCAGGGGTTTCCGCTTGCCCGAGCCGGTGCGTGCCGCCCACCAAGCCGCCAAACTCTAGCTGCCGTCGCTCTCCAACATGGCTTGGTACAGCGCGAGGGTTTCTTTGATGACCTGCCGCAGCGTGAAGCCCTGAAGCACGATCTGCCGGCCCGCGGCACCCATTTGCGCCCGCTCGGCTGGGTTTTCGATTAGACGCTGCGCCGCTTGCGTCAGCGCGTCAATGTCCTTCGGCGGCGTCAGCAGCCCATTGAGGCCGTGACGCACAATTTCACGGCAGCCAGGCGTATCGGTGCTGATGCAGGCGCGGGCGCAGGCGGCCGCTTCGATCAAGACTTTGGGCACGCCTTCGCCATAGGTTGAAGGCAGGCAGACCACATTGCTTTGGGCATAGACGGCGGGCATGTCTTCCCGAGCGCCTAGCCACTCGATCAGCCCTTGCGCCTGCCAGCGCTGGAGCTGGGCGCTTGAGACATTGAGCGGGCTGGTGCTTTCTTCGTAGCCCGCCACCTGAAAGCGCGCTTTTCCCCGCAGCCGCCGCGCCACTTCGACAAATTCGCTGATGCCTTTCTGCCAGAGGAGGCGCCCGGCGAAGAGCAGCACCGGCAAGCCCGCTTGATTTTCCGCGGCCGGGCAGAAGACCTTTTCATCAACGCCGGAGCCGCGAATCAGCCGCGTCTGGTGGCGCGCCACCAGCCCACGCTCGATAAAGTGCTGACGGTCGTCCGGGTTTTGAAAGATGGCACGGGTCGCCTCGCCGCCCAGCGCCAGCCTGAATGCCGGCTCGCTAAGCATTTTCAACAGCTTTGCCTTCGCGCTCTGATTGACGAAGATATAACCCAGCCCACTCAGCGCTTGAATCACATGGCGGGGTCCGCCTAGGCGAGCGGCGATGCCGCCATAGATGACGGGCTTGATGCTGACATGATGCAGCAGATCGGGCTTGAGATCGCGATACAGCGCCCGCAAGGCTAGCAGCGTCCGCAGTTCCAGCCAGGGCTTCATGCTGTGCTGCCGCAGCGCCAGCGGGTGAAAGGGGAGGCTGCTCTCCTTTATCTTCTCGACGGACAGGCGATCAAAATTTGATGTTGCCACATGGACGTCGAAGCCGGCTTCGCGCGCCGCCAAAGCCAGCGGCAAACGATGCGACAGAAAAAAACGCGGAATGTTGACCACATAGAGCAATTTAGGCGCATTGTCTCGCAAAGATATGCCTCTTTCAGCGCTCTGAAAGGCAGCGGTTCCCGGAGCCTGGCTGGGCTGTTGCCCGTGCTGATTAGGGCGCGTCATCCCGCTCGGGGAGCTGGATTTCCCGGGTGTCATCGACGCCGGCGATGCTTTCGCTTAGCGCTTCCACCGGCGCCAGTTTGGCTATTTTGACGCCGGCCAAGACATAGACCAGCACACCAAGCGACGAGAGACCAAAGCTGGCTAAGATGCCAATCATCTGCAGTTGGCCGAAATACAGCTCCCCTGTGTCATCACGGATATGGGTGCCAAAGCCCAGAATATCAGCCATGCCAGCCAGCGTGGCGAAGAGTATGCCGGTCAGCGCCAGCCTGGTGCCAATGTTCTGCGCCAAATTGGTGGATACATCCAAGAAGAAGGTGAACTTGAGGTAGGTCAATGCGCCAAGGATGAGCATGGTATAGCCGAATAGCACCATCATGACCTGTATCAAACCAATGCCGATGCTTGGCTCGGCGCCGGTAACGCCGGGAAATAAGCCCATAAAGCAGATAATGCCGCCCAGGGCGCCTAAGGCAATGCCAACTTGTGAGAATCGCCACATAGCAGCTTATCCGTCCGGCAAAGACTCTTTCAACTTGCGAAGCATATTCCCGCCCAGAATCGCCGTTGTCTCCGCTTTCGAGAAACCGCGCGCCCGCAAGTGCCGGCGCAGCAGCCAAAGATCGCTGGCTGTATCAAGCTCCTTTGGAAGCGCCGCGAGCGGATAGCCGCCATCGATGTTACTGCCCAAGCCAACATGAGCGACCGTGCCAGTTAATTGGCAGACATAATCGACCGCATCCACCCAATGGGCGGCGCTGACCTGTCGCTTGGGGTCGCGCGGCTGCCAATCTTGCCGCAGGAATCGATTATACACCATGATGCCCATCACCCCATCGCGCTCAGCCAGGCGCTGAATGAGCGCTGCGGGCAAGCAGCGAGGGCTTGGCTGAAAATGGCGGGGGTTGCTGTGGCTGGCGATGATGGCGCCTTCGTATCGTTCCAGTGCTTCGGCGCTTGCCCGTTCGGATAGGGCTGAGATATCAAGCAAGACATTATAGCCAGCCATGACTTCCAGCAATTCGTATCCCAGCCTGGTCAGGCTGCCGTCGCTATGGGCGGCGCCAGCGTAACGCGTTTGCCCCCAAGCCGGCGCCACGATGCGAGCGCCCTGCTCGAGCCATTCTTCGAGCTGCACCGGTTCGGAGACTGGCTCTGCCCCTTTGAGCTTGACAGCGATGCCATGCAGTCGCTGGTCGATGCTGCGCTCCTCAGCCCAGGAATCGACAACTGCCGCCAAATCGTCCTGCGTCAGGATCAAGCGGACGCGGTCCTGCTCATCGGCGAGGCGGCGATAATAATCCAGCTGCCAGCGCGCCAATTGTTGGGCGTCGGCGGCGCTTCGATAGGTGTAGCGCTGCCAGGGGGCCAGCCCGGGCGCGGTCTCGGCTAATACTTGCACGCTGCCAAAGACGATCGCCACGCGCCCCAGCAGATTGTCGCGCAGGCTGGTGACGGCTGGCGGGCGAGCCTCGCTCTGGCGCTGATGCCAAGCCCAGCGCGTATAATCGAAGCCCAGCTGCTGGGCGTTGAAGGCGATATTCTGCTGGGCATCGACGATGAACATAGTTGAGTCGCTGCCTATCTCGCTAGCCGCGTTGACTTAACTTTGACAATACTTCTGATAATACCCGAATTCCAGCGACAAGACCCAGCTACGGCGCGATTGCCCTGCGATTGCCCCGATACTTTCCTGCGAAAATGTTTGACAAGCCATCAGGAAGACTGTATGTTTAATAAGTAGGAAAGTAACATCTCTCCCGCAGTGCATATTCAAAGGTAAAAGAATCATGCTCTCCATCTTACATAAGTTTACCCCCCCCCCCCCCGAAAATATGTTCTAGTCTAACTTCCGCCCCCCCCCCCCCCCCCCACCGAAAATATGTTCTAAATTAACTTCCGCCGCCTCTTCCGCCCCATTCGCAAGCCTGGATCTTGCCCGGCTCTTCTGCCTGGCGCTGCTCTTGCTGCTCGCGCTTGCCCCGGCCCAAGCCCAGGGGTTTATCTTCACAAATGGTAAAATATCCAGAGGAATATTAAGAGGTACGCCAAGAAGCGTCTGGTTCACTTTAAGCAACATTCCCGCTTCCACCCAAACACTTGAGGTGAGAGTCATCCCGCCGCCAACAAATTCAGCTACTTTGAGGAAAACTCGCTCCAGTGGTAGGATAAATGGTCTGCTATGGAATGAATTCGCGATGAGTCAATTTTCCCCGGGCACGCGGGTATGGATCGAAGTGAAAGCCCTGGACGCCAATGGCAATCGCGTCGGTTATCTGTCTGGTTCCGTCCGCACGACCGATACCCGCAGCTTGGCTTTCAGTCCCAAGGGCGACCGCTTCACCGACCGCTTCAGCGTACACATCAGCAATGTGCCATCAGCGACCACGGGCTTCGATTTTCGGGTCTTGAACCCTAGCAATGGACAGGTCATTGCCGCCCGGAACTACAGCACCAATCCCAGCAGCTATGACAACGGCGCTATCAATGTTATTTCGGTCTGCGCCCAAGGCTGCAATGTCAGCGCCAAGCTCAAACCCGGCACGAGTTACCAGGTCGAGATTATCGCCAAAGAAGTCATGTACGAAATCTCGCGGCTGCGTAAATCTGTGCGTACGAAGGCGATTACGCTGGGCAATGCCGCGCCAGCGCAAGCCGCGCCAGCCAGCGAGCCGACAGCGACCGCGGAGCCGATTGCTCTCGGGGCTGGCATCCACAATGCTAGCGAAGTCACCCTGCAATGGTCGGCTGTCAGTGGCGCGACTGGTTATGAGCTGAAGTATGCTGGCAGTGATATGAAGACTGGCGCCTTCACACTGGGCGCGGGCGCGACCAGCCAGCGCATCACTGGCTTGAGCCCCGGCGCGACCTATCGGGCGACGCTCAGTGCGACGCTGCCCGGCGGCAAGCGCAGCGGCGAGATCAGCTTCCGCATGCCCGATCCACCATCGCCTACGAATACGCCGGTCCCGCCACCACCACCGACGAATACGCCTCTTCCGCCACCCCCGCCCACCAATACAGCCGTCCCGCCACCACCACCGACGAACACGCCTCTCCCGCCGCCGCCCACCAATACAGCCGTCCCGCC
The DNA here is from genome assembly GCA_965214105.1 of Phototrophicaceae bacterium. Taxonomy (GTDB): domain Bacteria; phylum Chloroflexota; class Anaerolineae; order Aggregatilineales; family Phototrophicaceae; genus UBA6055. The sequence continues at coordinate 960,171 of OZ243934.1, forward strand.
TGCGCCACAACAGAGCTATTCCGTGCCGGGCCGCCTCATCCAAACTGTGCGGGGCTATTACGATGAGAATGTCGCCGCTGGCCGGACGGGCACGAACTGGCTGCGCGTATTGATCGCCTTTGGCGCCGAGACGCATGATACGCTTACGGCGATGACTGCGGCTGAGGCGCGTGAACGCGTGAGCCGCTGGGGCGGCTGGCGACCCATCGCGGAGGCGCTGGAGCAGCTCGAAGGCTAGGGGGGCGCTAGCTAGCTTTGGCCACCGAGACACAGAAGTATGTGCAAGTTAGTCCTGAAAAAAACATTCTCGCAAGAAAGCTCCCCTTCTCTAGCTTGCTGGGGAAGGGGCTGCGCCGCGTGGGGTCGCGTAGACACTGACCCGCCGACACAGGCGGTCGGGGATGGGGTTTGAAATGGGCATATCCTCGCCTTCACGATTCCCGCCGAGGCATCTCAGCGCCGCGACCTTGTGTTATGCTCCTGCAGAAAGCAGACAGTGCCGCGGGCGACCGAATCATGCATATCCTACGCGCCAACAACATCACAGTGAGTTTCGCGGGCCTGCCGCTATTCGACGATTTGTCCTGGGCGATTGACGAGCGGGCGCGGGTCGCCCTGGTGGGACCAAACGGCGCCGGCAAATCGACGCTCTTCCGCGTTTTGCTGGGCGAGTTAGAGCCTGACCGGGGTCATATCATTAAGCAGCCTGGCATTCGCATGGGCTACTTGCCGCAAGACATTAGCCTACCGCCAGCCAAGACCCTCCTCGAAACAGCCATGATAAAGCCGCCAGAGTTGGAGGCGATAGAAGCTCGCCTGAGCGAAATCGAAGCGCGGCTGGCAGACCCGTCCGTCTACGGCGATGAAGCGCGGCTGGCTGAAACCCTTGAAGAGCATGACCGGCTCTTAACCCGCTTTGAAGGCATGAATGGCAGCCGTCACGCCAGCCACGTGCGCGAGCTGCTGGCGATGCTCGGCTTTGATGTGGCTGATTACGACCAGCCCAACAACAGGCTGTCGGGCGGGCAGAAAAAGATGGTGGCGCTGGTGCAGTTGGCGGTCTCGGCGCCCGAGATCTTGCTGCTCGATGAACCCGATAACCACCTCGATCTGGACGGCAAGAATCAGTTGGAGCGCTTCATCCTTAATTATCGCGGCAGCGTTGTCATCATATCGCATGACCGCTATCTGCTGGATGAGGTGGCGAGCCAGACCGTCGAGCTGGAGCGCGGCAAGCTGACTGTCTACCACGGCAATTATTCCTATTATCTCAATGAGCGCCAGTTGCGCCGTCTGCGGCAGCAGCAGCAATATGTTACGCAGCAGAAGGAGATCGCCCGCCTCGAAGCGATGATCGAGCGCTTTGAAAGTTGGGCGCGGCAAGTGCTAAGCCGCAAGCATATGTTGGCGGCTCGGCAGCGGCGGCGCCTGCTGGAGAAAATGGAAGAACGCGGCGAGATCATCGAAAAGGTCAGCGACCAGCGGCTCATGGATTTTAAGGTCGATGGCTGGCGCGGCAGCAAAAAAGTGCTGGAGTTTAAGCAAGTCTCGATGGCATTCAACGATGACCCGCTATTTCTCGATGCCAGCCTGCTGCTGCGGCATGGCGAGCGCGTCGGCTTGATTGGGGCGAACGGCGCCGGCAAGACGGTCTTGCTCAAGCTGATCCTGGGCGAGCTGGCTCCCGTCGCGGGTGATATCGTGGTGGGACCCAGCATCCGCATTGGCTTTTACTCGCAGGAACATCAGACCCTGGACGCTTGGCTGGATCAGACGCCGCTGGATTTGGTCCGCAATATGCAGAACAGCAGCGAATCCAAGGCGGTGAACTTCCTCCTGCGCATGGCATTCAGCTATGAACAGACGCGGCAGCCCGTTCGAAGCTTATCCGGTGGGGAGCGCAGCCGCTTGCAATTGGCGCACGTGATGCTGCGGCAGCCCAACCTGCTCCTGTTGGACGAGCCGACCAACAACCTCGATATCCCATCGGTGGAAGTGCTTGAAGACGCGCTCGACGACTTCAACGGGACGGTGCTGATTGCCTCGCATGATCGCTATTTTCTTGATCAGACGGTGGATCGATTGATCGTGATTCGCGATGGCGAGCTGCGCGACTATGTCGGCGGCTACAGCGACTATCTGTTGGCGGCGCGGCGGCTACAGCGGAATTAAGGCTCGGCGATAATCCCGCGAATGACAGCGCCCGGGATGACGAACTCAAAGTCATCGTTTGTCGCGCGGGCGGGCAAGCGAAAGGCGCGCCTGATATCTTCCGACGCCTCATTGAAGAGCGTCAAAATCATGTCGGCCTGCTGGCGCGGGCAATCTATTCGGCGGATCCAGGCGGCGAAGCGCAGCGTCAAGTCGAAGGTCATGACGAGCTGGGCTTTGAAGCCAGCTTCTGCCAGCATGGCGCGCCATTCGGTGATTCTGTAATCGCGCACATGAGATGGATCGCGCAGAAGCTCGATCGTTTGCAAGAAGGTATCCTGGGCATAATCGGCGCGCGCCATAATGTCGCTGATGAGCAAGGTGCCATTGGGCTTGAGCAGACGCCGGAACTCAGCCAGAGCCCGCTCCGGACGCAGCCAGTGATGGGCGCTGTAGCGCGTTACCACTTGGTCGAAGCTGCAGTTGGGGAAGGGCAGGCGCTCCACATCGGCCAGCTGCGCGCTCACATTGTGCTGGTCCCGTTCCTTGGCGAGCGCCTCGACTTGGTGGAGCATCGGCAGCGTGAAGTCACAGGCGATGACCTGGCCCGCACTGGGCGCGAAAGCCAAAGCCGTGTGGCCAGCGCCACAGCCGGCGTCAAGCACGCGCGCGTCCTCAGCGAGCGACGACAGGGCTGTCATGCGCTCCAAATCGGGGCCAGCCGCGTGCACCTGGCTCGTCTTATAATTGGCAGCCACAGAGCCGAATTTCTGCTGCGCCTGTTCTTTGACGTCCTGCGCTGGGCGCTGGGGCATGTTGCGGTTTCTTTCTCCTGGGCTGCTAAAGGGAAGTGGTGAATTATGAGATGTGCAGGCCGATATTCTGTATTTGGATAACCTAGATGTAGGGGCGACACTTGTGTCGCCCACAGTTGCAGAAGCAGGTTTTGGGCGATCCAAGGATCGCCCCTACATTGCCTCCTTTTTCTACCAGAAATAGAATTAAATCTCTATGCGGGCGGTCGGTGTCGGCGGGCTGTGTCGGCGGGTCAGTGTCTACGCGACCCTACGCGACCGACGGTTAGTGTCTACGCAACCCTCTGTGTCTCTGTGGCGAAAAAACAGTTGAAGCGATTGCCCTCCCTGCTAAAGAAAGCGCTTGCAATCTACCGGCGCTCTGTTACACTGTGGCTAGGCTACTTCGAATAACGGTCGAATCAAAGGTTTGTCTTGACAGGACCCCTTTTATTCTTTTACCCTGCGGGCTTGCAGTCCTCTTGCCGTTGCAATTTATTGGATGCATGAAAACTGGTCATTTGCGCTGTTCGTGTTGCTTGCGCTTTATTTGCCGCGCACAATCAGTGTAGCTGTCTTTTTGTTCTCAACATGTTTTCCCAGCCGAGTCAACTTATCATCCGAGGAGCCGCGCCTTGAAGCACTATTATAATGTGAAGAATTACGCCCGTACTCCGGATATTCAAGAACTGCCGTCGCTGATCGACATTCAGTTGAGGTCATTCGAAGATTTCCTCAATGGCGGGAAAGCGCTTGATTTCCCAGCTGAAAAGAATTTCATCACCGAAGGCAAGATTATGGAGCTCTTCGACGAGATCAACCCGATCCAGAGCTTCAACGGCAACTTGTCGCTTTATTTCCCGGGCAACCAAGAGGTGGCGCAGGAGTTCGGCCTTAAACCCTACTTTGAAAAGCCAAAATACGATGAAGAAGAATGCATTGAGCGGGATATGTCTTACGCTGCGCCGCTCTATGTCGAGGTGGCGCTGGTCAATCACGAGCAGGGCGACGAGATCATCCGCCAAGATATTTTCATGGGCGAATTCCCTTTGATGACGGAGAAGGGCACCTTCATCATCAATGGCACCGAGCGCGTGGTGGTCAGCCAATTGATTCGTTCGCCGGGTGTTTACTTTGACGCTGAAGCAGAGCGCGCTACCGGGCGCCAGTTATCCAACGCCAAACTGATTCCCGATCGCGGCGCTTGGATGGAATTCGAAACCCGCAAGACCGATTACATCACCATCAAATTCAACCGCAAACGAACGATCCCGGTGACGGTGCTGCTGCGCGCGCTGGCGGCTGTCGACGATGGCTTGCCGGAGCGTCTATCGCCCATCAAGACCGGCGAAGATGAAGAAATCCTAGCCCTCTTCGCCGATGTTGATACCAGCGAGACGCACCGCTTTATCGAGAGCTGCTTCAAAAACGAGCCGGTTTGGGATGTCAAGAAGAAGCAGACGCTGGCGGAAGTCGCCTTGATTGAGTTCTATCGACGTATGCGCCCGGGCGACCCGCCGACATTGGACAACGCCAAAGAATACCTAGAAAGTCAGCTCTTCGACAAGCGGCGCTACGACTTAGAACGGGTGGGGCGCTACAAGCTGAACCAGCGCCTCGAGCTAAACGGCACGGTTGATTTGTCGCACCGGACTATTACCAAAGCGGATATTGTCAAGCTGGTCGAACACATGATCCGCATCAACAATGGCGGCCGGGCGAAAGACGATATCGACCATCTGGGCAACCGGCGCGTCAAGACCGTCGGCGAGCTGATTGGAAACAAGCTCCGCATTGGTTTGCGCCGCATGGAGCGCGTCGTCAAGGAACGTATGTCAATCCGCGATGCGGAACAATTGACGCCGGTATCGCTGGTCAATATCCGCCCGATTGTGGCGGCTGTGCGTGAATTCTTTGGCTCGTCCCAGCTATCGCAATTCATGGAGCAGACCAATCCGCTCTCCGAATTGCGGCACAAGCGAACGCTTTCGGCGCTAGGTCCGGGTGGCTTGCGGCGGGAGCGCGCCGGCTTCGATGTGCGCGATGTGCATCACAGCCATTATGGGCGCATCTGCCCGATTGAAACGCCCGAAGGTCCCAATATCGGTCTAATCGGGCGCTTGGCGACATATGCGCGCGTCAATGAGCTGGGCTTTATCGAGACGCCTTACCGCCGCGTTGTGAATACCTTGCCGGTTGAGGACCCCGCCTTGCTTGGGCGTGTCCTGCGCGATGACATTGAGAATTCCCGCGGCAAGGTCAGAATTGAAGAAGGCACGGTCATCGACAAGAAAGTGGTAACGACGCTGAAGCGTCTCAAAGTTCGCGATGTTCCGATAGTGCCCTTTGCCACGCGCGACATTGAATACCTGTCAGCCGATAATGAAGACCGCTACATCATCGCCCAGGCGAACGCGCGCTTGGATGAGAACGGTCAATTCATTTCCAATCGCGTGTCGGCGCGGCATGACCAGGGCTTCCTAACGGCACCGCCGCAGCGCATTGATTATATGGATATTGCCCCGCGTCAAATTGTCGGTATCAGCGCCGCGTTGATTCCCTTCTTGTCGCATGATGCGGCGAACCGCGCTTTGATGGGTTCCAATATGCAGACGCAAGCGGTGCCGCTGGTATCGCCAGATGTGTCCGTGGTCAGCACCGGCATGGAAAGCCAGGCGGCCTTCAACAGCGGGCAGGTGCTGGTCTCCGATATCGAGGCTGAGGTAACCAGCGTGCAGGGGCATCGTGTGATTGTCCGCACCAAGGACGGTGCCGAGAAGATTTTCCAATTGCGGAAGTATGAGCGCTCGAATCAATCCACTTGCATCGATCAGCGCCCACTGGTGCGCAAGGGCGATACGATCAAACCCGGTGATGTCATCGCCGATAGTTCCTCCACCTATAATGGCCAGCTGGCGCTGGGCCACGATGTCTTGACCTGTTTCCTGTCCTGGGATGGCGGCAATTACGAGGATGCGCTGCTCGTCAGCGAGGACATGCTGCGCGCCGATAAATTCACCAGCATTCACATCGAGAAGCACGAGATTGAAGCGCGCGATACCAAGCTGGGTTCGGAAGAAATCACCTACGATATCCCGAATGTCGGCGAAGAAGCGCTGAAAGATCTCGATGAGCATGGCATTGTGCGCATCGGCGCCGAGGTTGGGCCCAACGACATCTTAGTTGGCAAGATTACGCCCAAGGGCGAAAAAGAATTGTCGCCCGAAGAGAAATTGCTGCGCGCTATCTTTGGCGAGCAGGCGCGCGAAGTGAAAGATTCATCCTTGCGCCTGCCGCATGGCGATCGGGGCAAGGTGATCAATGTCAAGGTATTCACCCGCGAAGAACATCCCGATCTGTCGGCTGGCGTGGATAAGATGGTGCGCGTCAGTGTGGCGCAGCGCCGCAAGCTGACCGTTGGCGACAAGATGGCCGGGCGGCATGGCAACAAGGGCGTCATCTCGAAGATCGTCAGCGTCGAAGACATGCCTTATATCGAGGGCGGCATACCAGTTGAGATCATTCTCAACCCGCTTGGTGTTCCCAGCCGCATGAATATCGGTCAAATCTTGGAGCTGCACCTGGGCTGGGCGGCTGACCGCTTGGGCTTCCGCGCGATTACGCCAGTGTTTGATGGCGTCAAGGAGCAGGAAATCCAAGCGGAACTCGGGCGTGCCTGGATGATCGACTGGGCATGGAAGCTGACCACCGAGCGCGCTTGGGAAAATCATGAAAACCTGGCGAAAGGCGCCGGCAGCGCGCCCGAAGATTTTGATGACGACATGCATGTCATCTGCGCCTACCTGGTTGACCGGGTGGGAGCAAGCGGCTTGTATAACAATGAGGCGATCATACTGGAGCGGGATGACATTTACGTGCGGCGCGTTGCCGTTGCCGAGATGCTGCGCGAATTCGGCCATGATCCAGATTCGATAATGGTCTACGACAACAGCGAGCTCTCCATTGAAGAGCGCGATACCCGCGACGCCCGCGCCGTCGATGTCTCGATTCGCCTATGGATCCAGCATAATGCCACCGAGGAAATTGAGCTGCCGGCCGACCTTTCGCTGCGCGAGCTCTTTGAAATCGCCAATCGGGTGATGTTTGAAACTAAGGTTCCAGTGCCGCAGTATGGCAAGCATACCTTGTATGACGGCCGCACTGGCGAGCCCTTTGACCGCCATGTCGCTGTCGGTTATGTGCATATGCTGAAGCTGGCGCACCTGGTTGAGGACAAGGCGCATGCTCGTTCTACTGGTCCCTACAGCCTGGTGACGCAGCAGCCGCTCGGCGGCAAAGCCCAATTTGGGGGCCAGCGATTTGGCGAGATGGAAGTCTGGGCGCTTGAAGCTTATGGTGCGGCGCATATCTTGCAAGAAATGTTGACGGTGAAATCCGATGATGTGCAAGGGCGCGTCAAGACTTATGAGAGCATTGTCAAGGGCGAGCCGATTGAAGAGCCAGGCATCCCGACCAGCTTCCGCGTGCTAGTCAAGGAATTGCAGAGCCTAGGCCTGTCGGTGGAGGCGATCACCGGCGCTGGCGATGTGATCCGCTTTGGCAAATACGACGAGCAATCTCGCAAACCGCAGCCGGAGACGGGCTTGCTGGGCTTGGGGACGGGCTAGCGTGAAATAGAGAAATAATTGCGACGGCTGGGTTTTCTTGGGAAATGCGTCCGCGCCGCATTCGATTTCAGGGAAGCCCAGTTCTGGCTTTCGCCTTGAGGGAGCGCCTCTGAAATGCGCGCCAAGTTAAGCCTCGTCCTGGTGTCAATTGTATTGACGCTTATTGCGCTGGAAGTTGGCATCCGCATTTATCTTTCCAACTACGGCGACGAACGTCAAAAGACACTGTATCTCTATTCACGTGAAGAGATAAACGAAAAGCTTACCCTGCTTCGCGGCTCGGCTTTCCTCAATTATGGTCTCTCTGCAAGTCATGAACGTGTAAACTCGCTCGGCTATCATGGTCCAGAAATCGCTGTGCCCAAACCTAGGGACGTATACCGAATAGTTGCCCTTGGTGGCTCAACGACTTTTGGTCTATTTTTGGATTCTTGGCAGCTGGCTTATCCGCATAAACTAGAGCAGCATTTGCAGCGCGATTATGGCTATAGCCACGTTGAGGTTATTAACGCTGGCGTTCATCAATATTCGACGTGGGAGTCTGCGGTTAATCTGCTTTTGCGCGTGCCGGATCTGGAACCGGACATGGTCATAATCTACCACGGCATTAATGATGTTGGCGTGCGACTGTCCGACCCGGAATACTTTGATGGCTTATATTCCGCTAAAGGGTATTGGACTGATCAAGACGATCCGCTGCCACCCAGTTCCCTGCTAAGATTTGCGATGAAACGACTCGGCTTTGAACTCAAAGCCGAATACGAACTGGACGCTAAATTCCGGGTTCCGGACGGTATCCGCCATTGCATGCCAGATTCAAGCAGGGCAGACAGTTTCTGTCAGGGTTACGATATGTCGGCGCGTGATGTGCTGTCAGCGAATCCGCCCGTATACTTCGAACGTAATGTGCGCAACATGATCAGGCTGGCGCGAGGCATGAACAGCGAGGTGCTGCTATTGACTTGGGCTTACTCGCCACTCGACTTCCCGATAGAGGGCGGCGGCGGCATGGTTTACCAGCACCTTCAAGATGGCGTTGACGAGCACAACGCCATTGTGAGGGAGCTAGCGCAAGCAGAGGGCACGCTCTTCTATGACCTAGAGGCTTCCATGCCAGATGACTTGCAGTACTGGGTAAACGGCATTCATATGAAGGCGGCCGGCACCTCAGAAATGGCGCGCCAAGTGGCTGCATACCTGGCCTCAACTGACGCGATTGAAGGGAGATAGAGAATGCGCCGCAAAATCGCGCGGGTGGCGCTATCGGTTTTGCTGAGGATTCTGGCGCTCGAAGTTGCTTGGCGGTTTTATGTGGCGAACTTTGGCAGCGAGGCAAAGCGCGCGCTGCAATTGGCTTGATTTCGATTGTTCTCCGTCAGGATAAAGTGATTCGAAAACAACGCCCAGCCTTGCTTGATTTTGCCGCTGTTGTATGCTAATCTCACTGTTATCTGATTTGTTCCAAAAAGCACAAATGGTTGAAGCCTGATGGCGACCGTCCTTGAATTTGGTCCTGTCACCGCATTGCTGGTCATTTCCGTTGTCTTGGCAATGATCATCGCTAACATCTCGCGAGTGATGGGTCCGCACCGGCCGACCTATCGAAAATCCGTGCCTTATGAAAGTGGCATGAAGCCGATTGGTCCTGCCACCCGCCGCTTGCCGGTCAAATTCTATTTGGTTGCGGTCCTCTTTATCATCTTCGATATTGAGGTGATTTTTTTCTTGCCATGGGCGGTATCCATGCGCGACCTTGGTGTTTACGGGCTGGTGGTGATGGCTGTTTTCACCTTGATTCTGATCGTCGGCTTCGTATATGAATGGAAGAAAGGCGGTCTCGAATGGGAGTAAGCTCAAAGCTGGGTAATCTCGGCATCGTCACAACCACTGTCGAACAAGCTGTCAATCATGCTCGCACTGGCGCTATGTGGCCCCTGCTGTTTGGGCTGGCCTGCTGCGCCATTGAGTACATGAGCTCGCAGGCATCGAGTTACGATTTGTCGCGCTTTGGCATGGAGTTGAACCGCGCGACGCCGCGCCAGGCGGATTTGCTGATCGTGTCTGGGCGCTTGACGCGGAAGATGGCGCCAGTCGTCAGGCAGCTCTACGACCAAATGGCGGAGCCCAAATGGGTCATTTCAATGGGCGATTGCGCCTCTTGTGGTGGCGTCTACAATAATTATGCGATTGTGCAAGGGGTGGACGAGATCATTCCGGTGGATGTCTATATTGCCGGCTGCCCACCGCGCCCGGAACAATTGCTGCATGGCATTCTGACCTTGCACGAAAAGGTCAAGGGCGAGCGCATTGCTGATTGGGCTTGATTGCATTCTTACTTTCTAAGAGTGGGGGCGCCATGTATACATTGCTGAATATCATTTGGCTGCTGCTTATTGGCTGGGAGTTGGCTGTTATACTGGTAGTCGTCGGCTTGCTGTTTTGCTTTACTCTACTCGGCATTCCGCTTGGCTTGAAATGCTTTCAGTTGATACCGGTGATTGCCTGGCCCTTTCGGTCCTCAGCTGCCATGTGAATGGGAAGTAGGTTAGCGAATGGAAATCCCGGCGGCACGAGACCCAATTAGCGCGGTGCGCGATGTCTTTGGCGGCGCGCTGCTGCATGCCAAAGAATTCCGCGCCGAGACGACCCTTGTCGTCGATGCCGCGCGAACTACCGATGTCTTGGACTTTCTTCGAGGCAGTTCTGGTTTGGTATACAATATGCTGTCTGATGTCAGCGCGGTTGATTATTATCCCAAGGATTATGGCGCTGGCTTCGACGGCGATGAGCGCGATTATCGACCGCAGCGCTTCGCTGTTTCTTATCATATTCTGTCAATGCTTTACAATCGGCGTCTGCGGGTGAAAGCTTTCGCGGACGAAGCTGATCCGCGCTTGCCGACGGCGACGGTTGTTTGGCCCGCGGCCAATTGGCTGGAACGGGAAATCGCTGACATGATGGGCATCGTCTTTGAAGGGCATTCCGACCAGCGGCGCTTGCTAATGCCGGACGATTGGTATGGCCACCCGCATCGGCGCGATTACCCACTGGGCAAAGAGACGGTGGCTTTCTCCTTCAACGTTGATGAAATTCACCAGCACAAACCCTTCGCGAGGGACTAAGGTCCGAGGTTGTTATGGTTCTTGCAGAGCAAACACAAGCCCCAAGGCAGACCATAGAAGAAGAGCGGCGCTGGGAAGGTAGCCTCGACCAACTGCGCGGGCTAGTCTCCGAGCGGGCGATCACGGGCGAGACCATGCTGCTCAATATGGGTCCCCATCATCCCAGCACGCATGGGGTCTTGCGGCTGCTGCTCGAGCTGGACGGCGAGCAAATCGTCACTTGCTTGCCCGATATCGGCTTCCTGCATACGGGCATCGAGAAATCGATTGAAGACAAGAGTTATGAGAAAGCGCTGCCGCTGACGGACCGCATGGATTACCTGTCGCCGATGTCCAACAACATGGCTTATGCGGCGGCGGTGGAAAAACTGCTGGCTTTGGAAGTGCCGGAGCGCGGTCAAATCATCCGCGTCGTCTGCCTCGAATTGGCGCGCTGTGCCAGCCACCTGGTTTGGCTGGGCACTCATGCCATCGATATGGGCGCGATGAGCGTTCTGCTCTATGCCTTTCGCGAACGCGAGCGCATCCTCGGCATGTTTGAGATGCTCTCGGGCCAACGCATGATGAGCAGCTACATCAGGCCCGGCGGCGTTTGGCGCGATATACCGGCGGATTTCCTGCCGACGATCAAACAATTTTTAGATGACTTTCCTCATAAGGTGGATGATTACGAAGCACTGCTCACCAAGAATCCAATTTGGAAAGACCGGGCGCAGGGCGTCGGCATCATCGAGCCGGATGTCGCCTTAGCGTATGGCATGACCGGCCCGGCCCTGCGCGGCAGCGGCGTCAATTGGGATTTGCGCAAGGCGCAGCCCTACAGCGGCTACGAGACTTATGACTTCAATGTCCCGCTCGGCGAGCATGGCGATGTCTATGACCGCTACCTGATTCGGATTCAGGAGTTCCGCGAAAGCGTCAAAATCTTAGAGCAGGCGGTTTCCCGCTTGGAGCGGACACCGGGTCCCGTTCGTTCGGAAAACCACAAGTATTGCCCGCCGCTGCGCAGTGAATTGGGGCAGAGCATGGAAGCGGTTATCCATCACTTCAAGCTCTGGACCTATGGTTACGACGCGCCGGATGAAGAAATCTACAACGCCATTGAAAGCCCGCGCGGCGAGATTGGCTGTTATATTCACGGGACGGGTGCCAACAAACCGCGGCGCGTGCATTTCAAAACGCCGTCATTCATTCATATCAGCGCGCTGCCGGTGGTGGCGAAGGGTTATCTATTGGCGGATATGGTGGCGATCATCGGCAGCGTCGATATCGTGCTTGGCGATTGCGACCGCTAAGCGACAGCGGGCATTGGCTGCCGCCCGCGTGTAGGTGTAGAGATCAATGAATGGATTCCCGCCGCATTTCAGGGAATCTGTTTACGAAGGAAAGTAGCGCATGGCAATTATCGACAACCCTAAATACGAAGCGCGCATTAACCAGCATCTGGCAAAATACGAGACCAAGCGCTCGGCTGTGATGCCGCTGCTCTACATCGCGCAGGAAGAATACGGCTGGGTAAGCCCGGCCGGCATCAACGAGGTGGCGCGGATTCTCAATCTCGATCCGACGCAGGTCAAGTCAATTGCTGGCTTTTACACCATGTATTCGGAAAAGCCAAAGGGCAAGTATTGGCTGCAAGTCTGCACCGATTTGCCCTGCGCCCTGCAAGGCGCGGATGAGTTTCACGCCTGGCTGAAAGAAGAATTGGCGGTCGAAGAGGGCGGCACAAGCAGTGACGAGATGTTCACAGTCGAGCATGTCATGTGCTTGGCTGCCTGCGACAAAGCGCCCATGCTGCAATGCAACTTCCATTACATCGAGAATCTGAACCAAGACAAGATGCGCGATTTGCTGGCGAAATGGCGTGAAGAGGCGACACAAGCAGCCAATGGAAGCGGCAAGCCTGGTTGAAAAAGGAATCAACGGCGATTATGCACATTCTCTTGCGCGGACGCGATATCAAAAATATCAAGCAGCTTGCTGTCTATGAGGAGCACGGCGGCTTCGTCGGTTTGAAGAAGGCGCTGGCGATGAGTCCAGCCGAGGTCATTGATGTGGTGAAAGCCTCCGGCTTGCGCGGACGAGGCGGTGCCGGCTTCCCCACCGGCATCAAATGGAGCTTCATCCCGCAGCATGAGCCGGTCAAATTCGTCACCGTCAATGCCGACGAAAGCGAGACCGGCACCTTCAAAGACCGCGAGATCATGGAGGAAAATCCCTATCAGTTGATTGAAGGCTCGCTGATTTGCGCCTACGCCATCCAAGCGAAAGCGGTTTATATCTACCTGCGCGGCGAGTTCTGGGATATTGGCGATCAACTAGATGCCTGCATTGAGGCATTGCGCGAGAAGGGCTACCTGGGCGAGAACATTTTGGGTTCCGGCTATGACTGCGAGGTTTACACGCATCTTGGCGCCGGCGCTTATATCTGCGGCGAAGAGAGCGCCCTGCTCAATAGCCTTGAAGGCTATCTGGGGCAGCCGCGCGTGCGGCCGCCCTTCCCCGCCCAAAAAGGCGGCGGGCTGTATAAAGAAGCGACCGTCGTCAATAATGTGGAGACCTTGGCGAATGCGCCCTTCATCCTTAGCCAAGGGGCGGCTGCTTTTAAGGCGATCGGCACCAAAGAGAGCGCCGGCAATAAAATCTATTGCCTTAGCGGGCATGTGAAGCGCCCGGGCAATTACGAGCTGCCGATGGGGACTACCTTCCGCGAATTGCTCTATGAGCACGCTGGCGGACCGCAGCATGAAGACCGCCCCCTGAAGGCGATGCTGCCGTCGGGCGGCTCCGGGCCGATTGTGCCCTTGACTGAGGAAGTGCTGGATACACCGATGAGTTATGAGCACTGCGCCAATATCGGCACGATTATCGGCTCAGCCTCGATCATCATCATGGATGAATCGGTCGATATGACTTGGGTCGCTTCCAAAGTAACCAAGTTCTTCAAGCATGAAAGCTGTGGAAAATGCACGCCCTGCCGCGAAGGCACGTATTGGCTGGATAAGGTGATCGACCGGATTCTGGATGGACGCGGCAGTCCGGCTGATGTCAAACGCATTGCCGATGTGGCGGAGAATATGGCTGGCACGACGCTTTGCGCGCTGGGCGATTTCGCCGCCAACCCGATCATCCATACGATCCGTCACTTCCCCGATGACTTCGCGCAGCACCTGAGCGCGCCGGCGGCTGAGGGATGACGGTTGATATGGGCTTGAGAGGCATTAGCGGGCGCTTGGGCAAGCTGGTCGGCAGCGTCATGCAATCACCCTTGGAGCGCGAGCGAGCATTTTACCGGCGCTACCGAGAATTGAGCGGCGCGATAGAAGCAAAGCCCGCCGGGATGACGGCTTATGTCCTGCGCGGGGAGCTGAACCTGGAGCGTGGCGAGGCGCAGCGAGCGAAATCCGACTTTGAAGCCGCCCTCGCATTGGCGGAAAACATGGACAATGCGACGGGCTGGCTGGTGCTGGAGCAGGTCCTGCGCGACCGCGCGCTGTATGGATTGAAACTGGCGGGGCGCGAATTCTAAGCGCCGTCGTACTGGCGGCCGATGCTGAATGTGGAGGCATGAATGTCCGACACGGTGACAATCAACATTGACGGAAAAGAATTCCAGGTAAGCGCTGGCTCGAACCTGGTCGATGCTGCCAAGTGGCATGCGGGCAACGACATTCCCGTCTTCTGTTATCACCCCAAGATGGAACCGGTGGGCATGTGTCGGATGTGCTTGGTCGAATTGGGCACGCCCGCCCGCGACCGCGCCACCGGCGCTGTGATGCTAAACGAAGACGGCAGCCCGCAGATTCGCTATTTCCCCAAGCTGCAAACAGCCTGCACCACGACCGTCAGCGACGGCATGCATATCAAGACCAATACGCCGCAAGTGATAGACGCGCGCAATGATGTGCTGGAGTTCTTGCTTTCGAGCCATCCGCTGGATTGCCCGATTTGCGACAAAGGCGGCGAGTGCCCGCTGCAGAATCTGACAATGCGCCATGGTCCGCAATCGTCGCGCATGTATTTTGAAGACAAGCAATTATTGGAAAAACATTATCCGCTGGGCGACTTGATCTTCCTCGACCGCGAGCGCTGCATTCAGTGCGCCCGCTGTGTCCGATTTCAGGATGAAGTGGTTGGCGATGATGTGCTGGCCTTTCATGAGCGGGGCCGGCGCCTGCAAATCATTACCAATTCCGACCCCGGCTTCGATACCTATTTCAGCGGCAACACGACTGATATTTGCCCCGTTGGCGCATTAACCACCGCCGATTTCCGCTTCGGCGCGCGCCCTTGGGAATTGAACGAAGTGGCGAGCATTTCGCCTTGGGATGCCGCCGGCGAGAACATCAGCCTAAGCATGCGGCTGGACCGTGATTTCGGCGGCAAAGCGCTGATTAAGCGGGTCATGCCAAGGCAGAATGAGCGCGTCAACGAGATTTGGATCAGCGACAAGACGCGTTTCGGCCATCATTTCACGCGCAGCGAAGATCGGCTTATGCAGCCGCAGCTGAAAACTGGCGGCGTCTTGCGAGCCTCCAACTGGGCGGCGGTGATGAAGGCGCTGGCGAGCACGCTAGGCGAGGCTGATGGCGATATCGCCGCGATTGCTGGCAGCAGCATGAGCAACGAAGACCTCTGGGAACTGCGACAACTGGTCGAAGGGCTGGGCGCTTCGCGGCTGGGCGCCTGGCCCCCGACCCATGGCGGCGCCGAGAGTGTCGCTGAAGTTGGCGTCGGCTTGGGCAGCAATCTCGGGCAGCTCGGGCGCGGTGATGCGATCTTGGTGATCGCTTCTGACTTGGAAGAAGAGGTGCCGATTTGGCGGCTGCGGCTGAAGCAGGCGCAGGACCGCGGCGCTTATCTAGTCGTCGCCAATGCCCGTCATACCCGGCTGGAAGATTTCGCGATTCAAGGCGCCCGCAATGACAAGGTCGTCCTGGGCGATGCCATCCGTTACGGCGCGGGCGAAGCGGTCTCGATCATGCAGAATCTCAGCGCCGATCATCCAGCAATCGCTGAACGCTTGAGCGAGTCTGAGAATTTGGTGATTGTCGCCGGCGCGGAAGGCTTGACCCTCCCCGGCAGCAAAGCGCTGGCGCAGGCGGCGGCAAACTTTCTCATCGAGACCGGTCATAGCGGGCGGCGCAATAATGGCCTGCTGATATCCTTGCCCGGCGCGAATGGCATGGGCTTGCATTACCTGGGTTACCGGGCTGAGGCATCGCTGGACATCATCGCGAATCCACCCAAAGTGCTGATCGTGGCCCAGGCTGAACTGCTCGATGATGACCCGGCGGCGCGGGCTTGGCTCAGCCAGGTTGAGACCATCATCTACGCCAACTTTTTTGATGATGGCATTTCAGAATTGGCTGATTATGTCTTGCCCATCCAGACTTTTGCCGAGCGCGATGGCAGCTTCGTCAATGGCGAACGGCGCGTGCAGCGTTTTTATACCGCGCAGGGTCCGATGGGGCAGTCGCTGCCGGCTTGGAAATTGTTCAGCAGCGCCCGGCAAGCGCTGGGAGCGGCTTCGATGCTGCCCTCGTCCGCCGCGGTTATGAAGGATATGAGCGCCAAGGTTGATGCCTTTGCCAACCTGAGCTACAGCAAGCTGGCGCAAGTCAAGCGGGAATTCCCCGATGTGGGGGGGCGCGATCTGTATTATGGCGGTACCGCTTACACAAACACGGGCGGGCTCGGCATTCAGATTCCGACCGCCGCCGACGAGCAAAAAGGGCGGCGCCCGCGGCGCGTGGACACTGTCGAGCCGCCCCTGGCGAGTGACGATGAAATCGTCATTATGCCAATCACTCGGCTCTACAATCGCCAGCGCAACTTCCGCCCGACCCTGATCCTCGAGCCGCGTATCTTAAGCCCCTTCGCGATCATCAATGCGGCGGATGCCGGGTCCAGAGGCATCCGCGAAGGCGATACTGTTGAGATCCGCGCTGGCGATTCCTGCGTTCGCGTAGGGGCGGCGCTTAGTGACGATATCTCGGCTGGGGCGGTGGCGCTCCCCCGCTATCTGACTGACCAAGCTATCCCGCTGGCAATGAGGACCGGCAGCATCCGCAAAGTGGCGGAAGCGGTCGCTATCAGCGATTGATGATAGAGGAATGCAGCTATGAGCCGTAATTTGAAGCTAGCGATTGGGGTCTTCGTCCTCGGCGGGCTTGCCGTCACGGTTGTGGTCTTGGCTTTGATCATCGCCAATCTTGGCGCTATCGCGGCTTGGGTCGGCTTTGACGACGCCCTCAACCTGGATGGGCGGCAAGGCGCGATTGGCATGCTGCTCAACCCAGAAGCACGGGTGCAGAATGTTGTGCAATGCCAAGACGACCCGGGCTGTTCGGCGCTTTGGCCCATCATATTCGCGGCTGGCTTTGCCTTCGTCATCGTGACCGGCTTCGCCTATACCACGCTGCTGGAGCGGCGCCTGCTGGCTTTCTTGCAGCATCGCGTCGGACCCAATCGCGTCGGTCCGCAGGGTTTCTTGCAGCCAGCGGCTGACGGCGTCAAGCTCGTCTTCAAAGAAGATCTGATTCCAGCCGGCGCTGATAAGTGGGTTTTCCGCTTGGCGCCGATGATCAAGGTCATCCCAATCTTGATGATTGCGGCGGTGATCCCAATGGGACCGGACTTGGTCTTACCCTGGTTTGCGCCCTCCTTGGGCGATGTTTGGTATCAGGTGCCGCAAGGTCTCATCGATTCCAACGTTGGCATCCTCTGGGTCATCGCCATCACCAGCATCGCCACCTATGGCGTCGTGCTGGCTGGCTGGTCCAGCGATAACAAATACGCCATGCTGGGCGCTTTGCGCGCGTCGGCGCAGATGATCAGCTATGAGCTCAGTTTCGCTTTGACGCTGGCGGTGCCGGTCATGATTGTCGGCAGTATGGCCATCGGCGATATCATCGATGCCCAGCGCAATATCTGGGATTGGTTTGTCTTCCAGAATCCTTTGGCGGCGGCGGTGCTTATTCTGGCACTGCTTGCCGAGACGAACCGCGCCCCCTTTGATTTGACCGAGGCTGAGCAAGAACTCACGCAAGGCTACATGACCGAATATAGCGGCATGAAATTCGCCCTGTTTATGATGGCTGAGTATCTTGGGATGATCGCGGTCAGCTTGGTGGCGATCGCGGTTTTCTTCGGCGGCTATCACCTCTGGCCGATGGATGGGCTGCCGATGCTGGCGCCGGTTATCTTCATCCTAAAGGTATTTTTGATGCTTTGCTTCATGATTTGGATCCGGGCGACCCTGCCGCGCATACGTTATGACCGGCTGATGCAATTCGGCTGGAAAGTGATGATCCCGCTGGCGCTGCTGGCGGTGGCATGGACGGCGGTTTCCATTGTCCTTGGCGATGCCTTGGGCGGTGCCGCCTACCCCTTTGTTTCTGGCATCGTGTTCCTGGTGGTGCTCTTGTTTGGCGGCTTGCTGCTGCGGCGGATGAGCCGCGAGCGCGACAGCGAAGAAGCAATCCCGCTGGAAGAGGACCCAGCGTACACCGGCGAACGGCGCGGCTTGGGCTGGGCGCTGGTGCATCTGGTTGGTATGTTGATTGCCATCCCGCTGGTTCATATCCGCTTTCAACTCAAAGCGCTTGAAGGCTTGGCCAGCTTCGGGCGGACGCCGGAAGAAGACCGCATTTTGGAAAGCAGCGAGACCGCCATCAAGACCGCCGGTGGCGATTGACCGACTTGGCGCCGCATTGAATGCGCCGATAATGATGGACTCGAGGACAAGATTATGAACGTCATCAAAGGATTCCAGACGACTTTGAAGCATCTGATGGATGACGCGGTTACCGTGCAATATCCAGAGCAGGTGCAGAAGTTCCAAGACCGCTACAAGGGGCGGCATCATCTGCGCCGTTACGAAAATGGCTTGGAGAAATGCATCGGCTGTTCGCTCTGCGCTGCTGCCTGCCCGGCTGATGCCATCTGGGTCGAAGCGGCCGAGAATACCGACGATGAGCGCTACAGCCCAGGCGAACGGTACGCCAAAACCTATGAGATTAATATGCTGCGCTGCATCTTCTGCGGTTATTGCGAAGATGCCTGCCCAACCGAAGCGATTCAACTGGGGCATGAGCATCAAATGTCGTTCACCGATCGCCGCGACGCGATTTATACCAAAGAGATGTTGATCGACGCGCCGGCTGAAGGCGTCGAAGGCAGCCCGCAAGAAGTTGAAGCGGGCGCTTATGATCGCTCGATACCGGATATGGAAGACCCGTCATAAAGGCGGTGGGCGCAATAATGCCTGCAATGCAAATTGAAGCGACATGGACATTGTGCTAAAATGCACAATGTCATTCTGAATGGGAATTAACTGGTATGGAATGGTTATTCGTCGCGGTTAGCTTGGTGGCGGTCTTGGCTGCGGTCATGATGCTGACGCGGCAAAACGCGGTGCATAGCGCCCTCTTCCTCATTGTCAATTTTGGCTGCGTCGCTTTCCTTTATTTGATGCTGGACGCGCCATTCCTGGCGATGGTGCAGGTGACCGTCTATACCGGCGCGATCATGGTGCTCTTTCTATTTGTCATCATGCTCCTCGGCGCGGAGGCGACCACCGATAGCTCGGGGCGAATGCGCGGGCTGGGGCTGGTTGGCTCGGCAGTTGCCATCGTCTTGCTATTGATCTTCGCCTTCCCAATCGCATCAGACATGCTATCAGACGAAGCGCCCGAGCCGCTCGATTCACGGGCGCAGCTGCGCGTCATCAACGCGATACCGGGCGGTGAAGCCGAAGAATTCACCGTGATGGAGATGGGCTTTGCCATGCCGCTGGCGGGCGCTTTACGCGTCAATGTCGCCCTGGACGCCGTTGACGAGACCATGAGCGATAGCAGAATCGAGGGCATTAGCTACAGCGATTCGCGCGAAGCCATCCGCGGCTACCATGAACTTGAGGCTGGCGCCTACACGGTGGTCCTCGGGGTTGATGATGGCAGCTACGTTTCTGGTCCTATCTTCACTAAAGAATTGATGTTGGCATCGGATTCCGCTATCTCGGTGCTGGTCTTTGAAAATGAAGCGGGCTTGGTTGATGTGACCCTGCTGAGCGACGACATCAGCGCGCCGGCGGTTGGCAAGATGCGCCTAACGCTCTTCAACGCGGTAACCGACCGGCAGGTAGCGTTGGTTGATATCGGGCAATATACGGCGCGGCGCAGCCTCTGTGATGACGCCGCTTGCAATAGCTTGATCCCGCATCGCAAGTTGATCGACCAGTTGCCGGCCGGCGATCACACCAGCCTGGAGCTTGAAGAGGGCCGCTACAATTTGGCTTTTGTCGATCAAGATCAGAATATCTTGCGTGTGCTCTCGGATTATCAAGCTGAGCGCGGATTGATCGAGACGCGCGTTCTAGTGCGCGAGCCAGGTGTGCCGGGCAGCCAAGCGAGTTACCGAGCCGCTGTTTACCATGCGCTGGGCTTACCAGCTTTTGGCAGCCCGGAAGCAGTGGGGCAGGTTTTGTTCATCGAATATCTGCTGCCGGTGATGTTGGTGGGCATGCTGCTGCTGGTCGCGCTGATCGGCGTGATCGTGCTGGCGCGGCCCGATGCCCTGGCGCAAGCCGAGCGCCGCCGCATCAATCGCCGCCGCCGTGTCAACCGCCCGCTCGTCAGCGTGATTGCGCAGCAGACCGGCACCGATGTCTTGAGTGGCGATTATGTGGCGAAGCTGCCCGGTGCCGCCGATGATGACTCGGGCCAGTAGCCGCGGGAGATAATAGGCGATGAATCCAATCGGCGTCGAACCCTATATCGTCTTGAGCATGGTGCTCTTCTTGCTAGGGGCGCTTGGCGTACTCATGCGGCGGAACGCCATCTTGGTTTTTATGTCGGTCGAGCTGATGCTGAACTCGGCGAACTTGGCGCTGGTCGCCTTTGCCCGCGAGTGGGGTCAAGTCAATGGGCATATATTCGTCTTCTTCGTCATGACGGTGGCCGCGGCTGAAGTGGCGGTGGGCTTGGCGCTGATCGTGAATATATTCCGCGAGCGACAGAGTATAAATATTGACGACTTGCAGCAGATGCAAGGCTGATAAAGGACCGTCGGAAGAGGCGCTAGCAAATGGAAAACCTCCCGCTCTTAGTCCCCCTTGTGATACTTGTGCCGGCTCTCGGCGCATTTATCAATTTCTTCTTCGGCGCGAAATTCGAAGAGAAATGGTCGGGCTATATCGGTTGTTTCGCTTCGATCTTATCTTTCATCTTCGCCCTGCTTTTGCTGACCTATGTAACCGGGACCAACGGCGGCGCGGCGGTTGTCAATCCGCCATTTGTGGATGGCTGGCTGCGCATCGAGTCTATTGGCCTCGATATCTCCTGGCAGCAGCGGGTTGATTCGCTGAGCGTGACCATGATGCTGGTGGTGACTGGCGTCGGCTCGCTGATTCATCTCTACGCCCGCGGCTATATGCACGGCGACAAGGGCTACCCGCGCTTCTTCGCATATCTCAATATGTTCCTGGCTTTTATGCTTATCCTGGTGACGGGCAACAATTTTCTGATGCTCTTCGTCGGCTGGGAGGGGGTCGGGCTTTGCTCGTTCTTGCTCATCGGCTTCTGGTGGGATAAGAAAGCGCCCGAGGGCTGGAAAAATAGCAACGCGGCGCGCAAGGCTTTCATCGTCAACCGCATTGGCGATTTCGGTTTGCTGATGGCAATGTTCCTGATCTTCTGGACCTTTGGCACGCTCGATTTTCACAAACCGGGCGAGCTGCCGAATACGGAAGCGAAATACCTCGTGCATTGGCGCGAGCATAATGGGCTGATGGAGCATCATGAAGCAAGCGACGCCGGAAAAGACGCGGCCGCCGACGAAGAGCCCGCTGACGGGCACGGCGGCGATTACAAGTGCCTGCCTGCCTCGGCGGCTCTGGACCAAGACGGGTCTGAGGCGCATGCTGAGGAATCGAGCGGCGGCGCCCACGGCGAAGGCGACGCGCATGGCAGCGACGCGGGGCACAGCGCGCCCAAGCCGCTGGCAAGCGACATCCGTGCCATCTACTGCGACAATCATCATTTTGATATTGAGTTGCTTGGTGTCTTCGGGCAGACAAGCGAGCGCTTCGGCAGCGGCGAAACCGTCGACTTCGGCAGCTTCCAGATGGCTTTTGATGACGTCATCTTCTTGATCGCGCTTTTCATCTTGCTGGGCGTTACTGGCAAGTCGGCGCAGATTCCGCTATTTGTCTGGCTGCCAGACGCGATGGCGGGACCGACGCCGGTCAGCGCTTTGATCCACGCGGCGACCATGGTCACAGCTGGCGTCTTCATATTGGTGCGCTCCAACGTCTTATTGTGGGAGCTGAATCATGGCGGTTACGTCATTGGCTTGCTTATTACCCTGGTTGGCGCTGGCACCGCGCTGATGGCTGGTTTCATCGCCTTGGGCCAGTGGGACATTAAGCGCGTGCTGGCGTACTCGACAATATCGCAGCTGGGCTTCATGGTGGCGGCGGTTGGCATCGGCGCCTATGTCGCGGCGATGTTCCACCTGGTTACCCATGCCGTATTCAAAGCGCTGCTCTTCCTTGGCAGCGGCTCGGTTATCCATGGCGTGGAGCATGGGCATCATCAGGCCCACGAGCACGGGCATGGGCATGATAGTGACCACGAGGCAGACTTTGACCCGCAAGACATGCGCAATATGGGCGGCTTGCGCCGGCGCATGCCCATCACGTATATCACCTACCTGGTTGGCACGCTGGCGCTGGCGGGGATATTCCCATTTGCCGGCTTCTGGTCGAAAGATGAAATCCTGGCTGATGCTTGGTACGAGGGTTTCGAGCTTAATGAATTGAGCGGCTTCCTCGCTTTTGGCGTGCTTCTGGTCGCCGCGGCTTTCACCGCCTTTTATATGTGGCGGCAGATTGTGCTGGTTTTCTTTGATGACGCGCGCAGTGAAGCGGCTGAGCGGGCGCCAGAGAGCAATGGCGCGATGCTGCTGCCGCTGCTGATTTTGGCTCTCTTCACCCTCGTCATCGGCTTCATAAACGTGCCCAAAGGCACGCCGATATTTGATGGGATTTACCAGCCATACGAATTCAAGTACTTCCTCGAGCACAGCCTGGTCAGCGTGTCGCGCGGCCACACGCTTTACTTCAATCTCTCGATTGCTGGCATCGCCTTGCTATTGGGTGTCTTGTCGATTTACATTGCCAACCGCATTTATAAGGGCAAGGGGCTGGGGCGCGGCAATCGCGATTTGCTGGAAGCAGGCGGCGCGTCGCAGCTCTTATTCCGGCTGGCAAATGCCCGTCTTTATTGGGATGAAATCTACTCCGCGCTAATCGAGCAGCCCTTTAACCGGCTCGCGGGCTTCTTGGCTGATCGGGTTGATTGGGATTTCCTGCACAATTATTTCCATGACAGTATTATCAAGCGCGGCTTCGATACCATCGCTGCCTTGCTTGGCAAGCCCTTTGATTTAGGCATTGTTGATGGCGCAGTCAACGGCGTCGGCGCTTTTGTGCTGCGCGCGGCTGAATGGATGCGGCGCGCCCAGACTGGTTACGTGCGGCTCTACGCGGTGGTATTGTTCATCGGCGTCGTGGCTGTTATTTTGCTCATGCTAATCCCCTTTGTTCAGACGCTGCTCGGAAGCGGCGCTTAAGGAGAACGCAGTCCTATGGAAACTGGACTTTCGCTCACTACGATCACCTTGTTTCTGCCGATGGTCGGCCTCGCCATTTTGCTCTTCATGAACGGCGAGACGCAGAAGGCGAATCTGAAATGGGTCGCCTTCGCGACGAGTGTGGTCACCTTTGTCGCTTCGGTCCTGATGTGGATTAACTTTGACCCGAGCCTGTCCGAGCTGCAGATGGCGCAGCGCAATACCTGGGCGGAGATCTCCTTGGGCGACCGGGTGATCAACGTCAGCTATTTTGTTGGCGTCGACGGCATCAGCATGCTCCTGGTTTTGCTGACAACTTTCATCATGCCGATAGCGATTCTCGGCTCCTTTGGCAGCCACATCTTTGAAGAACGCGGACGAGAGAAGCTCTACTACATCTTCCTGATGCTGCTGGAGTGGTCGATGCTCGGCGTTTTCGTGGTGCACGATCTAATCATCTTCTACGTCTTCTGGGAAGTAACGCTGGTGCCGATGTACTTTCTGATTGGCATTTGGGGCGCCGAGGAGCGGATCTACGCCGCGGTCAAATTCTTCCTGTATACGATGGCGGGCTCGATTCTGATGCTCATTGCCATCCTCTATGTCGGCAATCGCGCTGGCACCTTCAGCACCTACAGCGCTGGCGACGATATCGGCGTGATTGAACGCGTGCAAAGCTGGGAGGGCGAGGGCACCTACTGGGATGCGCTTGGTCCTGAGGGTGAAAACGAAGAAGGCGGCTTCTTGTTCAATTCGGTAGAGAGCTGGCTATTCCTGGGCTTCCTGGTGGCATTCGCCATCAAAGTGCCGATTTTCCCCTTCCATAGCTGGCTGCCCGATGCCCACGTGCAAGCGCCGACGGCCGGCTCGGTGATCCTGGCTGGCGTGCTGCTAAAGATGGGCACCTATGGCATCGTGCGCTTTAACCTGAATTTGTTCCCAGAGGCGACTGTGGCTTGGGCGCCGACGATTGCCTTTCTGGGCGTGGTTGGCATTATCTACGGCGCGTGGGTCAGCTATGCGCAGGACAATGTGAAGAAGCTGGTCGCCTATTCCTCTGTCAGCCACCTCGGCTTCGTCGTCGTGGGCATCTTCGCCCTCAATGCCCAGGGCCTCCAAGGCGCGACCCTGCAAATGGTCAACCATGGCATCAGCACTGGCGGCCTCTTTTTGATTGTTGGCATGCTCTATGAGCGTTGGCACACAAAAGAAATGGCTGATTATGGCGGTGTCTGGAAGGCGATGCCGCTCTTCGGCGGGATTAGCCTCGTCATATCGCTCAGCAGCATGGGCTTGCCGGGCTTAAACGGCTTCATTGGCGAGTTCACGATTCTGCTCGGCTCGCTGGGCAGCGATTACCTTGGTTTCGCCTTCACACTCTTCGCCACCTTGGGCGTCATCATGGCGGCTGTCTACTTGCTCAAGATGTTCCAGCATGTATTCATGGGCGAATTGAAGCGCCCCCTGGGCAACGAAGAGAGCTACAAGCTCAGCTGGAGCGAGAAAGCGGCTTTCATCCCAATCCTCATCATGATTTTCTGGATGGGCATTCAGCCGATCGTCTTCTTCAATATGCTGGATGTATCGGTGGATAGCATCGTAGCGCTGTTCGTTCGCTAGGAGACACTATGTTTGAGTCGCCAACAATCGCGGAATTCCTGGCGGTTTCCAACCTGGCATCGACGCTGCCGGGCACGTTGCTGCTTGCCTGGACGCTGCTCCTGGTTCTTGTCGACCTGTTCGCTGGCGAAGACCGCGCCCATTGGACGCCGATTGTGGCTTCCGTCGGCTTGGGCATCAGCTTTGTGGCCAACCTTTTCGTTTATTCGCCAGCGGAGGGCGAGCAAATCGCGCTCTATGGCATGTTCGTCGCCGATGCCTTCACCGGCTTTCTTAACATGGTGATACTGGTCGCCACCTTGATCGCGGTCTTGATGAGCTGGGATTATCTCAACCGCGCCGATATCCACCGCGGCGAGTATTATATCCTGGCGCTGATCTCGTCGGCGGGCGCGATGTTTATGGTAGCGGCAAACGACCTGATTGTCATCTTCGTCGCGCTTGAGTTATTGAGCATCCCGCTCTACATATTGGCTGCTTTTCGTTCGATCAAGAATGACGGCAGCGAACTGTCGCTCAAATCCGAAGAAAGCGGCATGAAGTATTTCATCTTGGGCGCCTTTTCCAGCGCGTTTTTGGTATTCGGCGCGGCACTGGTCTATGGGGCGACTGGCGCCACCAATATCCCTGAGATCTTCAGCGTCGCTGGGTCTATCGTCGGCGGGGCATCGGCGGCGAGTTTCTATCTCTTTATTGGGGCGGCTCTGCTCTTGGTCGGCTTGGGTTTCAAAGTGGCGGTTGTTCCCTTCCATATGTGGACGCCAGATGTCTATGAAGGGGCGCCGACGCCGGTGACGGCTTTCATGAGCGTGACTGCCAAAGTGGGCGGCTTCGCGGCGCTGCTGCGCATATTGATCACGGGGCTCTCGGTCTTGGTTGTGGCTGAAGGCGGCGCGGCTGCCTGGCAAACGACCGCAACCATAATCGCCATCTTGACCTTGGTGCTAGGGAATTTTGTGGCGATATCACAGCGCAACCTCAAACGAATGCTGGCGTATTCATCGATCGCGCATGCCG
This sequence comes from Phototrophicaceae bacterium, assembly GCA_965214105.1. GTDB lineage: Bacteria > Chloroflexota > Anaerolineae > Aggregatilineales > Phototrophicaceae > UBA6055. Next base: position 986,139 of record OZ243934.1, read on the forward strand.
GTTACATCATGGTTGCGGTGGCGGCGGCTGGCACGGCAACTGCCATTGACGCGGCGACGCAAAGCGCGCTTGTTTATATGATGGCTTATATGTTCACCAACCTTGGCGCCTTCGCCGTCGTGATGGCGATTGAGCGCGAGGATGGAACTGGCGGCAATATCGACGACATCATCGGTCTGGCGAAGTCGCGGCCCCTGATGGCGATGGCGATGACGATCTTCATGCTCAGCTTGACCGGCATCCCGCTGACGGCTGGCTTCGTCGGCAAGTTTATGGTCTTCGCCTCAGCCATTCAAGCGGGTTTGTTTGGGCTGGCGGTCATCGGCGTGCTGACCAGCGTCGTCAGCGCTTTCTATTATGTGCGCGTGGTTGTCAATATGTACCTGCGTGAAAGCGCCACCGATATGCAGCCAGCGCTGGAAACGCCCTACGTCCGCTGGGCGATCAACATCGCCCTGGCTGGTACGATGATTTTCGGCATCTTCTATCCGCTGGCGACGAATCTGGTCAGCATGGTCAGCATCGCTTGAGCCAGGCAGCTCGAAACCAAGACCCAGCGGCGCGCTTGAGCGCTCGTCGCTGGCCTCGTTTTCCTTACCTGGAAGAGTCCTCATGATAGCCGCAGCCTATCCAGCCGGGCAGAAATGACACGCAGAGAACGTGAAGGTTTCCTCTGGATACTATTCTCGGCGGCTGGGTTCTCCGTCATGCCGACAATGGTTAAGCTGACTTATCTGCATTCAAACTTCGAGCCGATGGACATTGCCATCTGGCGCTTTGTCCTGGCTGCGCCGATCATGTCGGCGCTGGTTCTCCTAGGGCGGCGGCAGGCAGCAGGCGCCCGCCGCGACGAGCTGCCTATCACGCGCTTGCTCATCATTGGCTTTGTCATTGCGGCGGCGGTGATGTGCGCTTTCTTCTCCTTACAGCGCCTGCCAGGCAGCACCTACATTGTTTTGCTGTATGCCTATCCGGCGATGGTTGCGCTGCTCTCCCGCCTAAAAGGCGACAGCATTCATGCTCGAACCTGGCTTGCCCTTGGCTTGGCGCTGCTTGGCGTCGCGCTGACGGTGCCGAATGCCTCGTCGGCGCCGGATGCCGATATGATTGGGGTCGGCTTGGCGCTGCTCAATGCCGCCATAATAGCGATTTATTATTTGCTCACGCGGCGTGCGCTAGAGGGGCTGGTTGATGTATCTGGCGCCAGCGCTGTGATGATGCTGGGCACTCTGCTCATCATGCTTGCGCTCATCCCACTGCGCGGATTGCAGTTGCCGCAGAATACGCTGACAGCGGCCTTGCTGCTTGGCATCGCGGTATTCGGCACGGTCCTGCCTGTCTTTGGCGTGAACATCGCGGTGCAGCGGATAGGTGCGACGCAGGCATCGCTGGTTAGCACGGTTGAGCCGATCATGGCGATGCTGGTGGCGATGCTGATCTTGGGCGAAGTGATTTTCGCGCTGCAATGGCTGGGGGCGGCGCTGATAATCGGCAGCGTGATCCTGCTTCAATTGCGCTCCCGCAGCCAGATCGATCTCAGCATCGCCCACGAGGCGGGTTAGGGGCGGCATGTCTTATTCTGAGAAACTGCCGAGCGACTTGCTCGCCGATATCAAGCGCAACCGCGAGGGACGTTTGTCCTCGCGGCAGCGCATCGAGTTGGTGACCGAGCCACTGGCGACTTTGCTCTTGCTGTCCGTGCCTTTGATTTTGATTGCCGGGCGTTATGGTCCGGGCGGGCGCATCTTCGTTCTGGCGCTGGTCGTCGGCTTCGCGCTCACCATCGTCTTGCGCGCGCTGCGATTCGCTCGCGTCAAGCTTTTTTATCGCGTGCTATTTGCCGAGCGGCTAAGCGCGCGCTGGATGTTTTGGCGCAAAACGACCTTGACCGATAAATCAGGCGAGCCAGTGCCTTTCGACCACAGACTGTCGCGCAAGCTCAAGATAAAGCCCGATCAATCCCTGCACGTTTATTACGTTGAGGCGGCCGGTCGCCGCATTATGCTGAACATGACACCGCGTGATCATCCGCAGTCGGCGCTCGCCGAACCTAGTGACAATTTCACCTACGCCGGCGGCCAGCTTCATGCCGACTGAGCCAACCGGTCCGCCGCCGCAAAAGGGCGCGCTGGGGCTGGAGCAGGTTCAGGCAGCTTTAGATCGGTTGCAGCTCGGCATAAGCATCGTCGAATTCGACAGCCCCACCGCCACATCGCAGCAGGCGGCCGACAACCTTGGCTGCCAATTGGGCCAAATCGTTAAGAGCTTGGGATTCATGATCAACAAGAGGACGCCGATTCTAGTCTTGGCAAGCGGTGACCAGTCGATTGATGAGCGCAAACTGGCGGCGCTCTTTGGCTTTGGGCGGAAAAAGGCGCGCCTGATGAATGCCGAGCAGTGCCTCGCTATCCTTGGCTATGCGCCTGGTGGCGTCCCGCCAATCGCCCATCGCAGCAGCGGTATCGCGGTCTATTTGGATGACAGGCTCAAGCGTTATGAAACAGTCTATGCGGCTGGTGGCGCCGCCCATGCACTCTTCGCTATTTGCCTGCCGCGGCTGCAGGAAGCGACGGGCGGCACCTTTGCCGATGTGGTCAAAGCTTGACGGCCGCGCCGCCGCCTGGCTAGGGGCTGATAGCGCCGACCAAGCTGATTTTGTCTTCTAGCTGGCTCAGGATTTCCAAGAGCCGATCTTGCCAAACCGCCTTCTCGGTTGATAGCTGCACTTCGGTGCGCGTTACCTTTACATCATTGCCAAGCGTCAGCGCAAGCAAGTCGCGGCTGATGGTGGCGAGGAATGGCAGCTTGATGCGGACTTGCTCCCGCGGCATCAAGATATGGCTGGCGTGAACCGCCTGCGCCATGACCTTGACCCGAATCTGATATAAGAGCCCTTCGACCGCCGCCGGCAGCGGCCCAAAGCGGTCAATCAGCTCCGCCTGCATCAGGTCAATCTCTTCGATGCGCTTGATATTGCCAATGCGGCGATAAAGCTGAAGGCGCAGCGCCATCTCCGGTATCCAATCGTTTGGGATGTAGGCGGGCAGCGGCAGATCGATGATGAGCCGCTCGCGCGCCGAGGCGGGCGCCAGGCTGGCATCGCCGTTCGCTGCGCCGGCTTGCTGATTCTTGACCGCCTGCTGCAGCATCTCCGTATACAGATGCATGCCGACGCTGGAAATATGCCCCGATTGGCGCATGCTGAGAATGTCGCCGCTGCCGCGCAGCTCCAGGTCGCGAATCGCGATTTGGAAGCCAGCCCCCAACTGCGTGTTCTCCGCCAATGCCTCCAGCCTGGTACGCGCTTCTTCGCTGAGCAAGCCCGGTCCATGGAAAAAATAAGCGTAAGCCTGCTGCGCCGAGCGCCCAACCCGCCCCCGCAGCTGATAAAGCTGCGCCACGCCAAAGTGATCGGCGCGGTCCACAATCAGCGTATTGACGCGTGGCATGTCGATGCCGTTCTCGATGATCGAAGTTGATATCAAGATATCGTACTCGCCGCGCGTGAACTCGGACATGACCGTTTCCAATGCTCGCGGCGCCATCTGCCCATGGGCAATCGCGAGTGAGGCTTCCGGCGCGATGCGCTCAATTCGGTTGCGGATAATATGGATTGAGCGGACCCGATTATGCACGACAAATATCTGCCCGCCGCGCTCCAGCTCGCGCATGATTGCCAGCCGCGCCAGCTTATCGTCCCAAGCGCCGACTTGCGTAATGACCGGCAAGCGCTCTTCTGGTGGCGACTGGATCATGCTGATATCGCGGATGCCGCTCAAGCTGAGATAAAGCGTCCGCGGGATTGGCGTCGCCGTTAAGGTGAGGATGTCGATGCGGGCGCGCAGCTTCTTGAAATGCTCTTTGTGCTTGACGCCGAAACGCTGCTCCTCGTCAATGATCATCAAGCCCAGCTGTTTGAAGCGAATATCAGCCGAAAGCAGGCGGTGCGTGCCGATAACGATATCGACTTCGCCGTTTGCCAGGCGGCTCGTAATCTCTTTTTGCTGCGCCTTAGAGCGGAAGCGAGACAGCAATTCAATCACCACCGGGAAGGGCGCCAGGCGAGACTTGAAGTTTTCGTAATGCTGCTGCGCCAGCACCGTCGTCGGCACCAGCACAGCCACTTGGGCGCCATCCTGAACTGCTTTGAAAGCGGCGCGCAAGGCGACTTCGGTCTTGCCAAAGCCGACATCGCCACATATCAGGCGATCCATTGGCTTGCTGCTATGCATATCGGCTTTGACTTCTTGAATGACGCGCAGCTGATCTTCGGTTTCGACGAAAGCGAAGCCCGCTTCCATCTCGTGCTGCCAGGCGCTGTCTGGGCTGAAGACAAAGCCCCTGGCTTGGGCGCGCCGGCTATACACCGCCAGCAGCTCCTTCGCTTCTTCTTCCGCGTTGCCTTGGGCTTTTTCTCGCGCCTTTTTCCACTGATCGGGCTTGCCAAGCTGATTGAGCTTGGGCTTTGCCTCTTCCGCGCCGACATACCGCGAGAGGCGGTCGGCTTGGTGGATGGGCACATAGATCCGGTCCGCGTCTTTATATTCGACCAGCAGATACTCGCGCTCGGTCGCCTTGACGGTGCGATGACGCATGCCGATGAAGCGGCCGATGCCGTAATCGACATGCACGACGTAGGTGCCAATTTCCCAATCGGTGTACGAGGTGTCCGCTATTGCGCTGGCGCGCGCGCCTGTCGCTTCGCGGCGACGCCGCGGCTCTGGGCGAGACCAGCCGAAAATCTCGGCATCGGTGATGAAGTGCAGCGCCCCGTCAGCGCTGGCCAGGGACCAGCCTTCAGCCGCCGACCCGCGCACGAAGCGCAGCGACGCTGGCGGCGGGGCGGCTTCGATTGTATGCACCGTCGGAATAATGGCCGAGGCATCCTGCTCATACCAAAGATTCGCCAGCCGGTCCACCTGCTCGGTGATGACCACCGCCCGGTCGCCACGATTGCGCAGCTTGCGCACGCGGTTGAGCAGCGGGCGCAGCTGCCCGCCGAAGCGGTCGCCCGGCTCAAACAGGCGCGCTGCGTCAGCCGCCGCCAAGTTGGAAAGCGCGATTCGCGGGCGGCGCTCGAGGCTTGGCTGCAGCCTTTGCCAGGGCAGATAGGGCGCGGGATGCTCGGGCGCAATCTGTGATAGCGACAGCGCGTCCAGGCGATTCTCCGCCGCGGCCTCGGCGATTTGCTGCGCGCTTGATTGGAGGAAGTCGGGCTCTTCAAGGAGAATCAGCGCGTTCTTCGGCGCATAATCCAGCAGGCTGGCGCGCTCGGCGTAAAGATAAGGCAGATAATGCTCCAGGTGCGGGAATGCGCTGCCTTGCTGCAATGATTTGATATCGGCACCTAGGCTAGTTGACTGCTCGTCGCCATTGAGTTGCGCCCGCTGCCATTGCTCGAGTTGAGCACCGAGGGCAGCGGTCAGATGCGGCAGCGCTTCTCGCGCCGGCACGATGCGCGCCGAACTCACTCGCTCAATGCTGCGTTGGTCGCCGGGGTCGAACCGGCGCAGGCTATCGATCTCATCGTCAAAAAACTCGATGCGCAGGGGATATTGGCTCGCCAGGGGGAAGATATCGAGAATGCCGCCACGGCGACTGAAAGTTCCCGGTTCAATGACCACCGTTGCCGGCTCGTAGCCCATGCCAATCCAGCGCAGAATCAGCGACTCCATCTGATAACGCTGGCCGAGCTCGACCGCAATCGTCGCAGCGCGAAATTGCGCCGGGGGCAGCGTCGCCTGCATCATAGCGCGCGCCGACGCGATGACGATGGGCGGCCGCCCAGCGCCTTCATCCGCCAGGGCGGAAAGCGCGTCCAGGCGGTTGCGAATGATGCTGGCGTCCCAAGGCGCGCGATCGTAGAGCAGGGCGGATGGTTCTGCAAAGCGATATATATCTGTGCTATCCTCCAGCCAAATCGGCAGTTGCTCGCTGACGTTGTAAGCCCGGCGGACAGCGCCCGTCAGGAAGATGATGGGACCGTGCCAATCTTTCGCCAGCGCCGCCAACAGGAAGGGACGCGCCGCTCGTACGATGTTGAAGGACCGGCTCGCAGCCGGGTCCTTTAGCTGGGCGAGCAGATTTTGATAGCGTCTGTCAGCGCGCAGGATGTCTAGCAAGCCCGAGAGATGGTAAGGCATAGTCCCCTTTTGATAGCTGGATTTGTGGCGGCGGGCTAGTATATCAGAGCGTCATTCAAGGGACTAGGCAAGTGTTCGACGGGGAGTGGTGAATTATTGATATAAGGCTTGCTTGTGCTGAGAGTCGTAGGGGCGATCCTTGGATCGCCCAAAACCCACTTCTGCAACTGTGGGCGACACAAGTGTCGCCCCTACATCTAGGTTATCCAAATACTGAATATCGGCCTGCATATCTCATAATTCACCACTCCCTTCGACGCCAGGGCAATCGCATCAAATCTATTTTTCGCCACAAAGACACAGAGGGTCGCGTAGGGCGCGTAGACACAGCCCGCCGACACTGACCCGTCGGGAGGGGCTGGGGTTTGAAATGGGCATATCCACAAAATTAGACACTCCCATCAACTTAAAGATTTGCTTGTTGCTGACGCTGCTGGTCTCGCTTCAGGCTGGCTTGGCTTTCGCGCAGGCGGAGCAGACGCTGCCGGCCGCTTGCGAGGCGGAGGAGCGAAGTAGGCAGCGGCGCTTCTTTCAACGCGGCAATGCGCCAGATGATCTGACTGACGATGACCTGTGGCTCGTCTCCGACTTGGCGGCGCAAGGTTTTGATCGGGCGCTCCTCGAGGGCGGGCTGGCGCAATTGGCGCAATCGCCGACGCGGCAATCGCTCATCATCATGCGCCGCGGCGCCATCGTCTATGAAGCCTACTTCAACGGCAGCCATGCCGCCGACAGCAACAATATCGCCAGTGTCTCCAAGAGCATGCTCTCGGCGCTTATCGGCATCGCGATTGAGGAGGGTTACTTCGCTTCCACCGATGATCGCATCGCCGATTATCTGCCAGCCTATTTTGATGATATTGTCGATGCGCGCCTGCGAGATTTGACCCTGCACCATTTGCTGACGATGACGCATGGCTTGGCTTGGACTGAAAACGACGCCTCGAGCTTCCTCAATCGCAGTGAGGATTGGCTGGCTGATATCCTGGGCGCCCCCTTCAGCAGCGAGCCAGGCACGCGCTTTCACTACAGCACCGGCGTCTCTCATGTATTGTCGGCGGTCTTGACTGAGGCGACGGGCATGAGCCTCTGCGAATTCGCCCACCGCCGGCTGTTTCAGCCACTGGGCATTGAAGCCGAATTCTGGGGCGTCGATCCGCAGGGCTATTCCACCGGCGGCCATAGCGTGAGTATGACCGCTCGTGAACTGGCGCGCTTCGGCCAGCTGTTCTTGGATGAGGGAAGCTGGCAAGGCGAGCCAATCGTGCCGGGCTGGTGGGTGGCCGCCTCGACCTCGCCGCAGATCGATATCGGCAACAGTTATGCCGGCTACGGCTATTACTGGTGGCTGAACCAAATCGCTGGCTATGATATGTATTCAGCGCTTGGGGCGGGCGGGCAAATTTTGCACCTGCTCCCCGAGCTTGACCTATTGTTTGCGACGACGCACGGCTTCCGCGATAACCCGCGCGACTACGCGGAAGAAGCCGAATCCTATCAATTTATCTGGGATAGCTTGATTCCGGCGGTGGCCGGTCCTTAATCGACCAGCGCCTGATACGTCATGGCGCGGAAATCTTGCTGGAATGGCAGCATGTTATCCATCAGCTGCGTCATGATGATGCCGACCAGCTCTTCCTGCGGGTCAACCCAGAAATTGGTCGCCGCGGCGCCGCTCCAGCCAAAATTGCCATCCGAATTGAGGACGCCGGTTTGCGCCGCGTCCATGACGACATCAAAGCCCAGCCCAAAGCCTCGCCCGGGAATGGCAATTGGACCAATCGCAAGCGGCAGCAAGGCTGGCTTGATATGGTTGCGCGTCATGAATTCCAGCGTCTTAGGGGCGATTATCCGCGCCGCGCCGCTTTTGCCCTTATTCAAAAGCATCTTGGCAAAGCGCCAATAATCCGCTGTGGTGGATACCAAGCCGCCGCCGCCCGATGGCGACTTCGCTGCTTGCGTATAGTCGTGGTAGGGGATATTGGGCGCGCCTTTATATTCGCGGAAAGCCCCAGTCTGCGGCAGATGCTGATATAACTTGGCGAAGCGATGCAGCGCCTCGCTGGAGACATGAAAGGCGGTATCGACCATGCCCAGCGGGCGGAAGATATTTGCTTCGAGGTAGTCCTCAAAAGGCATATCAGCCAGCACTTGCAGCAAATAGCCGCAGACATCAGTCGCGATGCTGTAATTCCAAGCGCGGCCCGGCTGGAAGCATAGCGGCAGCTCTGCCATGCCCTTGATCTTCTCTTCGAGGCTAGCTGTTTCGCTGCGGAAAATCGAATTGCGGTACATCTCGTCAATTGGCGTATCGAGGAAGAAGCCGTAACTCAAGCCCGCCGTATGGGTGAGCAAGTGATGTATCGTCATCGGCGGATCCTGCGGCACGAGCTGCTGCCCCAAATAACCGACGCCGCTCAAAACCTTGGTCTTGCCAAAAGCGGGGATGTAATGGCTCACCGGCTGGGCGAGCTGGAATTTGCCGCGCTCGTAAAGCTGCATCAGCGCAATGGATGTGATTGGCTTGGTCATGCTATAGATGCGGAAGATGGTATCGCGCTCCATCGGCAGCTCGCTCTCGGCATCGCGATAGCCGCAAGCCTCGAAGTGTGCCACTTCCGAGCGGCGGGCGACCAGCGTGACAAAGCCGGCTGCCTTACCGCGCTCGACATATTCCCCTAGTTTGTCTTTGATGTGGCTCAAGCGTTCTGCTGAAAAGCCCAGTGCTTCGGGCGCTGCAATTTGCATAGCGAAATCTCCTGTCTTATCGTGGTGCCGCTAGGCGGATTCGGTGAATGGCTCTAGCTCTCGCTGAACCTGCAGCGCTTTTGGATGCTGTGGATTAATCGCCAGCGCCAATTTAACGCTGCGCATTGCCGCCGCCGGCTCTCGCTCGCGGTAGTAATCAGCCAATATGAGATAGCGCGCCACCGCTTTCTTTGCCATGTCATGCGCCAGAAACCACTCGGCGATGCCGCGCTGCACTTCAACAAGCTCGGGCTTGATCGTTACCGCTTTGACGCGTTCCGAGTTTGCCCGCCCGCTTTCGCCCTGGGCTTCATGCAGGCTCGCCAAGGCGAGATGCCCGGCGGCGGCCGCGTCAATTAAGCCCAGTTTCTTTTGTATCGCGATCAGTTTCCTAAGCGCTTTGCGGTCGGATGGTGCCAGTTCATGCGCGCGCTGGCAGATGGCGAGCTGCGCTTGCAGATCGCTTTGAGATGGCTGCTGGCTCTGGCTGGGCGCGCTGCCGTTGAAGCGCGACATCGCTAGTTCAATGCCGTCGTTCAGCCAAGCCTCAATTGCATCAGCCGCCCGCGCCGCCAGTTCAGCCGCTTCAATTTCCTCATCGCCCCTGAAGGGCTTCAGCACATAATCGGCGGGCTGCATTTTGCCCGGTGGTCGCCCAATGCCGAATCGCAGGCGCGCGAAATTCTTATCGCCCAAGTGCTGGATGATGCTGCGCAAACCATTTTGCCCGCCATGCCCGCCCGCTTTCCGCAATCGCAGCCGGCCGAAAGCGGTGTCCAGGTCGTCATGCACAAGCAGCAAGCTGTCAATTGGGATCTGGTAATAATCCATCAGCGCCCCGACGGCTTCGCCGCTGCGATTCATGAAGGTTAGCGGCTTTGCCAGCTTGACGCGCGCGCCAGCGATACTGCCATCCCAGGTTAGCGCGCGCCTCTCGCTGCGCCCCGTGCCGAGGTGGCCGCGTTTCACTAGCTCGTCTATCACGCGCCAGCCCACATTGTGGCGTGTCTTTTCGTATTTGGCGCCGGGGTTGCCCAGCCCGACTATCAGGCGCTTCACTACTATTGCCACCTAATTGCGTATGCTGTCGCCGATATGTTAGCAGATGCCGCCTCAGATTGTAGAGCGAAGGGGCTGCTTAGCGGGGGCTGTCATCGACATAGCGCGGGTAGGTCTGCTTGGCGATATCGGCTTGCTTCAAATCCAGGTCCAGCGTGCGGAAGGGGCGGTCGGCTGAGGTCGTCGCCAGGATATCGCCATCCGGGTCGCAGATCCAGCCGGCGCCGCCCAGCTCCATTTGATTTGCGCGCCCAGCGTGATTGGATGAAAGGCAGAATGCGCCCGCCACCACCGCCGCCGTTCTGCCGCCGGCTAACCACTTGTCATTGCTGTAGGCTGGTGTGCTGCGCGGGTTGAGCAGCAGCTGAATGCCCTGTTGGCCGTAGCGCCGCGCATGCTGCATGAACCAGATTTCAGTGCAGATCATCAAACCGATAGACAGCCCGCCCAGGGACCAGGGGCTGAAATCAATCGGCGCGCGGTCATACCAATTGGCTTCCCAATAGCCGGCGTCGTTGGGCAAATATGTCTTGCGGTGCAGCCAGCGAATCCCGCGCTCGGCGGTCCAGGCATAGGCGACATTGTATCGCTTGCCGTCTTCGTCGCGGGGCGCCGTGCCCAGCACCACCGGCGCACCCAGCTCGGGCAGGCGCGCCAGCCAATTTGCATGGGCGGAAACAGCCTCTTGCCAAGTGCTTTCATCAGGCTGGGGGCTAGCGCAGAACCAGGGGGCAAAACACATTTCCGGCAGCAGCAGCAAATCAGATCGCTCGGCGGCGACATGCTGCTTCAGCGCTTCCCATTCCGGCTCTAGCCGGTTCGCGTCAAGTTGAACAATCGTTGTCTTCAGGTTCATTGCCGCCTATCAAGCCAATTCCCGCTGCTGGCTGAATTGCGTCTCGTAGAGCCTGGCGTAGCGCCCGTTTTGATTCAGCAGCTTGGCATGGGAGCCACGCTCGACGATCTGGCCCCGATCCAGCACGAGAATGGTATCGGCGGCTAGGATCGTGCTCAGCCGGTGGGCGATGACGATGCTGGTGCGCCCCGGCATGATTTGGCTGAGCGCGTCCTGTATCAGCGCTTCCGATTGGCTGTCAAGGTGGCTGGTGGCTTCATCAAGCACGAGTATGCGCGGGTCCTTCAAGATGACGCGGGCGATGGCAATACGCTGCTTTTCACCCCCGCTCAGCCGATAGCCCCGCTCGCCAACGATGGAGTCGTAGCCATCGGTCAAGCCCATGATGAACTCATGTATATGAGCGACTTGCGCCGCCGCTTCGACTTCTGCTTGAGAGGCGCCCGGCTTGGCGTACAAGAGGTTGGTGCGGATTGTATCATGGAAGAGGTAAGTCTCCTGCGTCACCATGCCGATATTCTCCGCCATGGTGTTCAGCCTCAAATCGCGCAAGTCATAACCATCGAGCTTAATCTGCCCCGCCGATGGATCATAGAGCCGCGGAATCAGGTAGGTTAGGGTGGTTTTGCCGGCGCCGCTGGGTCCTACCAGCGCGACCAGCTGGCCCGGCTCAATGCGAAAGGAGATATTCTTCAAGGCGGTCTCGCGCGCTTGGTGGAAGACGCCGGCTGTGCCAGCGCCGTTCCCCCGCTTTCCCGCATCCCCCGAGCGCGTCGCCGCCACGCTGTCGATTTTCCCGACTCGCTCGACATCCGAGAGCAGCAGGCTGTCGTCGATGAAATAACGAAAATCGACGTCAGAGAAGACCAACTCGCCTTTGACATCTTCCAAGTGAACGGCGTCGCGGGCTTCGGTGATTTCCAGCGGCAAGTCAATGATCTCAAAGACACGCTCGAAGCTGACAATCGACTGCGCGAATTGCACTGGCGCGTTCGTCAGCGATTGCAGGCGCACGTAGAGCTGGGTCAGATAAATGACAAAAGCGACAATCGTGCCAATCGAAAAAGCGCCCTGAATGACCAGCAGCCCGCCCACCCAATACACCAAAGCGGTGCCGACAACGGTAACAAAGGAAACGAGCACGAAGAACATTCTGCCCTGGATGGAGCGCCTGATGCCGGCGTCGCGCACGTCGGCCGCGCGCCGTTCAAAATGCTCGACTTCCGATTCGAGGCGCCCGAATAGCTTGACCAGCAATGCGCCGCTGATATTGAGCGTCTCATTCATCATGGCGTTCATCTGCGCGTTGTAGCCCATCTGCTCGCGGGCAATCTGCTGCAGCTGCGCGCCCAAGCGCCGCGCGATAAAGATGAAGAATGGCAAGACGAGAAGACCGATAATTGTCAATCGCCATTCCAGATAGAGCATCATCGACATAGTGGCGAGCACAAAAGCCACATCGGTAATGATGGAGACAAAGGTGACGCTAATGGCGTTCTGCGCGCCGACCACATCATTGTTGAGCCGGCTCATTAGCTCACCGGCTTTGGTATTGGTGAAGAAACGCAGGGACATCTGCTGCAGATGTCGATAAAGCGCCACGCGCAGGTCGTAAATCACGCCTTCGCCGATAGCGACATTGAGCTTGCTCTGAACGATGTTGAGGCCGCCGTTGAGTAGCGGAATCAATACCATCCCGAAAGCGAGCAGATTGAGCAACGCTATGTCTTGCTCTGGCAGGGCGACATCAATAATCTGTCGGAATATCAGCGGGTTGAGCAAGCCCAAGCCGGTAGTCAGCAGGATGCTAGCGAGCAGCCCCAGAATCTGCCGTCGATAGGGGCGGGCATAATGCAGAACGCGCACTATCAGCCGCCGTGTAACCGCCGGTCTCGCCTGCGCATCAAAGCCGTGCATGTAGCGTCCCCAGCCGGGACCTCGCATCATCATTGCCTCCTTCGCCTCAGCTATGGCTATAGTATAGGCGCCATGCAGCCGGCAGAAACACTGCACCATGGGCTAGGCAGGCTAAGCATTTGGCTAGGACGAGACCAGCTTCTGCGATAAGGCGGGGGCTGTTGCTCGGTGGGGCGGAATGCGCGGTTGACCGAGACCCTTGGCTGATTTAGAAATTAGGTCGGCATCTCAGCGATCCAGCGCCAAGCCCCGCAGGATCGCGCGGGCATCCCGCATGTTTGCCGCGAACAGGACTTCGCGTCCTTCAACGGCGTTGTTGAATGTCTTCTGTATCGTTTGATAGATCGTGCGCATGGGGCCATTTGCGCCGACCACCACGCGGGCGCCTTCATTCGGGCGCGCTGCGCCGGTTGCCAGCAGCGTCTTGGCGGCGGTTAATACATCGCGCGGAATCGTTGTGCCTTCCAGGTCGATGATTAGATCGACGAAGTGTTCCACACTGCCGATCAATTGGTCGGCTTTCTGCACGGCTTCTTCCAATTCTTGCCAGTTCCATTCCGATTCGAATTCAAGCAGAACGACCGTCTGCTTCTTGTTGTCCCAGCGGGTGACAATCGCCATCTCGTCTTTCCTGTTGCTTGCCGATAGCTACACATCGCTATACGTAAGATTATGCCAGGAGTTGCCTTCGATACCAGTATGATCTCCGCTTTGCCTCAGGGCAATCGCTTCAACTGTTTTTTCACCACAGAGACACAGAGGGTCGCGTAGGTCGCGTAGACACTGACCGCCGACACTGACCGCCCGCACAGAGATTTAATTCTATTTCTGGTAGAAAAAGGAGGCGATGTAGGGGCGATCCTTGGATCGCCCAAAACTTACTTCTGCAACTGTGGGCGACACAAGTGTCGCCCCTACATCTAGGTTATGCAAATATAGAATATCGGCCGGCATATCCTCGTAATTCACCACTCCCTGCGCTTTGCCTGGCGCTGCGAAACCAGCCATATTGGAGCTGGCGCGCTCAGTTTGCGACAATCTGAAACGCGACCGGGGCTGCCAGCGGCGCATCATCGACGAGAAGCAGGACGCTCCAAGAGCCGACGGTAAATGGCGTATCTGTCTGGTCGATGTAGAACCAAATGCAGTTGTCGTCAATTTCGTGATCTCTGTGAAAACTAAAGCGCGCCACTTCCGTGCCTGAGCGCCGCCAGCTGGACGAAATGGTGGCACCGGCCGGTATGCTGTAAGCGCGGCTGACCACGTAAATCGCAGTTGACGCTGGTGTGAAGCGGGGGTTGACGTCAAGCGCGCAATCAAACTCGTCGACGCCCGATGCCATCGTGATGTTCTCCAGCCGCGGTCCGCTTTGGCTGCTTGCGGGCGGCGGCGTCACGATAGGCGGACTTACGATGCTCCTCGGCGCTTGGGTTAGTGGCGAGGCGCCAGCCGCGCTAAGCGAAACCGGCGCTTGATCAGTGGCGGCTGCCTGCGAGATTTGCGCCGCCAGCTGCCTCAATTGCGCCAGGTCTTCATCGATGTCGGCGGCATCGGTGCCCAGGCTAATCAAATTGGAGGCTAGGAATGTGCCCGCCACTTCTGCTTGAGCAACGCGCGTGCCGGCGTAATCAAGCGTGGTTTGAATGCGGGCGCTGGCGACCGTTGCTGTCGTCCGCAGCCTTTCGATGTCGGCGAGAACTTCGTCAGAAAATGCGGTGGCGGTCTGTTGAGATTCGGAGGAGCTGCAGGCGGTCAAGCTCATGGCGATGGCGGCCACAATGACAAAACTGATGACGCGACAGCTGCCCGCTGTGAACATGGTGGTCATAATGGGCAAGATTATAACCTAGAAACAAAAACCGCCTTAGCTAGCGCAAGACGGCTTTTCGGAGTGGAAGCGCCGGGGACCTGCCCCCCGGGTCCGCTGGTTTCGACTCTCGCACATCTACAAGCTTAGCCCTCTGAAAAGTTTCGCGCAACGCAGCCCAGAGTGCGCGGTTCACATTACGCTAGCCGATGGGTCTTGGCGTCGTCTTATCGGCGTGGACGGCGGGCACCCTAGCTTTTTATGACACTCGTTGCAGTTCGTGAAGGGAGACGAGTCTGCAGGAGCGGTAGAGGGCATTCTGCCTCTACACCCTCACAAAGGTCGTCTAAGCAACCATTGGGAGGGGTTGGAAATTGGGTTTTGCACCTATGTGCGTTGCCAGTTTAACGTGTCTTGGCGCCACGGCTTGCAGTGCGGCTTCAGCCACCAACGTCGAATCTAATTCGCCCCCATGATGACTGATGACAAGCGCTGCCCAATCAACCCCTGCCACCACCTAAAAGACAGCCTAGCACAGCTGGCGGCAAATGTAAAGCGCTAGGAAGCAGGGCAATCGCCTCAAATTATTTTTTTCGCCACAGAGACACAGAGGCATAGAGTTTCGTATCTTTTCTTGGCGATTGTCACATCAATCTGGAAAATGTAGGGGCGTCTGTCCCGCCGACACTGACCGTCAAACGTCCCTACAGATTACGAAAGTTATGGGAAAATAGACGATGCCAGCGCAATTCCATTTTGAAGCGATTGCTCTGGAGTGGTGAAAGACGCAAAATAATTTTGCTGCGATTGCCCGCTAACGAAGCTGCCTCCGCCTAACATATCGAGCCAAATGCGGTATGATTGGCAGGCAAGTATATGCATCGGTGAAAGGTCCCCCTGGTGGCGGTAGATGTCTTGATTGTTGGCGCGGGCGTAGCCGGTTTGATGGCCGCTCGGACCTTGTTTGAGCGCGGTTATTCGGTCAAGGTGATTGACAAGGGGCGCAGCGCTGGCGGCCGCCTAGCCACCCGCCGGGTTGGCGAAAACGGCTTGGCCGACCACGGCGCCCAATTCTTCACCGTTCGCACACCGACGCTGCAGCAATACGTGGATCGCTGGCGCGCGCTCGATCTGGTCTATGTTTGGGGAACTGGCTGGTCCGATGGCAGCGTCAAGCGAACAGCTGGCGATGGGCATCCACGCTACGCCGTGCGCGGTGGCATGAATAAGCTGGCCAAGCATCTAGCGCAAGGCATCGACATTTCCGTCGACCGACTTGTCACGGCGGTGGGGCAGAAGGCTGGCGGCTGGACGCTTGCTGACAGTGATGGCAATGCTTACGCCGGCAAGGGGCTAATTATGACGCCGCCCATGCCGGAGACGCTGGCCCTCTTGAGCGTCAGCGGCTTGCATCTCGATGCGGCTGACGACGCCGCGCTGCGGAGAATCCGCTTCGGTCCTTGCCTCTGCGGGATACATGCGGTCAATGGCGCTCTTGCCTTGCCGGCGCCGGGCGCCAGGCAGAATTTCCAAAGCGATGTTTACTGGGTGGCTGATAATCAGGCGAAGGGCATCTCGCAGACAGCCATCGTCACCAGCCATGCCAACGCGAAATTCAGCCGGCAGAATTGGGACGCGTCCGAGGCTGATATCATCCGCGCGCTGGAATCAGCCTTGCAGCCATACCTAGCCGAAGGCGCGCGAATCGTACAAACACAGCTCAAGCGCTGGCATTACTCCGTGCCATTGACCACCCATCCTCAAGAATGCCTGCGCGCTAAGGGTCTGCCGCCGCTGGTCTTCGCCGGCGACGCTTTTGGCGGGCGTGGGCGCGTGGAAGGCGCTTTCCTTTCTGGTTTAGCGGCGGGCGAGGCGATGGCGCAGGCATTGGCTGCTAACTCAGGGTGAATCGCGCTCTGCCTAGCCAGTTGCATAATGCTGTGCTTGCAGCGGCGACAGAGACAGTGTGAACATGAATACAGACCAGCCCATAGCTTTCGTATCAGACAGCGCCGCATCTGTGCTGCTGGGCGCCGGCGTCTACGACCGGCGTGATTGACCGTTCGATTTAGCGCTTTGAGGTGTGCCAGATGAGCAAACTTGCATTGGAATCGATAGCTGGTCCGCAATTTAAGTTGAGCGAGGAACAAGCGATGCTGGCGCGTATGGCGCGCGATTTCGTGGCGGACAATATCAGCCCGGTCGCGGCTGAGTACGATGAAAAGTCGATCTTCCCCGCGGACATATTTCACAAGGCGCGCCAATTGGGCATCGTCAATATGCTGATACCGGAAGCTTACGGCGGCGTCGGCGCATCCTGTTTTGAAGAGGCGCTGGTAACCGAGGAGCTAGGCTACGGCTGTACCGGCATCAGCACCAGCCTGGGGCTCAACTCGCTGGCGATGCTGCCGATTCTACTCGCTGGCAGCGATGCCCAAAAAGCTTATTGGCTGGGCGAGCGCGTCGGGGGGCGGGGCGAATTCTGCTCTTATGGCTTAACCGAAGCCAACGCCGGCTCCAATGTGGCGGGCATTCAGACGCGCGCCGACAAGAAGGGCGCCGCCTACATCATCAATGGCAGCAAGACTTTTATCACCAACGCAAGTTACGCGCATTTCTATACTATATTCGCCAAGACCGATGCCGCCGCCGGGCATCGCGGCTTGACCTGTTTCATCGTCGATCGAGACAGCCCGGGGCTTAGCGTAGGCAAGAAATTCGACAAGCTGGGGCAGCGCGCCTCGGATACAGCCGAGATCGTATTTGAGAATGTCGAAGTGCCGGCCGAGAATATCGTTGGCGAGCTCGGGCAGGGCTTTTATATCGCGATGCAAGTGTTTGATCACAGCCGCCCGGGTGTATCGGCCGCTGCCTGCGGCTTGCAGCGCCGCGCCCTGGACGAATGCGTAAACTATGCGGGCGAGCGCGAAGCATTCGGCCAGCCGATTTACCAGCATCAAGCGGTGGGCCACAAGATCGCGGACATGGCGATCCACTACGAGGCGTCTCGGCTTTTGACCTGGCAAGCGGCTTGGCAAGTGGACGCTGGTTTAATCAACCCGCGGCTGCCAGCCTACGCCAAAGCCTTTGCCGCTGATATGGCGACCAAGACGGCGGTGGATGCGGTGCAGGTCTTTGGCGGTTATGGCTTTATAAAGGAGTACCCGGTCGAGAAGCTGCTGCGGGATGTGAAGATCTTCCAGATTTATGAAGGCACCAGCGAGATCCAGCGCAATATCATCGTGCGTGAGTTGTTCCGGGGGCGATGACACAAAAGGCGCCAACTTTGGATTCGCGGCGGTTTTCTGTCAATCTGACCAAGAAATGCCTTGACAGCCTAACTCCCTATTGATAATATGCGCGTTTGCACACGCAGCCAGCATCCTCCTAATGGAGGCGCTGCCGGCTGAACTGAGCAGATATGGCGAAAGTGCTTCGCAGCCGTGGGGCGTCTCGTCATGAGTGAAACGAAGAATGGGCGTCCAAAGAGCGCCTATTTGTATGTCTAAGAAAAAGCGGCATCGTAAATTAGGGAGCGGTCTATGCCCACGATTAACCAGTTGGTGCGCAAAGGGCGCAAGAGCAAGAGCAGAAAGAATAAAGCGCCGGCGCTGCAATTTACCTTTAATGCCTTGAAGCAGCGGCGTTCGCGCCAGTTCAAGGGCGCGCCCCAGAAACGTGGCGTTTGCACCCAAGTCAAGACAATGACGCCAAAGAAACCAAATTCGGCGCTGCGCAAAGTTGCCCGCGTCCGCTTGACCAATGGCATCGAAGTCAGTGCTTATATCGGCGGCGAGGGCCATAACTTGCAGGAGCACAGCGTTGTGCTGGTGCGGGGTGGGAAAGTCAGAGATTTGCCAGGCGTTCGCTATCATATCGTTCGCGGCACGCTGGACACCAACGGCGTCGACAGCCGCGAGCAGGGCAGAAGCAAATACGGGACGAAGCGATCCAAGTAATCGTTCAGGGTCCACGTAAATCATTCTCGCGCTTTAGAGAAAAGCCAGCTGGCGACCATTGTGCGAGAAATAGGCAGCAAAGGAGTTGATCGATGCCGAGAAGAAACCGCCCGCCCAAGCGAATCCCGCCGCCGGATGTGAAGTACGGCAATCTTCATGTGGCGATGTTCATCAATCGTATGATGCACGGGGGCAAGAAGAGCGTGGCAACGCGGATCATGTACGACGCGCTGGAGACAATCGGCGAGCGCACCAAGAAAGACCCGGTCGAGGTCTTTGAGATGGCAATCCGCAATGTGGCGCCAGCGGTGGAAGTGAAACCGAAGCGCGTCGGCGGGTCGACCTATCAGGTGCCGATTGATGTCTCGCATGAGCGCGGCATCGCCTTGGCTATGCGCTGGCTGATCCAATTTGCCCGCGATCGCAGTGGCAGAAGCATGTCGGAAAAGCTGACCAACGAACTCACCGATGCCTATAGAGGGCAGGGCAGCGCGATCCGACGCAAAGATGAAACCCATCGCATGGCTGAGGCGAACCGCGCCTTCGCCCATTTTCGCTAGCTGAATGATCTCATAGCCCGAATGGCAAATTCGGGAAGTGAATGGAAATGACTCAATTGAACTCTGGTATTGATCTCAACAAAGTCCGCAATATCGGCATCATAGCCCATATTGACGCCGGCAAGACAACGGTTACCGAGCGCGTGCTCTATTACACCGGCATGGTCCATCGCATCGGCGAGACGCACGAAGGCTCTGCCGCGATGGATTATATGGCGCAGGAGCGGGAGCGTGGCATCACAATCACATCGGCGGCTGTAACTGCCAGCTGGGCTGAGCACCAGATCAACATCATTGATACGCCCGGGCACGTCGATTTCACCGCCGAGGTGCAGCGCAGCCTGCGGGTGCTTGATGGCGGCATCACGGTCTTCGATAGTGTCGCGGGTGTCGAGCCGCAGTCGGAAACTGTCTGGCGGCAAGCGTCGGAATACAATGTGCCGCGCCTTTGTTTCGTCAACAAGATGGATCGCATCGGCGCCGACTTTGACCGCTGCGTCACTATGATGGTCGATCGGCTGAATGCCAACCCGGTTGTGATTCAAGTGCCCTATGGAAGCGGCGAGAACTTTGAAGGCATCATCGACCTGCTCAAGATGGAACTCATCACGTATGGCAATGACGCGGGCACGGATATCAATACGCACCCAATCCCGGAGAGCCATCGGGAAATGGCTGAGACTCGCCGCGAGGACATGATTGAAAAGATCGTCGAATATGACGAATATCTGATGCTGAAATACCTCGAAGAAGAGGCAATCAGCGATGAAGAGCTGCTGGACGCGATGCGAGCGGGTACGATAGCGGGCCAACTGCACCCGGTGCTTTGCGGCGCGGCGCTGAAGAACAAGGGCGTTCAGGCGCTGCTGAATATGGTGGTGGCGCTTTTGCCGTCGCCGCTGGATATCCCGCCAGTCACCGGCGAGCACAGCAAGGATGGCCACGAGCTGGTGCGGCGCGCCGATGATGATGAACCGCTGGCGGCGCTGGTATTCAAGATCGTTTCCGATCAGTATGGCCGGCTGGCTTTCACGCGGGTCTACTCGGGTGTCTTGAAAGCTGGCTCCATGGTGCTCAACACAGCCAATGGCCGGCGCGAGCGCGTTGGACGCATCGTGCGCATGTTCGCCGACAGCCGCGAGGATGTCAAAGAAGTGCACGCGGGCGATATCGCTGCTGTCATCGGCATGAAAGAGACCTTCACCGGCGATACGCTCAGCGCAGCCAACAGCCCAATTCTCTTGGAGAATATCAGCTTCCCCGCGCCAGTGGTCGAAGTCGCCATCGAGCCCAACACCAAAGCCGACCAAGACAAGATGGGCTTGGGCTTGCGCCGGCTGGCGGAAGAAGACCCGACCTTTCAAGTTGAAGTTGATGACCAGCTCGGGCAGACCAAAATCAAGGGCATGGGCGAGCTGCATCTGGAGGTGCTGGTCGATCGCTTGATGCGCGAGTATGGCGTTGATGCGCGCGTGGGGCGCCCGCGGGTTGCTTACCGCGAGACAATCACGCGCATGGTGGATATCGACACCACCTTCAAGCGGCAAACGGGCGGCGCGGGGCAGTACGCGCGCTGCACCATCCGCTTTGAGCCCCTGCCCGCTTCGGAAAAAGAAGACGCGGATGGCGAGCTTCTGTTTATCGATGGCATTCGTGGCGGGTCGATACCCAAAGAATTCATCCCAGCGGTAAGGAAGGGCGCCAAGCAGGCGATGCAAGGCGGCGTCATCGCTGGCTACCCGGTGGTGGATATCAAGGCGACCTTGATTGACGGCGCTTATCACGAGGTTGATTCAAGCGAAATCGCATTCACCATCGCTGGGTCCATGTGCTTGAAAGAAGGCATCCAAAAGGGCGCTCCAGTCATTCTTGAGCCGTCCATGAGCGTGGAGATCGTGGTGCCCGATGGCAACACCGGCGCGGTCGTCGGCGATGTTTCGTCGCGGCGCGGGGTCATCCAAGGCATGGAACCACACAGCGAAGGCATTTCCGTCATCAAGGCGCAAGTCCCCTTGGGTGAAATGTTTGGCTATGCCAATGACTTGCGCAATAACACGCAGGGACGCGGCAATTTCAGCATGGAGTTTGATACCTATACCGTCGCGCCGGAAGACATCGCGGAAGCGGTGATGGCCGGCGCGCGCTAAGCATTTGGCGGGGCGGGCCCCGCCCGCAGTTTTCGCTCGCGAATTGAGTTTCAAGTCACGGAGTAAAGAAGAGGGATTGTCAGATGTCAAAAGGGAAGTTCGAGCGTACCAAGCCTCACGTAAACATCGGAACCATCGGTCACGTTGACCATGGCAAGACCACCTTAACGGCGGCCATCACCAAGGTGCTCGCGCTGAAGGGGCAGGCGCAGCTGCGCGAATACGGTGATATCGACAACGCGCCGGAAGAGCGCGCGCGCGGCATCACCATCAATATCCGCCACGTCGAATATGAGACCGATTCCCGCCATTATGCCCATGTGGACTGCCCGGGCCACCGTGATTACATCAAGAATATGATCACCGGCGCGGCGCAGATGGACGGTGCCATCCTGGTCGTCAGCGCGCCCGACGGTCCCATGCCGCAAACGCGCGAGCATGTGCTGCTGGCGAAGCAGGTAGAGGTGCCGGCCATGGTCGTCTACCTAAACAAGACCGACCAAATGGACGACGAAGAGCTGATTGAGCTGGTCGAGATGGAGCTGGCGGAGCTGCTGGAAGGCTATGATTTCGATCCGGATACGCCCATCATCAAGGGCTCGGCTTTGGCGGCGGAAGAAAGCGAAAGCACCGACCCGAGCGCGCCCGAGTACGCCTCTATCGTTGAATTGATGGACGCGGTCGACGACTGGATTCCAACGCCGATGCGCGATGTGGATAAGCCCTTCATGATGGCGATTGAAGATGTGTTCTCCATCAAGGGGCGCGGCACGGTTGTTACCGGCAGTGTGGCGCGTGGCACGCTGCTCAAGGGTACCGAGGTCGATATCGTTGGTTTGCGCGATGAAATCGTCAAGACGGTTGTCACCGGCATCGAGATGTTCAACAAAGAATTGGATCAGGCGCAGGCGGGCGACAACGCCGGCATCTTGCTGCGTGGCATCAGCCGTGACGAAGTGCAGCGCGGCATGGTTATCGCCAAGGTTGGGTCGATTACGCCGCACAAGAAATTCAAGTGCGAGGTTTACGTCTTGCGCCGCGATGAAGGCGGGCGTCACAAAGCCTTTTTCACCGGTTATCGCCCCCAATTCTACATTCGCACCATGGATGTTACCGGGACGATCACCCTGCCAGACGGCGTTGAAATGGTTATGCCTGGCGACAATGTGAACCTCGATGTGGAATTGATCACGCCGGTTGCGCTGGAGCGCGGTTCGTCCTTCGCTATTCGCGAGGGCGGTCTGACGGTGGGCGCGGGCCGCATCACCGAAATTATTGAGTAGCTCCCTTCAGGGCGCTAGCGATCTGAGCCGGGCACAGTGCCTGGCTTGGATTCCCTGCTTGACGACCCGAACGGGCAAAGGTTGCTAAATGGCAAAAAACAAGATTCGTATCCGACTCAAGGCTTATGACCATCGCGTGCTGGATCAATCAGCGCAGCGCATCGTCGACACGGCGGAGCGCACCGGTTCGCGGGTTGTGGGTCCGGTACCCTTGCCAACGCGCATCGAACGCTTCACGGTCCGCCGATCGCCTTTTATTGACAAGGATTCGCAGGAACACTTTGAAATCCGGACGCACAAGCGGCTGATTGATGTGCTCGAGCCAGACAGCAAGACGATTGATACGCTCATGCGTCTTAATCTGCCGGCGGGCGTCGATATCGAAATCAAGATCTAAGCCAGCCGCTGGGCGCAATGCAAGTGTGCTGGCGGGAGTCCGCGAAGGAAGCGCAGGCAAGCCGCAAAGACCAGTGGCGCAGCAAGCGCCAGGTCCGCAAGGACGGCGATGAGAAAACCGGGTGTGGTCAGCGTAATAGCTGGCGCGCCTGAGTGGAGGCAAGGCTCATGAAGGGCATGATTGGCAAAAAAGTAGGGATGACCCAAGTGTTTGATGAACAGGGCACCGTTGTGCCGGTCACTGTCATCCAGGCTGGACCCTGCTATGTGACCCAAGTCCGCGATACCAAGCGGGACGGCTATGTGTCGGTTCAGCTAGGCTTCGGCGAGACCAAGCCAAAGAACCTGACCAAGGGGCAGCTAGGTCATCTGCAGAAGCTGGACTTGCCGGCGCTGCGTCACCTGCGCGAGTTTCGCTTGGCGGAAAGCGCTGATGCAGGCGTCGAAGAGGGTCAAGAAATAAAGGTGGATGTATTTGAGCGCGGCGAGCTGGTTGATGTGATTGGCGCCAGCAAAGGGCGGGGCTACGCGGGTACGATCAAGCGTCATGGTTTCGCGCGGGGACCCAAGACACACGGGCAATCTGACCGGATGCGGTCGCCCGGTTCGATTGGCATGTGCGCCACGCCGGGCCGCACGCTCAAGGGCAAGAAGATGGCTGGGCGCATGGGCAACGACCGCGTCACCGTGCAGAATCTGCCGCTGGTCGTGGTTGATGCCGAGAAGAATTTGCTGGCGGTCAAAGGCTCGGTCCCCGGCGCCAAGGGCAGCATCGTGATGATTAAGCCCTCGGTCAAACGGGCTTAGCGAGGCCGAAGCGAATGGCACAGGAGTTGAAACAATGCAATTTCCAGTGATGGATAGCGCCGGGCGAGAAGTCTCGCAGGTTGACCTGCCGGCCGATATCTTTGAAGCGAAGATCAACGTCGGCTTGATGCACCAGGCTTTCGTCCGCCAAATGGCAAACGCCCGTCAAGGCTCTCACCATACCTTGTCCCGTGGCGAAATTCGGGCGACCGGCGCCAAATGGTACCGCCAAAAAGGCAGCGGACGCGCCCGTCATGGCGCTCAAAGCGCGCCGATTTTTGTTGGCGGCGGCTTGGCCCACGGTCCCAAACCGCGCGATTACACCAAGAAGATGCCAAAAAAGATGCGGCGCGGCGCGATACGCTCAACCTTGAGCGCCCTCGTGCGGGATGATCAGCTGGTGATCGTGGACAAACTTGAGATCGACCCGCCGAAAACCAGCGTAATGCGCGACTTGATCGAGACGCTGGTCGGCGAGCAGTCGGCGCTGTTGGTGGTCACCCAGGAACAGAAGGCGGTGCGCAGGAGCGTCAGCAACCTGCCCGAGGCTCATTCAATCATCGCCAATGTCCTCAATATTCGTGACCTGCTCAAGTATGACCGCGTGATTATGTCCCTGGACGCGCTACATGTTGTAAGCAGCATCTGGGGGAAGGGAGCGTAACATGGCAGAACTTCATCTTTACGACGTCATTCGCCGCCCAGTGATTACCGAGAAGTCGACCAAATTGGTTGATACACAAAACAAATACGTCTTCGAAGTCGACCGCAAAGCCAACAAAATCCAGGTGAAAGAAGCGGTCGAAGAGATTTTTGACCTCGAAGGTATGGTCGTCAAGGTGAATACGATGATGATGCCAGCCAAGCGGGGGCGCCGCGGACGCAGCACCTATATTCGGTCCCGCCAATGGAAAAAGGCGATCGTCACGCTGGAAGCGGGCGTTACGATCGAGCTGTTCAACGTTTAGTGGGAGCATGAACGATGCCCATCAAGGTCTATAAGCCGACATCACCCGGTCGCCGCGATATGACCGGCTATACATTTGAAGAGATCACCAAGAGCAAGCCCGAGCGTTCGCTGACCCGCGCCCTGCGCAAGACAGGGGGGCGCAACAATACGGGCCGGATCACCGTGCGGCACCGCGGCGGCGGGCACAAGCGGCGTTATCGGCTGGTCGATTTCAAGCGCAACAAAGAAGATTGCCGCGCCGAAGTCATCGCCATTGAATATGATCCCAACCGCTCGGCACGCATCGCGCTGCTGCAATATGAAGACGGCGTCAAGAGTTACATCATCGCGCCGATGAGCCTCAGCGTCGGCGATACGATTGGCAATGGCGCCATGAGTACGCTGCGCCCCGGCAACAGCCGCGCTTTGAAGGACATCCCCTTGGGCACGGTGGTGCACAATATAGAGATGCGCCCGGGCAAGGGCGGGCAGTTGGCGCGCTCCGCCGGTACATCGGCGCAGATTCTGGCGTCGGAAGGCAAATATGTAACCCTGCGTCTGCCAAGTGGCGAAATGCGCTTGATTTTGAATACCTGCCGCGCGACCATTGGTCAAGTTGGCAATGCTGAACATGCTAATGTCAAGTTGGGCAAAGCCGGGCGCCGGCGCTGGCTGGGCTGGCGGCCCACGGTGCGCGGCTCCGCGATGGACCCTGCCAGCCACCCGCATGGCGGTGGCGAGGGCAAAACCGGCATCGGCATGGCCGCGCCAAAGACGCCTTGGGGCAAGAAAGCGCTTGGCGTGCGGACGCGGCGCAACAAACGCACCACCCGCTTCATCATTCGCCGCCGTGGCAAACGTCGTTAGCGCTGCGCCTGCGAGAGATGAACGAAGCCCTCTGCTCAAATGAGCATTGGAGCCTATCGAATGAGGAGACATCCATATGTCACGTTCCTTGAAGAAGGGCTACTTCATCAGCCCGAAGCTGCTGGAAAAGGTTGAACGGCTGAACCAGCAGAACAAGAAAGTAGTAATCCGCACCTGGAGCCGGGCGAGCACCATCTTCCCGCAGATGGTCGGGCATACGATTGCCGTGCATGATGGCCGGCGGCACGTGCCGATTTATATCACCGAGAATATGGTCGGGCACAAATTGGGCGAGTTCGCGCCGACCCGCACCTTCCGCGGTCACATCGTGGATAGCAGGCGATAGGAGAGGCAGAGACATGGAAGTTCGCGCAATCACCAAATACCTGCCCATCTCGCCGCAGAAGCTGCGCCTGGTCTGTGATAAAGTCCGCGGCCTGGATGCCCAGGAAGCCCTGATCATCTTGGATTATATGCCGCAGAAAGGCTCGGCTTTTGTGAGCAAGACGCTGTCTTCGGCGATGGCGAACGCGGCTAATAATTTTGATCTCAATCCGGACGAGCTGTATGTATCGAAGATCTACGCCGGTGATGGACCGACGCTGAAGCGCTTCAAAGCGGGCGCTCGCGGTCGATTTAAGCCACGCCTGAAGCGCACATCTCACCTTTGGGTGATTCTGTCTGAGCGAGAGGAAGATGATTAATGGGACGTAAGGTTCATCCTAAGGGTTTCCGCCTGAAAGTGATCCGCGAGTGGGATGCTCGTTGGTATGCCGAGGGCGAACGCTATGTCAATTTGTTGATGGAAGATCGCAAAATTCGGAAGTTCTTGAAAGCCAGGACGACCCGCGCCGGCGTCTCGCGCATCGAAATTGAGCGCCATCCAAATCTCGTTATCATCACCATCAATACCGTGCGCCCTGGTTTGATCATCGGGCGCAAAGGCGAGGCGGTGAAGGAGCTTCGTCAACAGCTGCAGGAAATGACCGGCAAAACAGTCAAAGTCGAAGTCAGCGAAATTGAAAAGCCAGACCTGGACTCGACGCTGGTGGCTGAAAATGTCGCTTCGCAGCTGAAGCGCCGCATCGGGCATAGTCGGGCGATGAAACGCGCCATCACGCAGGCGATGCGTCAAGGCGCCGGCGGCATCCGCGTTGAAGTTAGCGGGCGGCTTGGCGGCTCCGACATGGCGCGGCGCGAATGGATGTTTGATGGCCGCGTGCCCCGCAATACCCTGCGCGCCGATATCGATTATGGCTTCGCCGAAGCGCTGACCACATTCGGCCAGATCGGCGTCAAAGTCTGGATTTATAAGGGCGATATTCTACCGGGCGAAGACCCGTTCAGCAGCCCGGCGCAGCGTCCGGCCGATCGCGGCGGGCGCCGTGGCCGCCGGAACTAGGACCGCTACAGCAGCAGGAGCAAGAGCCATGTTAATGCCGAAACGTAGAAAGTATAACAAGCAGATGCGCGGGCGGATGCGAGGCAAGGCGCGCCGCGGCGCCGTCGTGCAATTCGGCGATTACGGTTTGCAAGCGCTGGAGCCGAGTTGGGTCACCAGCCGCCAGATCGAAGCTTGCCGCCGGGCGATGGTGCGCTATATCCGCCGGCGCGGCAAGGTCTGGATCCGCATCTTCCCCGATAAGCCAGTGACGCAGAAGGCGGCTGAGACGCGCATGGGCAAGGGCAAGGGCTCGGTCGAAAAATGGGTCTGCGTGGTTAAGCCGGGCCGCATCCTCTTCGAGATGAGTGGCGTGCCCGAAGACGACGCGCGAGAAGCGCTGCGCCTGGCATCGCATAAGCTGCCGATCAAAACCAAGTTCGTCAAACGCTTCGATCCAATTTCCGGGCGGGAGGTCAACTAATGTACATCGACGAAATCCGCGCTATGTCTACCGATGGAATTCTGGACAAAATCGAAGATCTAAAGGTGGAAATGTATACCTTTCGCATTCAGAAAGAATCTGGCGAATTGAAGGATACAACCTTATTTCGCAAAACACGGCGCGATATCGCCCGCCTGAAAACGGCGCTGCGCGAGCGCGAACTGGCGGCGGAACTCGTTGCCCAGGGGGGGGATAATGCCAAATAATCGCAAGCGTATGGTTGGCCGCGTGGTAAGCGACAAGATGCAAAAGACAGTCGTAGTGGCGATCGAGAATCGTAAGATGCATCGGGTCTATCACAAAGTTGTGACATCGACGAAAAAGGTGATGGCCCACGATGAAACGGGCGTCGGCATCGGCGCTTTGGTGCGCATTGTGCAAAGCCGCCCCATCAGCAAGCGCAAGCGCTGGGTGGTTGAAGCAGTATTGGAAGACGCGGAATAGCCGGCGGCCCAGGCTTGAACGGGGCGGGCTGGTTTCATTAACGGAGAAGGATTGCGATGATTCAAACGGAATCGCGTTTGAAGGTAGCGGACAACAGTGGGGCGCAGGAACTACTGGTCATTCGTGTGCTGGGCGGCTCGAAGGTGAAGTATGGCTATGTCGGCGATATTGTTGTCGGCACGGTGAAATCCGCCAGCACATCCGGCGCGGTTAAGAAAGGCGAACTGGTGCGCGCTGTGATCGTGCGGACGCATAAGGAGTATCGCCGTAATGATGGCTCGACGATCCGCTTCGATGACAACGCGGCGGTGGTCCTGGCTGAGGACCTGGAGAACCCTCGGGGCACGCGCGTCTTTGGGCCCGTAGCGCGTGAACTGCGCGACAAGGGCTTTATGAAGATCGTTTCGCTGGCACCCGAGACAATTTAAGCGAGGTACTAACATGCAGCGAGTGCAGCAGGGGGACACGGTCGAAGTCATCGCCGGCAAGGACAAGGGCTTGCGCGGCGAGGTGGTTCGTGTCTTGGTGAGAAAAGACCGCGTTATCGTTAATGGCGTCAACATCTTGAAGCGGCACCGCAAGGCGCGCCCGGCGCCAGGCGGGCAACAGATACCGGCGCAGATCATCGAGTTTGAAGCGCCGCTCCATCTGTCGAATGTGATGCTCGTCTGCGGCAGCTGCGATGAACGCACGCGTGTCGCGTATCGCAGAAACGATGACGGCTTCAAGGGGCGCTATTGCAAGAAGTGCGACAGCGCCATTGAGTTTTAGTGGAGCGAGGTGAAAAGTGGAAAACCGTATGTACACCCGCTATCTGGAAGAAGTTGTGCCGACTTTGACCTCCGAGTTTGGCTATACCAACCCGATGCAGGTGCCCACAATTAGCAAGATCACGTTGAACATCGGCGTTGGCGAGGCGATTGACGAGCCGCGGTCCCTTGATGGCGCGGTTGAAGACTTAAAAGTCATCACCGGGCAGCAGCCGGTTATCACCAAAGCCAAGAAGAGCATCGCCACCTACAAACTGCGCGAGGGGCGGGCGATCGGCGCCAAGGTGACCCTGCGCAAGGAGCGGATGTGGTCGCTCTATGACCGCTTGGTCAACATTGCTTTGCCCCGAATTCGGGACTTTCGCGGCATATCAGCCAAGCTGGATGGGCGCGGCAACCTCACGGTTGGCTTGCGGGAGCAGCTCGTCTTCCCCGAAATCGACTTCGACAAGATTGATAAGGTCCGCGGTATGGAAGTGACTATCGTAACCACGGCTAAAACGGACGAAGAGGGACGCCGGCTGCTTACGCTGCTCGGTATGCCCTTCCAGGGAAATTAGAGGGAGTTTATGGCGAAGAAATGCATGCAGTTTCGGGAAGAGCGGCGCAAATACGCAGTGCGTGTTCGCCATCGCTGCAAGGTTTGCGGGCGCCCGCGCGCGTATATCCGGCGCTTTGGCTTGTGCCGGATTTGCTTCCGCGAGATGGCGCTCAATGGCGAGATTCCCGGCGTTGTGAAGTCGAGCTGGTAGGAGGCATCAATAGTGTCTAATGTGACTAACGATCCGATTGCCGATATGTTGACGCGCATTCGCAACGCGCTTACAAGAGGCATGACCGAAGTTCTCGTGCCCACGAGCACGATCAAGATAGAAATCGCCCGCATCCTCAAGGAAGAGGGTTATATTGAGGATTATTCGCTGGGGGACGAAAGTCCCGTTCCGCTGATAAAAGTCCAGCTCAAGTATTTCGGTGCCCGGCGCGACCGGCAGCCCGTCATCACGCAGCTCAAGCGCATCAGCAAACCGGGGCGCCGTGTCTACCGCAAACGCAGAGAGCTGCCGATCGTTTTGAGCGGTACCGGCATCGCCATCGTCACCACCCCCAAAGGTGTCATGACCGCGCAGCAGGCGCGCCGCGATGGCGTCGGCGGCGAAGTCCTTTGTTACGTCTGGTGACGGAAGGGGAGGAAGTATGTCGCGCGTAGGAAAACAGCCGGTGGCGCTGCCGGACAAGGTCTCAGTCTCTGTTGATCGCAACACGGTGACGGTCAAAGGTCCCAAAGGCGAGGTGTCGCAGGACTTCAATCCGGATTTGACCATCCGACAGGATAATGGCTCGGTAATCGTGGAGCGCCCGTCCGACCTGCGCCATCATAGAGCGCTGCATGGGTTAACGCGCGCGCTCCTGGCCAACATGGTGCTTGGTGTTTCGCAAGGATTCCGCAAGACGCTAGAGATCCAGGGCGTGGGTTATCAGGCAACGCTGCAAGGCAAGAACTTGCAGCTTCGGCTGGGGCATTCGCATGAAGTCATCGTCGAGCCGCCGGCCGATATCAGCTTTGATGTGCCGAAGGAATCACGCGGGACGCTCATCCACGTGGATGGCATTGACAAGCAAGTGGTTGGGCAGGTGGCGGCTGACATCCGTGGCTGGCGTCCGCCAGAGCCGTACAAAGGCAAGGGCGTGCGTTACCTAGGCGAATATGTACGGCGCAAAGCCGGTAAAGCGGGCAAGCGCTAATTGAACGGTCCTTCGCATCAATGGTGATGGGATCGCTTTGGCAGAGGAATGAGACAATGGCAGATATCACTGGTCGAAAGAAATACCTAGCGCGGAAACGTCGACATCGGCGTGTGCGCAAGAAGATCGCTGGGACGGCGGCGCGCCCGCGGATGAATGTGTTTCGCAGCAACCGTCATGTCTTTGTGCAGGTGATTGACGATATTGAAGGGCGGACGTTGGTGTCTTGCTCGACAATCGACAAAGAGCTGGCGCCGCAAATGGGCGACCTGAAAAAGGTCGAAGCGGCAAAACTCGTCGGGCAGACAGTTGCGGCGCGCGCGCGAGAAGCCGGCATCAGCAGAGTTGTATTCGATCGTGGCGGGTTCATGTTTACTGGACGGGTCGCGGCGGTGGCACAGGGCGCCCGCGAAGCGGGATTGCAATTATAAGCGTGGAGATAAAGTATGTCTGAACGAAGGAGACGGGATTCGCGCCGGAACCAAGAAGAGCGCGATGAATTTGACGAGCGCGTGGTGGATATACGCCGCGTCGCCAAAGTGATCAAAGGCGGCCGGCGCTTCGCCTTTCGCACGGTGGTAGTGGTGGGGGATGGCCGCGGCAATGTGGGCATCGGCATTGGCAAAGCGCGCGCCGTGCCAGATAGCATCCGCAAAGCGGCTGAGCGGGCGCGGCGAAATATCATGGGCGTCGCTCTCTCTGGCAGGACGATCCCCTACACGGTTACCGGGCGCTATGGCGGCGCACGCGTGCTGCTGAAGCCGGCCGCGCCTGGGACGGGTGTCATCGCCGGTGGCGGTGTGCGCGCGGTCTTGGAAGTGGTTGGCGTTCGCAATATCCTCACCAAGAGCCAGGGCAGCGCCAATCTGCTCAATGTTACGATGGCGACCTTGGACGCGCTGAACCAGCTTCGCAGCGCCGAGCAAGTGGCGAAAATGCGGGGCAAGAAGGTCCATGAAGTGGCGCCATTCTGGGAACGCCGCGCCGAGCGGAGCGCTGAAAATGTCTGAGCGCAGCGGCAAGATGCTGAAGATCACCTTGACCAAAAGCCCAATCGGCTATAACCAAAAGCAGAAGGCGACCGTTAAGTCCCTTGGTTTGCGCCGGATCCGCCAAAGTGTGCTGATCGGCGATGCGCCTCAGATTCGCGGCATGATCGCCAAGGTCAGCCATCTTGTGAAATTCGAAGAGGTCGAACAGAATGAAACTGCATGATTTGAAGCCCGACCCGGGCTCAAAACGCCGGCGAAAACGCGTTGGACGCGGCATTGCGGCGGGCCAAGGCAAGACGGCTGGGCGGGGCCACAAGGGGCAGGGCGCGCGCAGTGGCGGTGGCAAAGGTCCTTACTTTGAGGGCGGGCAGCTGCCACTGGTGCGGCGTCTGCCTTTCAAGCGTGGCTTCACCAATATCTTCGCCATCAGCTATCAGGAAGTAAACGTGGATATGCTGGCGGCGCGTTTTGAGGACGGCGCGGTGGTTAATGGCGCGTCGCTGCTGGCGGCCGGCTTGGTGCGGAAAGCCGATGACCCGATCAAAGTGCTGGGCCGCGGCGAGCTGAGCCTAAAGCTGGAAGTGCATGCCAACAAGTTCACCAAGAGCGCCGCGCAGAAAATCGAACAAGCTGGCGGCAGTGTTCATGCCCACGCGCTCAAAGTGACCGGCGCCCGCGCGACGGTAAAACGGCTGCGCAAGGTGGACATGGAAGCCCTCTACGGTGAGGCCGACTGAGCAGGGGCGGCGCTGGTTTTTCCCAAAGTAGAACGCCAGCAGCTTCTCTTGCGTATACCGAGTAAGTTGGGCAGCGCTTTTGCGCCGCAATGACAGTGGCGGCTCAGGCTTCTCATGATTGATGAGGTACAGATTCTATGATTCAAGCATTGAAAAACGCATGGCGCTTGCCGGATGTGCGCAATAAGCTGCTCTTCACCATATTCATCCTGATCGTCTATCAGTTCGCCGCCCACGTGCCAGTGGTCGGGGTCGATCGCAATGTTTTGCGGCAAGTATTCGAGAGCGGCAGCAGCGCCGGCAATCTGATTCAGGTGATGAACTTGCTCTCCGGTGGCGCAGTCGCTAATTTCAGCGTGATAGCCAACGGCGTTTACCCCTACATCACCGCGTCGATTATCTTTCAGTTGCTGGTGCCAATTGTGCCAGCCCTCGAGCGGATTCAGCGTGAGCCGGGTGGGCAGGAAAAGATCCAGCGCTATACCTATTATGTGGCGATACCGATGGCGGTCTTGCAGGCCCTGGGGCAGATCAGCATCTTCAATTTGGCGACTGGCACCGGTGCCGAGATCATCCCCGGCTTCGGCTTTGGTATGGGCAGCAACTTGCTCTTGACCGTCTCCGTGCTGACGACAATGACGGCTGGCACCATGTTCGCTATTTGGCTCGGCGAGTTGATTACCGAGCAGGGCATCGGCAACGGCATCTCAATCATCATTTTCGCTGGCATCGTGGCGCAGGCACCGCAGAACCTAATTCGCTTGCTGACTCAGCAGCCCGATCGCGCCATCTATAACCTGGCTCTGTTCGTCGTGATCACGGTCTTGAGCGTGGTCGCGGTGGTGGTGATTCAAGAGGGTGTGCGGCGCATTCCGGTTCAATACGGTCGGCGCGTGCGCGGCAATCGGCAATTCGCCCAGCAAGACAGCTTCATTCCGCTGCGTGTTAACCCGGTTGGCATGATCCCGCTGATTTTCGCTCAGTCGATCATCACCTTCCCGGCTATCATCGCCAGCTTGTTCCCGCCGGGGGCGGTCGGCAATACGATTCAAACCACCTTTGGCAATCAGCAGGGCTTGCTGTACTGGGGCACATTTTTCCTGATGACAGTCGGCTTCACCTTCTTTTATGCCGAGGTGATGGTGGGCAATCAAAATCTGGCGGAGACGCTGCAGCGAAATGGCGGCTTCATCCCTGGCATCCGCCCGGGCAAGCGGACCGAGGATTACATCAAGAGCACCACGCGCCGCATCACATTCGTCGGCGCATTCTTCCTCGGTGTTATCGCCATCATCCCCGGTATGGTCGACTTGGTGAATCGCATTATTTTCCCCTTGGAAGCATCCACATCGGGCGCGGTCATCAATGCTGGCTTGGTCATTTCTGGTTCCGGCTTGATCATCGTTGTCGGCGTTGTGATTGACACGATGCGTCAACTGGAAGCGCAACTGGTGATGCGGAATTACGAAGGATTTATGCGCTAAGCCCAATCTCTGAACCATTTCAAATGAGCCGAGCGATTCCACCTGACATGGATCTCGGCTTTATTTTTGCCAGGTTCCTATTCAACCGAGCCTGGCGAGGTGCCCGGGAGCGACCGGATCTGGGAGAGTCTACGCGATGAGCTTGTATGTAATTTTGATGGGTGTGCAAGGCGCCGGCAAGGGTTTGCAGGCAAAGCTGATTGAATCACATTATGGTATCCCACAGGTATCGACCGGCGATCTCTTCCGCTCGATGCGGGCGCGCAGCGATGAGCTGGCGCGCAAGGTGCAAGACATCATGGCATCGGGGCAATTGGTGGATGATGATACAACCAACGCAATCGTTGCCGACCGGCTGGCGCAGGCGGATGCGCAACATGGCGTGATTCTGGATGGCTACCCGCGCAATCAGATTCAGGCGGCTTTCTTGGAGCGGCATTTGCAGGCGAAAGGGGCGCGGGTCAACGCGGTGCTGCTGCTGGAGCTGGACCTCTATGTCGCTTTCAAGCGCGCTTTTGGGCGGGTATCGGCTGATGATGGCGCCAGCTACAATTACTATTACAACGCCGACGGGGTCGATTTTAGCTGGGTGCCGGCTGAGGACAGCTCCTTCCCCCCGCGCTTGCAGGCATCGCTAGCCGATGGCAGCGCCAGCCTCAAACGGCGCCCGGATGACGCTAGCGCCGACGCCATCATCAAGCGGATCGACACCTTCCTAGAAAGGACCCAGCCCCTCATCAGTTATTTTGAAGCGGCTGGCATAGTGCGCAAGATCAATGCCGACCAAAGCATTGACGTGGTATGGGCTGAGATCAAAGGCGCGCTTGCGACAGACAGCGTTTTGCAGCGTGTTACTTAACGGATAATTATGGCGCCGGTACTCAAGACTGCGGAAGAATTAGAGATTATGCGCCAGGCTGGGCGAATCGTCGCTACCGCGCATGAAGAGATGCGGCGCGCCATCCAGCCCGGGGTGACAACCAAGCAACTAGACAATATCGCCCTCACCGTACTGCGCGACCATGGTGCCGAGCCTTGCTTTCTCGGTTACGCGCCGGGCAACCACCCGCCTTTCCCCGCCACTATCACTGCGTCGGTCAATAACGAGCTGGTCCACGGCATCCCATCTGATAGGCGCATATTGCTGGAAGGCGATGTCATAGGCATTGATGTCGCCTGCTTCTACAATGGCTACGTGGGGGACGCCGCCTTCACCCATCCGGTGGGCGAGATTTCGCGCTCCGCCAAGCGCCTGCTAAAGGCGACCAAAGCTGCGCTCGAAGCGGCGATTCAAGCATCAGTCCTCGGCAATTGCATCAGCGATGTCGCTAAGGCGACGTCGAAATCCGCTGGGCGGATGGGCTACAGCGTCGCCCGCGAGTACACCGGGCACGGCGTGGGGCGGGCAATGCACGAGGAGCCCCAAGTCCCCAATTGGTGGAATAGCAAGAAGAGCAAGCATCAATGGGAAGATTATGATCTGCAGGTTGGTATGACTTACGCCATCGAGCCGATGCTGATCGCTGGGCGATCGGCGCTGGTAGAGCTGGACGATGGCTGGACCGTTGTTACTAAAGATGGGTCGCTCACGGCTCACTTTGAGCATACGGTCGCGATTACCGAGGGCGAGCCGCTGATCTTGACCTTGCCCTAAGCCGCGATGCAGCAATTGCTTGCCTTCAGCCTCTTCCTGCTTTCGATACGGGCAGCCGCGCAAATCGACGCGCCGCGTTACGAAACTGCCGCCTGCCCCAAGCTCATTGAAGAACTGGCGGGTGAGCATGCGGCCGACATCGGCTGTGGCTACCTGTTCCTGCCCGAAGATCGCCAAGCGGCAACTGGCCGCCAGCTAGCGCTTTTCGTCGTCCGAATAGCCGCGCGGCAGCGGCTCCCCAATGCGCCGCTCGTATTCCTAAGCGGGGGACCGGGCGCCCCAGCAAGCGCTCGCCTGTCAGCCATTTTGGCTTCACAGTTGCCGCAGCATCAGGAAATCATCGCCATCGATCAGCGTGGGTCTGGCTTCTCTCGCCCATCGCTGAATTGCCATGAAGCCGATGACCCGAAGCGCGGTTCAACCAGGGAATGGATTCGGCAATGCCATGAACGTCTTGCCGCCGAGGGCATTGCGCTGGGCGCCTTCAACAGCGTCAACTCGGCGATGGATATTCATGATTTACTGGTGGCGCTGCAAATCGAAGAAGCCAACGTTTATGGCGAGTCTTATGGTTCGCGGCTGGCGCTGACCTTGGCGCGCGATTTCCCGCAGCGTGTTCGCGCCTTGATATTGGATGGGGTACTGCCCCTTCACGTCAATCGTTTGGAAGGGCAGGCGCCGAATAGCTACGAGGCAATCGAGCAGCTCTTTGCCGATTGCAGCCGCGACCAAGCCTGCAATCAAGCATTTCCGCTGCTCAGCGAGTCCCTCTTTTCGGTAGTGAGGCGCTTGAATCGCGAGCCGGCCAGTTTGCATCAAGCGGGCCTGCCATACCCGATCGCATTAACAGGCGCTGACCTGATGGCGCAGGTAGTCGCTATGCTTGGGCAGCGGTCCCTCATTGCCTATGTGCCCGCTTTTATCGAAGCCTATGCAACCGGGGCGGGCGGCAAGGATCCGCTCTTGGAAGCGCTCGCTGCGCAGGAATTTGGGAAGCCTGGCGAGCTGGACGACCTGAGCGAGGGCGTCTGGCTCAGTGTCCGCTGTAGTGAAGAAGCGCCCTACAACCGCCGAGAAGAAATCGTCAACCTGGCGGCGCATTTGCCGGGGGCAATCAGACGAGGGCTGGCCACAATGGCAATCGCGAGCTTGACCGAATGCGGCTGGTGGGATGTGCCGCCAGCACCAGCGAATCAGCCGGCCGCAAGCGAGGTGCCAACGCTGTTGCTGTCGGGGCGATACGACCCGATAAGTCCGCCAAAATGGGCTGATGAGACGGCAAAATATCTGCGGAACAGTTGGCATTACATATTCCCTGACGGCGGGCACGGCCAGCTCTTCGAAGCCGACGCCGCCTGCGCCCAGTCAATCGCGCTTGCCTTCCTCGCCAACCCGCAGCGCCCGCCCGCTGCTGCCTGTATCGATGCGCTGCCCCCGCCAGCCTTCGTGAAGCCGCAGGGCTGAGGAAAATGTCTGTTTACAATGCGAAATTATGTGATACACTGCTCGTTCGTTCTTAATTGCCCCGTGCAAATGCCAGGACAATTGAAGCGTTGGAAGCATCGACCATAGGTAGACCGTAGCGCATCTGCAGGCGGATGTTCCTGCAGGTTGTGTGAATATTGCTGAAACAATATCAGCGGCTGAAACTAAGACAGGGGTACGAGCGGATGAAGGTATCAGCTAGTGTGAAGCGGCGCTGCCCGAAATGCCGGGTCATCAAGCGCAAACGTCGGGTTATGATCATCTGTGAAAACCCGAAACATAAACAGAGGCAGGGCTAGTATCGCCCGGATGGTTCAAGGAGTAAACTGATGGCTCGTATCGAAGGTGTTGACCTGCCGCGAGACAAACGTGTTGTTATCGGCTTAACGTACATTTATGGCATCGGCAAGTCGACCAGCCAGCGGCTGCTGGATAGCGCCGGCATTGATCACAGCACGCGCGTGCGCGATCTGAGCGAGAGCGAATTGCAGCGCATCCGCGAGTTGGTCGGGGGCTTGACGATTGAAGGCGACTTGCGCCGTCAAACACAGATGAACATAAAGCGGCTGATGGAAATCAACTCGTATCGCGGGCTGCGGCATCGGCGGCGGCTGCCAGTGCGTGGGCAGCGGACGCGGACCAACGGGCGTACCCGTCGTGGCAAGAAGCAGACCGTTGCCGGGCGCGGCCGGCGGCGCGGCGCCACCAAGAAATAGGCGCGGCATTCAATTTATGAAATCTCGAATGCGAGATTTGCTTTCGACTTTAGCATCGTCGGCGCTGGCAGCAGCGCGTAAGTCTTAGTTCAATTGGAGCGAATGAATGGCACGATCAAGCAGAAGCAGCCGCAGTACTGGCAGGCGGGTCTTCAAGAATATCCCTTATGGCCAGGCACATATTCACGCCACCTTCAATAACACCATCGTTTCCATGACAGATCAGTCGGGGAATGTCGTCACCTGGGCGAGCGCCGGCACCTCCGGTTTCGCTGGCAGCCGCAAGAACACACCCTACGCGGCGCGCATGGCCGCCGAAACCGCGGCGGCGAACTCGCAGCAGCATGGCATGAAAGAGGTTGATATCTTCGTGAAAGGTCCGGGACCGGGCAGAGAAGCGGCGATTCGTTCAATACAGCAGAGTGGATTGAAGGTGCGTTCAATATCGGACGTGACCCCGGTGCCGCATAACGGTGTTCGCCCGCCGAAGCGCCGGCGCGTTTAGTCGAAAAGGAAGCCTGGCAATATGGAATACGCAACAGAGTCCGCATCGGTTGAGGCAAGCGCCGTTGATGGCAATCTGGTAACGGCCAACATGGTTCTGCCACATCAGGTGGAGAGCCAAAATATAACCAGGGATTATGGTCGTTTTGTCATCAGCCCGCTGGAGAGCGGCTACGGCTTGACCTTGGGCAACGCTTTGCGGCGTGTGCTGCTCTCATCGTTGCCGGGGGCGGCTGTCACGAGCGTTCGCGTCTCCGAGGTTAGCCACGAATTCTCCAAAATCCCGCATGTGCGCGAAGATATGACGCAGCTGATTTTGCAAATCAAGCAATTGCGCCTTCTATTGCACGGCGTAGAAAGCTCACGCTTGCGTCTCACTTATAGCGGCGGCGACGGCATCGTGACCGCGGCTGACATTTGGGCGCCGGCGGAAGTGCAGATCGAGAACCCAAGCCTCTACCTGTTCACTGTGGATGGCCGCGATGTCCATATCGAGATGGAATTCGAAGTGCATTCCGGGCGCGGCTTCAGCCCAGCCGAAGAGCGCGGACGGCTGCCAATCGGCGAGTTGCCGGTGGACGCTATCTTTAGCCCTATCAAGCGGGTGAACTTTGAAGTTGAACGCGCCCGCGTGGGGCAGCGGACCAACTATGATCGCCTTGTGCTGGAGCTATGGACGGACGGGACAATCCGCCCGGAGGAAGGCTTGGCGCAAGCCGCCCAGATTCTGATGCATCACCTCAAGGTGGTCGCCGGCGTCGATGACGACTGGTTCCAGAATATCGAGCTCCCGCCCCAGATAGAGGACGAGCCGACCTATCCGCCGCTCTACGACAAGCCAATTGAAGAGCTGGACCTTAGCGTCCGCGTATTCAATTCGCTGAAGCGCACCGGCATCACGTCGGTGGGCGATGTGCTGGATATGCTGAATCGGGGACCCGACGCGATGCTGGCGATCCGCAACTTTGGCGAGAAATCGCTGGATGAGCTGGAGCAGAAGCTGCAGGAAAAGAACTACTGGCCCCATGACAAAACTGAGCAGTAAGTAAGCGAGGCGCAAGTATGCGACATCGTCATCACGGAAAGAAATTGAATCGCAGTGGCAGCCATCGCAAGGCTCTGCGTATGAATCTGGCGAGTCAACTATTCGTCCACGGGCGTATTAGGACGACCTTTCACAAAGCCAAATTCGTTCAAAGCCATGCCGAGCGCCTGATAACGATCGCCAAACGCGGGCTGGCGAAGGCGGAAGCCAAGGGCGACGATTTGATTGCGGTGCATGCGCGCCGTCAAGTTGCCCGCCGCTTGAACAATAACCGCGACTTAGTCGGGCTAGTATTCGATGATTTAGCGCCCCTGTATGAAGATCGCCCCGGCGGTTACACGCGGATTCTCAAACTAGGACCGCGCAAAGGCGATAACGCCGAGATGGCGCTGATAGAGCTGGTGGATTACGAGGCGGAGGATTAGCCCGCCCCTTACGATGACGCGATACGCCGCGACCCTGGCTTACGATGGCAGCGCCTACCAAGGCTTTCAACGTCAGCCGGAACCAAGAGCGACGATCCAGCTGACGCTAGAAAAGGCGATTAGCGCGGTTGCCGCCCAGCGGGTCTCTATTGTTGCGGCTGGCAGAACGGATGCGGGCGTGCATGCCTCGGGGCAGGTGATCGCCTTTGATCTCGAATGGAAGCATGACGACGATGACTTATTGCGGGCGATTAACTCGCAGCT
Organism: Phototrophicaceae bacterium; assembly: GCA_965214105.1. Lineage (GTDB taxonomy): Bacteria > Chloroflexota > Anaerolineae > Aggregatilineales > Phototrophicaceae > UBA6055. The sequence goes on from OZ243934.1 coordinate 1,025,786, forward strand.
TCCCAGGGATATCGCCTTGCTGGCGCTTTGGCGGCAGGCTGGTTTTCACCCGCGCTATGATGCGCTTTGGCGGCAATACGCCTACCGCATCGCAACGCCGGCGACGCGCCAGCCATTGCTCGCCCGCTATGTATGGCAGCTCGGCGGGGCAAGCTTAGATATGGAGCGGATGAATGCGGCAGCGGCGCTTTGCCTCGGCGAACATGATTTTGCCGCCTTCGGGACGCCGCCGCAAGCAGGCAGCAGCAATACAGTGAGGCAGATATACCGATCAGCCTGGGGCTTAGAAGCGAGCCTGTTTGGCGCGACCTACTGCTATCGCGTTCGCGGGACCGCCTTCCTATACCACATGGTGCGCCGTTTGGCGGGCTTGATGGCACAGGTTGGAAGCGGGGCAATAAGCCCGGGCGAGTTCAAGGCGATTCTACAAAGCCGGGACATCGCCAGGGCGAAAGTACTGGCGCCGGCGAGGGGGCTGGTTCTGGAGGCAGTCGGCTATCCGCAAGCTTACGAGACGAAAGCGACAACTCGCGCCGCGCCCAAGACGATGGCGGCTGCGCTGGAGGGAAGGACATGAGACAAATCGTGCAGAAAACCTATGCGACAAGCCCCACTGTGGTTGAACGGCGCTGGTGGGTGGTGGACGCGAAAGGCATGACCTTGGGCCGCGTCGCTTCAAAGGTGGCGCCCCTGTTGCGCGGCACGCATAAGACATACTTCACGCCGCACCTCGATACGGGGGACTATGTGATTATCGTCAATGCGGATAAGATTCACGTCACCGGCAAGCGCATGGACCAGAAGATCTATTATCGCCACAGTGGGTATCCTGGCGGCTTAAAGTCGATGACACTGCGGGAAATGATGAGCCGCTTCCCAACGCGCGCGCTGCGACTATCGATCAAAGGCATGCTGCCCAAGGGTCCGCTGGGGCGCCAAATGTTCAAGAAGCTCAAGATATACGCTGGCGCCGATCATCCGCATCAGGCGCAACAGCCCCAGATGCTGGAGCTCTAGGCTGGTAGAGAAAATCGGGAAGGGCGCTCGCGAACCAATCTGGCTGAGCCCTTCGCGAATGGCAGAATTTTAGGAGAGATTGCATGTCAGCACAGTATTATGAAGGCATCGGCCGCCGCAAATCCGCTTCGGCGCGCGTTCGATTGTTTCCAGGCGGCACGGGACGTTTCATTATCAATGGCAAAGCGGGCATGGACTTCTTGCCGCGCCAGGGCGATACGGAGATCTGCCTAGCGCCCTTGACCCATATCGGGCAGGAGCGCCAATACGATATCTCGGTCCACGTCAATGGCGGCGGCATAACGGGGCAGCGAGACGCGATCTTGCTGGGCATTGCCCGCGCCCTGGAGAAGATCGACCCGGACCTGCGCGGCACACTCAAGCGCGAGGGCTTCCTCTCGCGTGATGCGCGCGTCAAAGAACGCAAGAAGCCGGGCCTCAAACGCGCCCGCAAAGCGCCGACCTACACCAAGCGCTAGCTTCCCGCTTGCTTCAAAGCATATGATTCAGCCGGCAGTCGCAGTGGATTGCTGGCTTATTTGCGTAAGCGGCATGGATGCGCCTACTGGCAGCCGAGTGAGAAGTTTCCCATGATTAGCATACTGGGGCTAGGTCCTGGCGCCATCGACGAGCTGTCCTTGCGCGCCTGGGAAAAGATTCGAAAGACAAGGACGCTTTACCTGCGCACCGATCGGCACCCCATTGTGGCCGATCTGCCAGCCAGTTGCGAGGTCCTCAGTTTTGATGATGTCTACCAGCGGCATGATCAATTCGACGATGTGTATGAGGAAATCGCGGCGCGCATACTCCAGCTGGCGCGCGAACGGGGCGATGTCGTCTACGCCGTGCCTGGTGACCCGCTGGTCGGCGAGGCGACGGTGACCCGCCTGCTGGAGCGCGCCGCTGAAGCGTCGATCGAGATTGAGATCATCCATGGCATCAGCTTTATCGAGCCTTGTTTGTCGCTCTTGGGCATCGACGCCCTGGATGGCTTGCAAGTGCTGGATGCGCTGGCGGTGGCCGAGCAATATCACCCGCCGATCAACCCGGCTCTGCCCGCCTTATTGGCTCAAGTCTATAGCCAATCAGTCGCTTCCAACCTCAAGCTGACCTTGATGAACCAATATGACGATGAGCATCCAGTCAAGCTGATTCACTCAGCGGGCAGTGCCGCCCTGGTCGAGCGGCTGCGGCTGTATGAAATCGACCGCAGCTCGCGGATTGATGTCATGACTTCGCTCTTCATTCCGGCGCTGGACGAGTTGAGCAGCTTTGAAAGCCTGCAAAACATCATCGCCCATTTGCGCTCGCCAGCGGGCTGCGCCTGGGATCGCGAACAGACCCACAAGTCCTTGCGCCCCTTCTTGATTGAAGAAGCCTACGAAACGCTGGATGCGCTGGATGCCGCTGACCCCAAAGCGCTGCTTGAAGAGCTGGGCGACCTGCTATTACAAATTATGCTGCATACGCAGATCGCGATTGACGATGGCGAATTCAAAATGCCGGACCTGCTGCGGCAGCTCAGCGAAAAGATGATTCGCCGACATCCGCATGTCTTCGGCGATGTCGAAGCGACCGGCGATCTGGGGCAGCTTTCACGCATTTGGCAAGCGGCCAAGCAGGCGGAGAAAGCCGACGCCCTGGTCGAGTTTGCGTCGATCCTGGATGGGATACCCAAGGGCGCGCCGGCGCTATTTGTGGCGCAGCGATATTCGCAGCGGGCGTCGAAAGTTGGTTTCGATTGGGACGATGTCAGCGGCGTCGAAGCCAAGTTTGAGGAAGAGCTGGCTGAGGTTTTAGCGGCGCCCTCGGCCGAAGCCCGCGCCAATGAAATCGGTGATTTGATCTTCGTGCTGGTGAATTGGCTGCGCTGGCTAGGCTTTGATGACCCGGAAAGCCTCCTGCGCGCTATCAATGCGAAATTCTATCGCCGTTTCCGCTATGTAGAACAGCGAGTGGCGCAGACGGGCAAGCAGTTTGCCGATTTTAGCCTGGCTGAGCTGGATGCTTGGTGGCAGGAAGCCAAGCGATTGACCGACTGATGCCGCCGGATCGCCAGGTTTTGGAAGGCGCTCTGTCGGTTCAGGCGGCGCTCGAAGCGGGCTTTCGCGATGTGCACCAGATTTTGATCGATGCCGATAAACAAAGCGACCGGCGTCTGGCTGGGCTGCGCCGGCAAGCGCGCTTGGCTGATGTGGCGGTCGCCTATGTACCGCGGGCGAAAATAGAGGCGAGCGCAAGCGGCAATACACATGGCGGCGTCATCGCGCGGGTGAGCGAGCGCCGCTACTGCCAACTGGCTGACCTGCTGCCAGCCGATGGGGCGCCTTTCATCGTCATGTTGGATGGCATCGAGGACCCGTATAATTTCGCCGGCGCGATACGAGCGCTCTTCGCGGCGGGCGTCGATGGCGCGGTTCTGCGCCCGCGAAATTGGAGCAGCGCCAGCGCCCTGGTCGGCCGAGCCAGCGCCGGGGCGATTGAGCGCCTGCCAATTGCGATTGCCCAGTCAGCCGCCGCCGCCGCAGAGTTTTATCGCGCTCATGGGCTTGCCATCGCCTGCAGCGCCAAGTCCAAGTCGGCGCGGTCGCTCTATGAGGTGGATCTTAGGGCGCCGCTTTTTCTGCTGATTGGCGGGGAACGGCGCGGTGTGACGCGTTCCTTCCAGCGCGCGGCTGATTGGCATTTGCAGATCCCGTATAGGCGCGGCTTTCGGCAGTCGCTCGGCACGGTTGGCGCCGCCGCTGTCATCGCTTTTGAAGTCATGCGCCAGCGCGAGACAGCGCGCGGCTGAGCCAAGAAATTGAAAGCGCATCCGCGCCGCGGCCCTGGCGCCCGAAGCAGTAAATTGATTCAGTGCAAATGTGCAGAGAAGTTGGCGATTGCCTGTCGCGATAGGGCAAGCTCTGCTACCATGCCATACATATCTCATAATCGCAGACATTGAACAGGAGCTGATATGAAGGCGCTTATTCTCGCCGCCGGGCAGGGTACGCGGCTGCGGCCCGTCACGCTGACCATGCCGAAGTCTCTGGTGCCGGTCGCGAACCGCTGGCTGATCAATTACGCGATGGATTCCCTGAAGAAGGCTGGGCTGACGGATATCGGCATCGTGGTTAACAGCATGGATTCCCCCATCGTCGCCAATCTGGGCGATGGCAGACTGCTCGGTGTCGATATCGAGTACATCGTACAGGATAAACAGCTGGGCCTCGCCCATGCCACCGCGCTGTGCCACGATTTTGTCGGCGACGAGCCCTTCACCGTATTCCTCGGCGATAATATCTTCCAGGATAAGATGACCGACTTGCTCACCTCATTCGCTGGCTCGCCTAATGAAGCGGCGGTGGTGCTGGGCAAGGTGCCCGATCCGACGCGTTTTGGCATCGCCGAAATCGATAATGGCAACATCGTGCGCGTGGTCGAAAAGCCACAGGACCCGCCCTCCGACCTGGCGATTGCTGGCGTCTATCTCTTCCGCTCATCGATCTTTGAGGCAATCAAACGCATCAAACCTTCGGGACGTAACGAGCTAGAGATCACCGATGCCATCCAGGTGCTTATCAACGATGGCAACCATGTCGCCTCGTATGAGCTTAATGGCTGGTGGATTGACGCAGGCAAACCCGACGCCATCATCATGGCGAATCAGTTGGTGCTGGAAGAGCTGCCCTACACACCAGCGCCGGAGGACGGGGACCAGATAGAAGGCGATAGCGACGTATCCCATCGTGTGCTGGTCGGGCGCGGCAGCCGAATCATCGACAGCGTCATCCGCGGGCCCGTCATCATTGGCAGAGACACAGTCATTCGCGACAGCTACATCGGACCCTATACCTCGCTGGGGGACAACGTGGTGGTGGAAGGCAGCGAGATCGAAGCTAGCATCGTGATGAAGGATTGCGAGATTCGCAATATCGTCGGGCGCATCGACCGCAGCCTGCTAGCGGAAAACGCGCAGGTTACATCAGCCACGCATATGCCGGACGCGCACCGATTTGTCTTGGCGGAAAACAGCTATGTTCAATTCTAGGCGCTTACTTCAAGCTCCGCGGCGGCAGCAGGCGTCGCCGCTGCATAAAGGCATCATCAGGTCCATGCCAAGCCACCAGAGCCCAATCAACCCGGCCGCGCGCGTCAAATTTGACGCCTTCCAGCTCAAGCAGACGCCGCTGCTCCTCGGCTGCGGCGCTGCCAGCGGGGAAACTTATCAGCCCGCGGCTATTGATGACCCGGTGCCAGGGGATGCCCTTGCCCCGCGGCGTCTTGCGCATGGCGGTACCTACCCAGCGCGGCGCAAGATTCTTCAAGCGGCTCGGCGTTATGTCAGCGTTCGGCGGGATCATCGACGCGATTTGGCCATAAGTGCTGACCTTCCCGGGCGGGATTTGACAGACAATCTCCCAGACTGTTTTGAAGAAAACTTCGGGGCTAGGCGGGTAAAACATAGTGGCTCCCTGTTCTCGGGGAAGAAAGTCGCCGGTTAGCTCAAATGAATTCGAATGGCAGCGCGCCCCAGGGGCCGACTATGCAATTGATTGGCTTGACGGTTGCCGCGTCGAACATGCCCGCGATGGTCAGCTTCTACAACGCCGTCTTTGCTGCCGGGCTCAAGCCGACCGTGCATATCGGCGCTGAGCAATTTTATGCCGGCGCGCTCTGTGGCATGCAGCTGACCCTCTGCCCGAACCGCATTGCGGGCGTCATCGCCGAGCAGAACCGCCAGCAATTTCGCTTTCAAGTGGCTGATATCGAGGCAGTGATGAGGGCTGGCTTGGCGAATCACGGCAGTGAGATCAACCCCATCGAAGAATACAAAGGGGCGAAAGTCGCTTCGCTGGCAGACCCCGACGGCAATACCATCGAATTTGTCGAGCTGCTATCATAAGCTGCCATCAGTCATAAGCTGCCATCAATGCTGCGCATAAGCTCTGCGGGCGTCGGCGCGTAATTGCCGCGGTGGCGCACTACGATGCCGCTGGCGTAATTCGCGAGTCTGACAGCGTCGACCGCTTCCGCCCCAGCCGCCAAAGCCAGCGTGAGCGTGGCGATAGCGGTGTCGCCAGCGCCGACAGTATCAAATACATCGCTGACGGTTGGCGCCGGGCAATGCGTGCTTGCGCCATTTGAAGCCACCGTCGCGCCATCTGCCCCGCGCGTAATTATGGTCGCCTGGCGAATGCCCAGCTGATCATGCAACTGCAGCGCCGCCTGGCTGAAGTCGGCGGCGGAAGCCAGCTCTCGCTTGAGATAGCGCTGGGCATCGTCGGCATTGCATTTGATGACATCCAATTGTCTGAAGCTATCAAAATTGCCCTGCGCATCGGCGGTCAACAGCAGGCCGAAAGCGGCGCAAAGATCGCGGATGCGCCTAAGGAGCGAGGGCGTCAGCAGGCCGCCATGGTAATGTGAAAGCAATACCGCATGGGCATTTGCCAGTTTTCCGCTCGTGAAATTGACGATGCGCTTTTCAGTCTCTCCATCGATGGGCTGGCGTGTCAGCGTGTCAATCCGCGTCACTTGCTGCGGGAAGCGCAGCCCCATCTGCGCCAGGATGCGCGTCTTCACGGTGGTCGGCCGCTCAGCGCAGCTGAAAATGCCGCTGGCGTCGATGCCGAGCTTGATGAGTATCTGCCTGAGTTGATCGGCCGGCGCATCCTCCCCGACGACCCCGACTTGAATTGCTCGCCCGCCCAAAGCAACAATGTTCGCGGCGGGGTTGGCCGCGCCACCAGCGATGTAATGCCTCGATTCCAGTTCAAGAACCGGAATCGGCGCCTCGCGGCTCATGCGCGTCACCCGGCCGGTGATGTATTCGTCGAGGATCACATCGCCAATCACCAGCACGTGTTGCTGCGACATGGCGGCTAGGTACGATTTCAGCAAGGCGGACATTGCTGCAGCCTGCTTTCTTATTCTCGACTATGCCCTCAGTTTACCTTAACGATACTCTGATTCGGACGGTGTTTTTTTTGTGGGCTTGCCTTGCCGCCAGACTGCGAACACAAAACGGGGTAAGCGGAGCATTCGCCGCAGCCGCCAGGGTTGGCGCAGTAAGCGATAGAGCCACTCCAAACCACGAGCTTGCAGCCACTGTGGCGCCCGCGGCAAGACGCCGGCGATAAAATCCAGCGAGCCACCGATGCCCATCGCCATCGCCACCTCCAGCCGTGGCAGATTGCGGGCGATCCACTTGTCTTGCTCCGGCGCGCCATAAGCGACAAAGAGGATATCGGCGCCGCTGCGGTTGATCATGGCGACAATCTCGTCTTCTTCTGCTTCGGCTGGGCTGCCACTATAGCTGCCGCCGACGAGCAGCTTCGGATGTCGGTCGCGCAAGATTCGCGCCGCGCGCTCGGCGATGCCCTCGGCCGCGCCTAGGAAGAATATCGACCATCCCTGCTCGGCTGCATAGCGGGCGATAAGCGGCACACCGTCCGAGCCGGTAACGCGCTCAGGCAGGGGCGCGCCAACATATCGGCTCGCCCAGAGCAAGCCAACGCCATCGGGCACACACAAAGCGGCACGATTTAGAATATTATAAAAGATAGGGTCCTTTTGCGCGATCATGATGAATTCCGGGTTCACGGTGCAGACATGCTGCGCGCCAGCGCCGAGCGCTATCCAGCCGCCAATCCGCTGCAGCCACTGGTCGTAAGTGATGGCGTCCACTGGCAAGCCGAGAAGCTTCAAGCGGTGCTCGGTCCCGCGGCTTGGGGCGGCGCGGGCTGGCGCGGCTTCTTCGGCTATGCTTGTTTCCTCTGCGTCAAGCAAGCGCTGGGCGGTCCTCAGGGCTTGCTGCGGCTCGACCAGCTTCATGCAGGTTCGGGCGGGGCAGCCTTCGCGCGCGCCGATTCCAGTCCCGATATAACTGCAGGGGCTGCATTCCACGCCGCTGCTGAGCACGGTCGCGCTTTTCCCAAGCGCCCAGGGGCGCCAGGCAGCGGGATTGCTGGGACCGAAGATGCTCAAGACCGGCGTTCCCGTGGCCGCCGCGATGTGCATCACACCGCTGTCGGCGCCGATGAACAGGTCGGCGCGGGCGATAATATCGGCGAGCTGCGGCAGCGTGGTCATGCCTATGAGATTGGTTGGCTTCTGTGTCAGCCGCTTTTCGACCTGGTCCGCCTCATCTTCTGGCTGACCTACCAAGACGATTTCAGCCTTGCGCTGCTGCTGAAGCCCGCGAGCGACGGCCGCGAAGCCCTCGGCGGTCCAGCGCCGCGCTTTGCTGTAGCCGCCGCTGCCCGTGTGCATGACGATTGTGGGACCGGCGGCTGACGGGAGCAGATTTGCCGGCACCGCCTCACGCTTGACGAGGGCGGGGCGGGCGCAAGCGCTCGCCCCCAATAGCCCGACCAGATTCAGCCAGTATTGCGCCTGATGCAGCGCGCCAAAACCCTCATCCTCCACCCAGTCGGTGAGGAAGCCGACCCGCTGATTCTTTAAGCCGACGATCCGCCGGGCGCCGCTGGCTTTCACCAGTAGCCAGAATTTGAAGAGGCCCCCGCGCAAGCTGAAGTGGTGGAAGAAAACGATCGTGTCATACTTTGCTTGGCGCAGCGCTAGCAGCGCGCGCAAGTTTCGCCAGGCAAAGAAGTCTCTGCTGGCGCTGCCGCCGCCGCGGTGGAAGGGAATCAGGCGGTCCAGCAGGTCCTCCGGCAGGATGGGCAAGGCTTGCGCCGACGCCAGCAGATCAATCTGCGCCAGCGGATGCGCCTCGCGCAGGGCAGCGATCGCCGGTGTAGTCAGCGCCAGGTCGCCGATATCAGCCAGCTGCACCAGAAGAATACGTTTGCTCGCCATAAGATTCGCCGCTGTATGCCCAGAGCCATTTTATCAGATTAAGCCGCGGGTCAAGGTCTAGCGCGCTGGTCCAGCTCGGCGAAGGCTCTCATCGTTTTCTCAGCCGCTGCCGCCCAGGTGAAGCGCTGCGCCTGCCGATAGCCGGCTCGCCGAAGCCTTTGCCGCAGCCCGTCGTCGGTGCTGCAGCGCGCCATCGCCTCGGCGATCGCGGATACATTCAGCGGGTCAACCAGCAGGCCCGCCTCACCGACCAATTCGGGCAGGCTGGAGGTATTGCTGGCGATGACTGGCGCGCCGCAATACATCGCTTCTAGGGCGGGGAAGCCGAAGCCTTCGTACAAGCTAGGAAAGACTAAGGCGATCGCCCCAGCCAGCAAGCCATATTTATGCGCCTCGTCAATGTAACCCGTGATATGGACATTGCTGGCGCTTTTGAGCCAGGCTGCTTCAAATAGCCAGCCCTTGGCGCCCGCCAGTACCAGCGCTGTTTCGCCCTGGTCATGCTCTCGCTGCCAGCGACCGAAAGCCTGAATGAGCCGCTTGATATTTTTGCGCGGCTGAAGCGTACCGATGAAGATAAAATAGCGCGCCGGCAGCCGATACGCCGCGCGTGCCGCCTCGATGCTTTGCGCGGTGGGCGGCGGGGCATCGCTATCAATTCCCGGGTAAACGACGCGAATCTTGTCGGAGCGCGTCCCATAAATGGCGCTGAGGTCATTCGCGGTTGCAGTGCTGTCCGCCAATATCAGCGCCGCCCGCCCCTGGCTGAAACTTGTGCTGAAATCCAAATAAGCGCGCTGGCTCCAGGGATGGGCAGCGGGGAAGCGCTTGAAGCCTAGATCATGCGCTGTGACGACGCCGGCGCCCGGAAAGAGCAAGGGCAGCGTATGCGCGGGCACAAAGGTGATATCCGGCTTGGCTCGCCAAAGCGCCGCCGCCAAGCGCAGCTGCGTCCAGAGCCGGGGAAAAGGAATGACGAATTCTGTAACATGTGCCGACTTCGCGAACAGGCTGCGGGATGGCTGATCGCGGAAGTACAGGCTGAAATGATATGGCTCGGGTTGGGCTTCGTTTGCTTTAATCAGCGCCTGAATCAGCCGCAATGCGTAATGCTCGGTGCCGGTTGGCTGCGCCCTGGTCGTGCGGCTGGCGTCAATTGCGATTCGGAGCGGCATCACGCGCCCTGCTTTTGCCTGGCGATTGCCTTTGCGCGGCGGGCAAGCGCGTCATAAGCTGATGATATTGCCGCTGCCACGCGCGCTGTACACATGTCGGGTGTCCACGATGACGCGGCTGCAGCGCAGTATCTCATCCCAATCAAAGGCGCTGTGGTCGGTAACGATGACCACGCAATGCGCGTCGCGCAGCAGCTGCCGGTCATACTCCTGCGACCGCAATAGCAAGTCGCTCTCCAGTTGAATCTGCGGCACATGCGGGTCGTGATAGCCAACCTTAGCGCCGCGCTGCCGCAGCAGGCTAATGATATCCAGCGCCGGGCTTTCGCGCACGTCATCGACATTGCGCTTGTAGGCGACGCCCAGAATTAAAATCCTTGAGCCTCGCACCGCTAATTCCTGATTGTTCAGCGCTTCGGTGATCTTGTCGACGACATAGTAGGGCATGGATGTATTGATTTCACTTGCCAATTCGATGAAGCGCGCCTTGTAATTGAGTGTCTTTAACTTCCAGCTGAGATAATGCGGGTCGACTGGAATGCAGTGCCCGCCAAGGCCCGGACCCGGATAAAAGGGCATATAGCCAAAAGGTTTGCTGGCCGCTGCCTGAATCACTTCCCAGACATCGATATCCAGCTTGTCGCACATCAGCGCCATTTCGTTGACCAAGCCGATGTTGACCGCGCGGAAGGTATTCTCAAGCAATTTGACCATTTCAGCAACCGTCGGCGACGATACGGCGATGATCGTATCAATTGCGGCTTGATATAGGGCTTTGGCGACTTCGGCGCAATCGCTCGTGATGCCGCCAACCACCTTGGGCGTGTTGCGAACCGAATAACTGGCGTTGCCGGGGTCGATTCGCTCGGGCGAGTAGGCGATGAATATATCCTCGCCGACCCTGAGATCGTCGCCGATTATGGCCGGCAAGATTATCTCCTCGGTTGTGCCGGGGTAGGTCGTGCTCTCTAGCACAATTAACATGCCGCGATGCCGAATCTCGGCGATCGACTTAGCCGCTTGAACGATATATGACATGTCGGGGTCGCCCGTTTTTCGCAGCGGCGTCGGCACACAGATGCTGATGGCGTCAACTTGTCGCAGGTCGCCGTACTGGTTGCTAGCGCTTAACTTCCCCTTATCGACAAGCGCATTTACCCGCTCGCTGGAAACATCGTTAATATAACTTTCGCCTAGATTAATCTGGCGAACTTTCTCGGCATCGACATCCATGCCAATGACGGAAAAGCCGGCTTCGGCGAACTCAACCGCAAGCGGCAGCCCGACGTAGCCCAAACCAACAATCGCGACCTGCGCGTCTCGCGTGGCTAGTTTGCGCAGCAAATTTCCCTTGAAGCCCATGGCTGTCCTAGTGCCTCGCGCTTAGTCCAGAACGATTATAGTACGCTCTTTATACACGCTACAGGTAGAAATCGGCGGGGGTGGCGTGGTTGACAATTAGATTGCGATTGGAGTTTAGGACACCGCCTATCAGCAGAAATATAAGACCCCGCCCGAATTGGGGCGAGGTCTCTCGGTTGCCAATTGCGCCTTGCTATGGGTGCCAAGCTCAGATGCCGATGTCGCGTCTTTCGTAACGATAGAGCGACGCAAGCAGCATAAGCCCGGACAAAATCACAAAGCCGGCGATGTGGGACCAGATGAAGCCCTGCGCCATGATGTCACCGGTGTTGTAATAGGTTAAGAAGGAGACCGCGCCGATTGATTCGGCAACGGTTCCTTCGGCGGCCGTGCCGATCGTCTGCAGCATATAGCTGATGATGACAAAAGCGGTGACGATGCCCAGCGCCACTGTCCGCCGGCGCGCCAGCACTGCGATTAGCATGGTTGCCGCCAGGATAAAGACCAAGAGCGGCACGAGGTAGAAAGTCACCTCCGCCAGGCGCAGGACGTCCAGTTCAACGCCGCCAAGCACAACGCCTAAGTGCAAGCCCAAGTAAATCAGGACGACAACACCGACGCAGCTCACCCCATAAGCGAAGAACTTCTCGATGATGACGCGGGCCCGCTCCAGCGGCAGGCTAAGCAGCAGATCCATCGTGCCGCTGTCCTCTTCATTCGCGGTGATGCGCATGCCCATTACAACCGGGTACACGGCGAAGATAAGCGCCGATTTGCCGAAGAAGCCGAGAGCGACAAATCCCTCGTTGGTCGCGAATACCTCGAGATCTTGGCCCACGCCAATCATCGCGAGGATCACCGGCGGGAAACTCTCCAGCAATTTGCGCATATCCTGCATATCGAATAGCGGCACCATCATGACGACCAACATCGCCATCGCGGCCAAGCCGATGCCCCAACCGAGCATTTGCTTCCAAGCGGTCTTCAAGGTCTCGAGGAATACTGAACCAATCATCACGCAGCCTCCTATACGCCGATATCTCGGCTGACGAACAGTTTCAGGGAGAGGGCGAAGCCAATCGCGACGGCGGCCAGCACGATGAGGGAATCGGCCGGGTCGTAGGCGCCAATCACGAAGGCTTCACCGTTAATGTAGCTGAAGTAGGACAGGGTCTGCATCAGGTCGGCGATGGCGCCGCTGGCTGATGCGCCGATGGCATTGAATACATAGCTGACCACCACGAAAGCCGCCGCCCCGCCTATTGCCGCCGCCCGCCGGCGCAGCACCGTCGCCAGCAAGCAGGTCACTGTCATCACCAGCAGGGTAGCGGGATACAAGTTCATGATGCTCTGGAAGATGACGTCCAGCGGCGCATCAACATTCAGCCCGATAATGCCGGCGATGGTGATCAGCGCGCATAGCAAAATTATGCCCAAGCCAATCAGCGCGTAGCCGATCCAGCGCTCAAGCAAATAGGCCGACCGTGAAATCGGCAGCGACAGGATCACGTCCATCACCCCCGATTGCTCATCGTTGGCGCTGATGTTCAAAGCAGCCATGACCGCGAATACGGACAAGAATATCGCCGCTTCTGATACAAATATCGAGACGATCCAGCCTTCTGAGGTTGTCAAAAGCGTTATATCGCTGGCGCCGAAAGCCTGCAGCATTGCCGGCGGCATGGTCTCGAGCAAGTCGGCGTAACCCGAAATGATATCCGGGCTCATGGCGATGAAATCGATGTAAAGCCCGAGTACACCAAGCCCAATGCCCCAATAGAGAATTTGCTTCCAAGATGTGCGCAGCGTATTGCCAATTACGATGCCGGTCATTGTGCTTCCTCCTTGTCGCCACTGTAAAATGCCAGGAAGATCTCCTCGAGTGACGGTTCTTCAATGTGCAGCCTTTCGACGTAGCCGCCGCCGATCGCCCGCAGCAGGGGGTCAAAATCGCCCACCATCCGCATGCGGACTCGCGTCCCATTTGTGCTGACATCGGTAATCGCCGGCATGCCCTCCAGTTGCTGCCGCAAGCCGGCGGGAATGGCATCGCGGAAGGTCACATCAACCCAATTGAATTCGACATTGGTGATCTCCTCGACCGATTCAACCGCTTTCAATTCGCCATCGCGCAAGACGCCAACCCGATCGCAAATCGCCTGCACTTCGCTGAGCACGTGCGAAGACAGGAAGACCGTTTTGCCCTTGGCGCGATATTCGTCCATCATTTCGTGGAATGTCTGCTGCACCAATGGGTCCAGCCCGCCGGTCGGCTCGTCGAGTATGAGCAGCTCTGGCGAGTGCATCATGGCGACGATAAGCCCGAGCTTGCGCTTGTTGCCAGTGGAAAGATCACGCATGCGTTTGCTCGTATCCAGATCGAGGCGTTCCGCCAGCTCATCGGCATACTTGGCGATGCCCTTGGTATCCCCGCGCACACTGGCGACATAATGGACGATCTGCTTGCCCGTGCGCCCTTCCCACAAGCTCAGCTCGCCGGGCAAGAAGCCGATGCGCCGATGAATTTCGACGCTGTCAGCCCGAATGTCTAAGCCAAAGATCTTGGCGGAGCCCGCGCTAGGGCGGATCAGATCCAGCAGCAGGCGGATTGTTGTGGTTTTGCCCGCGCCATTTGGACCCAGATAACCAAAAATCTCGCCCCGATTTACCGTCAGATCGAGTTTGTTTAGCGCCAGCGTCTGCTTACTGCCGGCGCCATAACCCTTCGAAAGCCCCCTGATATCGATAACCGAATCGGACGCCATTGATGTTTTCCTTTTGTCTATGTTTCGGATGCCGGCTCGCCCAGTGCCCTTGGAAGCCTAATTGATTATACGCCGCGCTAATATGGGTCGTCAAGAAAAATCGCTCGCCCCCAATAATTGGGTGTTGCGCAAAGGGCGGGGCAGCCATATTGGCGCGCAGCCCGGGGCTATTTTGGCTGTAGGACCCTGCGCCGCTGGGCCTGACCAAGCGCCAGCGGACGGTGGCGAATTAAGCGCCGGGCGCGACAATTCGATCGGCATTGCCGAGATAGGGGCGCAGCGCCGCCGGTATAACAATGCTGCCATCGCTTTGCTGGTTATTTTCCATGATGGCGATCATCACCCGCGGCGTCGCCAAGCCGCTGCCATTGAGTGTGTGCAGGTAGCGTGTCTTGCGTGTGCCGCTCGGGTAATAGCGCAGCATCGCCCGCCGCGCCTGAAAATCTTCGGTATTGCTGCAGGAGCTGACCTCGAGCCACTCTTGGCAGCCCGGCGACCACATCTCGATATCGTATTTCTTGGTCGCGCTGAAGCCGAGATCGCCGGTCACAATCTCCAGCCGCCGATAGGGGATATCGAGGGCGGCGCAGATGGCTTCCGCTTGCCGCAGCATCGTCTCCAGCTCGGCGTAGCTCGTTTCAGGCTTGGTGAACTTGAACATCTCGACTTTCTCAAATTGATGCACGCGCTTAATGCCACGCACATCGCGCCCGGCGCTGGCTTTCTCGCTGCGGAAACAGGGCGAATGGGCGACGTAATGCAGGGGCAAATTGGCTTCTTCCAAGATTTCGCCCCGGTGCATATTGGCGATAGCCACTTCGGCGGTGGGTATCAGATACGTCTCTTCATCCGCCAAGCCGAAAACAGTATCGTGGAATTTGGGGAATTGCGCCGAGCCGTAGAGCATCTCGCCGTGCACGATATAAGGCAGATAGACCTCGGTGAATCCATTCTCGCGCGCGGTATCAAGAAAGAAGCTGATTAGAGCCCGCTGCAAGCGTGCCCCCCAACCCTTGAGCGTGTAATAGCGGCTGCCGGCCAGCTTGACGCCACGCTCAAAGTCGATGATGTCCAGCGCCGGACCCAGCTCCCAATGGGCTTTGGGCTCGAAATCGAATTCGCGGAAGCAGCCCACTGGCGGCTGCGCCTGGTTGTCCTCTTCGCTAATGGCGACGGGCACGCTCTCGTGCGGCAAGTTTGGCAGCCACAGCATGTGCTCGCCCAGCTCCGCTTCGATCGCTTCAATCTGCTGGAAACCAGCCTCGACTGCGTTGCCCATGGCGCGAAGTTCGCCGATTAGCTCGTCGAAAGCCGCCTTCAATTCAGTATGCTTGCCCGGCGCGCTTGCCTCGGCACCAGCCATCAAGCGTCCAGCGCGTTCATATTGCCCTGCGCCCAGCGCGGCGGCCGCCAATTGCGCGCGATTGGCTTTTTCATGGTCGGGCATGGCTTTGTTGCCACGCAGCTTTCCCATGGCGCGGTTTAGCTTGTTGCGCGCCGCTTGCGCTGTTTCGACCTGCGTCCGGCTGTCACGCCTGCGCGCATCCAAATCGACGATGCTGTCGATACGAGCCAGCGCCCCCTCATCGTTTAGCTTGGCAATCTGTTCTTTGACCCAATCCGGCTTCGAGCGGATCAGCGCAATATCGAGCATGGTCTGCATTTCTCCTGAGTGCATTCACCGAATATCGGCATGAAAAGCATTCTGCCGCTGTCATAGGTTCAGCCCGAGGGGCGAGCCCGCATAAAGACGATTTCCCGCTTCGGGCGGTCCCTAGCGATTCCTGACGGAAAAGCATTCTGCCGCTTTCATAGGGTTTCATCTCTCGCCTTGTTCCAAGCCCAATCGGGCGCGTCATCCGCCAGCGGGCGGCTTATATCCTTGAGAAATCGCCGCCCGGCGAGGAAGAAGCCCAGCACGATATTGACGACAATCAGCGCGTCAAAGATTTCGGGCGTCAAAGAGTCGATCATTTCGCTTCGCTCAGCGCCGCCCAGAATTGAGCCGCCCCCAGCTCGGTCAAGGCTTCGTCCAGGCGGTATAGCGCGTCATCCGTCATCACATAGAGATGGCCGTCAAAGGCTCGCTGGATATTCCGCAGCTGCGCCAGCGAGCCCTCAAGCGCATTCGCCAAGCGAAACTCGATGCCGATGTTGGGCAGCGGCAGATACAGCGCGAGCCGCCGTTTGCTGCCGGCCAGTTTATGATCCAGCCGATACTCAAAGGCTCTGACGGCGGCATCGAGCATGAACTGGGCGCGCAGGTCCGCCTCGGTCAATTGCTGCGAGCGCAAATGCGGGTATAGCAGCACATCGCGAATGCTGGTCTGGTCGGTCAGCAGCATTACCAGGCGGTCAATGCCACTGCCGAAGCCGCCATTTGGCGGCATGCCATAGCGCATGGCATTGAGGTAATCCTCGTCAAGCGGTGTGGTTTCATCCGATTCCTCGGCGTAGAGCCGCTTCATTTCGACGAATCGCGCTTGCTGATCGCGCGGGTCGTTGAGTTCGGTGAAGGCGTTGCCCATCTCCATGCCGGCGATGAAGAACTCAAATCGCTCGGTGTGGCTCTCGAGGTAGCGCCGCTCCTTTTCCGCCGAGCTGGCTGCTTGCCCTTGAATGCGCTTGGCGAAAGGCGACATATCCCGCGGATAGTCTTTAATAATCGTCGGTTGAATCAAGTGCGGCTCAATGTGATTGCCGAGGATATGCTCGACGATCATGCGCCCCCAGGTATCGCTTGGGTCCAAGCCATCTGCTAGACCGCGCCCGCCCAGGTAAGCGAATAGCGCGTCGCTTGTCGGGTAGTCCATATAATCGAAGCCGAGCCGCTCTTGCGCCGCCGCGCGAATGCTGATGCGTTTCCAAGGTGGTGACAGGTCAATCGCCTGCCCTTGATAGCGTATCTGTGCTGAGCCTGTCACTTGCTCGGCGGCATAGGCGAACATGCGCTCGGTGATGTCCATAACGCCCTTGTAATCGATGTAGGCTTTATAGAACTCGAGCATGGTGAATTCGGTATTATGTTTGTAGCTGACACCTTCGTTGCGAAAATCGCGCCCAATCTCGTAGACGGCGTCGAAGCCGCCAACCAACAGTCGTTTCAAATAAAGCTCAAAGCTGATGCGCAGATACAAATCCTGGCGCAGTTGATTGTGATGCGTGGTAAAGGGCCGCGCCGCCGCGCCGCCATAGAGTGGCTGCAGCACCGGCGTTTCCACTTCCAGCATACCTTCGCTATCGAGAAAATCTCGTAGTGCTTTGATTGTGCGCGCGCGCTTGACGAAGATGTCGCGGACGGACTTGTTCACCGCCAGATCGGCATAACGCTGGCGGTAGCGGCTTTCGGTATCTTTGAACTCGCCATATTCGATGACGGTCCCGTCGGCTTGTCGCTGCTCTTTTACCACTGGCAGCGGCGCCAGCGCTTTGCTGATCAGGCGCAGTTCATCGACATTCACGCTGACTTCGCCGGTTCGCGTTCGCATCATGCTGCCGCTTGCCTGGACGAAATCATCAACATCGATCAGCTTGCGCCGGATTAACTGGTAGCGCTCTTCGCCCAGCGCATTAACGCGCAGGAATAGCTGCAGCCGACCGCTTTCGTCTTCAATATGCGCGAAGGAGACCTTGCCCTTGCTATTCAAACGGCGGATGCGGCCCACGACAGTGACATCAATGGCTTCAGCTTGCGCCTGCCCCTCCGCGCGCAGAAAAATCGCGACTGCCTCGGCAATGTGATGGCTTCGCTCGATGCGGGCTGGATACAGCTCCACACCGCTTGCTTGAAGACGCTGCGCCTTTTCTAGCCGCTCCAGTTCCAGTTTGCTCGGTTGCCACATGCCGCGGTCGCTCTTCCTAAATATATCTTGCGCCAGCTCGATGACCAACGCTGCTGAACACAGCGAGAATAGTATAGATTGTCATGGAATTACAGGTTGAACCGGCTCGTATAGTCGAGCCAAATTCGCGCTTGCAATCAAGGGGAACTGATGTAAGCTTATCGAATTTGCAAAAAAAGTTGCAAGGAGCAGGCATTAATGCAAGACGCTGAGGACTCGCAGCCTTCCAGTCGCTGGTTTGTCACGCTGATCATTGTATCACTGGCACAAGCGCTCGCTACCGGCGGCATTTCCCTCGTTTATCCTTTTCTGCCCTTATACATTCAAACGCTCAGAGACGCCCACTTCATCAGCCCGGAGCTGCTGGCTGGCTTGGTGATTGGCGCGCCGCCCCTGGTCGCTTCGATTGCGATGCCATTCTGGGGGCGAATCGCCGATCAGTATGGGCGCAAGAAGATGGTTATGCGAGCGCTTTTTGGCGCCTCGATTGTCTTGCTCATGATGGGATTTGCCGAGACCGCGCTTGCCCTCATCGCCTTGCGCGCGCTGCAAGGTTTGACGAGCGGCATCATCGCCTCCAGCATGGCGCTGGTCGCTGGCGAGACGCCGCGCGAACGCATCGGCTTCGCCCTGGGTACGCTGCAAGTGGGCTTATTCGGCGGCGCTGCTATCGGTCCTTTGCTTGGTGGCCTCTTGGCTGAGCGTTTCGGTTTCCAAATGCCCTTCTTATTCACATCGGCTTTGTTGGTGCTAGCTGGTTTGCTTGTCACGCTGGCAGTGCGCGAGAGCTACGTGCCCGCGGCTGGCGTAGGGCTGGACCTCAACCCAATGAAGATGATACGCGCCTGGCGCGGCATCCTGCGCACGCGCGGGGTGAAGACAGTTTACGCCCTCCGCTTTCTTAATGGTTTCGCGCAGCGCTCGGTCATGCCGATCGCGCCCTTGTTTGTCGCCGTGTTGATTCCAAGCGCCGTGGTGGCTGGCGCCAGCAGTTACGCGGGCTTGGTGCTGACGGTGTCGGCGATTGCAATTACGGCTGGTTCATTTGTCTTTGGCTGGCTCGGCGATAAGTGGGGCTACCGAAATGTGCTGATTCTGACCGCCTGCCTGGCGATGATATTTTATATTCCGCAGGCTCTGGTCAGCAATGTCTATCAGCTGCTGCTCTTGCAGGCGCTGGCGGGGGTGGCTGCGGGCGGCGTTCTGTCCGCGCCGGCGGCGATGCTGGCCAAGTATACCGACCTGGGCGACGAAGGCTCGGTCTACGGTCTCGATGCATCGGTGTCATCCTTCGCCAACGGCATGGCGCCAATGACCGCCTCTGTAATTGCGGCAATGATTGGCTTGCGGGCAGTCTTCGCCGCGGTTGCGATTTACTACTTTCTAATTTTGCTAATCGGCGCGCGGCTCTTGCCTAAATCGAAGCGGAGGCTCTTCCGCTTTGCCGCCGGCGCCAGCCGCTAAACCGGTATCCCTGCCTCACCCCCTTACTCGCATAACAAGGAAATTTTGATGGCTCGAGTAGTCTTAGCGGCAAATTATCATCAGCTCACGCGTGCTTTTGCGGTCCCGCACAGTTGGCAATTTACGCTGAGCGTCGCCTTCGTCGCCCAAGTTTTGTCGGCTGTTGGCTATTCGATGATGTTTCCTTTCCTGCCCTTGCACATCGAAACCCTGGGCACAACAACTGGTTTGAGCACGGAATTGGCGGCTGGGCTGGTCATATCGGTGCAAGGCATCACAATGATGGTCACGGCGCCATTCTGGGGCGTCGCCGCCGATCGCTTTGGGCGGAAAAAGATGATCATGCGGGCGATGTTTGGCGGCGCCATCACCATGGCAATGATGGGCTTCGCCCAGACCGCCGAGCAGCTGATTGTGATACGGGCGCTGCAGGGGCTGGTTACGGGAACCGTCTCCGCGAACAATGCGCTGGTGGCAGCGGCGACCCCGCGGCATCGTGTCGGCTTCGCGATGGGTGCGCTGCAATTGGCTTTGTGGGCCGGCGTCGCCGTGGGTCCCCTGATGGGCGGCATTCTCGCCGATCACTTCGGCTACAACATCCCCTATTTGATGACCGCCGTGCTGCTCGTGGCGGGCGGCTTGGTGGTCTTATTTGGCGTCACCGAGAATTTCAGCGTCTCGAAAGCAGCCGTCGCCTTTGACCCCCTTTCG
This sequence comes from Phototrophicaceae bacterium, assembly GCA_965214105.1. Lineage (GTDB taxonomy): Bacteria > Chloroflexota > Anaerolineae > Aggregatilineales > Phototrophicaceae > UBA6055. The sequence goes on from OZ243934.1 coordinate 1,045,928, forward strand.
CTGGTCCGCGGCTGGCGAGACATCCTGGGCACAGCTGGTGTGAGCTTGGCTCTAATAATTCGCTTCTTATCGGGCCTCGCCCGCATGATCATCGTACCGATAGCACCGCTTTTCGTCGTCTCATTGCTCGCCCGCGAAACCGATAGCAGCAATACCTACGCGGGCCTCTTCATGGCGGTATCGGCGGCTACATCCACTTTTGGCGCGGTCTGGCTTGGCAGCATGGGCGACCGCATCAGCCACCGCAAAGTGCTCTTTTACTGCTCGCTGGCGGCGGCGATATGTTATGTGCCGCAAGCTTTTGTCGGCGATATTTGGCAGCTGTTGATTTTGCAGGCATTGGCAGGAATCGCGGCTGGCGGCTTGGTTGCCTCACCCAGCGCCTTGCTCTCTCGTTATGCCGGTACCGAGCGCGCCGGCGCCATTTACGGGCTTGAGAATTCGGTCATGTCGGGCTCGCGCGCGGCGGCGCCACTCTTCGGGGCTACGGTTGCGCTTCTGCTGGGCATGCGTGGTACATTCCTCGCGTCGGCGCTGGTCTTCGCTTTGATTGCGCTTACCGCCTGGTACCTGCTGCCACAAGACAAAGTTGAACCGCCGCGCCAAGAAAGGGCCGGGGCATAGCCTGGCTGCTGAGCCCGCCTAAATGCGCGGCTCACTTGCAGACATCGTTGCCAGCGGTACAATTGAGGCATGGCTCGCAAAGTAAATCCACTCGACAAAGTTGATAATCTTGCCGGGCGCAAGGCAAAATACGCGCCGATCGCCGCGGCGTTGACCGAGGTCTACGGCGAGCTGGATTGGTCGCGCAATCAAGATGGCATGGACGAGTTGGTCAGCTGCATCTTGAGCCAAAGCACCACCGACACCAACCGGGACCGCGCCTTCGCCCGCTTGAAAGAACGATTTCCTGATTGGGGCGCGGTGCGCTTCGCCCCGCTCGACGATCTGATCGAGGCGGTGCGTCCAGCCGGATTGGCCAATCAGAAGGCGCCGCGGATCCAAAATGCGCTCGAGATTATTTTCGAGAAAGTTGGCGAATACAGCATCGATTTCTTGGACGATCTGCCGATAGAGGCGGCGAAAGCCTGGCTAGTCTCGCTTAAAGGCATAGGACCAAAGACGGCGGCGATTGTCCTGTGCTTCGCCTATGGTAGAGCGGCTTTTCCCGTCGATACGCATATCTTCCGCGTCAGCAAGCGCATTGGTTTCCTGCCGCAGAAGCTTTCGGCGAACGATGCCCATCCGGTGATGGAAGCCATCACGCCGCGGGACCGCTACTATCAGTTTCATATTCAGCTGATTCAACAGGGCCGCGATACCTGCCACGCGCGCAAGCCTGCCTGCGAGCGCTGCCCGATTAGCGATCACTGCGACTTTTTCACCGCCGCGAGCTAAAAGACCATAGGCGCAAGCCAGAATGGATGAGGTCAGTATGGCCGCGAAACCAGCATCCGAAACGCATATAATCATCTCGCCTCATTTTGACGACGGCGTCTTCAGCTGTGGCGGCACCGCCAATCAACTAGCGGCGGCTGGGCATGCGGTGCTGGTGATTACCATGATGGGCGGCTTGTTCCAGGGCAAGCTGCCAGACACGCCCATTCTGGCCGACCTGCATCGGCGCTGGCAGGCTGGGCTCGACCCCTTGCGTCAACGTCAAATCGAAGACGAGCGCGCCTCAAAAATGCTGGGCGTCGACTTCATGCACCTGCCGCTGCCGGATTGTGTCTATCGGCTGGCTGGCGATATGGCGCTTTATCCATCGGAAGCGTCGCTCTTCGGCGAGGTCCATGGGGCGGATTACGCGCCACGCCTGCTGAAGGGCATTCAGATCCCTGAGCTGGAGACGGCGGCGAAAGTCTATCTGCCGCTGGGGGTGGGGCATCACGTGGATCATCAGATTGTGCGCGAGTGGGGGATGACGCAGCTGCGCGATGCGCCGGATAAGTCGGTGCTGCGCTTCTATGTCGAGTTCCCCTATTCAAAAGCCGATCGATCCACCGAGCTGGCGCTGGGCGCCATCGACCTGCCACTGGCGCCGGCGGATGTAGTCTTGAGCGAAACCGAGATTCGCGCCAAAACCCGGGCGATCGCCTGCTACGATTCGCAGATTAGCACCTTCTGGGAAGATCTAGCAGCGATGGAATCTGATGTGCGGCGCGCCTTCACAGACCCGGAGACCGGCGGCTACGTCGAACGATTCTGGAAGATTGCCAGCTAGGGCTGGCTGCTCTCGGCGCCAATTGCAATCCTTGCTTTGGGCAGCGCGCCTAGACCAACTGTCTGAAGTCTTGCCTTGCTTCTTACGCGGAGAGACAGCGGAAGAGGCGACGGTGGGATTCGAACCCACGAATGAAGGTTTTGCAAACCTCTGCCTTACCACTTGGCCACGTCGCCTGATGCCCCATATTATACTTAGCAGTTAGCCCATTTCAAGCGCAAGTTAGGGCGGCTCGTCGCTCGGCGTCCAGCCGAAGGGCAGGTCTTCATCCAGCGCGTCGTAGGGGCTTTTGTCGTCATTGCCCCGCGGCATGAAGCTGTCTACCGTGTCGGCGGGCGGGCGGGTCCTGCCTCGCCGATCTCGCTGGCGCAGATCGCGCGCGTAATAGATTCGCCGAGCCTCAGCCGGGGAGGTGGCGATCTTGGCGACAGCGCGAGCCAGCCTGTCAACCGGCATCGGCGCGACCCGCCCCAGGTATAACCAGGACAGAGGCGGCAGCGCGCCAAGCAGGGACAGCGCGCGGAAAAAGAATGGGCGGCTTGCCCCCGGCGCGTAGAGCAGAGGCGCGCGAATAATCGCTGCCTGCAAGCCCATCCGGCTGATGTAAGTCTCAGCCTCGCGTTTGGAGCGGATGTAGTCGCGATTGATCCAGGGCGCGCTGACGCCGCTGAGAAGAATCATGCGCTCGACGCCGTCGCTGACGCACATATTGGCGACATTGCGCGCCGAAACGAAGTTGAGCCGGTGAAAAGACAGCCCCTGCGCCGGATCAGCGGTCAAGCTGCCAACTGTGTGAATGACGGCACTGTGCAGGCGCGCTTTCCCACGCAGGCTGGCTGGGCTCCACACATCGGCTGTTGACCAGCGCGTGTGCTGCGCCAGTGGTCCCAGCTTGTCTTCGGCGCCGGGCCGCGCCAGCAAGCTTACCTTGGCGCCTTCAGCCAGCAGAGCCGACGCGATATTGTCGCCGAGAAAGGTGCCGCCGCCGGTAACCAATATGCCGCGTGAGCGCCGCGCCATCTTTCACTCCCGCGCCTTGCCTATGCCCGACCGTTGCGCGCTGCTCGATCGGCTGCGCCTCAATAAAGCTGCCGCCGCTGCTGATAGGCTCATTCGCTCTGGTCGAAATCACTGTCTTATAAAACAATTCTGACAGCAATTGTAATATCTGCTGCTCCCGACGCCCCCACATTTTGTAATTTTAAGCGGCGAAGGACGCAAAATGATTTTGAAGCGATTGCCCTGCCTAGTCCGGCAATACCAGACTTGTCAATGTCGCTTTTGCGGTATAATAAAACTGATGGTTGGATGGCTTGCAGCCATCGCCATCATGCTGAGGAAGCAAGTTCAAGACCACCGACAAGAGTCGCCGCTCGGTTTTTGACGTAGCTGTGACAGGCAGGGGTGGCGTGTTTCAAAGCGAATTCGGCGATTGACTTATGTTATACTGCGCCGAGCTTGCGGCTGCGGCACAAACCGCGCAAATTACGAGCGATCATTCGCTCATGCAGAACTGGATCAGGTTGACATGAACTTTCATGATGGAAGTTCAGCAGCGAGGGAAATAACGCGTCGTATCGTAGCAATTGGAAAGGACCTACGGGGCGTTTCTGGCTGATTCCTCTTCCACCGCCATTTTCTTTGGCGGTTTGACGTATATTGTAATTTGTCGTTGGAATGATGCCGCAGTTTCGGAAGAACTGCGGTTGTTTGTATTGGATGGAAACGATGCCCGTCGTCACTGGTTTGGAAGTTCATCAGCGAGATAAAGCGCGGATACGGCTCTTTCTTGATGATGAATATGCCTTGGACCTGCCGTTGATGGCGGCGGCGGCTCTTAACCAGGGGCAGACGCTGACGGATTCAGAAGTTGCTGCCTTATGCGGCGCCGAATCACTGCAGCGTGCCTATGACCAGGCGCTTCGCTTTCTGTCTTATCGGCCACGCAGTAGCGCCGAAGTTCGCCGCCATCTTGTCAAGAAAAAGGTTCCGGAGTCTCTGATTGCCATTGTCATCGAGCGCTTGCAGCGGCGTGATTATGTGGATGACATGGAGTTCGCGCGCTTTTGGATTGCCAATCGCGAACGATTCAAGCCCATGGGTTCGCGCGCGCTGCGATTCGAGTTGCGCCAGAAGGGCATCGAAGACGAAATCGTCGATGCGCTCTTGGCGGAAGTTGATGAAGAGGCAGCGGCAATTCGGGCGGCGCAAGCGCGGCTGCCACGGTACCGCGGAAGCGCGCGACTTGAATTTCGGCAAAAGCTGAGCGCGCTGCTTCGCCGCCGCGGTTTCGAGGCTGATGTGATCAGAGGGGCCATTCTGCGCCTGCAGGCAGAGCTGGAGGAGCAGGAACCTGGCTACTTTCAGGGCGACGATGCGGATTAATATCGGTGCACATTCGCCGAATCAAATAAGGAAAGGAGCAAGACGGATGTATCCACTGGATACCGTCAAACCACTATGGAAATCAATCTACTTGCAACCCTTGTATTTGCCGGGCTTAGCGCCCTTGTTGGGGTCGTCGCGGGTTACATCACCGGCAGCCGACGGGAGGTGCAAGCGCTGCTGAAGCGGCAGCAGGAAGAAGGGCAAAGCGCGCTCATAAAGGCGTCGGAAGATGCCAAACAAATCCTGAATAATGCTCAAGCCGAAAAGGCGACTCTCCTCGTTGACGCCGATAACGAAGCGCAGCGCCGAATCGGCGAAGCGGAGTCGAAAATGGCGCGCCGCCGCCGCGACCTAAATGATGAGGACGAGCGCATTCAACGCCGGCGTAAAGACCTCGACAATCGGATGGAGCGCATTGAGCAGCGGGATCAACAGGCGAACAAGCGCCAGAGCCGCCTCGACAGGAAAGAGAACGAACTCAAGAAATCCGAATCCGTCATGATCGAGAGACTTGAAGTCATCGCCCAGATGACCATCGACGAAGCGCGCCAGCAGCTGCTGGATTCGATTGAGCTGGATGCGCGAAACGATATGGCGCGGATTATCCGCCAAGTCGAAGCTGAAGCGCGGGAAACCGCCGACCAGCGCGCTCGTAGCCTGATCGCCATGGCCATTCAGCGGCTGGCATCCGAGCAGGTGAACGAGACATCAGTCAGCGTGGTTCATTTGCCCAGCGACGACATGAAGGGCCGCATCATTGGCCGCAACGGGCGCAATATCCGCTCCTTCGAGCTGGCGACTGGCGTCGATGTCGTCGTGGATGACTCGCCCGAATCCGTCACTATCAGCAGTTTCGATCCAGTGCGTCGTGAAGTGGCGAAGCGCACGATGGCGAAATTGGTGGTCGATGGGCGCATTCACCCGGCGCGGATAGAAAAACTGGTCGAAGATACGCGGGCAGAAGTCGAACAGATTGTGCGCGAAGAGGGCGAGCGGGCGGCTTATGAGACGGGCATCCATGGCTTGCACGCGGAGGTGCTCAAGCTCTTGGGTACTTTGAAGTTCCGCACCAGCTACGGGCAGAACCAGCACGCTCATGCGATAGAGACGGCGCATATCGCTGGCATGATCGCGATGGAATTGGGCGCCGATGTCAATATCGCCAAGGCTGGTGGCTTGCTGCATGATCTCGGCAAGGCGATTGACCACAATGTCGAGGGCACACACGCGATGATCGGTGCCGAATTCGTAAAGCGCTACGGCGGCAAAGACCCAGTCGTGAACTGCATCGCCGCCCATCATCACGAAGTGGAAAAAGAATGCGTCGAAGCCTTTATCGTCGAAGCGGCTGACGCCATTTCCGGCGCGCGCCCCGGCGCCCGGCGAGAGAGCCTCGATTCATACATCCGCCGGGTCAAGCAATTGGAAGAGATCGCCAATACCTTCGAGGGCGTCGATCAGAGTTATGCGCTGCAGGCAGGGCGCGAGGTGCGCATCATCGTGCGCCCGGAAGTGGTGGATGATTACGCCTCGATACAATTGGCGCGCGATATCGCCAAGCGGATCGAGAACGATATGCAGTATCCGGGCCAGATCAAAGTGCATGTCATCCGCGAGACGCGGCGGGTCGAATACGCGAAGTAGGCTTAGCAATCCCTGGCGACAACCGTTGCAGCGTCCAAATCATGAAGGAAGCGGCAACGGTTGTTCTGCGGATGCAGCAGGTAGAGCCGCTCGGCCGCTCTTGTCATGCTGACATAAAACAGTTTGCGCTCTTGAAGCGAGCATGGTACGGCTCTCATCATCACTACAGCAAGAGCTATATGCCCCTTTACATCGCCGAGGCTAGCTGGAAGTATAACCGGCGGAAGTCTAAGAATCTGTTTGATATGTTTATCACAGGATGTTTTCAATAGAGGAAAATTATGGCAGAGCGGATACGTAAACTGTACAGAGGCGATTGTCTGCAAGTCCTCCAAGATCAAATTGAACCTGAGTCGGTCGACCTCGTGTATCTTGACCCACCATTTAACTCGAACAGCACATACAACCTGCCTTTTAAGAGCAAAGATAAGACGCATGGCCCGGTACGAGCTTTTGTCGATACTTGGACTTGGACAACTGCTGATGATATACGGCTGGCGGAGTTCAAGATGATGCCAGAGCCTTATGAGACCCTGGCGATGATCGTTGGGGTCGCCCAGCGCGTAGAACATTCGTTCAGGGGGGGGGGGGGTAAGAAGGCGTACTAATAGTCTGGCATCGTACCTGCTGAATATGGCGGAGCGACTGCTGGCGATAAAGACAGTGATGAAGCCGACTGCGAGCCTTTATCTACATTGTGATCCGTATGCCAGTCACTATCTGAAACTACTGACGGACAGAATCTTGGGCAAGCAAAACTTTAGGAATGAAATTGTATGGGGTTATGGTCTTGGAGGCAGCTCAAAAAGGTATTGGTCAAAGAAACATGACATTATCTTGTATTACTCAAAGACAGGGAGCTATTATTTCGATAAGCCTAGGATGCCTGCTACTTCACAAATGATGTCAGGTCAAATGAAGGGGATGCTTGATTACTGGACAGATATTCCAACGATTAACAACATGGCGAAGGAGCGCCTTGGCTATCCTACGCAGAAGCCACTAGCACTTTTGCATAGGATCATCAACGCAAGCAGCGATCTTGATGGTCTCATACTCGATCCCTTCTGTGGTTGCGGTACGACGGTTCACGCCGCCGAAGAGCTAGATCGTAACTGGATAGGCATAGACATATCACACTTCTCAACGGGGCTTATGCGGGAGCGGATTCTTTCCAATTTCCCGGCTAAGATAGCGCCCAGTGAAATTACGATGCTGGGCTTACCGGCGACTGTATATGATGCCCGTGAGCTAGCGCGCTACGATTATTATGAGTTCGAGAAATGGGCTTGTGGCAAAATCGGTTGTAATGGGTTGGGGATGCGGAAGGGACCAGACGGGGGTATTGACGGCATTATGGAGTTGGGCGTGATTCGTAATGGCAAAGAGGCTAGAGAAACCGCCATCGTACAGGTCAAGAGCGGCCATGTCAGCGCAGATAGTGTACGGGCGCTAAGTGAAGTTGTGCGGCGGAGCGGCTCAGTTGCAGGGATAATGCTCTGCTTCGCAGATCAGATGGTGACAGTCGAGAACCAGCGCAGCCAGGAGGTATGGTCTGACGTTTCGGGGACTTATCCAGTGATACAAGGTTTCAGTGTGGAAGACTTGCTAGCTGGCAAGCGCCCGATCCTCCCACCACGTTACGGAATCCGACGCGGCGGACGCCTATCGGCTTGATAAAGGATAAGCCCGTAAATACTAATTCCGTATTATTTTTGTATGGCAAATAAAAAGCCCCTGCCATGTGACAGGGGCTTTAGCAGTATCTGTTTCGGCAGCTTACTTGCTCGCTACCCTTAGGACCACGTCTAGCTGCAGCCACTCGCCATTACGCATGATGTCGAGTGTTACTTGGTCGCCCGGTTCGTGGAAATAGATGCGATTGCGCAGGTCAATCTCCAGCGTGACCGGCTCGCCTTCGACCGCTACGATGATGTCGCCTACCTGCAAGCCAGATTTTTCCGCTGGCAAGCCTTCGATCACTTCGGCGACATAGGCGCCTTCCGTCACCGCGCTGCCCTCAAAGTAGGGGCTATCCGGCTCTAACTGCAAGTAGCGGACGCCAAGCGTCACTTGTTTCTCGTGCAAGCCGAGCCACTGCGAGCGATCCTGCTCGACTGGCTCAACATCGCCGTAGATCAACAGCGGCGCAGCGGAAACGGGTATATCGAAGTGCAGCGTGCTATTCATGCGTTCGACCGCCACTTGAATCTTGTCGCCGCTGAACAAGTCCTTCGCTTCTTCCACGGGTGCCTCGTTGGCTTCGACAATCAGGTCAAATTGACGCAGCCCCGCCTCATACAGTTCATGCGTCGGGCTCAGCTCGCTGACGACAACGAAGCCATCGCCGTAACCCAGCTCGATAGTATCCGCGACATAAGCGCGCTCAACTTCCAAGCGTGGATGCGGCCGGCGTGGCGGGCGCCGCCGTGGATCGCGCCGGCGCTGATCTTCCGCGATAACTTTGATCGTCAGCTCACGGTCGCCCCGCAGAATGACGAAACTGAGTTCATCGCCCGCGCTCAGGTCGGATACAGCCGCGTCGGCTTCACCAATCGTGCGGACGTCATCGCCATCTATCGAGACAATTCGGTCATAAACGTGGAAGCCGGCTGTCGCCAGGTTTGAATCGGGCAAGGCGCCCATGACCAGCAGCTTATCATTGCATTGACCAACAAAGAGCCCGACCGCCGCCAAGTCCAATGGCATCGCGTAATCGGGGTTCTCGAAGAGATCCGCAGGGCGCGCAACCAGCGTCAGTGCCTGCGTGAATTGCTGGCCCCCGCGGTCGATGCTTAGGGAAACGGTGGCACCAATATCGTGTTTCCAGACGACGTCCCTCACGGTTTCTACTCGGATAGATTCGCCCTCGACAGCCAGGACTATATCGCCCGCCGCCAGGTCCACCCCTGCCGCCGGCGTATTCGGGATGATGCCAGTGACGAACAAGCCCGCATCATGATGCCAGTAACGGATGCCGATTAACGGCGGCGTCGCTTGGCTCTCACTTGCCGCTTCGTCTTGAGAGAAGGCGACAGCGGACGTTAGCAAAAGCGCCACTAAGACAAGAGCGCGAATTGAAATGCCTATCATTCGTTTCATTGCGGGGGTCCCCCTTAACTTCAACAATTTGTTACAAGTAGTGCCTATGCCTGAAAATATGCTTGCTACCGATAACTTTATCCGATTTGTTGCCAGTGGTCAAATGTTTCTGGCTGATGTTCAGGGCAATCGCATCAAAATCATTGTGCGTCTTTCGCCACGTAAAATTACAAAATGTAGGGGCGATATTGTATGTCGCCCGTGAAATCGCGCATAATCTGTGGGCGATTCACAGAATCGCCCTACATTGCCTCCTTTTCTACCAGAAATAGAATTAAATCTCTGTGTCTCTGTGGCGAAAATAATTTGATGCGATTGCCCTGGGCTGATGTTTACTGCCGATGAATCAGATTGGCTGCGCTCGCCCGGCGCGCTTGCTGCAAGGCGCCGCCTCAAGGGCAATTTCTACCGAGACCGGCTGTCATTTCTTGCCGTCCTTGTTGCCGCCGAAAAGGCGCTTGCCGATGGCGCTGCCGAATAATGTGCCGGCGATGGTACTATCATATTGCGCCCGCGCCGCTGGCTGCTCGCCCCAATCGCTCTTATGACGCTTGTTGATCCACTCCTGATAATCATCCGAAGCCCCGATCAAAAATGCTTCTATTGCGCTCTCGTCTCCGGCGGCGAGGCGGTCGCGCAGCTGCTGCAAGATCGACAGCATATCGTCAATGGCGCGGACGAGCGAGCCGCTATTTTCCAGCCATTCGTCACGCAGGGCATCGGGGTGATGGGTTAGCAGGTAGCGCGTCAGCACATTGAAGGGCGGGTTTGTCAGGCGTTGCGCGTCCCCCCAGGCATTGTGCCTCATCGCGGCTGCGTAGGCGGCGACGCTGAGCACTTGCGGCATTTCTTCCGTGACGGTCGTCAGGCTGTCATGTTCGGCTGGATCGAGAAAATGCGGTTTGCCATCCAATATCAGCGCAAAATTGACCGCCAAATCAATCGCTTCCTTGATGCTGCGCAGCGCCGGTGTCAGATAGATCATGCTGTCGTGGAAATAGTCATCGGCGGCGTAATCCGGCGTCAGTTGATGCTCTAGCATATAATCGGCATTGACGACGGCGGTAAAGCCGATCAGGTGTTGTTCTTCGTTCAAGAACTCGGCGGCCCATCTAAGCGATGGCTGCTTCATGACAGCCGTGTCCAAGATGACGACGCCAGCCCGCAATGAGGGCGCCACCAGCTCATAGCCCAGGCGCAAATCTTCGTAGGGCAGGTTCATAAGAACCAGGTCAGCGCTTTGCACAGCCGATGGCATGCTGCGCTCGACTTTGTCAAAGACTTTGAGTTTCCTAGCTGGCTTTTCATAATCTTCTCGGCTGTCATAACCGATCAGCTCAAAGCGGTGCTGGCCACCTTTCTTGGCGTAAGCCCGCAGGCGCAGCGCAACCGAAGCGCCAAGCCGGTCCAATCCCAAAATAGCGACTGTCAATTGTGCCATGGCAGTATCCCTAATTCGTCGGCAGAAGCACCTAGCCCAACTATATCGCAGAAAATCGCGAATTATCTATAGCCAGCTCGGCGAGCGAGTCAGCATTCGCCATCGGCTTTTTGCAGGCTGGCCAGCAGTGGATAGCGCGTATCCCCCCGCTGCTGTTCTGGGGAATCCTGGTGCCGCTCCACCAGCCAAATCACGTCAGCCTCTGTGCCACAGCGCCGCAGGATCTCGCCACCCCACTTTGGGTGATGACGCCGCAGGACGAAAGGCGCCCGCCACCAAGGGATCGTTTCAGCGCCGCTTAAGCGCTGGCTTGTTTCTGGGGCAATCGCCTCGATGATGACGGCGAGCGCCTTCTGCCACAGCGCAAGTCGATAGCGGGACTTGCCTACATCGTGCAGAAGCGCGGCGCTGCGCAATGCCGTCGGCGCTTTCGGGTTGCGGGCGAGCAGAGCCCGCAGCACATTCAGGCAATGCAGCTGTTCCGCCCGTGACATGGAAGAAAATGCCTCGAATTCACATGGGGATAGCTGCCGCCGCGCGAGAGCCAAGTCGGGTGATCTGGCAAATGCAAATAAGGCGCTGATGCCTTGCGCAAACCGGCGCGCGACCGCCTTCATCAAACTAGAAGAGCAAGAGGCGGAGCAGGGCGCTTGTCGGCTGAGCGATGAATAAGCCAAAGGGATTAAAACCGCCAAATGGCAAGAAAGAAATAAAAATGAGCCCAATGAAGACGTAATAGCTCGCCATCTGCCAATCGCGCCATTTGAAAGCCGGGCGCATCAGAAACTCGGAAAGCGGGCGCAGGCGCTGCTGGATGACGACGGGAACCTGCATATGGTTCAGCCAGCGGCCCGGCAGCAAGCTCAAAACGATATGCCAGCCATCAACCGGAAAGAGCGGGATTAAGTTGAAAACGAAAAGCAGCAGATTCCAAAACACCATGGCGTAGAGCAGCGCCGCCACAATGCCGATTGGGTCAGCCAATGGCACTTGACCATGGTAAGCCAGAAAGCCATGCGCGCTAAGCCCGCTGAAGCGCAGCACGATAGCGAAGACCAGCGCCAAGCCCAGGTTGGAGAAGGGACCAGCAGCCACCGCCGCCAGGAAACCCTTGCGCGGGTCACGCATGCGCTCCGCTGATATAGGCGCGCTGCCGAGGATGCCGAAGCCGATGATGGCGAACATCAGCCAGCCGACCCAATTGATATGCACTAAGGGGTTCAGCGTCAGCCGCCCTTGAAGTTTCGGCACCTCGTCCCCCATCTTCCAGGCGACAAAATTATGCGCGAACTCATGTGCCGTCATGGCGATGCCGAGGACGATTAGATTGATGACAATTGTGATCGGATTGAGGTCGAGAAAAGCCATTTATTCACATGATATCATTTTCTGTATGCCCCTAATATACACGAATCCAAGCGGATATGGAAAGTGTTAATGGTCCTTATACATTTGCCTGCCATGCTGGCTCCGGCAAACTGCGGCGCATTGGACACGGCAGATCCAAATACATTTGAGCGCAAACAGTGTTAAAGTAATGGCATGGTCGACGCAGGCATGGGGCGCCACCATTGACCAAACTAGCAGACGAAGACCTAATGCAAAATCAGCTGGCTCGGGAATCTTCCGCGTGACCAAGAAAGTTCTGTTTCTGTTTTCTGATACCGGTGGCGGGCATCGGTCGGCTTTTCAGGCGATACAAGATGCCATGAAGATTCGCTATGGCGGCGCTGTCGGTTTCGACGCGGTTGATGTCTTGCGCGAGTGCAAGTGGCCCCTCAACAAACAGCCGGAGTTGTATCCGCGAGTTGTGAATACATCGAAGTTTCTCTGGGCGCTGGTTTATCATAGCTTTGATGGCAAGCGCCGCACCGGTCTCGCGGGGCACTTGATCTATCGAAACAACCGGCAGATTCTGCGCCGCATCGTCGCCGAGCACCCAGCCGATGTCGTTGTCTGCACCCATTCTGTCATAGGCAACCCGTCCTTTCGCGCTTTTCTTACTTTGGATGAGCGCCCGCCATTCTTGACCGTCGTCACCGATTTAGTTACCACACCGTCTTTCTGGTACGATCCGCGGGTTGACCATTGCTTCGTGCCGACCGAAACAGCCTATCGCCGCGGGCTGCGCCTTGGCATGTCGCCCTCCCAGATGCAGATCACCGGTTTGCCGGTTAACCCGCACTTCATCAATTCGATGACGACAAAAGAAGCCGCCCGCGCGGAATTCCGCTTTCATCCGCAGTTGCCGGCGGTGCTGCTTGTGGCTGGCGGCGAAGGCATGGGCACCATTCATAAGATGGTGGAGGCGCTGGACGCCCAGCCCCTAGACGCGCAGCTGCTGGTGGTCTGCGGCCGCAACCAAGAATTGAAGACCAAGCTGGAAAATCGCGCCTGGAATAACCCGCATCATATCTTCGGCTTTGTCAGCAACCATCATGAGATGCCGCGCATCATGGCCGCGTCTGACATCATTGTTACCAAAGCCGGTCCATCAACCATCAGCGAGGCGGCTATCGCTGGCTTGCCGATGATTATCAGCGACCGCATCCCGGGCCAAGAGACCGGGAACGTGCGGCTAGTTACCGAGAATCGGGCTGGCGTCTACCTGCCGAAGCCGGAAAAGGTGGCTGAGCGAATACGGGAATGGCTGGACGAAGGACCGGAAGGGCTGCAGCGCCGCGCGGAAAAGGCACGGCGGATTGCCCGCCCAGATGCAGTGTGGGAAATCGCCGAAGCCGTTTGGGATTGGGCCAATCGCCCGAAATTCGCTCGGCCGCGGGCCTCCTACTGAGTGCCGATTTGCCCAAGGTACAGCGCCTCAGCAACTTTGACGAGGCGCCCGTCTTCCAAGTCAATTTTCCAAGTCGCGTCATTCTGCCCGAGCTGGACCAGTACCACGCGATCCTCCTCGCTAAAGCGCAGCGGCTGAATGGTACCGGGATGTGGGCTGCTCGCGATCCGCTGTCGCCCGGTTTCAATGTCAACATGTATGAGCACGGTTCGAATCGGGTCGCGCCTGTCGGCGGCTTCGTCGCTGATTTGTGATAAAGCGTAGACGGCTCGGCTGCCGTCCGCGTTAAGGAGTATGTTGCCCCCCTCGCTGTAATTCCCGCGCGAAAGCGCCGGGATGACTTGGGCTTCGCCGCCGCCAAGCGGGTAGATTTCGACATCCAAGCCGCTCAATTCGCGATTGGGCGCCAAGCGCAGCATCAGATTAGCGCCGAAGCCAACCGCGCAGAAACAAGTTTGATCGCCCGGCAGCGCCCTCGTTTCCAGCTCGTCGCCCGCTAGCATGAGCGCGAACAGCCCAGTCCGCCGCGTATAGGGGCTAAAACCCTCGCTGCCGAGCGCATGCGCTTCCATATAAACTTCGCTGCCGCCCAAGCCAAAGCCAATTGGCAGTAACTGGATGCCAGCGCGCGGACCATAAACCAGCAGTTCGCGAATCTCGACGCCCGCGACATCAGCCAGCCAGGTTGCCGTTATCAGCTGCCCCGCTTGCGTCTGGCGGCTCACCGTCCAAACAATTCGTTCCTTGTCTTCCGATACCGCCCAATCGACGCGGCTGCTTGCTTCGTTGACAGTGATGAAGGGATGGTCGCGGATGATGCCATCGGCTTTCGCCAGCTTGACCTGCCGCTCGCCGACATCAAAGAAGATGACCCCGCTCTTCGTCAGCGTGAATCCTTCGCCAGTTGCGCTAATCGTTGATCGATCGCCGGTGAGAAGGTCAATGAAAATCACATCCCTCAGTGATGGATTCTCGGCATTGCTTCTTATGAAGACATCCCAACGCTGCTGCTGCAAATCGGGCTGGAGGGCATCCTGGCCAAAGGCGCGAAAAGCCAGCAGCAATATCAGAATGACAAGCGGGATAGGTTTCATCTTTTGAGGGTCGCCTTCGCCACACTGCGATTGAGTATAAAGCCAAGTCGCGCAGCGGGCAATTTGGCCCGCGCCGCTGAAATGAAAAAGCCCCGCGGTTGCGAGGCTCTTTCGGCTCGGATGCCATTAGTTAGTAAGGCTTGCGATTGCGGTGAAGGCGGCGTTGCTGCCAGTCGCTGGCTCTGCGCTTCTTCCTGTCGTTCAAGAAGCGCTCAATCTTTGCTTCCTCTAACAATTCCTGCATACGTTGCCGGTGGAAGCTGGGCGCGATAATGCTCAAATTCTCCATTTCGTTCCTCCCTGCGCTTAATGTGCTCGCTCTTTAGACGACAGGGCTTAGGCATATCTTACATGATAGTCGGCTGAATTCCTATGCAATTTATATAGTTCAACCTGCCCGCGCGGCTTTTCTGCTTGGCTTCAACGGGGGGATGAATGCACTGGGCATCACCCTATTCCAGCGCTAGCGTTCTAAGCCGCGCTAATAGGGGCAGTCATAACGTACCTGAGGCAGCGTCTGCCGCGGCGGTCCTGCTAGCGAGAACGTCATGATCGAGGCTGTCGCTGGGTAGTCCACTGGCAGCGCGAAATCGACCAGCCGGTCCTTCATCAGCGCATCAGGCTCGACCCCTTGCGCATAGAGCCAGGGAAAGACAAGTATATCGCCATGCGCGACCGCGACTACAGCTTCGCCTTTGTGCGCCTGGTAGACATGTTCGAAGAAACCAAGCACACGCTCGAGCACCGTCGCCGGGGACTCATAAGGCGGCTCGTTGCCGCTGTAGAGATCCCAACCCTTGGCGGCGAGTTCAGCACTTGGGCGGCCCTCATGCGGCGTTGCTACTTCTATAATCCGCTCATCAATGACGGGCGAATAAGCCGCGTGGCGCTCGGCTACGATGGCGGCTGTTTGCTGCGCCCGCTCCATCGGGCTGCAGTAAATCGCCTTTAGCGGCTTGCCCGCCAGCCACAATGCCGCCGCTTGCGCCTGCTTTATGCCGTCTTCGCTCAAGCGAAAGCCGGGCAGCCGGCCGTAGAGAATATCGCTTGGATTATGCACCTGCCCGTGCCGCATGAGGTAAAGTGTAGTAAGCAAGTTTGTCTCCAATTAAATTAGTCCGCCTGGCTACGGCCGCTCTATTTTTCACACCAGCCATGTCTGCCATATCGGCGGAAAAGAAATTATGCTTCAATCGCTAGGTGCGCTATGTGCAAAATGCCTTGGAATCGGCAGCGTCATTGCCACTGAGCATCAGGCGGGACGTTGGCATATCATAGCGAAATGCCAACGACAACAGTGTCGGGGCGGCGGGATTTGAACCCACGACCTCACCGACCCGAACGGTGCGCGCTACCGGGCTGCGCCACGCCCCGACGTATCGATTGCAGTGTAGCGAAGCCGTCTCGCGCTCGCAAGGCTGGATATGATGGGGGAGTGGCAGCCGGCCGCCGAACAGGGCAGGAAATATCTGTTTCCAGCAGACACAGGCGGACAGGGAGTTTTCTTGTTCGCTAAGCCAAGCTATCATGATGATGGAAATCATCACTGGCTAGGACGGCTGAAGAAATAGTGACGCTCACCGAACGCCTGCGAATTTTGACGCGCGCCCCGCTCGAACGTTGCGCCGTTTTGGTCGCGCGCCTTGGCATCCAGCCGGACTGGATCACCGTTTGTGGTTTGCTCTTGGTCGCCGTTGCCGCGCTCTTCATTGCGGACGGGGAATTTCTGCTTGGCGGCATCGCGCTTCTGCTGTGCCTGCCGCTGGACGCCCTGGATGGCGCAGTCGCCCGAGCGCGGAATCGGACTGGCGCATTTGGCATGGTGCTGGATTCGACGCTCGATCGATATGCTGATGGTTTTATTTTCGCCGCTTTGAGCTACTATTTTGCCGAATCCGGGCGCATGGATATGCTTGTTGCCGCGCTTGCCGCGCTGATGGGCAGTTACCTGGTGAGCTATATTCGCGCCCGCGCCGATGATGTGCAAGTTGGCGTCCGCGTGACGGTTGGCTGGTTCAGCCGCTTGGAGCGGGTGATCGTCTTGCTGATTATGACGCTGGCGGCTGGTTTGCTTAATAGCGAGGCGCCAGTTGAAATCGGCTTGCTAATCCTGGCTCTAGGTGCCAATCTAACAGCCCTGCAGCGCCTGCGTCATGTATACATAACATTGAGAAACCGAGGTGACTAAATGGAGTTTGAACAAACTCATCTTCTGATAGGCAATTTGCAGGTGCGCTACTACGGGATTATCGTGGTGGTCGCATTGCTTGCCGGCGCCTACGTCGCGTCGATGCTGGCGGCGCGCAGCGGACGTGATTCCGATCACATTTGGGGCGGCTTGACCTGGGCAATCATTCCCGGCATCATCGGCGCGCGCTTGTGGTTCATCTTGTTTCCGCCGATTTCGCTGGTGGCTGGCTGCGGCACTGAAGGCGGGCTTTGCCAGAACACCGCCTGGTTTCTGGAGAATTTCTTCGACAGCAACAGCGGCGCAATCGCCATCTGGACTGGCGGGCTCGGCATATTTGGCGGCATGATCGGCGCCGCTCTGGGCGTCTATCTCTATTTGAGCCATTGGCACAATCGGATTATCGGCTGGCTCACCACCATTCTGACACCGCTGCTTTGGCTGCTTCAGCTGCTGAATTGGCTGCTGGATAAGGTCATCGGCGTCTTCCGGGACAAAGATGTAGCCCCGTTCCGTTATCAGCGCCCGCTTAGCACTTTCCCCGGCCAGGGCATGCGCCTCTCGCCCTGGCTGGATATCGCCGCGGTTTCGATCCCGCTGGGGCAGGCAATCGGCCGTATCGCCAACTACGTCAATCAAGAGCTGTATGGCTTGCCGACCAACCTGCCATGGGGCATTCAGATTCCGCGGGACGCGCGTGTCGCTCCTTACGAGAGTTTGGTTGAACACCCCATCGATACGCTCTTTCATCCAATCTGGGCTTACGAAGCGATTTGGAGCCTGATTGCTTTCTACGTCCTCTGGCGTGTCTATCATCAGTACCGCGACCGTTTGCTCAGCGGCGATATCATGCTGCTCTATATCGCGCAGTATTGTTTCGGCCGCTTCTTGCTTGAATTCCTGCGCGTAGAAATTGCTGTAATCGGGGCGACCCGCATCAACAGTTCGCAGACGATAACCGCCATCGGCTTCGTCCTAGCCTTGGGGCTGCTGATTGTTCGTCATCAATCAGTCCGCTTCGCCGCGGCAAAAGCGGCCGATATTGAAGCGGACCGGGCGGAAGGCTTGCAGCCCGCCGCCGCGCCGGATTGAAAACGCTCCCGTCAAATTCTCGGGCGGGGCACTTGCCTTGGCGAAGCGCCAAATCGTGAGAGGCAAACGGCAGCTAGGCCAATTTCGCCCGAGAACTTGGGATATGTTAGACTGGCAGTCTAGGGTATGAAACTTGCTTGACTTATGAAGTTGTCTTTTGCTCGAACTCAAGAGTTGCCAGATTTGATATACTGGAATTGATCTCATTCGGAAAGCTAAGGGCGACACTATGGCGCGGGTAATCATCCTGGGTACGGCAGGCGCGGTGAACAATGCCCGACATGACTATTCTCATTTTCTGCTCCTCGGTGAAGAAGACAGCCCCGTCTTGGTAGACGCTGGCTCCAATCCACTGGACAAAATCAAAGACCTCGGCATTGATGATGACACATTGCAAGACATCATCCTGACGCATTTTCACTCAGATCACGTGGCGGGCGTACCCAACATGCTGATGCACATGTGGCAGATGGGGCGCAAGACGCCAATCCGATTTTATGGCATTCCGCATTGCATCAACCGTGTCGAAGAGACGATGGATATGTATGGCTGGGAATACTGGCCCAACTTTTATCCCGTGACTTTTTCGAGAATTGGCTTGCAAGACAATACGCTTCTATTTGAGAACAAAGACTTCGTCATTCATTCTTTTCCGGTGGTACATTTCATTCCCACCATCGGCATGCGCATCACCAACAAACATAATGGCAATGTCCTCGCCTATAGCTGCGATACCGAACCCTGCCCCAATGCCTTGAGAATCGGCCGAGACGCCGATATTTTCATTCACGAAGCGGGCGGTCCCCCGCCGGGCCACAGCACCGCGCGCATGGCTGGCGAAGCGGCTGCCCAAGCCGGCGCCAAAGAACTGCGCTTGATCCACTACCAAGTCTGGAATCAAGACCCGGAGCTGCTGGTGCCCGAAGCCGCGCAAGCCTTCGATGGCCCGGTATACCTCTGCCGCGACTTCGACGAATTTGAATTCTAACTCTCCACCGCTGCTCTCTGTCTCTGTGCTGAAGACAATTTGAGGCGATTCCCCTGCCCCCGTCGATGCGGGGAGTGGTGAATGCGAGGATATGCAGACCGAAATTCTGTATACGGATAACCTAGATGTAGGGGCGACACTTGTGTCGCCCACAGTTGCAGAAGCGGGTTTTGGGCGATCCAAGGATCGCCCCTACAACTCAGCACAAGCAAGCCTTATATCAATAATTCACCACTCCCGTCGATGCGCTGTCTGTTATCGATATCGTAATTGCGTTACACTAGCGCCAGCCTCTAATTCTGTAGGCGAAGCGAGCAAGACCATTGTTTACCTTGAAAGGGAGTTCCAGATGAAAATGCCACATCGTATATCTGTTTTTTTGCTGCTCTTGCTGGCGCTGGGGTTGATGATCGCGCCAACTGCGAGCCAGGATGAACTGTTGAGTTTTTCCGCTGCTGACTGTGAGTATGGCGGCAACCTCAAATCGGTTGAAGCTGTAGACGAACTCACGGTAGTCATTTCGCTTTGCAACCCTGATGCTATCTTTGATCAAGAAATGGCCAGTCTCGGTTTGTCTATCCACCCCCGTGAATGGATGGATGCCACCGGCGGCACCGGCGATATCCTGACCAATGCCATCGGCACCGGTCCATTGAAACTGGTCAATTGGGATCAAGGCAATGAGATGGTCTTCGAGCGCTTCGATGACTATTGGGGCGAGCCATCTATCGAAGATACTATCATCTTGCGCTGGAATTCTGAGGCGGCCGCCCGCGCGACCGAGCTGCGCGCTGGCACGATTGATGGCATGAAGTTTGCCAACCCGGACGATATCCCCGTCTTCCGCGCCGACCCCAACTTCAACCTGGTCGACATCCCCCCGCTGACCGGCGTGTATGTCGCCATGAGCAACTTCTTCGAGCCGCTCAACGATATCCGCGTCCGCAAAGCCATCGCCATGGGCATCGACCGCCAGCGAATCGTCGATAACTTCTTCCCGCCCGGCTCGCCCTTGACTCCCGACTTCGTGCCGCCGGCCGTCTTCGGCCATGTGGGTGAAGGCGGCGTGCCCGGTTTCGATCAAGCAGCAGCGATTGCCCTGCTCGAAGAAGCAGCGGCTGACTTGGGCTTCTCGTTGCCGCTGGAATCGCTTGTGGATACGCGTACGGGCGAATCGCGCGGCTTGACATTGACCTGGCGCGATGTCGTCCGCGGTTACTTGCCCAACCCGGGCATCATTGCTAACGATATCGCCGCTCAACTCGCCGACATTGGCGTCATTGCCGATGTGCAAGTTGTGGAATCAGGCGCTTTCATCGCCTCGGCGCTATCGGGCAACGAGCCGCTGCACATCCTGGGCTGGCATGCCGATTTCCCCGATGCCTCCAACTTTTTGACCTGCTGCCATGGGCCGAATATGGCGCAGATGGGCGAACCCTATCCAGAGGTATATGAGCCATTGATCGCGGCGGGCCAAGTCCTCGACCCCGATGCGCGCATGGCTTTCTTCCAGCAGGTAGCTGAAGGTATGTCCTCTGCAGTGCCTTGGGTGCCCTTCGGCCATGCCGGTTCTGCCGATGTTTGGCAAGCAGATATTGTCGGCGTCCACCCCGGCGTCCTCGATGGCACGGAAGAATTCTCGCGCCTTGAAGACCCGGACGACGACAACATCATCTATATGCAGAATGCCGAGCCCATCTCCATCTACTGCAACGATACCTGGGATGGCGAGACCTTCCGCGCCTGCCACCAGGTGCAAGAATCCTTGCTCGACTTCGAGAAGGGTGGCGTCGCCGTGATCCCTGGTTTAGCGGAATCCTGGGATGTCTCTGAGGATGGCACAGTCTGGACCTTCAACCTGCGCGAAGGCGTCTTGTTCCACGATGGCTCCACGCTGGATGCCAACGATGTGGTTGCCTCCTGGCAGGCTTCCGCCGATTGCGCCAGCCCCAACCACACGGGCCGTGGCGAAGGCTTCGCCATCTATCTGTCGATCTTCCAGCAGTTCATCAACGCCGATCAGTGCTAGCGACTAGCGACAATGAAGCCCTCCCTCATTTTGGGGGAGGGCTTTGGGCTGGGGGAGAGCTAATTCCGATTCAAGCGGGGATCCAGGGCGTCGCGCATGCCATCGCCGAGCAGATTGAAACCCAGCACCGTGATCATAATCGCGATGCCAGGGAAAAAGACAAGATGCGGCGACGTGAAGAGATAATTGCGCGATTCGCTGAGAATCTGCCCCCATTCGGGCGTCGGCGGCTGCGCGCCCAAGCCTAGGAAGGATAGCGCCGCCGCGTCCAGAATCGCCGTCCCCACCCCGAGCGTGCCCTGCACGATGATTGGCGTGATCGCATTGGGCAGTATATGCGCCAATACGATGCGCAGCGGGCTTGCGCCGAGCGCTCGCTCCGCCACCACGAATTCCTGCTCTTTGATCGAAAGTACACTGGCGCGCGACAGCCGCGCATACTGCGGGATGAAGGTAATCGTAATGCCGAGCAAGGCATTGGTCAGCCCTGGTCCCAGAATCGTGACGATAGAAATCGCCAGCAGCAGCGCCGGAAATGCCAGCACCACGTCCATCAAGCGCATGATGACATTATCGACCGAGCCGCCCATGTAGCCGGCGGTGATCCCCAGCGCTGTCCCCACAACAATCGACAGGCTGATCGTGATGACGCCGACTGAAAGCGAGGTGCGCGTGCCGTAGATGACGCGGCTGTACAGGTCGCGCGCGTTCAAGTCCAAGCCTAGGATATGCAGCGGCTCCTCACAGCCGAGCAGGGGGATGCAGGGCGCTTTGCTCGGCAAGCGCCCCGTTTCACCTGGCACGCCGATCATCGTCTGCAGTGGATCATGGGTGGCGAAGAAGGGCGCGAAGACGGCGATGATCAGCAAAGCGCCGATGACCGCCGCCCCCAGCAGCGCTGATGGACTGTGCCGCAGGTTGCGCAGCGCCTCCAGCCACAAATTGGCTGATCGAAATTTGTCTGGCGCCGACAGGCTTGCCGTATTCGCCATAAAATGCAGTCCTGTATCGCCGGTTAATTGAAACGAATGCGCGGATCGAGATAACCGTAGAGTATGTCCACCACCATATTGATGATCACGAAACCAGCGGCAATCACAACGGTGAAGCCCTGTACCAGCGTGTAATCGCGCGAGGTGATGCTATCCACTAATGTGCGCCCGACGCCAGTCAAGCTGAAGATCGTCTCGGTTAATACCGCCCCGCTGATAACCAAGCCGAAGTTCAAGCCGATAACGGTGATGACCGGCAGCATCGCGTTCTTCAGCGCGTGCTTGCCCACAACAACGCGCTCGCGCAGCCCTTTCGCCCGTGCCGTCCGCACATAATCTTGGCTGAGAACTTCCAGTACGCTGGAGCGGCTCATCCGCGCGATGATCGCCAGCGGAATCGTGCCGACCGCCACTGCCGGCAGAATCAAGTGCCGCAGCGCGTCGACAAGCAGCTCGCCATTCAGCGTGAGCAGGGCGTTCAAAGTGTGTATGCGCGAAAGGAAGCGCAAGATTTCCAGCGGTTCTTCGCCGTCGGCAACCCAGCCAGCCGCTATATAGAAGGGCTCTGGGTTGGCGCCCGGCGTCAAGCGGCCGGAAGGCGGCAGGGCGAAGGGCGTGTCTTTCAGCAGCACAGCGAACAAATAAGCCAGCATCAAGCCGAGCCAGAAGACCGGCATCGACACGCCGACATTGGCGCCAATCATGGTGCCGACATCAAGCGCCGATTTGTGCCGATATGCGCTGAGAACGCCGATTGGCACACCGACGCAAATCGCGAATATGAGGGCGTAAAAGCCAAGCTCTACTGTCGTTGGCAGGCGATCAACCAGCAATTCCATCACCGGGCGATGAAAGCGCAGGGACTCGCCGAGGTCGCCACTCAGGAAGTTGCGCATGTAAATCAGCAGCTGCGCTGGCAAAGGTTGATCCAAACCGTTGCGGCGGAAGAAAACCTCACAGATGTCTTCGGTGGCGCGCTCGCCGAGCACAGCCAGGCAGGGGTCGCCCGGTATCGCCCGCGCCAAAGTAAAAGTTACGAGCAGAATGCCAATCAATACCGGTATGGAAAACGTCAGCCGCCTGATGACAAAGGTGAGCATGCTATTCGCCCGCTATCTGCAATTGACCTAACTAAGTATAGCCGAAAGCCGAAAGCCGAATTGCGCGGCGGCTTGGCCGGAATGCTAATCTTGCGCCCAGTCGCGCGCTCGCTCGACGGCGCGTTGCCAGCCGCTGTAGAGCGACTCCCGCCGATCAGCCGACATGGCTGGCTCGAAAGTTCGCTCCAACTGCCACTGGTCCCCGATCTCGTCTTGCGAGCGCCAAAAGCCAATCGCCAAGCCAGCCAAATAGGCGGCGCCCAAGGCGGTGGTTTCTATCACTGTCGGCCGCTGCACTGGCACGCCGAGTATATCGGCTTGGAATTGCATCAGAAAATCGTTGACGACAGCGCCGCCGTCCACTCGCAGCGTATCCAGCGCGAGGCTCGAATCGGCGGTCATGGCCGCCACCACATCACGCGTTTGATAGGCGATCGATTCCAAGGCGGCGCGGATGATCTGCGCTCGGCCGCTGCCACGGGTCAAGCCGACGATGGTGCCACGCGCGTATTGATCCCAATAAGGTGCGCCCAAGCCAACAAAGGCTGGCACCAGGTAGACGCCGCCCGTGCTGTCAATACTTGCGGCAATCGCCTCGCTTTCGCTGGCTTCATTGAGCAGCTTCATTTCGTCGCGCAGCCACTGCAGCGCCGCGCCGGCGATAAAGATGCTGCCTTCCAGCGCGTATTGCACCGCCTCTTCGCCCACTTGCCAAGCGACGGTGGTGAGCAGGTTATTGGCTGAGGATTGCGGCGCGCCGCCGGTGTTCATCAGCATGAAACAGCCGGTGCCATAGGTATTCTTCGCCATGCCCGCGCGATACGCGGCTTGGCCGAATGTCGCCGCCTGCTGATCGCCAGCCATGCCAGCGATGGGAATGGACGCGCCAAAAAGCGAGGCATCACAGTCGCCGTAGCGCTGGCTGCAGGGGCGGACCTCGGGCAGGATCGCGCGTGGAATCTTCAAACGCTCGAGAATTGCCTCCGCCCATTCGCCGCGATGTATATCGAAAAGCATGGTGCGCGCCGCGTTGCTGACATCCGTGATATGCAGCCGCCCGCCGCTGAGCTTCCAAGCCAGGAAGCAGTCAATCGTGCCAAAAGCCAATTCGCCAGCGGCTGCTCTTTCGCGCGCGCCAGCCACGTTCTCCAGCAGCCAAGCGATTTTGGTGGCGGAAAAATAAGCGTCGGTTACTAAGCCGGTATGCCGCAGAATCCTTTGGTCGAAGCCCTCAGCCTTGAGCGCGTCGCAGAAAGCTGAGGTGCGCCGATCCTGCCAGACGATCGCCTTGTGAATAGGCTCGCCAGTCTTGCGATCCCAAATGACAGTGGTCTCTCGCTGATTGCTGATGCCGATGGCAGCGATGGCGCCGGCATCGTCGACGACCGCCTGCGCGACTTCCAACTGCGATGCCCAAATTTCATCGGCATCATGTTCAACCCAGCCCGGCTGCGGATAATATTGCGTAAACTCCTTCTGAGCGGCTCGCACGATGCTGCCGCGCCGGTCGAAGAGGATGGCGCGCGAGGATGTCGTGCCCTGGTCAAGTGAAAGGATGTACTCTGCCATACGCTGTTAAGCCTCCGCGAATCTTCTAACATTTGCGCCTATTGTAGCGCAGACGCGGGGACCAGTCGCCTTCGCCATGTCGGAGGAGTGGTGAATTACTGATATAAAACTTGCTTGTGCTGAGTTGTAGGGGCGACACAAGTGTCGCCCCTACAAGGCTTGTCCGATACTTTAGGATTCGCGATCGCCCTTTGGTTTACCCCCCTCGGTCCCCCCATTGCAATGGGGGGATGACCACTGATTTGTCGTGATTATCGCTAATGTGAACTTGGACTCAAGCAGAATTGGCATATTTTATAGAGTTTGCAATATCCTAGCTCCCCTTCCCTAGCTTGCTGGGGCAAGGGGCCGCGCCGCGTGGGGTCGCGTAGGGCGCGTAGACACAGCCCGCCGACACTGACCCGCCGACACTGGCGGTCGGGGATGGGGTAGAAATGCGCATTAAAAACTCAGTACCGGACAAGCCCTACATCTAGGTTATCCAAATACAGAATTTCGGTCTTGCCGCCAGCCGCGCCCAAGCTTGAGCAAGATGCCAATTCCGACGCCCGCCAACCCGCCCGCCAGCGTCCAATGCGGCATTCGCTCCAGCGTCGCCAGCATCATGCCGGCCGGATAATCGGGGAAGGCATGGGCGTGCCGCAGGTCTTTGAAGAGCATCAGCATGGGGGTCGTGATACTTGTGAGCAGCCCGATTAGCGCGCCGAGCCTGGCTGCGGCTTTGGGGCTGCTTTGGCTCGGTCGCCTAAGCGGCAGCCAGCGGGTATTGATTATCATCAGGCTGAGCGCCGCCGCCAGCAGCGCGCCCAGCAGGGTTACGAGCCGCGCGTCATTATCTTCCAAGCCAGACCAGAGCAAAATGGCGATTCCGCTGATGAGCAACAGGTGCTTAGCGCGCTGCTCTTGGCCTTTGGGTTGCGGCTTAGACGGCATCAGGCTCGAAGCGGAATATCTGCGCGCTGTATGGCGGCGTCTCCAATGGCAAGCCCGCCTCAGTAATCGATTCGCCGCTATGTCTTGCGAAAGAATCGCTCAAGATTTCGCAGAGCAGCCAGGCGCCTGGCGGCAGCGGCGGCAAGTCCCGTGGCGCCACCAGGGCGCGCGACCACTCGCCGCTCAAGTTAATCACGACCAGGCGAAATTCGCCCAAGCCCGCCCAACGGTATAGCAGCAGATTGCTCTGTGTGAAGTCTTCTTGATGGATTGGCGTCGGCTCGATCATACGCCAGTGACCTTCGTGATAAAGCGGCTGGCTGACCTCGCGCAGCAGACGCCGATAAAAGCGCTTGAGCATAGGCGGGCTGCCGCCTGCTTCCGCCGCCCGGCTAATCTGCACCGGCAATTTTATCCGCCGCCCCTCAAACTGACCTTGATGGAGCAGCGCCGCGCCAGGCAGCGTGCAGATCAACGTGGCGGCGGCTCGTTGCCGGTCTTCGCCCAGTGTGGTCATCGCCCGTGGCTCATCGTGATTCTCGATGAAGCGAATGTTGGATTGCAGATAAGCCGGGTCCGCGCCCAAGCGCGCACGGATTTCGCCCGCCGCGCCGTTGATGAGCCGATCATACATCCCCTTGTCGTAGGTGTAATCAAAGCCTTGCGACTGCAATTCATGCTCGAGGTCCCAGTACACTTCTGCCATAAAGAGCAGCTGCGGATGTATCTCGCGTACAGCAGGGATGATTTGCGCCCAGAAGTCGAGCGCAGGCGGGTCGCTGACGTATCCATGCCAGGTTCGGGCGAAGATCTTATTGGTCGTCAGCATCGCCATGTCGCAGCGCAAGCCGTCGCATTGAGCGCCGATGTCGATTATGGTATCGATGAGCGCCTGCCGCAGCCCGGGCTGAAAGGCATTGAGCTGCGCCGTATCAATCCAAGCGGGGAAATAGGGATCGCGCCCACGCGCGATTGCCAGCTGCTCCCCAGCCGCAGTTGAGATCGAGAAGAAATTGGCGGGCTGCGCTTTCATGTCGTCGAGCCTGCCGCAGACGAAATACTCAGGCTGCTCGAGCAGCCAGTGATGATCCGACGCGACGTGATTGGGCACAAAATCGAGTATCAGCTTGATGCCATGCTGCCGCAGCTGCTCGCGGAATATCGCTAAGCCAGCGCGCCCGCCCAAGCGCTCCTCCACTTGATAATCACAGATGGCGAAGGCGGACCCCGGCACATCAGCTTCGCTGATATCGGGCAAGGCAGGGCGATATTCGTGCAGGTAATTGAGCGCGCTCTTGCGCGTGGCTGGTCCCCGATGCCAAACACCCATCAGCCAAACGGCGTCAAACTGCCACGCTGCCAGCTCCTCCAGCGCTGCTGGCGGGATGTTCGCCAAGCTGACCGAGGTGCCAAATTCGCGGCTCAGTTGATTCAGCCAGACCCAAGTGTTGATCTCGTAAATTATCGGGTTGGCATTCCAGCCGGCGCGGGCTGCTTTCTGGGCGGCTGGGGATTGATGCAATAGGGTCATGGTCGGCCGGCGATAGTTGATTGTAGAAGGCGACAATCAGTGTAGCACTGCTTGAGCGGCAAACCAACCAGAAAGCGCCGCGAGGCAAAATGCCTTATTCGCTGGACGCCGCGGATTCAGCTTGTCGCTTCGCCCAGCATGATGATCGATGATCAACGGGCAAGCGATTCTAGGCGCCAGGCTCAAGCCTCGTTTGCCCGCGCCCCTAGCTTGGCGCGCCTAATGAGCGGCTTGCCGCGCCGGCTCTCTCAAGGTGAACTCACCGTCCAGCGCCGCTTCCAGCACCTCATCCAGATGCTCCACCAAGATGAAGCGCAGCTCATCGCGCACGTCTTCGGGCACATCGTCCAGGTCATTTTCGTTCTTGCGCGGCAGAATCACCGTATCAGCGCCCAGGCGATGCGCCGCCAGCACCTTGTCTTTGATGCCGCCGACCGGCAGCACCTGCCCGCTGAGTGTCAACTCGCCGGTCATAGCGATATTGCTCTTGGCGGTACGCCCAGTCAGCAGCGATGCCAAAGCCGTCGCCATGGTGACGCCCGCGCTGGGGCCATCCTTGGGCACGGCGCCGGCCGGCACATGCAAATGGATGTCATATTCGCTGTAAAACTCAGGCTCGATCCCGAGCGCCTCCGCCCGCGAGCGCGCGAAACTGTAGGCGATCTTGGCGCTTTCCTGCATGATTTCGCCCAGCTGCCCCGTGTATTCGAAGCCTTTGCCGCCTTTCATCTTGGTTGCCTCGATGAATAGCGCATCGCCACCGGTGGGCGTCCAGGCAAGCCCAGTGGCGACGCCGGGGATCTCGGTCCGGTCTTGCAATTCGCTGCGATGCCCGAAGCGCGGTTTGCCCAGCAGCTCGGCTATTGTGCCTTCGCTGACGGACATGGATTCGATTGCCTCTTCGGCTATTTTGGTCACCACCTTACGAGCGGCTTTCCCAATCTCCCGCTCCAAATTGCGCACACCGGCTTCGCGCGTGTAATCTCGTATGATCTTGAGCAAGGCGTCGGCGCTGAACTCGAGCTCCTCGCTGCGCAAGCCATTCTCCCGCCGTTGACGCGGCACTAGATACTGCGCGGCGATGGCGCTCTTCTCCAGCTCGGTGTATCCGCTCAGCTGGATGACCTCGGTGCGGTCTCGCAAGGGGCTGGGAATGCTATCCAGCGAATTCGCAGTGGTAATGAACATGACATCGCTCAGGTCAAAGGCGACGTCCAGATAATGGTCGCGGAATTCGGCGTTCTGTTCTGGGTCAAGCACTTCTAGCAGCGCCGACCCGGGGTCGCCGCGGAAGTCGCGCCCCAGTTTGTCAATCTCATCGAGCATGATCAAGGGATTGCGTGATTTCGCCCGGCGGATGGCTTGAATGATCCGGCCCGGCATCGCGCCGATATAGGTGCGGCGGAAGCCACGAATTTCCGCTTCATCGCGGATCCCGCCCAGGCTCATGCGGATGAACTCCCGCCCCATCGCCCGCGCTATCGATGCGCCCAGCGAGGTCTTGCCAACCCCTGGGGGACCCACGAATAGCAGAATCGCCCCGGAGCGGTCCCGCCGGACTGGGTCGAAGCGGTCGCGCTCGGCGAGGTCATCTTCGCGCTCCGCCCGCAGCTTGCGCACCGCCAGGAATTCCAAGATGCGCTCTTTCACATCGGGCAAGCCGTAGTGATCTTCATCCAAGATTTCGCGCGCATGGGCAATATCGAGCTTGTCTTCGGTCCGCCGGTCCCAGGGCATGCTGCAGATCCAATCGAGATAGGTGCGAATCACGCCATATTCAGCCGCCGCCACCGACAGCTTCGAGAGCCGGTTCAATTCTCGCTCGGCTTCCTTCCGCGCTTCCTCCGGCATGTTGGCGTCTTCTATCAGCTGACGGAACTTCTCGACCTCTTGCTGGTCTTCGTCTTCTTCAAGCTCGCGCTGAATCGCCTTCATCTGTTCGCGCAGGTAGTAGTCGCGCTGCGATTTCTCCATCTCGTGTTGGGCGTCTTCTTGGATCTTCCGCCCCAAAGACAGGACTTCGAACTCTTTGGTGAGCAGCTTCAGCAGCTGGCGTATCTTTTCGCCGACTTGATCCATCTCCAGCAGCGCCTGCGCATCGTCCAATTCCATGCGCACATAGGTCGCGATGGTATAAACCAACTGCAGCGGGTCTTCCACATTCAAGGCGTTATTGACCAATTCCTGGGGGATGCTCGGCACCAGCTCAGCCAGGGCGGTGAATCGATCGACGATGCTGCGGACAAGCGCTTCCATCTCGATATCATCAGCAAAGACGACCTCCTCTTCGGGAATGCGCGTCACCCGGGCTTTGAGATAAGGCGTCGTCTCGATGAACTCGTCAATTCTGATGCGCTGCAAGCCTTGGATCAGCAGCCGAACCGTGCCATCAGGCGTGCGGAACAAGCGGTGAATGGTGGCCAGCGTGCCAACCGACTGCACTTGATCGGGACCTGGCGCCGCTTGGCTCGGGTCGGTCGATGCCACCAAGCCGACCATGCGGCTGCCAGCCACCACATCATCGACCAGTTGAATGCTGCGTTCTTGGCCCACCGTCAGCGGTATCGCCGTCTGCGGATAAACGACCAGGCCCCGCAATGGCAAGATCGGCAGCTCCTCCGGCAAGTCGATCGCCGCGCCTTCTTCTTCGAGGTCGTCGTTCAGCTCAATTTCAATCTGGGTCTGCGGCGCTTCATTCTCGCCGAGCAGAACTTCCCAATAGGTCATCGCAACTGTTTCCTTGTTGATTGTCTTTGTCGCGGCCCGTCTCGCGGCGGAGCGCCATGCAATTCAGCTTACTTTACCGAAAGTCGCATAATAAATGTATCAGAGTTATGCTAGCTGAACGATTTTGATACTTTTCTAAGATTGGCTGCCGCCAGCCTCAGCTTCTAAGTCTCGATTGCCCGCTCATCGGCTTTGCCTTTTCCACGAGTTTGAATACAATGAACCTAGTTCATTAGCATTTCAGAGGTTGGGGTGGATGAACGTCGAAACTGATAAACCGGGCAGACGAAAAGCCAAACGCGCGCGCGACCGCAATCTGGCGCGGCAGCAGCGCCGTCTCGCCATGATGGAGGGAAGGCTCTCGGCCGGCAGCCAGCATACCTTAATACGCCGTTACTTCCCGTCATACAATGAAGAGAAAATGACACACCGCGCGCTGGCTTGGCTATTCTCCAGCCGCTCGCCCGTGGCGAAGCTGACGACGCTGGTCGCGGCGCTGGTCCTGGTATTCTTTGTATCGAACTTCATCATGGCTGGGCGCATTTTCCCCAATGTCTATGCGATGGGGATCGCGGTAGGCGAGCTGACCCCAGCCGAAGCCGAGACGGCGATACGCGAGCATTGGGATTTTGATCTCCTAATCGATATCACGGTCGATGGCGAAACCATAAAGCGGGTGCGGCCCGATGAGCTTGGCTTGTCCCTTGATGTTGCCTCAATGGCAAATGATGCCCGGGCGGCCGGCTTGGCTGGCATCCCGCTGGGCATCAACATCGAGCCCCAGCCGAACGTGTCTCACAGCCGGGCGCAATCGCTCTTGCTGGACCTCACTGAAGCGGTCTATGTGCAGCAGTATGAAGCGGGCTACAAATGGTCCGGCGGACGGCTGATCACGGTGCCGGGGCGGCGGGGGCGCCACCTGGATATTACCGAGAGCTTGCGCATGCTCAAGGAAAATACCGCCCAAATTGTGTCTGACCGGCGCTTCGAATTGCAGACTATCCCGCTGAACCCGACTGTCATGGATAGTTCTCCTTTTCTCGATCAGGCGATTGTATTCCTGCAGGATGGGGTTCGCGTTGGCGGTTATGACCCGTTCAAGGACCAGTTGATTGCCTTCCAGGTCAGCCAGAAGCAGGCGGCTGAATGGCTAACGGCTGGTGAAAATGGCTTGGCAGTGCGCCAGAGCGCTTTCCGTCAATTTATAGAAAGCGAGAGCCTTAAGCTGGTTAACGGCGGGCGCTATATCGATGAATTGCAAGCGATTGACAAGCTGCAAGAAGCGCTCAATAGTGCAAAGCCCGATTTCGTCCTGCGCCTCAATTACCTGCCGGAGCCGTATTCTGTCGTGCAGCAAGACACCGGGCACCACATCGGGCGCAAACGAGGCATCCCCTACGAGCTTATCCGCGATGCCAACCCGA
Source organism: Phototrophicaceae bacterium (assembly GCA_965214105.1). GTDB lineage: Bacteria > Chloroflexota > Anaerolineae > Aggregatilineales > Phototrophicaceae > UBA6055. The sequence continues at coordinate 1,077,188 of OZ243934.1, forward strand.
CCCTGAATTGGAATGTGCTGACGGTTGGGCAGGAGATTCAGATACCATCGCGCGATGCCCTGCTGCCGCAAGACCCAGTCCCGCATAAGCGCATCGTTGTTGACCTGCAGTCGCAGTGGCTGGTCGCCTTTGAACACAAGCAAGTGCGTTTCAGCTGGGGCATTTCCTCCGGGCGGGAGGCCGCGCCGACATATCCTGGCGTCTTCCAGATTTTGACGCACAATCCCAAATCTTTTGGCAGCAGCTACGCGCTCTGCAGTGACCTGGGCACAAACTGCGACCAGTGGGAGATGTTCTGGTTCATGGGCGTTTACGAAGTTGTGCCCGGCTTGATGAACGGCTTCCATGGCGCGGTTAAGCTGCCAAATGGAAACTTGCTGGGCGGGGGCCACACCTATGAGCCATCGACATTTGGCTGCATCATGTCGCTCAATAGCGAGGCGAAAAGACTCTACGACTGGGCAGAACAAGGCACGGTGGTCGAGATCATATCCGATGTATTTGCACCAGAGAGCGAGCTGGGGCGTTACGCGCTGGAATACATCAGCACCGTAGACACCAATTACCGTCCCGTCGACGCCTGACCGACTTCCCAATTAGCGCTGGCTAGGCATTGCCATCACCTTCCTGCCCGCTGGCGCAGTATCAACCAAATATCATTCGGCCAAGCACACTGGCAATCAAGCGCCCGCGCAAGTGGGCATTTTGTTTTATTGGGCTTGGGGTAAAATTCCTGGTCGAGGACAAAGCTAGGCGAGGCGCATGATATGAGCAAACCTTACGGCACCTGGAGCAGTCCCATCAGCGGGGCGTCGATAGCCAGTGGCATCAGCCTGCGCGATGTGCAATGGAATCAAGCTGGGGACACGCTTGTATGGTGGGAGAACCGCGGCAAAACTGGCTTTCTGCAGGCGCAGACGGGCAGGCAGGCGGCGCGCGATTTGACCGACGGGACGCTTAATGTCGCGGGGCGGGTGGGTTACGGCGGCGGCGCTTTCACGCTAGGGGACGGCAAAGCCTTTTTCGGTGCCAAGGGACGTCTCTATTGTCAAGCGCTAGCCGGCGGCTCTCCCCGTGCCATAACACCCGAATTCGGCAGTTACGCCTCGCCGGCTCTTTCGCCCGACGGACAATGGCTCGTCTTCGTGCACAGTTATGAACATGTCGATGGGCTCGCCATTGTCGACGCGGCTGGTGAAAACTTCCCGCGCAAACTTGCTTATGGCACTGATTTTGTCATGCAGCCGACATGGCATCCGGGCGGCAGTCATATCGCCTTCATCGCTTGGAACCATCCGCAAATGCCCTGGAACGGTAGTGAGCTGCGTTTGATCGCGCTGGCGGCTGATGGCGGCGGCGCCCCAAGCGCGGCTGATATTGTGACGTTGGCTGGCGACGCCAACACCTCAATCTTCCAGCCTGAATTCTCGCCCGATGGCCGCTATCTCGCTTATATCAGCGACGCCAGTGGCTGGAGCCAGATTGTGCTCTACGACCTGCTGGAGCAGACGCATAAGCAGTTGACGTCTGCTGAGGTAGAGCATGGCAAGCCCGCTTGGGCGCAAGGGATGCGCAGTTTCGCCTGGGCGGGCGATAGCGCGTCGCTATTTTATCTGGAGAATCGCCGCGGCTTTTTCCAACTGCGGCGCATCGGCCTCGAGGCTGCCACAAGCGAGCTGGTGCCTGGCTTAGAGGCTTACACCGAGATGGAGCAAATCAGCGTTTCTCGTGCGGGCCGCGTCGCGATGATTGCTTCCTCCGCCCTGATTCCGCCCCGTGTCATCTCTGTCGATTCGGCTGGGGTGGTCACGATTCACCGGCGGCGTGGCACAGAGAATCTGCGCGAGGATCAGCTTTCGCTGCCGCGCGCGATAAGCTGGCCGGGCGACGATGGCGGCGTTGTGCACGGGCTGTATTATCCGCCAGCGCCGCAAGAAGACATGCCAGCGGGCCCGCCCCCGCTAATCGTGAATGTGCATGGGGGGCCCACATCGCAGCGCAGCGCCGGCTACTACAGCGAGGTGCAGTTCTTCACCAGCCGGGGCTATGCGGTCCTGCTGGTCAATCACCGTGGCAGCACCGGCTACGGCAAAGCATACATGAATATGCACCGCGGCAATTGGGGCGTCTATGACGTCATCGATTCGATTGCCGGCGTAAAGCATCTTTCGAAAGAAGGGCTGATTGACGAGAACAAAGCCGTCATCATGGGCGGCAGCGCCGGCGGCTTCACCGTCTTGCAGTCCCTGGTCGATCAGCCCGGCTTCTATAAGGCGGGCATCTGCTCTTATGGCGTCTCCAACCAATTCGCTTTGTTGATGGATACGCATAAGTTCGAGGAGCGCTATACCTTCTGGCTGCTGGGCGAATTGCCGGCGGCGGCACCGCTCTACCGCGAACGCTCGCCGCTTTTTCAGGCGGATAAAATTGTGGACCCGGTCATCGTCTTCCAAGGCGCGGATGATGTCGTCGTGCCGCCAGATCAATCGGAGGGGATTGTCGCCTCTTTGAAGCGGCGCGGCATCCCGCACGAGTACCATCTCTATGAGGGCGAGGGGCATGGCTGGCGCAAACCAGAAACGATCGAAGCCTATTACAACAGCATCGAACGCTTCCTGCTGCAGCATGTTATCTATGCCTAAACCTGCTCCGCGCTCGATTTCAATTTCGAGCCATCGATAGGAATCTAGCCAATGCTCGTCGACGTCGCATTGCTCCTCGCTGGATTAGTTGCCTTGTTCTATGGCGGCAACTGGCTGGTGCGGGGCGCGTCGAATCTGGCGATGTCTTTTGGCGTGTCCGTTCTGGTGATCGCCCTCACTTTGGTCGCCATTGGCACCTCCATGCCCGAGCTGCTCGTCAGCATTCAGGCGGCTTTAGTCGGCAAAAGCGACTTGGCGATCGGCAATGTTATCGGCTCCAACATCGCCAATATCGGTCTGATTTTGGGCGCGGCCGGCTTGATCGCGCCCTTAAGCGTCAATGCCAACCTGTTGCGGCGTGAAATTCCGATCATGATCGTCTTCTCGATCGGCACTTTTGCCCTCACCTTGGATGGCGGCATCGGCCGGCTGGATGGCGCCGCCCTGCTGCTGGGTTACCTTGGCTTTAATGTGATGCTTTATCGGCAAGCCAAAACCGAGCAGGACCAACAAGATCGCCTGCTGGCGGATTTGGGCGCTGCGCCGCGCCGCGATCACAAACGCCTGCCTGAGTTCATTTGGCTGCTGCTCGGTATCTTGGCGCTGGTCTTCGGCGCGCGGATGATGGTGGAGGGCGCGGTTAATCTGGCGCGGATGATTGGCGTCAGCGAGCTGGTTATCGCCATCACTCTGGTCGCCTTTGGCACATCGCTGCCCGAGCTGGCTGCTTCCCTGGCGGCCGCCTTTCAGCGCGAAACCGACCTGGCGATTGGAAACATCGTCGGCTCCAACATCGCCAACCTCCTGCTAATCCTCGGCTTGACCGCGCTGGTTCAGCCGATTGCCGTTGACCGCGCGGAGGTGCAGTTGGAATTCCTGGCGATGATCGGCTTTGCCGTCCTGCTGCTGCCATTTCTGAGTCATCAGCAGCTGGGGCGGGGGCCGGCGGCAATCTTGCTGGGCGCATATATCGCCTTCATCTTGTACAGTTTCGCGGCTGGCAGCGCCAGCCCCCCGTAAGCTGAAACGATGCCTCTCGCCGATGGGCCGGTCCTGTGGCATGATAAAGGGCGAGTGGAGATGGCTCGACTATGGAGCGCTTACCGCCAGTAGAACATTTTCGCAGCAGCAGCGGCGTCGATATCTATCGCCTGCCGATGATCTTATTCCCCAACAACTTCTCGGGCTACGCCTTTGTGCTGGAAGGCGCGGGACCGCTCACGCTGGTCGATACCGGCTCTGGCATGGGGCGCAGCAACGATGACCTGCTGGCAGGCTTCCGCCAGCTGAAAGATAATTTCGGCAAGCCCTACACGCTGAAAGACATCGAGCGAATCGTCATTTCTCACGGTCACATCGATCACTTTGGCGGCTTGGCTTTTGTCAAGGAACATACAGGGGCTGCGGTCGGCATCCATGAGCTGGACCGCCGCGTATTGACGAATTATGAAGAGCGCGTGGTGGTGGCGACCAAAGCACTAGGCATCTATTTCGAGCGGGCTGGCATCAAGCCCTCCCTGCGCGAAACGCTCTTCAATATGTATGGCTTCGCCAAGAAGCATGTCACCTCGGTTGATGTCGATTTCAGCCTTGAGGACGAAGCTGTCATCGACGGCATGGAGTTTATTCATACGCCCGGTCATTGCCCGGGGCAGGTATGCATCCGGCTTGGCGATATCCTGCTGAGCGCCGACCACATCTTGTCGCGCACAACGCCGCATCAGTCGCCAGAGAGCATCACCCATTACATGGGGCTGGATCACTATGCCGATTCGCTGCGCAAGCTGCTGCGATACGACGGGATCCGCCTGGCGCTGGGCGGGCATGAAGACCCGATTCCCGATCTCTATGGGCGGATAGAGGCAATACGCGCCAGCCACAACCGAAAGCTGGATCGCATCCGCAATATCATGCGCGAACAGGGCGCGCCAATGACGATAAGCCAGATTTCCCAGGCGATGTATCCCGATGTGGAGGGCTATCATATCTTGCTGGCAATCGAGGAAGCTGGCGCGCATATCGAGTATCTGTACCAGCACGGTTTCCTCACTATCGCCAACTTAAAAGAATTCGAAGCCGAGCCCAACCCGGCGATCCTGTACGAACTGCATGACTGAATGCCGCCGCGGGCAAAGACGCTCAATTGACCAGCGGCAACTTCATATGTACACTGACGCGCAGTTTAGGTTTCTTGCAAACGATTGACATGACCACTAATTTCAGGAGCGTTACCTCAATATGTACGATAAAGCCAAGCATGACCAGACCGCGGCACTCGAATCAATTCAGTTGGCTGGCATTATGTCGCGCTTCGGCGCCAGCCTAATCGATGGCATCTTAGTTGGCCTGGTGACAGGCGCCCTAGCCTTCATTCTGTCGCAAGTGGGCATGAACCTGGGGCAGGGTATCAGCTTTCTCTTGCCTATCCTCTATTACTGGTACTTCTGGACGCGCCGCGACGGGCAGACGCCCGGCAAATCACTATCTGGCATCAGGGTGATAAAAGCCGATGGCGCTGCAATTTCCGACGCCAATGCCCTCATTCGCGCCATTGGCTACCATATCAGCGCCCTGTTCCTCGGCTTGGGCTTCATCTGGGCGATATTCGACAGCAATAACCAGACCTGGCACGACAAAATGGCAGGCACCTATGTTGTTACCGCGAATAGCCCGCGCGTCTCGGTTAATGCTATCGGCTAGGCTGCCAGCCCAAATTGCTGCCAGCTTGGCGCGCAAGCCCTTGAAACCCAGCGCAGCATATAGATGACCAAACTTGCCATGCGCTTGGGCTATGCCCGCTATCAGGCAGATGAGCATTACCACGCTGCCTTAAGCGCCTACAGCGAGCGTGACTTGAAAACGGCGATGGCGGAAATCAGCGCTGCGATTGAATTGCTGCCAACGCAGGCTGAATATCACGCGACCCTGGCTTACTTCCTGCTTGAAGGCAAAGACATTGCCGCGGCGGAAGAAACCTTCGAGCGGGCGCTGGAATTACAGCCTTACGACATGCTGGCGAACTTCGGGCTGGGCATGATCGCCTATCGAAACAAAGACTGGCAGCGAGCCTCAGCCTGCTTTCGCAAATCGCTGGCGGCCCAGCCGAAGCGAGCGGAAACGCACTATTATCTGGCGCTGGTCCAGCATCGGCTGGGGCAGAATGCAGAAGCAGCGCAATGGATGACATCAGCCGCCGAGCAGTTTCTCGGCGCTGGCGACCAGCGCGAAAGCCACTGCCAGGCTTGGATTCGCGAATTCGAGCGGCTCATCTGACAGCTGACGGGCGATGAGGCTCAGAAGTCGCCCATAACTGCTCGGTGCCGACGCACGAAATCCGCTCTGCCATCCTTTGCGGTGAAGTTGATAATCGGCCAATTGCATTAGCGTGGACAGTAACCGACGCCTCTACATTTTCCAGAATGATGTGACAATCGCCAAGAAAAGACCATAAACTCTGTGCGGGGGGTCAGTGTCGGCGGTCAGTGTCTACGCGACCTACGCGACCTACGCGACCCTCTGTGTCTCTGTGGCAAAAAATAATTTGAGGCGATTGCCCCCAAAACCACGAGAATTTCCCAACTGGGCTAAGTCAAGCTATAATTGTCGCTGTGATCTAGTGATGATTAGAGGTCTAGTTGATGACCGCGTTTACCATTCGTCCCCTGGAACGCGCCGACCGCGAGTGGGTGGCGCACTTTTTGGATGAGCGCTGGGGAACGACGCAGATTGTCTCGCGCGGAAAAGCCGTATACGGGCATCTGCTGCCCGGTTTCATGGCTGAACGCAGCGCGAGCGCTGCCGACGACGCGCCAGCAGAAGCGGTGCCAGTGGACAAGATCGGCTTGATCACCGTGCATATTGGCGAGAAAGAGTGCGAGATCACGACGCTTGACAGCTTGGATGAGTCGGTAGGCGTAGGCAGCGCGCTGGTGGAAGCGGTTGAGGAATGGGCGCGGGAAGCTGGTTTGAAGCGGCTTTGGCTCATCACGACCAACGATAATCTGGACGCGCTGAAATTCTGGCAGAAGCGCGGTTATGAATTGGTTTCGGTGCACCGAAACGCTATCGCCGTTGCGCGGCGCATCAAGCCTCAAATCCCCATCACCGGGCTGCACGGCATTACCATTCGCGACGAAATTGAGCTGGAGAAGCTGCTCTAGCGGGGGCCCGTCGGCGCTTGATCAAGTATCCGCTGCGCTGTTGCGCTCGCCCCGGCTGATGCCTTCTCGCCAGCTGCTTTCGGCGATGATCAGCCCGGCGCCCAGGACGATTGCATGATCGGCCAGATTGGATACATTCGAAATCAGCCCCGGGATCTGATAATGGATAAAATCGATGACATAGCCCAGGTGCAGGCGGTCGATGATATTGCCGATGGCGCCGCCAATAATCAAGCCGATGGCGATGGGAGTCAGGCGTGATTCGGCCGGCGCCGAACGCAAAAACCAGAGCAAGCCCGCTACAATGGCAAGCGCGACCACGAGCAGGACATCGCTCGCCAGCGGGAAAATGCCAAAGGCTGCGCCGCTGTTGCTGCTGCGCGTGAACTGGAAGAAAGGCGCAAGGGCGGGAATCGGCTGGATGCTCTCGTAGAGCGTCAGGTTGGAACGCACCCAAGCCTTCGCCGATTGGTCCATTAAGACCGCGAGACTGAGGGCGCAAATCAGCAAGATCCATTTTCGCATTGGGCGCACCAGCTTTGCTTGATTGCAACTGCCCATTCTAGCAGACATTGCTTGCTTCCAAATGCAGACAATGCAGACATTGCTTAGATCATCACATGACTGACTCGAATTCAAAGCCTTTATCACAGACTTCAGCATGACTGACTTAAGCCAAGCGACAAGCGATCGGGGACCCCTTTGGCTGGAAATCGCCCAAGAGGCGCTGCGGCGCTGGCCTATTCGGGCCCAGACAATATGCTGGCTGGGGCAGGGCAGCAACCTCCTGTTCAAAGTGAGGACGGCCGATGCCGATTATGCGCTGCGGCTGCAGCCAGCCAAGAGCGGCGGCGAGGCGCGGCTGCGTTCGGAGCTGCGCTGGCTATCCTTAATTCGGCGCGAAACGGATCTGCTGGCGCCAATGCCAGTCGAGCCGCTGGTTGATGGGCGCGCGCAGCCCATTCTTGAACTGAGCCACGATTTGCTGCCGCCGCCGTCAGGCTTCTACGCCGCGCTCTTTGAATATATCGACGGCGAGGTAAAGCCGGCGCGCGACCTATCTACCGGCGATGTTTACCGCATCGGCGAATACCTGGCGACACTGCACAGCGCCGCGCAGTTTGTTGCCCCCGCTGGCTTCGACCGGCCCCGTTTGGATTGGGAAGGCTTGTTCGCTGACGATTCGCCATACGCCGCGCCCAAGTACAGCCTGCCCGCAGAGCAGCGTGCAATCCTGGACGAGGTGGCGGCGCAACTGCGGTCCCCCATGTCGGCGCTGGCATCGAGAGCTGATGCCAGCGGCTGGATCCATGCCGACTTGCTGGCGAAGAATATCGTCTTTCAGGCCGATAGCATCGCGGCGCTCGACTTCGAATTCTGCGGCTGGGGCTTCTATCTCTACGACTTGGCGCCGCTGCTTTGGCAGTTAAAGGGCGAGCGAGCAGCCGATTATCAGGCACTGGAGGACGCGCTGTGGTCTGGCTATACTGCCATCAAAAAGCTAGCCGATAGCGACCGCGGCTTGTTGGAAGCGCTCATCGCCGCGCGGCAGGCAGCGTCGATTCGCTGGCTGCTATCAAACCTGGATAATCCCAAGCTGCGAGCGCTGGCGCCGCCCCTCATCGCCGAGCGCTGCGCCGAGCTCGAAGCCTTTCTGCAGGCGGGCTGCTTGCGCCGCCGCAGCGCGACGCTGTGACTGCGAGACGAGAATGAGACCCAGAACAAACTTTCCCCGCGCCGACGCCTACAAGCTGTTCCTCTTCTTCAGCGCGGTTCAGTCCTTCGCTTTCACAATCGTGTTCACGATCAACCTGGTGTATCAAGTCAAGCAGGTTGGCTTGAATCCGCTGCAACTGGTATTGATCGGCACTACGCTCGAATTGACCGCCTTCCTGCTGGAGATTCCGACCGGTGTCCTGGCTGATGTCTACAGCCGGCGCTTATCCGTGATTTTGGGTTTCTTTCTCTTGGGCTGCGGTTTTATTGTCGAAGGCAGTTTTCCGCTGTTTGAGGTGCTGCTCCTGTCGCAGGTCATCATGGGCGTCGGCTATACCTTTCTCAGCGGGGCGAGCTCAGCCTGGATCGTCGATGAAATTGGCCCAACACGGGCGGGAACGGCTTTTTTGCGGGCGGCGCAAGTGTCGCAAGTTGCCAGTTTCGCGGCGATATTCGTCAGCGTTGCCCTGGCCAGCATCAGCTTGCAGCTAGCCATCATCAGCGGCGGGTTGCTGCTCCTGCTCTTATCGGCGCTGCTCATCGCGGTCATGCCGGAAGCGGGCTTTCAGCGGCGCCCCGCCGCGGGGCGGGAAGCCTGGCAAATGCCGCTGGCGACTTTTCGCGCCGGCGCGTCTCTCATTCGGCGGCGACAGATCTTGATTCTGATTATGCTCGCCACCGTGATACATGGCGCTTTCAGTGAAGGCTTCGACCGGCTTTGGACGGCGCATCTGCTGGATAGCTTCCGCCTGCCAGCGCTGGGGCAGTTCGATGAGATCGTCTGGTTTGGCATCATCAGCGCCGTATCCATGCCCCTCACCTTGGCGGCGACCGAGCTGCTGCGGCGGCGCCTCGATATGGCTGATGGGCGGCGCGTTGCCATGACCTTGATCGGCGTGTATGTCCTGCTGATTGGCAGCGTGCTTCTTTTCGTCCTCGGCGAAAGTTTCGCTTTGGTGCTGCTGGGCTTATGGCTGACGCAAGCGGCGCGGGCGATACGCAATCCCTTGCTGGAAACGTGGATTAACCAGCATACCGAATCGAATGTGCGCGCCACTGTCCTGTCGATACAGAGCCAAGCCGACGCTCTGGGGCAAATTGCTGGCGGTCCCGTGCTTGGCGCTATCGGTTTGCTCTCGTCAATCCGCGTCGCGATTTCTCTATCAGCGCTTTTCTTGCTGCCCATCCTGCCGGTGTTCCGCGGTGCCTCGCGGGTAACGTGCCCGCCGGCCCCGGATTAGCGGATTAGGCAGCGCCAAAGCGAAACCTATTCGCATGGCTAATTGGCAATGTAAAATGGCAGCCTAGGACCGAATTGCGAGAGTGGAACGTATGAATCAAAATGCAATGCTAGAAGAACTGAAGCACTTCGATACCCCGTCGATTACCAATGTGGTCGCGACGTATCCAGAGTCGCCGCTTTGCCTGGGGCTTTATAATCCTTGGACCGAGAACTGGTACACCGATACCTCTATCCGCTGCATGTACCCCGAGTTGGGGCGCCGCGTCGGCTATGCTGTAACCTGTGTCTACGGCTTGCCCGACCCTAATTTCGCCCGCCTCAGTTTCATGGACGTGCTGGAAGCGATTGAAGCGGCGCCACAGCCGACCGTGCTGGTGATTGAGCAAAAGTTCCCCGCTGATATCGCGGGCAAGGTGGGCTTGGCTGGCGGCAATATGGTGTCGGCGATGAAGGCGCTGGGCTGCGTTGGCTTGCTGTCGAATGGTCCCTCGCGTGATTTGGACGAAATCCGCGAGCTGGACTTCCAGTATATGTTGAGCGGTGTGACAGCGGGCCACGGCGCCATGGCGGTACAGGCTGTCAATGTGCCGGTATCGGTTGGTGGCATGGACGTGGCACCCGGCGAGCTGATTCACATGGACGAAAACGGCGCCTGCAAATTCCCAGCCGATCAGCTGGAAGCGGTGCTGACAAATGCCCGCGCCTTGCAGGAAGAAGAAGCGGCGCGCATGAAAGCCTTGCAAGCCGCCCGCTCCGCCGCCGAAATTCGGGCGATCTTTGCGGGGCACAGTTACAGCGATGACGAGTAGGCTGCCGCCGCGCATCATCCGCTGGCGAGAAACCGATAAGGGACAGAGCCTATGAATGGCAAACGGATATTGATCACCGGCGCGACCAATGGCATCGGCAAACAAGCGGCGCTCGACCTGGTAAAAATGGGCGCTGAGGTCGTCATCGTAGGACGCAACGAGGCTAAGACGCGCCAGGTGCGCAGCGAGCTCGAGTCGCTCGGCGGCAGTTCAAAGATTGATATGCTAATCGCTGATCTCTCGTCAATGGCTGAAGTGCGGCGCATCGCTGATGAGTTCCGCGCGAAGTATGACCGGCTGGACGTCTTGCTCAACAATGCCGGGGCAATGTTCACTCAATATCAGGCATCGGCCGATGGCTATGAAATGACCTTCGCGCTGAATCACATCAGCTATTATCTGCTGAGCCACCTGCTGCTGGATATGCTAAAGCAGACAGCGCAGGAGCAGGGCGAGGCGCGCATCATCAATGTGTCCTCAAGCGCGCATCGCAATGCAAGACTTCGCTTGGAGAACCTGCGCGACGAGTCTGGGCACAGCACGATGAACAGCTACGGCGCCAGCAAACTGATGAATGTGCAATTTACCTATGAATTGGCGCGGCGGCTGGAAGGCAGCCAGGTGACAGTCAATGCCATCCATCCCGGCTTGGTTGATACCGGCTTCGGCCATAATACTGGCGGGCTCTGGTCTGGCATCATCAAGGTAGTGCAGAGGCTCTTTGCCATATCGCCGCAAAGAGGCGCCGAGACTTTGGTTTATCTCGCCTCGTCGCCGGCGGTGGCTGGCATCAGCGGCAAGTATTGGAATGAGAAACAGCAGAAGCGGTCCAGCGATAACTCCTATGACCGCGCGCAGCAAAAGCAGCTCTGGGAATTCAGCGCCGAGGCGACCGGAATCGGTTAACGCGGGGAGGGATTCTCAGGGCAAGTCGGGCGGCAGAGCGTAGCCAGACGCGGTCTCATGGAAGTTGAAAACAGCCACCACCGCATCCAGATTCAATTCACCATAAAGATGTGGAAACAGCGACGCGTCCGCGGTTTGCTTAACGCTGGTCGCATCCGGGTGGGCGGGCGCTTCCCAGCGCAGCTCCGCCAGCAGCCTGGCTTCGTCTAGGCAAAGCAAGAGCAAATCGGCTTGACCTCGATAAAAATCATTGGCGACTGGCAGCACTTGCCCCCGCGTTGAGCAATGGATGAAGCCTTCGCTGGCGAGCGACGGCGGCTGGTAGCGCCCATGCGCCTGCGCCAGTGCCCAGGCGGCTCGGCTGATGATGTGGTAAATCACGCGAGCGCCTGATGCAAGTCGCTGATTAGGTCGGCTGGGTGCTCCAGCCCGATTGAAACGCGCAGCAGATTGGCTGGCGTAGAAGCGCCTTCTTCGATTGATTCGCGATGCTCGATGAGGCTGTGCGTCCCGCCGAAGCTGGTGGCGCTGGTGAATAGCTGCAGGCGATTGACGAGCTCAATCGCGGCGTCGCGCCCGCCTTTGACTAGGATTGACATCAGCCCGCTGCCCACTTCCATCTGCCTCAGCGCCAAGTCATATTGCGGGTGGCTGGAATGATGCGGGTATAGCACGCGCTCGATCTTGGGCTGCTCCGCCAGATAACAGGCGATTTCAAAGGCGCTTTCGCTGTGCGCCCGCACGCGATAAGCCAAGCTCTGCAGCCCGCGGGCGGCCAGCCAGCAATTCATCGGCGAGAGCACGCCGCCGCCGATGCGCACCAGCCGCATCACCCGCTCCGCCAATTCGTCTTCTTCCGCGAAGATGATGACGCCCCCCAGCACGTCATGATGGCCAGCAATATATTTGGTCAGCGAGATGACCACGATGTCGGCGCCCAGCAGAATCGGGTTCTGCGCGATCGGCGTGGCGACCGTGTTATCGACCAGCAGCTTAGCCTCATAGTCGTAGGCGATATCGGCGATGGCGCTGATATCAGCCAGCCGAATCATCGGATTGGTCGGCGATTCAAGAATGACAAGTTTGGTTTCGGGGCGCATTGCCGCGCGCACAGCGTCCAAATTGCTCATGTCGACGTAGCTGGTCTCTAGCCCCCAGCGAGCGAAGAATTCGTTCAGCTGGACGCGGATGCCGAAATACATATCATCGCTCGAGACAATATGATCGCCGGGTCCCAGTGCTTGAAAAATGGTGAGCATCGCCGCCGAGCCGCTGGCTACCGCATGGGCGACCGCGCCACCCTCGAGCGTAGCCAGCGTGCGCTCCAGCGCTGCCCGGTTGGGGTTCTGCCAGCGCGTATAGACCAATTGCTCGGGCTCATGCTCCAGCCCGGTCGTCTCGTATTCGAAAGTTGTGCTGAGCACAAGGGGCGGCACGATGGCGCCACTGCTCGGGTCGGCGGCTGCGCTGTGTACGGCTCTGGTCTCGGGTCGAAGGCTCATGCTCACGCTCGCTTGCTTAGTGGACATCCCCGCTAATCATAGTGCCTGGCGCGTCTCGCTGCCATACTCCCCTGAGGCGGGAGTGCTGAATTATTGATATAAGACTTGCTTGTGCTGAGTCGTAGGGGCGATCCTTGGATCGCCCAAAATCCGCTTCTGCAACTGTGGGCGACACAAGTGTCGTCCCTACATCTAGGTTATGCAAATACAGAATATCGGCCTGCATATCCTCGCATTCACCACTCCTTCGGGGTTTAATATCTTTTCTTTGTGTCCTTCGTGTCTTTGTGGTGAAATTGAATTTCCACCGAATTCACCACTCCCCTAAGACTCCTGGCATATAGCCAAGCGGAATTAAGGAAGCTAGATAAAATGAAATGGTAAGTCTTTGTGGCTATGCTGCTGAATCAAGGTTTGGCATTCGCCAACGATGCTTGCAAGGGGGTGTGAGCCATGCCAGATATGTTAGTCAAATTGTACGATCTGCCAGCCCTCGAACCGGTAATCGCCGCCCAGCGTGCTATGGGCGTGCACATACGGCGCTGCATGACGCCGGAAAAGTTTCTCGTGCTGCGCTGGATAGGCGAACACTTCAGCGAATACTGGGTCAGCGAAGCGGATGTGGGCTTCTCGAGCCACCCGACGACGGTCATGCTGGCGCATCGGGGGGACCAGTTGCTGGGCTTCGCCTGTTACGACACGACATTTAAGAACTTCTTTGGCCCAACTGGCGTGGATGCGGCTGAACGAGGGCAGGGCATCGGCACGGCGCTTTTGCTGGCGACGCTGCAGGCTATGCGCAGTGCGGGCTATATGTACGCCGTTATTGGCGGGGCTGGTCCAGTTGGCTATTATGAAAAGGTCGGCGCCACTGTCATCCCGGATTCTGAGCCCTCCGGCGCATACAGCGGCATGCTGGGCACGGAAGCGGTCTACGCAGCCGGCGCGCCAAGCGATTCTTTCTTGGGCATGGAATCAATCAACCAGACAATCAACCAGAACGGAGACGCTGGCTAGCCCGGTAAATCACCGCGTTGGTGAGCTCGGTCAAGCCGCGCCCTTTGCCCATCGAAATATCTTTGCCAAAGAAGGTGAAGACAACTTCGCTGCTGATAGCCGCCACTTGCTCCAGCGGCGCGCCAGAGCATGATTGATGCAAAATCACGCTCATCGCCATGGCGGAAAGCCCTTGCGGGTTCAGCACATCAAAGTAGAAATCCAGCCTGCCATCGGGGCGGTCGATCGCCCAGACAAATGCCTCGGATTCACAGCCGATGACGCGATGCGCCTCGTCATAAGGCTTGGCGGCGATAGAAGCCGGCACCGGCTGGAACTCATCGGCGATAGCGATCAAGTAATCGATTCGCTCCTCGCGGGATGAAATGAAGCCGAAGTCGTCTAAGTATTCCTGGAGCTTTGCAGGGTAGCTTGCCATATGTGTCTCGTGACTTGGCGCGCCCGGGCGGGGAAGCATGGCTCGCCCCGCCGCTAGCCTCGGCGCCTATTTTTCGATTGGCAAGCCGACGCTATTGCCCCATTCGGTCCATGAGCCGTCATAATTGCGCACATCGCCGAAGCCAAGCAGGTTGCTCAAGACGAACCAAGTGTGGCTGCTGCGCTCGCCAATGCGGCAATAGGCGATGGTTGGCTCGGCTGGGTTTAAGCCGATTTCGTCCAGATAAATCGCGCGGAGCTCGTCCGCGTTTTTGAAGGTGCCGTCTTCGTTGGCTGCGCGCGACCATGGCACATTGCCAGCGCCCGGGATATGCCCGCCGCGAACCGCGCCTTCTTGCGGATAGCCTTCCATGTGCAGCTTCTCGCCACTGAATTCGGCTGGGCTGCGCACGTCCACCAATTGCCCGCCAGCGCCGATATGCGCCAGCACAGCGTCGCGAAAGGCGCGGATCTGGCTGTCATCGCGTTCGGGCGCGCGGTAGCTGCTTGGGTTGATGCTCGGCTTCTCGCGCGTCAGCTCCCGCCCTTCTGCCACCCATTTCAAGCGCCCGCCATCCATGATCTTGGCATTGCGGTGGCCGAATAGCTCAAAGACCCAGAGCGCGTAAGTCGCCCACCAGTTGCTCTTATCGCCATAGAATACGATCGTCGTCTCTGGGCTGATGCCGATGCGGCTGGCCAGCGCTTCAAAACCAGCTTTGTCGAGATAGTCGCGCCGCAGCGGGTCGTTGAGATCGTTGACCCAATCAACTTCGACCGCGCCCGCAATGTGCCCGCTGGGGTAAAGCAAGGGGTCTTCGTTGGATTCCACCACGCGAACGCTGCTGTCATTCAGATGCTCGGCCACCCAGGCGGTCGAGACTAGCTTCTCGGGATTCGTATACCCGCGGCTGCTGATTTCACTCATTAGCTTTGCTCCTTGTCTGCTCTACAGTTGTCTTTCTGCTCGCGGCAAACTCACAATCAAAAAAAGCCAACCTCGGCGGGTTGACTTGTCGCTGGCGAAACGCCGCCTGCATGGCAAAAATCATACCCGCCTAGTGGTCGGTATGACAGCAACAGCACTTCAATGTTAGACTGCTATCGATTGATTTCCGCATGCTTCTAAGGCTACCACAGCGCCCGCCGGATTTCAAGAATCGCGCTCAGGTCTTGCGCAGTTCTTATACGAAGGGGGCAAAATCGAGCGACGCGCTTAGATCTTCGAGGCAGACTTGGCAATGCGCCAGCTTGAGTGAAATGTGCGCATCGGCTGGCAAACTGATATCGAAGCGGCTCCAGCTCATGCTGCCAATGACGGGTTTGCGCCGCGCGATTATGTAGACGCCCGCTTCATCTTGATCGGTGAGCAGCTGCCAGCCGATGCCGGCCTGCAGCTTGATAGTTGCCTGGATTTCCCGCCGCTCATGCGCCCGCAGCCGGATGTCAGCCTGTTCCGCTTGCAGGAAAAATGTCGCGCGCGGCGCCAGCTCCCAATTGAAGCGGCGTGTTTCAGTCGCCAAATCGCGCGCGGCGCCAAGGATCTCCAGCGCTTGCCAGGCGCTGCGCAGCATCCGCATCACAGTTCTTCCAAATGATCGGCGACCCAACGTTGATAGGCAGCGCGCAGGGCAAGCGTTTTCGCCCCGACGCCCCCAGTGCCGATCGGCTGTCCGTCAAGCTCGACCACCGGGATGATGCCCCGGCTGCTGCTCGACATGAATACTTCACAGTAGCGGGCGATGTCGGCGATGTCGGCTGCTTCCAATCGCAGCGGCATAATCTTCTCGCCGACCGCGAGCACGATCCTCCGCGAGATGCCGGCCAAGACGCCGCTGGCGGCCGTGCGAAGTTCTCCTTTGAGAATGACATATACATTGCTAGACGCGCCCTCCAGCAGCTTGCCCGCCGGATCCAGCAAAAATGTCTCATAAATGTCAGGCGACCTGGCCGCCTCAAGCACTCGCCGCTGGTGCATCCATTCGCTGGATTTGGAAGCGGGCTTGAGGCGCGCCACCGTTGATGTTTCGCAGCGAGCGCCGCAGTCAATCAGTTGAGGGCTAGCCGGCTGGAATGGTTCGATTGATAATAATAATTCGGCTGGGGCTGCCGCTGGGATAGAGACACGAAAGCGGACATCACCGAAATTCGAGTCAAGGATTAGCTGGCGCAGCGCAGCTCTCAGTTGCTTTCGCTGGTAGACCGGGGCGAATCCTTCGCGGCGCGCTGAGTCCTCCAAGCGGTCTAAATGCGCGTCGAGCAGCAAGGTCTTGCTGCGCTCATAGGTGTTGCTGACGGTGTAAACTCCGTCACGCGGCTCGCGCTTCGCCGCCTCTTGCAGGCTAGCGGCGCCCTCCGCAACGTCAAGAAGCCCCTGCTTGGTCAAACGTTTGATGATGGCAGGCATTGTTTGTGCGGGTTACCCTGGCAGCCATAGATTGCTGAAGCGGCCCCATTCCGATTGGCTGAGCGGGTCATCCGAGAAAATAGCGACGCCGCTCAGCAGCGGGCGCTCCGCCTCGTCAAGCCGTCGCAGCCCTTCACGGACGCCAGCCAACGCATTTTCCATTGTTTCTACCGCCGGATTGTGCGCGCTGCTGCTGCTGGCATAATTCGGGATGCTGACCAGGACCTTTGTCGCTGTCTCCAATGATTTGATATAAGTCTCGACATGATAGGCGACCCAATTGGCATAATCGAGCGGGTCTTGACGGTAACTCTGATACATCAGCAGCACGATTTCATCAGCGGAAACCATCACCCGCTGTTTGAAGCTCGGCGACCACATGGTGCCCGGCGCAATGGAATCGATGTTGCCCAGGTGACGATCTTGCGGCGTCAAATCGGCGGTGACGGCGACGGCAACCGGCGCGTCTGGACCGACGGCCGTGCTCACACGGCGAATCAAACGAACGAGATCGCCGCTGTCGGTGAACACTGGTTTGACATCGAGCAGCACACCGTCAAATCCCAGCTGAGAGACCAAAAGGCGGCTGAATTCCGCGACGTTGCTTTGAAGATCGGTATCGTCCAGCCGGTAGCCATTGGCGGGGCCCAGATGCGCCCAGATCTCGATCCAGCCATAAATCCGCAGATTATCGTTTTGGCTCTTGAAGCGCTCAACGAAGTCGGCGACAGCGGGGCGCGAATCCATGAAGCCGCCCTCGCCCTGGGCACCGCCCGACCAGCGATTGTCCAAGCCAAGCGAGCTTACATAGGCATAGGCGGTTCCGATTTGATGCGCAACCATGCTCTCGCCGAGGTCCCGCAATTGCTCGCTTTCGAGATCGCCGAAAGTCCAAGACCGATCCAGCCAGATAGCGTTCTCGAGCGGCATGGGCGAGGGGCTGCGAAAAGCCAAAGAAACGATTAGCGCGCTGGCGACAATCACCCCGCCGCCAATAGCGAGTTTGAGGCGGTTGCGCGGCGCCAGCAGCGTCGACAGCCGCAGCGCCCGCTGCCGGCCCAGGTGCCCGCGCTTCCGCTGGTCCCTTGCCTGTTGAGGGGACCTCGCCCGGGAAGCCGAAAACAATGAAGAAACTCTTGCTAGAATCGACCGCAGTCCTCGCCCGGCGGCCGAATCCTCTGGGGCAGAATTGCGGGACATGGGCATTCAATCATCCGAACAACAATTGACGTTTGAGGCTTTTCTATCTTATCACAAGTATTTTTTTGAGACGAATGAAGGGCAATCGCCTCGAGCAATCGCATCAGCTTGTTGGGGCTTGCGCCCGCAGCCAATCAAGAAAGGGCGGACCAAGCAGCAGCAAGCCAATCAAAATGGCGACTAATACGGTAATCAGAACAGCGGCGGCTGCTACATCCTTTGCCGCCTTTGCCATGGGGTGGATGTCTGAAACCGACAGATTGACGGCTGCTTCTATGGCGGCGTTGATAAATTCCGCCACCCAAACACTGCCGATCGCGAGGATCAAAATCGCCCATTGGTCCGCATTGATGCCAAGCCAAAAGGCAAGCGGGACGACAACAAGCGTTGCCGCCAGCAGGATGCGCGTGTTTTTCTGGTAGCGCAGCATATAGGCGCAGCCAGCAACCGCGTATCGGAAGCTCGCGCTGCGATTTGCGCTAAGCCTGGGGCTGTAGCGGGCGGGATCAACCGGCCTCTTATTGCGCTTCTCGCGCCCAGTTTGCCTAACCATGGGCGATATCTTGGTACTGGTCGACGATGGCTGGGTCGATATTCAGCTGGCGCAGGCAACGGTCTTGCGCCGCCCACATTTTCTCCCGCGTTGCTCGCCTATCGTGATCGTAGCCCAGTAGATGCAGCGTGCCGTGGATAATCAGCAGGCAAAGTAAGTCACAGAATGCTGTTTTGCTCGCGCAAGCTTGGGCGGCCGCGTAGTCATGGGCGATGATGATGTCGCCTAGATAGCCTGCGGGCTCGTCAATGTCCAGCGGCAGCGCGCCCGATCGAAATGAAAGCACGTCCGTCGGCGAATCGACGGCCGCGAATTGCCGGTTCAAGGCGCGGATCGCCTTGCTATCGCTAAGCACGATGCTGAGGCTGCTAGCCTCGAAGTTTGCATGGCAATCCAACACGGTTTGAGAAGCCCGCAGCAGACGTTCAGAATCGATGGCGAGCTGGCTTGGGTTCTGTAGGATGATGCCGTCGCTCAAGAAGACGCGTCCACTTCCCCGGGGTTCTCGCCTTTATTCGCATGTTGCGCTGTTTTCTGGCCGTTGCGTTTTGGCAGGGGCGGGACTTCAAAGAGCGGTTCGTCGTCTTCCATAATGGTTGCGGCGTCCTTGCCCGCCACTTGCTCCGCCGCTGCTTCTTTGCTCGCCGATTTGTCTGCAACGGGGGGGCTGAGGACTGGCGACCGGCGTCCTTCTTGGCTTCTGGATCGGTCTGTCAGATCGCCGTCGCTACTTGCCGCTTTGCGCTCAACTGGTCGAGCGGGCTCAGGCTCAATGCCTTTGCTCCTGGCGCCATTGCCAGTGGGTTTATCGGGCTTTGGCGCGCTGGGCGATTGTATCGCCTTGCTGTAATCGATGCGGGGGTGAAAGAGGCCCCGGAAAATATCGGTGAAGGTAGCCTCGATCTTGCGCAAGTCATTGAGCGTCAGCATAGAGGCGTCGAGCTGGTTCTTGTTGCGTTTGTCTTCGATGATGCCATGGACCAGGTCGGCGATGTCTTGCATGTTCTGTGGCTTGACCGCCCTAATGGCTGATTCGCAGCTGTCAGCCATCATCATGATTGCCGTCTCGCGGCTTTGGGGTATCGGCCCGGGATAAGAGAAATCGGCTGGATCGACGCCGCTTGCGTCGCCAGCGTTAGCCAGCGCCCGCTGATAGAAGACGAAAACTTGCGTCGTGCCATGATGTTCCCGGATGAATTCCCGTATGCGATTGGGCAGATTATAGCGCTTGGCGATTAGGTCGCCTTCAATCGCGTGGTTGATGATGATATCGGCGCTTCGATAGGGGTCATCCAAGGCATCGTGCGGGTTTTGAATATGCTGCTGATTCTCGGTGAAGAAAAAGGGATTGCTCATTTTCCCGATGTCATGATAGAGCGCGGCGACATGCGTCATCTGCGTATCGGCGCCGATCGCGTCAGCCGCTTGCTCCGCCAGGTTCGCCACTTGCAGCGAATGCTGGTAGGTGCCGGGCGCCTCGCGCAGCAGCCGCTGCAAGAGCGGTTTGCTGGGCTGGCTCAGATCCATCAGCTTGAAGGGCGTCGCCAGATTCAAGAGCACGGTCAAGGCATACATGACACCGAAGGATGTGGTTGGTACGATCAGCACGCCGCTGAAAAAAGCTTGCGCCATGTTGGTCGCGTCGGTCCCGTCAAAGCCGACTTGCAGCGCGAAGATAGCCACCACCGCGGCATTCACCAAGCCGACGAAAAGGCCAGCCACAAAGTAGTTGTTCAGGCGGCCCGCGTTGCGCAGCGTCAAAATAGCGCCGATGTTGCCAGCCGCGATCAGGCTGGCGATTTCAAGCGACGGTCCCCGGCTGAGCAAGCCAGCCAAGAAGGCATAGCCAATGGCGCAGACGATAGCCAGATGCGGTGTGCCGATGGCGACGTAAACGATGCCGATGGCGGCCGCCGGCATCAAGTAGATGTTGGCGATGCCGAACATGCGCATAGCAGCCAGCGCGACAAGAAACAAAATCGCAATCAAGAGCAGGTCTTTGTGGTTCTGAGAGGCGAGATGCGCTTCAAAGCGGCCGATGTACAAACCGAGCATCGCCGCCACCAAGGCGCTTGCCAGCAGCGCGCGCAGGATTCTGGCGCCGCGGTTGCCGGTCCGCGCGAGCAGACCAAGCTCTTGCAGCGCTTCCAAGGAAAGGCTGTCAATTGGCTGGTTGGCTGGCGCCACTGTCTGGCCCGCGATGAATTGCCGCTGTTGGGCGTCGACGCTGTTAAGCGCCTCGACGCGATCAATCGCCGTTTGATCCGGGTTTTCAAAGGTATTCGCCCGGATGATATCGGCGGCGACTAAGGTAACAATCTGCCCCTCTTGTGGTGTCAAACGCAGGCTGACTTGCGTCGGCAGCTGCTCGCGCGCTTTTTTCAGGTCGGCGGCGCGAATCTCTTCACGCATGACCCGCTCCAAAACCGAGATAATCTCACTGCGCACTTGCAGCCAACTGTCGTCCGGCAGCTGCAGGATGGCAATAATCGTCTCTTCGCTCTCGTTGAGCTGGAGCGATGTGATGGCCTTGATATCAGCGATCTGGCGCTCGAGGGTGGCAAAAGAGTCGCCGCGCACATTATCAATATAGGTAAGGATCGTCTCCGCCAATTCCCGCTGTTGACGGGCGACGTTGGGGTCGGGCGGGTAAAAGACCGGCGGCACCTGGCTCAAGACTTTGTTGCGCTCTTGCTCGGTGAGAATGTCGCTGACGAAGGAGCGTTCTTCC
The DNA here is from genome assembly GCA_965214105.1 of Phototrophicaceae bacterium. Taxonomy (GTDB): domain Bacteria; phylum Chloroflexota; class Anaerolineae; order Aggregatilineales; family Phototrophicaceae; genus UBA6055. The sequence continues at coordinate 1,098,491 of OZ243934.1, forward strand.
CGCGCGATAATGTCTTCCGTCGGCACCGAGCCAAGCGTCAAATTAGCGATGTTGTTGAATTCGAGGAATATATCGTCGAAGGCGACAATCAAGGTGCAGCAAAGGGCGAACCCCACGGCGGCGACAATAGCCGACGCAAAACGAATGAACGATTGCGTTCGGCCGGGATCGATGTTGAAGCGCTCATCGAGCATGTTTGAGAATTGGAGGTTCACCGCTCTAACTCAGCAACTCTCTCACCAGCGCGCTAAGGGCTTTGCCGTCAGCCAGCCCTTGCACTTTGGGCATAAGCGCGCGCATCACCTTGCCCATCTCTTTCATGGAGCTTGCGCCGGCTTCGTCTATTGCTGCCTGGACAATCGGCTTCAGCTCGTCGGCGGTCAATTGCCGCGGCAGGAATTCTTCTGTAACTGCCAGTTCAAAGCGCTCGGCGGCAGCCTCATCGCTGCGCCCCGCGCTTTCCAGCTCGCTGATTGTCTCGCGCCGTTTTTTCGCTTCTTTGCGCAAGATCGCCCTGATTGCCTCATCGTCAAGCTCGGCGCGCCCGTCAATTTCGGCTTGCTTTATGGCGCTCTGCAACAAGCGAAGCGCATTGCGGCGATCGCGGTCTTTTGCCTTCATGGCTTTCTTTAGCGCTGTTTGCAATTCTTGCTTCAGGTTCTGCATGGCGTCGCTCTCACCGCTGGCCGGGCTCGGCTGCCTTCGCGCCTGGGGGACCGCGCTTCATAGGACCGATCTTTCGCCGCCGCCGGCTGGCTTTCTAGCTTAGCTTTCTTTCAATGTACCATGAATCTCGCCGTCAGTATATGCGCCGAGCCGAGTCCTGGTTATGACGTTGCTCAGGTCGCGCGGGTGCGTCGCGCGTACGCGCATGTAATTATCGCTATAGCCGGTCATGATAAAGCCGGCCGGCGATGCGCCGCTGACTTGCTCCCAAAGCACGTCGTTCTCGCTCCCATTTAGCGATTCGGCAAAGCGCCGCTCCATTTGCGTCGACAACTTCAATAGGCGAGCGCTGCGCGCCTTCTTGACGCGGTCCGAGATCTGATGCTTCATGCGGCTGGCTGGCGTACCGGGCCGGCTGCTATAACGAAAGACGTGTAAGCCGCCGAAGTCCATTTCGCGGATGAATCGCTCAGATTGATCGAATTCCGCTTCCGTCTCGCCAGGGAAACCAACGATGACATCGCTGGTAAGGCGCAGCTGTGGGATGGCGGCTTTCGCGGCTGCCGCCAGCGCGCGAAACTGCCGCTGGCTTGTGTTCCGCCGCATCCGCCGCAGCGTGTCGTCACAGCCGCTCTGCAAGGGCAGGTGCAAGTGTCGGCACAAGCGGCGATCTTCCCAAAGCGAGAAGAAATCTGGCGCCAGGTCCCAAGGCTCCAGCGACGATAGACGAATGCGCGGCATATCCGTGTCGCGCAGCAATGCCTTGACGAGTTTGCTCAAGCCCGCGCCATCGCTCAAATCATGGCCGTAACTGCCCAAATGAACGCCGGTCAAGACTGCCTCCTGGTAACCGGCTCGCCGCAGATAATTGACCTCACGCAGGACGTCGGCTATCGTTCGGCTGCGGCCCCCGCCACGCGCGATTGTCGTGACGCAGAAGGTACAGGCATTATCGCAGCCGTCTTGCGCTTTGACGAAGGCGCGCGTCCGCCCCAGGGGACCGTCGCGTTCATGCGGTTCGCTATCGAAGATGTCAATCGACTCGCCGGTGAGCACTGAGACCAGCTGTGATTTATCGCCATTGCCGACAAGACGCTTGACGCCGGGCAGCCGAGCAATCTCATGCGGCGCAATCTGCGCGTAACAGCCGGTAACCGTGGTTTCGCCGGCCGGGTTCGCCCGCTGGAAATCGCGAATCAATTTGCGGCTGGTCTTTGTCGCTTCGTTGGTAACGGCGCAAGTATTAACGATAAAATGCTCAGCGTCCGCGGGCGAGTCTACAATCTCATGCCCCAGCCCCCTCAACTGACGGGCCATGCTGTCAATTTCACTTTGATTCAGCCGGCAGCCGACCATGCGCAGGTGTATCTTCACAGCTTGATGTCCTCGTCGTCTGATTTGTTCGGGCTGAAAACAAGCAGGTTATCGAATCGGACCTGGACACCGCCGCCGCCACTGGCAGTCGAGCGGGCGATCAGACCTAGTTTGCCGCTATTGAAGCTGTTGTCTTGATAAACAGCCTGCATGGCGCCTTCGACGCAGGCGCCGCCAGCGAAGGTGCTGGTGGCATTTGCATCATTGGGCACGCAAAGGGATACCGGTGCGCCGTTGATGAAAAAGCGATACGTCGAGCCACGAGCGACAACGCGGATTGTGTTGGCGGCGCCCAGCCCCTGCTTGATCTGCGGCGACGGAATCCAGGCGCTCAAGAGTTGCGTCTCGCCCGCTTCTGTCTTCCAGGCTGAGTAATAGCCGTCGCTGCTGATCAAGAAGGCGAGCTGGCCCTCGGTTTCGGTCGTGTCAAGTATCTGACGCAGGGCGGCGCCAGCGAGCGGGATGAACTGGTCGATCGCGCATAAAAGAAGGGCTGGCATATCACAAGCGCTGGCCTCAATCTCTTGCGCGTGAAAGATGACGCCCATCGCATTGTCGATGGGTCCATCGCGGGCGACAACCGTGACACTTAAATCAAAGTCGCGAAAGCGTGGGCGGGCGCTGGACCAAGCCGCAGTCTGGGGCGCCCCAACCCGCAGCTCAAGCTGCTCATCCACGATGGCGGCGCTTTGCTGCCCCTCGTATAATTCCCATTCGTCAGCGAAGCCGGAAAAGTCGGATAAATAAAGCAGCGCCCCTGGCTTGTCTTCAAGCACAGTGTCGCGGCTGGCCAGCGATGCGTCCAGCAAGTTGGCGGCGATCACAGCCAGGGCGAGCAAGAAGGACACCATAAGCGCGATTGCCCAAGTTGGCGCTTGTCGAAGTGAGCGGACCATTGGCTGGGAAGATTCTGACACTGTGCCCACCGTGCCAAATTTGAAGTAGTCGCGTGATTTTAGCACAGGGCGCTGCGGGCGTAAACGACTGTGAAATCCAGGGGCAGGGCAATCGATTGCTCTGAATCGGTATCGATGGGGCTTGACAGCGCCTTTCACAGGCGATAAAGTATCGGCGCGAAAAGACAGCGGCGGCACAATGATGCCTTCACAAGCTATCATCACAGCGACAACTACCAGCATGACGACTACGATGCGCATAGGCGCGCAACTCGGGGGTTTCGCTTTGCTGTAACAAGCTAGAGACGAACAGCAAACAGGCGTATGGAAACCTCCATGCGCCTTTTTTATTTCAATAACACGAGGTGGATGCGCGATGGCTAGATTGACGATGAAATTCGGCGGCACATCAGTCGGCTCGCCCGAAGCGATTAAGCAAGCGCTTGAGATTGTCCGAGATCACTTGTCGCTGGGGCGCCAGCTGGCGGTTGTGGTATCGGCGATGGCCGGCGTGACTGACTGGCTGCTCGAAGCGGCGTCGTCGGCGGCCGCGGGGCAGCAAGAAAAGGTGGCGGCGATCAACGCGTCCATCGCCAAGAAACATCATGCCGTCATCGATTCGCTGATCGCATCGCCAGCCAAGCGTGAAGCCATCCGCGCCGAAGTGGATGCCCTGTTGCGCGCGCAACTCGAACTTTGCCAAGCGCTGAGCATCCTCGGCGAAGCGACGCCGCGCATCTCGGACGCGCTTGTTTCTTATGGCGAGCGCTTGAGCAGCCGTGTCATCGCCGCTGTGATGGCGGCTGAAGGCTTAGCCGTCAAACAAGTGGATTCCAATGATTTCATCGTTACCGATAATGCCTTCCAGAATGCCGAGCCGCTCTGGGATGAAACCGAATCACGCATTGCCGCTGGCCTGCTGCCGGAATTGGAAAGGGGCATCACGCCCATCATTACTGGTTTCATCGGTGCCACGCCCGATGGCGTCTTGACTACCCTTGGGCGAGGCGGCAGCGATTTTAGCGCGGCAATATTCGCCGCCTGCCTGCGCAGCGATGAGTTGATAATCTGGTCCGATGTTGATGGGGTGATGACGGCCGATCCTCGGCTTGATGCGCGGGCGCGCGTGCTGCCTTATGTGTCTTACCAAGAGATTGGCGAGCTTGCCTTTTATGGGGCGAAGGTGCTGCATCCCAAGACCGTTCAGCCAATCATCAACCGCGATATCCCCTTGCGCGTCCGCAATACTTTCAATCCAGCGCACGAGGGCACGCTTGTCGGCTCGCGCTCCCGAGCGAGCGAAACAGTCATCAAGGCGATCACCGGCATCCGCGATGTCTCCATGCTGACGGTCAGCGGTCGCGGCATGTTGGGCGTGCCAGGCATCGCCGGGCGCACCTTCCTAGCGACAGCCAATGCCGGCGCCAGCATCCTGATGATTTCGCAGGCTTCATCGGAACAGAGCTTCTGTTTCACCGTCGTGGACCCGCTGGCGGGCAGCGTGAAAGACGCGGTCGAAGCGGAGTTGCAGCGCGAAATACTTCACAATGACATTGATAGCGTTGACCTGCTGAGCGATATTGTGATCATCACCGTCGTTGGCGCCGGGATGCGCGGCACGCCGGGGGTCGCTGGGCGTGTTTTCTCGCTGCTGGGGGAGCGCGGAATCAATGTTTTGGCCATCGCTCAAGGCTCGTCTGAGTGCAGCATCTCCTTCATCGTCGCCGAAGCTGACTTGGAGCGGGCGGTGCGCGAGCTGCACACGCTGGCGCTGGAGACAGCCGAGAATGACCGCCTCAACGGCGGCGCCAGCCACTATTGATTGGAGCGGGCTAGCCGGCAAGGAATTGCTGCAGAATGGCTTGCCAATGTGAGTAGAGCATGAAATGCCCCGCCTGCGGTTCAAGGCGGTAGCGCCCTTTCGGCATCAGCCCAGCCATGCGCTCGCCGACGCCGGGCGCGCAGAATATATCGGCTTCTCCCCACCAGATATCGACCGGGATTTGAATGGACTGCAAACGAAAGCCCCAGGGCTTGGTCAAGGTGATCAATTCGTCGACAAGGTTCTCGCTGCCGCCGCGCCGAATTTCTTCCCAGATATCGCGCCGGCTGTTGAAGAGGTTGATATTGCTCAATACCTGTTGATCGGCCGGGGACAGCAGCCCGCCCAGTTCGCGGATGACCTGCTCTGCGCCCCGCTGGCCATCGAACCAGAAGAAGCCGCGCATCAGCAGCCGGAAGAAAGCTTCGTTGCCCGCCGCCAACTGAAACAGCCGCCCGTAAATGGGGTGAATCGCCTTGAATCCCTGCGCGTGATCCAACGGGGGCAGCGGCGCGACAACGGCGCAGCGCCTTACAATCTGCGGGAAGCGATACGCGCAAGCCAAGGCATAGGGTCCGCCGGCGGAAAAGCCCAGCACGGCGAACTGCTCGAGATCCAGCGCCTTGCTTAATAGCATGACATCGTCGACTACGTCCATCAAGCTGCGGTCCTGCTTGCGCGTCGACATGCCATAGCCGGGGCGGTCAACGCCGATCAAGCGGATGCCCAGGCGCGCCAAAATAGAATCATCCGGATGGCGAATATTGCGATTGCCCCACAGATCGTGGAAGAGGATGATGGGCATGCCATCGGCAGCGCCAAACTGCGCGAAACCCAATCGGCGTCCATCATTCAGCTGCGCCTGCCTTGCCGTTGCCACTTGTGCCAGCCTCGCCATCATCAGTCCCTTATCCTGCCAGCCTCGTGGAGAGTAGCGGAGTTTACGCGTTCAGAATAGAGCAAGCCGCCCTGTCAGCCGCCGCCCCGCTGGTAGACTGCCAGTATGGCCGGCACCGGATCCAGCGCTGGCTGCCGGTAGCCAGCGCCGGGCAGGGCGATCATCGTTGACGCGCCGCCGTCCAGGTTGAAGGCGGTATCGATGTCGAGGTCGGTACTGGGCAGGTAGGCGCTTAAATCGGCGAGCGACAATCCTAGATAGGGCGCTACCATAATCAGGACCCTGCCCTGCCTGTCGATGCCGATCATGGTTCGGCGGGTTCGCTGCCCACTGCCCCGCCCGAAGTAGGCTTGCCGGCCAGCTTCCACCAAGAGCGGGAAGCCCTGCACCGCTTGCTCAATGCTATCGATCTTGGGCAGCCTCGCCGAACGATAGGTGACGATCTCGGGCTGGTCCCCCCGAATTAGAAAGCTGCCGCCGCGGTCCCTGTAGGCGACTCCGCTGGGCTCGCCATCGCTAACAACTAAGCCCAGCGCTTCATAATCTGTATCAAAAAAGTTTGCATTGATGATGACGCTCGTCTCAGGCGCCAGCGTCTGCCAGCCGCTCAGGCTTTCTGGCTGCCCAGCCCGGTACAGGGCGCGGAATCGATAGTGGCTTGGGTCGATGCGTACGACGATGAGCTGAGCCAACTCATCGCCAGCCGGCAGCAGCTTGCGCCATTGCAAACCATCGGCTATCGGGCGCCAAGCGGCATCAGAGCTGGGCGCGGGCGGCGCTGCCGGCCGGGAACTAGGCAGCTGAAACGGCGCCAGGCCGCAGGCGGCCAGCAAGAGCGCGGACCCGAGTAAGAGAATCACTCGCCGGAGAACGATGATCCGCCTCGCGCCTCTGCGCCTCGCGCTGGCTAAGCGAGCTTATGCGCGATTGCGCCAATGCGATCGACCGCTTCTCTGAGCTTGTTCATATCTTCGGCGAAGGAAAAGCGAATGTGCGCATCCTTGCTGATGCCGAAGGCGCTGCCGGGCACGCCAACCACGACGGCTTCGTCCAGGATGATGTTCGCCACTTCCTCGCTCGATTTGCTCGTTTCGTCCACTTTAGGAAAGGCATAAAAGGCGCCTTCGATAGCGGGATGAGACATGTTTTCTATGCCGTTGAAGGCGTCCACGATGAAGTCGCGCCGCTCTTGATAAGACTGCCGCATCATCTCGACGCAATCTTGGGGTCCGTTCAGCGCTGCGGCCGCCGCGATCTGGGTGAAGGTGGCGGCTGATGTCGCTGTCTGTGAATTGAATTTGCCGGCGACGCCAATTAGCTCGCTTGGTCCAGCCAGCCAGCCGAGACGCCAGCCAGTCATGGCATATGCTTTTGACATGCCATTGATGACGATGACGCGGTCGGCTATATCGGGGATGGACGCCAGCGAAACAGCGGGGCGGCCATCGAAATTGAGCTTCTCGTATATCTCGTCGGAAATGATGTAGAGGTCTTCTTCCAGCGCCAGCGTGGCGACCGCCTCAATCTCTTCCGCTGAAAGCATGTGGCCCGTTGGGTTGCTGGGCGAGTTAATGATAAGCGCTTTGCTGCGCGGCGTAATGTGTTGCCGCAAATGCTCCAGACGCAGGCGATAATTGTCGTCGCTGCTGGTTTCGATAGGCACGGGAACACCGCCGACCATGGTGGCAATCGACGGATAGCTGACCCAGTACGGCGCTGGAATCAAGACCTCATCGCCAGGGTCGAGCATCGCTTTCAAAGCCAGGAAGAGCGCCAGCTTGCCGCCGGGCGTCACGATGATGCCGCTCATGGGGTCGACCTGCGCCCGGTTATCGCGCTCCATCTTGGCTGCGATGGCTTCCAATAAGGGGCGAATGCCCTTGGAAGGGGCGGCGTAGCGTGTTTCGCCATCGCGGATGGCTCGTATTGCCGCTTCAACAATATGCGGCGGCGTATCAAAATCGGGTTCGCCGCCGGCAAGCCCGATGACCGAATGCCCCTCAGCCGCCAGCTGTTTCGCCTTGTCGTTCATCGCGATCGTGGGTGATGTGGCTATCAATTGCGCAAGTTCTGTCGGGTTTGGCATCTGCTACCTCAGTACGAGTCTCGTTAGCCCCTGCAAACGCAGGAAGTGTATCCGCTTTGACTGGGCTGTAAAGGGTGGGTAAACCTTGGCGCAGCCATCGTAAATCGGCGCTGAGGCTGCGGCGATTTACGATGGCATCCTTGCCCGCCTAATGCTGTAGAATAGAACCTGGTGCAACGATGATGACGATTAGGCGGGCAGGGCGCGCGACCACGCGCGTGAATCTCAATGACGCATTCTGAATTCGCCTCGCTGCGGGGCGAGCCGAGCTATGTCTGGCGCGCGGGGCAAGAGCGGCGGCTGGCGTTGATGGCGAAGTGGGCGCGTTTGACTGACGCGACTGTGCTAGTAGCCGGCTGCGGCGTCGGCATGTATGCCCGCCGGATTCGCGAGCGATACAGCGACCGAGTGGCGGCTTTCGATATTGAGATCAGCCGGGTGGCGGTGGCTCGGCAAGGGCTTCCCGCTGCCCTGGTCGCCGCTGGCGAAGACATCCCCTTCGCCGATGAAAGTTTCGATGTGGTATTGTCGCACGAAGTCATTGAACATGTGCGCGATGACCGCCGTTCGCTGCAAGAATTGCTGCGCGTTACCAGGCGCGGCGGGCGCGTCCTGCTCTTTTGCCCCAATCGCTGGTATCCATTTGAGACGCACGGCCACTACTGGAAGGGGCACTATCACTTTGGCAATTCGCCGCTGATCAATTATCTGCCCAAGCCCTTGCGTGACCGGCTGGCGCCGCATGTTCGCGCCTATACCACTGCCGATCTGAAGCGCCTGCTGGATTTCGACCAGGTGGCAATCGCGCATCATTCGCGGATTTATGGCGGCTACGACAACATCATCGCGCGTTTCGGCTCGCCGGCTGCTACCTTGCGGGATTTGCTGCATCGCCTGGAAGGCAGCCCGCTGGATACCTGGGCGCTTTCCCATTTTCTGGCGCTTGAAAAGCGCTAGCTAGTCGCCGCGCTGGAATGGCAGCAAGCGGCGCAGCCAACGGCGCAGGATGTTGCCCCGCGTTCGATACCAGGCTTTCTCGGCTGCTTCGGCGAATGTCTTATTGTCAGCGGGCGCTTGCTTGGCTTTGCCATAACGTTCCCTGGTATACAAATCGCTGATGGCGCCGATTGGCTCCTGGGCGGCTGGGATGCGCTGCTGCAATTCGCGGCGCTTTTCAAGCGTCGTCTGGCTCCGCCCGATGTCGATGCCCAGCAAGCCAATATAGCGCTCCAGCCGGGCATAAGCGCGCGCGACCGGGCTGAGACCGCCGAAACCGCGCCACTCCCACCACCAGAAGAGCAGCAGGGCGATAATCACCAGGATGAGCAGGGAAAGCATGGCAACCAGCATCAGCAGCAGAATGGGCTGCAGCAAGCTCAGTGGCGGCGGGTTATCTTGGGAAATCGGCGGCTGCACCGTCGGCAGGATGACCGGCGTCGGCGTCGGCGAGGGCGCTGAAGTTGGACTTGGGCTGGGCTGCTCGAAGGTCTGCTCTTGCGCTTCCAGGCTCGGCTGCGCGGTCAGCGTGGCAGCGGGCGTCGGCGTCGAGGTGGCGGTCGGGCTTGGCGATAGCGTGGGGCTGGCTGTTGGGTCTGGGCGCTGCGGCTCATCGATTTCTTGAGCGAGCTCATCCCCCTCGCGCTGAATTGGCGCCTCGGCTGCGGTCGGCTCAAATTCGATCCAGCCGAAGCCGGGGAAGTAAACCTCGACCCAGGTATGGGCTTCGCGCTCGCGCACGACGAATTGCCGCAAATCGCTGTCGTAGGTGCCCTGAGAGAAGCCGGCCGCCAAGCGCGCGGGGATGCCCAGATGCCGCAGCATGACAATCATCGAGGTGGCGTAATAGGTGCAATACCCTTCGCGCGCATCAAAGAGCACCCATTCAACCGTATCGATACCGGGCGGCGGCGCGCTGATCGACTCGTTGTAGGCAATATTTTCCCGCAGCCAGCCCTCGATTGCCTTGGCGCGGTCGTATGGATGAACCGCCCCCGCTTCGTTGACAATCTGCAGCGCCAGGTTCAATACGCGCGGGTTCCTATTGCCGACGTAGAGGTTGGGACCGCTAACCCAAGCCGGATAATTGCTTGATGTCTGGCGCAATTCATGCGCCGTCGCCGTGCTGATAAGGCTGTTGACGCTGTATGTATCGCCGCGCCGCAGCAGCTTCAGCGGGCGAATAACCGAGACATTCATCGACGTGTTGGCTGGTTTGTCGGTATAGATGAGGTCGAGGCGCCCAGTGCCATCGATTAGCTGTGGCTGTGGCGCCGCGTAATAGATGCGCGCGCTGGCGGCGCCGACGGTGAAACGCTGGCGCAGCGATTGACGCCCCGCGCCGATTGCCTCGCTATTCATCGATACCGCTACTGGCGGGCTGCGGTCAGTCACGCGGAGGTCAGCCGATGGCGACCATTGGCCATCTGAATAGCGCTCGAAGACGCGCGAACGCCAGTAATAACGGCGCGGCGATCTTGGCGCATCGACGGTGAAAACAACATCATCGCCCAAGCTGATGGCGCCGCCTAGATTAAGCAGGTTGGCACCATAGTAATCGGTCGTGGCTGAGCCTTCGCCTTCAATAGGCTCGAAGAGGCGGTTCCAGACTTCCGCCATCTGCTGGATTGGGTCAGAGGCGAGGAAGCGCTGAAAGGTATTCAGGCGTTCTTGCAAATCGTTGCTGGGAACGCCCCAAGCGAAAGCGAGCGCCAGCAGCGAGAGGGCGATGCCGATAGTGGCGAATTGCCGCCGCGCCATCATCGGCACGCGCAGGCCGCGCAAGTACCAAGCCCAGGTGCGCTGGTCCAAATTCGAGCGCACGATCAATATCAGCGCCATCAAGAGAAAGCCAAAGAGATAGACATCCAGCGGCTCCCCGCCAGTGAAGAAAATTAAATTGACCAGCAGGATCAGCCCCGGCGGCAAGACAACCCGCCAGACGCGATCCAGCCGGAAAATGTGCCAATCGGCGTTGTAAGCCAAAAACCAGAAGAGGATCGCGACCAGCATGGTCAAGACCAGCTCGTCCGTGTTGATGCCACCGCTAAAGGCGTCCACAGCCCATTCCAGGCTGCGGGAGACGACTGAAACGACGGCATCCTGGAAGGGCAGGTTCAGGTTGTAAGCGGCGACCAGCAGGACGGCAACCAGGCAATATAAGGAGCTGATTATGAGAGCGCTGATTTCGCCGAAGCGGCTGCGCGCGATAACCCAGCCAAAGCCGACGCTGAATATCGTGATAGGCAGGATGGTATCCAGGTCGAGGGACCAGCCGGCGATTTCTATCGTGAGCAGGGGCATCAACAATAGAAAGCCAACTACAATCAAGACCGATATTTCAGCCAATGAAATCGGGCTGCGCCAGCGCGAACGGCGGCGGGGTCCCGGTCGATTGCTTGCGCGATTGATGCCGGCGCTCATTCATGTTTGCCAATGGTGGAAGATACCTGATTAGCTTATGCCAATAGTGATTGTCTGACAAGCATGGCAGAGCGGCTTTTCTGCTTTTGGCGCGGGGCAATCGCCCCTACAAGGCTTGTCCGGTACTTTAGGATTCGCGATCGCCCTTTGGTTTACCCCCCTCGGTCCCCCCATTGCAATGGGGGGATGAGCACTGATTTGTCGTGATTATCGCTAATGTGAACTTGGATTCAAGCAGAATTGGCATAGTTTATAGAGTTTGCAATATCCTAGCTCCCCTTCCCTAGCTTGCTGGGGCAAGGGGCTGCGACCCTCTGTGTCTCTGTGGCGAAAAAACAGTTGAGGCGATTGCCCTGCTTTTGGCGCGGGACGCTGGAACTGCTGCTTGGCTTTGCGGTATAATCGCGGGACCGGGTTGACCGAGGGAATCGCGGCAGGTCCGGCGCCTGTCGAGGAAAGTCCGCACTCCAAAGGGCGACGATGCCGGCTAACGGCCGGGCAGGGTGACCTGACGGCAAGTGCAACAGAGAGCAAATTGCAGTGGCGACGCTGCGAGGGTGAAAGGGTGCGGTAAGAGCGCACCGGCATCGGCAGTGATGTCGATGGCCAGGCAAACCCCATCGGGAGCAAGGTGAAACAGGCGCCGTGGGGCGGCCCGCCCCATAGAAAGCGCCGGGTACACCGCTTGAGGTCGGCGGCAACGCGGATCCCAGATAGATGATTCCCCCGTCTGCGACGGACAGAATGCGGCTTATGGCGTCGACCCGGTACCGAATGCCCCTCCCAACCAAGAGGGGCATGCTGTTATCTGCACTGCCAGCCGCCCCGCCGCCATTTGCAGCGGGCAAACTTGATCCAGACTGATGCCGCTTGAATCATCAATTGCCTAATCCTAAAATTACAAGCGCAGCTCGCTGGCCGGTTCGGAATCAGCCAATGGAATAGAAGGGGAACAACGTGAGCCAAGCCGATAACAGACCCAACATTCTCTGGCTCTGCACCGACCAGCAGCGCTATGACACCATCGCCGCGCTGGGGCATCCCCATGTGTCCACGCCCAAGCTCGACCAGTTGGTCAGCGAAGGCGTCGCCTTTGAGCGCGCCTATTGCCAAGCGCCCATTTGCACGCCGAGCCGCGCCAGCTTCCTCACCGGCATGTATCCCAGCTCCATTCACGTCAACCGCAACGGCAACCCAACCTTCCCCGACTTCCCGCCCTTGATTAGCAAGCGCTTGGCTGAGGCTGGTTATACCTGCGGGCTGATCGGCAAGCTGCACCTGACCAGCGCCTACCGACGCATCGAGACGCGGGCGGATGACGGCTATCGCTATTGGCAATACAGTCATGCGCCCCGTGATGATTGGGAGCGCGGGCACGACTATGCCGACTGGCTGCGCCGCCAAGGCGCCGACCTCGGCGAGCTGAGCCAGGACCCAGCCGGCATCCCAGCCGAGCTGCATCAAAGCACCTGGTGCGCGGAGAAGACGATCGAGTTCATCGAAGCCAATCGAGCGCAGCCCTGGTTCGCCAGCGTCAATATCTATGACCCGCATCCACCGTTCAATCCGCCGCAAGCCTATCGCGAGCAATTCGACCCGCGCGATGTCAAGCCGCCACTGTTTCGTGAAAGCGACCTGGCTCAACAAGCGAAATTGGCGGCGGTCGATTTTCAATCCGAGGCGCGCCGCCCCGACAAGCTCGATATCAAGAGCCCAATCCTGCCCCAATCGCCCAGGCCAGCCTACCAAGAGGCGGAGACCAGTGGCGAACGCGATGCGCGCGCTTTAATAGCCGCATATTATGCGATGATCAAGCTCATCGACGACCAAGTCGGAAGGATCCTGGCGGCGCTGGATGACAGCGGGCAGCGCGAGAACACAATCATCATCTTCACCAGCGACCACGGCGAAAGCCTGGGCGATCATGGCTTGATACTAAAAGGCTGCCGCTTCTACGAAGGGCTGGTTCGCGTCCCGCTGCTTTGGTCATGGCGCGGGCGATTCGCCGCCGGTTTGCGCAGCAGCGCATTGGTCGAGCTGACTGATATCGTGCCGACGCTCTTGGAAGCCTGCGGCTTGCCGACGCCCGCCTCAATCACAGGAAAATCGCTTCTGCCCCTGCTAACAGGAGCGCGCCCGCCCGATACACATCGCGACATCGTTCGCTGCGAATTCATCGACGCGCTGGATATGCCCGACGCCACCGTCGCGACTATGCACTTCGACGGCCGCTACAAGTTGATTGTCTATCACAACCACCAACTGGGCGAGCTATACGATTTGCAGAATGACCCCGCTGAATTTGAAGACCTCTGGGACAGCGCGGCACACCAAGGGCTGAAGCTGGAATTGCTGCAGCGCAGCTTCAACGCGACCATGCTCACGCTCTACCGGGGACCAGAGCGAATTGGACCGATGTAATATCATCGTACAATTCGAAGACATGAAGCCGCTGGCACTGTCGCGCCCGGGGCAAAAGGAGGCTCGTCGAAGGCTTGGCTTTTCTACCCCTTCCCCCGACCCCTTCCCGGCGGTCAGTGTCTACGCGACCCAGCAAGCTAGGGAAGGGGAGCTTATTGCGAGAATGTTTTTTTGCATGACTAACTTGGTTTTACTGAGAACGAAAACGAAGACGGGGCTTCAGCCAAAGAATCGGTATCGCAATAGCGTCCAAGCCGCGATTGGCGCGTCCGTCCATTTGATCTTCTTTCCCTCGTGGTATTCCCGCCCATAATACGAGATGGGCACTTCCACGATGCGGATGCCTTGGCGCAATACTTTGGCGGTGAACTCAGGCTCGAACTCGAAGCCGCGCGCGTTAATCTGCATGCCTTCGACAACTTCCCGGCGGAAACATTTGTAGCAGGTCTCCATATCGCTGAGTATGGCGTTGAACAAGATATTCGTGATCAAAGTCAAAGACTTGTTGGCGACCATGTTCCAGAAATTCATCGCCTTACGAGTCCCGCCTAAGAAGCGCGAGCCATAGACAACAGTCGCGACCCCTTCTTGAATTGGGCGCAGCAGCAAGGCGTATTCGCGCGGGTCATACTCAAAATCAGCATCTTGGATGATGATCACCTCGCCCGTGGTTTCGCGGAAACCGGTCACAAGCGCGGCGCCTTTGCCCCGATTGCGTTCATGATAAACCACCCGGACGCGGCGGCGGTGCTGGGCTTCGATCTGCTTCAATATCGCGCCTGAGCCATCCGTCGACCCGTCGTCCACGATGATCACTTCGTCGACGATCGCTTCAGCCAATACGCGCTTGACGATATCTTCCACCGTGTTGACCTCATTGAAGCATGGAATGACAACGCTGAGCGTCGGTTTCGGGGCATTTGGGTTGGGCGGGCTTGAAGCTGGATGTCTCATTACTGTCCCTAGGCTGTCCCTGTCCCTATGCTGTCATTGAAGAGACGGATGCGAATCAAGCATTCGACAATTATAGCATGAGCGCGCTTGCCTCACATTGCCGCGCCAGAAAAGTCTGCCCGCTAATACAGCGGCGCGCGCCCGCTTGCTCACTTTTGGGGGGCGGCGCAGTCTCATTGGATTTGGCTGGGAATCGACTGCAAGATGGAGCCGCTGCCGGCAATGATGCGGATTTCGCTATGCGCGGCTCGGGCGCGATAGAGGCGGGCGTAATCGGTAAATGAGGCGTAAGCATCGGGGAACTGGGTTATCGCCTCTCCCACCAAGCCAAGCGCCAGCATGAGCGCGATGCATTCATCCCGCGCGGCGATGTCAAACTCGGCACCAAGCCAGCTCATCGGCGCTTCGAGGTAAGCAACATCGGAGAAGAGCAGGTAAAAGGCCGGCTCTTCGCGCCGACCTTGATAAACGCTGAGATATAGGCGCGAGAGCGTGCGGTGGTAATGGAAGACCTGGCAGCGGTAGCGCGCCGGCTGCGTGATGTTGAAGACATTCTTGCTGCCATGATCAAACTTTGCCATGCTGCCTAATTCTGCGCTCCTTGCTCAATCCAATTCGACAGACAAAGGCAAGTATGCCACAATCAGCGGCGGCATGAGTCTAAATGACAACTGAAGTGCTCTGCATAAAGAATCCAATTAGGGATTGGCAGCCGAATCCGAAGACCGGGAGAGTTAGCAATGCGATTCGAGGACAAGATTGCGGTTGTAACCGGCGCGGCGACTGGGATCGGCGGCGCTACCGCCGACGCCTTTATTGCCGAGGGGGCGCGCGTCGTGCTCAGCGACATCAACCAGCCCGCCCTGAACCAGCGGGTGGAGAAGCTGCGCGGGGCTGGCGGCGAGTGCATCGCGGTGCCGGCTGATGTATCCCGCCCGGAAGATGCCGGCCGGATCTCGCAAGCGGCGCTTGCAGCTTTTGGCGGCATCGACTATTTGGTCGCCAGCGCCGGCATTCAAACTTACGGCACCGTCGTCAGCACCGATGTGGACACTTGGGATGACACGCTGGCAGTCAACGCAAAGGGCGTTTACCTGGCGGCGAAATACTGTATCCCGGAAATGGCAAAGCGGGGTGGCGGCGCTATCGTGACGGTCGCTTCGGTGCAGGGTTTGTTCAGCCAGCCCAACGTCGCGGCTTATGCCGCCTCGAAGGGCGCGGTTATCGCGATGACGCGCACGATGGCGATCGACCACGCCGGCGACAATATCCGGGCGAATAGCATCTGCCCCGGCTCGATAGAAACGCCTTTGCTGCGCTTCGCCGCCGAGCAGATGCAGCCGGATGATCCAGCTGGCGCCATTAAAGAGTGGGGCGCTTTGCATGTCTTGGGACGTGTTGGGCAGCCAGAGGAAATGGCGCAGGTGGCGCTTTTCTTGTGCAGCGATGCCGCTTCATTCGTCACCGGCGCCGCCATTGTCGCCGACGGCGGCTTGACGATTCAACTGTAAACGGGGCTGAAAACGGATGGTCTGCCAAGCGCGAGAGCTCACCCTGGGCAAAACACTGCGCGCCCTCGAAATCGAGAATGATCTCATCTCGACCACGGTGCTGCTGGATAAAGGCGCGGATATCTATCGCTTGATCTACAAACCAAAAAACACGGATGTCTTGTGGAAGTCGCCCTGGGGCATGAAGGAAGCGGCGCGCGGCTTCGACAGCGCCGCCGATTCGCAGACCGCTTGGCTGGAGGCTTATGCGGGCGGCTGGCAGGTGCTCTTCCCCAATGGCGGCTTTGCTAATACGTACAAGGGCGTCGAACTGGGTTACCATGGCGAGGCATCGATGAAAGCCTGGCGTCATGAAATTGTTGCGGCAGCGGCCGATTCGATCGAGGTGAAACTGTCTCTGCGTTTATCGCGCAGCCCCTATTCGATCGAGCGCTGGCTGCGTCTGGACCGGGGGCGCCCGGTTCTGCGCCTTCGCGAGCGGATTAGCAATCACGCTGGCGAGCCGATGGATTGCATGTGGAGCCACCACCCGGCTTATGGCGCGCCCTTCCTCAGCGAACATTGCGTTATCGATACCGACGCCCGCACCCTGCAAGCGGATGACCGCTACCAAGGTAGCGCCAACCCGTTGACGCTGGGCGCCGAGTATACATGGTCCCAAGCCCGCGGTCTTGGTCTATCGGCTATCCCGCCGCCGGCGCAGCCGCGCGACTTGCTCGGCTATTTGAAGGATTTCGAAACCGGTTGGTATAGCATCACCAACCGGCAGTTGGGCTTTGGCATCGGCTTCAGCTGGGACAGCGCTGTCTTCCCCTATGCCTGGTTTTGGCAAGAGCTGAATGCATCGGCCGGTTTCCCGTTTTACAAATGCGCCTATGTCATCGCGATTGAGCCAGCCTCTTCAATCCCCGGGCATGGCTTGAGCGCGGTGATGGCAGCGACCGGCTCACAGCTGACCTTGCAGCCGGGCGAATCGCGCGAAATTGCGATGCAGGTCGTCTTTTACCAAGCCCAGACCGGTGTCGAGCGCATTGATGACAAGGGCAATGTCACTTTGAAGCAAGCGGCAGAATGAGGCCGCCAGCCTCGATTGGGGGCGATCATGCTCCCAGCCGCAGCCCCGCCACCTGCTCGAGGTAAAGCAGGCGATTGTATTTCGCTAGCCGCTCGGATTGTGTGATTGAACCCACTTTGATGTAATCCGCCGCCCAGCCGACCGCCAAATCAGCCAGCCAGTCGTCTTCTGTTTCGCCGCTGCGCGCGCTTGCGACCGCTTTCCAGCCCGCGCCACGCGCCAGGTTGAGCGCGGCGAGCGCTTCGGTCAAGGTCCCAATTTGGTTGACTTTCAGCAGCAGGCTGTTGGCTGCGTCAATCGCGATCGCCCGCTGAATCCGCGCGGGATTGGTGCATAGCAGGTCATCGCCTAGGATCATGATTTCTTGCCCCAGGCGCTTGTAGAGCAGTTGCCAGCCGGTCCAATCAGCCTCGTCGAGGCCATCTTCAATGCTGACGATGGGGTAGGCGGCCAGCCAGTCTTCAATCCGGCTGACCATTTCCGCTTGGTCTAGCGCCGCGCCATCCAGATGGTAGCGCCCCTCAGCCTGAAATTGTGAAGCGGCTACATCAACCGCCAGGGCGACATCTTCGCCAGGGCGATAGCCAGCCAGCTCAATCGCTTCGACCGCGGCTTGCAGCATATGCTCGGAAGATTCAAAGGGTGGCGCCAAGCCGCCTTCATCGGCTGTCAGCAAGCGCATGTTGTAGCGCTTCAGCGCCAGGTCCGCGGCGGCTCTGAAAACCGCCGACGTGAGCTCCAGCACGCTGCTCATGGATGACGCCGCGGGTACGACGATCTGCACATCTTGAATAGCGACCTGGCCCCCGGCATGCGCGCCGCCGCTGAATAGGTTAATCAGCGGGCGCGGCAAGCGCGGCTCCCGGCCAGCTAACTGAGCCAAATGAACATAAAGTGGAAGCTGCCGTTGGGCCGCCTGCGCCCGGCAGAAAGCCAGCGAAACACCGAGAATCGCATTAGCGCCGAGGCGCGCTTTGTTTGGGTTGCCATCTAGCTCAAGCAGGCATTGATCCAAATCGACCTGAGAGTCGAAGCTGCGTTTAGCAAGTGCGTCTTTGACCTCGCCTTTGATCTTCGATACCGCTTTCAGGCAGCCGAGCCCAGCATGCCGCTGCCGATCGCCATCGCGCAGTTCGACGGCTTCGGCGCTGCCGGTCGAGGCGCCGGCTGGCACTGACGCTTGCCCCATTGCGCCATCAGAAAGCTGGCAGGTGGCGAGCAGGGTCGGGCGCCCGCGGCTGTCAAGAATCTCCACCGCGGCAAGGGATTGGATTTCACTCATTGAAATGCCTCAATTCTGCGCTGACTGCTTCTATCAGGTCAGATACATCGCTTATGTCGTCTTTCATCAGTTTGAGCGCGATATGCCGCTGGCGCGCGCGCTCAAACTCAGCGAGATACTCCAAGGGCGAGCGACCGGCGACACGGGCAAGCAGGCAGGCTACAGTATGCTGGGCGGCGAATTGTCCGACAATCTCGCGCAGCTGCGGTGTCAATTCACATCGATACGAGCGCCAGTATTGGCGCGCCAATTCCAGCAAAGCCTCTCGGCGCGCCGGCAAATGATGTGCCTTGCTCAAGAAATGCGTCAGCGAAAAGCCAATATCAAAGGCGGGGTCGCCGAAGTGGATGACCTCATAATCGAGTATGATGAGAGTCTCTCGCTGAATTAGGACGTTCTTTGGGCTGTAATCACCGTGGACTAGGGCGTGGCGGCGGGCGCGCGTCGCTTCAATCAACCGCGCTAGGAAGGATGCCGCTGCGGGCACTTGGGCTGCTGTGTAGCCGTAATAGGGTTCCAGCCGCAGCTCCTCGAAGAAGCGCCGCTCGGCGAATTCCTGCGCCAGCGCGGGATGCTGCTGGGCTGCGCCATGAATCTTCGCCAACAGGCGCCCGAATAATCGCGCGAATCTCGGCTCGGCTTGTCCATTTAGCAGGGCGGTCTTCCAATTGCAATGCGGCTGCGGGATTGCGCTCATCGCCAGGATGTTCTGCTCATCATCGTGGAAGACGAAGCGGGGCACATGCCCGGGGATGATCCGCGCCAGCCAGCGCAGGGCAGCCGCTTCCCGCTGGATGCGTTTGGGATCGCTGAACCAATCCACTTGCACGCGCAATTTTGCCAGCGCCTGCTTAAGTACCCAGTCTTCGCCCTCCCCGCGCCCGACCCAGACTGTTCGATTGGAGACGCCGCCTCGCAGTGCTTGGAATGCTGGCGTCTCAGCGCGGCTGATCAAAGCGCGGCCGCGCAGATAGGCGCGCAGTTGAGCTTGGTCTTCGATATTGAGGCGGCGCCCGCTTGTCATCGCTCAGCACTCAGCTAATGTCTATGACAGGCGCCCCGAGCACATCCCAGCGCGGCGAGACACCGAGCCCCGGCGCAGCCGACGCGGCCATGCGTCCCTGTTCCCGTTGTGGCGCGCCCTCGGCTGTGCTCACGGTTACATAGTTGTTGAAGTCGGTGGCGGTGAATAAGAACTCGGTCGGCGTGCTTTGCGCCAGATGAGCGATTGCCGCGGTCGTAATATCGCCGCCCCAGCTGTCTTCGATCGTCACCGCCACCCCCATCTCCACACAGAGATCGCGCGCCAGGCGGGCTTTGGTCAAGCCGCCAAATTTGCTGATCTTGATGTTGACCACATCCATCGCTTGGTCGGCATGGGCGCGCAGCAGCATATCAAGCCCAGCCACATTTTCGTCTAGTATAAAGGGATGAGACGCGCGGCGGCGGATCGAGAGGCATTCTTCGTATGTCAAACAAGGCTGTTCAATATATACATCAACATCATCGACCGCCCGCAGTACGCGCGCCGCTTCGTGCATCAGCCAGCCCGTGTTGGCATCGGCGATCAACTTGTCGCTCGGCTCCAGCAAATCCGCGACTTGGCGAATGCGCTCGATATCCAACTGTGGGTCGGCGCCGACTTTGAGCTGGAAACGCCGATAGCCCTCGGCGCGATAAGCAGCGACTTTCTCCGCCATTTCGGCTGGCGATTGCTGCGAGATAGCGCGATAGAGCACAAAGTCATTGCCGAAGCGCCCGCCCAGCAGGCTGCAGACAGGCTCTTGGGCAACCAGCCCCAGGATGTCCCAGCAGGCGATGTCGATACCCGCTTTGACATAAGGGTGTCCTTTCAGCGCCGCTTCCATCCGCCGGTTGAGTGGGGCGAGCTGGGTCGGGTCGCTGCCGAGCAAATGCGGCGCCAGCTCTCTGATGCCGGCGCGGACCCCGGCGGCATAAGCCGGCAGATAAAAGGGACCTAGCGGGCAGACTTCGCCATAGCCCGTAATACCGCGGTCGGTATCGACGCGGACGATGGTGCTGTCGAAGACCTCGACAGACTTGCCGCCCGACCATTTATAACTGCCCTCGCGCAGCGGCAGGTCGACTTGGTAAGCGGCGATGCGCTCGATCTTCATCCGGCTTCCTTAATCGCTTAGTCGATTTACATTGTTGAGATAATCGTGGTCGACGAGAAGAACGTAGTCGTCGTGTTCTGCGAGATCAATGTTATTCACAGCAAGTCTATCGCTGATTTGCTTTTCCCATGCTGGCATTGAGATGCCAAGCCGCTCAACGGCATTAATCTCAGCTTGAAAACCAACAAGACCTCTATATTGCTCGACTATCAAATCTGCTTGGTCTAGAGCTACAAGATGCGGAGCTTTTATGTCTTCAGGCTTCTTTTTGCGAAACTTGAAACGCGCAGGCGAATTAAGTGATGCTATGTCCTTGACCCGCTTAACAGTTTCTTTGCGCCAGAAGGTAGGGCGGTACGCTAATAGGAGTTTCATAAGTACGTCGTCTTCATGGCTGTTCTGCCATTCTTCGTCATTGAGATGCAGCCACTCCTCTATAAACATGAATCGATAGAGATTATCTCTGCTTACGCTCTCGTGGAAATAAATCGCTCGATTCTGACCAAGAAATCTGTGAACCAGCTTTTCTAGCCAGTTTCTGTACTCGTCTAAAACATCGCTTAGTTCTTGCTTGGCAATGTCAAGCTCATTGACTTCCAGATGGCAGCGAACAGATAGGCTGTCTATCTGCATAGCCAGCAGTGTAAGTTCGAGCAATTGCTCGTTACTTTCAGGTGAAATGCTTTCGTCGAATGTTTCTTCCAGTTGTATCCACAAATGGTGTCTGAACTTGTCGAAATTCTCAAACGCAGTCTTTGCTCGGTTTCTTTTGTTATCTGTACTTTGCATTTCAAATGCGTTTCTAGCCGCCTTGAGCGCGGAGTTTAGTTCAGCCTGTCGATCTTGATTGAATTCCTTCTTCATCGCTTCATATAATTCTGCAATCTGTCTTTCAAGTTGGTTCAATCGTCTGGACAGCAACGTAAATGTAACAGCAGTGGTAGCGATGTTCAAAATGCCGATTCCGCCAACGACTGAAACCAACGTAGTCAAGCCTTGTAGCTGTGTCATTACCGTGTAGTGGTTTTGGGCAATCATCGCATTGTTGAGTAGCCCGGTAGCTGTTGACGCCAAGCTTTCGGTACTGGAATTCAGTACGGTCCTAAGCAGTCCGTTCGCAAGTTCTGGATTACTTGCGACCTGCCCACCCTCACGCAGCCAGCCTACTACTTGCTTGCTGGCGGCATTTTGTATAACGCCGCCTATGCGCTCCAATTGACCGCTTGCCAGGCCCGCTGCAATTCGCTGAGGCAGCTCTAACGTTACGTCGATCTGCGGCACTTTGTTCTCCTTGGGCCCCGTCGATTCTTACCATCTTAACACCTATGCTATCCGCGGCGCCTTTTCCCGCGTGCTGCACATCATGTCAACGTGTCTTGCGCTAAAGAAGATTCGTTTCGCTAATCCGCATGGCGCGCCGAGATGCCGCCGTCGATAACAATTTCAGTGCCAGTGATATAGTGCGCGTCGTCGCTGGCGAGGAAAGCGACCAGCGCCCCGATATCGGCCGGCTCGCCGATGCGCTTCAGCGGATGCAAATCGCAGACCCGCTGTTCTTCGGCGGCCGGGTCCTCGGCTTGCGCGAAGTAATCAATCGCCGGCTGTGTGCGCACCCAGCCCGGGCTAACGGCGACCGCGCGGATATTGTGCCGCCCCCAATCGAGCGCTAAGCTGCGCGTCAAGCCCAGAATGCCCGACTTGGCGACATTGTAGGGAAAGAAGTTGTAGGTGCTCATCGTCGCGTGCACGCTGGCGATGTTGATAATCACGCCTGCCTGCCGCGCCGCCATGATCGGCAATGCCTGCTTCGCGCAGAGCCAGGCGCCGCGCAAGTTCAGACTCATCGATTGCTCCCATTCGTCCACGCTCATCGTCGAGGCGTCAAAATGCTGATTGGCGCCGGCGTTGTTGACGACGATATCCAAGGCGCCGTAGGCTTCAATATGAGCGGCGATGCCGGCTTTTATCTCGTCCTCAGAGCGAATATCGACGCGCGCAAATTGGGCGGTACCGCCAGCTTGGCAAAGCGCGTCGGCGCTTGCTTGCCCGGTGGCTTCATTGATCTCGGCAATGGTGAGGCTTGCGCCCTGCGCCGCCAATTGCTCGGCGATGCCGCGCCCGATGCCTTGGCCCGCGCCGGTGACGAAAGCTGCCTTGCCATACAGACGTCCGCACATGGTAATCCCCAAGACTTAGCGCGCTTCTCAGTGGCTATGACAATAATTCGGCGCTAGCTCTTTGTCAACAATTTCTTGGCTGCCCTTCTGCCCGCGGCGCTTGAGTTTTTGACAACCGCTTAGCGATGTGTTACAAGACAGCAGGGGCAGTTCCTCAGCCCAATAAAGCAAAGCCAAGTGTATTTTAGGAGTGTGAAATGCTGAAAAGACTCGTTACTCGCATTTTGATTGTATTCATGATTGTGCTGCTCATTGGCGCTTTGCCGCTCGCCGCCCAAGAAGAGGGTGAAGTGCAAGAGTTCGGCAGCGGCGAAATCGAGATCAACTTCTGGAGCGGCCTCGGCGGTCCCGACGGCGCCTCAATGACGGAGCTGGTCACGCGCTTCGCCGAAGAAAATCCGGACGTTACCATCAACTATCAGATTCTGGGTTGGGGCACTTTCTTCGATAAGCTCTCGGCTGCGATTGTCGCTGGCAGCGGTGGACCCGACCTGATGACCTTGTGGCACTCGGTCGTGCCGCAGTACGCCATCCCCGGGCACATTATGCCAGTCGCCGAAACTATGTTCGACCTCGGCATGTTGGACAAAGATGACTTCAGCCCGGCGCTGCTAGACTCAATCACCTTCGATGGCGAAATTTATCCGGTGCCATTTGACAACTATGGCGCGGGTCTCTATGTCAACACGCGCCTGCTGGAGCGCGCGGGCATCTCGGTTGATGACCCGCCGGAAGACGGCGAGGAGTTCATGGAATACGTGCGCCGCTTGACCTGGGATGAGAATGGCAACAACCCGGGCGACGATGGCTTTGACGCCGATGACATCGCCGTTTGGCCCCTCTCAATCGGCTGGCATCGCATCACGGTGACGCCGGCGCTCTATCAGTGGGGCGCTGATGTGATTACGCCCGCGCCTGATGCGGAGGCGCTGATCGATAGCGACGCGGCTAAGGCGGCTGTTCAATATTTCCATGATTTGGTCTTCGAGCATCATGTGCTGCCCGGCATCAATTGGAACGGCGAATTGATGCTGAACGATGGCTTGGCCATGTACCTCGATGGCGCCTGGACCTACAACTTCTACAACACCAATATGGAAGAGGGGCAGATTGCCTTCTGGCCCTACCCGCGCCTGGGTCCTGAGCGTGGCTCCACCATCATGTGGGCGCATACGCTGGCGGTCGCTTCCAGCGTCGACCAGGATACGCTGGACGCCACCATGCGCATGATCCAGTTCCTGTCCGACAATTCCAAAGAACACAGCATCAATACGGGCATGCCGTCGGCACGGCTGTCGCTGCGCACGGAAGACCTGGCTGAGCAAATCTGGACCTTCGGCCCCCTGACGACGCAGATGGCGGCTGAGGGCGTCCCCGAATATCAGTCCGAGCGCTTTACCGAGGTCGAGAATATCATGGCGGCCGCCTACTCCTCGATCTTCACGGGCCAGCAAACAGTGGCAGAGGGGCTGGATGATGCCGGCGAGCGCATCCGGCGCGCGCTGCGCTAAGATTTCCAGCCGCTACCATCGCGCAGGAATGCAAGTCTCATCGTCTCATCAGATGGTGGGGCTTGTTTCCTGCCTGCCTGCGCCTTAGGCAAGCGCTCACTCGGCGGCAAGCCAAGATTTTCCCGAGACCTTGCATGACTTCGAAATCCCTTAGCGCCAGCAGTGACAATAGATCCAATTGGACGCTGACCAATAAGCGCCGCGAAGCGATAGCGGGCTATCTCTTCCTGGCGCCCTATTTGGTCTTTTTCTTCGTCTTCCTCGCGGGACCTGTCATCTCCGCCTTTGTCACCGCTTTCGTTGAGTGGGAGCTGCTTCGCGGCACCTATCGCTTCAACGGCTTGGAAAATTTTCAGCTGATAATGGAAGACGATTTGTTCTGGATTGCCATGGGCAATTCGCTCTACTTCGCCACGATGACCACGGTCGGCAATGTGGTGGTTGCTTTGTGCGCGGCGCTGGCGCTGAAGAGCATTCGCCTGGGCCACACGCTCTTTCGCGTGGCAATGTACGCGCCCGTTGTGCTCTCGATCTCGGTCATCGGCATCATCTTCAGTCGCTTGCTCGCGCCCTTCGGCTTGCTCAACGCGGGCTTGGAGCTGCTCGGGCATGATGGCTTCAATTATCTTTCCGATCCCAATTTGGTGCTGCCGTCGCTCTCGCTGACGACAATTTGGTGGGGCTTTGGCTTCCCTATGTTGATCTTCCTGGCTGCGCTCTATGCCGTGCCAGAAGTGCTCTACGAAGCGGCGCGTATTGATGGGGCGGGGCGCCGGCAGATTCTCTGGCAGGTGACGCTGCCGCTCATCAGGCCCGCGCTGCTCTTCATCATCGTTACCCAATTCATCGCCCATATGCAGGTCTTTGGGCAACCGTATGTCATGACCAACGAAGGCGGTCCTGGCTATTCGTCCTATACCATCGTCCTGCATATTTATCGAAACGCATTTCGTTATTATCACATGGGTTATGCCGGCGCGATGGCGCTCTCGCTCGGCGTCGTAATGTTCATTTTTGCCCTGGTGCAGTTTCGGCTTTTAGGGCGCTACACGGAGTATTAGCCAAGCGCCATGCACAGTGACGCGCGTACAATCTGGTCCAAGCGCTTGACCACAGCCGCTACCTATGGCTTTTTGCTGGTATTGCTGTTGATTGTGCTCTTCCCCACCGTTTGGGTTGTGGGGCAATCTTTCATGCCCGAGGAACAAATCCTGAAGTGGCCCGTTCAAATCATCCCGAGCGAGCCGACGCTGGACAATTTCATCGAGATCTTTACCACCAAGCTCTCACGGCAGGAGCTTTCTTTATTCCGCTGGCTTTTCAACAGCCTCTACGTGACGACATTGAGCACCATCGGCGTTCTGCTGGTGACCTCTATGGCGGGTTACGCCTTCGCCCGTTTGCGCTTCCCCGGCAAGCAGTTGCTCTTCTTCGGCTTGGGCGCCTCATTCCTCGTGCCCGGCGTCATGCTGCTGATACCCAGTTTCATGCTCATGCGCGCATTGGGCTGGATTGATACACACCATGCTTTGATTTGGCCCCCGCTGGCTGGTTTCTTTGGCGTCTTTTTCATGCGGCAGTTCTTCCTCGCCATACCCGGCGAGCTGGCTGAAGCGGCTGTCATCGATGGCGCCAGCGCCTTTGGCATCTACTGGCGCGTATTTCTGCCTCTATCGCGCCCGGCTGTCGCCACCTTGGGCATCTTCACCTTCCTTTTCATCTGGAACGATTTCACTTGGCCCCTGGTCGTGCTCAATTCGGACGAAATGCGCACGCTGCCGGTTGGGCTGGTGGTCTTCTTAGGCGAATACTGGAGTTATCAGGGCATCGTCATGGCGGGCGCGGTGGTAAGCTCGGCGCCAGTGCTGCTCGTCTACATCATATTCCAGCGGCAGATCACGCGCGCGGTCATGGCGACGGGCTTTGGCGGGCGCTAGGACGCGCTTAGCCTAATCTACTACCGACTGCCTGCGCACTTTCTCTAGGAGCGCCGCATGTCCTTTATCGACCGCAGCGACCGGCTCCCCGCGCTATACCGCTATCGGCGAAGACCCGCCCAAAATCCGCGCACAAGAAAAAGCGCCTCCAGCGGAGACGCCCAGTATACTGCTGTGACCCTGGAAGGACTCGAACCTTCAACCTAACGATTAAGAGTCGCTTGCTCTGCCAAATTGAGCTACAGGGCCCCTCTCAATACAAGTCCAGCAACGCGGCATTATAGTGGCGAAGCTTTGCTCAAAGCAAGGGCAGAATCGGTCGGGGCTTGCTGGAATCGCCGTCATCAGCCTTTGCGAGTTTTGCGCCGAAAATAGAGCGCGCTCTTTGGCTCCTTGCATTGTTATACGATGTATACAAATCTGTTATGAATGGATTCGGTCTGGCGCATTGGCGGTTACAATGCGGTTACAATTAGGAGAGACGGCCAGGGCGGGGATTCAGGCAGCGCGCTGCATACTGCGCCTTGCCGCTGGCGGCTAATTCTCGATATGTTGATTTTCTAAGTGGGCATATCATGACGAAACGCGTTCTCATCATCGGTGGCACTCGCAACATGGGTTACTATTTGTCGCGGCGGCTGGCGGAAGCCGGCTACGATTTGACGCTGCTGAACCGCGGGATCACCAAAGACGATCTGCCGCGCTCGATACACCGATTGCACGCCGATCGTTCCGATCACAAGCAGATGCGGCGCGCGCTGCTGGCGAAGTCCTTTGACGTGGTGGTGGACTTTGTCATGTATCGCGGCGATGAAGCGCGGACGGTCATCGAGCTGCTTAGCGATAAAGTGGATCACTATATTTTCATCAGCACGGGGCAGGTTTACCTGGTGCGAGAGGGGCTGCAGCGTCCCTTCCGCGAGGGAGATTACGACGGCCGATTGATACCAGCGCCCAAAGAAAATTCTTATGCCTATGAGGAGTGGCGCTATGGCGTCCTGAAGCGCGATGTGGAAGATCAGCTGACAGCGGCCTGGTCGGCTTCGGCTTTCCCTTGCACAATCTTGCGCCTTCCCATGGTCAACAGCGTTCGCGATCCCTTTCATCGGCTGTTCAATTATTATCTCAGGCTGCGCGACGGCGGCGAGATACTGGTGCCAGAGACGCCAAACTACTTGCTGAATCATGTCTATGCCCTTGATGTCGTTGATGTCATCATGCAGCTGATTGAAAAAGAGCAGGGCAAAGGGCGCGCCTATAACATCGCCCAGGACGAACGCGTCAGCCATGCGGAGTTCTTGTCGCTGCTAGCGGGAGTTATGAAAACTGAAGCGCGAAGCATCGTTGTCAGGCGCAGCGAATTGGTCATCAGCGGATTCATGCCAGACTGCTCTCCTTTCAGTGAACGGTGGATGAGCGACCTGGACAACAGCCTAAGCAAAGCGGAGCTGGGCGTCTCTTACACGCCGCTGCCTAACTATTTATCCGAGATGGTCGCGCATTTTGACAGCCAGCCAATCACGCCCCCGCTAACCTACCGCCGGCGCCAGGCTGAACAGAATTTCGCGGAGCGTCTAGCGGCGAAACCGCATGGCTGAGGCGGCTGGCAGAAGACAGGCGCAGCCATCAAGCCAACTGCCCCATTATGCCATTTCGCGATTGTGATAGGCTGGTTACAATTACCTTGCTAAGATGGGGCTGTGGGAGATAAGGATTCCTTAGCGCCATGCCTTATCAAGACGATCAAACTAGCTGAATAGGAGCGCAAATGAGATCAACATTCAGATTGATGGTACTGGTGCTTGTCGGGGTGCTTGCCCTAAGCGGCTGCTCCGCGGTGCGGTCCCTCTTCAAGCACGACTCGGCTTCGGCTGAAACGTCGTCGCCGGCGACGGTCGCCGAGTCTAGCAAGCCTCGCTTTACATTTTTTGAGTCCTGGGCTTCATGGTGACCGACCTGCCGCCGCAATCAGCCTACCGTGAGTGGGCTGCAAGAATCATATGCCGGGCAGATCGAATTTGTCGTCCTTGACGTCGACAAATCCGAGCACGACGCCAAGCGAGCCGAGTTAGGCTCTACCGCCCAAGCGCAATATTTCCTGGTCAATGCCGATGGCGAAATCCTGGCACGCTGGTTCGGTGTGCTCAACGACGCCGCCCTCAGGAACGAGCTGGGCAACCTGCTGCAGAGCTAGCATAGTGGGGCGGGGACCTGTCTTCGCTCCTCAAAGTCATCTCCATTGAATGCCTGCTGGGCGCTATCTCTTAGCGGTCGGTTTGGCTCTTGATCGCCTAAGGATAGCTGGGCGCGCGCCTGCTATAATCAAGTTCAGATTCGCGATAAGTTGAAAATCGAGTCGCTGGAGTCGCAATTGCGCGTTCGGGGTGTTTTGGCTCTGCTATTTCTGTCTCTGATTGCGAGCGCCTGCACGTTACGCCGCCCCGAGGTTACCTTGACGCTTGCGCCTATCGTGAACGATACGCCTGAAGCGACCGATGTAACAAAAGAAGCAACCAGTAGGGCGACGGCAACACTTTCGCCGACGGTTTCAGCGACAGCCACTGCAAGCCCGACATCATCAATGACGGCATTGGAAAGTCCAAGCGCAACGTCCACCGCGACCGACACCGCTGAGCCAAGCGCGACCGATACCGCCGAGCCAAGCGCGACCCAGACACAAACAGCCACCGCGACAAATTTGCCGACAGCGACCCTTACCGACACTGCTGAACCGACAGCTACCGCCACCCCCGAACCGACCGCCACCCAGACACAAACAGCCACCGCGACAAATTTGCCGACAGCGACCCTCACCGCCACCCCCGAACCGACCGCCACCTCGCTTCCAACCGCGACTGGAACGGCGGCGCCAAGCGCAACGGCGGCGCCAAGCGCAACGGCGCTGCCCACCGCAACGGCGCTGCCCACTGCGACGGCGCTGCCCACTGCGACGCTGGCGCCGACGAGCACCGCAACTGAGGCTGAGCCACCGACGCCGACGCGGATCCTCCCCTCAACTGCGACGGCATCGCCAAGCCCAAGTCAAACTCAGCCGCCCAGCCAGCCACAGCAAGTGGACGAGGGGTCCTCGACGGCGGCGATCGAAACGGAGAACATCGCAGTGCGCGAGTTTGAGCCAACGCTGACGGCTTTGCCGACGCTTGACGAAACAGAAGTCGCGCGTCTCTTGGCGACACCGCCGCCACGCCCAACTCAATTATCGCCTGCGACCGCTGCCCCGACCGTGCAAGCGCAGGATGCGGCGCCTGGTCCAGCGCCAGCCGCAACCCCTCTTGACAGACCGACGGCTGATGGCGCGGAGGCTTTCAACCCGACGCCGGGCGAGGCGACGCTGCCAGCCGAAGTCGGCCTTCGTGAATTGCCCCCAACTGCGACCGCCACCCGATTCCAGCCGACGGTGGCGGTGCGAGCTGATTTAATCCAGCCGACGATCGCGCTGGTTACAGTCGCGTCCTCATTCAACACCAGTAGCGCATCGGCCTATCAGTTTGATGTAGGACGGGGGCAGGTTTTCACCTTCCAGAATATCCAGTTGGGGGATGGTGTGCGCCTGTTCCTGCCCAATCCAGTTGATCCAAATAGCTGGCTGCGCACCGATCAAACGGGCATGCTGCGTTATCGACCGATCGGCGTTCCGCAAGAGGGCATGATGAGTTATTCGCCGTTCTTCGCGGGCTTCGGCGTCAGCAGCATCGACCAGAACAAGAACCGCATTGATGAATTGGATTGGTCGGCGGATGGGCGGCAATTCAGCTTCCGCATCGCGCCGCCAGCCGGGACAGACACTGCCAATGCGGGCCTCTGGTTTTGGCAGCCGAGCCTCGAGAGGCAGAACGACCCGACGTATCCCATAATCCGCGACTGTCCTCATTCGGGTTACACTTCTTGCTCGCTTGTCGTTCCTAGCAACGCGGGGCATTGGCAAACCAGAGCGGTCGCGTGGTCGCCCATTAGCGGCAGCAATACGATTCTGCTTACGGTTGCCTTGCCCGACGAGGGCCGCAACGGGCTAGCCATCGCGCAGGCGGTCCGCGATCCGCAGTATGCCAATCGCGCGCCGAATTTCGTCCGTTATGAATATGGTCACTGGAATCTGAACGGGCAGGGCATCATCGTCAGCGGCCGCCGCCCGGATGGCCGCGTGATCATTGGCGAAGTCAACAATGACTTGTCTGGCGAGCGGGTTTACCTAGACGCGTCGGGGCGCGGGCTGTGGCTGCGGGATGCGGTCCGGCTGCCCACTGGTCGGATAGTGGCGCTGGGCCGCCCAGGCGCGCCAGGCAGTGGTCCAGTCGCGCTATATGATGCCGAGGGCACGCAGCTCTCCCCATTCATCAGCCATGCGCCGCCGGAAGATGTCCGCTGGTTCCCCGATCGCAGCGCGGTCGTGGTCTCGGTGCAGGGTCGGCAGTATACGGCGCAGGTTGCAGGGGGCCGCGTTACCGATGTCACCGACCAGCTTCGGGATCCGCAATTTAGCGAGGGCGAAGTTGCCTCGTCGGCGGTCCCGTCTGGCGTCATCCAAGGGGCGGAGTATTATCCGGGTCAGCAATTGCGGATGGCGCAGGTCCTCAACATTCGCCAAGCGCCCACAACCAATAGCCCCATCATCGGCCGATTGGAGGCTGGGGATTATATTGCCATGCTCGCTGGACCGCATCGCGAAAGCCGCTATGAATGGTGGCAAGTTCAAACGGCGAGCAATATCATTGGCTGGATCGCCGCCAAGATCGACGGCATTCCTACCGTTAGAGGCATCTGAGGCAGCAATGCAATTGTGTTTTGCCCGGCTCTTTTCTAGTATGTGCTTTGAATGGCAAAGGGCAAGGTAGCCCCGTGCAGCCTGATCCGCTCGTCAGCATCGTTATACCAACTTTCAATCGCCGGCAATTCGTCACTGACGCGATAGAAAGCTGCATCGCCCAGACCTATGGCAACTGCGAGATAATCGTGGTTGACGATGGCAGCCGCGATGGCACTGGCGCTTATCTGCAAGAGCGTTACGGGCTGTGCATCCGGTACATATTTCAGCATAACCAGGGTCCTGGCATCGCCCGCAATCGAGGCATCGCGGCGGCGAATGGCGAGTTCATTCACTTTCTCGATGCCGATGACCAGCTGCATGAGCGCAAAATTGAAATCTGCCTGGAAGCTTTCCGCCGACAGCCAGCTGTATCCGTCATCTACACGCATTACCAACAGGTGACGAGCGATGGCTTGACGCCCTACCCAACTGGTCCCTTCGAGCAATATTCGGACGATGTATACTGCGAGCTGCTGCGCCAGACTGGCTGCCGAATCTTGCCCAGCTCCAGCATGATCCGCCGCGAGGCGCTGCGCGCTATCGGCGGTTTCGCCGACGATGTGAACTTCCGCAGCGCCGAAGACTGGGATCTCTTCCTGCGCCTGGCGCTGCGCTACCGTTTTTATGGCATTGATGAGCGCCTGGTGTATCGGCGCATGCACGATGACATGATTTCGGACGATAAGCTCTATGGCGCTTACGGGCGCTTGAAAACGATACAGAATGCGCGCCAGTACGGCTGGGAAGGCTGCATGACGCGCGATCAATTCGATCAATTGGAAGCGGCTCGGCATCATGTCTACGCGCTCTACTTGTGGCAGGCGAAGCGCCGAGATCAAGCCAGGCAGCACTTTCTCCGCGCCGCCGGCATCTACCCGCCGCTCGCCAGGCAGCGCCGCCTCTACGCCTTTTACACGCTGCTCTTCCCACCGATTTCGCTGAAGCTAACGCTGGCGCTGGTACATCGGCTGCGGCGGCTGACACGGCGGAGCGCACTGTCTGAATCTTGATTGCTGGCCGCTGAAGTTTACGGCGAACCTTTAGCGCCGAATGACGTATAATGGATGAGGACGAGCCCATTTCGAGGTGAGCGCATAATGCCGACCAAGACGGACAGCTTGCGGAATGTCATCAAAGAACTGATGAAGTCTGGCGCCTTCAACGAGATCGTTGACCGCTGCCACGTCGAGTTGACTTGGGCGCGGCGCGAGAAACGTGGCAGCCTGGAGGTGATCGCGCTGCTCGGCTTGGCGGAGGCGCAGACGTCGCTCGGCCATTTTGAATTCGCTCGTGATTATGTGGCGCAGGCGCTTCAGCGGGCGGAGGAAATCCGCTCAACGGGGAAAACGGTGGATGCGCTCAATACGCGGGCGCGCATCGCGCGGGAAGGTTTCTTCCAGCCAGCGGAGGCGCATGACGATTATCGCCGCGCGGTAGACCTCGCCTTTGAAGCGGGCGATATGCGACGTTATGGGCAATCGCTGCTGGGCATGGGCGAGATCGCCGCCAAGCCCGCCGATTCCAGCAAACATGCCTGGCGCGTTATCGATATCGCGCGCGAAGCCAATGACAGCAATTTGGAGGCGCGGGCGATACTCTTGCTGTCGAATGCCTTCATCCGCCAGTCGGATTACAAGAAGGCAAGCGATGGCTTGCTGGTCGGGCTACGCAAGGCGCAGCAAAGCAACGACCGCCTGCTCGAAAGCCTCATCATCGGGCAGCAGGGGCTGGTTCTGGCTCAAGACAGCGACAGCTTTCAACGTGGTATCGAGCAGCAGTTGACTGCGCTGGCGGTTGCCCGCGGCTTGGAGGCGATATTCCATGAATTTATGCGGCTCTACACATTAGCGATGACGATGCTGGCGGCAAAGGATTTTGACGAGGCGCGCAACTACCTCGATCAGATGCTGGCGCTGGCGCAAGATGTAGCGCACAAACCTTACGAGATGTATAGCCTAGGCATGCTTGGGCAATGGCATGAGCTAAGGGAAGAGCCAGATATCGCCGTCGCCTATTATGGGCGAGCGGCGGACGCAGCGCGTGAAGGCGGCAACCCAGCCTACGAAGCGCGTTACTTGTATGCGCTGGGGGCGGTTTATCAATTACAGTGGGATTTTGAGGGCGCCCGCCGTCAATTTGTGCTGGCGCGCGCGATTTACCGATCGCTCGAGGACAGCCGCAACGCCACCCGTGTCAGCGCGTCTATTCTATACAGTTATATTCTCGCCTTTGCCTCGCGGATTATGAAGCTGATTGGTTTTCAGCCGAAAGCCGATTGACCGCTCTCGCCCGCGCCATGCTCAAAGGGGCAGCTTGCCTTGGCGCCAAAGCCGCGTCAGCGTGATTGAGGGATAAAAGACCAGCGGCGGCAGAGTAGCCGGCGCGAACCAGCCGACGTCCGCCGCATCATCGCCAGCCCGCGCTTCCCCAGCCAATACGATTGCGCTATAAGCAATCACGATGTCGGCCAAGCCCTGGTCGCGCTTGGGGTAAACCGCCAGCAGCTTGTCGACTTTTACCTGCAAGTTGGTTTCTTCTAGCGTTTCACGCCGAGCCGCGTCGGCCGGCGCTTCATCATGGTCGACGAAGCCGGCTGGCAGCGCCCATTTGCCCTTGCCCGGCTCGACCGCGCGTTGTATCAGCAAGACCTGGTCCGCGCGCGCGATGAAGACCACAACCGCGACTTTGGGATCAAAATAAACGGGGCTATCGCAGCGCGGGCAAAAGGGCCGCCTTCGCCCCGCCCAGTTGCGGCGCTCCAGCGCTCCCCCGCAGGCGGCGCAGTAATTCGCGATTCGCGTCATATGAGCAGCGGCGGCGGCAATGCTATTGACAAAACAGGCGCGCCTACATACACTAGCCAAGCACTTGCCGGAGTGGCGGAATTGGCAGACGCGCACGACTCAAACTCGTGTACCTTCGGGTGTGTGGGTTCGACTCCCACCTCCGGCACCTTTCCCCGTTTGATAATCTTCAAGCAGCGATCAATCAGCGAATGCTCCACTTGGCCTCGGCTTCGCCCGCTTTCATGTTTTCGTATCGCGCCAGCGTGAAGAGCCAATCCGAGAGGCGATTGACATAGGGCAGGGCAAAGGCGCTGATAGCTTCGCTGTCCATAAGCGCAACGATGAGGCGCTCGGCGCGGCGGCAGATTGCGCGGGCAAGCTGAAGCTGTGCCGCTGCCGCCGTCCCGCCGGGCAGAATGAAGTTGCGCAATGGCGCCAGCTCCTGGCTCATTTGGTCGATTGTGTTTTCCAGCCAGGCAACGTCGGCTTCGGATATGCGCGTGATCCAATCGGTTTGAGCGTCCAGCGGCGTCGCTAGGTCGGCGCCCAGGTGGAAGAGCTGGTTCTGCGCCTTTTCAAGCCATTCGTCGCCCAGTTCACTTGGAGAAGCCGCGCGCGCCACGCCGAGGGCTGAATTAACTTCGTCGATGGTGCCGTAAGCGTCGATGCGCAAATGATGCTTGGGAACGCGCCCGCCAGCAAAGAGTGAGGTCTCGCCTCGGTCGCCTGTCTTGGTGTAGATTTTCATCTCGGTCCTCTTTAAGGTCTTGTGGTTACGGTGGTATTGCATGCTTTGTCAGCCTCAATCAGGGCAAGATAGGGCTCTGCCGCCAGCGCGCGATAAGTTGCGCCAGCGCGATGCCAGCGAATACCAGCCAGACCAGCTCGATGGGAAAGAGGTAGCGTGGCAATGCCAGCAGAAAGCAATGAATAGCAATCGTGTAGGCGGCGAACCCGGCGAGAGGCGGGGCTGTGAGCCAGCGCTTTCGCAGCCAGTAGATGCCCAAGAGTCCAAACCCAAGGCCGATGTAATGGAAGATCCAGAACATCAGCTTGATTGCGAAACCTTCAAGCCGAATCACCTGCACTAAGCCCGCAAGCGAACGATCATCCAAGAGCCAATTCCGCCCGGCGCCGACGATGCTGACATCGCCGAATGGCGCGGTGCCATAAGGTTGCAAGATGGAATAGCTCAGTTCATTTAGGCGGAGCCTCAGGTAGCTTAGGGGGTCGGCAATCACGATTTCGCCGATCTTGCTGACATAGGTTTCGGTGGCATGGTTGAATTTGCAGTCAATTTCGCAGTCGGCGGACCTATCGATTTCGACGCCATCCATGAGCAGCTTGTCATTCTGCTGTGGCGAGCCGTCTCTGCTCTCTGCGCCGCGCCAAAGCGCCCCCATCAATTGATCGCTGACGATGACAAGGCGATTCCAGTTTAGGAGATTGTGCATGGTCCAGGTCGAGATGATGGCGCAGTAGACGAGCAGGAAAATTAGACAGTGCTTTCGCCAGTTTGGCAAAACTTGAGTCCGCCCAAGCCAAATGAGATGGAGCGCAATGACGAGCGGAAAGAGGGCCGATACGCCGCGCGTCAAGGTCGCCAAGCCCAAGGCGGACCCCGCCAACGCCAAGGCGCCGGCTGCGCTTACTCGATGCCAGCGCCAGCCTTGCGCGCGCCCAGCCGCATATTCGGTGTAGAGCCACAGACCCAGCGCGAGGAAAAAGATGTACAGCGTCTCGGTGGCAATGCGCGACGGCTCAACGATAAAAGCCGGCTGCAGCGCCACCAGCGCCGCCGCGATAATCCCCGCGCTGGCATTGGACCCGATGATTGCCGCCAGCCGATATGCCAAGTAGGCGGTCGCAATCGAAGCCAGGCACTGCGCCAGGCGAATGGCGATTATCGCCTCGTGATCGGGCAGATAAACTTGAAAGATGCCGACAAACAAAACATAAAGCGGCGCGGGCTTAAGAGCGGAGTTATAGAAGGGCAGGTCCCGGATCCAGCCATGTTCCCGTCCGCTGAAGAAACCGGCGCCGCTGGCTAGATAACTGCTGCTGTCGCCGCCGGGCGCGCTGGTAAACTCTACCAATGTCGGCTGATCTAAAGAGACAGCCAATCGCATGATTAAACCGACAAGAAGGATAATCCAGAGAGGCATTCTCAGTCGTTTGTCCCGTGTCATTGAACAGTCCTAGCGCGCTAGCCCAGATGTGTGTTGAATGATACTATTGGGGCATGAAAGTCAGACGGCCCGCCAAACTTTCGAGCGCTCGTACTTATGTTGGACTGCTGGGGATCCTTGCTATTGCCACTATCCTTCGGCTGAGTCTGCTTCCGAAGATACACAATCCCGGGCTGCATGACTCTATACACTACAACAATCTCGGTCGCCGACTGTTGAGCGGCGACGGTTTCACAATTGACTATGTTTGGCACTACAGCCGCATGCCTGTGGAAATCGAGCATCCAATCGATCATTGGATGCCAGTTGCCGGAATCGCAGCCGCTGTCGGCATGCTGATTGGTGGCGAAACTGTTCATGGTTCGCTTGTCTTGTTCGTGGGCGCGGGGGTTCTAGTTCCGCTCTTGGTATTTCGACATGCCAAACAGCTTTCATGCAGTAATGAAGAGGCACAGATTGCCGCGCTGATCACTGCCGTGCTGCCGGACGTCGTGCTTAATTCTCTGCGAACGGATACAACAATTCTGAGCATGGTATTCCTATCATCAGCCGTCATTCTATTAAATAATGCGACGATTTCCAAGCGGCTGCTATCATACGCGTTAAGCGGTTTTCTCTTTGGTTTAGGCTATTTGACTCGCAACGACGCCATCGTTTTTCTGCCAATACTGGTTTTGTATTCGCTGGCTGCTTCCTTCTGTGAATCACGTCGATCGACTTGGCGTGGCTTTCTGATTGTTACTTCAGTCTTCGTCTTAACGGTCGCACCGTGGCTGTTGAGGAACCTAAACTACTTCGGAATGCTTGGGAGCGCGGCGATTGGGCGAATGCCTTTTATGCTAGAGCCGATAGACTCTTATGCCTATGGCTTGCCTATTTCGCTTGAGTCGCTATTGGAACGCGCGTCGCTGCTTGAACTGGTGGGCCAGCGTCTGTTCGAATTAGCGGCTGCATTCAAACAGATTGCGGTTTCGCTTGATATTCCTTTGCTAATGTTCACGCCCCTCGGCGCCATATGGTTGTTGCGGGGAAGAATCCGAGCGCGTGTTCTCTTTGCCTTTTTTGGCTTGACCTGGACGATTTTGATGCTCGTCGTCTACCCAATATTTATGCCTGTCTTAAGTAGAAGCGGCAGTTTTGAAAAGGGCTTCCTAACCATATTGCCGCTCCTGACGCCGCTTGGTGTGCTAGGAATGCGGCACCTGGTTCGCAATAGGTCAGCGCTGTGGGTTATTGCGGCAGTGTCGCTGCTATGGTTGAGTTGGCGAAGTTGCGAGTTGGTGGATCAAAGCACTGCGTTGGCGGATACGTATTACGACAGCATGCGCAAGCT
Organism: Phototrophicaceae bacterium; assembly: GCA_965214105.1. Lineage (GTDB taxonomy): Bacteria > Chloroflexota > Anaerolineae > Aggregatilineales > Phototrophicaceae > UBA6055. The sequence goes on from OZ243934.1 coordinate 1,135,792, forward strand.
GGCGGCGGCGCTTGAAACATTGCCGGATACAAACGGTGATGAGCGCTACATACTGATGTCACAAGACCCTTACGTGCTAAGCGATCTAGGCTATGCCTCGGTCGTAACGCCGTACGCGTCACGCAAAGACACGCTTGAACTTGCTCGTCAATTCGCAGTCGATTATCTTTTGATGCCCGCCGGCCGACCGTCGCTTGATCCGTTATACTTGGGCGAAGAGAGCGACCACCGCTTTGAACTGGCACTGCACCTGGCGGATGCCGGCGAAATACCATTCGAATTGTTCCGCTTCAAGGCATTGGGCTGATCTTTTCAAGTTTAGACCATAATCTTGATTGGGCTATGTTCTGTCGCCTGCGCTCAATCCGACTATAATCGGGAGGAGAGGAGCGCAAGCATGAAAGAAACGCAGGCTTATATCGAGCGGGTCAAGCGCGTCAATCGTGAGCATCAGCGGCTGGAATTGGCGGTTGACCAATCGCTTTCGGCTATGCTCGCCGGGCAAGCGATGCTGGTGCGCCGCATCGACAAAGATTACGAAGCCGAACATTGGGATCCTTATCTGCGTGAACTATGGTTCCCAGTCGAGATCCTAGCTAGAAATATCGTCATTGTCGAGCGCCCCGCGCGAACGCACTACCTGCCGGGCCAACTGCTCAGCATCATTGGTCCAGTAGGGCAGCCTTTTCGCTTTCGGCAGAAGCTGCGCAATATCCTGCTCATTGTCTATGATACAGGTCCGGCGGCGCTGCTGCTTATGCTGCCGCCGCTGTTGGCGAAACAGGTCAGCATAACCATGGCGCTGATGGGCTCGGCCAGGCAATATGAATCGAATCATTTGCCGGAAGAAATTGAAGTGATACAGGCTGATGACAATCTGACTTGGCCCGATATGGTGATGACATTAGGCTGGGCTGATCAGATCTTTGTCTTGGTTGGGCGCGGGGACGAAATGAGGTATCTCGGCGACATCATGCGTTTAATGCGCGAGCGGCACAACAACATACCCGCCAATTACATTTTCGCTGTGATGCAGCGTGATATGCCTTGCGGCGTCGGCGCCTGCCAGGCTTGCCTGCTGAATCTGCGCGGCGCTCCCAAGCTGCAATGCCTGGACGGTCCCGCCTTTGACTTAATCGATCTACAGTTGAATTAGCATTGCTGGCAACCGATGGCGATTGAAATAGTTAGACCGCGAAAGCACAGCCTCATCGTGTCGACGCCGGTCATGCCGGCCGCCGGGACTATCGGCTTTGGCGATCGCTACAAAGCCTTGCTGGATTTTGAAAAGCTGGGCGCTATCGTCACCAATCCGGCTACTATCGAGCAATGGCGCCCGGCCAGCGGCACGCGCATCATCCCGCTGGATGCTGGCGTTTTGGTTCATACCGGGCTGCCGAACCCCGGGCTCGCCAAGGTGATAAGCCAGAATCGCCGCGCCTGGGCGAAGCTGCCGATACCGGTGATTTTGCACCTGGTCGGCACTACGGGAAGCCGTCTAAAGCGGGCGATCGCCTTGATTGACGACAGCGACGAGATTGCCGCAGTGGAGCTTGGCTTGCACGATGATATCGACGAAGCGGAAGCGGTCGCGCTGGTGGCGGAAGCGTCATTGATGGAAAAACCCCTCTTGGTGCGCTTGCCATTTTACGCCGGCTTTCAACTTGCCATGCCAGTGGCAGAAGCTGGGGCTGATGCGCTGGTGCTGACGGCGCCGCCGCGTGGCACCGCCCGCGACCCACATACCGGGCGGCTGGTAAGCGGACGGGTCTATGGACCGCTCATCAAGCCGATGATCCTGCGCTTAGTGGGCCGCTTGCGCCGCCAGATTCCTGAGGAGATTCCCATAATCGCTGCCGGTGGCATACACTCGCCGCAAGACGCGCGCGATTATCTCGATGCTGGCGCGATTGCCGTGCAAGTGGACGCGGCCACCTGGGCACAGCCGAAAATGCTGGAGCGCATCGCTCGCGATCTGGGTGGCTGGATCGCCACCCGGCAGAAAGACGCGCTGCCCGACGAGTGGCATCCAGATATGACCCACGCCGAGGCGATGCAACGGCGCGCGACCTAGCAGCCATTAAGCGCAATTTAGAGAGGGGCCGCCCATCATGCCCGAGTACGACTTTCGCTGTGACGCATGCGCGCATCGATTTGCGGTTCGATTTAAGACCTATGACACGGTCGATGAGGCAGCGCTGCGCTGCCCCGCCTGCAGTTCGGCTGCCTTGAGCCGATTGATCGCGCAAGTGGCGATAGCCAAGCCAAACCGAGATTATCGGAATATGTCTTCCCGGGAGATGCTCTCGGTCTTGGAATCGGGCGAGAGCGGGTCGGTTGATGAGCTGTTTAAGCAGGTCGCTGGCAGCCAGGGCGCCGCCGCCTCAAGCTCGCCCTCAGCTGACCAGGCCGACCCCGCTTGAGCTTACAAGTACCAGTCGCGCAGGGCGTCGCGCGTTTCATCGATGATCGCCTCCCAGGGTTGGTCTGGCGCCCGTGTGATGATGAGGCGGTCCCTCTCAATGGTCAGCTTTTGAATGCCGTCAACAGCGGCGAAGAGCAGTTGGGCGATAGGCGAGCCCAAGTCGCCAGCTTGTGGATTCGAGTAGCGTTCTGCTTCAAGTTCAGTGAGCACCTGGTTGACGTAAAGCTCGGCGACAGTCGGGTCGTCGCTGTATTCAAGCTCTACCGTGACATATTCTGACAAGCCATTACCTCGCTTCAAGGCTCATAGGCTGCTGCTGTGTGATGCAATGGATGTTGCCGCCGCCGAGCAAAATCTCGCGCGAGTATACCGCGATAATCTTGTGCTGCGGGAATAGTGCCGCCAGCTGTTGCTGGGCAACTTCATCGTAAGGATCGCCGAATTGCGGCATGATGATAGCCCCATTCGCGATGTAGAAATTGATGTAGGAAGCGGCCAAGCGCTCGCCCATCGGGCGCAGGAAGGCACTGTCGATGACATCCAGCCCGTCGGCTTCAGCCTGGGTCATCGTCAAGGGCGCCGGCTGATTAATCTTGCAGACTTCGAGCGAGCGGTCCCGCGCGTCCCGCGCCGACATCAGCGCGTCGTATGCTTCGGCGGAGCGTTCGTATTGAGGATCGGCTTTGTTCTCAGTCCAAGTCAGGGCGACCGAGCCCGGGCGCGCAAAGCAGCACAAGTTGTCGACGTGCCCGTCGGTCTCGTCTTCATAGACGCCGCGCGGCAGCCAGATGATTTTGTCGATGTTCAAATAATCGGACAGGCGCTGTTCAATTTCGCCCTGTGTGAGGGCTGGATTGCGATTGGGATGCAGCAGGCACTGCTCTGTCGTCATCAAGGTGCCTTGCCCATCGACATGGATTGAGCCGCCTTCCAGCACTAGCGGCGCCTGGTAGCGGTCCAGCGATTCGATTTCCAGCATCTTGGCTGCCACGAGCGCATCCTGGTCCCAAGGGAAATACATCTTCTTTTGCAGCCCGCCCCAGGCGTTGAAGCGCCAGTCGATGCCGCGCGCATCGCCTTTGTCGTTGACGACGAAGGTAGCGCCGATGTCCCGCATCCAGGCATCGTTGTTGGATAGCTCGACCACGCGCACTGCCGCCGGCAGCATGGCGCGGGCATTTTCATATTGATCCCGATTGACGCCCATCGTGACGCGTTCAAAACGGGAGATTTGAGAAGCCACTTCGACGAATGCCCGCTGAGCTGGCTTGCCGCCATCGCGCCAGGTATCGCGCCGCTGGGGCCAGAGCATCCAGCAGCCGGCATGCGCTTCCCACTCGGCTGGCATGCGGAAGCCATCGGCTCGCGGGCTTGAAGGGAGCAAGCTCGGCATGGTTGAAGCTCCTGTAATGCGCGGCTTAGGCTTGGTATTATGCCCTGCTCGGCGGTGCAAAGGCAGGTCGAGTTTCTGGGGGTGGGGCGCCGCCTGTATCCGCCACTCCCGAAATAAACTCCGTCTTCCTGTCCTTCGTCCCTTTGTGGTAAAGATATTTTTTGAACCTGTTATGTACACTCCTCGAATTATGGGAGTGGTGAATGCGAGGATATGCAGACCGAAATTCTGTATACGGATAACCTAGATGTAGGGGCGACACTTGTGTCGCCCACAGTTGCAGAAGCAGATTTTGGGCGATCCAAGGATCGCCCCTACAACTCAGCACAAGCAAGCCTTATATCATTAATTCACCACTCCTCGAATTATTGACCATAAGGAAAACCGCGCGCCTTCATAGTACAATACGGGCGCGAATGGAAGCGAGCGGACCGATGAAGGACCTGATGCAGCTGCGCGCGATCTCGCCAATTGATGGGCGTTATGCCGATAAAATGCTCCCCCTACGAGAGTATCTCTCGGAATGGGCGCTGATACGTTACCGCGTGCTGGTGGAAGCGCGCTGGCTGGCGGCGATGTCGCGGGAGCGGGCGATAAGCCATGTGCGGCAATTTACATCAGCCGAGACCGATTTCCTGAACGCGCTGCCAGATGAGTTTGATGAGGCGGCCGCGCGGCGCGTCAAGACCCTTGAAGCCGAATGCAATCATGATGTCAAGGCGGTCGAGTATTATATTAGGGAGCGCCTGAGAGAGACCAGCCTCGGCGACGTGGCTGAATCGGCGCACTTCGCCTGTACCTCGGCTGATATCAATAATCTTGCTTACGCGATGATGTTGCGCGATGCCGTCAGCAAGGTGTGGCAGCCCCAGGCGAGCGCGCTCATCAGCCGCCTCGATGAATTGGCGCGCGCAAACGCGGCTCTGCCGATGCTGGCGCGGACGCACGGGCAACGAGCCAGCCCCACAACCATGGGCAAAGAAATCGCCGTATTCGCCCATCGGCTTCGACGCCAGCTAGATGCCATTGGCACCCAAGAGTATATCGGCAAATTCAACGGCGCGGTTGGCGCCTTCAATGCTCATCAGGTCGCCTACCCAGAGGCCGATTGGCTCGATATCGGGCGGCGTTTTCTTGAGGGGCTGGGCTTGGTTTATAATCCGCTGACAACTCAGATTGAATCGCACGATTATCTGGCTGAGCTGGCGCATGGCTTTATGCGCTTCAACACGGTGCTGTTGGATTGCTGCCGCGACATGTGGCTCTATATTTCGCTTGGCTATTTCAGGCAGAAAGCTAAGGCGGTTGAAGTCGGATCGTCGACCATGCCGCACAAAGTGAACCCGATCGATTTCGAAAATGCGGAAGCCAACCTGGGAATTAGCAGCGCCGCTTTTGCCCACCTGGCGGATAAACTCCCAGTGTCTCGCTTGCAGCGGGATTTGAGCGATTCTTCCGCCATGCGCAACTTTGGCACCGCCATCGCGCACAGTTATCTCGCGCTGCTCTCCACGCAGCGTGGGCTTTCACGCATTGTCGTCGACCGGGCTGCCTTATCCGCCGACCTTGACGACGCCTGGGAAGTGCTGGCTGAAGCGGTGCAGACAGTCATGCGGAAGCATCATCTGCCGGGCGCTTACGAACGTTTAAAGACGCTGACGCGCGGGGCAAGCGTCAAGCAAGAGGACTTGCGTCAATTCATCAGCGGGCTGGCGATTCCTCAAGCCGAGAAGGAGGCTCTCATTCGGCTCAAGCCCGCCGACTATACCGGCTTGGCGCAGGAATTGGCATTAACTAGGTTCGACACTGAATAGGCTGCCCCGGCGGTTGAAGCCGCTGGCTTGACGAATCGGCCCGGGCAGGGAAGGAGCGTAGCAAGATGTTTCAACCATTTGGGCGTCAAGAGACGCTGCGGCTGACGATGGGGCAGGCGCTGATCAAGTTCCTGCAGATGCAATACAGCGAGTACGATGGCGAGGTTCAGCGCTTCATCCCCGCTATATGGGGCATTTTTGGCCACGGCAACGTCAGTGGCTTGAGCCAGGCACTGTGGGAACATGGCGCGGAATTGCCTTATTTTCAACCAACAAATGAACAGTCGATGGTGCACGCGGCATCGGGCTTTGCGCGAACCCGCCTGCGCACGCAGACCTTCGCTTGCACAACTTCAATTGGTCCCGGCGCGACCAATATGCTCACCGGCGCCGCGACCGCCCATATCAACCGATTGCCAGTGCTGCTGCTGCCCTCCGACTATTACGCCACCCGCTTTCAAGGGCAAGTCTTGCAAGATATCGAACATCCCGTGTCCCTAGACATGAGCGTTACCGACTGCTTTCGGGTGGTGAGCCAGTTCTTCGACCGCATCACGCGTCCAGAGCAGATACTCTACGCCGCCCCCGAAGCGATGCGCGTGATGACAGACCCCGTCGATGCGGGACCGGCGACGATCGCCCTGCCGCAAGATATCCAGAGCGTCGCCTTCGATTGCCCGACTAATTTCTTCCGCAAGAAGGTCTGGCGCATCGAGCGGCGTCAGCCTGACGCGCGGCGGATTGATGAAGCGATCGCCTTGCTGAAAGAGGCCGAGCGCCCCTATATATTGGCTGGCGGCGGCGTACATTACTCAAAAGCTTGGGCGGAATTACGAGAATTCTCCGATCAGTTTGGCATCCCGGTCGGCGAGACGCATTCGGGGCGGGGGGCGCTCAAGGAAGAATCGCCCTTGTTGATCGGTGGCAGCGGGCACACCGGTACGCCGCTCTCGGGCAAATATGCCGCTGAAGCCGATCTGGTCTTTCTCATCGGCACGCGCCTGGCTGATTTTGCCACTGGGTCTTATTCCGCTTGGCAGCACCCGACGGTCCAATTTGTCAGCGTCAATGTCAGCGGCGCGCATGCGCACAAGCTGGGCGCCTTGCCGATTGTCGCCGATGCGCGAGACAGTTTGCGGGCGCTCACGGCGGCTGGCCGGCGGGGGGGCCTCAAAGCCAAGTCGGGCTACGTCGAGTCGGTCGCTGTCGATCGCCAGGGCTGGCTGCAGCAAAAGCGGGAGTCGGTTTATGTGCAGCACCCGAACGAGCGGATGAGCCAGGCGCAGGTGATTGGCGTCCTCAACGACTTTATGGACAGCGGCGATACGCTTGTCTGTGCGGCTGGTACCGCGCCGGGCGATTTGCATCAACTCTTTGAAGCGACTGCCGGCCGCACATTGCACCTCGAATTCGGTAATTCCTGCATGGGCTACGACATCCCAGGCGCGATTGGCGTTCGGCTGGCGCGCCCCAATGACGCTGGCGAGGTTTATGTTTTCCTGGGCGACGGCAATTATCTTCTGCACCCGCTGGAGCTAAAGACGGCGGTGCAAGAGGGCATCAAGCTAACTGTCATCTTGCTGCAGAATGACGGCTTCCAGTCGATCCACGGCCACCAAAAGGCGCTGGTTGGGCACAGCCTGGGCAATGAATTCCGCATCCGAAATCAAGACAGCGGCAAGCTGGATGATGGTGATTTCATCGAGATTGATTATGCCAAGAACGCGGAGAGCCTAGGCTTGCGCGCCTGGAATGCGGCTGATGAAGGGCAGCTCAAAGCCGCGCTTGAAGAGGCGCGCCAAGAACAGCGCTCCTGCATGATCGTGGCGCAGATTGAGCGCTACAGCCGCTTGCCGCGCTCGGGCATCTGGTGGGATGTCTTCGGCGCCGAAGTTACCAACGATGAACAGACAAAAACGCTGGTGGCTGAGCGCGAAGCAGGGCGCCAAAGCCAACGCTTCTATTGGTAAGCCGATTGCTGAGCCGATTGCTAAGCCGACGGATAAAAGGCGGATACAATGCGCAAGGGTCCTTCAAGGAAAGCATACGACATCATCGTCTTTGGCGATACTTGCGTCGATCTTATCTTGCGCGATGACGATGTTATCCCCCAGTTCGGGCAAGTTGAGAAAACGGTCGCCGGTTATGACTTGGTGATGGGCGGCTCCTGCTGCATATTCGCGGCGCAGGCGGCAAAGCTCGGCTTGCGTGTTGCCATTCTGGGCCGCGTCGGCGCCGATTACTTTGGCAAGCTAATCATCGACACGCTCGCGCAGGCACAGGTTGATACGCGCTACCTCGAGGTGGACAGCGCTTTGCGGACCGGTGTCACGGTGCATCTCGTGCAAGGCGACGACCGCGCCATGTTAACCCACCTGGGCTCGCTAAATGCGCTGACGCTCGCCGATGTTGAGGACGACATCTTGGCTTCGGCGCGGCATTTGCATTACGGCAGCCTCTATTTGCAGACTGGGCTGCTGCCTCATTGGGTTGATATCCTGGCGCGGGCAAAGCAGCTCGGCTTGACCGTGTCCCTGGATACCAATTGGGATCCAGCTGAATGCTGGGATCATGATCTAAAGCGCGCCTATCCTTATATTGACGTCTTGTTGCCCAATGAGCAGGAGGCGATGTACCTCAGCGGGAAAGCATCTTATGGCGAGGCGATCGCAGAGTTACGAAAATGGGTGCCCTTGCTGGTTGTTAAACGCGATATCGCTGGCGCCGTCGCCTGGCAGGGGCAGCGGGAATTCGCGCAATCGGTCTTTGAAGCCAAGCAAGGCGGCGACGGGATAGGCGCCGGCGACAGCTTTGACGCCGGCTTCCTGGCTGGCTGGCTGAATGCTTTGCCGCTGGCGAGCTGCCTGTCGCTCGCTTGTGAATGTGGGCGGGGCGTCGCCGGTGGCGTGGGTGGCGTCGCGGGGCAGCCTCATCAATCAGACTTTAATCAATCAGACTTTAATCTGCTGTCGCCCGCGGCAGTCAGTTAACCGTATTCGCGCTCAGGCAGTCGCTTAATTGTCGGCGCTAAGCATTCCTTCGCCGTTGTAGCCGCGCCCAACGCCGCGATACTCAAAACCGATCTGACGCAACTCCGCCGGATTATACATGTTGCGTCCATCGATCAAGATCGGGCGTTTCATCGCTTCCCTTATCCGCCGCATATCGAGTTGTTTGAACTCGTTCCACGGTGTTAAGACAAGCAGGGCTTCGGCATCTTTGGCGGTGCTGTAAGCGTTGTCACAGGGGATTAGATCGGGTGCTTCTGCGCGGGCGTTTTCCATGGCGACGGGGTCGTAAGCTTTCACAACCGCTCCTTGATTCAAAAGCGACCGCGCCACCGCCAGCGCCGGCGATTCGCGGGTGTCGTCGGTGTTCTGCTTAAATGCCAAGCCCAGAATCGCGACGGTCTTGCCATTCAGGTTGCCGCCTAGCATTTCGCGGGCTTTCAGCGTGATTTGCCGCCGCTGAAAAGCGTTGATCTCCATAACGGCGTTGAGCAGCTGCGGGTGCATCCCGTGTGTCTGCGCCATATTAGCCAGCGCTTTGACATCTTTGGGAAAGCAAGAACCGCCGAAGCCCAGCCCCGCTTGCAAGAAATGCGGCCCGATCCGTTTATCGAAGCCCATGCCGCGCGCGACTTCTTCTACATCGGCGCCCAGCCGCTCGCAGATGATGCTAATCTCGTTGATGAAACTGATGCGCGTAGCCAAGAAGGCGTTGGAGGCGTACTTGATCATCTCCGCTGTGCGAATATCGGTGATGACGATCGGAGCCTCCAGCGGCGCGTATAGCTCGGCGACGGTTTCGGCCGCTTCTGCATTGCTGGAGCCCAAGACCGTGCGATCGGGCTGCATGAAATCAGCTAGGGCGGAGCCTTCGCGCAAGAATTCTGGGCAAGAGACAACGGCAAAGTCAATCGGCTGGGGCTGGTTGCGCTCGATGATTTCCCTAGTCCAATCACCAGTGCCGACCGGCACAGTTGACTTGTTGATGACAATCAGCGGCTGGTCCATAGTTTCCGCGATAGTACGCGCGGCGCTGCGCACATATTGCAGATCCGCCTCGCCGTCGACGCCCGAGGGCGTGCCGACGCAAACGAAGACAAACTCCGCCTCCTTGAGGCCCTCGTCATAGCTGGTGGTGAATTGCATCCGGCCCGCGACCGTATTGCGCTGTACCATTTCCGCCAAGCCCGGTTCAAAGATGGGCATTTGCCCATTCTGCAGCATCGTAATTTTGCGCTCGTCAATATCGACCAGCGTGACGTTATTGCCCAAATCGGCAAAGCAGGCGCCGGTGACCAAGCCCACGTAGCCGCTTCCTATGACACAGAGTTCGCTCATGTTAGATTGTTCTCACTTCCGCTGGGCTATCTCGACAGTCATCGCGAGTTACTACACGCGAGTAGGGTAGAATCCTCGCGCCATAAGTCTAGCAGAGCGCCAAGCAATGATTCCTTTGACATCCTACACCAGAATGCGGGCGGGCGGCTCAAAACTAAGCGCCGATTTGCTTTTACAAAACCAGCTCGCCCCTGATATACTTCCTTGTCAGATTTTGGAATTATGGCGAAGGCAAGCGTCATGACAGAAAATATGGATTCTCTCACCGAAGCCAAGCTCTATCAAGCGCATATCAAAGATGGCGCAGCGCAGACGATGCGCAAAGTCCCCTTTCGCAACATCCGCGATTTGCTGTCGCTGCATAGCAAGACATCGGGCAGCAAAACATTCTTGATCTTTTATGATGCCAATGACGAGCGGCAGGCGCTCAGCTACGGTGAATTTAATGCCCGTGTGCACCAGGCGGCCAACTTCATGGTCGAGGACCTCGGCGTCCGCCGTGGTGACCGCGTCGCCACGATCGCAGACAATCATATAGACACGGTCTTGATTTATTTTGCCTGCTGGGTGATTGGCGCGTCGGTCGCCCCGCAGAATGTCTCGGAAGACGATCGCCGCATCGCCTTCATCCTGCGCAACTGCGAGGCGAAAGTCTGCTTCGCGCGGGCTGAGTATCGTGAACGGGCGGAAGCGATCATCAGCGGCATCGATGGCGACGAAGGCGCGCCCAACATACAAAAAATCGTGGAAGTGGGCGGGGCGCCGGGCGGTACTGCCCTCAACTTCCACGAAGCGCTGGCGAACCGCCCGACCACCTACCTCGGTGATGCCTCCGGCGCCAAATCAGCCGATGTGCCGCTGGGCGATGGCACTGCCGCGACCGCGACTCTCGCTGACGAAGCGCTGCTGGTTTATACCAGCGGCACGACTGGCGCGCCCAAAGGCGTTATCTTGTCGCAATACAATTTGCTGGTAGACGCGCTGGGCATCAGCCAGTGGCAGGCGATCACCGGCAACCAGCGTATGATGTGCGTTCTGCCGATTCATCATGTCAATGGCATTGTGGTTACGATCATGACGCCGCTCTACGTGGGTGGCTCGACCGTGCTGAACCGCCGTTTCAGCGTGTCGCACTTTTGGGAACGCATCGCGCGCGAGGGCGTCAACGTCGTTAGCGTGGTGCCGACTCTGCTGCAATTTCTCATCGAATATGGCTTGGCTGAGCGCGCGGCTGGCAATACCATATTCGGCGGCGCCATCAGCCGGCGCGATTTGACGCATTTTCGCCATTTCATCTGCGGCGCTGGCACGCTGTCGGTCAAGCTAGCGCAAGAGTACAGCGAGCTATTCGGCTTTACGCTGCTGCATGGCTACGGCTTGAGCGAATCAACCTGTTATTCCTGCTTCCTGCCTATCAGCCTGTCCTGGGAGGCGAACCAGAGCTGGCTTTTGGATCACGGTTATCCTAGCATTGGCTGCCCAATTGAACCAAATGAGATGGCGATCTTCGCCGCCGATGGCAGCGGGCAGCAATTGCCTGAAGGCGAACGGGGCGAAATCTGCATCCGTGGGCACAATGTGATGCAGGGTTATTTCAAGCGCCCCGACGCCAATGCCGAGACCTTCAAATTTCACTGGTTTCGCAGCGGCGATGAAGGTTATTTCCAGCGCGATGAGCAGGGGAGGCAGTTCTTCTTCATCACGGGCCGCATCAAGGAATTGATCAATCGGGGCGGCGTCAAGTTCAGCCCCTTTGATATTGAGGAAGTCCTGCTTGGCATCGACGGGGTGAAAGTGGGCCTCGCGATTGGCTTCCTGAATGATTATTACGGCGAAGAAGTCGGCGCTTATGTGGTATTGGAAGAGGGTGCCCGGCTCGAGAAAGACATGATTCTGTCGCGCTGCCGCGAAGCGATGCCCTTTGAAAAATCCCCCAAGGCGATTGTCTACGGTGAGGAGATCCCGGTAACATCAACCGGGAAGTATCAACGGCTTAAACTGCAAGCGCTCTTTTCCCAGTGGCAGCATAGGCAGTTCCGCTCCTAGCTTTGCCTGTTGGCGTGCGCGCGGCGCAGCTCGGGCAGCAGCAGCAGGCTAATCAGCCCATTGAGCACGACGATTACAGTGCTGCCTTCATGCCCCAGAACGCCGGCCGGCAAAGGCAAATCAACCAGGAACACGCCGCCAATCAGCAGGGCGATCACCGCCAGTGAAAAAGTGATATTCCCCCAGACGACGCGGCGCGCGCGCCGGCTGAGTTGCAGGGCGTCGTTCAAGCGCTCCAGCTTGTCCCCCATCAGCACCAGATCCGCAGTTTCCAGCGCGACATCGACGCCAAGTCCGCCCATGGCGATGCCAATATCGGCGGCTGCCAGCGCCGGCGCGTCGTTGATGCCATCGCCGACCATGGCGACGGGTCCCTTTTCAAGCCGCAGCTGGGCGAGGATTGCCGCTTTCTCGTCTGGCAGGAGCTCGGCGTATATTTGATGAATGCCAATTTGATCCGCGATGGTGCGGGCGACGCGCTTATTGTCCCCAGTTAGCATAGCGACGGCGATACCGCGGCGCTTGAGTTGAGCCACCAGCTCGGCTGCTTCGGCGCGGCTCTTATCGGCAAAGGCAATGAGACCCAGCCACTGCTCATCGCGCCGTACCGCCGCGACCGTCTTGCCACCCGCTTCGAGTGCTGCCTGCTTCCGCCTCAGGCTTGCGGGCATGCTGGCATGAACCTGAGGGGCAGACGCGCGTCCGACGCGAACGAGACGCCCGCCGACCATGGCGCGGACACCTTGACCGGGAATCGCCGCGAAGTCTTCGGGCGGCTCAATGTCGATCGATGCTGCCAGCGCGCGCGCCAGGACCGCTTTTGCCAGTGGGTGCTCCGAACGCGATTCCACCGCCGCCGCCGCCATCAGCAGCTCCGTTTGGGTAATTGGCGCGGCTGGTATCAAGTCGGTAACTGTCGGCTGGCCATGGGTGAGTGTGCCGGTCTTGTCGAAGGCGACCGCCTTGATGCCGGCGAGCTGCTCCAGCCCGGCACCGCCCTTGAACAACAAGCCCCCACGCGCCCCCGCGGCGATGGCAGAAATGAAAGCGGAAGGGACACTGATGACCAGGGCGCAAGGAGAGGCGACGGTCATCAATACCATCGCGCGATAGAAATTGGGCTGGAAGTCGCTCCAGCCCAGCGCCGGCGGCAGAAAGATGAAAAGCAGTACCGCGAGAATGATGAGCTTGGCGTAAGTTTGCTCGAAGCGGTCGAGGAAGCGTTGCGTGGGTGCTTGGCTCTCTTGCGCTTCTTCGACCAATTTGATGACCCGCGCCAAGGTCGTGTTTTCGGCTGAGCGTATGGCGCGGACGTCGAGGCTGCCTTGCTTGTTCAAGCTGCCGGCAAAGACGGTATCGCCAGCCGACTTGTCGATCGGCATCGATTCGCCGGTAATCGGACTTTGATCGACAGCCGAATAACCAGCCAGCACCTCGCCATCAACTGGAATGCGCTCGCCCGGCTCGATGAGAACAATGTCGCCGAGTTGGATCGCATTGATATTCAGGCGCAAGATATGACCGCCGCGTTTGACCTTGGCGTATTTGGGATAATGCGCGAATAAGCTGCGGATGGCGCGCCGGCTGCGGCCGATGGCGTATCGCTGCAGCACGTTGCTCAGCGAGAACAGAAAAAGCAGAATCGCGCCCTCATGCCATTGGCCGATGATGGCAGCGCCTAGCGCCGCCAATACCATAAGCAAATCGACATCTATCTTGCCTTCAAGCAGACTCTCAAGCGCCGCCTTCGTGCCGTAGAAACCACCCGCGACATAAGCCAGGATGCTCAGGGACAGCGCCAGCCCGGCGGGCAGCCCAATTCCCTCGGCGAGCAGGGAGCCGAGGAGCGCCAGCAGCGAAAGCGCCACCAGCCGAGGCGCCAGCCAGGTCTCGCTCCGCCAATGGATAGGAGGGGCGCCGGCAGCGAATGTTTGGCTCTTTGATGGGCTACTGCGCGCGGTCAAACTTTCCCCCTGGCAAGTTTAGAAAACACGATAGCATGACAGTAAATTTAACAGCGGTTAATTTATTTGTCAACCGAATGGCATAATCGAATTTCTTCGCCTTTAATCCTGCGGCGGGGAACCAGAGAACTGGCGCAGGAATGTGGCTGGGAAATAAATTGGGGGAGAAAGAAAAGGGAGAAAGAAAATAGAGAAAGAAAAGGACGCGTCTTTTGGGCGCGTCCTCTAGTGTGTGGCTGATTGTGAGCGAATGCTAGGCGGCTTAGACGATGTCGTCGTTCTTGGGGATCTGCTTCAATTGCTTGGTGATGCCCAACTGGAAAGCGATGCCCATCAGCCCGATGGCGATAGCGGTCCAGAAAATTCCGATTACTTGGACCGAAAGCGCGGGCATGACGAACTCAGCATAATAGGCGACTGGGTTGGTGATGACATCGCCCGTATAGGCTGGTGTCGAAAGCAGCAAGGGCAGGTCCAGCAAGATATGCAAGCCGATCATGAGCGAAATGACGGTGAGCACAATCTGGGTGATGGATTTGCGCGACCGCAATTTATTGATATCGCCGCGCCCGGTCCAGCCCAATACGATCAACAGCGCCCCGAAGCCTAGGCAAATGATCATCGAGATCCAGTCTCCCGCGGCCTCTGGGCGGATGAAGAGCGCCAAGAAACCGATGGTGAACGCGCCGGTAACGATGGAAATCAGACGAATCAGATGTGGCGCGCGGTTGACCAGGAAGAACATCAAAGCGCCGAGCGCGGCCGAGCCCAGGTAACCGGCCGACATCGTTAAGGCATCCGCGCCGCCGCTATACTCAATCGTGTAAGTACCAACTTGCGACAAGGTGAAGCTCTCAACAGTGCCACCGGTGATCTGCATGGCAAAGGCGGTGAACCCACCATGAATATTGTTGACGAGCATACGGAATGGGTGAGCTAATCCAGAAAGCGCCTCAATGTACCACAGCGCCAAAATGCCAAGGAAAGCCGCCGCAGAAATGATGAAGTTCCTGCGCACGATCTCTCGCCGTACCTTCCGCTCTACGAATTCTCTAAGCATGTTGCGTCTCCTTGATCTCTGACTTTCGTTCTCTCCTTGCCGGCATGATTTCGAATGTAAGCGATTGCGCCCTAGCCGAGCGCCATCAGTTCTTGCCTTTGACGGCATTGCTGATTTCGCCACCGGCTGGCTTGAACAAGCCAAAATAAACGGAAGCGCCCAACATGAGCAGCGCAATTGCCGCCCAGATAAAGGCGATCACCGAGCCCGGCAGCAGCGGCGTGTACTCGGCGGAAAAAGCGGCGGCGTCGTTCATGAGATCGCCAATCCCCGCATCGGGATATCGGACGAGAATCGATAAATCCATGACCGCGTGCAAGCCCGTCAGTATTGCCAGCGTATTGAGGAGGAAAACATTGACGATGCGGGGCGCAAGCCAGCCCAGCGCGACCATAGCAATGCCGAAGCCAATGCCAATCACATTCGCAGTCAAGTTGCCGGCTTGGTCCGGCGCGGCGTAGAGCACGGTCAAGATGATGATTGACAAGCCCAGAAAGACGGATAAGCCGCGCGTCCATTTGGGGTTGCGGCTGGTCAGGAAAAACAGGGCGGAGCCAAATAACGCGGCGCCGAGATAACCGGCCGGCAGTATCAACGCCCGGTAACCGCCGGCCGTCCGCGCGAGCCCCGAACCGTTTGGCGACACCTCAAAGTGAATCACCTCGCCGCCAGTAATCAGCGCCGCCAGCGAATGCCCAGCTTCATGCACGAAAGTAACAAAGAGGTTAAGGGGCCATAGCAAGGGGGTCAGCGCAGCGGTCATGAAATCGGTGCCGGCGGCTGAATTTGCTGGCGCGGGTGCCCCGCCGATATTCCAGAGGAACAGGGCGAAGATAAGCGCCAGCAGCGACACCGCTAGCCCCTGCCGCCGAATGCTGGCATCGGGGTCGGCCGAGCTGGCATCGGCCTTTCGTTTCTTGTTGCGCCAAAGGAAGAAGATTGCGATTAGCGCAACGGGCAGCCCAGTCAAGAGAAAGAATATCGGAAGCGGCAGGTTGCTCAAAGCATCGACTTGCATGTCGCTGCCAAGCGTTTGAATTTTGCCTGATAGCTCGTTCCCTAGCTTGCCGCTATCGACGTAACCAGAGGTGAGAAAGCTCCCCAGCCCAACCCAAGCGACGCTCAACAGCAGCAGCAGAATCCAGACTATGCGCGATCGTCTATCCACAAGCGATTCCTCGAACTTTCAAGTCTGTGAATTTCGATTATAACGCATCGGCGCCAATCAGAACCTACGATTCTCAACTTTGCCTCTCTTTCAATTATACGTATTTCAGGATTTAAACGGTTTGACATTCGTAAAATCTTTGTAATTTGAGGAGGGGCGGCCTATGACCTAGCGATGTCTGATGGTCTCCGCTTGCGCTGGCGGCATCCTGATTCTACCATGTGGGGGGGAATGTCGTCCTTGGCGGAAAATGCCCTGCCAGCAGAGGAGAGCCTATGCGCTTTGCGCCCGATCTAAGTGATTACAACCCGTCTGATAACCTGGCGACGGCGGCGACGATGCCGGCGCGCTGGTATATCGAGCCCGAATTCCTGAGTTTGGAGGCGGAGAAGATATTCTACAAGACTTGGCAGCCGGTCGGGCGGCTGGAAGACGTGGCGCGGATTGGCGACTTTTTCAGCTGCGAAGTCCTGGATCAGCCGCTGGTCATCGTGCGCAATCGCGCGGGCGAATTGCGCGCTTTCTACAATGTTTGCCCGCATCGAGCGGCGGTCCTGGCGCATGGACGAGGCAACCGCAAGAGCTTGCAGTGCCGGTATCACGGCTGGACCTATGACCTGGACGGGAAGCTGCTGCGCGCGCCGGAATTCGAAGGCGTCGAAGAGTGGGACGCCGACGCCGTTTGCTTGCGCTCCGTCCGCGTCGAAAGCTGGGGACCATGGGTATTTGTCAATCTCGATGACTGCGCGGCGCCCATGTCAGCGACTTATGGCGCGATAGAGCGGGAGATCGAGTCAGCCGGCTTTAAGCTGGAAAAGATGCGCTTGGTCGAGCGCCGCGATTATCTGATCGACTGCAATTGGAAAGTCTATGTGGATAATTATCTGGAAGGCTATCACTTGCCGATCGCCCACCCCGGCTTGTTTCGCGAAGTAGATTACGATCAATATCGCGTGGAAACGCATCGCTATCATTCGAAGCAGCATGCGCCGATACGCCAAGTGGAGCCCGGCGATCTTCGCGACCGACGTTATGTGCGCAGCGGCCAAGCAGAAGAAGACGCGCTCTATTATTGGGTCTTCCCCAATGTAATGCTGAATGTCTATCTCGATAATACATCCATCAACATCATCATCCCGGTCGGGCAGGACAAGACCTTGACCCGCTTCGAATGGTACTTTGAAGCGCCCGGCACAGGCGAAGGCTGGGAGAGCATGCAGCAGATCATCGCCTTCAGCGACGAAATCCAGCAAGAAGATATCGAATTATGCGAATGGGTCCAGCGCGGCTTAGGCTCGAAAGCTTATGATCGTGGTCGTTTTTCTGTGCTGCGGGAAAACGGCGTCCACCACTTTCAATCGCTGGTGCATGAGTTTCTAACGCGCCCTTAGCCCGCGCTAGGTGCTGTCTTGGCTCTCAAAAGCCATTGTCGGCGAAGCGCCTAAAGCCAATAACCCGATGGCGCCCCAAATGGCGTAACAGAACACGTTAATGCCATGCAGCAGAAAGCCCAAAGCAATCGCTTCAAGATCACTCATGCCGACAAGTTGCCCCGTTAGCAAAATAGCCACTTCAAAGGGACCAAGCGCGGCGATGCTGACCGGCATGGCGATGCTGATGGCCGTCAGAGAAATCCCTAGTGGCACGCTGATGACATAGTTGACTTCGATGCCCAGCGCCAGCTGCACAACATACATCGCGGCGAGGGCCGATGCCCAGGCGAGTAGCGTCCACAGCGCCGTCCAAAGCAGCGTGCGCCGGTCTGTAAGTGGCTGCAAGCCATCAAGCAGATGGCTTAATATGCGCCGCAGCGGAATGCGCCGCAAAGGCGGAATCGCCCGCAGCAGTTTGTCTAGCAGACGATGTGCCGGCGCGGGCGCGTGGGCGAAGATGAGCAGGGTCAGAAATCCAAAAAGCGCCAGAACCCCCAGCAGCAATGCCCGGTCAGTGAGTTCGGCTGGGACCTCTGGCATTAGGCTCACCGTGGCGGCGATCAGCAAGACAAGCATCAGCACATCAATCAGGCGTTCCACGACGATGCTGGTGCCTGATATCACCAGCGGCACGCCTCGTCTGGTGGCTAGGACGCCGCGAGCGACTTCGCCAAGCCGAAAGGGCAGTTGATTGCCAAGGAACATGACGTTGATCATATGGAAGGATTCCACAACCGAGATGCGGCGATTCAGCAGTATCCACCAGCGGACGCCGCGCGTCAGCAGCGATGAGGTAACAGCCAGCAGGGAAAGCAGCAGATAAAAGGGGTCGGCGCTGCGCATGCTGTCAATCACTTCGTTGATCGGCACCGAATTCATGATCAAGCCAAGCGAGACCACGCTGACGGCAATGCTCGCGGCGATTAAGAAGAGTCGTCTGGCGCTCATTGGCTCGCCGCCCAGCAGCATTTCGAAGCGCCGGGGCAGTGGGGCGCGGACCCGGCCAAGCGACTTGAGTCTGTCATCAGCTGAGTGATTCCACCAGAATGAGCGGCTCGCCACCGATTGCGCTGCGCCGATTGTTCTCAAGATCGGGGAAGTTGTAATCGGTCGCCGGCTTGAGCTCAAGGGAATAGCTGCCATTAATGGCGGAAAGCGCTGCCGTTTCGCCGTTGATGAAGCGCAGATTCGCGCTGGCTCCGCTCGCCTTGAGCCTAACCGTCAGCGCTTCGCTTGTGTTATTCCAGAGCACGACGATGCGCTCTCCGCTCAAGCGCTGGAAGACGATCCTGGTCACCGCGTCGTCTAGTCCGGTCAGGCTGACGGGACTGAATGGCTGGCTGCCAAATACCTGCGCCAGGACAAGAAAAGCCCGGGCAACGGGACGTGGCGTGTTGGCGTGGGGATGGTGGCTGAAGCAGTGCGAGCCGCGTCTATTTCGATAGATGCCGAAGGCGTCGCCAAAGCAAGCGCCATTCGCGCAGAGTTCGCCGCCATGGGGCGGGAAATCGGTGCCGGCGGGGTAGTTGCCGCAATCATCGTAGAGTTGATGATAAAAGACCACTTCCACCCCTTTGGACCAGGCGAAGGCGGCGCTCATCACCAGAAAGTAGGCTTGCTGCTGCACGGTCGCTAAGCGCTGGCGCTGCTCGGGGCGGTATGCCCAGACAGGACCAGGATAATCGTCCCAGACGGACACGCCCGTTTCATTCAGCCAAACGGGACGCCTTATGCCAAACAGCTTTAGCGTGTCTTCGGCTACTTTTGTCAACCAGCCGCTGCGCCAGGGGTCATCATAACTATGCAGCGCTATCACATCAAAGAACCAGTCAAAGCGGTCGCGCAGGGGGTCATTTCGAAATTGACGCAGCACCCGCGTTAAGAAGCCCTGGTCATTGGCGTAGAGCAAAGCCCCAAACAAGACCTTCGCGTCCGGGTCGACTGTTTTGATGACGATAGCGGCGACCTTGAGCAGGCGGGCATAGGCGTCGCTGCTCGCGCTCCAGAACTGTGGCACATCAGGCTCATTCCAAACTTCCCAAGCGCGGATTCCCTGATTCGCGTCAAATCCGCGAAGCTGTGATAGAACGCCGCCCGGCTTGTAGCGCAAGACCGCGTGGTGGACGAATTGCGCCCAATGATTATCGGGATGAATCGAATCCGCTGCGCCGCTGTCGTCGCTGCCGTCGGCGAAGACCGGCTGGTAAAGATTGGCGATGCTGCCGCCGTCTTGCCGAAATGCCGGGCGCCCAAGCAGGATAGCGTTGGTGCGCAGGCGATACTGAATATCGCTGGCGACCAGGGCGTCATAAGCCGCCCACTCAAATTGATTCGGTTCCACTTCAACCCGATCCCAATACAGGGGCCAGCGATTCCAGCCCGCGCCGAGAATCAGGGCATTGCGGTAGCGTTCCGCCCCCATATTCTTGTCGATGAATCCGACAAAGGTGATGCCAAGCCGATCAGCGCGAATGTAGTCGTCGGCGTCGAGGAGCCCGCCCGGCGCTGTCGTGGGCGCCGGTGGCACTTGGGCGCTGGCTAGATTGCAGGCGAGTATGATGACGACGATACAGATTGCCCGCCAAGGCATAGAAGCGCGCCGGCTCTCAGGCTGAATTGCTACAGGCGCGCCTTTTGCCCTCTTAGCGGGACTTTCAAATGGGTGCTGCAAGCGATGGCAATTCACATCCATCAGATTAGTTCATGCTGGGGTTTGGCGCTAGTGCCGCCAGTGGGTAGTGTATTCGTTTCGGTGGTGAAATGGGCCCATTTCAAACCCCATCCCGACCGCCTGTGTCTACGCGGCGCACCCCTCCCCGATGAATCAGGGAGGGGTGCATTGCTAGCAAATCCAGAGTCGGAGCTTTTACAAACTCCTATGTCCACCAAAATCACCACTCCCCCAGATTGCGCTCCAATTGACGTGCCCCGATTGCAAAGCTATACTGAATCACATAAATGCACAGCAAGCGGAAGGTTTTTGAAATGGCAGCCGTATCCGACGAATTGATGGAAATCCTCCGCTGCCCGGTTGCGGTGCATTACAAGGACAAAGGCGATGACCCCGGCCGCCTGCGGCTGGTGCGGGGCTGCTGGCTCGTCTGTGATGACAGCGGCTACAAGTATCCAATCCGCGAAGGCATACCGGTGATGCTGGTCGATGAAGGCGAGAAATGGCGGGGCACCGCCGAAGCAGACTTGCCCGTGCCCTCGCCCGAAGCGTGAGAAAAGGGGCGAGGCGCCGCCCCGTCTGCGTGGCGCTGCTTTCCTGTTAAGCGCGGGCCGCTGCTAATTCTGCTGTTTGAAAGCTCAGCCCGGCGCCAGCTGCCGCAATCAAAACATGATCATCCTCACGAATCTTTCCCTCCAAGATTGCCATCGCCAGCGGATCCTGCAATTCCCGCTGTATCGCGCGCTTTAGGGGGCGGGCGCCGAAGATAGGATCCCAACCGGCATCCGCCAGCAGCGTTTTCGCGCCATCGGTCAACTCAATCCTAATGCGCTTCTCAGCCAAGATCTGTGCCAGCCGCTCGAGCTGAAGATCGACGATGCTGACGATATGCTCGTGGCTGAGGCGGTGGAAGACGATGATGTCATCCAGCCGGTTGAGGAACTCGGGGCGAAAATGCTTGTCCAGTTCATTCATGATCGCCTGGCGCTGCTCTTCTTGCCCGCTGGTATCGCCCATCTGTTTGATTAGCGCGCTGCCGATGTTGCTTGTCAAGATGATTACGCTATTGCTGAAGTTGACCCTGCGCCCCTGCCCATCGGTCAAACGTCCCTCGTCAAAGACTTGCAGAAAGATATTGAAGACGTCCGGATGCGCCTTTTCGATTTCATCGATGAGCAAGACACAGTAGGGCCGGCGGCGCAGCGTTTCGGTCAGCTGCCCGCCTGCTTCATAGCCCACGTAACCTGGCGGCGCGCCAATGAGACGGGCGATATTGTGTTTCTCGCCGTATTCGCTCATATCAATGCGCGCCATCGCTGCGTCGTCATCGAAGAGGAATTGCGCCAGTGAACGCGCCATTTCGGTCTTTCCCACACCAGTTGGACCCAGGAATAGGAAAGTGCCCACCGGTCGGTTCGGGTCCTGCAAGCCCGCTCGTCCCCGTCTGACAGCGGCGGATACCGCTCGGACCGCTTCATCCTGCCCGACAACACGCTCATGCAAGCGAGCCTCCATCTGCAGCAGTTTTTCGATTTCGCCTTCGAGCATCCGCGCAACCGGTATACCGGTCCAGCGGCTTACGATGGCGGCGACCTCGTCCGCGTCTACCTCTTCTTTTAGCATCAGCGCGCCGCGTTGGCGCATGTCGTCGATGGTCGCTTCACGCTCGCGAAGCGATGCCTGCAAGCCTGGCAGCCTGCCATAGCGGAGGCGCGCCGCCTCTTCCAGGTTGCCTTGGCGCTCGGCACGTTCCAACTGGCTGCGCGCGTCGTCCAGCTCGGCTTTGATGCTCGTAAGCGCTTGTATCGCATCCTTTTCATGCTGCCACAAGGCGAGCAGACCATTGAGCTCTTCTTGGGCATTTGCCAGCTCGGCATCGAGATCATGCAGGCGGGCTTTAGAGGCGTCGTCTTTTTCCTTGTGGAGCGCGGCTCGTTCGATTTCCAGCTGCATAATCTGGCGCTCACGTTTATCCAGCTCGGCTGGTTTGCTGTCGATTTCCATTTTGAGATGGGCGGCCGCTTCGTCGATCAGGTCGATGGCTTTGTCGGGCAGCTGACGCTCGGGCAGGTAGCGATGGCTGAGCGTGGCGGCTGCTATGACGGCACCATCCTGGATGCGCACGCCGTGATGCAGCTCATAGCGCTCTTTTAACCCGCGCAGGATGCTGATCGTATCTTCAACACTTGGCTCATCGACATAGATGGGCTGGAAACGGCGCTCTAGGGCGGCGTCTTTTTCAATGTGCTGGCGGTACTCATCGAGTGTCGTCGCGCCAATCATGCGCAGCTCGCCGCGTGCCAGCATCGGCTTTAACATATTGCTAGCATCCATCGAGCCTTCCGCGCGCCCGGCGCCGACGATGTTGTGCAGCTCGTCGATGAAGAGGATGATCTCGCCGTCGCTGTCCGCGATTTCCTTCAAGACAGCCTGCAGGCGTTCTTCGAATTCGCCGCGGAACTTGCTGCCAGCGACCAGCGCCGCCATATCCAGCGCGATTATCGCTTTGTCTTTCAAGCCGTCGGGCACATCGCCGTTGACGAGACGCTGCGCCAGCCCTTCCGCGATCGCCGTTTTGCCCACGCCCGCTTCGCCGATGAGGACCGGGTTGTTCTTGCTGCGGCGGCTGATGACGTGAATCACGCGCCGGATTTCTTCATCGCGGCCAATGACGGGGTCAAGCCGGCCCCGGCGCGCGTCAGCGGTCAGGTCTCGGCCGAATTTAGCCAGGCTCTCATAGGTTGATTCCGGGTCCTGGCTGGTAATGCGCTGGCGGCCCCGAATCGATTGCAGCGCCGTCAGAATGTCGTCGAAGCTGATGCCGCTTCGCTGCAAAACAGCGCTCATGCCCGCGTCTTTGGCGAGTGCCAGCAGCAGATGCTCGGTGCTGGTGTACTCATCGCGCATCTGCTTCGCTTCTTTTTCCGCCTGGCTAAAGACCTGAACCGCGGGCCGCCCAATGCCAATGCCGGAGGCCGCTTGGCTGCTTCGCGGCAGATTGCCCAGCATGGCTTTTAGCTCAGCATGAATTGAGACGGGCTGGGCGCCAATCTTTTGGATGATGCGCGGGACCAAGCCCTCATCTTGCTCGAGCAGCCCAAGAAAGATGTGCACTGGCTCAATCGCGCTGTGGCGCTGCTCGCCGGCGATGCTCTGCGCCTTGAGAACTGCGTTCTGCGCTCGGTTCGTATAACGGCTGAAATCCATATGCCCTCCTTAAACGCGGTCGATACAGCCCCATTGTCCGCCAGCGATATCAGAAGCGTGTAAGCAGACGGTAAAATTTCTGTAATTGACCGTTGGCGGGCTCAGCTTTGGCAGGCGCGCAGAATGGTTCCCGCGCCCCGCAGCGCAAATGCCGGGATACTCGCCGGAATCAAGCCGCTTTCGCCTTGGTGGAGGCTGATCGTTTCCTGCCCGGCTGCCCGTACCTGCAAGCTGCCGGCAATACAAGTCAGCGATTGAAAGCGCCCCCCCGTTTCGATTCTGAGCGGGTCGCCTGCGAGCTTATGACGCCAGAGATTGAAATACTCGCCATCGACGAGCAACTCGTCCTTCGGCTGCCTGACCGGCGGGAGCGAATCGAAGCGAGCCACCTTTAAGCCCTTGTCGATATGCAGCTCGCGCGGCTGCCCATCCAAGCCCAGCCGAGCCCAATCGTAAAGGCGGTAGGTGATATCGCTCGATTGCTGTATCTCGTAGACCATGATGCCGGGTCCCAGCGCATGAATGGTATTCGCCGGAATCGTGAGCACATCGCCAGTTTCGACTTTGGCATAAACCAGCAGCGCTTCTAGCTGATTGCGCTGGATCGCCTCCACCATCTCTTCGCGCGAGGTACCGGGGCGCGGTCCGATAACCAACTGCGCGCCCGCCTCCGCATGGAGGATAAGCCAGGCTTCGGTTTTCCCACGCGGCTCGCTCTCCAGCGCCCGCGCTTGTTCATCATTTGGATGCACCTGAATCGATAGCCAATCGGCCGCATCGATGAATTTGACGAGCAATGGCAAGCCCGCGGTCCCGCCCATGCCCGCGCCCAGCAGGTCGGCGCCATAGTCACGCGCCAGATCGCCCAGGCTTGTTCCCCGCAGCGGTCCGTTGTTGACGATTGCAGTGTCGTGCAATTCCCAGGCTTCGCCATAGGGCTCGTCTGTCGGCAGCGATTTATTCATCACATCAGCCAGCCGGCGGCCGCCCCAAACTTTGACATGTAAAGCGGGGCTTAATTTGAATGGGTAAAGCGCGCGTCTTGTCAAGTTTCCCCTCCTCTGATGAGCTTGCCTAGCACTGTGATGTCCTCTGATTATTATATGCCGTTGCCTGCTTATGCTATAATGACCACAATTCGCCACCGATAGACGGAAGGCGCGTTTTGCCTTTGCCGCTGGCTGGCGGCAACGAGACTTCCCGATGATTGAACAGCCAAGACCACAAGACTACCTCGACGATTTGCATGCGATTGGCGTGACGCGCCTGTTTCAGCCCCATCTCACCACCCGCGACCGAGCAGCCGGCATCCGCCGAGCCCGCCAAGAGCTTGGCCAGATGCGCACCGAGCTGACCCTGCAGCGGGATACCTTGAGCGAAAGAGAAGCCGGCTTAAACGCGGATGAGATGAAACGCCGTGGCGCGCCTTTGAACCTGCTGCTGCTTTTGCATGAACAGTTGCTGGAAGCGGTTGCCGATCTCGAGCGGAGCCTCAGCACGGGCAAGCCGCTGCCTTACAGTTTTGAATTCGGGCGATTCATCTTCGGCGACAGTGAGACGGGCGAATGGTTTGTGGGCAGCCAAGCGCAGTATGACGATTGGCTGCGCATTCAGCAGTTTAAGCAGCGGCTTGATGCCCTGCGGCTGAAGGGGCAGCCAGCGCGTGAGCAATTGATAAGCCTGCGCAGCGAGTTGGAAGCGCTCGCGGCGAAGCAGGAAATAGGGCAATCCAAAATTGACGCGCGCCAGAAGCGCATATTTGTCCTGCGCCGAATCGGGATGCTGGTGATTCTAATCGGCGCGAGCGGCACAGTGGGCTTTTATTATTGGAACAGCCAGCGGGACTTCAGCCTCATCGCCCTTGGCTTGACCGCGATTTGCGCTGTGCTGATCCCCATCGTCATCGCCAATTGGAAGGACCCGCGAACCCGCTCCGCGCGCAAACAGCGAAAACTCGAAGAGCAGATCAGGCAGCTGAAGCAGGAAGGGGCGCAATATCGTCAGAGCTATCAGCCGCTTGAACTGCAGATCAAGGCGCTGGAAGTTCACTACAATCGGATGATGGACGACTGGGAGGCGGCGCGGCGAGTCAAGAATCGGCTGGATAGCTTCATTGAAGAGGGGCAGCCCTTGCGAGAGCGGGTTGAGACTATTCGCGGCGAGCTGGAAAGCCTGCGCCAGCAGCGCGACAAATTGCAGAGCAAGCTGGAAAGGCGTCAAAAGCGGGGCGCCTTTGGCCGGCGCATGCTGCTGCACCTTATGCTGGTCTTAGCCAGCGGCGCTGTTGGCTTCTACTTTGACTATACCGGTGAAAGTGATTACGCCTCAGTCCTGTATGGCATTGGCGCCTTCTGCATCCTGCTGCTGCCCTTGGCTTATATTGATTGGAAAAACCTCGACTACAAGTTGGAATCGAAGCTGCGCCAGACTGAAACACGCATGCTGCAATTGCAGACCGAAGGCAAGCAGGTAATGAAGCGCTATCATCCGATAGAGTTGCAAATCAAGACTTTGATCGCCCAATATAAGCGGACGCGCGCGGGCATTGCCAATATCAATGAATCGCCGAGCCTCGCTCAGCCGCTGGCTGGGTCAAACCGATACACCGTGCCTTCATAATCGATGACATAAACTTCGCCAGCCTCATCCTCGCCGAAGCTGCTGACTGGAAACTGCGTGTTCATAAACTCAGCGGTCTGCCAGTTTAAATCGCCATCGCGCCATGCCCCCCAAATGCGGCCGCTGCACCAATCGCCAAACAAATAGACCGCCTGCAAATCGGGGATGGCGGCGCCTCGGTAGATGACCCCGCCAGTGACCGAACAGCCGAATGAATGGCTGTATTCAAAAATGGGCGGGACGGAGTTTAGCGCGTCGCCGCCGGCGAAGATATGGTTGCCCTCCAATACGTTCCAGCCATAATTCTTACCGCCCATGCTGCCCGCGGGTTCCATATTGATTTCTTCCCAAGCATTTTGCCCGACATCGGCAATATACATATCACCGGTTTCGCGATCGAAGCTGAAACGCCAGGGGTTGCGCCAGCCATAGGACCAAATCTCATCGCGACCCGCTTCATTGTCGATGTAGGGGTTATCCGGCGGTATGGCGTAAGGCTTGGCGCTATCGACATCGATGCGCAAAATTGAACCCAAAAGCAGCTGCCGATTCTGCCCCGCGCCCAGGGGATCGTTTGCCGCGCCGCCATCACCCAGCGCGATGTACAGATAGCCATTGGGTCCGAATTCGATATGCCCGCCATTGTGGTTGGCATAGGGCTGCGGCAGTTGGAATATGATTTGCCCGCTGGCAGGGTCCGCGACATTTGCGTCGCCCAAATTAACCTGATAGCGCGCGACAACCGTGCTGCCCTCTTTATCCGTATAGTTGACGAAGAAAGCGCCATTTTCTTGGTAGTCTGGGTGGAAGGCCAAGCCTAGCAGACCCTGCTCCGAAAACGATTGCCTAAGCGCCCCCGACGAAATCAAATCTTCGATGTTCAAGAATGGCTGCGCCTGAAGCATACCGTTTTGCAGAATCCATATTTTGCCAACCTGCTCCACAATGAAGAGCCGGCCAGAGCCATCGCCGGCGTGGGTCGCGTACAAGGGACGATGGAAGCCGGTCGCGATTTGCCTCAGCTGGATGCTTGCGGCCAATGGAGCGCCGTCACTGGAATCGCTATGGTTCCCATCGGATTCTTGCCCGCTGACGCTGCGGAGCGTGAGCAGCAGCAAGAAAAAGGCGACCCATCGTATGCTTGGCATATAATTCTTCATTTTATCTCCTTGGGTGGCTGGCGCGTTGGGCGCGTACAAGTTGCGCTAAGACCGAATAGTTATTGGCGCGCTCTGGCGCGTCGATGCGCTCATCGCCGTGGATGTGGCGCAGGCAGCGGACCAAGTGAGCTTCAATGCTGAGTTGGCTGCCCGTCCGTGATTTCAGCCAGCTCTCGCCCCAGATCTCGGCGCTCACGCTGATGCAATGCAGTTCCTGTTCGGATAGCGAGCCATCGAGCCGCGTCGGCAGCAGTTCGTCGATCAGCTGCCAGCGCATATCTTGCCATTTGCCAGCCGCGATGATGGCGCCGGCGAACAGCACAACATTGCGCCAGCGCGCATAATCGTGGCAGAGCAGGGCGACGATATTCTCGGGGAAAGTCCAACCCTCGGCGCTTGCGGGTCGCAACTCTGGCGGCATTCGGCACTCATCATAGAATTCGATAAGCGCGCTGGCAGCCAGGTACTCCTGGATGGTCAAATGGGGGAAGCGGTAGAGGTTTGGCGCATCCGATACCAGGATGCCGTTGCGCGTCGCCAGGTATTCCAAGACATCTTCAATCCCGGCGCCTAAGCCCCCGCCGAGCGATTGCTGCTCAATCAGCTTATCGAGCAGGCGCGCCCGCTTAATGATCGTTGGGTAGCGCTGATAGCTTTGCTGTTCGGAATGCAATTCGAAGGCGATCAACTTAAGCGCTGCCCGCATCCGGTCGAGGTTGATGTTGCCGAGTTTTTCGTGCAGTTTGTCGGCTGGCGATGGTATATTCCAGCGATCGAGCAGCTCCACCGTATGTTCATAGAGTTCGGCGCGTTTGTCTGGCAGCTGTTTGTAATCTTCGTGAATCAAGGTTAGCAGCGCCAGCATCAGCGGTTGGCGGGCAAGGGGCCACAGCGCCCGATTCTCGCGAATCGCTTGGTTGAGGTCGGCTGCCATCAGCGCGCCCTGCTTGGCGGCGACGGCGCGCCCCCCTAGAACGCTGGGGCGGCTCTCGGCGACGTTGGCATACCAGCGCTCGATATAGGCTTTGACTTGCTGCCAGGTAAAGGGCGCCAATTCGGCCGAGGCGAAGCGCTCGGATAGACGCCAGCGCGAATCGTGGCGGTACGCGTAAGTGCGGCTGGTGACGATGATGCGGCAACTGGGAAAACGGTCCGCCCAATTTTCGATGATGCGCTGCAGGATGATTCGATCCTTCTCGTCGTAGACTTCGTCGAGACCATCGAGCACGAGCAGGCTGCCGTGCGTCGGCGCATCGGTCTGCGTCAGGTAGGCTTCCAGGTGCGGCGCCAGGTTGCCGGTCGCCGTCTTCACATAATTCAAGAGTTGCTCGGACGAAGCCCCCCGCAGGGACTGCGGAAACAACTCGGCGGCGCTGGCGAAATCGCGCAGGCTGACGTAGATAGGCAGGATAGGACCATGTATCCAGGATGGACCAAGCATCTCCAGCCCTTTGACCTTGTCCTGCCGTTCGGCGCGCGGGTCACAGGCGTAGGCGAGGGCGGTGACGATGAAGCGGCTGAGCGAACTCTTGCCAGTGCCGGCGGCGCCTGTGATGACCACCAAGCGGTGAGCTGAGATGACTTCAAAGACGGACTCGCGGACATAGCCCATGTCCCGTTCGATGGCTTGGAATCGACGCGCATTCAGCTCTTCGACGCTGACATTGTGGAATTGTCGCTGGTCGGTCCAGATATCGACTGGCGTATAGAGCTGGTGGAGCAGGGCGGGTGTATGATGTTGGGAGGCGGGGTGGATGGTCGTGGTTGGGATATTCCACTCGGAGCGGACCGCGGCCAGGTAGCTCTTCAGCGCCGATTTGTTGCCCTGATAATGCTCGGCAACGATGTTGACATCTTGGCCCGCGAAGATGACATGCCCCCCCGCCGATATGCTGCCGGCTTGGACGCGCACAGCCGAGGGATAGTCGCGGTGTTCGCGCATCGCTTCCAGCAGGTTGCGCGCGAATTGGATCGCCTGCGCTCCTTGATTGGCAGAGCCATCCAGCCCGCCAGTGGCGACTATCAGCCAGTCCAAGCCAATCAACTCGTCGCTGTTCAATTTATCGGGTACGAGCTCGTTTCTAGCCAGGTCTTCGGCGGTGCGCGTGAAATTGCGATCACGGTAGATTTCGGTCAAGCGTTTGTTGAGGGAGTCACAATAGCGGAACTTTTTCAGCAGACGCCGCAGCAGGGTCAGCTTGGTGTTTGGCTGGGGCATGACCGGCGCAAAAACCATCATGACCAACTTCTGATAGGGCGATTCAAGCGCGGCCTTATCCGCCTGCTGTTTCAAGTTTGCCCAATTCGCCTGCACAAAACTGCGCCAGGCGGCCGGCGATGTGATCATCATTTGGCTGGCTGCGGTCCGATTTGGCGCGCTGATCGCTTTTTCTGGGTATTGTCGACGGGGGCGATTCATGGGCTAGGCTCGACGCCGAAGCGGCACTGGCTGAATCTGTCGCCCTGGCGCGTATCGGAAGGCAAAGCGGCCGATGCGATGGGCGAAGCAAAGCGCCCCAAGAGACGATAGAAGCGGCATCATCATCGTCAGATTTTCTTGGTGGCTCGCTGCCCGGAAATCGCTTCTTGGAAATTGATGGCGACTTCCCCAACGCTGGCGAGAATGGCGCCCACCAGCGGCTGGTCAAACAGCGTTAAAGCGGCGGCGGTCAAGGCGGGCGAAAAGCGCAAGAGCGATTTTGCCGCGCGCATCAGAATCCGCGGGTTGGGCTTGGCGCTGGCGGTGAGCTGCGCCTCGACGGTGTTCAGGTCGTGCATGGCGGCTTCACGGTTTTCGCTCGCCAGATTGTCCTTTTGGATGGTGTCTTCCACATTGCGAATGCACTGCAGCATCATGTCGAATTCTTGCGGCGTCGTTTCAACACCGCCGACGGTCACGGTTTGGTTGGTATGCTGCGCCACATCGCCACCAGTCTGGACCTTCACCTGGCCATCCCGTCCTGCGAAAACCACATGCCCAGTCACCGATAGGTGATCAATCTCGATGTTGATATCGGGCCGCTGCGGTAGCGCATCAGGCCGATTGCTTGCGCTGGAACTCATCGTTTCAATCCCTTCATCACCATTGCCATTAGGTACCGCTATGAATAAGGCTCAAATTATGTCAAGCCGACCAGGCGGATACCGATCGACGAATAACGCACGCGCGGGTCAAGATAATAGCGAAACGAGGTATGCGCGCGGTCACATGGGCTGACGAAGCTGCCCCCCGCGACGGCGCGGCGGAAATCTCGCCCGGCTTCGGCGGCGGCGGCGGTGTTCAAAGTCCACTCCCAGACATTGCCCGCCATATCATAGGCGCCATAAGGGCTGGTGCCCTTTTGGTAACGATCCACCGCGCTGGTCGTCTTTAAGCCAGTCTCAAGTGTATTGCAATGTTCCTCATTGTATTCATCGCCCCAGGGGAAATAGCGGTCATCGTCGCCCTTGGCGGCGCGCTGCCACTGGGCGATGGTCGGCAGCGCGACCTTCATCCCAAGCAGATTGCCCAGCCAATTGGCGAGAGCCATCGCTTCATACCAGTTGACGTTTTCCCGCGGGCGCTCGTCGCCGCTAAATCGTGATGTTGCCGCGCCTTTCTTCAAGTTGAACCAGCGCCGCGCATGTTCCGAGAAATCCCACCAGCGCGGGTTGCGGTAGCCATCCTCAGCCTCGGTGAAGATGGCGAACTGAGCATTGGTCACCGGGAACTTGCTGATTACGAAATTGTCTACCTGCTCGGTAAGCTCGCCGAAGTCTTCATCGGCGCCCACGATGCTCGAAATTGTGACCGCGCCATGGGGAACATCGCACCATTGCAGCATGGGCAGCACGTCTTTGACGCTGAGCGAGCCCTCGGCGCGAGCCAGCAATTCAGGGCTCACCGGCGTCTTTACAGTTATGGCTTGAAGGGCGGCGGCGCCTGCCCGCCCTTGCTGATGGCGCGACGGCGCCAGCGCTTGGCTGCTAGCTTGAATGGCTTTGGGGCTGGGCGCAGCCGGTGTAAGCGCGCTTTCATTTCTTGCCGCCGGGCTTTTGGCGCGCTGGGGGCTGGTGGCATCGTCGGGCTTGCGCGCGGCTGAATCGCGGGCGGCATCATCGGCCTGGCAGAGGCGGCGCAAGCCTTGCGGGTCATAATCGCCGAATTCCTTTTGGAAATCCGCCAGTGCTTCGCAAGCCATTTGGCGCGTGCTTTGAAAGGCGAAGAGGGCGACGATATGCTGGTATTCACGCTGGCTCTCGCGCGTCTCGGTGCGGTCCGCCACGGCGCTCTCGGCGATGCGCAGCAGTTTGTCTAGGCTAACGAAGCGCGACTGATAGCCGCTGGCTTTCGCTTGTTTCAGCAATAAGATGGCTTTGTCGTAGTTGCCGCTTTCCAGCGCGCTCACTGCTTTGCTGATCATCTCAGCTGGTTTGCCATTGGAAGCGGCGGGGCTGCTGTTGGCGGCGTCAATCGAGGCGGTCAAGCTTGGCGATTTTGGGGCTCGCTGCCGTTCCAGCAGCAGGATGGCATTCAGCAGCTGCGACACATTTTCCACCGTCAGATTGTCGCATAGGTCTACATATTGCCATTCCTTCATATTTTCTGGCAGCACCGTCTCGCGATTGATGAGCACGGGGATGATGTCGCGCTTGAGCCGCCGGGCAATTTCCAGCTCGCGGCGGCAGTAGAGCGACGCCACCGAATCGGGCGAGAGCAAATAGACGAAGACTTCGCACCAGTCCAGCCGGCGCAAGATCTCCTTCCACCAGTCTTGCCCGGCGTAGAGGCGCTGGTCATACCAGATGTCATGCGCGTGCAAGGTCTCGATGATGCGGATGCAATACGGTTTATCGACCCGAGCGTAACTGACGAAGAGCTTCATGCGTCGGTCCGCTTCTTGGCGGGCGCGCCCGAATCCAGGATAGCCATCGCTTCGCTTGTGCCAATTCGCCGCAGCGTCATCACGGCGAGGTCATGAATCGATTCCTCTTCCCAGGCTGGTTTCGCATGGTCATCGAGCAGCTGCCTCAATATCGCTAGGTCGGTCTCGCTCATTTGCGGCGCCAAATGCCGCATCGCGAGCCAACGCAAGTGAACGCTGCTGTCGCTTAGCGCCAGCTCCAAGTGCGGGCGCGCCCCGCTCGGATCCAACTGATGTATGGCGCGCAGGGCGGCGAAGCGAACAAACTCATCGGCATCGCCTTTGAGTGCCTCGCCGAGGGCGGGAATCGCCTGCGCGTCGCCCATTTCGCCTAGGGCTTCTGCCGCCGTTTCACGGACAGCTTTGCGCGGGCTATGCAGCAGAGCCGCCAGCTGGGCTGTCAGCCCGGTCGCGCCTAGATCGACAAGCGCGCGGACGACCGCCACCTGGACGATCCAGCTTGGGTCATCTATGCGAGCGCTCAATTGCGGGATCGCCGCCCGATTTCTCAGCATCGCCAGCGCTTCGGCGCTTGCCCAGCGCAGGCTCCAGTTCTCGTCATTCAGGGCGCCGCCGAGCAACTCTAGAATCTCTGCATTATCCGCGCCGCGCAGGTGTCGGGCGAATTTGCGCAAAAACTTGGCTGCCTTCTGCGTTCTGCCCCAATCGTCATCGCGCAAGACCTGCAGCGTTCGGCGAATTTTCTCTTCATCGCTGTATTCGCCGGCGCCAAGCTCGCCGGGCGGGCTTGTGGTTGCGCCATTGGCGGCGGTCTCGTCGTCGTCAGCGGAAAGCGCTGATTCGATTGCCTTCAAGGCTTGCCGCGCCAGCTGCCCAATTGTCCTGTTCTGATTTGCCGCTGCCCGATCATCGCTCAGCAGCTCCCGCAAATCGGCAGTCGCCGGCTGATAGCGCGCGTGGCTTAGCAGGTCAATCGCAGCAGCCACCGCCAGCGGATTCTCACTATCGAGCAAGCCGATGAGCGCGTCGCAATCCAGCGATTTCATCGATTTATGCAGCTCAGTCACTGCTTCGACAATCTCGCTGTCTGGGTCGGCAAGGGCGGCGAACAATGCTTTCTGCGCCGCTTCTTCGCTTTCAAATCGGCTGAGCATTTCGTAGCCGACCAGGCGCAGGCGCTTATCTTGCTCATGCGCCGCATCAAGCAGCGGGGGCAAAGCCAGCTCGGCCGGGTAATCCTCCAGGCGGTGCAGAGCGCTGCGCCGCCGCTGCCAATTTGGGTGCCGCAACTGCGCCTGTAAATCAGAGGGGATAGCATCGTTTGGCTGAGCTTCGGCTTGGGCGCGCATGTCATCAAAGAGCGGCTGCCCATAGAGCAGGGCATCGATTTTGCTGCCAGCGACAATGGTGGACTCGGGCGGGTCGCTCAAGACACGGCTGATAAATGGAATAAGCTGCTGAAAACCTTGGCGGTTGGGCAAATGCTTGATTGATGCGGCAACCCGCGCGCGCAATTCAGCGGCTCTGTTATTGCTGTGAATGGCTGACTCAATCGACGCTGGCAGCTCGACTGATTCCGCCGCGAGCTGCGCCAGCCCGATGGCGATATCCTGTTCGTCGGTATCTACCGCCAGCTCATAAAACTCGGGCGCGAGCGCCAGCCGCCGCGCGTCCGCCAGCGCCAGCAGCCGACTCGTGACCAGCCGTTTGCGTTCGGCGAGCGCCCGGATGACCGCGGGACGATGCTGCGGATGAGCTTGTGACCAACGCAGGACTCGAACCAGCAGCTCAGAATATGCGTATTTCATGAGTGCCAAGACGATTTCATCCTGGATGGGGCTGTCGCTCTCTTCTAAATCCGAAAGCAGCAAAATCGCGGTCGGCAGATATTTCATCTCGCCGAGCATCCATATCGCGTTTCGGCCTATGTTCTCGTCTTGATGGGTGGATAGCTTCACCAAATAAGCCAGCGACAGCGACAAGCCATAAGGCTTCAATTGCTCGGAGACGGCAGCGGCAGTGTCGCGGTCCATTTCAGACAGCAATTGAATCAGGGATACGGGTAATTCGAGCGGCAGCGCGCGGACTTCCTGCCACAGCCAGAGCTGCTGCGAATTGTTGAAGCGCCCCAGCTGAGCAATCAACAGCGCCGCCGTCTTATCAGGCTGGGGCAAATCGACAATGGCACCTCGAAAGGCATGCTGCGCCGTCGGATTCTGCGCGCAAAGCTGAACCAATTTGCTGATTAAGGGCTCTTGCAAGCGAGCGTATAAAGCCGGGTAACGTTTCAAGCACATCGCCGCAAGGAAGGGGTCGATTTCGGCAATCTGGTCTATAAGAGCGAGCCGCTTCTCTTCCGCCAAGCCATCCACCAAGACCAGCGCCAATTGATCCCACTTTTTGGGCAGTCGCCCACGGCCGGCGGAGAACTCGGGCCTGGTCAGGTATTTGCTTAAGCCATCTTTCTTGAGGCTGGCGGCTGCCAGATGCCGCTGGAACAACTCACAGTGAAAGCGGATATACTCGCCGGACTCATCCAGCAAAGCCAATTCCAGGGCGCGGTCAATGATGCGCGGATCAATCGACTGGGCGAGCGACGCATCCCGCTTGAGGAATCGATGATTGTCTTGCAGCATCATCGACCAAGCCAGTTGCTGCAGCCCGCTCAGAACTTGGCTCTCGTCCAGGCTGGGGCTGGCGGCTCGCGCTTGCTGGCTCCGCAGCGCAATCAAGGCCGGCATTGGATTCTCATGCCATTGATTGAATGCCAGCGCCCGATCGGCGGCAAGCAGCTCCATGCCAAGGGACAAGTTATCCAACTGGCAGGGCTCGATGAGGGCGGCTTTCTGCTTCTGAATCCCGCGGAAGCTGCTCTGCTGATCCAGGCTGAGCCAGCCGCTCACAAAAGCCTGAGCGCGGGTGGCGCTTATCTCCTTGCTTTGGAGGAGCGGCAAGTCTGGAATTACTGTGCTGTTCAAACGGGCCAAGATGAGGAATCGATGGCTCGGGTTAGCCTCAATCCAGTTGATCAATTCCGCGGCTTGAGCCGGCAAGCTGAGCGCGAAATCGCTCCAATTATCGAGCAGGAACAACGTCTGATGTTGGTCAAGCCAGTGCTGCCAGTAGGTGAGCAAGGTCCATTTTGATTCGATGAATGCGCTGAGGGACCGATGCTCGGCGCCCCACTGTGCCAGGTCCAGCCAAATGGGTACGGGCGCGCTCTCATTGCGTATCGCGGCCTGCGCCTGCTGCAGCGCCAGCAGGCGCGCGAAGACAGTCTTGCCGCTGCCGGCCGCGCCGCGTAAGACAAACTGTGGCGCCGCCTGTGCCCAAGCCCATAGATCTTCGACTGGCATCGATTTCCCCGTCTTCTCGCCGGTGAAATCCCAGTCCCTTAACATACTCGGCTGCAGGATTCTGGGTCGTATCTCAGCCGCGCCTTGCGCCTCCGCGTTGCGCAGCGAAGCCCAGGCGGCGGGCAGCCTGGCTAGCGCCCGCTCCATGTCTTGTATGAAGCCGCGCAGATAATCGAGCCGCTCGCCGGTCTTCGCCACCGCGTCCGATTGAGGAACTTGGCTGAGTAGATTCTCCACGCTGAGGTCTTTGGGGTCGTCAAAAGAGCGGCGAAAGTCGATCCAGTCATTGAAGGTGAAATTGGCGATCAACTCAGGCGAAAAATCGCGCGGGATGACGGCGGTGATTGGCAGGTCCCGATGCTTGAAGTACTCGAATTCGGCGCGGCAATAAGGCGCCTGTAGGTAGTCATCGCTAACCACAACAATGACGCCCGTCGCCCGCGCCCGCGCATCGTGGATGCCCGCGCTCCAATCTTCAGTGAGGTCGATCTCGAAGCGGTCCAGCCAGACATTGCGATAATAACGAATCAGCAAAGTCGAGAGCTGAAAGGCATAAGCCAGATCGATATTATGATAGGAAAGATAAATCAATCTCTCGTTGATGACAGATCCTATAAGCGCGCCGGCATTCCGATACCCTGCTTCAATTATACTCTTGGGGCGGTAGGCTGGTAGCGAATATCGCCGCCAATCTATGGGACCAAGAGCCTGAAGCGGGCTTTCTCAGCTAAGCAGCATCGACTAAGATGCTGGTTCTTGAAGCGACCCTTTGAGCGGAACAGTGACCTCGAAGTCGGGTATCTGGCGTGGCGCAGCGTATGGAATCACGGCGGCGGCCATCTGGGGCGGCATGTATGTCGTATCCGATGTGATGCTGATGGTCGTCCCGCCTTTCACTTTGCTGACGCTGCGCATCCTCCTGGGGCTGATGGTCTTGTATCCGCTTAATCGGGCGCGCGGGCCTGCCCCAGCCGATAGGCAGACGAAGCTGTCTTTGCTGGCGCTAGGTGCCTTGGGCTTAGGCATCAGCTTGGGCGCTCAATTTGTCGGGACTGACTTGTCGACGGCGCTGAATGGCGCGTTGGTGACCAGCGCTTCGCCAGCCTTTGTTGTGCTATTCGCCGTGATATTGCTGCGCGAAAAATTGACAGTATGGCGCATTGCCGCCGTTGTGCTGGCGAGCGTCGGCGTCTTGGTGATTTTGAACCCCGCTGCGGCGGATTTCGGGTCGGATACCTTCGTCGGCGATGTCTTCCTGGCGATTGCGGCTCTCAGCTGGGCTTTGTATTCGGTGTTGGTGCGGCGGGTCTCGCTGCGGCAGAAGCTGCCGACGCTTACGGTGACGGTTTACGCTTTGTTTGGCGGGCTCTTGCTGTCAGCCCCGGCCAGCGCGCTCGAATTGTCGCAGCGGTCCATCGGGGAGCTTGATGCGGCTGTCTTCTTGGGCTTGCTTTATCTCGGATTTGTCTCAACAGCGTTCGCGCTTCTCTTGTGGAATCGCGCCTTTGCATTGGCGCCCGCGACGGTTGCTTCGCTCTGTTTCTTCGCCCAGCCGCTCGCCGGTGCCATTCTGGCAACGCTGGTTCTTGGGCAAGAACTGACGCTGGCGCTATGCCTCGGCGGGGGCTTGATCGCGCTGGCGGTGCTGCTCTCGCTCGCTCGCGCGCCACAGCCTGCGCCGGCTACGAGGCAAGCAAGCGCCTAGCTTCCCGCGCCATTTTCAGCAGCCGAAAGCGGCGCACAGCCGCATAGAGACGGGCAAGGGCGTCTAGGCTTGTCATTTGATGCGCGCGCAAAAGCTGCTTGTAACCGGCGCGATCGTGCAGAAGCTGAAGGTCTTGTTTGACGCCGGCCAGCCCGCGCAGCACCATGCCGCAGGTATAGCCCAAGCGCGCCAGCTTTTCATCGCCTTTCCAGCCGGCTTGACGCAATCCCGCGACATAACTGGCGAAGACAGCCTCGTCGAGCTGGTCGGCGTAGTCGGCGGAGTATCCTTCGTAATACAAGCTGACGGCGACCAGGCAGACCAATTCCTCGCCGACCGCGCCAACAGATGCCAGCGCCCAATCCAAGAGCAGGACATCGTCGCCGCGGTGCAGGATATTTCGCCGAAAGGCATCGGTGTGGCAGAGCGCGCGGGGCAGCTGCGCAAGCGCCGCTTGAAACAAGTGGCGATCCCGCCATATCGCCAAGATCTCGTCTTTTGCCTCCAGTGGCAGAGCCGCGCGCGCCAGCGGAGAGCTAAGCAGCTGATCCAGGTTTGCGAAGCTGTCCCTTAACCCGGGTACGATGGCGCTGTGCCAGTTATGGCATAACCATTCGAAGACTGGTGGCTCGGCTTCGCTCAGCCAGGCACCATTCAGACGCCCGAGGCGCGCAGCGATATCGCGATACTCGTCTAGCGTCCACTGGTCTTTGCTATCGTCAATGTCTTCCAGCCAGAGCCAGCAACTGTCGCCGAAGTCTTGCTGGTCGTAGATTTTCGGCGTCGAGAAGGTATGGGCCGGCAGCCGCTCCAGCAAGCTCGAACGATACACTTCGTATTCACGCTTCCAGTAATAGGGTGAGCTGGGTTCTTCGTCCTGGCGTGCCTGGAGGACTTTCAAGATGAGCGAGCAGGTTTGGCTGGTGGTGCTGTCGATCCTAATGCGGTAGAGCGTGGTGCCGCCTATCGCGCTGCCGGAGCCGCCAGGCAGCGGTTCAAAATGCCAGTTGACGCTTTCCAGCTCGTCTTTGCCAGTAGCGGCTCGTGCCAGCTCAGCGATGCGCGCGGCGGGGAGCGATGCCAGCCGCTGCCTAGTGGCGGAATGAAGTAGGGTTGAAGAAGACACAAGACCTAGTCGATGCCGAGGTAGGCTTTCTGCACCGTTTCATTTTGCTGCAGGTTGGCGGCTGTATCGCTCATTGCCACCTCGCCACTCTGCAGCACATAGCCGCGATCGGCGATTTGCAGCGCCATATGCGCGTTCTGCTCTACCAGCAAGATGGTGACGCCTTCATTGGCGATACGCTGAATTGTCTCAAAAACGAAATCGACTAGCACTGGCGCCAAGCCCATGGATGGTTCGTCGAGGAGCAGCAGGCGCGGCTTCGACATCAGCGCGCGCGCAATCGCCAGCATCTGCTGCTCGCCGCCGCTGAGCGTGCCGGCAAACTGTTTCCGCCGCTCGTCCAGGCGGGGGAACAAATCATAGGCGACATCCAAATCGTCCTTTATGCTGCTGTCCTGGCGGATGTACGCGCCCATGTCGAGGTTTTCTTCGATAGTAAGTTTGGCGAATACGCCGCGCCCCTCGGGCACCAAAGAGATGCCGCGTGATACAAGCAAATCAGCCCGGGTGTTGGAAATAACTTCGCCATCGTAAAGGACTGAACCAGCGCGCGGCTGCATCAAGCCCGCTACGGTGCGCAGCGTCGTGCTCTTGCCCGCGCCATTAGAGCCGATCAAGGCGATGATCTCGCCAGAGTCGACTTCAAAAGAAATACCTTTTAGGGCATGGATATTGCCGTAATAGGTGTGGATGTCTTTGACTTCCAACAGTGCCATAAGAGTTTTCCGCGCTTGGCTAGTTTTTCGCTGTTCCCGCGGCGGCGCCACTTCCGAGATACGCTTCGATGACATCGGGATTTGCCTGGATATCGGCGGGCAGCCCCTCGGCGATCTTGCGCCCGTAATCCAAGACAGTGATATGTTCGGAGATGCCCATGACCACGCGCATATCGTGCTCGATTAAGACAATGGTGATGCCTAGCTCGTCGCGAAGGCGGCGAATGAAATCGGTTGTTTCGATTGTCTCGCGCGGGTTCATGCCAGCCGTCGGTTCATCAAGCAGGATGAGTTTCGGCTTACTGGCGAGCGCGCGTCCAATTTCAAGGCGCCGCTGGTCACCGTAGGATAGATTTTCAGAGAGCATATCACCCTTGCCCTCTAAGCCAACAAAGTGGAGCAGCTCGCGCGCCCGGTTTTCCGTCAGGTCTTCTTCTGCCCGCGTCGAAGGCAAGCCCAGAACCGCGCCTATCCAAGACGAATGCAAATGCGGCTCCTGCCCAACCATGATGTTCTCGATAGCGGACATGCTGTTGAACAGCCGGATATTCTGATACGTGCGTGAAATGCCAGCCCGCGTAATCTGATCGGGCGAGAGGCCGTTTATTCGCTCGCCGTTAAACAGAATCTTGCCTTCGTTAATCTGGTAAAAGCCGGTGATGCAATTGAAGAAAGTGGTCTTGCCGGCGCCGTTCGGCCCGATGATGCTGGCGATGACGCCCTCGGGGATATAGAAGTCGATATTGTCAACCGCGACCAAGCCCTCGAAGCGCTTGGTCATCCCGTAGGTTTCGAGGATTTTGCTATGCGCGCTGCTGCTCTTTTCCATCATAGCTGCCTGCGTCCTATCGTCTTAATCTGCCGCCGCAAGTTTGGGGCTGAAGCCCGACTGCTGTTCATGTGAAATGATCTTTGAAGGGATCAAGCCTTGCGGGCGTTTGATCATCATGAGGATAAGCAAAGCGCCATACATCAGGAAGCGGAAGTCGGAAAACTCGCGCAGCAGTTCCGGCATCCCAATCAATACGATCGCGCCAAGGACGATGCCTGGATTGCTGGCGATGCCGCCGACGATGATCAAGCTCAAAACGTTAATCGAAATGAAAACGGTGAAGCTATTCGGGAATACCGTGCCGACTTTGGCGGCAAAAATCGCGCCGGCCACGCCGCCAGTCGCCGCGCTAAGGGTGAAGGCGAGCAGCTTTGCGCGCGCGGTATCAATGCCCATGGCGGTGGCAACATCTTCATCCTCGCGAATTGCCATCCATTGCCGCCCCGTTCGCGAGTTGTTCAAGCGAATCGAAACAAACAAACAGACCAAGCTAGCCACCAATACAATGTAGTAGAGCTGCTCCGGGTTCTTCAGTTCGGTACCGAAGAAGACGGGCTTCGGGATTGCCTGCACGCCCTGCGCGCCGCCGATCAATGGCTTTAGCCAGTCTGAAATCGCCAGCTTGCCGATGATCTCGCCGAAGCCAAGGGTGGCGATTGCCAGATAATCGCCGCGCATGCGCAGCACTGGCACAGCAAAGATAAAGCCGGCGAACATAGCAGCCAGCAGCGCAATCGGGATGACGGTCCAGAAGGTGAAAGTCCCTTTGAAGAGCCCGAGGGGACCGGCGGAAGTCAATACCGCTAGGATATAGGCGCCGACTGCGTAATTGGTCACATAACCGAGATCAAGCAAACCAGCCAGACCAATCGCGATATTCAAGCCCAAACCCATCAAGACGAATATGCCGATGGTTACCGCCACATCACTTAGGGTGCGGCCAATCAGCCAGGGCAGCATGAGCATGAAAGCGCCAAATATGACGAGACCGACGATGTTCAAGGTACGGCGCTGCGGCGCGCCGACCTTGGCGAAGCTCTCTCGCGCGCGATTGCCATACATCGACCACAAGAAACCGGCGACCGTGCTGATGATGAACAGGGCGAGGGCTGCGTTTTGACGCAAGGTATCGCGGCGGAAGATTTCTCTAAGCGTATCGCGATCGACATTCTCTTGCAGGATCAGCCGCACCGTCTCGCCGAAAGAGCCAACCAGCGCCGTCACGCTTAAGCCATATATCAGCGCGCGGCGGGGAACAGTCGGCATCTGATAGAGGGCCGAGCCAGCCACACCAGCCGCAGCCGATACGAGGAAAAGCGTTCCGATGCCTAGCATCAGGTCATTGCGATTATCAAATGTGACGACCTCGACCCAGTCGCGGTTGACATTGACCAGTACCGACCGCAGGTCGCCTTTGATCTCGAAGATGAGGGCAAAAGAATAGGTGACGATGCCCACCAGGACGGCGAGCAGCAGCCAAATTCCAATGACGGATTGCAAGTCCAAGCCCGCGCGATGCCGCTGCCAGGCGATGACTGACGCGGCCGCAAAGGGCGCAAGCCGCAGCGTGAGAAATAGAAGGAAGCGGAATTCTTCCGAATTGAACAAAAGCAGAATCACAGTCGGCAGCGCCGTCAGCAGCCCAATTATGATTCCCGCGATAAGCAGCTGTGGTCTTGCCTCGCCCAATTCCCGGAGGCGGTCCGCGGCAAAGTAGGCGGTGATGAAGGGCGTGGCAACTAGTGTCAACTGCCCCAGGCTGATGAATTGGTCCACCACTTCGCGCTCATGAAAGGCGGCGATCATGCCGACCATGCCGGTAAATAATATGAAAGCGCCGGCAAGCAGCCCAAGTACGAGAACGGCTCTGGAGGTTTGAGAATGCAGCAAAGGCATATCGGCTCCTATGCTTTCGTCTCGGACAGGCGTTCGCCCAGAATGCCTTGCGGGCGGAAGATTAGCACCAGCACCAGCATCGTAAAGGCGATGACGTCTTTGAGCTGGTTCGCGCCCGGGATGCCGAGGCCCGCCAGCACCAGGTTGGGCCCAATCGCTTCAATCACACCGAGGAACAAGCCGCCGAGCATAGCGCCCGGGATATTGCCGATGCCGCCTAGCACCGCCGCTGTAAAGGCTTTGATGCCGGGGATGAAGCCCATAAAGAAGTTGACGCCCTGGGGGCGGAACATGCCATTTATCACGCCGGCGGAACCAGCCAGAAAACCGCCGACGCCAAAGGTGAACAAGATGACCCAATCGATATCAATGCCCATCAAGCGGGCGACTTCCTTATTCTCCGATACGGCGCGCATCGCCTTGCCTATCCGTGTGCGCTCTACCAGCCAGTATAAGCAGAACATCAGAATTAAAGCCGAGCAGAACACAAATATCTGCACGATCGGGATATTGATGCCCCCGATCGATACCGCGCCCTGCAAGATTTTCACCTGCGGATAGGCTTTGAATCCCGAACCGTAGAGACCGCGAAAAGTGTATTGCAAAAAGAAGGAAGCGCCGATTGCGGTGATTAATGGGACTAAGCGCGGGCTGCCGCGCAGGGGGCGGTAGGCGACCCGCTCGAGCAGGATTGCCACCGACATCGATACCAAGCCCGCGAAGACAATCATCAATACTATCGAAATCAGGGGCTGTTCGTTGAGGAAGCCGGTGCGGTTCAAAGCTTCAGCCAGGAAGACGGCGCTAAAGGCGCCCGCCATGAAGACTTCGCCATGGGCAAAGTTGATCATCAGCAAAATACCGTAAACCAAGGTGTAGCCGAGGGCGATCAAGGCATAGATGCTGCCCTGTGACAAGCCGGCGGCAAAAAGATTAACCCACTGGGCGAAGCTGATGCGCCCAGATGAAAGCGTGTTCGAAGCGCCGATCACCACCGCGAGCACGATTAGTATGCGCAGGATGTCAATGGTGAGATCAACCCAAGAGAAGCCGCCGATTTTATACTTAGACATAGGCAATACCCTTAGGCTGGTTTGTTGGGAAGCATGTAAGCTGCCTGCATATTATTTCGGTCTCTCTATCAAGTATGCCTCAATTGGGCACTCTAATCAAATTTATCGACCGCGAAATTCCAGGCGATTGGCGGGGGCCAATTGTCGTCGTATACTTCCGCTTCGGTGAGTTCGAAGACGGCGATCGCGCTGCCTGAGGCGCAGTCGCCGGCAAATGGTGACTCTTCGCGGCAGGTCAAGGCGCCTGTCAAACCTGGGAAATTGTCGGTGGCGGCGATTGCCTCGCGAATGGCTTGCCGGCCAAATATCAAGCTGCCGTCTTCCAAGTCAAGCGCGACCGATTCCAAGGCATTCAAGAGCAAATTGATCGCGTCATAGGCATGGGCATGATAGCCGCTTGGCGGGTCGCTGCCGTATTCGTCTTCCCATTGGACGAGCAGCTCCTCATAAGCGGACCCGCTGACAAGGGGGCCGGACACGTAAGTTCCAATCGCTGCTTCGCCGGTGTTTTCGGGGAAAGTGCTTGAAAAGCTGGCCGCGCCACCGATGATTGTACTGTCTTCCAGCCCGGCGATATACAGCATCTGGGCGGTGAAGAAATTGGACTCCGGCTCGAACAAGGGCAGGTAAATGATATCGGGCTGATGCACGGCGATTTCGGTCAGAATCGATGACATATCGACATCGCCTTTGTTGACGGCGCCTTCAAATACCACGTCGCCTTCCAGGCTAGCGAAGGTATCGGCGACAGCGCGAGCCAGCCCCGAGGTGTATGGGTCGCCGTCATGAACCGTAGCCAAGCTTTGGGCTTTTAGCGCGCGCCGCGCGAAATGCGCGATTTGCATTCCTTCAAGCAAGCCATTTTGGCTGGTGCGGAAGTAGCCGGGTCGATGTGAACCGCCGCTGGCTATATCTTCGTTGGTCAGGCTGGGCGAGGTGTTCGTTGGCGAAATCATCACCATGCCATTTTCGCTGATGATTGGTATCGCGCCCTGGGCGGCGCTGGAGCAATTGGTTCCGATAGCGCCCGCCACCGTCGGGTCGGCGGCCAAGCGCTGCGCCGCCGCCTGCCCGCCTTCGGCTGTGCACAGGCTGTCTTCGACAACTAATTCG
Organism: Phototrophicaceae bacterium; assembly: GCA_965214105.1. Classification (GTDB taxonomy): domain Bacteria; phylum Chloroflexota; class Anaerolineae; order Aggregatilineales; family Phototrophicaceae; genus UBA6055. Next base: position 1,179,780 of record OZ243934.1, read on the forward strand.
ATATCACGATCCAGCAGGGTATAATCGCGGTCCAACAGTGCCAGCTCGACCCCGCCCAGCGTGTCTTCGCCTAAGTAATTGATCGCGCCCGATATCACCAGCATGGCGCCTACCACGATCGGGTCGCCCGGGAGTACCTGAACACAGCCCAAGGGATCCTCACAGTCAAAGTCGGCTGATACTGGCGGGAGCATGATGGCGAGTAGCGCAATCGCGCTGAAAAGGCTGAAGAGGCTTCGAATCACAGATCTGTTTCCTGCTGGGTGGCTAAGCGCCGGCGCGTCTCTCTCAATAATGCCAGGCTCGCCGGAATACAAACTCAATAATAGTGAAAGGCAAGCCAGAGAAGCTGCGCTCTGGCTTGCTCTATATGAACTACTATGGAGTCGGACCAGCGATTTTATTCTTCGCCGGCCATTGACATGGAGAGATCCCAGATGATGGCTGGGGGCCAGGCATCATTTAGGACTTCGTTTTCGGTGATCTCGAAGATTGCCAAAGCGGTGCCGGTTGCACAGTCGCCCCTGAAGGGTGACTCGTCTTGGCAGGTGAGGGAGCCAGTCAAGCCGGGATATGCTTCCAGCGCGTTCATGGCATCTCGTAGGGCTTGGCGTCCAATGAGCAGATTGCCATCATCATCTTCTTCCGCCACCTGTTCGATGAGATCCATCAAAATGTTGGCAGCGTCATGGGCATGGGCGTGGAAGCCGCTCGGAGGCGTGCCGCCGATCTGATCTTCCCATGCGGCCAGGAAGGCTTCATAGTCTTCGCCCGAGACGGCCGGTCCAGTCATCACGATGCCGATAGCGGCATCCCCCGCATTTTCGGGGAAGGAAGAGACCAAGCTGCCATCAGCCGTCATCATGATTGTGTCTTCCAAGCCGGGCGTCGTAACGAGCTGCGCGGCGATGAATTCCGATTCCGGCGGGAATACGGGGAAGTACAAGACATCGGGGGCGGCGGCCGCGATCTCTGTCAAAATCGCGGTCATATCGGTATCGCCCTTGCTGATCGCGCCTTGGAAGACAACGTCGCCGCCCAAGCCATCGAAGGTGTTCGCCATAACCACAGCCAGCCCCTCGGTATAGGGGTCGCCATCGTGAATGGTAGCCAGGCTGCCCGCTTTGAGCACCTCGACCGCGTATTGCGCGCCCATCGAGCCTTGGAAGAGATCGTTATGAGCGGTGCGGAAGTAACCAGCCTTCCAGGTGCCGCCGGCTTCGGTGTCATCATTGGTCAAGCTCGGGGAGGTATTGGATGGCGAAATCATCAGCATGCCCGCTTCACTCACGATGGGCAAAGCGCCTTGAGCCGCGCCAGAGCAACTCGTGCCGATGATGCCAACTACTGTTTCGTCCGCCGCCAAGCGCTGCGCAGCCGAGAGGCCGCCTTCAGAATTGCACAGGCTGTCTTCCACGACTAGCACAAGCTCGCGGCCCATCAACATGCCGTCGCGGGCGTCAATCGCGATTTCTATTCCGCCGACCGAATCCTCGCCAAAAAACGAAGTCGCGCCGGAGACCGTCAACATAGCGCCAATAACAATCGGATCATCAGCGCCAACCTCAACGCAGCCTAATTCGTCCATACAATGCCCATCAGCCATTGCAGGGACGCTTAAGCCCAGCAACATACAAATTACAGTGAGTACGAGAAATAGACGTTTCATGAGTTTGCAACTCCTTCTATTGTATCTACCTCGCGCATGTCGCACGATAAATACATTATACTCAATTTTCTGCCAGGTGTATAATTTTCCCAAAGAATTCACCAAATGCGCCTGGCGCGCGATGCCAAATAGCGAGTCTCTATGAAACTGTTGGCGCTTGTCTCGTCGTTAGATTTGAAGCAGCCCTACAGCGCGACGCCGGCTTGGTGGCAGCTGCTTAAAGGGCTGTACGAGTTGGAGGTGGAGGTGATCGCCGCTCCTTATCAGGGCGCGCCGATTGAAAGTTTGTGGTGGCGCTCCGAGCTGAACCCCGCGCGTGTGCCGGGCGATATCTTTAAGGTGCTCCGTGATTTGTCTCGTGGGCTGCGGCGCTCGAGGAATGTGGCCGCCGGCGAACAGGCGGCTGGCGAATCGCTGAGCGACAAGGCGGTCCGGCAAGTGGCGAATGCCCTGATAGCGCCCTTGTGGCAGCGGCATCTCGAAAGAATACTCAGCCGCGAAACGGATGTGGACGCCATTCTATTTCTGACTGTGCCGCTCAATCACTTGCGGGGCTTGCCGGGGCATATCTCGCGCAAGTTTGATGTGCCAGTCTTTTATTATGATGGTGATGCGCCCGCCAGCCTGCCCAATATGGCTGGCTTTGCCTCTGGTTTTCGCATTTATCAAGGCGCTGACCTGAGCGAATACACTGCCTTCATCAGCAACAGCAGCGGCGCTGGCAACATGCTGAAAGCGCTGGGTGCTCAAAACGCGCACACCCTTTGGTATGGCGCTGACCCAGCGGTCTTCAGCCCGGTCGCTGTGCCGCGGCAGGACATCGATGTGCTATTCTATGGACATGGTCGGGAGTACCGTGCGGAATGGATCGAGCGGATGATTACGCAGCCCTCAACCGCGCTGGCAGACGCGCGCTTCGCGGTTCGGGGAACCGCTCTTGGCGAACTCGGGAATACGCGGGAACTCCCCTACCTCAGCTTTAGCAAGCTGCGCGAATATGTTTGCCGCAGCAAGATCAATCTGTGCATCACGCGCGGCGCTCACGCTAGTGTTTACGCTTCGTCATCCTCCCGCCCCTTTGAGCTGGCCTCCCTGGGCGCTTGCATTGTCGCCAATCCTTATCTCGGCATTGAGGAATGGTTCGAGCCGGGCAAGGAGCTGGTCCTCGTAAACTCAGCCGAGGAAGCGATCGAGCGTTATCAATACTTGCTCGGCAACGACAAGGAACGGACCGCCATCAGCCGCGCCGCCCGCCAGCGCGTGCTGAAGCAACATACCTTTCGCCACCGCGCCCGCGAATTGATGGACATCATCAAGAGCTACCGGTAGTCTATTGCCATACCCCGCCAGTTATACTAGAATATATGTTCGTTCAGGAGGCTGCGCCGATGGCATATGACTTGGATAAAGCGCGTGATTTTGTATATCGAAATGGCACGCTCTTGGAACGGGCGCTCTTCGCCTGGCATTTCGACGGCGGCAGCCTCGAGCGCTTGCAGCAGATTATCTTCTGCTACAAGAACTCTGACGGCGGCTTCGGGCATGGTTTGGAGCACGATTTGAAGGCGCCGCAATCGAATCCGCTGGCGCTGGAATATTTGCTGGGCTTGATGAAACATGCCGCGGTGCCGGCCGGGTCGATATTTGCCGATACCTCGGACTGGGTGGAAGGGCAGATGAACGAGGGCGGCGACTTGCGCAATCCGCCCGAAACCCGCGATTATCCGCTGGAATCGTGGTGGCAGGAAGCGGGCGGGCAAACGATGCCAGATTCGATAGTTGGCAACCTGATCATTTTCGGCGCAGCCAAGCCATCGCTGGTCGAAAAGACAAAAGCCTGGGTACTCGCCAATTCTAGGCCCGCGAGCGTCTTGGAAAATCAGTGGCTGTTTATGGCTTACCATGCCTTTGACTTTTTCTTTGCCGTTGACGATTTGCGGGACCTCCAGCAATTTCGGGAAGCCACGGTCAATAATATCGTGGCTTGCGCGGAAGCAGCGCCGGCGGAACAATACGACTCGCTTTTTGTCTTTGCGCCGACGCCCGATTCGATGATTGCCCGCGCGCTGCCGGCTGGTTTGACCGATCGCTTTCTCGATCACTTGTCACAGGCGCAGCAAGCGGAGGGACACTGGCGCGACCAGCACAAGCTCCCGCAATGGTATCCGATGACGACAATCAATGTGCTGCTCGCGCTGAAGCGGTATGGGCGCTGGGGATAAGTGCCGCCCGCAGGGCAAATCGTAGCCGGCGCTGCCCTGTGCTATACTCGCCGTAATGGTGCCAGTGCCGATATGGAGCGGGCGGGATGGCGATCGACTACATCATTGAATGGGACTGCGCCCCCAAGCAGGCTTTGACAGCTGATGGAATCCTTGAGCGCTTGAAAGAACGCGCGCGCGCCGACGAAGTCATTCAGTGGTTTCGCGCCGCCGGCGACAAGCGCGAGCCAGCGCAAATGGGTTTTGAATTCAGCCACAGCACACCGGGCGACGCGGGCGATAAGCAGTTGATCGTGGTGCAGGACTTGATTGATCATGCCTCCGCCCTCGACGACTATGCTGCGCACTGCGCAGCTTGCCCGGCGAATCGAAGCGGAAAAGCCTACGGCTGCGTGGGCTTCATTCAATATCCAATAAGCGCGCGCGCCGAAACCTGGCTGCTCGAGCGCTTGCCGGTGCCCGATGAGCCTTTGGTATGGCTGCTGCTACGGCAGGGCATCCAAAAACTTGGCTACGATGGCGCCTCGATCAAAGCATTGCGCGAGGCTGATGGCGATCCCGAGGCGGCTGAGCGGCGCTATTTTGAATTGCCAATCGCGCCCGAACGACGGCTGGGCGAGCTGCGGGTATCGGGCGATCAAGCGCTTGAGATGATCTTTGGCGTGGGTCCGCGCCTCATACCCAATCACGCCGGCATCTTGCTGCTGTTCATGGGCGCCATCGATCGCGACCTCGAAGCCGAAGAGATTCGGGGCATCTCGTCCTTAGCGGCGGAAATTAGGGGCGGCTTCGCTTTCGAGATGAAAGTAGAGGCCGGCGCTGATGAGCGCATCCGGGAGTTCGCCGCGTTTTTCCAAGCCCTCTATCTCGCCTGGACGCTGAACGTTCCCTTATACATTGATGCCTAGCAGCCCCATAATCAAGGAGCGCGCTGATAATGGACCCGAGCGAGAGACCGATAGCCTGGATTGAAACGACGCCCGAAGCCGACGCGACCGGCGAGCTGAAGCGCGCTTATCAACGGGCTGGGGAGGCTGGCGGCCGCCAGGTCGACCACATCATGAAGATTCACAGCCTGCATCCGGCATCGCTGATTGATCACCTTCATCTCTACAAAACGCTGATGTATGGGGAATCGCCTTTGACTCGGGCGCAGCGCGAGATGATCGGGGTCGTCGTCTCAGCCATCAACCGCTGCGAATACTGACTGAAGCATCATGCGCGCAACCTCCGTCAGTTGACTGGAGATACCGAATTCACTGACAGAATAGCGTCAGATTACCGAAAAGCCGCTCTGACCGAAGCCGATCGGCAGATGCTGGATTACGCCGCCAAGCTGACGCGCGCACCCTGGGATATGATCGAGGCTGACGTAGAGCAATTGCGCGCGCTAGGATTCAAAGACCGAGCGATTCTGGATATCGCGCAGGTGGTGGCTTATTACGCCTACGCCAATCGCATCGCTGATGGCTTGGGGCTATCCTTGGAAAGTTATTGGGCGGCTGGCAAAGAAGACTACGATTAGTTTCAGCCGCCGCGCGTGGCGATAGCGAGCAGCATGAGCGCGGTTAGAATGATCGCGATCGCCGCGACCGCGTAGAATTTCGCGAAACGCTTGCGCGCATCGGAGCCCTCGCTGAAGATTTCAGATAATTTCAATTGCTTCACCTGCCGCCCACTATCGCCATCTGCTTAAGTCTAGCATAGCCAAAGCAAGCAAGATGACAAACTTGGCGCGATTTGCGCTGGCAGGCGTAAGGGCGCTAGAATCGCAGTCGAAATTGGCGAAAGATAAAAAGATGAGGCTCATTCCCCACGATTTCAGCGGTTTCATCGCGGTAGTCAAGCGTGACTGCGCCACCTGCCGCCTCATAGAGCCGGCGCTGCGGCAGTTGAAAGACGGCGCGGCGCTGCAGGTTTATTCCCAGGATGATCCGGCATTTCCCGCCGGTGTCGCTGATGTGATTGACGAGCGCGAGCTTGAGCTGTCATATCGGCTTGATATTGAAATCGTACCGACCTTAGTCCAATTCAAAGACGGCGAAGAACGGGCGCGCCTGGTCGGCTGGGAGCGCGATGCCTGGCGCCGGCTGGCCTGCTTGCCCGCGCTGGCTAAGGAATTGCCCGCATTCAGCCCCGGCTGCGCTTCCAAATCAGTTGAGCCGGGCATGCCAGAAAAGTTGGCATATAAGTTTGGTGATACGCCGCTGCAGGCGCGCCGCATCGAGGTGGCTTCACAGCAGGACGAGCATGAGCTGATGTTCGAGCGCGGCTGGTCTGATGGTTTGCCGGTTGTGCCGCCGACAGAAGACCGCGTGCTCAAAATGCTTGCGGGGACGACTAGGTCGCCATCCGAAGTCATTGGCATGATCCCGCCTGACAATGCGCCCGGCACGGTTGAGAAGGCGGCCATCAACGCGGTCCTGGCTGGCTGCAAACCGGAGTATTTCCCGGTCGTTCTGGCGGCGGTCGAAGCGGCTTGCCGGGATGAATTCTGCATGCACGGCGTTCTGGCAACGACTTATTTCTCCGCGCCAATCATCATTGTTAATGGACCGATTGCAGATAAGATCGGCATGAATTGGGGGCATAACGCCCTCGGGCAAGGCAATCGCGCCAATTCAACTATCGGGCGGGCGCTGCAGCTTGTGATTCGCAATGTCGGCGGGGGGAAGCCGGGCGGCGTCGATCGAGCAACGCTGGGGCAGCCGGGCAAGGTCGGCTTCTGCTTTGCCGAGCGCGAGCACGATTCTTATTGGGAGTCATTGGCTGTCGAACGCGGCTTCAGCGCAGCCGAGTCGACGGTGACGCTTTTCGCCGGTGGCGGCGTTCACCCAGTTGGCGATCAGAAATCACGAAAGCCCGAGTCCTTGACGCGCAGCTTGGCGCTGACGCTGCGCACGGTGTATCACAGCAAAATCTACGGCCGGACGGACGCATTGCTCGTCGTCTCGCCGGAGAATATGCGCGTCTTTCGTGAAGCTGGCTGGTCAAAAGCGCATTTTCGCGAAGCGCTGGCTGAGGCTTTGGCGCGAGACGGGCGCCAGGTGCTGGCTGGCGTCGATGGCGTTGATGAGGGAATGCCAGCCCAGCTGGCGGGGAAACGTCTGTCGAAGTTTCGTCCCGGCGGGCTGCTTATCGCGCATGCTGGCGGGGGCGCCGGTATGTGGTCGGCAGTCATCACCGGCTGGGCTGGCAGCGGACCCAAAGGCAGCGTCCCCGTGACGGTCGCGATACAATCATGAAGCAATCTTGAGAGAGAAAAAGGAGCGCAGCATGCCAGCCTTGTTGGACCCAACCAGTGAATTGCAGCCGATAAAACGAGAAGCAATCCCCCGGCTGCCATCCCTAAGCCAAAAGCGCCTTGCCCTGCTTGATATTTCCAAGCCGCGCGGCGATGTCTTCCTCGATCAGCTGGCGGCGAGGCTGGGCGAGATGGGGGTCGAAGCGCGCCGCTACATCAAGCCGACCTTCACGCGGGTCGCGCCGGTTGATCTTAAGCATCAGATCGTCAGCGAGTGCGACGCTGTTATCGAAGCCCTGGCTGATTGAGGATCCTGCACGTCGTGCAGTGTGCACGACATCACAGACCTAGAAGCGAGCGGGATTCCAGGTATGTTTGTCGCCTCGGCTGAGTTTGTCGAAGCGGCGGCGGCTCAGGGCAAGGCGCTGGGCTTCGAGCCGGCTGCCTGTTACGTGCCCCATCCAATTCAGGATCGCAGCGACGATGAAATCCGCGCCCTGGCTGATGCCGCATTTGAGGCGATTCTGTCGCAGATTGTGGCGCTTTAGCCAAGCCCTTAGTTGAAGCGGCTGATGACGACGGCGGTGTTATGTCCCCCGAAGCCAAAAGAATTGCTTAGCACATGGTCGATTTCGCACGCTACGCCCTGGTTCGGCGTGTAATCCAGGTCGCATTCGGGGTCGGGGCTTTCCAGGTTGATCGTCGGCGGGATGAAGTTATCATGCAGCGCCTTAATAGAAAACACGGCTTCAGCCGCGGCGGTCGCGCCCAGGATGTGCCCCGTCATTGATTTGGTTGAGCTAATGGGAATGTTATAGGCTTGTTCAGCCAGCGCTTGTTTGATGGCAAGCGTTTCACTCTTGTCGTTGAGTTGGGTGCCGGTGCCGTGGGCATTGATGTAGCCGATTTCGCTAGGGCTGATCTTTGCCTCGCGCAGCGCGCGCCGCATCGCCTCGGCCGCATCCACGCCATCCGGGTTGGGCGCCGTCACATGAAATGCGTCTGATGTGTGCCCATAACCAGTAAGCTCGGCATGTATGTTGGCGCCGCGGGCTAGGGCATGGTCTAGGTCTTCCAGGATCAAGAGCGCCGCGCCCTCAGCCGCCACGAATCCATCCCGATTGGCGTCAAAGGGGCGTGAAGCTTTCTCTGGTATATCTTCGCTGTTTGTCAGCACTTTCATATTGTTGAAGCCGCTGATGACCATCGGCATGATGCAGGCTTCGCTGCCGCCGGCGACCATGACTTTCGCCCGCCCCATGCGGATGAGATCGGCCGCGTCGCCCAGGGAGTTGTTGCTGGTGGCGCAGGCAGCCGTGATATTGTAATTGGGTCCCTTTAGCCCGAAGTGCATAGACACGCGCGAGCTGATGCCGTCGTGCAGCAAGGCTGGCACAATAACCGGGCTGACGCCGCGATGCCCCTTCTTTTCAAAGCCCTGCAGCGCTTGCACAACAGTCACGATTCCGCCGATGCCCGAGCCGACGACCACGCCGACATCGTATTGGTTCGCCTCAGTCACTTCGATGCCGGCGTCGTTTAAGGCTTCTTCGGCGGCGACCAGCGCCAGCATCTGCGCCCGGTCCATCCGCCGCATTTCACGCCGCCCAAAGCGCGCGACCAAGTCAAGGTCCTTCACTTCGCCGGCGACGCGGTTTTCAACCAGGTCGGCATCGAAGAGCGTGATCCAGTCAATGCCAGAATTGCCGGCGCGGATATTCGCCCAGGAATCTGCCACATTGTTGCCGACCGGGCTCACCAAGCCCATGCCGGTGATTACGATTCGTTTTCCTGCCATCTACTTGCTTTCCATTACGCCGCGGCGCCCCACCCTGCGAGCGAAACAATATCTTCACCAGATTATAGTATGGGATGACAGTACATAGCATATGCAAGTTGCGCAATTAATCGCCTAGCGCTTCGAGTAGGTCCGCTTTAATCGTTTTAATCTCTGGCGGGATTTGATCGAAGGGCAGGCGTCGAGATTCTTCTCAACCTGCTTGTTTGTCGTCATCCGGCAAGGGTGGCTCGCGTTAGGAATCGGGGCGCTCTGGTCCGGCGAGGGCGACGACCATACGCTCCGGCTGCAGGTAATTCCGCGCTGCGCGCAGCAGCTCGTCCTTGGTGATGCGGTAGATCAGCTGGTCGTAATTCGCCAGATAATCCAGCCCCAGGCTGAAGCTCTCCATGCTATGGATGTGGGAGGCGATGCCCTCGTTGCTCTCGAGACGGAGCGGCATGCGCCCGGTGAAATAGCTCTGATTATCCGCCAGATCGTCGTCGCTAACGGCTTGGCCGGTCAATCGCTCGATTTCTTCTAGGATTGACGCGATCGCCAGCTCGACATTTTCGGGATTGACGCCCGCGCTTATCGTCCAGGGGTCGGGTCCATGCCCACCGCCGAGACGGCTGTAGGCATAATAGGCCAAGCCCTTTTCCTCGCGCAGGCTTTTGCCGATGCGCCCCATCATGCCGAATTCGCCCAGGATGCTGTTGGCGAGCTGCGCCGCCAGGTAATCGTCCGCGCGGCGCGCTGGTCCAATGGCGCCCATGCTGATATCCGATTGCGTCTTGCCGGGCAGGAAGACAGTCGGGCGCAAATTATTGGCTAGAGCGGCCGGCTCTGACACCGGGCGCGGGCTCGGCTGCTCGGCATGAGACCAGCCGCCAAAGGCATCACTCGCCAGGCGGACCGCTTCCGCCGTATCGACCGCGCCGACGATGACCAGGATCAGCCCTCGCGGCCCGAAATGCCGCGCGTGAAAACGCTTTAGGTCTTCTGCCCTAATCTCGGCGATGGATGCGTCGTCGCCGTAGCTGCCGTAATGATAGGGATGCGAAGCGGGGTAGAGCGCTTCTCGCATCGCTTTTGCCGCGCGATATCGGGTGTCGAAGCTGCTGTATTGCAGCCAGGTGAGGCGCTCGCCGCGCAGGCGATCCACCTGCTCGGCTGGGAATATGGGATTGCGCAGACAATCGCTGGCCACATCAAGCAGCAGGCGCAGGTCTTCGGCCAAGGCTTTGCCAGAGAAGCCGACCTTGTGGATATGCCCGCGAAAGCCCAGGTCCGCGCCGACATCTTCCAGCGCGCCATGGATGGCGTCAAAATCTTGGCTGACGGTGCCGGTCATGAGGGCGCTGGCGGCCAAAGAGGCTAAGCCGCTCTGCGCCGGCGCTTCGTAGAGGCTGCCGGCATGCAGCGAGCCCATCAAGTTGACTGACTGCACGGCGGGGTTCTCGAAGACTAATATCGCCGCGCCATTGCCCAGCTCGACGCGGGTGATATTGCTGGAATTGGGGATGCTGGCTTGAACTTGGTTCATGCTGGCGCCTTCCCTTCGTCTGGGTCAGTTGGATGCAAGATGCCCACGACGCGATTCCGCGGCGCCAGATAGCGATTGGCGACGTCCAGCACATCCTCAGCCGAGACTGCCATCAGCCGCTCGGCGAAATTGTCAAACCAATGCGCATCGCCCAGGATGAAAGACTGCGCTAGCCCATAGGCTTGTTCAGTCACGCTCTCCGCGCTGAATGCGAAGGCGGCGCGGGTCTGCTTGCGCGCTTTATTTAGCTCGGCTTGGCTGACCCCATCCGACTGCAAGCGAGTGATTTCAGCCAGCAGAGCCGCCTCAGCCTCGGCCGGCGAGCGGCCATCACGCAGGGTTACGATGATGCTGTACAGATAGGGGTCGACCGTCGGCGTCAGCCAAGCGCCCATGCCAGCTGCGATTTCGCTCTTGACCAGAGCCTGGTATAGCCGGCTGGTTTTGTTGTCGGAGGCGCCGCTTGACCCGCTCAAAATCGCGTCCAGCAGCTTTAACTTGAACCAATCCTCATGGGTGGCGGCGGGCACGTGGTGGCATAGCTCGAAGAAGGCGGTTTCGCCCGGGCGCTCAACGATGACGCGCCGCTCGCCTTGCTGCGCTGGTTCGGGACGAGAGAAGAGATCGGGCGCGGCGCCCGCTTCGATCGAGCCATAGAGCCGCTCGATCTTTGCCAGCATGGCGTCGGTATCGAAAGCGCCCACAGCGATGGCGGCGGCGTTGGCGGGGCGATAATGTCGCCGATAGTGGTGGTAGAGGTCGGCGCGGGTCATCCGGCGCAGGTCGGTCTCATCGCCGATGATTTCGTGATGGTAGCCATGCACGCGGAAGGCGGCGCCGCGCAGCGCTTCCTGCAGCCAGAATGTCGGCTGATTCTCCGCCCCTTGTCTTTCCGAGATGATGACCGTTCGCTCGGACTCGGTCTCGTCAGGGTCAAAGAGCGCCTCGGTCATGCGGTCGGCTTCGGCTTGCATGGCGATATCGATTTTCTTGGCGGGCAGAGTCTCGAAGTATTTGGTGGCGTCCATCGAGGTGAAAGCGTTCCATTGCCCGCCGGCGCGGTCGATTTCACGGTCGAGCGCCCCAGCGGGGAAGCGCGGCGTGCCTTTGAACATCATGTGCTCGACCCAGTGGGAGATGCCGGTTTTGCCAGTTGGCTCGTTGCGGCTGCCGACGCGGTAAGCCAGCCACCAACTGATGACGGGCGCGCTGTGTACTTCGCGCAGGAGGATGGTGAGTCCGTTGGGGAGGGTGTGCTGGGTGAGTGGGGGCATGGGCTAGTCCGTAGTCAAGTCGACGTGCGCGGATAATAACATAATTGGACTTAGAAATGAATTGGAGGCATAATCCCGCGACTAGAAATATATGATATAGAGAAAACCCATATGCCTCTGACGGAAGAGCAGGCTCGCCAAAATCTGGATGGATTAGTTGAATCATATTACCAACTTCCAAGCAAAGAGAGTTATAGCGAAAGCAGTGTTCTCGGTTCGTACATTGAGCCCCTATTTCGCAATGTTCTGGGCTGGCCTATTGATGACATCAATCTGTTTCAACGCGAGAAATCAGTTGTCAAAGGCAAATACGTCGACCGCATTCTCTACTTGGAAAACAACGACAATATCTTCATAGAAGCAAAGCGGTTTGGCCTCATCGAGCGGCTGTCAAATTCAAATGAGTGGTCAATGGGTCCCGGTCAGCTTGCATTGCCTGGGATGGCGGTTGATCGGACACAAGAAGAACAACAGGCGATCAATTACGCATTTGAAAACGGCGGCAAGTGGGCAATTTTGAGCAATTTCGAATGCCTGCGTTTGTTCAACGCTCGCCGAGATTGGCTGATTCTTTCCTTTGAAGCGCCGGCCGCCTACAAGGAGGATTTTGAATTGCTATGGCATTTATCTTGGGACAATCTAAATCAAGGCAGTTTGGAAAAGCTTAATAGTCAGCGTGTGGTAAAAGACCTGGATGCTGATTACTTGGCGTTTATCAATCATCAGCGCGAACAACTCGCTACCGATATTGACTTAAACCGCGACATGAATCCTTGGGCATTCGACGAAGACGGCAACCTTAATCTGCCATTGCTGCGCTCAGTCGTCCAGCGATTTTTGGATCGGCTCGTGGTGATTCGCTTTGCTGAAGACCATTACGTCATTGATAGCAGACCACTTTGGAAAGCCTATGAAACGACCAAGAACAACCCGTATGCTGGGGGCCTGCAGCATCAGCTATCGCTTGTATTTCGTATATTCGACCAAATGCATAATTCCGCTTTATTCGCTCCGTCCGATGTTGACCAAGCGCAGTTCAGCGACGAAGTCCTTTTCCCGCTCTTCGAGAAGCTATATGAAGCGCGATTCCGCGCCATGCCCGCCGACATCATTGGCAATACTTACGAGCAGTATCTCGGCAAAACGCTGACTTTGGAAGATGGGGCAATTAGCATTCAGGACAACCTGGAAACTCGGAAAGCCCAAGGCAGCTACTATACGCCTCAGTACATCGTGCGCTTCATCGTTGATCACACGCTTGGCAAGTATCTTTATGGTACGCACGACGGCAGGCCCAATGGCATCCGTATCCAAGGCGAAGCGCGTAAAACCGCCGCCGACATTCGTGAACTGCGTGTTCTCGACAGCGCATGTGGTAGCGGCTCGTTTCTGATTTACGCATACCAAGTTCTGGCGGAATTTTATCAGGACGAAGTCAAGCGCTTGCAAAACGAATACCGTGAGCAAACCGAAACCGCGATTTCATTCCTCGATATCCCGCCCGAAGTTCGCCTAATCCAAGCGGAAGGGATTTTCATTCGCGACAATTACCGCCGCCTTATTCTTGAAAAACACCTCTATGGCGTTGACCTCGATCCCCAAGCCGCCGAAATCGCGGTGATGAATCTCATACTGCGCGCTTTGGAAGGCGCGAAAGCCAGCAGCAAGTTAATCCTTCCCCTCATCCTCAATCAAAATATTAAAGTCGGCAATTCCCTCATTGGCTTGCCGCCGGATGACCCGCGCTTGGATGACCACGCCGACGACCTAGCTGCCATTCGCCGATTAAGAGACGAGCTTATAACAATATCCCATACCGACTCGCGCCACGGAAGAATCCAAGCCAAACTTCAATCCGCCACCGAGAACCTTAATAGTATTTTCAATCCCGAGTTCGACCAATTCAGTAACCCATTCCACTGGACGATTGAATTCCCCGAGGTATTCGTCGACGAAAGCGGCGAGCAACTTGAGAACCCTGGCTTCACCTTTGTATTTGGCAACCCGCCCTATGGCGCGAAGCTGAGCGCGGACGAGCGGAAATACTTCAAACGAAATTACGATATTGGCATGACCAATACGGCTGGTTTGTTCATGGCGCACTCGACGCAAGCATTAAGAATAGCGCGGGGGGGGGGGCATGGCTTAATTGTTCCTAAATCATTCCTGTATGCGTCGAATTGGCGGAAACTGCGAGAGACGCTGCTTGACGGGCTGGAAGTCATCGCCGACTGCGGGCGCGGCTGGGACGAAGTCCTGCTGGAGCAGGTCATTTACATTCACCGTAAAAACGCGAAAGCCGAAAGCTATCGTAATCTCAGTCGCGAAGGGCAGGGCTTTGCATCTGCTGGAAAAGTGCCCAAGCGAGAATGCCGCCGCTTTGGATTCTATTTGAATGACATTACAAAATCGGAGCTGGATGTTGCATATCAGATTCTCAGTGCCGAATTGTTCCTGGGAGATTACTCTTCGAATCGCCGCGGCGCAGGCTTGCAAAGGAACTTAAACGATTATAGGCGTGGTAAATCAGTACTTGCTGGTACTTCGGTACAGCGCTACCACATTGGTAAGAGGAAAGGATATTGTGATTTAGTTGATATTCCTGAAAACGCTTCCCTAAAGGCAGGGAATATTCTTGGACAAAATATCATTACACGTTTGAAAAAACCTCTACCACATATAAGAATAGTTGCCCATTTAATTCAAGAGGCCGACGAATGTGATTTCTTGATCCTAGATACAGTCAATCAGATTGATATATTGCATGAAGAATTGTCTCCTCATTTTGTTTTAGCGCTGTTTAATTCCAAACTGCTGAATTGGTATGTCTATCGGTTTATCTATGCCAAAGCTACTCTAACTATGCACTTTGACACACCCGTAACCAACCGCATCCCACTGCCCAATTTCACCGCCCAGCCCGAACTCGTCGAGCAAATCGTCGCCGAAGTCAAGAACATCTACGCCAACCGCCACGCTAACGAGAAGATCTCGCAAGCCCGCATCGACAAGTATATCTTTCAGCTTTATGGCTTGTCTCCCGAGCAAATCGCCCTAGTCGAAGCCAACATGCCCTAAACCCCGCGCCGACGGTCAGTGTCTCCGCGACCCTCTGTGGCAAAATCCCCTCTGCGCTGGATCCCCGCCCAGCCAGCCCAATATGAAAGGCTTGACCGTTCCGAGCCTTAACGTTACAGTTTGATTCAGAAAAGGAGGCATTATGGTTGCGCAAAGCTTGGAAAGCCGATTGACGCCAGCCGACCTCGCTGAGGTAAAAACCGATATCGCGACCTTGGCCGCCAGAGTGCAGCTGCTGCAATGGATCACCGGCATCGGCTTCACGGTGATTGCCGGGTTGCTCATCCATTTCTTGGGCTAAAATACGCGGCACAACATGCCCTAAGCCCGCAACTTCCGCGCCAGCACCCGCGCCTCCCCATCCAAACCCACCACCCACTCGCCCACCGCTACCACCGCCCGGTGCATGCCCTCCGTCGCCCGCGCCTGCCCCAGGCTCGTCAACTTGACGATGTACTCATCGCCCGCCTCCCCGCGCGGCGCCAGCATGATCATCGTATGCTGCTCGATGCTCGGCTCTTCGACCACTACTTCAAACACGGCGCTGTTCCGCTTGCGGTCGGCGTAGGCGTGCAGGATGGCGATATGGACGGGGCCAAACTGGCGGCGCGTGGCTTGAAAGCGGTCAGTGATTTCGGCGGCTGATAGCGGCGCGCGCAAGAATAGGTGGGGCATTTCGAGTTCCTCGATTAGGGGCGGGTGGGCGATTGGCTCATCGCTGCGCGCATACTGGAAGAAGTGCCCGCCGCGCCCTTCGCGATAGCCTTTGAGCTCGTACTTGGTGGGGAAACGATTCTCGATGCGGCTCAGCCAGGGCTTGCTGAACTGATTGCGCAGCCCGGCGGTCGCGGCAAAGATTTCATGCGCCATCTCGGCATAGTCGATGATATCAGTGGCAAGGAACAGGCGCCCACCGGTCGCCAGCCGGCTCGCCAGCAGGTCCGCCGTTTCGCGCTTGATGAGGCGGCGGCGCTGATGTTTCTTCTTGAACCAGGGGTCGGGGTAGTTGATGTGAAACTCGCTTACCGATGCCGGCGCCAGCAGATGGGCGAGGGCGGTTTCGGCGCGACTGTGGATCGGCAGGGCATTTTCCAGCCCGAGCTTGGCGATCTTTGCCTCGGCTTTGTCCATCGATTGGCTGGAAATCTCGAAGCCGAGTATGTTGGCGGCTGGCTGCGTCTGCGCTAGGTGAATCAGAAAATCGCCATTGCCGAAGCCGATTTCGATTATCAGCGGCTGCGCGCGGGGGAAGAGGCGCTCTTGCCGCAGGGGCCAATCGAGCGTGAGTATGTTCTGCTTGCGCGGCATGGTCTACGCGTGATGCCTGGGCTGCCCCTCGCTAGCTCGCTGGGGACGGGCTTGGGCGCGGGCTGCTTTTTCGTCTCAAGGTCTCTGGCACGAATAGCAGGAAAATGCTAGCGGCGGCCAAGCCCGAGCCGGCGATGACCCAAATGGCGGAGCTGAGCACCAGAATGTCCGCCACGATGCCGACTATCAGCGGCGCGCCCGTGTGCCCCATATCGCCAATCAGCCGCCAGAGGCCCAGGAACTCGCCCCGCGTCTGCGCCGGCGACAGATCCGCGCCTAGCGTCATCATCGAGCCGGCGCCTAAGCCGTTGCCGATGCCGATTAAGACGGCGGCGAACAGCAAGCTGCTGTAGCTGGTGGCAAATGGGACCAGCGCCATGCCGATTGCCTGTATGCCAAAGCAGGGCACGATGGCGAATTTGCGCCCGACGCGGTCCATCAGCCAGCCGGCGACAATAAACAAACTGAAATCAACCGCGACTGAAATGCTGACGATCAGCCCAATCTGGTCGACGGCCAGCCCGAGCACTTCGGCCGCGAAAAGCGGGATGATGATCGTCCGCCCCGCGCGGATCATCTGCCCGAAAATCTGCGCTGTGCCCGCCGACGCAAGCACGCGATAATTGGAAACCAGAACCGCCTTCAGCTGCAGGTCGCGCCCATCCGCGCCGCTGGCAAGCTGCTTGCGGCTTTTGTCGTTCAGCGTGAACAGGGCAACAAGAACCAGCCCAATAAGGGAGACCAAGCCAACAACCACAAAGACGGCGCGCAGCCCAAGCATGCCCGCGACGATTCCGCCGATGGCGGGCCCAATGAAGCCGCCGAGCCGATGGGTGCCGCCAAACATGGAAATCGCTTTGCCGCGTTGGCTGAGCCCGACTTGGTTGGTCACATAGACGTGGGCCGAAACTGTGTACATGGAACGGCCGAAGCCGGCAAACAAGCGCAGAATGAGCACAATCCAGATGGACGGGGCGAAGAAAAGCAGGAAAACGGACAGCGCCTTTATCAGAATGCCCATCATCATGACCTGCTTGTTGCCGAAGCGCCGTTGAATCATGCCCGTTGGCACATCGGCGATGAGCGTGCCGATGCCTTCGCCCGCTAAAACCAAGCCGATCAAGCCATAGCTGATATCGAAGTCCACCGCGAAAAGCGGCAATATGGGGACGAGCAGCCCCTGCCCAAGCGTGACCATCAAGGCTGGCAAATAAAAGGACAGGATCAGCGCGCGCAACCCGGTCGATCTGTCGGCGAGACTATCAGATTTTGGCGTTCTAGCTAGCATTGCCCAAGTGTAACCGTGAATGAAGCTTATTGCAGTGGCTAGTCATTTGAGAATTCGCGAATCACCCGCCCCAGCGTGGCGATGGCTTTCTCTATCGCTTTCTCGCCGACCCGTGTGAAATTCAAGCGCATGGTCGGCAGCCCGTCGGCTGGGTCAATGTAAAAGTATTTGCCCGGCACAAAAGCGACCTTCTGCTCGACCGCTTTCCAGTAAAGCGCTTCGGCATCGACGCCTGGCGGTCCTTCTACCCAGATGAACATGCCGCCATCAGGCGTCGTCCAGCTGTATTCCCCTGGTATGTGCTGCTCCATCGCCGCCAGCATCGCCTCTTGCCGCGGTCGATACAGCTCGATTATCTTGGGAATCTGCTTGAAAATATAACCACCGCTGATGTACTCGGCCGCCAATGCCTGTGCATAGGTATTGCTGTGCAAATCGGCGCCCTGCTTGGCGGTATACAGCCATTCGCGAATCAGTGGCGGCGCCAGGCAAAAACCAAGCCGCAGCCCGGGCGCGAATACCTTCGAGACGGTGCTGACGTAAATCGTGTTTTCCGGCGCGAAGGCATATAAGGGCGGGACTGCCTCAGCCCGATAACGCAGGTCGCTGTATGGATCGTCTTCGATAACCAAGGCGCCTCGGTCTTTGATTATCTCCGCCACTTGCCGCCGGCGAGCGGCGCTCAAGGTGCGCCCGGTTGGATTCTGAAAGGTGGTGACCAGGTATATGAATTTGACTTGGCGCCGGTCGAGCGCGTCTTCCAAGGACTGGGGCAGGATGCCTTCGTCATCAGTGGCGATGCTAACGTAGCTTGGTTCATATGCGCTGAAGGCGGAGATAGCGCCGAGGTAGCTAGGTGTTTCTAAGCCGATGGCGTCCCCCGGCGTGATGAGGACCTTGCCCAGCATATCAAGCGCGCTCTGCGAGCCATTGAAGACCAATATCTGGTCGGCACTGGCTTCAATCTGCTTCCAGCCAAGATAATCGACAAGCGCCTTGCGAAAGGGGGTGAAGCCCTCGGTCAGGTCATATTGCAGGGCGGCTGCGCCATAGCGATTGAGCACGGCTTCGTTAATGTGACAGAGATCTTCGATGGGAAAAGTTTCCGGCGCCGGGATACCACCCGCGAGCGATATCACACCCGGTTGAGAAACCACTTTGAGTATTTCGCGAATTTGGTTGCGGCGCATGCTGAGGGTGCGCTGGCTGAGAAGGCTTTGAAAATCATGCGACATGGCTGAACCATCCCATTATGAAAAGAGCCGCCCAGTCCAATGCCCCGGTCCGCTCGTGAATGATGAATTGGCGCTGGTAGTCTAAGCCAAATAATCCCGCAAATTATGTGCCAGCTGCGGATGCCGCAGCCGCCGGAGCGCTTCCTTTTCCAACTGCCTGATGCGCTCGCGGCTCAGCCCGAATTTGTTAGCGATCTCTTCCAGGGTATGTGGCTCGCCGCCGCCCAAGCCAAAGCGCAGCCGCAAGATGTGGCTTTGCCTCGGCGTCAGCTCGGCAAGCACTTCTTCGATCGTCTCTTCGAGAAGGTTCTGCGCGGCGGAATCGTCCGGGCTGGGCGTCTCTTGGTCTTCGATGAAATCGCCGAATTCGCTATCGCCATCTTCGCCCACCGGTTTTTCCAAGGCGATCGCGTGCTGGCTGGCGTCCATCATCGCGCGAACCGCCTCCGCCGCCACCTCCATTGTCGAGGCAATTTCTTCGGCGGTGGGCCGCCGGCCCAGCGTCTGCTCGAGATCCTGCGAGGCGCGGTACATCTGCCGAATGCGCTCAGTCATATGCAGCGGAATCCGAATTGTGCGCGTCTTCTGCGCCAGGGCGCGCGTGATGGCTTGCCGTATCCACCAGGTGGCATAGGTGCTGAAGCGGTTGCCGCGCGAATAATCGTATTTGTCAACGGCGCGCATTAAACCGACATTGCCCTCTTGGATGAGATCGGGGAAGGGCAAACCCTGCCCCATATAACGCTTGGCGATGCTTACCACCAGGCGCGTATTGGCCCGGCCCAGATGCTCTCGGGCGCTCTGGCCATCCTGCGCCATGTGGCGCAAGTGTCGGCGCCAGCGCTTACTCTTCTGCGAGACGTCGGGCTGCTCCAGCCGAGCGCGCGCTTTGCAGCCCCGCTCAATGCGCTTCGCCAAGTCAATCTCGTCGGTGGCGGTCAAGAGCGGCTCTTGCGCCATCTGACGAAAATAAAGCCCGACAGGGTCATCGGAGGGAATGGCGCTGATATCGGCAACGGCTTGGCTTTGCAAGACTTCTCGTCTTTCATACTCCTGCTCAATGAAGACAAATATGTCTTTCGATTGCGAGCGTTCGCCCTCGTTGCGCAGCTCAATCCCCCGTTCTTCTAATTCGAGAAGGACTCGTTTGACCGCCACTCTATCGTCGCCGTCGTCTTCGAGCGCTTCTAGGACCTGTTCAAATGTGACATAACCGCGTTTTTCAGCATGCTCTGCAAGCGCCTGGATCACTTTTAGACCTCTACTTCTTCGGTGAATAAGAATTAATTCATATATTGCGCCGCGATGTGAAGTCTGGCTTTGAATGCTATTTTGGGCGCATCTTCTGGTATATGTCAACAGACAAAATCACAAAATGACAAGCTCTTCTATTAGCAGATTTTATATTTAATCATGATTGCCGCCCTCGCGTCAGCGCCGGAGGATTCTGTTGACGATGCCAAACCAGAAGGGCGCGCCTTGCGCCGCGGCGATCACGGTGGCGGCGATGCCAAAGAATTTTGCCAGCAGCAGCCCCAGCCAGCCCTCCGGATTATTTTCGGGAAAATAATTCCAGAGATTGTTGGGATCACTCAAGGCAAGCCCGCCATCCGCCATCTCACTGACGTTCTGAAAAGTCCAGCCGATTGGCAGGCTAAGGTCCTGAATATCCTGGAGCTGGTAGGCGATGTCGGCGCCGGTTTCAATGGCGTCGCCCAAAGCCTCTTCGCCCTCGGCTTGGTAGGCTCTGAACGGGTCGCCAGTTTCGCTTGCCGTCGGCGGGCTTTGCAGGGCGCCGCTCTGCAGGTTGTAACTCGCTTCGTTGCTAAGCTGTTCGCGCCGCGCTGGATCTTCCCATAATGTTCGCCCGATGTGCAGGGTATCGATATTGAGCGCCAGCGCAAAAAACAGCGCCACCAGAATTGACAAGTTCTTCATTTTACTGGCGTAGGCGGCGCTGGCTCGCTGCATCGAATGGTTGAACCAGCTCTCCAGGTTGCCTCGCGCAGCCTCCATGTTATCGGCACCAGCCATGACTGTCGAAAGCGCGTGACGCAAATTCGGGTTTTCGATCTGACGTAAGCCAGCCATCAGCGATACAGTCGTCGACGGCTCCAGCCCGAGCAGGCTTAACTCTTCATCAACCTGATTGACAAGAACCGTGAGCGCGCTGCGATAACGGCGATCTTGGACATAAGGCAGGGAATTGCGCAGTTCGGTCATGCCCTCGCCGGTAGTGACGATTCGATTGACCATCACGCGCAAGCCGCGGCGTTCGGCGCCGGCTGGCATGCCATCAATGACATTCAGCAGGGCGCCAAAAAGCTGTTGGTCGGATTCGGCTTTGATGGTGTTGAGCAAGACATCAACAAAGGTCGATGACTCAATGTGGTCGACAGAGCTGACGGGGCTATTCGCGATCCGCTCCGCCTCAGCGCGGGTAATTCGCTGGCTAGGCGCGATGGGATCGGCTTTGACTAACTGGATCAAAGGATGCGTGTAAAGCTTCGCGCGTATTATCGGGTCTTCAATGACTGAGTTGATGGTGCTGCGGAGCGTCTTGGCGCGCATATTGCTCGCTCTAGCGAGCAGAGAGTTGACCTCGGTTACCACGATGCTCAATAAGATGAACAGGAATATGATGCCGACGGCAACCTGAATTATGGCGGCCAAACGCATTCCCTTTCGCTGCGCCAAACAGCGGCTGCGAGATTGAGACGCACTGAATTCAGTATAATCGAAGCGACGCTTACCGCAAGCTAAAGGTTGATGCTTGGGCGCGTGGGGGATGCGGACGGGCTTGGGGTAGAAGATGGCGGGCGCGTTTGCTTGGTGGCATTTGCCGGTGCTTCTGGTGGGCGGGCGCGCCGCGTAAAAGTAGGCGAGGCGGTGTCTGTTGCACTTGGCGTAAAGGTAGCAGTTGGCTTTGGCGTGGGGTTTAAGGCGTAGACGATGTCCCGGTGCATATATACGCGGTCGATTCGGCGCGTCAGGGGGTTGTCGTCAATCAGATACCAGTCGGTATTGGGCAGCGCGGCGATGACGCAGACGTTTTGACCTTGTTTGAGCGCGCTGACGATGCGGCTGCCGAGGTCCGGCGCTTCACGCACGATCGCTTCGGGAACGCCGACGGCAAAATCTTGGCAGGGTGGTATCGGCGTAAAGCTTGGCAGCGGCGTCGGCGCGTTGACGGCAATCTCCTGGATGCGCACAGCGGTGGCGGTGTGGCGCTCAATCGCCTTCTGCGTTGATTCGACCACCGTTACGCCAGTGGCCATGAAATTGCGCAAGCCGAACCAAAGATAATAGGCACCAAAAACGATGGCTATGCCAATCAATATGACAAACCATGACGGAGGTCCGGACTGTCTGCCGTAACGCATCTTGCCCTCTACTGTCGATGAATGATAAACATAGCGGATATTCCGCCTGAGTCGCGCTAGCGTCAGCCAAGCGTCGGTTTTGCGTATGGCAATCATAGGGTAGCGCCCTAAACTGGGGATAGACATGATGAGGCTAAGATTGTCCGATGCCGCCTGCGCTTGACGTATTGTTTACGCGGTCTATGATTCCTCGTCGCGAATAGGAGGCGACTATGCGACTTCTCGCGGTAGCGCTGGCCGCCCTGGGCATCTGCCTCGGCGCTTCGATTCCCAGCGCGCAGGAGCGCCTCGCGGGCCGCCTGACCATCTACGCGGCGACATCGCTGACCGATGTATTTGAAGCGGCGCGAGACGCATTCCTGGCGGCCCATCCCGATATCGAGATCCGCTTCAACTTCGCCAGTTCCGCCACTTTGGCGGCGCAAATTACAGCGGGAGCGCCGGCTGATGTATTCGCCAGCGCCAACAATTTACAGATGGCGAAGGTCATCAATAGCGGGCGGGTGGATGCGGCGGCGGTAGACATTTTTGCCCACAATCGATTGACCCTAATCGCGCCCGCCGATAACCCGGCTGCCATTCAATCGGTGCTGGATTTGGCGAATGAGGGGGTCTTGTTGGTCCTGGCGGCGCCGGAAATACCGATTCGCGCTTACACCGATGACATGCTGGCTTCTTACCAAGCTGCTTTCGGCGAGGACTTTCGCCAGCGAGTGCTGCGCAATCTCGTCTCCGAAGCGGGCAATGTGCGGCAGGTGCTGGCGAGGGTCGCGCTGGGGGAGGCTGACGCGGGGGTCGTCTATCAATCGGATGCGCTTGGCGATGTCGCCGCTCGGATCCACAGCATTCCAATTGAGGAGCGGCATAATCAGTTGGCCTCTTATCCGATAGCGTCGCTCAAGGACGGGGAAGCGCCAGCCTTGGGGTCCGCCTTCATAGGCTTCATTCTCTCGGCGGAAGTGCAGCCGATCTTGGCTCATTATGGCTTTTGCTGGCCTGCTATACTTCATGACGTGAAAGCAAACCAAGCCAGGCCGATGCCGACGCCTATGCCCATAGCGGAGGCTGCGGTGCCGCAGATCGACTGTGATGCAGCGACAATTGAAAGCGGATAAACTCCTCCTTTTTGCCGTCAGCGCCTTTGCCTTTCTATTGCTGGCGGCGCCGGTGCTTGTGCTTATTGGCCAGGGATTGAGTTCCCGCGCTTGGGAGGGCTTGCCCGATTCAGCCACGATACTGGCGGCGGCGCTGCTGAGTTTCGCCTCGACAGCCGCGGTTGTCTGTCTGGCTGCTATTTTGGGGACGCCGCTCGCTTATGTCCTTTCGCGCTACGAATTCAGAGGCAAGCGTCTTATCAGTTTATTCATCGAGCTGCCAATCGTGATGCCGCCGGCGGTGGCGGGCTTGGCGCTATTGCTCACTTTTGGGCGGCGCGGCGCCATTGGTGCGCTGCTGGCGGATGCGGGCATCCTCATCCCTTTTTCCATCTTCGCCGTTATTCTGGCGCAGTTTTTCATCTCGGCTCCTTTTTACATCCGCTCGGCGCAGGTGGGCTTTTCCAGCATAGCTAGCGAAATCGAAGACGCCGCCCGCGTGGACGGGGCATACGGCTGGTTGATGTTCTGGTACATCACCTTGCCTATCGCCTGGCGCGCTCTAATCGCCGGCATGATTCTTAGCTGGGCGCGCGCCTTGGGCGAATTCGGCGCGACTATGCTCTTCGCGGGCAACCTACAGGGCAAAACGCAGACCATGCCGCTGCTGGTTTACAGTGTCTTCGAGCGCGACATCAACGCCGCCATTTGGACCGGGCTGATTCTAATCGCGCTTGCCTTAATCGCGCTTGGCTTGTCGCAGTGGCTGGCGGGCGCGCAAGACAAGCTGATATGAATTGGGCTAGGCGACATGTCTATCGAACAGTCTTTTCGTGATGCGCGACGGTTTGGAGAAGGAAGTCCACGCTTGGCTCAGGACTGTGACTCAGCCCGGCTGCGCGCAAGCTGCTTCTGCACCGATTGCAGATTCCGCTGCGCCTCAAGAAAAGCGGGATTCAGCCTCAGCGCTTGCTGGAAATCTTCAATGGCTTCGCTTAATTTGCCGTGCTGGTGCCTGGCTAAGCCACGATTGTAAAAGGATTCATGCCGGCTGTCGTCGAGCCGGACCGCATCTTCGAAACTGGCCAGCGCCGCGTCATAATCTTTCAGCCGATAACAGGCGGTCCCGCGTAGATTGTGCAGTTCAGCGCTGGTCGGGTGAAACTGCAGCGCAAGCGAGCAGTCATCGCGCAAGCCCGCCCAATCGCCTTGCCGCGCCCGCACTAATCCGCGCATTCGATACGTTTTGTATTGATTGGGCTCGAGGCGCAGGGCAGTCGTGAGATCGTTCATCGCTTTATCCAAGTCGATGCGGGCATGATAACGGGCGGCACCGCGGCTGTAATAGGCAGGCGCTGAATCCGGGCGCTGCCGCAGCAGCCCGCTGAAAGTTTCAATCGCCGCCAAGTAATCTTTATCCGCCAGCTGCTGCCGACCCAGGCGGTACAAGCTTTCGATGTTTGCTTCCAAGTCACTTGCGGCTTTGACCTGAGCCAGCGGCTCCAAGCCTTCAATCAGCGCCCAGAGTGTACCAGGGTAGGGGCTGAGGCTCGTCAATTCGGCGATGCCCAGCGCGCTCGATATGCCCGTGATTTCTTCCAACTGTGGCGGAAAATACCCAGCCAGCACCTGCTCCTCGAATACGAGTGGTTTGCCATGCGCGTCAATCACCAGGCGCAGGAAACAAGTCTCGTCCGCTTGCTCGGTCGCCAGATTTCGCTCAAGGCCGGTTTTGAAGCGGAATGGCGCCTCGAGCAGGATGTCGTAGCCATCGCCGCGGACGGTGAAAATAGACTCTTTGAGTTGGACTTTGATGCGCTTTGGCTGGGGCTTGCGCCTAAATGACAGGGCAAGCAGCACCCCCGCCGGCACTAGCGCGGCGAGGGGAAGCGGCTGCTGAAAGACAAGCGCAGCCAGCGCCAGCAGCGCACAGAAGAGCAGAAGCGGCAAAGAATACCGCCGAGCGCGCTTCGCATGGGCGCGGGTAAAATAGCCTTCGATGGCTGGGGCTTGCGCTAAACTGTCTCCTTGCATGCGCGCATCCGTGTGCCAGCGTTCACCAACAATTGTAGTGCAAAGTCCGAATCAGACAAATGGCGCGCCGGGTATTGCTTTGCCTGCCCTCGAAAGCATCAGGTCCTATTACGATAGGCAAGTGATGCAGCCGCGGAAGAAAAAAGGGCGGCTTAACAGGCCGCGCCTTTACTGTGCTTGCCCGCCGTCGCCCGTGTAGGCTTCAGCCCTGCCGAATGCGCCGCGCTTGGCTCAAACTGAGTCCATGTTCTGGATGATGCGGGTGGCGAATTCGCTGGTGGGAACTTTGCTCGCCTTCTCCATCTGCCGCGCGAAATCGTAAGTGACGTAGCGCTGGTCGATGGTCATTTCATAGGCTTTGGTGATTAGGTCAGCCGCCTCGAACCAGTCTAAATGCTCGAGCATCATCACGCCGCTGAATAGGAGCGAGCCGGGGTTGACCATGTCCTTATTGGTGTACTTGGGGGCGGTGCCATGGGTCGCCTCGAATAGCGCTATCTCGTCGCCGATATTGGCGCCCGGGGCAATGCCCACGCCGCCGACTTCGGCTGCCAGCGCGTCGCTCAAGTAATCGCCATTGAGATTGGTCGTCGCGATTACATCGTGCTCGCGGGGCCGCAGCAGCATCTTCTGAAACATGATATCGGCAATCGTATCTTGAATCAGAATCTTGCCCTCGGGCACATTGCCATTGTGCTGAGAGGCGACATCGTCCCAGGAAATCGTCTCGTCCGGGAATTCTTCGCGCGCCAGCTCGTAGCCCCACTTTTGGAAGGCGCCTTCGGTGAATTTCTGGATATTCCCCTTGTGCACCAGCGTGACGCTGCTGCGCTTGCGCTCAATGGCGTATTGGATGGCGGCGCGGATTAAGCGCTTGCTGCCAAAGGGGCTGATTGGTTTGATCCCGAGGCCCGCGTCAGGGAAGAAATTGGTCGCGCCTAATTCGCTTTTCAGGAACTCGGCTAGTTTCTTGTTTTCTTCAGTGCCGGATTCAAATTCAATGCCAGCATAGGTATCTTCGGTATTTTCGCGGAAGATGACCACATCCACATCTTCGGGCTGCTTCAGTGGGCTGGGCACGCCGTTATACCAACGCACCGGGCGCACGCAGCTGTAGAGATCCAATACCTGCCTCAAGGTCACGTTCAAGCTGCGGAAGCCGCCGCCGACTGGCGTGGTCAAGGGACCTTTGATGCCGACTTTATACTCGCGAAAGGCGGCGAATGTTTCCTCCGGCATGTAGTTTCCGTCATAGATGCCCGCCGCTTTTTCGCCGGCGTAAACCTCCAGCCAAGAAACTTGCCGCTTTCCGCCGTATGCCTTTTCCACCGCGGCGTCCCAGATCCGTTTACTGGCGGTCATGATGTCGTAGCCGATGCCATCGCCCTCAATAAATAAGAGGATAGGGTTGTCTGGCACCTGCATCTTGCCATTGCTGAAGCTGATTTTTTCTCCGGAATCGGGCACTTTGATATTGTCGTAAGCCATGCCGCATGGGCCTCCCATCGTCGTCTTCGGCTCGGTCATTCAAGTGTTTGATGCGCGGCATTATAGCACAAAAGCCAATCACATAAACGGCTTGTTATGGATGGGAGTGTCTAATTTTGTGGATATAGGAGTTTGTAAAAACTCCGACTCAGGATTTGCTAGTAATGCTCCCCTCCTTGATTCATCGGGGAGGGGCGCGCCGCGTAGACACAGGCGGTCGGGATGGGGTTTGAAATGGGCATATCCACGATATTCACCACTCCCTTATGGATTGTTCCCCGGCTGGCGAAGCGATCTTGAAAGGCGTCGCAGCGGCGGTAGGCTATTCCGCAGCTTATGCTATAATGCTTCGTAGCCCGCCGATTGAAGTACCGAGACTTGGACCTATTCGCGCCCAGAGAGACGGCGCGATAAAAGCATGATGCTTTGATCTGAATAAGGAGCGTTACATAGCGGTCTTCCAAAGCAATACCATACGACGATTTAATACCCGGAGCCGGCGCGGCTTGCGGGCTGTTTTAGTTTGGAGTGAAATCTAACATGGCAAGAAAACCCAAGTTCAAAATCACGCCGATCGGAGGATTAGGCGAGATCGGCAAGAATATGACCCTGTTCGAAAGAAACGGGCAAGGCTTCTTGATTGATTGCGGCATCATGTTCCCGGCCAATGACATGCATGGCGTCGATTACATCATCCCTGATTATCGCTGGCTGGAAGAGCGTGACGATATTCGGCTGCATGGCGTCGCCTTTACCCATGGCCACGAAGACCACATCGGCGCCGTTCAGCATATTATGCGGTCTTTCCCCGGCATTCCGCTCTACGCCACGCCGCTGACATCGGGCTTGCTGCAAGTCAAACTGAAGAATGCGCGGCTGCTGAAGCAAGCCAAGCTCAACACCTTTAAGGCGGGCGATACCATCAAGATTGGTCCTTTCACGCTGCATAGCTTTCACGTCTGCCATAGCATTCCTGATTGCGTCGGCTATGGCATCGAGACGCCCTACGGCATGATCGTGCATACCGGCGACTACAAATTCGATAACACGCCGGTGCACGGCCGCAAGACCGATTACGCCAAGCTGGCTGGCTTCGCCCAGCGCGGGGTGGCGCTTTTGATGGCTGATAGCACCAACGCCGACAAAAGCGGCTGGACGCAATCCGAGGCTGTCATCGGCGGGGCGCTGGACAAAGTGTTCCGCGGCGCCAAGGGGCGGATCATGGTGGCGACTTTCGCCTCACTGGTCTCGCGCGTGCAGCAGGTGGTCAACGCGGCGCGCAGCCACAAACGCAAGGTTTGCATCACCGGCTACACCATGTCCGAATATGCCAAGATCGCGCGTAAGCTGGGCTACCTCGATATCGATGATGGCATGCTGGTCAGCATTGGGCAGGCGCAGGCTTTGCCGCCGCACAAAGTTGTCTTTATGGTCACCGGGTCGCAGGGGGAGCCGGCGGCTGTCTTGGGCAAGCTGGCGAGCGGGCGGCATCGGCAGTTGGATGTGCGGGACGGTGATACGATTATCCTTTCTTCGCACCCGATTCCCGGCAATGAAGAAATGGTCTATCGCACGATCAATCGCCTGATTGAGCGGGGCGCCGATGTCATCTACGATTCGATCGCCGCCGTGCATGTCTCGGGCCATGCCTGCCAAGAGGAGATGCGGCTGATGCTCAACCTGACGCAGCCGCGGCATCTCATGCCGGTGCATGGCGAAATCAGACATTTGCACTTGCATGCCAAGCTGGCGGCTGATAATGGCATAGCAGCCAAAAACATCGTCCGGGTAGAGAACGGTACCACCGTCGAATTGGATTCGCGCGGTGTTACCGTAGGCGAGCGTCAACCGGGCGGTTACGTCTTTGTTGATGGCAGCGGCGTCGGCGATGTCGGGCGGGCGGTGATACGCGACCGAGAGATCCTGGCGCAAGATGGCTTTGTCCTGGTCAGCGTCACTGTCGACCAGCGCAGCGGCAAGCTGATCAACGAACCGCGCATCGTTTCGCGCGGCTTTGTTTATTTGAAGGACGCCGAAGATTTTCTCGATCAAATACGAGACAATATCACAAACGTGGTCAATCGCAGTCGCCGCTTGAATGGCAATCGCCAGAGCCTGGTCGAAGAGAGCCTCGGCAAGATGATCTACAACGAGACCAAACGCCGACCGATGATCTTCAGCATTGTCAACGAAGTTTAGCTTCTATAGTGCCCGGCGGCGCTTCCCTATTCTTCGCGCCTCCGCGACGAGCGAGCCGCTTTGCCGTATGAGAAGGCAGGCTAATGAAACGAGCAGGAGAGCGGAAGGCGATGCGCAAACCGGTTATACAGGCTAAGCAAGTCACGCGGGATCTCAAGCTGGGAACGCATATTGTGCAGGCGCTGCGTGGCGTGGATCTGACCATATACGCCAACGAGATGGTCGGCATTGTGGGTCCCTCGGGCAGTGGCAAGAGCACGCTCTTAGGCATCATCGGCGGCTTGGACAGCCCCACCGAGGGCACAATTGAAATCGATGGACTTGATATCTCTCGCATGAGCGAAGGGCAATTGACCGATATTCGCAATCAGAAGATTGGCTTTGTCTTTCAGTTCTTCAACCTAATTCCGACTTTGACCGCGCTGGAGAATGTTGCGCTGCCCATCGAGTTCGCTCAAGTGCGTCGATACAAGCCCTTCGAGCGCGCGCGGGAGCTTTTGGACTTGTTGGGTTTGGGCGACCGGTTTCACCACCGCCCCAGCGAACTGAGCGGCGGGCAGCAGCAGCGCGTCGCCATCGCGCGCTCGCTGGCGAACAACCCGCCGATTCTGCTAGCCGATGAGCCAACTGGCAATTTGGATTCGGAATCGGGCGAAACAGTGCTGCAAGCGCTGAAAACGATTCGCGCTGAAAATGGGACGACCGTGGTCCTGGTCACGCATGATCAGTCCCTGGCGGCGCAGATGAACCGTGTGCTCACGTTGGTGGATGGCCGCATCGAAAACGGGCTTTTGAGCGATCTGGACCCTAGCGATGAGCGCCCGCCTGAATTGGCTCGCGCCGGCGCTTAAGCATTTGGCGGCGAATCGAAACGCGTTATAATCTCGCGGGCAAGATTGTTCTGGGCGACGGGGGCACCCTATGACCAAGGCGTTTCACTCAGTAGAGGTTGCCGGCATCAAGCGCGATCTGCCGCTGATGCAGATCAAGCCGGGTGTCAGAATCGCCATTCTCAATATCTTGGGCGATTATGAATTTGTAAACGTTGCCAGCGCCGAGTTAGCGCAGTTGCTGGCCAGCCGTGATATAGATGTCTTGGTTACCGCCGAGGCGAAGTCCATCCCCCTGGCGCACGCTATTAGCTCCGAAATGCGATTGCCCTATGTCGTCCTGCGAAAGACGCACAAACCATACATGGGCGCTGCTTTGCAGAGCGAAACGCTGAGCATTACCACGGGCCAACCACAGACGCTCTTCCTTGATGAGAAAGATCGCAAGCTGGTGGCGGGCAAGCGCATCGCCATCATCGATGATGTGATTTCGACGGGCAGCACCTTGCAGGGGATGCGCCTGATCATGGATAAAGCGGGCGCCGATGTGATCGCCGAAGCAGCGATATTCACCGAGGGCGATCGCGCCCAGTGGCATGACATCATCGCCCTGGGGCATCTGCCGGTCTGGGTAGAAAGCCAAAGCTGAAGCGGCGCGCAAATCATGCTAGAATCCCCGACATCTGTTTCGCAGTTGTCGGAATATCGGCTATATGTCCTCAGAGCGCGGCGCCCTTGTGGCATTCTTGGTCTTGGTCATCCTCATTGCCTTAAGTGGCGCGCTGCTGCTGCTCTCGCGGCCCGAGCCGGTCCAAATCACGATTAAGCCGCCGCCGCCAACAGCCAGCCCAGCGCCGACAGCGACTGCGGGACCGATCATGGTTTACGTTACCGGCGAAGTTGCGCAGCCCGAGCGGCAGCATGTTTTGCCTTTTGGCAGCCGGGTAGCGGATGCGGTGGCGGCAGCTGGCGGCTTCACCGATGTGGCGAACAAAACGCTGGTCAATCTGGCGGGTATCCTGCGTGATGGCGACCAGGTGCACGTCCCTTTGATTAGCCTCAGTCGCCTCAGCAGCGCTTTAGCCACGCCCGCCGGCGGCGACTTGGTCAATGTCAACCGAGCATCATTGGAGGAGCTGGTCGAGCTGCCCAATATCGGACCGGTAACAGCGCAGAAGATCATCGATTTTCGCGAGCAGGTCGGCCCCTTTTCGGAGCTGGCGGAGCTTGATGATGTATCTGGCATCGGGAAAGCCACGCTTGAAAAGCTGCAAGGCTTGATCAGCTTTGATTAGCGTATGCGATCGCCGGAGGCTCCGTCAAAGAAGAGCGCGCGCGACCAATCAAGCTGGCAGTGGACCGTCTCCCCCGGTTGAAAGCGCTCGTGCAGCGGCACTTGAATTTGCCAGCGGCGCTTGCGCAGCCAGACTTCCAACAGCGTGTATTGTTCGGCGTAGAAAGGGATGACGCGATCGATTGTCGCGGGAATGCCAAGGCCCGCGGCGCAGACTGTGATGTGCTCGGGGCGGATCCCGACGATGACCTCGCTGCCGTTGGGCTGCCGGCGGGGCAGGGCGGCGCGCCCCATATAACTGCCATCCCACTCGCCCTCGCTGACGCGCCCCCAAAATGCGTTTATGGTGGGCGTGCCAATGAATTCGGCTACAAACAAGCTATCAGGATCGTCATGCAAGACATGATAAGGACCCGATTGAACGATGCGGCCCGCGTTGAGCACAACAATTCGATCGGCCACGCTCATCGCTTCGACTTGATCATGCGTCACATATATCAGCGTGACCTTGAATTGCTGGATGAGCCGTTTCAGCTCCACCCGCGCCTGTGCCCGAAATTTGGCGTCCAGATTGGCGAAAGGCTCATCGAAGAGCAGCAATTCCAGATCGCGGGCGAAAGCGCGGGCGATGGAAACGCGCTGTTTTTCGCCGCCGGAGAGATGCCTGGGAAAGCGCCCCATCAAGCTTTCGATATCGACGCCGGTTATATTGGCAACCGTATTGACGTGCGCCGGCACTTCGGCTTCCCGATCGCGCAGCCGCAAGAAGAAACCGACTGTCTTGCGGCTTTCCCAATGCGGGATCAAGACATAATTCTGAAAGACCATGCCAATGCCGCGGTCTTCAATTGGAATATCGTCCAGGTGCCGATCGTTGTAGTAGATCGCTCCGCTATCGGGCTGGTCTAAGCCGGCGATCAGCCGCAGCAGCGTGGTCTTGCCGCAGCCGCTGGGACCTAATAGCACCACCGCTTCGCCATCTTCAATGCGCAGGTTGAAGTTCTTGATCGCCAGCACTGGCGTCAGCTTGCGGCTCTTGTCATAGAAGGTCTTGCTCACATCTTTCAGCGTGATGGTTCGCATTTCGGCGCCTGCAATATTAGTCTCTCATTAGGATAACACAGGGGCGGCATGCAACCGACTTTGCTCCAAGAGGGGAGTGGTGAATTATGAGATATGCAGGCCGATATTCTGTATTTGCATAACCTAGATGTAGGGGCGACACTTGTGTCGCCCACAGTTGCAGAAGCGGGTTTTGGGCGATCCAAGGATCGCCCCTACAAAAAGCCTCATATCAAACAATTTCACCACTCCCCCAAGCGGCGCGCTATAGTAATGCCTTCGCGGAATGATATATAATGAAAGCGTGTGAGAAGCGAAATCCGCCGGAGAACAAATTGCCCAAGACCATCCCGCCAGAGCGTATACCGGTGACGACCTCGGCCGATTGGCAGCCGGATTCAAAGAGGCCGCGCCGCCGCCCCCCATGGATCCGCGTGCGTGCCCCTAGCGGAGAGACCTATGAAAGCCTGCGCGCGCTGATGCGCAGCAAAACCCTGCACACCGTCTGTGAAGAGGCGCAGTGCCCCAACCTCGGCGAGTGCTGGGGCAATGGCACAGCCACCTTCCTGATGCTGGGCGATACCTGTACCCGCAGCTGCGGCTTCTGTGATATCAAAACCGGGCGGCCCAATCCGCTCGATTGGGCTGAGCCAAACCGCATCGCCGAAAGCGTGCGCGCGATGGGCTTGCAGCATGTGGTGATCACAAGCGTCAACCGCGACGATCGCCCGGACGGCGGGGCGCCACTCTTCTCCATGGTGATTCGCCGAATTCGCCAGCTGCAGCCCGGCTGCTCTATCGAGGTGCTGATCCCCGACTTTAAGGGAAGCGAACTGGCACTGAAGATTGTGATGGACGCGCAGCCTGAAATCTTGAATCACAATGTTGAAACCGTGCCGCGGCTCTTCAAAAAAGTGCAGCCCCAAGATCGTTACGATTGGGCGCTGTCGACGCTGTCTAATGCCAAGCGCATGGACCCATTGGTTCTGACCAAAAGCGGGATCATGCTGGGCCTCGGCGAGACCCTGGCTGAAGTTCGTGATACCATGGCAGACTTGGTGAATATCGGCGTCGATATTCTGACGCTGGGCCAATATCTGCAGCCGAGCAAAGGACATCTGCCGATTGAGCGCTATTACACGCCGGCGGAATTTGACGAGCTGCGCGAGAGCGGGCTGCAAATGGGCTTCAAATGGGTGGAAAGCGGACCTTTGGTGCGCAGCAGTTATCGAGCGGCTGAGCAGGTCAGAGAACTTTCGCGCCTGGATCATATCCGCCTTCATGCGGCTCGGTCTGGTTGAATGGCATGATTCGTCTCCGATTGCCGCCATTGCCTAAGTGGAGCGCAAGCATTTGGAACCGCAGGTGAGTTGAGCTAGCGAGGGAAGAGCATGGGCGCGTTTTTCGCCAATCGGCGCGGGCAAACAGAACCAGAAGCGCAGGAATCAACACCGGAGGTGCCCTCGGGTCGGCCCGTCGGCTTCGACACGGTTGTCGGCTCGAACACCAGTTTCGAAGGCAGTTTCGTCAGTTCGGGCAATGTGCGCATGGATGGCCAATTTGTGGGCTCGCTGGAGATTAGCGGCAATATTCTGGTGGGGGAATCGGCTGATATTCAGGCTGATATCAATGCCCGCAATATCTCTATTGCCGGGACGGTCCGCGGCAATGTCGCCGGCAGCAAGGTGCAGCTTCTGCGGACGGGGCGCATCTGGGGTGATATCAGCGCGGCCGCTTTGACGACGGAAGAAGGCGCCTTCATTGACGGCAAGATTACCATGGTCGGGCATTCAGCGACTCGGCCGCCAGCAGACGAGGCAAGCAGCGAGCCTGATGCGATGCTCGATTCGATAGCCGAACCCGACGAGGCTGATGCGGCTGAGCCTATGCTGGAAAAGGCTGAGTTGGACGGCGATTCTGTCGACGGACGAGCCAAAGAGGGCGAGCGCTGAGCCGGCGATTCCGCCCTAATCCCCCCCTTCGAAAACGGTTTCGGCTCCCCGAATAGCAGTCAAATGGATTGGGCGCTGAGGCCCCCGTCGACGACGAATACGGCACCGGTGGTGAAATCCGAGGCTGATGAAGCGAGATAAAGCGCGATGCCGCTGATATCAGCCGGCTGACCGACCCGCCCAGTTGGCGTCCGCGCCAAGACCGCATCGAGCAAATCCGGGTTGCCCCAAAGGGCTTGGGCGAACTGCGTCTGCACTAAGCCCGGCGCGATCGCATTGACCTGGATATTGTCGGCGCCCAACTCCAGAGCCAGCGTCTTGGTCAAGCTGATGATGCCAGCCTTGGTAACGCTGTATATGCCTTGATATCGCCCCGGTTGTATTCCCACAATGGACGCGACGTTGATGATCTTGCCGGCGCCGCTTTTGCGCATCGCCTCAACCGCCGCTTGCGACAGCCAGACATTGCCCATCAGATTGACGGCGAGCGTCTTTTCCCAATAGCTGTCGGCTGCTTCCAGCGTGGCGCCGAAGTGGGGGTTGGTCGCGGCGTTGTTGACCAAGATATCGAGCTTGCCAAAGCGGCTCAACGTTTGCTTGACCAGGGCATTGAGCGCAGCCTTATCGCCGTTGTGCGCGGCAATGCCGATTGCTTCTCCGCCGCTGGCTTGAATGGCGCTGGCAACGGCATCAAGCGAAGCCTGCTTGCGGCTGGCCAGCGCGACTTTGGCGCCGGCGCGGGCAAAATCCTCGGCGATTGATTTGCCGATCCCGCGTGATGCGCCAGTCACGATGGCGACGCGACCGCTTAGGTCGAAATGGCGAGCCAACTTTTGTCGCTCCTGTCTGGTTTCGCTTCCTGCAGTCGACGCCCCCGCTTAATCTCGCGCGTTTCAGGCTCGCCGCTTGGGAATGCTGCCTAGCAAGGGCAAGCCCAGCCGGCGCAGATCGTCTTGATGATAAATGGCAGGATCGACAAATTCGGCGAAGAGCGCGAGCGCGATGCCAATCAATAGCGCCACGCCCAAGCGGAGGACCGGCGCCAGGCGGGAGGGCAAAGCCGGCGGCACCGCGGCGATGGCTGGCTGCTGCAGAATTGTCACTTGCGCCGCTTCACCCCCCAGTTGTGGGAAATAGCTCTGGCTGCGGCTGCTCAATACCAGTACCGCGGCATCGGCGATGGCGCTTAGCGAATCCTGATTAAGATGACTCAGATAGATGACGCCAACACTGCGCACATTGTCAGCGGCGATTTGAAGGCTGCCCAGCGACACCTCAGTTTCACTTAAACGCCGGTTGATTTCGCCGCGGAAACTAGCGCTTCTAGCCCAGTCAGTAAAGGCATGCACCGTATATTCAGATGCCAGCCAGACATCGGTGTAGCCGCGATCGCTTGACGGCAGGCTTTGTTTTTGGGCAGCGCTGTAGCGAATCTGCGTTGTGAAGCCGCCGCCCCCGCCTGAGCCGCCGCTGAAAAAATCGGGGATTGAAATGACCGCGCTCAGAAGGACTGGAAAGAGTATCAGCCACCAGCGGCGAATGATGATGCGGGCGATCTCTCTGTATTCCATAGGGCTTTTCCCTAATCCGCTACGACGGGGTCCTGGAATTCAAAGCGCTGCCTAGAAGTATGCGCCGCCCAAGCTTGCTCCACAAATGCTTTGATGCGTTCAGCAAATGCGCTTACGTCAAATTTCTTAGCGTGCGCCCGAATCGCTTGCGGATTGTACGCACAGTCATCAAAGTTATGCCAGACCGCTTTCAGGCTGTCGACTGTCAGCTCGGCAAAATGCTCGCCCGTGAGGCCCGGGATAACGGTGTCTAGCGCGCCGCCGCCGCCGTAGGCAATGACAGGGCGCCCAGCAGCCTGCGCTTGCACCGGCGTGATGCCAAAGTCTTCTAAGCCAGGGAATATCAGCGCCTTGCAGCGAGCCATCAGGCGCGGCAATTCTTTATCTGGCACGAAGCCAAGAAATTCAACAGTGTCCCCTGCCAGCGCGCGCAGCCTTTCCAGGTCTCGCCCGGCGCCGGCGATCTTCAGCTTAAGCCCCAACTCGGCTGCCGCTTGTATCGCCAGGTCAATGCGTTTGTAGGGTATCAAGCGGGAGACTAGCAGATAATAATTGTCACGGTCAGCCCCTGCCATCGAGTGAAACCGATCTGTCTCCACTGGCGGGAAGATGACGGTGGAGGGCCGCCCGTAAAAGCGCCTGATACGCGCCTGCACCTCGCTGCTGATGGCAATGAAATGGCTTACCCGCTGCGCCGCCGCATAATCCCAGGTCCGCAGCAGGGCGGCCAGGGGCTGCAGGAGCAGGGCCGCGCCGGCGCCGAGATTCTCGCCAGCCAGGTAATTATCCAATTGCCAGAGGTAACGCGTCGGCGTAAGGCAATAACAGATGTGCAGGCTCTCGGGCGGGAAGCGCAAGCCGTGGCAAAAGCCGCTCTTATTGCTCAGAATCACATCGAAGTTCTGGAGTTTCAGCTTATTCCAAGCGAGTGGATATAATGGCAAGTATGCTTGGTGGCGTCGATGAACGCTCGGCAGGCGATCCAGCCAGAGCGTCCTAATGTCCCAATCTTGAAAGTGCGCCGGCATAAGCGACTTATCGAAGATGCTGGTGTATATAGGGCTAGCGGGATAAAGACGCTTGAGCGCCGCCAGCACATCTTCCGCGCCGCCGATTTGATTCAGCCAGTCGTGAACCAGCGCAATCTCCAAGTCATGCTCCCATTATGCGCGTCCCGCTGGCAGCGCGGGCGGGCGGTGCCTCAGGGCAGCTTTCCATTTGCAAGCTGCTTGACCGGCTTGAAAGATTGGCGATGGGCGGCGCAGGGACCAAACTGGCGCAGCGCCCTAAGGTGGGCTGGTGTGCCGTAGCCTTTGTGCTGCGCGAATCCGTAAGCGCGGTATTTGGCGTCAAGCTCCAGCATAGTTTGATCGCGCCAGACTTTAGCCAATACGCTGGCGCAGGCGATTGACAAGGAACGCTTGTCGCCCGCGACGAGGCTCACTTGGGCGATATCCGAGCGCTCGGGCAAAAGCATGTAATCCATAAACAGGCAATCAGGCACAGCGTCAGCGCCAGCCAGCGCCTGGTCAAGCGCACGCTGCATAGCCGCTTTTGCCGCGGCGACAATGCCCAGCCGGTCGATTTCTTCAACGCTGCCCTGCCCAATGCCCCAAATGGACGCGACCTGCTTGATAACGCTGCTGAGCCGCTCGCGCTGGGGGGCGGTCATCTCTTTGCTGTCGCCTACGCCACGGAGCGCTTTACCGAGATCGCTTCGTTCGAGCGGCAAACCGACAGCAGCCGCGGTGACGGGACCAGCCAGCGGACCCCGCCCCGCTTCATCAAGCCCCACAATCAGACGGAAGCCGGCGCGGAAATAATGCCGCTCGTGATACAGGCTGGCTGTCCTTGGCCCGGTCTTGCGCTTAGCCATAGAGTCGCCGCCGCCAATTGCGCCGGATTTCCCATATCTCGCGCAGCAGCTTTATCGAGTCATCCCAAAGCCGCATCGTGGAATAAGGATCATAATACCAGGTGATGGGCACTTCCTTTACGCGGTAGCCTCGCTTTTTGGCGATGAATAGCAGCTCTACATCAAAGCCGATGCCATTCATTCGCTGGACGGCGAAAAGGTCTTCCACCACCGGCGCGCTGAACATCTTGAAGCCGCATTGCGTGTCTTCATAATCGCTGATGGCGGCAAATTTTATGATGAAAGTGGCGACGCGCCCCATGACATGGCGGTACTCAGGTTCATCAACACGGGTGGCGCCGGGCGCTTCTCGGCTGGCGATGAGTATATCGTAGCCATCAGAGGCCGGTGGCAGAAACTTTACCAGGTCATCAATACGCATGGACAGGTCGGCATCACAGATGAAGCGCCAGTCCCCGGTCGCCGCCAGCATGCCCGCCTTGACCGCCAAGCCTTTGCCACGCCTATTATCTGGCGACTGCATTACGCTCAGAAAGGGATATTGCTTGGCGCATTCAAGCGCGACTTCATAGGTGCGGTCCTGGCTGCCATTCTCGACGATGATGACCTCGGCTTTAAGAGGCTGCGCCTGCAGGAAAGCGTCAATCTGCGCCAGGCTCGGCGGCAGCCGACTCTCTTCATTGTGCGCCGGGATCACGATGCTCAGAAACGGCTTGCTCAAACCTGAGCCTCCATAGGCGGGGCAAAATCAGGGTCCAATTCAAGCCCCATGATACGCTAGAATCGACATTTGTACATGCGAGCGTAGCAAAGCGATTAGGAACTGCTGGGTCGAATGAAGCTCAGACATGGGTGAGCATGCTCTCGATATAATCGTCGCTGACCCGTTTCGCCGCCTGTATTTGCCGTCGCTTCGCCAGGGCGCCACCGAGGCTCAAGGCGCCGGCCATCATACCGCGCAGCCGCGCCCGCGCTTCCCGCCCGCGCCAGGCTTTTGCCGATTCGATCAACAAAGCCAGTTGCCGCGCCAGTATCCGCCGCCCATATTTGCGCAGCAAGCTCGTTGGCATATTCTTGACGATGAGCCAGATGCCATTGCGGCCCGCATGATAGCTGGCGGTGATGCCACCCCCGGTCGCCGATAAGTGATGAAAGACGAGTGCCCGCGGCTCGTACCAAACTTTGAAGCCGGCCAGCTGCGCGCGCCAAGCCAGATCGACATCTTCGAGCAAGAAGAAATAGTCGTCGTCGAGCTTGCCTATTTCCTTGAGCATGGATTGCCGATAAGCGGCTGATCCACCACAAGCGGAAAAGACATATTCGCCACGATCATATTGCCCCCGGTCCCATTCCCAGGCACCACGATTGCCCGCCCGCCCGTCAATTGTGAAGAAATCGCCGGCGGTGTGAAAGCGATCACGCTGATCGAATAGCAGCATCTTGCTCGCGATTATGCCGGCGTCGGGCTGCCGCTCAAATGCCTCGACCACTTGCTGCGCCCAATCTGGCAGGACCTCGGTATCGTTGTTGAGCAGGGCGATATAGTCGCCGCTTGCCGCCTCCAAGCCCAAGTTGCAGGCACCGGTAAAGCCGCGGTTTTCTTTAAGCTCGATTAGGCGGACGGCCGGGTATTCGCTCCTGACAAGCGCTTGCGACCCGTCTGACGAGGCATTGTCGACGAGGATAACTTCTACATCAGCAAAGGTCTGAGCGCGCAGCGCATTCAGACAGGTTGCCAAGAAGCGCTTGCCATTCCAGTTGGGGATGACGACGGAAAATCGACCCGCCATTAAGCAGTCGCCTCAGCCTCAAGAAAGGCGCGCAAAGCCTCTTGCCAGGGGCGTAAGCGAATCCCAATGCTGGCGCCGGCATGGTTGGCGAGGGCGGTATACTCGGGCGGCAGCGAAGGACGGAGCCACTCGTGTCGGCTGATACGCGCGATGGGCTTAGCGGCGAAACCAGCTTCGTCCAGCGCAAAGCGGGCAAATTGCCAGCGGCTGACGGCACCTTCGTTGACCAGATGATAGATGCCGAAGCGCTCAGTTTCGATAAGCCGCGCGATCGCCGCCGCCAGATCATTGGTATAGGTCGGGTTGGCTACTTCGTTGGTCACGACGCGAAGTGGCTTACCCGCCTGCGCCGCGCCGAGTATCGCCTGGATGAAGTTGCGCCCGCCCTGGGCGAAGAGCCAAGCGGTGCGGACTATATAATGCCGCGGGTTCACCTGCGCCAGGGCGCGCTCGCCATACCATTTGCTATAGCCATAAGCGTTGATGGGCTTGGGCGCGTCATACTCGGAATACGTGCGATCAAGCTGACCGTCGAAGACCTCGTTCGTGCTGACGTAGAGCATCGGAATGCCGCTTTGTGCCGTGGCCGCCGCCAGATTCCCCGTGCCGAGACCATTGATTCGCAGCGCCTTCGCTGGGTCCAGGGCGCAGCCGTTTACATCAGTCCAAGCGGCTGGGTGCAGGACGATGTCGGGGGCAATGC
Organism: Phototrophicaceae bacterium; assembly: GCA_965214105.1. Lineage (GTDB taxonomy): Bacteria > Chloroflexota > Anaerolineae > Aggregatilineales > Phototrophicaceae > UBA6055. Next base: position 1,219,697 of record OZ243934.1, read on the forward strand.
CGGCGACAAGTTGGCGACAGGCGCCATAGTCGGCGATATCCAGCTTGTGGCTCACCTGGCCCACGATGTCAGCGCCAGCCACATCGTGCTGCTCTCGGAGCTGCGCGGCCAGCTGGCTGCCTAATCGGCCCGCGGCGCCGGTGATCAAGATCTTCATTCAGCGCTCAGGTCGGCTAGGTGGCGCAAGTGCTTCCTTGCGCGCATTGCCAGGGGCTGGAAGAAGGCAAACATAGTGAGGCATAAATCGCTCATCATTCTGTCGCCGCGAGCCGTTGGGCATATTGAAGCTGGTAATAATCGAGATATTCGCCGGTTTTGATTTTGCGCCACCACCATTCGTTTTCCCGGTACCAGTTAACAGTGGCTTCCAGCCCCGCCTCAAAATCGTAATCCAAGCGCCAGCCCAGCGCCCGCGCTTTCGCCGCCGACATCGCGTAACGCCGGTCATGCCCTTCGCGGTCGGGGACATATCGGATAAGGGTCTGCGGCTTGCCGAGCAGCGCCAGTATGCGCCGTGTAACATCTATGTTGCAGCGCTGGTTCTCGCCGGCGAGATTATAGGCTTCGCCCGAAATGCCCGCATGCAAGACCCGATCGACGCCGCGCGCGTGATCGTCTACATAGAGCCAATCCCGCACTTGTTTGCCGTCGCCGTAAAGCGGCAGCGGTCTATCATCGATGGCTTCGGTGCTGAAGAAGGGTATCAATTTCTCTGGATATTGATAAGGACCATAGGTATTGCTGCCCCGCGTGATGACGATGTCCATCGCAAAAGTGACGGCGTAAGCGCGGGCCATCAATTCGCCGCCGGCTTTGCTCGCCGCGTAGGGGCTGTTGGGCAAGAATCGATCCTCTTCTAAGGACAAGCCCTCATCGATATCGCCGTAGACTTCGTCGGTCGAAACCTGGCAGAAGCGGCCAATGCCATGCTTGCGCCCCTCGTCCAGCAAGATATAGGCGCCGACGACATCAGTGTGAATGAAGGCGTCCGGATCGAGGATGCTGCGGTCGACGTGGCTTTCAGCCGCGAAGTTGACAATGGTGTCGATCGCGTAATGCCGCAAGACGCGCTGCACCGAGCTGCGCTCAGCCACATCACCGCGCTCGAAGCGGTAATTCTCTTCATCGCTGACGGGCAGCAGGTTGTCGATATTGCCGGCATAGGTCAGCTTATCGTAACAGATGATATTGTATTCGGGGTAGGTCGTCACCATGTGGCGGACGAAGGCGCTGCCGATGAAACCGGCGCCGCCAGTTACGAGGATGTTCTTCATAGCGCTCCTGCCAACTCAATGCGGTCGAAGGTCTAAACCCAAAGCGTACTATGATCGCCGAGATTCATTTTGATGCCGCTCGGCTTCTCGGCGCTGCGCTTCACCGACGCGTTTCGTCCGATGAGACTGTCGCGCAGGGTTCGGTCGATGTCCATGACGCGGCTCTGCTCAAGGATTATGCTGCGCTCGATTTCACAATTACGAATTTGGCAGCTATGGTAAATGCTGGTGAAGGGTCCGATGTAGCTGTTTTCAATCAATGTATCCTGGCCGATGATGGTCGGCCCGCGCAGGATGCTGTTGACGATTTGGGCGCCTGCTTGCACGGTCACGCGCGAGTCCACTGTTGAGCGCGCGTCGATCTTGGCGTCGGCGGCAACGCTGGGCACAATCTCTTCCAGCACGTGGCTGTTGGCTTCGAGCATATCGGTCGGCTTGCCGGTGTCAATCCACCAGCCCCGATGAATGTGCGGGAAAACGGTATAACCCCGGTCGATCAGCCATTGGATCGCGTCGGTGATTTCGTACTCGCCGCGTGCCGATGGGCGGATGGCAGCGACCGCTTCAAAGACATGGCGGTCAAACATATAAATGCCGACCAGGGCCAGATTGCTCGGCGGGTCGGCTGGCTTTTCAATCAATCTTTCTATGCCGCCGTCCCGGCGCAGTTGGGCGACCCCATAAGCCGACGCGTTTTCCACTTCCTTGAGTACAATCTGGCTGTTCCACTCGTTCTTAGCGAAATCGCGGATGAGCTGGCTGATGCCGCCTTCTATCACATTGTCGCCGAGGAACATCACAAAAGGCTCGTCAGCCAAGAAATCACGCGCGATTTTGACCGCATGCGCCAATCCGTCGGGGCTTTCTTGCTCGATGTAGGACAGGGCGACGCCCCAGCGCGAGCCATCGCCGAGGGCGGCTTTGATCTCGGCTGCCGTATGCCCAACAACCATGCCGATTTCGGTCACGCCGGCGTCGCGGATCGCTTCGATCACTCGCGCTAGAACCGGCTTATTGGCGACTGGGATCAGCTGCTTGGCGCGGGTATAGGTCAAAGGGTAGAGCCGCGTTCCCTTGCCGCCACTGAGGATGAGTCCCTTCATAATTGTTTCCTACTCCCATTGCGCTGCGGGAAGGCGCTTTCGCGATCAAACATCGATGTCAGTAGGCAAATTGATTGTCGCGCGGGGCGTCGGTCAATACGGCGCCAAGGACGCGTACATGGACGCGCTCCAGCGCTTGCCGGGCTTGCGCGGTATGATCGCGCCTCGTCTCACCGGCCCGGACTGCCAGCAGAGCGCCGTCCAGCTTGATGCCCAGAAGCGTCGCATCCGTGGCCGCGAGCACGGGCGGGCTATCAAACAAGACATAATCCGCACGCTGCGTCAGCGCCGCGATGATCCGGGTCATGCGCTGGCCCCCCAGCAGATCGGCTGGGTTAGGCGGCAAGTCGCCGGTGCATAGAAGCTCGAGCCCGTCTACCGATGTCCCTTGCAGGGGCGGGTTTGTGATGGCGCCGTCATCCACCATCATGCTGCTGAGCCCGAGCCGGTGATCGAGGCGCCAGATTTCATGCTGCTTGGGCTGCCTGAGATCGGCATCAACCAGAATAGTCCGATTGCCGCTTTGGGCGAAAGTGACGGCGAGGTTGGCCAGTGTAACGCTCTTGTGATCATCGCGCGCCGCCGAGGTAACCAGCAATGTTTTAATCGGGCTTTCCACGCTGCTGAACATCAAATTGGTCCGCAGGCTGCGATACGCTTCGGACGCGGCCGAACGCGGCTGCGAAAGTGTGATCAGGTTTGCATTCTCCATAACCGCTCCAGTGCTGGAAACAATTCTTTGCCTCGTCCATTTTAACCTATCACAAGAATCGCCATCGTGATTTTGAGCCTCGGTCAAACTAGCTACATCAGATGCGCCCAAATCCCTCAATAAGCGCCGCTGCCGGGCCTTAAGTTGACGCGCTTCAACTGCCCCCTATCGAAGGCGGCGGCGATGTCTCGCAAGGGCTTGCCCGCTGTCGGATGAATATAAGTCGGCGCCAAATCGGCCAAGGGAATGGCGACATGGGCGAAAGCTGTGATGTCCGCAGCCGGGATGCGCCAAGGCTTGCCGCCGTATTCAAAGACTTCATCATTCCAAAGCGAGATATCCAGATCGATTGTGCGCGGCGCATTCTTATTTTGCGGGTCGCGAATACGCTTGAGATCCGCCTCAACTCGATCGATGACATCGATTTTGAATTGCGATGGACTGCGCAATGTATGCGCTTTGACCGCCAGGTTCAGAAAAGGGGGCTGTTGCCTGAAGCCCTGTGGTGGCGACAGATAAACCGGGGAAACCGCCAGCACTGTCGTATGGCGGCGCAGCAATTCTACCGCCGCGCGCATGTTCGCCGCCGGCTCGATATTGGTGCCGAGCGAAAGAAAGGCGATATTGCGTTTATAATCGGCTCGGCGTCTTTGGATGTGGATGCCCACCGAATCGGCTCGGCGGAGGGCGCCCGGCTTCTCTACGCTCACTTCGATATGCGGCGCGTTGAAATCGATGACCGCCAAGCGGGCGATCTCCTCAGCCAGTTTCTCCACCAGGGAAAAGCGTGAAGCTTCTACGAAACGGATGATCGCTTTGCTAATCGTCCGATAATTGAAGGCATCGCCAGGGTCGTCAGATTCGCCCGCGAGACGCTGCCCTGCGCCAATTCGCAGATTGACGACGATATCTTGCGGCGCGTCTAGCTCATGCTGGCTAAAGCCAATGACCGCGCGCAAGCGTAGATTGCGTATCTCAATTATGTCCATTGATAAAACTTGTAAAAACCATCCCTTGGCAGTTTAGCACGGAATGCGATATTGAGGCTCGCGCAAGCACCATGATTGAAGCCTTAGGGTATATGCTAGGTATATATTTAGTTAGTATTAGGTTATCTTGCGCTAATGCGACTTGAGTTTGTACCGCCAATCTGCCTATAATCTTAAATTAAACCGGCGCAAATGTATAAAGCGTGTTCAGCCGGCGCGTCGAGGGACAGCCTCAAAATGAGCCGCGAGCACAGATTGGCGGATGATGGACAGCTTTGAAACACAAATGGTCGCCGTGACAGAGAGTGACATTCAGCAGAAACTCGAATCGGATGCGCTATTGACCCGCTTCGGTTTGGATGCCGAATCGGTTGACGAAGCCGCGGTCGAGAAGGCTGTTCTGCAGATGTTGTTCGCCCTCGGCGAGGACCCCGATCGTCAAGGACTGGTCGATACGCCCAGGCGCGTGGCCAAAGCCTATCGCGAGTTGCTAAGTGGATATACAACCGACCCGGTTGAATTGCTCAATAATGCGGTATTTGATATCGCTTATGATGATATGGTTGTTGTCAGCAATATCGAGTATTATAGCTTGTGCGAGCACCACATGCTGCCTTTTGTGGGCCACGCCCACGTCGGCTATTTGCCCAAGGACAAGGTGCTGGGGCTGAGCAAAATTCCGCGCATAGTCGATATGTTCGCCCGCCGCCTGCAAGTGCAGGAACGGCTCACGCGGCAGATTGCTGAATTCCTCGTCGAGGTGCTGAACCCCAGGGGGGTTGCGGTTGTCATGACGGCAAAGCACATGTGCTCCATGATTCGCGGGGTGATGAAGCATGACGCGAATATGACCACCAGCGCCATGCTCGGCGATTTTCGTAATAACAATGAAACGCGCAGCGAATTCCTCATGCATGTCCAGCGAAACAAGATCCAGTAGGCGCAGCCCCTTGCTCCAGCAAGCTAGGGAAGGGGAGCTAGGATATTGCAAACTCTATAAACTATGCCAATTCTGCTTGAATCCAAGTTCACATTAGCGATAATCACGACAAATCAGTGGTCATCCCCCTATTTCAATGGGGGGACCGAGGGGGGTAAACCAAAGGACGATCGCGAATCCTAAAGTACCGGACAAGTCCGCATGGTTCTACTTCTGTGTCTCTGTGGCGAAATAATTTGAAGCATGAATACAGCGTCTTGGATTGCGGCAATCGCTTCTTGTGATATACTATATGAAGCTGCGGTCAACATGACCAGCGGCACTCATCAAGAGCGAGTGAGAGAACCGGCTCGGCGAACTCGCGGCAACCCCCGATATACGGGACGGTGCTAAGTCCGGCAGGGTATCGACTCTGGCAGATGAGCGCATTCGAATGCGAACCTTCGGCGCCCGCTGCCCAGCAAGGCGTTTTTTGTTGCCCAAGAAAGGACAATCATGTCGACCACATTTATGAACTCCCCGCGGTATTTGTTCACATCAGAATCGGTCTCCGAAGGGCATCCGGATAAAATGTGCGACCAAATCAGCGACGCGGTGCTTGACGCGATTCTAGCGCAAGACCCGATGGCGCGGGTGGCTTGCGAAGTTGCGACCACGACGGGCTTGGTCCTGGTCATGGGCGAGATTACGACAAGCGCTTATGTCGACATCGACAGAATCGTAAGAGACACCATTCGAGACATCGGCTATACCCAATCGGATTATGGATTCGACGCCGAGACCTGCGGCGTTATGATCTCGCTCAAGGAACAATCCGACGATATCCGACAAGGGGTAGACAGGGCTTTGGAAGCGCGCCAAGGCAGCATGACCGAGCCTGGTATTGAAGCGACTGGTGCTGGCGATCAAGGCATGATGATTGGCTTCGCTTGCGATGAGACGCAAGAGTTGATGCCTCTGACCGCATCGCTCTCGCATAGGCTCATGCGTCGCTTGGCGCGCGCGCGCAAGAGTGGCGAAATCGCTTGGCTGCGGCCCGACGCAAAATGCCAGGTTACTGTCGAATACGCCCATGGACAGCCCGTCCGCGCCGATACTATCGTGCTATCGACCCAGCATGCGCCGGCAATCTCCCAGCCCGATATCCGCCGCCAGATTATCGATTTCATCCGCCGCGATGAGGCGAGCCGCAACTGGGTCGATGGGCAAACCACCTACCATATCAACCCGACCGGGCGCTTTGTCACCGGCGGTCCGCTGGGCGATGCTGGTTTAACCGGGCGCAAGATCATCGTTGATACTTATGGCGGCGTCGCGCGGCATGGCGGCGGCGCTTTTTCAGGGAAGGACGGCACCAAGGTCGATCGCAGCGCGGCTTACATGGCGCGCTATGTGGCTAAGAACGTGGTCAAGGCTGGTATCGCTAATCGTTTTGAGCTGCAGGTCTCTTATGCAATCGGCAAGGCGGAGCCAACATCGCTGTCGGTCGAAACCTTTGGCACGGGAAGAATTGACGACGACAAGATTCGGGCATTGATTGAGCAGCATTTCGATATGCGCCCAGCCGCAATCATCCGCGATTTGGGGCTGCGCCGCCCTATCTTCAGCCAAGTAGCCGCTTATGGGCACTTTGGGCGGGAAGATGTCGATGTGCCCTGGGAGAGGACCGACAAAGCCGCCGCCCTGAAGTCAGCCGCTGGGCTAGCTTGAAGCCGGCGCCGCCGTCCGGAGTACGCTCATGACCGAGGGACCGCGGATCTGCGACTATGGCGATTCGACCTATCGGCAAGATTTCTGGGAAGGGCAGGGCCGCGATTACGAGGACGCCGTCGAGCGCGCTGTCTTGAAGCGGCTGCTGCCAGCGCGGGGCGCGCGCCTGCTAGAAGTTGGGGCTGGCTTTGGCCGGCTCACCAAGGAATACCGGTCCTTTCGCCAGGTGGTTCTGCTCGATTATTCGCTGGAGCAATTGCAGTACGCGCGCGGGATTTATGGCGATGAGGATTTTCTCTATGTGGCGGCCGATGCCTATCGAATGCCGTTTCAGCCGGGCGTCTTCGACGCGGCAACGATGATCCGCGTGATTCATCACTTTGAAAATGTGCCGGCTGCGCTCGGGCAGGTCGGCGACGCTTTGGCGCAGGGGGGGCGCTTCATCCTTGAATACGCCAACAAACGCAACCTCAAGGCGATGCTGCGTCACCTTTTCAGCTTGAGCGATTGGAACCCGTATACACTGGATCCAGTCGAATTCGTCAAGCTCAACTTCAATTTTCACCCGCAGTACATGCGCCGTTCCGTCGCCGAATTGCAGTTTGAGCTGCGGCAGGTCCTGCCCGTTTCATGGTTCCGGCTTGGGCTGCTCAAAGGCATTGCGCCAGCGCGCCTGCTAGCGGATATGGATGCTGTCATGCAGCGCAGCGGCTGGGAAATCTCCCCCAGCATCTTTTTAGATTTGCAGTTTACCGGCGCTGCCAGCGAGGGTGCCGTCTCACATACCGCTGATCCACTGGCGATTCTGCGCTGTCCCTTGTCTGCCAGCTGGCTGCGGCGGGAGGGCGATATCTTAATCAGCGACAGCGGCAATCGCTGGGCAATCCGCGATGGCGTGTATGATTTTCGGCAGTCGCTAGGCTAGGCGCTTGTTGCCTAGGCAAGTCAGGGAACTGGTTCCTTCCTCAATTTGTGCCACAGCTCGATGTTGCGCTGCACCAACCCTGAAATGGTACCGTGCCCGAAGTCAGCCACGACCGTCCGCACTTGGTCATTGAACGGCTCAATCCAGCGCTTGTCCAAGCCTTCATAACCAATCGCCGCGCCGACGATGCTTGCCGCCGTGCCTGCGGTGCAATCTGTGTCCATACCGCACATGACTGCCGTCGTAATCGTCTTGCTATAATCGAGTTGCCCATGCAGCAGCGACAAAACGACAAAGCCCATGTTGTGCAGCGAGTGAAGGAAGGGCAAGTGGCCATACTTGTCATAGATGCGATCGCAGACCGAGACCCAGTCCGGGTCTGCCGCGTACCATGCAATCACTTCGTCAATGATTTGCGCCAGGCGCGAACGCCGCGGAATAACCGAAAGCCCGCCCGCGATAATCGTCTCGACAGTCGGCTGGCGGCTTAAAGCGGCGCTAAGGGCGCCTGCGACGAACATCGAGCTGTAGACGCCGTTCTTCACCGCATTCAGCGTCACTTCTCGATAAGCGATTCGAGCGGCTCGGCGCGGGTCGCTCGGCGCGATATAGCCCCAGAAATCGGCTCGGATTGCTGTATTGATGCCCTCGCGCAAGGGATTGATCTTGGTCGGGAATTCATCAATTTGCTCTTCTACCGGGCGGTCATCAGTGAGGTTGACCATGTGATAATACGATTGACGCGTGCAAGACCAGAGCCAATGATAAGGGATATTGCGCAAGTGATTGTTTGCCACATCCAGCTTGCTGAAGTTAAAGCCGCGCTCCTCCAGCAGCATCAGCCCCAGAATGGTGTAATGAATGTCGTCATCAGGCTCCGCATACTGAATGTTGCCCAAGGTAGACGGCTTGCAGCGCAGCGTGAAGCCCAGCTCGGCTGATTCCGGCGGCACCCAATCATTGAGTGGGTAGGCGTCTAGGCTCTCAAGATAACGTTTGATGAACTTTCTGTCTAAGCGCATTTCCAGCGGTTTGCCCAAGACGACGCCGCCGACCCGCCCATACCAGGCGCCTCTAATCCTTTCGGCATATTCGTCATCACTCAAGGGCTGCAGCGCTGGTGGAGCCGGCGCATCGGCGATGATGGACGCGAAATCGTCAGGCTCGCTAAACTTGAAATCCGCGCGAATGCCTTGCTCACGAATCGCCCAGAGCGCGCGATAAGCTTCTTCCCAGTCGGCCTCGGTCAGTGCTGATCTGTCGCTGCTGCTGCGGACGGCAGCGGGCAGGTATGGCGCTGCGAAGTCCGGTTCAATGCTGTCGCCCACTGGGTAACCTTCTTCATAAAGTTGAAGATATTCCATCGCGAACAACTGCTGCCAATTTGCAAATCCAGGCATTGCATTTCTCCATTTCTTTGTGGCTGGCGCTGGCCAGCTTGTGCTATTTCGTTTCAATAAAGAACAGTTCGATCTATGGTTCCTGGAAGAAACGCTCCGATGGTTTCCAGGCGCTGTTTTCGCTTAGGTTCTCCTCGGCATCGGCGATTAGCCCGAGCGATATATCGTGACGCCCGCCGTCATAATCAGTCGCCAGCCAGGCATCCAGGATATCGAGCGCTTCAAGCTCGCCGGTAATCTTGCCGCCGAGGCAAAGGATGTTGGAGTTGTTATGCGCCCGCGTCAGGCGGCCCATATAGGTGCTGGTGCAGAGGGCGGCGCGAACCCGCTCAAATTTGTTGGCGATGATGCTCATGCCGATTCCGGTTGAGCAAATCAAAATCCCGCGCTGGGCATCGCCGTCGGATACGGCTTTTGCCACCCGCACCGCATAATGCGGATAGCGCGCGATCTCGCCGGAATCCGAGCCGACATCTTCAACCGGGATGCCGCGCGCCTCAAGAACGGCGATGATTTTTTGCTTGAGTTCGTAGCCGCCGTGATCGTTGCCGATCCAGATACTCTCGCTTCGCATGGCATCGCCCATCGTCCGTTTCGCCTCCTAAAATATCGCTTCTGAGTCGCCGTCAGGCTTTCAAGCCGCCTTGGGTCAAGCCTTCCACAAAACGGCGCTGCAAGATGAGGAACAAGATGATGATCGGCGTGATCATAATTACGGCACCGGCGTTCGTCAGTCCCCAATCCCGCGAATAGCGCGATTGAAAGGCGAACAAGCCAGTCGAAATCGGCTTGAGGTTTGGGTCAGTCAGGAAGGTGACGGCGAAGAGAAACTCATTCCAGGAACTCAAGCCGACGACCAGGGCGGCGGTGACGAAACCGGGCCAAGACAGCGGTAGAATAATATGCCGCAGAATATGCCAATTCGTTGCGCCGTCCACCCGTGCCGCTTCCATGAATTCTTCTGGCAGCGAGACCATGTAGGAGCGCAGCAAGTAGGTGGCGAATGGCGATGACAAGCCACAATAAATGATAATCAAACCGAGTTGCGTATTGATGAGACCAAAATTGCGCCACATGATGAAAAGCGGCACGATGAAGAGCTGCGCTGGCACACTCGTCCCGACCAGGAAATAAAATGTCAGCAGGTCACCGCCGCGCAGTTTGAGCCGCGCCAGGGCATACGCGCCGGAGCCAGCGAGGATAAGCGTGCCGACAATCGTCCCGCCAGTGATGATGACGCTGTTTCTGAGAATCCTGCCGTAGCGCCCGACTTCCCAGGCTTCGGTGAAGTTGTCAATATGCCACTCAGACGGCACTCCGAGCGGATTTCGTCCTATTTCGGCGGTTGTCTTAAATGCGTTCATGAAGAGAACCGCGATCGGCATGAAGGCGATAAAAGCCAGCGTCATCAAGATCACATGGTTTGGAATTGTAGAATGCTCACGCCCAGAATTGAGCATGTGCCAGCTCCCTTGGGGCACGCGCTGCGCTAAATCTGCCAGCCGCGCCGCCGTAAGAAATAGAAAATCGATAGCGGGACCGATACCCACAAAGCCAAGACAACGCCAATCGAAGCCGCGTAGCCCACATCAAAGTTCTCAAAAGCCTGGGTGTACAAATAAGTGGACATCACTTCTGAGGCATGGGCTGGTCCGCCGCCGGTCAAAATATATACATGGTCGAAGACAAGCGTCGTGCCGATGAAGATAATCAGCATGGAGAATATTAAGGTGGGGCGGATGCTGGGCAGGGTTACATGGCGGAATTGCTGCAGGCGGGTTGCGCCGTCTAAGCGTGCGACTTCATATAATTCTTTGTCCACCTGTGTCATTGCCGCCAGGTACAAGACAACCAGGAAACCCCAAGTGTGCCAGCCATCGACGAAAACGATGCCATAGAGCGCCGTGCTGCGGCGGCCGAAGACGGCGAAATCCAAGAAAGTGATGCCATAGTCGGCCAAGAAGGCGCCAACGCCATGCTTTGGATGCAGCAGATAGCGCCAAATCTGGGTATTAATCACGCTGGCGAACATATAAGGGATGAAATAAAGCAGCCGATAGACAACTTGCCCATGCCGAATCCCCGCCAGCAGGTAGGCACCTAGGAGGCCCACCGCAATCGGAATGACCAGGAATAGCCCCGTATAGGTTACGTTATTGATGAAAGCGCGGAAGAAGACGCCGTCTTGAAATAAGCGGCCGAAGTTCTCCAAGCCGATGAAGGTCGCGTCGGTCGTGCCGTTCCAATCCGTGAAGGCGTAAAGAATGCCGGAAACCGAAGGGATTATGATGACGATTGCGTTGACGATGAGCAAGGGGATGATGTAAATCCAGCGCCCCAAGGGCGCCACAAAATGCGTCTTGAATTGCTGCCAGCGCGATGCCTGTCGCGATGCCCTGGTTACTGTGGTCGACTGAGTCATTGTGGTTTGAATGAAGACGGGGCTAGCGCGGGGAAAGCCTAAGCCCGCCCCACGCTGATAGCCTGTGTCTCTCTATGGCACTGGGATAGTGCCGCCGCTCTCAAAAAGCTCGTCCCAGACGGCTTGATGATCGGCTAGATAGTCCTCAATCGAGACGATGCCTTCCCATACGCCTTCGATTTCGACGCGCAGGTTGGTGTTGGCTGGCCCGGGCCAGAAGGTCCAGTTGGCGTAACCATAATTGCCCATGCCGGTTGCCGCGGCGAATTCGGCATGGAAACGCTGTACGCGCGGGTCAACGCCATCGGGGAAGTCATCCACGCTGAAAGCCAGGGGCAGCAGCCACTCTGAATAATTGAACCCCGACGAGATCGTTAGCACACGATCGGGATTGCTTATGAGGAAATCCAGAGCCATAGCCGCTTCGTTAGGATGGTCCGAGCTGGCGTTGATCGCCAGCGTGGAGCCAATGGCGAGCGGGTATACCGAAGGACGCGGCTGCTCATTCATGTTGGGCACGGGCGCCAGATCCCATACCATGCCGGTCTCTTCAAAGTATTCGGGTGCGCTGTTGAAGCCCCAAGTTCCCGTGATCATCATCGCGGCTTCGCCACTGGCGAGCTCCGCCCAGTAATCCGCTCCTTCGTACTGGTAGTAATTCTCCAGCCCGCCAGACCACCAGCCTTTTTCGGCGATGTCATCGGTGAGCAGGGCGATCGCATCGGCGAAGATCTGGTCAGTCCACTGCTTCTCGCCGGTCAGCGCGGCGCGCAGCTCTTCCTGCGTGGCATAATTGTTGAGATAGCCGCTGATGATGTGCCCATTCGCCCACACGGCGTTTAGGTTGCCATAGGTAAATGGGTTGATGCCGAGCTCCATACAGGCTTCGGCGACAGCCTCCAACTCGGCGCGGGTGGTCGGCACAGACCAGCCGTTCTCCTCGAATACCGATTGGTTATAGAACATGACGATGCTCTCGAATGCCAGCGGGATGCTGTAGAGTGTGCCATCAATTGTGCCGGTGCCGTATGCCCATGGCACAAGCTTATCCTGCCAGCCATACAAATCCGAATAGCTGTCGAGCGGCGCCATGAACCCGCCCTTGATGTACTCGGCATTCCAAGAGGGACCAAATGTGGACAAGATATCGGGCGCGGCGCCGCCAAGCAGGGCGGTGCGCAAGACATCTTGCAAAGACTCTTGCCCGATGACTTCCAGCGTGATGCCCGGGTTGGCTTCCTCAAATGGTTCTACCAGGGTGGCTTGCAAGTGATCCAGATCGCCTTGATCAGTCGTCTCTACCCACCACCTCAGGGTGACTTCGTCTTGTGCGGATATGACCGCGGCCCATGCCAGGCACAGCGCCAGCAAAGCCAGGAAGCGTAAGGTTCGCATTGTTTTCTCCTTGTATGATAGTTCGTCAAATTACTGCAATTCCACCTTAATACTTCAGATATGCGCCAATATAATCCTCCTCCCACCTTAGCGCGTCAATCGACTGCAAATCATCAAGCGCAGACTATACTCTGTACTCGGCGCGAGCGCAAGTTTTTCAGGCTGATTGCCCTAGGCTGATTTAGTGCCGATTCGATTGCCTCTCCCATTGACCGTGTATCGCGCTTAAGGCATGATGCTGCGTTGAGCATGAGCAGCCAAGCGGATGAAGGAAGCTACCGGTGAAAACGAATACGCAAGATCTCTCGAAGCCGCAGACATTAAAGCAATACTTGCGTCTCGTATTAACCGGCTTTGCGATGGGCGCGGCTGATATCGTGCCCGGCGTCAGCGGCGGGACGATGGCTTTCATCCTTGGCGTTTACACTGATTTGATAAACGCAATCAAGTCATTCAACCTGGAAGCGATTCGGCTGCTGCTTGGTCTTCGCTTCAAGGAACTGATGGATCATGTTTCGCTTCGTTTTCTGCTGGCTCTCGGCTTGGGCTTGCTTTCGGCTATTTTGCTGCTCTCGAGTTTCTTGAGCGCGACGATGGATGATCCCATTGGGCGCATTTTGCTCTTCGCCTTTTTCTTCGGCTTGGTGCTGGCTTCGATTTTGACTATCGGCGTCAAAGTGCGCTGGACGGTGGCTTCGGCGGTCGCTCTGATTGTCGGCACGGTTGTCGCTTTTTTCATCGTCAATGTCGTACCGGCCGAGGCCGATCACTCGGCGCCGATTCTGTTTGTCAGTGGCATGATCGCCATTACCGCGATGATACTACCCGGCATATCTGGCTCTTTTATGCTGCTGATACTGGGGCAGTATGACTTTGTTCTAACAGCCGTCAGCAATCGGGATTTGCCGCCGGTCATCATCGTTGGCTTGGGCGCGGTTGTCGGCATCCTTGCCTTTTCCCGCGTGCTCAGTTATTTGCTGACGCATTACTACAATCGGACGGTGGCGCTGCTGGTTGGCTTCATGGCTGGCTCGCTTTGGAAGATATACCCCTGGAAGCAGTGCCTCGAAAGCGATCTTGACCGCCACGGCCATGAGCGCTGCCTGCTCGAGCAGAACGTGCTGCCAGACAGCTCATCGGAGACTTTCGTGATTGCGATTCTGCTGCTGGTTGCGGGCTTTCTGCTGGTCAACCTATTGGATCACTTGCAATCCAAAGCGAATCCTGTCTTTCGCCCCTTCCTCAAGTGAGTGCGGGCAGCGCCAAGCGGGATCATTTGCCGCGTTTGGTCTTGGCATCGGGCGCATTTTGGCGGAGCGCGCGTTCCTGCGCTTCGATGATGTCCTGAATGTGTGACCGCGAAAGGACCGCCGTCACATCCACCGCCCGGAAGCCGGTCTCGTCCGCTGGCTTGGGGCTTTCGCCTAATTCTTCGACTATCTCGCGCCGGCGATAGACCGAAGCGGCGATCGCGTGGGTGGCGACCGGGCTAGTCAGCAATACGAAGAGACCCAGCGCCAGCAGCCGCAGCCAGGTTGAGGGCATCAGCAGGGCGGCGCCAAGCAGAATGCCAAACAAGCCCAAAGTCGCAACCTTGCCCGAGGCATGCAAGCGCGTCAGGCTGTCGGGCAGGCGAATGACGCCGAGCACGCCGACCGCGCAGAAAAATAAGCCAAAGAGCAGGGCGGCAACCCCAAGCAGCTCAAGCATCGCTAGAATACCCTGCCTTCGGATATGTAGCGGGCGATGCTGATGGTGCCGACAAATGCGAAAGCAGCCAAGGCGATTGCCATATCGACGAAATTCTCCGTTCCTTCGACTAGCGCCAGCATCACAATGATACCGATTAGAAGCGTCGTAATTAAATCGACCGCTTGCAAACGGTCGGGCAGCGTGGGTCCCACGACGACACGGTAGGAAGCTGGAATCAACAAGCTGACCAGGGCGAGCAGAATCAATTGAATGGCGGCTTGCGCAATGGGAGTCTCAGCCATGTCCTAGAATGCCTCTGATTCGCGTCAGTCTTTTTTTCTGATCGGCAGCAAGACTTTGGCTCGATGAATCCAGGTTCAGGCTGTGCACAATCATCATGACGCCGTCGTCGGCAGTGTCTTCAAAGTCCACCACCAGTTCACCCGGCGTAATCGTTATGCCATGCGCGCTGATGGCTGAGATAAGCTCATTTTCTGTCGCGTCTTGCGTATTGACTGAGGAGATGCCAGGGTCTATCGGCAGGCTCGGCGATAAGATCACGCGCGATACCTTGACCCCAGCCGAGAAGACTTCCGTAGCCAGATAGACCATATAAAGGACAAGATTGTAAAGCTGCCGTGGTGTGTTGCGAAGCCGAATGCTATCGCCGCGTATGCCGGTCGCCATAAGCACAGTGATGCTGAATATGTACCCCAGCAGAAAGTTGCCCGGCGTCGGCTGAGCCGTATAAATGGTCCAGCCAATCGCCAAAGGCAGTGCCAAGATAAAGACTTTGCTTGAAGCCATCAATCGATGGAGCATGCCAGCCCCTCTAGCTTCCAGGTCCAGCGCCAGGCACAGTTCGGGCTGGAATTGTCGGTCGCGCTATTCATGGTCTTATGGTCCAGCCGTCGGCAAGTTAACCGCCGAGATGTATATTTGCGGGTCGCCCAATTGACGCACGGTTTCGCTGATCAATTGTACCATTGGCTCCGCCAGCACTGTTCCCAAAAGCAGGCAGACGCAGATGAGCAGGAAGGGCGCCAAGAGGCTGTCGCCTTTATCTTTCGTGCCGACTGTGCTCGGCAGCGGATTCTGCTGGAAAATGCGCTGCCAGGCGCGAATCATATACATCACGGTTAATATGCCGGCGGCAACCATGATTAGCAGATTGACCCAATCCTCGCTATCGACGCCGCCCTGAATCAAGGTCAGTTTGCTGATGAAGCCATTGAGTGGCGGGATGCCAGCCAAGGACAGCCCGCCGATGAGAACCAGCCAGCCGAGCAGAGGCGGCAACTTGCTGCCAAGCCCGCTGATATCGGCGAAATTCGCGGTCTTCGTCTTGGTGTAACTGGCGACTACGCCCATCAGCATCAAGAGCGAGGACTTGATAAAAGCGTGGTTGAAGGCGTAAACGATAGCGCCAACCAGCGCCAGCGGCGTCCCCCAGCCGATGCCGACGAGGATAAAGCCGATCTGGGCAAAGGTCGAATAAGCCAGCATGCGCTTGGCATTGTAGGTGCGCAAGGCGCCAAGGCTGCCGAAGATGATGCCGATGATCCCCAATATGGACAGCCAACGCTCGAGCAAAGGCGCTTCTACAATAAACAGCAGCGTCACCAGGCGAAAGATGCCATATACGCCAACCTTGACCACGATGGACGACAGCACTGCGCTAATCGGAGTCGGCGCGGTGGTATGGAAATCTGGCTGCCAGAAATGAAAAGGAAAGACCGCGCTTTTCAGCAGAAAGGCGCAGAGCAGCATAATCGCTGAAGCTGGCGCCAGAGAGGGCCGCTCGCCGGTGAGCAGCGTCTGCGCGATATCGGCCATGTTCAAGGTGCCGAAGGTCGCGTAAAGCGCGCCGATGCCAAGAAGCAGGAACAGCGTGCCCATGGAGCTGATCAAGATATATTTGAGCGCCGCCTCCAAACCATATTGGTCATCCGAAATCGCCGTCAGCGAGACTGAAGCCAGCACCATCAACTCCATGAACACGAAGAGCGTAAACAGGTCGCCGGTGAGCATCGCGCCGACCAGCCCCACCTCCATCAACAAGAAAAGCGGCACAAAGGCTGGGTACTTCATGCACTTGTCTTTTCCATGAAAGGTATAGAGCAGCCCGCCAACCATGATGGTGGTTACCATAAAGGCGAAAAGCCCGCCTAAGGCGTCAGCCACAAGCACGATGCCATAGGGTGGCTGCCAGTTGCCGAGGGCATAAGTCTGAACGCCGTTGCCATGCACTTGCGCCAGCAAAGCCATAGACAAGCCCCAAGCGATCAAGCCCGCCACAACGCCAATCGCCCGCTGCAGCCGGTTGGATTTGGCGAAGACAAGGGCAATTATCGCGCCGACCAGGGGCGTGACCAATGTGCCGAGTAAGAAATAATTTTGCGCCATGATCGCGGGTTCTGCCGTTCCTAATTGCTATCCGGTGGCCAGCGCCGCCTCAGTGCTTCAGCTTGTTGACATCGTTGGAATCCACCGTGCCATAGCGGCGGGAGATGATGTTGACGAAGCCCAGCACCAGCGAAAAACTGCCGAAACTCACGACGATTGCTGTCAGAATGAGCGCTTGAATCAAGGGATCGCTGGTCTGGCGGCCCGCCTCGACATTGCTGGCATAGGGCGCAAACTCGCCTTCAAAGGCGCCGCCCGCGACAAAGAAGAGATTGATGGCTGAAAATAAGATGGCGAAGCCAATGGCTGCCTTGATCAAGTCCCGGCGCAGTAGCTGAAATACACCGATGCCGAAGAGAATCCCAATCGAAAGCGCGAAAAGCAACTCAATCATGCTGGTACTCCATCTGGTCCTTAAATTTCCTGTTTGCTCGTTTAGCTTGACATATTGCTGAATTGCTCAGCCTGAACCACATGTTCTTATGCACTTGGCGATTCAGCCGGCTCTTGCGAGCGCTCCGACGGATAAGCAATCGCCTCAATGATGATGCCCAAGCCGCCCATTACGGCAATGGCGATGGCAATTTCAAAGATCAGCGACGAGGTAATGTGCAAGCCAAAAGAGCCAACGATGTCATAAATGCCAAGCGCTTGGTCAAACTCGACATGGCCCATGAAGCCGCGGCCAATGAATATTGGGAATATCGCGTTCGCAATGGCGATGACTAAGCCCAGGCGGACGATCAATTCCGGGCGGAACCAAGGCAGCAGGTTCTTCGCCTCGTTGTACCCGAGCACGACATACCAAAGAGATACCGCCAAGCCGATGGTGACGCCGGCTGTGAAACCGTCGCCGGGACCGCTGCCCCCGTACAAGATCTGCGCGACGCCGATCAGAATCGCAATCGGCAAGACCGTGAATGAAACGGAGCGCGTAAAGGGCGTCGAGAGGCTGGTGGCATCTTGTATCTCGTCGAAATCAGCCGCGTCAAACTCCGGCGCGGCGCTGCCCGGCGCGGTTGCAGGCGACAGGGAGCTGCCGCTCTGGCGCCCGCGGGCCAGCAGTGACAATACGCCCAAAGCAGCAGTTGTGAAGACGGCAACCTCGATCAGTGTATCAGTGCCCCGGAAATCGGCGACGATCGCCCCAACCACATCATCTGTATTCACCGCTTTTGTATTAGCCAGATGCCACTCGGCGATACTCTGTCGCTCGGGGCGATTCTGCAAGGCGATCAGCGAAAAGAAGAACACTGCGATGCCAATCACAATCGATATGGTCAAATCGCGCAGCAGCCCAAGCCTGTAATGGTGGCGGCCCGTCCATAAGTTATTGATCACCTTGCGCCGCGCGTCCGCTCGGATTCGGCCCAACATGATGATGATTAGCACGGTCGCCATCGTCTCGACCAGCAGCTGCACCAAAGCCACATCCGGCGCGTGGTCAATCAGAAAAATGACGCCTATGGCATAGCCAATCACCCCATAGGCGATCCCCGCCTTGACATGCTCCCGCAAGACGACCGTCATTAAGGCAGACGCGACGGCAAGAAAGAGCATGAAGGCTTTCGCCAGATCCGTTATCGTTACCGATAGATCAGCCGGCAGCAATTGCTGGCCCGCGATGACATCGTATAGGGTGCCGGAGAAGATCAATACGACGGCGACCGCCCCAAGAATGATAGCCAGATAATACCGAAGGAAGCCGGACTGCGTATGCAGAACGGTGGTGCCGGCCCAATCGATGTAGCTGATCAATTCTCGATACACCGCATCGCCCGAGAGCGGAATGTTGAAGCGGCTAATCAGCGGCGTCCGCATCAGAAAGAGCAGCAGACCGGCGAGCAATATCGCGGCACTCAATAAAAATACCTCGTTGATGCCGGCGAAAAGTTGGAGCTCAAAAGACTTCGGCACGGCTAGCTCTAGCAGGGGGATAATGAGCGGCTCCAGCAAAAAGCCAAGACACAATGAGCCAAGCGCAAGCAGCGCAGGACCAAGCCCGATCCAAGGCGATGGCTGATGAAAATGGAGACGCGTTCGCGCCGGCTTCAGAAAGACATCGTAAATCAGCATGTAAGCCGCCATCGCAGTGAATACCGTGCTGACGATGACCACGACCATAACGGGCACAGTGCTTGGGGCGGAATAATGAAGCATCGCGTCAAGCAAGGTTTCTTTTGCCACAAAGCCCAGCAAAAAGGGAAGCCCAGCCATCGACAGCGCCGAAACCACAGTGACCCAAAACATAACGGGCATCTTATGGCGAAGGTCCCCGAGCCGGTCAATCGACCGAGTGCCGGTGGCGTGGTCTATCGTTCCGGCGACCAGGAACAAAGCCGACTTGTACAATGCGTGGGCGACGATGCCGACCAGCGCCGCCTTTATCCCATTTTGATTGGGCAAGCCTATCAGGGCAACGATGGCGCCCAGCTTGCTGACGGTGGAATAGGCGAGCAGCCCCTTAAGGTCTCGCTGTTTCACGGCGAAATACGCGCCAAGCAGCATCGTCAACAAGCCAATGATCAGCAGTGAATTTGTCCATAGCTCGTTGGGGTGCATCACTGGTGAAAGGCGCGCGAACAGATAAATGCCGGCTTTTACCATCGTGGCGCTGTGCAGATAAGCGCTGGCTGGCGTGGGCGCGCTCATCGCCCCGGGCAGCCAGAAGTGGAAGGGGAACTGCGCGCTTTTGGTGAAGCCGCCAAGCAGAATCAAAACGGCGAACAAGATATACCAGTCATGCTGATGAAGCCCGGTCGCCTGCAGGATGGAAGCGAAATCAGCAACGAAGCGAATCGCTTCGTCCGGATACAAGATTTGGCCCGCCGCCCCGCTCAGCATGACCAGCCCAACGATCAGAGCCAGCGCGCCGGCGCCGGTTACGAATAGCGCTTTGAATGCGCCTTCCCGCGCGGGCTTATCTTTCGCCCCTTTAAAACCAATGAGAATGAAAGAGGTAATGCTAGTTAATTCCCAGGCGATGAACATCATCAACAGGTTGCCGGAAAGCACAACGGCGAGCATCGCGCCAGCAAAAGCCGACAGCCAGATAATGAATCGGTTGTGCTCGGCCGCATCATCAAAGTAGAAGCCGGCATAGAAAAATATCAGCGCGCCAATTCCGCTGATGATCAAGCCGAAAAGGAGCGAGAGGCCGTCTAAGTAGAAGGACAGGCTGATGCCAGCCGACGGCAGCCATGTAATCGTATGAGAAATGGCACCCTGTTCTTGTACGCTTGGCAGCATGCTCATCAGCCAGGCAAAGAGGGCGGCCATAAGCAAAGTCGATAGGACGGTTTGCGACAATTTACCGAGGCTTGATTTTACGAAGGGCGCCGCAAGCAACAAGGCAAGACAAAATGGGGCGGCAGTGAATATAGCTAATTCCATGATGTACTAATGTCTGTCTACCCCAGGTTAGAGAGTGATAATGGGCATAAAAGTATTCGGCTCTGCTTCAAGGCTAACCGCAATTGCCGTATATCAAATGGTCAATTTTCATAAGCGAAAGCCAAGTATATATGTTGGATTGAAACAAGGGTGCCCTCGCCCCGCCCAAGCCATGAGCCATCATTGCAGTCTCGTTTTGAGCGCGTCGGTCAAGGCGGGCACGATGTCATACAAATCGCCAACGATACCATAACGCGCTAATTTGAATATCGGCGCTTCGGCGTCTTTGTTGATAGCCACGATGAGTTTACTGCCGCGCATGCCCGCCTGATGCTGTATCGCGCCGCTGATGCCGCAAGCGATGTACAGATCGGGGCTAACTACTTTGCCGGTCTGGCCCACTTGATGCTCGTATGGAATATAACCGGCGTCGACAGCCGCCCGGCTTGCGCCAATGGCCGCCCCCAGTACATCCGCTAGGGGCTGCAATGTATTGGCGAAGCCGTCTTTGGCTTTCCAGATAGTTGCCTCATCGCCGTGTAAACCAGCGGGCGCGGCGGCTGGATTGTTCGCCAAGCCCCGGCCGCCACTGACGATGATCGCGGCATCCGCCAGATTGGCTCGGCTAATCTCGGCCGCCAGGTCCTCGACCCGGGTATGGAGCTTAGCCGGTATCGATACGGGCGCGATCGCCTCGATAGTTGGGCTGGCGGCTGCGTCGCCAGCAGGCGCGGCAAAAGCCCGCCCGCGCACGGTGATGAAGGTTGTCTCTGTGTTGGATGTCATGTCCATCAACACCTTGCCGGCGTAGGCGGGGCGGGTGCCGATGATCGAACCGCCCTCGACGCGCAAGCCAATCACTTCGGAGATGAGCCCGCTGTTGGTGTCGGCGGCGGCGCAGGCAAGCAGCTCGCGCCCGCGGCTGGTCGCCACGGCGATGACTGCGGCTGGCTTGCGCTCGGCAAGCAATTTGCTGAGCAGCGCGGCATAAGTTTCGGGGCGATACTCTCGCAATTCCTCAGCCTCGCAGATTATCGCCTTGGCGGCGCCGAATTTGCCCGCATCGGCGGCTAAGGCAGTGCTGTTCGGTCCGAATAGGATGGCGCTTGTATCGACGCCCAAGGCAGTGGCGATGAGCTGTGCCGCGCCCAAAGCCTCCCAGCCACTGGCGGCGGCGGCGCTTGCCGTCTCGATCCAGACGAATACGCTCACAGGACTTTCTCCCTAAAGAGATGATCCGCCAGGCTGGCTGCCTTCGCCTCGGCAGTGGCGCCGGCGATGATTTCCGTGCGTATGTCACGCGCCGGCGGGTTATAATAGCGCAGCGTCGAGGTGGCGGCTGGGGGCAAGTCCAAGCCCAGCTCCTGGGCTGACCAGACGGGAATCTGCGCCTTTGCCGCTTTTCTTATGCCGAGGAAGTTGGGGTAGCGCGGTTCGTTGATGCCCTTTAGCACTGTCATCACAGCCGGCAGCTTGGCTTGGACAATCTGTTTTCCCTGCTCCAGCATTTTCTCTACTTCGATCGCGCCGGCACTATAATCGGCTTCGATGATTCGAGACACGGCGCTTAGCATGGTCCAGCCCAGCCGCCGCGCCAATTGATAGCTGTGCTGGTCGGTACCAACATCGACGCTTTCCTTGCCAAATATGATCAAGTCCACAGCGCCGAGCTTGCGAATGCCGCCAGCCGCCAAAGCAGACCAAATCAAGCTGTCGTCGCTGTCGATGCCGGGTTCGTCGATGCGCAGGGCTTTTGAGATGCCCATCGCCAGACTGTGCTTTAGGGCATCATCGTGAAGCGCCGATCCAATCGCAATGACTGTCGATTCGCCGCCGCCGCGCTTCGCTTGCGCGATCGTCTCTTCGAGCGAGTATTCGTCCCAAGGGTTCACCACCGTGGCGACATCGCCCCAGGTGACCTCGCCACGGTCATTGACCCAGACCTTTGCCGCGGTATCGGGCGTACTCCGCGTGAATGTTACCACATGCACCTTAGTGAGCCTCCAGCATAGTCACATCGAAATGCCTACGCTGGTTATTGTACACCGCTTCTCTCAATTGATTAATCCCGACTGAATCCCTCGCCCAAGGTAAAACGGTCCCAGCAGACGCGGTCGCTGCCGCTCGCCCCGTTTGGCAGGCGGGTGCTTTCATCTACCGTGACATCGAGCAGGCTGCACTCGAGCATGGTGGCATTTGTCAGGTCTGCGCCTCGCAGGTCCGCGCGCCAGAAGTTGGCTCGGCTCAGATCCGCCGCTTTGAACGAAGTGCCCGCCAGCGCGGCGCGGGCGAAATTGGCAGCGCACAAGTTTGATTTATCGAAAACCGCCGCCTGCAAGCTCGCCTCGCGAAAATGCGCTTCATGCAAATCAGCCTGTGTAAAATCGCAGCCGTTCAAGTCCGAGTAGCCAAAGTATGCGCCACGCAGCCGAGCCGCTGCAAACTTCGTTTGTCTCATGCGGCTCGATGAAAGCAGCGCGCCATTTAGATTTGCCTTGGACCAATCAACATGATCCAGGCTGCCATCCTGGTGCGCCTGGCGCTCCTTTAAGGCTTCGATTAGCAGGTCCGCAATCCGCGCGCCGCTTTGGCTGGCAAGCATAGCGATGAGCCTGTCCGTCGGCTGAAGCCCAAACCATCGTTTTCCAAATGCGCGCCGAACCCGTTGTATCAGTGGCATATCTTCAGCAGTGTGCGGATGCAATGGCACAGATGGTAGCGAGGGCGCATCACTAGGGCAAGATACGGTTTCGCATTCGCCAGCGGTCGGATTAGCCGCTTAGTGAGATTGATTAGCGTGAACGAAGGTTTTTTGTCAGATTGTGCCATTAGCGCTCACCCTTTGATTCGTTAAGCTAATGACGTATAAATGCGGCTTCGCATTAAATTGAGGCGGCAGGCGATGGCGCTCGTGGCGAACAAGGTGGACACGCTGATCACCACCTACCTTGAGATGTTGAGCAAGGCGGACTTTGCTCCCGCTTTTGTCCGCGCCAGCGACATCGAAATCATCACTATGGAAATGCCGGATCTGGGCTTTTACAAATTTCTCTATCAATCGGTGGGGGAAGAATGGGCTTGGCGAGACCGGCTGCAATTCTCCAACAGCGAGCTGCGGCAGATATTGGATTCGCCCGATACACAAGTCCATATCATGTACGTTAGCGGCTCGCCCGCCGGTTATGTTGAACTCTTTCGTCATGACGATGGCTCGGTCGAAATTGCTTATTTTGGCTTGCGCCGCAATTATATGGGGCGGGGCTTGGGCAAGCACCTCTTGAGCTATGGCGTGGATCGCGCTTGGGACATGGGGGCAAAGCGCGTTTGGCTTCACACCTGCAACCTGGATGGCCCGCACGCGCTTGCCAATTATCAGAAACGTGGCTTTCGCATATTCAAGGTGGTCGAAGAGCCGATGCCCGAACGATACAGCTGAGCCGCCGCCGTCTACTTCGATTGCAATGACTTCAATGACTTCAATGGCGGCTGCCAGCAATCGCCTTGAATAGGGCTGGGTTCTCGGCCTCCCATTCGAGGCAAACGCTATCGGCGCTGTCGCTGTATCGTTCTAGGATTTGGGCATAGACATCGCCCGGCGCCCCGATTATCGCGAATTCGCGCAGTACATCGTCGGAAATTGCGTATTGCAAATCGGCCCAGCGCTGCTCGCGAACCAGGGCGCATAGCTCGTCGGCGAGTGTTCCCCAGCCATGCAGGCTCATGACGCGGCCTAGAGCCGGCGCGCTGGCTTGCCGGGCGAGGCGCTCGCGCAGGGCGTTTACGGCGCTGCTCCGCTTACTGTCAGCCTCGGCGCTGATGACGCAGACGGGCATCGTCACAGCGATTTCTTTTCGCTTGCGCTCCCCGTTTCGCAGCCCCTTTTCCAGCGCCGGCATGACGAGCTCTCGCAAATAGAGTGGCGTCCGCAAGGCGGGCAGGTGCAAGCCTTGGCACAGCTCGCCCGCCAGTTGGAAGCGGCTTGGACCGTCGCCAGCCAGGTAGATGGGGATCGCCGGCTGCGAAATCGGTCCTGGATTGAAGAATGGCGCCATCAGACGGAATTGATAGTGCTTCCCCCGATATCGAAGGCGCGCGTCGGTTTGAAACGTGTCCCAGATTGCGCGCAGGCTTTCGAGATATTCGCGCATACGCTCGGCTGGCTTAGCCCAATCTTCGCCAAAACGGCCTTCAAGGTCGGCTGGCGCGGGCATTCCCAGCCCCAGCGCGAAGCGGTCGCCAGCTTGCCGCGCCAAGTCCCAGGCGAGCTGCGCCATTATCATCGGGCTGCGTGGGAAGGCAAAAGCGCCTAGCACGCCGAGCCGAATCTTCTTCGTCTCCTTGGCGGCTAAGGTCAATAGCAGGAAGGGATTGCGCGCGGTTTCTGGCAGCCAGACAGTATCGAATCCAAGCTGCTCGGCGCGTTTGATTTGTTCCAGATCGTGATGGGGCTTGCCCGACGGTCTGATGGCGACATCCAGCTTGATAGCTGCCATTTCTGGAGTATCCAATCTACAGCTTTACAGCGCCAAACTGGCGCCGTGCCGCTGCAGCCAGGCTTTCCAGCGGCGGTAATCGGGGCAGAATGAAGCCACGAGCGCCCAGAAAGCCGGGCTGTGGTTCAGCTCGCGCAGGTGGCAGAGCTCGTGAATGATAACGTAGTCGATCACGCTGTCCGGCGCCATCATCAGGCGCATATTGAGATTGATATTCTGCTTGGCGGAACAGCTTCCCCAGCGTGTCTTCTGATTCTTGACGCGCACCATCTTGTAACGAAAGCCATGCAGCTGCGCCAAGTCTCTGGTACGCGCGGGGAGGTAGCGCTTGGCTTGCGCCCGATAGAAGTCTGCTACGATTTTGTGGATCAGGCTCTGGTCCTCATGCAATCGCTGCGGCAAAGTGATCTCGAGTTGGCTCTCTTTGAAAGCATAAAAGGCATTGTCGCCATCAGCCAAAAGCTGGAGGGAGATGCACCCGCCCAGCCACAGAAGCTCAGCCCCATTAACATATTGCCGGCTCTGTCTAATGGCTTTTTCTTTCGATTGCGCTTCGCCCCAAGTCTTCAAGACCCAGCTCTGCTGTGCCTCAAAGAAAGCTATGGCCTCCAATTGGCTTTTCCCCACGGGGTAGACCACCTCGAAGCCAGCGTGAGGCTTGAAGCGGATGCTCAATCGCTTAGCGCGTTTGCTCTGGCGCAAGCGGTATTCGATAGTCTGTCCACTTAGCTCGATGGCTGGCATTAGTATGCTAGCGCTTTCGCCGCCTGCTGCCAGATGATGCGCTTGGCGCTGTCGGCCGGCTCAAAGGGAAAATAAAATCCGGCGCGGTCGAGCAGGCTCTCATACCGCTCGCGGAGGGCGTATGGCAGCTCGTCCGGCGGCGCGATGATGGCGAAAGCCTCGAGCATGTCGTCGCTGATGAGCTGGCCCATTTCAGTCCAGCGCTTTCGCCGCAGCAGCGCATTCAGCCGCGGTATCAGATCGGCCCAACCGTGGAGCTCCAGGACGCGGCTGTAGCTGGGGGTGCTGGCATAAAAGGCGATCTGCGATTTGCTGAGTTCTTTGCTCGCTTCAATAGCAGCGGCGTCTATGCCAGTGACAACAAATACCGCGCAGGACAGCGTCAGCCGGTCGACGCGGCTGCTGGCTTTCCGCCCCGCCGTAAATGCGGGCAGCAGCACCTCGCGCAGATACCGAGGCGTATGGAAGGAATGCACATGAAAGCCGTCGCACAGCTCCCCGGCGAGCCTGGCTAAACCCCGATTGACGCCGGCGATGTAGATTGGGATGCGGTGATATGGCATTGGAGCGGGCGCGAAATCGGACGTTGAAAGTGAAAAGCGATAGTATTCGCCGTCGGTTTCCAACTCGGCGCCGGTCTGGAAGCTCTGCCAGATTGCCCGCAGCGACTCAATGTACTCGCGCAGCTGTGTGACCGGCTTGCCCCATTTTGCGCTGAAGCGCTTGGTGATATGCGGCTTGATCTGGGTGCCCAAACCAAGGATGAAGCGCCCCTCAGACAGCGCCGCCAGGTCCCAGGCGGTCTGCGCCATGATCATCGGGCTGCGGGGAAAGGCAACCGCGATCGCCGTTCCCAGCGAGATTCGATTGGTCGCCAGTGAAGCCTGGGCAAGCGGCAGAAACGGGTTGTGCGCCGCTTCTGCCACCCATAAGCCATCGAATCCAAAGTCTTCAACCGCGCTGGCAAGGGGTCCCGCTTGATTCAGGTCATCAGCAAAAACCGTGACGTCAAACTTCATTTGGGTCCCCGTCTGTCGATGCGGCGAGCTGCGCGCTTATTCTAGCCTTGCTTGCGCTAATAGACGAGAGCACAACTGAATTCGCCTTCGCGTGTTATAAATGATAGAATGAGCGACAAGGTATGCGACTGGGTCATAGACCTCAGACCGCATTTTCTCTTAGTGAGCCTAAGTAGCCTTTGGGTGGCGAGTTTACGATGGCAGTAAGAAATTCACGCTCGGTCAACATTGGGTTGCGCAATATTGTGTTGACGATCCTCATTGGGCTGGGCTTTGTCTTTGTCTGGCAGATCCGCGGCACGCTGATGCTGACCTTCGCCGCGGTCATTCTGGTTGTGCTCTTTACGATGCCCGTGCGCCTGCTGATGAACCGCTTGCGGATTAACCGCCTGGTCGCCATTCTTGTCAGCGTTATTGGCTTCTTTGTCATTCTTGTCTTGATTGTCATTCCAATTCTCCGCACCATTGGCGATCAATATGAGCCTTTGAGAATCGCGGTTGAGAGTGGCTTCGGCGAGGTGCGCGAGTCGCTGACGCGCGAGGCGCTGGAGCAGGACCCCGTTCTCAAAGACGTGATACCGATAATTGAAGGTTTACTGCCTGGGGGCGAAAACGCCCAGCCATCCGACGATCTAATCAGTCAAGCGATTTCGCAGCTGACCGATGCGATTGGCCGGCTGGGCGGGTCGGTTTTGCCGGTGGTAGGCGGCGTCGCCAACACGATTCTTAGCGTGCTCATCATTTTCTTCCTCAGCATGTACCTGCTGGCGGAACCCGAACGTTATGTCAAGGGCATTATCAAGCTCACGCCGATTTGGTATCGCGATCGTATGCGCAGCATCTTGTGGCGTCTGGATAGGACGCTGCGCGCCTGGCTTAAAGTGACGGCTGTTTCAATGGTTGTGGTTGCTATTTTGACCGGCTTCGGGCTATGGCTGGTAGGCATCAAGGAGGAGGCTTTTGCCCTGGGTGTGCTCGCCGGTATCTTGTCCTTCATCCCCAACTTCGGTCCGGTGGTGGCTCTGGTGCCATCGGTGGCGGTGGCATTCGTTGAAGCGCGCCCCAACGTGATTTGGGTTGTGATCATCATCTATGGCGTCTCCTTCTTTCAAAGTCAGGTGATTAGCCCGATTCTGGCGAGTGAGCGAATGAATATGCCGGCTATTTTGATTCTGCTGGGCCAGATTATTTTTGGCTTCTTCTTTGGATTTCTTGGCTTGATGCTGGCAGTTCCATTGAGCGCCTGCGTCGCGGTCCTCGTTGATGAGATCTACGTCAAGGATGTCTTGGGCGACCTGCCGAAGGAAAAAGTTGATGCTGCCTTTCCCGAAGCTGAATTAGCCGAAGAACTTTCCCCCCACCCATCTTAGAGCCTCAATGGCGCTGGCATTCGGCGCCATTATCAAATGTCGCTGAAATGTCTCTTGACATATAAAAAGGGGTCTGCTAATTTTAGTTTTATTGATGCGGGGGGCTTGTTCTCTCGTTTTTTGTCGCGAAGAGGTATGCGGCGAGTGCGGATTAACATCAGAATAGCAGGTTAATTCAGAGCGAATCAAACCCTGTGAATACGGAGAGTTTGATCCTGGCTCAGGATGAACGTTGGCGGCGTGCCTAATACATGCAAGTCGAACGGTATATGCCCTTCGGGGTATAGAGAGTGGCGCACGGGTGAGTAACACGTAACTGATCTGCCCTATAGACTGGGATAACTTATGGAAACGTAGGCTAATACCGGATGTGCGCGCGGTAGTTAGAGAGCCGTGCGGGAAAGTGTTTAAGCGCTATAGGATGAGGTTGCGAACCATCAGCTAGTTGGTGTGGTAAAAGCGTACCAAGGCGATGACGGTTAGGGGATCTGAGAGGGTGGCCCCCCACACTGGGACTGAGACACGGCCCAGACTCCTACGGGAGGCAGCAGTAAGGGATATTGCACAATGGACGGAAGTCTGATGCAGCGACGCCGCGTGGGTGAAGAAGGTTTTCGGATCGTAAAGCCCTTTTCTATGTGACGAGAGAGGACGGTAGCATAGGAATAAGTGTCGGCTAACTACGTGCCAGCAGCCGCGGTAAAACGTAGGACACAAACGTTATCCGGAGTTACTGGGCGTAAAGCGCGCGCGGGCGGTTGGTTAAGTTACCTATGAAAGATACAGGCTAAACTTGTATAAGTTGGGTGAAACTGGTCAACTAGAGTGAAATAGAGGGAAGTAGAATTCCGGGTGTAGTGGTGAAATGCGTAGATATCCGGAGGAATACCGGTGGCGAAGGCGGCTTCCTGGCTTTTTACTGACGCTGAGGCGCGAAAGCGTGGGTAGCGAACGGGATTAGAAACCCCGGTAGTCCACGCCGTAAACGATGTACATTAGGCGTTCGTCTACAATGGTAGTTGAGTGTCGCAGCAAACGCGATAAATGTACCGCCTGGGGAGTACGGTCGCAAGGCTAAAACTCAAAGGAATTGACGGGGGCCCGCACAAGCAGCGGAGCGTGTGGTTTAATTCGAGGCTACGCGAAGAACCTTACCTGGGAATGACATGATGGTAGTACGGAAGCGAAAGCGGAAGGACCCTTCGGGGAGCCATGACAGGTGCTGCATGGTTGTCGTCAGCTCGTGCCGTGAGGTGTTCGGTTAAGTCCGCAAACGAGCGCAACCCTCGGTGCTAGTTACAAGTGTCTAGCATGACTGCCCGTGACAAACGGGAGGAAGGTGGGGATGATGTCAAATCAGCATGGCCTTAATATCCAGGGCGACACACACGCTACAATGGTCGGTACAATGGGTAGCGAAGTAGCGATACGGAGCCAATCCTCCAAAGCCGGTCTCAGTTCGGATTGCAGGCTGCAACTCGCCTGCATGAAGTCGGAGTTGCTAGTAACCGCGAATCAGCACGTTGCGGTGAATACGTTCCCGGGCCTTGTACACACCGCCCGTCACGTCATGGGAGTTGGTCGAGCCTGAAGTCGGGAAGCGAACCTTTAGGGGGCGCTACTGCCTAGGGCAGGGTCGATGACTGGGACGAAGTCGTAACAAGGTAGCTGTAGCGGAAGCTGCGGCTGGATCACCTCCTTTCTAAGGGAGCGTGTAGAGATACACGCGAGTTACAGAGTGTGAGATAAGCTAGGGTGTAGGTTTGTGAAGAATTAGCCTGTTATTGTGGTGTTAATCGTTAAGAGGTCTGGATTGGGTTTGGGGCAGTAGCTCAGTTGGTTAGAGCGCACGCCTGATAAGCGTGAGGTCGCAAGTTCAAGTCTTGCTTGCCCCACGGTGAGTTGTTTGTGGGGACGTAGCTCAGTTGGGAGAGCGCCTCGTTTGCACCGAGGAGGTCAGGGGTTCGAGTCCCCTTGTCTCCATATGTGTGGGGATATAGCTCAGTTGGGAGAGCGCGTCAATCGCACTGACGAGGCCAGGGGTTCGAGTCCCCTTATCTCCACCAGCGGTTTTTAGTTCCTTGGTTGTTGATCAGCGGTGTCTGTTGAACAGCGGAGGGTGTAAAAGCCTGAGGAGTTTGCCGTTAGATCTGGCGAGTGCGTCTTAACAGTTGAATAATCAATGCGAAGGTAATACCTAAAAGTCGCATGCCAAGAGAGCCGGAGACTTCGTACGATAGTACGGAAAGCGACTAAGGGTACACAGTGGATGCCTAGGCATCTCGTGCCGAAGAAGGACGTGTTATACTGCGAAAAGCTTCGATAAGGTGTATAAGACCGTAGAAGTCGAAGATGTCCGAATGGGGAAACCCGGTGGTGTTCAAGCGCCGCCATGCCGAGAGATCGGCAGGGGAACCGTCCGAACTGAAACATCTAAGTAGGACGAGGAGAGGAGAAGATTCCGCGAGTAGTGGCGAGCGAAAGCGGAAGAGCCCAAACCAAATGCTACGGTGTTTGGGGTTGTAGGACTTGCGTAAGCTGCGGAAACTGGAAGCCGAATGAGCTGGGAAGTTCAGCCGTAGAGGGTGAGAGTCCCGTAGGCGTAAGAGAACGCAGCGGCGAGTATCCTGAGTAGCACGATACACGCTAACATTGTGTGAAGCAGGGGGGTCCACCCTCCAAGGCTAAATACACGAGATGACCGATAGCGCATTAGTACCGTGAGGGAAAGGTGAAAAGAACCCCGGCGAGGGGAGTGAAAGAGAATCTGAAACTGTGTACTTACAACCGGTCGGAGGGGCGAGAGATCGTTCTGACGGCGTGCCTTTAGGAGAATGAGCCAGCGAGTTAATGTGCGTGGCGAGCTTAAGGCGTATTCAGCCGTAGGCGTAGGGAAACCGAGTCTGAATAGGGCGGATGAGTGGCGCATATTAGACACGAAACCAGGCGAGCTAACCATGGCCAGGCTGAAGTTACGGTAACACGTAATGGAGGGCCGGACCCACCGATGTTACAAAATCGGGGGATGAGTTGTGGTTAGAGGTGAAATGCCAAACGAGCCTGGAGATAGCTTGTTCTCCCCGAAATAGCTTTAGGGCTAGCGTTGTGAGTTGGGTATCGGAGGTAGAGCACTGTATGGGCTAGGGGGCGTCAAG
This sequence comes from Phototrophicaceae bacterium, assembly GCA_965214105.1. Classification (GTDB taxonomy): domain Bacteria; phylum Chloroflexota; class Anaerolineae; order Aggregatilineales; family Phototrophicaceae; genus UBA6055. The sequence goes on from OZ243934.1 coordinate 1,250,839, forward strand.
CTTACTGAACCCAAACAAACTCCGAATGCCGGTATGCCGATCACAGCAGTTGGACTGCTTGAGATGAGTTAAGCAGTCAAGAGGGAAAGAGCCCAGACCCTCGTCTAAGGTCCCGGAGTGTATGCTAAGTGTAAAACGAGGTGAGTGTGTTGAGACAGCTAGTAGGTTGGCTTAGAAGCAGCCATCCTTTAAAGAGTGCGTAACAGCTCCCTAGTCAAACGCATTTGCGCGGATAATGTAACGGGTCTAAAGCATACCACCGAAGACAGGGATAACGGAAGCGAGAGCGGAAGTTATGGTAGGGGAGCGTTCCATATGCGGTGAAGTTGACTTGCGAGGGTCATTGGAGCGTATGGGAGTGCGAATGCTGGCATGAGTAGCGAGAAATAGGTGAGAACCCTATTCGCCGGACGTCTAAGGTTTCCGACGGAAGGTCAGTCCGCGTCGGGTTAGTCGGTCCTAAGCCGAGGCTGAGAAGCGTAGGCGATGGATAACGGGTTAAGATTCCCGTACCGGTATGTGGAGCGATTACAAGAGCATGTGTTTTTGTCAGCCTCTGAGTGGATTGAGGTGGCAAGCGGGTAGCGCCCGTGAAGCCGTGCCCCTAGGGCAGGAAGTGACGTATGGCACGTGACGAGAAAAGTTGTAATGGTGTAGAAGCATGCCGTCCGTACCGCAAACCGACACAGGTAGACGAGTAGAGAATACGAAGGCGAACGGGAGAACCTCTGCTAAGGAACTAGGCAAAATGGATCCGTAACTTCGGGAGAAGGATCGCCTGGCTGTGGTGGTCAGGTTGCAGTGAAAAGGCTCTGCCGACTGTTTATCAAAAACACAGGTCTCTGCTAAAGCGCAAGCTGAAGTATAGGGGCTGACGCCTGCCCAGTGCCGGAAGGTTAAGTTGAGGGGTTTACGCTCTGAGATGAAGCCCCGGTGAACGGCGGCCGTAACTATAACGGTCCTAAGGTAGCGAAATTCCTTGTCGGGTAAGTTCCGACCCGCACGAAAGGCGTAACGAGTGGAGCACTGTCTCAGCAGGGGACCCGGCGAAATTGAAGTATGCGTAAAAATGCGTATTACCCGCAGCAGGACAAAAAGACCCCGTGGAGCTTTACTGTAACTTGCCATTGCGTTAGGGCGTTACTTGTGCAGGATAGCTGGGAGACGGAGAAGCGTGCGCGTCAGCGTGTGTGGAGTCGTTGTTGAGATACCAGCCTGGTGGTGCTTTGGCCCTAACCTGAATGACGTTCTCATTAGGGACAGTGGCAGGTGGGCAGTTTGACTGGGGCGGTCGCCTCCGAAAGAGTAACGGAGGCGCCCAAAGGTTGGCTCAGATGGAATGGAAACCCATCGTAGAGTGTAAAGGCAGAAGCCAGCTTGACTGCGAGACAGACAAGTCGAGCAGAGACGAAAGTCGGGCTTAGTGATCCTACGGTACAGAGTGGAATGGCCGTAGCTTACCGGATAAAAGCTACCCCGGGGATAACAGGCTAGTCTTGCCCAAGAGTTCAAATCGACGGCAAGGCTCGGCACCTCGATGTCGGCTCATCGCATCCTGGGGCAGAATCGTGTCCCAAGGGTTGGGCTGTTCGCCCATTAAAGCGGTACGTGAGCTGGGTTCAGACCGTCGTGAGACAGGTCGGTCTCTATCCGCTGTGGGCGTTGGGAATTTGCGAGGAGTTGCCCCTAGTACGAGAGGACCGGGGTGGACGAAGCGCTCGTGCATCAGTTGTCGCGCCGGCGGCATAGCTGAGTAGCGACCTTCGGAGTGGATAACCGCTGAAAGCATCTAAGTGGGAAGCCATCCTCAAGAAGAGATTCCCCATTGGTATGACCAAGTAAGACCGCTGGGAGACTACCAGTTAGATAGGCGGGGGGTGTAAGCGCAGTAATGCGTGTAGCTGACCCGTACTAATGGTCGAGGGCTTTCCGTATTATGGTGCGGGGTGTCTGGAGTTATTGGCAAGTGTCTAAGAGGTTAGTGCCTTTGCATTGATTATGATCTGGCATGAGACTTGTTTGCGAGGCAGCGAGCAGGCGAGTGGAGTGTTGGTGGCTAGAGCCGCGGGGGTACACCCGGAATCATCCCGAACCCGGCAGTTAAGCCCGCGAGCGCAGATGGTACTGCATTGGAGACGATGTGGGAGAGTATGCCGCCGCCAACGCTCCACTCGCCTGCTGCTGCCTTTTTTTGATTGCTCGGCATTACTTCCTCCGCTACACTGCACTATAATCCAGCGAAACCTGTAAACTACGAAGGCTGCGCCGATGACAAGGGCGGAATCAATTCTAGCAAAGGCATTCATCGTCGTACTTAGCTTGCTTCTCGCTTTGGCCGCGGTCGAAGCAGGTGCCAATTATTACCTGTGGCAGGTCGTATCTGAAGACGACTTCATGATCCTGGCTTCGATCAATCAGATCAAAGCGCGATACGGCGACGACTTCTTCGTCAACAGCCAAAGCAGCAATGGTTTCCGTTACTCGCCACATCACTACCTGGGTTACATCCCGACGCCCAACCTGGTGAGCGGCAAGAATCGCAACAATTCTTTGGGTTTCCGAGGCGAAGAAATATCGCTTACAAAGCCCGACGGCGTCTACCGAATTGTGGCGGTGGGCGGCTCCACCACGTACTCCGTTGATGTCGAAGACTATCGAGATAGCTATCCTCACCAGCTTGGCGATTACCTGCGCGGGCAAGGCTATGATGACATCGAGGTCATCAACGCCGGTTCTGGCAGTTACACGAGCTACCATAATTTCATCAATATTCAGTTTCGAGTGCTGCCGCTGCAGCCCGATCTCATTATCATCTATCAAGGCTACAACGACATTCATGCGCGTATCGTATATCCCTATTCGGCTTATCAAGGGGATAATTCGGGTTATATCGCCCCATTTGTAACCGATACGATTATGCCAGATATCCTGGAATACAGTACGGCATTGCGCATAATCGGCATCCGCGCCAACCTCACCAAACCGCACAGCGCTCTCGATTGGCATCGCTTTAAACAGGCGACCAGCAGCCGCCGTAGCGAATTTTTAAGTCAATGGCGTACCGGCACCTATCCCAGCGGCATATTCCTCGAGGCTTCGGCTATGGACATGCTGCTCAATAACCCGCCAATTCACCTTGAGCGCAACTTGGAGAGCATGGTGGCGGTGGCGAATCAACAAGATGTCGATCTGCTGCTCGTCACTTTTGTAACCTCACCCGAGTTCAACTTGCCGCCAGTCTCAAGTGCGGAGTATATCTTTGGTTTGCAGCAGCACAATGACCTGACACGCGCCGTCGCCGCCCGCAATGAAATAGCGCTCTTTGATTTGGCAAGCGCCTTCCCGGACGACCGTTCACTCTTCACCGACGGCCGCCATATGAATACCGAGGGCAACCACATTCGCGCGCAGCTAATAGGTGATTTCATCATCGACGAGTTTCTATCCTAAGACCGCAGGCTCTGAGAAGAACTCGAATCAGTAGCGCGCTGCTGGCGATACTGCCCGAGCGCATCGCGTCTTGCCCGCGTTCGCATCCTGCGATATTCTAATTCGCGACATCACCCTTGGGGCCAGGCGGCTCTTCCCCCCTGGCTTCTGCCCTAGGAGAACCCTCCGATGCCCCGAAAATCGCTCGCTCACGCTTGTATTCTTTGCCTGCTTACGCTGCTTTTGGCGCTGCCCGCGCTTGGCATTGGCGAGAAGGATGAAGACGATGAGCTGATAAACAACTCCCGCCCGCCGGCCACCGCCCGCATTATCAACGACGAAGGCGGTCCCGTCATCATCACTGGCGAGCTGCACTATACCAATGCATTCTTCACCAGCGGCGTCGACGACCCCTTGATCATCCTCGAGGACCAGGCTGGTTTCGTCGATCGCAACGAGTATTCTATCATCCCGCTTGAATCTCAAGCGCTGGGCCAGATCACGTCCGACTACTACACATCACCATTTTCCTACCGCCTGTCACTGCCAGCCGCGCCTAAGGGCAGGCTGCGCGATGTCGATAACGATGGCGAAGCGGACAGCGGCGTCATGGTCTTTGCCATTGCGCATTGGACTAACATTTTTGGTGGTCCGCTGCTGGACAAGTGCGATCAGTACGGTGGCGGCTGGTCTACCGCCTATGCGTCCACCCGCGCCAGCGACGACCCGGCGACCCGCCTGGAAATCATCGGCGGCAAGTTCATCATCTATGCGCCGCAAGCGGGGCAGGGCTTCCCCGCCGGCTTCGGCAATGACGGCTTGCTCTTTACCGAGGATGACCCAATCGTAACGGTGCCAGTGGGTTATACGGTCGTCGATATGGACGAGAGTCCCTTCGTCTTCAATCGTGCCGCCCAGCCGAGCATCGATCTCATCGAGCCGCCAGCCGCCGCCATCAACGACTTCTCTGGCCTCAGCTATAGCGATGCCTTCGCCGCGATGGTCGATCTCTTCCGGCGCGAATATGCGTATACCGAGCTTTACGGGCTCGATTGGGGGGCGCTGGAAGCCAGCTATGGGCCGCGCTTCGCCGAAGCCGACGCCGCGGAAGCCGACGAGCGCTCAGCTGCCTACGCGCTGGCTCTGCGCGATTTCATCTGGGAAATACCTGATGGGCATGTCAGCATGCCTCTCCGCCCCTTGAGCGATCTTTTTCAAGAAGAGACCGATGGCGGGCTCGGGCTGGCTTTGACTGAGCTGGATGATGGCCGCGTGGTCGTCAGTTACCTAATCGAAGGCGGACCAGCCGCAAAAGCGGGCTTGGAGCTGGGCGCGGAAATCCTGGCTTGGGATGGCGGCACGCTGGCGGAGGCGATGGAGCGCGAGTTCATATGGGCGCATCAAGCGCTTGCCACCGCCCACACCAAGCGCCTGCAGCAGTTGCGTTATATCACCCGCTTCCCATTAGGCACCGAAGTCGATGTCAGCTTCCGCAACCCGGATAGCGAAGAAGAGCAATCCCGCAGGCTTAATGTCATCAGCGAACGCGCCAGCTTCTCGCATTCTTCCTTCTTCGCCGGCATCGAGGGTGATGAATTGCCGATCGAAACGCGGATTCTGCCAAGCGGCTATGGCTATGTCGCTATCTACTCTTTCAGCGATGACGAGCGCCTGATGGTGAAACTTTGGGAGCGCATGATCGAGAGCTTTATCGACGACGATGTCCCCGGCATCATCATCGACATGCGCTACAACGGCGGCGGCAGCGGTTACCTGGCGGACCAGCTCGCCGCCTACTTTTTTCAGGATGAGCACCGGCTCGGCTATTCGGAGTCTTACAACAACAGCACCGGCGAATTCACGCAAAGCCAGCGAGCCGACCAATTCTGCCTGCCAGACGAAGCCCTGCGCTACGATGGCGAGGTGGTCGTGATCACCGCGCCGGGCTGCTTCAGCGCCTGCGAGTTCTTCGCTTACAATATGACGATTGACGATCGCGCTGCTATCATCGGCCATTATCCGACTGGCGGTTTGGGTGGCGCCGTTGACGATTTCCTGATGCCGGATGATATCGAAATCCGCTTCACCGTCACGCGCCAGCTGGACCCGGACCTTAACATTCATATTGAAGCGCAGGGCGTCGCGCCGACTGTGCTTGTGCCGGTGACTTATGAGAGCCTCTTTGAGGACGGCGATCCGCTGTTGCAGGCGGCTCAAGAGCGCCTGCGGCATGAGATACTCGGCGAGCTGATCGACGGCGGCGAATTGTCGCTCGGCATTGGCAGCACCGAGCTGCTGGCTAATGGCAAGGTCGGTCCCGATCAGCGCGTGCGTTATCGCGTGACCCTGCCGGCAAACCGCGCGGTAAGCGTGTTCCTCAGCGGCGAAGACGAAACGGTCGATACCGTGCTAGGCATTTACGATAGCGAGGGACGGCGGCTGCTGGGCGAGAATGACGACGCCGATGAGGAAAAGCGCAGCTCCGCCTGGACCGATCTCGAGACCGGTGCCGAGCCTGGCGTATTCACCTTTGAAGCGCGTATCAAAGATGCCAGCGATGAGCAGCCATTCACCATCAGGGTTCTTGGCGCAGCGGCAGCAGACGATGAAGAAAATGACAGCGAAGACGAATAGAGCTGAGCCTGCTAGGCGGCCGCGCCCGCCGGAAACTGTGGCTTGCCGCTAATGCCACTCACGCTGATCTAGGATTTTGCCCCTGCTTGGGTCGATTGCCCGGGAATCCACGATATTCACCGCGTCAATTCGCAGCCGCGCCGCCTGCTGCGCCAGCGCGCTCAGCTTTTCCGCTATGGTCCCCCCGTCCGCGCCTTCGCCGAGCGCGATATTTACGGTGACCACATCGCGATTGGCGGGCCGCGTGATGACAGCTTGGATTGCCTGGATCGCAGGGAACTGCATGGCGGCGTAAGTCAGTTGATTTGGATGAAGAAACAAGCCCCGCACTTTGATGGCATCGCCGCTGCGCCCATATAGCCCCAGCAATTGCTGCCCCTCGCATTGAGGCGTCGCCGCCAAGGCGCCCAAATCGCCAGTTCCGAAGCGGATCAGCGGGTAGGACTTGTTCAGCGTTGTCGCCACGATCTCGCCGGCCATGCCCGTGGGCAGCGGCGCGCCCGTCTCAGGATCGCAAATCTGCAAGTGCAGGCTCGGCATGATGCAGAAGCCGCTGACTCCGTCACGCGTGTAGCCGACAAATCCCAAATCAGCCGTGCCATAAGCCGATGTCGTTTTCATGCCGTATTCACCTTCGAAGCGCGCTTGCTGGCTCGGCGTATAAGGCTCGGCTGAGAACAGGGCTTTCTTCAGCGGCACCGCGCCCGCGCCTATGCCCATCTCAGCCGCCTTGTCCAGCAGCGTCATCAGATAGCTTGCTGTGCCCAGGAAGCCAGTCGCGCCCAGCGTCATCATCATCATGATTTGCAGCTCAGTATTGCCGGGTCCAGTCGGGATCACGGTGGCGCCGCAAGCTCGAACCGCTTCGTCCAGCAAGATGCCGGCCGGCGTCAAGTGATACATGAAGCTGTTGAGCACACGGTCGCCCCGCTTGATGCCGATGTAGCGAAATGGCGCCAACTGCGCGGCTGGCTCTTCCGCCGGCGGCTGCGGGTCATAGATGGGTCCTGGCGAGATATAAATCCGCGGCAGATCGTCGGGGTCGATGGTCAGCAAACCGCCAAAGGGCGGCTTCGCTTGCTGGCTCGCCACCAGCGAATCTTTGCTCATCACCGGGATTTTCGCCAAGTCAGCCGCGCCCTGAATATCGGAAGGGACCAAGCCCGCCGCTTCCAGCCGCGAGCGGACCGCCGGCGCGCGCTCGTAGGCATGTTGAACGAGTTCGCGAATGCCTTGGTTGATGTCGATCACGTCAATTCTCCTGCGGAAACCCTTAGCCCAGCCAGCGTTTGCGCCGCTTATAATGCTTGACTTCGCGGTAATTCTTGCGCCCGCCAGCCTGGTTGAGCCCCAAATAAAACTCCTTGATGTCTTCGTTTTCCCGCAGCTGCGCCGCTGGACCATCCAGCACGATGCGCCCGTCTTCCATCACGTAGGCATAATCTGCCAGCTCCAGCGCGGCGCGCGCGTTCTGCTCGACAATCAGCACAGACATGCCCTCCCGCCGATTGATCGCGCCGATGATATCGAAGATCTCATGCACCAGCATTGGCGCCAAGCCCAGCGACGGCTCATCTAGCATGAGAACCTGCGGATGCGCCATCATCGCCCGACCGATGACCAGCATCTGCCCCTCACCGCCGGAAAGATACCCGCTCACCCGCCGCGAGAGCCGCGCCAGCTGTGGGAAATAATGATAGACGCGCTCAAGGTCAGCGCGGATGAAACGCCCGCCTTGGTAGACCATGCCGCCGATGCGCAGGTTTTCTTCCACCGTCAGATGGCGGAATAGGGGCCGTCCTTCGATCACCTGCACCAATCCCTTGCGTACAACTTCTTCAGCCGGCAAGCCATCGAGCCGCTCGCTGCCCCAGAGAATCTGCCCGCGCGTAACCTCGCCCAGCTCGGCTTTCAGCAAACCGCTGATCGCCTTTAGCGTGCTGGACTTGCCGGCGCCATTAGGACCAAGCAGCGAGACCACCAGCCCCGGCCCCACTTCTAGCGTGATGCCGCGCAGCACCAGAATGACACTGTTGTAAACCACCTCAATATTGCTGACCGACAGGGTCTTGGCGCTGCTTAGTTCATTCTGGTTTACCGAGATAGTCATGCGCTTTCTCTGGCGGGATTGCACTCGCGCAGCAGCCGATTCTCAGAAGAAATTCCCCGCCTTCAGCTCATTTTGTGGGAAGGGCTTTGGGCTAGGGGACGTAACCCCGCAGCTGCGGCACTTCCATGAAGTCCGTCAAAGGCACGACAATCGGCACGAAGAGCTTGCCACCGGCGCCATCGTCAATCAGCATCGCATCATCAGGTCCGGTCGCTGGACCCGACATTGTTGTGTTGGCATACTTCAGAACGGCGATGCGGTTGTGGGTAGCGTCGCGCATGCCTCCTTCAAATCGATGCTGCATCAAGCCGCCGAGTATCGCATAATCCATGCTTTCCACCGTCTCTCGCATATCCGCGCCGGTGACCGCGCCCAGGCTGCCCACGCGATTCACGGTGCGGATGGTTGCCTCGATGATGCTATCGACCGAGCCCCAAGTCACCAAGTAAGCGATATTCTGTTCGGCTGGGCTGCGCTCGTTGAGCGTGAATTGCTGATAGACGAATTGCACCGCCGGGCTGCTCAGCTCGGTCCACCAGAGAAAAGGCATCGAGCCAAACATGCCATCCACCGAGGGCAAGCCATTGGGCTTCAAGACGCGCTGCCCCAAGATGCCAACGGTGGTATCCATCACCCAGTTGACGCCAGCCAGCTTGATTTCTTCTTCCAAGCCCAGGTCGACCAAAGCGCCGGCGATCAAGGCGGGACCGGTCGCCAGCGAATTGCTGTAGATGATGTTGGCGCCGCCATCAATGGCGTTCTGCACTTGCGTCAAGATATCGGTATCGGTCGGCAGGAAGATTTGCGGCTCTTCCAGCACCTCCACGCCTAGACCAGCGCAGTAGTCTCGTGCCGCCGCTTCCGTACCCGCGAGGCCAAAAGCGCCGGGCCAAGTGACGAAGCCTATGACGGGGTCGGGGAAGCGCTCCGGGTTGGAGCCGACAAACTGGCAGAAGAAGCCGAACTGGTTGATGTAGAGGGGATTGCTGGCGTAGAGCCAACCCGGCGTCTGGCCATCCTCGCCATAGAGGCTTTCAATCGAGCCGGCGGAGATGAAAGAGACGATTTCGTCTTCCGCCAATTGCTCGCGCAGCAATTCGCCATCATCGGAACTATACAATATCAACAGATCAAGCTCGTCGCTGTAGGCGCTGGTGAAGCGGTCGTATGCGCTCTGCGCCGCTTCCCGGCTGCCGCCAGTGTCTTCATAGATCTGCGCCAATTCCGCGCCACAGACGCCGCCGCGCCCGTTCCAGTACTTCACGGCGTCAGTCAAAGCCGAGACTATCGGTTGGGTGATGAAGGCGTAGGGACCGCTCAAATCACCAAAGTGGAAGATATTAAGCGTTTCGCCGGTCAGGTCAACTTCACATTCGGTCAAGTCCGATGGATACTCCATCATATCCTGCGCCAGGCTCGGCCAGACGCCGATGACAAGCAGAAGCGCAAGCAGAATGCCAAGCTTATTCATAATCTATTTCCTCCTGTGTCGCTTGAGTCAGTCAAATCTGAAATCTTTCTTATGCCATGCTAATAGAAGCTTATGCCAATCGCCTGCTTATGGCAACTAATACGAATAAGGTCTGATCTTCCAGGCGACCTTGAAGACCTCCCAGCGATGGGCGATGCCGCGTGGCTCCAGGACCAGAAATATGATCAGCGCGCCGCCGAAGAGAATCGGATTGATAGCGCTTGTGATATTCACCGCGTCAATGAAGGGGAAGACTTGGGGCAGCCAATCAGCCAGCCAGGGGCGCAGCATCGGGATAGCCGCCTCTTGCAGCAGCCGGATGAATGCCACGCCGAACATCGCGCCCAGCGGGTAGCCGGCGCCGCCGATAATCAGCATCGCCAGCATCTCAATCGAGACGTCCAGCTGAAACATATCCAGCGACAGGCTGTTGCGCTCGAAAGCCAGCAGGCAGCCGGCGATCCCCGCGTAAACCGCGCTCAAGAAAAAGGCGCGCAGCTTATACGTGAAGACATTGATGCCCAGCAATTCCGCCGCCAAGTCATTGTCGCGCACGGAGATGAAGGCCCGTCCCGTCCGCGTGCGGATGATGTTGCGCGCCAGCAGCATCAGCAGCACAGCCAAAGGCACGATGATGTAATACATGGCGATGTCGCTGGCGAAGCTCAAGGCTTTGCTCCGGCTGACATGCGCCTCGAAACTCGCGCTCGCCTCGGACGAGACGATGGCGACCCGATACTCGCCCGCTTTGCTCGCAATATACGACAGCCCGGTCACGTTGCCAGCCACATCCTCGTGCAGGGTCATATTGACATCGCCGCGCGGCACGATATCGCCGCCGGGGTTGACCAGTTCAATCCTGGGGTAAGCGCCGCCGACAGCCAGCAAGCGCACCGTTATCACATCGACGAAATAGGGGTCGCCCGCCTCGAAGGCCAAGGACCTGCCATCGCTGATGGCCATGTCGGCATAAGGCAGGAAGGGACCAATCATCGGCGCCGGGACGCTCAGCGGGCGCGTGCCACCGGTCCAATCTTCCATGGGGTAGCGCAGCACCCAGGGGATGATGAATTGGGCGGCCAGCGTCGCCATCGCCAAATAAAAACCCTTCACCCGCAGCGATGGCAAGCCGAAGAGTAAGCCGATCAACCCAGTCAGCAAAGCGCTGGCTGGCAGCGCCGTCCAAAAACTGAAGCCAAGCTCGCGCGCTAGAACCGCCGAGCCATAAGCGCCGATCGCCATAAAAGCGGCATGCCCCAGCGACATCTGCCCGGTATAACCGACCAGGAGATTCAAACCCTGCACGGCGATGACGAATATAGAAACGCGGGCGATCAAGCCAATGTACTGATCGCTGACCAACTTTAGCCCCAGCGGACCCGAGACTGAAAGCAGCGGCAGCAGCAGCAAGGCGAGAAAGGCAAGATTCTTCCAGAGCTTGTCGCGCCGCGTGCGATCGATCGACATATCGTGCTCGTATGTCGTATCAAAAACGCCGGCTGGTCTCAGGTTCGCCATCGTCGCTCCGCTTCTTGCTAGATCCGCTCAATGCGCTTCTCGCCGAACAAGCCATCGGGACGGATAACCAGCGCCAGCATCAAGACGACATAGGGCGCTAGATTGGTGCCTACCTGCTCCGACGAGTTAATCAGCGTGCCGAACTGCTCGACGATGCCGATGATGAGCCCGCCCACCAAAGCGCCAGTGATTGACTCCAAGCCACCCAGCAAAACAGCAGGGAAAACGCGCAGCGCCACAAAACTGATGTTCAGCGACAAGCCGACCGCGCCCCCCTGCAGCACGCCAGCGATAGAAGCCAGTATCGCCGCCGCCGCCCAGGTTAGGGCCAGAATCACCCGAACGCGCAAACCAACCGCCTGCGCCAGCTGTTGATCTTCCGCCGTCGCCCGCATCGCCAAGCCGACGCTGGTGTAGCGAAAGAAGAGCATAAAGCACAGGAAGGCCAGCAGCGCCAGCGCAAAGGCAATGACCAGCTCGACGCGGATGATAACGATGCCATCAAGCGCTTCCCGGAAAGCCTCCAGCCGAATCGGCTTGAAGCGGCTGTTCGTCTGCGGGTCGGCGAAGACGGGCAGGTTCAGCTCGACCGTGCCCCAGGCGATCTGCGTCAAGCCATGCAGGACTTCAGCCACCGCCAGCGTCATCAGCACGGCGGTGAATAGCGGCTGGCCTATCAGCGGGCGAATCGTAAAACGCTCCACCGCCAGCCCAATCAAAATAGCGCCGGCTGCTGTTCCCGTCAAGGCGTGCAGCCATTGCCATTCGATGCCGCCGGCTGTCATCAACGCAGTCCAAAGAAGCGCCCCGCCGGCTGTTATGAGCAGGTTTCGCCGCTGGAGCAAGTCCCGATAGCTGGCTGTCGTCATAATCATCAGCATCGTCGCCGCCGACAGCAGCCCGGCGCCAGCCAGCGAAATGTCGCTGACGGTGAAAAAGCTCCAAAATATCATGCCACCGACGACCATCATCCAGCCATGGGCGAAGTTGAAGACGCCCGACGCCTTGTTAATCACAACGATGCCCAGCGCCACCAAGCCGTAAACACCGCCAACCAGTACGCCGGAGATCAAAGTCTGCAGAATCCGCGCCGCCTTCTTGCCCGCTAGTTGGTCGCCGACGAAGAACAGCAGCGCGATGCCTAGAATCAGGTAAAGCGCCCAAGTCAGTTGACGTTTATTGCGATTGATGAATTCGGTCATTTGCGGCAACCTTGCGGGCGACTCACAGAGTAGCCCCTATAGTTTCCTCGTTTTGTGGGCGGGCTTGCTAGCTCGCCCCTGCGTTTCTCGCTGGCATCATCAGACATCAGCCACCTGCAGCTCCGTCTCCACCGTGCCGGCGCGGCCATCGCGGTATTTCACCTCTGCGCTGATATGCACTTGCCGCTGCCCGCCATAGATCGCCGCCAGCAGCTCATGATACTTTTCTTGCAGCGCGCCCCGCCGCAATTTGCGCGTTCGCGTCAACTCGGATTCATCGGCGTCAAAAGCTTTGTGCAGGATCACAAAGCGCTTGACCTGCGAATAAGCGGGCAGCGAATCGTTAATCGCCCGCAGCTCGCCGCGGATGATGTCGTAGACTTCTGCCCGCTGTGATAGATCGACATAAGTGGTGAAGGCGATGCCCTGCTTCTCCGCCCAGCGGGAGACATTCTGAAAATCAATGACAATGATCGCCGAGACGAAGTCCATGTCCGCGCCGCCGATCGTCATCATGTCCTGCACATAGGGGCTGAATTTCGCGCGCCCCTCGATATATTGCGGGCTGAATTTCTCGCCAGTTGAGAGCTCGATCAAGTCTTTCACGCGTTCCAGGTAAATCAAGTGGCCCGTCTTCTCGTCCATGTGGCCCGCGTCGCCGGTGTAGTACCAGCCTTCGATATCCAGCGCCTCGCCCGTTTTGCCCGGCTGCTTATAATAACCTTTGAAGCGCGCCTTGGTGCGGATAAGAATCTCTTGCGTCTCCGTGATTTTGATCTCGACGCCCGGTATGATGACTCCGACCGTCTCAAAGCGCACATCGCCGCGCAGATGCACGGTGCCGAAGGTCTCGGTCGAGCCATAGAATTGCCGCAGCTCAATGCCGATAGCGCGGAAAAAGCGAATGATATCCGAGCTTAACATGGCGCCGGCTGTCAGCACATTGCGCGCCCGCGTCAAGCCCAGTTTATCGCGCAGCGGCTCGAAGATAGCGTATTCGCCCAGCCAGCGCCATAAACGCAGCGGCGGCGGAATCACGCGCTGCTGGTCTTCCAGGTCGATGGCGCGGTAGGCGGCCGGCATAAAGAGCCGGTACATCAGCCGGTTGAAGGGGCTGCTGTCCTTGATGCGAAATTGCACCACCCGCGCCAGATTCTCCCAGACGCGGCTGGGGAAGAGCAAGCCCGCCGGCGCAATCTCGCGCATATCCGTTGGCACTGTCTCTGGTCCTTCGGGGAAGTTCACCTGCACGCCATTCAGCAGATGGCTGGCAAAGCCGAAAGCCTGCTCCGCCAGCCAAGCCATCGGGCTGAAGGACAGCCAGTTGTCTTCGCGCCGCGTGTCCACATAGTCTTCGTTCAGCCTGTGGCCATATACCAGCTGATGATGGCTGACCTCGGCGAATTTCGGCCGGCTGGTGGTGCCGGATGTCATGCTGAGAATGATGGTGTCGCCTGGCTCAGTCGAAAGCGCCAGCGCGTCGAATTTGCCTGGCTGCTCTTGACGCAGCGCGCGGCCCCCCGCCTGCACCGCGCGGAAGCTCGCCAGCCAGTCGTCGTCATAAGCCCACATGCCGCGCTCTTCCCAATAGATGACCTGAAGTATCTGCGGCAGGCTCGGCTTGAGCGCCAGCAGCTTGTCAACCTGCTCTTGGTCATGCGCGCAGACGGCTGTCGCATCGGTGGAGTTGATTGCATAATGGATATCTTGCGGGCTGGCATCGCTGAAGACGCAGCAAGTTTTGCAATGGAGCGCATGCGCCGCGATCTGCGCCCAATACATCTCAGGGTCATTCTCGCCGATGATGACCAGCGTATCGCCCTCGCCCAAGCCGAGCTGCAGCAGCCCCATGGCGAAGTCCACCACTTGGTCATAGACCGCGTTCCAGCTGTATTCCTGCCAGATGCCATAGCGCTTTTTGCGCTGCGCCACCAAGCCTCCCAATTGCTTGACGCGCTGCAGGAATCCTTTTGAAAGGGTGTCTTCCCCCGGGCGCGCCGGCTTGGCTTTCTGGTCCAGGTTCGAGCGGTAAACCTTGCCCGGCGTCGCCTCGCGATAGGGTATCGGCTGCCCCTGCGCTTTTGCCATCTCAATGCTCCGCCTCGCCCAGGTAGGCATTGATGACGGCTTCATCGCGGCTGATCTCTTGCGGGCTTCCCTCGCCGATTTTGACGCCGAAGTCGATGACCGCAATACGGTGGGAGATATCCATAACCAAGCCGATATCATGCTCGATTAGCATGATAGCCGTGCCTTGCCGCTCATGGATGTCCAGGATGTAGCGCGCCATGTCCTCTTTTTCTTCGATGTTCATGCCAGCCATCGGTTCGTCCAGCAGCAGCAGCGTCGGCTCCAGCGCCAGCGCCCGACCCAGCTCGACCCGCTTGCGCAAGCCATAGCTTAATGTGCCCACGATTGACTTGCGGATAGGCTCCAGCTCGAGGAATTCGATAATCTCCTCGACCCGCCGCCGATGGATGATCTCCTCACGCTGTGCTGGACCCCAAAAGAGGGCACCCGCCAGCAGGTTGCTTTTCATGTGAATATGCCGCGCCGCCATCAGATTGTCGAGCACGGTGGCATTGGTATAGAGCGCGATATTTTGGAAGGTGCGGGATATGCCCAGCTTCGCCCGTTGATAAGGCGGCAGGTAGGAAATGTCTCTGCCTTCGAAAAGGATGCGCCCCTGCTGTGGGTTATAGAAGCCGTTTATGCTGTTGATCAGGCTCGTTTTGCCGGCGCCGTTGGGTCCAATCACGGCGAAAATCTCACCGGAGTTGATTTTGAAGCTGACATCCTGCAGCGCCTTAATGCCGCCGAAGTGAAGCGAGATCTTATCGACATGCAGTTTAACTGGCATGGCGGTCCTTGGTTTTGAGATAGCATCGGCCGCCAAGGCGCAATCGCCGAGACCGCCTGACTTATTCAGGCACTAAGATAACAAAGCTAGACTTTGGCGGCAAACGCGCTCCAGCAGCAGGGCAGTGTATCGTATGCGAGATATGCCCATTTCAAACCCCACCCCGACCGCCTGTGTCGGCGGGTCAGTGGCGGCGGGCTGTGTCTACGCGCCCTACGCGACCCTACGCGGCGCGCCCCTCCCGACGGGTCAGTGTCTACGCGACCCCGATGCATCAAGGAGGGGAGCTTTGTGCTCTCCCTGCCTTTGTGGTGAAAACAATTTGAAGTGCTTGCCCTTGTCTTGCTTGATCCAAGCTAGGTCGCCGCCGCTGCTGACGTTATAATCCTGCGCGATGCAAGGCATATCAAGCAGAGGACGCATGACGGAAGCAAGCAAAGCCCCTAGAGCGCTGGCGCTGGTTGGTATGCCGGGCGCTGGCAAAACCATCTGCGCCGAACACCTGAGGAAGCGCGGCTACTTCAGTTTGCGCTTTGGCGCGCTTGTCGTCGATGAGGTTCGGCGGCGTGGCTGGGAAGTCAACCCAGCCAATGAGCGGATCGCGCGTGAGGAATTGCGCGCGAAGCAGGGCATGGCCGCGATGGCTGTCATCTCGCTGCCGGCGCTGCAAGCTGCCCTTGCCCGCTGCCAGTGCATCGTTATTGATGGCTTGTATAGCTTCAGCGAATACAAGCTGCTCGATGAAAAGCTTGGCGCGCCGCTGGTTCTGCTGGCGGTCGCCGCGCCCCGGGCGCTGCGTTATCAGCGCCTGTCAATTCGCCCCGAGCGCCCGCTGTCTGCGCGTGAAGCCCGCGAACGCGACATGCAGGAAATTGAAGCGCTGGAAAAAGGCGGGCCCATCGCCATGGCTGATTACACCCTGGTCAATGATGGCGCGCCCGCTGAATTGCTGCGTCAGTTGGATGCGCTGCTCGAATTGCTCGGCTGTGCGCCCGGATGAAGAATGCCGCTGCCGAGCGCAAATCACAGGAATCTAGTTTAACAAGGGCTAATCGCTAAGTTAACGCTTGCGAACAGAGAATGTATCGGTTTATATTGGAGATGGATATCCAACTTGCCGTTGCGGCCGGCGGTAGATAGAGAGAGCCATGACCGCGACCGACTCCATGCAGGAATATCTGGCTGAAGCTTTTCGCATCGCTTATTATCAGCCGGATAGCCGCTTCGTCTCCACATCAGCCTTGGCTGAAGAAATGCAAGTCTCGGCGCCCGCTGTCACGCGCATGGTCCAGCGCCTTAAGCAGGCTGGCTATCTCGACCATGAACCGTACCGCGGCATCCGCCTGACTAAAGCGGGAGTGCGCGAGGCGCTCGCCAATATCCGCCGCCATCGGCTGGTGGAGCGCTTCCTGGTGGATGTTATGGGCTTCGGCTGGCACGAGGTGCATGACGACGCCGATGAGATGGGTTTGGTGGTCAGCGCTGCTCTGGTCAGCAAAATGGACGAAATGTGCGGCTACCCCAAGCGCTGCCCGCACGGTGAACCAATCCCCAGCGCCGACGGGCAGATGCCGCGCGTCATCGATTACCCACTTTCTAAAGTTGAGGTGGGCTACGATTATGTCATCAGCCGCGTGCATAGCCACGACGGGCACAAGCTGCGCTACTTCAGCGAATTGCGCTTGGAGCCGGGCAAACGCTTCCGCCTGGTAATGCGCGCGCCCTTCAAAGGTCCCCTGCAGCTGCAAGTCGATGGGCAGACGCACTTCCTGGGCCATGAGCTGGCTGGCACCCTGCGCGTCTGCAGCGAAGAAGAGTATCAGCTCGTTTAGTTTCGCGGAAGTTGGCAGCGCTTAGTGGGTGGCGGCTCGCTGTATGTTAACTTACATCTACTCTTAGCAGGCTAACAATGACTCCCCTTTGAATCTGTGTATGATGTCGATAAAATAGCTGAGCATTCTCTTTTGTTCCGAGATGGAGGGTTCCATGATATTGGAAGATAGCCATGTCATTTCGGCCGACCGCGATGAAGAAATCGTGATCGAACAGGACAATTCCGACGAGACTGTAAGTATCAATGAAAAGCATGTTTCTAGCTATGGAATCGACTACGATATTAGAGGTTATGTGGGCCGGTTACAAAGCGGCGATATCAAGATCCCCGAATATCAACGTAAGTATGTGTGGGATCAGAAACGCGCATCGAGATTCATAGAGTCATTACTTTTGGAATTGCCCGTGCCAGGAATCTACCTGTACCGAGATTCGGCAAGCGAAGAACAGTTAGTTGTTGATGGCAATCAGAGATTGCAGTCGCTAAAGGGTTTCTATGAGGGAACATTTGGCGATACAGATAAGCAGTTTAAACTTACTGGACTCGAATCAAGATACAATGGGCTTTCCTATAAGGAACTCGATATCGTTGATAGGAGGCGACTCGACAATTCTTATATACGTGCAACGGTTATTCGCCAGGAGAAACCAGGTGAGGACGCAACTAGTCAGTACTTCATTTTCGAGAGATTGAATACAGGCGGTGTCGCGTTAGCATCTCAGGAGATTCGAGCGGCAATCTATGGAGGCCCATTTAACCGATTGCTTCATAAGTTGAATGAAACTCAAGCATGGCGAGACTTGTACGGAAAAGAATCGCAAGACAAACGTAAGCGTGATGAAGAATTAATACTTCGTTTTATCGCTCTATATTTTGACCGCGACAACTATCGATCGCCGATGAAAGGTTTTTTGAACAGATATATGAAGTCAAACCGAGATCTGAAACAAGTTGAAGGTGAGCAGATCAGTCAGGTATTTGCGAACACGGTAATTTGTATCTTGGAGAAGATTGGAACTGACGCTTTCAAGCCAACGAAATCTCTCAACGCTGCGATGCTTGACTCTATAATGATTGGAGTCGCGTGCCGGAACGCAACTGTTCCGATCAAATCTAATATAAGAACTGAGTTTGAATCACTGCGTAACAACGAAACATATTTGGAACTTATTTCAGATACCACTTCGGCCCCAGACCGAGTGAGACGTCGTATAGAAATGGCTATCTCAGCTTTTGCAAATGCGGGGTAAGCCATGCATAAAGATATACTTGATCGTCAGGCTGAACTCCAAGACCTGTTTGACAGAGTCAGTAGGTTACAGAAATTGGGAACAATTCCAACCGATCTTGCTGTCCAATTTACATGGTATCTATGCATAAGGACATCAGGTTTCTTGGAGAATTGCGTGCAAATCATACTATTGGAATATGTTCAATCGAAAACAACAGATTTACCAACACAGAATTATGTTGAGGAAAATCTGAAAAACATCTCTGCAAATTACGATGATATTCTCCGTACAATTAGGCGCTTTGATGTGAACTGGAGAACGGAATTACGACAAAGCAATGTCCAACAATTCAAGCCAGTGTTGAATAACTTGGTAGAAAATAGAAACTTGATTGCGCATGGGAGAGACTCGCAGATTACAATTCAGGAATTGCAGGGTTATTTCAAAGATGTACAGCACTTGGTAAAGCTCCTGCACAACACTTGTTGTTCGCCAAATGGCGGTGTAGCCGCAAACTAGTTCTCACCCCCGCCTATACATGCGGGCGCCAAACTCCTCCGCCAGCGCATCGTCCAGCTCATCGGCGTAGCGCGCCAGCTGCCGAATGATCGCATCGGCTTCTTCCGCATCCAGCCCCGCCAGCAACCGCTCATGATAGAGATAGACGATATCCTCGTGTAGGCCGAGCGCCGCATTGGTCAGCTGCAAATTCAGCTCCAGCAGCCGCCGATAAAGCGCTAGCAGGTTGCTCGGCGGCAGGTGCATAATCGGCGAGAGCACTTGCAAATAGCCCTGTTCCGCCGGCGTCAGATACACTTCGATCAGCGCCGAGCCGCGCTGGAAATTCCAGCCATAGCCGCTCTCCACTTCCATCCTCGCCGCGCGCGGGTCGATGCCGATCGCCTGCAGGATGCCCTCCACCGCCCGCAGCGACAGGTCAAAGTGGTCGGACCCGGGTTCAGCCGGCTTCTTTTCGCCGCGCCCAAAGAAGCGCCCCATGTGCTTTAGCTCCCTGTTTCCCGGCTGCTTGCCAGAGCCTGCCCGCAACGCAAGCAGCAGCCGGCGTAACTTCCGCTTCGCGCGCCGCAGTGGGCGCAGGGCGACCCCGCGCCTTCGCCATAGAGCGCAGCGAGCTTACTGCTCTGCGGAGGAAGCGCCGCCCCGGGCGTAGCCGCCTGCGCCGCGCCACAAGTCTCGCAGTGCGCGCCGCCGAATAACCGCGCCCGCGAGAGCGATCCACAGCTGGCGCAATAGCTGGCTTCTGGCAGCAAGCGGCGGTCGCGCTGAACTTCCTCCGCCAGCCTGGCCACATCAACTATCTTGATCGCCAGCGCATTGCCGCCGCCATCAACATTGCGTGTCAGCATGCCCAGCAGCTGTCCCTTCTCGTCATAAAGCGGGTTGCCGCCCGCATCCGGCATTTGCTCTGGCGGAATCGTCGTCCGCAGCCATTGCCGCGCGCCTTGTGTATTGAGCCGGGCAATATTGCCGCGCAGCCGAGCGCCGCCGTATCCCAGCGCGGTGAAGGCGCTGTGCTGCGCAACCATCGATGGTGGCGCGCTAGTTGGCACGCGCAGTGGCGCCAGCGGCGCTTCGATAAGCGCCACATCATGGGTCGGGAAGCGGCTGATGACGTTGCCCGCCATTTGCCGCTCGGCCGCCAGCATTACTGTCACCCGTGTGGCGCTGCCAATCGCGTAGCTGGTCGTGGCGATTAGGCCCGCGCTGTTGACGCAAAAGCCGCTCGCTGGCCCATTCAAACCACCGGCGATGCCGAGGACCGGCGGCGTCTCTACTCGGTCGGGGCGGCGGCGCTCTGGGGCTAGCGGCGGCAGTTGGCGCGGCTGCGGGCGAGCCGCCTTCAGTTGTTGCAAGCCCTGTCGTATCTGCTGGTTGCCCGGGTCTTGCTCCAGCGCCCGCTCCAGGCAGCGAATTTTGTAGGACCTGTCTTCGCGCGCTTCCGCCAGCCAAGCATAAGCCGCCGCCCGCCCCTTGTCATCCAGTTGAGCTTCTGCGATTAGGCGATTAAGCAAGGCGACCGCCGCCTGGACGTCGCCATCTTGCATCAATTCAATCGCTTGTCGCAAATCGTTCTGCGCGCTCATGCTCGCTTGCGCTCCAAGGCTGACGAGACATGCATTATTCTAGCCCGATTCGCCACAAGCCGTGCGCCAGGCATCACACTATGGTAATTTCTAGCGGAGGCGATTTCAGCAGGGGGCGCTAGCCGGGCGCCGAGCCTCAGCGCTTCGGCCGCGAGCAAGGCGGCTCATCCCCTTGAAAATGCACTCACAATTCCAAAAGCAGGAACAGGGGGCGGATGATGGATATTGAAGGCAAACTGGCTCGCATGGGCTTGGCATTGCCGCCTGCGGTCAAGGTGCCGCCGGGCCTCAACTTGCCATTTTCTTTTGTGCGAATACACGCGGGGATTGCTTACATCTCCGGGCATGGACCGCAAAAGACCGATGGTTCAGTGGCGGGTCCCTTCGGGGCAGTCGGCGCTGAGGTCACGGTGGAGCAGGGCTACGACGCGGCGAAGCAGGTGGCGCTCTCGATGCTGGGCAGCCTCCAGCGCGCCCTCGGCGATTTGGATCGCGTCAGCGCCTGGCTGCGCCTGCATGGCATGGTCAACAGCGCGCCTGATTTCGCCCAGCAACCGGCGGTCATCAACGGCTGTTCCGATTTGATTCTGGCGCTTTACGGTCCTGAACGCGGCGCCCACGCGCGCTCGGCGGTGGGGATGGCGGCGCTGCCATTTAATATGGCGGTCGAGATAGAAGCGATGGCGGCTATCGATTAAGCCTCAGGCTCGCTTCAGCAACAGATTGCGGAAGCCATCGACGCGCGCCTGCCAGCCGGCTGGCAAGTAGGTCGTGCTGTCCATTTGGAAGACCAGCGCTTCGCCACTGAATTCCGCCCCTGGCAAGAGAGCGGCGCGTTCATACAGTTTAATCGCGCCGCCAGTTGGCGCTGGCTTTTCGCCGATTGGCTCGGCTTGATGCGGGCTTGCCTCCGCTTCTGCAAACTGCGGCTTGTCGATTGCGCCAATGCCGGCGACGCGCATATTGACGATCTCCACCGCGCGCCAGCGGATGGCATGGCCATAACTGCGCTCATGCGCTTGATGGAAAGATTCGGCTGCGCTTTCATCAAAGGGGATGTTCAATTCGTAGGCTTGGCCCCGGTAGCGCATATCCAGCGTCGCCGCAAAGCGCGTGTCCCGCTCGGCGATGCCTTCTTGCTGCAGCTCCGCGGCGGCCAGCGTCAGCAATTCTCGCTCCACCTGCCGCAGCTGAAGCAGAACCTCGTCGCTGGCGCCGCGCATGACCGAGCGGCTGTATTCAACCACGACATCGGCAAGCAGCAAGCCCAGGGCGCATAAGACACCGGGCGACTCCGGCACCAGCACGCGCGGGATATCTAGCCGAGAAGCCGCTTCGCAAGCATGCAGCGGTCCAGCGCCACCGAAAGCCACCAGCGTGAAATCGCGCGGGTCATGACCACGGGCGATGGATACGCGCCGCAAAGCCCGCTCGATATTGACGTTGGCGATTTCGACCACACCCTGCGCCGCTTCAACGATGCCGAGCTCTATCTGGCGCGCCAGACGAGCCAGCGCGCGCCTGCCAGCCGCCAGATCAAGCCTCATCGCCCCGCCCAGGAAATGCTCAGCCGCCAGCCTTCCCAATACGGCATTGGCATCGCTAAGCGTAACCTGGTTGCCGCCGAGACCATAAACGACTGGTCCTGGGTTGGCGCCGGCCGATTCTGGACCGACGCGCAGGGCGCCGCCGGCATCCACCCGCGCCAGCGAACCCCCGCCTGCGCCGATCGTTTCAATATCCAGCATGCGCACGCGCGTGGGCAAGCCATCAATTGACGATTCCTGGCGTGGCTCGGGCTGGCTCGAGACCAAGGCGACATCGGTTGATGTGCCGCCCATATCGAGGGTGATGATCTTGTCGAAGCCGGCTGCCTGCGCCAGGTGAAAGGCGCCCATCAAGCCCGCTGCGGGCCCACTGAGCGCGGTGTGTATCGCCTGCTGCCGCACGCGGCTCGCCCGCATCACCCCGCCGTCGGACTTCATGATTCGCAGTGATGCAGCGGCTGGCAGCGCCGCCTCGAGCGCCCCGATATAGCGCGACATGAGGGGCCGCACGTATGCCTCCAGCGCGATTGTGCTCGCTCTTTCATATTCGCGGAACTCCGGCAGCGCCTCTGATGACAGCACAACCTGCCACTCTTCATCCACGATACCCCGCGCCAGAATCCGCTCTTTGACACGCTGCTCATGCGCCGGATTGACGTAGCTGAATAAGAGACAGACGGCGATTGAATCGACTTGATCGGACCCTAGCTGCGCCAGCATCTGGTCGAGCGCAGCCATGTCTAGCGCCTTTAGCACGTCGCCGCGAAAGTCGAGCCGCTCTCGCACTTCGTAGCAGCGTTGGCGCGGGATCAGCGGTGCCGCGATGCGGGGCTGAATATCATAAAGCACCGGTCGATCTTGCCGCCCGATGAAGAGCAAATCACGAAATCCTTCGCTGGTCAGCAGAGCCGCGCGCGCCCCTTTACGCTCCAAGATGGCATTGGTGGCGACAGTCGAGCCATGCGCGACCTGCCGCAGCGCCGCCAGCCCGCCCGGCGTAAGCGCCGCCAGCCCAGCCAGCATCGAGCGCTCCGGCTTGTCGGGGCTGCTGGGCTGCTTGTGAATCTTCAGCCCGGCGCCATCGCTCAACACCAGGTCGGTGAAGGTGCCGCCTATATCAACACCCGCTCTCATTGGCTGATCCTCATCAGTTGAACAGTGAAATCCATGCGCTCAATCATAACATCCGCCCGCGCAAAGCAACATGCAGCGGCGGCGAGCTGGCGCTTATACATCGTTTATGCGCCTCTAGCGGGCTTCTTACAGCGCGCTGCCTTTTCTCTTATACAGGCGCTTTACGCTGTAATTGTCACAGAAACTTAGGCAAGCGCCGGGCTGGCTGATTGAGCCGCCCAGCGCAGACAAACAAGGAGGCAAGACATGATGATCCGCAGTCGCAAGCCCTACTTCCGCCTGGTGGACGATCTGCTGAACGGGACCCATCCCTGGCTGACCAGCGGGACCGAATTTGAAGCCCGCGGCTTCAGCCCCGCGCTGGATGTCGAGGAGAACGCAGAGGCTTACATCGTCCGCGCCAACCTGCCCGGCATCAGCCAGGACGACATCAGCGTCAACATCCACGAAGATGTCTTGACCATCAACGCGGAAAGTGCCGCCGAGCCGCGCGACGACGCCAGCCAAGTGCTCATCCGCGAGCGCCGCTTTGGCCAGTTCAGCCGCAGCCTGCGCTTCCCCAGCAATTTGGATGGCGATGCGGTGGCAGCCAGCTACGAAAACGGCGTCCTGAGCATCAGCCTGCCCAAAGCCGAGCACATCAAGCCACGCCAGATTCCGGTCAAGGTCAGCGCCGCTGGCGGCTAGGCTGGGGCGGACCAGCGCTTAGGTTTGGGGGCGGCTCACCGGGTCGCCCCTATCCTTTCTCCGCGTTCTTAGTGCCTTTTCGGCTAAGGCTTCCCCCAGCCGCCACCACCCGGTGTCTCGATAATCACACGATCGCCAGCATCAAGGCGCGCCAAATGCTTGCCGCCGACGGTTGCCGCCGCGCCATTGCGGATGACAGTATTGAGGCCCGGCTTGCCCGCCTCGCCGCCATTGAGCCCGTAGGGCGCTCGCAGCCGCCGCTCCGAATTAATGGTGATTGTCGCTGGCGCCAGCAATTCATATTCCCGCGTGATGCCGTCGCCGCCGTGCCGCTGCCCACCGCCGCCGCTGCCCGCCCGCAGTTGATAACGCCGCACCCGCAGCGGCAGGCTGTATTCCAGCGCTTCGACCGGCGTATTCAGCGTATTGGTCATATGGCAATGCCGCCCCGATAAGCCATCGCCTTGGCTTGATGCGCCGTGCCCGCCGCCCAGGGTTTCATAATAGACAAACTGCTCCTCGCCATCGAAGCCGCCGACCGCGAAGTTATTCATCGTCCCCAGTGAGGCTGCTGGCACGAGTTCCGGCAGCGCTTGCGCCAAGGCGCCAAGCACGGTATCTACCACGCGCTGGCTCGTCTCCGTATTGCCGACCACCACCGCGGCTGGGAAACGCGGATTGAGGAAGCTGCCGGCTGGCGTAATTACCTCGACTGGCTGGAAGCAGCCATGATTGACAGGGATGTCTTCAGCCGCCAATAAACGGACGCAATACCAAGTGGCTGAGCGCACGATGGCTGGCACCGCGTTCACATTGCCCAGCACTTGCGGCGCGCTGCCGCTGAAGTCTACTGTCATGGATTCGCCGTGCACCTCGATGCGCGCTTGAATCGGTATCTCAAATTCAGCTTGGCCATCGCCCTCCATCGCGTCGCGAAAGTGATAGACGCCATCGGGGATGCCAGCGATGACCGACTGCGTCAGGCGCCGCGAATATGCGAGCAGGGCGGCCCCGTGCTCGCTCGTTGCCTCTGGTCCATGCTCTATCATCATATCAAGCAGCCGCTGCTCGCCGATGCGATGGGCGGCCAGCTGCGCCTCCAAATCGCCCAGCCGCTCGGCTGGGTTGCGGCTGTTCGCCACGATCAGGTCGATGGCGCCTTCATTCATCCAGCCACTCAGCCGCAGTTTTAGCGGCGGGATGATGATGCCTTCCTGATACAGCTCCGTGCTCAAGGGCGCCGAGCCGGGCGTCATGCCACCGACATCGGCGTGATGGGCGCGGCTGGCGACGAAATAGCTTAAATCGCCACCGGCGAAAATCGGCGAAATCATGGTGATGTCGGGCAGGTGGGTCCCGCCGCGATAGGGGTCGTTGAGCACCACCAAGTCGCCCGGGAAAAACTCCTCAAACTCGGCCAGGGCTGCAGCCACCGACGCGGGCATGCTGCCTAGGTGTACCGGGATATGCGCCGCCTGGGCGATCATGCGCGCGTCGGCGTCAAACACGGCGCAGCTAAAATCCAAGCGCTCGCGGATGTTCGGGCTGAAGCTGGCGCGCCGCAGCGTCAAGCCCATTTCTTCCGCCACTGCGGCAAAGAGATTCTTGAAGACTTCTAAGCTGATGGCGTCCACCGGCATCACGAGCCGCCTTTCAAATCGCGCCTATGCGCCTAGGCTAGCATAGCGCGTCTGCCCATACAAATTGTAGGGGGCAATGCTTCGCCCGAATCCGCGCCTATAAGGCTTGTCCGCTACTGAGTTATTAATGCGCATTTCTTACCCCATCCCCGACCGCCAGTGTCGGCGGGTCAGTGTCGGCGGGCTGTGTCTACGCGCCCTACGCGACCCCACGCGGCGCAGCCCCTTGCCGGCGGTCAGTGTCTACGCGACCCAGCAAGCTAGGGAAGGGGAGCTAGGATATTGCAAACTCTATAAACTATGCCAATTCTGCTTGAATCCAAGTTCACATTAGCGATAATCACGACAAATCAGTGCTCATCCCCCCATTTCAATGGGGGGACCGAGGGGGGTAAACCAAAGGGCGATCGCGAATCCTAAAGTACCGGACAAGCCTTATGGACCCATTCGATTTTGCGCCGCACCGATGGTAAGATGCGCCTTGGAAGCCGCCTTGATATAACAATGCCGAGGTCCTGTGGACGTCCTGCTCTTCGCTAATGGCGAGCTCAAGCAAGGCAAGATGCTAAAGCGCCTGCTAACTTGGCTCGAATCGCCGCGAGTTATCTGCGCCGATGGCGGAGCGCTCCATGCCCGCCGGCTTGGCTTGAAGCCCCATACGATCATCGGCGACCTGGATTCGCTCTCCGCCGCGCAAGTCGCGCAATTTAGAGCGGACGGCGCAGACATCATCCAACATGCGCCGGAGAAAGACGAGACCGATCTTGAATTGGCGCTGCATCACTGCGGCAATATCGGCGCCGCCTCCATCTACATCCTAGGCGCATTGGGCGGGCGCTTCGATCAGACACTGGCCAATATCCTCTTGCTCATGCTGCCCTTCCTGCGCGGCATTCGCGTCGAAATCGTCGATGGCGACCAGACCATCCGCTTGCTCTGGCCCGGCGAGCATAAGATTTTGGGGCGGGCGGGCGATACGATTTCCCTAATCCCGCTTAGCAGATCCGAAGGCATTAGGACGCGCGATTTGCAATATCCCCTTAACAAAGAATCGCTACAATTCGGTCCAGCCCGCGGCATCAGCAATATCATCGTGGGCGAAGCGCCTGCGGTCCAATTCACCGGCGGGCGGCTGCTGCTCGTCCATACCAGCGGACGCGCCTGATGAGCGCATTCACCGTCATCAAGCTTGATGCCCACGGCGACTTTGAGCTGTCCTATGAGGGCCTCCTCCGAGAACGCACGGACAGCTTCATTTGCGTTGACGCTATATTTGCGCTTGCCGAGCGCGATTTAGGCGCCATCAAGCTGCGCCGCGGCGATCGTTTCCGCGAGTGGTTCTACCGGGACCGCTGGTACAATATCTTTCGCATTGGGGATGTGGAAACAGAGGCTTTGAAGGGTTGGTACTGCAATATTACGCGGCCCCCTATCATCGAGGCGCGACAAGTCGCGGCGCAGGATTTATGCCTAGATGTCTTTGTCTATCCCGATGGGCGAAGGCTGCTGCTGGATGAAGAAGAATTTGCCGACTTGCGCCTGCCCAAGGCTGAAGTAGAAAGGGCTTGGCAGGCGGTGGCTGCGATTACTTGCCTTGTCGAGAAGCGCCTGCCTCCCTTTGATGAGATTCGCGCGGAATAAGGCTTGCCTCAGCCGGCGCGAGCAATGGCGGCCCTCATTCGAGATCGGGCCGGATGACCAGCACCGGCACGTTGACATCGTGCATCACTTTGTTGGCGACATTGCCGAAGACCAAGCGCACCAGACCGGAGTGACCATGCGTCGTCATCACGACCAGGTCAGCCTCTTCTTCCCTGACGTAATCGACGATGTGCTGCGACACGCCAACGGCGTCGATGATATGCAAACGGCAGTTGACGCCTTGCTCCCGCACTTCATTGCGCAGCCCCAGCAAATGCTGTTTGATCGACTCCCGTATCCGGTTTGCCAATTCATATTCGCCCGCGATCGCTAACGAGTCCACAAATTCGTGCATCGGCGGCGTGAAAATATGCAGCAAAATCACCTCGCCGCTGCTGATGCGCCCGAAATCGACCGCGTAGGGCAGCGCGCGCTCACTCCAAGTTGAACCATCGGTCGGCACAACAATCTTCTTGAACGGACGGTGTTGGAACATCGGAATCTCTCTTCCCCCGTAAGTCAGCCTATAAACCAGTATATCACAGCTTGTGAAACCTTCTGCGTTTGACTGTTGACTCTGAAATTTGAACCTGTACAATCTCCGGCATAAATCTGCATAAATCTATAAAAATATATGACAGAGCCAACTGAAGCCGACTTGTCTGTCGGGCACAATCTTAAAATCGCGCTGTTCCATCTCGGCTCGGGCATGGCGGATGTTTTGACGACCGGCGTCTGGAATCGCATTATGGTCGCTGATTTAGGTTTCAGCGCGACATTCGTCGGCTTATTGACTGGTTTGCGTTACTTCCTGGCGCCCATCGGCATC
Organism: Phototrophicaceae bacterium; assembly: GCA_965214105.1. GTDB lineage: Bacteria > Chloroflexota > Anaerolineae > Aggregatilineales > Phototrophicaceae > UBA6055. The sequence goes on from OZ243934.1 coordinate 1,278,712, forward strand.
ATCGCCGGGCGCTATTCCGATACCCACAGCATCGGCGGCTACCGGCGCTTATTCTGGATCTGGCTGGGCCGCGCGATGATGTCGATCAGCACCGTGACGCTGGGCTTTGCCACCGCCGAGTTGCTGCGGCGGGCGGGCAGTGCGGCGGCGGGGCCGACGCCAGCGGCATTATGGCTCGCGCTGATATTTTCTTTCCTCCTCTTTAGCCTAGGCGGCGCCATTTCGGGCAGCACCTTCCTGGCGCTGATTTATGATCGGGCGGCGCTGCATCAGCGTGGGCGGGCTGTCGGCTTGGTCTGGACTTTCCTGCTTTTGGGCTTCACCGTCGGCGGGGTTTTCTTCAGCATCATGCTGCCGCAGGACGAAAGCGCCGGCGCCATCGCTTTCAGCGCCGATTCCCTTTTGACCCTCTTCATTGTGACTGCCGTCGCTTTGACTATCATCTGGGTCCTATCGCTCCTGGGCGAAGAGAAGCGAGTGCTGGGCACCGCGCTGGCGCTGGCAGAAGCGCCGACCAGCCTGCGCCGCGATCTGTCACTGGTTTGGCGCAGCCGCCAAATGCGCTTTTTTCTCTTCTACCTGACGCTATCGATGGCTTTCGCCTTCTTGCAAGACACGGTGCTGGAACCCTTCGGCGCTCAAGTCTTCAGCCTGGAGGCGCATATCACCAATCGCTTCGCCGCCTACTGGGGAAGCATGGCGATTCTGGGCTCATTCGCTACCCTTTTTCTGCTGCGTCGGTCAGCCGCCTGCAAGCACAGCAGCTTATCGCAAGCTGGTATCTTGCTGCTCAGCCTTGGCTATTTGCTCTTCGCCATCTCGTCGCTGGCTGAAATTCGCCCGCTGCTGACACTGGGCTTGGTCTTGCTGGGCATTGGGCTGGGCGTCTGGAACATCGGCACGCTCGGCTTAATGATGGACTTGAGCCCGGCCGGGCGCGCTGGAACCTTCCTTGGCTTCTGGACCTTCTGCGTGACCTTGGCGCGGGGCGCGGGCGTCGCTGGCGGCGGCATCGTCCGAGATTTGGCGCTGCAACTATCCGGCGAGCATAGCATCGCTTATGGCGCTGTGTTCTGTATGGGGCTGGCGGGTTTGCTGCTGTCTTGGCTCGCGCTGCGATTTGTCGAAGGCAGCCGCGACGGGACCCCCCGCGAGGCTGAGCTCGCCACTATTCTCTCCAAGGCGCTGGATTAAGCCCCTCTCGCGCTAACCCTGCCGCCAGTATAGATTCTCTCGCTGGTAGATGTATTCCGCGCGTTCTTCTTCGCTGAGCCGGTCGCTCATATCGACGATTTCACGCAGATTGGTTTCGCCATCGGTAATCCTAGCACGGGCAATATCTGAAAACTGAAACACGGTTTGCAATATCTGCGCCTCAAGTATGGCGTCGCCGCAGCTGCCAATGCCCTTGAGCGGCCCGTTCAGCGTAATCTCAGCCATGGCCTCGTCGATGTGAATGCCAGCGACCGACAAACCCAATTCTTTGATCCAGTCTTCAGTCTCCACCTTGCCGTTTGGATGACGCTGCTCGGGGGCGAAGAGGGCACTCAAAGCCAGTGAAAGCTCCGCTAACGTGTTGCGCCCGCGCGCCAAGCCGGTGTCGACCGGCAGCAGGTAACTCTGGCAGCCGACTTCAATGCCTTGCCCCTGGTAATTGCTGAAGCTGCCCAGCCAGAATTGCGTCTTAGGTTCTTCGGCAGGGAGAAAGTCTGCCGCCCAGGCTTGCCACTTCTCAAGCAGCGGCGCGAGATCCTCGCTGCTGGCAAATTCAAGTTCTGTGTCCGCTTTCTCGTAAGCCACCGCCAGCAACTTCACAGTAGCAATCAAAGTTAGAGAAATGCCTTCAGCACATCCCAAATCCTGTAGACTCCCGATGCCTTTTAGAATTTCGTCAAGCGAATCTGTGGCTATTGTATTGGAGTGATACCGCTCTATCTCATGGATCGCGTCAAAAATCTCATGGATATCTTTGACAGCCTTTCGGTGAGCGCTGTTCCGGCTGTCGCAGGGTGGATTTTTGACTATCAAGGCTTGCAGTGTCTGCGCTTGCAGAGTTGCCCCAGACAAGCAACTGACAAGCAGCAGAAGACCAATCCATCGCATAAGGTTTTCAATTCGTCTGAGGCGCCTAGCCGCGCTCGCCCATCAATGCCTCAACATCGGTGAAGCCCATGATGTTGTAGCCGGCGTCGACGTATATGACTTCGCCAGTGATGCGCTTTGAAAGATCCGACGCCAGGAAGAGCGCCAGATCCCCCACATCATCCTGGCTTACCAATTCCTTCATCGGCGAGGTGACCTCAGCGTATTTTAGCAGATCGCGGAAGCCCTTGATGCCGCCGGCGGAAAGCGTTTTGATGGCGCCGGCGCTGATGGCGTTGACGCGGATTTTGCTGCGCCCCATATCGGCCGCCAGGTACATGGTAATCGCTTCCAGCGCCGCTTTGGCGATCGCCATGGCATTGTAATTGGGGATCACTTTGCGCGATGCGTTATAGGTCAAGCTCATGACGCTGCCGCCGTTCTTCATCAGCGGCTCGGCGCGGCGCGTCAACTCAATCAAGCTGACCGCGCTGACATCGATAGCGCTGAGCAATGCCTCGCGCCGCATATCAACGAAGCGCCCGCCAAGCGCGTCGCGTTCGGCGAATGCCACCGAATGCACCAGTACATCAAGCCGGCCATAGGTCTCTTCAACGGCGGCGAAGACCGCGTCCATCTCATCCGCATGGCTCACATCCGCTTTGATGAATAGCTGGCAGCCGATAGACTCGCCCAGGGGCCGCACACGCCGCTCCAGCTTGTCCATCGCGTAACTCAATACGATGGTGGCGCCCTCCCGCTGCAGTGCCTGGGCGATGCCCCAGCCGATGGAGTTCTTGTTGGCGACGCCGAAAACCAGCGCGATCTTGCCGTCCAGTAAGCCCATGTTGCCCTCTCTGCCTTATGCGCGCCTTGTTTTATTCTTCTTGCCTCTTGCCAGCTTCACGTCGAATTTCAGGTTCGACCACTTCGCTGCCAAACTGCCTGTGTTGCCTTCTGGCTGCGCCACCGAATCAAACAGCGATTATGGCTATCTTATCGCATTGATATGAGGCTTGCCAGACCATGGGAGTGTCGGGAGTGGTGAATTATTGATCTAGGAGTGCGACTCCGACTCAGGATTTGCTAGCAATGCTCCCCTCCTTGATTCATCGGGGTCGCGTAGGGCGCGTAGACACAGCCCGCCGACACTGACCCGTCGGGAGGGGCGCGCCGCGTAGGGTCGCGTAGACACTGACCCGCCGACACAGGCGGTCGGGGTGGGGTTTGAAATGCGCATTAAAAACTCAGTAGCGGACAAGCCTCGTAGGGGCGATCCTTGGATCGCCCCTACGATCAGCACAAGCAAGCCCTATATCAATAATTCAGCACTCCCTATTCACATGGTCTTTGACAAAATGCTCATCCTCGTTTACCATACGCTTACATAGTCTTAAGCCAGCAACTTATTCTATAATTTACTAAAGTTTCTTTTGACCACTGGCGCCGAAGGAGGTGTACCGTATTCGAGTGTATAATCGGAGGCAGACCTATTTTCGCCGGAGTATTCTAATTGAAAGGATTCAACATGAGCACTGAAAAACTTTCACGCCGCGATTTTCTTAAACTGACAGCCGCCACCAGCACCGGTGCCGCGCTCGCTGGCTTGGGACCCCTAAGCAGCATCGCCGCCGCGCAAGATACGGTCGAGTTGACTTTCGGCCGTCACTGGGAAGCGGCCTTCCGCCCGCGCCAGGCTGAATATGACGAAGGCTTCATGGAGCGGCATCCGGACATCAAGATCAACATCACCTATAACACCTGGGCCGACCACAACAATGTCGTTCCCGCCTGGGCGGCCGCCGGCACCTTGCCCGACATCATCTACGTGCATGGCAGCCGCGCTACCCCTTGGGCGCATGAAGGCATCATCATCGATATTCACGACATCGTCGTCGCCGACGAAGAATTCAATATCGACGGCATGTGGGAAGAGTCGGTGCGCCTTTACCGCGTAAATGGCCGCATCCACGCGCTGCCCTATGACCATGGACCCATCATCCTCGGCTACAACAAAGATATGTTTGATGCCGCTGGCATGGACTACCCCGCCGAAGACTGGACGATGGAAGACATGGCGGCCGCGGCTATCGAGCTGACTGACACCGACATGGGCGTTTGGGGCTGGGATGGCCAGCTAGACCTCGGCAACGGCGGCGGCGGCTTCTTCGTTGGCGCCTGGGGCGGCCAAACGATGAACGATGACGAAACCGCCATGACCGCCGACAGTCCCGAAGTCCGTGACGCGCTCAACCACTGGTACAACCTGATTCATGAAGCTGGCGCAGCCCCCAGCGGTACAGAATCAGAAGCCTTCCCCAACCAGAATCCCTTCCGCTCTGGCGCCGCCGCTATGGGGCATATCGCCACCTGGAGCACGCCGAGCATGCGCGCGCTGGCCAACTTTGAATGGGATGTCGCGCCCACGCCAATGGGTGCCGATGGCACGCGCAGCACTGGCGCCTTTGGCAGCGGCTATGGCATCACGCCGACCAGCGACAAGCCGGATGTGGCTTGGCGCTACTTGCGGGAATACCTGTCACTGGATGGCATGATCTTCATGTGGAGCCTCTCGGGCCGCGGTTCACCGGCGCGCCCAGAAGGCTTGGAAGCCTGGCTGACATCCGACCCGGCACCGCCCAGCGGCCGCTACTTCCTGGAAGCCATGTTCGACTATGCCGTGACTGGTCCCCCCTTCCAGTCCCTGGCTGCCGCCCAGGTCAGCAACATCCTGGGTCGTGAAGCTGGCTTGCTGCGCCTCGGCGAGACCTCCGTTGATGCGGCTATCACTGCCATCATGGAAGAGGGCAGCGCTGCCCTCGAAGCAGTTGCTGACGATATGTAATTGCGAGACCGCAGCAGGAACCACCAGCGGGAGATCGCCCAGCGCGGTCTCCCGCAATTCTGTCCGCCAAGACACTGAGTGTGAGTAATGTTCCGACGTTTCCTCCGTCCTGTCTCTGCCAGCGCCCGCCGCGAAGAACGCATCTTCTATCTGTTCATCTTGCCCTGGCTGATTGGTTTGGTCGTTTTTAATGCGGGTCCCGTCTTCGGCATGTTGGGCTTGAGCTTTACCGATTGGCGCATTTCGCTGGATAACTTGCAGTTCATTGGCTTGGAAAATTATCAGACCTTGGTCGCCGACCCGATATTCTGGACCTCGGTGGGCAACACCTTGTACATAGTCGTCGGCCGCGTGGTATTTGGCACGGCATTCGCGCTATTTTTGGCTATCTTGCTCAACCAGAAGGTACCGGGCATCCCCTTCTTCCGCGCTGTTTATTATCTGCCCACGGTGACGGCCGGCGTGGCGGTAGCGCTGGTGTGGATCTGGATATTTAATCCGCGCTTGGGCATATTGAATTATTCCTTGAAGCAGATCGGCATCACCGGTCCCCCCTGGATTTATAGTTCGCAGTGGGTCAAGCCGTCGCTTATCCTGATGAGCTTGTTTGCGGTGGGACCGAATATGATTATTTTGCTGGCGGGCTTGCAGGGCGTGCCCAAAGAATTGTACGAATCGGCGGAAATTGACGGCGCTGGCAACTGGGCGAAGTTCCGTAATGTGACCCTGCCCATGCTCTCGCCGGTGCTCTTCTTCGTCATCATCATCTCGGTGGTGAGCTCCTTCCAAAACTTCACAGAAATCCGCGTGATGACTGAAGGTGGACCGGGCGAATCGAGCAATGTCTTGATTTGGTACTTATGGGAGAACGCCTTTATCTTCCTGCAGCTAGGCGTGGCAGCAGCTGTCGCCTGGATCATGTTTGTCATCTTGATGGCCCTGACCGGTTTGCAATTCCGGCTGGGCCGGCGCTGGGTCTTCTACGAGGTATAGGCTTGATGAAGAAAGCACCGCTTGCCAAGCGCAATAGTGAATATGCCTGGCGCAAAACCATCACGGGTCGCCGCGCCATCGGCATCTTGCTCACTTTTGCCTTGCTTATCCCCATCGGCATCATTTTTGTTATGCCCTTTATCGTCATGGTTTCGACCGCGCTCAAGCCGCTGAACCAGGTATTTGCCTTCCCGCCACGGCTCATCCCCGAGACGCCGCAATGGCAGAATTTCCCCGATGGCTGGTACGGCTATGGCTATGTCGACTTCACCACCTGTACCTGGAATTCGCTGAAAATCACCGTCAACAACATCATCGGCAACCTCGTCTCTTGCACATTGGCCGCTTATGCCTTCGCCCGCTTGAAAGCGCGCGGCAAGAATTTCTTTTTTGCTGTCGTCCTGGCGACCATGCTCTTGCCCAACGAGGCGCTGGTGGTGCCCCAATATGTGCTGTTCAATCGCTTTGGCTGGCTGGATACCCACCTGCCGCTGATGGTGCCGGCCTGGTTCGGCTGGCCCTTCTTCATCTTTCTGCTGCGGCAATTCTTCATGACCATCCCCGAAGAACTAGTTGACGCCGCCAAGATCGATGGCGCCGGGCACGCGCGCATCCTGCTGCAAATCTTCATCCCGCTCTCCAAACCCGCTTTGGCCACCCTGGCCATCTTCGCATTCATCGGCAATTGGAACAATTTCTTCGGTCCGCTGCTCTACCTGCGCACGCCCAATGTCCAGACGCTGCCGGTCTGCCTGGTGCAATATCAAGGCGCATATGGCAATACCGATTGGCATCTGATGATGGCTGTCGCCACCATCGCCGTCATCCCGGTGCTGCTGGTTTTCATCTTCGGGCAGCGCTACTTTGTCGAGGGCATCGCCACCTCCGGCGTCAAGCGTTAGTCTTAGGTGCAGCCAGCGTGCTTTGATAAGGCTTCACGTGGTATAATAGCCTTGGTCACAGTCAGTTAGAGGCGAAAGATGGCGGTTACAGAATCGGTAGCACAAACAACTTCCCAGGCTGACGAGGCTTTGCTTGGCTCGCCCATAGGCGAACGAGTCGCGAGGCTTGAAGGCGCATACGGGCATCTTTCGACAAAAGCTGATGTTCAATCAGTGCGCGTTGAACTGGAGAAAGTGCGCACGGAAGTTGAGTCGGTGCGCACTGAAATTGAGACGGTGCGGACAGAAGTCGAGACGGTGCGGACAGAAGTTGAGTCTTTGCGATCGGAAATGAATTCCGAACTCGGCTCTCTCCGCGCTGGCATGCGAGCGAATCGCTGGATACTCGGCATATTGATCGGGGTCGCCTCAGTTGGTGTGGCTGTGGTCAATGTCCTTGTCACACTGGCGCTGAGGACTTAGCGCCGCCGAAGGTTTTCCAAGATCCTACCGACATGCCCACGCTCTTACGTCGCCTCCTGTTTCCCCTTTGCCTCATTTTCCTCACAGCTATTGGCAAGCTCGAACCCTTTGTTGATGTTAGCGATGCGGCCGGCATCGGCGCCACGCATAGCGGCGATTGGCAGCTATTTGATGATGACTTTCTTAGCGGCTATCTCGGCATCGGCCAGGCTTGGGGCGATTACGACCGTGATGGCTGGCTCGATCTATACGTCACCGGCAACCGTGATCCCAGCGTGCTTTACCGCAACACTGGCGACGGCCGCTTTGCCATCTCGGAATGGTCGCCGCAAGTCGCGCTGGCTCATATGGAAACCGGCGGCGCTGTCTGGGCGGATTACGACAACGACGGCTGGCTCGACCTTTATGTGCTGAACCATGGCGCCAATACCTTATTCCGTAACGACGGCGGGCGGGGTTTTAGCGATGTAACCGCGCAGGCTGGGCTGGGGGATGCCGGCAAGGGCACAACCGCGACCTGGGGCGATTACGATGGCGATAGCTTCCTCGATCTCTATGTTGTCAATTGGTCTTGCTTCCCCGAATGTGGCGACCCCAACATCACGCGCGAGCACGACGCAGCCCGCGACACGCTGTACCACAATCGCGGCGATGGCAGCTTTGAGGATGTGACCCACTTGCTGGATTACGACCTGCTGCTAGGCGCCGGCTTCAGCGCCAGCTTCAGCGATTACGACAACGATGGCGACCCCGATATCTATGTCGTCAACGATCAATTCAAGAATATGCTGGGCAATATCCTCTGGCGCAACGAAGGACCCGGCTGCGGCGGCTGGTGCTGGCGCGATATCTCGGTTGAAGCAGGCGCGCGCACCTTCATCCATGGCATGGGGCTGGCAGTCGGCGATTATGACAACGACCTCGACCTTGACTTTTATTTCTCCGACATGGTGAATGGCATGGTGCTGCTGCAGAACCAGGGCGACGGCAGCTTTGACGATGTGGCTGAAGAGGCTGGCGTCGTGGTGGGACCGAGCAGCGCCGTCGGCTGGGGCACGGTCTTCTTCGATTACAACAATGACAGCTGGCTTGATCTCTTTCTCACCGCCACCGAGTTCATCCAATTCGATATTGAGACCGGTCCCGAAGGTATGATGTTCGAATACCGCGACTTCATGTTTAAGAACCGCGGCGACGGCAGCTTCGCCGATGTCACACCGCAGGATTGGCTGGATAATCTAAAGCCGAGCATGGGCTTGGCTTACGCCGATTATGACCGCGATGGCTTTCTCGATTTTGTGCTGGGCAACTGGAACGAGGGCTACGCGCTCTACCGCAACACCGGCGCGGAAGGCGCAGCCAACAATTGGATCAACATCAAACTTGTCGGCGGCGGCGATATCAATCGCGATGCCATCGGCGCGCGGGTCTACCTCAGAACCGACGCTGGGACGACCCTGCTGCAAGAGGTGAAATCTGGCTCCAGCCTCGGCGCGGGCAACGACACCGCGCTCCACTTTGGCTTGGGCGCGGCTTCTATCAGCGAGCTGCTGATCCGCTGGCCCAATGGCGTCGAAGAGACCCATGCCGATGTCGCTGTCAACCAGTTTCTGGAAGTTGCTTACAGCGGCTAGAGCCCAGAACCCGTGACGATTGTAGGGGCGACATACCAGGTCGCCCGCTCTACTTAGGCTTTCAGATAAAGCTTGATCACGGGAACCTCAGCCTGTGGCTGGACGACTGGCAACTGCAAAGTCGCTGTCCCCGCGTCGTCAAGGCTGAAGCGAACCTCGCTGCCGTCGTGCAAGAACTCGGCGTATTCGATTCGGTCGCCAAAGTGGTCAAGATGCAGATGGCGGAAGGGATAAGCGAAAATATGCAGGTAGAGCAAATCGCCATTTTGCGTCAGGCGGCAATCTTGCGGCGCCGGTAACGCGCTGGCGCTGCAGCGGTAGATTGACTCGCTGTGCTGCGCCATCCAATCGCGATATACGCCCAGCGCAGCTTCCGCCCGCCGGTCCAACTCGCCCAGCGCCGTCGGTCCCACATTCATCAGCAGGTTGCCGCCAGTCGCGACGGTATTGACCAGCATCCGAATCAGCTGCCCCGGGCTCTTCCAGGTGGCTTCGTCGCGGTGATAACCCCAGGAGCCGCTCAAAGTTTGGCAAGTTTCCCAGACGACTGGCTCGCCATCAACATGCACCCACTCGCGCGGCTGAAATTGCTCCGGCGTATAAATGTCGGCTGAGGAGGGCAGGTCGAGCCGATTGTTGATGATGATCCCCGGCTGCAGCTGGCGGCTCAAGGCTTCCAGCCCGTCGCTGTCCCAGTCGTCGCGCCCCTTGCCATCAGGACCGGGGTAGGAAAAGTCATACCAAATCACATCAATTTTGCCGAAGTTAGTCAGCAATTCGCGCACTTGGTTCTTCATGTAGGCGCGATATTTGCTCATGTCCCGTCCCTGGTTCAGCGCCGCGCGCTCGGGGTGATTGCGCTGCGAATGCCGCCTGTCGACAGTGAAATCGGGATGATGCCAGTCGATCAGCGAATAATAAAAGCCGACCTTGAGCCCGCGGCTGCGAAAGGCTTCGACCACTTCGGTCAGCATGTCCTTGCCCCATGGCGTGTTGCTTGCCTTGTAATCGGTGTATTGCGAATCCCACAGGCAGAAGCCCTCGTGGTGCTTTGCGGTGATGACCATGTACTTCATGCCGGCTGCCTGCGCCAGGTCAGCCCAATGATCGGGCTTGAAACGGGTCGGATTAAAATACTTGAAGTAGGGCGCGTACTGCTCGTCAGTCAGTTCTTCGCGATTCTTGACCCACTCATGCCGGGCGGGCAGCGCGTATAGCCCCCAGTGAATGAACATGCCAAAGCGGTCCTGCGTGAACCAGCTGGTGTTGCCTTTGCTTGCTTTCGGTTGATACATCGGCTGAGCCTCCTTTGCTACTCTCGTGGGATGAGAATTCAGCTAGATTTTACCAAGGGACGCCGCTCTTGACATAAAGGCGGTCGCCAGCCCCGCCCTGGGATTCATTTGCCGCCGGCAGCGTCAATATGCTAAGATTTTAGCGCGTCGATAGCGAAGGACAGCATATGAAACCGGCAAACCTGCTATTTATTTTCTCCGATCAACATCAAGGGGCGGCGATGGGCTGCGCTGGGCACCCAGTCGTGCAGACGCCCAATCTCGATCGCTTGGCTGAGGGCGGGACGCGCTTCAGCAGCGCCTACACAAATTGCGCCATCTGTGTGCCGGTCCGCGCCGCCCTCGCCACCGGGCAGTACATTCATCAGATCGGCAATTGGGACAATGGCTTCCCTTATGCGGGTCGCCCTTCCAGTTGGGGGCATCGGCTGAAGGAGGCGGGCACTCTGGTCGATTCCATCGGCAAGCTGCACTTCCGCAGTGCCGAAGACGACAATGGCTTTACCAATGAAATCGAGCCGCTGCATGTTGTTGACGGCATTGGCGACCCAGCCAGCGGCATCCGCGATGGCTCAATTCGGCGTGACTGGCGCCCGGGCATCGACGAAGCGGGTCCCGCAGAGTCGACCTATCAGCAATACGACATCCGCAACCGCGATAACGCCATCGGCTGGCTGCGCGAGCACGCCAACGATGACAAGCCTTGGGCACTCTTCCTCTCGTTTGTAACGCCGCACCCGCCTTGGTTCGCGCCGCCCGAGACTTACAAGCTCTACCCGCATGACCAGCTTCCCATGCCGCCGCAATGGCAGGCAAGCGATTGGAGCCGCCATCCCGCCTACGAATACATGCGCCGCTTCTTCAGCAGCGAGCAGCCCTTCCCAGAAGCGACCATCCGCCGCCTGAATGCTGTCTATTACGGCATCTGCACCTTTCTCGATCAGCAGATTGGGCAGGTGCTGGCCGCTCTCGATGGCTTGAATCTGCGCGATTCGACTCGCATCATCTATAGCTCCGACCATGGCGAACATATTGGCGCGCGCGGCATCTACGGCAAATTTACCATGTACGACGAAGCGTCCCGCGTGCCCTTCATCATGTCAGGACCCGATGTGCCACCGGGCAAAGTCGTGGACACGCCGGTCTCGCTGATTGACTGCTACCCGACGATACTGGACGCGCTTGGCTGCCCGCCGCCGGACGATGGCTTGGCGCGCCCGGGCCGCTCACTTTGGGAGATTGCAGCCGCCGATGACCAGGAGCGAACCGTCTTCGCCGAGTATCATGCGATTGGCTCTCGCAACGCTTATTACATGCTGCGCGACCGGGCTTACAAATTCATCTACCACGTCGATGCGCCAGCGCAGCTCTTTGATATGACCGCCGACCCTGATGAGTTGAATGATCTGGCGCAGGCGCCAGATGAGCGCAGTCGGCCGCTGCTGCGGGATTATGAAGCGCAACTGCGGCGGCTTCTCGATCCCGAAGCGACTGATAAACGGGCAAAGGCTGATCAAGCGGCGCGCATCGAGTCGCTCGGCGGGCGCGAGGCAGTGGTGGCGCGCGGCGTTTTCACCAATTCACCGGTGCCGGGTGAAGCGCCTAATTTCAGCCGCTTTGTCGCCGCCGGCGCCTGAAGGATAAACTCGCCCAGGCAAGTGTAAATAGAAAAACCAGCCGGCGGGCTGGTTTCCTGAACGTGCCTGGAGAGATTCGAACTCCCGACACCTGGTTCCGTAGACCAGTGCTCTATCCACTGAGCTACAGGCACAAAAGCAAGGCTAGTTTAATTTGCTTGGCGCAAAATGTCAAGAGGGACAATGTGCGGGAGTGGTGAATTATCGATATAAGGCTTGCTTGTGCTGAGTTGTAGGGGCGATCCTTGGATCGCCCAAAATCTGCTCTGCAACTGTGGGCGACACAAGTGTCGCCCCTACATCTAGGTTATCCGTATACAGAATTTCGGTCTGCATATCTCATAATTCACCACTCCCCAATGTGCAGGGCAATCGGCTTTGCGCGCATTGCGGGATTTACCCTATAATAGTTAGTCAGAGACCTGCCGCAGGCTGGCGCGAGGCGCCTTGCAGCCGGCGGACCGGCCTTCGTTGCGGAGGGGAGCCTCACTCTTGCGCGCTACCGGCTTGAATCTTATGCTTCGCCTAGCCCCAGTGCTTTGCCTGCGGCTGGTGGTCGTTGCGCTGACTTTGCCGCTGGCGCTGGCTGGCTGCAGTCTTGAAGCGCTGCTGCCGGCCACCGCGACGGCAACGCCGACGATAACCCCGACCTTTACGCCCTCCAATACCGCCAGGCCAACACTCTCGCCGACCGCCTCCGCGACCTTCACCGCGACCAACAGTCCGACGCCTAGCGCGACCGCCACCCCGACGGCGAGCCCAACCGCCACGCCAACGATCTTTGGCATCGTCCGCGCGCGGCAGCGCATCAATGTGCGCAGCGGACCTGGCACACAATTTGCTGCCACTGGCTCGCTCGTGCCCGAAAGCGGCGTACTGGTGATTGGCCAGAACGACGAGGGCGATTGGATTCAAATTCGGCGGGATGACGGCGACGAAGGCTGGGTGAGCGCGGACCTGCTGCGGACAGCGGAGCCACCGCCGCCAGCCGACTCGAGTGTGCAGCGAATCAGCGAAGAAACGCGCATAGTCGTCGAAGTGGGCGCTGCGGAGGCGAATGACGGTTCAGCAGACGAGGACCTGCTGGTCATCAATGTGCCTATCGCCGATGTCGATGCCATGCGATTGACCGCGACTGTGCTGGTCGGCATGGATATGACTGCCACCGCCGAGGCATTGCCAAGCTCACAGCCAGCGCCGGCAAGTTCACCAACTGCGGAGCGGCTCGCTGCTGCTGCGCCGCCGGCGACGCCTCGCTTTGATGTCAACGTTTTCGCCTTCTGTAATGACCCGGATTTTGGCATTGCCGCGCCATCAAACCTGAGTGCCGGCTCGACGATCAAAATCTTCTGGGCTTGGTTCGCCAGCTCGGAGGCTTACCTGCGCCAGCATATGTCTAACGCGACGCACGAGCTGCGCATTAATGGCGCGCTGATTGAGAATGTAAACTTGTACCGCCTCAACCCGTCTCGCAGTGGCGCTCAGCATGTTGTCTATTGGTACGTCCCTTATGGTCCGCTTGAAGCCGGTTCCTATGTCATCACTTACCGCGTCACTTGGCGCAACCCCATCAGCGATGGCTACGCCTCATTTGGTCCAGGTGCCGACACCGAATTCGAAGCGGAAAGCTGCAACTTCGTCGTGCGCTGAAACGCGATGCCGCCTCCCAAGCCATGGCTGATAACCGAGCTTGGCGCTGGCCGCGTGACCCAGCCCGCTGGCGAACTCCGCCTGGTGCTGCCGCCCGCTTCCGCCGCCAGCTACCACGATGCGCAGATCAGCGATTACCAGCCAGCCGAGCGTAACTTCAGCAACTCGCCGCCAGTGAGCCTCGAATTGAGCGCGCGCGCCAGTGGCGAGATTGGTGGCACGGCCGGTTTCGGCTTTTGGAATCAGGCATTCGTCCCCGGCCGACGCGGCTTTCGCCCGCCGCAAGCCCTCTGGTTTTTCTTCGCTGGTCCAGCGAATGATATCGCCCTGGCGAAGGGCTTGCCTGGCAATGGCTGGAAGGCGGCGACATTCAATGCCAGCAATTGGCGCTTCTATGCCAGCCTGCCATTGGCGCCGCTTGGCTTTCTGCTCATGCGCAGTCAATGGCTATACGATGCGCTGTGGCATTTGGGCCAGGCTGCCATCGGCGTCAGTGAGGCAGTGCTGGCGCGGACCTTGCTCGATGACTTTCATCGCTACCGCCTGGAGTGGCGTCGGGATGGCGCGATCTTTTCGGTGGACGGCGATATTGTCTTGCAGGCGCCGGCTGTTCTTAGTGGTCCGCTGGGTTTCATCGCCTGGATTGACAACCAGTATGCGATTGTAAAGCCCCAGGGCGCCTTCGGGCATGGCTTGGTCGATATCAAAGCCGAGACGTCGCTTCACCTGCGGGACATCTCAATCACGCGCCGGTGAGGATCCCGCTTCCCCAGGGCAATCGCATCAAATTATTTTCGCCACAGAGACACAGAGTGCACAGAGATTTAATTCTATTTCTGGTAGAAAAAGGAGGCAATGTAGGGGCGATCCTTGGATCGCCCACAGATTATGCGCGATTTCACGGGCGACATACAATGTCGCCCCTACATTTTGTAATTTTACGTGGCGAACGACGCACAATGATTTTGATGCGATTGCCCTGCCCGCTTCCCTTGCGCATTGGGCGCGCCACAGCGAGGTGATACAATGACCAGGAGACCGTCAATAGACCGTCAATATAGATTGAAGTCCTTAAATGCCTGAATCGGCTGCCGAGCTGCTGGATGCCGTGGAAAGCCGCAAGCGGCTGCTGTTGGATTATCTGTTGCAGGAGCGCTTTATCGAGCGCTTTCAACCCGCGCATATTCGCGAGGCTGTTTACAGCTACATAAAGCGGGGCGGCAAGTCCCTGCGCCCGGCGCTGGCGATGATCGCTTGCGGCCTGCTTGGCGGCGACGAAAGGCGCGCTTTGCCCCTTGCCGCAGCCATCGAGGTTTATCATACCTGGACCTTGGTACACGATGATGTGATCGACCGCGACAATACCCGCCGCGGGCAGCCAACCGTGCATCGCGAATTCGCGCGGCGGGCGGCGCAAGAGTTCGGCTGGGGCGCTGCGGATGCGGCGCACTATGGCTGCACGATCGCCATGCTCACCGGCGATGTGCAGCAAGCTTGGTCTTGGTCGCTGCTGTTTGAGGCGCATCTCGAGCGGGGCTTATCGGCCGAGGTGGTGCTGCGGCTGGCACAAGAATTGGCGAGCCGGGTGACACCGCTGCTGGTTGAAGGCGAAGCGCTGGATGTGCAGTATTCGGGGCGGGCGCGCCAACTGAGCGAGGAACAAGTCCTCGATATGCTGTGGAAGAAGACCGGCGCGCTCTATGAATTTGCGGGGAGAGCCGGTGCCGCAGTCGCCCTCAACGACGCCGCGCCCGAGATCCCGGAAGTCCGGGCGATTGCCCGCTTCGGCAGCCTCTGTGGCGCCGCCTTTCAGATTCAGGATGACATCCTCGGCATCGTCGGCGACGCCAGCCAGCTGGGCAAGCCGGTCGGCTCGGATATTCGCGAGGGCAAGACCACCTTGCTGACGCTCAAGGCGCTGGAGCGGGCTGATGACCGTCAGCGCACGCGCATCAGCGGCAGCCTGGGCCGCGCGGCCGCCAGCGCAGAAGATATCGCCGCCGTCAGCGCGCTCATTCGCGAGCTCGGCGTCATTGAGGACGCGCGCGACCAGTCGCATCAATATGTGAATGAAGCTTTGGCGCAGCTGGCGATTCTGCCAGACAATGCCTATCGTCGGCTGCTTGCGCTCTGGGCGGAATATCTGATTGAGCGCCAGCTTTAGCTGGGGCTGGCAGCGCCTTCGCTTGGCGGGCAACGAAAGATTGCCCCTTGCGTAAAGATCTATACACTGCCTTCTAATTTGCCTGCGAGGTTTCTGACTTGAAATATCGGATTGCGCTCTTATTCGCGCTGGCGCTTCTTGCTTATGTAGCCGCCGCGCAAGACCAGGAAGCACCAGCGCCAGAGCCGCGGGCGCTGCTGGAGGCTGCGGTTGAGCAATTGCAAGCGGCGAGCAGCTTTCGGCTGGCGATCGAGCAAAGCGGCGAACCTTATCAGTTGACGCTTAGCTTTGATGGCGTCAACATGCTGGGTGCCGGGCTCACACAAGCTGAGGCGCAAGTCATCAGCCCAAATGAGCTGTATATCAGCGCCAGCCTGCGCCTGATCATCCCCTTGTCGCTGGCTATCTATGCCCAGGACGACCAGCAGTGGCTCAGCTTCCCCCGTGGCGCGCCCTGGCTGGAGCTGCCGGCTTTTGAAGATTTTGATATCAGCCGTTTGTTGAGTCCGGGCGAGGGCATCGACCAAGTGATGACGCAATTGCATGATCCGCAGCTGGCTGAGGCGGAGGCGCTGGTCGATGAGCAGCCCGCCTGGCATATACAAGCCACCGCCCCCGGCGCCGCGGTCGAAGTTTTGCTATTCGGCTTAATCGAGCCAACAGACGATGTGGAGATCGATGCCTACATCAACCTTGACGATGGCCGCTTGGCTCTGATTGAAATCCTCATGCTGGAAACGGCGCTGGACCCCGATATGGATCCCACCGTCTGGCATATCAAATTCTACGATTACGACGCGCCGCGCGGCTTTGACGCGCCGGAGTAGCTGCGCCATGAGTCGCCCTGTTTGCTGCTTCGGGGTCGGGGGCGCCTAGGCATTGTGACCTGGCGCGGGGCTTGCCTAAACTCGCTCCAGCTCAGCGATCTCGCCCGCTGGCTGCTGCCGCCGCTCGCGGATGTAATATATCGGCTTGCGCTGCGACTCGTGATAGGTGCGCATGATCATATCAGCGACGATGCCGGTGCTGATCAATTGAACGCCCAGCACCATCAGAAGCGTCGCCAACAGCAGCAGCGGTCGATCGCCGATTTTGTTTTCGGTCAACAGCTTGAAGACGGTCAGATAAGCGCCCAGCAGCGCCCCGATGCCGCCGACAAGAAAGCCGGTTGCGCCAAAAACATAGAGCGGACGGTTAAAATAACTGAGCACGAAAACGACCACAATCAAATCGAGGATGACCTTGAACGTGCGGCTGAAGCCATACTTGCTGCTGCCCCAGTCTCGCGCTCGATCTGTCACGGGCACTTCGGCGACGCGTACACCCATCTGGCTGGCAAGGGCCGGAATGAAGCGGTGCAGCTCGCCATATAAGCGGACGTTCTTGACCACATCGAAATGATACGCTTTCAGTGTGCAGCCGTAATCATGCAGTTTGATGCCAGTGCTGCGCGAGATGAGGCGATTCGCCAGCATAGAGGGGATGCGGCGCAGGAATAGCGGTTCTTTGCGGTTTTGCCGCCAGCCGCTGACGATGTCGTAGCCCTCATGGAAACGGTCGAGAATCTTCTCGATATCGCGAGGATCGTTCTGCAGGTCAGCATCGATCGTCACCACGACTTCACCCCGCGCCGCGTCAAAGCCGGCCGCCATCGCCGCCGTCTGCCCGAAGTTGCGCCGAAAATGTATGATATGCCAGCGCTTGTCGCGGGCCTGAAGCGCATTGAGAAGCTGGTAACTGCGGTCCCGGCTGCCGTCATTGATGGCGATAACTTCATAATCGAGCCCGAGCTTGACCAGGGCATTGCTCAGCTCCTGATGCAGCCGCTCGATATTGCCTTCTTCATTGTAGATAGGGATAACGACGGACAGCGCCAACAGGGGCGCTTCAATTGTCTCCGGCGCGACGCTCATACATTTCTCCGCGGGCTGGCTGCGCCCATTCTATCATTGCAGCAGCGGCATAACCAGATTGCGCCCCACTGCCCCAGGGCAATCGCATCAAAAATTTTTCGCCACAGGGATTACTGTCGTTTCTTGGCGATTGCCCCATCGATGCTTGCGTAATTTTCTTGGACCTAGGTCTGCTCTATTCTGATAGAATAAGCGCGAGAGCAGCACAGGAATCGCCATGGCAGCCGACGGCAAGCCGCGCGACAGCGAAAGCGAAGATTTCGATACCGTCCTTCAAGCCCCGAGGCAGCCGCCGGTGGCTGATGCGATGAGCACCGAGCTGGCCAAGGTGGAGCCTGGTCTGGGCGCGCCCGGCCAACTGCCGCAAGTCTCGGAGCTGGATGAGACCACCCCGCGCGACGCCCGCCGCGGCCTGCTCGCTTATGCTCAAGCGGCCCCGCCTCAGCCGCTGCAGAAGCGCTCGAAGCAGCCGACGCCCGCCACCGTCCCGCCGAGAATGCCGAACGAGCCAGCGCCAATGAAGCCTCGCTACGCCGACGCTTTCAACGCGGCGCCAGCTCTGGGGCAAGGTCCGCGGGGACCAGCCGACGATTCCATTAAGTTGGCGCGCAAAAGACGGCGGAAACGGCGGCTTCTTGGTTTGCCACTGGGCTGTTTCTGGGTGCTGGCTGGCTTAATGGTGACTTGCTGCGGTGGCTTGACCCTGCTGACAGCCGGCGCGGCGATGCTGATCCTGCCCCAGGTCGAAGCCGAGTGGACCGCCCGCGTCGCTGAAGTCGATAATTATCGCGGCTTCGAGAGCACTTTCATCTACGATCGCTATGGCAATGAATTATACGAGGCATTCGGCGAGGGCCGGCGGACGCGCGTCAGCTACGACCGCATCCCCGACGCCCTTGTTCTGGCGACTATCGCCATCGAGGACGATTCCTTTTTCGAGAATATCGGCATAGATATTGGGCATACAGCGCTGGCTGCGCTCAATTATCTGGGCGCCGCCGACCGCGACAGCACCCCCGGCGGCAGCACCATCACCCAGCAATTGGTGCGCAATGTTTTCTTCGATTACGAAAAGCGCGCCGAACGCAGCATCGCGCGCAAAGCGGAAGAGATCCTGCTGGCGATTGTGCTGACGCAATCCCGCAGCAAAGAAGATATCCTCGAAATGTATTTCAATGAGATTTATTACGGCAACCTGGCTTACGGTGTGCAGACCGCGTCGCAGACATTCTTTGGCAAAGATGTCGATCGGCTCAGCGTCGGGGAAGCGGCGATGTTGGCTGGCTTGCCGCAGGCGCCAGCCTGGCTCGATCCGCTGAATCCTGACCCGGCCGTGCAAGCCGCGGTTGATGAACGCTGGCGGCAGGTGCTGGGCGAAATGGTCGAGGAGGGCTTCATCTCGCAGGAGCAGGCGCGGCTGGCGCTGCAGCAGGGTTTGTCTTTTGCGACAGCCAAGACATCGTTGACGGCGCCGCACTTCACCGTCTATGCCCAAGGCGAGCTGGAGCGGCTGATGCGCAGCTTGGGTTATAGCCCGGAAGATATCACCGGCGGGGGCTTGCGCGTCTACACCACGCTGGACCAGGATGTCAACCGCCTGGCACAGCGGGCGGCGGCCAATCAAGTGGCGCAATTGCGGGCGAAAAACGTCAGCAACGCCGCGGTCGTGGTCAGCAAACCGGCCAGCGGCGAGATCATCGCCATGGTCGGCAGCGTTGATTACAACAACGAGGCGATTGACGGCAGCGTCAACGTCACCACCGCTTTCCGCCAACCCGGCAGCACCATCAAACCCTTCACCTACGCGGCGGCGCTGGAGCGCGGCATGTCGACGATTGACGTCCTTTGGGACACGCGCACCCAAATCGCGCTGCCCGGCTTGCCAGTGTATACCCCGCGCAATTTCGACGGCGCATTCCATGGTCCGCTAACGATGCGGGCGGCGCTGGCAAACAGCTACAACATCCCAGCGGTGCAGACGCTGCGCCTGGTTGGCGTGGAGTATCTGCTGCGTCTGCTGCGGCGGCTCGGCATCACCACGCTGGCAGCCGACGCATCGAATTATGGCTTGTCTTTGACATTGGGTGGCGGCGAGGTCAGCCTCATCGAATTGACCAACGCCTTCGCCGTCTTCGCCAATCAGGGGAATTACGCGCCGGTTACAGCCATCCGCTGCGTGATCGACAGCGAGAACCAGATTCTGTATCAATATGATGGCGGCTGCCCCGCTGGGCAGGAAAACGAGCGAACAGTCCAGCGCAGCTTGGAGGCTGCTCGCGTTTTGGACCCGCGCGTCGCCTTCGTCATTAGCGATATGCTGGGCGATAACCAGGCGCGCAGCCCGGCCATGGGCGCTTACAGCCCGCTGCGAACGGATGGCATCACCGCCGCCGTCAAAACTGGCACCACCGATGACCTCAAGGACAATTGGACCATCGGCTATACACGCAATGTCGCCGTCGGTGTCTGGCTGGGCAATAACGATGGCGACCCCATGATCGATTCCTCCGGCTTAACCGGCGCGGCGCCGATCTGGAATACGGTGCTAAGCGGCATTTACGCCAACAGCCAATTGCTTTCCGCCTTTGCCGCTGATGGGCAGCTCTTGAATGACCAGCCGCTGCCCCCGGCCGGGATGACACTGCGGCAGGTATGTGATGTGCGCCGCCTGACCGAGCTGTCGACGCGCTGCCCGGCGACGATCAACGAGTGGACGCTGGATAGCCCCGCCGGTGTCCCGGATGGGTCTGGCAATCTGCTCTATCCGCCCCAGGCGCAGCGCTATCCGACGCCCTTGCCGACGCAAGGCTCCGTCTTGCATGAGGTCTCGCCCGGCATATATAAGACGCTGGCTTTTCCCTTGCCGCCTGATCTGGCGGCTGGCATTCAGTTTCACGTTCAAGCGAGTGATAAAGCGCCGGTTCCGCCCAAGTTCTGCCGCGTGCCGGTGCAAGATGCCAATGAAGCCATCGCCGCTGGCGCGCAGAACCTCTTCTTCATCGGCGGACCCAGCACCTCGCATAATGACGCCGTTGAAGCCGAACGCTACGCCCGCGAAAATGGCTTGGCTTATCTGCCGACAGTGGAATGCTGGCGCAGCGTCTATAAGCGGGAGACTATCGGCAACGTCGGCGCGACCTTGCAGATACAGCAGCCAGCCCCCAACCAATCGGTCAGCAGCCTGATCCCGATCATTGGCACAGCCCATTTCAACCCGAGCCAAGCTGAGATTTATCACTTCTATATTCGTGGGGGTCCATTCGTGGATTGGACGCCCCTCGGCAACGCGCATCGCAATTCGGTGGTGCAGAGCCAGTTGGAAACGCTGCATGCCGATGCCCTGCGCGCGGGCAATTATGTCTTGCGGCTGGCGCTGGTCCAAAACGGGGACATCGTTCAAGCGACCGATGTCGCCTTCAGCGTACCTTGAATGTGAGGCAGAACTTGCTCATAAGGTCGAATACCTAGGCACAACTCTGTCAGCCGCCTGCTGAATCGCGTGTATCAATGAATAAGCAATGAATAAGAGAACCAATGCGCCACCAGCCATGACCGAACCGGGGCAGCCGCCAAGCGATATCCCGCCAGCGCTGCTCTCGGCTGCGGCGCTGCGGCAAGCGAGGGACATGCCCTGGAAAGCGGGCAACGAGATCCGCCGCTGGCTGATAGGACCGCTCGCTTGGTGGGCGCTGCGCGGTATCGAAATCGGCGCTGGCTGGCGCTGCTATGGGCGGCCCATCATCCAGCGCCACCGCCGCAGCCAGATTCGCATCGGCACTGGCATGAACCTGCGCTCGACGCCGCGCAGCAACCCCTTAGGACCGAACCATCCGGTCATCATCAGCACCCGGCGGGCGGGCGCCAGCTTGACCATCGGCGATGACTTCGGCATGACCGGCGGCTCTCTCGTCTGCGATGAGCGCATCACGATCGGCAATCGCGTTTGGCTAGGCGCCAACGTCATCATCATCGATACTGATTTTCACCCGCTTGACCCAGAGACCAGGCGCATCAATCCACTGCAGGCAAAGACGGCGCCAGTAGAAATCGCGGATGATGTCTTCGTTGGCATGAACGCGCTGATACTAAAGGGCATTCGTATTGGCGCGCGGGCGGTTATCGGGGCGGGCAGCGTCGTCAGCCGCGATGTCCCGGCCGGCGCCATCGTCGCCGGTAATCCTGCTCGCGTGATTGGCCAGGCACCAACTACTCCAGATAAACCAAGTCGTAGCTCAACAGAATAGAATCGCCCAGCCCGATGATATCGCCGTCGTTCAGGCGCGTTCTTTGCGAAATCTGCCGGCTGTTGACTTGGACGCCGTTGGTGCTGGCTAGATCTTCGAGGTGGTAATCTTGCCCTTGCAGCGTCAGGCGCAGATGATAACGGCTGACCTGCCCGTCGCGTATGGCGATGTCGTTTGCCGGGTCGCGCCCGATGTTGACCACCGCCCGCTCTAGCTGATACATCTGATTTGGCAGCGGTCCGCGCCGCATGACGAGCCAGTAGCCCGCTTCTGTCGGCATGACGCTCTTATCGAGGACCAAGGCATCAGCGGCTTCAGCCGCCGCCGGCTTTTGCTCAAGTGCCGCGCGCGCCAGCTGCCGCTTGAAATCGCCCAAGAAATGATCCCAGAATTGATTTTCATCGCTGAACCTGTGAAGGTCGTAGCGGTTGACCCTGCTCAAGCGCGGATGTTCCCCCGCCTCCTCGACGATGATGGCGAAGACGGGCCGCCCCTTGCCCAGCGCCAGCGCCCACTCGTAGGTGACAAAAGGAGAGCGGGCGGCAGCCTTAGTCACGATCACAACCAGGGCATCAGCCGCGCCGATTGCCGCGTCCATTTCCATGCGCCAGCTTGCGCCATCAATGGGCGGCCCGTCAAGCCAAGGGCGGTGCCCCTGCGCCATCAGAATCCGCCGCAATTCTTCGGCTCGCTGGGCATCGGCCGGCGCAAAAGAGAGGTAAACTTTGCTCATGAAGCGATTCGCTTAATTCGAGACCTTTTCATAGACGGTGATTGTGCGCGCTACCATGCGCTCGACGCTGAAATGCTCTTCCAGGCGGGCGGCGCCGAGCAGCCCCATATACTTCCGCAGCGCTCGATCGTTCAGCAGGTGCGTCATCGCCTGCGCCAGCGCCTCAGCATTGCGCGGCTCGACCAAGATGCCCGTTTCGCCGTCGATGACAATTTCTGGTATGGCGCCGACGCGGCTGGCCACAATCGGCGCCCGGCGCGCCATCGCTTCTAAGAGCACCAAGCCAAAACCTTCGTGCAGGCTCGGCAGCAAGAAGACATCAAAGGCAGCCATCAGCTCGGCGGCGTCCGCGCGCCAGCCCAGCCAATGGACGCGGTCGGCAACACCCAGCCGGCTCGCCAAGCGCCGCAGCTCATCAGCCAGTTCGCCATCGCCGGCGATGACCAGATGCGCCCGCGGGAAAGCAGCGCGAATACGGCGCAGCGCTTCCAAGGCGTAGGGAATGCCTTTCTGCTCCACTAGGCGGCAAGCCATTCCCAGCGCCTGCGCATCGGCGCTCAGGTTGAGTTCCGCGCGCAGCCGCTGCCGAGCGGCCTGGATGTCTTGGTCGCTTAACCATTTATATTCCATGCCATATAGCACAACATGGACTTTGTCGGCTGGCGCCTCTTCGACCTCCAGCGCGAACTGCTTCATCGCCGCCGAGATGGCGATGCCACCGTCGATCATAGCCCATAGCCCGCGATTGATCCGGCGCCAGCGCGGGCGGTAGCGAAAGGCATCGTCGAGATGTCGGCTGCTGACGACGGTCGCGACGCGCGCCAGCTTGGCCGCGACTGCGCCATACAGATCGGCATGAATCAAGTGCGTGTGGACGATATCGGGCTTGATTTGGGCAAGCGCCCGCCGCAGCCGCCAAAGCAGGGGCAAGTCATAATCGCGGAAAATCGGCAGCCGCAGGATAGGAATCTGGTGCGCTTCCGCCGCTGATACCATCTCGTCCATGGGCTGTGCCGGTTCGACGAGGATGATCAAACGGGCATCGACGCCCCGCCCCCGCAGGCCAGCCAGCAAGAACAGCAGATGCCGTTCGGCGCCGCTTATTCGGGTCGCTTTGATGATGTGAGCGATGCGCATATTGCCTCAATCATCAGTGAAAACGCTTGAAAGGGGCCGCCGCACTTTATCAGACCGCCGGCGCTAGCGGCCGCGCCTCTACTTGGGCTTAGCGCGGGATGATCTCGCGCGATAAGGGACCAATCAAGCCGCGGCTGTCGCGGGCGGCGATGGCGATGCCGGCATAATCGGTAAAGCCAGCCCATACGACCTTGGTCTCCTTGATGGGCAGTTGATCGGCATATATCAGCGAGCCGGGCGGGCGCAGGGCGATGATGTAACTGACGGCGTCTTGTACCGGCTCCCAGACTAATTCTTTCTTCCCGCCATCGCGCTCGCGCAAGGCGATGTTGGCTGGGGGGCGGGGTCCGTCAGCCAGGGCGGTAACCAGCGCCAATGCCGCTTGGGTCGAGCGGCGCAAGTAATCTGGCTCAATGAATTCGATTGTATCGGTCGGGTCGGCATTGCGTTTCTCTTCAAAAGCGTTGATGAAGCGGATTGCCGGGTAACCCAAATCGCTGAAGGATTGATGATCGCCATAACGATTTTCCCGATCCACCGCATCCATCACGCGCAGGTCCATCGCGAGATTGTAATTATGCCCCAGAAAGTTGGCTTCCCGCGCCAAGCGCCGCGAAACCGATGTGTCGTTCGGTCCTTCCGAGAAGACGCGCAAATATCGGTCTTCACGATTGCCGACAAAGTCATGAATGTTGCCGATTGTGTCGAGGTTGATCATGCCCAGCACATCCACATTGTCATCGGCGAGCCAACGGGCGAAAGCGATGCTGCCTTGCCGCTGAATCTCTTCGGCGGAAAATAGCACGAACATGACCGTCGCCTTGTACTGGGACGCGCTCATGATGCGCGCCAGCTCAAGCACAGCCGCTACCCCCGAGCCATTGTCGTTGGCGCCAGGCGCGAACACGGTGCCTGAATCGCGCGGCGTCCCGATGCTGTCATAATGCGCGCCGACGATGATGGCGCCGGCATTCAACTCAGTACCACTGATAGCGCCAACTATGTTGTATTGCGATGTCTTTTCGTCGGGACTGGTATAAGCTTGGAAGCCGACCTCGAAGGTGTAGAATTTCCCGCCGGAAGCAGCGCGGAAAATCTCGAACTGGTCCTTGATATAGCGCCGCGCCGCGCCGATGCCTTCACTGGCTGATGATTGCGTCGAGCTGATGTGCCGCGTGCCCATATCTTGCAAGCTGCGGATATGCGACATCAATCGGTCGGCCTCGACCAGCTCAAGCAGCTGCTGCATGGTGTCGTCGCTCGGCGGCGGCGGCGTCGCGCCAACATCGGGCAGGCGTACCGGCCGCGCATTGGCATAACCCAAGGTGGCTTGCACGGTAGGGGATGGCAATGGCGCCAAAGTGGGTGGGCTGCTGTCGCTGGTTCCCAGGTTGCAAGCTATCAAGAGCAGCATGAACCCGGTCAATATGAGGGCGGTCTTGCGATGGCTGGCGGTCTTGTCCATAATGGCGATTCTAGCATAATTCGGCGATGTGGCGCGGATTGTATGAGGCGCCTCCAGCTGCCGTAGAATCATTGCCAGATTTTCTGGGGGGAGGCGCAGTGAATTTACTCATTATCGGCGGGACGATATTTTTGGGGCGCGCGCTGGTCGATAGTGCGCGGCAGCGGGGGCACAACATTACCCTCTTCAACCGGGGCCTCAGCCAGCCCGATGCCTACCCGGATATCGAAACGATACGAGGCGACCGAAACAGCGATCTCGCTCGGCTGGGCGGGCGGCATTGGGACGCGGTGATCGACACCTGCGCGTATCAGCCAAGCCAGCTTCGGCTGTCAACGGCGGCTTTGCGGACCGCGGTGGAACATTACTGCTTCATCTCGACGCTCTCGGTCTACCCGGTGGCGGGCGAAAGCGATCGGGATGAGTCTGCGCCAGTATTGAGCTTGGCAAAGGAGGCCAGCGAAGAGGTCACCGCCGAGTCTTACGGTCCGCTTAAAGTGGGCTGCGAGGCGGCGCTTATGACCGCCTTTCCCCAGAGTGCGCTTATCATCCGCGCTGGCTTGATAGTTGGCCCTTATGACCCGAGCAATCGCTTCACCTACTGGGTCACGCGGGCGGCAAAGGGAGGCGCTGCCATCGCGCCGCCAGCCGAGCAGCCGCTGCAATTCATCGATGTGCGCGATCTTGCCGCTTTCGTTCTGCAAGGGCTGGAGCGACGAATGTCTGGCATTTACAATGTGACGGGGCCGGCGAAGCCCATATCCTTCGCTGAATTGCTGCCGCGGGCGAAAGCGGCTTTGGGCAGCGAGGTCCGCTTTCATCACCTCAGCGATGATTTCCTGCGGCGGCAAGGCGTCGCCGAGTTCATGGGCTTGCCGCTCTGGCTCAATAGCGAAGCGGCCGAAAGCTTCATGAGCTTCAACATCGAGCGGGCGCGCTCCGCTGGCTTGGCTTTTCGTCCGCTGGCGCAGACGATACGCGATACCTATGAATGGGCGCGCGCCTTGCCAGATGGCATCCCAAAGCCGGCCGACTTATCGGCTGAGCAAGAAAGCGCTCTCCTCGCGGCTTGGCAAGCCTAGCGACGGTCTTTCTGGGGAGTGGTGAATTATGAGATATGCAGGCCGATATTCTGTATTTGCATAACCTAGATGTAGGGGCGACACTTGTGTCGCCCACAGTTGCAGAAGCGGGTTTTGGGCGATCCAAGGATCGCCCCTACGACTTAGCACAAGCAAGCCTAGCGACGGACTTTCTGGCTAGGGAATTTGCTAATCGAGATAATCGCGCAGTTTGCGGCTGCGGCGCGGGTGCCGCAAGCGTCGCAGCGCCCGCCCCTCAATCTGCCGAATACGTTCGCGCGTCAAGCCAAACTTCTGCCCGACTTCTTCCAGCGTATAGCAATGGCCATTTTGCAAGCCAAAACGCAGGCGCAGAATTCTCGCTTCACGCGGCGTCAGCGTATTGAGCAGTTCTTCGATTTTCTCTTTCAGCAGCTTGCTGTAGGCGCTATCAGACGGGTTCGGCTCGCGGTCATTTTCGATGAAGCTGCCCAGCTCGCTGTCATCATCTTTGCCGACCGGGTGCTCCAAGCTCAGGGGGCGCCAAGAGACCTTGAGCATCCACTGCACTTTTCGCGGCTCGCACTCCATTACCTCGGCGATTTCTTCGACCGAGGGCTTGCAGCCGGTTTCCTGCTCCAAATCGCGCGCGACCCGATACAGCTGCCGGATGCGATCGGTCATGTGCACCGGCACGCGGATGGTACGCCCCTGGTCGGCGATTGCTCGGGTAATCGTCTGCCGGATCCACCAAGTCGCATAGGTGCTGAAGCGATAGCCGCGGTGGTAGTCAAACTTCTCCACCGCTTTCATCAAGCCTAGGTTGCCTTCCTGTATCAAATCGAGGAAGGGCACGCCGCGCGACATGTATTTCTTGGCGATAGAAACGACCAGCCTTGTATTTGCCTTGATGAGATGGTCGCGCGCATTATGGCCGTCTTGCACCAAGAACTGCCACTCGGCGCGGCGTTCGTGGTCTGGCGTTTGCTTCAATTGCCCTTCGGCTTTTTTCCCCGCTTCCTGGCGCATCGCCAGCTGCACTTCTTCCTCCGTATTCAACAGAGGCACGCGCGCCATTTCTTTCAGATACAAGCCAACCGTATCGCTTGACGCGACCTCGCCCAGGTCGTGTTCGTCTTCTTCCACCTCGAGATCCAAGTCTTCTTCAAAAGACTCGTCGAAGAGATCGATATCGGCGCCATCGAAGAAGAGCTCCATCGAGTTCTTCTCATCCTTGTTTTTGTCTAGGTAGGTCATTAAGTCGATATCAGACTCATACCTGCCATCAAACTCGTCCACTATACACCTCTAATGTGACGGATGCGCGCAAGCCGCTAGGGCTGGGCACAGTTTAAGTCGAATTCGCTTACTTCAATAACTCCTTCAATACAGCCAATCGAGGGTCAATGGTCCCCCCGTCATCCAACGGCGGACCAGTTGTTATCAGCGTTTCTTCTTCGTAATTCAGGTTGACGCCAGATTCAGCGCTCAACCCGCGGCAGCCAGCGCGGCAAAAGGCTTGGTAACTTTCTTCGATGAATACCTCCTCCCGCAGCAGCGGGGCGAGGTCGATTTCTCCATTGCTATCAACGCTGAAGACACTAATGTTTTCCTCCGGCGGCGAGGCGAAAAGCTCAGCCACCTGCAGTTCAAAGCTATGATCAAAGGCTTCCAGGCAGCGGTCACACTCTCGCGCACGGGTCACCTGCAAACTGCCCTGCATGAGGATACCATCTTTCGTGCGAGTCAAGACCAAGCTGCCAACAAGGGATTCCAAAAACAGATCTTGAGCGACATGAACCCGCTGCGGCAGATTTATCGGCAAATTCTTAACACTGCCGGGACCTTCCGCCAGCAAGAAACCGACTTGCAATCTGAGGAGACGCCTTTTCAAATAGCGGCCGCGCGCTCCATCCAACTTAGAGTCTTCCCCAGCAACAGTGTATTTTCCTTGGTCTGCCATGCAGTAACTCATTCAATAGTCTACATTATAGGCGCCGACAGCCATGATGCCAAGCGGCTGAGAGATGCAGGGCAGCCGTATTCCGCATGACCTGAGTCCGTAGCGCTTATGTGAGAGCCGTTATGCTATATTTAAGGAAGCGAATTTGCCACGATCACTATCTTGCGACGCAGAACATCGGAAAAACGCTTGAAACCCGCGACGCTCGTCTATTTCAGCCAATGCAAAGTCTTTTGCGACATTGTCAAAGAAAGCGGCTCATACGATAACATGGAGTTGAGCCAGGCGCAAGGATTTGCCGACTTCTTAATCGAGCAATCGGCGGCGCTTGTCTTTGTAGACGGGCGGCATCATCAGTGGCGGCAGGTGATTCTCGCCGTCAAGAACAGTGCCGCAACCCGCCGCATTCCTATTTGCTTCGCCAGCGATGAGCGGCTCCAGCGGGCGGAGGCGGTCACCTGTGGTGCAGACCTGGCGCTGAGCGTAGGCGATCTCAGCCGCCGTGTTGGCCAGATCATCAATGAGTTTGCCCGCTTCCCCGACCCCGTCACGATGGCAAGGCTGGCTTGCGAATGCCAGCAGCCGCTGCCGGAATTGGCGCGTGAGGGGCTGCGAGAATTCAATCGCGGCGAATTCTATCGACAGCATGACCTCTTAGAAGCGCAGTGGGTCCAAACCGCCGGACCGGTTCGCGACCTGTATCGCGGCATCTTGCAAGTGGGCGTCGCCTATTATCAGATTGAGCGCGGCAATTATCGCGGCGCCCTCAAGATGCTGCAGCGCAGTGTGCAATGGCTGGCACCCCTGCCCGCTAACTGCCAGGGCGTCGATGTCGACCGGCTGCGGCGGGATTCCAGCGCTGTGCGCGCCGAATTGCAGCGCTTAGGTCCCGAGCGCCTGGGCGAGTTGGATCGGTCTTTGCTCAAGAAAGTGAAATGGTCCTCGCCCTAATCGGCGGTGACATAACGGTCGAACCAATCGAGCATGGCGTCGTTATGCGCCCGCCGCAGGTTGACCGCGCCACTGGTTGACCCGCCATGGTAGCCGCCGGGCTGCCGCAGCATCTCGACTACGCAGCCATTCGCTTTGAGCACGGTGTAGAATTGCTCCGACTGCTCGGCTGGGCAGCGCCAGTCGTTTTCGCATTGCACCATCAGCGTTGGCGTGCGGCAGCGATGGGCGTAAGTAATCGGCGAGCAACGTTCATATACTGCCGGTATCTCGTGCGGGTGCCCCCCCAACTGCTCGACGCTGAACCAAATGCCGATGTCGCTGGTGCCATAAAAGCTGCGCCAATTCGCGACTGGGTTGTGTGGTATCGCGGCTTTGAAGCGGTCGGTCTTCCCTATGATCCAGCAAGAGAGATTGCCGCCGCCGGATGTGCCACAGACACCCAAGCGATCGGCATCAGCCAATCCCCGCGCGATGGCGTAATCGACGCCGCTCATCAAATCCTGATAATCCAGATTGCCCCAGTCGCCTTTGATGGCGGTGGAGAAGCTATCGCCATAACCAGTAGAGGCGCGATGATTGAGAAATAAGACGCCATAGCCGGCGCCAGCCAGCATCTGAAAATCAAATTGGAAGCCGTAGCCATAGGCGGCGTTGGGCCCGCCATGGATATAGAGGATGGTGGGGTAGGGCGCTTCACCAAGAGCCGGCTTCATGTACCAACCCTCGACCGCCACGCCATCCACGCTTTGCCAGAGCAGGCGCTCGGTCTGCGGCAGGGCGATGCCGCTTAAGCAGGCGTCGTTGAGCGCTGTCAGCTGCCGCGATGACCCGTCTGCCAGCTCGGCAATGCAAATATCCGGCGGCGCGTTCAAGCTGGTGCGCGCGTAAAGCAGCTGCGAGCCACGCAGGTCCAGCGGGAAGACCGCGCAGTCGCCTTCGGTGACTTGGCGGCAATCTTCCGCGCCAGCCAAGGCGATGCGGTAGATGTGGTCGGTCCCGCCGCGCTGCACGGTGGCGAAAGCCGAGCCGCCATCATCAGCAACCAGCATATTCCAGGCTTTCAAACTCGCGATTGGCATATCCATAATCAGATAACCGCCGACGCCGACATCCAGCGCGGCGCTGCGACAATCGATGCGGCCGCTGGCCAAATCCAGCACATAGACATCGGACTTGCTGCCAATCGGCTTGCCATCATCCGGGCGCCCGACAAAGACGATTCGGCGGCCATCCGGCGTGAAGTTAGCGCTTTCGACGCTGGCCCAATCTTCGAGAATCAGGGTCTGCCGCCCGTCCAGGTCCACTTGTTTCAGGTCGGGCGTCATCGCGCGGGAATTATCGAAACGCATGTTGGCATCGTAGAGAATGCTGCCGCCAGCCGGCGCCCAGCGTGGATTGCAGTTGTTGCCGCGGTCAGCGGTCAACTGTGTGATCGCGCCATCCGCCAGCGCCAGGACGTAGATATCTTGCACCGCATCATCGAGATAACCGATGCCATCAAAGCGGTAAATGCTGCGATCGAGGCGATAGGGCACTTTGCTCAGGTCGGGTGCGTCGGCGTCCTGCACCGCGCTGAAAGCGATTTTGCTGCCATCGGGCGACCAGGCGATGCTATCGCCAATGCCTCGCTTGAAGTGCGTCAGCGCCTGCGCTTCGCCCCCATCAACCGGCAGCAGGTAGAGCTGCGCCTCGCCATCACGGTCGGAGATGAAAGCGATTTTGCTACCATCGGGCGACCAGCGGGGCTGGCGGTCTCTCGCTGCGCCATAGGTCATTTGACGCGTTTCGCCGGTGGCGATGTCGAGCAGATAAAGCGCGCTGTATTCTTCGTCCGCTTCGGCATCGATTTTGTTTACGCAGTAAGCGACGCGCGCGCCATCCGGGGACAGGGCACCGCCACCGAGGAATCGAAGCTCGAACAGGTCTTCCTTTTGCATCGTGCGTGGTTCAGACATAATTGCCTCTTGGCTTTAGCTTTTTTTCTGTGCAATTCACAGCTGCTATTGTAACAAGTTATCAGCGCCAAGCGGGAATGAATGGCAGCGAAGGCTGTCGCGGCGCTCAATGTCCTGTAAGATAAGCCTCGAAAGCTAGGCGTGGCACTCTTGGCAGTGCTTGGAGGATGCTGAATGACCGATTCACCCGACTCAAAATCTTTGTCGAAAGAACGTTATACGCGCTTCGCCGACGGATATGTCACCAGCCAAACCCATGCCCAAGGCTCAGATTTGGATCGCTTGCTGGCGATCGTTCAGCCACAGTCTCACTGGCAGGCGCTCGATATCGCCACCGGCGGCGGGCATACCGCCTTGAAGTTCGCGCCCCATGTCGCCCATGTAATCGCCAGCGACCTCACGCCAGGCATGTTGGAACGGGCGCGGGCTTTCATCATTGAGGAGCGGGCGGTAAACAACATCAGCTTTGAGCAGGCTGACGCGGAAAACCTGCCTTTTGAGGACAGCCGCTTCGACCTGGTCACCTGCCGCATCGCGCCTCATCACTTCCCCGATGTCCAGCGCTTCGTGAGGGAATGCGCCCGCGTGCTGAAGCCCGCTGGCATTTTTATGCTGCAAGATCAGACGCTGCCGAATGATCCAGAGGCGGCGCGCTTTGTCGACGCCTTCGAGCGCCTGCGCGACCCCAGCCACAATCGCGCATTTAATGAGGACGAATGGTTGACGATGCTGGCCCGCGCTGGCTTCATAGTCGAGCACAGCGAACAGTATCGCAAGCGGCATGACTTCATCCCCTGGGCGCAGCGGCAAGGCAACGACGACGCCACCATCGCGACCTTGACGAAAATGCTGCAGGACGCGCCGCCAATCGCCCGCGAGTGGATGGATCCAGGCGATTGGGGCAGCGATAAAGCCACCTTCCTTAACCGACATATTCTGATGCGCGCTCGGCTGGCTTAGCAGGAGGCGGTTTTGCCTAAGCTATTTCTAGCCAGCGGCATATTTCAGCCCGAGCCCGGCGGTCCCGCGACCTATCTGTCAGCGATCTTGCCAGCTCTGCAGGAATCGGGCTGGCAGCCGCGCGTCTTGACCTTCGGCGCGCCCAGCGAGCACAAGCACCCCTTCCCCGTGACGCGCATCGCCCGCGCCCCGTACCCGCTTCGTCAAGCGCGATACGCAATGGCCGCCCGCAAGCTTCTGCCCTGGGCGGATTTGGTCTACAGCCACAGCATCGACCTGCCGCTCTGGGGGGACCGGGGCAAGCCACGGGTGATCAAAATCGTTGGCGATCAAGCCTGGGAGCGCTGCATGCGCCGCCGCTGGATTCCAGCCGACCTCGGCATCGACGACTTTCAGCGTCACCCTGGCGATTGGCGCACGCGCTGGCAGAAGGCGTCGCGCGCACGGCAGGTGGCGGCGATGGATGCCGTGATTGTGCCGAGCCGCTATCTGGAGCGCATGGTGATTGCTTGGGGCGCGCCGCCAGAGAAAGTGCATGTGATATACAATGCGCTGGCGCCGGTTCAGCCGCTACAAGAGACACAGGCTGAGATTCGCTCGCGGCTGAAGTGGGACGATCGCCCGACCCTGCTCTGCGTCGCCCGCCTGCAACGTTGGAAAGGCATCGACCATTTGATTGCCGCGCTGCGTCAGTTGAAGGAACCGCGCCTGGTCGTGGTCGGCGATGGTCCCGACCGCCCGCGCCTGGCTGAGCTGGCGGCGCCGCTTGGCGACCGCGTGCTGTTCCTGGGGCGGCTGAGCCAGCAGCGCGTTCATCGGCTGATGCGTGCCGCGGACGGTCTGGCGCTCTACAGCGGCTATGAGGGCTTGTCTCATACCATCTTGGAAAGCTTGCATTTGGGGACGCCGGTGCTTGCCAGCGACGTCGGCGGCAATCCAGAAATCGTCCGTCATGGCCTCAATGGCCTGCTCGTGCCATACATCGATGCGGCGGCGCTGCAGCGTGGCATCATGCGCCTGCTTGAGCAGCGGCAGGAGCTGGCTGCCAACGCAGAGCTGGAGCTGGATCGTTTTCGCCTGGCGACGATGGTTGCGCGCACGGACGCGCTGCTGCGGTCGCTGCTGTGACGCGGCTCAGCGCCGCATGAAGCGATAGCCCAGCCCGCGCGCTGTCAGGATGTATCGCGGCTGCTGCGGGTTGGCTTCCAGCTTCTTCCGCAAGTAATGAATGTACAATTTGACGCTGTCGCTGGCATTGCTGTATTCCTCGCCCCAAGCCTCGGTGACCAGCTCAGCCCGCGTTAGCACCCGCCCGGCATTCCGCGCCAGCACCGCCAGCAAGCTGAATTCTTTGGGTGTCAAATGCCTGGGCGAGTTCCGAACCCAAACTTCGCGATTCAAGAAGTTGATGCGAATGTCGCCGTCGTTGAAGACGAGCTCTTCCAGCTGGCTGTTCTTGGGCGAGCGCCGCAGCCGGGCTCTGATCCGCGCCAGCAATTCCTCATTATCAAAGGGCTTGCCGAGATAATCATCGGCGCCAAGCTTCAGCCCTTTGATCACATCAGCTTTGTCATTTCTGGCGCTGAGGAAAATGATCGGCATGTCGGATAAATCCCGCAGTTGGCGGCAAATATCCCAGCCCGCTCGATCTGGCAAGACAACATCAAGCAAGACCAGGTCCGGTTGACGCTGATAAGCCAGCCGCAGCCCGCTTCGTCCGCAGAAGGCGGCGTAAACTTCAAAGCCGCTGTCCTTCAACAGTGCAGAAAGCATTGCCACGCTGGGCTTCTCAGCGTCAATGATGAGAATTGTCTGCCCCAACAAGGTCTGCCCCTTGATTGCGTTTTGAGATCCGATGCCGCAAAGCGTTTGCGCCGGGGCCCGCCGGCACGATAACAGTACATCAATTTCTGTCAGTTTGGCAACGACCAGGCGCTCGCCCAGGCCGCCTCTCAGCCGCGAATTGACGAAATCAGTTGCCGGGCTTGCGCCGCAAACTGGGCTGATGGCGGGTCAGCCGCTTCGATTGACAGCTTGAGAATGACGCCGTTCGGCAGCAGCCGATGCTCATCAGCCGCAGAATCTATCGAATCAACTTGCTCCAGAAAGACATATCCGCCATCGGGCGCCAAGAAATAAGCTTGCTCAAGGTGATAAGTAGCTTGGCTCGATTTGACGACCGACCAGGCGCGCGGGTACTCCAGGCGGAATTGCCCGGCATCATACGTCTTGTCCGTAACGACGATATAGGCACCTGGCGTATTCTTGATATGCGGCGGCGCGCTGCCGGGGACCAGCGACGCGCAGGCGGCAAGCGTGCCGATTGCCCATAAGCCGGCGAGGCGCGCCAGGGCGGAGCGCGGTAATCGAGCCAAGCGATTACATCTCCGCAATGGAGCGGGTATCGGTCTTTCCAACCCCGTGGACATTGCGTATCGCGCGTATTGTATTCATCATCTGCGTAATATCGTCGGATTCGACATAGGCGATGCAATCATCGGGTCCAACAACCAGGTCGGCGCGCCGCACGCCCTCAATGGCGCGGATATCCCGCAGCGAATCGGCAAAATCGACTGACATGTTCAGATGAATTAAGACATAGGCTGATGGCATAAGTCATCTTTCTATGGGATGAAATCAACTTCTTTATAGACCGTTTCCTTCTTGAGCGCAAGCAGTTCAAGCGTCGGGGCGGGGCTATTTCCGCCTCACTCCCACTCGATGGTGCCGGGTGGTTTGCTGGTGATGTCATAGGTGACGCGGTTGATGCCCGGCACTTCATTGACGATGCGAGTGCTGACCCGCGCCAGCAGGTCGTAGGGCAGGCGCGCCCAATCGGCTGTCATAAAATCATCGGTGGTGACCGAGCGCAGCGCCAGCACTTCTTCATAACTGCGCTTATCGCCCATCACGCCAACGCTCTTGACCGGCAGCAGCACGGCGAAACTTTGGGCCGTGCCCGCGCGCAGCAGATCTGCCTTCGCCAATTCACCGGTGAAGATGGCATCGGCGGCGCGCAGCTTCTCCAGCCGCTCCCAGCTGAGCTCGCCCAGGCAGCGGATTGCCAAGCCGGGTCCGGGGAAGGGCTGGCGCCAGATTATCGACTCTGGCAAGCCCAGCGCTGCGCCGATTTGACGCACTTCATCCTTAAACAAATCGCGCAGGGGCTCGACCAATTCAAAGCGCAGGTCCGCCGGCAAGCCCCCGACGTTATGGTGCGATTTGATCATCTTCGCCGCCGCGCTGTCCGCCGCGCTCTCGATGACATCGGGGTATATCGTGCCTTGCGCCAAGAAGCGAATGCCCTGCAGCTTGCGCGCTTCTTCGCTGAATCGCTCGATAAACAGGCGGCCGATCGTTTTGCGCTTGGCTTCTGGCTCGGTGATACCCTTCAGCGCCGCTAAGAAATCTTCGATGGCATTCACGGCGATGAGCGGCAGGCTCTGGTCGCGGCGAAAGACTTCCACCACTTGTTCCGCCTCGCCCTGGCGCAGCAGCCCGTGATTGACGAAGACACAGGTCAAGCGCTCGCCGATTGCGCGATGGATCAAAGCGCCAGCCACCGCCGAATCGACGCCGCCGCTCAAAGCCAGCAGCACCCCGTCGCCGCCGACTTGCTTTTGGATCCGCTCCACCGCATCTTCGATGAAAGCCGCCGCGCTCCACTTCGCTTGGCAGCGGCATATCTTGAACAGGAAATTGCCTAAGATTGCCTTGCCGCCCAGGCTGTGCCGCACCTCAGGGTGGAATTGCAAGCCGTAGCGATGCCGCTCGATATCACCGATTGCCGCCAGCGGCGAATTATCCGATTGCGCCAGGATGCGAAAGCCCGGCGGCAGCGTTTCGATCCGATCGCCATGCGACATCCATACTTGAAGCTCGGCGCTTAAGCCAGCGAAGAGCGCGCTCTGCGCCCCACGCGAAATGCTCGCCGGCCCATATTCTCTTTCTTGCGCCGGCGCCACCTCTCCGCCAAGCGCCGCTGTCAAGAGCTGCATGCCATAGCAGATGCCGAGGATGGGGCGGCTGCTTTCTAGCAGAAAGGGGGGCAGCGCGGGCGCGCCCTTTTCGTAGACGCTGCTAGGTCCCCCAGAGAGCAGATAGCCGGCCGGCTGATGGCGGTTTATATGCGGTGGCTCGTCATCATACGCGTAAACTTCGGCATAGACACCGAGCTCGCGGATGCGCCTCGTGATCAACTGGGTATACTGTGAGCCAAAATCGATGACGGCTATGCCGCCCGTTTTCAAGTCATCCATGATCAGTCAACTGTCGCGCTGTCGTCTTAATCAACGGCGCTGAACCCGCTGGCTAGAAGAAGTGCTTCGCCAGCCGCAGTATGCCCTGGCGCCAAGGCGCACGATGCGACAAGCCCGACGTATTCCGAAATGCCTGTCTATTATCGAGATACCACTGATAATTGCGCAGCAGGGCGTCCTTGTTCGAGAATCTGGGTTGGAAGCCGAGCTTTGCCTGCGCCCGTTCGATCGATACATAAGAATCATTGGCGGCCGTCTCGTAGACCCACTTGTACAAGGGCGAGAGATTCAGCGCTTCCAAAACGCGCAGCAGCCAGATCGCCGGCTCGGCCGGCAAGGGCGTCACCTTTTTGCCATGCCCGGCATAATCAAGCACCGCTTGGTACTCTTCAGCCATGGTAGTGAATTCGGCGGCGCCGATATTAAAGGTGTCATTGACCGCATCGTCGGCGAGGCGGCAGCAAAGATAAATGGCGTCGCAGAGATCTTCCACATCAAGCAGCTGATAGCGGTTGCCGCCATCGCCCAGCAGCGGGAAGCCGCGCCCATCGCTGGCCCAATCATAGAGCAGGGCGAAGACGCCCAGCCGCTCTGGACCGATAAAAGACTTAGGTCTTATTACTGGGATGATCATGCCCTGTTCGCGCTGCTCGAAACAGAGGTCTTCCGCCGCCAGTTTGGCTTCGCCATAGGGTCCCACGCCGATTCGCTGGTCATCTTCCCGCAGGGGATGATGAGCGGGGATGCCATAGACGGCGGTCGATGAAATATGAACCAGGCGCTTGAGCCCTTGCTGGCGGGCGGCCGCAAGCACATTGCGCGTGCCATCGATATCCGTCGTCCGTATCTCAGCCGGCGTATACAGGGGCAAGGCGGCGGCGCAGTGCACCACAATATCGACCTGGTCCATAGCGCCCTCGACAGTGGCGCGCTCGCGGACATCGCCGCGGATCTCGCTTATCTGGTCGCGCTCGGGATAATTGAAATCCGCGATATCAAGCGAGACAACCTCCTGCCCGCGGGCAAGCAGATAACGGCAGAGATTGATGCCGAGAAAGCCAGCGCCGCCGGTGATAAGAAAGCGCGCCATCTAGGTTTTGCCTTGGTCGAGGAAGTCGGCCGCCTGCCCCCAATTGCCATTGAAGGCGATATCGGCTAATGCCAGCCGCTGCCTCGGCGCTGCCTCGCGCTGGCGCTGGGCTTCGCTCAGATGAGTCAAGTCGGCTGACCGATACCCGATGGC
The DNA here is from genome assembly GCA_965214105.1 of Phototrophicaceae bacterium. Lineage (GTDB taxonomy): Bacteria > Chloroflexota > Anaerolineae > Aggregatilineales > Phototrophicaceae > UBA6055. Next base: position 1,316,263 of record OZ243934.1, read on the forward strand.
GATGGCGGTATAGGCTTCGAAAGCGGCGGGAATCTGATAAATTTCGCGCGCTTTATCGGGGAAAAAGCCGCCCATCTGATGCACATACAAGCCCCGGTCTAGCGCTTGCAGCGCCATCTGGCTGATAGCCAGCCCGAGGTCGTGAACGGCGTGTCGATTGGGCTTGTCGGGTTCGCGCAATTGCTGCGTGACCGCGATCATCAAGACGGCGGCATGCTGCGCCCAACTCTGGTTGCCTTCCCGCAGGACGGATACTATCTTTTGAAACTCAAGGGCGTTCTGCCTTGGCGCGACGATGAAACGCCAGGGCTGCAGGTTGAAGGAAGAAGCCGCCCAGCGCGCCGCTTCCAGAATGCTCAAAAGCGACTCCCGATCGATGTCTCGGTCGCGGTCAAAGCCCAAGGGGCTCCAGCGATGCTTAATGAGGTCTTGCAGCGGCTGCGAGCTGGTGGGCAATTTTTGCGCGGGCGTCGCCAGTGTGCCAGCCTCAGCCGCCAGGGTCTTGCTATGCAGGGCGTCAAAGACTTTCGGCGCGATCAGCCAGACCAATTCGCCTTCAGCCACCGCGTTGCCGATCACATCAACCCGCGCCAGACCGCCTCTCTTCATCGAGGCGTCCAAGCCCGCGATCTCGCTCAACAGCAGGCTCATATCCGGATTATGCCCAACGAACATGACCTCGGCGTCGGCGGGCAAGTTCTTGGTCAGGCGACGCAGGTCGGCGAGGCTAAAACCAAAATTCACCGACTCAGCCAGCGTCACGGTTTGCCCCAGCGCCTGGGCGACAATGTCCGCTGTTTGGCGGGCGCGCAATCGCGGGCTGCTGAATATCTGGCTTGGCGCCAGCTCCAGGCGGCGCATCACTTCTGCTGAGGCAGCAACGCGGCGGCGGCCCCGCTCTGTTAACTCGCGCTCGAAGTCGCTCGGCGCCAGGTCTTCCGCGATGCCATGTCGAAGGAAATACAGTCTCATCACAATACTCCGATTTGGCGAATTGCCCACGCTATCAGCTGGCGCTCATTTGGAGGCGGGCGCTTTTTCTTTCTTGGGGGCTTTGCTATCAGTCTTAGTCTTGCTATCAGTGTTGCTCTCAGCCTTGCTGGCCTGCTTTTCGCCGCTCTTGGCTGTTTTGTCCTTGCCATTTTCGCCTGCTGGCTTGGCGGGGTTTTTCGCCTTATTGTTGTCGTTGACGTAGAAGCCGCTGCCCTTGAAGATGATGCCGGCCGGCTGAATGACGCGGCTGACCGCTTGGCCAGTCGTGGGGCAAGCCACCAGGGGATTATCGCGAAATCGCTGCCGAATGTCGAAGGTTGTGCCGTCCTCACGGCGATAGGTATATACGGGCATAATCGTCAACCACCACTATCACTCGATCGTCTGCATCAAAGTTACTATCTTAGCGGACAATCATCAATAATTGCACAGCTAATTTCGCCTGGGGCAGTGGTGAATTTCGGCGATATGCCAGCCGATATTCTGTATATGGCTAACTTAGATGTAGGGGCGTCGTGCTTGGCGGGAGAAACGCTCAGGCTTTCACTGCCTCAAAGACCATCGTCTCGTAGCGCATTGCCGCGTCGCTGCCGACGTATTCGCCATGCTGCTCGATGCCGCGCAGGTTCTCATCGCCGCTTTCGCCCGGCGAAACCCGCGTCACCGCTGTGAAGCCAGCCCGCTCCAGCGCCTTGACCAGGGTGGGCTCATCATAAATGAACTTGTGCCGCCAGCCATGAAAGGATTGATTGATAACATGCGCTGGATTGTATTCGCCGACGGCGGGACGAAAATTGTCCATGATCCAGCGGATGTATTCCGCTTGAGCCGGGGATTTTGGCTGCGCGTAAATGGCGATGATCTGCGCCAAATCGGGCGTCGCCAAGCGCAAACAGCCGCCGCTTTTCAGGATGCGCGCGCTTTCGCTGAGCATGATCGATGCTTCGTCAAACTCGAGATGCTCGATAACATGCTCGCTGAAAACATAGTCGAAGCAGCCCGCCGGCAGCGGGAATGGCTGGCTCGCGTCCAGGTACACTGCCCCCGGCGCAAACGGGTAGAGCGTGGTATTCAGCCAGCCGCCCAGCAAATTGTAGCCAGCGCCGATTTGCAGCTTAGGCGATGAAGCGCCGCGCAGATAGCTGCTAATTTTGCCCGACGCCGCCCAGCGCCAGTATTGCTGCCGCAAGCGAAAACGCAGACTTGCCATGTGCGGTCCTCTTCGCGCTCTTATCTCAGACCATTGTACAGGCGCGGCTGAAACTGTACCATCTTTGTGGTGCCCGGCTCCAGGGGGCTGGCAAAGCCCCAAGAAATGAGATCTGCGAGAGTGCCCCATGTTACGTTGCGGCGTGGACATGATCGAATGTGAACGAATCGCCGCTGGCATTGAGCGCAGCGGCGAGCGTTTCCTCAATCGCTTTTTTACTGCGGGAGAGCGTCGAGACTGCGCGGATAAGCCCTACCGCTTAGCGGCGCGCTTTGCCGCTAAAGAGGCGGTCGCCAAGGCTTTGGGCACGGGCATCGGCGACATCCGCTGGGTCGATGTTGAGATCCGCACCGCAGTCGATCCAAGACCCCAGCTCACCCTGCATGGAAGAGCGAAGACACTGGCGGAAGAAATGGGATTGACTGATTGGGATATCAGCTTGAGCCACAGCGATACGCTGGCGATAGCGATTGCCGTCGCCAAGTCCAGCGACTAAGCGTCCTCAAGATCGTCGAATAGGCGCATCAATTTTAAGGCTATTTGCAGGTTCAGCCTTGTGCTTGCCGAAGACAAATCGATAGCGCAGATTTTCTTGATCCGCGCCAGCCGGTAGTTGAGCGTGCTGCGGTGGATCTGCAGCGCTTCGGCTGTTTGCATGCTGTTGCCGCCGGCATCCAGATAAGCTTCCAGCGTGTTAAACAAATCAGCCTGCCGTTCAGCGAGAAGCTGGCGCAAAACTGGCACCTGCGGATTCTGCGCCAGGCTCGCTGGTCCCGCATGGTAGAGCGTGTGGATATAGCCCAAATCATCGAATTGATGCACGTATTGATCGGGGTAAAGTCGCTGGGCAATATCCAGCACATCGTTGCACTGCTGATGAGCCGCCTGAACCATGCCCGCGCCGGTCAGCGCGCGGCTGATGCCGATGGCGGCGCCGCTCTCCAGCCGTTCTAGCAGAGCCAGCGCCAGCGCCTGGAGGTCTTGCTGGTCCTGCGCCAAGATAAGCACTTGCCCGGCGAATTGCGCCGCGACTGCCTCCGCGTCGAGCCGTGCCAAAACCTGATTGATGGCGCGGTAGGCGCGTGTCGATGTCGGCGGCTGATTGTTTCGGATGCTCACCAAGAGCATGCGATAAGGCAGGCGCAAATCGACGCCGTAGCGCAGCGACTGGTCGCTGAGGATGGTCTGTGGTCGGCCCTCGCCTTCAATCAGCCGCGCCATCAAGTTGCCTTTGAGCGAGGCTTCCGCCGTCTGCAGCGATTCCTGATACAGCATCAGCAGCGCCGCCACCGTGGCGCCGATTTCAATCGCCATGATGTCAATTGGTGTGAGCGCGTGCACATCGGCGATGATCCAAAAGTAGCCGTAGATGTCCCCGTGCACAACGATAGGCGCCAGCAGCCGCTCCATCGCCAAGCCCAGCTCGGGCATCACCGGCAATTGCACGGGCCGCAGGCTGGCGCGAATCTTGGGCAGGTATTCCACCTCCAGCGCTTCGATTAACTGCGGGTTGGTGCGGCCCTGCGCTATGGTGTAGCGCCGGGCAGCATCGACTTCGGCGATATTCTTGTTGGCGATCGCTTCAAAACGTTCGTTCTCGATGCTGATTGAATGCCCGACTTGGTCAGCCAGCATCTCTGCCAGCTCCACGAAGCCGCCGCCTTCCAGCACCAAGCGCGTAAGCCGCTGCTGGATGGAAAGCGCCCGGCTGATTGTGTCGAGGCTCTCTTCAGCGATGCGCTCGTTGATGACTTTGGCGATGTCGACGAATCGGGTCTGATAAGGCAATTCGATGAGGGGCAGGCTGTGCTCATCGGCGATGAGGCGCAAATGCTCGGGGATTTCGTCGACTAGCATGCCAGTCGTGATGACGAGCGCGCTGATGCCCTTCGCCGCCAATTGACGCAGATAATCGCCTTGCCCCGCGGCCGATTCCGGCAGGTGGTAACCGGTTGTGAGCACAAGCTCGCCGCCGTGCAGCCAATCCGCCACGTTGGGACCGCTGACATTGTGCACCCAGCGGATGGCTCGATTCAGCCCGCCGGCGCCAGCGACCACTTTCGCATCCTTGAGTATCGATAATTGAAGGGCATCCCGTAAAGTCAGCATAGGACCTTAGGCTTTGGCAGGGCGAGCAATAGCAGAAGCGTATAGTGTTCTTGCAAGGCAAGCTGCGGAAAAGCCAAACGAGGGGGCACCGGGCACAATTGTCACGGCGTCAATATTGGGGAAGGGGGCACCGGCTGATGCCCCCGAACGAGCTGGCGAATCCGCTAACCGCAGTCGCCGTCGCCGTTGATGTAATGCGCGCTTATCCAGCCTTCTGTATCGTCATGCTCGACCTTGAACCAATTCGGCGTACGAGCATGCGCCGCCTTGGTGGTTCCGCCCGCGACGATGCTAATTATGCTGCCGCCCGGTTCATCGCGGAAATTGAGGTTGTAGCGCGCGGTGACTTCACAGTCTTCCAGCGGAATCATGGAATCCATGGCGTCTTTCATCATGGCGTAATCCATCTTCATGTCATCCATCATCATGTCGTCCATGGAATCCATGTCGTCCATCATCATATCGTCCATGGAATCCATGTCATCCATCATCATATCGTCCATAGAATCCATGTCATCCATCATCATGTCATCCATCATCATATCGTCCATGGAATCCATGTCATCCATCATCATGTCGTCCATCATCATGTCGTCCATCATCATGCTTGGCAGCAAGACGACGGTGCCCGGCCCCATAATGGTGGTACAGGTCATGCCGTCTTTCATGCCATATTCGACATCCATCTGCTTGCGCGGGGCATACATGGCATCGAGGAATGTAATCGAGCCAGCGCCTTCAAAGCAGACATCAGCGATAACATTGCTAGGACCCCAAACATCAACGGCGTTTAGGGGCATCGCATTCATCACCGCCTCATTGCCGATCGAGCCTTCGCCCACCTGCTGACACTGGACGCCCGGCGTATCGCTGCTGACCATGATGCTGCTGTGCAACATCATACAGGTCGACATCTTATCGTCCATCATCTCCATCTTGTCCATCATCTGCGCGCTCGCTGCGCCCGCTGCGAGGAACAGAATCAGACTACAGACTGCGACGAAGGTTGCAATTCTTCTGTGTTTCATCTTTGCCTTCCAGACTTTTCTATAGTTGTCAATATGACTGCTTCGATCGAATTGATACACCGCCAGTTGCCCAAAATGCCCCTTTCAACCATCAGTTTCAATATCGTAATAATACCGCAATCCGCCGATTTCGCAAAATCATAGGGCTTTCCCTTTCCAGCCAGCAACTGAGAATTGCCGGCCGCCCAGACGCTTGGCATACAAAGTGTAGCGTCGTCTCAGGCGATTGGCATGTGGTGGCGCGCGGCGTATCGGCCGCTGATGTGATGTGAAAGCTGCCGTTCAATGTCGGTGAGCAAGCCCGAGGCGCCGAAGCGGAAAAGCCTATTATCCAGCCAATCATCGCCCAGCTCTTCTTTGATGAGTATCAGCCAGTTGAGGGCGTCTTTGGCGCTGCGGATGCCGCCAGCTGGCTTAAAGCCGACCTGGTAGCCAGTCATCGCCTGGTAAGCGCGGATCTCCCGCGTCATCGTCAGCCCAACTTCAAGGGTAGCGTTGACCGCTTCTTTGCCCGTGCTGGTCTTGATGAAATCGGCGCCAGCCATCAGGCAGACTTTACTCGCCTGCGCCACCTGCCATAGTGGGCCCAACTCGCCGGTGGCCAGGATTGTCTTCATATGGGCGGCGCCACAAGCCCGCCGCATCTCGCAAACTTCGTCATAAAGCGCCGGCCAATCCCCCCGCAGCACATGCTCGCGCGAGATGACGATGTCAATCTCATCAGCGCCCGCTTCGACCGATTGCTGGATTTCTTCAATGCGCTGCGGGAAAGGGCTGAGCCCAGCGGGGAAGCCAGTCGAGACCGCCGCGACCGGGATGCCACTGCCGCGCAGCGCCCTTAGGGCATCTTTGACCCGCTGGTGATAAACGCAGACGGCGCCCACCTTCAGCGGCAGCGATTCGATATCCAGCGCCTCAATCATATCCTGGCGCAGTGGCTGCCGCGCTTTGGCGCAGAGCCGCGTTACCTTGCCCGGCGTGTCATCGCCGGCGAGCGTGGTCAGGTCGATCATGGTAATCGCCCGCAGCAGCCAAGCCGCCTGCCATTCACGCTTTACGCTGCGCCGCGTCGTCATGCTAGCCGCACGCCGCTGCGTCGCGCTCAAGTTGACCCTGGTGGCGCGCACCCAGCCCATATCAAGCGGGATGCCCGGATTTCGCTTGCCTATCGTTTTTGCCATTTTGCTCTCTTGCCCCCGCTGGCGCCCGCTTTTTCGCGCGGCAGGTTTATCTGTGCATCGTGGCTTCCGCCTGTATAATGTGGGCTAGGTACTGGAAACCGTTGCGCCGCTGCCCACTGCGACTAGACGAATTCTAACAAGCCCGTCCGCGCTTGCACAGTTAGGCTGTCAACTGTCGCGCTCAGACCCTATCGCGGCCGACCGCTTCTGTTTTGCCTAAAGCGCCAAGATATCGAATCGAGCTGCTTACATGCTGGGAAAATTAGCCGAAGTCGAGCGCCGCTTCTTCGAGTTGGAAGCGCTTCTGGGCGACCCGGCGATCGCCACCGATTATGAGAAAGTCGCCGAGCTGGCAAAAGAGCGGGCGAGCCTGCATGACATCGTCGATGCCTATCGCCAGTATCAGCGGCAGGAAGCCGAGCTTGAGGACGCCCGCGAATTGCTGGCAGCCGCCGATGAGGCTGAGATGCGCGAGCTGGCGGCGGAGGAAGCCGCCGAGCTGGCGGCTAGCAATGCCGATTTGCTGGCTAAGCTGCGGCTGATGCTGCTGCCGAAGGACCCGCGCGACAGCAAAAATGTCATCGTCGAGATCCGCGCTGGCGCCGGGGGGGACGAAGCGGGCATCTTCGCCGGCGATCTGATGCGCCTCTACATGCGCTATGCCGAATCGAACAAATGGAAGGTTGCCCTGCTGGATGTCAACGAGCAGGGCAACGGCGTCTTCAAGAACATCACCTTCGAGATTAAGGGCATGGGCGCCTTCAGCCGCCTCAAATACGAAAGCGGCGTACACCGGGTGCAGCGCGTCCCCGCAACCGAGAGCCAGGGCCGCATCCATACCAGCACCGCCACTGTTGCCGTCCTCGCCGAAATGGATGAGGTGGATGTGGAGCTGGATATGAGCGAAGTCGAGACGCAGGTCTTCCGCGCGCGCGGGGCTGGCGGGCAGTCGGTCAACACCACCGATTCCGCCGTTCGCCTCATTCACAAACCAACTGGCACGGTCGTGGAAATGCAGGACGAACGCAGCCAGCTGCAGAACAAGCTGCGCGCCAAACAGGTTTTGATCGCCCGTCTTTACGAAGCAGAGGTCGAGCGACAGCGCGCCGAGCGGGAAGCCGAGCGCCGCGGGCAAGTCGGCAGTGGCGACCGCAGCGAGAAAATCCGCACCTACAATTATCCGCAGGGGCGCGTAACCGACCATCGCATCAATTACAGCAGCTACAACCTGCCGGCTGTTATAGATGGCGAGCTAGACGCCTTTATCGATCAGCTAGCCACTCAAGAGCAGGCGGAACAGCTGGTGGCGGGCGCCCTCAATTGACGCTCGCTGAAGGCAGGGCTCGGGTGAAATCGAAATCAAGCGTGACGATACGGGCGGCTTTGCGGGCGGCGCGCCTGGCTCTAGCCAGCTCGGGCAGCGCCGACCTCGACGCCCAGGCGCTGCTGGCTGAGGCTTTGGGCGTCGACCGCGCGTTCCTCTTCGCCCATGGCGAGGCTTCGCTTGCCGATGCTCGCTATGAAGCGTTCCAGGCTGCTGTCGCGCGCCGCGCCGCTGGCGAGCCCATCGCCACCATCATCGGCCTCAAAGGCTTTTACGATATCGACCTGTTAGTCAGCCCTGCTGTGCTCATCCCGCGGCCCGAGACCGAATTGCTGCTGGAAGAGGCATTGCGCCTGGCTGAAGATGGTCCCCGCCTGACGGTCGCTGATATCGGAACGGGCAGCGGCGCGCTGGCGGTGACCTTCGCGCGGCATCGAGCGGCGGCAACCGTCTACGCCACTGAGATTAGCGCGGCGGCTTTGCAAGTGGCGCGCCGCAACGCAGAGCGGCTCGCGGTTGATGTCCATTTTCTGGCTGGTGATTTGGCTGAGCCTTTGATCGAGCGTGGCATAAAGGTCGATTTGCTGATGGCGAACTTGCCCTATATCAAGACGAGCCAATTGGCATCGCTTGCGGTGAGCCGCTTTGAGCCAAGGTTGGCGCTTGATGGCGGCGCTGACGGATTGCTTTCTATCCGCCGCTTGCTGGCGCAGCTGCCGGCATTCTGCCAGGCTGGTGCCTATGTGCTGCTGGAAATAGGCGCCAGCCAGGGGCAAGCGGTCATCGATTTGGTTCAAGACCATTTGAGCGCGCGCTGCGACATTCTGCCGGATTACGCCGGTTTGGACCGCATTGCCCGGTTTCAGCTTAATGCTTGAGCGCTTGGCTAGCCCGAACGCTCAAAGCAGGCAAGGGCATCGATGTAATAGGTCTGTGGCGCCATGTCGAGCGGCTGGATCGCCGCCAGCCGATAGCCACAATCAATGAGCCGCTTGCTATCCCGCGCCAGCGCTGCTGGGTTTCCGCTAAGGTAAACGATGCGCCCGATATCCAGGCGGTCCAGCGAGTGAATGGTTTCTTCGCTTAGCCCCCTACTCGGCGGGTCAACCAGGGCGATGTCATAGTGCGCCTCGGCCGCCACCATGTCTGCCAGCACCGCCTCGACTGAGCCTTCAACGACATCGACATTCTCGTAATCGACCAGATTGGCATCGGCATCGGTAACAGCCGGCGGATAACTCTCGACTAAGGTGACCAATTCCGCTGTGGGCGCAATGAAACGGCTGAAGATGCCGACGCCCGCGTATAGATCGAGCGCGCGCTCGCCCCCCTGCAAGTTGGCCGCCTTCAGCACCGCGCTGACGAGCCCGGCCAACGCGCCGATATTGGCTCGCATATAAGACCCGGCTGTCACGCGGAAGCCTTGCCCCGCAATCTCAATCAGGCTGTGGGCATCGCCGACGAGGTTGATTGGCTCACGGTCGGGCAGAATCAAGTTGACGCTCAGGGGCAGGTCGGTGCGTAGCGCCGGCGCCTCCTCGGCATCGATGGCGAAGATCAGCATCATGCGCCCATCCGAGCCGCGCCGCAGCGTCAGGCGCTGAGCGTTTTCATAATCGAGGTCCAGCTCCAGTAGCAGGTCGATCAAAGCCGGATGCGCCAGGTGGCATTCGGCGATGGCTTCGATGCCGCGTTCTTGCCGCTTGAAGCCCCAGCCGCCCGCCCGCGCCCGCTGCAGGTCGAGGCTGTGCAGGTAAGCCCACTGCGCCGGCGCCGCTATTATGGGCTGCAAAGCAGTCTCGATTAGTTTGTCGGGCAGCTTGCCAAGGCGCGAAAGCTGATCCGCCAGTACATCTTGCTTCAGCAGCAGTTGGGCCGCGTAATCGATGTGCTGCCATTGACAGCCCCAGCAGCGCCCTTGCCCGAAGTGCGGGCAGCGTGGTTCGGCGCGGTCTCGCGATGCTGCGATGAGCCGCTTGCCGCGCCCGAATAATACCGGTCCCCGTTGGCTGTGGATCTCGGCGGTGATGGACTCGCCTGGCAAGGTATAAGGCACAAAGACAGGCTTGCCGCGATAGATGCCCAAGCCGCTGCCGCCCTGCGCCATGTCAATGATATCGAGCGTGGTCCTGGCGCCGATGAGCGAATTTCGGCTTGGGCGGTCCCGCTTGCGCTTTTTTCTCGGGCTTGCCATTGTTTGTGAGGCTGCTCGTATCGTATGCTCAGTTTAGAAACGGGCATGCCAACAGAATCCCGCCGCTACGCGGGGCTCGGGTTTGGTCTGCCAGGCAAAGCCTAGCCGGAACTGGAATCGATGCCGGCTAGGCTTAGCTCGCGCTGGATCAGGCGCTCAAAAATGCTGTAGGGCTGCGCGCCGCTGAGCATCTGCCCATTGATGAAGAAGCCGGGCGTACCGCGAACGCCGGCAATCTGCCCGTCGAAACCATCAATCTCGACCTCGTCGAGGTAGCGGCCCTCATCAAGGCAGGCGGTGTATGCCTCGATATCGAGTTCGTATTCGGTGGCTGTCTGGAGGTAAAAATCGTAGCCCAGCTCGCTCTGGTGCTCAAAGAAAGCGGCGCGGAATTCCCAGAACTTGCCTTGGGCAAAGGCGCATTGGGCGGCGGCGGCGGCCGGCGTCGACTCGGCTGTCAAGCGGGCGAAATCACGGTAGACATAGCGGATGTGCTCGCCGTAATTCTCCAACAGGGGCGCGAAGGTTTGGTCAAAGTGACGCTTGCAGTAGCTGCAGAAGAAGTCGCTGAATTCGACAATCACGATGGGGGCGTCTTCGTCCCCTAGATATGGGTCATCGTCCACCAGGGCGAAGCGGTCCTGCGCCTGGGATGACGCAGCCTCATTGTCACGCTCGCCCAGCACGCTCTCAATGATCGCGCGCAGCTGCGCCTCGTCAACCGTCACCGCTTGATCCGCCGGCGTTTCAAAAGCCGCTTTGCCAATCAGTATGCCGATGAAGCAGCAGGCGACGGCGACCACCAGATAATTCAAGCCGACGCCTGAGTTGCCAGCAGCTCGTTTCGGTTCTTCCGCTTGGTTTCTTGCAGTGGTTTCTGGCACATTAGTCCCTTTGATTGGGTTTTGATCAGTCGCTTGTCTAGTGTACTAAACTTCCTGATGCTTGGCTATTGTAGGGCAATCGCCTCAAATCTGTTTTTCGCCACAGAGACACAGAGGGTCGCGTAGGTCGCGTAGACACTGACCGCCGACACTGACCGCCCGCACCGAGATTAATGGGGAGTGGTGAATTTCGAGGATATGCAGACCGAAATTCTGTATATGGATAACCTAGATGTAGGGGCGACACTTGTGTCGCCCACAGTTGCAGAAGCAGATTTTGGGCGATCCAAGGATCGCCCCTACAAGGCTTGTCCGCTACTGAGTTTTTAATGCGCATTTCTACCCCATCCCCGACCGCCAGTGTCGGCGGGTCAGTGTCGGCGGGCTGTGTCTACGCGCCCTACGCGACCCCACGCGGCGCAGCCCCTTGCCCCAGCAAGCTAGGGAAGGGGAGCTAGGATATTGCAAACTCTATAAACTATGCCAATTCTGCTTGAATCCAAGTTCACATTAGCGATAATCACGACAAATCAGTGGTCATCCCCCCATTTCAATGGGGGGACCGAGGGGGGTAAACCAAAGGGCGATCGCGAATCCTAAAGTACCGGACAAGCCTTACAACTCAGCACAAGCAAGCCTTGTATCAGTAATTAGACACTCCCCACGCTCGCCCGCGACGTAGCTTAGCCGCGAAGACAAGCTATAATTAGCGCAAGCGCCGGGGATACCCCAGGCAGAAGCGAACGATGGAGGCAGCTATAGACAGGCAGACAGGTTTAATCGTCAAAGAGCAGAGCGGCTTCTACTGGGTTGAGACGGCCGATGGCAGCGTCTATATGTGTGAGCTGCGCGGCCGGCTGAAGGAGGAGGCAAAAAGCTCGGATATCGCAGCTATTGGCGACCGCGCCGCATTCAGCGCCCGCCGAGAAGATGGCGCCGATGTGCTGATGGGCGTCATTGAAGCGCTGGCGCCGCGCCAGAGCGTGCTCTCCCGCGCGCAACGCACGACCGGCAAACGGGGCGTCGGGCAAGCCGAGCGCGAACAGGTGGTCATCGCCAATGCCGATCGCGCGCTTTTTGTCTTCGCCGCCGCCCAACCAGGACCGGACTTGGATATCCTCGACCGCCTGCTAGTCGCCGGTGAAAAGTCTGGCATTGCCGAGCTGCTGATTATCCTCAACAAGATCGACCTGGATTATCAGGCTGATGTGGACGCCGCCATTGCCGGCTACGAGCGCATCGGTTATCGCGTCATCCGCACCAGCGCCTTGCGGGGGGATGGCGTCGCCGAGCTGAATGCCACTATCAAAGGGGGGCTCTCGGTTTTCACGGGTCCCTCCGGCGTCGGCAAGACCAGCCTGCTCAATCGAATTCAGCCGGGCTTGGGGCGACAGGTCAAGGCGGTCGGCAGTTATTCAAAAGAAGGGGTGCATACCACCCGCGATAGCGCACTGGTGCGCCTCGAAAGTGGCGGCTACATCGCCGATACGCCCGGCATCCGTTCGATTAGCGTCTGGGATATCGAACCGGACGAGCTGGACGCTTATTACATCGATATCGCCAGCCAGGTCTTGGATTGCAAGTTCAGCAATTGCAGCCATGTGGACGAGCCGAACTGCGCGGTGCAAGCCGCGGTCAAAGATGGCATCATCGCCGCCCGCCGCTACCGCAGCTACCTAGAATTGCGAGAAGAGCTGCGCGATACCTACATCATTTACAATCGATAGGGGCGAGCCGAGCGGACCCATCTATCTCATTCTTCGAAAAGAGTCTCCCCATGCGAGAGCCGCCGCGCGATGCTATAGGTCTGCAGTTGGGAGCGCATAGTCGGCGAATGCGCCGCCAAGTAGCGCGCCGCCGCGATCAGCACGTGATTGGCGCGCGCTTCCCATTCTTGGCTGATGATGCGGTACTGGTTGAAAGCCGCTTCTACGCATTGAATGGTGTGGAAATCACGGTCTTCGCGCAGCAGCAAATGTCCCATCTTCGCCATCAGCTTTTGCGGGCAGCCGCCGCTGACCAGATATTGCGCCGCTAGCGCCCCCGCCTGATTCACCTGCTGCTGCAAATTGAGCAGCGCTTCAAAATCATCAAGCAAGCGGTCGGGCTTGGCGATGGGGGCGGGCGCCGGCAGACGCACCGATGGCAGATTCAAGAATCGATCGAGATAGATGCTCATCGCCGCGTCGAATATGCCGCGCGTCAAGCCGATGGAGTGGACGCGCCCCAAGCCCTGATGCACCGCATTGGCAAAGGTGAACGTGTGCAGCGCTGTATCCCAATCACCGAATTCGTTGCTGGTGTGGAAGTGGGCGATGCGGCGGGCAGCGGCATAAGCCACCAGGCCAGCCAATTCCACCGGCGCTATGCCAGCGCGCAGGCAACTGAGCAGTTGATCGATGATTGCCCCCGGCTCATCGCCGAGCAGGATTGGCAGCAGCGCCTCGATATCGTAACTGGCTTCGCGCCCCGCGCCAGCCTCCAGCGCGGCCGGCAGTTTTTCGAAAGCCGCTTCCAGCAGCGGGATCAAGTCAATCGGCTTGCGCCAAGCGTTCGATTCCTCCATGCGGCGCGCGTCGGTCAGGTTGGGCACGACACTGGTGAATGCCAGCTCGGCATGTTCCCAGCCGGCTAAATCGACCGACGTAAGCGCTTTATTGATGAAATCCAACGTATGCCCGGCATCGAGATAGCGGTGGTCGGTCGCCGCGGTGAAGAGCATGTCGGCGATCTGCTCATCGTTTGCGCCCGCCCGCAGCGCCGAGACGATGGCTCGCTCGCCCGCCTGAGCGTCGCGCACGTCGACGAATTGACGGAACCAGGCTTTTAGGGTTGGGATATCGGTTTCGGCATTGGGCAGGGGCCGCGGGTTGAAGCGCGGCGACATGCCAGCCGTATCCCCGGCCACATCAGCCAGCCCATGGAACAGGGCCAGCGGTCGATCTTGTTCCGCCAGATAAGGTACCAGATTGATCGCGCAGCCAAGCGTGGTCAAGCCGCGCCCCCAACCCAAGCCGCGATAGAGCGTGCCAAATTCCAGCCCGATGCGGAAAGGCTCGGCCGGTGGCACTTGGTGCCCCAGCAAGTTAATCACCGCCTTTGCCACCACCAAGCTCAGGTTGTGCTGTAAGCCATCGCGCAGGCGATTGCGCTGCTGCTCGATTGTGTTGCCATTCGCCCGCAGATCAACAAAAATCTCGCCATCGCGCAGCTCGACCGGGAAGCTGTCGATATCGTCCGCCCAGAGGTCAAAGGCGCCGCCGCTTGCCAGGTCAAAGCGGGCGTGATGCCAGTGGCAGCTCAATATGCCATCTTCGACCGAGCCTTTGTCCAAGGGAAAACCCATGTGCGGGCAGCGATTATCGAGGGCGTAAACTTTGTCGCCATAGAGGAAAAGCGCCAGCGTCTTGCCATTGGGATGAACGGTAAGGCAGCCCTTTCCTTCCAAATCCTCGAAGCGCGCGACCGGAACAAAACTGTCTCTCGTCATCTCCATGAGCGGCCTCCAATTGCTTCTGCTTATTTTATAGAAGCGTTAGCCCGCGCCGCTCTTACATCATCAGGCTTGCGGCGATTGCCCTGCAGCCCGCAGCGGGAGTGGTGAATTATGAGATATGCAGATCGAAATTCTGTATTTGGATAACCTAGATGTAGGGGCGACACTTGTGTCGCCCACAGTTGCAGAAGCGGGTTTTGGGCGATCCAAGGATCGCCCCTACAACTCAGCACAAGCAAGCCTTATATCAATAATTCAGCACTCCCCCGCAGCCTCGTCTTGTCCGCCGCCGCCGCATTTGCTAGACTCGTCAAATTGATGCGGGAGGCGCGCGAATGCCCGAGCAAGCGCTCTACCTCAAGTGGCGGCCCCTCTCTTTTGATGATGTCGTGGGCCAAGATCATATCATACGCACGCTGCGGAATTCTTTGATTCGCGGGCGTATTCGCCATGCCTATCTCTTCAGCGGTCCCCGTGGCACCGGCAAGACGACCAGCGCGCGCCTGCTGGCGAAAGCGGTCAATTGTACCGGCGCGGATATCGCCCGGCGCCCTTGCAACGCTTGCCCCAACTGCCTGGCGATAAACGAAGGGCGCTTCCTGGATCTGATCGAGATTGACGCCGCATCGCATACTGGCGTTGACGATGTGCGCGAACTGCGCGACAAAATCGCATTCGCGCCGGGCGAGGGCAGCTACAAAGTCTACATCATTGACGAGGTGCATCGCTTCAGCGGCAACGCCTTCGACGCGCTGTTGAAGACTTTGGAAGAGCCGCCGGGGCACGCGATATTCGTCTTGGCGACGACTGAGATCGATAAAGTGCCAGCCACCATCAAGAGCCGCTGCCTGCAATTTGAGTTCCGCCGCGTATCGCTGAACGAGCTGGTCCAGCGGCTGTCTTTCATCACCGAGCAAGAATCACTGACAATCGAGCCGGCGGCGCTGGAGCTCATTGCGCGGCAGGGCACGGGCAGCGTCCGCGATTGCATCAGCCTGCTTGATCAGATTGTGGTTGACCCCGACGAAACCATTAGCCTGCAATTGACGCAAAAGCTCTTAGGCGCCGCCCATGCGCTGCAAGTGGGTGAATTGGTCGAGGCGCTTGCCGACGAAGATGTCGCGCGCGGGATCCATCTGATAAATCTTGCGATTGACGGCGGCAGCGATCCGCGGCAGTTCGGTCAGCAGATTGTTGCTTTCCTGCGCAATGTGATGCTGGCGCAAACAGCCAGCGCAGACCTGGTCGAAGCCTCGCGGGAAGAGCGAGCCACTTACGAAGCCATCGCTCAACGGTTCAGCCGCGCCCGCCTGCTGAAAGCGATCCGCGCCTTCAATGCGGCGGTCAACAATTATACGGGCGGCTGGCAGCCGCAGCTTTCGCTAGAGCTGGCGTTGATTGAAATCTTGCTGCCGGCGGAGGCGGGGGCAGCGCCACCGACCAGCACAGCAGAAGCGGCGCAATCAACCGCGACTGCCGCCGAGCCGCCGCCTCCTCCGCCCGAGACCAGCTTGAAGGACTTCGAACGCGCCCCGGCTAGCGCCCCAGGTGAGCCGCCCGCATACTCCGCCGCGAAGATTGCCCAGAACTGGATGCAGATATTGACGCAAGTGCATCGCTACAATCGAAATCTGCCGGCGCTGCTGGAGCATGCGCACGTCCGCATGATTGAGGGCAATCGGCTAATACTCGGCGTAAGTACCGAGTTCTTCCGCGATAAGATCACAGCGGCGGACCGGGCAAAATTCATAGAGCAGGCGATTTACGACTTGCACCAGGTCAAGCTGCGGATCAATGTTCGCGTGGTTGACTCGGTGATGAGGCCAGAAGCGGCAAGCGAAAGCGCTGCGCCGCCGGTCGAGGACCCCTTAATCGCGGCGGGCAAGGCGCTGGGCGGGGTTGTCGATGAGTAGAGCCTAATGGCTGGTGAAGGGCGCTGACTGATGAATAGTCACTGAATGAATAGTCATTGTTGATTGCCAAGGAACGCGCCCATTATAATCTGATGGTGGATTAGTCAAATCTCAGGAGAGCAACGATGGCCAAGCGACGCGGCAGTAGACGCAGTTCAGCCGGGCTGCCCGGTGGCGCCAACCCGATGGCGATGCTGCAAAAGATGCAGCAGGATATGGCCGAGGCGCAAGAAAGCCTAGAACATGAAACGACCGAAGTGAGCGTCGGCGGCGGCGCGATTAAAGTGCTCATCACGGGGCATCAGCGGGTGCAATCGGTGGCGATTAACCCCGATGTCATCGACATGGACGATGAAGAATGGCTGGCTGACCTGCAGGACCTGCTGGTCGCCGCTGTCAATCAAGCAATTGAACAGAGCCAAGCGATGGCGGCTGAACGCATGGAAGCTATCACCGGCGGCTTGGGTGATATCCCCGGCATGGCTGGCTTGCTTGGCTAGGCGCTCTCGCCCGAGGACCCGCGCAGGAGACAGGCGGCGCCTAATGATGCTGGGGGCAGGAACATGAGCAGCGCGATTCCAGAACCGGTGACCAAGCTGACGGAGGCTTTTTCCCGCTTGCCGGGCGTCGGTCCTAAGACTGCGTCTCGCCTCACCTTTTATCTCCTGCGCGCGCCCGATGATTACTCGCTGAGCCTGGCGGCCGCCTTAACCAACTTGAAAGCCGATACGCGCTTTTGCAGCGTCTGCTTCAACATCACGGTTGATGACCCCTGCGGCATTTGCGCTTCCAGCGAACGCGCCGCCGATACGATTGCCGTCGTTGAAGAGCCGCTGGATCTGATGGCGCTGGAGCGCACCGGCATCTACCGGGGACAATATCACGTCCTGCATGGCGCGATTTCCCCCGTCAGCGGCATCGGACCCGATGATCTAAAAATCCGCGAGTTGGTCGCCCGCGTCGAAAATGGCGCTGCGCGCGAAGTCATCATCGCTACCAATCCTGGCATGGAGGGGGATGCCACCGCGATGTATTTGCAGCGCGAATTGGCGGGCAGCGGCATCATGGTGACGAGGCTGGCGCGTGGATTGCCCACCGGCGGCGACCTGGAGTATGTTGATTCGGTGACGCTCATGCGGGCGCTGGAAGGGCGCAGCGAGCTTCGTTGACGCGATTGCTTAATTAGAGAAAGAGCCGCCGAAGCCATGAGCAATTCGGCGCCATTATCAAATGTCGCTGAAATGTCTCTTGACATATAAAAGTAGGTCTGCTAATTTTAGTTTTATTGATTCGGGGGGCTTGTTCTCTCGTTTTTTGTCGCGAAGAGGTATGCGGCGAGTGCGGATTAACATCAGAATAGCAGGTTAATTCAGAGCGAATCAAACCCTGTGAATACGGAGAGTTTGATCCTGGCTCAGGATGAACGTTGGCGGCGTGCCTAATACATGCAAGTCGAACGGTATATGCCCTTCGGGGTATAGAGAGTGGCGCACGGGTGAGTAACACGTAACTGATCTGCCCTATAGACTGGGATAACTTATGGAAACGTAGGCTAATACCGGATGTGCGCGCGGTAGTTAGAGAGCCGTGCGGGAAAGTGTTTAAGCGCTATAGGATGAGGTTGCGAACCATCAGCTAGTTGGTGTGGTAAAAGCGTACCAAGGCGATGACGGTTAGGGGATCTGAGAGGGTGGCCCCCCACACTGGGACTGAGACACGGCCCAGACTCCTACGGGAGGCAGCAGTAAGGGATATTGCACAATGGACGGAAGTCTGATGCAGCGACGCCGCGTGGGTGAAGAAGGTTTTCGGATCGTAAAGCCCTTTTCTATGTGACGAGAGAGGACGGTAGCATAGGAATAAGTGTCGGCTAACTACGTGCCAGCAGCCGCGGTAAAACGTAGGACACAAACGTTATCCGGAGTTACTGGGCGTAAAGCGCGCGCGGGCGGTTGGTTAAGTTACCTATGAAAGATACAGGCTAAACTTGTATAAGTTGGGTGAAACTGGTCAACTAGAGTGAAATAGAGGGAAGTAGAATTCCGGGTGTAGTGGTGAAATGCGTAGATATCCGGAGGAATACCGGTGGCGAAGGCGGCTTCCTGGCTTTTTACTGACGCTGAGGCGCGAAAGCGTGGGTAGCGAACGGGATTAGAAACCCCGGTAGTCCACGCCGTAAACGATGTACATTAGGCGTTCGTCTACAATGGTAGTTGAGTGTCGCAGCAAACGCGATAAATGTACCGCCTGGGGAGTACGGTCGCAAGGCTAAAACTCAAAGGAATTGACGGGGGCCCGCACAAGCAGCGGAGCGTGTGGTTTAATTCGAGGCTACGCGAAGAACCTTACCTGGGAATGACATGATGGTAGTACGGAAGCGAAAGCGGAAGGACCCTTCGGGGAGCCATGACAGGTGCTGCATGGTTGTCGTCAGCTCGTGCCGTGAGGTGTTCGGTTAAGTCCGCAAACGAGCGCAACCCTCGGTGCTAGTTACAAGTGTCTAGCATGACTGCCCGTGACAAACGGGAGGAAGGTGGGGATGATGTCAAATCAGCATGGCCTTAATATCCAGGGCGACACACACGCTACAATGGTCGGTACAATGGGTAGCGAAGTAGCGATACGGAGCCAATCCTCCAAAGCCGGTCTCAGTTCGGATTGCAGGCTGCAACTCGCCTGCATGAAGTCGGAGTTGCTAGTAACCGCGAATCAGCACGTTGCGGTGAATACGTTCCCGGGCCTTGTACACACCGCCCGTCACGTCATGGGAGTTGGTCGAGCCTGAAGTCGGGAAGCGAACCTTTAGGGGGCGCTACTGCCTAGGGCAGGGTCGATGACTGGGACGAAGTCGTAACAAGGTAGCTGTAGCGGAAGCTGCGGCTGGATCACCTCCTTTCTAAGGGAGCGTGTAGAGATACACGCGAGTTACAGAGTGTGAGATAAGCTAGGGTGTAGGTTTGTGAAGAATTAGCCTGTTATTGTGGTGTTAATCGTTAAGAGGTCTGGATTGGGTTTGGGGCAGTAGCTCAGTTGGTTAGAGCGCACGCCTGATAAGCGTGAGGTCGCAAGTTCAAGTCTTGCTTGCCCCACGGTGAGTTGTTTGTGGGGACGTAGCTCAGTTGGGAGAGCGCCTCGTTTGCACCGAGGAGGTCAGGGGTTCGAGTCCCCTTGTCTCCATATGTGTGGGGATATAGCTCAGTTGGGAGAGCGCGTCAATCGCACTGACGAGGCCAGGGGTTCGAGTCCCCTTATCTCCACCAGCGGTTTTTAGTTCCTTGGTTGTTGATCAGCGGTGTCTGTTGAACAGCGGAGGGTGTAAAAGCCTGAGGAGTTTGCCGTTAGATCTGGCGAGTGCGTCTTAACAGTTGAATAATCAATGCGAAGGTAATACCTAAAAGTCGCATGCCAAGAGAGCCGGAGACTTCGTACGATAGTACGGAAAGCGACTAAGGGTACACAGTGGATGCCTAGGCATCTCGTGCCGAAGAAGGACGTGTTATACTGCGAAAAGCTTCGATAAGGTGTATAAGACCGTAGAAGTCGAAGATGTCCGAATGGGGAAACCCGGTGGTGTTCAAGCGCCGCCATGCCGAGAGATCGGCAGGGGAACCGTCCGAACTGAAACATCTAAGTAGGACGAGGAGAGGAGAAGATTCCGCGAGTAGTGGCGAGCGAAAGCGGAAGAGCCCAAACCAAATGCTACGGTGTTTGGGGTTGTAGGACTTGCGTAAGCTGCGGAAACTGGAAGCCGAATGAGCTGGGAAGTTCAGCCGTAGAGGGTGAGAGTCCCGTAGGCGTAAGAGAACGCAGCGGCGAGTATCCTGAGTAGCACGATACACGCTAACATTGTGTGAAGCAGGGGGGTCCACCCTCCAAGGCTAAATACACGAGATGACCGATAGCGCATTAGTACCGTGAGGGAAAGGTGAAAAGAACCCCGGCGAGGGGAGTGAAAGAGAATCTGAAACTGTGTACTTACAACCGGTCGGAGGGGCGAGAGATCGTTCTGACGGCGTGCCTTTAGGAGAATGAGCCAGCGAGTTAATGTGCGTGGCGAGCTTAAGGCGTATTCAGCCGTAGGCGTAGGGAAACCGAGTCTGAATAGGGCGGATGAGTGGCGCATATTAGACACGAAACCAGGCGAGCTAACCATGGCCAGGCTGAAGTTACGGTAACACGTAATGGAGGGCCGGACCCACCGATGTTACAAAATCGGGGGATGAGTTGTGGTTAGAGGTGAAATGCCAAACGAGCCTGGAGATAGCTTGTTCTCCCCGAAATAGCTTTAGGGCTAGCGTTGTGAGTTGGGTATCGGAGGTAGAGCACTGTATGGGCTAGGGGGCGTCAAGCTTACTGAACCCAAACAAACTCCGAATGCCGGTATGCCGATCACAGCAGTTGGACTGCTTGAGATGAGTTAAGCAGTCAAGAGGGAAAGAGCCCAGACCCTCGTCTAAGGTCCCGGAGTGTATGCTAAGTGTAAAACGAGGTGAGTGTGTTGAGACAGCTAGTAGGTTGGCTTAGAAGCAGCCATCCTTTAAAGAGTGCGTAACAGCTCCCTAGTCAAACGCATTTGCGCGGATAATGTAACGGGTCTAAAGCATACCACCGAAGACAGGGATAACGGAAGCGAGAGCGGAAGTTATGGTAGGGGAGCGTTCCATATGCGGTGAAGTTGACTTGCGAGGGTCATTGGAGCGTATGGGAGTGCGAATGCTGGCATGAGTAGCGAGAAATAGGTGAGAACCCTATTCGCCGGACGTCTAAGGTTTCCGACGGAAGGTCAGTCCGCGTCGGGTTAGTCGGTCCTAAGCCGAGGCTGAGAAGCGTAGGCGATGGATAACGGGTTAAGATTCCCGTACCGGTATGTGGAGCGATTACAAGAGCATGTGTTTTTGTCAGCCTCTGAGTGGATTGAGGTGGCAAGCGGGTAGCGCCCGTGAAGCCGTGCCCCTAGGGCAGGAAGTGACGTATGGCACGTGACGAGAAAAGTTGTAATGGTGTAGAAGCATGCCGTCCGTACCGCAAACCGACACAGGTAGACGAGTAGAGAATACGAAGGCGAACGGGAGAACCTCTGCTAAGGAACTAGGCAAAATGGATCCGTAACTTCGGGAGAAGGATCGCCTGGCTGTGGTGGTCAGGTTGCAGTGAAAAGGCTCTGCCGACTGTTTATCAAAAACACAGGTCTCTGCTAAAGCGCAAGCTGAAGTATAGGGGCTGACGCCTGCCCAGTGCCGGAAGGTTAAGTTGAGGGGTTTACGCTCTGAGATGAAGCCCCGGTGAACGGCGGCCGTAACTATAACGGTCCTAAGGTAGCGAAATTCCTTGTCGGGTAAGTTCCGACCCGCACGAAAGGCGTAACGAGTGGAGCACTGTCTCAGCAGGGGACCCGGCGAAATTGAAGTATGCGTAAAAATGCGTATTACCCGCAGCAGGACAAAAAGACCCCGTGGAGCTTTACTGTAACTTGCCATTGCGTTAGGGCGTTACTTGTGCAGGATAGCTGGGAGACGGAGAAGCGTGCGCGTCAGCGTGTGTGGAGTCGTTGTTGAGATACCAGCCTGGTGGTGCTTTGGCCCTAACCTGAATGACGTTCTCATTAGGGACAGTGGCAGGTGGGCAGTTTGACTGGGGCGGTCGCCTCCGAAAGAGTAACGGAGGCGCCCAAAGGTTGGCTCAGATGGAATGGAAACCCATCGTAGAGTGTAAAGGCAGAAGCCAGCTTGACTGCGAGACAGACAAGTCGAGCAGAGACGAAAGTCGGGCTTAGTGATCCTACGGTACAGAGTGGAATGGCCGTAGCTTACCGGATAAAAGCTACCCCGGGGATAACAGGCTAGTCTTGCCCAAGAGTTCAAATCGACGGCAAGGCTCGGCACCTCGATGTCGGCTCATCGCATCCTGGGGCAGAATCGTGTCCCAAGGGTTGGGCTGTTCGCCCATTAAAGCGGTACGTGAGCTGGGTTCAGACCGTCGTGAGACAGGTCGGTCTCTATCCGCTGTGGGCGTTGGGAATTTGCGAGGAGTTGCCCCTAGTACGAGAGGACCGGGGTGGACGAAGCGCTCGTGCATCAGTTGTCGCGCCGGCGGCATAGCTGAGTAGCGACCTTCGGAGTGGATAACCGCTGAAAGCATCTAAGTGGGAAGCCATCCTCAAGAAGAGATTCCCCATTGGTATGACCAAGTAAGACCGCTGGGAGACTACCAGTTAGATAGGCGGGGGGTGTAAGCGCAGTAATGCGTGTAGCTGACCCGTACTAATGGTCGAGGGCTTTCCGTATTATGGTGCGGGGTGTCTGGAGTTATTGGCAAGTGTCTAAGAGGTTAGTGCCTTTGCATTGATTATGATCTGGCATGAGACTTGTTTGCGAGGCAGCGAGCAGGCGAGTGGAGTGTTGGTGGCTAGAGCCGCGGGGGTACACCCGGAATCATCCCGAACCCGGCAGTTAAGCCCGCGAGCGCAGATGGTACTGCATTGGAGACGATGTGGGAGAGTATGCCGCCGCCAACGCTCCACTCGCCTGCTGCTGCCTTTTTTTGATTGCTGTGCTACTAATTACATCTCTATTTTCGCTGTTCTGCTGCCACCTGGCTTTCCCCCAGTAAATTAACTTTACAGTACGATTACAACTCCCCAGCAATTGTCCTCTATACTTACTTCGTCTTGGAGCGCGCCGCCACTCTCATTGGCAGGGTCGGGGAGCGAGGCACTTCAGAATCGCCCGGATAGCTATGCAGCCAGCAAAGGATTTCTCAATATGCAAGTGATGCTCGACTACTGGCTCCAATTCGGAATCAATCTAATCGTTATCACCCTGCTGATAGGCGCGCTCTATTGGAAGCGCAAGCCCAGCCGCAATTACGCGCTCGCCATGATCGTTGGCGGCTCCCTGGTATATGTGGTGATAAGGTTGCTCGTGCAGGCCGAAATCAGCCTGGGCGTCGGCTTCGGCATCTTCGCCGTCTTCTCTTTGCTTCGTTTTCGCACCGTGGCAATTTCCATCCGGGATATGACGTATCTCTTCGCTACCATCACCCTTTCTTTGGTCAACGCCATGCTGATGACCTTCGGCACTTGGGAAGAAGTCGCCGCCGTTAACCTGGCAATTCTGGCGACCATGTTACTACTGGAGTTCAGCTCGGTAATGCAGTCTCACGTAAGTTACAGCCTGTCATACGACAATATTGAACTACTGCATCCAGGCAGGCGAGACGAATTGTTTGCCGACATCTTCAAACGCACGGGCATCAAGCCTGTGCGCATAGCTATCAACCGCATGAACATCAAAAGCCAGTCTGCCCGCTTGCGGGTCTGGCATATAGAAGAGGACGAATAACATGGCGAGCCATCGCATCGGACTATCGGCAAGAGCTTTTGCTATTGCGCTGCTGGCTTGGCTGCTGCTAATCGCCACTGTGCTGCCTTCTTCGGCGCAAACCGCCGAACGCCCGTCCGGCTGGACAGACGAATCGCACGGCAACCGCGTCCCAGCTAACTATGAAGTTGTCTTACCCGACGACCGCATCAACGAGATCTATATCACTTTCACGCCCGAAGCTTGGGCGGCGGAAGAAGCCGATATGATCGAAATCTATGGTCAGCGAGGCGAGGCGGGCACGGGCTTTGGCAGGCGCGGATGGGCAGCCGCCGGCGGTGATGCGCCCGGCACCCCGCCGCAGATGCGAGCGATGATGGCGCAGATAGCTGAACAACTCGATCGCAGCGAAGAGCAGCTGATCGAGGCGATGCAGCTTATGCCAGATTTTGACGCGATTGCCGAGGCGCTTGCTGTGGATATTGAGCAGTTGATGGACGCTATGCCGCTGCCGGGCGGCTTTGGTCCGGCAAATAGGCAATCTGGTGGACAGCGCGGCGGCCTTGATCAGCCGCGTGTAAACTTGCAGCTAGCGCGAAATCCCATCTGGACGCCAGTGACGGTGCAATTTGCTGACCAAACCTGGCCGGAAGTGGGCTTTCGCTACAAGGGAAATTCGACACTGGCCATGGGCTGGGGCAGCGGTGAAGCCGGCTTGCCCTTCAAGCTGGACTTTGATGAATTCGAAGACGAACATCCAGCGCTCGATAACCAGCGCTTCTATGGCTTCAAGCAGTTGTCTTTCGCGCGTTCACCGTTCATCGACAGTTCGCTGCAGCGCGAAAAAGTCGCTGCCGATATCTTCCGCGCGGCGGGCGTACCAGCGGCAGAGACCGCCTTCTATGCGGTGTATGTCGATATCGGCGATGGCGCGGGCAGCGCATTTTGGGGCATCTACACCGCTATCGAGTTGCCAGATGACACACTCGTCGAGACGCAATTCGCAGACGACAATGGCAACATGTACAAGCCAGAAGGAGCAGGCGCGACCTTTGCCAAAGGCGCGTTTGACGAGGAATCCTTCGATAAAGAGACCAACAGCAATAGCGATTACGCGGATGTGCTGGCGGTCTTCGACGCCCTGCATGCGCCAGCCCGCCAAAGCGACTCAGGTGCCTGGCGCATAAGCTTAGAAGCTGCACTGGATGTGGATGGTTTCCTGCGCTGGCTGGCGGTCAACACACTGATACAAAACTGGGATACCTATGGCAACCTGCCGCACAACTATTATCTGTACGCTGATAAAACCAGCGGCGCGTTGGTTTGGATCCCCTGGGACAACAACATTGCGTTGCCTTCTGGCGAAGGTCCGCTGGGCGGCGTGCCCGGCTTGGGGGCTCCGCTGGCGCTCTCGTTGGCGGATGTAGACGCGGACGCGCACCCGTTGATTGGCTTTCTGATGGCAGACCCCGTCTATCATAGTCGCTATGTCGAGCTGGTGGCGCAAGTCTCGTCGCAGGTATTCACGCCAGCGCGCATGCAGCCTATCTACGAAGCCAACTACGAGTTGCTGGCGGCATACTTGCGCGATGTCGGCGCGCATGATGACCTGGAGAATCTGCGCGAGGCCACCGACGGGCTGATCGCGCATGCCCAGGAACGCGCCGCCGCGGCTGAGGCATTTCTGCTGGGGCATACCGCCGACTAGCGTATTGCTGACCCAACTGTAAGCTATCCACGGCGCCTTGGTTCCGCGCTAGGCTAACCGTCTCTTATGCTCAACCATGGCAGCTATCCCGAAGATCGCTCAAGCGGTAGATTGCCACATAGTCATCGGCGTACATGGGCTCGGCGGCATCGAAACTCTTGCGGATTGAGAACCCGTGGCCAAGGTTTCGGTGGAAAACCACATGGCTGAAACCATCCGCCTCCAACTGGTCCAAGGCAGCCAAGTATTCCGCCACTGGCAAACCAAAACCATTTTCATAATCGTCAGAGCAAATGACCTCGCGGTTGAGATTCCACTGATTGAGAATCGCGTTGGCTCCGATATAATCGTAAGCGCTTGGCGGCGTGCGCGAAACGAGACCCTCGACCTGTGGAAAGCCATTGAGCGTCTGGTGCAGCAGGTAATTCTTTGAGTTGCCCCGTCCAAATGGCGCATTGATTAGCCGCACCTGTCCCGGCTCCGCGTTCAAAGTCTCCAGGAAAGCCAGTTGTTCCTTCGGCACAATCCTCGGTTCAGCCGGCTGATAGTATTCAAAGGCGACCAGCGCAAGGCAGAAAAGCAGCAGCGCCGGTTGGTAACGCGCCGAAAATCGTTGCCGCAGCGTCAGCGCGCCATAGCCAGCCAGCACAGCCAAGGGTAGCAAGACGCCCATGTGGAAATGGTCGGACGTATGAAAGCCCTCGAAGACGCCCGGCACCAGCGAATCGAGAAAGCGCTTTGGCAGCGGTATGCTCGGATACTGGTGTCCGCCAATTGTGAGAATCGAGCCCAGCCGAAGTAATAGAAAGGGACCGATCAGAATCAACCAAGGGACCATCTGCCGGCGGCATAATGGGCGCGCCAACCCGACAAGGATCAAAATCAAGATCGTGTAACCGAGATACGACGTGTTCAACAGTTCGAGCGCGGCATCTTCCAACTGAAAAAGTTGGCGATACAGGGGCTCTAGAACGGGATGTCTCAGGTTCAGGAAATATTCGTACAGGTCGCTGCCTCGTCCTGGCCCCAGCGTCTTCTGCATGGCATCGGCAAAAGCGCCCCGGCTTTGGAGCATGGGATAAATGCGCGGCAGGCTGCTAGCCGACGCAAGCAAAATAAAGAGAGTGACTGAAGCCAGAAATCGGCGGTCCCGCCAACGGGCGCCGGCAAAGTAGAGCAGGTACATGAAAACGGCAATGCACAGGCAAACAAAGATATATAATCCTATAAAGGCGGAAATGCCGGTCAAAACGGCTGACACAGCGACCAAGCGCTGTCGGCCTTCGAGCAAGCCGCGATGGAGAAAATAGAGCGACAATGGAATGATGGCGACAAAGCCGACGTCAGGGTGCTGGGCGTGGCCCAATACAAAGGGACTCATGCTGAATACGATCGTGCTCAACAGCGCAATCCACTTGTCTTTGAAAAGATAGTGGAAGTAAAGATAACTGGCGCAACTGACGGCGAAGATGATGAGCAGAAATACCAGGTTGAAGGCATTGGATTGAGGCATGAGGCTTTGCAGCCCGCCGAGAAGCAGCATGTGCGCGATGCTAAAATTGTGAAATGTCAAGGAAACGCCATGCGGAAAGAACAACAGATCTGTATGTTGAATATCAGCCTCGCCCCGCAGAACGAGCCCAGCGTACCAGGCGTCCCAGAATTTCATCCAAGCGTCCGCCTGGTCGCCGGTGGGAAGCCAGAACTTGTCTGAGGTGAACACGTGGGCCGCCGTCGGAAAGGTCATCACGACGATGAGCGCCGCAAGACCAAGTAGGACGAGCAGGTGGCCCCGCGCGGTACTTGGAATCTTTCTCATCAATTGCTTGCTTTCTGCAGGTGGTCAAGCAGCCAAAAGGCGCCTAGGATTGCGCATGTTATTGTACACTTTTTTGCCAAGTAGGAGCGAGTCTCCCGTAACGTTAATTTGAGACGCGAATAATTAAACGATGGACAATCACTCATGAGCTTGCGGCGGCCAGGCAGCGACGCGACGGGATCCGAATGGATCGCTGTTTACATCACGCATAATGAGCAGGAAGCGCACATCATCGCAGGCAAACTGGGGACCTACGATATACCAGCCATGATCCATCAGGAGGCGGGCGCCAGCGCGATTGGCATCACGCTCGGAGATCTCGGCGAGATAAAGATATTGGTTTCTCCCGCTGACTATGACCGCGCCCTCGAGCTGCTGGCGCCCGAAGACCATCGCCAGCTGGAAGCGGATAACGATAAGATTCAATTGATCTGGCCCCAAGAGCCTGGCGGTGAAACCGATGTCCATGAATGACACCTTGACCGCTGTGCCAGGCATCCAGGTCGGGCATTACAGCGATTTGGAGGCCATCACTGGCTGCACCGTCATCATGTGCCCGCCGGGGACGGTTGGCGCGGTTGATGTTCGAGGCGGCGCGCCTGGCACTCGAGAGACCGATCTGCTGCAGGCATACAATTTGGTAGCGGAAGTGACGGCGGTCGCGCTTTCCGGTGGCAGCGCCTTTGGTTTGGCGACCGCGGATGGCGTAATGCGCTGGCATGCCGAACGAGGGCTAGGCTATCGATCGAGGAGTGCTGTTGTCGTTCCGATTGTGCCAGCCGCCATTCTGTTTGACTTGACGATCGGGGACGCGCGCGCTGTGCCCGGCGCCGAGGCCGGCTACGCGGCTTGCGACCGAGCCTCCTCCGCTCCTGTGGCGATGGGCAGCGTGGGCGCTGGAACTGGCGCTCGAATCGCAGCGATGCTAGGCAATGAGAGAGCTAGCAAAGGCGGGCTCGGCTCGGCGGCGATCGAGCTGCCAAATGGATTGATCGTTGCGGCATTGATGGCTGTTAACGCGGTGGGCAATGTGGTTGATACCGATGGGCAGATCATCGCCGGGTTGCGCTCGGCAGACGGCGCTGATTTTGTCTCGGTGCTGGATACAATGGCGAATCTGATGAACGATGCGCCGGCGCTTTCCCCCAACGAAAGCACCGTTATCGGCGCAGTCGCCACCAACGGCTTGCTAAACAAAGCGGGGGCGACCAAAGTAGCGCAGATGGCGCATGATGGCGTCGCGCGGGCGGTGAACCCCGCTCATACTATGTTTGACGGCGATACTATCTTTGCCTTAGCGACAGGCGCCGTCGCAGCTGATACAACTGTGGTCGGTGCCTATGCCGCCGAAGTTGTTGCGCTGGCAATCCGCCGCGCGGTCCAATCGGCGGTCTCACTTGGCGACGTCCGCGCGATTGCCGATTCATAATCCTTCTAGGCGCCGGGCTTCCGGCCGCCGCGATTGCCACAGCCAGCGGCCGAGCCGCGATATTTAAAAGACCTGCCATATGATTTAACATAGATTTAGTGAACTTCGAGTATATTGAACTCGCTGTCGGCATCATAGCTGTCGGCATCATAATGGATAGCGATAGTGGCGCAAAAGATACTGCTGGTCGAAGACGAAGAGAAGCTGCTAGCCAACCTGGCGGATAAGCTGCGGGCGGAGGGGTACGACGTATTCACCGCCCTCGATGGCGACGCCGGCTGGGAGATGGCGCGCGCTGATTCTTATGATTTGATTGTCCTGGATATTATGCTGCCGGGCTTGGACGGGCTTAGCCTTTGCCGCATGATTCGAAATGACAGCGCCTCCGGGGCGGTGCCCATTATCATGCTCACTGCGCGCGGCGCCGAAGTGGACAAGATTGTCGGGCTGGAAAGTGGCGCTGATGACTATATTGTAAAGCCCTTTGGCTTGGGCGAGTTTCTGGCGCGGGTGCGGGTACAAATGCGCCGGCCAAAGCCAGCCCGCCAAATGAAACAGGATGAGCTTATTTTTGCCAATCTGCGGCAAGACTTGCGCGCCCGCCGTGCCTTCAAAGACGATGAAGAAATTAAACTTAGCAACAAGGAATTCGACCTGTTGACCTTGTTGATGCGCAATAAGAATGCCGTCCTATCGCGCGATTTTATCTTGGCAAATGTCTGGGGGCATGACTTTTTCCCCATCGACAAGCGAACGGTCGATGTGCATATCCGCTGGCTGCGCGAGAAGATCGAAGAAAACCCATCCCGCCCCACGCGCATCAGCACCGTCCGCGGCGTCGGCTATCGCTTCGAGGGCTGAGATGGAATTGCTGCTGCTGGCTGCGTTTGGCATGTCAATTGGCTTGGGCTTCTGCGCTCTCCGCCAGCGCCGCCAACTGAAAGCGCTTGGCGCGGTCATCCATGATCGTGATGCGGCAAACAGCCAACTGCAAGCACAAGTCAATAAGCTCAAGCGAGAAAACCAGCGAAAACTAGCGCTGCTCCCCACTATCTCCGATTTATCCTATGACATTGTTTTGCTGCTTGATGAGGACTTGTCGGTCGTCATGGTCAACCGTCGGGCTCAAGGGCTCTTTGGCGGCAGCAACCCAATCGGGAAGAGGCTGAGCACTCTCGTCGAATCGCCCGAGTTGCTTAGCTTGGCGAGGCTGGCGCTATATGAAGACGAAAGCCTCGAGGAACAGTTTGTCATCCAGGGAAACAATTATCGCGCTCGTGCGCAATTGATTAAGCCAAAGCAATCGCAGCTCCTGGTCGGCATCGGCATGCAGGATATCACCGAACTGGTAAGCCTTAATCGCGCCCGGCGGGATTTGGTCGCCAATATCTCGCATGAGCTGCGAACGCCAATTACGCGGATTCGGCTGATCATCGAAGGCTTATTCCTCGAAGCGGATAAGCCCAAGCGCAAGGCTAGCATACAGTCGCTGAAAGAAATCGCCATGGAGACCGATGCGCTGCTCTGGCTGGCGCAGGAGTTGCTCGATCTTTCGATGATTGAATCGGGCGAGGCGATTCTGCGGCTGGTTAAGACACCGTTAAAGCAAGTGGTGGCTGATGCGATGGAGCGGTTGGAAGCGCAGGCGGCGATGAAGGATCTCAAGATCGTAAGCCATGTGCCGCAAAAGATTGACGTTCTCTGCGATGCGGATCAGTTAAAACGGGTCTTGGGCAACTTGCTGCACAACGCGATTAAATGGTCGCCCCGAGGCGAGGCAATCACAATCACCGCCTCCGAGCAAGTCGATGAGATCACCATATCGATCTTTGACAACGGACCCGGTGTGCCCGAGGAATTGCGCAATCGTGTCTTCGAGCGCTTTTACCAGGCCGATGCGTCGCGTTCCGGCGATGAGGGAACGGGCTTGGGCTTGGCGATTTGCAAGCACATCATCGAAGCGCATGGCGGGCGTATCTGGGCGGAAGGCAATGCCCATGGCAAGGGCGGTCACTTCTTGTTCACGGTGCTGAGAGCCGATGCCAGCTTCCAGCAAGATGAGCCAGCCGCCCAAAGCCAGCAAGCGCCAGTCGCGGTTTAGGTATTCGCCGCGATTGAATTCTCTCCCTTTGTTGTTATACTGGCTTCGATCATAATCTCGACCAACCTTCGGGGCAGGGTGGAAGTCCCTACCGGCGGTGATGCATGGTAAAGCATGCCAAGCCCGTGACCCTGGTCAGCGCCATTTTCTGGTGGCGTGTCACAGCGTTTCGCTGTACAGGTGGATTCCGGTGCGATTCCGGAGCCGACGGTGATAGTCCGGATGGGAGAAGGGGGCGCAGGCTGTCGGCGGCAGCGTGTGTGCATTGCTATGCGCGCGCCAGTTAGCAGGCATTTTGGGATGCTGCCGGCGCTTTTCCGCGTATTGCCCTTCCCCTCGATTGTCCCCCTGGAAGAGCCTGAGGGGCATGAAAAGCCAAGACATAACAGTCAAACGTGAGCCGGCTGTCCGAATGGGATCGGCGCTGCGCCGGGTCTCGCCCATATTGACGGTTCTCTGCCTGCTCCTGCTCTGGCACTTGGTCAGCGCGTGGGAGCTAATTTCGCATATATTGCTGCCGCCGCCGTCAGAAGTTTACGCTGCTTTTAGCGCCGCGCTGGCTGATGGCACGCTGCTCAAGCATGCCTCGGTTACACTGGAAGAGATGCTCTATGGTTTGCTGTTAGGGGTGGGGATTGGCCTCCTAATCGGATATGCCATCGCCAAGGTGCCGCTCTTAGAAAACATTTTGTCACCGGTCATCGTCGCCTTTCAGTCGACGCCCATCGTCGCCTACGCGCCCTTGCTGGTCATTTGGTTTGGCTCTGGCATCGGCAGCAAAATCATCACCACCGCGGTAATCGTATTCTTCCCCACCTTGGTGAATACAATTGTCGGCATACGCAGCGTATCGCCGAATCTTCGCGACATGATGCGCTCGTTAAAGGCAGGGCGCTGGCAGATATTTCGTCATCTGGAGCTGCCGTCTGCGCTGCCGGTGGTCTTAGCGGGATTGAAAACGAGCACGACGTTGGCGGTGATTGGCGCCGTTGTCGGCGAGTTTGTGAGCCAGGGCAGTGGCTTGGGCTATCTAGTGACCTCGGCTCGCAATTTGTACGATACGCCGCTTGTGCTGGTGGCTGTGCTCGCGATGACGGCTATTTCCCTGTCTCTGTATGGGCTGGTTGCCTATATTGAGTGGCGCTTCCTGATATGGCAGCGCCGACCAAACTTGTAGATTACATTGCTGAGGAGAGAGCCACCCTATGTTGATTCTCGTTCGTGTTACATTGCTTGCCAGCTTGCTGCTGTCCATCGTGGTTGCCGCGCAGGACGAGCCAGTTGACGAGCGCCTGTTGCTGACCTTCATTCCAAATATCCAATTCTCGCCATTTTACGTCGCTATCGAAGGGGGCCACTTCGCCGAAGCGGGCTTCAATGTCTCGCTGGAGCATTTGCAGGAGCCGGAAGTGCTGGACCTGGTGGCGGTTGGCCAAGCGAAGTTCGGCATTGTCAGCGGCGAGCAAGTGATTCTGGCGCGCGCGCGCGGCCGTGACGTGGTCTACGTTTTTGAGTGGTTTCAAGAGTATCCGGTTGGATTGGTCTACAACAGCGCCAAAGACCTAAGCACCTTGGAAGACTTGCGCAGCATGACGATTGCGATTCCGGGTCGCTTCGGCGCGAGCTACAGCGGGCTGACGACGCTCTTGGGCAGCGCGGACCTGTCTGAAGCCGACATTGACTTGCGTGAAATCGGCTTTAACGCAGCCGAAGTCTTTTGCCTGGGCGCGGTCGATGCGGCTATCGTCTACGTCAATAATGAACCGCTGCAGATTCAGAGCTTGGCCTCAAACGGCGATTGCGGCGCCGTATCTGAGGTTGATGTGATCACAGTCGCATCGCAGGTTGATTTGGTTTCGAATGGCTTAATCGTTAGCCAAGCCTACCTGGAAGCGGATCCGGCTGCGGTGGGGCGCATGGTGGCGGGCTTAGGCGCTGCCTTGCAATCTGTCATCAAGAACCCAGCCGCCGCCTATCTCGCCAGCTTGCCGCACGTTGACCGCTTGCCCGCTGACGAAGCGCTGCTAGCGGCTTTGGAATCGGCCGCGGAAAAGCAGGACGCATTCCTAGCCTCAAACCCGGGAAGAGAGGAAATCGCTCAGTCGCGCAGCCAACTGTGGCAGGAGCTTGCCGCCGCCTTCGACCCTAGTGCTTTGACGCAGCTCAATGTATTGCTCAATTCGATAGAATTGTGGGATGCCGACGTCTTAGGCTACAGCGAGTTGGCATCGTGGGAAGCGATGCAAGAGACGCTCGCAACAATGGGATTCCTCGATGATGGCGCCGTCAATTTGCAAGCGGCTTTCACCAACCGATTTGTCGCGGGACTGGACAAGTGAGGCTCAGCCTGCGCGAGCTCTCGGTATCTTTTCGTGATCCTGAGGGAGGCGCTCTTCCAGCTTTAGGTCCGATATCTTTTGAAGTGGCAGACGCGCAATTTGTTTGCTTGCTTGGTCCCACTGGCTGCGGCAAGAGCACCTTGATTCGCGTTTTGGCTGGCTTGCTACCCGCGACCAGTGGCTCGGCTCACTGCGATGATGAGCTTATTGACCGACCCCTGGATCAGATCGCTATCATGTTCCAAGACGCCAATCTCATGCCTTGGCGAACGGTGCTGGATAATATCGCTTTGCCCTTGGAAATCGCTGGCCTCCCCCGTGGCGCGCGCAATGAACGGGTTCGGCGGCTGCTGCCACAGCTGCGCCTGGCAAGCTTTGAGCAGTCGTATCCGGCGGAGCTTTCCGGCGGCATGGCGCAGCGTGTGGCGCTGGGGCGCTTAATCGTGCAGGCGCCGCGCGTCCTGCTCTTGGATGAGCCATTCGGCGCCCTCGACGCGCTAACGCGGGAAAAGCTGAGTATGGAATTGCTTCGCCTGCGCCGGCGCTACGTTCAGACGATCATCATGGTCACCCACGATATCAGCGAGGCAGTGCTTCTGGCGGATCGTGTGCTGGTCTTGTCGCGGCGGCCCGGCCGGCTGCTTGCCGATATTCTGGTCGATCTGCCGCGTCCACGTTCGCCCGACATGATTTATCAGCAGCGCTTCCTTCGGCTGTCAAAACGTGTGCGCGATAGCATTGAAGACATTGGCGCCTGATGAGCGGCGGGCGCGCTCAGGCTTCCACCATTTGCCAGGTCGTCATGTCATCGCAATACTGGCAGATTTCTGGCGGCTCTGTTTCGGCGGCGACAAAGATTTGCTGGCCGCAATTGAGGCAGCGCAAGCGATTAATGGGATTGTCGGGCGGCGACGCGGGGCTAAGCAGGCAGCGCTGAGCATTGTCGCCCGCGCTTGGTTTGCCTCGCAATCTCATTCAAGTTGGCTCTTCGGTATCATTTGACAAGATTTTCCTCATGCGTCGGCGAAAGTTGAAATTCAATTTCGGCACCGCTTGGTTTATAGTATTGTCCCATACTACCCAAGATTGTAAGCCATTGTAGAGGATCAACCTATGACTTTTCATGCGGAAGCGATACGCCCGCGCTTCCCGTCCTTGCATCTGCCCGCAGATGACGGAACGCTGCCCATATTCCTCGACAACCCCGCTGGAACTCAGGTCCCGCAGGCGGTAATGCAAGCGGTAAGCGATTATTACCTGACGATGAATGCCAACTCCGGCGGCGCGTTCCCTACCAGCCGCCGCAATGACGACATGACTCAGCGCATGCGTGGCGCAATGGCGGACTTCCTCAACGCAAGGAGCGCCTCGGAAATTGTCATCGGCCCAAATATGACCTCACTCAACTTTAACCTGAGCCGGTCGATTGCGCAGACGCTCGCGCCTGGTGACGAAATCGTGCTGACGCGAATGGATCATGATGCCAACGTCGCGCCTTGGGCACTCATCGCCAAGGCAAAGGGCTTGAAGTTGAAGTGGGTCGATATCCGGCCGGCCGACTGCACGTTGGATATGGATTCGCTGGAGGCGGCGCTGAGCGAACGCAGCAAAGTTGTGGCGACGGTGCATGCCTCAAACGCGGTTGGAACGATCAACCCGGTGAAGCAGATTGCCGGCATGGCGCATGCGGTTGGTGCTTGGCATGTGGTCGACGCGGTTCAGAGCGCGCCCCATATTCCAATAGATGTGGCTGATATCGGCTGCGATTTTCTGCTCTGCTCGTCATACAAATTCTACGGTCCCCACCTGGGCATCATGTGGGGGCGCCAGGACCTGCTGGAGTCGCTGCCTGTTGCCAAGGTCCGCCCCGCGAAAGATGCCGCGCCATACCGCTGGGAAAGCGGCACGCCAAGCTATGAAACTTGGAATGGCTTGCTTGCTTGCTTGGATCACTGGGAGCGCATCGGCGAAGAGTTTGGCGCCGGCGCTCTGCCCCAATACGAGGGACGCCGACGGCGCCTGAAACAGGGAGTGAACGCTGTCGCGGCTTACGAACAGAAGCTGGTCTCCGCGCTTATCGACGGTCTCTTGGCCATCCCTGGCCTGCGCATTGCCGGCATCACCGATGGCCAGCGATTCGATCAGCGTGTCCCCACGGTGGCGATGGTTAAGGACGGGCATAGCCCCGACGAGATTGCCAGCTATCTGGCGAGCCAGGGCATTTATGTCTGGAGCGGCGATTATTACGCGATAGAGATCATGGAGCGCCTCAATAAGCCGGCGGGCATGGTTCGCATTGGCATCGGTCAATACAATACCTTGGACGAGATCAACAAGCTGCTGAACTTCTTGGACCAGCTTTAAGCAGGCGAAGGGCGCTCAATTGACGAGCCGAATTCTGCTAATCGGAACCGAGCGCTGGGCAGCCACGCTGCGGCGCAATTATGAACTGTCTCATGCCGCCAGCGGCAAACGAGCCAGAGTCGATACGGGAAGGCAGCTGGACCTGGTCATCGTGGATGCCGCCTCGATGTATATCTCTGGTGAACGCATTTGCCGCGATATGAGAGCGCGCTTTCCCGATGCCTCTATGCTGCTCATTTCCGACTCTGCTCAGGCTGAGGCGGACCTAATCTTGAGCGCTGACTTAACGCCGCGCCGGTTAATGGGCGCTGTAAAGCGATTGCTCTCCGCCGACGGCCAAGCTATTATCCGCTGTGGTCCATTTGTCTTGAATCGAAGATCGCGGATCCTGCTCGCCCACGGGAGGCAGGTGCCGCTCAATCCCAAACTCGCTGCTTTGATTGAGCTATTCTTGTCCCATCCCGATGAGACATTGCCGCGAGCCAGCATCATGCAAGAGGTGTGGCAGACCCAATACCTGGGCGACACCCGCACGCTGAACGTGCATATCAGGCGGGCGCGCAAACTGCTGGAGAAAGATCCGCAGCAGCCTGTCTACCTGAAGACGGTACGAGGGCAAGGCTATCGACTGGAGATCGACAGCCAGTCAAAGAGCGGGCCGACTGCGCCGGTTTCGGATGAACAAGACCTGTCTTAACCGAAGGCTACTGCTCCAATTGCGCCAGTTGCCTCATGAGGCGGCTCTTGCGCCGCGCCGCGTTGCGCTTGTGAACGATGCCGCGGCTCGCCAGCTTGTCCAAGTCGCGGACGGCGATTTGAGTCGCTGCGCGCGCCTCTGCCAGGTTGCCGCTGCCGATCGCGACGCGGGCTTTCTTTACCAATGTTCTCGCGCGATTGCGGTAGGTGCGGTTGTGCAAGCGCCGTTTCTGGTTTTGTCGTATGCGTTTAAGTGCTGATTTATGAGTCGCCATTGTGTTGGTTGCCAGGGAGCCTGGCTTCCTTTTGCTCCTTTCCATGCGGCGGTCGAGCTAACCGCGCTTCACTAGGATCCAATTCATACGCTCATCCTACCATGCAGCGGCGAAACTGTCCATAGCGCACTGTATGGGGACCGCTAACCGGTTCTCATCGCTGAGTGCTTGCGCCTCAGTCAGCGATTTTTGGATCAAAGGCATCGCGCAATCCATCGCCGATCAAATAAAAGCAGAATACCGTGGCTGTGATTAGCAGGCCAGGCACGAATACGAGATGCTGGGCGCGTCGCATATAATCCACACTGTTGCTAAGCATATTGCCCCAGGACGGAATCGGCGGTTGAATGCCAAAGCCGATGTAACTCAGCGCTGCTTCAAGCAAGATTAAGCCGCTCATCGCCTGCGCCAGGATGATGATCAGAAGCGAGAAAATATTGGGCACGATATGTACAAACATGATGCGCAGGTTTGAAGCGCCGATAGCTCGCGCGGCAATGTTGTATTCGCGCTGCTTTAGCGAAAGGGTTTCGCCTCGCACCAGCCGCGTGACGCCGGTCCAGCCAATGCTGGATAGAATAAACACCAATGTCGCCGGGCTAGGTGACAGCACCGTGTTTATCGTTATCAACAGAAATAAGGATGGGATCACGTTGAGCGTGGTGACGAGCCACATGATGAAATCGTCGACAGGTCCCCCGAAGTAGCCGGCGACTACGCCGATGGCGACGCCGATGCTAATCGAAAATATGGCGGTGAAGAAGGCGATGCCTAGCGACACCCGGCCACCATAAAGCAGCCGACTCAGGTGATCGCGCCCCAATTCGTCTGCCCCAAGCGGATGCCCAGCGGCAAATAGTGGCGCGTATTTGTTCTCAAGGTTGATTGCGATCGGGTCCAGCTGGAGCACTGTGTCGCTAAGAAATGGCGCAAAAAGTGAGGCGAGCGCAAATACGATGACGACAGCCATGGCGGATAGCGTGGTGCGGTCTCTTCGAATGCGGCGCCCAGCTCTGCGCCACATATTCTGCGATGGCGGCAGATCGGGTTCGGTCCGCCATCTCTGCTTGCTCTTGCTGGGGCTTGCTTGGGCGCGTCTATACCGCATGGCGGATTCCTAACTTGCTAGAGCCGCACACGTGGATCAAATAGAACCAGCAATATATCGGACAGCAAATAAGCGAAAATAGCCAAAATGGAAGATATGACAACCGACGCCATCACCACTGGGTAATCCCGGCTGACGGCCGCGTCCAGGAGCAGCAAGCCGACCCCGGGCCAAGAAAAAACACGCTCGATGACGACCGAGCCGCCTATTAGCCCGAATAATAATGGACCCAGAAACACGGTAAATGGAATGAATGCGTTTCGCAAAGCGTGCCGAATCCAGACGCTGCGGCTCGGCAGCCCTTTGGCGCGGGCGGTGCGAATGTAATCACTGCTGATCGTCTCCAGCATTTGCGCGCGCAATAGGCGAGATAGCGCGGCGACGGTGCCGAGAGCAATCACTAGCACTGGCGAAACCAAGTATTGCAGCCGCTCAAATATCGGTGGGCAGCCGCCCCGCACGGGTGGGCAGCGCCCGCCCATAGGCAATAGCGGGCTGCCATCGCTTAGCCCGAAAGGTTCGAGCGCGCGCGGCAGGGCGATGCCAAAGAACATAATCAGCAATAAGCCCAGCCAAAAGCTTGGAAAGGAATCGCCCATTACCGAGAAAATGCGCGAATATCTGTCAAAGGCTTTTCCCCGATAAACCGCCGCCAACACGCCGAGCACGATCGCAACCGAATAACCGACCAAGAGCGCAGCCACATTGAGTTCAATCGTCGCGCCCAGCCTTTCTGCTATGAGATGTAGCGGGTTTGAGCCACGAAACTTGAAGGAATCGCCGAAATCCCCGCGCAAGATGCCATAATTAT
This sequence comes from Phototrophicaceae bacterium, assembly GCA_965214105.1. Lineage (GTDB taxonomy): Bacteria > Chloroflexota > Anaerolineae > Aggregatilineales > Phototrophicaceae > UBA6055. The sequence goes on from OZ243934.1 coordinate 1,354,564, forward strand.
TGCCATAGGCATCCACTTCGCCATCCGCATTGGTATCGACCAGCATCCAGTCATCGCCGACCAGCCAGCGCAAATACTGGACCGGAATAGGATCGCTGACGCCGAGCCGGATCGCCAAGCGTTCGCGCTCATCTTTTCGCATTGTGGGGTCAAAGGCAAGAATCGCGATTGGGTCGCCGGATAGCGCCATGATCAGATAGGCGATTACAGTGATGCCAAAAAATGTAGGAATGGCTTGCAGCAAGCGGCGCGCGACATACCTTTGCATGCGTTAATCCTGTTGCCAGATTCAGCTGCCAATGAGGCGGCTAACAGAGGAGCGGCGCCCCCCTGCTAGCCAAATTTTCCTTATGGCTGCGCCAGCGCCGGCGACACCCATGCGTCTTGCGAGTAGGTGCGCGAGAATGGCGTTGGATTCCAATTCTCGGTGCCCGGCAATACCGCCGTCATCGATTCGGAGACGTACATGTAGAAGTAGGGCATGTCTTCGAAGAGGATCTCCTGCACCTGTTCGTAGATCGCTTTCCGCGCTTCGGTATCGCAGCCGGGGATCACCCGCGCCTGGTCATTCAGCTCGATCAGCTCGGCATTGTAGTAGGAGCCGAAATTGAAGCCCGCGCCTGGCACATCAACTTCTGGATAATAGAAGGCGGAGATATCAGGGTCGACCGGCAAGCCAAGGCTCCAGGCCAGCATATTCATGTCAAATGTCTGGCCCGTTAGCTCGGGCAAGAAGGCGCTGCCCCAATCGATCGCTTCGAAATTGGCATTGAAGCCAACTTTGTTCATCTCCGATTGGAAGAACAAGCCCATCTGCTCGCCGATTTCAGAGCCGGCTGGCACATGCAAGTCAAGCGCTAACTCCGCGCCATTGAACTCCGCGTCAACCTCGCGCGCGAAGAGACAATCCTGGCAGATGCGCGGCGTCGCCGGGTCGTCATCGTCGTCAATCCAGCCAGCCTGCGTCAGCTTCTCCAGCGCCAAGCCAGGATTGTACTCGTATTGAAGCTCAGGGTTGTATACCCAGGATGTCGGGATCGTGTGCGTCGCGACCTTGAAGCCGTTGCCGTCTCGGATGCCCTCGATCAGCGCGTCCATATCCACCGCGTGGGAGATGGCTTGGCGGACAAGTACATCGCCCAAAACTGGATGCGGCTCCTGTGGCAGGAGATTGCCGTCTTCATCAAAGCCGGGCTGCGGATTATCTGGATTGGCATGGTTCATGCCGAAGAAGGTGAAGCCGTTTCCGGTGAACTCAAGGCGCGGATACTCCAGCAGATCTGGGTCAGTGCGGAATTCTTCCTGCCGCGTCGCCGGCACGCCCAGGATGCTGAATTCACCGCCGATGAAGCGCTCGGTTTCCACGTTCTCATCAGCCACCATCAGCGTAATCTTCTCGGCTGGGCTGATGAAGCCCAGTATTGAATCCGGGTAGGCTTGATCAGCCAGCAGGCTGATCCGCTCCCCAGCTGCGAATTCTACATCCTTAAATGAACCGAAAGACACGGTTGGGATGCGCCGCGGCTCGTCCATCATGGCGGCGTAATCATCACCATACAGCTGGGAGAAGACATGCGCCGGCACCGGCGTCACATCGTTGACATCGCTAAAGGAGATGCAATCCGCTTCATTGAAAGTCACCACAACAGTATAGTCATCGGGCGCTTCAATGCTGACGATTTTGCCGCCAGCGGGTGTGCCATCAGCCATCGTCTCAAAAATGCCGGCGCGCGGGCTGTCAATCTGGCCGCTTCGGGTGGCCTTCACCGCCCACATATAATCGGCAGACGTGATCGGCGCCCCATCATTCCAGGTGATATCATCTCTCAGATGAACCGTGAGGACGGTACCGGTCTCATCATATTCCCAGCCTGTGGCCATCGCGCCGGCCAGGTTCGGCTCCTCCAAACCGGTAAAGGGGCTGACGCCGATGATTGAGGGATACAGCAAATCGTAAACGGCGCTGGAGGCCGTGTCGCCGCCGATCAGCGGATTGAACGTGGCTGGGTCGCCGGCGGTGCTGCCAGCGATAATCTTGCCGCCCAAGCCGGGTCCCGGGGCCGCGTCCGCGTCTTGGGCGCTCACTGGAAAGCTAAACGAAAGGGACATCAACAGCATCAACACTAGAATTTTCTTCATGGCACACCATCCTTTTCTTCTTGTTCTCTGGCTTCTCGGATACTGAATATTCATGCGATTTAGTCTATCACATTCCCCGCGTGAGACCTAAGAGGCGGCCGTTGCAATCGTGGGCGACACAAGCGCCGCCCTTACAATTCCAATTGCTTTGCAGGATTTTCTTTTTTACTCCTTGTGTCGAGAATATCCCGTTGCTCTATTCACAAATGCAAGCCTTTCCGCGATGCTTCGACAGTGCCCTGTGTTTGCCCTACAATACTGGGACTCGATTTGCGATAATGTGCCGCGGTTGAACTTTGTGAGTAATTTCCCGATATGGGGCAGGATGGTCAGAATGATCCGTTGGCGTTTGAGTGGGGCGGCTTTTCGTCGGACTTTGCGTTGGGCTAGTTTGCTCGGCGCGCTATTTGCATTAGCGGGCTGCGGCACATTGGCGGCGCCCGTGATGCAGGCGGCAACGGCAACATCGCCGGCGCTGGAAGCGAGCGTTGATGAAGCGACAGCGACAATGCCGCCGACGGCAACAGCCTTGCCACCGACACAGACAGCCAAGCCCCAGCCCACCGCGACGCCAACTATCCCGCCAACCGCCACCAACGAACCGACGAGCGCGCCCGTACAGTCGCCGATTGATCGCTTGGTTGCGGTGCGTGACGCCGAGAAAGGCGCCGAGCTCTTTGGGACTTTCCAAGATGCGGCCAACTACGCCTGCTCAAATTGTCATCTCGCTGACAGTGAAAAGACCAACCTCGGTCCTGGTCTTCTGAATATCAAAGATCGCGCCGTGACCCGCGTCGAGGGCATGTCCGCCGCCGAATACATCTACCAGTCCATTGTCGATTCCCAAGCCTATACGGTGGAGGGCTTTGACCCCGAGCTTATGCCGCAGAATTGGGCGGAGATTTACAGCGACCTGCAGATATTTGATATCGTCGCCTACTTGATGACGCTGGAAGGCCGCTCCGACATTGACGACCCCGACCCAACCCCGGCTGAGGAAGCGTCTGACTAATCGCCTCGTCCGGCGCTTCATTCCTGGGCGCCGCGCCGGCTGATTGGCTAAAGCCCTTGCAAGCGCTGGACCGCGTCTTGCAATTCTCCTTCGGCTGCTAGCAGCGCTGCGCGCCTGGCTTCAAGCCAGTGACGATCCCCTTCGATGCCTTCGCCTGCGACATGCAATACTTGGGCGGTTGCGCTGGGCGCGGCGCCACCCGGAAGAATGCGGCTCTCGACAAATGCCTGTGGGTCCAGCGCGCGCTTGAAAGCCTCGTCGCTAAGCTCCAGCGTCTCTCCAAGCCGCTCGGCAGCGATTCGCTTAAGCATGTCCACGCTAAGTTCATCGGGCTTGAGTTCTTCAGCGGCGGCATAAGTCACCAAGGCTGAAACGACACTGTGCGCCTGGCGGAAAGGCAGGCCGCAGTCCCGCACGAGTGTATCCGCCAATTCGGTTACGGTGGTGAAGCCGCTACTGGCGCGTCTACGCAAGTGTTCGACATTCACCGCCAAGGTGTCCATCACCGCGGCGTAGAGTTGCAGGGTCTCCCGCGCTGTCTCCAGCGAGCCGAATAGCAGCGGGAAGATTTCGTCTTCGATATCTTGGGTGTCGCCAAAAGGGATGTTGTGGCATTGGATGACGATGCCCTGTGCCCGCGCCAGCATTCGGCTGATCCGCGCCCGCAGGTGCTCCAAGACCACCGGATTGCGCTTCTGCGGCATGATCGAACTGATCTGGATGAAGCTGTCGTGAATGCGAATTGCGCCACTTTCCTGCGTTGCCCAAAAGAGCATGTCACGGGTGAAGCGCGACAGGTTGATGCCCAGCGTTGAGAGTGCGCCGGCTACATCGGTCAGATTGTCTGAGGCGGCGATGCTGTCTTGGGTGCTTAGCTGAATCCCGTCGAAGCCGAGCAATCGCGCGCTCAGCTGGCGGTCGATGGGGAAAGCGGTGCCGGTCAAAGCGGCTGCCCCCAGCGGGCTCTGATTGTTGGTCTCGTATGCAAAGCGGAGACGTGCCGAATCCCGCCCCAAGCCAGCCAGCACACCGGCGACATAATGCGCCATTGTCGTGGGTTGGGCTGGCTGCGTGTGCGTATAGCCGGGCATCAAGGTCTGAAGCTGCTCGCGGGCGAAGCGCAGCAAGCTTTCTCGTAGTTGCAGCAAGTCTGCTATCGCTCCCAGCAATAGCGGGCGCAGGGCGAGCCGCGTCAGGGCATAGCCGAGGTCATTGCGGCTGCGCGCCAATTGCAGGTTGCCGCCGTAAGCCGCGCCGGCCGATTCGATGAGCTTGTTTTCAATCGCGAAGAATAAGTCTTCAACACCGCCCTGGCGCGTCAGGGCAGCGACGCCGCCCAGCTCGACTTCGCGCAGGGCAAGCAGCAGGGCTTTGGCATTTTCCGTGGCGATGATGTCGCAGCGCTGCAGCATAATGGCATGGGCGCGATTGGCCGCCAGCATCGGCGCGAAATAATAAGTCGCGGCATCTTCAAAGAAGGGCTGCAAGACATATTTGTCATAAAGCGGATGGGGAAACGCAGGCTTCTCGCGCGACACAGTCTAGCCTTTTAGACCTGTCAAGGCGATTCCTTCAATGATGTAACGCTGAAATATGATGACAACAATCAACAGCGGCACCACCGAGAGCGAGGCGCCGGTCATGATGAGATTCCAGGGCGTATCCGCTTCGGACGAGAATTGCTGGATGCCCACCGGCAGCGTAAACATCTCGCTTCGAGTGGTGGCGATAAGGGGCCAAATGAAGGCGTTCCAATTGCCGAGAAAATTAAATATGCAGAGCGCGCCAATCGCCGGCAGGCTCAAAGGCACGGCGACGCGCCAAAACAATCCGAACTCGCTGACGCCATCAATGCGCCCGGCGTCTAGCAGCTCGTCTGGCACGCCCTGCATGAATTGCCGCATGAGAAATATGCCGGAAGCGGTGATAACGCCGGGGAAGGCGATGCCCCAGTAGGTATCGACCCAAGTGGGTCCAATCGGCGGATTTGAGGACATGATGAACCAGGGGATGAGCAGCATCTCGGTCGGCACCATTAGCGACGTTAGAAAGATGATGAATATCGGGCGCTTGCCGGGGAAGTTGTATTTGGCGAAGACGAAGCCGGCAAGCGAATCAAAGAAAGCCACGCTAATCGTGCTGATTACGGCGACGATAAAAGAATTCTTGTACCAGAGCGGCAGGTCAGTCTCGTTGATGACATCCGAATAATTGTCCAAGGTCGGCGCCAGCGGGAAGACGTTGCGGCGCAAGATTTCTGATTCCGGCTTGAATGAGGTGGAAATCATCCAGAGGAAGGGCACGATCATGGTGAAGGCGATAATCGTCAGCAGCAGGTACGAGAAGAACTTGTACTTCCAATCGTCGTTCGCTCGGCCGACCGTGGCGGCGCGCCCTTGGTCTTTGAAGAGGTTAGATGGTGCGATTGATTCCGCCATGCCTGCCTCAGTTGATTCGCCGCGATGTGACGGACAGTTGGATAATAGTGACGCCAAGAATCAGAGCGAAAAGCACAACAGTCAGCGATGAGGCATAGCCCATATTGAAACTTTGAAAAGCCTCGCGATAGGTCTGAAGCACAACCGTTACCGTCGCATCCAAAGGTCCGCCGCGCCCCTGCTCGGTCATCGCTATCACCGGCGCGAACATCCGCAGAAAGGAGATCGACTGCAATACAAGCAGGTAGACAATGCTCGGATTCAACAAAGGAAATGTGATATAGCGAAATGTATGCCAGCGGCTGGCGCCATCCACTTCAGCCGCTTCGTAATAGCTGCGCGGTATCTGCTTGAGGCCCGCCAAGAATATGATGATAGCGAAGCCCATGCCTTGCCAAATGACAAGCGCCAGGACTGAGGGCAGCGCTTGCTGGGTGCTGCGCAGAAATGGCTGCTGCGGCAGCGAGACAAGCTGCAAGATGACGTTGAATAGCCCGAAACGCGGCTGATACAGCATGCGGAAGACCCAGGCGATGGCGATGGTTGAGGTCACAAATGGTAGAAAGAACATGATGCGATAAAGCGTGCTCATAACGCGGATTTCATTGAGCATCAAAGCGACCGCAAGCGCCAGGCAAAGCTGTATCGGCACGCCAAGCAGGACGTAATTGACCGTGTTCTGAAAGGCGGATTTGGTCTGGGACTTGCGTTTGCCTAGTTCTTCAAATAATTTCTCATAATTCTCAAGCCCTACATAAGGCTGCTCGGCCGCCAGCGGATTGTAATCGTGCAAGCTCATCTGAAAGGCGAAGAGCGCCGGGTACACGCGGATATAAGCAAAGAAGACGATTGGTATCGCCAAGAAAATATATGCCCAGACGATCTTCTTCCGCGCGAAGGTCATACTTAAATCCAACTGCGACCCTGAGGACCGTATCCCCAGCCGATTTGCTTTGCGCTAATTTTCGGAGGCGCTACAAGTTGCTGGCGCCGTTTTTGGCTTGTTGATAGACGATCAATAACCACAACGGCAAGGCGATGACAGCGCCGATGCCAGCGGTAGCCACTATGAGGCCCCCAAGCAGCCCGCCCAAGATTGGTCCCACGATGAGCATCCACAGACAGCCCATGCCAACCTTGGCGTTTAGAATATGCGCCAAGCCCCATATGCCAAAGAGGCCCGCGATGATGCCGACGACAAAGGCAGTTTGGTTGCGGGGCGCCTGCCCGGCGGCTAAGCCATCGCGGTAGCCAGCTGCATATATCGTCTCGTTCTTCTCTTTCAAGTGCTTTTCCACCCCATCCCCCATCCCCTTCCCCAGCAAGCTAGGGAAGGGGAGCTCTTGCTGTTCATGCAAAACTGTTTTCGCATGACTAACTTGGTTGCACTCACCTGCCCAGTTCAGAGTTCTGAGCCGGGGGGCCCGAACTACAACTTTAAGCCGGCGCGCTTCTCGATTGGCTTAAGCGCTGCTATTCCCGATCAGCCCAGAAGTTGTCGATCAATTCTTGTTCAGCCGCGGCTGCTTCGTCCAGCGCGTCGCAGGGATCCATGCCGCCCAGGCGGATGTTGTCGAAGGCGTCAATCAGGACTTGGCGCTGGGCGCTTTCATCCACGAAGAAGGTCGCGTGCGAATAAGCCAGACCAGCCGAGAATGGACCCAGAATCGGGTCGGACAGAATCATCTCGTCGGAGGCGGCCGCCGCTTGCGCTGGCAATTCGCCCACGTTATTCACCCAGAGTGTGCCCGCTTCTGGTGTGGTGATGAACTGCAAGAACTTGACAGCCGCTTCCATGCGCGCGGGGTCGTCGTTGGCGCGGCGGGTGATGCCATGCGTCCAGTAAGAGCCGAAGGTGTGCCGCTCGCCATTGGGTCCCACTGGCAGCTCAGTCACGCCGTAGTTCAAATCGGGATTGTTGCGGGCGATGGTGCCCACGCGGAATGAGCCATCGACATGAATCGCGCTATCGCCATTGACGAAGGCATTGGTGGCGCCATCCAGGATGTCGTTGCTGCCAGTCACATGTTCAGTCTCGAAGGCGGCCAGCCAAGAGAAAGCCGCGCAGCCCTCTTCACTGTTGTAGGTTACCGTGCGTCCATCATCGCTGTAAGGCGCGCCGCCATACTGGCGGATCAGCACTTCGCGGAACCAGTGGTGGTCTTGCGCCGACAGCGCCGCCGCATGACCTTGCCGCGTGATGCTTAGAATATCGCTCATGTCGCCGTCATACTGCGTCGTGGCGATAGCCATTTCGACGAGTTCGTCCAACGTCGTGGGCGGGCTTTCTGGGTCAAGCCCAGCATCGGCGAAAATATCCTTATTCCAAAACAGCGCGAGCGAACGCACCGCCGTCGGAACTGCCCAATAGCTGCCCTCGAACTTGGCATTGGCGACCATCGGCGAGAAGGTCTCCAGGATGAACTCTTCGCTGAAAGCTTCTTCGGGCAAGGGTATCAGATAGCCGGCATCGACAAAGGCGGGGATCCAGCCATAGAAAAGCGTCACCACATCAGGACCAACACCCGCCGGGGCGGAGGCTGCCAACTCGGTGCGGAAATCGGCATAGGGGATATCGCTGTTGTGAACGACTTTGATGCCCGGGTTCTCCGCTTCGAATTGCTCAATCAGCATATTCATCGCGTCTACGCGAGCGCCGAAGTTGTATTGCCAGTATTCAATCTCGACCATGTCGTCTTGGGCGCCGACGACCGCCCCGAGCGAGAGCATGACAATCAAAATGGCGAGAATCGCCAATATTCGTGACCGTAGCATTTTCTTCTCCTTGTGCATCTTGTATTTTGGACGGGCAGATTCAGGGTAACTCATTTTCCGCCGAGCCGCAAACGCGCGGGCTGGTATTGCCCGGCTGGCATTGCCCAGTCTCGTTGGCGAATCTACTGGTCGATTTTGAATAGGCGCGCCGCATTGTCAGCGAAGATTAGCTGGATATCGTCTTCGCGGTAATTAAGCTCGCGCAGGTCGCGGATTTGCTGGACTAGGTAAGGCTCGGCGAAGCCACGCGGGAAGTAACTGGAATCGGTGCCAAATATGATGCGCTCGGGACCAATCGTTTCCATATACTTGCGGAAGAGCTTCTTGGTATCCCAGTCGCCATCTACCCATTTCACCCACTGATTAGAGCCGCTCGTATCAATTGAGACATTGCCGCAAGCCCAGCAGAGCTGCAGCGTTTCGCGTATCCAGGCGCAGCCAAAATGCGGCACCACGAAGGTAATTTCGGGGAAGTCTTTGGCGACATTGTGCAGCTTCAGCGGGTTGATGTTCTCGTGCCAGGCGACGCCGCCGCCGCTGCCTTGAATGCCGAAATGAATCAGAACCGGGATATCGAGCTCGGCGCAGGCTTCCCAGACCGGGTAAGCCGCTTCATCTTCAACGGGTCGATCCAACGATGGCGCCAGCAGCTTATAGGCTTTTAAGCCGTCTTCGTTTACGGCGCGGCGAAGTTCATCAGCCGCCCCGTCGCCGAAGAGATAATGATGCGCGAAGCCGATAAACTTGCCAGGGTGACGCTGGACGATTCTGGCTAGATTCTTATTGCCGCCGCCAGTGACAAAGCCCACCGCGCGCAAGCCGTAGGTCTCGATCTCTTCCGCCCAGCGATCGGCTTGCTCTTCATCGGAGAAGGTATTGTGCTCGGGCCGATCAAAGCCCCAGGTCGCCCGCCATTGGCGGTTGTATGCCATTGCCTGCTCGCGGGCAATTTTGGCGCGCCGTTCGCCCAGGCGTTCCGCTTGCTGCTGCCGATGGTTGGGACCGCGCTCGATGATCCATTGCGCTTGAGTCGGAAAGTGCACGTGAAAATCAATAATCTCTAAGCCGTTGTACATACGGGTTTTCCTCTCCAATGGGTTGATATAGTAGAGCCGCGGAGCCAGCTTCTGTAGCCACTAGGATGATAGCCCAAGCCGCGCTGGATTTCCAAACTTGCGGCGATTGCCAAGCCCGCCAGCCGAAGTATTGGTGCAAGGGGAATTGCTCGTTATACTTGGGCTGTTGTTTCTATTGCGTTTGAACAAGAAGGGAAAGGAGTTGTCTTATGGCCAGACCAGTCACTTTATTCACCGGTCAGTGGGCGGATTTGCCCTTTGAGACCATTGCCGAGAAAGCCAAGAGCTTTGGCTACGATGGCTTGGAGCTTGCTTGCTGGGGTGATCATTTTGAGGTGGACCGAGCGCTTGCTGAAGACGGCTACATCCAGTCGCGCAAAGATGTGCTCGCGAAGCATGGTCTTCAATATTTCTCGATCAGCAATCACCTGGTTGGGCAGTGCGTCGCGGAGGCGACCATCGACGCCCGTCATCGCGATATTCTGCCCGATCGCCTCTGGGGCGATGGCGATGCGGATGGCCTGCGCGAGCGCTGTGCTGAAGAGATGAAAGACACCGCGCGCGCGGCAAAGGCATTTGGGGTGGATGTCGTGAATGGCTTCACCGGCAGCCCGGTTTGGCACATGATCTATCGCTTCCCGCCAACATCTGACGAAATGATTGACGCCGGCTACCGGGAATTCGCCGAGCGCTGGCTTCCCATTCTGGATGTCTTCGCCGCTGAGGGGGTCAAATTTGCCCTGGAGGCGCACCCAAGCGAGATCGCCTACGATATCTACACGGCGGAAAAAACGCTGGAAGCGCTGGATCATCACCCCTCATTCGGTTTCAATTTTGACCCCAGCCATTTCATTCACCAGCTCTTCGACCCAGTCAAGTTCATTGACCGCTTCGCCGAGCGCATCTTCCACGTCCACGTCAAGGATTCCAAGGTCACGCTTGACAATGTAAGCAGCATTCTATGCTCCCACCTCAACTTCGGCGATGCCCGCCGCGGCTGGGATTTTGTGTCGCCGGGCCATGGCGATCTGGATATGGACGCGATGATTCGCGCGCTCAATCGGGCTGGTTATCAGGGTCCGCTGTCGGTTGAATGGGAAGATAGCGGCATGGATCGTGAATTCGGCGCGACTGAATCGGCCGCCTGGGTGAAGCGGAACGATTTTACCGCTTCCGCCGTCGCCTTTGACGCGGCTTTTGCCGAAGAATAAGCGGGGCTTACAATAGGAATCAGGAGATGAACGATGGCTGATGAAAAGCAAGTGAGCAGTACCTTTACCAGCATGGCGGCGGAAGGCGTCGAGGCGGAGGCGCCAGAGCTTGGCATTGGCATGTTGGGTTATGCCTTTATGGGCAAGGCGCATACCAACGCCTTCAAAACGATTCCCTACATGATGTACCCGCCGGTGGCGATACCGCGCCTGGTGGGGATCGCGGGCCGCAACGAAGCGGCAGTCACCGCGGCTGCCCAGCGCTACGGCTACGAGAATGCGTATACCGATTGGCGCGATATGATCGCCAATGATGATATACAGGTCTTTGACAATGGCGGACCCAACGACGCCCACGCCGAACCTTGTAACGCGGCCGCCGCGGCCGGCATGCACGTCTTCTGCGAGAAGCCACTGGCGCGCACTGCCGAAGAAGCGAAATCGATGCTCGACGCGGTAGAAAGCGCTGGCGTCAAGCACATGGTCGCCTTCAATTACCGTTTCGTGCCCGCCGTGCAGCAAGCGAAAAAGATTGTCGAGAGCGGCAAGCTGGGCCAGATTTATCATTGGCGCGCGGTTTACCTGCAAGAGTGGGGCATGGACCGCGAGATGGAATCAACCTGGCGCTTCCAGAAGGACATCTGTGGCAGCGGCGCTTTGGGCGACCTCGGCGCTCACATTATCGATCTGGCTCGCTTCCTTGTCGGCGAGCCGAAGGCGGTTTCAGGTTTAGCGCAGACCTGGATCACCGAACGCCCCGATGGCGCCGGCGGCATGGTCAAGTCCGATGTTGATGACGGTTTTGTCGCGCTGCTGGATTTCGAAAACGGTGCCCTCGGCACAGTCGAAGCGACCCGTTTTGCCCAAGGGCGCAAGAACTTCAATTCCTTCGAGATAAACGCCGAGAATGGCTCGATTCATTTCAACCTGGAGCGCTTGAACGAACTCAATGTTTTCTGGAAGGGCGAAAGCCCCGATGTCACCCAGGGCTTCCACAATGTCTTGGTGACCGAAGCGCATCATCCCTACTGGGAGAACTGGTGGCCCCATGGCCATATCATCGGCTGGGAGCATAGCTTCGTGCATGAATTCCATCACTTCTTCGACGCCATCGTGAATGACAATGATGTCGCCCCCTATGGCGCTGACTTTGTGGATGGCTATCGCAACGCTGTAATCTGCGATGCGATTATGCAGTCGGCTGGCTCCGGCCGGCAGGTCGATATTCGCTACTAAATTCTCAACAGCAATCTGAGCCAAACAGAGGAGGCTGCGCGCCTCCTCTCGTTGCTTTGCTCTGGTCTTGAGAATCAGGAAGCAACCGTAATCGTCTTGCCGTCTGTGCGCAGATGTATGGTCCCCAGTTCGTCGCTGCGGAATAGCTGTACCCCGCCTAGCATCGCCATTGTATCGCTGTCCGGGTCGCCACGTTTATTGGCGCGATCGCTCTGCAAAAGCGCAACTTGAGGTCGAACCGCAGTTAGGAAAGCTTGGTCAAGCGAACGGGCGGCGCCATGCTGCGGCAGCTGCAATACGGTTGCATACATATCAGTGCCCTTTGCTAAGATCGCTTGCTGGCCCGCAATGCTCAGATCTGAGGTCAAGAGAAACGAGGCGTCGCCATAGCTGACGCGCAGCACCAGCGCCTGGTCATTGAGCCGGTCGGTGATTTTCGGCGTCGCCTGCGGGTGCAAGACCTCGATCACGGCGCCATCGGATAGCTCCAGTTTGTAGCCGGCTCTGGCAGTCACAATCGCTGTCTCGGATTGCCGCAATCGCTCGAAGATGTTTTCAAGCGCTGGATCGCTATTTGGCTGACCGTGATATAAGACGACGCCGATTGTGTAGCGCTCCAGCACGCTGTTGAGCGCGGCGATGTCCCAAGCGTCCGGCTGGCTGATGGCTAGTATTTCTATCTCACGATCGTAGAAGGGCAGTCGATCTCCGATAGCGGTCAGCAGGCGCGAAGGAAAGCGCCCGCCATCAACTAGCGCCTGTGCGCCGCCCGGCGTTTGCAGCAGCACCGCGTTGCTATGCCCGATATCAAGCAGCCAGACATGCAAGCGCTCGTCTGCGCGGCTAAGGGTCATGGCGGCGGACAATATCAGCGACACCGCCGCGGTAGCGCTGACGGCAGTGATGATGACGTTTTGCCTGAGAGCGGCTTGAACCCGCTGCCAAAGCGGGGACCGAGCAGCATGAATCATGGCGCCTCCGATCAACAGCAGGTAAAAGGCTTGAATCAGCCGTCCATCAAGATCCAAGAGTATCTCGGCGAATGGCAGCGCGGCAAAGGCGCGAACGACTGCTATCGTCCAAGATAGAAATAGCAAATCCGCCCAGAAGAGCAGAGTGCCGAGCGCCGGCACAAAGGCATAGACGACAGCGGCGGCCATGCCTAAGAGCAGCAGGACCGGCTGCGCGGGCACGATCAGCGCATTGACAGGCAGGGCGGCTAGAGACAAACGCCCAAAATAGAGCACAATGAGCGGCAGCGTCGTGATTTGCGCTGCGATTGATACGATCAGGGGCTCGTTGAGAAAATTGTGCAGCAAAGCCGCGCTGCGAACGGGGAGCAGCTTCTCCAGCAGCCGGCGAAAGCGGGCGGACAATGGATCGGCGAATAAGCCTAAACCCAGCACCGCCAGAAAACTTAGCTGAAAACCGATATCGAGCAAGACATTGGGGTCCTGCAGCGAAAGCAGAAGGGCGGCAAAAGCCAATGATGTCGGCACGAAGGTCCGGCGATTAAGCTGACTGCCGACCACCAGCAAGCAGCTCATAAGGGCGGCGCGCAGGATGCCCGGGCTGGCGCCGACGAACAAGGAATACATGGCGATAACGGAAAGCGCGTTCAATGTAACAACTGTTTTGTTGCGGCGAAACAAGCCCGACGAGACCCGAATGACGATGCCGCTGACGATGACCATGTTGAAGCCGCTGATGGCAACCACGTGCGATGCGCCGACCCGCGAAAACGCGTCTTTCAGCGCCGGCGAAATGCCGTCTTCATCCCCGAGTAAAATGCCGGTCAAGAGCCCAGCCTGCGGCTCCGGCGTGGCGGAGGCGATGCCGCGCTGCACAATCTTGCGGAGGCGGATAAGCGCCGACAGAATTGCATTGCCTTGCCCAGTATCGACCACTTCAAGGCCCGCATTTCGCAGGATGCTGAATACGCCCTGGCGCCCAAGATAATCGGCATATGAAAAAGTATCCCAGGTGGCGGGAACTTCCAAGCGCCCGGTTGCTCGAATGCGATCGCCATATTGGGCCGCGGCGCCGCGATCCGCTTCAACCAGAACCAGCCCGCTAGTTTCATGCAATTGGCTGTTGACGAAGATCGTCTCACTATCAAGGCGGAGCTGGATTCTGTCCCCGCGCAGCCGCGGCTGTGAAGCCACCAAGCCCGTGATGGTGCCGCTGAAACCATTGTGCCGCGCTATGTCACTGCCCTGCGGCAGCAGCGATTGGCGGAACCCGCCAGCCGGCAGCGCGACCAGAACAGCGAGGAACCACCAAGCCGCCCGCTGCCGCAGCAGCAGCCCAGCGATAACAGCCGCGATCATCAAAGCGAGCCAAATGGAGGGCGCTAACGAAGGGAGAAGCCGGGCGATGCTGATGCCCAATACCCAAGCCGCGGCGAAGATTATGAGACGCATTTCAAGACGGCAGTCAATAATCGTATGGCATACGAATTATAACGCTCGTCGACGCCGGGGCAAGAAAAACAGACATCGTGATCCTGATGTCTGTCAATGGCTAAGATTTTGTGAAAAAGACTTAGATGTGGCTGCTTGCCTGGGCTTGGGCGGGTCGCTCGAAATTGATTGGCTCGGGGCTGAAATCATGGCTCTCATATTCGACAGCTTGCGGCGCGGGCTCAACCTCGGCCGGCATCGGCTCTTCGTACTGCATGATCTGGATGCCATTGCGAATTTCATCAAGCGTGTGGGCGAACTGCTGCTCCAACTGGCTGAGCTGCGCCATGACATAGTCGTCAGCTTCGCGCGTGATCTTTGCCGCTTCGATTTTTGCCTGCTCAATCACATATTCAGCGCGCACTTTGGCTTGTTTGACCATCTCTTGGTCGTCGATAAGGTCTTCACTGTGCTGCCGCGCTTGCTGGACGATGCGGGCGGCTTCTTCGTTCGCTTCGGCGAGGACGCGGTCCCGCTGGTCAATTGTGCGCGCCGCCTTTTCAATCTCCTCCGGCACCGATATTCGCATCTGATCGATGATCTCCAAGGCGCGTTCTTCGTCCACCATCGTGAACTTGGTGCCGAAGAGATGCCGCCCCTCGTCAATCAAATCCTCAAGGCGATCAACTAAGTGCTGAATATCCATTGAATTCCTCCCCCGTGAAAGACCCTGCAACTGCTTACGAATTTAGGCGCCAAACTTTTTGCGTAACGCTTCCGAAATAATAGGTGGGACCATTGAACTGATGTCGCCGCCTAATTCCGCGATTTCTCGAATCGTGCTCGAACTGATGTGCATGTACTGCTCGTCAGATAAGAACGCGATTGTTTCCAACTCCGGCGCCAGTTTCCTATTTGCCATGCCAATTCGAAATTCAAACTCGAAATCACCGAATACTCTTAAGCCTCGAATCAAGGCGCTTGCGCCGACTGACTGCGCATAGTTTACTGTTAGAACCGTATACTTCGCAACTGATATTGACGGGTAATTCTGAAATATTTCTGTCGCTAGTTCGACCCGCTCATCAATGTCGAATAAGATTTGTTTCTTTTTGGGGTTCGCATAAATCGCGACGATCAGTTGGTCAAAGAACTTGGATGCCCGAATCGCAACATCAATATGGCCGTAATGGATGGGGTCAAGCGACGCCGGATAAAGGGCGATTCCCCTGCCTGACATTTGCTCACTCCTACGTTACGAGGGCATTCTAATCGCACTCAGAAATCAGCGCCAATGGATTCCATAGCAGATTCGCCCTGCCAGCTCTATCGCAAGCGCACCGCAGAGAATCGTGACCGGCTTAGCAGCCTGACTGTTTAGCTGATGTCGCCTGGGTTGGCGTAGACGCTTTTGATAGTCTGAGCCAGCACCTGATGCTCGGGCAGTATTAGCGCGGGGTCTTCTTCCAAGAGCGCGCGCGCTTCACCTTGAGCCAGCGCCGCCAGCGCCTCATAATTCTGATGAAGCAAATGCAGGTTGCTGTGGCCGCTTTGGCGCCGGCCGAGCAACTCGCCAATGCCGCGCAGCTTAAAATCGACCTCAGCCAGGTGAAAGCCATCGTTTGACGCTTCCATCGCGGCCAGCCGTTGCTCGGCGACGCTTAAGTCTTGGTCAGTTATCCGCCCCGCATTCAGATCGCCAATTTTATCGAGGTCGATTGACGCGGCGCGGTCTGGGATAAGGAAACAGTAGGACTGCGCCTCGCCGCGGCCAACGCGCCCGCGAAATTGGTGCAATTGCGCCAAGCCAAAGCGGTTAGCGCCTTCAACCACCATGATGTTGGCTTTGGGAATGTCGACGCCGACTTCCGCGACCGAGGTGGTCACCATCACATCGTAGCGGCGCTGGGCGAAGTCTTTCATCAGCTCGTCTTTTTCGGTCCCGTTCATCCGCCCATGCAGCAGGCAGACACGATGCCGATGAAAAACCTGCTGTAGTCGCTCGTAGGCGCTGATGGCGTCAGCCGTCTCCAGCGACTTCGATTCTTCCACTAATGGATGAATGAAGAATGCCTGCCCGCCAGCCTCGAGCTGGCTGGTGATGAATCCATAGAGACGTTCCCGCGCGACCGGGGCGATCAGCTTGGTGATGATAGCCTGGCGGCCCGGCGGCTTCTCGTTAATCAAGGTGATGTCCAAATCCGCGTACAGCGTTAGCGCCATCGTGCGTGGATACGGCGTCGCGCTCATGAACAGCAGATGTGGATTCTCGCCCTTGCCACGGAGCGCCGCTCGTTGATCCACGCCGAAGCGCTGCTGTTCATCAATGACGGCGATGGCTAGGTTATGAAATTCCACCCCAGCCTGGATGACCGCATGGGTGCCGACAACCATGTCAACCGAGCCATCGGCGATTCCCCGATAAATCGACTCTCGCTCGCCGGCGCTCAAGGCGCTCGTCAAGAGGGCGATAACCGGCTTTTCGCCCCCAGGCACACGGCTGAAAGCCTCGTTCAGCGAGCGATAATGCTGCTCCGCCAGGATGCCGGTCGGCGCCATGATTGTCGCTTGCCGGCCATTATGAAGCGCCATCGCCATGGCGGTTATTGCCACCGCCGTCTTGCCACAGCCCACATCGCCTTGAAGCAAGCGGTTCATCGGCATTTCGCTTGCCACATCGCGCTGAATGGCGGCAATGGCGCTCTGCTGGGCGGCGGTGAGTTCATAGGGAAACATATTGGCGCTTAAACTCTCGATGAAGTCATCATTGACGCTGAGGCTTGGGCTGGCTACTGATTGCCAATCGCGCCGATTGGCGAGCAATGCCAACTGCAGAATTAGCAGCTCATCAAAGGCAAGCCGTTTCTGCGCATGATTTCGATGATCCCAGCCTTGCGGAAAATGCGCCTGACGCAGCGCCCAGCCGAGGTCGCCCAGGTCAGTTCGCTCCAGCAGCGCTGGCGGCAAAGGGTCGGGAATCTTCGTCTCCCATTCCTCAATCAGCGACTTGATGATCCGGCGGAAAAGCCTGGGCCGCAGCCCTTTAGTCATGCGGTAAACCGGTACGATGCCGATGGTATGCAGGTTCACGCGGTCAAGCTCTTCCCATTCCGGGTTCGCCATCTGCTTCATATCGCGGAAATAAGTGACTGGTCCGCTAAAGACGACTTGCAAGCCAGGCTTGAGCTTGGGCGCCAGGTAATCTTGGCGGAAGAAGCGCGCCGAAATCTCGCCCGTGCCATCAGATACAATGACGACCAGGTCTTTTCCGCCCCGGCTTGTTAGGACCCTCGTTCTCGTAACGGTCGCGATGACGGTAGCTTCGGCATTGTCCTCCAAATCCTTGATGGCTGAGAGCTCGGTGTAATCGCGATGCTGGCGCGGCAAGCTGAATAGCAAATCGCGAACGGTGTCGATGCCCATGTCGCCGAGCAACTCGGCGAACTTCTTGCCAATGCCTTTTACGGTTGTCGTTGGCGCAGCCAGTTCTTGCCGCAACTGGTCAATTTCCTCAGTTGTACGCTCTGGGCGTGGCTGGCGGGGCGGGCGCGTCAGGCTCGGCATAGCTGGCAAATCGAAGCCTGTCTTACTGGGGCGGCTCGTAAAATCTTCATCATACGTGGCGCTGTCGTAAGCGTAGGAGCGCTTCTGGCTCCGCGAGCGAGATGCTTTTGACCCGCGGCGCTCGGATTGCCCAGGTCCTGGCTGACGCTGTTGCCCGGCTGGGGCGCGCTCTTTGCGCTTGGGCAGCTTCGCTTTCCATTCTGGTAGGCGCTCTCTATATTTTTTTGGTGCCCGCTCGCGGTTTGTCACCCGATCCAGCAGATAATTGATCTGCTTGATGCGCTCGTCTGCTTCCGGCAACGAGTCATAAGCCCCAAGAACGTCGACGATTTCATCAATCAGGATCTGCTGCTCGGCTCGCCGCGCTTGCTGCCGCGCTTCTGCCTGCCAAGTTGCCGCAAATGCCGCCAGACCGCCAAGCACCGCGGTATCTTTGCCGCCTTGATCGCGCTCCAGCTTCATGATTTTCACCAAGGTTTCCAGCGCAGAGGGCATGAATTACTGTCTCCAATTCGCGTTCAATGTCGCCACGCCGATTGAGCCGGGACCAATGTGCGTACCCAGCGTCGGCGTTGTTTCGATGAGTAGTGTATCAGATGGCGCGATATCACCAATGCCCCGCAGAAATTGCTCCGCGCTCTCACGGTTGGAGATATGCAGCATGGCAAGACGCTCTATTGGCAGCTGCTCCAGTGTCAGCTCGCGGAGACGCCGCTCGGCGCGCGCCCAAGTTCGCAGCCGGGCGATTGAAGCCACTTCGCCATCAGCCACTTGCACAATCGGTTTTATCTTGAGCAAGCCGCCGATATTCGCCACCAGCGCATTGACGCGCCCGCTGCGGCGGAGGTATTGCATCGTGTCTATGATTGCGTAAACGCTTGTGTGAAGCCGAACCCGCTCGATGGCTTCCAGTATGGCGCCTAGCGCAGCGCCTTGCGCCGCCAGTTCCGCCGCTACCCATGCTTGAAAGCCGATGCCAAAACTTAGCTGCAAGCTATCCACCAGCGTGACCCGTTCCCGGCCGATAGCTTCCGCGCCCAATCGCATCGCGTTGAGCGTCCCGCTCAGCTTTTCTGGCACGTGGATAGAAACGATATGCTCGGCGCCATCGTCCAGTATGCGACGGTAAAAAGCTTCGGCATCGCCAGGGGAGGGCGCCGCGGTTGTCGGCAGCGATTGCATCGAGGGCAGCTCGCGGTAGAAGCGCCCTCGATCCAGCGAGGCGCCGTCGTCTGGCAGGCTTTGGCTGCCGATGTTCACATAAGTTGGGATGATGCGCAGCTTGAGCGAGTCGACTAAATGGGCTGGCAAATCACAGACGCTGTCGGCGGCGATGCCTATGCGGCTAGAAGTCATAATCGAAACCATCCACCGTTTTTTCCAAGACGGCGACGCCGGTCGCTTCTGTGCCCAGAAAACTCGCCATTGTGGGGCTGTACATCGTAAAGGGGAAATGCTGGCCCGGGAATTCAAGCGCCAGCCGGTCTTGCATCAGCCGCGTCTCTTCCGTGATTTGCTTCTGGTCTTGCAGCACAACGGCGTCCTCCAGTTCAGTGAATTCAACCAGAAATTCCACCAGCCGCTCAATGACCTCGCTTCGCGTTCGCACTTTCTCAATAACGATGATATTCCCGTCTTCCAGGCTGACAAATGGTTTGATCCCAAGCTGGGTGGAAAGCAGCGCGTGGGACGCTTTCATGAATCCATTAGCGTGCAAGAAATTAACCTTGTCGACGCAGTAGACGGAATAAATGCGATTGACCGCTTGCCGTACCGTTTGAATAACTTCCTCAGCGCTAGCCAATTCAGCGGCTGCGCGCGCCGCGACTCGGATGAGCATGCCTTGCCCGGCGCAGAGGCTCTGCGAATCGACCACAGCAATCTCGCAGCTGCCGCTCACTTGCTGTGCCGCCAGGCGGCCATTGTGCCAGCTATTCGATAGCTCCCGCGAAGGGTGCACCGATATGATGGCGTCGCATACCTGCGACAGGCGCACGAACAACTCGGCGTAATCGTTTTCCGATGGCGGTTCGACAAGCGGCGGGCGACCTTGATCGGCAATTAGCTTGAATGCCTCGTCCGTGCCCAAGTCGATGCCTTCAAGATAACGTTTCCCCGCGATTTCAAGCACATTGGGCAGAATTGTTACCGGGAAGCGACGGACAAGCCGAGGGTTGGAGAAGCGCGCTCCGCTGTCGGTCACGATATGGATTCTTGGCATTATTCAACGCTTATTAAAAATGGATAAAGCGATTGACCACCATAGACAGCTTCAAATTCTAATCCCTTAAAGGACTTTCTTAAACGCCGAATAAGCTGGTCCGATTCTGATTTGGAAACGCCAGCGCCATAATAGAGCGTCGCCAACTCCAAGCCAGCCGCCTCAGCCGCCGCCATAGCCTCGACGGCGACGCGTTCAATATCGGGCGAAGCCGAGCGGATCATGCCATCGACGACGGCGATGTAGTCATTCTGCGTGATATCCTGGTCGCGAAAACGAGTGCTGCGGGAGGCGCGCGTGATTTCGATTGAGTGCACCTCGGCGCTTGCCTGAGTCATTTGCGCGGCCATGGTATCGAAGTCGGCGCCCGCATCGATGGCATCGCCGAAAGCCAGCATGGCGCTGATGCCTTGCAGAATCGTCTGAGTCGCGACGATGTGAACTTGTCTGCCTGCTGCGAGCGGGACCGCCTGTTGCGCTGCCAGCGCGATATTGCGATCATTTGGCAGGATGATCACAAGCTCCGCTGGCGCACGATTGATCGCAGCCAGGAAATCTTCTGTTGCCGGGTTGGCGCCAGCGCCGCCGCTGATGATGGCGCCGCAACCCAAGTCTTCAAAAATGGCGCGCAATCCGTCGCCTTCTAAGACTGCGATGACTGAGATATTTTGAGCGGCACTGTCAGGCTGATCTTGCCGGGGCGGCCCGCCCGCCAGGCGCTCTTGCACCTGTCGATCCATATTCTCAACCACTACGTCAGCCAGCGACGCGCCCGCTTGTATCGCGTAATCAAGCGGAATCGCCGGATTGTCCACATGAATATGGACCTTAATGGTCTCGCTGTCGCCAAGCACCAGCACGGACCAGCCCAGCTGCTCCAAATCCCGCCGCGCTTGAGTGATATCTAGGCACGCGCCAAGCATCAGAAATTGCACATCGTAACCATATGCTTCAGCCTGTATGGCTGGCGCGGGCCGGCTGCTCTTCATTTGAGCGCTGCCAGTGTGAGGCTCAAGCTGCTCCATTTGCATGCCCTCGAGGAAGCAGAGCAGCCCCATCCCGCCCGCGTCAACGACGCCCGCTTCCCGCAATATGGGCAGCAAATCAGGCGTCTTGGATAGCGATGCCTGCGCCGCGGCGGTCAAGGTTTGCAGCATCTGCCTCAGTGTCATCGGCTGGCGGTTGCTGCGCTGGAGCGCTTCTGCCGCCTCGCGCGCCACCGTCAGGATTGTGCCCTCGGTCGGCGTCGAAACTGATGCGTAGCCCTGCTGCACCGCTGCCTGGCAAGCGCCAGCAAAACGCTCAGGCGTTACCTTGGCTGCCTTGCCCAAGCCATCGGCGAAGCCCTTCAGCAGCTGCGAGAGAATGGCGCCGCTGTTGCCGCGCGCGCCCATCAAAGCGCCATAGGCGAATCGTTCGGCAATATAGCTGGCGTCGTCGCTATCGATAGGCTCTATTTCGCGATAAGCGCGCCGCAGTGTATGGAACATATTGATGCCGGTGTCGCCATCTGGCACTGGGAATACATTGAGCTGGTTGATTAGCTCCACCTTCTGCGAGAGGCTTTCGACGCCGGCGCTGAAAGCCTGTTTGAGTGCCGCCCCCCCGATACTAGACGTCGCCATCGGCTGATGCCAATGCGGCCCCGCGGCGCAGCGCTTCGATGCCGGCGGCGATTCCCTCATCGTGCTGAAATACACAAGTGCCGGCGACAGCGATATCGGCGCCCGCAGCCATCACCGTCGATATTGTATCGCTGTTGATGCCGCCGTCGACCTCGATCTCAATCGCCTTTCCGCTTTCCGCAATCATCGCGCTCAGGTGCCGCAGCTTGCGGGTCATCCCACTGATGAAGCGCTGGCCCCCGAAGCCGGGGTTCACCGTCATCACGTTGATGATTTCAACGCAGTCCAGCACTTCAGCCAGCGCCGACGCCGGACTGTGTGGGTTAAGCGCCACGCCCGCGCGGCAGCCGGCCGCCGCAATCTGATCAAGGACGCGATGCAGATGGGCACAGGTTTCGATGTGCACCGAGATCGAATCGGCGCCGCTTTCAGCAAATCGAGAGACAAATTTTTCCGGCTCGACGATCATTAAGTGAACATCCAGCGGGATTTTAGCTACCTTTGCTACCGCCTCAACCACGGTCGGTCCTAGCGTGATATTGGGGACGAAGCGCCCGTCCATCACATCAATGTGGATCAGATCGGCGCCCGCCGCCTGCGCCTCTTCCACTTGCGCAGCCAAGTAGCCGAAATCAGCCGCTAGAATGGAAGGCGCGATTTTGATCAGATCGCTTGTCGCCAAAGCTGCCGACTTTCGCTCGAATTCACGCTCATGATATTACTGTTTAGCCGTGGCGATGGCAAGCGCTTGGCATTGGCGCGCTGCATGCTAAGCCATAGCCGCATTCAGTTGCGGTGGCGGCTCTGCAATACGGAGGTAATCAGTTGCCCGCAGCCGGCGTCGATGTCGATGCCGCGGCGGACGCGGACGGTGCTGCTGATTCCATAGCCGCGCAAAGCCCGAGAGAAGCCTTCGATTTGCTCCAATTGCGGCGGGCTACCGGCGTAGCCCCCGGTCGGGTTCAGGGGGATGATATTGACATGGCAGAGCAGCCCAGCCAGCAGCCGCCCCAAGCGCTGCGCTTCTTCGTCTGTGTCATTTTCGCCGGCGATTGCCGCCCATTCAAAGGTGATGCGTCGGTTCGTCTGCGCCACATAATAGCGGCAAGCCGCTAAAAGCTCCTCTAAATTCCAGCGTTTGTTGACAGGCATCAGCGCCGAACGCTGCGCGTCCTCCGTTTTGTGCAGGCTAACAGCCAGCTGCACTTGCAGGCGCTCGGCGGCAAAGCGACGGATCTGCGGTGCCAAGCCAACTGTGCTGATTGTGATGTGCCGCGCCCCGATCGTCAAGCGCGACATAAGCTGCCGAACCGCCGCAAGCGAGGCATCGTAATTGTGGAAGGGCTCGCCCATGCCCATAAATACGACATTGCTCAAGCGCTGCCCCCGCCCGTGCAACTCGCGGGCGAAGATCATCGCCTGCTCAAAGATCTCGCTCGCGCTCAAGTTCCGCCCGAAGCCCATTTGCCCAGTGGCGCAGAAGACGCAGCCCATCGCGCAGCCCGCCTGGGACGAGATGCAGGCGGTTAGCCGCCCATCGCCGTAAGGCATCAGCACAGACTCTATCAGCTGCCCGTCTTGTAGGCGGTAGAGCCGTTTCTCCGTGCCGTCGCGGCTTTGCTGTTGGGCGAGCAATTCCAGGCTGCCGAGCGTCGCTGAATCGTTCAATGCCGCTATCGTCCGGCGCGGCAAGTTGGACATCGCCTCGAAGCGGTCTACCCGCTGCCCATACAGCCACTGCCAGATTTGCTGCGCTCGGTAGCGCGCTTCGCCTAGCTCTGCCAGCAGGTCGGCCAGTTCCTCGAGTGTCAAAGCGTAGAGATTAATCATCGGCGGGCGCTGGTACCGCGCATCAGGTTCCCGCCAGAAAAGGCAAGAAATTGTAAATGGCATGCGCGATGATGGCGGCGCTGGTGTGAAAGCGCCATCTGAGCCAGGCAAAACCAAGCGAGACGCCGAACAAGATCAACAGGGCTGGCGTCAAAGCATATTGTAGGTGGACGGCTGTAAAAAAGAGCGACGACAGGAAGACGCCAAAGACCGGCTGCAGCGCTCCGCGATAAAGAATCTCTTCGGACAGGGCTGGTACGACCGCCAACAGCAGCGCGGCGGCGATCGACCCGGAAAAGACTTGGAAGTACTGGCGGGCGGGCTCGGTCTGCTGCATGAAGACATCGGCGGGCGTCCTATGTTCCCAGATTGTGACGGCCGCCGTCGCCAAGATCCATAATCCAGCGCCGATGGCGATGCTGTTAAGCGCCTCTCGCAGGGTAGGCAAGGGCAGGCACAGCCGACGCCCAACATCAGGAAGCCGCCGCCGTAGGAGCCAACCGACGCCGAGCAATGCCGCCGCCAGGTGCAGCGCGCCAATGCCGAGCAGATCTATCATGGCCTCTGGAAGCGCGCTGGCGTAAGCGGCGCCGGCGCCAGCCAAGTGTTTCAACAGTATATTCAGAATTCCTAGCAGCATAAGAAAGGCGGCTGTCCGATGCACTGGTTTTTCTGGGTCAAAGGAAGGCGCCCCGCCAAAACTCAAGCGCCTCACTGCAATTGCGCAGCAGCGCCAAAGCCCGCTGATATACACAAGCCCAAAGGTCAGCATCGCCAAAAGCGGGGATAGACGCCGGCGCTGCTCCGCGAGGTTGGCCGCGCCTATTACGGCAAGAATATAGGCAGCAATCAGCAGCATTTCGAACCTAGGGGATTTCATAGCTAGCCATACCTAGGCAGTATATTGGATTCCGCGCCCGCGCTCAACGCCAGTCCGCCAGAGGCCCAGGGCAATCGCTCCAAATCTATTTTTCGCCACAGAGGGTCGCGTAGACACTGACCCGCCGACACAGAGGGCACAGAGTTTAGTATCTCTTATTGGCGATTGTCACATCAATCTTGAAGATGTAGGGGCGTTTCGCTGAAACGCCCACAGTATGAAGGATATATTTCATGGGCGTCTCGGCGCCGCGCGTAGACACAGCGGGACAGACGCCCCTACATTTTGTGATTTTACGTGGCGAACGACGCATAATGATTTTGATGCGATTGCCCTGTTCCCGCTCGGAGAGATATTGACAGCCCGCGCCCGCTATGTTAGGATGACTTGCGCCACATCGCAACGATGCAGTCTGTTGGAGAGGTGGCCGAGTGGTTTAAGGCGATGGTCTTGAAAACCATTGTACGGTCCTCCGTACCGCAGGTTCGAATCCTGTCCTCTCCGCCTTATCCACCTTAACAGTTGAATACCTGTAACGGAGAGGTGCCAGAGTGGTTGATTGGGGCCGCCTGCTAAGCGGTTGTACCTGTTAAGGGTACCGCAGGTTCGAATCCTGTCCTCTCCGCCATCATCTTATATAGCCCTTGCCTTGTTTCAACACGCTGCTGCCGATTGTGTCCTCAGCATGAGTTGCCGGCAGGCGCCATGCCGCCAAGCGGAGACCGCTGATGAGTGAAAGAATCGCCATAGAAGCTGTCGTCAAGCGGAAACGAGGCGATGTATGGGCGCTTTGGAACAAGCCTGAACACATCACGCAGTGGAACTTCGCCTCGGCCGATTGGGCTTGCCCCCACGCCGAGAATGACCTCAGAATAGGTGGCCGGCTCTGTTCGAGAATGGAAGCCAAAGATGGCAGCTTCGGCTTCCATTTCGAGGCAATTTACACGGATGTTGTCAATGAGGCGAAGCTCGCCTATACATTGACGGATGGGCGGCGGGTTGAGACCCATTTTGAAGCTGAGGCAGGCATAACGCGGATTGCAACTGTATTCGAAGCGGAGGCAGAGAACTCGGCCGAGATGCAAAGAATGGGCTGGCAGGCGATCCTCGATAATTTCAAAAAATATGCAGAGGCAAGCCAGCGCTAGCCAACAGCAGGCCGCCGCCTCAGTCCTATCCGCCTGTCAGCGCCCGAAGCCAGGGAGTCATTCCCAGCTTTTGCAAAAGCGCCTTCCGGCTCCTTCCCCCGGCATCGCCTCGAATCTCTACGAATTCCCTACGGCATAATTATCTTTTTGAGCCTTAGCATTGTTCTGCTGTATAATCAGGTAGCTTGGCGATTCATATTTGCCGATGAGAGGAAAAGCAATGAAAATTCAAGCCCGCCCTGGTCGTTTCACGCTGGTATGGTTTATTGCCGGCATTGCGGTGATTCCGCTTTCGCTAGCAATTTTTGCCCTGATTGTAACGGCGATAACTTCGCTTAACCTGCAATTATACGATACTTCTTATTCAGATGATCCATGGACCTTGAGCCTTGCGCTCATCTGGCTGGCGAATGGCTGCTGCATTGGCTTTCTGCAAAAGGCAATCGTGAAACGGTATCTGCATGTTGACCTCGGTCGCTGGCCCCTGTACACGGTGCTGGGCACTTTTTTGGCTGGCACGATTGCCTATTCTTGCTTGGACGCTTCCTGCATGCCACCGCAAATCGTCAACAACAGCATTGCTTCCGAGGTCTATTTTACTGTCGAATTCGGCTTAGTTGCCCTTGTTTATCTGACCGTGTTGTCGGCGGTACAAGGCTTGGGCTTGCGGCGTCCCATCAGCGATTCTTTGCGCTGGGTCACCGCTCATCTGGTTTCACAGCTGATGGCAATGCTGGCTTGGCTGGGTATTCTAATCGCGCTTGAGCCGATCGGATATGACATGATTATCAGTTTGGCCTTTAGCGTCGTCTTTGTGACCATGGCGAGCGGGATCGTGATGCGGCGCATGATGCTTTCCAACCAGCTGGCAGCAAGCAGCCGCCGTGATGAATGGGCTTTCCAGCCAGCGCCAGTGGCAGCCGGGAAGGCAGCGCGGCGCTCCATCTGGGATGAGGCGCTCTAATCGCCGCGGGCTGTCCATGATTGTCCTTGGCTTGATGTCGGGCACATCAGCCGACGGTGTTGATGTCGCCATTTGCGATATTCGCGGGCGCCCCGGCACGATGAGCGTCGAGCTGGTTCATGGCGCCGCCTTTGTGTATCAGCGGGCAATGCGCGAGCGGATCCTCGCCTGCTGCGACCCAAGCGCTAGCCGAGTGGAGCAGATTGCCACCCTGCATGTCGACCTGGCTGAGGTCTTCGCTGATTGCGCGCTCGAGGCGATTCACGCGGCGCACATGAGCCCGGCTCAGGTCGACCTGATTGGCTCGCATGGGCAAACGCTCTGGCACAATGTGCTCCCTAGTGGCGAGGTCAACGTATCGCTGCAAGTTGTTGAGGCGGCTGTCCTCGCCGAGCGCAGCGGGATTAGCACCATCAGCAATTTTCGCGCCCGCGATATTGCCGCCGGCGGCCAAGGCGCGCCGCTGACCAGCTACATCGATTGGCTTCTGCTCCGGCACCCTCGGCATTGGCGCGCGGTTCAGAATATCGGCGGCATGGGCAATGTGACCTTTCTGCCGCCGCTTGAAGACGGCAAGTCGCAGCCAATCGCCTTCGATACGGGTCCCGGCAACGCGCTGCTTGATATCGCCGTCTCGCGCATATCCGACGGCGCAATGAACTTCGATCGCGATGGCTACTACGCCAAGCAGGGGCGGGTCAACGAAGAATGGTTGGACGAGCTGCTGCGGCATCCCTATTACGCGCGCGATTACCCCAAGACCACAGGCCGAGAAACTTTTGGCACAGCTGCGGCGCTTGCCTTGGTGGATCAAGCTCGGCGACGCGGCTTGCAGGATGCCGAGATTATCGCCACGCTGACGGCGCTAACCGCCACCAATATCGCCGATGCCTACCGCCGGTTCGCGCCAGCGCCAATACGCGAGGTCATCCTGGGTGGTGGCGGGCGGCATAACCCGGTCATCGTCGGCCTGCTGCGCCAACTGCTCGCGCCGGCAACCGTGATGACGCATGAAGACATCGGCTTGGATAGCGACTTCAAGGAAGCGCTGGTATTCGCGGTGCTGGCTCATGAAACTTGGCATGGCCGCCCAGCCACGCTGCCAGCTCTGACCGGCGCCAGGCAGGCGTCGGTGCTTGGATCAATCACGCCGGGCGCGAATTTCGCTCATCTCTTGCGCGCGACCGACAATTAGACCGCCGCTCCCGCCTGGGCGTCGAGGTATATCGAAATGGGGGAGTGGTGAATTATCGATATAAGGCTTGCTTGTGCTGAGTTGTAGGGGCGATCCTTGGATTGCCCAAAATCTGCTTCTGCAACTGTGGGCGACACCCTACATCTAGGTTATCCATATACAGAATTTCGGTCTGCATATCCTCGCATTCACCACTCCCTCGAATGGGGCGCCGGCTTTCTCCAGCCCTGTCGCTTACATTGCATGGATAAAAGCAAAGTGTTGCGCTACACTTGCGCCTGGCAAGCGCTGGCGGCGGAGAACGAGGCAAGAGCCAATTGGATGCTTTGAAGGGCTACCCATTCGAGCTTGACGATTTCAATCCGGAAGAAGATCTTATCACCTCCGAGGTGATAGAGCCGGAGTTGGGCGCCGCTGATCGGTCGATAGCCCGGCGCGCCAGTTTGCAGATTCTCTACGAGCTGGATACAACCGATCATGATATGAAGGCTGTGCTTGAGGTGCATATGACCGAGCGCCCGGAGGCTTACGCGGTGCGCCAGATCATACGTCGTTTGGTCGGCGGCGTCATCGAGCACAAAGCGGCGATTGATGTAATCTTGCAACAATACGCGCCCGAGTGGCCCATCAACCAAGTCGCGGTGGTTGATCGAAATATTCTGCGTCTAGCGATTTACGAGCATTTGCTGCAGAATCGCGAAACGCCAATACCCGTGATCATTAATGAAGCGGTGCAACTGGCGCAGCTATTTGGTGCTGACCAGTCTCACAGCTTTGTACACGGTGTCTTGGGCGCGATAACAGCCGAGGCAAAACAGAAGTTTGAAGTCGCAGTCGACGAGGTGGACAGCGCATGAATTTCTTGGGAGTCGGCGCTTGGGAATTGCTGGCGATCTTGTTGATCATGCTGGTTTTTGCGGGTCCTAAGCGCATGATTCACTGGTCTTATGTATTGGGCCAGCATGTCGCCAAGTTCCGCAAGATTTGGTCCGAGACTGTCGATCTGGTGCAGAAGGAATTCGATGACGCTGGCGTCGGCATCAAGCTGCCCAAAGAACCGCCAACACGCAAGAGTCTCAACAAATCGCTGACGGAGGCGGTTAAGCCGATGACGCAGCCGGTTCAAGATTCGCTGGCAGAGGTCAAGCAAGATGTGGCTACCTTCCGCGAAGTCAGCGAAGCGCTGAACGATAAGAAGCCTAAGCCAGCCGCCGCCGCGGGCAAACCCCAAACGGCAATGCCGGCGCCGGCTGCCAGCGCGCCCAAGAAAGGCAAAGGTGCCCAGCCCAAAGCACCGGCGACCAGCCCGCCGAAGCAGCAAAGCGAGCCGCTCGCCTTGGGAAGCTGGGGCGGCGGAAGAGCGGGGGCGCCCGCTGCGACGCCTAAGAATGGCAGCGAGGGCAGCGAGCCGGACCTCGGCACCTGGGCGGGCGGGGCAAGCGGCGACTAGAGTGAACAATGGGTGAACTTGCTGAGCAGGCGGAATTCGAAGATGGTCATGAACTCCGAATGGGGTTCTTTGAGCATCTCGACGAATTGCGGCAGCGGCTGACCAAAGCGGTATTATCGCTTGTGCTCGGCACCGCTATCGGCGTGTTCTTGGCTGAACGCGTGCTGGTGCTCTTGCAGGAGCCGTATTGCAGTATCCCCACCGTCAACAATTGTGAACTGGTCATCCTCGACCCGACCGGCAATATCCTCATTTACTTCAAAGTCGCCTTAATGGTCGGCGGCATTCTGTCGATACCTATGGTTACTTATCAATTCCTGATGTTTATATTGCCTGGCTTGACGCGCAAGGAAAAGCGCTACGTCTTGCTCTCGATTCCTGCGACGAGCGCGCTCTTTGTGGTGGGCGTGTTCTTCGCCTGGCGCATTCTGATGCCGCCGGCGCTCGGCTTTCTCAACGAATTTCAGGCCGACATTTTTGAGCCTGAGTGGACAGCCGATGGTTATATCAGCTTTGTTACATCGCTGCTATTTTGGATGGGGGTTGCCTTTCAGACGCCGCTGATCTTCTTCATCATCTCGCTGATGGGCTTGGTCAGCTCGCGCACCTTGATTCGGCAGTGGCGCATCGCGGTGGTGGGCGCCTCGGTCGCGGCCGCGCTAATCACCCCAACCATTGACCCAGTGAATATGTTTCTTGTTATGGCACCTTTGCTGACCCTATACGCGCTTAGTATTGTCTTGGTCTACTTCGGGCGCAAGCTGTCTGGGGTTGATCGCAAAGGCTGAGCGCTCGCTTACAGGTTGCCCATGCCTATGCTAAAATGACCGCGCTTTGCTGAATACTAGACCAGCTTAAAAATTTTCGGAGAGCTGAATGATAATTGAAAAAGCGAGATTGATCGCGCCCTATGGCGGGCAGTTGGTCAACCTATTGGTGCCGCGGGAGCAGTTGGTGGCGCAAACCACCTATGCGAACAGCTTGCCCTATATTCAAATAAGCCCCCGCGTCGAATGCGATCTCGAGCTATTGGCGGTTGGCGCCTTCTCCCCGCTTTGCGGCTTTATGAACAAAGCCGATTTCCAAAGTGTGCTGGACAGGATGCGGCTGGCTGATGGGACGCTCTTCCCAATGCCGATTACGCTTCCGGTCGACCCGGGCGCGGGCATCAAGCTGGGCGCGGAGATTGCCCTGCGCGATCGCAAGAACAACATCCTCGCCATTATGACGGTCGAAGAATTGTACGAGTGGGATTTGGAAGAGACCGCCAGCAAAGTCTTCGGCAAGTACGACAGCCGTCATCCGATCATCGCGGAAATGCACCGCTGGGGCAAAGTCAATATCGCTGGCAAGCTGCGGCTGCTTCGGCTTCCGCCGCATCTGGATTTTGCCGAGCTTCGCCGCAGCCCAGCCCAGACGCGCGCCGTCCTCGAAAGCTATGGGCATGACAATGTCGTCGCCTTCCAGACGCGCAATCCTTTGCACCGCGTTCATGAAGCCCTGACCAAACGCGCCGCCCGCGATATTGATGGTGTGCTGCTCCTGCATCCAGTTGTTGGCATGACGCAGCCCGGCGATGTCGATCACTATACACGCGTCCGCGTATACAAGACCTTGATTGACAAGTACTACGAAGAAGACCGCAGTCTCTTGTCGCTGTTGCCGCTGGCGATGCGCATGGCTGGTCCCCGTGAGGCGGTCTGGCATGCTATTATTCGGCGCAATTACGGTGCCAATCACTTGATTGTCGGACGTGATCACGCGGGTCCCGGCCCAGATTCCAAGGGGCAACCCTTCTACGGACCCTACGACGCCCAAGACATGATTATGCAATTCGCGGATGAGCTGGGCGTCCAGCCGGTGCCCTTCACCGAAATGGTGTACCTGGAAAATGAAGACCGCTACGAAGAAAGTTCGAATCTGCCGAATGGCGCCAAGGTGCGCAAGATTTCCGGCACGCAGGTGCGCGAAGATTATCTCGGCAAGGGCGTCCAGCTGCCACCTTGGTTCTCGCGCCCGGCGGTAGCGGAAATCTTAGCCGAGAGCTACCCGCCGCGGCATCGGCGGGGTGCCTGCCTGTGGTTTACCGGTTTGAGCGGCTCGGGCAAATCCACCACCGCTGAGCATATTGTCAATCTTTTGCTGGAGAAGGGCCGCAACGTCACCGTGCTGGATGGTGATGTGGTGCGTACCCATTTGTCAAAGGGCTTGGGCTTCAGCAAAGAAGACCGCGATACCAACATACGCCGAATTGGCTACGTGGCAAGCGAGATTGTGCGTCACGGCGGGATCGCAGTCTGCGCCGCCATCAGCCCATATCGCGCCACCCGCCAAGATGTGCGCAATATGGTTGGCGGCGGCTTTTTGGAAATCCACATGGCGACGCCGCTGGAATACGTTGAAGCGCATGATATCAAAGGCTTGTACGCCAAAGCGCGCCGCGGTGAAATCAAAGACTTCACCGGCATTGATGACCCATATGAGCCGCCGCTAAACCCTGACATTATCTTGACCGCCGAGAATACGCGCGCGGAAGACAATGCGCATCTGGTCGTCAATCGCTTGATTGCCCTGGGTTACGTCCGCCCGGGCTGACCCAGCGCTTTGCAGGCGGTTGCGCGGCAAGTCATGCGGGCGAGTTCGTTTTCAGCTTCAGCGCGCGCCGGAAGACAAACTTCTCCACCTCGACAAAGAGCAATACAAATAGCCCCGCCACGATGCTTACGCAGACCTGTGTAAAATCCAGCGCTGATGTGTCGAAGAGCGTCTGAAAAAACGGCAGGTAGACGACGATTAGCTGCAGTAAGAATGTGGAAAGCACCGCCCAGAACAAGAGCCTGTTGCCCTTGAAGCCGGCTTGCCAGAATGTGATGTGGTCGCCGGCGTGAATGGCCATCACTTGGAACATCTGGGTGAAGGCGAGCACGGTGAAAGCAATCGTGCGCGGGCTGCGCTCAGCCTGGTCGAGCAGATGCCGGCCCGGGTCTTTGCCATCGTCATGTGCTTCCAAAAATCCCGCACCCGCTTCCTGCTCGCCAATGCCGAGGAATGCCACTCGCTCGCTGGCCTTCCATTCATCCCAGGCAGCTGGCGTCGCCTCATCACCAGCTATGGCTAGCACCGCCGCTCGGTCCAATTGCTCCAGACCGAGCGAAGGAAGAGAAGCATCGAGGCCGATTGTTGTATAAGCCCAGACATAACTGATTAAAGTCAAAATCGCGATCAATATGCCGACCAGCACAATATGTATGCCGGCGCCACCGGCAAAGATGCTCTCGTTGGTCGGGCGGGGTCTCCGCCTCATCACGCCTTTCTCGGCTGGTTCGAAGCCAAGCGCGATGGCGGGCAGGCCGTCCGTCACCAGATTGATCCACAAGATTTGGATGGCGAGCAGGGGAATCGGCAGGTTGATCAACAAGGCGACGAACATCACCAGAATCTCGCCGACATTTGAGCTCAGCATATATTTGATGAATTTTTTGATGTTGTCGTAGATGGCGCGGCCCTCTTCGATGGCAGCGACGATAGAGCGGAAATTGTCGTCGGTCAGGATCATCTCCGCGGCGCCTTTGCTGACGTCGGCGCCGGTGATGCCCATTGCCACGCCGATGTCAGCCTGCTTGAGTGCGGGCGCGTCGTTGACGCCATCGCCGGTCATCGCCACGATGTTGTCTTGGCTCTGCAAGATTTGAACCAGCCGCAATTTATGCGCCGGCGATACGCGCGCGAAACAAGAAGTCTGCCGCGCGGCGGCCGCCAGTTCGCTGTCACTCAGCCCATCCAGCTCGCTGCCAATTATCGCCCGTCCCGCCTCATCGATGATGCCAAGATCGCGAGCGATAGCCTCTGCCGTCAAGGCGTGATCGCCGGTAATCATAATCGTGCGGATACCGGCTTCGCGCGCGCGCTGCACCGCTAGTTTCGCTTCCGGGCGGGCTGGGTCGAGTATGCCAATCAGCCCGATTAGCTCAAGGTCGCGCTCGATCTCGGGGCTGATCTTTTGCGGCAATTCGTCTAAAGGGCGCCAGGCGATGCCAAGTACCCGCAGCCCATCGTTTGCCATGGCATCAACGCGCCGCTGCCAATCCAAACGCCGGCTGTCGCTTAAATCGACGACATCATCGGGCGTCTGCTCGCTCTTCGACCATTCAATCAGGCGATCGGGCGCCCCTTTGGTGATAGCGATATAGGCCGCATCGGGGAAAAGACGCTTGGCTGCGCCGCCGAGCACTTGGTGCACTGTCGTCATCGCCTTGCGCTCGCTGCTGAAAGGCAGCTCAGCCACGCGCGGCAAATCTTGCTCCAAGCCCTCCCGCGTGAAGCCGATCTTCTGGGCGGCGACCAGCAGCGCAGCCTCGGTACTGTCGCCGACTACTTTGATTTGCTTGGACTTGTCTATGGTCTCGAGGTAAACATTGGTGGAGAGTGCCATCGCTTTCAGCATGCGCTGCGCCGCTTCATCGTTTTCGGCGTCCACCAGTTTGCCCAGATTGGCTGGATCATGGGTGCCGAGCGAGACGAGGCGGCCTTCGGGCTGGTAACCGGCGCCTTCAACCTTGATGTCGTCGTGGCGCGGCAGGACGAGGTAAGTCGCCGTCATCTCGTTCTTGGTCAAGGTGCCAGTCTTATCCGAACAGATGACATTTACTGAGCCCAAGGTCTCGACTGCTGGCAGCCGGCGTATCAAGGCGTTTTGCTTAACCATGCGATTGGCGCCTAGGGACAAGCCAATCGTAACCAGGGCTGGCAGCCCTTCCGGCACCGCAGCCACCGCCAGGCTGATGGCGATGAGGAACATCTGCTCGGCTGGGATGCCCTGCACCCAGAAGCCAACGATGAAAACGATTGCGACAACAATGAGGGCGGCGGTGGCGAGGATGCGCCCGAGATGATTGAGGCGGCGCTGCAGCGGCGTCGTGCCTGCCTCCACTTGCATCAGCATGCTTGCGATATTGCCGATTTCGGTGCGCAGCCCGGTGTTGATCACCACCATCTCGCCGCGCCCATAATTGACCGTTGTCCCCATGTAAGCCATGTTGAGGCGGTCGCCCAGCGGGACCGCCGCTTGAGACTCGATGGCAGCGGTCTCTTTCTCCACCGGTACCGATTCGCCGGTCAAAGCCGCTTCTTCAACCTGCAAATTGATTGTCTCAATCAGCCGGCCATCGGCTGGGATGCGGTCGCCTTCGCCGAGCAAAACGATATCGCCGGGTACAAGCGCTTCCGCGCTGATTTCATGAATATGCCCGCCGCGCCGCACGCGCACCTGCGGCACCTGCAGGCGACTCAAGGCAGCCAAAGCCTGCTCCGCTTGATATTCCTGATAAATGCCGAGCAAGGCATTCAGCGCGACGATAGCCAAGATGACAATGACATCGGTCGCTTCGCCCAGCAGGGCGGAGATTAGCGCCGCCACAATCAAGATGATGACCATGACATCGGTGAATTGCCCAAGAAACAATTGGACCCAATTGACGCCTTGATCTGTTGGCAGCGCGTTCTTGCCGAACTTCGCCAGGCGCGCTTCAATCTCGACCTGGTCCAAGCCCTTGGGCTGGTCTACGCCCAGCGCGGACAAGGTTGCTTGAACATCCTGGCGATACGCTTCAGCCATGGTCCTACCCCCAATTGTGGGTTCACCCCAGCTGCATTCGTCTAGCGCCACTGGAGCTGGTCAGCGTCTTGCGGCCTTCAGAAAGCGCCATATTCATGCGAATCCGCTATCCTGCATTGTACCCTATAAAGGCGCTCGTATTGCCGCCCGCGGGGATGGGTGCTGGCAATTCGCTAGTCCAAATTGGCTAGGTTATTGGCTTTCGCCATTGCCGATAGCCTTTATCCTGTCTAGTATCATTTGTTTAAATGACCAGTAAGGAACTGACCTAAGCGATGGACTATCTTGACTTGAGAAGCGATACGGTTTCGCATCCAACGCCGGCGATGCGAGAAGCAATGGCAGTGGCAGCTGTTGGCGATGATGTCTATCATGATGACCCGACCGTCAACCAACTGGAAGCCGACGCGGCGGCCAAGTTAGGCAAAGAGGCGGCTGTATTCGTCACCAGCGGCACCCAGGGCAATCTCTGCGCTTTGCTCGCGCATTGCCAGCGGGGCGAGTCCATCATCATCGGCGACACATCACACATATTTCGTTATGAGCAGGGCGGGATGGCTCAGTTCGGGGGCATCATCCCGCACACGGTTCCCGTTCAGGCGGACGCCACCATGCGGCTTGAAGATCTGGAAAATGCGGTCAACCCCGATGACGAGCACAAGCCGATTACGCGATTGCTGGCGCTGGAAAACACGCACAATATGGCGGGCGGGCAGCCCATCTCGGCTGAATACACCGCCCAGGTCGGCGATTTTGCGCGCCGCCATGGCTTAATCTTGCATATTGATGGCGCGCGCATTTTCAACGCGGCGGCCGCTTTCGCCGTCGATGTCAAGGACCTGGTAGAGCCGGCCGATTCAGTTACTTTCTGCCTGTCCAAAGGGCTTTGCGCGCCGGTTGGCTCCATATTGCTTGGCGATCGTGCATTCATTCGGCGGGCGCGGCGGGCGCGTAAGGCGCTGGGCGGCAGCTTGCGTCAAGCCGGCGTCTTGGCCGCGGCCGGTTTAATCGCGCTTCACGAAATGACCGATCGCTTAATTGAGGACCAGCAAAACGCCCAGCTGCTGGCTGAGGGCTTGAGCGAAATACCAGGCTTGCGCATCAATAGCCAACATACCAACTTCATCTTCTTCTCGCTGGCGCCGGATATCGCTTTGTCGCTTGATGAATTTGTCCGCCAATTGCGCCAGGAATATAATATCCTTGTATCTCCATACGCCGGGGAAGAGGGCGCAATCCGCTTGCGCACACATTATTGGATTGACCGAGCCGCTATCAGGAAAATTATCTCAGCTGTGGGCGCCCTGCTGTCATGATGCCTGACGCGCCATTTGATCCGCTGGCTGATGAGCAGGCTGCAGCTGAGTCGGCTTCGGAGGCCGAACCAGCGGCCGCCCCCGAAGCGCGGAACGACGTGAGCAATAGACGCGCTCGCGCCCAGTATCGAGGCGCCAGCGATCCGCTTTTTGGCTTCATTATCGCGGCGGCATTGAGCATCGGGCTGACCCCATTGCTGCCGGAGAGCGTCGAATTGCGCTATACGCTAGCCTGGGGCGCATTGGCCGGCGTCGGCATCTTATCTTGGCTGCTCGGCACGATGGAGCGGATCGGCCAAGAGCGGCCCGACAATCTCGGTTGGGGCGTCCTCTATGGCATATTGCTGGGCATCCCCTTTCTTGTGTTTCTAAGCCAGAACGTCTTAGCGCCAGCCACCGACCGTTTGTTTCCCGGTATGTCAGCTGGCGGCCTGCTTGCTTTTCTGGTCTTTGTGATGCCTCTTGCCGAGACGCTGTTCTTCCGTGGCTTGCTGCAAAGCCAGCTTATGTCCTGGTTGGTGGGCTTGCTGGCGACGCTGTGGAATATCGTGCTTTTCTTTCCGGTGATGTGGCAATCGATTACTGAGCATCAGGCAGTTGCCCTTGTCATCGTCATTCTGCTGCTGATGACAAATATGCTCTATGTCTACGTGCGCGATCGCAACGGGCTAGCCTCGTCGTGGATCTGCCAGATTGTCTGCAATCTCATCATTCTTTACATCCCATCCCTCTAAAGCCGGGGCTGGTCCCCCCAAAAACCAGAAAGCCGCGAACCATGCAGTCGCGGCAATATGACAGAATTCAGCTTGATGGCGATTATTCAGCCAGATGCTCCAGCGGGTCTGGCTTAGGCATCGGCTTTACGAAGCCAGCAAAGAAGAGCAAAACGATGCCAGCGACGAATCCGCCAATATGCGCCCAGTGCGCCACATCCGTTTCCACGCCGAGCCAGCCTATCTGCTGCAGCACATCCATCAAGAGCCAATAGCCCAAGAACAGAAAGGCGGGCACATTCACCGACCAGACAAAGGGGTGGAAGAAACGCAGCATCGTTTTAACTTTGGCGGCTGGGCGCAAAACGAGGAATCCGCCCATAACGCCGGCGATTGCTCCGCTCGCCCCGATGACGACGCCGGTATCGGTAACCGTGCATATCGTGTTGCCAAAGGCGATATGCGCCAAGGTCGCCACGACGCCAAAGCCCAAGTAAGCGAAAACGAATTTGACGCTGCCCAGGTAACGCTCAACCAACCCGCCGAACAGGAAGAGGAACCACATATTGCCCAGCACATGCGCGGCGCTAGCATGCAAGAACAGGCTGCGAAAGGCGTCCAAGCCAGTCGTGGCTGCCGATTGCTCGCCGATTTTGCATACCTCTAAGCCATAATTCTGCAGCGCCGCCTTGAGGAAGCCGTCGCCTTTAGCGTCAACCGAAAGCTCCCACAGGAAAACCAGCAGGTTGATGGCGATGATTAGCAGCGCTGCCTTTGGAATCTGTTTGTCTCGCCCGACTACTGTCAATGGAAACATAGCGCGTCCCTCGACCTAGCTAAGTATAAATACGTTATCACAGCCCATTGGTTTCGCGCAAGTCTGCTCAGATTATGGGAGTGTCTAATTTTGTGGATATAGGAGTTTGTAAAAACTCCGACTCAGGATTTGCTAGCAATGCTCCCCTCCTTGATTCATCGGGGAGGGGCGCGCCGCGTAGACACAGGCGGTCGGGCTGGGGTTTGAAATGGGCATATCCACGATATTCACCACTCCCCAGATTATCGAGACAGGAGACAAGCGTCAGTAAATACGCGGCGGCTTGACGAAGAAAGAAAAGAGAAATATCACCGCCAAGCCGGTGATGAAGCCGCCGACGTGCCCCCAATGAACATTGATTCGTGGCGCAACCGAGCCTACCTGATTGAAGAATTGCAGAAAGAACCAGTAGATGAGATAGACCCAAGCCGGCACGTTTACGTCATAGCCAAACACTTTCAGTATGACGATCTTCGACTTGATGCGCGCAGTCGGGAAGAGGAAGAGGAAAGCGCCAATGATGCCGGAAATCGCGCCGCTTGAGCCAAGCATGTACTGTGGCTCGCTGCAGAGCCCGCCATCGAACAGAAGATGCCCCAGATGCCCGCCAAAGCCGACGAGCAGATAGAAAGCGAGAAATCGCAAATGCCCGAGATGCTCTTCGATCCGCCCGCCAAAGACGTAGAAGATGATGATATTCGACGTCAAGTGTACGAAGCTCATGTGCAGGAAAATGCTGCGCAAGCCATCGATCAACGTCTCGCTTATGGGCTGGCTGTGAACCGCGCAAACATCGAGGGCGTATTGCCGATAGACTTCTTCAAGCGATAGCCCGCCGAGAAAGGCGTAGACCAGAATGTACGAGAATGCCAATACATTGGCGACCGTTACGAAGAAGGCGACATAAGGGCGATAATTCGAAATGCCAACAATTTTGTAGGGGATCACGCGCCAAATCCCAGCCAGTATGCTAGCTCAGATTAGCATAGGCGCTGGGTGAAAGGCAAATCCCGCCCCAGAGAGGGAGTGTCTAATTTTGTGGATATAGGAGTTTGTAAAAACTCCGACTCAGGATTTGCTAGCAATGCTCCCCTCCTTGATTCATCGGGGAGGGGCTGGGGGTGGGGTTTGAAATAGGCAAATCCCGCCCCAGAGATTCGCCAGCGCAGGCGCCAGCACAAGCGCGCTATCGGTCGTCGATGGGCACCCACTTGCAATCGCGCGGTCCAACATAATTGGCTTTCGGCCGAATCAAGCGCCCCCCCATTTGGGCGATGACATGCGCCGACCAGCCGGCAATCCGCGCCATGGCGAACAGCGGCGTGAACATATCGACATCAAGGTCCAGCGTATAGAGAACAATCGCGCTGTAATAATCGACATTGGCGTATAGATTGCGTTGGATGAAGTACTCGTCGGCGCGCGCGGTCTCAGCCAACTTCACGGCGATATCGTACCATTTGCCTTTGCCGGAGCTATCCGCCAGCGCTTCGGCATGACGGCGGAGAATGCCCGCGCGCGGATCATTGGACTTATAAACGCGGTGCCCGATGCCCATGATGCGCCGTCGACCAGATTTGACATTCGCTTCGAACCAGGGCTCGACATTCTCAACTTCACCGATTTCCAGAAACATATTCATCGCCGCCGAATTGGCGCCGCCATGTGATGGTCCTTTAAGCGCGCCAATGCCGGCGACGATAGCGCTGTGCATATCCGAGCCGGTGGCGGTGACGACGCGCGTCGTGAAGGTGCTGGCATTCATGCCGTGCTCGGCGAGCAGCACCAGATAGACATTGAGCGCGGCGCAGGCGGTCGCGTTTGGTTCTTCGCCCGATGTCATATACATAAAATTCTCCGCCACACCGAGGTCGGCTCGTGGCGAAATGGGTTCTTGTCCCTGGGCAATGCGCATCCAGGCGGCGCAAATGGTGGTGATCTGGCCCGTCAGCCGAAACGCTTTGGCTTTGGCTGTTTCTTTGTCTGTGAGGTTTTCGGCATCGCGGTCAAAGGCAGACAGCATCGAGACTGCGGTCCGCAGCGCCGCCATCGCCGCACTGTCTTTGGGCAGCGATTTCAGCATGGCGATGACAGCCTCGGGTATCGCGGCTTCGCGCGCAATCGCCCGGCGCAGGTCGTCATATTCTTGCCGATTGGGCAGCCGCGTGTTGAATAGCAGAAACAGAACTTCTTCAAAGGTGGCTTTCTCAGCCAGGTCCTCGATGGCATAACCACAATAGATTAGCTCGCCGATGCCGCCATCAATGTAGCTTGTGCTGATATCGGCAACGACGGCCTCTTCGAGCCCACCTTTATCTGCCATGAAGTCATTCTCCTTCTTGAAACTCTCGCCCGTCTCGATTCAATATGCCCAGCGCGAAACTTGAATTGACACTCTTATTTTAGCCGCGTCGCTCATGCGACGAGACGGCTTGTTATTTTCTGTGAGCGCGACTGTTTGGTAACGGGCGCTAGTATAGCACTGGCAATAAAACGCTTCAATGTTAATAAAGGGCAAGGCTTCTATTCTTCTTGCGCCGTTGGAAGAGGCGCATAAGAAAGGGGAGTGGTGAATTATGAGATATGCAGGCCGATATTCTGTATTTGCATAACCTAGATGTAAGGCTTGTCCGGTACTTTAGGATTCGCGATCTCCCTTTGGTTTACCCCCCTCGGTCCCCCCATTGCAATGGGGGGATGAGCACTGATTTGTCGTGATTATCGCTAATGTGAACTTGGATTCAAGCAGAATTGGCATATTTTATAGAGTTTGCAATATCCTAGCTCCCCTTCCCTAGCTTGCTGGGGCAAGGGGCTGCGCCGCGTAG
This sequence comes from Phototrophicaceae bacterium, assembly GCA_965214105.1. Taxonomy (GTDB): domain Bacteria; phylum Chloroflexota; class Anaerolineae; order Aggregatilineales; family Phototrophicaceae; genus UBA6055. The sequence continues at coordinate 1,395,018 of OZ243934.1, forward strand.
ACACTGGCGGTCGGGGATGGGGTAGAAATGCGCCTTAAAAACTAAGTAGCGGACAAGCCTTGTAGGGGCGACACTTGTGTCGCCCACAGTTGCAGAAGCGGGTTTTGGGCGATCCAAGGATCGCCCCTACGACTCAGCGCGAGCAAGCCTTATATCAATAATTCGCCACTCCCTAAGAAAGTTGCTGTTGCGTGAATCATGCCTATGTGCTAATCTGCTCTGCATGTTGAATTCAAGCATCAGAGAGACAAGCCAGCGGGAGCGCTGTTGCTGTACGTGTAGGGGCGATTCGGTGTAATACCGCGTCGGGATCAGCGCTACTTGAAAGCCGCGCCTGCGAGGCGACCAGGAATTGACAAGAGCCAGCCCAAGCGGTTGGCTCTTTTGCTTTACGAGGGAGAAGCGAGAACGTAGCATGAACGTCAACCTCGGCCACAATCTGCAGCGTGAAATCTTCGATCAGATGGAAGCCTCGTATCCAAATGAGGGCGGCGGCTTTCTGCTTGGGCGGGCGCAGGATGGCGCTATCACGATCCAAGAAATCTTGCAGGTGGAAAACAGCTTCGCCGCGGCCGAGCAATATCACCGCTATGCGATGAAGCCCCAAGATTGGATGCGGCTGGAAGATGAAGCGGACGCGCGTGGCTTGAGCCTGGTTGGCTATTATCACAGCCATCCAGATTCGCCGGCGGTCCCATCAGAATACGATCGTGAGCATGCGCTGCCAAACTTCGCCTATGTCATCACGTCGGTCTTGATGGCACAAGCGGCGGACATGCTCGCCTGGCGCTTGCGCTCGGATCGCAGCGCTTTTGACAGTGTTGAGCTTTTGATCACCTAAAGCGCCTTGATGTGGCTGGCTTGAAGCCAATCGGGCAAGCTTCAGGCGCTAGAATTAGGCGCTAAATCTCGTACAGATATGGAGTCTCGAAGTAGACCGGAAACAGGGCAAATCATGGCGAAGATACGTATTCCAACACCACTGCGCGCTTATACCGACGGCGCGTCCGATATTGCTGTCACCGGCGGTACTGTCGGCGAAGCGCTGGGCAACCTGGTGGAGCAGCATCCAGAATTGCGCGTCCACTTATTTCAAGATGACGAGCTGCGCAGCTTCGTCAACATTTTCATCGCCGATGAAGACATCCGATTCATGCAGGGGCTGGACACGGAAATCGCTGCCGATGACAGCTTACGCATCATTCCGAGCATCGCCGGCGGCAGCGCCCGCCATGTAGCGCAGGAGAAACTATAGCATGTCATCTCTTCATCAGCGTTCGGCTGATTTAAGCCATGATGAGGTCAAGCGTTACAGCCGCCATGTCATCATGCCCGAAGTCGGCATGGAAGGGCAGCGCCGCCTGAAAGCCTCCAGCGTTTTGCTAATCGGCACGGGGGGCTTGGGCAGCCCGCTCGCGCTGTATCTGGCTGCGGCTGGCATCGGGCGTATCGGGCTGGTTGATTATGATGTGGTGGACTTTACTAACCTGCAGCGCCAGGTCATTCATGGCCTCAGCACGGTGGGCATGTCCAAGCTGGCTAGCGCGCAAGCCCGCATGCTGGACCTAAACCCCGATATCGAAGTTGTCCAATACAACGAACCGCTGACATCGGAAAATGCCTTGCGCATCTTCGGTGAAGACTGGGACATCGTCATTGATGGCACGGACAATTTCCCGACGCGCTACCTAGTCAATGACGCTTGTGTCAAGCTGGGGCTGCCTAATGTCTATGGCAGCATCTTCCGCTTCGAGGGGCAACTCAGCGTCTTTTACGCTGAGGCAGGACCCTGCTATCGCTGCATGTTCCCCGAGCCGCCGCCGCCCGGCTTGGTGCCGAGCTGTGCCGAGGGCGGTGTCCTGGGCATTTTGCCGGGTACAATCGGCACCATGCAAGCGACCGAAGCGATCAAGCTGCTCATTGGCATCGGCGATCCCATGATCGGGCGCATGATGCTTTACGATGCGCTGGAGATGAGCTTCCAGACGATAAAAGTGCGCAAGGATCCAAATTGCCCGGTTTGCAGCATCGCCGCGGCCGACATCGAATTGATCGATTATGAGCAATTCTGCGGTATGCCGGCCCACGATCATAGCGAATTCAGCTCGGCTGATGAAACTGATTTAATCGACATCCAATCAGTCACCGTGCATGAGGTGAAAACGGCGCTGGAGAATGGCGATGACATCCTTGTGATTGATGTGCGCGATCCACATGAATGGGACATCAGCGTCATCGACGGAACGCTGAAAATCCCCAAGCCCGATATTCAATTGGCGAAGAACGGGATTCAGGCCGGGCGCCGGCGGTGGGAAGAGACGGTCTTGAAGGAAATCCCCAAAGACAAAACCCTGTACTTGCACTGCCGCTCCGGTGTGCGCAGCGCCAATAGCATCGCCTTCTTATCAGAAGTCGGCTATGACTTGGAAAAGATGTACAATGTCGCAGGCGGCATCTTGGCTTGGGCTGATGAAATCGATCCCACTATGCCGAAATATTAGGGGGTGTTAATGGTTGGGGCGCAGTCTTACGGCGCAGTCTTACGGTGCGAGTTCCCGGTAGACTGAGGATTACGCTATACGCGAGACCTGGTTGCAATCAAATCAAAGTATTCGTTTCTTCTCGTTCCGCACTTAGCTCCGATGTAGCAGAAATATCGTGCAAGTGCAGCCGTCTCCTCTTTCTCTGTTTGACCAAGTGTCGACCTGTTACGCGAACGCGGTCACCGAAGTACGGTCTTACGACGTCGTCTTTCAGTCCTTGTGGGACCACTATGGTCCAAGGTTTTCCAATATCTGGAACCAGTCGCACTTGATCTTCATCTTTAGTTGCATCTGCGTATAGAAGCTTGCCTACAATGGTCTCCCAATCTTCTGTAAGGGTGTATTCGGCAGAATGCTTGTCGTCTTGGAGTGATAAACTCAGTTGGCTCAATTCGCTTCTTGCAAGGTCTAGCGCTGCGGACCTTGGCTGCCCCTCGACGTTAGCCTCCCATCTGACCGCTGTAAGGTGCTCTCCGTCCGGCGCAACCTCCTTTGCTAGTCCAATGAAGTTATTGAAGTAACTCTCTTCATTATAACCGTCTTTCAACTGCTCAATATCGCCTTCGGCAAGAAGCCGGATATTGCCAAGCAGTTTTGAAAGCTCATGTTCAAACCCATCAAATGTTGGAAGAGGGTGTGGTTCCACACGCGCCAGCCTCATACCTACTCTATAAACACCATTTGCAGACGCATTGCTACTTATTCGAAACCTGTCATCAACCTTGGCACGATCCTTGAACTTGTATCCGTTTACGTATCCTATGGTATTGCGAAGCAAGAGAGCACATTTTTTAACAAGTCTGGGTAGCAACCTGTAATCCAATCCGCCTGCGCCCACGTCCATTCCACGCATGATAACTACCAGATCGTCTGTGCCATCGCTAGCGCAGCTGGAGCTTATCCACGAGCCAAGCCTAGCTTTATCCAGGACGGAGTATAGTTCCTGGCGCAATTGACCATTTGGATTAGTAGCGAGACCATGTGCTGCAAGTGTCTCAGCCTCTCTATATTCACCGCAGCGATATGCCAAAGTCGCTGCGCTCCGGTGCAAGATTGCATACATACGATGAGACGGATCTTCACGAAGTAGTTTTGCTGACTCGAATTCCTTGTGAAAGGCTTGCTTCGTGAGTTGCAAGTATGTAATTTCATCGCCATCAAACTGAGCAATTCGCGCTTTGTTAGCAAGCTCGGATGCTTCGCGGTGGAGTCTAACGCTCTTCTTGAGATACGGTTTAGCCGCCATCGTCAGACCTCCTTTTTGTAAAGTTTATCACTGGTGTTTCAAACTCTACAACTATGATATAGGCAGGCGTTCCATCGCCGTCAGACTTCTTTGTACTCTCAATCTTGCTTGATACGCGTGTTTTCAAGGTGTTGGTAACTGAAGGGCGCAAGATTCCTGAAACCTCCAGCCTTGCCAAATGCTCTGGAAAGTCGTCTTCATCTTCACAGTTCAGGTTGCCCTTGGCCCCTAGATAATAGTCGATTCCGGTACCACCTCCGCGACTTGTATCGATTTCTGACTGGTCAACTACCGTATATGGCGTGAACTCGTCAATCATCAAGAAGGCAATGCCTTCCGCTGCGAATTCGCCTAAGCGCTGCAGCTGTCTCCACGAGCGCTCTGCCGAGAGTTTTTCCAGCTGAGGCCATTTCAAAACAACCTTGAAGAGCGGACTCGCTTGATCCACTACTTGGCAACTCATCGTGACAGGATGACCGGACTTGGTCAAGGCAACTTGTGCCGCCTGACAGGCTGTGTTGCAATGCTCGGCGGTCAGACAGCCAACACCATTTCGTAATCGCTCAATGTCAATTATATGTAGTTCGCTCATCTTGCGTTATTCAACCGAGTGGAACAATCATATTGTCCTACCCAAGTTCCCAGCTGCTGTTCAGCCCAAAGCTTAACGACGGCAATAGTGCATTAGAAATAGCCTCCCCCTCATTTTTTGAGGGAGAGGGTTGGGGTGAGGGCTAGCCGATCATCAGACTGCCCATGACCTCGTCCAGCGCAGCCTTCGGCGGGCGAAGCTCACTCTCTTCCAGCAGCGCCAGGGGCTTATCGACCAGCTCTTCCGTATCAGCCAGCGTCGGACGCGGCTCTTCGTAGTAAATCAAGCCGGTCGAGAAGATCTGCTCGCGCATTGAGCGCTCCAAGATATCCATCGCCAGCCGCCGGTTGCGCGGGTCATGTTCCTTATCGAGCTTCTTCAAGCGGATGAAGCTGCCATCGTGCATTTCCACATCGATGATGTCGCCTTCGGCATAATCATCGACGGTGATTTCGTCTTTGGCTTCGACATAATCGGGCGCCAGAATCTGGATTTCGTGCAAGGGAATCTCATGGTCTTTGCCATAGGGATAGCTCTTGGTCGATGTCTCGGCATTATTGAAAGTGACGCAAGGGCTGATGATATCCAGCACGGATGTGCCCGGGTGGCGCACGGCCGCTTGCAGCAGCGCCTGCACCTGCTTGGCGTCGCCGCTAAAACTGCGCGCGACGAAGGTACAGCCGGCGATGACCGCTTCCAGCGCCAAGTCAATCGGCGGCATGTGATTGGTGCCATAATACTTCAAGAATTGTCCCTCATCGGCGGTGGCGGAAAATTGCCCCTTGGTCAAGCCGTAGACGCCGTTGTTCTCGATGATATAGACCATGGGCACGTTGCGGCGGATGACATGCTTGAATTGTCCCATGCCAATCGAGCCAGTGTCGCCATCACCGCTAACGGCGATGCAGGATAGCTCCGTGTTCGCTAGCAAGGCACCAGTCGCGACCGACGGCATCCGGCCATGCAAGGCGTTGAAGCCGTGCGAGCCGCCCAAGAAATAAGCCGGCGTCTTGCTTGAACAGCCGATGCCGCTCATCTTGATGATCTTGTGCTGCTCTAAGCCCAGCTCATAAGCCATGCTGATGATCTGGTTGGAGATCGAATCGTGCCCACAGCCAGGGCAGAGTGTGCTTGCTTTCCCTTTGTAAACGTTGCGCGGCAAGCCGAGATGATTTGTACGTGGCGGCATGATTAACCTTCCTGCTCTTTCAAGCTGTCATAGACCCAGTCCGGCGTCATCGGCAAGCCATCGCCAAGCGCCAGCGGTCTTACGTGCGAGATGTTTTCCGGATGTTCCAGGCGGATCAGCTGCGTCAACTGACCATCGAAATTATTCTCGATCACGAATACGCTCTTGTGGGCGTCGATGAAATCGCTGACCGACGCAGCCAGTGGCAGCGCGCGCACCCGCAGATAATCGGTCTGGATGCCATCATTCGCCAGCCAGTCGCGCGCTTCGCGGATTGCCTCTTCGTTGGTGCCGAAAGTAATGATGCCGATGTCAGCCTCGCTCTCGCTGTCGATGAGCGGCTGCGGCAGCATCTGGCGCGCCGTGGCCATCTTCAAGCGCAGGCGCGTCATATTCTCGACCCAGTCATCGCTGCGTTCACTATAAACCGCCATCTCATCGTGGCCCGTGCCGCGCGTGAAGTAGCCGGCGAACTGATGCTCGGTGCCGGGCAAGGTACGATAGGGGATGCCATCGCTGTCGACATCCATATAACGCCCCCACTTGCCGTGCTCATCAATGAAGCGCTGCAATGACTTCGCATCAAGGACCTTGCCGCGCGATATCGGCCTATCCGGATAATCGAAAGGGTCGGACAGCCAATTGTTCATGCCCAAATCCAGGTCGCTGATGACGAAGACGGGCGTCTGCAATTCTTCCGAGATATCGAAGGACTTCCAGCCAAACTCAAAAGCCTCTTTCAAATTGCCGGGCAAGAGGCAAATTTGACGGCTATCGCCATGCCCGAGGAAATGGGTAAAGAGCAGGTCGCCCTGGCTGGTGCGCGTCGGCAAACCGGTGCTTGGTCCCATGCGCGTGATGTTCCAGAAGACGGCCGGGATCTCAGCGAAATAGGCGAGGCCCGCAAACTCCGCCATTAAGCTGATGCCGGGACCGCTGGTGGACGTCAGCGAGCGGCTGCCCGCCCAGCCGGCGCCGATCACGATGCCGGCCGCCGCCAATTCATCTTCCGCCTGTACAATGGCGATCGTATTCTCTTTGGCTTCATTTTGGCGCAAACCGCGGTAGCCGATGATGCCATCGACAAAGCTGGTTGAAGGCGTAATCGGGTACCAAGCGACGACATTGACACCGCCAAACACCGCGCCCAATGCCCCCGCGTCGTTGCCCGTCATTATGATCTTGCCCTGCGTCCCGTCCATGTGTTCGAAGCGATATGGGTCGGTCTTGACGATGTTGTCAGCCGTCCAGTCATATGCCAGCTTGACCACCTGGTGATTCATCAGCGCTGGCTTCTCTCTGCCCTTGAAATTGGCGAGCAAAACCTCGTAAATGAGATCGAGCGGAATATCGAAGAGCTGGGCGACCGCGCCAACATAGGTCATGTTTTCCACCAGCTTGCGAAAAGTGGAGGGCACTTTCGTCTGCCGCATTAGCTTGGCGACTGGGATCTCATAATACGAGATGTCATCCCGCTTATTGATGACCCTGGCAATCTTGTCTGTGCTGATGCACACGCCGCCCGGCGGCAAGTTGGCGACATCCTCGGCCGCGGTGCTGTTGTTGTAAGCGACCACAATCTCGGTCAAGGACTTGCGGGCGGTATAGCCGTCTTTGCTAGCGCGGATGGTGTACCAGGTCGGCAGCCCCTTGATGTTCGACGGGAAGAGATTCTTGCCGTTGACCGGGATGCCCATTTGGAACAGCGACATCACCAGCACATTATTGGATGTCTGGCTGCCGGAGCCATTCTTGGTCGCCACCGAAAAGGCGAAATCGTTGATGACCGGCTCGCGGGTGTCTAGCTTAGGTTGAGTTTGTGCATTGATTGCCATGACAGAGTACGCAGCGTTGCGCGTATCGCTCCTTTCACATTATGTGAGTCCAGATGCTGCAGGTCTATGCTGGTTCTAGCTTCTCTCCAATTCCCAGGCGGCGATGTCCGGCTTGTGGCGCAGCAGCAGCGTATGCTCCACAAATGCGCGCTGAGCCTCATCGAACAAGCCCTTGCGGATGAGCTCCAGTATCCGCCAGTGGTAATCCCAAACTTTCCGCAGATAGCTGTAATCCATATACCGATTGACGCCGACTTCTTCGTACAAATCCCAATACGCTTCCAGGATCCCAAGCACAAAGCGGTTGTCCAGATTCTTGAAGACTGTCAGATGAAACAGGCGGTGTTCCGGGTTAGGGATATGTATCGGCGGCGAATCAAGCTTTTCATTGGCGCTGTCGATGCAGCCCTGCATGACCGCCAGATCGTCTTTGCCGAGCAGGGCGCAGGCTTCCTGCCAATAAGCCGATTCAACATGATTGCGCAGGGAAGCAAAGTTCTCGAAGCGCTCCCCGCTTGCCAGGGCGTAAAGCGCGCTTAGGCGAACCGCCGGCGTGAAGGCATAGTCCTTGACCCGCGTGCCACGTTTGGAGCGCACTTCAACCCAGCCCATCTGCCGCGCCACCTCTAGCTGTTCGCGCACTTTATTGGCGCTCATATCCAAGCGGGTATCCGCCGTTAATTCCTGGATCGACGGCAGGCGATCACCAGGCTGGTAACCCTGGCGAATGATGTAGTTGAGGAATTCAGACCCGAGATTGATTTCCATGATTCATCAGATGAATATCATAAATCAACTGGTATTATGAATAATATCATTCATGGGAATGCTTGTCCAGCGTTTACCGGCAGCAATTCTTAAAGCAGCGTTTGAATTTGCCAACTCGACCGGCGCGCTTCGATTTAAGGGCGCAGTTTGCTCATCCGCTCGGCCGCGCGCTCCAGTGTTTCGTCGCTTTTGCAGAAGGCGAAGCGCACGTGATTCTCGGCATGATGCCGATGCTTGGCGCTGAAGAAGGCGGACGGGGGAATCGTTGCCACGCCAATTTCCTCGATCAAATGCTTGCAGAATTCCACATCATTTCCAGCAAAAACTTGGGAAAAATCGCCCATGATGAAATAGGTGCCTTCGGGCTGAAGCGCCGACATGCCAGCAGCCTCGATCACCTGCATTACCAGATCGCGCTTATGCGAATACAGCGCTTGATAGTCCTCGTAATAGCTGCTGCCGAGCGTAAAGGCGAAGGCGGTCGCCATTTGCGTCGGGTGGTTGGTGGCGAAGGTGATGAACTGATGCGAGCGCCAGACCCCGGTGACCAATTCCGGCGGACCGTATACCCAGCCGATTTTCCAGCCAGTCATGCCGAAGGTCTTGCCGGCGCTGCCGATAGTCACGGTGCGCTCAAACATGCCAGCCAGCGACGCAATCGCAATATGCTGATGCCCCTCAAAGAAAAGATGCTCGTAAACTTCATCAGAGATGACGATGACATCGTGCTTGATGCAAAGCTCGGCGAAGAGCTGCAATTCTTGGCGCGTATAAACCCGCCCGGAAGGATTATTCGGCGTGTTGAGAATCACGGCGCGCGTATTGTCATTGAAAGCGGCGCGCAGCTCTGCTTCATCGAATGTCCAGTTGGGCGGATGCATCGGCACGTAGACCGGTCGCCCGCCGGCCATCTGCACCCCGGGCACATAGCTGTCGTAATAAGGCTCGATGATGATCACTTCATCGCCGGGGTCAACCAAACCCATGATCGCGCTGTAAACACCTTGCGTGGCGCCAGCGGTAACGATGACGCCAGCCTCCGGATCGACATCAAGTCCATAGAAGATGCCAGCATGCCGCGCGACGCCTTCGCGCAAAGCCGGCAGCCCTGGGCTAGGCGCGTACTGATTGACGCCGTCGCTGTTGAGCGCGTCAATTGCCGCGTCGACAATCGCCTGCGGTCCGTCGAAATCTGGCTTCCCTTGGCCCAGATTGACAGCCCGGTGCCGCGCCGCTAATTGATTGATCTCGGTGAAGATGGTCGTGCCAAAGGGCGCTACCCGATTTGCATAAGTGGGCATGAATATTTCCCTGCTTCTGGCTCATGATTCATCGCACAACTATAACACAAAGGCTCGCCTCAGGCGCTGTTTAAGATTTCCGCTGTCAGCTCTTTACCGCGCTGAAAGCAAGGGCTGCCGGCTCGTGATTTGACGAAGCGGAACTGCAGTTGGCGCCCCGATCTCAAGTCATTCAGCCGCTGCCAGCGCTGGCGATGCTTGACGCGCTCGCCGCCTCTCGTCTTCCAGCCCTTAGCCGCCCAGCCCGCCAGCCACAGATTCATGCCCTTCGACAGATATTCTTGCGCCGTATACAGAACCGCGCTCTGGGCGTCTGGCAAGCTCTCGAGGCTCTTAATCGCGCCGATCAACGTGCCTTCAAGTTCGCTCGTCCTTTCCAAGCGCCCGCTGATTTCTCGCTCCGCGCCGTCCGAAATAATAATCGCTGCCCAAGCTGTCGTCTTGTTCTTGGCGGCGTAGCCTGTCGATAGATAAATGCGGGCGGTGCCTGGCTCTAATTTTGCCGGCTCGTCAGCTGGGCGAGTTTTATCTAGCGCCCGCTTATTCTTCTCCGCCACCGCCAGCCGGTCGCAGCGCTCGTTCAGCGTGTTTCCTGAATGGCCCGCTACATATTGCCATTCGATATAGTGGCTCTTCGCCAGTTGAAAGAAATCTTTCCACAAGGTTTTGTTCTTGAGGCTTCTTTTCTTGCCAGCGGCGATATCGATCACGTAACGCGAGTCCGAGACAATCCTAAGCCCGGTGGCACGTGTAAGCAGCTTAAGCCCTTCGATTACGGCAGTAAGCTCCATCTGGTTGTTGGTGGTCCCTTCATCACCGCCGCTGATGACGGTCTCTTTAATGAGATTGCCGTCAGCGTCCGCCGCTTGCAGTATCGCCGCCCAGCCGCCGGGCTTATTCTTGGCGTGAATATCGCAGGCGCCGTCGGTGTAAATCGTGATTTGCATCTCGCTGTCCAATTGCAATAAGATTGAGGCGAAGTCTAGCATAGGCTGCAAGTTTCACGACAGGGGAGTGCCTCATGGCAGAAGAAATCGACATCGAAAAAAGGCGATATGAATCGCTGCTGAAAATTACGCGGACGATGGGTGGCGCGGCTCTCTCGGGCGCTGTGCCTACGCCGACCCTGGAATTGGCAAAGCAGTTAGGCATTTCAATCGCCGACGCCTGGATGTGCTTCGATATCTACCGAACCTACTTCGATAAGGACCTCTCGAAGCAAGAACTTGGCAAGATGCTGCAGCTGTCAGGCGCGGTCATTTTGGGTGGCGGCATCGCCGGTTATGTCGGCATCCGCTTGGCGCAGGCGCTGCTGGGCGAGATTCTTGAGCAAATCCCCATCGCCAATTCGATCATCACCGGCATTGCCTTCGGCAGCTCCACTTTTATCATCGGGCTGGCATGGCTGGCCATCGTCGAACAGAGCTACTTCGCGCAGCTTGCCGACGAGGCTTAAGCCGGTTTCAGCGCCAGTTGCCTCACCGTCAGGCTGCGTATCAATGCCAGCAGCACGAGCGCCAGAAAGCCGCCGCCGGCGCTGACGAAGACGAAACCGCCCAGCCCAAAGAGCGCGCCAGAACTAAGCGTCCCCAGCCCGGCGCAGAAGGCGACAAGCATATCATTGAAGCCAGCGACCCGGGTGCGCTCGGCACCGCTTAGCGCGTCGGCAAGCATCGATGAGCCAGCTACATAGCCGAAGTTCCAACCCAAGCCCAGCAGGAATAAGCCAGCTAGCAAATAAGGCAATTGCGTCGATAAAGGCGAGATGATGGTTGATGCGATCAGAACCAGAGCCGCGATGACCATCATCGTGACGCGGCCGTAGCGGTCAATCAGATAGCCGGTCAGCGGCGACAAGCCAAACATGCCTAGGACGTGGGCGGCGATCACAAGCGAAACTGTCGCGTTAGAATGGTCAGCCAGGTGCATGTGCCAGGGCGTGATTGTCATCAATACGCTCATGACAGTCTGGCAGATTACCATCGAGAGGATGGCCAATTGCACATTTGGCAGGCGCAGCAATTCGCCCAATCGGTGGCTGCCTTTTGGTTTTTCACCTTCCACCTGCGGTTCCGAGTATTGCCGCGCGACCAGAGCCGGCTCGGGGCGGAGCAAGAAAAACGTGATCAAGAAGGAAATGCCGGATAAGAAACAAGCGATTACCCAAGGTCCGGTGGTCAATTCTTGCGCTGTTGCGGCCGCGGGCTGCAATATCTGCGCCAATGGGGAATGTATCAGCGGCGGGCCAGCCACAATATCCAGCCCCAGCCGCTTCGCTAATTGACTGCTCGGCTCGACAAGCGCGGGTCCAAAAATCGCGCCAATCGTGCCGGCGAATACAATTCGCCCGATCATCTGCGCGCGTTTGTCGGTGGGAAAGATCTCGCCGACGACAAACCGGCTCATCTGCGTGCCAGCCCGCGCCATGCCCATCCCGACTGAGCTGATCAGCAGCAGCGGAAAGATGCCGTTCAGAACGGCGACCAACCCGAGGACAGCGCCAGCGAAGCCCAGGGCATAAGCAGTGCTCAAGCCCATTCGCCGCCCATATCGCCCCATGATGATGCCCATGAAGTAAGCCATGATGGAATGCGCGAATGTCACCATTGTTGTTGGCAAGCCAGCCGCCGCGTCCGACCCGCCGAGGATGCCGGCCGCGATGGAGTGCAGCGTGATGATGGAAATCTGCGCCGCCGAAAACAGGCTCTGCGAGACGAACATGGTAACGAGGAGACGGTGGCTAACGCGCAAAGAATACAATGGACCTGCTCCGACCGCTAGCTATAGCATAATCAACCATTCTACCGCAAAGGACAAGGCGCGCCCCCTTGGACGCGCCCGCTATGATGAGCCTGCCTGCCAATTATTGCGCCGGGAAATTGCGCAAAACTGTATGGAGAATGCCACCATTGCGATAATAGTCGACTTCTATCGGCGTATCGAGGCGCGCGGTAACTTCAAATTGAGTTGCCGCGCCGCTTTCGTCGGTGGCGGTCACCGTCAAGCGGTCCAGCGGCTGGATGTCATCGGGGATTGGGATGTCATAAGTTTCATGTCCACTTAGCCCGAGCGATTTGTAAGATTCGCCATCAGCAAAAGTGAGGGGCAGCACGCCCATCATCACCAGATTGCTGCGGTGAATGCGCTCGATGCTTTCCGCGATGACGGCTCTGATGCCGAGCAAGAGCGTGCCCTTCGCCGCCCAATCACGCGATGACCCCATGCCATAATCTTTGCCAGCCAGGACAATCAGCGGCGTGCCATCTTCCTGATACTTGAGCGCCGCGTCATATATTGGCATCCGCTCCATCGTCGGCAGGTAATAGGTGAGGCCCCCTTCGCTGCCCGGCACGAGCAGGTTGCGCAAGCGCACATTGGCGAAGGTGCCGCGCGTCATGACCCGGTCGTTGCCACGGCGCGAGCCGAAGCTGTTGAAATACTGCGGGCTGACATCGCGCTCCAGCAGATATTGCCCCGCTGGACCGTTAATCGCGATGGCGCCGGCTGGCGAGATGTGATCGGTCGTAACCGAGTCGCCGCCTTTCACCATGACGCGCGCGCCAGTGATTGGGGCGATTGGGGGCGCGTCTGGTGGCAAATCGATGAAGAATGGCGGCTCCTGAATATAGCTGCTTTCGGCGCTCCATTCATAAACCGGCTCATCCGTGCTAGGGATCTCGTTCCATTGTGGGTTGCCATCGTAGACATTGCCGTATTGCTCGAGATACATGCCGGCATCGAGGCTGTTCTGTACCGTCTCGATGATCTCCTGCTGGCTGGGCCAGATATCGCGCAAGTAAACTTCCTCGCCAGCCCCGTCTAAACCTAGCGGCTCCTGATTGAGGTCAATATCTACGGCGCCAGCCAGCGCGTAAGCCACAACCAAAGGCGGCGACGCCAGGAAGTTGGCGCGTACATCGGGTCCAATGCGGCCGCCGAAATTGCGGTTGCCGCTTAAGACCGAGGCGGCCACGATATCGGCTTGCTGTATCGCCTCGCGCACCGGCTCGGGCAAGGGACCGCTGTTGCCGATGCAAGTGGTGCAGCCATAACCAACCGTATGAAAGCCCAGCGCTTCCAGATGCGGCGTCAAGCCAGCTCGATCGAGATACTCCGTCACCACCTTGGAGCCGGGCGCCAGGCTGGTCTTGACATAAGATTTGCGCGTCAAGCCCCGTTCATGGGCTTTCTTCGCCAGCAAACCAGCGGCGACCATCACCGATGGATTGCTCGTGTTGGTGCAGGAGGTGATGGCGGCAATCACAACTGAGCCATGGGTAATCTCGGCGCTTTCGCCATTGGAGCGTACCGCTGCGCTCGCGCTAAGTTGGTCATCGCTGAGCGCGAAGCCCTGCGGACCCAGTGGCGCCCGCAGCGCCTGCTGAAATGTCGGCTTCAGCTCGCCTACCAAGATGCGGTCTTGGGGCCGCAAGGGGCCGGCGACGCTGGGCTCGACCGTGTTCAAATCCAGCTCCAGCGAATCATTGAAATCTGGATCCGCTGTGTGCTCGCTGCGGAACAAGCCCTGTTCTTTGCAATAGACTTCCACCAGGCTGACGAGATCTTGGTCGCGCCCAGTGCGCCGCAGGTAGCTGAGCACTTCGTCATCAACCGGGAAGAAGCCCATAGTGGCGCCATATTCCGGTGCCATGTTGGCGATCGTGGCGCGATCGGGCAAAGTCATGCTGCTTAAACCTGGACCGTAGAATTCGACGAATTTGCCAACGACGCCCTTTTCGCGCAGCATCTCTGTCACGACCAAGACAAGATCGGTGGCGGTAGCGCCCTCGGGCAATTGACCCATGAGCTTGAAGCCAAGCACTTCCGGCATCAGCATATAAATTGGCTGGCCCAACATCGCCGCTTCCGCTTCAATGCCGCCCACGCCCCAGCCGAGCACGCCCAATCCGTTTATCATCGTGGTGTGGCTGTCGGTCCCGACTAATGTATCGGGCAAGGCGACTAAGCCGTCGCCATGCGGGTCCTTTCTGAGCTGCACAACCTTTGCCAGGTATTCAAGATTGACCTGGTGCACGATGCCAGTCGCCGGCGGCACGACCTTGAGGTTCTCAAAGGCTTTCTGCCCCCAATGCAGAAATTCGTAGCGCTCGCGGTTGCGCAGGAATTCCATCTCAGCATTGCGCGCGATCGCGTCTGAGCGGCCGAATACATCGACTTGCACCGAGTGATCGATTACCAAATCCACCGGCACTTGCGGGTTGATCGCCTGCGGATCGCCGCCCATGCGCGCCATGGCGCTGCGCAGCGCCGCCAGATCAACCAGCGATGGCACGCCGGTGAAGTCCTGCAAAATCACCCGCGCCGGGCTGAAAGGGATCTCAACCGGGCGGTGAGCCTGCGCCCCCCAGGCGGCCAGATTCTGAACATCCTCCGGCTGAAAATGATGACCATCCTGGTTGCGCAGGGCGTTCTCCAGCAAAATCTTGATGCTGAATGGCAGCCGATCAACATGACCAATGCCTTGCGCGCTTAGCTCGCTCAGGCGGTAGATGTTTGCTTTCTTGCCAGCAACGCTGATTGAACCGCGCGTCTTGAATCTGTCGCTCATAGATCCTTTCCTTCTGCGGCGTCGGCTTATTGAAACGATAGGCGAGACGCCGCTGATGACTCAATTGGAAGTCGCGAAATGAACAAGGCAATTCTACCAGACAAAGCCGGCGGATGTCAGCGTGAGCCGCGCTGGGGGGCGGCGCGCAGCTGCAAATCTATCTTCGCCGCTCGCCAGCGAACTTGTCATTTTACAAATCGCATGCTGTCAAGTAGACTTGCGGCATTTGGCGATCGAAAGATAAAGTGAAATTCTACAGGTAAACAGACTATGGCAAAGAGGAGCCGCACACGGGAAGCGCGGCAGCGGCGTCAGAAGCAGCGGCGGCAAAATCAGCGATTGATTGCGCTTGTCTTGATTGTGGCGGTGGCTGTCGTGGGCATCGCCGTCCTTGTCGTATCCAATCAACCGGTAGACGCTGTCATCCCGGCCGAATTATCAGCCCGCTACGAGGACCTCGAGCGCAGCAATTCGAGAGATGGTTACCCCCGTTTAGGCAAGGCGGACGCACCAGTGACGATGGAAGAATATGCCAGTTTTGCTTGCCCCGGTTGTGAAGCATTTCATAGCGACAGTTTTGACGCCGTGCTGGCGCGGGTGAAGGCTGGGCAAGTGCTTTTCACCTATGTGCCGCTCAATACCGGCTCGATTCCCAACGCGCCGGGCGCTTCGCGGGCGGCTCTCTGCGCCGGGCAGCAGGGCATGTTCTGGGAGATGCACGATGTGCTCTTCGATTGGCAGACACGTTACGGCAATACAGCCTTCTCACAGAACCGTCTCTTGACCGGCGTCGAAAAACTCGGCTTAAGCAACGACGCCTTCACCGCCTGTTTCAACTCGGCTGAAATCAGCGAGACGCTTGATGCCGCCGCCAACGAGGAGGTCTCCACTACGCCGACGCTGCGGGTGAACGGGGTTACCGTGGCGGCGAGCCAGCCGGGGGCGATTCCATCGGCGGCAACGATTCTGCAAGCGATTGACGATGCCACCCCGACAGACTGGGGGCGGGCCGAGCCGGCGGCGGCTCCGCCAGAAGTCCTGAGCGACGCCGAAGCCGATGACCAAGCGGATGAAGCGGCGGCCGGTACCCCGGCTGAAACTGAAGCCGACGCTGCCTCCGAGCTGAGTCCGGCACCTGCTGCTGTGGCGCCGCCGGAGAGTGAAGCCACAGAAGAAGGCGACGCGCCCGCCACCGACAGCGAAGATTCCAGCGGCTAGCAGGCTTAGGCTGCCGCAAGCGCTCGGCTTTACTTTCGCGCCAATATCGGACCTAAGCTGCGCCCGCCCAGCAAATGCATGTGCAGGTGAAAGACTTCCTGCCCCCCATGCTTATTGCAATTGACCATCAGACGGTAGCCGTCCTCCGCGATGCCTTCGGCGCGCGCAATCTTTGCCGCTGCGGTGAACAGGCGCCCCATTGCTGCTTCGTCTGCCTCAGTTACATCGTTGGCTGTGGCGATCGCCTGCTTCGGGATGATCAAAATGTGGACTGGTGCCTGCGGGGCTATATCGCGAAAAGCCAGTACCAGCTCGTCTTCGTAGACGATATCGGCGGGTATCTCTTTCGCGATGATCTTTGCGAATATCGTGCTCATGCCCCTTGCCTCCTGTTAAATCGCTGCTGCCTCATTACATCACCATGCCACCATCGACAACCAGGGTCTGCCCGGTGATGTAGGCGGCCTCCTCCGACGCCAGAAATGCGACCGCCTTGGCGATATCTTGCGGCGCGCCCATTCGCCCCAGCGGAATCGCATCGATCGCTTGCTGCCGGATTTCGTCGGATAAGTCGGCTGTCATAGCGGTATCGACGAAGCCCGGCGCCACGGCATTAACGCGTATGCCACGCGGGGCGACTTCTTTTGCCAGCGATTTCGTTAGCCCAATGATGCCGGCTTTGCTGGCGGCGTAGTTGCTTTGGCCCCCATTGCCAGCGATGCCAACCACACTGCTGATGTTGATGATGCTGCCGCTTCGCTTGCGCATCATCGCGCGCGCGGCTGTTTTGCAGCAGAGCCAGCAGCTGCGCAGATTTGTCTCGATTACGACATCAAAGTCGGCCGGCTTCATCATCATGATAACATTGTCGCGCGTCATGCCCGCATTGTTGACAAGAATATCGATCCGGCCAAACTCGGAAGAAATCGTTTTGAAAAGGGTGGCGACTTGCTCGGCATCGCTGACGTCAGCTTGCAGGGCTCGGCCCATTCCAGGACCATTTTGCATCTCGGCGACAATTTCTTCGGCGGCGGCGGCACTGCGCTTGTAATTGACAACCACAGTCGCCCCGCGCGCAGCCAGCTCCTGGCATATCGCACGCCCAATGCCACGCCCCCCGCCGGTGACGAGCGCAATCTTGTCTTTGAGATCCGATGTCATTTCTCTCTCCAGTCGATGGTCGGCAAGCGCAGACAATATACTGGCAGTCAAGCATTATCGCTATGGTCCGCCGCCGACCCAGCCAATCAGCTCGACTTGGCCCCGCAGATCACGGGTCAGGCTGGCAGCGCCGAATCCATTATAGCTGGCGAGATAAATATCCTTGCGCCCATCGACCGAGGGATTCACCCCAGTGAAGGCGATGAATTGCCCATCGGGCGAGAAACGCGGATTGCACATGGTCGGCGGGGGCCTTCCGCTGGCTACATTGCCGAAAGCCCGGTTCTTCACATGCGTGCCGAAGGGGCATTGCCCCGCTGTTCCGCCAATTGCAACTCTTTCGCCATCAGCCGACCAACTGGCAGCCAGGCCAAAGCGCGGGAAATCCAGCTCGCTGTCTCTTCCCAGCACCCGCCCCGCCGCATCAAGCAATACAATCTCGTTTCTGTCATCGGCCAGCTGGACGAGCACCCGATTGCCATCGGGCGACCATGAATCGGAAAGGTAACTCGCCGCCGGCGAGCCGCCAACGATGCGGACTTCAATCGTTTCTCCTGTTCTGATATCGGCGCGCCAGATGCGCCGCTGCGGATTCTCCAGGTCAAATGGGCTGCCGCTGGCGAATGCCAGCAGCGAATTGTCGATCCACTTTGGCGGCTCGGAGGCGGCCGTAGCAGAAAGCTGCCAAGTGTTGCCGCTGGCGACCTCGTAGATATAAACGGGACCGCCGGTCGGTGGCGGTCTGCTTAACGCGTCGCAGAAATCTGGCTCGCCCGGTATCCAGCTGGGGCAATCGGCGCGGTCTGATAC
Source organism: Phototrophicaceae bacterium (assembly GCA_965214105.1). GTDB lineage: Bacteria > Chloroflexota > Anaerolineae > Aggregatilineales > Phototrophicaceae > UBA6055. The sequence goes on from OZ243934.1 coordinate 1,413,250, forward strand.
AAAAGCGATATGACGTCCATCGGGCGACCAGCGGGGCCAGAGATCATAAGATCCCATCTGACTGATAGTCACCGGCGCCGAGCCGTCCTTAGCCGCCAGGTAGATATCGATGTCGTAGCCAGTCGCGGCTGCAATCGCCAGCTGGCTGCCATCGGGCGACCAGTCGGGCGCCATGTAATAACCTCGCTGCGTCAGCGGATTCGCGCCCGGCAGCAGCCTTGCGCTAAAGCCGCTCTCCAGATCCAAAACATATAAACCGCTCGTGCGCGGGTCGCCGTCGGTTCTCACATAGGCGAGCGCGTTGCCAGGGCGAGCTACGAAGACCTCCAAGCTCCTGGTCGATTGCAATTCCAAGACTGGAATGCGCCGGCGCGATCCAGTTGCTGAAACGAAATAGACAGTTTGCACGCCGGTGAAGGGCTGCGCCGTCGCGATATTGGCGATGGTTTGGCGATTGTTGGCGCTTGAAAAGACGATCATCGAGCTTGATATCCCGTCCGCGATTGAGGGCGCGACGTCCAGCACATCCCAATTGTCGAAGACGAAGCGATGGGCGGGCAGCGGCGTAATCGTCGCGGTGGCGCTTGGCTTGGGCGTCGCGCTGGGCGTCGATGTTGCGCTGGGGCTTGGGCTGGCTGTCGGGCTTGGGGTCGCGCTGGGGCTGGCGCTTGGCGCGGGCTTTGCCGTATCTGTTGGGCTGGCACTAGGCGGCTTAGTAGGGCTGGCGGTAAATGTAGGCGAAGGTGTATGACTTGGCAGGGGAGTCGCTGTTGGCTGGCTGAGCGCGCTGCAAGCGCCCAGAAGCATGGCGATCACTGGAATAAATGCGCGCCATCGTTCGCCTCTGCAAAACATGACGAAAGCTGAAGTTATCACCTAGCACCGACGGTTGCCCAAGAATAAGGACGGAATGACTGGGCGACTCGGGTTCTCAACACTGCCTTAGATCATCGAGCGCCGAAAATAAATTCAATCGTACTGTGCCTCGCCGTTATCATCAGCCGCCTTTCGCTTTTCGGCATCGATATCACGAAGCCGGACTTCGGGCGGCTCGCGCAAGACCAGTTCCAAAAGATCCTTCATATCCTCAACGAAGGTAATTGATACATCGCGTCTAGCGGTCTTGGGCAGTTCGTGCAGGTCCTTCTGGTTATCTTGCGGCAGGATAATCCCCGGCAAGCCCCGGCGGCGGGCGGCCAGAATCTTCTCCACAACGCCGCCCACCGGCAATATATGACCTCGCAGCGTGATTTCACCGGTCATGGCGTAGGCAGCGCTTACCGGGCGCTCGGTATAAGCCGAGATTAGCGCGGTCGCGAGTGTGATGCCGGCTGATGGGCCATCTTTCGGCACAGCGCCCTCCGGCATATGCACATGAATATCATAACTGTCGAAGTCGTCGGCAGGCAAGCCAAACTCCTTCGCCCGCGCCCGCAGATAGCTTAAAGCGATATGCGCCGATTCTTGCAGCACATCGCCGAGCTGCCCAGTTAAAATCAAGTTGCCCTTGCCCGGCGCCAGCGATACTTCGACCGTTTGTATCTCCCCGCCATTGGGCGTCCAAACCAAGCCACTGACGATGCCAATCGCATCGTTGCGATTGACTTTGGAGTCGAGCATTTGCGGCGGGCCCAGATGCTTGTCAATGGTGGCTGGCCCGATGCGCCTAGGGAAGCTGCGCTCCGAGGCGACAAAACGGGCGATCCGGCGGCACATCTTTGCGATCTCGCGCTCTAGATTGCGAACGCCGCTTTCATAGGTGTAATGCCGTATAATGCGCTGGAGCGCCGGCAGCGAAAATCGGATGCCAGCATCGGCAATCCCATTCGCTTCCAGCTGCTTGGGTATCAAGAATCGGCGCGCGATTTCTATTTTCTCTTCTTCAGAATATCCCTTGAATTCGATAACTTCGAGGCGGTCTTCAAGCGCTTCCGGAATCGAATACAAATCGTTGGCGGTGGTGATAAATGTCACCTTGGATAGATCGTAGGGCACCTCCAAATAGTGATCGACGAAGTTGACATTCTGCTCTGGGTCGAGCACTTCCAGCAGCGCCGATGCCGGGTCCCCCCGAAAGTCTGCGCTCATCTTATCGATTTCATCGAGCATAAAAACTGGGTTCACCGTTTCGGCGCGTTCCATCTGCTGCAGAATACGGCCCGGCATGGAGCCAATGTAGGTGCGGCGGTGCCCGCGTATTTCTGCTTCATCACGCAGGCCCCCCAGGCTGATGCGCAGAAATTTGCAGCCAAGCGAATCCGATATGCTCTTGCCTAGCGATGTCTTGCCCACGCCGGGGGGCCCAACAAAGCAGAGAATCGGGCTTTTCATTTTGTCTTTCGCCAATTTGCGCACCGCGATGTGTTCAATGATGCGCGTTTTGACCTTGGCAAGCCCGTAGTGCGCGCGGTCGAGAATGTCCTCAGCCCGTTTGAGATCAAGATTTTCTTCGCTTAGCGCATTCCAAGGTAGGGTCAACAAGCGGTCGAGATAGGTGTGAATGACGCCGGATTCGGGCGACATCGGCGGGATGGCAGCCAGGCGAGATAGTTCCTTCATCGCCTTTTCCCGCGCTTCTTCTGGCAAATCCGACCCGCGAATACGTTCGGCGAGCTCGCGCATTTCTTGCTGGAAAATGTCGCCATCGCCCAGCTCCTGCTGAATAATGCGGACTTGCTCGCGCAGGTACATCTCGCGCTGATTGGCGGCAATCTCTTCCTGCAAGCGCGAATGAACCTCGTCGTGAAGTTCATTGTCCTGCAATTCGGATGTGAGCAAGACAGCCAGCATTTCCAGCCGCTGCGTTACATCTTCTAGCTCCAGTAACTTCTGCGAATCATCCGGCGTCAGCGGCAGCAGCGAGGCTAGCGAGTCGCATAGCTGCCCCGCGTCTTCCAGCGACAAGATATGCTTGACGATATTTTCCGGCATCGCTTCGTTGTACTGGCTGCTGTGCTTAAAAAGCTCTTTGAGCGCCGTCATCAGCGATTCCAAAGTCGCCTTATCGGCTGATGCTTCGACCAAGGCGCGGGCTCTTGCAATCGGGTAAGGGCCCGCTTGTCGGACTTCGAGTATACGTACCCGCCGCCGGCCCTGTGCCAGCAGCTGCAGGCTGTCCGCGTCAACTTCTGTGGTCTTGCCGGGGGCGATTTCGGTGCCAATCGCGTGAATCATGTCCGCAGTGGGTTCGCCGGTCGCCTCGGGGCGCATCTTGCAGGCGATCAATGTCTGGCCCAAACTGCGCGCGAAGGCAGCCGCCTGGACTTGCGCCTCAGTCGTCAATGGCACCAGGCTCAGCACGCTGGGAAATAAAACTTGGGCTTTAAGCGGCAGCAGCGGCAGCTCGAAGACGCCGTCATTCTTCGCCGTCGCATTCTTGATTCTGTCGAAGTCTAATGCCGCGTTGGCCGCCAAGGGTAAGCCCTTTCCTGTAACGCGCTCTGGTCCAGCGGCATGCAAGTCTAGCTCAATTCCTAAACAAAAGTAAGACCGCCTGTAGCTGGGAGTGGCGAATTATTGATATAAGGCTTGCTTGTGCTGAGTCGTAGGGGCGATCCTTGGATCGCCCAAAACCCGCTTCTGCAACTGTGGGCGACACAAGTGTCGCCCCTACATCTAGGTTATGCAAATACAGAATATCGGCCTGCATATCTCATAATTCACCACTCCCTGTAGCTTGATATGGGCTTGCTCGCATTCAAGGCACTAAGTAGACTTTAGTAGCCTCTAGTTTGCTTGGGAAATCACTGCATGCGTCTGTCTCGAAAGCTAACGCTGCTGGCTGCCGCCCTTGGGCTCGCCCTCGTCTTCGTGCTGGGCCGCGTCCTTCTACAGCCTCCTTTGCCTCTCATCCTTGAGGCTCGTTTCGACCGGCCGCTCATAAGCCCCAACGCCGATGGCGAAGACGATCTCGCCATCTTTGAATATCGCCTATCGCGCCCGGCGCTCATCAGCCTGTATCTGATGGCGGAAGCGGGACCGCGCTATTACTTCCGCGAAGGGCAGGCTCGCGGCGATGGCGCCTACAGCGTACTCTTCAGCGGCGTGGTGGACGGCTATGTACAGGCTGGCGAGCTGGTGAGGGGCCAGGTCGAGCGGCGGCTGATGCCAAATGGCGAATACAGCTGGCATTTGGAAGCCGAAGCCGATGACGGCGCTGCAATGAGCGCCAATGGCCGGCTCTTTATCGAGCAGGGAGATAGACCCTTGCCGACCATGTCAGAGTTTTCAGTTTCGCCCAGTCTATTCTCGCCCAATCAAGATGGCATTGCGGATCGTGTCAGCATTAATGTCTACCTGGACAAAGAAGTTGAGCGCCTGGACGTCTATCTGGTGGGTGCCGCTGGCGAGCGCATTCCCATCTCGGCGCGCGTCGAAGAACGGCAGTATGGGGAGGCGGGGCGTCATCGCTTCGATTATGAAGGCGGCATCGATCTCGGCGTTGATCCGCCGCCGGATGGCGCTTATAAGGTAGTCGCCACTGCGCAAGATAAAGTCGGGCAGCGCGTAAGAATGGAAAGCGAGCTTACTATTGCGACCGGTGGCAAACCCTTCGCCGAAATCAAGCCGCAAGCGCCCGGCGTCGATGTCGCCTTTGCTGTCTTGCCCTTTGATGACAAGTGGTTTTCGAATGGCGATGGCTTGGGCGACCCGCTGCCAGATATGTTTGACGTTTCAGCATTAGCCTATTCCCAACAGCTAACGGTGCCGCTCGGCGATATGCTTGTCTTTCGCTTGACCGTCGAGAATTATGGTCCAGTCCCGATACGAACGAGCGGACCCCGGCCGGGAACGGTGTATCAGCAAGAGCAGCTGGCGGGGACGCTGGGCTATTTTGACGAATCGGGCGCCTGGCGCGTTGGCATACAATGCGAAACTTCTATCTCCAGCTTTCCTTATCGCTGGGCAATCGCAGAGGACGACAAGCTGCAAGCGGTATACGACGAGGCGAGCGAGAACAGCTACCGTTACCTGGCGCCCGGTGAGCGCGCGGTGGTCTGGGGCGCTATCCGCATGACCGAAGTCAAAGCCCGCAATCCACAAAATTGCTGGGCTGGTCTCATTCACGAGGATGTTGCCATCAGCCTGCGCAACAATCATGTCGGCCTGCGCTCGATCATGATCGTCGATCCACAAGGCGGGTCCTCAAGTTGACTGCCGCCCAAAGCCTCGCTTCCGAGATTGACCTGGCTGTTGTCATTGTCACCTGGAACAGCGCCGAGCTCATTGGCGCTGCCTTGCGCAGCCTGATTGAGGACTTGAGGGCAAGCAGCCTCCGATACGAAGTCTGGGTGGTCGATTCCGCTTCTGATGACCAAAGCGCCGCCATCGTCCGTCGGGGCTTCCCCACCGTTCGTCTGATCGAAAACGAAGCGAATATCGGCTTTGCCGCGGCGAACAACCTGGTATTAAGAGCGCTGGGCTTCGGCGGTCCCCAGCCCCTGTCCGAGGCGCCGGCCGCGGTCTATCTCCTGAATCCGGACACGGTCACGCAGCCAGGTGCGACTATGAGGCTGTACACCGCCCTGATGACGCGCCCTGATGTGGGCGTGGTTGGGGCTCGGCTAAGCTTCGCCGATGGCAGCTTCCAGCACAGCGCTTTTCGCTTTCCGGGTCTTCGTCAGATCTGGGCTGAGCTTTATCCGACAGCGGGTCGGCTGCTGGAAGGCTCGTTCAATGGTCGTTACCCGCGCGCTTGCTATGCCGGGGCCGAAGCATTTGAGGTAGACTTCACGCTTGGTGCCACCATGATGCTCAAACGTGAGGTGATCGAAAACTCGGGTATCTTTGATGAAGCATTCTTTCTCTATTGCGAGGAGGTCGATTGGGCTTGGCGCATCAAGAAACTGGGCTGGCGCATTCTCTGCGCGCCAACAGCCCATGTGACCCATATTGGCGGCGGCAGCACCGCTCAAGTCGGTCCCCGCAGCTTAATCCATTTGTGGAAAAGTAGGCTATTATTGTATGACAAACATTATCCGAAGTGGAAAAGTCTACTGGCGCGCTGCTTAGTCGTCCTGGGGATGCGGCGGAAAATGCGAAAGCCGGGTGCCGCCGCCGACTTGCGCGAAGCCTGCCAGACAATCATTGACATGGCACAGTCGTGACGCATCTCACCGCCATCGTGCTTTCTTATAATGAGTCGGAGCAAATCGCCGATTGCATCAAATCTTTGCGCTTCGCCGACCGTGTAATTGTCTTTGACTCCTACAGCACCGATGGCACGGTGGCAATCGCCCAAAGCGCCGGCGCTGATATATTTCAACACGAATTCGTCGATTATGCCGAGCAGCGCAATGCCGCGCTCGATGCCACCAGCGAGATGACCGATTGGGTGCTGTTTGTGGATGCGGACGAACGCGTTAATGATGCGCTGGCGCAAGAGATACGCCAGAAAATCAAGCTGCCGGATTATGCCGGCTGGCGGATACCGCGGCACAATTACATCTTCGGCAAATTGACTAAGGGCGCGGGCTGGTATCCCGATTATCAGACGCGCTTGCTGCGCCTGGGCCAAGCCTATTATGATACGCGCCGCAAAGTGCACGAAGTGGTGAAGCTCTACGGCAAAGAAGGCACCATTCGCCATCCCTTGCTTCACTACAATTATCAGGACTTGGCGCAGTTTAAAGACAAGCAAGAGTATTACGCCCGCTTTGATGCCCAAAGCCTGTATTCACATGGCGTAAAACCCAAGCAGCACAATCTGGTAATGCAGCCGCTGCGTCAGTTCTATTGGCGCTTCGTCAAATTAGGCGGCTATCGAGATCGCTGGCATGGCCTTCGGCTTTCCCTGTTGATGGCTTGGTACGAGTATCGGAAATATCAGGTTCTCGCCGAGATGTGGCAGAAATAGAGCGCCGCCCACCGCCCGTCGGCTGGCGCTAAAACGGTACCAGGATGCCATACCCCCCGTTGTCCCGCCGATATAGCACGTTGACCTGCTCGCTGTCGGCGTTCATGAACATATAGAAACTGTGGTCAAGCAGTTCCAGCTGTTCAATGGCTTCTTCTTCGTTCATCGGCATCATCTCCACCTGCTTGCGGCGGAACACCTGCTCCAGCGCGTCAGGCTCTTCCGCTTCACCGGCGCTGATCTTGGGCAAGTCTTCGGCGAGAGTAAGCTCAGCCACTGTCGCCCGATACTTCTCGCGAATTTTCTGATTCTTGGATTTTCGTTTGCTTTTGAAGCGATCGATCTGGCGGTGCAATTTATCCACCGCCTTGTTAATTGCCAAGCGAATTGTATCGCGATTATCGATACCCATTCTTTCTTCGGCGCGCAAAATGGCACCCCGCGCATGCTTCACCGTAATCTGGGCGATCGCTAGGTCAGCGCCGCGATGCGTGCGGATAATCGCAAGCTCAACGCCAACATTGGAAATGTTGGGCAGGTAACGGTCGAGCTTATCGACTTTCGATCGCGTATAGCTGTCAAGCGCCTCCGAGATTCTAATCCCATCTCCATGAATGCTGATTTTCATCGTCTTTCTCCTGGCGAATTCAATCGTGGTTAAGCACGGCTGACGACTATTCCATATACGGCGGCGGCTCCTTTTGCTCTCAAGGCATTGGCGCATTCGCGCAAGGTCGACCCCGTCGTTGCCACATCATCGACCAGCAAGACCGAACGCCCCCGCAGGTCTTCGTTTGCCGCAAAGGCAGCGCGCACGTTGAGCAGCCGCTCGGCTTGTGACAGGCGCGCTTGCTGCCTGGTATCACGGATGCGCTTGAGGCAGTCGACACTATGCTTGAAGCCAGTCGTGGCGACAATTTGCTGGCTCAGTAAGCTGGACTGATTATAGCCCCTTTCCGCTTCTCGGTCGGCAAACAGAGGCACCGGCGCCACGGCGTCGATTTGCCAATCGGTCCGCTGCAGCGTCTTGATCAGCCGATCCGCCAATGGCCGCGCGAGTTCACGCGCGCCCTCATATTTGAAGGCTTGCACCGCGCGCCCTAGAAGGCTCTGATGTTTGCCTGTTGCAATCAGCGCATTTAGCCCGGCTGAATCCTCAAGCGAACTTGGGGACGTATCAAGGTCTAACTGCTCTAATTCCAACAGGCAGGCGGCGCAGAAGCGATAATCGACCCGGCCGCAATTGCCGCAAGTCGCCGGAAAGATCAGATCCTTTATCCATTCCGCTGCCCGAGCTGCGCTGAGCTCCAGGCGCTTGAATGAACCGTTTTTGGCGGAGATATTCGTCAGCATGCGTCGGTTATTCCAGACAATCGCTTCGGCTCTGCTGATACCGATTCTAGCACAATAATTGTCGGAATCCGCTAATGCCGAGCCGATTGCCCTGGAGCCGATTGCCCTGCCCATATCGGGGGGAGTGGTGAATTATGAGATATGCAGGCCGATATTCTGTATTTGGATAACCTAGATGTAAGGCTTGTCCGGTACTGGTTCGCTGTATGTAATTGCGAATTTAAAGAAGGTGCTAATTTAGAGTAAGCGCCAAACTTCCAAATAAGGAGCTTACTCATGGATTTAGACACCTTCTTCACGACATTATACGTGGTGATTGACGATTGGTACAAAAGTAAAATGATCTCCCTGATGAAGCGACATCCAGGTCCGCCCCTGCAAATGAGTGATAGCGAAGTGCTGACGGTCGCGATTGCTGCGCAATGGCGCGCTGGTGTGCCTTGGCAATCTGAGCGAGGCATAGTGCGTTACATGCTTGAAAATGGTCGGTCATGGTTTCCCCGGATGCTGAAACGCAGTCAGTTCAACAAGCGTCTTCGCGATTTGTGGGCCGCCTTTGTATGCTTGCAGCAAGAGCTGGCGCAGATGCTTTGCAGCACCGCTGTGTACGAGGCGGTGGATTGTACGCCGCTGCCGCACTGTAGTCTGGGCCAAGCCATCAGCCATGATCGGCATTGGCTCTTCGGCAAGAAAGGCCGCGGCGGCAATCATGGCGGCTGGTATTTCGGACAGCAGCTGTTGGTCTGCGCCAGCGACAGCGGTGTCATCACGGGCTGGATGCTTGGTCTGGCAAACATTGATGACCGCTGGCTGATGGAAGCGCTGGTGAGCAGTCGCCAGGGATGCAAGCGTGTGATTGAAATCGAATTGCCCAAGCATCGAACATATAAACTTCGCAGAATCCCTAGTCCAGAATCCATCAGCCCCGCCCTGTGTGCCGGAGACGCTCGTGGCTTGACCTATCTCGCTGACGGCGGGTTCAGTGGACTGCGCTGGATCAGACATTGGCAACGCCAATATGACGCTGAAGTTATCGCGCCACGAGCGAGCAACATCAAAGGCGACAAGCCCGGCAAAACCATGCGCTGGCTGCGCAAACACCGGCAAATCATCGAGACGGTGATCGCCAGACTTGTTCAAACATTTGGCTTACATCGCATCAATGCCCACAGCGAACACGGAATGCTCGCCCGAGTAGCGGCAAAGACGGCGGCATACAACATGGGCATACTCTTGAATCGCGGTGCCGGGCGAGCCGACGGCGCCCTGGCTACGCTGCTATGTTAGTACCGGACAAGCCTTGTAGGGGCGACACTTGTGTCGCCCACAGTTGCAGAAGCAGGTTTTGGGCGATCCAAGGATCGCCCCTACGACTCAGCACAAGCAAGCCTTATATCAATAATTCAGCACTCCTATATCGGTGGTGAGGCATTCTTAATCGATACGTGCTATATTGGGATGTGCTGACTGTGGATCGATGCGGAATTGCTTGAGAGGAATCTATCGCCTTGGAGCGTGTGAGCCGCGCGGGCTTGACCTTCTACCGCAATGAAGCATGGCGCGACCTGCGGCACGGCATCTTCACGCGCCATGGCGGCGTCAGCGAGGACCCTTGGCGCTCGCTGAATATGGGCGCTTCCATCGGCGACGATTTGGCTGCCGTCCAGCAGAATCACGCTCGCCTTTATCGGGCTGCTGATGTAAATGGCGCGCGCGCTGTAAGCTCTTGGCTGGTGCACGGCGTCGATACCTTAGTCTTTTCTGAGAGCCGCCCGCCCAAAGGCAAGCTGCCCAAAGCCGACGCCATCATCACCGACCAGCCGGATACGCCGCTGGTTATGCGCTTTGCTGATTGCGTCCCGCTGCTTTACTTCGATCGAGCGAAGCGGGCGATTGCTTTGGGGCATGCTGGCTGGCGCGGTACTGTGAAGGGCATGGCCTCCAAGGTGGTTCACATGATGCAGGAGACCTACCACTGTCGAGCCGCCGATATCGAAGTTGTCATCGGTCCGGCGATATCGCGGTCCAATTACCAGGTGGGCGAAGAAGTCGCGGCCCAGGCGGATCGCTATTTTGGCGCTGGCGCCGGCGTGATATGGCGTGACCCGGCTGATGATGCGCCCTATTTTGATCTCTGGCGCGCCAACCGGCTGGATCTGGAGGGCAGCGGCGTGAAGACGATTACGGTCTTGGATATCTGCACCTTTGAAAACAGGGCTGATTTCTTTTCGCATCGAGCCGAAAATGGCTTGACTGGTCGCTTCGGCGTGGTGATTTCCCTGTGACCATCGGCGACAATATCAAGCGCCTTGAAGACCGCATCGCCGCTAGCTGCGCCAAGGCGCATAGAGACCCGTCCGCGCTTACTTTGGTCGCGGTCAGCAAGCAGCAATCGGCCGCTGCCATTATCGAAGCTCTTGAAGCCGGCTTGAAACACCTGGCTGAAAACCGCGTAGAAGAAGCCATGGCAAAGATTCCGCAAGTGAGCGAGCGGGCTGGCGCGGATCTAACTTGGCACATGGTCGGCCATATACAGAGCCGAAAAGCAAAGCAGGTCGTAGCGCAGTTTGATATCGTGCAGTCTGTCGACAGCCTGAAATTGGCGAAGCGGCTGTCGCGATTTGCCGGCGAAAGCAAGCGGACGCTCAGAGCTTTGCTGGAGATTAATGTTTCCGGCGAAGCATCGAAATACGGTCTTGCGGGTTATAAGTGGTATCAGGACGCTGCGGTAAAGGATTGCCTATGGCGAGAGGCAGGCGAAATAGCCGCTTTGCCCAATATCGAAATAAGCGGCTTGATGACCATGGCGCCCTTTGGCGTCGAGGAGAAGGCAATCCGCCGCGTCTTCGCCGATTTGCGTACTCTGCGGGATGACTTGTCCTTAGAACTTCAGTTGCCGCTGCCCGTCTTAAGTATGGGAATGACGGATGATTATCACATCGCCATCGAAGAAGGCGCCACAATGATTCGTGTTGGGCGCGCTATCTTTGGCGAGCGAGTCTAATTTCAGACTAGGAAGAAAGGCAACAGACAGATGAATCCATTTTTTGCCACGCTATATTGGGTGCTGCAGGTTTACCAGTTGATCCTGCTAGCGCGCGTTTTGATGAGTTGGATACCGAACCTCGACCCCAACAACCCGATCGCGCGCGTCTTGTACCAGAGTACCGAGCCCGTGCTGGCGCCAATTCGCAACGCGCTGCCACCGCTGGGCGGCGTCGACCTGAGCCCGCTGGTGGTATTCTTGGGCATCTCTGTGCTGATGCAATTGGTATTCTAGTGTCGGCTCGCAGCAGCTCGCCCAGCCAGGATCGCGCGCTGCTCTCTCGTTAGACTCTGATGAGGAGTCGGCCGCAGCTCTGGCAATGCACCAGATCGTCGCCACGGTTGATTGCGGTGATGACGATGTAATTCTGCTCGATGCCGCAGATGGTGCAGGCTTTGTCCCGCAGTACGGCAACTGGTCGATTGGACTTGGCGGCTCTCATGCTGTTGTAGGTTTGAAATGCCTGCGGCGGAATCGCTTTCACCGATGATTTGCGCCGCGCCAGCAACTTCTTCACTGAGGCGGTCAGCGTCTGTTTTTCCTCCAGCAAATCCTTGCTCCCCAGCTCATGCTCGGCACGCGCCAGTTGGAAGCGCGCGTCAGCTTCGTCCATCTTGCTTTTGAGATCGTCTCGCTCTGCACTGAGCCGGCGCAATTCTTCATCAAGTACCGATTGGCGCCGGGCAAGCGCTTCAACCTCCATCTGCATATCTTGGAGCTCTTTGGGGTTCGTCACTTCGCCACTGTACAAGCGGGCTTCCGCGTTTTGGCTTTTGTCAAGCGCGCTTGCGATTTCTAATTCCATGTCACGAACGCGGGCTTCGGCGGTTTCCAGCGTCGCTTGCGCCGCCTCGCTTGCGGCTTCTGCCTCGCGCAGCGCCGCATCGTCTTCCAGTTGCGCATTGATCGCCTTGACCCGTTTTGCCCGCTCAAGAATATCGAGCTCAAGCTCTTGAAGACGATATAGGGCAGCTACTTCGGACATATGCCAATACCTCGTAGGAAAGATTGATGAGTTGTCAGCGTATATAATAGCGCAAGTTTGGCATGTCTGTTGAATGGATTTTGAAGAGTCGCTCGGTCCTGCATTTTGAGCCAAGCTATCTCAATCGCATTAGCCGATAAGGACCAAGGTTTGACGTCAAGCGAAAAAGAGAGGCGGCTATCATACTTGCGCCGCCTGACGACGGGGCGCGCTGCGGTTGCGATTGTCTTCCTGCTGCTATTCGCCATGGCTTGCCGCGTCTCCGTTGACCCCGATATGTGGTGGCACCTGCGGCTGGGCGAGCATACCCTAGCCACGGGGCAGCCGGTCTACGCCGATGTCTTTTCTCATACCCGCGCTGGCGTCGTGCATCAGAATCACAGTTGGCTCGCGCAGGTTGTCATGCTGGGTTTTTGGCGTTTGGGGGGCCACCTTGGCTTGACGCTGTATGTCGCAACCCTGGCCACCGGCGGAATGTTCTTGCTGCATCGCGCTGGCTCGGGCGGCATTTATATGCAGGGCTTTGTCCTCGTTTTTGGCGCGGCTTGCGCGGCTGCCTTTTGGTCGCCTCGCCCGCAGATGTTCACTTTCTTCTTTAGCGCTTGCGTCGTTTATCTGCTCTTCGACCTCAAACGAAACGGTCGGGATCGGCTCCGCTGGTTGCCCTTGCTGCTATGGCTTTGGGGCAATTGCCACGGCGGATACGCATTTGGCTTCGTCTTGATTGGCGGCTTTCTCTGTGGGGAGGCGCTCAACCATGCTTTTGCCATTGGCGAATCGCCGATTCCAATTCAAAAACTGAGGCAGCTCCTCTTGCTTGCGCTGCTGTCGCTGTCGCTGCTGCCGCTTAATCCGCTGGGGCTTGAGGTCTTCGCCGTTCCTTTCAAGACCATCGGCATCAGCGGGCTGCGGGATCACATCCAAGAATGGCAAGCGCCCGACCTAAGCCAGCCCTATACCTGGGGCTTCGTCATTTTGCTGATCTTGCTGCTCGGCGCGGTAGCGGGCAGCCGCCGCCGCCTCGATACGACAGAGATATTTCTTGCCTTTGGCACGCTCGGCTTGGCTCTGCTTTCGGGCCGCAATCTGCCGCTCTTCGCCATTGCCGCCGTGCCCATCGCAACCTTTCACTGCGACATAGCGCTGGCTCGCCGCGGCTGGTCAATCCAGCGGCGATCGCGGGAGACGCCCCAGCGCGCCTTGGTCAATCTCGGGCTGATTGGGCTGGTTGCCTGGGGCGCCTTGCTGCATTTGCAGTATGTTACGAATCACTACCAGGTTGAGAAAGCGGTCTCGCTTAATTTCCCGCTAGACGCGGTCCGTCACTTGAATGGCATTTCGCTCGAAGACAATCTGTTCAATAGCTACAATTGGGGCGGCTATCTCATGTACATGGGGGGTCCCCATCCAGTATTCATCGATGGCAGGACCGACCTGTACCATGACTTGCTCGCCGATTACGTCATCGCGGTCGGCGCATCCAGCTGGACCGAAATCTTTGAGCAATGGGATATATCCATCGCGCTGATTGAAACGAGCAGTTACCTGGCGGCTCAGCTTTCTGCGGCAAGCGATTGGCGGCGCCAATACGCCGATGATTTAGCCAGCGTTTTTTTGAAATCGGGGTGAAATCGGAGTGAAATTGAAGCCATGAAACAGGCATATCGAGCGCGCGCATTGAACCGCCTGTATACGGAATTGCAGAGCGACGACTTCGATGTTCGCGAATACGCCATGTTCCAGTTAGCGCTGATGCTGCGGCGCGGCAAGGGCTTGCCAGCAGCGGCTGACTGGCTCACCAGCGAGCAATTGGCGCGGGATTTGCGGCGCATTCGTCTGTCACCAGCCGATCAACAGCAGATTGTGTCTCGGCTACTGTGCTTGGCGGCGCGGCAGCCGGGCAGCTGGGCAAGCGCGTTTTGGGTACTGGGCGAAGTCTCGGCGACCTTGGCCTTCTCGCAAGCCTTGGCTGCCATTGGGGAATACGGGGACCAATTCAGTGACGAAGCAATAATCCAGTCTTGTACGGCGCTGCAGGCTTGGCTGGCTTCTGACGATTTCGACCAGCGCATGCTTGATGACCTGCTCGCCGCCGGCGCCCCATCACAGCCGCTCTGGCGCTGGGCAGGCTCGAGTAAGGCTCGCCCAGCGGCTTGCGCCAATGCGGTCATCAGCCGCGCGCGTCAGCTGCAGCAACAGTGACAATAGTCGACTGGCTTGCCTGGGCTGGCGCCTGTCGGGCGCGAGGAGCGGACTTATGATGCGGCGCATTCTGCACTATAATGCTTGCGAGCGCGGACCAGTGAGCCGAGAGAAGCCAGCATGTCTGACATATTTTCAAAGATTTCTACCCTCATCAATGCGCAGCTGAACGACATCCGAGGCATCAACCCGCGATCACCCCTCGCTGGCATCAAATTAAATGCCGAAGAAGCGGAGAAGAACCCCCAGCGGTCAGCGCATAGCCTGCGCCGGCGGCTCGATGAAGCCAGCGAATACGAGAAGGAATTGCAGCATCGAATTGACGAGCGCAGGTCTGAGGCAGCCGAGCTGGATAAGCTGGTGGATGAGCTGCTGCGCAGCGGCGACGCGCCTTCGGCACAGCGCTTGCAAAGCCAACTCAACCTGAAGCAGCAGCATCTGACCATCGCCGAATCAGAACTCCGGCAGCACCGCTTGATGACGCGGCATCTGTGGCAGGAGTTGAATGCCCTCGAGGCGGCGCTGGACCGCGAGCAAAACCGCCCAGCAGCGCCCAGCGCAGCAGCGGGCGGCAAAACGCAAATCCCGATTGAAGGCGTCGGCTCATCAAAGATGCAGCGCGGCAGGGGCAAGAAATCGATTCTTGACGCCATGTCCAGCAAGTTTGATGAGACGCGCGCTAACCTGGAAAACTTGCTCGACGATTCCCCCGCGCCGGAGAGGCAAGCCCCCCCAAGACCGGTTCAGCGTTTTGAAATTGTGGACGAAGCGCCGGACCCCCGCCAGCCGAAACCCCGCAAGCAAGATGAGCCAGATATGAAGGCGCGTCTGTCGCGGCTGAGCAAACCGGCAGAAGACGACTAGCGGGTGATTCAGCGATGCTCGCCGGCGTCGCGCGGGCTTGCGTCAAGCGCGTCGACCAGGTCTTGCATGGATCGTTCCAAATAAGGGAAGCCCAACCAGGCACTCATCAAGCCGAACATGCCACCCGTGATGATGCGGAATAGGGGCGCGGTCTCGCGAACGGGCCAGAATTCAAATGGCGGGTAGCTCAAGAGCTGGCTGAAGCCATCTAGCCCGACCGGACCCAAACCAGCGACAAGATAAAGCCAGAATGGCATGAGCCTGACCCGCCATCGGTAGCGGCGGTAAATCAACCCGCCGGCGAATAGCATGGTGTAGATGGCCAGGTCGCGCGCGCAAAGGCTCGTCTTGTAGCCGAGGGCGTCGTCGCCGATAAAATGCCGAGCGGCGAATTGCTGGACCACGCTGAATTGAGCCAGCCCATCGACGGTGGCGGCTGGGGCGGGCGCCCTTTCGCCATAGAGGCGCGACCAGTATTCATACTGCTGCCGGAACGCCTCAGAATTGCTGGCAACCGATTCAAAGGAAATGTAGCCGCTGTTGGAAATCGCGCGCGGATAAAAAGCCTGTTCACCAAACAAGAAGGGCGAGCGAAAAGCGAATTGGTGACAGAACGGGCTATAAAGGGTGTAAATGAAGTCGGCGGGCTCAGGCAGCCCAGCTTTGGCAAATATCGGCGCTAGCCATGGCAAGCTGATGTAAATCGCCAGCGCCGTCAAGACGATGCGCAGCCAATTGCGAGCCAATCGCAGCAGCGCCTGGCTTGCCCGCGCCGCTATGATTCTAATTGCCGCCCGCAGTTTCTTCATCGGTCAAGCCTGCTTGTTGATCCGCTCAAGATCCTGCCGCAGCTGCTCGAGGCGCGCGAAGCCATAGTACAGCCGTCTAATGCGCTGGTCGCCATCCAGCATGAAAGTCGTCGGCAGCCCGCGAAGCTGATACAGCCTGGATACGGCGCCGCCCCGATCCAGCAATACATCGTAAGTTAGGCCAAGGTCGGCCGCCCACTTGCGCGCGCTGGCAAGGCTGTCGCCCTGGTTCAGCGCCAATATGCGCAGGGGACCTGGATAGCTGTCATACAAGTGCTGCAGCTCGCTCATTTCTCGTCGACATGGCTGGCACCAAGTCGCCCAGAAATAGATGATGGTGCTTATTCCTCGTGTCTGTTCCAGCGCAATCAGGCCGGAAGTTGCCGTCGGCAGCGTGAAGGGCGGCGCCTGCGCCCCAGTTTCAGGCGCTGTGATGCGGCCCGTTAGGGGACTAGGACCCCCGGTGTAATCGCTGCGGATAGGCAAGCCGGCCTGGATGCAGATTGCGATTGCTGCGCCCAATGAAAGGATTGCGGCGAACAAATGCAGGCTTCGCTTCAACTTCGACATGTCGCTGCGGCGTCAATTCTCACGCTAATTCTCACGCTTGAGCCAAAGCCTCGCTCAGCATTTCGCTCAATTGTTCCTCGGTCATGATGCCAAAGTGCCGCGCCAGAATCACCCCGTCTGCGCCTATGAAGTAAGAGCTGGGGCGGGTCTGAATGGCGTAGGTCTCGTTGACGTCGCCGTCGACATCCAGCGCCAGCGAGAAGCTTAACTCGAATTCATCGCGGAAGGCTTCCATCGCTGCCTCAGTATCGTTGTAAGCGATTGCCAGTATCTTGAAACCTCGCTCGCTCCATTCTTCGTGGGCTTTCTGGAATTCTGGCATTTCGCGCCGGCAAGGACCGCACCAGGTGCCCCAGAAATTAAGCAAGACGACTTGGTCCCGCAGATCAGAAAGGGCAAGCGCTTCATCGTCAAGGGTTTCGATGATGAAAGCGGGCGCGCGATTGCCAACTGCCAAGCCAATTGCCGGCTCTAGATCCGCGGCAATCGCGGTGAGGCTGTTCATCGCGTCCGCCGGTGAGGCGGTCTCTGTGCGCGGGGCGGGCGCGGGTGCTTCGATTGCTTCGGCATCGCGGATCTTCACGCGGAATCGCGACTTCTCAGCGGCTGATGCATTGCGCAGCAGGGCTCGATAACTGCCTTCGCGCTGGAGCTCGAAGCCAAGCAGCGGATACAGGCGCTCGTTAAATTCCAGGCTGTCTGCCTTACTCGCGCGCCAGAGCTCCTCGTCGCCGGGCCCAAAGAGAATCAATTCGAAGGCGGGGATCGCTTCATTGACGCTGCGCACTTCAACATCGATGACGTGCCCCGCTGGAGCCCGGAAGAGATACTGCTGCTCCGGCATATCGGGCTCGAAGTAGCCGCTGGCGCTTTGGTTTATCGCAACCGGTACCAGCGAACCGCTGAGGCAGGCACCGACGTGGCTGATGCCCAATTCGCCGTCAAAGAAGCCGACGCCACATTCCTCAACGCGGAAAGTGAAATCAGCGAATTCCCCCTGCGAGAAACTTTGGCTGAGGCTCTGTAATTGCCCGCTGGCTACCAGGACGCCAATGGCGACTAAGAGCGAGCCGCTGAGCAATTCAATCTTGCGCAAGTGGCGCTGCAGGCGGCGAAGCAAGCCTTGCGCGCTATTCATGAGCAGCGCGGTGATGATGAATGGAATGCCCAGCCCGATGGAATAGGCAGTGAGCAGCAGCATGCCCTGCGCGATGTTGCCGCTGGTGGCGCCGCTCGCCGCAGCCACCGTCAAGATCGTGCCGAGCAGCGGACCAATGCAAGGCGTCCAGCCGGCCGAGAATACCATGCCCATAAATGTGGAGCCGAGCAGCCCCTCGCGCCCGCTGACACCAATGTCGGCGCGCGTATCCGAATAGAGCATGGTTTCGAGCCGCTCCAGCGCGGCATGCCAGAATCTCGCCGGCTCGGTAAAGGCGCCATTGACAAAGAGCGCGAGCGCGAGCGCGGCGATCAAGGGCAGGGCAACGATGGCTTGCTCGAGGAATGCCCAATAAATCAGCCCGCTGGCGAGTAGGGCGAAGCCGATGCTGAAGAGAACATTGTCCAGAATACCGGCTTGCCCTTTCTTGCGCAGCCAGTTGAACAAGCGCGGCATGACACCCATAAATTGAAAACCGAAGAAGATGATCACCAAGCCGCCAACGCGACCGAGAATCTCGGTGAAGGTGCTGACATGCTGGCCCGCCAAGCTCGATAGGGCGGTCGTGAATAAGCCGATCAAGACAAATACGATGGTGAAGCCGAAGACGAAGGCGATGCCATGCAGCAGCATTTGCAGGCGCAGGCTAAGGCTGACCGTAGGGTCCGAGCCGGCTGTCGCTTGTCGGCTGACATTATGTGTCAAGCGCCCGCCCATGTAGCCGATGTAGGCTGGCACTAGCGGCAGGACGCAGGGCGATATGAAGGATAGAATGCCAGCCACCAGCGCCAGCCCAATTGTGATATTATCCATAGTTAAAGCCTCCAGAATTTCGAGACGCCTGCGAGCTGCTCTCGCCGAGGCGATATGCCAGAGTATGTGGCCAAACAATTACGAGCGCCTTGCCCAATGCTAAACAATTCCTTATCCCATCGCTCTCGGCGCGCCGGCTCCGCTTGAGGCGGGCGCTTGCTCCTCGGCGTCGAGAAGCCGCTGCAATAGCTCCGCCTCATCGTCATAAGAACGGATCTCGTCATCCAGCCAGGCAAAACGCAGCTGATCAAGGATCTGACGATAGCGCGGTCCCGGGGCTAGCCCCTTGTTCTTGAGGTCATCGCCTGAAATCGTCGGTCGGCAGTGGCGCCATTTGGATGCGTAGGCTGCGATAGCTTCTTGCGCGGTTGGCTTCTCCGCCATGAGCAGCCAGCCGAATTGCAAAGCCAGCTCCGGGAAGGGCTTCAGCAGCTGGGCAACGCGGCTCGGGCGCAGAGCCGGGTCATCCAGCGGGCCGATGTGCTCAGCAAGTCTCGCGCTGGCTATTATCGCCTCTGTTAGCGCCTTCGTCAGCGCCAAACGTTCACAGATTTCCCTGGCATCCGCGCTGCTGAGGCCCGTGAAGAGCGCCAGCCAGCGCAGCGCCTGCCGGTCGATTGCTGCGCTTGCCCATGGCGGCTGGAGCTTCTGGCAGCGTGAAATCAGTTTGGGCAGCTGGCGATTGACGTGGAAGGCGCTGTGGATGCTGGAAAGTGCGCCCATCTCTTGCGCCCGCAGCATGATTTCGCCTGCCAATGGTTCGCGCAGAATCAGGTCGATTTCATTGCTCAGCCGCTTTCCCGTGACGCGCCCGAGATAGGGAAGCGCCGCTTTCAGCCAGCCCGCGCTCTTCGCTTCCAGCTCGAAACCAAGCCGCCGAGCATAGCGCAGCGCCCGCAGGATGCGCGTCGGATCATCCACAAAGCTCCGCGCATGCAACGCCCGAATCAGACCCCGCTTCAAATCATCGATGCCGTGGCAGAAATCGAACACTCGCCCAGACTGTTCGCCTGGGCTGATTTGAAGCGCCAGTGCGTTGACGCTGAAATCGCGGCGCAGCATATCAGTCATGATGTCGGCGGCGGTCACCGTGGGCAAAGCGGCCGGCTGCGCATAAGTTTCGCTGCGGGCGGTAACAAAGTCCAAATGCGCCGGCAGCTCGGCGAGCGAGCCAGCCAGCAGCTGGCTGGCGGCGGCATCATCCAGCGTCCACTTGGCGGTGCCAAATGACCGATGCGCTTGTACCGTGCCGCCATGATATTGCGCCAGCGACTGGCAAAAGCGGATGGCATCGCCCGCCACCACAAAGTCAATGTCGAGGTTTCGCTGGTTCAGCAACAGGTCGCGAACGGTGCCGCCAGCGAGATAAAGGGGCAAATTATCTTTATCGGCTCGCTGCGCGATGACTTCAATCAGCCGGGCGACGCGATTGCCGAGCACACGCTCAATGTCGCTTTGCTGAACGCTCTGGGCTTGGCCAACTTCGCCCGCCTTCATCATGGCGCATTCCTAATTCGCTTATACCGGCGTGACCCAGGGTCCCACCAGCTCCCGCTCCAGCATGCTCAGCGAAGTGCTGAAGTTGAAGATTGCCAGCAGCGCGTAGGCGAGGGCGGCTTGTTTGTCGTCGCGGCCACTCATGAGGCTGAATAAGCCCGGCATGATGATTGCCAGCCACAGCATATAGAGCACGTAGACAAGGACGCGCCCAGAGCGGGGCTGCAAGCCTGATAGCAGCAGCCCAAGCCCCAGCAGCAGCGTAAGGCTCGCCAACAGCGCGTAAACCACAACTGAGCCCCAATAATTGCCGGAGATTGGCTGCTGCCGCGCCGCCATATAAGCTGCCCATACTCCCAAAGCCAGCGAGTACATGATGTGCATATTGAAGAGGATCTGGTGCAACTGGTCCATAGGGCGTCACAAGGGCTTGGTCGGTCAGGAATCTATTTTATCATATTGCGTCTTAGGCGCTCAGATGAGAAGTGTATCGGGAGTGGTGAATTAATGATATAAGGTTTGCTTGTGCTGAGTTGTAGGGGCGATCCTTGGATCGCCCAAAATCTGCTTCTGCAACTGTGGGCGACACAAGTGTCGCCCCTACATCTAGGTTATCCGTATACAGAATTTCGGTCTGCATATCCTCGCATTCACCACTCCCCTTACGTTTCTCGGCACCCATAATAGTCTCGGTGTACTGGGTGGGAAAGATATTTTGATTCAAACGAAATGGATCCACTGCCCTTAGATGATTGTGAGCCAGCCCAAATTGGATGCCAACCAGACCAGCGCCAGCAGATTGGCGATAATCAATCCAGGGCGTTGCAGGATGCCGCCCCCTTGCGCGAGGTTGCCGCGCATATCATATTCCCAGGGGAAAATGATGGTGCTGGCGACTCCGATGATCAGAATCGTGCCTAGCCAAACTGGGAAAAGCGCGAGCCAGATGGCGGCGAGCATACAGCACAGCGCGCTGAATATTGAGAGATGCCCCAGGGTTGATGTCGGTCCCTTGCCAAGGAGGACGGCGGTGTTCTTCAACCCGGCTGCTTTGTCCACCGTGTAATCTTCCACTTGATTGTAGAATTGCCCATAAGCAGAAAAGAGGCTGGCGGCGGCTATGACCAGCCAGGCTGCGCGCGGTTCAGTTCCGTAAGTGAAGAAGCCGGCTGCCATCAGAAGCCCGCTGAGCATCAGCGCGTGTGAGGCGACGTCTGTGATTGGGCGCGCTTTAAAGCGGAAAGGATGCGCCGAGTAAAGATAGCAGAGCGCCAGCGTTGCCCCGCCAATGAGGAGCGCCAGCCCCCCGCTTGCAGCATACAGGGCGAGGGACGCGATAAAGGTCATAGCGCTCAGAATGGCACCATCGCGGCGGCTCAATAAGCCGCTGCTGATAACATTATGCGCTTGTTTTTGCTGGTCAAGCGCGTCATCGGGCGCGTCTTCAATATCGTTCAGCATGAAGGCGAAAGACATAGCCAGCACATTGGCAGCCAAGACAGAAAATAGGCGCCAGTCCACCTGCGCCGCTTCCGGCTCCACCGCCAGCAGCGCGCCAATGACCGTGAGCGGAATGGTGAACGGGACGTGCTCGCGCCAGCGCGACAAGCGGATGACAGCCTCAATCTTGCTGCCTTGAGCCACTGTGGCTTTTGTCGTCATGCTGCCTTTGACTCAATCGAACGGAGCGCTCCATCTAGACCGCACAGCATAGCACAATTTTGCAGGTCTGAGATAGCGCGCGCTTGCGTCGGCAGGATTGTTCGCGACAATAGAGCCTAGTATGATTCGACCCATGTTCCGATTTATCGCCCTCTGTATCGTCGCTGCCCTGGCTGCCCTGGCGCTAGCTGGCTGTAATCTCGCTAGAAGCGGGACCCCGATGCTCACCGCCGAGCCTGGTGAAACCGGCCTGCGATTGCAAGCGAGCCCGCCGCCCGCCACCGCTACCCTGGGCGCATTGCTCCGGGATCTGAGCAAAAATGCGACGCCGCCAGCGCCCGCCGAGGACCAAGCCACAGATTCCCGCTGCATAGGCATCGATGAGGACCGCCCGGCACGGCAAGTCGATGCCGATGTGACCATCGATTACCAAGCGAAGTCGGCTCATGTTGAGCAGTCGATAAGGTTTCATAATCGAGAAACACTGCCTCTCGGCGAGATTGTGCTCGATGTGCAGGCGAACCAATGGGAAGAAGGTTTCCAGCTGCTAGACCTGACGGTGAATGACGAGCCAGCCACCTATGAGCTCGCTTTGAATCGACTGCAAGTTACACTAGACGCGCCCTTAGAAGCCGGCTGCTGGCTCGATATCCAATTGGAGTTTGCGCTGCAGGCGGCCGAGATCCGAGATGGCTTGCGTTCTTACCGCGGTTTCTTCGGCTACAGCCCGCGTCAGCTCAATTTTGGGCATTTCCTGCCGACGGTGGCGGCGCGCTTGGCTGGCGGCTGGCGGATCCATGATCCGATTGGCATCGGCGAGCAGGTGGTCTACGAGGTGGCGGATTGGCAAGTCAATGTTTCAGTCGAAAAAGCAGCGGACACCCTGATGCTTGCCGCGCCAGGCACGGTTACCGCGCTGGGCGCCGCAAGCTGGCAGGTCAAGCTGCCCGATTCCCGCGATTTTACCATCAGCCTAAGCGAGGAATGGCGCAGAGCCGAACTGCGCACTGAAACTGTGACCATCGAGGTTTATGCCTTTGCCGACGCGCAGATATATTCGAATGGCCTCCGGCTGGATGGCGCCGACCATGTGCTGAAAGAAGCGGAAAAGGCGCTGGCTCTGTATAGTAGGCAGTTTGAGCCATATGACCGCGAGCGATTTGTCATTGTGCAAGGCGACTTTCCCGATGGCATGGAGTTCACCGGCTTGGTCTATGTTGGCGGCGCCTGGTTCACGCATTTCGATGGCGGACCCCGCAACTACCTGACGCTGATTTCTGTGCACGAGATCGCCCATCAGTGGTGGTATGCGCGGGTGGGCAGCGATTCGGCCCTCAATCCCTGGCTGGACGAGGCGCTCGCCACCTACAGCGAGTATCTCTTCATTGAGGCGCATTACCCCGCCTACAAGAATTGGTGGTGGACTTTTCGGGTGGCTGGCTTTTTCCCGCAAGGCATGGTGGATAGCGAAGTCTATGAGTTCGCGACCGCGCGCGAGTATATCAATGCGGTCTATCTGCGGGGCGTTCAGATGCTGCACAATCTGCGCGTCGATATCGGCGATGAAGCCTTCTTTCAGCTTTTGCGCGCCTACCTCGCTGCCGGCGCCGGGCAGATAGCCAACCCGACGTTGTTCTGGAGTCAGCTGCCGCCGGAGCAGCGCCCCTTGACGCTGGCGACTAGAACAGAGTACCTGCGCCAAGCCGACGATGCGGCTCTCTTTGGGGCAGCGGCGCCAGAATCGATAAAGCAGGAGGACTAGCCATGAAGGAATTGCCGATTGATGCGCAGATCACCTTCGTCTACACCCGCGATTTGATGCGATCCGCCCGTTTCTATGAAGAGGTACTTGGCTTGAAGTTGGCGCTTAATCAGGGCTCATGTCGAATTTATCGCCTGATAGAGCGGCAAGCTTACCTCGGCATCTGCCAGCGAGATAGCGAGCCAGAAGATGTCGCCGGCATCATCATCACGATGGTCACCAGCGATGTCGACGGCTGGTACAAAGGGATAAGGGCTCGTGGCTGGGAATGCGAGCATCCGCCACGGCGCAATGACAGCTACCAGATTTATCATTTCTTCCTGCGGGACCCGTCCGGTTACCTCATTGAGATTCAGCGATTTGACCAAGACGATTGGGACCAGTCTTGAGTGGCGCCTAGCCGGTCGTTTTCATGCCGGCGGCAATCCCGTTGATTGTGGCCAGCGTGGCATTCAGCGTGGGTCCCCAGCGCTCGTCGTCTTCATCTAGCTGGCGCAGCTCCCGCAATAGCGCGACTTGCATGAAATTCAGCGGGTCGACATAAGGGTTGCGCCGCTCAATGGAAGTTTTGATGGCGGACATATTCGTCAACAGATCGTCTTGCTCGGTAACAGACATGATCATGTCGCTGCTAAGGCGGTGCTCATTCTTGATGCGGTCGTAAAACTGCTGGCGCAGCTCAGCCGGCTCGGCCAGCGACGCGTATAATTCGGCGATGCCCATGTCGGCTTTGGCAACATCGAGTTGGGCATTGTCAATCAGCGCCTTGAAGAATGGCCAAGCGCCATACATCTCTTGCAAACGCCGCGCGCCGTCGGCTTCCTCATCAATATAGGTTTTGAAGGCGCTGCCCAGCCCGAACCAGCTCGGCACAATGGCGCGGCTCTGCATCCAGCTGAACATCCATGGTATCGCCCGCATCGCCGAGAAGCCGCCTTTCGCCTGCCGCTTGGCTGGGCGCGAGCTGATTTGCATCCGCGCCAGCTCATTGATCGGCGTCGCCTGCTGCCAATAATCCAGGAAGCCATCGCTTTCGTATACGAACTGACGATACGTCTTACGGCTGAGCTCAGACAGGCGCGCCATCACATCGTAATAGGTCGGCGGCACATGATGCCGCTCCTGCAAGCCCATTCCGATCAGCACGGCGTTCATCACCTGATTGAGGTGGCGATGCCCGATGCCTATATTGCTGTAGCGATAGGCGATGACCTCGCCCTGCTCAGTAATCTTGACGCCCCCATGCAGGGATTCGGGCGGCTGAGAGAGAATGGCGCGGTTGGTGGGTCCCCCGCCGCGCCCGATGCTGCCGCCCCGCCCATGAAAAAGCTCGAGCGATACGCCATGCGCCACACATGTCTGCGTCAGAATGCGCTGCGCATTGTAGAGATTCCAATTGGAAGCCAGGTAGCCGCCATCCTTGCTGCTATCCGAATAGCCGATCATCACCTGTTGGCGCAAGCCCCGTTTGCCAGCCCGCGCGACAAGATGCCGGCGATATTCGACGTTGGCAAAGAGCGATTCCATGATGCCAGGCGAGCGGTACAGGTCATCAATCGTCTCAAACAGCGGCACAATATACACGTCGTTGTCGATGCCAACTTCGCGGGCAAATAAGAGCATAGCCAGGACATCGCTCGGCTCGGTTGACATACTGGCGATGACCGTGTCAATGACGATGGCGTCGTATCGAGCATGTGCATCGGCAATCATGCGCCAGGTGCGAATGATGCTCTGGGTTGTCTCGGTGACGACGGATATGTCATTGGGGAAGAGCGGGCGTTTGCTGCGAATCTCCGCTGACAGCAGAGTTTGCCGATCGGCTTCGGGCAGGCTGACGTAGTCGTCTACGATTCCGTAATAGCTGAACAATTCATCCAAAGCAGCCACATGCAGCTTCGCATCTTCGCGCACTTCAAGCGGGACAAGATGCAAGCCAAAAAGCCGCACCTTGCGCACCAAACGCTGGACTGCCCCATTGGCGGCGCGCGTGCCCGCGTGGGCTTTGAGGCTGTCCTGTATCAGCAATAGGTCCTGCAAGAATTCGCGGCTTGATCGATACTCATCGCCCTGCAGCCGTTGATGAATGATTGCCAGCATCTGCCGGTAGACTTCGCCCGGATAGCGCTCGCTGGCGCGGGGCGTCTTGTCGATCGCCCGCTGCAAGGCTTCTGAAACCCCAAATTGATTGGTATCTTGCGTCAAGTTTTGCGTCAACGCTTCGATCTCTGCCAGATAGATCTGCCGCGCCGTTTCCCGCAATGTGGCCAGCGTTTGCAAGGTAACATCGGTGGTCACGTTCGGGTTGCCATCGCGGTCGCCGCCGATCCATGAGGCATAGCGCAGCACCGGCGGCAGCTCGGACCAATCCTCGTCAGGATAATAACGCTCCAGCGCCAGTTGCAGGTCTTCGTAAATGTCGATAACGACATCAATGATGACGGATCGAATGAAATAAATCCCGAAATCAACTTCATCCGACACTTGTTTTTTGGAGGCACGCACCTGCCGCGTCTGCCATAATTCTTCCACTTCTTCCGCCAGCTTGCCCTCCAGTTTGCGCAGCTCACTCGGCAGCAGGTTCTGCCGATCGCGCATTTCCATCATCTGGGCGATTTGCCGCAGGATGACCAAAATCTCTTGCCGCTTGGCTTCCGACGGATGGGCGGTAAGCACGAGCCGCAGACGAGCCTGCTCCAGCAGAGAGCGGATTTCAGCCGCCGACTTGCCACTCGCTTTCAAAGCGCGAATTGCATTAACGATGGATTCTCGTAGGGTGCCGGTCGCTTCTCGCTGGCGGATGACGCGGATGCGCTGCAAGTCTTCGGCAATATTGATAAGCTGAAAATAATTGGAGAAGGCTTTGATGAGAATGTTCTTCGAGGCCAGCGGCAAGTTTTCCAGGCGGTCAGCCAATTGGAAGGCGGCGGCTGAATCGCCGCTGCGCCGCGCTTTGGACATGGCGCGAATCTCTTCGACCAGCTCATACGCGTCCATGCCGCTCTGCTCTTGAATGATGACGCCGAGACAGCTGCCCAGCGTATGGATGTCTTGGCTGAGGGATGAGTTCTTCGCCATCCGCGCTTGCGCCCCCGTCAACGATAGAAAACGATAGAAAAAGTTGCTCACTTGAAAATGCGGCTCGCCTGGCACTATAGTGCAACATAGAATCGGTTTCTAGTCGCAGATGAGCGCGTTTCGTCAAGGCGCCTCGAAGCGTCAACAATAGCGAGCGGCGAGGACAGCATGCCGAGGTCTGATAGGAAAGAGATCATTGAATGCGTCGCAAACTTTTCGGAGGGGCGGCGTCATAAAATCCTTGCTGAGATTGTCGCTGCTATCGCCCTAAAGCCTGACGTGGATGTGCTGAGCGTCGAGAGCGACGTGGATCACAATCGCACAGTCCTGACTTTCGTCGGCGCGCCGCAAGCCGTTGCCGAAGCCGCCTTTTCCAGCATTCGCGTCGCCGCTAGCTGCATAGATATGAGGCGGCATCGGGGCCAGCACCCGCGGATTGGTGCCGCCGATGTCATCCCCTTTGTGCCGCTGCGCAATGTGACCATGGACCAATGCGTAAGCTTGGCTCGGGCAGTTGGCGCGCGCGTGGCGGCTGAATTGGGGCTGCCGGTCTTTCTTTATGCCGAAGCGGCGCTGCAAGAAGCCAATCGCGAATTGCCCGCCATTCGACGCGGCGGTTATGAGCGCCTGCGAAAATCCATCGCGAGCGACCAAGCGCCACAGCCAGATTTCGGCCCGCGCCAATTGGGGCGGGCGGGTGGCTGCATCATCGGCGCGCGACAGATTTTGATCGCCTACAACGTCTACCTGAACACAACAGACCTGAGGATCGCCAAGGCAATCGCAAGGGCAATACGGGAGTCGGCGGGCGGCATGAAGCAGGTGAGGGCGCTCGGGCTCTTCGTCAATGGCAGGGCGCAAGTGTCGATGAATCTGACCGACTATCGTGTTACTTCCATGTCCGCCGTTTTTGATCGCCTTCGCATTGAAGCGAGTCAATTCGGCGTCGCAATCGACAGCTCGGAGATCATCGGCTTGATGCCAAGAGACGCGCTCGGCGGTGCCTCCCCGCAGCAGCTCAAGATTGCGAACTTCAATCGGCAGCGCCTGCTTGAGCATCATCTTGGCGCCGCCGAAAAGCCCTGAGTTGGAAGACTGCGGTGCTCAATCGGCCGCGGGCCGATATTGCAGCGCCTCGGCGATATGCGTCGTCGAGATTTCATCTGAGGCATCGAGGTCGGCAATGGTGCGGCTGAGCTTAAGCACACGATGATAGCTGCGCGCGCTCAACTGCAAGCGCCTGACTGACAGCGAAAGAATCTCACGCGCTTCCTCGTTGAGCGGGCAGAATTGGTCGATTTCGCTGACATTCATATCGGCATTGGCGAATAGCCCCGGCTGCGCCTTGAAGCGTTCAGTTTGGCGGCTGCGTGCCGCTTCGACGCGTGCGCGGATGTCGCGCGAAGGCTCGGCGCTTGCGTCGCCCATCATCTTATCGAAATCAACGCGCGGCACATCGACGTGAATATCAATGCGATCGAGCAATGGTCCGGATAGTCGCGTTTGATAACGCAGAATCTGATTAGGTGTACAGCGGCAGGCTTGCAGCGGATCGCCATAGAAGCCACAGGGGCAGGGGTTGCGCGCGCCCACAAGCAAGAAATTAGCGGGGAAGGTGATGCTGCCCTTCGCCCGGCTTATCGTCACAATCTTGTCTTCAATTGGTTGGCGCAGCACTTCCAGCACACGGCTCGAATGCTCGTTGATTTCATCGAGAAAGAGCACGCCCCGATGCGCCAGGCTGATCTCGCCCGGTTTGGGTATCGACCCGCCGCCGACAAGCCCGACCTGGGAAATAGTGTGGTGAGGGGCGCGGAATGGACGTTGGCGCACCAGCGGCTCTTCTTGCGATAGCATGTCGACGATGGAGTAGATCCGCGTTACCTCGAGCGATTCTTGCATCGTCAGTGTAGGCAGGATGCCGGCCAGAGCCCGCGCCTGCAAGCTCTTGCCCGCCCCCGGCGGACCCGACATCAAGATATTGTGATTGCCGGCGGCGGCCACTTCCAGCGCGCGCTTGACATGTTCTTGGCCCCGAATATCGGCGAAGTCTTCGATGCCATCGAGAAAGGGACCAGCCCCGCCCAGATCAGTTGAAGCGGGTGCGTAGGGCTTGATCGGGTTTAACTGATAAAGATGCTCGACCAGTTGCCCAATCGATTGCACCGGGATGACCGTGATGTCTTGAATCAGCGCGGCTTCCGCGGCATCGGCTTCGGGCACAAAAATGGTCTCTAAACCCTGCTGCATGGCGGTGTATGCCATCGGCAAGACGCCCTGAACGTGGCGAATGCTGCCGTCCAGAGAAAGCTCGCCGATGAACATGGACTTATCCAAGGCATGCAGCGGGATCTGATCGGTAGCCGCCAGTATGCCGATAGCGATCGCCAAGTCATAGGACGGTCCCTGCTTATGTATATCAGCCGGCGAGAGATTGACCACGTAGGCTTTGTTGGGGAAGCGCATGCCGCTGTTTCGAATCGCTGAGCGGGCGCGGTCTTTGCTCTCGCGTACAGCGAGGCCGGGCAGCCCTACCAGACTAAAGCTGGGCAGCGCCGCGCGTGGATTGAAGTCAGTCTGTACTTCGACGATCTGGCCATCCAAGCCAATGACGGCGCAAGTGTTGACGACAGCTAGCATTTATCTTTGCAATCTCGCCAGATTTATCGGCACCAATCCTACCTTCAAATCGAAGGAAAATCACGCGTGACTTGTAATTGATTGGCTTTATGACTGCTGCTGTAGGTACGGGATGATGCCGCCAGCGCTGACGATGTCCCGTACCTGCTCCGGCAATGGCGGGAAGGAATAAGCCTGCCCCGCATGGTGAATTTGCGCCGCGTCCATGTCGATTTCGATCGTTGCGCCAGCCTCCACCTGCGCGACGAAGGCGGGGCAGGTGATGACCAGCAGCCCGCTGTTGATCGCGTTTCGGTAGTAGATCCGCGCGAAGCTGCTGGCGATGACAGCCTGAACACCGGCGGCAATCAAGCATTTGACCGCTTGCTCGCGGCTGCTCCCGTTGCCCCAGTTGCGCCCGGCGGCGATGACATCCCCGGCTTGAACCGCGCCGGAGAAGCTCGGGTCGAGGTCTTCCAGGGCGTGGCGCGCCAGCTCAGCCGGTTCGTCGCCGATGGTGTAGGTGTACTTGCCCGGGAAGATGACATCGGTGTTTACGTTGTCGCCATACTTCCAGACGCGATGCCGGCTTCTAGCCATGCGCTACTTCCCCCCTGTGAGGCTTCGGTCCTTCGCTTTGCTGGTGTCAGCCCTTCAGATCGGCCGGATGCGTCAACCTTCCCGTGATGCAGCTGGCCGCCGCCACCGCCGGGTTTGAGAGGTAAATCTCAGCCAAAGGCTCGCCCATGCGCCCGCGGAAGTTTCGATTGGCGCTGCTGATACATACCTCGCCAGGGGCTAGCACCCCCATATGATTGCCCATGCAGGGTCCGCAGCCGGGCGTGCCGATTGTCGCGCCAGCCTCAATCAGATCGGCGATATAGCCGGCTTCAGCCGCGTCTCGCAGCACGAGGGACGAAGCTGGTATCACGATAAGCCGCTTGCGCAGTTGCCGTCCGCGCACAATTTCAGCGGCTGCTTTGATGTCCTCAAGCCGGCCGTTGGTGCAGGTGCCGATGAAGCCAATATCGACTGCGGTTGCCGCCAGCTGAGACAGAGGCTGCGCATTGTCGACGCTGTGCGGGCATGAAATCATCGGCTCGATCTCGCTCAGATCGAAATGATGATGATAGGCATATTTCGCGCCGGGGTCAGGATACAGCGCTCGCTCGCGAAAGTGATTCAGCCGGCGCTCGTAATCGGCGGGGCGCGTCTTTGGCAGGGTTTCTTCCAGCCAGCGCCAGGTGGCGTCGTCGGGCGCCATGCAAGCGTTCTTGGCGCCCATCTCAGCCATCATATTGCTGAGCGTCGCCCGTGAATCCGGCGACAGGCTGGCGATGCCGCCGCCATCAAATTCGACTGCCATATAAGTGGCGCCAGCCGAGGACAGCTGGCCGATCATGCTAATCGTCAGGTCCTTGGTGCTGACCCCGCTCGCCAGCTTGCCAGTGAGCGTGACGCGCATCGTCTGCGGGACGCGCAGCCACAATTGCCCAGTCGCCCAGAGTGCCGCGACTTCGCTTCGCCCAATGCCGGCGCTGAACGCGCCCAGCCAGCCATAATGCGTGCTGTGGCTATCGGCGCCCAGCAGCACCAAGCCTGGACCAATGAGTCCTTCTTCGCATAGGACTTGATGACAGATGCCCCGCCCGATTTCGAAGAAATTCACAATGCCCTGCTCGCCCACAAATTCTCGGATGCTGGCGTGGTTTTGCGCGTGCCTGGGCGTCGGCGGGGGAACGGCGTGATCGAGCGTGATAGCCAGCCGATCGGGATATTTGACGCGCTTTTGCGGCAGCTGGCGGAATAGTGTGGCGATAGCGGCGCTGTTGTCGTGGCTAAGCACGACATCCGGCTCAAGCACGACGATTTCACCTGGCTCGACCTGGTCGCAATTGCCCGCGCGCGCCAGCAGCTTTTCGGTCAAAGTTTGCGGCTTCAAATGCCCTCCACTTTCTTAATACTGCTCGTTCAATAGTCTGCTACAATTGTCGCTTGGCACAGAACTGGCTAGCTTGGCGGGCATCATGTTGCCGCAGGATCTGCGCGACAA
The DNA here is from genome assembly GCA_965214105.1 of Phototrophicaceae bacterium. Lineage (GTDB taxonomy): Bacteria > Chloroflexota > Anaerolineae > Aggregatilineales > Phototrophicaceae > UBA6055. Next base: position 1,444,578 of record OZ243934.1, read on the forward strand.
ACTTCATCACAACGCTGTAGTCAATATCCTGGACGGCAGCTTGTTCGGCTTTGGCCTTAGCGGCTTGGCATCTTATGTTACCATAATCCCGCTCTTTCTGTCTTACCTCACCGAATCGACCGCCTTGATTGGCTTTGTCGCCACGCTTTTTCACATCGGCTGGCAAATGCCACAATTGCTGACTTCAAGCTATGTCGCTAGTTTGCGGCGCTACAAGCCGATGGTGCTGACGATGACACTGGTCGAGCGTCTGCCTTATTTTGGGCTGGCGCTGCTGGCTTTCACGCTGCCCCAGATTGATGCGGATGTCGCGCTGGTTTTGGCGCTGCTCCTACTTGGGCTGCAGTCGCTTGGCGGCGGATTCACCGGCACCGCCTGGCAGAGCATGATCAGCAAGATTATGCCGCCGCATCGTCTCGGCTCCTTCTTCGGCATCCAGTCGGCTTGCGTCAATCTCTTCGGCGCTGGCGGCGCGCTGCTGGCGAGCTACATCTTGCAGCGGCTGGCTTTCCCCGATAGTTTTTCCCTGCTTTTCTTCTTGGCTGGGCTTAGCTTGCTCGTTTCATTTCTATTCCTGGCTTGGACTTATGAGCCGAAGAGCGACCCGCAAGATGTCGCCGAGTCGGTCAAGTGGCGCCAGTTCGGCGGTCGGCTGCGGCAGATTCTGCGGGAGGACGAAAACTTTCGCTGGTTTCTCATCGCCCGCGGCTTGACGGCTGTGAGCTTGACCGCGATTTCTTTCTACACCATTTATGGCATCCGCCGCTTTGATATGTCGCCGGAGCTCGCCGGCGTCTTGACCAGCGTCTTGCTGGTGTCCAATACGCTCAGCAGCTCGGTCATTGGCTGGATCGGCGATCGCTGGGGGCACCGGCGCGTATTGATATCAGCGAACTTGCTGACGGCGCTGGCAATCGCAATCGCCTTGTCGGCGCCAGCGGTGAGCTGGCTCTACGCCGTCTTTGCCTTGACTGGCTTCGTCAATTCGGCGCAATGGTCGACGATCATGACAATCACCGTGCAATTCGGCTCAGTGGCGGAGCGCCCCTATTACATTGGGATGGCGAATACTTTCATCGCGCCAGTGACGATCCTGGCGCCACTGCTGGGTGGCTGGCTGGTCGACGCTGTCAATTTCGAGCTGACCTTCGGCCTCTTCGCGCTGGCTGGATTGCTATCGGTATTGGTTTATGTCTTCCCAATGGAAGACCCGCGGGCGGCAGCGGGCGCGCGAAAGCCAAATATCGCCGTCGCGGACTAATCGTCGACTGGCATCATCAGCTGCCTGAGGATACGGTCCACATCGGCCAGCGTTATCGGACCTTCATCCGCTGTCAATTTGACTTGCGCTGTCACCAAGTTAAGCACATCCGCGGGCAATGCGATGCCACGGCTGGCGGCGTATTCGCGGATGGCGTTCCGCCCCACCAGCCTATGCGCGACATCAATAATGCGCGTCAAGCCAAAATCTTCTGGATTGATCGCTTCATAGGTGGTCGGGTTCTTCAATACGGCATTGGTGTGGACGCCGGCTTTGTGATGAAAAGCGACTTCGCCGGTGATCGGCGTGTTGTAGGGAATCTCGATGCCCACTATCGCGGCCACTTTCCGCTCCAGCTCGGGCAGCAGGCCGAGGTCGTATTTCTCGACCAGCGCCGTATCGCAGGTATAAAGACGCCCGACAAGCGCGCCCATCGGTGTGATGCCGTTGCGCTCGCCGATGCCCAAGACAGTGGTGTCGATATGGGTGGCGCCCGCTTGCAAGGCGCAGAAGGCGTTGGCGACGGCGCAGCTGCTGTCGTTATGGCCGTGAAATTCGATATCGCAGTTGACCACATCCCGCAGGTTAGCAATGAGATTGTAGGTTTGCAGGGGGTCGGCAACGCCTACCGTGTCTGCGACCCCCACGCGATTGACGCCAGCCAGGTCCATCGCCCGATATACTGTCATCACATCGGCGAAATTGCTGCGGAATGTGTCTTCGGTGCTGAAGCGCGTCTCAATATTTTGTTGATTTAAATAGGCGATAACTTCTTGCCCAATCGCGATGACTTGATCCAGGCTCTTGCCGTGGCTGTACTCGCGCATATAGGTGGAGGTCCCGATATAGACATCGGCGCCGTCAACGCCGCAATCGACCGCTAGCCGGGCATCATCCATATTGGCGCGGATATGCGTCAACAGCTTGAAGCGGCGCGGCATGGCTGCCAGCGCGCGAATGGCATCGGCGCTCTGTGGGCTGGCCACCGGCGTCGACAGCTCCATATATTCCACCCCGAAGCGATCAAGCAATTGAGCGATTTCGCGCTTGTCCTGCAAAGTGAAATGACTACCGCGGAATTGCTCGCCTTCGCGCAAGGTGGAATCGATGAAGTTGAACTTGTGGACGGGACGATTGCGATTGCGCATGGAATGCCTGACTTCACTCAGATGCTTTCAAGGACGAGCGTCAATATATCGATCGCCCGCAGATATTCGTCAAGATTAAGCTGCTCGTCGGGTCTATGATCGAGCGCCGAATCGCCCGGTCCATAGGCGACAATGGGGCAGCCCCAGCCGGGTCCGACGATGTTCATATCGGAGGTGCCGGTTTTGTAAACGAAGCGCGGCACACCGCCGCTTGCCCGAATGGCGCGCCTGAACTGGCGGCTGAGCGGGCTGTTCTTATCGCCGCTGAAGGCATACTCGCCGCCGCGCCCCGCTACAGTGGCGCCATCGCTGGCGGGGAAACGGCGCCGAATCTCTTCTGGGTCGATTGCTGGCGGCAGGCGGAAACCAACCGTCATCTCGGCGACGCCGTTGACGCCCTCGCGCCAGGTGTTGATTTCCCGCAACGATGGATCTAGCCGCGCATATAGTGACTCGATGCCGTCATTGAATTGCTCGCAATAAGACTGGATGTTTTGCCAATAAGCCAGCGCGCGCTCCGCCGGGCTGGGCGCTTCGCCAGCGCTGTGCGACAAGCCGCCTTCCCAGCGCCAGTCCAGCAAGAGCCGCCCCTTGTAGCCTAGCGTGATGCGATCCCATTGCGAGGGTTCGCCAATGATGCAGTGGGCTGGCTGGTACTGGCTAAGAGCATAATTGGCGCCGCGGCTGGTGGCTGCTTCTTCTTCCACCGCGCCGATGACGACAAGTTGAATATCATCTGCCAAGCGCGCCCTGCTTGCCGCGACCGCGAAGGCGCATAGCGGTCCTTTGGCGTCGACAGAGCCGCGGCCATGGAGCGTTCGCCCCTTGAGCCGAACGGGCGGGAAACCGGCGAATGTATCGATATGCCCGAGCAGAACGATCTGGCGGGTGCCGCCGCCAATGAGGCCCACAGCGTTGCCAACTTCATCGACGAAACTGCTGTCGTAGCCATTAGACCGCATCCAGGCAGTCAGGAAAGCGGCCGCTTCACCCTCATCACGCGATGGGCTGGGAATGGCGACCAGGTCATGCAGCAATTGTTCCGCGCTGCAATTTGCTATGCTCCGCATCAGTTAGCCCAGCACCGTCTCGATGGCATCGGCGACGATAGAAAGCTGCTCGCGCGTGATAATCAAAGGCGGCAGCAGGCGCAGCGTATTGAGACCAGCCGGCAAGGCGAGCAGGCTCTGTTCTTGCAGTGCCTTCAGGACGGGCGTCACGCGGCCTCTCAGCTCAATGCCTACCATAAGCCCGCGCCCCCGGATTTGGCGCAGCCCGCTCAGCTTGCGCCCGCGTAATTCCTCGATGAACCAGTCGCCGTTGACGCGCGCCTTTTCGACCAAGCCGTCGGCGCGAATCGTTCTGATAGCGGCGAGTGCCGCCGCGCAAGCCAGCGGATTGCCGCCAAAGGTGCTGCCATGGCTGGCGCGGTCTATGGGTCCGTGCGCCTCGCGCCAGCAGACAGCGCCCATCGGCAAGCCACCGCCAATCGCTTTGCCTACTGAAACGATGTCGGGCACGATCTTTGCCGGTTCGAAGCCGAACCACTGCCCCGTGCGGCCGAAGCCGGTCTGAATTTCATCCACGATCAGCATCGCGCCGGTCTGGTCGCAGCGCTCGCGCAGCGCTTGCAGATACTCGATTTCGGCTGGGTATACGCCGCCTTCACCTTGGATGGATTCGACGATGACAGCCGCCGTCATTTCTGAGATGGCGGCCTCGGCTGCGGCAATGTTGTTAAACGAGACATAATCGACCGCTGGGAGCCAGGCTTGGAAGGGCTTGCGATACTTCTGCGTCCAGGTCAAGGAGAGGGCGCCGGCGGTGCGCCCGTGGAAGGAGCGCTTTGTCGCGACGATGCCATCGCGTCGGGTCAGCAATTTGGCCACCTTCAGCGCGCCCTCAATCGCTTCGGCACCGCTGTTGCAGAGGAAAAAACGATTGAGATCGGCTGGCATAATGCTCGCCAGCAGCGCATAGAGCTCCGCGCGGCGATCATTATAAAATGACTCATGGCAGGTGATTAAGGTCGCCGCTTGCTTGCTGATGGCTTCGATAATCGCCGGATGGCAGTGCCCCAGCGCCGCCACGCCCTGGCTGCTGGTGGCATCCAAATAGCGATTTCCCAAATCATCGAAAGCGTAAATCCCTTCGCCACGCAGCAATGCCGTTGGGCGCTTGCCGTATGCGCCGGATCCATGCTGGTTCTCTAACTCAAATAAGGTGGCAGTTTCAATCATGGCTAAACCTCGTGCCAGCCCCCGCCAGCGCGCGCGACACCGGCTTGGGCTGGCGTCCATCAGCGATAATGACGCGCTCGACGCCTTGGCTTAGAGCCTCTTGCGCGGCGAGCACTTTGCGTTTCATGCGCCCCTGCGCCCAATTGAGTGCGCGGTCGATCTGCGCCAGCGGCACGTCATGGACGATGGACGATGGCTCCGGGAAGCGGCGATACAAGCCGGCGACGTTACTCAGTATGACCAGGGTCTCGGCTTTTAGGGCGCCGGCGACGGCGGCAGCGGCGCGGTCGCCATCGACATTGAGCAAGCCATCGCTGCTCTGCGCCATCGGCGGCAGGACCGGCACCAGCGCCTGGTCCAGCGCTTGCTGCAATGGCTGACGCTCGACGCCAGTGATTGAGCCGCTATGGTCATCGCGAATCACACGCACCCGCCCCTTGACGACTGCTCGGATCGCTGTCTTGCGTTTGCTGTAAAGCGGGACGTCTTCCCCTAAGAAGCCAGTTGCGCCAAGACGCCGCTGTTTCAGCGCCGATTCCAAATTGCCATTTGCCATTTCGGCGGCGCGGACGTAGAGGTCGCGCACTGCTGGCGGCGTATAGCGCGAGCTGTGCCCCGAAGGCGATGTCAGCGATTGCACGTCGACGCCGCATTCCTCACAGAGCTGGTTCATGATTGCGCTGAGGCCATGAACAACTACCAGCCGATGCGCCTGGGCGAGCCGCGCCAGATCATCGCAAGCGGCTGAAAGATCAAGGCCAGCGCCGCCACCCAACTTAACTACCAGAAGCTCAGATTTTGACATCCACTTGCCGCCTATTAGGGATAGATGCCGGGGAAGCCCAGCCCGGTCCTCTCATCCCACTCGTACATCAAATTCATTGATTGCACAGCGCTGCCCGCGGCGCCCTTGCCCAGATTGTCTAAGGCGAGGATGAGAACCAGATGCTTCCCATCGTCGTCCAGCTCAAAGCCGATGTCGCAGTAATTCGTACCGGCGACCACCCGCGGCTCTGGCAGGCGATGTATGCCGGTTCGTCCGCTCACCAGCCGCAGGAAGGGCTCGTCGCGATAGCGCCCGCGATACAGCCGCCAAATGTCGCGCTCGATTTTTGCTTCGCGCAAATAACAATGCGCCAAGAGATGTATGCCGCGCACCATCTCGATGGCGGTCACAGCAAAATGCAGCGGAAAATTATCGCCCAGCACCAGCTCCGCTTCTGCCAGGTGTCGGTGGCCCGTGGCTTTATAGCTGCGGACGGCGCCGCTTCGAATCGGGTGATGCGAGCCGGCATTGCTTTTGTTGCCGCCTTCCGAAGAGCCGACCTTGATTTCACAGGCGGCCCGCTCGAGCAGGTCGCCCTCAACCAAGGGCAGCAGGGCGAGATTCAGCGCCGTCGCATTGCAGCCAACTCCGCTGACATAATTCGCGCCGATGAGCGACTGGCGATTCACTTCAGGCAAGCCGTACTGGAAGCGATGCAGCCAACGCGGCGCCGGATGCGCCTGACCGTAGAATTTCTCGTAGGCGGCGGCGCAATCGAGGCGGAAATCGGCCGATAGATCGATCAGCTTTGGCGCCAGGCTGGCATAGTGTTCTATGTTTTGAGCGACCGCCCCGTGTGGCAAAGCCAGGAAAAGTAAATCACAGGCTTGCAAGGCATCGGGATGGACGAACTTCAAACGCGTGAGGTCGCGCATGTTCGGGTGAACGGTGTGCGCGTATCGCCCAGCGTGTTGGCGGCTAGTGATCTGCGTCACTTCAACTTGCGGGTGGCTGTGCAGCAGGCGCAGCAGCTCGCCGCCGGTATAGCCGCTGCCACCAAGGATTGCGGCTTGAATCACGCGATTACCCCAATTTGACCGATGACGAAATCAATGACTGCTTGGGCGATATCGACCCCAGTTGGTTTGCTGCTGTTGCGAAACTCCATCGTATGGTTGATCTCGTTGACCACGTAGGCGCCGCCGGCGTCTTCCAGCAGATCGACAGCCAGTATCCCGCCGCCAACCGCCTGCGCCGCGCGCACGCAGATGTCATTCAAGTGCTCGGTCACGGGGCAGTTTGTCGCCAAGCCGCCGCGGGCTGTATTGGTGATCCAGTGATTGGAGGCGCGAAAGATGGCGGCGATGGTGCGCTCGCCAACGACGAAGGCGCGGATGTCCCGCCCGGGTTTATCGACATATTCCTGTACGTAATAGGTGTGATGGTTGTAATCGCCCAGCGTCTGCCGGTGTTCAAGGATGGCCTCGGCGCTGTCCCGGTTGTGCACGCGCGCCAACAGCCGCCCCCATGAACCGGTCACCGGTTTCAGCACGGCTGGATACTTCACATCTTCAATCGCCTGCATCGCGCTCTGAGGTGTGAAAGCGACGCGGGTATGCGGCTGTGGGATGCCGTGTTTCATCAAGGCGATGCTCGTTTGCAGCTTGTCTGCGCAGGTCGCCGCCGTTTCATAGGTGTTGAAAGAGCGCAGACCCCAGCTGTTAAGGATCGCCAGCGCGTACATGCCGCGCGATGTGCTGACGCAGCGTTCAAAGACCAGGTCATAATCACGCCAGGCAATGCCTGAGGGCGCAAGCTGCTCGGCGCCCCGCGTGATATCGAAGTTCAGCTCGCGGTCGAGAATGATGTCGGGGCTGATATCGCGCTTGTTGAAGGCGGCTAGAATCAGCTTTTCTTCAGCGCGAATATGCGTGACCAGCAGGGCGACGCGCATGGGCTTTATTCTCCCCAGTCCTCTTCCACTTCAGGCGCCAATTCCAGCGCTAGCGGGTTAAGGCTCATGATCTCAAGCTCTATGCCGCAGTCGGCACAAGACAGAAGCTCATTCTCCATCGCGTCCTTTGGGATCTCGACTTCGCCGTCGCATTCCGGGCAAAGGGGGCTATCAGCTGCCATCGTCATGTCTCCTGTATCGCAATCTCACAATAAAAAACCCGCCGTATGGGCGGGTCTGTGTTCGATGTCCTAACGCAGCACAAACAGCCCATATTCAGCGGGTATCGGTCTTCTTCACCTTCTTGCTGTCGCTTGCACTGCCGGTCGCGCTCATCGCAACTTACCGTCGCTCTTCCCTTCAATACAAGGCAAGAGTTTATCGCTTGGGCTGGTAATTCACTAGAACCATTTTGTACGAAAAGAAAAACTTCTCAAACGAAATATTAACTAAAAGCCGAATCTCGCAAGTGTCTCATGCAATGGCTGGCGGTATTTTGAACCGAAAATCGTCAGGTGGATCAATAGTGGATAGAGGTTGTAGATATGCCGCCGGGTGGAAAAGAAATCGCCAGCTATCGGAATCGCATCAGCATAGGCGCTGAAGAATGCTGCGCCAGTGCCGCCGAACAGGGTCATGTAGGCTAACTCCATCTCATTGTGGGCGAAGTAGAGCGCCGGATCAATGATGCCAGCCACCCGCCCAGCGCGCGAGATCACGTTTGTCTTCCACATATCGCCGTGGATCAGCGCTGGTTTGTCTGGCTCGATGAGATAGCGATCCAACTGGTCGGCGATGCGCAGCGCCCGCAGCTCGAGCTCGGCGGGGAGATTGCCCGACTGGCCTGCGACGCGGATCATATAGCGCAGCCTATGCTCGCGAAAGAAGGTGACCCAGGACGCCAGCTGCGGATTTGGCTGATGCAAAGGTCCTATGAGCGTGTCACGCTCGAGGCCGTAGTGCGGGCTAGTCACCTGATGGCAGCCTGCCAATAGCTCGCCAAGATGCCGCAGGCTTTCACCCTCCCATTCGATTTGCCCGGGCACGTATTCCATCAGCAGCAGGTTCGGCTCCTCGCGCAGGACAGCCGGCGCTGGCAGCCCCGAGTGCTCACGCAGGTAACGCAGCATATAGGCTTCGATCCTCAAGTCATGGCTGCCATTACCGACTTTGGCGACAAGGGATTCGCCGCTCTCCAGGTTGACCCGCAGCACCTGGCTAATCATGCCGCCGGCCAGTGGCAGCCAATCGCGAACTCGCTGTTGCAGCAGCCGCTCGATTTTGGATTTGAGTTGGCTGTTGATGATGTCATCCATTTAGATTGAGTTTCTGCAAAAGCGGCGCGCCCTCGGCTTGACAGCGACGCTGCCCGCCCGGTATAATGCGCCGATTATGCTCGAAATCGTGTAGGAGTAAAGATATGGGTCCGCTACCAAAGCGAAAAGTATCGAAGTCCCGGCGGGACCGTCGCCGCGCCCATGACGCCTTGACGCTCAAGCATTTAGTGGAATGCGAGAGCTGCGGCGAATATCATATCGCGCATCGCGTCTGCCTCAAGTGCGGCTCGTATCGCGGGGAACAGATCGTTGAGGTTGAAGGCGAGTAGACAGCTGCGGCGCTTAATCGATTCGCGCTGTAGGACCGCGCTGGCAGGGCGCGGTTTTTTGCGTCGCGATGATAGTATTGGCTCGCCCCAAGCTTTGCGGTCTGCCATAATCTTGCCCAGCCGATGAGGGAAAAAGAATCAAGCTGATGGACTGGAAAGCTAGCGCCGCCATATTCCCCGGGCAAGGCTCGCAGTTGGTCGGCATGGGTGCGGACTTCGCGCAAGCCTATGCGATCGCGAGCCAAACATTCGCGCAGGCGGACGACTTCCTTGGTTTTGAACTATCGCGTATTTGTTTCGAAGGTCCCAGCGATGAACTGGACCAGACCCAATACACTCAGCCGGCGCTCTATGTTTGCAGCATCGCCATCTGGCGCACGCTTAAAGAGCTGCTGCCGCTGGCGCAGCCGGCTTGGATGGCGGGCCACAGCCTAGGCGAGTTCTCCGCGCTGACGGCGGCTGGCGCGCTCAGCTTTGAGGCTGGCTTGCGCCTGGTAGAAGCCCGGGGCCGCTTGATGCAGCAGGCAGGCACCTTGACCCCGGGCGCGATGGCGGCGATTCTGGCGCTTGAAATCGCAGAAGTTGAAACGCTCTGCGCCGAGGTTTCGGCGGAAACCGGGCAAGTTGTCGTGCTGGCAAATGACAATTGCCCGGGGCAGGCGGTCGTCTCTGGCAACATTGCCGCTGTCGAACGCTTGATCGAACGGGCGACCGACGCCGGCGCAAGACGGGCGATAAAGCTATCGGTCAGCGTGGCAGCGCATTCGCCGCTGATGGCGCCCGCGTTGGAAGGCTTCCTCGAGGTCGTCCACAGTACCGCCTTTTCACTGCCAGCCCTGCCTGTTATTGGCAATGTCCTGGCGGCGCCGCTCGAGACCCCGGCGGCAATCCAGACCGAGTTGGATCAGCAGCTGACGCAGTCGGTGCGCTGGACCGAGTCGATGCGCAGAATCATCGCGGCTGGGGCGCAGAGTTTCATCGAAATCGGCTCAGGAACGGTACTCCTTGGTTTGATGCGGCGGATTGACCGACGGAAAGCCCGCATCAGCCTGAATTCGGTTCGCTCGCTGGAGGCTTTCTTGGAGTCGCTGGCATGAGCAGGCAGGATAACAAAGGCGCAGATTATGTCTGACTTGGTTCTCACGCGGCGTGCTGGGCAAATCTTCGAAGTTACGCTCAACCGCCCAGCAAAGCGCAACGCCATCAACGACGAGATGATGAGCGCGCTTTCGGCGGCTTTTGATCAGGCGGAAGGCGCCTTCAATGATGGCGCGCGCGTGGCGCTGGTTCGCGGGGCGGGGCGCGTATTTTCAGCTGGCATCGACTTGCATCAATTTGGCCAAATTGACGAAGGGCTCCGCGCGAATCTCTTCCCCTTCACCGCCCGCTATCAAGCCATTTTCGACAAGGTCGAGCGCTGTTCGCTGCCGGTCATTTCTGTGCTGCAGGGTTATTGCCTGGGCTTGGCGCTGGAGCTGGCGCTGGCTTGCGATTTTCGCATCGCCACCGAGCGCGCCAAGCTAGCCTTGCCGGAAGCGCGCTTGGGCATCATACCCGATGTCGGGGGTACGGTCCGCCTTATCAAGCTAGTGGGACCGTCGCGCGCCAAAGATCTGATAATGACGGGGCGCAATATCGACGTGGCGCAGGCTTTGGAATGGGGCTTGGTTAATGCTGTCTTCCCCAAGGCGGAGCTGGAACAAGGCTTGGCGGGCTTTGTTGAGTCGCTTTCGGCAGCGGCGCCACTGGCGGTGAGTTATGCCAAACGCGCCGTCAACGACATTACCGCTAATACGTCGGGGCTGCAGATTGAAGCCTGGGCGCAGGCGCAGTTGTTTCGCACGGACGATTTCCGCAATGCAATCGAAGCGATGATAGAAAAGACTTATCCGATTGAATGGGAAGGCAAGTAGTGGCGCGCTCAAGCCAATTCGCCGCCGATGACAGCGCGCAATTTCCCATTTGCCTCAGCCAATAATCGACGCGCTCCGTCGTAGTCGGCGCCCAGGCGCGACATCACAACTGCGGTCTTAACCTCCTTATTCGCGCTCGCCAGCAGCGCCCGCGCCTGCTCCTCATCGACGCCGGTCAATTGCATGACCAGGCGGGTAGCGCGCTCCGCCAGCTTCTGATTGGACACTTTCACATCGACCATCAGGTTGCCGTATACTTTGCCCAGGCGGATCATGGCGGCTGTGCTGAGCATATTCAGGATCAGCTTCTGCGCTGTGCCCGCTTTCATGCGCGTTGAGCCGGCGATAATCTCGGGTCCGACGTCCACGCTAATAGAAATGTCAGCGAGGGTGCCAATCGGGGTGCCGGCGTTGCAGGCGATTGCGATCGTCTTCGCGCCCAGCCCCTTGGCGTATTCGAGCCCGCCGATGACATAGGGCGTGCGCCCGCTGGCGGCAATGCCACAGACGACATCCTGCTTCGTCAGGTCCTGCGCCGCCAGATCTTCTCGCCCGCCCTGGGGCTGATCCTCAGCGCCTTCGATTGAGTTGGTCAGCGCCGCCGCGCCACCGGCAACAATACCCAGCACCCAATTCGGCGGGACGCTGAAAGTAGGTACGCATTCGACGGCGTCGAGAACGCCAAGACGGCCGCTGGTGCCGGCGCCAAGGTAGAGGAGGCGGCCCCCATTGGCAATCGCGTCCGCGATGATATCGACCGCTTTTGCGATTTCTGGCAGCGCCTCTCGCACGGCGGCGGCAACCTTGGCGTCTTCGCGGTTGATCAGACGCAGGGCCTCGAGCGATGTCAGTTGGTCTATGTTCGCGCTGGCGGGGTTTGCTTGTTCGGTCGTAAATTTCATGGTTTGCACAGCGCGCTCCATTCTAATTTTGCCAAGAGGGCGGCGCCAATTACGGGGGAGTGCTTGGCGGCCGGGCGCCGCGGCCGAGACAGGCGCCGGGCGACTTCAGCGGAGAGCCAATTGCAATTATCGAGCAGACCACCGGCAAATGCGATTGGCGCCTGCGAATAATTCAGCTGCCGCTGCACAGTCTCGACGAGCTGCACTAAATGCTCCGCGGCACGGCGGGCGATGTCAATGGCAAGTTCGTCGCCCATCTCCGCTCGATCCAGCAAGAATGGCGCCAGGCTCGCCACGCGCGCGGCCGGCGCCATCTGCGAGCGATAGACCCAGGCGAGCAAATCACGCGGTCCGGGCAAGCCTAGCCTGTCGAGGCAAGCGGCCGCCAATGCTGTGTTGCCTGGTTCCGCGCCGGCGTCAAAGGCATGGGTAACATGCCGCAAAAGCTGCGATCCGATCCAATAGCTGCTGCCCTCGTCGCCAAGCAGGTAGCCCCAGCCGCCGACCTGCAGGCGCTGCCCAGCGGCTGTGCAGCCATAAGCGGCGCTGCCAGTGCCCGCCAAGAGCAGAATGCCGCTAGGCTGTGCCAATGCGCCGACCAAGGCAATCTCCAGATCAGAACTGAGCGCCGCATAGGTTGTCGGCAAGCTGGGGCGCAGGGTCTCGCGCAGCCAGGCTTCGCTGTGACAATTGGACGCGCCGGCGATGCCGATGCCGACAGCGGTGATGCGATCCCCGCGCAGCTCCCCCAATTGCAGCGCTTTGAGGATGCCGCCGCGAATACGCTCCCTGGCAATGGCTCGCCCGATGATGCTCGGGTTGACGGAATCGGACCGCAGCGATGCCAGCTCCTGCAGCTGCGCATCCACGATAACGATGCGCAGTGTGCTGCCGCCACCATCAATTCCCATGAAAAGCGGCTTATTCATCGGCGTCAACAGCCTCGACAATGAGATCATGGATCGCGCGGCGAAAAGCCCGAATGCCCTCATCGGCGCGGCCATGATAGACGCGGTTGGTCAACACGGCGCTAACGAGCTGCCTGGCGGGGTCAATCCAGAGCGAGCTGCCGGTGAAGCCGGTGTGCCCATAGGCGCTCGGGCTATAGCGGCTGCCAGCTGAGGAGTCGGCACCCGCTTTGAGCATCCAACCCAAGCCGAGGCGGAATTGCCCGCTGGCTTGCTGACTGGTGGCGGCTTTTCGCAGTTCGGCGCTGATGGCGAGGCGCTCGTCGCCCGCGAGCCAGGCTTGACCAAATCGAGCGACATCCAGCGCAGTGGCAAAAAGCCCGGCGTGGCCCGCGATCCCGCCTAGACCACAAGCGTTTTCATCATGGACTTCGCCCCAGGCGCGCCGATGCCGCCAGTGATTGTCCAGTTCGGTTGGTACGATTTTCTCTCGTTTGATGCCATTAAGCAGCGGATTGTATGTGAACGAAGCCAAGCCCAAAGGTTGCAGCGCCAGGTCGCTCACTGCCAGATCCAGCCGCCGACCGTGCAGCCGCGCGACCGCTTCGCCCAGGAGCATGATGCCGATGTCGCTGTAGCGGATCCTATCGCCGATCTCGCCCACGAAAGCAAACTCAACCATAGCGCGCAAGCCGCGCCGCCAGCGAGCTTCATCGACCTGGTCAACCGGTGTCGGCGGTGGCGGTGGCTTATCCGCCGCCAAGAGATAGACCGATCGCCAGGGTGGCAAGCCGGATGTATGCGTCAGTAAATGCCGGAATCTGACCGCGCCTGGATCGACAGACCGGCCGCGGAAGAGCCGCTCAACCGGCAGAAAAGCGCGCGAATGCGGATCTTGCCCGCTTGCGATTGCCCGCGGGTTCACCCGCCCAAACTCGGGGATGACCTCAACCAGGGGGCTTTCCAAAGTGACGGCGCCAGCCTCAACCAAGACTAGAAAACAGGTCTCGATAATGAGCTTGGTCACCGAAGCGAGATCGAAGAGCGAATCAGCGCTGACGGGGACCCGCCGATAGCCTGGATCGATCCAGCCGCGGGCTTCTTGCCAGACTGTCTCGCCTCGATGAAGGACGCAAAGGCTGAGCGCGGGAAAAGTTGCCGGCAAATGCGTCGCCAATAGGCTTTCAAATGCGTCGCGATCGACGAAGTCGGGCATCAAATATCCACCGTGAGCTTGCCGCTGGGGGTGAAGTCGCCGCAGATGGCATCGCGGGCGGCTTCGAGCGATGGCCCGCTGTCGCCATTTGTGCAGATGACGCTATCCGCTCCCCGAATCTTGCCTGCGTCAAAAGGATTGCGGGCGCAAATCAAGATAACTGGCTGCGCCTGGTTGCAGATGAATTGGGCTAGGCTTAACTGTGGCGGCTGCAAGTGCGCGTTGCGGGTGACAAGAATGACGGCTTCCGCGTCAGAAAGCGCGCCGCGCAGGGTTTCAATATTGGAAGCGAAGTCGGCCGCTGGGTCTACGATGTGTTGAGCCAGCCTCGCTATGCGCCGCGAGAGAAGCGCTGCGAATTGGCTTCGACCATTTGCGCCGCCGCTGTCTAGCGCTCGCTGAGGAGACAGCTCAATCAGCGAAACTTGCGTCGGTGACGCTGCGATTGGCAGCGCCTTGCCCCGTTTGATGAGAACGAGGCCCGCGCGCCCCGCCGCCCGCGCAAGCGATCGGTGCGCCTCGCAGCCCACGATTTCCAGTGGCGGCGCCTTGGCTAGGGCATATCGCTGCTTGAGCGATTGGATGCGAGCCAACGATAGGTTAATCCGCGCTTCGGATATGGTTCCAGCCTGTGCCGCTTCAAGCAGAGCCTCAAAGGCTTGCCGCTGGGAGCGGCGGCTATGCGAGAACAAGAGCAGGTCATTGCCCGCTTGCAAGGCTAGCCGCGCCGCCTTGCCTGCGCCATAGGCATCGCTTATCGCCTTCATTTCCAGGCAATCGGTGCAGACAGCGCCATCATAGCCGAGCTCTGCCCGCAGCAGCCCATCAATAATTCGCGGCGAGAGCGTCGCGGGCCGCTCGCTGTCCAGCGCATCGTAGCGGACGTGCGTCAGCATGACAGCGCCGACATCGGCCGCGATCGCCTCGCGGAAGGGCAGCAGGTCTTCCGCGTACAAGAAAGAGAGTGAGCCAGATACACTGGCCTGAGCCTCATGAGTGTCGATGACCGTATTGCCAAGCCCCGGGAAATGCTTGACGGTCGCCGCCACGCCAGCGCGCTGGAAGCCACGGATCTGTGCCGCGACTATGCTGCTGACCAAGCGCGGGTCCCGGCCGACCGAGCGCGTGCCGACCGACGGGTTATCGCTTTGATGCGCGATATCAGCAACCGGCGCGAAGTTCCAATTGATGCCGAGCGCAGCCAGCTCCCGCCCCATCATGGCGGCGATCTCCTTCGCCAACTGGCAGTTGCCGCCGGCGCCCAATGCCATTGCGCCGGGGCTTTCGCTGAAGCCATTGCGCAGCCTGGCGACGAAGCCGCCTTCTTGGTCGATGCCTGCTAAAATGGGGTATTTTGCCGCCGCCCGGCAATCGGCTATCAGTCCGTGTACCTGCGCCGGCGATTCGACATTGCGCGCGAATAAGATGATGCCGCCAATGCGCCCGCGCGCCAGCCAATCGAGCAGGTAGGGTGGCGGCGCCAGCCCCTCAAAGCCAACCATCATCAACTGCCCGACCTTGTCAGCGAGCGTCGTCATCGCGCCAGCCTACTGCGGCTTCGCCTGCAACTGTCGAACTTCCCAGCGGATCATGAATTCATACAGCGTGAAAGTTAGCAGCGCCCCCAGAAATATGAACAGGCTGATCGATTCTGGACCTACATATTCGGCGAAGATGCCGCCCATGCCCGAAAGCGCAGCGCCGCCCAGCCCGGCGCAGCCAACCTGAAAGCCAATCGCATTGGCCGCATGCTCATAGCCGACCCGTTTATTTGTCTGCAGGATCAGAATCGGGAACACTGCCGCTAAGCCGAAGCCCATGCCCATCAGCCCCAGCAAGCTGAAGACATCATTTAGGTTAAGGAAAAGAAAGAGAGCGCCGATGACTGTGAAGCCAAAGCAGATATTGAGAAGCGTCTTATCGCCCAGGCGCATGGCCAGCAGCCCCATGGTAATTCGCCCGACGGTGAAGCTGGCCCAGTAGGCGCTGACCCAACTGCTTGCGGTCGCCTGCGGCAGGTTGCGCCCTTCCACCAGCAGTGTATTCGCGAGCTGCCCGGCGCCGATCTCGACCCCGCCATAGACAAAGAAAAACAGCAAACCAATTATCACGATGGGGCGGCGCAGGCTCTGGCTGATGGGGGGGCGCGCGGAATTGTGCTTCGATTTGCCGCTCGGGGCATTTATCCGCCAAAGGGGCAAGCTGAACAGGATGACCAAGCCGATAGCCAATATGACCAACCCAACGAGGATGTAACTGGATTGCCAGCCGCTGCCCTGATAGAGGACGAAATGCGTGACCACAGCCGGCGCAATTGTCAAGCCGATGCCCCAGCAGGCATGAAGCCAATTCATCTCGCTGACGCCATAATTGGCTGAGACGAAATTGTTCAAGCCCGCGTCCATGGTGCCTTTGCCAATGCTGGCGATAAAGGCAACGCCGAGCAAGGCAATCCAGGCTGGCGCGACGGCGTAACCAAGCATGCCCAAACCAGCGAATGCCATGCCGCCAACCAGCACGGGTCCTATCGAAAACCGCCCGATGATCGAGCCGCTAAGAAAGGCGGCGATCAACCCGCCCAACATCGCCGCCGGCGCCAGCGCAGCCAGGGAATCGTGCGAGACATTGAAGCTGTCCTGCATATAGGTCCAGGAAATGTTCAGCAATCCCGACGCGATGCCAATCACAATGAATACCAAGTAGGCGACCAGGATAGGAAATGTCTTCTTGACGTTCAATTTGGCTCGATTCTCTTAGCGGGCTGCCACATATCATACCCCCTCACGATAGGCGCGCAATGGTATCGCTTGCCGATAAAGCGGCGGGAGGCTGTTTCTTCATCAGCCACGGACTGGACCGGCAAGCGGCTGTGGTAGACTGTTCGGTATATGCGAAACCTTTATGAATTGCAGCCTCGCCATGTCATCACCTGAGGAGCAAGACCTGATAGAAGTTCGGCCCGACGAGCGTTTCGATGAAGCGGCGCTGCAGGATTATTTGCGCGGTCGGGTGGCGGGCGCCGAGGGCGAGCTGACGGTCAAGCAGTTCGGCGGCGGCAAGGCGAACTTGACCTATCTGTTGACCTTTGACGGGGCTATGGAATATGTCTTGCGCCGCCCGCCATTGGGCGCTTATGCGCCATCAGCGCATGATATGGGGCGCGAGAACCGGGTGCTGTCCGTCTTGCATAAGTCCTTTCAGTTCGCGCCGAAAATCTACCATTACTGCGCCGAGGAAGCGGTAATTGGCGCGCCCTTCCTCATCATGGAGCGCTGCCGCGGCGTCGTCATTCGCGAAAAGATGCCTAAGCGATTCGCAAACGATGCCGACGCGCCTCAACATTTGAGCCGGGCGCTGGTCGATACGCTGGCTGCATTTCATGCCGTCGACTATGAGGCATTGGGTTTGTCTCAGTTAGGTCGGCCCGCAGGTTTTGTCAAGCGGCAGGTGGAAGGCTGGCGGCGGCGCTGGGAAGTGGCGGCGCTTAACGATAACCCGGCTGTGAAAGAAATTTACCGCTGGCTGGCAAATCATCTGCCCGAAACCAGCTATTACTCGCTGGTGCATAACGATTACAAGCTGGATAACACCATGTTCGATGCGGAGGATCCAGCCCGCGTTGTCGCCATTCTTGATTGGGACATGTGTACCCTGGGTGACCCGCTTTCCGATCTTGGCGCCCTGCTAACCTACTGGACGGGACCGGGTGATTCAGCCGCGGTTCGGGCGATCGGCGCGATGCCAGCCGGCGATTATGATTTTTACAGCCGCCAGCAGATTCTGCAACGATATGCCGAGCGGAGCGGGCGAGACCTCTCGCATATTCCCTTCTATCATGTGCTTGGGATATTCCGCCTGCTGGTGATTCTGCAGCAAATTTACATCCGCTATGTTCGTGGCTTCACGCAGGATAAGCGCTTCGCCCAGCTGAATAACTCCGTGGACGCGCTGGCTGAATGGGCGCTGGAGATCATGGGCAGTCCGGATTGAGGTCTGGATTGGCTCGAACAAATTCAAGGCAGTCGGTACGGGCATTGTGAATATCGCCGTAGTAGCCGCGCAGATGGGCGTATTCCTCGGGAATGGTCAGCGCTAGTTGGTGCATGGACTGGGTGATCATCTGCTTCAGTTTGCTTCGTGGAATGCGCCCAGGACCATCCGGGCGCAAGCGAAAGGGTTTGCCAAAGACGACCTTGGCGTAGGCGCGGCGAAAGCGCTTCAATCGCTGCCGCCAGTCTTCTGCCCCGCAAATCGCGGCTGGCACGATGACTGCCTCGGCTTTAGTTGCGACGTATGCCAGCCCCTCTTTCGCTTGCTGCATGCCGCCTGGGTGGCGCGTGCCCTCCGGCGCCATGAGCACGAGTTGCCCGCTCTTCAGCAGCTCGATTGTCTGCATCAGCGCCCGGCGGTCAAATTCACCGCGGTGTATCGGGTAATGCCCCCATTGACGCAGGCACCAGCCGACGACGGGTATGCTGAAGTTTTCCACCTTTGAGAGTGAGATCGTGTAGCGAAAGGGAATGCTGACCGTGACGACAATCGGATCGAGATAAGAAAGGTGGTTGATCATCAGGCAGACGCGCCCCTGCCGCGGCACATTGCCCAGCCCCGCCACCTCTACCCGGCAGAAGGTCGGCAGGGCTGCCCGCAGAAGCGGAAGCATAATGCGCCGCGCCCGGTCATAGTCGGGCTGCCGGGCGATGTATTCCTCGATGCTCAATTCATGGGACATGTCGCTGCCCGCGCCGGCTCACCGTCTGGCCTTCCGTTTGCGTTCGCGCCGCTTTCGCCTGATCACGTTCAATTCATGAGCGGGCTTCATCATGGCGCCAATCTCGCTCTCATCGAGTTGATACCAAGCGCCCTTGCGCAGCGTCCCCAACCCGAGCTGCCCAATATGCGTCCGGACGAGCCGCACTACGGGGTGGCCCAATGTTGTGGCGACGCGCTTAATCTGCCGCTTGCGCCCCTCGACCATGACCAGGCGCAAGACCGTTGAACGTTTTGAGGCTTGCAGCACGGTCACGGAGCAGGCGGCGGTGCGGCTGTCGTCGAGCCAGATGCCGCTCTCCCAGGCTTCAACCGTCTGGCGCGCTAGCTTGCCCTTGACGGTGACTTTGTAAGTTTTTGTGTGTTCGTAGCGCGGGTGCGAGAGTCTATTCGCCAGCTCGCCATCGTTGGTCAAAACCATCAGCCCTTCGCTGTCGGCGTCCAATCTTCCGATCGTGAAGAGATGCCCGGGCGCCTCAACCAATTCGCGAATCGTTGGGCGCTCGTCGCCTTTTTCGGCTTTGTTAGTACTCAGCACGCCTTTCGGTTTGTTCACGACAATGTAGAGCGGCTCAGTTCTATTCGCGAGTCGCTCTCCGTCGACGAGGATAAGGTCCACCGCCGGGTCAGCCTTTGCGCCCAGCTCAATGACCGCGCCATTTACGCGGACGCGGCCCCCGCGGATGATCTCTTCACATTTTCGCCGCGAACCGATGTCGGCCTGCGCCATAATCTTCTGCACACGCTGCTTTGGCATTGCCCCGCCTTTCTTCCGCGTCAAATCGGCGCCGCCTGCTTAATCATAGGCATGACGCCCGTCTAGTGCTAGGGAAACTCCAGGACGCATTTAGCGCCCAATAATTCGAGCCCGCCTGCTTTCGACGGGGGACCAGCTCATTGATCGATGTGTTTCTCGGTGACGATGAATTGCAGCGGAATGCCGAGCAAGAGCCGCGTCTGCGCAACCAGCGTAGGCAGCGCGACTACCAGCAAGGTCAATATCAGCATGAAGGGGATGCTCAATAGCTCCAGGATGGACTCGCCAAAAGTATAAGGCGAAACGCGCGGCGGGCGAATGCGATAATCTTGCACCTGAAACACCACCACCAGAATGATCATGACGAAGCCCGCTATCGCCAGCAGCAACCAAGCGGGATGGCTGGCGCTGAAGCCTTCCAGGATATATGTCAGCTTGTCGTTGGCTGTCATCAAGCCTTCGACTTTGATTGGCGCAATCTTAGGGTGAAAGAAGACCGGCAGCTGTGACCCGACCGTCAGAATTATCCAGCCCGCCCCCGCCAGCAGAATGTCGTGGGCGATGCGAAGGAGCAGTTTGAATGAGTTGAATGAAAAGAGATGCGGGTTCTCGATCAGCTTAGCGAGCATGTAGCCAACTTCTTTGCTGCCCCAGGCATGGCGCAGCGTCTGACTGTAGCGATTCTTTATCGACTCGAATATGTTGGAGCCGATTGTTGAATCCGCCAGGAAGGGCAGGTAGATGTGCTGCAATTTCACTTGCCCCTCGGTCGCGAAGTAGGCTTTGATCAACATGTGCCATTCGTCGGCGATTACGTCCGTATCCCAGTTGCCGCTTTGCTCCAGCAGCTTCAAGCTCAGCGAATAGGAGGACATCGGCATCGCCATCCACCAGGGCGCGGCCAAATAAGCCAGCTCGAAAGCGGAGGCGTAGGTATTGATGATGCGCATCAGCGGGTTGACCTGCCAGATATTGCCATGATAGCGAATCGGCGCTTGCCAGAATGTGCGGTAGCGCTCTGGATTGATGGCGAAATGATAGGTCAGCGCGGCAAAGTGGTTTTCGTGCCAGCGCGTGTCGGCATCCATCGTCGTTAATACATAGTTGTCGATGTTCATATTTTCTCTATCAAGGACATTTTCAAAGAAGCGATTGATCGCCCAGGCAAGGTTGGCTGATTTGCATTGCATCTCGCCAATTAAGCCGCGCGGGTGCACGGTGAAGTAGATATTGGCGAAATGGTCGCCGTACTGGCGGTTTAGGCTCTGCGCCGTCCGGTAGCTATCGGCTTCAGCCGCTTCCATCGCCAACAAGACGGAGATTTGCGAATTCGCGTTCTCCTGCAAACTCAGCTGGTCCAGCGTTCGTGTCAATATCTTCATGGATTCGTTGTAGATGGGGATGATCACCAAGTGGCGCACCTTATCCCATTCCAGGGATTCTGGTCCCCGGTCTTGCAGATACTTTTGGTACCAGTCGATCGATTCCCATTCCTGGATTTGGCGCATTCCTATGCCGTTGGCGATGCCGGCGAGCAGGAACCGAATCGCCGAATAGCTGGCCACGAGCGCGGCGGTCAGCATCAGAGTGAGGGGAAAGGCGACTGCGCTGGCGATCGACGCCAATAGGGCGAGCCAGGCGATAAAGCCGGGAATGCCATCCAGAACGCGTTCTGGAATCGGCGGCAGTGGCGCGCCACCCCATAATGAGCGGCCGACATCCGATGGGCGAGGGGGGCGGGGATTGCCCGATGTGTATGGCACAGCAACCTTAGGCAAAAGACAGCATTGCGTTAGGCGGGCGCAGCCTTCGGCGGCGGGCGCAGCAATTGGCGCTGAAGGCAGGACAGGCAAGCTGACAAGCCAAAAGGCCGAGAAACCGCAAAAGCAGGCAACCCTATTGCCGCTATCATAACATAGGGCTGATTGCTAACAAGACGTTTGCCAGCCGCGGCAGCTGGGCTAGCAGCCCGCTATTTTATGCCTTTGCTCCCTTTTAAGCCGCGCTGGCTGGCCAGGTCTAGCAGATTTGTCTTGTAATCGTAAACATTGCGGCGCTTCTGGGCATGGGCATCGCGGGCGAGCGCAACCAGCTTCTGCACCAGGTCGGCTGGTGAATAGCCGTCTTCGCGCCACAAGTAGAAAGCCAAGGAGCCGGGCATGGTGTTGATCTCGTTTAGAAACAGCTCGTCATGCTGGGGCCGCGCGAGATAATCGATCCTGGCGATGCCAGTGCCATTTACCGCTTTGAAAGCGGCGATGCTGGTTTCCTTGATGCGGGCGGTCAACTCGGCGCTGACCGGCGCAGGGACTAGCCGCTCAGCGCTTTTCATGCCGTCGCCGCCGCGCAGATACTTGTCTTCGTAAGACAGAAATTCCGCCCAGGAGACTGGCTGCTCCAGGGTGGATGCCTCAAAGCGTTCGCCAAAACCCATGACCGAGCAATTGATTTCGATGCCGTCGGTAAGCGCTGGCTCAATCAGAATGCGGCTATCGAAATTGGCGGCAATATCGATGCTGGCTCGCAGCAGGTCCTCCGAATCCGCGAAGCCTATGCCAATGCTTGACCCCAATGTCGCCGGCTTGACGAACAGCGGCAGCTCAAATTTGGCGAGCAATTCTTCGATCAGGCTATCGGGCTGGGCAAGCCATCGATCACGCGTAGACCAAAAATCAGCCAACACGGGTATCCCATTTTGCCGAAGGACAGATTTGGTCATGATCTTGTCATTGGTCAAGGCTGAATCGAGTGTGGCGCAGCCAACGTAAGGGATATCAGCCAGCTCGAACAGCCCTTGGATGCTGCCATCCTCGCCATGCGAGCCATGTAGCGCGGGGAAAGCCACATCAATGCGCTTCACCTCGCTCTTGCTAAAGCGCCCAGCGAGCGGATCGATAATCAGACCGTGATAGCGCGTATCGGGCGGCAGCAAACAGGGGCGCAAGCCAGCTTGATTCAGGATGTCCTCATCTTTGAAGCTGTCAAGTTCAGCCAGCGGGTCCCCGGTGTACCAAGCGCCGTCGCGCGAAATATAAACAGGCACAACTTCGTAGCCCTCGGCTGGGAAGGCATTCATGATTTGATGCCCGGTGACGATAGAGACGTCGTGCTCTACGCTGCGCCCGCCAAAGATGACGGCTATGGTGCGGCGGCGGCTCTTCATTCGCTGGTCCTCATCGGCCTGGTCAATATGTATCGGGCAGATCGTTCAGAAAAAGCACTGTGTCGCCCGCTTTCAAATTGTGCTGATACCAATCGATCGATTCCTTGAGCGTCTCGACCACTTGAAGACGAGCCCGGTCGAAGGAAGTCGATAGAATCCCGTCGGCGATTGGCGCGGTCTGCGCTTTGCCTACTAGAATGATGTCGGTGGCTTGCTGCGCCGCCAGCAAACCAAGCTTGCGATTTTCTTCATCTTGCAAATCGCCCAATTCAATCATACCGGGCGTAATGAGAAGCCGCGCGCCATCTTGGTGCATTCCCAGCAATTTGAGCGCGCTGGCCGCCCCTTTGGGGTTGGCGCTGTAGGCGTCATTGATGATTGTTATGCCGGCGCGGGTCCTCTGGCGGACGAGCCGACTTTCGGAGGGCTGCAAATGGCGGACGCGCATGGCGATATCGCGAAGGGGGATCCCCTCATGGAAAGCAACGGCGATGCAGAGCAGCAAGTTGCTCACGTTATGTTCGCCGACTAGGGCGGTCTTGATCTTGGCTTGCTCGCCGGAAGGAATGTGCGCCACGGTAAAAGAAATTCCCTCAAGCGTCTCATGCGTATCTTTGGCGAGCCAGCTAATGCCCTCAGCGCGCGCCGCTTCGGCTGATAACTGGCGGCTGACAGTCAGAATGGTCGAGGGGTAGCCAGCGGCAGCCATCGCTCGCACGTGTTCATTGTCCCAATTCAAAACCGCAAGTCCATCAGCTGGCAAGTTCTTGATGATCTCGTACTTCGCTTTCCGCACATTTTCAAGCGTGCCAAAGCGTTCGAGATGCTGCGGTCCCACTTCGGTGACGATGGCGATATCGGGCGGCGTCAGTTGACAGATTCGATTGATTTCCCCTTCGACATAAGCGCCCATCTCGCTGATGAAATACTCGGTGCGGAAATCGTTGGCGAGGTCGCGGTTAATCGCCAGCGAGATGCCCATCAGCGTGTTGTAGCTCTTGGGCGTGGCATAAGCGCGAAAGCGAAGGCTGAGGATATCGTGCAGAAAGTTTTTGCTTGTCGTCTTGCCGTAGCTGCCGGTGATGCCAATGATTCTCGGTTGGATTGTTGCCAGCGTACGGGACGCTTGCCGCAGATAGCGCTGGCGCAAGGCGCTTTCTAGCGGCTGCATAAGTCCATTTCCCGCGATAAGCCACAATGGCGTCAATATGAATATAGCAGCGCCGATTGTGTTGACCAGCGCCAAGGTGATGGTAGGCAAATCAGGCGGCCGATAGGCGTTCCCCGCAGCTAACAGGGCGGCAATGGCAACTGCGCTTGCCAGCCAGCTGCCCGCTAAGAGCCGCTTCATGCGCGCGGTGGCGGCGAAAGGCTGCTTGACTTCAGCTTGCCTTGGGGGGATAACCGCGATGATGGCGGCGGCGATGGCCGCCATTTCGGGCAGAGGCGCTTCCGGCAGAAGCCCGCTGAGCGCCAAGCCAAGCAACCAGGCGGCAAAAG
Organism: Phototrophicaceae bacterium; assembly: GCA_965214105.1. GTDB lineage: Bacteria > Chloroflexota > Anaerolineae > Aggregatilineales > Phototrophicaceae > UBA6055. The sequence continues at coordinate 1,468,682 of OZ243934.1, forward strand.
CCCGCGCCGGCAGCAGGCGGTCCCGAGCCTTCCCTACCCAGCGCAGGTAGCGCCCGCTCATGTATTCTTCAATCTGATAGAAGCGCGCCTGCTGAAAGATTCTCAGCCAGGCGCCCAGCAGCCAAATCGCAGCTAATGTGGCAAGCAGAATCTCTGACATTCTCCAGCCTGCTATGTGCGCGCAAAGTTATCGTTAAGTGTAATCGAAGCGGTGCGAATGTGAGCGCCGATCGAAGCGATTTCTCGCCGGCTAGTGGCTGCGAAAGAGCGCGTCCATGATGCTGGCGCTTTTCTCAGGGTACTCGAGATAAGCGTAATGCGCGGCGCCTTGGTGGATGATCAGCGCCGCGTCCGGGATGGCAGCTTCAAGCGCCTGCCCCATCCAGAGCGGCGTCGCCTGGTCTTTGTCACCCCAGATTAGAATCGTCGGGACACTGACCCGTTTGGCTTGCTCAAGCAGATCCTGGTTGACCACCTTAATCAAGGTTTGCCGCAGGATGGGCGAAGCTTGTTGGTAATCGTCAGAAGCATAGCGCCGATTGTAGCTTGCCCGTAAATTGCCAGCCGCGGCCGTCGCCCCGACCGTCTCGAGGCTCCGCCGCAGGAGCTTGTATGCGCTCGATCTCATGCGAGTAGGGAGGGCTGCTTCGGTCTTGATGCCGGCGCTGTTCGAAAGCGCGAGCTTCCTGATGCGGTTGCTGTAATCCGAGCCGAGTATCAAACCGATGCGCCCGCCAAGAGAATGCCCGAAATAATTGACGTCCCTAAGCTGCTGCTGATCCAGATAAGCGAGGCAGAAGGCGGCGTAATCAAATATGCTGAAGGGCGCGGGCGGCTCGTCGCTATCGCCGAAGCCCGGTAAATCAATCAGGTGACATTGATACCCAAGGCGAGTTAGGCGCAAAGCCAGGGGTTCCAATAGCTCGATGCGGGCGCCCCAGCCATGAACCATCAGAATCGGCGCGCCATCGCCCATGATGGCGGCTCGGCTTCGGATTCCATTGATAACAACTTTGCCGCTTTGGACCACAACTCGCTAGCCGATTGCGCTTAAAGGAATGGCGGCTTGGCGGGCGCGCTTACGCTCGCTGATTGGCGTCACCGGCGGGCATTCCCAAGCCATCTCTTCCGTGCTGGAGCGTTCCTTGGCGAACTTGGGCAATATCCCGCAGGCGAAGCATTTGTCACGACAATCGACCCGCGTCTCGCGCTTGATGCTCATCAAATAATCCTCGCGCAAGAACTTTTTGTGAATGCCGACATCGATGTGATCCCAGGGGAAGACTTCATCCAAATCGCGCTCGCGGAAGTTGTAGAAGTCTGGGTCCAGGTTGGCTTCAGCGAAAGCGCGCCGCCATTCGCGGTGCCGGTGCTGGTCTTGCCAGGCATCGAATTTGCAGCCCAGCTCCCAGGCGCGCTGGATGACGGCGCCGAGCCGCCGGTCGCCCCGGCTGAGCCAGCCCTCGAATTCGCTGTCTTCGTAGTTGTTCCAGCGCAGGTGCATGCCGCCGCGGCGCATCTGCTGCTTCAACAGGCGCTGTTTGCTTTCGACATTTTCGCGCGTATCTTGCGGCGCCCATTGGAAGGGCGTATGCGGTTTGGGGATGAAGGTGCTAACCCCCACATTCAGTGTCGCTTTCTTGCCCAAAATACGGCTGCCTTCCTGCAGCGTCTTGAGGCAGAGATCGACAATCGCCTGTACATCCTCAATGGTCTCTTCCGGGTGGCCCATCATGAAATAAAACTTGATCGTGCGCCAGCCGCGGGAGTATACATCGCGGGCAGTTTGAAGCACTTGCTCATCGGCTACATATTTGTTGATTAGATCGCGCATTTTCTCGGTGGCGGCTTCGGGCGCAAAGGTGAAGCCGCTGCGGCGCGTGCCGCCTATCTTCTCCAGCAAGTCCGCACTGGCGCTTTCGATGCGCAGGCTCGGCAGGCTGAGGCTGAGGCCCGCGTCCTTGTATTCGCGGTTGACCGCTTCCGCCAGCTCCTCCACCCAGGCATAATCCGACGATGATAAGCTGAGCAGGCTGATCTCTTCGAAGCCAGTATGCTGGACGATTTCGGCGATTGCCGCCATGATCTCTGGCACCGGGCGCTCGCGCACTGGCCGCGTGACCATGCCCGCGTGGCAGAAGCGGCAGCCGCGCGTGCAGCCGCGCATAATCTCGATCGGCGCGCGGTTATGCACGGTGTCGATGTTAGGCACGATGAACTTGGTGAAGGGCTTGGGCAGGGTGATGACGATGCGTTTCAATACACGGGCGGGGATACCGGGCTCCTTGGGCGCTATCGAGCGGACGACGCCATCTTCCCGATAGTCCACATCGTAGAAGCGCGGCACATACATGCCCTGAATTTTGGCGATTTCACGCAATTGCTTATGGCGAGGCTGGCCCCGCAGCTCGCCGAGGGCACGGGCGATTTCGACAATGATCTCCTCGCCCTCGCCGATGACAAAGGCGTCAATAAAGTCGGCCATAGGCTCGGGATTGAAACAGGCATGCCCCCCGGCGATGACCAGCGGATAACGTTCGTCGCGCTCCCGGCTCAAGAGCGGCAAGCCCGCCAAATCAAGCAGATTAAGGGCGTTGGTGTAGAGCTGTTCGTAGGGCAGGCTGATGCCCAACAGGTCGAAATTGCCTATCGGCTGCTTCGATTCTAAGGAATAGAGCGGTATGTCTTGTCGCCGCATCAGGTCTTCCATATCGAGCCAAGGCGAGAATACGCGCTCAGCTAGCATGTCTGGCTGCAGGTTCACCTGGTGGTAGAGGTTCATGATGCCAAGGTTGGACATGCCCAAATCGTAAATATCAGGGAAAGCCAAGGCGACCTTGATATCGATATCATGCCAGGCTTTGACGACGCTGTTGTATTCGCCGCCGACATAACGCCCGGGTTTCTCCACTTGCAGCAGGTGGCGTGCCAGCTTTCGCTCTATCAGCTGCGGCTGCATAATCTCTACTCCGCCAGAATTAGCTCTGCGAACGGGAACGATTATAGCTTAAGCGCGATTTACTGTATAGCGATTGCCCTGGTTCCTGGGCTGGCAATCGCGGTCTAAGCGCCGAGCGCCAATGCGATCTGCCCGGCGATGCGCGCATTGTTGATGAGCAAAGCGATATTCGCCGCCATCGATGCGCCATTGGTCAGTTCGCTCACGCGGCTGAGCACATAGGGAGTGATGTCCTTGCCGCTGATGCCCAGCGCGTCGGCGTCGGCGGTTGCCCGCGCGATGGCGGCGTCGGCAATTTCAATCTCAAGCTGGCTGTCCGCTGGCGCCGGCGCCGCGATGAGGATGCCATTTTGTGCGCCCAGCTTCGCCGCTGCGCGAATGATCGCCGCCGCTTCCGCCGCCGATTCGATGCGCTGATCAATCGGCAGCTTTGTCTGCCCCGAATAGAAGGCTGGCAATACATCCGTCCGATAGCCGAGGATGGGTACGCCGTAGGTTTCCAGCACCTCCAGCGTCAGTGGCAGATCTAAAATCGACTTCGCTCCCGACGAGACGACCGTCACCGGCGTCCGCCCAAATTCAGTTAGATCAGCGGAGACATCCTGTGGCTGGCCCCGATGCACGCCGCCGATGCCGCCGGTTGCGAACACCTTTATGCCCGCCATGTGGGCGATAATCATCGTGCCGGCGACAGTGGTGGCGCCGTTCTGCCCCAGCGCAACCGCGATCGCCAGGTCTCGCCGGCTGCATTTTCTGACGCTGTTTGGCGGCAGCTGCGAAAGCGCTTCAATGCCTTCTGCCCTGATGCCAACTGTGATCGATCCATTGAGGATGGCGATGGTTGCCGGCACAGCGCTTGACTCACGAACAGCGGCTTCCATCGCCAGCGCCGTCTCGACATTTGTCGGGTAGGGCAGGCCATGTGTGATCAGCGTTGACTCGAGGGCGACCACCGCTCTGCCACTGTCTAGCGCCGCTTCCACTTCGTCATTGATGGTCAAGGGAAATGTCATGATGCTCTCTTTCTGAGCTAGCTGTTTCGTCTGGGGGCGGCGAAGGCTTTTCAAATCGCCGGCTGGATTTATTCAGCCAGCTTATGCAGTTTGAAGCGATGGACAGAATGATGCGCATCGGATAATCCGAGATGCTCGAGCAGTTGGTCTGGCCGCAGATTGCCTCGCTCGCCGACGGATAGATGGGCGATCAAATCGTCATTGCTATCGAGATGCAGCCCCATTATCAGCGGGCGGATGTCCATGACGCTTCGTTTGCGCCGCCGCACGCGGTCAACAATAATCGATTCGCGGCTGAGCAATGCGTCAATCTTCTGCTGTGCCTCCCGCCTGTCGACGTCGTCTAGCAACTGAATCCGGTATTCGGCGCTATTGATTAGTGAATGCAGCGTCGAGGCGCGGGTATCGACTTCGACAATGGCGCTGATTGTCAAACCGATCGGCGACACGGCGAGCAAGCGATGCCGCATTTCGTCTTCGCAGTATGCAATTCGCTCGCGCAATGCAATCTCGAGAATCTCGCATTCGCTGGAGATGCCGAGGGGCAGCGGCATCGCCAGGGAGATGCGCGGCCGGGTGTTGAAGCCCCTGGTGTAAAGAATCGGCAAGTCGGCGCGCCGCAGCACACGCTCCCAGATTTTAGCTGTGTCGAGATTGCTTGTGTAAATGAGCGGACCCGTTTTCCCAAAGGTGACCCGAAGACGCTGCGCGACCGGCGATACATGGCTCATAAGTTCGATAGCCTATCTGGAAAATCACAGGCATTGCAGTATACTATTTTATGCTGTGGGCTTGACCAATGGAAGGTGAATGAGCCAGCCAAGCGAGGCTAAGGCTGACGCGCTGCATCAGCGCTATTTGGAACCGGCGCGCGCGGAAAGGCGCGGCCTCCGGGTCAGCATTTTGCTGCCAATTCTGTTGCTCTTGGTCATGCTGGTTGCTGCCATCGGGGCGGCTTTTGCCTTGCGCTCGCCCGCCCAAGTGGCCCTGCTTTCCGATTCGATGCTGACCGCGCTGGTGCTTTGCCCGCTGGTTGTCTGCCTGTTTCCGCTCGTCATAGGCTGCCTGGTCCTGGTGTCGCTGATGAACCGATGGCGGCCCAAATCGCGCTCCCCATTGAGGCGCTTGGAAGCCTGGACCGCGGCGATGGAGCAAAACGTGGAAGGCTGGCTGGGAAATGTGGATGCCCGCGTCTTGAATTGGGCGGTGCGTTTGGCGCCATTTCGAGAATTGTTAACTGCCTTCGACCCGCCCCCAGTTGAACCAAGTAATGAGGAAATCGAATGAACAATGTGGACATTGGTCAGAGCCAGGGCAGCTTGCAGGCGCGCAAAGCTCGCATCATTGTGGCCGGCGGCGCCATCGGCGCGCTGCTAGGCTTGCTCTCAAGCTATCTATATACGCGCGCAGCCGCCGAGAATGACAATGCCGAGGGCAGCGCTCCTAAACCCATATCAACTGGGCAGCTGCTCGGCGTCCTGTTGACGATCCTGGGCTTGGTGCGCCAAATTGCTGAATTGGGCAAACCGAAAAAAGACGACAAGTCCGGCAAGTAGGGGGCTATGTGCGGGCGATATAGCCTGAGGGCAGACGCGGAATCCATTCAGCTCGCGTTTAATCTCGATGAAGTCGGCGGCTGGGCGCAACCGCGTTACAATATCGCGCCGACCCAGCAAGTGCCCGTCATCACCGATCGCGAGCCGAAGCGGCTTTCCCTCATGAAGTGGGGGCTGCTGCCATCTTGGGCTAAGGACCCGAAGCTTGGCAGCCGCATGATAAACGCGCGCTCGGAGACGGCGGCGGAAAAACCGTCGTTCCGCGCCGCCTTCAAGCGCCAGCGCTGCTTGATCCCGGCTGATGGCTATTACGAATGGACCAAGCGGGGCAAGCGGAAGACGCCTTACTATATCCAGCATGCCCAGCGGCACCTGTTCGCCTTTGCCGGTTTGTGGGAAAGCTGGCGGCAGCCGGATGAAACTTGGCTGCAGACTTGCGCGATTCTGACCACCGCCGCCAATGACAAGGTGCGCCCGCTTCATCATCGGATGACCGTGATACTCGAGCCCGAAGATTACGAAACCTGGTTGGCGCCGCGCGAATTGCTGCCGCCGGAGTGGCAGCCACTCATGGCGGGACCACGAGCGGACCAGTTGTGTTTTCACGAAGTATCAACCCAGGTCAACAGCCCAGCCAACGATAACCCAAGGCTGGTGGCGCCCTTTGAATCAACAGGGCAGCCGAGCCTGCTTTGAAGCCTCAGGCTGCGTTCGCAATCCAGACGGCGATTAACAAGGCGATCGAGGCGACAGCCAAGACGAGCAAAATCGCTACCACGATATTCGAAGCCCGCGCGGAAGCTTCGCCCCTTGGCGGCTGAGCGCGAAGGCATAAGCCCGCCAGATAATAGGCGACGGCAGTTGGCGTCGATGCAGCGTAATCCGCTACTTCATCTGCCAGGACGCTGTCTCTGTGGTGTCCGATTCCGGTGACGATGTAGGCGCCGCATTTGACGACCGCCTGCGCAATCTCGAATGTATCGAAGACGGCGAGAGTGTCGGTTCGCCCGCCACCGCGGATGACCGCGATCAGGTCTACATCTGGGCGCTTGTCCAGATCGAGAATCGCATCGACGATCGACTGCTTCGCTCGATCGCCTTCTAATGTCACGTACTTCCAGACAACAGGCGCCAAAACCCCGCGTTCGCCTGCGCTTTGATAGGCGCTTTCAAAATCTCCTATCGCGCGGCTGCTGCGGCTTGTGATGATACCGATGCGATTAATCATTGCGGGCGGCAGCTTCTTCTGCGGCGGATACAGCCCCTGCTGGCGCAACCGATCTATGACGGGCGTCGCATCGGCGGCATCGTTTCTTAGGCGCAGGTCTAGCACATTGATCTGTGGCTCGGCGCGTTCTTCGTAGAAGTGAATATCGCCGTAGACTTCGATCTCAAGATGATTGCGAAGCTCAAATGGGAAGCGGCTCGCGCGCCCTTCGCGCAGCATACACTTGATGCGCGATCGGTCAGCGGCAAGTTCAAAGTAGACGTGGCCCAAATCCGATCGAAAGAAGCGGCCCACCCGGCCAGCGACCCAGAAGAATTGCTCGAGCGTCTCCGCCTCAACGATACTGCGCAGCATCCGATTGACTTGAGCGATGCTGCGCCGGTTTTCGCCCCTTGGCGTGGTCATTTATTCAGCTGAGCGCAGGGTCTTGGACTGGGAATTCATATAGCGATCAAAGACGAATTGCACGGGGTCAACGTCGGCTGGGATGATAACTTTGCGGCTGCGACCGCCGCCGATCTCTTCACCCACCGCGCCCAAATCCTCAAGCAGATCCATGATGCGCGCCGCCCGAGGATAGCCCAAGCCCAGCCGCCGCTGTATCAGGGAGGCTGATGCCTCACCGCTTTTGACCAGCAATTTGAGCGCGTCTTCCAGCATCGGATCGGTATCGCTGATGAATTGATGCTGCTTTAGACCGTGCTCCCAGGGTACGGCTGCTTTTGCCGGCGCCGTTCCCGCGCCTTGCTTTTGCGCTTGCGCTTCCCGCCAGTGCTTAACCACGACCCGCACATCATCCTCGGAGACGAAGCAGCCCTGGATGCGCTGTGGCTCGGCGGCATTGGCTGAAAGGAAAAGCATATCGCCGCTGCCCAGCAATTGTTCCGCGCCGCTTCGGTCGATGATGACCCGCGAATCAGCGCCCGAGGCGACCGAGAAGGCGACCCGAGACGGGAAATTCGCCTTAATTAAACCCGTGATTACATCGACGCTGGGGCGCTGTGTGGCGATTACCATGTGCATGCCAACGGCGCGCGCCATCTGAGCCAGCCGGGTGAGCGCGCGCTCCGTCTCATCTGGATTGCTGAGCATCAGGTCGCCAATTTCATCAACCAGAATGACCAGGTAGGGCAATGTCTGCGTCAAGTCACCCTTTGCCAGCTGCGCCTCATTATACATCTTGATGTTTCGTGCGCCGCTGGCTTCCAGCAATTTGTAACGGCGATCCATCTCTTGGGTACACCAGCGCAGCACGCCGATGATGCGGGCATGGTCAAGCTCTACTGGACCAAGCAAATGGGGAATCCCGTCGAATCGTGAAAGTTCCACCATTTTCGGATCCAGCATCACGAGCTGCAATTCGTCGGGCGAGCATTGCATCAGCAGTGCGGTGGCGATCGCTCCCATGCAAACAGATTTGCCAGCGCCAGTTGCGCCCGCAATCAGCAGGTGCGGCATCTGCGCCAGATCAATTGACACCGGCTCGCCCGTGACATTTCGGCCCAGCGGGATGAGCAGCGGCTCGCCCGCGCCGGCTCTATCTTTTTGGTACTCCTCGCTTTCCATCACATTGCGGAGCGCCACGATGCCCGGTTCTTTGTTTGGCACCTCGATGCCCATGTACTTGGTGCCAGGAACCGGCGTCTCCAGGCGCAGTCGCTTGGCGGCCAGCGCCAGCGATAGGTCGCGCGCGTATGAAGCGATTCTGCTCATGCGGATGCGGTCGCTGCCGTCTTTCTTGTGCGGCTGCAAGGCGTAGCGCGTTACTGTAGGACCTACCTGGACGTCAATCACCGTCGTCTCGAGATCGAACTCCAGCAGCGTATTTTGAATCAGCATGGCTTTGTGCTTAACTTCCGCCTCAGCCGGCAAGATCAAGGGCTGGGCGGTCAAGCAATCTATGCTTGGCAGTGAATCGAACCATTGATATTGATTGCCGGGGGCTGCATTTGCCGCTGTATCGGCGGGCGCAAGCTCGCTGCTGGGCGCTGGCGACTCCTGCTTGGGCTTGCCAGCCGCGTCTTGCTGGCTCTGGGCAGTGGCGGCCGGCGGCGCCGTATTCTCATCGCTCGCTTCAACTTCGTCCTGTCTTTCCTGCGAATTGGAGCGCCCCGAGCGTATTCGCGCGATGCCGTTTTCTGGCTCAGGCGCGCTGTGATGGTCTGCGCTGGCTTGCGCCGGCGCCTTGGCGGGCGTCGGGCGGATTCTCATAATCTGCGCCCGATAGGCTGGTGATTCGGCCAGCCGCTGGTAGATGCTGCGGGACGGGTCATCTTCTGGCAGGGTCTCGTCTTCTCTGGCTGAGAGCTGGCTAAAGAGCTGCAGCTTGCCGCCGAATCTGGTCAAGACTGATGCGATGTGTCGCCGCCGCAAACCAACAGCAAGCACTGTGCAAAGCCCAATGAGAATAGTGAAAAAGGTCAAAGCCGCCGGCCGCCCAAGGATCCAGTAAAACGGGTAGCTCAGCCCCCAGCCGATTAAGCCGCCGCCTTGGCCCGCGCGCGCCAGGGCACGCAACTCACTGTCGCTGTTGCTCAAATGCAAGACGGCGAGCAGCGAAAGAAAGATAATCTCTAATGCCAGCATGCGCGCCGAACTGAAGCGTAAACGGATGCCGGCTTTTGGCAGCCAAAGCGCGATGCCAAAGGTAGACAAGGTGCCAGCAACGAAGATCGCGCCATCGCCAAATAAGGCGGTCAACATATCAGCCCAGGTGACCGCTACCAGGGCGTCGGCAGCGATATACAGCGAGATGAATGACAATACGCCAAATACGATGAGGGCAAAGCCAACCACCTCGTTCATCCAAGGCGGCATGCTCTCTTTGAGATCTTCCCAAAAATCGAAGTCCGGCGCTGCCTCATCCAAGGGTTTGATGACATCTTCCGCCGCCGTCAAATGCGATTCAGCCTGGATGTCGGTTGAACCCGGCGCCTGCGGCTCGAGTATCTGATTTTCCACTTTTGTTTCCGCAAACATGCGCTGCCAATGCTGACACCAGTATAGTCAGATTCGGCGAAAGCAATGTCTGATATCGTTGGCAAATAGGCCGGGCGCGCATCGAATAGTATTGCGCCGATATATCAGCAATCGTCAACCTGCGCTGGGGAGTGAAGCAAGCAGCGCCTGCTCCTGTTTCAATATCACATCAGTCAGAGCCAAAATGGCAATGCGCTGCTTGCGATATAGATCGGCTTCGCTCATGCTCAGGCGCCGCGCGACTTCTCTGACCTTTCTGTTTTCGAGAAAGCGGAGCTGCAAAATGTTGTACAGGGTCCACTCGGGGCTCATCAGTTTCCGCTCGCCATCGGGCTTGAGCGAGTCAATCGCCTCTTTCAGCAGTTTGCGCAGGGCTTTGACCGGGCTCTCCTCCCCATTTTCTATGCGGCATTGCACCGACCGCAGCATAATCATATTGCTCTGCGTGATGCCCGAGCCGCCCCAATAATGCCGCAATGCGGCGCGCACCTGTTCAAAGAGCTCGTCTCGATCGGGCAAAGCGCTGATGCGAGGCGGCAGCGCCTCAGATTGCTGATATTCGACTTGCACCGCGCGCGACCGCGTCATCTGGAATTGTGGCAGCAGCCCTTCAAGCAAGTTGTACATTTCCGCCTGAAGCTGCATATCGTCAAGGCTTGTCTCTACCCGCTTGACATAGGCTTCCAAATAGCCGCCGGGCGCCGTCAATTCTTCGCCGATCTTGGCTTCTTTGTTGAGCAATCCCAGCAGACCAATCGTAAGCGCCCCGCTGCCATTGCCTCTCGCCCGACCGCTGTGCAAAGGCACTAAGGCGAAGTCAGCCCATTCCAGATAGGGCTGGTCGCGCGCTTCGATTGGCAGTTGAGACACAAGCTGCAAGAGCTTGCTGTCGCTCAAGAGGGCGCTTTCGTCGAATGTAGACGAACCGACCTGGCTGACAAACTCGGGCTTTTGCCCGGCCAGGCTGATGACAAATGCCGTATCGATGCGAAGGTAATCGCAGATAGATTCGGTTGTGGCTACGATAAGTTGGGATAGATCAGCGTGTGTGAGCACTCTGTCGCCGAGCGTCTGCAGTTTGGCGATCTGTTCATCATCCTCATGGCGGTAGATGAAGAACTTCTCGAAGTAAGGCAGCGTCAGTGAAACGAACCACTGCCAGAGCAAGACGGCGCCGACGACGGCGGGCGGCGTGAAGGCTTCGCCGGGCAAGCTCAGAATGCGCGTCGCCTGGGTGGTGAAATTGACTACCGCCAATGCAATCAGCCCCGTCGCGGGACCGCGCAGCAGAAAATCCAGCAATTGTTTTTTGACCAAACGATCGGGGCGGTCCGAGCCGAAGAAATAGAGCGGGTAAGACAAGAATAAGAGCATGAGGATGATGATGACATTCGCCGTATTGATCACCAGCAAGCCAAATAAAGAGGACTCATCGCCAGGGTTTAGCAGGACCGAATAAGGGAATATCCCGAGTGCCGGCGTCAAGAAGGCGATTTGCAAATAAGCCATGCGGCGGGCGCTTGCCGGCGTCAGGCAGCGTTTTCGCGCCCGTTGCACATTAAAAAACGCGAAGCCATTGGCGAGCAAGAAGTAAAGCAAGTAAACCAGGAAGGCAGCGCCCGCTTGAATACTCAGCGAATCTTGCGCCGCGACAACAAGAATGAGCGAATCGGTAAAAGCGACCGAGAGCAAGAAGGCGGCGCCCACCAAATAGAGCAGGCGGATGACGCGTTTCCGCCGACCGCGCGAGGGCAAGCCAGTGGTGGCGAGCAGCGCGTCGGATAAGTGATACATAGCAGCCGGGATAAAGGCGATGCCAATCCATTGCAGCCTGGAGGCGATTTCGTGGGCTGGGTTATCGGGCTCAAGCGAGATGAAGGCGTCGGCGACATAAGCGACAGCCACGCAAGCCAGCACAATTGCCGATGTCTTGGCGACGCGGTTGTTTAAGTTTCGAGTCAGATTAAACAGCAAGAGGGACACCGCGATGATGGCGTTGCCCGCGGTCAATGTCTCGTTGACGGTCAGTAGCAAGGTCGTGAGTATGCTCAACTCAGGCGCCTAAAAGCTGTGAATCTTGCTCTTAAGTGTAGCAAATATCGGATGATGCGATGAGCCTAGATGGACAGGCTGAAAAAGAGCGCAATCTCGCGGTTGGCGAAATGATGGTCGTTAAAGCCGCAGAAGCTGAAGCCAAGCGCTTTGGCGAAGAGGATGCAGGGATAATTGGTCGTGGGAATCTCAAACAGGATCTGCCTGAGATTGTATTCGCTCGCCCAAACCCGCGCGACATGCGCCAAGCGCGAGCCTAGGCTGCGGCGTCGGTAGGGTCTGTCGATTACGATATTTTGCAGATAAGCGACCGGGCTGGTTTCGTCAACGCGCATTGAAACATAGCCCAGAATATGATTGCTGCGCTTGTCTTGTACGACCACGAAACAATGATTCCAACGCAGCGTCAATTCAAGCTGCTGCGCGCCCACCTCATGTCGGGAATCCAAGCGGCGCGGCAGACGCTGCTTTCGGCAGCTTATCAGGACTTCATCACCGGTTTCCTGCACCGTCATCTGCCAAACATGTTCGGTATGAAAGTCGCTGTCCAAGGCAAGGCAATATGGGATATCGGTATCGACGCCATCGCGGAAAATCAGTTGGGCAGGGTCGAAGCCGGCACTTTGCATTCTTACTGCGCTCCAGCGGACAGGGCAGCTAGCGGACTAAAAAAGCCGCATTCAAAGAAAATCATGACCCCAATCACGCGCGTGCCTGTGGGCTCATCGCAATCAACTTGCCAGCCAGCGCCCGCTGCTGCCTGGCGCCGAACTTTATACCTCGTAGAGATAATCCTTCAGGATCACGTGCGCCGAAGACTGCCGCAGCCGGTTCAATGCCTGCGCTTCCAATTGGCGAACGCGCTCACGCGTAACTCCGATCGTTTGCCCGACTTCCTCCAGCGTGTACACGCGCCCATCAGCCAGCCCATAGCGCAAACGCAAGATCTGCGCTTCACGATCGGGCAGCTTGTCCAATGCCTGCTGCAGCTGCACATGCAGCAGATGAGTGGCCACTTCCTCCGATGGCGCCGGGCTGTTGCTGTCTTCGACGAAGTCGCCAAAGGTGGAATCACCCTCGTCATCGATGGGCGTTTCCAGGCTAACGGGCCGCCGCGAAATCTCTAGCAGGTTTTCCACCTTGTCCGGCGTCGTATCCATGCCGAGCGCCAATTCATCGATTTTGGGCTCGCGCCCCAATTCCTGCAGCAATTGCAATTGCACGCGGCGCATGCGATTCAGCTGATCGCCCATGTGCACCGGCACCCGGATCGTCCGCCCCTGATCGGCGACTGCTCGGCTAACCGCCTGGCGGATCCACCAAGTCGCATAAGTGCTGAACTTATGCCCGCGCTGATACTCAAATTTGTTGGTCGCTCGGATGAGGCCGATGTTGCCTTCTTGGATGAGATCGAGAAAGGGAACGCCGCGGCCGATGTATTTCTTCGCCACGCTGATGACCAACCTCGCGTTGGCGCGGATTAGATGTTCCTGCGCCTTTTCGCCGTCCAGCATGGTCGCGCGCAGCCCTTGCTCCTCGCTCCAACTGAGTTCGAACATTGGCTCGCTGTCGCAGGCTTCCAGCCGCTCGCGGGCGAACTCAGCCGCCTCCATGCGTTTTGCCAGCATCACTTCTTCAGCCGCTGTCAGCAGTGGTACGCGGCCCGCTTCCTTCAGATACAGCCCGACGACATCATCGGTGTCGAGGGCGGCTTGGTAGCCCGCATCAGCCGTCAAGTCTTTCTTCAAGACTTTGAGCAGGGCGTCGCGCTCGTCGTGCTCGGTTTCATCATCGTCCGCGGTCAAGGTATCGGAATCTGGCTTTGCCTCTTTTGCCGCATCGCGGTCAGCTGGATCCGCGCCCGGCTTGGCTGGGGCGGGGATAACCTCAATCCCAGCCTCAAGCAGGCTGTCCATGAGGTCGTCAAGCAAAGCGACATCGCTCTCAACATCCGGCATCAACTCCAGAATGTCGCTGTAAGTGACAAAGCCTTGATTGTTTGACTTTTCGATCAGCTGCTTTTGCAGCAATTCTCGCTGCGTCAAATTGCTTACGTTTTCCAATACCGCTACCACAGACATGCCTTTCTACGCTTGTTTACGACAGACACGCGGCAATGATACGCAATCTAAACTTGATCCCATTCTAGCGCAAATGAGACCGCGCCACGACATCTTGAATTCCCATGCACCGCCACTTACCAGTTTATACAGCCAGCGGCGCCGATGGTCTTGCTCGCAGTCCCCCAGTATCCGAAACCTACCGAAGGGAAGAAAAAGCCAGAATGACTGCGCCTTCCACCTGCATAAGGTAAAATTTAACGTGTATTTAATTGCTTGTCAAGTTTTTTATAAAATCCTTCGAGAATTGTATCGCATTCATAGGCTCGGCGGCGCGCTTGCCCGCGTCACTTAGAGGCGGCCGCGGCGAGTTATCTTAAAGCTGCCGCCGAGCGGCTGTATAGGTTGCACAAAGCAAATTCAATTGTGCATAGAGTTCTGTCCCTTGGTTGACTAATTGTAACTCGATAACTAGAATCTTCACACTGTTTGCAATGGATCAAGCCATGAAGTATTGCGAATTGGCAGGTTTAAAAGTCCTTAGGCGTCGCCGTCCCACACAGGCAGAGTTCAGTGTGCGCGGGTTGTATTTGTGAAAGACGTCCATTCAAATGCAAAACAAGCCCTGATCTCCTGTGAAGGTCAGGGCTTTTTCTTTGAAGGAGGGGGCGATGAAAAGTAGAATTCGGGCCGGTGTATACGGCGGCTCTGGTTATGCGGGCCTCGATTTGGTCGAGATCCTGTCGCGGCATCCGCAGGTCGAACTGGCATTTGCGACCTCAAACAGCTATGCCGGCGCTGAGGTGCCGGGCACTTCATTGCGATATGTGCGGCCTGATGCGGTTTCGCTCCATCAGATTGATGTGATTTTCCTGGCTTTGCCACACAAAACTTCTGCTCTTATGGCGAAACAGGGCATCGAAGCGGGCGTCAAAGTGGTGGACCTGTCGGCTGACCTGCGAATTGATAGCCCGGCGGCTTATGAACGGGCTTATCAAACCGCGCATCCCCATCCCGAATTGTTGCCGACCCCCTATGGATTGCCGGAAATCAATCGCCAGAATATCATCGGCGCCGATGTAGTGGCGACCCCCGGCTGCTACCCGACCACCGCCCTGCTTGGTCTCTATCCTTTGCTGCGATGTGGCGGGCTCTGCGAAGAAGCGCCCATCATCATTGATGCAAAATCCGGTGTCACTGGCGCGGGCCGCAAGCCTTCTCTCGGCACGCATTTCGCCGAGGTTTATGGCAATCTGATTCCGTATAAGACGGGGCGGTCCCACCGTCACATCGGCGAAATTGAGCAGGAGGCGCATAAGCTAAGCGAGCGAATTGGACCCATCATATTCTGCCCACACCTGCTGCCGGTCGACCGTGGCTTAATGTCGAGCCTGTATGTCACGCTCAAGGAATCAATTCAAAGCGACCAGCTGCATGACCTATACGCCGAGATCTATGATGGAGAGGCGCTGGTTGAAGTCTTGCCGCTGGGTGAACAAGCGACCCTGAAGCACGCGGTCAAGACAAACAAATGCGTCATCAGCATCACAGCCGTTTTGCCGCGCCATGCGCATATCACCAGCGTTACCGACAACCTGCGCAAAGGCGCCGCGAGCCAGGCGGCGCAAAACATGAACTTGATGTTTGAGCTGGATGAAACCTTGGGCTTGCTCTAGTGAAGAAACCCGTCAGCGTCGTTAAGGTGTCTGGGCACTGCTTGGACGACCATCGCCTAATCGCGCAATTCGCCCGCGTCGTGGCTGAGGCTAAGGAACAGTTGGTGATCGTCCACGGTGGCGGCGTAGAGATCACGCAGCTGCAGCAAAAGCTGGCGATTAAGCCCCGCTACGTCGATGGATTGCGCCTGACAGATGCCGACTCGCTGGCTCTAGTCGAGATGGTCTTGTGCGGCAGCGTCAACAAGCGGCTTGTGCGATATTTGCTGGCAGCCGGGCTGGACGCCCAAGGTCTCTCAGGCGTCGACCGCGGCTTGATACAGGCGCGGAAAATGCGGCACAAGTCCCTGGATATGGGCTTCACCGGCGAGGTGGTCTCGGTGCGCGGCCAGGTGATTGCCGACTTGCTGGAGCGGGATATCACGCCAGTTATCGCGCCCGTCAGCGTGGGGGAGTGCAGCAATTTCAATCTCAATGCCGACCCCGTCGCTGGCGCAATTGCAGCCGCCATCGGCGCGCATAAGGTTATATACATTTCGAATGTCGCTGGTGTACTGGTCGATAACAAGCGGGTCGCTAATTTGACGCGGGCGCAGGTCCTTGATTTGATCAGGCGCGGCGTAATCCGAGGCGGCATGATTCCAAAGGTGGAAAGCGCATTGGCTGTGCTATCATCGGGCGTATCTCAAGCAGTAATCACGGACTTGGCTGGTTGGTCCAAGCGCGGCGGCACCACTATATTCGAGACGGCAGCACAATTGAGCCTTAGTGAGGGAACATGTCAATAACAGCGGATGTCATTCAGAAGGACAAGCAATTTAGTGTGCCGGTGGCGGGGCGCCCCGATTTCGTGCTGGCACGCGGCGAAGGCGTGACGGTCTATGACGCCGATGGCAAAGCCTATACCGATTGGGTTGCCGGCATCGCGGTCAACTCGCTGGGCTACGGCGATAAAGAGCTGATGGATGTGGTCGCCAAACAGATGAGCACGGGCCTGATTCATGTCAGCGGCTTATATCATACGCAGGCTTTGACCGATCTGGCTGAATTGCTCTGCGCCAATTCATTCGCCGACAAAGCCTATTTCTGCAACAGTGGCGCAGAAGCCAACGAGGGCGCTCTGAAGTTCGCCCGCAAGTTCGCCTACGTCAATGAGCGGGAGCACAAGACAAATGTGGTCAGCTTTACGAAAGCCTTCCACGGCCGCACCTTGGGCGCTCTTTCCGTAACGCCAACCGAAAAATATCAGGCGCCGTTCAAGCCGATGGTGCCCGGCAGCGTCGTCGGCGAATTCAACAATATCGAGAGCGCGAACAAAGTCATCGATCAAGATACGGTGGCGGTAATCGTCGAACCCATTCAGGGCGAAGGCGGCATTAACTTAGCCAGCGCCAACTTCTTGCGGGCGCTGCGGCAGCTCTGCGACGAGCACAATGCGGTGCTGATATTCGACGAGATTCAATGTGGCTTGGGGCGGACTGGCGATCTCTGGGCGCATACAAGCAGTGGTATAAGTCCCGATATTATGACCTTGGCCAAGCCCCTGGCCGGCGGCTTGCCGATCGGCGCGATATTGGTCACTGATGAAGTGGGCGCCGCGATGCAGCCGGGCGACCATGGCTCGACCTTTTCCGGCGGCGCTGTGGTCATGCGCGCTGGCGAAATGGTTCTAAAGCGCGTGCTCAGCCCTGGTTTTCTGGGGCGCGTGAGGGAAGTTGGTGATTATTTGCTTGAGCGGCTGGCTGAGATTAACAGCCCGCATATCATTGATGTTCGGGGTCGTGGCTTGATGGCCGCCATCGAGCTTGATATTTCGCCGGGCGATATCGTGGCGCAGGGCTACGATCATGGGCTGCTGCTGGTCAACTCGGGTCCAGACGCGCTTCGCTTTATCCCGCCGCTTATCATCGAAAAGCGGCATGTTGATGAACTGGTCGAAAAGCTGACCTTGATTTTGGAGGGTATTGATGCCGAAGGTTAGCCCGACAGTTGGCTCGGTCTGCGGCTTCCGGGTTGCTGGTGTCCATGCGGGCTTGAAGAAAGATCACGCGCTGGATTTCTCGCTGGTCCTAAGCGATGCTGATTGCGCCGCCGCCGGCGTTTTTACGCGCAACCAAGTCAAAGCGGCGCCGGTCCTGCTCGATATGCAGCGATTGGAAGAGAACCCGAATTCGATACGAGCCGTCGCCACCAACACCGTCAGCGCGAACGCCTGCACCGGCGCGCTCGGCTTGAAAAATGCCCGGGCAACAGCCAGCCTGGTCGCTGATAGGCTGTCACTTGCGCCCGAACAAGTGCTGGTGATGTCCACCGGTGTCATCGGCGCCCACCTGCCGCTGGACAAGATCGCGCGCGGCGTCGAGCTGGCAAGCGCGGGTCTTGGCTCGGATTGGGGCGCGACCGCGGCTGGCATCATGACAACCGATACCCGGCCCAAGCTCGGCTCGGTCACGGTCGAATCCGCCAGTGGCGCCTATACGATCGCGGGCATTGTCAAAGGCGCTGGCATGATCGCGCCCAACATGGCGACGATGCTGAGCCTGCTCGTCACCGATGCCGAACTGGAATTGCCCAAGCTGCAGGCAGCGCTTGCCACGGCGGCGCAGCAGAGCTACAACCGGATTGTTGTTGATGGCGACACCAGCACCAACGACACCGTCCTGCTGCTAGCCAACGGCATGAGCGGCCTGTCGCTTTCAAGTGCAGGAGAGCTTGAGGCTTTTCAACAGGCTCTAAACGCGCTCACCCGTTTCTTAGCGCAGGAAGTGGTGCGCGATGGCGAAGGCGTCACGAAATTTATCACGCTTAACATCGTAAACGCAGAGTCGGTAACGGATGCCGAGCGGATCGGGCAGACGATCGGCGCATCTGTCCTCACCAAATCGGCTTTTTACGGCAGCGATGCCAATTGGGGGCGCATCATGGCGGCGGCTGGGCGCGCGGATGTGCCGATTAATCCCGATCGCGCATCGCTCTGGCTGGCGGCGGGCGAGGCGGTGGCGCGGGATGGCGCCCACTTGTTGATATTCAAGGACGGTATGCCGACTGATTATCGTGAAGAAGATGCGGCTGCGATCATGGCGGAATCTTCCATCACTTTCACGCTGGATTGCGGCATTGGCAATGACGCAGCCACGATTTGGACCTGCGATATCAGCCACGAATACATCTCGATCAACGGCGATTACCGATCCTAGGCAAGAGGCGAACGATGCAAGCGGCGCTGGTGTTGGAGGATGGGCGCGTCTTCCCGGGCGAGGGTTTCGGCGCGGAGGGCGTATCCACCGGCGAAATCGTCTTCAATACATCCATGACGGGTTATCAGGAGATCCTCACCGACCCGTCCTATCACCGTCAAATCGTCACTATGACCGTGCCCCATGTCGGCAATACTGGCGTCAACTTAGAAGATTTGGAATCGGGCAAGGTCTGGGTAGCTGGCTTCGTCGTTCGCTCACTAAGCCCGATCGTCAGCAATTGGCGCAATCGCGGCGACCTAGGCAGCTACTTGAAAGACAATGGCGTCATTGGCGTTTCTGGGGTGGCGACGCGCGCGCTCGTCCGGCATATCCGCGAAATTGGCGTGATGCGCGCGGCCCTTGCCCATGGAAAAAAAGCGGGCGATACCGACGCCCTGGCCGAGCTTGCGCGAGGCTCGCTCGATATGTCGGGCGCGAATCTGGTAGACGATGTAACGGTGAAAGCCGCCTACGACTGGAACGAGACCAGCGATGCGCAATGGTATGGCGATCATACAGATACGGCCGAGCGCCCGCTCATCGTGGCTTACGACTTTGGCATCAAGCGGAATATCCTGCGCCAAATGACTGACCGTGGCTTGCGCGTCAGAGTCCTGCCAGCCTGGACGCCGGCGGCGGAAGCGCTCGCAATGAACCCGGCTGGCGTCTTTTTGAGCAATGGACCAGGAGACCCGGCGGCGGTTGATTACGCCATTGCCAATGTAAAGTCTTTGCTGGGCGCGGTGCCGATATTCGGCATCTGCCTCGGTCATCAGATTCTGGCTTTGGCGCTGGGCGGCGAGACAGAAAAGATGCGCTTCGGGCACCGGGGCGGCAATCAGCCGGTCAAACATCTCGCCAGTGGTGAGGTGGAGATCGCCTCCCATAATCATGGCTTCGCCGTGTCAGCCAATAGCAATTTGAATGGCGGCGAGATCACGCATCTGAATTTGAACGACAATTCTGTCGCTGGCTTGCGGCACCGGCACCTGCGCGCCTTCAGCGTCCAATATCATCCGGAAGCATCGCCCGGTCCTCATGATTCCTTCTATCTATTTGATGAATTTGTAGACGCCGTTCTCGGCAAGAAATAAACCGGAAGCCCGCAAATCGCGGCACGGAAAGAAATCTATGCCCCAGCGCACCGACATCAATAGCATCATGATCATCGGCTCGGGTCCTATCGTCATCGGCCAAGCTTGCGAGTTCGATTACAGCGGGGTGCAAGCCTGCAAGGCGCTCAAGGCGCAGGGCTATCGCGTTGTGCTTGTCAATTCCAACCCGGCGACGATCATGACCGACCCGCAATTCGCTGATGCGACCTATATCGAGCCGCTGACCTTGGAAATCTGCCAGAAGATCATCGCGCAGGAGAAACCAGACGCTTTGCTGCCGACAGTCGGGGGGCAGACGGCGCTCAATCTGGCAGTGCAGCTCAAAGAATCCGGTCTGCTGGATCGCTATGGCGTCGAACTGATTGGCGCTAGCTTAACCAGCATTCAACTGGCTGAGGATCGGCAGCTCTTCAACGATACGATGAGAGAGATTGGCTTAAAAGTTCCCGATAGCAAAGTTGTTAGCGCGGTGGCTGACGCGCTGGCTTTTGCCGGCGAGATCGGCTATCCGATTCTGATTCGTCCGTCCTTCACGATGGGCGGCGCTGGCGGGGGCGTCGCCTACGATAGTGAAGAATTGCAGCGGGTCGCGGCGAATGGCATCCGCCAGAGCCCGGTCGGCGAGGTGCTAGTCGATAGAAGTTTACTCGGCTGGAAAGAATATGAGCTTGAGTTGATGCGGGATGCCAAAGGCAACTTCGTTGTCGTCTGCTCGATTGAGAATTTGGACCCGATGGGCGTGCATACAGGCGACAGCATCACCATCGCGCCGGCACAAACTTTGACCGACAAGGAGCTGCAGCGGCTGCGAAATATGTCGCGGCAGATATTCGACCGCGTCGGCATCAGCACCGGCGGCGCCAATGTGCAATTCGCCATCAATCCTGAAGATGGCGAGGTTTATGTGATCGAGATGAACCCGCGCGTCTCTCGCTCATCGGCGCTGGCCAGCAAAGCGACCGGCTTTCCCATCGCCAAGATCGCCGCGCTGGTCGCCATCGGCTTCACGCTCGATGAGATTTCAAACGACATCACCTTGAAGACGCCTGCCAGTTTCGAGCCCTCGCTGGATTACATCGTCGTCAAGATACCCCGCTGGGACTTTAAGAAATTCGCCGGCGCCGACCCAGTTCTGGGACCGCAAATGAAGGCGGTTGGCGAAGTTATGGCGATTGGCCGTACCTTCCCCGAAGCGCTTCAAAAAGGCGTCCGCTCGCTGGATATCGGCATGGATGGCTTCGGCAGCCAGGTCGAGGAGGATTTGTCGCCAGAAGTGCTTAGCGTGCCGACGGCGCAGCGCCTCTTTCAAGTGGCCAGTTTGATCGCGAGTGGCGTCGGCTTCCACGAGATTGTGGCGCAGACGCATTTCGATCCCTGGTTTGTACAGCAGATGAGCGACCTGATACAAATTCACCGGTCGGTCCTCGGCAAGGCGCTGCGGCTGCAAGACCTGGACGAAGCCGATTTGCGCAAGCTGAAGCAGTTTGGCTTCAGCGATGCCACTATTGGGAGCTGGGTCGGTGAAGCTGAATACGCGGTGAGGGAACATCGCAAGCGCCTCGGCGTCCAGGCTAATTTCTACCGCGTCGATACCTGCGCCGCCGAGTTTGAAGCGATGACCCCGTATCTCTATTCGACCTACGAAATGGAAGACGAAGCCTCGCCCAGCCAAGAGCGCAAGGTGATGATACTCGGTGGCGGACCCAACCGGATCGGGCAGGGCATCGAATTCGATTACTGCTGTGTCCATGCCTGTTTTGCGCTAAATGCCGCTGGCTACGAAACTATCATGGTCAACTGCAACCCCGAAACGGTCAGCACCGATTATGACACCGCCGATCGGCTTTACTTTGAACCCCTGACCGCCGAGGATGTGATGAACATTGTCGACCGAGAGAAGCCAGCTGGTGTGCTGGCGCAGTTTGGCGGGCAGACGCCGCTCAACATCGCCGGCGCTCTAGAGCGGATGGGCGCGCCAATCTGGGGGACGCCGGTTGATGCCATTGACCTGGCTGAAGACCGAGAACGGTTTAATGCCCTGCTGCTGCGGCTGAACATTGCCCAGCCCGCCGGCGCGACTATCTCAAGCCGAGGCGAAGCGTCTCATGCGGCTGGAGCCATCGGCTACCCCGTGCTCGTGCGCCCGAGCTATGTTTTGGGCGGGCGTGGCATGGCTATCGTCTTTGATGAAGCGCAGTTGCTGGCTTGGCTGGACGACAATGTGAAATGGGGCGGGCACCCGGTCTTGATTGATCAGTTTCTGGATGATGCTTACGAAGTCGATGTCGATGCCCTTTGCGATGGCAAGCAGGTAACCATTGGCGGCATCATGCAGCATATCGAACAAGCCGGCGTCCATAGCGGCGATTCGGCTTGTGTTTTGCCGCCATACAGAATCAGCTATTTTCACCTGGATATCATCCGCGATTACACGCGGCGAATCGGCTTGGCGCTGGGTGTGATAGGCTTATTCAACATTCAGTTTGCGGTTAAGGATGACGAAGTATACGTGCTGGAAGTCAACCCACGGGCGAGCCGCACCGTGCCCTTCATCAGCAAGGCGACTGGGCATCCGCTGGCGCGATATGCGGCGCAGATTACCGCCGGCGCGACCTTGGCTGAACTCGGTTTTCTGCAAGAACCGGCCGTCAGCGGTTTCTTCATCAAGGAAGCGGTCTTCCCTTTTCAGAAATTCCCCGGCGTCGATACGCGGCTGGGTCCTGAAATGCGCTCCACCGGCGAAGTGATGGGGCGCGCCGCCAGCTTTGGGCATGCCTTTGTCAAGTCCCAGGCGGCGGCGGGCTTGTCTCTGCCAGAGAGCGGCGCCGTTTTCATCAGCGTCAATGACTTCGACAAGGCGGCGGTAGCCAAGATCGCGCGGGACCTGGCCAAGCTCGACTTTGATATTATCGCCACCGAGGGGACCGCGCGCTGGCTGAACCAACTGGGCATCAAAACTTGCCGCGTTAACAAGATTTCCCAGGGGCGCCCGCATATAATGGATGCCATGCAGCGGCGGGAAATCGATCTCATCATCAATACGCCGCGCGGCAGCCAAGCGCATGCCGACGGCATCGCTATCCGCAGCCAGGCTTACGCGCTCGGGATCCCCATCGTTACGACGATGAGCGCCGCCGCCGCCACCGTGCAAGGCATCAAGGGCAGGCGCGAGAAACCGCTGACCGTGCGCAGTTTGCAATCTCATTTCGAAGCAACCAGGTAGCGATAGCGAGGCTGAAAAGATGGCGCTGGCATACGAAAAATACCTGCGGGAAATCCTCATAGACGAAGCCACCCTTCAGAGCCGTATCGCCCAACTCGGCGCCCAGATAAATCTCGACTATGCGGGCTGCGGCGATCTGCTGCTGCTCTGCATTCTCAAAGGCGGCGTGATGTTCTTGTCGGATTTGTCGCGTCATATCAACGTGCCACATATGATTGATTTCATGGCGGCGAGCAGTTACGGCTATGGCGCGCGCCAAGCGACCGGCTCCGTGCGCATCGATATGGATATGCGCCTGGATGTCAAGGACAAGCAGGTGCTGGTGGTAGAAGACATCATCGATAGCGGCTACACGCTGGCATTTGTGCTGAAAACCCTGCGCAATCGCCAGCCAGCCAGCCTCAAGCTATGCGCGCTGCTCAACAAACAATCACGCCGCGAAGTCGATATCGATGTCGATTACATCGGTTTCAATATCGAGAACAAGTTCGTATTCGGCTACGGGCTTGATCTTGACGAACGCTTCCGCAACCTGCGTTTTGTCGGCGTGGCGAATACGGATGCTCTCGCTGATGAATGACCCGGCTATCAAACTGTCCTGGTCCAAGGTCGTCTATGACCTTGCCGCGCTGATAAGAACTTTGCCCGCTGCGCCGCCACTGTTTCTCGTTGGGGGAGCCGTGCGCGATGCCTACTTGCGCCGCTCGCTGGGCGATATTGATATCGCCGTCGATGGCAGCGCCATCGCCAGCGCGCGTTTTGTCGCCGACGCCTGGAAGGCCGACATTTACATCATGGATCGAGAGCGGGATGTGGCGCGCGTATTCCTTAAGCAGGGCGACCGCTTGGTCACCATAGACTTTGCCAGGCTCCGCGGCTCCACGCTGGAAGAAGACCTTCAAGATCGCGACTTCAGCATGAACGCGATGGCGGCTGATTTGCTTCTGGATCCGACAGCGCTGATCGATCCGCTCAATGGCAAATCCGACCTGCGCCAGAAAATACTGCGCCGTTGCTCGCCCCGCTCAATCGCGAATGACCCGATTCGGGCGCTGAGAGCCGTCCGATTAAGCGCGCAGTTCGACCTCAAAATACATCCAGACACCGCGGCTGATATCCGCCAACAGGCGAGCGCGCTGCGCCAGACATCGCCGGAGCGAGTCCGCGATGAATTCTTTAAGCTGCTGGGCATGGAGAAAGCCGCCCGGGGTTTGCGCGTGCTGGCGCATCTGGGCATTCTTCGCCACATTTTGCCGCTCGAGGCAGAAAGCCTGGCGCTTTCGCTCCCGGTGGTGGAGCGCTTGGCGGCGCTGCTCACCGCCATCAGCAATCGGCGCAGCGACAACACCGCGGCCGCTTTTGATCTTGGCATGTTGGTCATTCAGCTAGACCAATTCCGCGGCTCGCTGCAGGCGCATCTCAGCCAAGCCTACGGAAACAGCCGCCGCCATGCCGAGTTGCTGACATTGGCGGCGCTGCTTCATAATCTCGGCGACGCAGCTGCGCCAGCTCGAGGTTCGATTTCCACTGAGCACGTGGCGGCGGCCGCCCGCTCGCTGCGCTTGTCGAAGGATGAATCCCGCCATCTTAGCGCCGCGGTGGCGCATTGCCGCGCCCTCATTGAGGGCGAATTCTCGCATCGGCTGGAACAGCACCGGTTTTGGCATCAGCTGGGGGCGGGCGGCATTGATGTTATCTTGCTGGGCGCGGCGATTGAAATGGCGTCGGCGGGCAGCAAACTCAAACAGACCGAATGGCTGCGATTTGTAGACCGCGCAAGCAATTTGCTTGAAGCCTATTTCAAGCGCTTCGATACGATTGTCAACCCGACGCTCTTGCTGGATGGAAACGAAGTGCAGCGATTGCTGGGCATCGGGCGCGGACCGCAGATCGGGCAGATGCTGACGATCTTGCGCGAAGCTCAAGTGGCTGGCGAAATCACGTCGGTCGATGAAGCGCGTGAATTTCTCGCTGGCATGGCGGAGGCATAAGCCGAATAAGCGGGAGGGCGGCGCTCAACTGCCTTTATTGCTCGCCATTGCCCTCGACAAATTGGTAGAAGACCAGCATCGTTCGCCCATAGCGACGTCGGTCAAGCTCTTCCAGGCAGTTAAATTGGCGCTTGGCATCATATTCCTGCGGGTCGATCTGCACGATGACGCGGCTGTTTCGCCGTTGCCAATCCGTATTCTTGTCGAAGGCTTCAAGCGCTTTCAGCCAAATGCCTCGATACTGGGGCGGCGCTACATAGAGGAAGTGACAGTGTCGCTGCGGTCCACGCGCGATCAGGTCAAAGGCGCTGCGTCTCGTCACATGCGCTTTCGGCTTTAAGCCGGTATGTTCCAGATTGCGATGTATCGTCGAGACCGCCCGTTGATCCAAGTCATTGAAATGGGCATAGGCGGCGCCGCGGCTTAAGGCTTCTATGCCGACGCTGCCCGTCCCGGCGAAAAGATCGAGGAAGTTTGCGCCGCGGATATCGCCCCCGATGATATTGAACAGCGCCTCTTTGACCCGGTCCATGACGGGCCGAGTCACGTTGCCGGGCACGGGCTTCAGCTTCATGCCGCGCGCCGCGCCGGCGATTACACGCAGGGACACAGCCCGCCCCTTCGCGCCTTTGTCTTTGCCGATCTAAGCTCAGCCGCCTACATCCCCGATACGCTGTTTCAGCATCCGGGTCAACATCATATAACGATCGTCAATATTCGTTTCGAGGTCGTTGGCGCCATGCTGGCCCTCGGCATGGGAAGTCATTCGCACTGCCGAAAGCGCCTGCTCGGTGACTGAAAGCGCCTGCCCAAACGAGTCGGCGGCGGCGGCCATATCGCCATTGGCTTTGTGCGCCAAACCCATGCCATAGTGGGCATCGACGCTTTCTGGGCTGGCGGCGATCACCTCTTCATACAGTTGAAGGGCGCCTCGATTATCGCCATCGCGGTGCATGCGCCATGCTCTGCCGATTTTCTCTGCCGAGGGTAAGCTGGACATCTGTGCTCCTTCCGGGAAGCAAACTGAGCGAATTGCAGGCGACTATGCCGCGCGCGGGATTTCAACTGTATTTTACCGAAAACTTGAATTGCTGCTACTGTTATGCTTGGAGTAGGGCAATTGCCCACCTGCTCGCCCGGGCGCTAAAGCGTCTTGTGGCAGGCTTGCGGCGGTGATATGCTTCGCCTGCGCGAGACAGACTTCGGACCTGCTATGAATATTCGCCTGGCGAAAACGTCGGACTTGGCTGAGGCGGCTCAACTCTGGTTTGATCGCATCACCCTGCTACAGCAGAGCGACCCGCTCACTATGCCCCTGCCGGCTGCGCGCGAGAAATGGGCGGCCGCCGCCGCGAGCTGGGTTGGCGCCGAGCGGACGCAGTTTCTAGTGGCGGAACAAGACGGGGCGCTGCTCGGTTTCAATGTGGTTCAGGTTGCGGCGGGTAGGCCCGGCTTGCATCCCGCGCGCCGGGGCATCTTGCTCGAAATGGCGCTGGACTTGCATGAAACTCATCCTGGCTTGAGCGAGCAATTGCTGCGGCGGGCGCTGCGCTGGCTTTCCGCGCTGGGCGTGACGCAGCTTGAAGTAGATGCGCCGGCGCGATATCCGGTGGAAGCGGCCTTTTGGCGCGCGCAGGGGGGCGCTGTCTGCTCCGAGAAGCTGAGGCTGCGATTGTGATTCGGCTGGCGGCAGCGGACGATGCCCAGCGCATCGGTGAATTATGGTTGGAAATGGTGCAGTATCATGCCGAATTGGACCCGCAGACCTTTAGACCCGCTGTCACTGGCGCCCAGCTTTATGCGCGAAGCATCCTGGGCCGGCTGGCTGATGAAAACGCGCGCGTATTGGTGGCAGAAATCGATGGGGCGGTCGTCGGCTTCGTCAACGGGCTCATCGCAGACGTCACCACCGAAATGTTTTTACCGCTGCGCTGTGGCTTTTTAGCGGATATTTATTTGCAAGCGGCTCATCGACGGCGTGGCTTGGGCCGGCAACTGGTCGAACGTTTGATGCTCTGGTTTAGCTCGCGTCAAGCGCGCCACTTTGAATGGCATGTCAGCGCGGCAAACCACGAAGCGCTGGCTTTCTGGCGGGCGATCGGCGGCGAGACTACCTTGTTAAGGATGCGGGCTTCCATCCCGGAGGTGGACTGATGACGGAATTACTCTACTTGAAAGACAGCTATCTCAAGGAATTCGAGGCGACGGTCACCGCGCATGACCTTGAGCAGAAGGGCCTGCTGCTTGACCGATCAGCCTTCTACCCCGGCGGCGGCGGGCAACTGCCGGACCAAGGCGCGCTCTGGCATGGTGGCGCGCAATATCCTGTCACTAAAACGCGGCGCGGGAATGTGCATATTGTTGCTGGTGATTTGCCACCGGTCGGCAGCCGAATCCGAGGCGAGCTGGACTGGGACCGCCGCTACAAAATAATGCGGACGCATACAGCGATGCACATCCTCTGCGGCGTGATTTGGCGCGATTACCAAGCCAGCGTCACCGGCGGCAATATGGATCTGCTCAGCGGGCGGATGGACTTTGAATTTGAACGGCTGGCGCCGGAAGTCATCGCCGAGATTCAAGAGCGGATCAACCTCGAAGTTGAAGCGGCGCGCGCTGTGAAGATCGCCACCCTGCCGCGCGAAACCGCCTTTGAGATTCCTGATCTTATTCGCACCAAAATCAATCTTTTGCCTAAGAGCATTCGCGAAGTGCGGACGGTGGAGATCGTCGGGCTGGATCTGCAGGCCGATGGCGGCACCCACGTCGGCAATACGCGCGAAGTCGGCACGATTAAGATTACCAAGTACAAAAGTAAAGGCGGCATCAATAAGCGGCTTTACGTGGAGCTTGAGGCTTGATGCGTTATTTGCATCCGGTACAAGCGCACGAGCGATTCCTCGCCAGCGGCTGCTATCGCTTCGCCAAGAATGGCGCGCCCCTGGCAAAAACGGAATCCTGGACCATCCACGCGCATCCAGATGGGGCGAGATTTGTTCGTGTTGATGTAGATGCCCGGCCCGCAGAAGGCAAATCAATCCTTGCGGAAGCGCTGCTGGAAAGCAACAACGCTTTTGTACGTTTTGACATTCGTTACGAAAACGAGCGATTTGAAGGCGGCATAAAAACATTGCGGGCGACCTACCAATTGGCGGGCAAGCGCCTGCAGATTGGTTACAGTTTAAATGAAGACCAGCGAAAATACAGCGAGCTGGAGCTGCCGGCTGATGCTTTGATTGATATACCGCTGCTGGTCTTTCGAGGCGCGACGATTAAGGCGATGGCTCGGCGGGCAAGCGGCTTAATCGCAGTCTATGTGCCAATGTTTGAGCACGCGCCGCTCTTGCCGGGCCTTTTGCAGCCCGTCTATTCACCGGTTGAGCGCCTTGGCGATGATAAGCTGCGCTTGGGAAAACGCGAAATCACCGCTTGTCTTTACCGTTATCGCGACAAAGCTGCAAGCTACTGGATCGATCAGCATGACCTAATCGTCAAGCGCTTGAACAGCTTCAAGCAGCAGGAGATTGCGGTTGAAATCAGCAACTATGCCGCGCCGGCGTCGGTAGCCTGACGTTGGCGGCTCGGCCTCAGGGTCCTGGGCGGCAAGTTTTTCAAGGTCTTCATTCGATGATAAAGCGTCTGCAGATATTTTTAGGTCCGCGCCGCTTCCGCGCTTTTTTGCTGCTCCTCGGGGGGACCGGGCTCGCCAGCCTGGCATTGAATGTCTTTGGTCAATCTTCGCAGCTGGCGACGGCGGCGCAATCTATCTTGCTGGTTCTGTTTCTGCTGGGCTCATCGATCATTTTCCTGGGCCGCCTGCCGCCGGCAGAGCGTTTGCGTTGGCTCGCCATTATCCTGCCCTCGCTTTTGGGGATCTTCATCGGCTCGCTGGTCTGGCCGCATTTGGCTGGTTTGTTCCTTGGCGCGGGCTTAGGCTGGATCGTCGCCGGCATCTTCATCTTCGGCGACGCGCGCGGTCCTCAGAATTATCGAGCCGCTGTCAAGGCAATGCGCAAAGGCGATTACACAAGCGCCATCGCCAGTATGACAGACCAAATCCGCGAGCAGCCGAAGCAAGCGGAACACTTCCGATTTCGCGCCGAGCTGAATCGGCTGGCTGGCGATCTCAAATCGGCGAGGTCCGATTATGAGCGTATGACCGAGCTTGAGCCGCGCTCGGCTGTCGCTTACAATGGCTTGGCGGAAGTCGCATTGCAAGCGCGAAGATTCGAAGATGCTCGCCTGGCTGCCTTAAAAGCGCATGAACTCGCGCCGGACGAATGGGTGGCGGCATATAATCTAGGCATGATCGAAGAACGGCTGCGGCAAGACGATATGGCGCTGGGGCATCTCGGCGAGGCGCTTGCCCTCGATATACCCGATTCTCGACACCGGCTCTTGGCGCATCTATACTTATGGCGCAGCCACCAGCGCCGGGAAGACTATGAGTCGGCGAGCGAGGCGCTGGCAGCGCTCAAGCGCGAGAAAGCAGGCTTGGAGGAATGGCAAGTCATCATGAGCGCGGCTGAAGCGCAGGCGCTGCGCGATGTGTTGAGCGGCGATATCGAAGAGGCGCGCCGTCTCATCCGGGATGAAGTGACCGATGGACCGCGGCAATTGGAGAACTGACATGTCCCTGCGCCGTTTACTTGGCTGGATTGCGGTACTGGTTTCTGTCGCGCTGGCGGCGCTGGGTTTCATTGTCTTTGTGCTAGGCGTGCTCATCGAATTGGCGGATGGCATAACCGAGCCGCTCGACCCCTATATTTCGCCCGTGGCGCAGATGTCCCTTGCGGGCCTCTGCCTGTCGGCGAGCATGATTTTGCTAGGTTTCCTGCTGGTGGGCGTTTTGCTGGCTCGTCAATCACGTCAATATGGCGCTGGCTATGGCGAGGCTTATCGCCTGATGCAAAAGCTCAAATTCCCGGAGGCGATTCAACTGCTGGAGCGGGTGCTCGCGGGTGGCAAGGTCACGCCGGATTTGCTCATGCTGCTGACGAGCGCCTACGCCTACAACGGTCAATTGGCTAAGGCGCAGCAGACAGCCGATCGCGCGGTGCAGATGTTCCCCCGTGACGCGGGCGCCTACATGACGCTGGCGAACGGTTACCGAATGCAGGCCAGTTACGGCGAAGCGGCTATCGCGCTGCAGTCGGCGGCCCAATTGTCACCGGCGCAGCCAATCATCTGGGCGGAGCTGGGCTTCGTGCAGCAACTGGCGGGCGAGCACGATTCCGCGATGGAGTCTTTCAAACATGCGGCGCTCTATTCGATGCCTTCAATGTATGCCGTTCGAGTCAATTATTACCTCTCGCGCCATTACTTGAAGCAGGGCGATCGCGAAAAAGCCGAGCGCGCCACTGAACGCATGGTTGCTACCGAGCATGGCCTGCAAGCCTGGAAATCGACCTTGCGCGCCCTCGAAGGCACCGCCTATGGCAGCCTGCTGCATTATGAGATCGAGAAGATTGAAGAAGCCATCGCCGAGACCCATGGCAAGAGGAAGAACAGCGGATGATGTTTTGGCAGGTCGCGCGTGATTTGACGCGGCGGCTGCCTGAGTGGGATGCCTCGGCAAAACTGTCGCTTGCAATAGCCATGTTGCTGCTGCTGCTGCTGCTCGCGATCGGATTTACTGGTCCTGAAGCGGTTCAGTTCCCGGCGCGGCTTGGCGCGTTTGCGATGCTGGTTACGATTCAATTGCTCTTTCTCTGGGGCAATCGACGCGATGTATCGCCTTATCACCAAGCGCAGCAGCATTTCATTGCCGGTGATTATCATGCCGCGCGCGACATCTTAGAGGCAATGCCCGAGGCGGGGTCGGCTTCAGTCGATGCGCTGGTTTTGCTCGGCAATAGCTATCGTCACCTAGGGCAATTCGATTCAGCCCAAGCCGCCTTGATACAGGCGCTGGAACACAAGCCGACGCATGATCTGGCGCTCTTCAGCATCGGCAAGCTCAAGCTGGCGCAAGGGCAATATGCCGCCGCTGGCGATTATTTTGAACGCGCCATCAGCGCCGGCGCGCCGGATATCGTCCGATTCGACTTGGGGCAGGCGCGCTTTCTGCTCGGCGAAGCAGCCGCTGCCACTCAACAATTGACTGCCGCGCGTTCAGCCCTGGTTAATGACCGGGCTCAACTGCTTTTGCTGCAATATTATTTGTTTGCCTTAGAAGCGGACCGATTCCCAGAGAGCCAACTCATCAGCGAGAACCTCCCGTTCTGGCGGGCTGAGGCGGCAAAATATGCGGCAAGTCCATACGGTTTTCACCTTTCTAAAATCGTCTCAGAGCTTGAAGCCGCTCTCGAAACGGCTCAGGAGGGGACCTTGGCGTAGGGACTAAGCGGCGCGCCAGTTGACTTCACCCTTTTACCTGATTTTAATTTACGCCATAATCCCAGCGGTTAGTTAATCCCAACCGGGATGCGTCAAACGAGGAGGTGCTTACGTGGTGTCGCATAGGGATGTGCACACACCGCGGGTCATTGCTTGCTGATGCGCTTCAGGCGCACGGCATCGACATGTTGGTATGAATTCAAGGGAGCAATGACAACGCATGTTTAGAGCAGTAAACCCGCAAGTCAACAGTGAGATCATCAACCGGCTCGAGCAGCGGCAGCTCGACTATTGGCGTTTCAATCGTGTCTTTGAACGCAGTACCGAAGGGCGCGAAGACGCGCCGCGCTATGTCTTTTATGAGGGACCCCCAACTGCGAATGGCAAGCCGGGCAGCCATCATGTGCTAGCGCGCGCTTTCAAAGATATGTTCCCGCGCTATAAAGTCATGCAAGGCTTCTATTGCTTGCGCCGTGGCGGCTGGGATACGCATGGATTGCCTGTCGAAATTGAAGTCGAGAAGGAACTTGGCTTCGACAACAAGGGGCAGATTGAAGCCTACGGCCTGGCTCAATTTAACGCCAAGTGCCGGGCAAACGTCTTCCAGCATATCAATGAATGGGAAAAGCTGACCGAGCGCACCGCCTTTTGGGTCAACTTGGATGATGCCTACGTCACTTTTTCCAATGACTACATCGAGAGCGTCTGGTGGATTCTCAAGCAATTTTGGGATAAGGAATTACTCTACCGCGGTTACAAAGTGGTTCCTTACAGTCCATCTTCGGGGACGCCGCTAAGCTCGCACGAGGTCGCCCAAGGTTACAAAACCATCACCGACCCCAGCATTTATGTTCGCTTTCCACTGCGCGACCAGCCAGGCTTGTATCTGCTCGCATGGACCACTACCCCTTGGACACTGCCGGCAAACGCGGCGCTGGCGGTTGGCGCTGATGTCGACTATGTGCAGGTGGAGGGTCCTACCCCTGATGGCGAAGGCGTCGAGCAATTGATCTTGGCTGATAGCCTGTTGGAGAAAGTCTTAACGGAGCCGGCGGATTACAAAGTCGTCAAACGTTTTCGAGGCAGCGAACTGCTTGGCTGGCGCTACCAGCCGCTCTACAACTTTTTGCCAGTTGAGGAAGACTATGCCTACGTCGTTGCGGCCGATTATGTGAGCACCGAAGACGGCACTGGCATCGTGCATACCGCGCCCGCATACGGCGTTGATGACCTGGCTACCGGGCAAAAGCACGGCTTGCCCGTACTAATCACGGTGGACGAAAGCGGCTGCTTTGTCGACGCCGTTTCGACCTTCCGCGGCATGTGGTTCAAAGATGCCGATCCGCATATCATCGACGACCTGGTCGAGCGTGGTCTGATGTATCGTCACGGGACTTACGAACATACTTACCCGCATAACTGGCGCGATGGCTCGCCGCTGATGTATTTCGCTCGCGAAACTTGGTTCATCGACACACTCAAGTACAAACAGAAAATGATCGACCTAAACCAGACTGTGAACTGGGTGCCGCAGCATATCAGAGATGGGCGCTTCGGCAACTGGCTTGACGATCTCAAGGAATGGTCGCTGGGCAGAGAACGCTATTGGGGCACGCCGCTGCCAGTTTGGGTGGACGATCAAACAGGCGAGATGATCTGCGTCGGCAGCGTGGAGGAGCTCAGCGCGCTCGCTGGCAAAGATCTCAGCGAGTTGGATCTCCATCGTCCTTATGTTGATGATGTCACGTTCGAGAATCCAAGCGGCGAAGGCGGCACGATGCGCCGAGCGCCGGAAGTCATCGATGTCTGGTTCGATAGCGGCGCAATGCAAGTGGCGCAATGGGCGTATCCGAAAGCCAACAGCGACATCCTGCAAGCGCATCATCCAGCCGATTACATCTGCGAAGCGGTCGATCAGACTCGGGGCTGGTTTTACAGCCTGCATGCCATCGCGGCGATGCTATTCGAGACCGTCGCTTTCAAGAATGTCATCTGTCTGGGCCATATCCTTGATGAAAATGGCCAGAAGATGTCAAAGAGTCTCGGCAACGCTGTTGACCCATGGCTGGTGCTGGAGCAGACAGGGGCGGATGCCTTCCGCTGGTATATGTATACCTCGGGGCCAGCCGGCGAGCCGCGGCGATTTTCGATTAATCTCGTCAATGAAGTGATCAAGAAATTCTGGTCCACCTTGTGGAATACCTACAGTTTCTTTGTCACATACGCCAATATCGACGGCTGGTCGCCGGCAAAGAACGCGCCCGAGCCAGCCGAGCGGGGAGCGCTCGATCGCTGGCTGCTGGCGGAGCTTCACAGTTTGGTAAAGACAGTGACGGAAGCCTATGAGCGTTACGATGCGGTAAACGCCACCCGTCCAATCGAAGACTTTGTGGAGCGCTTGAGCAACTGGTATGTGCGTTTGAGCCGCGACCGCTTCTGGAAGAGCGAAGTGGACAGCGAGAAACTGTCCGCCTATGCTACGCTCTATGAAGCGCTGACGACGGTGGCGCAGTTGCTGGCGCCGGCGATGCCATTTCTAAGCGAGGAGATGTATCGCAATCTTGTCGCGGAACAAGATGATGCCCCCGCTGACAGCGTGCATCTCTCGCATTGGCCCCCCTACGACGAGGCGCTCATCAACGAGGGCTTGGTCAACGAGATGTCCCTGGTTCGGCGCCTGGTTCGCCTGGGGCTCGCCGCCCGCAACGAAGCGCAGATTGGTGTACGTCAACCGCTGGCGGGTGCGCAGTTTGCCTTGCGCGACCTGGCCGAAGCGCCTGTGGTAGAGCGATATGCCGCCCTAATCAAGGGGCAACTGAATATCAAATCGCTAAGCGTCATGGGCGCCGACCAGGCGAGCGCATTTGAAGCCACAACGATCTACTACCTCAACCCGCTGCCACGGTTCCTCGGGCGCAAATTCGGCAAGGACTTCAAAGCGATTCAGTCCGCCTTGCGCGATGGCGAGCAAGAATTCCTGCGCCCATTTGCGGAGAAATTGCTGGCCGGCGCCGACATCATGCTCGAGCTGAATGGGGCGAACTTCGAAATCCTCAACCACGAATGTGAGGTCAAGGTGAGCGCGCAGGCGCCAGCAGGCGCGGTGGAAGACGGCGGTTATGTCCTTGCGCTAGATACGCGCATCACAGCCGACCTGCTGCAGGAAGGCATGGCTCGCGAGCTCGTCCGCCGCATTCAGAACCTGCGCCGGCAGGCCGATTTCGCGCTGGATGACCGCATCCATATCGTTTACTTCGGCGCCTCGGATACCATCGACGCCGTCTTTCAGCTTTTCGGTGCTTACATCTCCGCCGAAACTTTGGCTGATGACCTGCGCCCGGGCAGGATTCCGGATGATTTTGCGCAGGAAACGTTCTCAGTCAAAGGCGAGAGCCTACGGCTCGGTATAAAGCGACGGCGGTAATTTGTAGAGTTTCACCAAGGAGAACAGCAGGGCGAGCGAAAACTTAAAACTCGCCCTGTTATTTTGTATGCACCTTCTATTATTATTAGCAATAATATACAAAAAGTCTTGATTCCTGCGTCACTTTTGAAGATTGCGCCATCATTTTAGCGCAGGCTTACCAAAGAATCAGACTGGAATCTGGTCATGTCAGATAAGAACGCAGCCTCGATTAAATCCCTGCTTCGTTACTCATTGCCATTAGGCGCGAGCATCGTTGCCGGCGACGCCGATACCGAGGTGAATTGGTCGGTGACGATAAGAGCGCAGCCGCCAGCCTTTCCCGATATCTACGGCGGCGAGCTGGCGCTCGTATCGATGGATGTCTTGCGCAGCTTTGACAGTCGATTGACGCTGTCAAAGGTCTTGCGCCAATTGGCTGATTTCGGCGTCAGCGGCGTATTGGCCACTGGTTCAGTGGGGCAGGATGCGGTCGAAGCAGCCAATGCCTGTGGTCTTGCCTTGCTTTCCGTCCCGGAAGATACCAGCCTGACCACCGTCGAGCGGGCGGTGAACTCCTTGATTTTGAACCATTCTGCCCGGCTCAGCGAGCGCGCGATCGAGATACAGCGCCAGTTGACGCGGCTGGCGGCTGAGAACCGCGATCTGAGCAGCTTGCTGCAAGTTATGTCGCGCTCCACTGGCAAGCCAATCGCCATTCATGATGAGGCTGGCAATTTAATCTCGCAGACTTTGCCGTATATTGGTCGGCGTGGCCTCAATGGGCGCGGTGGCGCAGCGCCCGCTGGTCATGATGATTTTCAGCAGTGGCTTGCCAGCGAAGCGCCGTCCATGCTTGGTGCCGTCAGCGTGAGCCCCCTAGGCTATACCACCGTGCTCAAGGTGGAAAAACGCGTGGCTGGTTACCTGTCCGCGGTTGATAGCAGCGACGATTTAACCGAATTTGATCGCCTGGTCTTGACCTATGGCGCCGATGTATGCGCGATAGAGATGGCGAAGAACCGCGCCATCGCATCGGCGGTTGAACAGACTCGTGGCGACTGGATTCAAATGTGGCTTAGCGGCACGCCCGCCGACGATGATCTATTGCAGACGCGCGCCCAACGGGCTGGTTTTCAGCCGGATTCTCGCTTTGTAGTGGCTGTGTATCGGTCCTTGGACGCTGCTGGGCGATCTGCGCCATTGGAATCCCTGGTCTCTTTGGTGCGGGATGATATGACGCGGCGCGGGATTAAGGGCGCGGTTGGGCAGTATGTTGATGTTATCGTCGCGCTTTATCCGCTTGATGAAGACGATGCGGTGGTCTTGGCTCGCGCGCGCTCTTCAATTGAGGCAGTACGAGCGCAGTTGGCTGTTCGTATGCCCGATCGACCCGTGTCAGCCGGAATCAGCCGCCCCGCTAACGGTTTGTCTAACCTGCGCGATGCCTATCGAGAGGCGAAGGACGCGGTCGGCATCGCCTACGAATTAAACGATCACGACACGAGCACATTCTACGGCGATCTCAAACTGTATCAGTTGCTGCTGGCGCTCAAGGAACGCAATCTGGAGCATTTG
The DNA here is from genome assembly GCA_965214105.1 of Phototrophicaceae bacterium. Taxonomy (GTDB): domain Bacteria; phylum Chloroflexota; class Anaerolineae; order Aggregatilineales; family Phototrophicaceae; genus UBA6055. The sequence goes on from OZ243934.1 coordinate 1,505,093, forward strand.
CAACGTTTCTGCTTTGATGCGCTTGGTCCCATAATCGAGCATGATAAGCGAAAGCAAAGCGAACTGGTTCGCACTTTAAGCGGGTTCTTCGCCGCCAATGGAAACTTGGCGAAGGCCGCGCAAGAGCTGGATGTGCACCGCAACACCTTGGTCTACCGGCTGGAAAGAATCGCCGATTTGACCGAATTTGATTTGGACGATTCGGACAATCGACTGATATTGCATCTGGCGCTGAAGACGCGGCGCGTTCTGGCAACGATACCGGGCGAGAAAGTCGCCGTGTAAGCTCAGGGACGGGCGAACGAGAGCGAGATACGAGAGAGCGGCACATGAATTTGTGGCCGCTCTTTATATTGGCTTAGCTGTCGCTGACGATCTTGCGCGCCACCGGCGGCGCGATCTTGACGAAGTGCTCGCTGGGCCGTTTCAGCAGCGGGTAAAGCGGCACCGCGGCTTGAGACTGGTGGTTCTCTTCCAGCGTTCGGATATATTCATTCAAGAGTTCGCGCAGGTCTTGCTGCCCCTCGTCGTCAAGCGGCTGAATTTCCACTGTCGAGCCGGCTGCGATACGATGACGGATTGCGTCAACGGTGAGGCCCATCGTCGGCTGAATGCGTTGATAGATGACGCCGCCAGTCATGCCAGCGCAGATCCAGGGACCGGGATCGCCCAATACGACCGCCCGCCCGGATGTCATGTATTCAAAGGCGTATCCCTTCAAATTGGCTCGCGCGCCCAGCCCGCCTAAGTTATCGTTCAGCGGTTCGTCGATTTCGCCGCCAAAGACCACGTCAGCGCCACTCATCCTGATGCAAGCCCGTGTATCGGCATCGCCCTGCACGATGAAGAGACCGCCTTGCGCGCCATAAGCGAAGCTCTTGCCAACAGAGCCGTCAAGCCGGCGGCCATTATGATTGAGCCCCTTCAGTATCGAGACTTTGCTGCCAGCCGCGCACTTGCCGACGCCATCTTGCGCGCCCCCCTCCACCAGTACATTTACCGGATCATCGATAAAAGCAGCCAAGCCATTGCCGGGAATCGCCGAGTTGCTGAATGACAGATTGATGGCGCGAATGCGGTTGGCTTGTGGTATTGCCTGCCGTTTGATAGCGCCGGCTAGGTGCGTGCCCAAGGCGCGATCCATCGCCATGACCTGCTCATCGTCATAGGTCAACTCGTATTCGCCCTTGGCGACATACTCGGTGACGATATCGGTTATCTGCCGGCTGACCGTATTCCGCGGGCGTGAGATTCGGCGCCCCCCCGGTTGAGCCGGGGTCCGCTGCGCTCTTGGAACGGGGTGCAATAGATGGCTCAGGTCAATGCGGTCATGATGCGAGCGCTGATAGAGCAGGTCAGCGCGCCCGACAATATCCTGCAAGTTGCTGACGCCCATCTTGCCGGCCCACTTGCGAATGTCATCAGCCAGCGCGTCAAACATGGTGACGATGGTCTGTGGCGAGCCGCGCTCCTCGAAGGGGCGAAACGCTTTGAAGTCCCGCTTGTCTGCCTCTTCTACCGTCTTGACATGCGTCGTAATGCCGACATGGCAGGTGCCGTCTTGGCAGCCGCGGCAGATCGTGCAGCCGAGCGCTACCATCGCCAAGGTTGCGAAGCCGACCCGGTTGGCGCCCAGGCAGACCATCTTGATTACATCGCGGCCGCTCTTCATGCCGCCATCGACCCACAGCTCGACCTCATCTCTCAAGCCGCTTTCGACCAAATGACGATGCGCCAGCCAAACGCCAATCTCGGCCGGCAAGCCCACATGCCGCAAGGCATGAGCGCGAGCGGCGCCAGTGCCGCCGGTGTAACCCGTAATTGTGATGATATCGGCGCCCGCTTTAGCGACTCCAACCGCGATGATGCCGATGCCCGGGACAACTGGCAGCTTGACCGACACTTTGGCATGTGGGTTGGCGGTCTTCAGCTCGTCGATCAATTGAGCGAGATCTTCAATGGAATACAAATCGTGATTGTTGCTAGGAGAAATCAAGCCGATTCCCGGAGTGGTGCTGCGCACCGCGGCGATCTGTTCAGTCACTTTGTAACCAGGGAGGTGACCGCCTTCACCGGGCTTGGCGCCTTGCCCAATCTTGATTTCAATATAATCGGCCGCATTGAGAAAGGCGATATTGACGCCGAAGCGCCCCGAGGCGACTTGCTGCCCGCGATTGCGCGGGTGCTTGCCCAGCAGATCGTGAATCTCTCCGCCTTCGCCGTTCATGCAGATGATATTGAGCAGGTGCGCCGCCTCAGCATAAGAGCGATAAGCCAATTCCCCTTGCGAGCCAAAGGACATCGCGCTGATAAGAACCGGCATGTCATAGCCCTTGATGCTGATTTCCACCTCGTCCGGCGCTACCGGCGCGCTGCTCTCTTTGAGGCCCAGAACATGCCGCAAAGACACCGGCATCTTATCTTCCAATTGCAGCAGCGTTTCGGTGTACTCGTCGAATTCCAGTTCATGATGGGCGACTGCCTCCGCCTTCTTCCACATCTTGGGGTAGAAGCGCTCGGGGTTTTTCAAACGGGCGCGCACTTCGCCGCGGAATTCCTGCGCGCGTTCTTCCGCGTCATCATAGACAGAAGTCCAGGTGAGACCACGCCCGGTAGAGCCAAAGTAGTTTGGCGTACCGAGCAAGTCGGCTATTTTTCGCGATAGGCCGATTGAACTAAAGCTATGACCGTAGCCGCGCAGCTCGTGGCAGCCGACAGTCGATGTGATTTTCTGCAAACCAGCCTGGATTGCGGTCAATGCATTGTTCATTGCCTTTTCGACCTGGTTGGCGATCAGCGGTTTCCTGCTGCCGCGCGGGGCTGTTCCCAGCGCCACCGCATACATCGCGTAGGGGAGGATGGCATTTGCGCCTAGGCTCAGGCAAATTGCCAGGTCATGCAGGTCACGCAAGGCGCCAGTGCGCACGACCAAGCCCGCGCGGCGGCGTAGGTTCGGCGTGACATCAGCCAGCCGCAGCGCCTTGTCCACCGCGGCCGTCGCCATTAGCGGGTCAATATACAGCTCCTCGCCCGCTGCGATGCTGCTGTCGTCCAGGATGACGCACTGGGCGCCGCGCCGCACCGCCTCCACAACCCGTTTCTGCAGCGACTCCACCGCCAGCTCGACCGGTGTATCCAGCGGGCAGCCCATCGAAAAGAAGGCGACCTTGTCCTGAAATACATTTGCCAGGTCTTCGATGAGCAGCGTGCCGTGCTTGGCGGCGATGCCCCTGATGAGCTCGACATCATCAAATTCGGGCATGGCTTCGATCAATATGGGGATCTCTAGCCGGATCAAGGTGGCGTCTTCTTCGCGCCCAGCCGCAATCTCGGGGCGGCAGCCTAACAAGACCTGCGAGGAAAACTGCGCCTGTTCACGTTCGCGATCGATCGACGGGTTCGTAACAACGGCGATCGTCTCTTTGAAGTAATCGGCGAGATTTGCGCGCGTATTGCTGAGCGCCGCCAGCGGACCATCCCAGCCCAGCGACCCGATCTGCTCTTTGCCGCTATCGGAAAGCGCCTTCACGATTTCTACGTGATAACGTTCCCAGCCAAAGCCAGCCATGACCGCCGCGTTGACCTTGACCCGCGCATCGGCCCAGGGCAGGGCGGTCGCGGTTTTCTCTATTTCGGCGCTGCGCTCCAGAACAGCCACCGGCGCCGCCTGCGCTTGCAATTGCCCGCCGCCATTAGACCAAGGCGAGATAGGGAAGTGCGTCGGCGGCGACGGCGCTGCCTCAGCCGCGCCCGATTGCCAAATGCTGCCTTGCGCCAATCCGCCGGGCTGGCGATCGCGATACTTGCTGTAGACATATTGCTGAATCGCCGGATAGTCCATCACTTGGATCGACTGCCCCGCGTTCACTTTCATCGCGATTTTCTCGCCGGGCGCCATCGGCTTTGGGCTGGCCGACATCGAGTCTAGGGCGTATACGCCGCGCTCGGACGTGACAAAGTATTCCTTTTCCGTTTCGCCGTACCAGAGCGGGCGCAAGCCCAAGGCATCGACGCTGAATACCGCCTGATTGCCCAAGCGCGCGACTACGGCGGCCGGTCCCTGGGCAAAGGGTCCAAATGCCTGGCGCAGCTCGGCGTACATGTCGTGTATCTCGGGCGATGTTTGAATCAAGTCATGCTCGAAGGGCGGGAAGATATGCTCCATCGCCTCAATTAAATCCAAGCCGTGACGCATGCACAGGGCGTAAATCGTCCGGTCGACATCCTGGGAATCGGACCCATTATCCACCATCGGGATATCAAGCATTTCGGATTCCAGCCGGAAGCGTGATATGGTATTGAACTCGCCATTGTGCTCGATGAGATTAAAGGGCTGGGCGCGCTCGAATATCGGATTGGTGTTGGTGCTGTACCGCGCATGCCCCATGGTGATGGACGATGCGTAATCGGGGTCGCGAAGTTCGGGGTAATAGCGGCGCAGGATTTCGATCGTGCCTTGTACCTTGTAGACCACACTATGCGCCGAGAAGGATGGAAAGTGAACTTCCAGCTCGCTTTCTAACTGCGCCTGCAGCTCGAAGAGCGTGCGATCAAGTTGTTCCGAGGGAACTTGGCCATTGATGCCGGCGATCTGCCAGAATACAGGCTCGTTTGCTTCGGCGTTTGGCCCAAGCACCTGCGGGTTTACGCGGCCCGCGCTGTCCAGCAAAATGTGCAAGCCATCTTCGCTGATTTGGCGGCAAATCTGATCGACGATGTATTTGGCGCGCGCCCGGTCATGCGCTGGTATCATCACATGGGCGATCCAGAAGTTGCGGTCAGTCGCCAGCGAAGAACGCAAGCCAGCCTCCGCCAGCCATTTCGTCCACAGTTGTCGTGGAATGTCGGTCATGACGCCGACGCCGTCGCCTTCGCCATTGACATAACCCGTTCGATGCCCCATGCGGGTAAGGGCTTCAATCGTCCGCTTGACGTTGCCATGTGTTGCCTGCCCGCCTTTGCGCACGGAACAGATCAAGGCGCAGGCGTCTCGATGCGCTCGGTCAATCGGGTGAAGGTCGGCGAAGGGATCGTCGCTTGGCGAATGGTGTAAACGAGACATGTCTCAGCCTAACAATAAGTTGAGCGGTTCCCTGCAATAATGCTTGTCGCGAGTGTTAAAACAGAGCAATCACATCCTAGGCTCGCGCAAGACAATTCTGATAGTACTCAATATCTTTAAGTAATTCTACCTGCCTTAGGTTACTTGGGGCATTGCAAGATGTTATGGATATATTGCCTAGCAGACTAGGCAGTTTGAACAAAGACTGCCCTATATCCCTTATCATTTGTCTACAGCGCGCTCTTCGCCGGCACAAGTGGCGGCTACGAAATTTGGCGTACCAGCGTCGGTTAACCGTGGGACAAGAGTCGGCGAATCGTCAGGGCAAGGTGCAGCGCCAATCGCGTCTCCGGGCGGCTGAGGTCTATCCCGGCGATTTCGTTGATGCGATTCATCCGATAGAGCAAAGTATTGCGATGCACAATTAAGGATTCGGCAGTTTGAGATAAATTGCCATGACAATTGAAGTAGGCTTCCAGCGTTTTAATCAGGTCCGCCTTTTGCCGCGCGTCATACTCGGTGAGCGTGCCCAATGTCAGGTCACAGAAATCAGCCAGCTTCTCTCGTTCGGATAGGCTAAGTATCAGCTGGTAGACGCCGAGGTCGCCGATATACAGCGGGATATCGGTCTGCAGGCGCTCCGCCAATTCCTTCGCCTGCACCGCATCGCTATAACTAGACCGCCAGACATTGACTGCGCGCGCGACCTGGCCCAAGCCGATAGCGACTCGATTAAGCGGATACTGTTGGTTTATCTCCTGGCAAAACGCGTCTGAGAGCGACAAGCTGTGATCGATTGGATCCTCAAAGTCGGTGGCATGGAAGACGACCACTTCGCCTTCTCGGCTTCGCATCCATACTAGGGCCGCCGCCTGCTGCTGGGCGATGACCGCATTGACGATCGTTTCCAGCCGCCGCAGTGATGGCTGGTTTTCGCCGCGCCACGATAGCACCAAGGCGACATGGGTCCGCGTCATTTTGTGGTTGAAGCGCTCGCCTTGGCGGATCGCCTCCTGCTGGCTGACATCACCAAGCAATAAGCGATCGAGAAAGGTGCCACGCAGGCGCTTTTCTGTTTCATTGACCGCTTTCTGCTTTGCCATTTCCAAGGCGCAAGCGGCCGCGCCATGCTCGCAGACGAGCTGGTCAATCTCGTCGAGATCGCTCTCGCGCCCAATGATTGACAGGTAGCCCCGCCCAAGGCTGGTGGCAATAATCGGCGCGACCAGCCTCGCCACGCCCGATACCGGCAGTGCCTGCATCAGAACCGGCGGATCAACTTCGACAACGCGATGCCGATCATGCAGCTCGACCGGCAAGTTGTCTTGTTTCTTGAGGAAGAACTCAATGTCATCCCAGATGCCGGCGAACTCCGGCTGCAGCTTGTGCGACAGGGGATGCAGCCGCTTATCGTGCACGATCACCGTCTTCTTCGTCAGCCGCGCCATCGCCGCCAGCAGGCCGTCCATGCCTTCGTTGCGCGATGAGATCTGCGTGAGCTGGCGATAGATTTGGGGACCGCGTCTTTCGATTTTTCCTTTTCGGTTCACCAGCAGGCTAATGATAGATTTCTCGACTTCACGAATTCGCGCATCGACTGGCAATGCCATGATGGGCAAAGCGCGCGACTTCGATTCAGCCAGCGCCGTCGTGCTGACGGGACCACAGAAGACAACGGCTGATACGCCGGCGCGGCTTGCCCAATTGACAAGTTCGCTGTCGCTGTGTGCCTTTGGTGGATTGCTGACCGGCGCGATTAGGATGAGCTCGCGCTGCTGCACCGACTTCGACGCAATGTCATCTTCGGGGTGGATGACCGTCGTCCAGGAAACGGGGCGGTCCAGCAAGCCTTCGCCAGAGAGCACGTGCGTGCTCAATGGAAGTGTCAATTTGCGTATCTCTTCAACTGTCAGTTCTTGTGAACGAGTGATGTTCATCGCGAGGTCCGCCAGTAGCTTTGCAGCATTCCATTATCAAGTCTCAGTTCCAACCGCGCATAGCCCCGCCAGCCATTCTCTCGAACGATGTTGGCACCGACATCAATTCAGAAACTGAATCTCTAAGCCCGCTTGCGCTTCAGGTCTTTGGCAGGCTGCGCCAATGTGACGGAGCCAACTATTGCCGCGACCTTTGGACATAGTATACAAAGGACACTGCATATTGCCTATAAGCTGTCAGCCTGGGGAATCTTATTCGCCGCCGCCAAGGAGCTTGCTGTGGGCGCCGCTCCAGTCTGCTGGATTGCGCGTCAGCTTGTTGATCTGGATTTCGGCAAAGTGCGGATAGAGCTTTATCATCGTCTCAGGCAGTCGGTCCCAATCGCCGCTGCGCAATAGCGCTTCTATTGCGCTCGCCATCCTGGCCGACCACCACCACTTCTGCTGAAAGTCGTCAGCCTTTTTCCAGTAGCCGCGCTTTTCCCAGGCGAGAATCGACTCCTCGACAGTCTCATTGATGCCGCGCAAGCAGTATACCAGCATGGCGACCATGTCTTGCGTCTGCTGATTGACTTCCTGCTGTTGGCTGAGATGACGCAGAATCTCGGCGCTGGTGCGCATGTGAGCCTTGCGGCGTTTGCCAGGGCTGTTCGTGTTGATAACCCGCGCCACTGTTTAAACCCCCAGCCCGTCATTGGGATGATGCGGGCGTATGCCGCGGTAAATGCGGACGCCGCCGATCGTTTTGAGGATAGTCGACGCATTGCGCCCGGTGAGCGCCGCCAGTTCAAGCGCATTGAGCGGGGCATTGCCATTGACGAGCAAAGCGCGAAACACGCTGTCTATCAAGCCAATATGCCCGGTGATAAAGTCATCCCGTTTGGCCGACTCGCGAATCGCCAAGCCGAGGGCATCCATCTGAAATACTTCGCCCGTCGATGGGTCAACATAATCATACATAACGCCAGGTTCGGACCGCTCCAGCGCCTTTTGCTGGTCGGGCGCCACATGCGTCAAAAGGTAGATCTGCAGATCATCGCGACTCTGCTCCCACCATTCATAATCGATGTAGAATTTCGTCTCGACGCTTGGTTTGATGAGATAATTGAGCGGCATTCGCCTGTCCTTGTGGCTACACGCTGGGTTTCCAATAATTGCCGCCAACGTAGTCAAAGTCCGGATTTGTAATGAGCGTGGCAAACATAGGACCCGGCGGGCAACGGCGCATGATGTTCAGCGTACTGTACAAGACTTTGGAATGCACTGTACCTTGCGGATTCTGCCGGCTCAGCTCGGCGACCAAACTGCGCAGCAGCTCAGTCAAGGTAACTTGCTTGACTTGAATATCCTTGCCGAGCTTATCTACCTCCGGCAGGTTGCTGACGCCAACGATGATATGTTCGTCATAGTCGGCGCCAATGGCGCGTTTGGCGGTTTGGAAGCGCAGCCGATCGTCATTGGTCCGCTTAACCAGGGGGATCCATTCGGTGCGCGGGCGGTAGTCATCGAATTCGATTTCGATTCGGCTGGCGTCCTTGGTGCGGTTCAGGTAGACGTAGGCGCCCACCGGCAGATGATGCTTTTGGAAGATCGGCGCCAAGCCGAACACATATTTGAATTCGTGCACCACCCAGCAGGGGAATTCTTGCTTGTCAACCGCATCCACCATGGTGATGGCAATGCGCGGGGTTTTGGCATCGGGGAAGATGTACCGAGTTTCGGAATTTATTGGCAGTGTTCCCACGCGCCGGTGCGGGTAAGTCAAGGTCAGCATCACTTCGTCTTCCGGCGGCGGAGACGTAATCGGCGAGTGCTCATCATCCAGGTCATACTCCAATTGCAGCATATCGCCGGTCAGCAAAGCTCGGTTATACTCAATGGGCTGATACTGCAGGATGGCTGGCACCTGCCGCACCATGCGCGGCAGCAAACCCGTCAGATGCCAAAGGACTTGGCCCGCCGGCCCTACCTCGTCGAAACGGTTGTCTTGGTTCATGGCGTAATTGAGCGAAAATACCTGCAGTGGCGTCGGCGCGTCCCCCATTCCGCCGATCTCTTGCAGAATCCGCTCAGTCTCGAGGGGACCGCCGCCCTGCATATCCAGCACCGCTTCAGCCAAATGCAGATGACCGATATCCACATCTACCATTAGCTCCCGCACAAACCAGGTGCCGGCAATGCGCACCAAATCGGGATTACGCTCCAAGGCGTCATTCACTTGCTCGATAATGCTTGTGCCGGGGTCATCAAGAATATCTTCAATGGAGTAGTTGGTGTCTACCAGGCTCGGGTGGCGGTTCAAGTCCTGGTCATTGAGCGGATGCTCGGCTTCATATTCGACCACGAATTCTCGCTGACCATTCTCGCAGCGGCGGCTTTCATCGTCGAAGCGGACAGCGGCGATTTTGATCGGGGTCAAATCGGTGCTTTGCCCAGTCCTCAAGCGGACGACGCTGGCGGTGGCATAATCAAACTGCGAGAACGTAAGCCGATCGCCAACTTGAAAACGGTCGGCGGGACGATAGATTTTGGCGCCATGAAACTGGTCTTGCAATTGCTGGCGCAAGTTGGCTTCACGCTTTCTGATGATCTCTGTCGCGAGTTGTATAGCGGAGAGGGGCGTTTCTTTCTCCAGCAAGAGGTTGGTGATGCCATCAATGTCTTCTGCGCCGATTGAAAAACTGTTAGCCCAATGTTGTGCCGGGAGCAAGGCGAGGCACCTCCAGAAATAGCTCTTTTTATCCGAGATGTCGGCGCTAAGATACTGTCAGCAGGATAGAAGATTATACGACGCAGCAATCCTACAGTATCTTAGGGGAATCAGTCAAGCGCTACTTGGGCGAAACACAGGGCAATCGCGCCTTAGGCGAGCCCACCCTCGGCATCTTTGTGGCGAAAAATAATTTACTGCGATTGCCCTGCCTTATGTTCAAACCGCGGTTGACCGTCTCCTGCAGCTGCACTATACTTACCGCTTGTGGCACTCGACAACACTAGATAGAGGCCTGATCAATGTCAACCAAACGAACCTGGCAGCCGAAGGTTCGCCGTCGTAAACGTGTGCATGGTTTCCGAAAACGCATGAGCACGCGTGGTGGGCGGCGGGTGCTAAAGGCGCGCCGACTGCGTGGCCGTCACAAACTTACGGTGACGCCGAACCACGTCAAGAAGACAAACTGGAACGCCAGTTAATTGATGAAAACCGCATTGAGGCTGCGCCGGCCGGCCGACTTCGCTCGCGTTCGGCGATCGGGGATTGTCTTCCGGCATCCCGCCATTTTGATAAGTCTTTGCCAAAACGCGATATCCCATAACCGGTATGGCATTGTGACATCGAAGCGGCTTGGGAATGCCGTTGTCCGCAACCGCTGCAAGCGCCGCTTGCGGGCTATTTTGATGTGTCTGCATGATGAGCTGCGTCAAGGCTTTGATGTCGTTGTTCTGGCTCGGTCCCAGATTAATCGGCAACCATTTGGCGATTTGCAGCGTATAGTGAGTGGGTTGCTGGCGCAAGCTCGGCTGATGGGAAATTGCTGAGATGCTGAAGTGGGCGATGTTGAGTTCACTTAGGGCTTACAAGCGCTTTATCTCGCCCTTGCTCCCCAGCGCCTGCCGCTTCACGCCGACTTGCTCGGCATATGCCTACGACGCCATAAACGCTTATGGTCCAGTACGGGGGACATGGATGGGACTAAGACGGATCATGCGCTGCCACCCCTTGCACCCCGGCGGCTACGACCCGGTCCCGCCAAAGGAGTGATTGTTGCTTAGATTCAGACCTGCGCCCATTGGGCTTTGCCTGCTTATAACGCTTGCCGCTCTAGTGCTATCGGGCTGCGTCGGCGCGCGCATGGGCGTCAGTTGGCCCTCGGTCGGCTTAATCGCGATCAACGGCGAGCAGAACATCGCGCTGGCTTACAACAATGACATCGCTATTTTAAACCCGGCCAACGGCGCGCCAATTCGCTTGCTCAACCCGCTGAACGGGACGGCATTGCTGGATAATGACAATAATCCTCGTGGCTGGGTCCTGCGCGGCTCAGACTTTGGCGGCGCGCAATTCTACAGCCTGCCGGTGGTGGTGGATGAGGACACGATGATGGTTGGCGCCAACAACGGCAGCCTGCTGAAAGTGGATTCGGTCCTGGTTGACGTCACGCGGACATACCAGCTTGATGACAAAGTTGTTGCTAATGCCCTCCTCGTCGAGGACAAGCTCTATGTGCCTTATCAAAATGGCGGGCTAAGCGCGCGTTCATTGTTGGATTATCGCGAACTATGGCGGTTCCATACCGAAGAAGGCATCTGGGCGACGCCTCTCTTGGCTGGCGACATGCTCATTGTCGCTTCGATTGATCACCACTTGTACGCCCTTGACCGAAACACGGGCCAGAAATTGTGGTCAGCCGATTTGGGGGGCAGCGCCTCTTCAACGCCGTTGCTGGCGAATGGCCGCCTGTATGTCGGAAGTTTTAACAAGAGCTTCTTTGAGATCTCGCTTGAAGGCGAGATCCTAAGCACTTACGCCACGGAGAATTGGGTTTGGGGTACGCCGGCGATTGACGAGCAGGGCATAATCTACCTCACTGACCTGAGCGGCTACGTGCACGCCCTTGATAGCGAGAACCGCCTGCAAGCGCTTTGGTCAGCCCAGATCGCGGAGCGGGGCATACGGGCGGGTCCCTTGGTGTATGGGGACCGGGTGATCGTGGCATCCCGCGATGGACGGGTCTACTGGCTCGACCGGCGAGACGGCGCCCTCATCAACTCGCGGGAAATCGACAACCGCCCGGAATTGCTCGGTGATATGCTGCTGCTAGAGCCGAGCGAAAGCTTGGAAATCGATGTGCCCCTGATAATCGTTTCTTCGGTCGACGAAGGCCGATTGCTGATCGCCTTTGAGGTCGATGGGCGTCAAGCCTGGGTTTATCCACGGTAATCCGTCGACGGGGGCATGAGCGCATGTGGGACTTAATCCTCAATCCATTTGTAACCGTACTGGCCTGGCTTTACGCAGCTTTGAACCAGGATATCGTTTTGGCGATCGTTGTATTGACCGTCATCATTCGTTTTCTGACTTACCCGCTCTTGGCGAAGCAGCAAGAATCCTCGCGCAAAATGCAGCAGATTCAGCCGCAATTAAAAAAGCTGCAGGAAAAGTACAAGAACGACAAAGAAAAAATGTCGCAGGCGCAGATGAAACTCTACCGGGAGAACAAGGTCAATCCGGTAGGTGGCTGCTTCCCGATGGTGATTCAATTTCCTATCTTGATCGGGCTGTATCAGGCAATCTTTTACGCGCTGGCCGCCACGCCCTTTCAACTTGTTGATTTGTCCGAACGCTTGCTCATCCCCGGTTTGGATTCGCTTATTCCGCTGCAAAGAATGTGGTCGCCAATTCCGCAGCTCATCGACTTCTTGCCCGAGCTGGATTTGACGCTGGCACCGACCGAGAATCCTCATTATTCGCTGCTGCTCCCGCTGTTGGTGCTAATCACAACCTGGGCACAGCAGAAGCTGACAATGGCGACCACGAAACAGAAGCCAGACAAGAGCGATGATGATGAAGACGATAAACCGCGCGGGGGCCAGGCGCAGATGATGCAAAGCATGACGACGATCATGCCCATTATGTTCGGCTTTTTCTCATTATCATTTTCGGTGGGCTTGTCGATTTATTTTGTGACATCCAACCTGATCGGCATTGTGCAATACAGCCCCCAAGGGCGTAAGGTCTTGGACAAGCTGTTTAGGAAAAAGCAAACCGACGACCCGCCCGTGGAGATTGTCCTCGAGGATGACGAACCGGTCAAGAAAACTCGAAAACGCAGAAAGAAGAAACCGCGTAAGAAATGACTGGTTGCCACGGCTTCATCACCTACAAAGGACCTGAATCATGGAAATGATCGAAGTAACTGCCAACTCTGTCGACGCGGCGATCAGCAAGGGTTTGGCTGAATTAAAGGCGACTCCCGACGATGTGATGATCGAGGTGCTGGAAGAGCCCAACACCGGTCTATTTGGTTTTGGCGCGCGTGAGGCGCGTGTCAGAATTGTCTTGATCGGGCGGCGCAAGAGCGAGCTGCGCGAAGACAAAGCTGAGCCAGTAGCGGAAAAAACCGAGCCAGCAGAAAGCCCCGCTTTGGCTGAAGTCGCTGACGAAGAGCTTGATGAAGACGCCGTCGTTGGCCGGCAAGTACTGCTCGAGCTGCTTGAGCGCATGCGGGTTGATGCCGCTGTCACCGTGCATCGCGCCGAAGAAGATGAAGACGACGCGCCGCACTGGATGCTGAACGTGAGCGGGAAACGCATCAACCGCTTGATCGGGCGCCGCGGTGAAACCCTCTCTTGTTTGCAGCATATCGTTCGTTTGATTTGCAGCCGGCGGCTTGAAAGACGCGCCAATGTCATCGTGGATGTGGCGGGTTACAAAACGGGCCGATCGAACCGCCTGCGTGGCTTGGCGCAGCGCATGGCAAAGCAAGCGGTGCAGCAAGGGCGCACCATCACCCTTGAGCCGATGCAGGCTAACGAACGGCGCATCATTCACCTAACACTGCGTGGCCGGCAAGACGTGAGCACGCGCAGCGTCGGCGAGGGGCGCACGCGGAAGGTGACCATCGTTCCAGAATAAAAGCCGCGGGAACCTGTCTTGCGAGAAGCCCCTGCCACAATTTGCCATTCAATTTGCTTTGCCGAGCGCTTTCCTTGACGACAGAAATAGATCTGCTCTTAATCGGTCACATGACTGTCGACCTCATCCCCGGCGGGCGCATGTTGGGCGGAACGGTCTCTTATGCCGCGCCAACCTATACTGTCATGGGCCACCGCGTCGGCATCGTGACCAGCGCCGCCGCCGATGAGACGCTGCTAAACCAGCTGAGGCGCCATGGCGAGCTTGTGGTCCTGCCAAGCGAGCAATCCCTCACCTACGAAAATGTCTACAGCGAGCAGGGTCGCCAGCAATTTGTTCGGGCGACCGCTACTCCGATTTCGGTCGACGATGTGCCGAAAGCCTGGAAGGCTGCGCCTTTTGTCCATCTTGGTCCTTTGGCGGGGGAAGTCGATCCGCTGGAGATGGCGCGTGGCTTCCCCGATGCGACAATCATGCTCACCGCGCAGGGTATGATGCGGCGCTGGGACGAAAGTGGCTTGGTTAAATTTCAACCCTGGCTGGATGAAGCGGCGCTGCGGCTAATTGATATCGCCGTCTACAGCGAGGAAGATGTGCATCAATTTCCGCAATTGACTAAGGAAATTCGGCAGCTCTGCCCGCATGTGGTTGTGACCAATGGCCGCAATGGCGGCACTTATTACAACCAAGGCGAATCAATGCGCTACGAAAGTCTTGCGGTCAAAGCGCAGGACTTGACAGGCGCGGGCGATGTCTTTGCGGCATCTTTGCTGGGCGCGCTGCCGCTGGTCGGTGGCGATGTCGCCAGCGCAGTCGAAATGGCAGGGAAGCTGGCCGCCTACTCGGTGACGCGCGCGGGACCCAATAGCGCGCCGACCGCGGCGGAAATCGCCATAGAGCTGAAGCGATTGAATAAGGATTAGCGATGATTCATACAATCCTCTTTAACGGGAATATAGTGACGCTTGACGAGAATCGGACCCGAGTTTCGGCGCTCGCTATCAGCTATGGCCGCGTGCTTGCCCTGGGCGCCGATGAGGCAATCCGACGGCTGGCAAATGCGTCAACGAACGAAGTCGACCTTGACGGCAAGACCGTTTTGCCCGGCTTCACCGACGCGCATCTGCACTGGGAGGCGCAATCGCGGGCGCTGCGGTCGGTTAATGTCTTTGAAGTTGCGAATAAGGGGATCGCGCTTGAACGGGTCCGAGAGCGCGTCCGCGAGATATCGGCGGGTACATGGGTAGAGGGGCAGGGCTGGGCGCAGGACCGGTGGCAGAACCGCGCATTCCCGACCCGATTCGATCTTGACGCGGTTGCTCCCGGGCATCCCGTCTACTTGAGCGCCAAGAGCGGGCACGCCGCCTGGGTCAATTCGGCCGCTTTGCAGCGAGCCGGCATCAAGAACAGCACCGCCGATCCTGAAGGGGGGCAAATCCTGCGCGACGCTGACGGCGCCGCCACCGGCATTTTGTTGGAGACGGCGATGGAATTAGTCAGCGAATGCATACCAAGCCCGACTGGCGAAGAACTCGCCGACATGATGACCGATGCGCAAGATCGCGCGCTTCGCTGTGGCATTACCATGATTCATGATTTCGACGAGCCGACTTGCTTGGCGGCGCTGCAAATTCTGCGCGAGCGCGGTCAACTCTCATTGCGTGCGCTGAAGCAGATCAACCAGCCATGGCTTGAGGCAGCGCTGGATTCCGGTATCCGCGGCGGCTTCGGCGATGACTGGATCCGAATCGGCGCGCTCAAGCTCTTCGCCGACGGCGCCCTGGGACCCAAAACCGCGCTGATGTTTGAGCCTTACCAAGGCGAGCCGGGCAACCTGGGTATGGCGGTTGTTGACAAGGAAGAGATGATCGAGCTTGTCAGCCGCGCCAGCGCATTCGGCTTGCCATCGAGCATCCATGCCATCGGCGACAAAGCGGTTCATGACGCGCTTGATGTTTTCGAAAGCGTCCGGCGCGAAGAAGCGGCGCGGAGCCAGCCAAAGCCAAGGCGCCGTCATCGCATTGAGCACGTTCAGATTATCCACCCGCAAGACGCGGGCCGGTTGGCGGCTCTCGATGTGATCGCCTCGATGCAGCCCATCCACGCGACATCCGACATGCTAATGGCGGACCGCTATTGGGGGGAGCGCACTGCCTACGCCTACAATCCGCGCTTGCAGCTAGAGCATGGCGCGCGCTTGGCATTTGGGTCGGATGCGCCGGTGGAGCCGCTTGATCCCTTGCTCGGCATTCACGCTGCGGTAACTCGCGAGCGAGCGGGGCAGCCGGCCGGTGGCTGGCATCCCGCCGCGAAACTCAACTTGGATGAGACCTTGCTCGCTTTCACTCAAGGACCAGCCTACGCGGCGCGGATGGAGGACCGCCTGGGCAAACTGTCGGCGGGATTTCTCGCCGATCTAATTGTGCTGGACCGCGATATCTATAACGTAGAGCCGGAAGCAATCCTCGAGCTTGAGGTCTTGGGAACGATGGTCGATGGTGAGTGGCGCTTCCGCGATTTCGACTAAGGACGGACGCTCGCCCCTCAATTGCGGCTTAGACAAATTCCGCCGTGCTGAATACCACCCGGAATGGCACACAATAGATGACGACGCTGCGATACTGGCTCAGGTCGACATCGGCTGGAATCGCGTAATTCTGGTTGCCGACATTGCCTTTCAAGGCGCCAAGGTGGATTTCGTCCGCGCCGAGGCCGGCAAAAGTGCTAGTCGGCGCCTCTGTTGATAAGTAGACATGCAGGTCCGGCCCGTTCTTGGAGCGGAAATCTTCGAAGCGCAAGACCCGCTTTTCAGCCGACAGTTGATAGATGGTCGCGCTGCCCACGGCGCCATGAATCGGGTCAATATCAATAAATGACCCAGCCGCGAGCACAGTCGGTTCAGCCGGCATATCGGGCGGCATTGCCCCGTCAGCAGCCGGCGCCGCCCGGTCTTCGCCGATCAGCGCGAGAGCGCTGTCTTCCATCATTTTGCGCGTTTCATTCGCCATCTTTAGCAATGCTTGTTTTTGATCCTCAGGCATGTTGGCCACTGCTTCACGCTGCGCATCTGTCAGCCCGGGAAAGGCTTCCTGCACTTCGCGGTTGACGAAGTAGAGCCATGGCTGGGTGATGGCTAGCCCGGCGATAACTATCACGACCAGCACGGCAAGGACAAGTAGCTTTTTCATAATTCGACTTCTTTCTTTTTCGCTTGGTCCCGACTTTCTATCAGTTTATCATCTTGATAGTGAAACTTATGCCCTTATAATTCTACCGTTAATCGATTCAATCGTAGAATAGCATTTGAGACAAGAAGGAGAGTTTACATGGCGCGCAAGGGATTGATGGTCGGCGACAATGAACATCACGTGCGGAATGAGATGCTGGCGGTTGGCGCGGCGGCGCCCGATTTCAGCTTGATTGCCACGGACTTGAGCAGCAAGTCTCTGGCGGATTACGCGGGCAAGGTCAAGGTCATCAGCGTGATTCCTTCAATCGACACCGGCGTCTGCGCCGAGCAAACACGCCGCTTCAACGCCGAGGCGGCCAGCCTTGATGACACAATCGTGCTGACAGTTAGCGCTGATATGCCCTTTGCCTTGGGCAGATTCTGCGGCAGCGAAGGCATCGACAACACAGAAACGCTCTCAACACAGCGTGATATGCAATTCGCCGATGACTACGGCGTGCATGACACCGACTGGCGGATTTGCCAGCGCGCAGTTTTCGTGCTCGATCGGCACAATGTCGTACAATATGCGGAGTATGTGCCGATTATCGGCAATGAAGTCGACTTCGACGCCGCGCTGGCGAAGGCGAAGGAATTGGCATAAGCTGGGCAAATGGCATAAGGGCAGGGCATGAGCGATCAACGGCGGCGAAAACTGGCAGAACTGCTTGTCAATTATTCAACCGAGGTTCAGCCGGGCGATTGGGTTGGCATCCTGGGCGAATTTGGCGCGCTGCCGATCTTGCGCGATGTCTACGAAGCTGTCATCAATGCCGGCGGGCATCCTAGCTTGCTGATAAGCGACGAACAGATGCAGCGATACTTTCTGCGGCGGTCCAGCGCCGAGCAGATGAATTGGATCGACCCCAGCCTAAAACGCTACACCGAAGCAGGCGATGTCTATATCCGCGTTGGCGCGCCGGAAAACACCCGCGCCATGAGTGATATCAGTGCCGACAGAATCAGAGCCTGGCGCGCGGCTCAAAGCCCAATCTTACAGACACGCCTAGAGCGAGCTGCGCGCGGCGAGTTTCGCTGGGTAGGGGCGCTCTATCCGACGCAAGCGAGCGCGCAAGAAGCCAATATGAGCTTTGAAGATTATGAAGATTTTGTCTATCGCGCCTGCTTCTGCGATGCGGCGGATCCCGCAGCCGAGTGGCGCAAGCTGAGCCAGATGCAGCAGCATAAAGTGGAGTATCTAACCGGTAAGGATCGCATCCAGCTGCAAGGACCCAATATCGACCTCGAATTGAGTATCGCGGGACGCAGTTTTGTAAACAGCGACGGCAAGCGCAATATGCCCAGCGGCGAGATCTTCACCGGTCCAGTCGAAGACAGTGTGAATGGCTGGGTGCGCTTCAGCTATCCGTCCATCGTCGGCGGGCGCGCCGTGAGCGGCATCGAACTCAAATTCGTCGATGGCAAGGTGAGCGAAGCCTCCGCCGAGATGAACGAAGACTTGCTCCATGCCCAATTGGAGGCTGACGCCGGCGCCCGCTATCTTGGGGAATTCGCCATCGGTACCAACTTCGGCATCGATCGCTTTACCGGCATGATTCTTTATGACGAAAAGATCGGCGGCACCGTTCACATGGCAATCGGCATGGGCTATCCCGAGACTGGCAGTCGAAACAAAAGCGCGGTGCATTGGGATATGATCTGTGATATGCGGGAAGACAGCGAAATTCGCGTGGCTGGCGAGCTGTTCTATCGCAATGGTGAATTCGTCGTCTAGCCCCAGCCAAACCTTGAAAAATGATGGCACCATGAATCCTACGCCAAATAGTCCTTTTCTTTGTCTCCTTCGTATCTTTGTGGTGAAATTGAATTTCCGCCGGCTTCAATACCGGAGCCATTGACTTTTCGCTTTGCCTAAACCCGACAGTTGTACTAGTATGCCATTGAACTGAGCGAATAAGGCGCAGCGAATGACCAGCTCGTCAGCTGTACCTAAACCCCTTGACGCAGGACGCGGCGTGGTCGCCGTTGCCAACACCCACTCGGCTTTGAGCAATATCAGAAGCGGTCCCGGCGTCAATTATCAGGATGTCGGCGATATTCTGGATAATGCCCTGCTTGTCTATTATCCGGCGACCAAAACCGCCAGCAACTGGATCTGGGTGGAGAAGGGCGGCTTGAAGGGCTGGGTTTACGCCGGCTATATCAAATTCATCCAAGCGATTGGCGCGGCGCCGTCGGGCCAGAAACCAACGCCTTATGATGGCAAAGTGGCGGTCTGGCATTGGAAGGGATCAGCCGTCCCGCAGAACACGATTAGCGAAGCGCTGGATTACATTAAGGCGAAAGCGCCGCGTGTCAATCAAGTGTGGGTGAAAATCACCAATGGCCTGAAATGGATGAGCGAGTACGACAGCAGCGATATGGCGATAAGCGGCGCCCGCAGCGTCGATCAATGGGTCGGCGCTTGCCGTTCCGCGAGCCTCGAGTTCCACGCATGGTGCGTGCCCAAGGGGCTGAACGTGAAAGCCGAAGCCGCCATTATCATTGAGGCTTGCAAAAGACCCGGCGTTCATTCGCTCATCTTAGATATTGAGCCCTACTCAGATTATTGGCAAGGCGGCGCCGAAGCGGTGCGTCCCTTTATGCTGGAATTGCGCCGTGGCTTAGGGACTCGCTTCCACATCGGCATGAGTGTTGACCCGCGTCGGCAGCATTATCACACGGTGTTCCCCGGCGAATGGAGTCCCTTCATCGATAGCATTCACCCGCAGACATACTGGAATACATTCCGAAAGACGCCTGAAGAAGCGCTCGCATCGGTCTGGTCTGTCTGGGGGGGATTCAACAAACCGATCATACCAGTCTTGCAAGGCAGCGCGCCCGCGTCGGAACAGCGGGAGGCGCATACCTTGTCCACCCAGGTCCATGGTGCAAAGGGGCTGAGTTGGTGGCGCAATGGCGTAATCTCCCAATGGGCTGGCGTGAATCGGGCGATCGAATTGACGAGCTCGCCCGCCGACGAAGCGCCTGAAACCCTCGAGAATTTCGCTGATGAAGTGATAATTCTGCCGACCAAGTCCGGCTTTCGCAGCGGAACCTACACCGGCAAGCCCGAATTCAGCGCGCGGCAGAATACCTGGGGTTGGGATTATCTGTACGTGCCCACCGAGGAGCGGACTAGCAAGGTATGGGCGGAATGGCGGGAGGATCTCCCGCAGAGCGGCTTGTACGAAATCGCTGTCTTTATTCCCAATCGCAATGCGACAACGACGCGCGCCCGTTACAAAGTGCACGGCATCGTCGGTACCAGGACGGAAGTCGTCCTGGATATCAACCAGCATCGGCGCCGCAACAGCTGGGTCGCGCTTGGCATATTTGACTTGGACAAGAATATGGAGAATGCCGGGCGCGTCTTCCTCAATGACGTTACCGGTGAAGCCGACAAGAAGATCGCCTTCGACGCGGTCCGCTTCCGCCGCATTGTCACGACGCCGCCTGGCTATTCACCAGCCCCGGATCCAAATAAGAAGCCGCGCCCAACTGAGATAGGCGGCGTCAAGGTGGCGGACGGCTATGATTCGCCAGTCGGCACCAGCACCCAGCGCAAGGGCGAGCGCGTATGGCCCAAGGGTTGGCTGGACGCGACGCCCTTCGGCAAGCTCTACTTCATCGGCACGCCGAGCGAAGCCTATCACACTGGCGCCGACTTGAATTTCGGCCGCCCGTACGAAGACAAAGGCATGGCTTGTTACGCTTGCGCCAGCGGTATCGTGACCTTTGCCGCTCGGCTGGGCAAATGGGGCAATTTAGTTGTCATACGCCATGACCCGCTTTATGAGCCATCGGGGCAGGTCATTTACAGTCGCTATGCCCATGTGCAGAATATGCGAGTCACAGTCGGCGATCGCGTGGCTCGCGGGCAGCGCATCTGCGAGATCAGCGATGCCTTCGGCCGTTATGTGCCACATCTACATTTTGACTTGAGCGCGACAACAATTCTTGAGACCCGCCCCGGGAACTGGCCCAAGCTTAACTACGATTTGCTGGTGAAAAATTATATCGACCCGCGCGATTGGATCAGCCGACATCGCCCCTAGCATCAGGGCGGGGGTCCGCTAGAAGAGCCCCCAATCGCTGGCGGCGCCCTCTTCCATCATGCTAGGGTCCCACATTTCCATGCCCATCTCGATGGTCGTCGGCAAGCCCAGGTAATCCTGCGCTGTGCGGCGCGTCTGCTCGAGAAGCTGCGGCGCGTAAGGGCAGAATGGTGTGGTCATGATCATGTTCACATGCGCCTGGTCTTCGCCGATTTCTACGCCGCGCACCAAACCCAGCTCAATGATGTTCATGCCAATTTCAGGGTCGATCACCGCCCGCATGGCTTCGTACAAGCCCGCTTCTTTCTTATCCATGTCATTGTCCTTTGGACTATCGATCATTCTGTAGATCGGTCTGCGCGTCCCTGCTTTGAAGCGCCAGCGCCAGCCGCCTCGTCCGCGCTTGCCAACCCCAATTGAGGCAATGCCACAAGCATAGTACAGCCTTGTATCGCTGTCAATTTGCGCGCTCGCCGGGGATTCTGACGGGATTCTATTGTTTGAGCGCTATGCTGTACTCAGTGTAGCGCCTTATTCTCTTTGCCGGCTGTTCCGCTGCGCTTCCCCCGTTTGCGGCGGTTGACAATGCAAAGGCGCGCTGATATACTTCCGCTGAATTCGAGTTGGTTACAAAGTAAATTTAACCAACATTAAATCGATAAGATAGGAGAGTTGCCGCGAATGGTCGCAACATTGGAGATTCGGAATCTGCACGCGAGTGTGGCTGGCGATGATGAATTGATTCTGCGCGGTTTGGACTTGACCGTTAAGAAAGGCGAAGTGCACGCGCTGATGGGACCAAATGGCTCGGGCAAAAGCACGCTCGCCAATGTCTTGATGGGCAACCCAGCCTATGAAGTGCATGAGGGCGAAGTGCTGCTTGATGGTGAGAACTTGCTAGAGCTAGAGCCGGACGAGCGAAGCCGCGCTGGGCTGTTTCTGGCATTTCAATATCCGGTGGCGATCCCCGGCGTCACGCTGGGCAATTTCCTGCGCCATGCCATCAACGCGCGCATGAAGGCAGAAGACCCAGAAAGCAAAGGCATGCCGATTCCCAAGTTTGCGCGGCTGATGCGCGCGAAAATGACGCAGCTGCAAATTGATCACAGTTTTGCGGGACGCTACCTCAACGAAGGCTTTAGCGGCGGCGAGAAGAAACGAGCCGAAGTCTTGCAGATGGCGGTGCTGGAGCCGGAGATCGCCGTTCTCGACGAGACCGATTCCGGCTTAGACATTGACGCGCTGCGCATCGTCGCTGATGGCGTCAACGCTTTGACTGGACCCAACATGGGCGCGCTCGTAATTACGCATTACCAGCGGATGCTGAATTACATCAAGCCAGATTATGTGCACGTGCTTTACGACGGACGAATTGTCGAGAGCGGCGGCGCCGAGCTGGCGGTTGAGCTGGAAGACAAGGGCTATGAGTGGATACGTGAAAGGCATGAAGCGCTGGCGCAGGCTCAAGCATAAAGCGAGCAGACAACAATACGAAGCGAAGCGAAGATTGAAAGGCGAGTGGCTGTCGCGCTTGGAAACGCGTCTAATCAAGTGGCGAATAGCAACTCAGCTTGCAGTGATAGGTTTAGACCTAAGCGCAACTTGCCGCCGCCTCGCTTGACCATTGGACGCAGAAATTAGCCGGTTCCCGGGGGACACAGACATGGTTGAAGTAGTACAAAGCGAAAAACAGCTCACGCTCGAAGAGGAAGCGCTGAAGGATGTCGGCTTAAGTTACGCCGAGAAATATGGCTTTCACGATGCCGATGTCGAGTACAACTTCAAGAGCCAGAAGGGCGTCAACGAAGATATTGTGCGGCAGATCAGCGCGATGAAAGATGAACCGGGCTGGATGACCGATCGCCGAGTTGAAGCCTATCATATCTTCTTGGATAAACCGACGCCGCAATGGGGTGGCGAATTGAACAAGATCGACTACGACGATATCTACTACTACGTGCGGGCGACAGAACAGACAGAAGGCGACTGGGACGCTGTGCCCCAAGATATTAAAGACACCTTCGATAAGCTCGGCATCCCCGAAGCGGAGCAGAAATTCCTGCATGGTGTATCGGCGCAATACGACAGCGAATCGGTTTATCACAAGATCCAGGGAAATCTGGAACAGCAGGGCGTCATCTTCCTCGATATGGATTCGGCCTTGCGCGAGTATCCGGAAGTAATCAAGGAATATTTCGGCACCGTGATCCCATCGAACGACAACAAATTCGCCGCCTTGAACACGTCCGTATGGTCCGGCGGCAGCTTTATCTATGTCCCGCCTGGTGTGCAGGTGGAAATGCCTTTGCAAGCCTACTTCCGCATCAACACGCAGAACATGGGCCAGTTCGAGCGGACCCTAATCATCGTCGATGAAGGCGCCTACGTGCATTATGTCGAAGGCTGCACCGCGCCGATTTACAGTTCGGATAGCCTGCACAGCGCCGTTGTCGAAATCATCGTCAAGAAGGGTGGCCGCTGCCGCTATACCACGATTCAAAACTGGTCGAACAATGTCTACAACTTGGTGACGAAACGCGCGATTGCCGAAGAAGGGGCGACGATGGAATGGGTGGATGGCAACTTGGGCAGCCGCCTGACGATGAAATACCCAGCGGTGATACTGCGCGGCGAGGGGGCGCATGGCGAGGTGCTTTCGATCGCCTTCGCTGGCGATGGTCAGCATCAAGACGCCGGCGCAAAGATCACCCATTTGGCGCCAAATACCACCAGCCAGATCATCAGCAAATCAATTAGCAAGGACGGCGGCCGCGCCAGTTATCGCGGCTTGCTCAAAATCGATAAAGCAGCCCGCAACAGCAAGAGCAATGTCGTCTGTGATGCGCTGCTGCTGGATGATTACAGCCGCTCCGATACGTATCCGACTATCGAAATCGATGCTCGAGATGTCACGATGGGGCATGAGGCATCGGTCAGCAAAGTTGGTGAAGACCAGCTCTTCTATCTGATGAGCCGCGGCATTAGCGAAGACGAAGCCAACGCGATGATTGTCAACGGCTTCCTGGAGCCGCTGGTTAAGGAATTGCCGATGGAATACGCGCTGGAATTGAACCGACTCATTCAAATTCAGTTGGAAGGTTCAATCGGCTAGCTGCCTTTCCCCGCATCTCGCTTCCTAACTTGTAGGGGCGGCCATTGGCGTCGCCCGCTTACTATCTGAGGGTACTAAGGAGAACACACGTGGCAGTAATACGCAGGCGATCGGCGCTTCCGCAAGCGCCGGGCTACACCTTGGCTGATGTGCAGGCTCTAATCGACGCGCATGATGAGCCCCCATGGCTGCGGCGGCGGCGCCTCGAGGCTTGGGAGATATATCAGAATACGCCCATGCCCTATCTGGAGGAAGAATGGCGGCGGACCGATTATCGTCATATCCGTTGGGATGAAGCCGCGCGCCTGAATCAGTCGAATGGCGCGGCCTCCGCCGACGTGCCAGCCAAAAACCTGGCGCCCCTCACCGGCGACGAGCAGGGGGGGCTGCTGGTCATCGTTGATGGTCAAGTGGTCCGATCGGAGCTTGCCGGCGCGCTGGACAGCCAAGGGGTGATATTCACCGATTTGCGGGCAGCGGTCCGCGAGCATCAATCCCTAGTTGAAGCGCATTTGATGACGCGCGCGGTAAAAGCCACCGACGGCAAATTCGCCGCTTTGAATGCTGCGCTCTGGGATAATGGCGTCTTCGTTTATGTGCCGCGAGGCACGATTGCGGAATTGCCGCTGCATGTGGTCTGCTACAACAGCCGGGCGGGGGCGTCGATGGCGCACGTGCTGGTTGTCCTAGAAGAAAACGCCCAGGCGACCATGCAAGTCGAATACGCTTCCACCGAGACAGCTAAACAATCGGCTTATATCGGCGCAACAGAGCTTATCGTCGGCGATAATAGCAACTTGCGTTATGTCTCGCTGCAAGACTGGAATCGCGAGACCTTTGAATTCAGTCATCAGCGCGGCATCGTAGGACGAGACGGCCACTTGGACTGGGTCAATGGGGTGATGGGCAGCCGGCTTACCAAAGCCTTCATCGAGGTGGATGCGGTGGGGACCGGCGCCAACGCGCGCGTGAGCGGGTTTTTCTTCGCCGATCATGATCAATTCTTTGACCTTGATACGCAGCAGAATCACAACGCGCCGCTGACCTTTACCGACCTGCTCTTCAAAGGCGCGGCCCGCGATGAGGCGCGGACGCTCTGGCAAGGCATGATCAAATCCTTGCCGCAGATGCAGCGCATTGACGGCTATCAAGTCTGTCGAAACTTGCTGCTCAGCGACGAGGCACGCATGGATAGCATCCCGGGCTTGGAGATTGAGGCGGATGACGTCGCTTGCTCTCACGCGGCGACCTTTGGCACGCTCGAAGCAGAGCCTATCTACTATCTGATGAGCCGCGGCATATCACGCCCCCAAGCGCAACTGATGATCATCGAAGGCTTCTTCGACGAGCTTCTGCTGCGCATCCCCTTCGAGCGCGTTCGTCAGCGGCTTATGGAGGAAATCGAAGCGAAGATCATCGGCTAAGGGATAGCCATCATAAGCCTAACTCTGTGCCGACGGGTCAGTGTCTACGCGACCCTCGATGGCGAAAAATAGATTGGAAGCGATTGCCCTGCCCCCTCCCTGAATGCGCTAGACGCGCTTGCCATTCGCGATATAATTCAGAGTGCATCTTGTCGGTGCGCTTTTGGCATTGCGAGGGACGGCAATCATGGAAGACATGTACCGCCAGCTTATCTTGGACCATGCGCGCAATCCGCGTAATTGGGGCTCGCTCGAGCCGAACAATTTTGATCATGAAGAGTCCAACCCGCTTTGCGGCGATCACCTGCGCTTGACGCTGCGGCTGGATGAGGTTGGCGGCATCACTAGAATCGGCTGGGAAGGCGAAGGCTGCGCCATCAGCCAAGCGTCGGCGTCGATGTTCGGCGAGGAACTCATCGGGATGAAGCTGGTCGACGCGAGCAAAATCAACAAGCAGCAGCTCTTGGACAACATCGGGCTCCGCTTGAGCATCAATCGGGTAAAATGCGCACTGCTGCCGCTAAAGGTGCTGGTCATTGGCGCTTATGGGGCTGAGGGCCTCAATCAGTGGCAGCTGATCGAGAATGAGCGATGAGTAGCTGGGTGACCCTCTGTTCTGCCAGTGAATTGCCGCCGGGCGAGCGCGAAGTCTTCGGCGTCAAGAACCGCTGGATTGCCGTCTTTAATGTCGGTGGCAAGTATTACGCCATCGAAGACTTGTGCACGCATGATGGCAATGCGCTGGCTTTTGATCGTCAAGACCGCCCTAGCAAAATCGTGGGCGCCGAAATCGAGTGCCCAAGGCATGGCGGCCGCTTTGACCTGCGCGATGGCAAAGCGACGCGCAGCCCGGCGGAGATTGATGTGCCCTGGTTTGAAGCGCGCGTCGACGGCGATGACTTGCAGGTCCGAATATAGACCGTGATCACTTAAGACCAGCCATGCGCTTCCCCACCATTAACGAAGCCTTCAGCTCGGGCGAGACCCTTGTCTTCGGGCACCGCGGTGCCATGGCGCAGGCGCCTATGAATACAATTGCCTCATTTGAGCTGGCTCATAAACAAGGCGCAGCTGGCATTGAGCTTGATGTCCAGCTTTCCCGCGATGGGCAACTTGTGGTCATTCATGATGACAGGGTTGACGCAAGCACCGATGGGCGGGGCAAGGTCGGCGAATTGACGCTGCCGGCGTTGAAGCGACTTGACGCGGGCTCGTGGTTTGCCGATAGCTTTAGGGACCAGCGAATCCCGACCCTCGACGAGGTCTTTGAGGCTGTCGGCAAAGACATGCTCATTAATGTGGAGATAAAGACGCCGCGCGATTTGCTGGACCGCCTGGAGAAAAAGCTCGCCGACTGTATAAGACGGCATAAGATGCGCGAGCGCATCATCATCTCCTGCTTCGACCCAGTGGTTCTGAATCGCCTGAGGGGAATGCTGCCCACGCTGATGATGGGCTTTCTCTATCAGCCCGATATGCCCGCCTCGCATTATCTCCCGTTGAAGCAGCTCTGGCATCAGGCGCGTCATCCACGTCATGACATGGTTGATGAAGATTACATGAATTGGGCTCGGGCACAGGGCTATTATGTCAATGTCTGGACAGTCAACGAAGTGGAGCGGGCGCTACAGTTAAAAGGGCTTGGCGTCAATGCCATCATCACCGACGCGCCCGGGCGCATCATTAAAGCCCTTAAGCAATGCTGAATCGATTTCGGCGCTTCGGATTTCGGCTGCTCTACAACGAGTGCGCCTTTAGCTATGACCTTGTCAGCCAGTTGGTATCGCTTGGGCGCTGGCGAAGCTGGCAGCGGAGCGTCATTCCTTATTTGCCACCGCCTGAGGCTGGCATCGTCCTTGAATTGGCGCAAGGCACTGGCGACTTGCAGCTCGATCTGGCCGCGTCTGGATACCGTGCCATCGCGCTGGATCTATCAGCCAGCATGGGACGTATCGCGCAGAGAAAATTGGCGCAAGCTGGGCTGAGCGCGCCACTTCTGCGGGGCGAAGCGGGTCGCCTGCCTATTCGTTCCGCTTCTATCGCCGGCATCGTCTGCACCTTTCCAACCGCATTCATTGTTGACGCTCTGACCTTGACTGAGATCCAGCGCGTCTTGCAACGGGAGGCGCCGGCTGTCATCGTGCTTTCGGGCTTGCTGACCAGCGGCTGGAGCGCGCGGCTCATCCGCATTCTTTACCGTCTGGCTGGGCAAGCCTACCGAGAATCTTCTGAGGCGGAGCTTCATCTCATCTTCCAGGCGCAGGGCATGTCGGCCGAGTCTCATACGCTGACAGTTGACGGGAGCAGCGCGCAATTGCTGCTGTTGACCAAATCAGCAGATACAATTCGCGACGCGCAAGATCAAAGGCTAGAATTGCCCGAAAATATATGATACTTTATAGGCTGATCATGGTGGATGTAGCTCAACGGCAGAGCACCTGGTTGTGGTCCAGGTGGTTGAGGGTTCGAGTCCCTTCATCCACCCAGAATAACCGCTTAACCAAAGCCCGTCTGGCACGGGCTTTTTTATTCTAACTCGGCTGAAACGGCGTCGGCGCGGAAATCGGCAATCAAGTATGCGACCGAATCAGCACTTTCTTCCGCCGCGCGCTGCGCCGCCAGCCGCAGATCGTTGCCTTGCCAGCCGCAGGCTCTTCTGCCCGCCCCGCGTTTATAGGCGCGCCCGGCTGCCATTCAGCCACCGAGGCTGGCTGCCTATCGCCTGAACGAATTGCCGCGCGCTCACTGGCAGGTTCGCCGGCCTTATCCGCCCGTGCTATCGCTTCGCTAGGCTTCTGCAAGCCAAAGATTTCGAAAACGCTGAGCTTTGACGAGTCGTCTGCTGGCTTCGAATCGGCAGTTGAAAGCGATGGCTGTGGATGTGGATCGCCGGCGGGTTCTCGCGCCGTCGGCTCAGCTATAATGGATTCCGCCGCGGGTTCTGGCGGGGGAATTTCTGCCAACAATGTTGCAACTTCCAGCGGTCTGGTATCGTCCAGCTTGGGCGTCGGCTCAGCCTCGGAATTCAGTTCGTCGCCATTGCCCAATACCACGAGATTCGGCTCAGTATCGGTATCAGCGACAGGCGGGATGTCTTCGGATTCCAGCTCCAAGCTCCAGGAAAGCGGCAGATGTTCTGAAAGAGATGTGTCATCATTCGGGGCATCGTCTGCAACTTCGTGAAAGGCTGACGGGTGACGAGGCTGATAACTCAAGCGCTCGTTTACATCGGGCGCTTCTTGCATGCTGGCTCTGGCTTCGTGGGTAGATATGCCGCCCGATTCCTGCATGATCAGCTGATGCAGATTTCTCAGGCTGTCTTGTATTTGGTTTGTGGCGCTCCGTTTGAGGCGCATCGCGTTGCGAATGCCGCCCAGCACGCCGCGCGGCTCGTATTGAAAGGTCCAGCGTACGAGGGTGCCATCGGTAACTTCTTGCAAGCGGACCCGCCCCTGGTTCTCCTTGTGAGTCGACCCGTCGACAATACGATATTCATAACCCAGCCTATCGTACCAGGCGCTGATTTCTACGACGACATCGCTGCCCTTTACAGTCGATTGACGCCAGCGTGTCCCAGGTCCCTCTCGCTGTGTGGAAAGAAACGATACCGATACCACCTCTTCCTGCCATTGCGGTATGGCAGCCAAGTCCCCAAGGAAACGCCAAATAAATTCCGGTGATGCAGGAATCAATATTTCAAGGTCAATTTCGTTCATGGTCGGGGCCGCGGAGATGTGTCTGGACGCATGCTATATGCTACACTAACATAAGATTCTACCATTTGATAATTGAATGACAAGCACCATGCCAAACCCCGTCTTTGCTTTTGCCTTTATTATCGCCACCATGTATGGGCTTGGGTTTCACTTCGTCTTGGGCGGCAAGGCGCGCCGCATGGTGCTTTTTGTTGTCACAAGCTGGCTTGGGTTTTTGCTGGGGCAGTACATCGGCGGCTTCTTAGGGATCGGCATGCTTCGTATTGGCGTCATTCATCTATTGCCCGCTTCAGTTACCGCGGTTGGCTTGCTGCTATTTGCCCATGTTTTGACAGCTGAGCCAAGCACCCCAGTGTCGCGGCGTTGACCATGGCTGAAAATGAGGTCAGCTCGCGCGGGACCGCGGCTGAATCGGCGGCCTCCTCAGGTTCCCAAGTCACACGATTGATAAAAGTTTCGGCGCTTCTGGGCATCTTGCTCATCTTGATGCTCTTTGGCTTGGCTCTGGTGGCCGCGCTGACAGCCGCTGAAACCTGGGCGCCGGTCATCCGTATCTTTCGCGACCTATTTTTGCTGATTCTCATTCTGGAATCTGTGCTGGTGATTGCCGCGCTTGCTATTTTGATGCTGCAGGCGGCTGGCTTCCTAATCATGCTGAAGACAGAAATCAAACCAATTATGGAAAATGCCAGGGAGACGACGCGCCTGAGCAAAGCCACTGTGCAATTCATCAATAGCAATGCCGTTGATCCATTAATTCAGATTAAGAGTTTCCTCGCCGGCTTGCTGGCATTCTTGCGCGAACTGATTCGCATTCGCAATCTTGTCGCGGTGGAAGAGCCAATGAAGGACCAAAGCGATGAAGCCCACCGGTCCTAAGCTGGACGACAGCGCTGCCTTCGTCGGCATCCTGATCGGACTTGTTATCGGCGCCCTCTATGCGCTCTTGCGCATCAAGCAAAAGGGCGCCGTCCGGCGTAAAGACTTGACTCAGTTCGGCGCCGGCACAGCCGAAGTGGAGATGGAGGGGAGCCTCAACGAAGCCAAGCAGCGGGCGAGAGCGCGCCTCGAAGCGAAAAACTAAATCGATTCCAAGCCCGCGAAGGCGCTGCCGACTGCTGATAGTAAATCGCTTGCGATGACGCTGCGGCTGCTGCCCACTGAATGAGCCGCGATTAGGCCCGCTGAGGCATGTACAAAGGCGCCGAGGCGGGCGCTGTCGAAAGCGCTAAGCCCCTGCGCCCGTAAACCCCCAATCAGCCCAGCCAAGACATCGCCGCTGCCCGCGGTGCTAAGCGCATCGGACTTGAAGGGCAGGACGCTGATTCGCCCGTCAGGCGCCGCAACCAGCGTATGCGCCCCTTTGAGCAGAAGCACAAGATTCCAAGCCTCGGCATATTGACGCGCGGTCTTCCAGCGATTGGCATTGATCTCTTTTGCGCTCAAGCCCGTCAAACGCGCCAGCTCGCCCGCGTGAGGCGTGATGATGGTGTCCGCTGGCAGGTCCTCCCACCAGCCGGGGTCCTGGCTCAAGATATTGAGGGCGTCAGCGTCCAGCGCCAAGGCAGGCAAGGCGGGGGCCCCCATCAATCGGCGCAAGAATGCCCCCGTGCTTGGTCCCGTGCCCAAGCCACATCCAACAAGCAGAGCGTCATAATTATCCGATCCTTCAATTATCAGGTCGGTAGCGCTCTCGGCAATTGCGCCCTCCGCTTCCGGCAATGGCAGCCAGGTAGGCTCGCGCAGGACCCCCGCGATGACTTCGGTCAGCCGGCTGATGGTGGCGATAGTCGCCAGACCCGCGCCCGAACGATAAGCCGATTCACCGGCGAGCGCGATTGCGCCGATGTAGTGCTGCGAACCAGCCACGATCATAACCTTGCCGAAGGTGCCCTTGTGCCCGTCGAGCGGTCGTTCTGGCAATAGCGAAGACGCGCACTTCTCGTCCATGACAGTTGCCTTAAGCCGGTCCAATTCGGGCAGGCAGCCCGGGATGCCAATAGCTGCAATCTCCAAATCACCGACGTAGCCAGCAGCAGGAAAGGTGTAGAAGCCCCGCTTGCCGGCGATGAAGGATATGGTTGCATCCGCCCTTATAACTTGCGCATCGGCTTGACCGGTGTCGCAATCGATGCCACTGGGGCAGTCTATCGCGAGTATGACGGGTCGCCTATTCTCGCTCATAGCCCGCGCGCGCAAGCTCTCATTTGCCGCTCCTAATACCTTGGCGGCTGGGCCGCGCAGCGGCAAACGAAGGCCTATGCCGAATACAGCATCGACGATGATGTCGGCGCTCATGATTAAATCCGACAGCTCTTGGCAATCGTGGTCTTCGCTTGCCAAGGCGACAGCAAGCCCAAGGTTTTGCAGGGCTTGGTAATTCTTGTCGGCTGAATCCCGCGCTTCGAGCAGGTAGAGCCGAATGACCGCGCCAGTGGCGAGAGCCAGCTCATGCGCCATCACCAGACCATCGCCGCCATTGTTGCCTTTGCCAATCAAGAACGTGATTTTGCTCGAGGCTTCTATCGGGTATCGCCGCTGCAGAAACTCGCTTGCCGCGGCGCCGGCATTCTGCATCATCTGCTCATAGCTAAGCAGCGAGCGGTCGGCCGCCGCTTCGATTTCTCGCACTTGGCTGATGCTCGCCACTTTCATGATTTAGCCTCGCCAGCTAAAGAAAAAGGCGCGCGCCATTATGATATAGGCCTCGCCATTAAGGGCAGAGCGGCGACTAATTGTCTCTTTCGATTACTCTCCGCGCGAGATCAACCAGCGCCGCCTTCGCCGGCGAATCGTCAAGAACATCTAAGCTGGCAATCGCGCTTTCAACCAAGAAGGCAGCCTGTTCACGCGCCTTGGCAATGACGCCGCCCTCCATCATCTTGCGCCGAATTTCATCGAGGGGATCCACTTCAGCGGCATTGCCATTGCCGTTAAGCTCATTCAAAGCGACGGCGACGCCGCGCCCCTGCCTGACGTCAATGCCGCTTGTCTTGCCCAGTTTGCCTTCATCCTCCACCAAGTCAAGAATATCGTCCACTATCTGAAAGGCGAGCCCGAGGTTGAAGCCAAACTCCGAAAGCACTTTGATTTCGCTTGGACTGGCGCCGGCCAGTTTGGCGCCGATTGCGCTGGCGGCGCGGAAGAGGGCCGCTGTCTTTTTTGCGATGATCTCCAGGTAGGCTTCGCGCGTGAATGTCTTGTTCTTCACGGCGCTCGCTTGCAGCGTCTCGCCTTCGACCAAGCCCGTCGCCGCCGTCGCCAGATCGATGTTGAGATCTTGGTAAGGCGCCATCAATTCATAAACCGCAGTGAAAAGAAAGTCGCCGGTCAATAGTGCGAAAGTCCGCCCCCATAGGGCATTGACCGACGGTCGGCCACGGCGCAGCGTCCCATGATCATTGATATCATCATGCACGACGCTGGCGGTGTGCATCAGCTCGACAGCGGCGGCCGGCTTCGCAACCCGCGCCAAGTCGAGGCCCCCAACCGCCAGATAGCTGAGCAGGAGCAGCCGCGGGCGGATGCGCTTTCCGCCAGCGCTCAAGATATGTCGGCTGGCTTCGCGCAGAACCTGCACGTCGCTATCTGTCACGTCGATCATCGCGCGCTCAACAACTTGCATCCACTCGTCCAGCAAGTCATTCAACTTCACCTGCTCAATCATTGCGCCAGACATGTTGGGCTCCAGCTCAAATATCGTAAAATTCAGAACTATCTAAACGTATTGTACAGAAAGTACACTATTAGTCAACGAGATTCGCAAGCGCTCAGCCGCTTGTTTCCCTCCCGATAAATCCCTTCATCGCTGGCTCACAGCGCGGTATCCGCTGCCAGCGTTCGCGCCTGTCATAGCCTCATTCGGCGCATTTCCCCAAAGTCTGGCAGAGCTGAGTGATATGCAGGCGGTCGTGCTGCGCTGTAAAATGAGCCATCTCCAAGATACTTGTCAAGCCAAATATGCTGTGTCTCGCCGAGCGCTCCCATTGCGGCGGCGTCAAGCCCGCTAGCAGCTCGATCGTCTTTTCGCGCTCGCGCTGAAAGCAATTGAGCACTTCGTTTCCATCTTCATGGCAAGGAGGAATATCGGGTCCCGGTGGTGGCGGCGCGGCAATGAAGGGATTGTCCTGCTCGAGGATGGCTTGCAATCGCGCGCGATGCACCGATTCCTCACTTTGCCACAGATGGCAGAGAATCTGCAGGATAGACCATTCATGCGGGTCGGGGCGCTGCCGCCATTGATGCTGCTTGACTTCTGCCAGCAGCCCATGGAGCGCGGCGATATTGCCGATAAACTCTGGCAAAATCATGCTGGGCCGCAGTTGGCGGGCCAGATAGCTTTCCCGCCAGCCGCTCTGGTTGATATGCTCGCAAATGGAATCAAGCCCATCGGCGCCCTTTACTTGCCAGCTGTGAATGCCAAGCGCCCGCGCTGGCTCGATATCGTTCTGCGCGCTGTCGCCGACCAGAAGCGCCTCATCAGGCTCAACCCCGACGCGGGCAATAGTCTCGGCATAATAGGCTGCGCTCGGTTTGGCAAAGTGCATGTTTTCGCAATGGGTGATGAATGCGAATTCCGCTACGAAGTCGCTTAAGCCAGCCCAAGCGATGCGCTCGAGCGTGGCTTCTTCCGGGAACAAGGGATTGGTAGCGATTGCAACCAGGAGGTTCTGCCCCAAAAGGGACTCCACTAAGTCGGGCGCCTTGGCGCTTGGCGCGGTATGCGCTTTGAGGCGGCGGTAATTCCCGCGGTAAAAGCTGGCGATTGCGCTGGCTAGAGCGGCATCCGGCAGGGGCAACGCCAGTGAAAGCGCCGTCAGAATCTTTTCGGCATTTCTGCGGTAACTTGTCGGTTCGCGGTTCAAGCTGCCGATGGCTTCGCGAAGAGCGCCCGCCGCCCCCTCGATTCCGTAGGCTTTGGCAAAATGCCAATCCCACTGCTGGCGAAAAGCGGCCGCCCACTCTCGATCGGGATTATGCAGCAGCGTATTATCCAGGTCGAGCAAGACCGCCTTAATCATCGCTGTTTTCCAATGCCTGCCGAAAGATATCGAGCCCGGGATGGTCATCCGGGCAGCCGACGTATGGGTCAACCTTTTTGCCATTCTTGCGGCAGATCGCTTCAACTTCCACCCGCCGGACGAAGCCGAGAAAGCCGGATTTGATGGTAAGGATGAGCTGTGTATCCGGGCTGGCGTTGGCTAATACGATATCAGGCACGGGGCATTTGAGGCAATCTTTCGGATGCCATTGCTGGGAATTGGGATTGTCCTTTGCCAGGCGGCATTCTTCAATGTCGCGCGTGTGCCGATTATGGTCGGCGTAATAGTGCGGGCACTCGCGCCCGGCCGGGGTCATCATTTTCCATTCCTGCTTTCATCGATCCAGGCCGCAGCAATGTTTGGGAGATTCTCCAGCGAGCTGAATTGTACTGCGCATTCGGGCAGGGACTCAAGAAAATCGCGGCCGTATCGTTTGCTGAGGACGCGGCTGTCGAATATGGCGACCAAGCCTCGGTCGCTTCGCCGGCGTATCAAGCGGCCAAACCCTTGCCGAAAGCGCAGGATGGCATCAGGCACAGCGAATTGCTGGAATGGGTCGCTATAAGTTTCGGAGCGGGCGGAGAAAACAGGATCGGAGGGAACAGCAAATGGCAGGCGCGCTATGACGAGGGCGCTGAGGTCATCGCCCGGTATATCAACGCCTTCCCAGAAGCTGCGCGTGCCCAACAACACCGCTTTGTCAGCCGCCTTGAAGCTTTTTAGCAGCGCATCGCGGCTGCCGCCGAAACTCTGATCGTAGACAGTAATATCGCCCAGAGCCAGACGCGGGCTTACCGCTTGCGCTGTTTTGCGCAGCTGAGAATAGCTGGTGAACAGCACCATCACCCGCCCCCCCAGCTCGGCCGCCAATTCGATGATGCCGCGCTCTACCATGCGCTGGTACTCGCGCCGGCTCGGCTCGGGCATGTCGGTCGGGACGAATAGCAAGGTTGAGGTTTTGTAATCGAATGGCGAGCCCAGCGCCACTTTCTGATATTCCTCGGTGTACAGCCGCTCCGAGATATGGTCAAAGTTGCTCTGGGTCGTTAAGGTCGCGCTGGTGAGCACGATGCTTTCCATCCGCTGATTGAGATATTCGTCCATCATGGGTCCAACATGCGAGGGCGATATATGGATTTGCAGCCGCCCGGGGCTGTCATTGGCGGTGATGGCGTAAATCGCATTGCTGGCTGGGTCGTTGGTAAATTGTTCCAGCTGTTCGTGAATCTCCGCCAGGAAGCGCCAATTTGCCCGGATTTCGCTGCTGATGCCGTTGAAGTCTGGCAGCTGGAATCGCTCATAGCGGGGCAGCGCTTTGCACAGGTGCTCCAAGGAATCGGTCACAGCCAGCAGATATTCGGCGAGGTGGTTCCATGTCGTCTGCACGATGACGAAGCTGCCCGTTTCTCGGTGCGAATTGAGCAGGCGCCGAGCATAGCGACCGCTAGCGTCACTGCCTTTGGCAAAATCATGCAGGGCGCGGAAATATCGGCGAATCTCCCGCTTCATCTCGTCTACCGCAGCGCTGATATTGGCGATGAAAGTCGCCAGCCGATCGCTTTCTTCCGGCGGGAAATGCTCGCGCGCAGCCGCCAGAAACGCGCCAAATGCGCCGCTCTTGTTGCTGCCGAGGTTACGCAAGCGCGCCAGAATAAGCGGCTGATCGATTCGTCGGCTCAAACCGTCGGTTATCGCGTCTTCGAGCTGGTGGGCTTCATCGACAATTAGATGATGGAAATCGGGCAAAGCGCGATTGTCGATGCGGGCATCCGCGATCAATAGCGCGTGATTGGTAATCAGTATATGAGCGGTCTCCGCTTTTTTGCGCGCCTTGTAATATGGGCAGACCGCCCCCATCTCGCTGGCGCAGCGAAAGGCGGTGCAGTCCTCATCCTGCGCGCTGAGACGGGGCCAAACCGACCGCTCGCCAGCGAACAAGTTTATCTCGCCACGGTCGCCGGAGCTGCTGTTTTCTAGCCAGACGAGGATCTTGGCCAAAGTCCGCAATTCATCCAAGTTTGCCGGTTTCCGCCGCCGCATGGTGGCCAAGCGCCTTGGGCAGAGGTAGTTGGCGCGCCCCTTCATAAGCGCCGCTTGCAGGCTTCCGCCGACTATCTTTTCTACCAAGGGAATGTCTTGCTTGAGCAGCTGCTCCTGCAAGTTGATGGTGTAGGTCGATACCGTTACCCGCTGCCCGTTGGATCTTGCCCAAAGCGCTGCCGGCACCAGGTAGGCGATCGATTTGCCGGTGCCGGTCCCCGCCTCAATCATGAGCTGCTCGCCCTGGTTGAGCGCCCGTGTGATAGCTTGCGCCATTTCCAGTTGCTGCGGGCGCGCTTCGTAGGCGTCGTGGTATCTCGCCAACTTGCCGCCTTCGCTGAACACTTGGTCGATCGCGCTGGGCGCTAAAGGTTGATGCCCCGCTTGCCCGATATCGAGCGCTGGCGCTGTCAGCCGCTCGGCAAGAAATGGATTGCGCCCGCTGCTCGGTCCAGTTGCTTTTAGCGCTTCGGAAAGCGCCGCTTGAAACACGGCCCGCAAGCGCCAGCTTTTGCCGCTGCTGGCCTCGATGATTTCAGCCAAGAGCCCGGTCGGCAATTGGCATAGCATTTCCCATAGATTCCAGTAGAGCTGCCCGGTCGCCAGCGCGTCATCAAAGGCGCGGTGCGCGCGCTCCAATTCAATCCCCATTGCGCTTGTCAAGCTGCCGAGGCTGTAGCGTGGGGCGGAAGGCAACATGATCGATGCCAGCTCGACCGTGTCAATCGCGAGGTTCGCGTCAAGTGGATGATGCTTGCCCAGGAACGTTACATCGAATTGCGCGTTATGCGCGACAAGCGGCAAATCACCGATGATCCTGGCAACGTCGCCCAGGATGTCTTGGAGGCGCGGCTGGTCGTCGACGTCTTCCTGGTCGATACCAGTCAGCTGCGTAATCTCGGGCGGAATTGGCTTTGATGGATTAACCAGAGACTGGTATTGCTCAACCAGTTGGCCATCGCGAAAGCGGGCGATGCCAATCTCTATGATTTCATCTGATGCTGGGTCCAGACCGGTGGTTTCAAGGTCAAAGGCGATGAATTCGCCACGCATAGGGGTCTCCGATCTGGACGTTCCGCGAATCGAACGAAGGCTTTTCAGGGCTGTGCAAGTAGAGCCTGGGCGAACTGGCTATGCTCTCAACTCGCTTCAGTTTTTTCTAGCGGCGCGCCGGGTCGCGCAAAGATCAGCCGGAATCAGCATCCGTTGATTCGTCTTCTTGGGCATTGGCGTCGGCGTCGGATCCGTCCATAGCCGAGTACATCGCTTCCGCTTCAGCGAACCATTGCTGCAATTCCAGCCGCGCCCCCGGCAATTCCAGCGAAGACAGCCCAACAAATCCCTCGCGCTCCACCTGAGTCCAGTTATCCGCGTCAAAGAGCGTCCACAGGAAAGCCTGCGTATTGATGTCCGACAAAGACTGCTGACGAATGAGCAGGCGCGCCGGGCGAGAGAGCGGGTAGCTGCCATCGGCAATGGACTCGGGCGAGGGGCTTATGCAGCCGGCTCCAGCATCGACCGCCACCAACTGGATATTCGCCTGATTGTTGTCGATGACTCTTTGATAGTCGCTCCAGTTTAAGTAAGTCAAGCCGCCCGGCACATTGCCAACCGCTGCCGCCCGATACAGGGGATCAAAGTCCTTTTCTGTATCACGTCTAACCGGTGGAATAACATCGCCCGCAGTTTGCAGCAAGATGTCGGTTGTCTGGTTCAGCAGCGTCAAGCCAAAGAGCGTCAGCTCTAAATCCGGAAAAGACGAATCGACGCCCGACCAGTTCGTCACGTTCGCGGCCGACTCAGCCCGCCATATCGTATTCACCTGCTCGGTCGAAAGGCAGCGCGTATGCTCATCGGCTGCATTGCCAATCAGCAAGGTGGCTTGGGAGCCGAGCATTGTCATCCGGGTGGCTGTTTCGCTGTCGCTGCATGGGTCCTCAGCCAAGGCGGAGTCGAGCAGCACGATATCGGCTTCCCCGGCGCATAAGGCGGCGATTCCGCCGGCTTGCCCCGCGAAGTCAAGGTTGGCGACAAGGCTGGCATTAGCTTGTGTCAGCGCGGACGCAGTCCGTTCCAGTGCATCGGCTGCGCTGGCAGCGCCAACAATTCGCAGGGTTCCGCTTAAGCTGTCAGGAACTTGAAATGCAGTGGCGCCCCCAACTGCGCCTTCGTCGGATAGCACTCTGTTGTTCAGCGCATAGGTCGCTTCGCTTGGCGGCGTCGTAGCCATCATACGTATGAGATCTTGATTCGCTCGGTCGGTGACAAACTGTAGCAGGCTCAAGACGCCCTGATTCGACATCATCCGTGCCCGATTCACATAGACATACAGTGACTGGGCGGCGCTGTATCGCTCTTGTTCAACGTTTTCCGCCGAGGGCAAGGCGCAATCGGCCGCTGCGCCGCTGCCATATGCCAAGAGCGCGACCGAGCCCAAGTCGGCTAGCGATTCCTGCCAGCCCATCAAAGCCAGCGCGCCTTCTGTCTCGCTGACGCTCGCCAGCGCGTCTGCCGCCACCTCATATGCGCTAGCGTCGCGCCGCAAGCCATCACCGGGCACAAAGCCATCGGCAATCGCGAATTCCACCGTTGCGTCTGATGGCAAGATCAGCGCCAGGGGCAGGTCAGTCGCCTCGTCACTGGTAAAGGACCAGTCTGTCGCCAAGTCGCTGGCAGATGGTTTCAAGATCGCCTGTGCCTGGCTCTCAGTCAAGCATTCGAGCGGCGCAGCCGGATGAGCGATAAAAGCAATGATGCGATGGCCAATGAGCAATTCGCTGTAGGCGACGTCATTCGACCCGCAGATGGCGCTTTCCGCCGCCGTCATGGGGCGAATAGCAGTCGCCAGGTCGATATCGCCGCTGCAAAAGCGGTCGATTCCATTTGCGCTGCCAACGGTTATCGCATCCAGCGGCACCTGCTCGCCGCGCTCAGCCAGCGACTCAATCAGCTTATTGACGATGCCCGAACCGATGACCTTGACCGGCTCCTGCGCCAAGCCCGGCTGTATCATTAGCAGCAGAAGCGAGAGAAAACCCGCCCATTTCATGATATTTCGCATATTCTGCGGTAACCTCGCTCGCCATTAGAGTTAACTCATGGATTGTACAGTTGGCGCTACGATTGTAAAGTCAAAGTTTATGGCTAGGTCTGGGCTGGAACTGCGGCTACAATTCGTCGGCAGTCGGCGCTGGCGGTCGTTTTCACATCGGCTGATAGTCTGAAAGCGGGTCCAATGAGTTTCAAACCGCAAAGTATTTTCGATTTGCTTGGCGGAGAAGAGCCGCTGCGATCAATCGTGGCTAGCTTCTACGACAAAGTAGAGGCTGACCCGATATTGCGCCCCATGTATCCGGCGGACTTGGCGGAATCCAAGCGCCATTTATTCCTTTTCCTGGTCCAATTCTTTGGGGGGCCAACCCGCTACAGCGAAGAGCGCGGGCACCCTCGCCTGCGAATGCGGCACTTCCCCTTCGCCATCGACCGACAAGCGCGTGACCATTGGCTCGAGCATATCTGCGCGGCGATTGACGAGACGGGCATCGAGGAGCCGGCGCGTTCCATGATGCGCGAATACTTTGAGCGATCCTCGGCTTTCCTCATCAATCGACCAGACCCGATAGAAATCGAAGACTAGCCCCGTTGCCTCAGGCTTCTATCGGCAAGCTATATTTGCGAAATGCCTCCGCGGTCCAGGGCAGGGCGGGCACGAAGTAATGCTCATAAATCGCCGTTGCGTATGCCCGTATCTCGTATTGGGCGTCGCGCGCCATACGCAGCCTGAGAAAGTGCATCAAATTGTGAGCGTCAATTTTGGTCACCCAGGTGTAATAGACGCTGAAGCCGGGCAAAAATAGCCGCGCCATTTCTTTGGAAACGCCTTTTGCCAGCGCCTCCGAATAAAGCTGGAAGCCTTCATCGTAGTGCTTAAGCAGTTTCTGTGTCAGCTCGTCGCTGTCGCCGGCTGGCAGCGTGCCGTCGCTGGCTTGCTTGTTATCCGCGCTCTGCCTGCGCCATGGATCGGGCACATAAAAGTCCTTCTCTTGGAAGGGCGTGTAGCGGCCCGATTGCGCGTTCATATTCCAGGTGCGATGCCGAACCCATTGCCACCAAGTCACCAGCGGCGCCCGCACGCGAAACTTGAACTCGACCATCTCAAAGGGTGAGCTATGGCGGTGGCGCAGCAAATAAAACAGCAGTTTCTTGTCACGCTCTGGTCCTTTGCTCTCGCCCAGGAAACTGACGCGCGCCGCATTGACGATAGCGAGGTCGCCGCTTACATCCGACGCCGGGTGCGGCATCAGGTCAACCAGCTCGATCCAGCCTTTGTCGAGCACGGGGACCCGCTTGCCAATCAAAGAATCGGCCATGTCTTCTCCCGCGTTGGATAGCTTCCCGCTCTCACTCATTAGCCTGGCAACCCGATTCCCTCAGCCACCGAGATTCCGCAATGCGATCATTACCCGCTCTTCAACGCTTGCAGGCGCATCAATGGCTATGGATTGGATCGCCGTCTGCGCTTCCACTACGCTGTAGCCAAGCGCGGTCAAGGCGTCCATCACTTCAGCGTTTGTATCGCCATCAGCCCCTACAGGCATTGCATCCAGCGCCGATGGGATCTTGTCTTGCAGCTCCAGCACGATCTTCTGGGCGGTTTTCTTGCCGATGCCTGGCACACGGCTGATGAGCTCCGGGCGATCGTTGCGCACAGCGTTATGTAAGTTGTCCACGCTCAGCGTACTAAGCAGGGCGATGGCTAGCCTGGGTCCTATCCCGCTGATCTTAAGAACGGCATCAAAGAGATCGCGCTCGCCCGTCGTCGCAAAGCCATAGAGAGTCAGCGAATCTTCACGGACTACCAGCCGCGTATGCAAATGGACGCGCTCCGAATTCAGTTTCTCGATTGTGCTAAAAGGGGCATAGACTTCAATGCCAATACCACCGATTGTGACGATGATGTGATCGGCCGCCTTGCTGGCGAGATTCCCCTGGATGGTAGCAATCATCGGAGTGGGTCCGCTTCAAGCTGTGCTGACGCTGGCAAGTCTAAAACTGTGTAGATCGGCAATTGCCACCGCCAGCGCATCAGCCGCGTCATCGGGGCGGGGCTTTTGCTCCAGCGCCAAGAGCAGCCGGACCATCTCTTGCATTTGCGATTTGCCAGCGCCGCCATAGCCCGTGATGGCTTGTTTGACCGCATTGGGCTTATACTCCGCGATTGGCAAGCCGGCATTCTGCAGCGCAATTAAAACCACCCCCCGCGCCTGCGCCACCGTAATTGCCGTCGACACATTGCGGGCGAAAAACAGCTCCTCTACCGCCGCTCTATCTGGCTGGTATCGCGCCAGCAAGCGGACCAGCTCATCATAAATCAGCTTCAAGCGCTCTGGCATTGGCGTACCGGCTCTGGTGCGGATTACGCCATAGTGCACCGACGACAGCGAGCCATCGTCATGCTCTCGCACCAGTCCATATCCGAGGGAGGCGGTGCCTGGGTCGATGCCTAGTGAAAGCATATCAAGATATATCAAGCTTGAAAGGCGGCGAGAACAGCGTCAGTGATATTCAAATTGGAAGCTACCGCCTGCACGTCATCAGCCTCCTCCAATTGCTCCATCAAGCGCATATTCTGCAAGGCTTTGCCAGCGGGCACATCCACTTCGTTCTGCGGCAGCCAGCGCAATTCACTGTCCTCGAGTTCGTAGCCGGCAGCGGCTAATGCCTGTTCGACAGTGGCGAAGTCATCACGGGCGGTGTATACCGTCAAGATGCCATCTTCATCGACCACATCCTCGGCGCCCGCTTCAGCCGCGTCCATAAATACGTCGTCGAAATCGGCCTGTCCCTTGAGTGTGATTATGCCCTTTTGGTCAAACTGCCAGCTGACAGCGCCGTTGGTCGCCAAGCTGCCCTCGTGCTTGCTGAAGGCATGCTTAATCTCGGCTAGCGCGCGGTTCTTGTTGTCGGTCAGAATATCGACGATGTAAGCCACGCCTTCCGGCCCATAACCTTCATAGCGTATTTCGACAACTTCACCACCGGCGATTTCACCAGTGCCCTTCTTAATCGCGCGTTCGATATTCTCTTTTGGCATATTGGCTGAGCGAGCTTTTGCGATCGCCAGCTTGAGCTTTGGGTTGGCGGCCTCGTCGCCACCGCCTTCGCGGGCAGCGACCATGATATCCCGTCCCAAACGGGTGAAGATCTTCGCGCGTTTGGCATCTTCAGCACCTTTCTTGCGCTTGATCGTCGACCATTTGCTGTGACCAGACATTGTGACCTTGCCTCCGTTTCACCGCCGCCAGCTGACAAGCCTAGATTATAACGCATATCATCGGCGACAAAACAGATGGCGTATTTTATGATATAGTTAGTAACTGAGTGAAAGTCACGGTCTTGAGCCTTCGCAAAGTGGATATCACACAGCAGGCAGAACAGATTATCGAAGCCGCGACAAGCGATGACTTGGCTTATGATTTTGGCGGTGCCCCATCGCCCGAGCGCATCGCTTGGATAGTGCTCTTGGGCGCTTTTGCGCTCTTTTGCACGATGACACTCTCCACCGCCTTTGGGGTATATCATTACCTTTTCCGTTCAACTATGCCGATTCCGGCTATGCTTTACGTGTCCAAAGGCACCGTCGGGATCACCGGCGCCGACTTGCGGGAGACCGTCGAGCGCAGCCGTGAAGAGTTGACCAATACAGTTACCAGCGTCAGTACCGATTCGCTCTCGCAGGCGACCATCCAATTCCGCGATTTGACCGAAGACGAAAGCGAATCGGCCGAGTTGCTGGCTGCGGTAACCTTGCAGGGGAACACCTTCGTCACTTTCAACCACGCTATCCGGCCTCGCTTCGATTGGAGCCAAGACCCGCAGCGCATACAATTTTCGCGCTTGTCGGGCCAGCTTGACGTCATCGTTACCGGGGTCGATTCGCATCCCTTTGTGATGGATATCTATACCGATGACCTAAATACAGACAAGGGCCTTCACATCCAGTCGGTAAGCAATGGGCGCTATCGCCTGAGCGTCTCCGAAGATGAAATCCGCCTGTTGAACCTGGCGGGGGCGGTCAGCGCTTTCTTTGGCGATGATCCCAATCTGCGAAATCCGGTTGAGCCGGGCAGTGAATTAGTGGTCAGGACTGGCAATCGAAGCATTCGAACCCTTGATGATACAACTAAGCTCTTGCTGACGGGCGACTTCAGTTTGCAGGGCACAAGCATTGGGCAGCTCTATTCGCCTGGCGTGCCTCTCAACTGGGATTGCAGTGGGCTGCCCGGGCAAAGCCCGCCCGGCTCCTTTACCACCCTTGAGTTTGACGGTCGTGTGGGTGTCAACCTGCAGCGCTTCGACAACGCCACTACCCACGGAGAAATCTCTTGCATTCAGGAGTTCGAAGGCGAAGGCTTGGATGCCAGACATTTCGATTCATTGCGCCTCCTCGCCACTTTCAGCCTCAATTTTCAGTCGGTTAGCCTCTGCGGCAAAGCGGGAAGCGAATGCCCGCTGATGATCCACATCACCTATACAACCGAGAACTCGCCGCCCAATAATCGTGGCAGTTGGTTTCGCGGTTTCTATTACGAAGGGCAGACTTCGGGCACGCATAAAAAGATTTGCGACAGTTGTTTGCAGGAACATGTCGATACAAATCCGTCGGTATGGTATACCTTCGACTCGGGAAATCTGCTTAACTTGATCGCCGAGGATCGCCACCCAGCCTTCATTAACGCGATCAGGTTTTATGCTTCGGGCCACCAGTTTGATACGGTCGTCAGCGAAATGATGCTGCTGGCTGTCGGCTCGCCCGACCAAGCGGCGGCTGGTTAGCGAATTCGCTTGCCGCGGCTGAGGATCGACTTTTGGAGATTGATTAATGCCTGAGGGCTTGGACAATATCCTGTTGCTTGCCACGGTATTCGCCGTCGTTTCCTTGGCTGCCTTTTGGCTGGCGATGGTCATCTGGGCTTATCGTGACATGCGCTCCCGCTCGCGGGACCCTTTGGCGCAGCTCTTGGTCGCCGTCATCGTCCTCCTGCTTAATGTGCCCGGTTTGTTCATTTACATCTTGCTGCGCCCCCGCGCCACCCTGTCCGAGACTTATGAACGATCGCTGGAAGAAGAGGCGCTGCTGCAGGAGATTGAAGAACGTCCAACTTGCCCGGGTTGCGGCCAGCGGGTGAAGCATGATTGGCAAGCCTGCCCGCAATGCCACCATCGGCTGAAGAAAGCCTGCGTCAATTGCGAATATCTGCTTGAGCTGCCTTGGAATATTTGCCCGCGCTGCACCACGAGCCAGGTTAACTATACATCTGACGGCACGATAGCCACCACCTCGCGCCACGTCAAACCGTCTGAGCCAGAACCGATTGACGCCAAGTGGGTCGCCTCACAGCCGGTGGAATAGCGAGCGCTATAGTCGGCCGATCCCCCGTCTTGCTTGCTGCGCGAGATCCGGCGGTCGTCGGCGCCGCGGCTGAGCTTTGCTAAATCTCGCCTTCTTCGCCAACGATATGGATCTTGACCAGATTGGTCTGCCCATCAATGCCAAAGGGGACGCCAGCGATGATA
This sequence comes from Phototrophicaceae bacterium, assembly GCA_965214105.1. GTDB lineage: Bacteria > Chloroflexota > Anaerolineae > Aggregatilineales > Phototrophicaceae > UBA6055. The sequence continues at coordinate 1,549,924 of OZ243934.1, forward strand.
ACGAGCCGATCCCCACGCTCGACCAGCTTTTTGTCGTGCGCGGTGCGGACGATGATGCTAATCATCTCGTCAATGGTGCTGAACTCCTGAACCTGCAGCGGAGTAACGCCCCAAACAAGAGCCATCCGACGCTGCGTTGTTGTGCTCGGCGTCATGCAGAGGATCGGTGTGCTGGGTCGTTCTTTTGCCACGCGCCGGGCTGTGTATCCCGACATGCTCGTTGTTACAATCGCTTTCGGATTGATCGCCTGCGAGATTTCGCGGGTCACGCGGCTGATAGCTTCCGAGATGTCTTGCCGGCCTTCGATGTTGGGGCTTCCATTTGCCAGCCTCACCCGCTCGTAACTTAGGTTTTGCTCAGCAATAGAAGCGATCTCGCTCATGATCTCTACCGCGCGGACCGGGTAATTGCCGCTGGCGCTTTCGGCGCTTAGCATAATCGCGTCGGTGCCATCCAGAATGGCATTATAAACATCACTGGCTTCAGCCCGCGTCGGGCGTGGATTGTCCGTCATGGATTCCAGCATTTGCGTGGCTGTGATGACTGGTTTCGCCGCCACATTGCAGAGTTTGATGATGCGCTTCTGATGAAAAGGCACTTCCTCCGCTGGCGTTTCGATGCCGAGGTCGCCGCGGGCCACCATGATGCCATCGCAGACGGCAATGATCTCTTCAATATTTTCCAGCGCCTCTCTCATTTCAATCTTGGCGATCACCGCTGAATGCCGTCCCAGTTTCTGCATTAAGTCTTTAAGCTCGCGGATGTCATCAGCGGTGCGCACGAAGGACATCGCCATGTAATCGCAATTCTTCGCCAGGGCAAATTCGATATCTCCCTTATCCTTGTCCGTGATGGCGGATAAGGTCAGGTGTGCGTTAGGCGCCGAAACACCCTTGCGTGACTTTAATGCCCCGCCCACAACAACATTGCAGACGAGATTGCGCCCATCCGATTCGAGCACATTAAATTGCAAATTGCCATCATCGAGCAGCAAGGTGGCGCCGGCTTCGATATCGCGCAGGAACTCTGGATGCGGCAGCGATACGAGTCCAGGTTCGCCAATTAGGTCGTCCAGCGTCAGCGTGATGCTATCGCCGATTTCAAGCATCATCTGCTCTTGCTGCAAATCCCCGATGCGTATCTTGGGTCCCTGAATATCGCAGAGCACCGCGACGACCGCGTCTTCTTCGGCGGCGAGCCGGCGAATATTGTCGATTGTCTCACCATGCGCTTGATGATCGCCGTGCGAAAAGTTGATGCGAGCGACATTCATCCCGCCACGGATCATGGCGCGCAGGGTCTCCGGCTGGCAAGACGCGGGTCCAATAGTCGCTACGATTTTGGTGAGCTTGCTATCCCGTCTGAGCTGCACGCATGCCTCTTCTTGATTGTGGCTCCGCTCGTCGTCCGCTCAACGTAGCTTGCCTTTCGTCTGGTCCCCGGTGGGCAGATGCAATGCTATTCTACATCGTGATTGAGGTTGGTAAATGCCGCCATGCCAGCGAACCTGGCGGCGCCCCCGAGCTGCTCTTCAATTCGTAGAAGCTGGTTGTATTTTGCGATCCTGTCGGTGCGGGCGGGCGCGCCCGTTTTGATTTGCCCGCTATTCATGGCGACGGCAATGTCGGCGATGGTATTGTCTTCCGTTTCGCCGCTGCGGTGGCTGGTCACCACGGGCATATTGTGCCGTTGCGCCAGCTGCCCCGCGGCGAAAGCCTCCGTCAGAGAGCCAATCTGGTTGACCTTGAAGAGAAGCGCATTCGCCGCCTTTTCGTTAATCGCCCGTTTGACCATTTGCGCATTGGTCACCAGCAAATCGTCACCAACGACTTGTACGCGGTCACCCACTTTGGCGACCAATTTGGACCAGTTGTCCCAGTCGTTTTCGTCCAGCCCATCCTCGATTGAAATGATGGGATAGCGGTCGCACCAATCGCTCCAGAATTCGACCATCTGCTCGCCGTTGAGCTTGCGCCCTTCAATCTCAAGATTGTAGACCCCATTCTCATAAATCTCGGACGCGGCTGGGTCAAGGGCGATGAATACCTCTTCGCCGGCGCGATAACCAGCCTTCTCTATGGCTTCCATAATCACATCAAGCGCCGCTTGATTGCTGCCCAAGCTGGGCGCGAAACCGCCCTCGTCGCCAACTGTCGTCTGATACCCTCTGTCCTGCAGGACATCTTTCAACTGATGGTAAATCTCCGTGCCCCAGCGCAGCGCTTCACGAAACGTTGGCGCCCCGACTGGCATCACCATAAATTCCTGAAAGTCGGTGCTGCCCAAGGCATGTTTGCCGCCGTTCATGATGTTCATCATCGGGCTTGGCAGCAGGTGGGCGTGTATGCCTCCCAGATAAGCATAGAGCGGCAGGCGCAGACTGTTTGCCGCTGCCTTTGCCAATGCCATCGACACGCCAAGAATCGCATTGGCGCCCAGCTTGCTCTTGCTTGCCGTGCCGTCTAGCGCCAGCATCAACTCGTCCAGCGCCTTCTGGTCAAATGGCGCGCGCCCTAGCAGGGCCGGCGCAATCTTGTCATTGACAGCGGTGACCGCGCTCAAAACCCCTTTGCCAAGATAACGCGACCTATCGCCGTCACGCATTTCCAGCGCTTCGTGCGCTCCCGTTGAGGCGCCGCTGGGCACGATGGCTCGCCCAAGCGCGCCATCGGTCAGCCACACATCGACTTCGACAGTGGGGTTGCCGCGCGAATCGAGCACCTCGCGCCCGCGTATCTGGCTAATTGATGGCATATTCGGGAGCCTCCACTGTCGCTTTGCTGAATCTTTGCCGCTCGTAACACCGAGTAATTCTAGCTGGTATAATAGTATATCTGACCATTCCTTTACACCGGCAATCGTCCCGCGCCACCAGCCCGTAGCGTTGCTTTCATACAGCGCTCATTGAGAATGCGCCTGGCTTGGTTTAGAATGGTCTCGTAGCTGGCGAAAAACAGTGCGCTAGCCCCTGTAAGAACGAGTTCTGCGCCGGAATTGAGAGAATGACCAGTAACCGCAGATCTGGCAAGCCTATCGATATGAATAACAGGCGCGAAGTATATCTCGATTACTCAGCCTCAACACCGGTCGATCCGCGAGTACTTGATGTTATGCTGCCCTATTTCGGCGAGGTATACGGCAATTCGACATCAAGCCATCGTCAAGGGCGCCGTGCCGAGATCGCCGTCGAAGAGGCTCGCGCGCGGGTGGCTCAAATCTTGAATTGCCAGCCATCTGAAGTCATATTCACCAGCTGCGGTTCAGAGAGCGACAACCTGGCGCTTCGCGGCGCCGCTTGGCTGGCGCGCCAACAGGGCAAACCCGCTCGCCTGATAAGCTCGCCAGTCGAGCACAGCGCTGTGATAAACACAGTGCAGCAGCTAGGCAACTTGATGAATATCGAGCCTGTCATCCTGCCGGTCGATAAGCATGGCTTGCTGGACGCAGACCGCTTTGCGGAAACCTGCCAAGGCGGCGCGGCAATCGCCAGTATCATCTACGCCAACAACGAAGTGGGCAGCATCAACGACTTGCCGGCGCTGGCGGCGATAGCGCATGAGCATGATGTACTGTTTCATACCGACGCCGTGCAGGCCGGCGGGCAGCTCACGCTTGATGTCGAAGCGCTTGCGGCTGACATGTTGAGTCTTTCGGCGCATAAATTTTATGGACCGAAAGGCGTGGGCTTGCTCTACATCAAAGACAGCCTGAAGTTCCCAAGTACGCTGACTGGCGGGGGGCAGGAAGGCGGCCGGCGAGCTGGCACGCATAATACCGCCTTTATCGTTGGTATGGCGAAAGCGCTTGAGCTGGCAGTGGCGGAGAATGCCGAGCGGCTGAGCCACTTTCGCAATCTGCGCGGCAAATTGATCGACGGCCTTCTCTCGCGCATAGCGGGCGCTGAATTGACGGGCCACCCGGCTAATCGCCTGCCATCGCATGCCAGCTTCGTATTGCCAGGCATCGACGCAAACGCCCTGCTTATGCACCTTGACCTGAATGGCATCGCCGCCAGCAGTGGATCAGCCTGCAAGACCGGCAACCCTGAACCATCCAATGTGCTCTTGGCGCTGGGCTACCCGCCAGCTGAGGCAAAATGCGGGCTGCGCCTCTCCGTCGGCGTCCAGACTACCGAAGCCGATATCGACTACGCCTTGCAGATCTTGGCCGATGCGGCGCGCAAGCTGCGCCAGGTGAAGCGAGAATTCGCCTCATGAGCAAGGGCAATGCTCGCGTAGTTGTCGCGATGAGCGGCGGCGTCGACAGCTCGGTGGCGGCTGCTCTGCTGCTGCGCCAAGGCTACGATGTCATCGGCATGATGATGCGCTTGTGGTCGGATGAGGCGATGGGCGGCGCCGAGCACAATCAATGCTGTACACCGGGTCAAATGTCAAACGCGCGGCGCGTCGCCGATAAATTAGGCATCCCCTTTTATGTGCTCGATAGCAAAGATGTTTTTCGCGATACTGTCGTCCAGTATTTCATCGATCAGCACCGCGCGGGTTACACGCCGAATCCCTGTTTAGAGTGCAATCGGCATATTCGTTTTGATTGGCTGCTGCGCCATGCGATCGCCCTGGACGCGGATTACTTGGCGACGGGCCATTATGCGCGCATCAGCGCCGGCCCCGACGGACAATGGCTGCTCAAAAAGGGGTTGGATCCCGGCAAAGATCAGAGTTATGTGCTCAGTGTCATGAGGCAAGAGCAGCTAGCGCGAACGCTGTTTCCCGTCGGGGAATATCCCAAATCCCAGGTTCGCCGCCTCGCAAGCGAGCTGGGCTTGCATAGCGCCAACAAGAAAGACAGCCAAGACTTGTGCTTCTTAGGCAAAAATGACTACCGCGATTTCTTGCAAGCGCACGCGCCCGATATGATGATCAAAGGTCCCATCGTTACCACTTCGGGTGATGTGCTGGGCGAGCATCATGGCTTATCGAATTATACGATTGGGCAGCGCAAGGGGCTTGGCATTTCTTACCGCGAGCCACTTTATGTGCTGGCGATGAACCCATTCAGAAATGCGCTGGTCGTCGGTACCCGCGGGGAACTGGGCTGCGACATATTGCTTGCCGAGCGATTCAACTGGGTCAGTGGCGCGCCGCCGGCAAAGGCAATCCGCGCCCAAGTTAAAATCCGCTATCGCTCTCAGCCCCAGGCTGCGCTTGTTCAAGCGCTGGCTGATGGGCGGGCGCGTGTTGAATTTGACGAGCCCCTGCGGGACATCACGCCCGGTCAAGCGGCGGTCGTCTACCAGGAGGATGTTTGCCTCGGGGGCGGCTTGATCGCCAAGTTCGAAACAGAGCAGGGCAAGCTAAGCGCCAAAGAAGCGACGATTCAATTCATCCCCTAAGAGCATGAGCAAATAAATCGACGCCAAGATGTATGGTGCGTAGGGAAGGGCGCTAAATCGACGGTATCCGCCGGACGCGTTCTTCACCAGTAGATAGCCCACGGCGCCGAGGCCCCCCAGCAGCATCGTCAAAACCATCGCCATCAGCACACTGGGGAAGCCAAGGATTAATCCCCCCACTGTCATCAGGTAAACATCGCCCCGCCCAAACGCGCTCGCTGGCTGCTCTTGCCTCAGCGCCACTAGGCTGAAAAATCGGCCGCACAGATAAACCAGCGAGAAGGCGGCGCCGGCACAGAACGCGCCCAGGAGCAGGGAAGCAAGAGTCGGCGACGACTGTGGGTAAGCCAAGCTGCGCAGCAAAGCGAGCATGGCGCAAGCAACAAGCGGACTGATGGGGATGCGCATATGTTCCAGATCGATGACGGCTATCAAAACAAACAAGGCGACCAGCGCCAGCCAGGTCAGCGTCTCCCCAAAATCTTGTGCACGCGCGTCGCGGGCGACGACATAGGTTAGCGTCATCAAAGCCGCCAAGCCGACTTCCACCAGTGGATAGCGCCAGGGCAAGTTTCGCCCTTCGTGCTTGCGGCGGGCTTGGGGGCAAGCCGCTGCCGCCGGCGCCTTTCGCAGCCGGAGGGCAAAAGCAGTGAGCCCCAGCCAGGCAAGCGGCCCGCGATGTTGGCCATCGGGGTATCGGGGCGGGCTGGGCTTGCGGCCCGCGGGCAGGTCGTCCGCTAGCGCATTAACGACGCCCCCGCTCATAATGCCAAGTAGCGCTACCAGGAGCGTGTCCACAATAAGCGACCCCGCTTCGTTTAAGGCGCGGGCATGAGCGCTGGGGCGGGCGGCAGCAGGGTGATGGAAATAATCAGCAAGATCAAGACCGCCGCGATCGCAGCGAGTAGCACTGCAGCCTGCTGCGAAGGCGAAAGCGCCGGCTCAATCGACGGCGGCTGGTCGCTTTCGTAAATCAAGTCTATGGGCTTCACCGCATTACGAGCGACGCGCCACAATTTTAAGCGCGGTTTGCGGCTTTCAAGAGAAACGATGAGCTGGAGCAGCCCGCGATCGACGCATTCTTCAATATCAATTTGCGAGGGGATCGGGGCGCTGCGCGGATGCGAATGGTAGGCGCCGATCCAATCCAACTGCGCCTCGTCTATCGCCTTCAGCGCTCGTAATTGCTCACGTGGATCAATCTGAAAGCGCGCCCGCGGCTGCTCGGCCCGGTTCACCAATGGATAGGCGGCCAGGATGCGCTCGGCTTTACCGGCGAGCAATCCGCAAGCTTCGCGCGGCTGCTGGCTAAAGGCATGGTCGGCGATTTGGCGCGCGACCGAATAAGGAATCTTGACCGTCATCATCATCCATTTTCGGGCGGAATCGTGAAATCGACCTGGCACGAATCTTGTGGCGGATTACGTGTCTCATAATAAAGTTCAGCCCTCAGCGTATAAGCGCCGGCTGGGTCGTCGACGCCCCGAATATGCATTGTGAATTCATTGTCAAAGTGCATCGTCGCGATGACATCCAGGTCGCTCACCAGCAGCCCATCGGAGCGGCAGACGCTTATCACCAGGTTGGGGCGCTCCTGAAACGGGGTCAGTTTGAGGTTGATCTTTATCCGAAAGCGATCGGGATACGGCGCCACGCAAAAGTCTTCAATGCGGACCTTGTGTTTCGGCTGCGGCACCAGGCTGGCGTCGTTGAACAAATTGATTTCCATGACTAGTCACATTCCTCTTGCAGGCGCTGCAACTGGCGCATCGCCTCATCAAAGTCAGCGCTGGAAACGAAGACATGATCGCGCGAGAAAGCGGCGAAACTCAGAAGTGGAATGCCGGCGCCCGCAAGTGCGCTGGCAAGCCGCGCCATAAGCCCGACCAGCTCTGGCTCAAGCTCCGCGTCTAGTGTAATCAGGCGATATGCTCGCTCGCTGGCAATTGCGCCGCGCAGCCTAGCGCCATAAGCCGCTTGCGCCTCGTCCGGCAGCATCAGCGTAACTTCGTCCTTATCCACGATAAGCGCGCAGTAGGGCAGCCCGATTTCTGCCACCAGGCCGGCCGCAAGCGTGATCGCATTCGGCGGCAGCTTCAAGATACGATAGTTTCGCCCATCGCTGTAGAGGCTTGCAGCCCGCAGCACTTCTTGGACCGATTGGCTCATAGGGCATCACTCATCAAAATGATAAGTCGCTTCCGCATAATAGCGGACGCTGCGCTCAGCGAACTGGTGGCGCAGCCAATTTTGCAGCGCTTCATTCTTGGCCGCCAGCGGCAGCGCCGCCCGCAAACGCTTCATCGGATAATTGAGATTGAGCGCGCGCCCGTGAATGATATGCCGGCTAACACCAGGCGGCAGAAAAGCCGATTGCAGCGCGGCATCAATAATATCTTGCGCTTGATAATTAGGAAACATCACCAAGGCGACCCCAGATGGGAACATAGACCAAATTAGCCCGGGGTCGGTCAGCGGCGTGCGGTAAAGCGTCGCATTCCTGTGATAAGACTCGACCACTTGGCGTAAAGTAGCGTTGCGCGCCGCCAAGCTTTCGACTACGGCGCTGATGCTGTAAACGGGTCCATCCCGCAGCAGCACCTGCGCCACCGCTTTCGAATCCCAGCCAATTTTGACCTCGATATGGTCGATTTCATCAAGCAGGCGCAAGAATTTCTGGGCATCCCAGTTTGCGATGATATGCTGCCAGACCCCAAGCTCGACGCCGCTGCTGTCATAATCGGCGATTTGAACAATGATATGCCGGTAACCAAGCTCCTTCATGGATATGTGCCGATTGGAGCCATCCATGATCACATAACGATCGGCGGGAACTTCAGCTACCACTGGTGGATTGGTGAAGGTCGCCGCTTTCTTCAGGCGTTCCATCAATGGCTGCGACCGCTGAATATCGCCTTTTTCGTGCGGCATCACATCTTCAACCCGCACGACGCGCAGGTTTGGCGGCGGCACAGTGTGCGGATTCGATTTCATCGCCAGACCTAGTAAAATGTGACTATTGACGCAAAGCTTAGCACGAACTGCGAGGCGGGGCAAAGAGACATTTCCTTAAGATACCCCCGCATATAACTAAGCATGCCGAGGAGCGGACCAATGGGGGCGAAGCAGCAAGGCGCAGAATTGACGCGAGATCGCTGGCTGGTGATTCCCCGCACCTTGTGTTTCGTGACGAATGGCGCGGACCTGCTGCTCATCAGGCGAGCGGCTCACAAGCGCGTTTTCCCCAACAAATATAATGGGCTGGGCGGGCATATCGAGCGCGACGAAGACCCAGCGACAAGCGCCTTGCGCGAAATCGAAGAAGAGAGCGGCTTGCGCGTGCATTCCCTGCGGCTGCGCAGCATTCACAATATCGATGCCGGCGGCGGGACGGGCATCCTGCTATTTGTCTACACCGCGCTTAGCGATACGCGAAACTTGCGTGACGATTGCCCCGAAGGTAAGCTGGAGTGGGTCGCGAAAGACCGAATATTTGAGCTCGACCTGGTTGAAGATTTGCCGGAGCTTTTGGCTAGAATCTTTGCGATGAGCGACGATCAGCCCCCATTGCACGCGCATGTCAGCTATGACAGCGCCGATAAGATCCTGCTGCGCTTCATGGACGATGAAGCAACATGACCCGTTTCACTGAGGCGGCGGACGCATCGGCTCTGCCCGCGCCAAAGCGCAGCAAAGCGCGTCGGCTTGGTTGTGGGCTTGCCCTGCTGATATGGTTTGCAGCATTGTTGCTGCCCTGCGCGCTCTTCTATTTGGGCGCCAATGGCGAGATACGCCTCGCGCATCACGACATACCCCAGCCACATGCGCATCCGCTCCTTTTGCTTTCTGTGGTGAGCGAAGTTGAAGACCGTGGCTTGCGCATCGAAACTTCTAAAATCGCGGCATCTCAATCGGATGAAGCGCTGCTCTGTGTAGAAACAACTGTGCGATTTTTGCTTTGGGAGTACAGTGGTGGCAACCAGAATGTCCGCTACTGCGATTGCTACGCGCGCCCAGAGGCAGAGGCAAACTGGGAATTCGTCACAACTTATGCCGACGTCTGCTAATGGGTCCCTCTCGGTGAAGCGCCCTGGCAAGGGAGCGGCATGATGGAGCTGCTGCAAAACATCGACCCATCGCATTTGCCATTCATCGCGGTCGGCTGCGCCTTGCTATGCGTCGCGCTTCTGGTGATCGGCTTTCTGCTTCAAGCTGTCAGCAGCCTTTTCGATGTCGTCGCGGGCTTAATCCAAGTGGCGCTGGAGATTGCGCAAGGCGGTCCCATTGCCTGGTGCGGCTGCTCACTGCTCATCATCGGCTTGATCGCCTGCGCTGGCATCGCCTTTCTATTCTTGAACGCGCCCGAAAGCTGCGCCATTCAGCCGACGCGATTCTGTCAGTGGTTTGGCTTTCTACCCTGACAATCGCCTCAGAATTTTACTTTACGTTGCTAAATTAATTCATGTATAATCAGCCTAGCAAAACTCGCTGGAGATTGGTCATGGCCAGCTCGGCTATCCCGCTATCAAACGCCGAAATTTATAGTGCTGAAATTGACAAGCGAAGCTTCTGGCTGCGCAATAGGCGCTGGGACCTGTTCTTCATTACGCTCAGCGTGGTTGTGGTGCCCCTGCCCTACTTGATGTACCTGCTCGGCGTTCATTTGGGGCTTGAGGACGATATCAGCCGCAATCTGGTGAATACATTTGTCGCGGTCGCCATTGGCGGTCCCCACATGATGTCCACCTTCCTGCGCACCGGGCTGGATGAGCGTTTCAAAGAGCGTTATCCAACGCTGGTGCGCTCGTCAATCATCATCCCAGTGCTGGTGATTTCACTCGCTTTTCTTAATCTTAGCTTGATGCTTACTTTCTTTTTCTTTTGGGCATCGCTGCATGTATTGCATCAGGTAACCTATATCGTCGAGCTTTACAATCATAAAGAGGCAAAGTTCGTCCGCCGCAGCGCGCTAAGTCCACTTGCGCGGCTCATTGATTACGCCATCGTTTTGACCAGCCTCTTCCCCATCGCTATGTGGAAAATCAGCCAAGGCGCCTTTGAAATCGGACAGAATGATTTGGGCGAAGCGATCCCCGATCTTTTTCAGCAGCCGGATAACCCTTGGTTCTTCGTCCTTGTGACGCTGATATTCGGCTGCGCGCTATTGTCTTACGTGATGAAGAGCATCTACGAGCATCATCACGGCGTTCTGAACCTGCCCAAGTTCACCTTCATCTCTTTGACTGTTCTGGTGGCTTTTCTCACGCCGCTCCTGCCGAACCTGGATACCGCCTTCCAAGGGCTCAACACCTGGCACTCTTTCCAGTACCTGGCAATCACTTTCTATATCATAAAGATACGGCAGCTGGCGGGAGATTTAGACGCGGAGGCGCCTTTGGTCGCCCGTTTCAGCCGGCGTACCAAAGACGCGCGAGCGCTCTACGGCTTCAGCGCTGCGCTGCTGCTTGGCTCCGCATTGATTTTCGTTTTGGTCTACCTGCTGGCTGCAATCGCGAGGCCAGGCATCGATGGCAACAGCCACTTTGATATCGCCTATTACACGGCGATCCTGTCATTTTTGTGGATTCACTATTACCACGATCATTTTCTATTCACCGATTTTGAAGCGCTTGATGACGCTTATGCCCATTAGCGCAGCCGCAGCCGGCCGCCTTGAATCTACGGGAAGCTCTCCTGCAGCCATTGCATCGGGTCGACGATGACGCCGTTCAGCCACAGCTCCCAATGCAAGTGAGGTCCCGTACTGCGGCCAGTTGAACCGACCGTGCCGATAACCTGGCCCGTCGAAACCTCCGCCCCCAAACTGACAAGCATTTCATCTTGATGGGCGTAAAGTGTGTACAGCCCCCAGCCATGATCGATCAAAGTGCTGTTGCCGCGGATATTCAGCCGGTCAACCATTACAACCTTGCCATCAGCCGCCGCCAGAATCGACGTGCCCGGCGCCCCTGCAAAGTCAACCCCACTGTGATAGCGGTCGAAAGGGCTGCCGTTATACGATCGCAGTGTGCCAAAGATGGCGTTGATTGGCGCGGCCGCAGGCAAGCTGAGCGAATCGGTCCAATATCGCAGCGGGCTGAAGCCGTCTGTCAAGCCGGCGAGCAGCGAAACCTCCGCTTCTTCCACCGCCGGCGCCAACAGCTCATTGTTAGCTATTTTGATTGTTTGGCGCCCGTAGCCACCGGCGATGACTTGCAGATTAGCAACGATTGGGCTGGTTGCGCCCGAGTTATCTCTTAGCTCGAGCTTTAGCGGGTACAGGCTCATCTCTGTGAACATCGGGACGCCGATGATCATGTTGTGTCGCTTCCCGTCTTCACGCTCGATAACCCGCAGTCTGCGCCCAAGAAACTCCCCCGCGATCGTAACATTTTCACTGGTCAGCAACTCAACCCGTCCGCTTCGCCCCGCTTCAAAGACAAGCGGGTCGATCGTGAAAGCCACGACGCTAGCCGGCAGCTCGGTCATCAGCTGCGGCAGTTGGATGCCGGGCACGGTCAGGCGCTGGCCCACGCTGAGCAAGCTGGGATCTGCCATATTGTTGGCGCGCGCAAGGTCATCGATTGTCTGGTGATAGCGCAGCCCAATCTCGGATAGCGTCTCGCCTGGTCTAACCGTATGCACGAAGAGGCCCGCCGGCGCGCCATAACGCGAGAAGGAATGTTGCACGCTTCTGCCCGGCGCTGAGGTGGGCAGGGCTGTCACCTGGGCTGTAGTCGGCGCGCTCGCCCCCGTCTCCTCTGTCGGCTGCTCGGCGCTCGCTCCGTCTTGCCCGGCGACTATCGTCAACTCTTGCCCGACGATAATGAGATCGGTCGCCGAGAGCTGATTCAAAGCCAACAAGTCGGATATCGTGGTGTCATAGACAAGGGCGATGCTGGCCAGCGTATCGCCCGCCGATACAACATGCCTAACGCGCTCTTGCGGCGGGCTTGCCCCCAGCGGGATGATCAGGCGTTGGCCCACTGCAATGGAATCGCTGTCCCTTATGCCATTCGCTTCAGCGATTTCTTCGGCGAATCTGTCATATTTGAGCGCGATGCGAAACAGGTTTTCGCCACGCTGAACCACGTGCACGGTAAAGGCGGGATCGCCAGATTGTTGAGCGACAATCGGCGCGGGCAAAAGAATGAGGAAAATGAGAAGGAGTAGCAGCCCGTTTCTATTTGAATCGTTCAAGTAAGATCCTCTTGAGCCTACGCTGAAAAAGTCGATCCTAAATGACGCGGTCGATGAATCACCTGCAGTCGCTGGCTTATCAGCCGAACCGCCGAAGAAAGCAGCCCGCGCCAGCCACTGCGCGAGCCACACTTCATAACCCCGATTGCAATTTAGCTAGCGCCCTGAACCAACTCAGCCCGGGATGATTATCACCTGCCCAGCCGTCAGCTGCGCGTTATCGTCCAAGTCATTGACCTGCGCCAATTCAACTGCGCTGACGCCGTAGCGCTGGGCGATAATGGCAAAACTGTCGCCTTGCTGAACGATATAAGTTACCGGTATGCTCGTTGGCAATGGCGTGAAAGTCGGCTCTGGAGTAGGTGTGGGCACGCCAGTTGGGACCTTGATTTGCTGGCCCGGCACGATTCGGCGCGGGTTTTCGATGTCATTGAGCGATACGAGTTCGGCGATAGTTGTGTTGTACTCCCGCGCGATCTCATCAAGCGTGTCGCCAGCCTGAACCACGTAAATGAAATACCAAATTGTTGCCCCAGTTCCGCTTGTGCCTTCCTGGACCAGCGCCCGGGTAGCGGTAGGATACAGCGTTACCGTCGGACGAAGGACCGCTTCAACTGTCGGTGGGATGGCGGTTGGAATCAACACAATTTGACCGACATCAATCTGGTGCGGGTTTGGAATATTGTTGATCTGCGCTAGCAAGTCCACGGTCGTGCCGTATTGCGCCGCGATATTCACCAAGGTATCGCCCGGCAAGACTTGGTATGTAATCGGCGTCGCGGTCGCGGTCGGCGTCGCGGTGGGGGTGGCTGTATAAGTCGGACTTGGGGTGGCTGTCGCGGGCGTCACCGGTGGCGGATTTACCGGAATCAAAAGTCTCTGACCAATCACAATCAAGCTTGAAGTGCCAAGATCGTTCGCGCGCCGTATCGCGTTTACCGTGCTGCTATATTGAAATGCCAAACCGCTTAAGGTGTCGTCCGCCACCACAACATGCGCCACAATATCCGGGAAGTCGTCGGATTCAAAGGTCGCTTCGGCTGTCGCATCTTGTGCCATTGTGGGCGTCGGCGAAGGAGTTGAGGTTGCGGTCGGGGCTGGCGTATCGGTTGGCAGCGGCGCTACGGTCGGCATCACCGTCGGCGCCACATCGGTAGGCGGTGCTACTGTCGGCGCCGCATCGGTAGGTGGCGGGGTCGCCGTCGGCAGAGCTGTTTCATTGGCCAGCCCTGTGTTTGTCTCCGATGTTGGCGTCTGCTCGACCAGGACGACCGACTCGCTTGCGACCTCGAGCACGGCATCGTCCAGATAAATGTAATTGTTGGCGCGCGGCTCGCCGACAGTGGATTCGACGAATACCGTGATGCTCGAGCTTTCTGCGGTAGCAATTACCGCGTATTGACGATACGCATCGTAGAAGAAGGTAGCGGCGGTTGACCAAACGATGTCGGCGCTGGTGCCATCAGTGCCGCCTGTTGGGTCAATGCCAACTCGGACAACAACATCGCCGGGGTCTTCACTGACTTCGGTATCTTCAAAGCTGGACGACCAGACATAAGCATATATGCTGAAACGAAAAGTTGTTCCGCTCGTCAGCGAATCGACTCTCTGGTAGATGCCGCCTTGGTGCGTCGAGAAAAGGGTGAAATACTTCTGCGCCTTGCCCGCGTCGTCCAGCCGTATCCGCGCAGTTTCCACGTCATAGTTTGGATTATGATTGGCGAAAGATGGGCTTCTGTCCGTTGCTGCCACATGCCAAGGCATCCAAAACTCGGCGACATTGCGCGGAGCCTCGCCGTCCAATACGACGAAGTCATCTTCAAAATCGCCGTTTGCCAGCAGATTGTCGACGGCGGTGTCTTGGCTGAACGACAATGTGATGAATAGCAATAATGAGGAGATGAAAATGATCGCCAATCGTATTCTCATCGTATTCTCCCGTATTCCTGGGGGCTCCTCTCTATGGCGGACGAGCTCCCATATAGTCTACTCAGATTCGGCGCAGCGCACAAAGCAATATGACGGCATTCCTTTGCAAAGGATTCTCACTTGAGATAACGGCGAGCTTAACGTAACCTAACAAGGCTTTTGTTGGCGAGTTCCGCGCTTGCGTCAGGACGCCCGGCAGCGAAGACGCCTGAGCGCTGGCGAAGAGTCAAATGCTCTGGCTTAAGTCAAAGATATTTCGCATTTCATTGATTGCATAGCCTAAATGTCGTCATGGTCAACCCGGGTCCGGCGCGCCAAGCAGGGAGCCAACGGGACCCAGGAACGCCCAAAATGGCTGTGCCGCGCAATCGTCTGGATTGCCAAATGCTAAGACATGGAGGGTATCGCTCTTGAAGCTGCATGAGTATCAGTCGAAGTTTCTCTTTGCCGACTATGGCATCCCCATCCCGAAAGGCAAAGTCGCGACAAGCCCGGCTGAAGTCTATGCCATTGCCCAAGAGCTGGCTGGCATTGTCGTTGTGAAAGCGCAAGTGCACGTTGGCGGGCGCGGCAAAGCCGGTGGCGTTAAGGTGGCCCGCGACGCCAATGAAGCACGACATCATGCCGAGCGCATTCTTGGGATGGACATTAAGGGGCTCACCGTTGAGCGCGTTCTGGTCGACCCGGGCGCTGATATCCAGCAAGAGATTTACCTGGCAATCACCAATGATCGTGGTGCTGGCATGCCGCTTATCATGGCATCCATGGAAGGCGGCATGGATATCGAAGACTTGAATCGCGAACGCCCAGAGGCAATCATCCGCGAGCCCATCGACCCGATCATGGGGCTGCGGAGTTTTCAGACCGTCTACATCGCCAGCGCGATGGGCTTGCCCCGCGCCCATTGGCGCAGCTTCGGCAAGATACTGGCTGGGCTTTACAATTGCTACAGCGCCAGCGATGCCGAGCTGGCTGAGATCAACCCCCTGGTTATCACCGGCGATGGCGAGCTGCTCGCGCTGGACGGCAAGGTGATTATTGATGACAACGCGCTGTTTCGGCAGCCGGCGCTCATCGACCAGCGGGATACCAGCGGCGAACCCGAATCAGAACGGCAGGCGCGGGCGGCTGGCATCACCTATATCAAGCTCGACGGGCAGATTGGCTGCATGGTGAATGGCGCGGGCTTGGCGATGACCACCATGGACATGACCAAGCTATACGGCGACGCCGATGGCATCGGTCCCGCGAACTTCCTCGATATTGGTGGCGGCGCCTCGCCGGAGCAGGTGGCGGCCGCATTGCGCATCATCCTTTCCGACAGCAATGTCAAAACTGTTTTATTCAATATCTTCGGCGGCATCACCCGTTGCGACGAGGTCGCGCATGGCATCTTAACCGCCTACAGCGAAGTAAAGCCCGATGTGCCGATGGTCATTCGGCTGCAAGGCACCAACGCGGCGGAAGGCAAGAAAATAATCAACGACGCACGCATTCCCAATATCACTAGCGCAGCCACGCTGACTGAGGCGGCGCAGCGAGCGGTTGCCGCGGTGAAGGAGCAGGGCTGATATGGCAATTCTCATCGACAAGACGGCGCGTGTTCTGGTACAGGGCATCACGGGCCGGCAAGGTGGCTTCCACGCCAAATTGATGATGGACTATGGCACCGATGTTGTCGGGGGCGTCACGCCCGGCAAAGGTGGCGAATGGTTCGAGGGCAAGCCCGTTTTCGATACCATGCGCATGGCGGTGGAGACGACCAATGCCGATGTCAGCCTGGTTACGGTGCCGGCGCGCTTCGCCGCCGACGCCATCATGGAAGCCGCCGACGCCGGCATCGAATTGGTGATCTGCTTGACGGAGCATATTCCCGTCTCAGACATGATGAAAGTAATCACCTTCTGCCGCCGCCGTGGCGCCCGTTTGATCGGTCCCAATTGCCCGGGCTTGATGACGCCGGGGCAAGCCAAGGTTGGCATCATTCCGGCCATGGTCGCCATGCCCGGCAACGTCGGGGTTGTATCCAAGAGTGGCACCTTGACCTATGAAGTTGGCTTCGCCATGAAGAATCATGGCATCGGGATTTCCACCATCGTCGGCATCGGCGGTGACCCAGTTATCGGCACCACCTTTGTCGATGTGCTGGAGATGTTTGAGAACGATCCTGAAACGGAAAAGGTCGCGCTGCTTGGTGAAATTGGCGGGAGCGCGGAAATCGCCGCCGCCGACTACATCAAGAATGCGATGACCAAGCCGGTCGCCGCCTTCATCGCGGGCCGCAGCGCGCCACCTGGCAAGCGCATGGGGCATGCCGGCGCAATCGTTGACGGTGGCGAGGGCTCGGCTGAAGAAAAGATCCTGGCGCTGGAAGCGGCGGGGGCGCGTGTCGCCGCCAATCCGGAAGAAATCCCTAATCTGCTTGCCTAATTCAATTGGCAGCGGGCGCTCAGCGGCTGGCGGGCAGCACTTCGTGATGCTGTCGGCAGCGCGCCTCGTATGACTCTTGCGCGCCGACCATGATGATGGGGTCGTCAAAAGCGGCTGGGCGCCCATTGACTAGCCGCTGCGTTCGGCTGGCAGCCTCGCCACAGACCACACAAATCGCCTGCAGCTTTATCACCTCTTCGGCGATGCTAAGCAGGCGCGGCATGGCGCCAAAGGGTTCGCCGCGGAAATCGGTGTCCAGCCCGGCGATGATCACTCGAATGTCAAATTCTTCCGCCAGGCGCTGCACAACCGAGACGATGCCAGCATCAAAGAACTGCGCTTCATCAATGGCAACAACTGTCGCATCGCCATTCGCCAGCGCGAGTATGTCAGCGGATTCCTCAACGGCGATGGCTTCCACCGATTGCCCGCTGTGGCTGGTAATTTGCTGGATGCCATAGCGGTCATCTATCTCGGGCTTGAATACTTTGACCTTCTGCCGGGCAATGATGGCGCGGCGCAAGCGGCGGATCAGCTCCTCCGTTTTGCCGCAGAACATGCTGCCGCAAATGACTTCGATACGTCCCGCGTGGTGCTTCACTGCCTAGATTCCTCAACGACGATGCCGCCGCAAGCGCATCATTGCCTGTCTATCTTGCTTGAAGGGCACGAAGAAAGCAGCCAAGAGAAACCTTGGCTGCGCCAGTTGATAGGTCTTGCGATTAATTTTCGAGCTGATAGCCGCGCGCGCGCAAGGTCTTCTTCATATCGCTTAGCACTTTGCGCCCGATGCCTTGGATCGCCAGAATGCTGTCCTCATCGTCTTCGTCGCCCAAACGTTCAAGCACATCGGAGACGACCAAGATGCCATTCTCAGCCAGGATATGGGTGTAGCGCGCGCCGATATCGAGTTCAATGATCGGCAGGTCAAGGGGCCTGCGGTCAGCCGCGGCATTGTCGAGCGCAGTGCGAATTTGGTCGCGCTGCTGCAGGCGTTTCATGAATTTATCAACGCGCCCTTCAGTATCAACGATGCGCTGCTCGCCCGTGTAAAATGGATGGCAATTCGAGCAGATCTCAACCGTCAGCGAATCGACTGTCGAGCCGGTTGTCCAGGTGGTGCCGCAGGTCATGCAGCGCACTGGTGTCTCATGCCAAACGGGGTGGATGCCTTCTTTCATTGGTTCCTCCGCGCATTTGCGGCTCCTGCGAGTGGCGCAAATGACTTATGCTGCCGGCTCAATGGACAGACTGTCCCGTCTTTTGATGCGTTTCGTAAACCGATATACGCTTTTGACCTTTACGCCCGCGTATCTTTTCGAAGGTAACAAAGCCAGGTCTTGTGGCGAAGATCGTATAATCCTTGCCCATGCCGACGCCCTCGCCCGGGTGAAAACGGCTGCCGCGCTGCCGCACAATGATGTTGCCCGAGATGACAAATTCGCCACCGAAATGCTTCACGCCGAGGCGCTTGGAGTTGCTGTCGCGCCCATTGCTAGACGAGCCGCCGCCCTTTTTGTGTGCCATTGCGTTATGCCCCCTCTAGCCCTAGCTAAGCCTTGATATCTTCAATGCGCAGCCGCGTGTAATATTGGCGATGTCCCTGCTTGCGCCGATAATTGGTGCGCTGACGGTACTTGTAAACGATGATCTTCTTGCCGCGGAACTGCTCAATGACAGTAGCCGTGACCGAAGCGCCAGCCACCGTCGGCTGCCCGACCCGACTGTCATCGCCGTTTCCAACCAGCAAAACATCCGAGATCTCTATCGAGTCGCCCACATCATTCGGCAAGCGATCGACATCAATCAGCCCGCCGACCTCTGCCCGATATTGCTTGCCGCCGCTGCGAATAATTGCGTACATTGTGTGTATTCTCCAACCTTCGCTTTAATTCTCCGCCACAGAAGCCCCCAAGGCTCCGTTCACGGGGAAAGTTGATCTGACAGTAAAACAGCCCACAGCATCTGTTAGGGCAGGCAGCATTGTAGACGACGCAGCCGCTCTTAGTCAAGTGGGACTTGCTCGGTCCTGGCGCTTTATCACATCAAGTGATGAACATCGCATCGCCAAATGAATAAAAGCGATAATTCGATCGCTTCGCTGTTTCATAGGCGGCTAGCAAAACTTCACGACCCACAAAGGCGCTGAGCATCATCAGCAAGGTCGAACGCGGCAGATGGAAATTGCTTATCATCGCATCGACAGTGCGCCAGCGATAACCCGGATATATGAATAGAGATGTATCCGCCTCGAATGCCGCCAGCGGCTGGGCTTGATCAAATTGGGCGCCCCGATCAGGGCAGGCTGGGTCCCCGCCCTGCGCCAGGATTGCAGCTGTCTCAAGCACCCGCGCTGAAGTTGTGCCGACGGCGATTATCCGCCCGCCGGCCCGCTTTGCTTTGTTGATAATTGTGGCATTTCGCTGGTCGAGCGTCGCGCGCTCGCTGTGAATCTTGTGATCGCGAACCTGCTCAGCCGCGACCGGCTGAAAGGTATCGAGGCCGATATGCAAAGTGCAGCTAGCCAGCCGGACCCCTTTGCACCCGAGCTTTTCCAGCAGCTCCGGCGTGAAATGCAGCCCAGCCGTTGGCGCCGCCGCCGAGCCTTCTACCTCGCTATAGACCGTCTGATAGCGTTCGCCGTCAGTCAGCTTCTCGCGAATGTACGGTGGCAGCGGCATTTCCCCATGTCTTGCCAGAAGATCACGGGCGGGTTGGCAAAATTCAATCACACGCCGAGACATTTCCAGCGCTTCAAGAACCCGGCACGAGACCTCGCTGTCACGTATGTTGAGCCGGGTGCCGGCGCCCACATTTCTGCCGCTGACCAAAGCCTGCCAGCGCCTATCGCTTAGCTGCTTCAAGAGCAAGATTTCAACCTTGCCGCCAGTCTCGGCTTTGAAGCCATGCAGGCGCGCGGGCTGCACCCGCGTATTATTCAGCACGAGCGCGTCATCGGCTGCC
Source organism: Phototrophicaceae bacterium (assembly GCA_965214105.1). Classification (GTDB taxonomy): domain Bacteria; phylum Chloroflexota; class Anaerolineae; order Aggregatilineales; family Phototrophicaceae; genus UBA6055. The sequence goes on from OZ243934.1 coordinate 1,569,801, forward strand.
AGCATGTCGACGAGATCCGAGAATACGTGGTGGCTTAGCCGGCCCCCCGCGCGATTCAAGCGCAAAAGCTTCGCCGCATCACGTGGCTCGGCTGGCCTCTGGGCGATGTATTCAGCTGGCAATTCGTAATCGAAGTCGGCGACTTTCATATGAGACGCTGCTGCTCGGCGCTGGGGTCTTCGGGAAAGGCGATGCCGAGGTGATGGTAAGCATGCTCGGTGCAGGCGCGCCCGCGTGGTGTGCGATCGATGAAACCGAGCTGAATCAAATAAGGCTCGTAGACATCCATGATTGTGGCGCTGTCTTCGCTGATAGCGGCGCCAATTGTATCAAGCCCGACCGGGCCCCCGCCGAACTTTTCGATAATTATCCTAAGGATTCGCCGGTCAACATCGTCAAGCCCGAGATGGTCAATCTCCAAGAGCGCCAAAGCTGCGCGAGTGACTTGTAATGTAATTACGCCGTCCGCCCGCGCTTCGGCATAATCGCGCACGCGGCGTAAGAGACGCAAGCCAACGCGAGGCGTGCCACGCGCTCGCTGAGCAATCTCGGCCGCTGCTTCGCCTACGATCTCGACTTCAAGCATTCCCGCCGCGCGGACGACAATCCGTTCTATCGCGGCCGGCTGATAAAAATCAAGACGGAAGCGAGCGCCGAATCGATCCCGCAGTGGCGACGCCAGCAGCGCCAGGCGCGTCGTTGCGCCGATCACAGTGAAACGCGGCAGATTCAAGCGCAAGGTCTTCGCCGCGGGCCCCTTGCCGATGACGATATCCAGCACAAAATCTTCCATCGCCGGGTAGAGAATCTCTTCGACTGCTTTGCCCAAACGATGCACTTCGTCAATAAAAAGAATGTCACCCTTCTTGAGGTGAGTGAGGATAGCGGCAAGGTCGCCAGCGCGTTCGATCGCGGGCCCCGCGGTGACGCGAATATTAGCCTGGACTTCGTTCGCGATTACATAAGCAAGCGACGTTTTGCCCAAGCCGGGCGGACCATAAAACAATACGTGGTCGATCGCTTCGCTGCGGGCGGCGGCCGCGTCAATAAGAATGCTCAGATTCTCGCGCACACGGTCTTGGCCGACCATATCAGCCAAGCGCTGCGGCCGCATCGCAAAATTATCACGGTCGGTTTTCTTTGGTCGGCCGCTGATCATCCGCCCATCGTCGGACATATGCTCCGCTGTCGCCTCTCAGTCTTTTGCAGGCTCAACTGCTCGTTTAGGCAAGGCGATTCACTCGGCACTTTCAGCCAAAGCTGATTAACATAAGTCTCCGCGCCGCCGCCATCGAGCCTGAGTATAGACCAGCGCATTGCGGAATCAATGCTCGCTTTATAGAATCAGGGCGCTTCACCCGCTATTGTTGCTCTCGGAGAGGACACTTATGCAGTTGCATGTCTCGTCTCACCCGCTGGTCAAACACAAGCTGACCCTGCTGCGCGATACAGCCACCGATCATCGTAAATTCCGCGAGCTGGTGCGGGAGCTGGCGCTGCTCCTCTGTTACGAAGCGACGCAGGATTTACAATTGAATGCCACCACCGTCAATACGCCGATGGGCGAAGCGAATGGCTGGGAGGCGAGTGAAGTCATCGGCTTGGTGCCGATTATGCGCGCCGGGCTGGGCTTGGTTGATGGCATCCAAGAATTGCTGCCATCGGTTCAAGTCTGGCATATTGGCTTATATCGCGACGAAGAGACGCTGCGCCCGGTCGAGTATTACAATAAGCTGCCGGCTGAGCCAACCGTGCAAGTCTGCCTGGTGCTGGATCCAATGCTGGCCACCGGTGGCTCCGCCATAGCCACCATCAATATCTTAAAACGCTGGGGCGCGCAGCGAATTAAGTATCTTGGCATTCTCGCCGCGCCCGAAGGGGTGGCGGCGCTTTCCGCCGCCCATGAGAATGTCCCGATTTATGTGGCTGAGTTGGACGAACGGCTGAATGATATCGGCTTTATCGTGCCTGGCTTGGGCGATGCCGGCGACCGCATGTTCGGAACCTGATGCTGCGACTGTATGCCTTCGTCATTGTCTTTAATACAGCGCTGGCAACGGCGCTGCTGATCGTGCCGCTGGCACGTCATCTCAGTTTGCGCTTCGGCATTACATCGGTGCCGGGGGGCCGCCGGCAGGAACGCATCGCCATGCCCAAGCTCGGCGGGGCTGTGATATTTGGCGGCTTCACCGTTGCTGTAATCCTGGCGCAATTCATCCCAATCGAGCGCAGTGACCCATACGAAATTTTCCGCCTCGCCGGGCTAATCCTGGGCAGCGCCGTGATCTTCTTGCTGGGCTTAGCCGATGACATTCTCGGCTTGAACTGGTTTCAGATCTTCCTGGGGCAGATCTTGACATCAGCCATCGCAATCGTCTTCCAGATCTTTATCGCCTTCTTTAACAATCCCTTTACTGGCGCCCAGACCGGGGAGTGGGCGCCAATTGTAACCGTGACGCTGACCTTGTTCTGGCTCGTGCTCATGATGAATACCGTCAATCTACTGGACGGGTCGGATGGGCTGGCGGCTGGCATCGCCTTGATTGCCGCCCTGGTGCTGTTTCTCAATAGCGCCGTCCGCCAAGAGCCGCCACAGACGAGCATCAGCCTCTTGCCCCTGTCCCTGGCTGGCGCCTTGCTAGGATTTCTGATCCACAATTTTCATCCGGCTCGCCTCTATATGGGGGGCGGCGCCTGGTTTCTTGGCTATGCCCTAGGCACGCTTAGCATCATTGGCGGCGCCAAGATGGCGACCATTCTCTTAGTGATGGGCTTGCCATTGATGGATTTGGGCTGGCAGATTTTGAATCGGGCGCGCCATGGGAACAACCCCTTCAGTGGCGACCGGGGCCATCTGCATTTTCGCCTGCTGGATAAGGGCATCTTCAGCCCGCGGCAGCTTGCGCTGGTATATTATTCGATCTGCGCTTTCTTCGGTTTTCTCACCTTGGTGACCACCAGCCAGCTGTTCAAGTTTATCGCCTTCGCCTTCATGCTGATTTGCATTGCGATTGGCTTTGTCGCGGTCGGGCGAATCTCCGCGCCTCAAAACGACAGCGGCGCTGCCCCTCAAGCCTCATCGTCAGCAAAATAGATGTCTTCATCGTCCAGCGCTTCGTATGTCAATTCATCCTCGTTTAGCCGCGGCGCGCTTTCCTGGTCGCGCTTTAGCTTGGCCGAGGGCTTGGGCGCTGGCTTTGTCTTCCGCATAGGCGGCTCTGGGCGTTGAGCGCCCGGCGAGACTTCGGCGGCCGGCCTCGCCTCGGCTCGTGAATCCGCTGCTGATAGCTCGCTGCTGGCCGGCTCGCTATCCGCCCGCCTGTCCATGGCGAATGGTCGCGAGAAATACGCATCGCTTGCTCTCACGCTGTCGCTGCCAGCCTTGTCTTTTGGCTTGCTGTCTTTCTCGGCGGCGAATGGTCGGCTGAAGGGCGCATTCTCCTCATAGGCTGTTTCAAGCTTTCCGGCGTCCTCAATTGCAGTCCGCGCCGTCTGGGCTGGCTCTATGATTTTGACTTCTGAAGCGGGAGCTGCGCTGCTGATGATGGCTGGCGCCTGAGGCTCTTTGGGCGGGCGCTTGCCTTGTCTGGCCTCCTTGGGCGGCAAGTTGGCGCGCTCCGCCTTTGCTTCGCTGCCTGGCGCGCCCTCTGCCTTGCCCGCAGCAACGTTTATGACCGATACAACGTTTCGGCTCACCGGCTCTTTGCCAGGCGGTCCTGGAATTGGCAGCTTGCTATCATAAATGGAGGCGATAGTCCGCGCTTTGACTTTTGATTGCGCCTTCCGCCGCAGCGCCAACCGCTCCCGCTCTTGCTTAACCTTGAGCGCTTGCGCTTCTGCCCGCGACATCGTAATCATCTTGCCATCCCTAAAGGCAGCGCTCTTGCCGGTGACGCGCTCAATCGCGGCCTCCAGCGCGCCCAATACCAGCACGACCGCCAGGTTAATCGCAATCGTCTGCAGCATAATCAGAACCAGGCTGAATATCAGGCTCTCAAGGCTGCGGCTGATGAAGGCAGCGCCACCAAGCCGCCAAAGGACCAAAATTAGAACGCCTGCCCCTAGTGCCAGCGCCGACTTGTAGCCTCGGCTCAGCCGCTGCCGTGGGGCCGGGAACATTGTGTTGGCGACGGTGAAGGCTAGGTAGAACCAGAGCCAGAAGTCGGCTGTTCGGCTAAGCTCGGTTATGGCGCGCGCAAAATCATCGATGCTGCCAGAGGCGGCGCTGGCTGCTACCGCCTGCCAATCAAAGACTTGCGCGGCGATCAGCCACAGGCATAGCAAGCCGGCCCCAATCGGCGCCAACTTCGCCAAGCTATAGCGGAAGCGGCCTGACCCGGGCGATAAGCGGATGAAGTTAAGGCGCAGTTCACCGATCTCCTGCTGCGCGGGAAAGCCGATAGCCCGCTCAGCCCGAACCCGTAAAATGCTAGCCGCGAGCCAAAGTGTGATTTCATGCAGCAGGATGCCAGGCAAAAAAAGAATGTAATAGAGGACAGTGGCGCTTTGAAAATTGTTGCTTAGCAGCCAGCCAACTTTGAAAATATGCTGATGCAGCCAGCGTTCGATTTGGCGAAAAATGACGAGCAGAAGCCCGAGAATTGCAAGCAATGCGATAAAATCAAGCGTGCGCAGCTCAACGTCCTTTCACGCGGGAAGCGATATCGACCAAGGCGGCGAAATCATCAACATCAAGCGAGGCGCCGCCAACCAAGGCGCCATCGATATTTGGCTGCGCCATGAATTCTTCCATATTCGCCGGTTTGACGCTGCCGCCGTATTGGATGCGTACCGCTGCCGCAATGTCTTGCCCATATAGGTCGGCAACTGCTTCGCGCACCGCCGACCGGATGATGCTGTCAGCCAATTCTCCGCTGGCGCTCTTGCCAGTGCCAATCGCCCAAATGGGTTCATAGGCGATGACGACCTTGGTCATGTCCTCTGGGGCGATTCCAGCCAGCGCTGCCTCCACCTGTGAGCGGACAACGGGCAGGGTTTCGCCGGCTTCGTTCTGCGCCAGGCTTTCGCCAACGGCGATGATAGGCTTTAAGCCAAGTGCCAAAATGGAACGCGCTTTGCGGTTCACATTTTCATCCGTCTCGTTGAGATACGCGCGGCACTCCGAGTGGCCGATGATGACATAATCGACATAAGGCGCCACCATCGAGACCGACACCTGTGATGTGAAGGCGCCATCGGCTTGCCAGTGGGCATCTTGCGCGGCGCTCTGCAGCGGCGAGTCGCTCAGCGCCGCCGCCACTGCGGGCAAAGCGAGAAAGGTCGGCGCGATTACCCGATCGACGGCGTCGAAGGGGGCGATCTTTGGCGACAGCTCGCGGACGAAAGCGACCGCCTCCGCCGGCGTCTTGTTCATCTTCCAGTTGCCAGCGATTATGGGCTTTCTCGCCATCGTACGCTCCTTAGCAGACTCGATGCCTTCAAGTTATTTCTGGGCTATGGCGGGCGCGCCAACAGGATGGGCAGTATCGCCCATCTTGCGGCTAGCGGCGCTAACGATCCTGCAGCGCCACAATCCCGGGCAGCGCCTTGCCCTCAAGCAATTCCAAGCTGGCGCCGCCACCAGTCGATATGTGAGACATCTGCGCCGCCAGCCCAGCTTGCTCCACTGCCGCCGCCGAGTCGCCGCCGCCGATGATTGTGCTGGCGCCTTTGGCTGTTGCATCCGCCAGCGCCCGCGCAATGCCGACCGTCCCGCCGGCGAAGGCGGGCATCTCGAAGACGCCCATTGGTCCATTCCATACCACGGTCTTTGCGCTCTGAATGACTTCCGCGAATGCCGCCACCGTTGCTGGGCCAATATCCAAGGACTGCCAGCCCGCCGGCACATCCGCCGCCGCCCCAATCACTTGCTGAGCCGCCTCGTTCTTGAAGGCATTGGCGATGCGCTGGTCGGCTGGCAAGACGAGTTTGTCCTGAGCCAGGTCGAGGAGTTTCCGCGCGATATCGAGCGCTTCTTCTTCCACCAGCGAATCCGCCATATCGCGGCCCCGCGCGGCGAAGAAAGTATTTGCCATCCCGCCACCAACCAAGAGCTTGTCGACCTTGCCCAAGAGCGCATCAATCACTTCGATTTTGCCCGAGACTTTGGCGCCGCCCAGAATCGCAACAAAGGGGCGCCGCGGCGCCTCTAGCGCAGTCGCCAAATAATTGATTTCCTTCTCCAGCAGCAACCCGGCAACCGCTGTCAAATGCGCCGCAACACCAACGTTCGAGGCATGTGCCCGATGCGCCGTGCCGAAAGCGTCATTGACAAAGACATCACCGTGCTCGGCAAGTTGCTTGGCAAACCGCGCCTCATTCTTGGTTTCGCCAGCATGAAAACGCGTATTCTCCAGCAATACCAAGCCGCCCTTCGGCAAGCCCTTTATGACGGACTCGGCTGGAGCGCCGATGCAGTCTTGGGCGAAGGCGACATCGCAGCCAAGCAGCTCAGCCAGGGCCGGCGCGCATGGCGCCAGCGACAGTTCGGCGACCGGGTGGCTTTTGGGGCGCCCCAAGTGCGACATCAAGATTACCGCCTGTGGCTCGCAGCCGAGTATGTATTGCAGCGTCGGCAGCGCAGCGCGAATGCGAGTTGTATCGGTGATTTTCGCGCCAGCAAGCGGTACGTTGAAGTCCACGCGCAGAAGCACCCGTTTGCCGCCCAGCGCAATGTCCCGAAGGGTCATCTTATTCATGTCCACGCGCTCCGGTTGCTGAAAAAGAGGCGGGGCATGCGGCCCGCCTTTGAAGTCTTTAGGCCTTGATTTACAAGCGATCGCCGACGAATTTGGTCAAGTCAGCCGTCCGGCAGGAATAACCCCACTCATTGTCATACCAGGTGATGACTTTCACCAAGTTGCCAGCCACGTCAGTCGCCAAAGCATCGATGACGCTGGAATGAGGATTCCCGACATAATCGCTGGACACCAGTGGCTCATGCGAGACATCAAGATAACCACGCATTGGGCCAGCCGCCGCTTCTTCAAAGGCCTCAATCAATTCCGATTTTCCAGGTACCCGGTCTACCGAAGCGACAAAGTCAACCAGAGAACCGGTTGGCGTCGGCACGCGCACCGCCATGCCGTCAAATTTGCCTTTCAGCTCCGGCACGACAAGGGCAACCGCCTGTGCTGCCCCGGTGCTGGTGGGGATCATATTCACGGCCGCCGCTCGTGCTCGGCGCAGGTCGCTGTGTGGCAGGTCAAGGATCTGCTGATCGTTGGTATAGCTGTGAATCGTCGTCATAAAGCCTTGCTGAATGCCAAAGGCATCGTTAACTACCTTGGCGGCCGGCGCCAGGCAGTTGGTTGTACATGAGGCGTTGGACAGGATGTCGTGCGCCGCCGGGTCGTACCAGTCCTGGTTGACGCCGAGTACGATGGTAATGTCTTCGCCTTTGGCGGGCGCCGAAATGATGACTTTCCGGGCGCCGGCAGTAATATGTTTAGAGGCGCTGGCTTTATCGCGAAAGATGCCTGTGCTTTCTATCACGACTTCAACCCCCAGTTCGCCCCAGGGCAGCTGCGCCGGATCCCGTTCCGAAAGCGCCGTTATCGTATCGCCATCCACGATTAGCGCGCCGTCCGCTACGTCAACCGTTCCCGGGTAGACCCCGTAATTCGAGTCGTAACGGAATAAATGCGCCATCGTGTTCAAATCGCCCAGATCGTTGAAGGCGACCACGTCAATGTCTTCTGGATAGTATTCGCGGATCGCTTTCAGCACCTGCCGGCCGATGCGTCCAAATCCATTGATGCCGACGCGAATCGTCATATCATCCTCGCTTTCTTGGTCCTGCCTTTAGATGTCAATCGTTGCGCAGAGCTTAGTACAGGCTGAAGGATTTTTGAATGCTGAATAGCGGTTCGCCGCGGGGCGCGCTTTGAATCCCTTGACAAAGCCAGGCGCCATATCTGATCTGGCCGCTTTGTAGCGCCATTGCTATGCCTTGCCCGCCAAGCTGCGGACCAGCTAGCAGCCGCTAGGTTTCAAGAGGCTAGGGTCAGCAATTCGGAGAGGGGCACCGGCTGCATATTCCAGTTGCGCAGCAGGTCCAGGGTTGGCTCGATGGCTTCTGCCGAACTCTTTATCGTATGATGGAGAATGATCGTGCCCGGGCGTAAATATCGCTCATAATTCTGAAGAATCGCATCGACGCACCTGTTGGCGCAATGCTCTTCGCGGCAGATTCCAGCCGGCAAGTCAGGACCCCACACACTGGCATAAGACTCGAAACTTGCCTGGCCAGCGCATTCGCAGGGCTTGCCTTCATTCTGCTTCGTGCAAATCGCGTCTTGTGAATCCAAGCCCCAAAGAATTAAAGGGAACCCGTAGCGCACCGATAATTCCTTGATCGTATCAGTGACATGCCCATAAGGCGGGCGGATGCCGACCGGGCGAAAGTTGGCGCCAAGCGCGCGCCGCATCACGTTCAAGGTGGGCTCCATCTCTTCATCAATGAGCTGCTGGAGGCTGAAATCGGTTATGACCCGGTGGGTAAAGAGGTGGCAGCCGAACTCATGTCCCATGTCGCGCAGGCGCGGGTATAGGTTTTCGTAACCCGGGTTGGGCCGATCGAGATTGTTCTGAACAGCGCGCCCGGCCGGGAAAAATGTTAGCCGGATATTGCGCTGCTGATATTCGCGCCCGATGCGCAAAGTGAAATACTCGCTCCATAGGTCATCATAGGTGAGGCTAACTTTCCGCGTATTCGTATTCACATGGCGTATGACCCGAGCATTATCCGCCAAGGCGTCGCCGCCGAACCGGCTGAAGCCGGCGGCCAGCGCCAGCCCAGCACCAGCGCGCAAAAACTGCCGCCGTGAAATGCCTGCAGTATTGGATGGATCCAAAATCGACATCATTCAGACTCAAAAGGACAATGGCGCCAAGTTAACACATCCGCCAATCTTTCACAACTCCCCCGCGAAGCCTGGGCTGGGCAACCGCGTCAAAATGATATCACGCTGCCATTAGCGTTGCCGCTGCCTGCGCTTGCCCCGAATATGCAAAAGGCGGAGTATCGCGCCGGCGCAAAGGGACGTGAAGAGTGCGATGATGAGCGCCGCGTCAATGAAAAGCTGCTCTGGATAGAGCCGGATCAGACTATCTGAAAATGGAAAGCGCCAACTGCCTTCGGCGAAAAAGACTTCGTGAAAGGCGTCAAATGCTTGATTCCAAGCTGCCAGCGCCAAGACTGCGCTGAGCGCGACCGCGCTTAGTGTGAGCTTGCAGCCCCGCGAAAAGCCAAGCGCGATATCGGCGCGGCTTGCCTCGCTATGTCGGCTGGCGAATGCGATGACGGCGCCGACAAGCGCGCAGACAGCCGCCAGTGAATATGCGGACCCAGTGATGCGCTTTACATCGGCCATATGCTGTATTTCTCGCTCGCTGAATAAGGCGCAATCGGCACCAGCGGTCCCCAGGTTCCAGCACTTATCGCCGGGCAAGCGCAGTGCCGCCAGATAGTCCCTGGTTTCGGCATTGTAGATATAGTTGATGGCATAGGGTCCATATGCCAGGCGGTCTTCCAGGGTGAAACCAAATGGGTCAGCCGGGAAGCCAGCCCGCCGATATTCAGCTTGCAGGAAGGGCTGGCTCAACAAGAGGCGCAGGCAGCCGACCACCAGCAGAAAAGGGACCGCCAGCGCAAAATACCAGCGGACGGCGGAATGAATTGCGCGCGAGTCAGTCATTAGCCAGCCGAAATTCGTCGGCGCGCCCAGCCAGCAGAAAATCAAGCACGATGGAATCTACCAGCCTCTCTACCGGCGCAAGGTCATCGGTGAAAACAATGTCGCTTTCGCTTATCGGCACCAGGTTCTTCGCCGCGGAAGCTAGGATATCGTACAGAATGGGGTCGACAGTCTCAACGCGATAATCGATGTTAGCGCGCAGGTCGGCTTCTTGAGTCGGGCGCTTTGTCGCTACCAGAATCGTATTGAAGGATTGCGGCACGTCGATCGCGTAAACGCTGGGATAGATTTGCAGCAGCGTTTGCGAAAGTGCGTCCACCAGGCGCCGGTCGGTGTCCGTCCGGCCGACATTAATGGCGACGACCCCCTTGTCCGAGAGATGCGCCTTCACTTCGGCGAAGAATTCAACGGTGGTCAAATGCCAGGGAATATAAGGCGGGCGGTAGGCATCAATGGCGATCACCGAATAATGCGTATCCATACGATTCAGCAGGAAGCGCCCATCGCCAATGTGCGTCGTCAGCTGGGGCATGGCGCTGTCGTTCATGTCAAAATGCGCCGCGCCAACGGCAACAATCTCCGGGTCAAGTTCAATGCCATCAATCGTAATGTCGCCATAGACCAGCGCATGCTGACGAGCAACGGTGCCGGCCGCCAAGCCAATCAATAACATGGAGCGCACTTCATCGGCGTAGAAGGGCACCTCGTTAAAGTAAGGCGCAGCCAGGAAATAACCCCAAGTCCCCTTGTAGAATATTTCGGACTCGTGCCAAAGGCTGTGTACGCCTTGGCCCTCGTTCAGGTAAAGATAGCGGTATCCGCCCGCGTCTTCTTGCACCTGAATATAGTTGTAGGCGCTCTCGCCGTCATATAGTAAGCTGGCGCCGGGCGCGGGCGGGCGCAATGGGCTGCCAAGCGCGACGCCAACCGGCAGCGCCAAAATGAGCGGCAGAGCAGCATAGGGCAGGGCGGCTCTTCGATTGACCCGCCAAAGCGCAATGAATGCGATGGCGAAGAGTAAGCCGGAAAATAACAGGAAACTTCGGGTTGTGCCGAGCCGCGGAATCGTCACCAAGACCGGCAAGAAGGTGCCCAAGAGGCTGCCAAGCGTGCTGATAGCGTAAACCTGGCCCGCGACCCGGCCGCTAGCAGCCACGTCAGTAACAGCCAGGCGTATGACAAAGGGCGACACCGTGCCAAGCAGCGTAACCGGTACCGAAAACAGCAGCAAGATTACGATAAACGAGCCCAAAGCCAAAGCCGCTTCTGCGCCGAAGACCGCTTGCGCCGCCCTCGATATGATGGGGCGCGCCACCAGCGGGATCAAACCGCTGAGAAAAGCCGCCCACAAAATGAGCCGGAGCAGCACATCTTCCCGCGGGAAACGGTCGGCAAGGCGGCCCCCGAGGAAGTAGCCGGCGGTCAAGTACAGCAGCATCAGCCCGATGACATTCGCCCAGACCAGGTTGCTGTTGCCAAAAACGCTTCCCAATAAGCGCGAGGCGGATAACTCGATCGCCAGCGTAGCCATGCCACTGGTAAAGGCGATAAGATACAGATAGCGTTTTTTGCGCACGCCAGACTGATGCGCGAGATATTCAACCGACAACATGACACTCGATATGATTGCGCGGACGAAATCAGCGATTCATTATGAGCCGCGACCGGCGAAAAATCAATGAACGTAACGATTCGCCCGGCAAAACCTGTAGACGCCAGCCCGATTGCGCGCATCGCAGCATTAGCCGACCTTGCCACAATTGAGGCTGACGCGCCCCGCCTGCGTACTATCTTGCGCGAGCGTCTGACCTTCGTGGCGACCGCTCACGGCGAGGTCATTGGCTTCATCGATGGCTTCTTCACCCCTGACCTGGCCGGCGCCCGCCGCTTTGAATTAGATTTGCTGGCGGTCGCTCCAGCGGTGCAAGGTTCTGGCTTTGGCGGATCTCTGGTGGCAGCGAGCTTGGCCGCGGCTGTGGCTGCCGGCGCCCAAAGCGGTCGCGCGCTCGTCCGCTGCGACAACGCCCCGATGCAGCAGCTATGCCGCCGTCATGGCTTCAGCTGTTCTCCTGAGCGCTTTGAGCTGCGCGTCAGCGAGCCACAAGACCGCTTACCGGGGGCGTGTCATCACGATGCGCGGCTGCTGGTGGTAGAAACACTCAGTTACGCCGGCATCTGGATCGAGCGAGATCTGAGCCAGGCGGCTATCGACGCTGCCCATCGGCTGGCCTCTCAAAGCCAGCTGTCCCTAATCGGGGCGGTGATTCCTGTTACCGCCCCGGAAAAGGCAAGGCTCTTGAAAGCGAATTCGTTTCGGCTTGTTGGGCAATACCACTGGTGGGCGGTCAATCTGCGAAACGGCTGATTTTGAATAATCGATCCTGGTGTGGCGTGGCGCCGTCCAGCGCGAGATCACTTAGCATCTTGCCGATCATCGTGCTGAATTTGAAACCGTGCCCGCTAAAGCCAGCGCCTATCGCGATATGCTTGTGCCCGGGATGGACATCGACGATGAAGTGCTCATCCGGCGTCTGTGTATAGAGGCAGATTCTACTTTCCCGCGCTGGCGCGTCGGCGATGCCGGGAATATGCGCGCGCAGAAAAGGACGTAAAGCCTCAAGATTGCTCGCATCGGGCGCATAATCAATTTCCGCCGGAGACCCCATTGCCGCCCCGCTATGAAAGGCGACCTTGAAGCCCGAGCCGTCGTGCGAGGGTATGCCGTAGACCGCTTCCGGGAAATGCTTGCTCACATGGGCGATCCAAACCGGGCAGCGTTCTGATTCATAGCGCCGCAAGGCCGCCGGCAGCATAAAATTCAGTTGGCAGCGCAAGGTGGTCAGCGGCAGTTCAAGCCCAGTCTCTCGCAGTAAGCTCTTCGCCCAGGCGCCCGCCGTGACAATCAGCTTTCCCGCGGAATAACGCTGGCCCCCCGCGCGGATTTCGACGCTGTTACTATCAACTGTGATTTGCTCAACCGCGGTATTTTCCCTTATGACAGCGCCCTGCCGACGCGCCAGCCTAATATGCCCGCGCACCGCCATTGAAGCGGAGATGAAGCCGCTGTCTGGCTGATAAAGAACCGAGAAGCCAGCGCCAAATTGAAACTGTGGGAAGCGCCTCTGCGCCTCTGGCACCGATAGCAGCTCGTGGTCGATATCACCCGCCGCTACCGCCTTAATGGTCGCCCGCAGTCTGTCATCGTCCGCCGGCCCAAAATCGAGCCCCCCCGTGCGATGATACAAAGTCTCCCCGAGTTCATTCTCCAGCGCCAGCCAGAGCGGAAAGGTATCCTTCATCAACTCGACATATTCGGGATAGTCATAGGAATAGCGGATAATTCGCGAGTAGCCGTAGGAGCTGCCCTTGCGGTGATCGATTTCAAACTGCTCCAGCAGCAGCACCCGCTGGCGCCGCCGGCTGAGGTAGTAGGCGGCCGCGCTGCCCATGGCGCCTGCCCCAATCACAATGGCATCGAAATTGTTGTTCACTGTGTTGCCTCTCTCTTTAACTGGCTTATGCGGGACGTTGCTCAAGCGCCACCGCCAAGTCATCATCCTTGCTGATAATGATTGACGGAATCTTCGCCAGCTGCAGCAAGCCCCGTATCGCGCTTGAATCTTTGTCGGGGCTGAAAGTCTGTGGGTTGATATAGACGCAAATGAGGCGAATGCCGCGGCGCTGCAAGACCTGCGCTTCACCGATCCAGTCCTGATCCACTGACGATGTGATTATCATCAGCGACGTGCCCCTGGTGAAAAGCTGCCCCTCCAATGAAAGTATATCCTTCAGCATATGCTTGGAGCTGCTGCGCGCCGATGCCAGCGCCTCCAGAATGCGCGTTAGCTGTCGGCTGCCTCGCTCCGGCTGGAAGACCTGGCGGTAAGGCGTGTAGGCTGCGTAACCGACCACGCGCTCACCGTCAATGAAATGCTTGGCCAGCGACGCGGCGACAACTACTCCATACTCCTCGGTCGATGGCGGGACGCGCGCGGCGCTTGGTATGATGCTGCCAATCCGATCGACGCGGCGCACACTAGGGTGCTCGCAGAGCGAATTAGCGGAGAAGTCGCTCAAGAGCCAGATATCCACCAGCGGATCCAATTCAAACTCTTTCACCATAATGTTGCCAGTGCGCGCCGTTGAGCGCCAATGGATGCGATTCATGCTGTCGCCCGCCACATAATCGCGGATGCTGCTGGCATTGGTGGTGACTTGGTGCGTCAGCTGGCGCTGGGCATCACCGCCCGAAAGGAAGCCGACCGGCAGAATCACCCGATTGATTTCCACAGTCATCGGATACACGACCAATCGATCAGTCGCGCCCAATTGCCGCGGCGAATGAAACAAACCAAAGGGATCGCCACTGACCACTGTCATTGGCCCGAGCTGGAATTCGCCACGAACCACGCAGACTGTCTCAACATCCCAGCTGTATTCGCGATTGCGGAGGAGCATGGGTATGACGTGGCTGGCTTGATGCCCCGGCAAGGTCGAATGATCGCGGATCTCCAGCCAAAGCTTGGGCAAGATGCCGATTTTGCGGACGCCAAAAGACTCGCGGAATACCCGCCCGACTTGAGAACGGCGCGTTCGCGTGCTGCGCCGCAGGCCGATCCCGCGCAACGAGAGCCAGGTCCATATCAGCGACAGTATCATCACCGCCGCGATCAAATAGGCGATATTGAAGAGATCCGCCCGCCCCGTAAACAAGCCAGCCAACAGGCTGAAAATTGCCAATAAGTACAAGGCGTTGCGGCGGCTGGGCATGGGAGCTTATTTTACGGAAGAACCGGGAACTGGCGTCGATTGCAAGATGTCCTGCACGATTGCCCTCGATGTGATGTTTTTTAGCCGCGCCGCCGGCCCGACGATGATGCGATGGGCGAGCGTCACTTCGGCTAATGCCTTGACATCATCAGGGATGACGAAGTCTCGCCCGCTCATGGCAGCGCGCGCTTGCGCCGTGCGGAAAAGCGCCAAGGAGCCGCGTGGGCTGCTGCCAAGGTAGACATCGCCATGCCGCCTTGATGAGGTGATCAAGTTAATGATGTACTGCTGCACCTCTTTGGCGACATATACATCTTTAATCAGCTGTTGGGCGGCCAGAAGTTCTTCCAGCGTCACCACCTGCTGCAGGTTCTGTATTGGATGCTGATACTGCTGCGAGGCAAGAATGCTGAGTTCGTCCTGCGGCTGTGGGTAGCCCATTTGGATGCGTATCAGGAAGCGGTCCAATTGGGCTTCGGGCAAAGGGAAGGTGCCTTCGTATTCGATCGGGTTTTGCGTCGCCATGATGAGAAAGGGATTGCTAAGGCGATAGGTAACGCCGTCGACCGTCATTTGCCCTTCTTCCATCGCCTCCAGCAAAGCCGATTGCGTCTTGGGCGTGGCGCGGTTTATCTCGTCCGCCAGCACCGTCTGCGCCATGATGGGACCAGGGCGAAACTCGAATTCGCGGTTCTTGGGGTTAAATATCGAGACGCCTGTGATATCGGAGGGCAGCATATCTGGCGTGAACTGGATGCGATTGAATGTGCAGCCAATGGCGCGCGCCAGGGATTTCGCCATCATCGTCTTGCCGACGCCCGGGATATCCTCAAGCAGAATATGACCCCGGCAAAGCAAGCCCAGAATCGCCAAATGGATTTCCTTGCTCTTGCCCAATATGACTTGCCCGACGCTGTTCGCAATCCGCTCCGAGATTTCTTTCACCGACGGCGCGGTCAGCCGCGCTTGGCTTGATTGGCTTGTCGTTCTTAATTGCTCGCTCATTCCCCAATTTCCAAGTTAAGCGGGTTCATCTTATCAAGTATAGCGGAATCGCTGACTTGGGGACGCCGGCTGTATCCAAGGTCACATATTCGCCATAGCCGCAACTTGCCGTCGCTCCCGTTGCCAGTATAATGACAGCCAGCGAGATGCATTCTGGCAGCTTCGCGCAATCGGATCCTACGATCAGAAGTTAATCATCATCCATGTCGCCACCAGATAGTAGCATGAGTCGGTGGTCGCAGGTATTGGCATTGAGTTTGAAAGGTGGCGGCGCGGCCGATGCAGCCGATGAACCGGTCCCGGGCAGCGTTAATCACGCGGCGGCTCAGCACCTTGGCATCGCTGACGCCCGAGCTGGAGGCGGCGGCAGTCATCAGTGTCGAGGGGCTAATGATCGCCTCCCGCCCCTCAGAAGACTTAAGCGATGATCTATTGGCAGCCATGTCGGCGGCGATGCTGGCACTGGGCGAGCGCATCGCGGCTGACCTGAAGCGGGGGACTCTCTGCCAAATGATGATCAAGGGCGATTTGGGCTATGTGCTGTTGATGGCGGTGAGCGAGAATGCCGTGCTTACAACACTTGTCAATGAAGAGGCGAAACTGGGATTGGTTTTCCTGGATATGCAGCGGACCGTTGAAGACTTGCGCCAATTGCTCTGAGGCAATTCCTCCGCTGGCAGCGTATTGTTGAGTGTCAGTCTTTTCGAACTGGAGATGGGTCGACAGGGTGAATACAAAGCCCAAATACATATTTTGCACTGGCGGCGTCGTGAGCTCGGTCGGCAAAGGGCTGACGGTCGCCGCGATTGGGCGGATTCTGAAAGCGCGCGGTTTGAAAGTCGCCATTCAGAAGCTGGACCCCTATCTCAATGTAGACCCCGGCACGATGAGCCCGTATCAGCATGGCGAGGTATTTGTCACATCAGATGGCGCCGAGGCTGATTTGGATCTGGGGCACTATGAACGGTTTGTCGACGAGAATGTCAGCCGCCTCTCCAATGTTACCGCGGGGCAGGTATACCTCACGGTGATTGAGAAAGAGCGCAAGGGCGATTATCTCGGTGGCACCATTCAAGTCGTCCCGCATATCACCAACGAAATAAAGCGCTGCATCAAAATCGTGGGCAATCAAAGCAATGCGGATGTGGTGATTGTCGAAGTTGGCGGCACCGCCGGCGATATCGAAAGCCTGCCCTTTCTCGAAGCGCTGCGCCAGCTGCGTGCCGAATTAGAACGGCGGGATTCCCTATACGTTCATGTTACATTCTTGCCGCATATCGGCGCCACCGACGAATTAAAAACCAAACCGACCCAGCACAGTGTCCGTGAACTGCGCGGCATTGGCATTCAGCCGAATGTCATAATCGCCCGCACCGATCACCCAATCACCGATGACATCATCAGCAAGATCGCGCTGTTCTGTGATGTGGACGAAAATGCGGTCATCCCCTTGGAAACGGCTGACAACATTTATGCCGTGCCATTGATGATCGAAGACACCGGCTTGGCTGAATTCATCCTGCAGCAGCTGCAGCTGGAAGCCGACGCGCCAGACCTCAGCGAGTGGCAAGCAATCGTGAGCCGCTGCCGCTCGGCGAAGGACAAGCTGCGCATCGCGATTGTGGGCAAATATGTTGAGCTGCATGACGCCTATATGTCGGTCAAAGAGGCGATCGTTCACGCTGGCATTCAACACAACCAAGATGTCGAGATTCGCTGGATTCACTCGGGCGATTTGGAAAAGGGCAAGGACCTCGCCCAACTTCAAGATCTGGACGGGATTATCGTGGGCAGCGGGTTCGGCTATCGTGGTATTGAAGGCAAAATTATTGCCGCCAAATATGCGCGCGAGAACCAGGTGCCGTATCTCGGCTTATGCTTGGGGATGCAAGTCATGTGCATCGAGTATGCCCGCAATGTGCTTGGGCTGGCAGACGCCAACAGCGCCGAGTTTGATGTGAGCACAGCGCACCCCGTGATAGATCTCATGCTGGAGCAGCGCGCGATTACCGATATGGGCGGCACCATGCGGCTTGGAGAATACCCCTGCGTACTAGAGCCAAATTCCCTTGCCTCCCAAGCCTATGCGCGTGGCAATATCATGGAGCGCCATCGCCATCGCTTTGAGTTCAACAACGATTATCGCGAGCGCTTCGCCGCAAACGGTGTCTGCTTCAGCGGTTTAAGCCCGGATGGAATCCTGGTAGAAATCACCGAGTTGCAGGATCATCCCTTCATGCTGGGCTGTCAATTTCATCCGGAATTCTTGAGCCGGCCAAATCGACCGCACCCGCTGTTCGCCGCGCTAATTCAAGCAGCCGCCGAATACCGCGACGAGATGGACCACTTGAGGAAGCCCTCAAGCATTGGCGTCGACCAGCGTTGAGAGCCTTCGCGGCTGGCGCCTTGCCACTTGACGCGCGAGCCGCCCCTATACCCCGGCCGTAGACAGAAATGGATTCGATCATGTCATTTCGGGATTTCATAACCGCGCTTCCCAAGGTGGAGCTAAACCTGCAATTGACGGGTGCGCTGCGTAAAGAAAGTCTCATGCTCATCGCCAATCAGAATGGCATTCCCGCGCAATCGCAAGACTTTGCGCAATGGCTGGATCTGCTAGACCAGCCAGACCCAGCCCGCGTCGATGAGAGCGCCAGAGTGTTTGGCAGTTGGATCATGTATCCGGAGGACATCGCGCTTGTCGTTTATGATATTGGCGTGGCGCTCTCCAAACAGAATGTGACTTATGCCGAAGTTGCCGTCGTCCCGTCGGACTTCATCGGCAGCGCTAGGATGAACTTCGATACTTTCATTTATGCGCTGAACGACGGGCGCGACCGGGCTTTGCGCGCCTGGAACGTGGACATGTCTTGGATTTTCTGCATCCCGCGTGATAATCCACGTGCCGGCGATGATGTCGCGCGCTGGGCCAGCGGCCGCGCGGGCAAGCTAGGCAATGTTGTCGCCTTGGGGCTTATCGGCCCCGAAGATGCCCAGCCGGTGGGGCAGTTTCGCCGCGCTTTTGCCACCGCACACAAGAAGGAATTGTTCACCGTAGCGAGCGCTGGCTTGGGCGCCAGCGGTATCCGCGAGACTATCGACGAACTTCAGCCGGCGCGGCTGGTCAATTCTTGGCGCCTTGCCGATGATGAGGAATTGCTCAGTCAAGCGCTGAACTCGGGCACACAGTTGGTAAATTCGATTGGGCGCGCCTTAAGAACGGGCGAGGCTGAAAGCGCCGCCGCGCTTCCGCTTCAAAACCTGCTCGATCACAATGCTCAGTTGGTCTTATCTTGTGACAATCCATCGCTTTACCAGAGCTCGCTGCTTGATGAGTATGAACTGGCGCACACAGAGTACGGCGTTTCGGCGGAATCCTTAACCCAGATGGTGCGGCGCTCAATCGAATTGTCCTTTCTCGATGCCGAGCGCAAAGCAACTCTGCTGCATGACTTCGATTCGCAGGCGAAATCGCAAGCCCGCTTTCTGGACCGAGATTAAACCTGGACGCATGAGGCTAAGAAATCGCCTGTCTTAGCGCTGTCAGCTATTCGACAGGCGTAACCGTGATGTTGCCATAGGCGCTGTCGTCAATCGGCAAGGTAATCAAAAGACGATTGCCGCCGTCAACTTTTGCCCGCGCTTCCTGTCCCCTCACCGGTATCGACAATTCGAAGTTTCTCGTTAGCGGACCGAAGCGCCTCTCCTGCATCAGATAACGAGCCGAAGTCGGCGTCGCCTCAGCTTCGGACTGGACGGCGATGGTCAGGATATTGCTTTCGAGGCTGATTTCGATGCTGTCTTTGATCAAGCCATCAACCGGCTGCGAAATGATGTGCAAGCTCCCATCGGCTTCGTACATATCGAGCAGCAGCCCTTCCTGGCTGCTTGTTATGGTGCGGATGCGTTTCTCGATTTCCTTGGTTAGCTGTTCGCCCACATTCTGGATTTCTTTCATCGGGTCGAAGCGCTGTTGGTTGGTCATTAGATCTCCTCGCTTACCAGGTCTTTCAAAGCATTATACGGATTCTGCCAAGATTTGTCGCGGAATGAACCGCTTGGGAGTGGTGCGCATAGTGGGTTTCCCCTCGCGCCGAACTTTGTATAGTGCTTTGAACCGCATTCGCTCATATCTCAGGCTCTGGCTCACAGCACATACAAAGAACAGAATAGGCGCCCAAATTAGAGACTTCAATTATCCTGCCTCCTTGTTTATGATTCGCCGCGTGAGAGCGAAACGAGTGATAATTTCATGCCGAAAGTTGCGTATCAAGGCATACCGGGCGCCAATTCAGAAATCGCCGTCAGGCAGCATTTTGGCGCCGCGGCCGAGCCAGTTCCCTGCCGGGATTTCAATCATCTATTCGACGCGCTTTTGACGAAGGCGGTTGATTACAGCTTGCTGCCAGTGGAGAATGCTTTCTCCGGCTCGGTAAGCGGCGCCTACGAATTGCTGCTTGATTTTGATGTGCGGGTGCAGGCGGAGGTTATCCTTCATGTGCATCACGCCTTGCTGGCCAATCGTGGCACTGCGCTGGAAAACATCAAACAAGTGCGCTCGCATCACCAAGCGCTGATGCAATGCGAACGCTTTTTGAAACGCCACCAGCTGGAAGCGGTAGGCTGGTATGACACCGCCGGCGCCGCCCAGGACCTGGCGCAGAACCCCGAGCCTGATATTGGCGTTATCGCGTCGTCGCTCGCTGGCGAGCTCTATGAGCTTGAATTGCTGGCAAACGAAATCGAAGACGAACAGTACAATTATACGCGCTTCCTGCTCTTGGGCCACGATGACCCGGCGCCCGCCGAATACAACAAGACCTCCATCGTCTTTGCCACGCGCAACCGCCCGGCCGCGCTTTATCATTGCCTGGGCGAATTTGCCAAGCGCGATCTGAATTTGACCAAACTGGAATCACGCCCGCGGCGCAATCGCCCGTGGGAGCCGCTGTTTTATCTCGACTTTGAGGGGCATTGGCAAGAGCCTCGCTGTCAAGAATTACTGACACAACTCTTGCAATTGACGTCCTTCGTCAAGATGTTAGGCTCGTACCCGGCCGTCAGGTCCGGCACTGTTGGCATGTAGACGCGGGAGCTGTAAATGCCGAAACTTGAGGTAGCGATTCTGGGCGCAACTGGCGCTGTGGGGCAGCGTTTCATTCAATTGCTGGAGCGTCATCCCTGGTTTCAGGTAAGCGAAGTTGTCGGTTCCCACCGCAGCGCCGGCAAAACTTATGCCGAAGCAGCCCATTGGATCCTGAACGGCAATCCGCCGCCAAAGGTCGCCGCGCTCACTGTGCGGGGGCTGGATGACCCAATCAACTCGCCACTCATATTCTCTGCCCTGCCTAAAGAAGCCGCTATCTCGCGCGAGCTTGAGTTGGCGGCGGATGGACACGTGGTCTGCACCAATGCGTCTGCCAATCGAATGCTGCCGGATGTGCCGCTGCTATTGCCCGAGGTCAACGCCGAGCACCTTGGCTTGATCGAAACCCAACGTCAGAAACGCGGCTGGTCCAGCGGCGCTCTCATTGCCAATTCCAATTGCACCGTTATGCCGGTGGTGATGGCGCTCAAGCCGCTGCTCAAATATGGTCCCCGCCGCTTGCACTTAGTGAGCGAACAAGCCCTTAGCGGCGCCGGTTTTCCAGGCTTGTCTTCTATCGATATCATCGACAATATCATTCCCTTTGTGCCGGGCGATGAGCAAAAGATGGAAACCGAATCGCGAAAGATGCTCGGTTATTTCGACGGCGATGTCATCAAAGCGCTGGACATTGTGGTGAGCGCCACCTGCACCCGGGTGCCAGTCTTGGATGGCCATCTGGTCAACATGTCGGTGGAGCTGGAAGAGGAACCAGCCCTGGCTTCCATCGTGGCGGACTGGGCGACCTGGCAAGCCGACGATCCGATACCGAGCTTGCCCAGCGCGCCCACTTATCCGCTGCAGTATTTGGACCAGATTGACCGCCCGCAGCCGCGGCGGGATCGAGACGCGGGCTTGGGCATGATGACTAGCATCGGCCGGCTGCGAGAGTGCCCCATCCTCGGCTACAAATTCGCCGCGCTGTCTCACAATACCGTGCGCGGCGCTGCCGGCTGCAGCATCATGAATGCCGAGCTGCTGGCAGTGGCCGGCTTCATTGAGGGATTTCAAATCTCCCAAGCAGCCCAAGCCAACTAAGCGCGCGTCTCAGCCTCAATCGTAAGCGCCGCTCGAATACACAAAAACGGCGGGACCAACCAGATCGCCAGCCTGGTAATCGTATTCGCTCTGCGCCCAATGGAAGAGCCAATGCGCATCGGTTACGGCGAGATTGACGCAGCCATGACTTCTTCGGAAACCAAAGCCGTCGTGCCAGTAGGCGCCGTGCAGCGCAATTTGGTCATCAAAATACATCGTCCAGGGCACTTCCTGCAGATAATAAAAATCTGGGTCAGCGTATGCCCCGCTCATTAGTGTCCGCGGGAAGCGCACATAAACGTGGAATATTCCCTCGTTGGTGGGCCATTCTTCCAAGCCAGAGGACATCAAAGTGGCGAAGACGGGCTGCTCGCCTTCGTAGGCAATCGCGACCTGCTCGTACAAGTCGACGCTCACCCACTTTTCCGTATCGACCCCTTCGGGCTTGGAGACGGGCAGCAGCTTGGCTACCTTGAATTGGTGAACCCATTGATCGGGACCAATTTGGTACCAATAATAGCCATCAACTTCGACAGCCGCGTATATGTAGACCCGTGCATAGCGATAGAGAAATGGGTTGTCAGCCGCCTCGGGACCCCCCGGTGTTTTAGAGCCGCGCAAATGCCACAGCGTCCAGGCGACTGGGTAGGGCAGCTGTCTATCCTGCGGCAGCATGATGCCAGCAAAACGAGATGGCTTGATTGTATCGCTCAGGATATTTGTCTGAACCCATTGATTATCGCCCACGCGCGCCCATTCCCCGCTTTGCTCATACACCGTTACGAATGTATAGCCAGGACCTAAGGTCTGGCGCTCAAGACTGTCTGGCGCTGTATGCAGGCTGAAGCGGCCTTCAATCTGCCGATAATCGCGATCGTAGAGCAAGGCTTCATCAATGCGCAGCGGCTGTACATCGGGCCAGCGGTGGGCCTCAATCGCGCTGGCGGGCAAGCCGCAGCCGCCCGGCGGGCAGGCAGATTGCGCGAAGGCGATCGCGCTAGCCAATCCGATAATTGCCGCCACAATTACGCGAGCGATTAAACGCATGACGCCTCTCAGTAGTCGAGCCTCCACCCCCATTAAAGCGCAAAACCGGCGAAAGTTCAATTTACGACTGCGCTTAGTGTATCAAATTCGGTGAAGATTCAATTAGTCCTATGGTAGAATCGCTTCCATCTTGAGCGGTACGGAGGCGCTTGCAATGGAAATACTCGGAATCGATATCGGCGGGTCGGGCATTAAAGGCGCAATCGTCGATACCAGCGAAGGCGAATTTGTCAGCGAACGCCTGCGCATCGAAACGCCTCAACCGGCCAAACCAGCTGCCGTCGCGGCTGTCGTTGGAGAAATCTCCGCGCACTTTGCTTGGAAATCCGCCATCGGCTGTACCGTCCCAGCGGTGGTGAAAGGGGGCCTGACTATGACTGCCGCCAATGTGGACAGTGACTGGATCGGCACGGACGCTAGGTCCTTGCTCGAGGCGGCGACAGCCAACCCGGTAGTCCTGCTAAACGATGCGGACGCGGCCGGTGTTGCAGAAATGAAATTCGGCGCGGGCCGCAATTGCGACGGCTTGGTCGCGATTTTGACTTTAGGCAGCGGCATCGGCAGCTCGCTCTTCATTGACGGAAGACTCGTTCCCAACACCGAGTTGGGTCATTTGATCATCCGCGGAAAAGACGCCGAAGAACGCGCGACCGACCGCGCCCGGCAGCAGCGAGGTTACAGCTGGAAACGCTGGGGCAAGCAGGTCTCGGAATATCTCGAGTATCTGGAATCGCTAATCACGCCTGATTTATTTATCATCGGCGGCGGCGTCAGCAAGAAATACCGCAAGTTCTTCCCCTATCTCGATTGTAAGACCAAGGTAGTGCCGGCGCAGCTGCGCAATCGAGCGGGCATTATCGGCGCGGCTGTTTCCGCCGCCGCTCTGATATGAATTAGGCGACGTGGCGCTTTACTTGTCTTGGGTCGCCTGGAAAATGCCCCAGCGCCGATTGTGATAGAGTAGGGGAGTCTTGTCGTCGGTCCAGGCGCCGCCTGTGACTTTGCCGACAAACATCGTATTCTCGCCGAAATTGATCTGCTCTTCGACGGTGCAGGCTAGCCAAGCCATCGCCCCCGGTATGACGGGATCGCCGTATGCGGTCCTCTCACAAGTCAAGCCGTCGAAGCGATTGTCCAACTGATCGTCGTAGTAACCGGCAAACCGTTTGCCGAGTTCCAGCTGCTGGTCGGAGAGAATGCTGATGGAAAAATGGCCCTCGCTGGCAATGTAGGCGCGCGCATCCAGCCGATTGGCGACATTGAGGCAAACCAGCGGCGGCGTCATGCTAACGCTTGCGAATGAATTCACGGTAATCGCCTGCCAGTCATCATCCTTTGATACACTGGCGACAGTGATCCCAGCCGCCCAACAAGCGAGAATATTCTTGAAGCTCTGCCCATCCATGTCGGTCATCGCGCCTCCTCTTCACTGGCGGGAGTATAATCCTAGCTGGCGAATATGTCAGCTGCCAAACTAGGCAGTGAATCGAATTTGGTGTAAATTATGATTATGTGGGGGGCAACCTGGCCGCTCGTTGATATCTTAGCGGCCTTGGTGAGTCGAAAAAGCGGTCCCCCAGCATAATCCAGGTTTATGTGACAACCGCCATCAACAGACCTTAAACTCTGTATCGGCGGGTCAGTGTCTACGCGCCCTAGGCGCCTCTCTGTGAACTCGGTGTTGAAGACAGAATTGTTGCCTTGATGAATGACATCCCACAATTTCGTAAAGTCCAGCGCCGCCACGCCGCGTCGATCGCCCACGGCGTCTTTTCGGGTCCTCGAGGGGCGGCACTGCTGCAACTTATTGAATATGACGATCATCATTTCCGAGCCGTCTTCGATCTGAAGCACTTTCAACTGGCGCCGGGCAACAGCTTGCCCAGCAAATCACAATGGAATTCCTTGAAGAAGCGGCTGAAGCGGCGCGACCGATCGCTCTTCATCTTTCGCAAATACGGGACCATCGACTGCGCTGCGGGCGGCAAGCCTGTAAAAGCGGATACCTGCCTCTATATCGACTTTGGTTTTCTTCTGCACTAGCTAAGCTTGCTCATTGCTCAGTTTCGAAAATCGACAAAGCGATAACCGACGCCGCGCTCGGTAATGATATATTGCGGCTTGGAGGGGTCGTCCTCGATTTTGTCACGCAAGTAGTTGACGTAGAGCCGAACATAATGCGCCTCATCGCGATATTCGTAGCCCCAGACCTTTTGCAGCAGCTGATCGTGCGGCACCGTCCAGCCGGCGTTGCGGATGAGATGATAAAGCAGGCGGTATTCCGTGGGGCGCAGTTTGATGCGTTCGTCCTTTACGATGACTTCGCGCCGGTTGAAATCGACGCTAAGGCGATCGTCGATGTCTAGAATCGCTTCGTCGGTGGTCGGCTTCTCTAGCCGGCGAAAGATCGCCTTGATGCGGCTGGATAGCTCCCGGGGGCCAAATGGCTTGGTGATATAGTCATCCGCGCCAAGCTCAAGCCCGAGGACTTTGTCGTTTTCCTCGCCTTTCGCCGTCAGCATTATGACGGGAATATCAGAAAATTCTCTCAACATTCTAAGTGTTTCAAAGCCATCCAATTCTGGCATCATCACATCGAGCAGGACCAGATCCGGCAGCTGTGTGCGGATAGCGTTGAGTGCTTCCAAGCCGCTGTGCGCCTGGATGACCAAGTGTTCTTCCAATTCCAGATTCATGCGAATGAAGCCAATCATCCTGGGTTCGTCATCGACGACCAGAATGCGCTTGCCTTTCTGCTTGGGTTGCATTGCGGGGCTAGGGTTCATAAAATTCTCCGACTGAGGCGATTCGGCGCCTTATTTCAGGCAGCAGGGCATACTTTGCGCCTGGCTTCTACCGTCCGCCAGGAACCAGGCGGCGCCTTAATTGCCCGGCACTTTAAATATGATGACCGTAATATTGTCGGCGCCGCCGCGCTCGTTGGCGATGCGCACCAAATTGTCGCAGGCGGCCTGTGGTGAGCTGGCGCCCAAAGCAACATCGCGGATTGTATCTTCCCCCACCATATCCCATAAGCCATCGGTGCAGATTAGCATCTGGCCGCCGGGCGGCAAAGTGCGGACCAAACGTTCCATCTTCAGCTGCTCGTTCTGGCCGATTGCCCGATACAAGACATTCTTCTGCGGGTAATTCTCAGCCTCTTCCAGGGTCAATTCCTTCAACTCGATGAGGCGCTGCACTAAGGTATGGTCAGTTGTTAATTGTTCGATCTTGTCTTCATGCATCACATAGGCGCGGCTGTCGCCCACATGAACCAGGTAGGCCAGGTTGCCGACGATTGCAACTGCGGAAAGAGTGGTGCCACCGCCGGGAACCCGCTTGATGACGGCGCGATTCGCCCTCTCGGAAGCATTGACCAGCGCTTCCAATATGGTTGGGCTGCTGCCGGCTTTGAAGTCCCTCAGCATCGGCACATAAATGCTCTCGAGCATGGCCGCCGCCAGCGTCTGTACCGCGACGCCCGACGCTCGTTCACCATCCAGGTGCCCACCCATGCCATCAGCCACGATGAAGAGCCCAAAGTCTGGCCGGTTGTCCACCGTGATGGAATGCCACTTCATGCCGAAGCAGGCATCTTCATTGTTAGTGCGGATGCTCCCGACATCGCTGGCGATGCCATAAGTCAAGGACTGCCGCTGACGAGTGAGAATGGGTTTGGGCGTCGGTATCCTTGTTGCTTGCGGCTTTGGCACGCTCGGCGCGGCTTCCGCCAGAGCGTCTGGCGGCGCCTCAGTTTCCGCATCCCTTTCCGAAGCAGGCTCATCCTGCTCCAAGTCTGCTTCAGCCTCAGGCAGCTCTTCGTCGAGATAGTGCTCAAGCCCGGGCGCCTCAACCTCCGGGCGCGCAGTTGCCTCGGCGAAGGGTTCTGGCTCAATGTCATCACTGGGCTGAGCTGGCGGGGGCGCTTCTCGGATTGGCATATTGACGCGCTGTGTGCGGCTTGGCGTCACATGCGACGCCCGCCGGGTGGAAGCCCCGCGCGGCGGTTCTTGAGACGATTTGCCGAACAATTTTCGGAGGAAATCCATCGCGAATGCTTAGGGCGCGCTAGAGCCAAAACTCACAGCCGCCCCATCCCTCGCCAATCCTGACAAGTTTTCACTAATCTACTGCGCGAAGCTGATGCCTTCTGGGAATGACAACTTGCGCAATTATATTTTACCAATGAAAATGACGCAATCATTGGCTTAAACTAGGCAGAAGTGGTGGCTCAAACCGAATCCCCAATTTCACTCTATATCCATATCCCCTTCTGCACTGTCAGATGCGGCTATTGCGCCTTCAATACCTATACCGATTTGGCGCGCCTCGTGCCGGATTACGTCGAAGCGCTCTGCAAGGAGCTGGCATTCGCCGCCCAAACAGCCCGCGCCAGGCGCGTCCACACCGTTTATTTCGGCGGCGGTACCCCTTCGCTGCTCAAAGCGCATCAAATCGAGCAGATATTCAGCCATGTTAACAGCTATTTCCTTCTCGACGAGGCTGCCGAAGTTTCGCTTGAAGCGAATCCCGATGACTTGAGCCTGTCATTCCTGCGCGACTTGCGCGGGCTTGGGTTCAATCGCGTGAGCATCGGCATGCAGTCGGCGAATGCGGCGATATTGCGCATGTTTGATCGGCAGCATGACCTCGCGGCGGTGGAACGAGCCATTACTTACGCCCGCCAGGCTGAGTTTGACAATGTCAACCTCGATGTGATCTTTGGCTCGCCCGGGGAAACGCTGCAGGACTGGAAAGAAACAGTCAAGGTGGCGCTGCGCCTCGCGCCGGACCACTTCTCTATGTATGGCTTGGAGCTAAAAGGGGGGACGCACTTGCGGCAGCAGGTTGATAATGGGAAACTGCCCGTGCCCGATGATGATGTTTTCGCTGATATGTATGAATTCGCGGCGGCGGCGCTGCCGGCGGCCGGCTACTCTCAATATGAAATCAGCAATTGGTGTCTGCCAAAAAAAGAATGCCGCCACAATCTTCAATACTGGCGCAACCTGGATTACATCGGCTTAGGCGCCGGCGCGCATGGATTCGCTGATGGCTGGCGTTATTCCATGATTGCAGCGCCGCAGCGGTACATCGCCGCTTTGACAAAGGGAGGCGACCGGCAAGCTCCGTTTTCGTTGTCGCCAGCCGTCGCGAAATCTATCCGCGTCACCGAGGCTGATGACCTCTACGAGACCATCATGATGGGATTGCGCCTCACGCGTGAGGGCATCGATCGTCCGAGCTTCAGCCAGCGCTTCGGCCGCGACATGGTCGACATGTTCCCGGACGCAACCCAAAAGCTAACAGGCGCCGGCTTGCTTAAGGTCGGCTCCGACAATATATGCTTAAGTGATTCCGGGCGCCTGCTCAGCAATCTTGTGATTCGAGAATTCGTCGGCGGCATTAAGGGCTGAGCCGCAATTCGGCTCGCTTCAAGGCGGCGATATCTCCTGCGGCGGTGCAGAGCATCGCAATCCGAAGTTGCGCCATCAATTCTTGGATCAGCGTATCAACCGCTTGATAGGAATCGCTGGCTGCCCGCAAGAATGGGCTGGCTAAGCCGGCGCAATCAGCCCCTAGGGCTAGGCACTTGGCGATGTCGATGCCATCACGCAAGCCGCCGCTTGCGATTATGGGCAAATCGGGGGCGGCTCGGCGCGCATGTTGAATCGCCTCCGCGGTCGGTATGCCCCAATCGGCGAAGCTGCGGGCCACCCGCGCGTGAAACTCGGTTGGCGCCCGATGGTATTCCACTTCACTCCAAGAGGTGCCGCCAGCCCCGGCAACATCGATTGCAGAACAGCCAGCCCCGACGAGCGAGCGCACAGCCGACTCGGAAAAGCCCCAGCCGACTTCTTTCGCAATCACCGGCACCGGGACCTTGGTGCAAATGGTCTCTACTTTACGCAGCAAGCCCGAGAAATCGACATCGCCTTCGGGCTGAACCGCTTCCTGCAATACGTTGAAATGGAGAATCAGCGCATCAGCGCCGACCATGTCTACCGCCTGCTGGCATTGTTCCGCTCCGTAGCCATAATTCAACTGAACCGCGCCCACATTGGCGAAGAGCAGAATGTCCGGCGCGATATCGCGGATGGCGTAACTGCTCGCCAGGGCACAGTCTTCGATGGCGGCTCTTTGCGAGCCCAAACCCATCGCGATACCATGCGCCTGCGCGCCGCGGGCGAGGTTGCGGTTGATGCGCTGGGCGGTCTCGGTCCCGCCAGTCATGGATGAAATCAATATCGGCGCCGCCAAAGTCTTGCCGAAGCAGGTCGTCGCCGCGTCAATATCCGCCAGGTTTAATTCCGGCAATGCCTCGTGGGTGAACCGATAGCGCTCCAGCCCAGTTGTCAAGCGCGGGAACTGGACATCGCTCTCCAGATTTATGCGAATGTGATCCAGCTTTCGGCTTTCGGTCGAGCTCTGCCGCGTCACTTTTGTCATCAACTGGTGTTCCTTATTGCAGGGCGCGGCTCTACAAGCGACCGCGTGAATATCGTACTGATGATGCCAGCGCCTGTCAATCATCGCGCTCGCGCTGAATCGTCTGGCAAGCTGCGTGAAAATCAGTATAATGTATTGTCGTTAATTGACAGATCCGATTCAATTCGGGAGGTGGGGCAGACATGGCATCAATCGACGAACGTGTGAAGGGAATTGTGGTTGAGCTCTTGGGCGTGGAAGAAGAGCGCGTTGTTGAGGGCGCCAGCTTTCGCGAAGACCTGGAGGCGGACTCGCTGGACCTGGTTGAATTGATAATGGCTTTTGAAGAAGAATTCGGCGGCGAGATTAGCGATGAAGATGCGCAGCGGATAGAGACAGTTGGGCAGGCAGTCCGCTATATCAAGTCAAATATGGAATGATTAGCCCCGTATACATCACCTGTAATAATTAAAAGGTAGCGAACAGCTGCCTTTTTCCTTGTCTGAAGTCCTGCGCGCTGTGGGCATGGTCTGCATCAAGCAGTTTACTGCGGCAAGGGACTCATGCCGCCGAACGCTAGTTAGGGCAAGCGCCAGCCCCATGATTATAGCCTTGCCCGCCGCCCGGCCCGTAAATCTAGCAGCGTTAGCGCAATCATGGCGCTATAGCTGAAACTCAAGATCCAGATGCCGGCGCCGGTTGCGGCAGCCAAGCCGAATTGGCTATAAAGCGTCATCGACCCAGCCAGCCCGCTGCTGGCAGTCGCGATTCCTGCGGCAGCGAGCGCCAGCTTCAGCAGCCGAGAACTCAGCGCATGCTCCAATGGCAGCAGCGCGAATCCCCCAATCAGGCTGGCTGCCGCTAAGCCAAATTGCTGACGGTAATTTAAGTTATTAATATCGTAAACAAACTCGACCGGCGGCAGCTGAGCCGCGGCAATTAGGCAAATCACAGCGGCAGCAACCAGCATTTTACGGTGCCCCGATACAATAACAGCCAGCAGTAAGGACAGAATCAGCGGCTGCAGGCGAAGAAACAGCGGCAGCACAAGCGGCGGATTAGTGCCGCGCTGCGCCGGGACTAGGCTTGCCCATTCCGCCAGGTCAAAGGCATTCAGCGTCATCGCTCCAGCTGGGGCGACAAGCCAGGGCTGCACATAGCCAAAAATGCCAAGGGCGACCAGGGCGACCATGAGGGGACTGTATCTGCTGGAAGCCTTATGCTGGCTCATGCTGGCGCTTCTCTCGGATAATGATCGCCTGGATTTCAAGCAGTATCATGCAAATTCCCTCACGCGCCCAGCATATCTTCATAAATTGATTTAAGCTGCCGAGCCGAGCACTCCCAAGAGAACTTCTCCACTTGCCGGTAGCCAGCTTCTATCAGCTGATTTCGGCTTGCCTGGTTCGTCTCAATCTGGAAGATCGCATCGCGGATGGCGTCGCTGTCATGCGGGTCGACCAGCCGAGCAGCCGAGCCGCCCACCTCCGGCAGCGACGACAGATTGCTGGTGATCACCGGCGCGCCACAGGCCATCGCTTCGAGCACCGGCAGCCCAAAACCCTCATATAGCGAAACCATCGCCAGCATACGCGCGCCGCTGTAAAGCGCCGGCAGGTCCGAGTCCTCAACCAAGCCCAGCAGATGAACATATTGTTCCATGCCCGTGCGCGCTATCGTTTCGCGCAATTCGTCTTGGAGCCAGCCCCGGCCCCCAGCGATGACATAATGAAGACCCAGCCCCGATTGGCGCAGCGCCGCCAGCGCTTCTACAACGCGGCTGTAATTTTTGCGCGGCTGCACCGTGCCGACCGATAAAATATAGCGAATGTCCTCCAAATCATACTTGCGCCGCAGGCTCCTGATGGCGTCGGCGTCTTCGATTCGCTTGAAGCGGGCATCTACGCCGCTGTATAAAACTGAAATCTTGTCTTCTCGCGTGCGGTAAAGCTCTATTAAGTCGGCTTTTGTCGCTTCTGAGTCGGCTAAGATATGGTCGGCCGCTTTGACCGAAGGCGGCACAACCGCGTCCAGATAAGCCTTCAGGGGCGGGCTGGCAGCGCTGGGCACGCGAACAAATGACAAATCATGCACCGTCAGCAAGCTGCGGGCCGCGGAACGGGTAGGCGGCAGTACAAAATCCGTCGCATGATACAGATCGATAGGACCGGTGAAAACCTCGATGGGAAGTGGCAAGCCAAGCCGATGCCAAAGCCGGGCAAGCCACTTGCTGGTAAGGCGGGTAGGCTTCCAAATGAAGTTCGCGCCAGGCGGCGCGGGCAAGTTGCCAATGCTGGCGCCGGCCGCGAATAGTCGGTAGGCATTGGACTGGTCAATCGCAGCCAATGCGCCGGTCAATTCGCGCGCGTAGCGTCCGATTCCACCAGTCTGCTGCAGCGCCGGCGTATAGTCGAGGGCGATCCGGTGCACGCTATTTGACGTCGTTATAGGTCCAGAAGCGGTTGGCGACGAAGTTCCAAATCATCACAATCAGCACACCAATTATCAGAGCAACAGTTGTACCCAGCTTATTCTGGTCAATCAAGCGTGGTGCATAATCAGCGAACGCGCCCTGCAGTATCGAGGTGGACAATTGCCCCAGATATTCGTATGCGCTGCTGATCCACAGGTTGCGGATGACCAGCCCAATAATGCTGACAATCGCGAACTGGCTCAATTGGCGGCGCACCGAATAGCTGCGGGAATCGGGATAGGTCCAAATGCGGTTCCAGATGAAATTGCTACCGACCGCCAACAAGAAGGCGATACTGTTCGCGAGCAGTACATTCTGGTCGTTCTCGGGCGGCAGCAGCGTATTCTGCAAGAAGATAACCGTGCCGACATCAATGAAGAAGCCCAACGTTCCAACAAAGGCAAACTTGATAAATCGTTCAACTTCCTTCGCTTTGTCACGCCCGATCTTCTGCGACAAACTCACAATGAGGCCGTCAACAGGCGTCGACAAGCGATAGCTTGTCCGCGTTGCGTCCTGCGCCTCCGATGTCATAACCTGCGACATTGTTACTCCACTTCAAGCGATTGCTGCGCTTGACGATTGAGAATCGCCAATACACCCAATAGTACACCAATATGCAGAAACAGGTTGTTCACAAATAGATTATCAAAGACGCTATGCACCGCGATATAAGTCCAGCAGCCAAGCAAAGCCACGGCAAGGGCGCGCGCAGTCTGGTCCGGGTGCTTGCGCGCTTGCCAGGTCAGGCGAAATATCACCAGCCAGAACACGAGATAGGCAGCCAAGCCCACGGCACCGGTTTCGGCAAAGATGTTCAAGTATTGATTGTGCGCATGACCCAGCGCCGCCTCCCAATTGATCAAACGGTACTTGTCGTATTCGTCGGCGTAGTTGCCTAATCCGACGCCAAATAGAGGGTAATCTTGCGCCATGCTAACAGCAGCCTGCCAATGCGCCAGCCTCTCGATCACTGCGAAATTCTCCGGTGTAAAGTTAGCGCCGCGGGCATCGGAAATTGTGAAGAGGTCGGTCGCCGTGTTCGTGAGACGGTTGACGACCGAGCTCGGCAGCAAACCAGCCCACCACAGCGCCAGGCACAGAGCCGCCAAGGCAAGGGCTAAGAACAGGCCCTGAATCAGACGCCGGGGCAGGGCAACTAGCATGATGAACAGCGATACAGCGATACCCAGCCAAGCGCCGCGGCTCCACGATGCGAAGAGAGCGGCTGCAATAAGTGCCGAAGCGCCGCTTGCTGCCGTTAGCATTAGGAAACGCGGCGCTTCTATGCGAAATCCAGCGCGCAGGTCAAGCCAGATCTGATAGCCACTGACCGCGGCGCACATAAGGGCGAGCGGAAGGGCGATCCCCATAAAGCCCCCGAAAGGATTTGGCTGGCCGAAGGTGCCAAAGGCGCGAAAGAAACGCCCCAGGATAAGCAAGTGATCGGCGCCGCTCCCGCCAAAGAAAATGTACAAGCCGATAATCGCGTTTGCCACCGCGCTCACCAGCAGGGCAAACACCAGCCAAAGCCAATTAGCGCGCTCAGTCTCTGATAGATGCCAGATTATGACGGCGATCACCACCCACTTCAGCCATTCGGTTAGCCAGCTGCCGATGTTTGAGCTGGTCCAAGCGCCGACTACAAAAATAAGACAAAGCGCAATGGCAGACAAGAGTACGGGCTCCGGCTTGATTGTGAGCGGACCCCAGCGTTTTACGATGCTGAAGGCGAAGCAAATGCCAAGGTAGAGCGCCAGCAGTATCTGGCCGATGTCAAGCGGAAGCTGCCAGCCTGCTTCGGTGGCGATCAATGTTCTCAAGGGCGAGAGCGCCAGCAGAAAAACCAGCATGACGAGAGGGCTGCGCGGCGCCAGCGGCAGGCAGACAAGGACAGCGAAACTTAGCAGCAGCAGCGGTAAGGATAGAAATTTGATCGCAGCGGCCGCGGCGATAGCGACCATGATGTAGAAGCACTTTAGGCTGCTAACAGATGCCCCCAGCTTCGCCATTGTTTGGCTCGGCGAGGACCGACCGAAAATACCTAAGCGTCCATTCGAGGCCATGTTCAAGTTCCACTTTTGGTCGCCAATTTAAGACTTCGCGCGCGCGCGCCGTGTCGGGTCTGCGCGTCTGCGGGTCGCCATCAATGCGGGAACCATCGGCGAATATAATGCCAGCGCGATTATCCGCCAGGCGATTTACGATCTTGGCAAAATCGAGGATGCTGATTTCCCTGGTCGTGCCTATATTCACCGGCTCCACATACTCGCTCCGCAGCAGCCGCACGACGCCTTCAATCAAGTCGTCAATATACTGGAAGCTACGCGTTTGAGACCCGTCCCCATATACGCTGAGCGCCTCGCCCCGGATGGCTTGCCCAATGAAGTTAGGCACCACGCGCCCATCGTCGAGGCGCATCCGCGGACCATAGGTATTAAAGATGCGCACGATCCGCGTATCCATTTGATGCTGCCGGTGATAAGCCATCACAAGCGCTTCGGCATAACGCTTGGCTTCATCATATACGCCGCGGGGTCCTACCGGGTCTACATTGCCAGCGTAAGATTCTTTCTGCGGATGCGATAGCGGGTCGCCATACACTTCAGAAGTCGAGGCCAGCAAGAAGCGCGCCCCTTTCGCCAGCGCATGCCCAAGCGCGTTGTGGGTGCCGAGCGCGCCGACTTTCAAAGTCTGTATCGGATACTTTAGGTAATCAATCGGGCTGGCTGGCGAGGCAAAATGCAGCACAGCATCCACCGCCCCCGGCACGTGAATGAAATTGCTGACATCGTGAAAAATAAATTCAAAATTGCGATTGCCAGCCAGATGCGCGATATTGTCTTGCGACCCGGTGATGAGGTTATCCATCGCGACCACACGATGACCATCGCGCAAGAAACGATCACAGAGATGTGATCCGATAAAACCGGCGGCGCCGGTAATCAAGACACGCATCAAGCCGCCTCCCAAAACCTGCATCTGGCAGATAGTACCACAGTTGTTGCCCAAGTGTATGCCGTCAACGGTATGGACGGCGCTCTTAAGTAATTTGACATTCGGCGAGCTGGCGCAGCCTGAGCACTGCCGCGAGCTGAAACATGAATATGAATGCCAAATCGATGACAAAAACACTGTTGTCCACCGCCCCATGCGCCAATAGAGCAGCCATGCTGCCGATTAAACCCAGTGTCATCGAGAGCAGCAGCGGGTCACGTTGCCGGCATAGCTCTAATACCATTCGCGCCCGCCGCCAAAACATAAGCTGAATCACAGCAAAGAGGGCGAGCCCAAACACACTCAGCCGCGTCCAAAAATCCAGAACGAAGTTGTGCGGATGAGACAAATCGGCGTCCCAAATCGCGTCAGGGCGTATGTACTGGCCACCGAAATAATAGAGGAATTGATCCAAGCCAATGCCGGTGATCGGTCGGTCTTGCAGCATGGAGACTGTACTTTCCCACAGACGCAGCCGAACAAAACTGGTGCCGCTGGTAAAATCAAGAGCGCTGGCAAAAGTGGCTGATGCCTGCAGCAGAATGACAACTGCAACAAGCCCGCTAGCAGCCAGTACCAATAGCGGCGCCAGCGCCCGTCGCCCGAAGCGACCTAGAAGGACGGCGACCATAGCCGCCGGAACTCCCAGCAAAATCGCGCCGATGCTCTGTGTCAATATCAGGGCAGGCAGCATCACCGCGAGGCAGGCGGCGCCAATCCAGCGCAGACGCGAATGAACATCCACCAGGACCAGCGCCAGCGCCAGCGGCACCGCGCGCCCCAACAGCAGGCCGACATTGTTCGGCGAGCCGTATACGCTCTTCAA
Organism: Phototrophicaceae bacterium; assembly: GCA_965214105.1. Classification (GTDB taxonomy): domain Bacteria; phylum Chloroflexota; class Anaerolineae; order Aggregatilineales; family Phototrophicaceae; genus UBA6055. The sequence continues at coordinate 1,605,230 of OZ243934.1, forward strand.
TGGCAAATGCCCCTGCGCCAAGAAGACATCGTAAAGACCTATCAAACAGACGATGACGCCGGCGATCAAAACGGTGCCGTAAAGACGGAACAGCGTTGTACGATTTGGGCGCGAAAATCGCAGCAGCAGATAGAAGAGGACCGGCTCGATAACCAGCGTGCGCAGCTCCGTCAGCGCCGTGTCAAGCTGCTGCGCCCAGAAAAGTGAAATCACCGCCAAGACAGCGATGCCAAAGACGGCGAGGTCCATCATTTCTATAGTCCGCAGCAGGCTCGGGAAAGAAAGGCGGCTGGCTGAGCGGCTCATTTGATGGCGCCGGCCAATCAGGACCATGGCTTTGACAAAAGCTGCCGCCGTCGAAATCAGCAAGATTGCCTCGACCATGGGAATCGCAAATGTATAAAGCTCAACCGGCAGCAGGAAGAAAGGCGCCCAAAACAAACACAGGATGAGCCCGTTGGAAATTCGGTGATATATCTGAATGAAGAGCAGGAAAGCCAGCACCAGCGTGATTAACACACTCTCGGCCACATAAAGCGCGCCACCAGTCAGCAGCGCCAAGACGATATTCACTTCATCACGCAGGAAAATCGATGCCCTTGGGGAATCCCAGGTCCAGAGCATGGCCAGCATCATGAAGATTGATGTTACGAGAGCCAGCAAAAACTGCGCCGTCGTACTCAGCTTAGACAAGGTCCGCGATAAGCCGGGCAGCCATTCCTTCCAGGGCACGCTCGCGGCTGAGATGGCGAATACAATCAGCGAAAGCGCGCCGACGAAAATGCCAAGCGCAATCTGTCGATCATAAGGTTCGGCTAGATCGCCCGAGCTGACGGCGTAACCGGCGATTGCCCAGCGGTCCCAGCCATGGTCAGCGCTGGCCCGCAGCTTGTGAACCGCCAATGGCAGATTGCTCGCGATAGGGACGAGGTTAATCTCTGGCTCGCGCGAGTTGCTGCGCAAAAATATATAAGCATTGCCGCTCGCGTCCTGCTGTACCGCGTTTGGCGCCGTGCCATCCACCGTGGGATAAAGGAAGGCGAAGTATTCGTCTTCACGCAGGAGCATCGCGACATCGCTGCCATAGAAGTCAAAGGACAGCTGACTGTCGCTGGCTGGCAGCCAGCCGATATCTGCGCCTAACTCCCCAAATTCCCAGACGCCGCTGTAACCGGCGTATTTGCTGCGCGCATGATACAAACCATTGGCAGCCTGGCTCGGATATTGGTATGTTTGCAGCGCCTGCAAGAGCGCCGACGCTTCACCGTCTGCCTTCACCAGCGCGAACCCCCACTGCGCGCTATCGGGGGGGGCTGCTGGCTGCCAATGATGCAGGAACATGGCGCCCATCCAGGGCCACTCGCGGTGTGCGCGATCCAGCGCCTGCAGGGTGTACCGCGCCTGTTCTTCTTCGCTTGCCTCGCCCCAAATAGATGCCTCGCCATCCCAATCGCCAGGCAAATGATTCCAGCCGAAATTGCTCGCCCATAGGGCGGTCTTGCCGTCTTCGTTTGCCAGCATGACTTCGCGTAAGGCGATGATGCGCGAGAAGTTAAGCACCGTTTCGTCAACTGTTCGGTCAAGCGCCGCTGCGAACTGACCATAAGGCTTGCCGGCGACAACATCCATCAGCTCGCGCGCGCCATGGGCATACATCGCCTCAAGGTAGCGGATGTCGCTGATGTTGCGCCCAGCTTGTTCAACCGTCGGCGCCAGCCCGGCGGCGACAATCTTCGCGGAAGGATCAGCTTCCAAGATCGCCGTTCGGGCAGCGGCGAGCAAAGCGACGTATTCGGCAGGCCGTGGATCATTGCCGCCCCAAGCATCGCCCAGATTCGGCTCGTCCCAGACTTGGTAATAGTCAACGATGTGGCGGTAGCGCGCGGCGAAGGCTCGGCAAAATGCCGCGAAATCGGCCAGGGAATGGGGTGGGGCGGTTCGTCTTTGCTCATCGCGGCTGCCTTCAAGCTGCGACCAGGACGGCGCATTCATCAAGACTACGACCAGCTCCAGCTCAGGATAGCCCGCCAGCGCCGCCGCCACTTGGTCCCAGCCATCCCAATTGTATTCGCCTTGCTGCGCCTCGATTTCATCCCAATAAGCAAATTGCCGAAGCCAGCGGAACTGCGCGCTGCCAATCTGGTCAAGCGTTCTTTTTAGCTCAGCCGCATTGTATTGCAGCAATTCGACATTGACGCCGGGGCGCTCGACGATAAATGGCAGAGCCTGATCCTTCGTTGGGTCGACATATCCGCGCAGTTCAAAATCGCGCAGGTCTTGGGTCGCCAAAGCGGCCGCCAGACTGCCGGCGACCAGCATAAACCCGACGATTAGCTGAATGAGTTTGCGCATTATCGCGTCCAAACCGGGCTCGATGTCTGGCCATCAAATGTCAGCTGAAAAGAGGCCCCCGTCTCCACTTCGACCAGCCACAAGTTGCCTTGGTAGATCAAGGCGATGAAGCGCCCATCAGGGCTCCAAACAAAGTCGCGCGCCATCGATCCAAAGCGGCTCTTGCGGATTCCCCGCTCGCCGGGCGCGGGGAAGAGCCGCCGCCGATTGCTGCCGTCACGGTCCGCCAACATCAGATCATAGTCACTGCTCATGCTATTATGCGGTTCGCGCGCTTGCAACCAAGCCAGATAGCCGCTGACGCTGTCGGTGCCTGGCAGGGCGATATCGGGCGAGAAGGCGGGCGCCGCCCACATACCAGCCGAGTAACTTAGCGGGGCGCTAAAGCGGCCGTCGGCGCTGGCGACGACCACATCGAAGATGGGGCTGGTCTCCGCCGGTTCATCAGCGAGCGGGGCGCCATGCACGATGCCCGCCAGCAGCTGGCTCTCGGGCGACCATGCCAGCGGCGACAACCAGACCCAGCTGGCAGAAGTATGAACAACGGCGTATTGGAGCAGGGGCTTCAAGCGCTTGTTTTCAAAATCCACCAGCCCGAAGCCATCAGCCTGCGCCCAAGCCAACTTGTCTCCAGCAGGCGACCAGCTGAAATGCTTGCCCCGCCAGCCATATAAGCCGCCAGCCGATTCGGGCAACACTTCTTCAATGTTCAGTGTTCGCCCGCTCTCCAAATCAATGTTCATCAGCCAAAGATTATTCAGCGCCTTCCAGCCGGCACCTCCGCGCGCGCGCTCGCCGGTGGAGTATGCGATCGCATTGCTGGTCCGCGGTCGCCAGGCTGCAAACAGCACATCAGTGGGCGTCATGCGCAATGGGTCGGCGCCAGCTTCGGTGCCGCTAATCCACAATTCGTTGAAAAAATCGTCGGTTTGGTCGGTCTCGCTGGTAAATATGAGGCGCTTGCCATCTTCTCGCTGATGAAAGACCAGGCCATCCAATTGCTGCTTCGTAGTCAGAGGCCGCTTGTTCGCCGCGTTCACCGTGATCGTCCAGGCATTTCCGTGGTTGATATAACTGATGCGGCCCGGAATCTCAAGCGGCTGGACTATGTTGCTCGTGCCGACGTAGATGATTTCAGCTTGCGGCTCGCGGAGGACTGTGGGCGGCCCAAGCTGAATGCGGTCCACCTCGTTCTTGTCTTCCAACAAGACGCGATAACAGACTTCGCGGCTGCCCCTTAGCCCCGCTTGGCCCCCTTCCTGCTCGCCCGGCGGCAGGCCCTCCTTCGGCAGCAGCAAGCGCTGAAACTCGACTGTCTCCTGCTCGCAGATATCTTTCTCGGACACGCGCCTGATGGTAATACTCATGCCATCGACGACCGGCGAGACCAACGGGTGGCTGATGCGGTCGCGCGGACCCAGTGTGATCTGCGCGCCGGACAGTACTTGGTCAACCGTCAAGTCGCCAGCAAAGCTAAGCGTTTCTTCGCGCCCATCAACCGCAATGATGACATCAATCGAGCTCTCTTCTTGCGCTGATCGACAGCCAATCACCGAGAAGACAATCAGCAGGCAGAATACAATCCGTGAGAGTGTCATCGTCCTTAAGTCTTCTTGCGCGAGTAGTCTCTTATATCCTAGTCGAGTTTCGCTTAAGCACAAACAGGCGCGGATGCAGACCGCGCAAGTTTATCCTGATTTCTTTCTCTACCTGCCAGGGCGATTGCTTCAGACAGCGGCGCAGCAGCTTTATCTCAGGCGTCAGGATTGTGAAAACCGCCTCTGCCCGTGCCAGCCGAGCCGCCTCCTTCAGAATTGCTGGATAGAGTGCCGTGTTGGCTTCATGCGTCCCCAGGAGCTGGCCGAATGGAAGGTCTGCGTACAAACTATCGACGGTGTGGGCGGGCAAGGGCGCTTGCCTGGCGTCTGCCCAAATATGCTGAATGCGCGCCCCCATGCCGCTGGCGTGCGCGTTGGCTATGCCACCCTCGAGCGCAGTCCTCATCCAATCAAGCGCCAGCAGTTGATCTTGCCGATGTGATAGCGCGTGTTCGATGAGGATGGTTGAGGTTCCGCTGCAAAGATTTACGACCAGCGCCCGCTCCCCCTGCGCCCGATCGGCTGTCATCGCGTAGGCGACGGTCGCATTGAGCGAGCCGGGCATGTTTGCCAGCCGATAATCGCGCGCGGAAAGCGGCTTGGGCGACGCGCGCAACGGCGCTTCCCAGCCATCCGCTTCCCTGTTTGGCAGCAAGCGGATGTATAGCTCGCCTTTTCCATCCGCCGCCGGCGCCAGCTTCAAAGCGGTCAAAAGCTCATCTCGCAGACGCCGCATCACGGACGAGCGAGAGCCGGCCGCGCCAAGCCCGAGCGAGCGGGGCGGGCAGGCAAATGACTGAGACGCCTCAGCCATGATCTTTGTCAATCGGGAAAAGTGTTGATGGCCCAGCAAGGCTTTCGGCCGCGGGACCGAGAAAAAATGCACCTGGTAGACCGCAATGACCGAGCGAAGAGAGCGCAAGCCCCAGCCCGCGCCGCGGTAACGGAAGCGGATGAAACCGGCCCGCAGTGTTTTAGCTAGACTTATCTTGGTGCCAAACTTGCGCTGCAGTTCCTCAATTGCATAAGATTCCAAGCCCGGGATCACTTCCGCCTCATAGAGCGGCGCGTGTTTTGCTTTAGGCTGAGTCACAGTTTGCGCTCAAGCTTAGGGCGTGAAACATAGGCGGCGGCAAGCATCGGCGCTCATTTCCACTTCGGTTCTTGGTCCTTGCTGCCGAGTGGCGTCAGGCGCTGCGGCCTCCCCCCGGCGGCCGGCATCGCGTAAATGTTCTGCTCGCCATCGTTCTCACGATCCGATACGAACAAGATTGTAGCGCCATCAGGCGACCAGCTCGCTTGTCCTTCGTCGGATAGGGCACTGGTGAGCTGTCGCAATCCCTCGCCGCTAACCGGGTCCACCAGGAACAGGTCCTGGTTGCCGCCGCGTGTGGACGTGAAAAGCAGTTGCTCATGCCCGCCGCTCTTCAACCAACTCGGCTGCCAATTATCCGCCGCTTCGCCAGTAAGCGACAGAATCTCTCTCCCGTTGGTCGAATTCATCACGTAGATGTTTCGCTGTCCCTCGCTATCAGAAACATAGGCTATCGCAGCGCCATCGCCCGACCAGGTTGGCTGCTCATCGGCAAAGACGTCGACTGTAAGCTGAATCTGACGGCTGCCATCGGCATTCATCACCATCACGTCCTTGTCCCCAAAGCGATCCGACACGAAGGCGATTCGGCGGCCATCGGGCGACCAGGCCGGGTCCGTATTCCAGCCTTGATCCGTCAGGCGGGTCAGCTTGCCACTCTCGACATCCAGGCTATAGATATCGAAGTTGCCACCATCCCGCGTTGAGGCGAAGGCTATCGCCCGGCCATCGGGCGACCAGGTTGGCTGCCGGTCGCTCGCCCGGTGATTGCTCAGGTTCAAAGCATTTGCGCCGTCGGCATCCATGATATAAATTTCATCGTTGCCATCGCGGTCGCTTACAAAGGCGATCCTTCCCTCAGCTGCCCCTAATGGCTGGCGTGCCTGGCGCGCTGCCGCCAGCCTTTCAGGCACTGGCGCAAGGCTGGCGCTGCCCCCGGAAAGCTCCGCGACAGCGCTCGCCAGGTAAGGCGCCATGTCATGACGCAAAGTTTCCCGCAATTTGCTTAGGTCACAAGCTGTCAGCAGCGCGCTCGCCAAACCGAAAAGCAGAAAAACCAGACCGAGCTTCACGCGAATTGATAGGGACACGGGTCGCCTCGCTTGTCGTAAATCATCATTCATTATACGCCAAGCGCGGGCGCCCCCTCAATTGCCTGGCGAAGCGGAGTGGTGAATTTCATTGATATAAGGCTTGCTTGTGCTGAGTCGTAGGGGCGATCCTTGGATCGCCCAAAACCCGCTTCTGCAACTGTGGGCGACACAAGTGTCGCCCCTACATCTAGGTTATCCAAATACAGAATATCGGCCTGCATATCTCATAATTCACCACTCCCGGCGAAGCGCTTTTTTCGCCTCGCTCTTCCGCTAGAGTGCGGCCCGTAACTGTTGTAGAATGTCTGCGACAGGCTCGACTGTGAAGTAAGAGACGATTTGCCCACTGGTGTATGTCATGAGAATCCTCGCCGCCATTTTGCTGCTGTACTTTGCAACGCTGAGCCTGGCGCAGGAGGTCCCTCCGCAATCGGCTCAAAGCGAAAAAGCCAGCCAGACGGAACCCGGCGACTCGGCTGAATCCACCGCCCTGGGGGAGACAGAACCCAGCCGCTTAGATAGCCCCTTTCTCCAATCGGATCTTGAGTTGATGGTCGCCAATGTGCAGCGCCCAAACGGCATCGTCTGGTTTGATGATACGCTATTCACGGTCTGTAATGGCGATTGGACAATTTACAAAATCGACGACCGAACCGGTGATACGGTGACTTTTGTCTTTGGTGTGCGCGATGGCAACAGCATTATTGCCGAAGCAACCGAAGCCGGCTTTGACCTCTGGGTGCCGGACCCAGTTACCGGGTCACTCTGGAAGGTCGATCAGCAGCGGGCCGCCCCCGACAGGATTGTCGCCGATTTACCGGCGCCCTGGGGCATCACGCGCCTGGATGAGGACCGCTTCTTGCTGACCGATACCCGATCGAACTCCATCATTTCTGTGCCAACCGCCGGCGAGCCCAAGACAGTGCATGACCAGCTGCGCGCGCCGACCGGCATCGCTCGTCATGAGGACCGCATCTATTTTGCCAATGGCGGAAGCGCCAGACGCGGCATCGAATACTTCGAGATTGCCGATGATGGGTCTTACTCGGCGGTGCAGCCCCTCGTTTCAGGGCTTCAAAACACGACCAATATCGTCATGGCTGCGGACGGGTATCTCTATTTTTCCTACGCCCTCGGCACGCGCGGGGTCATCGGCCGGGTCGAGCCGACCCGCTGCCTAGACGGCGGCTGCAGCAATCAAGACCTGGAGCTGGTGGTCTTTTCTGATATCGCGGCGCCACTCGCGATCACGCTCTCCGACGATATGCGCCTCTTCCTGCACAGCCGCTTCCAACCCGAGATTTACTGGGTGCAGCTGCCAGCCTAGCCGCAAGCAGCTCTGGGCGCAGCCGCTTCATTGCAGGCCCGCCACCACGAATCGGCGATAGCTCTCGCTTTGCGCCGCGGGCAGCCGCAGCTTGAGGCGCCAGCCATCGTTAGAAGCCTGTTCGGACTGAATGTAGCCGCGGTCATATAGATCGGAATAAACCTGACCGGTTTGATAAGGAATCACAACTTCCAGCGATGTCATCTGTCTTTCAAGCGCCGCGCTCATGCGCTCTAGCAATTCATCAAGCCCCAGTTTCTCCTGAGCCGATACCGCCACTGTTCCCAGGTAAGTGTCTACCAGGTCAAATGAGGGGAGCGCGCCTTTAAGTTGATCGGTCTTATTCAGGACGAGGACGCGCGGCATGCTCGACGCGTCAATCTCGGCCAGCGTGTCTTCGACTGCCTCGATTTGCTGCGCTGCGTTGGGATGGCTGACATCCACCACATGCAGCAGCAAATCAGCCTCAATCACTTCCTCCAATGTGGCGCGAAAGGCTGCTATCAGCGTTGTTGGCAGCTTCTGGATGAAACCGACCGTGTCGGTTAGCAGAACCTCGCGGCGGTCCGGCAGCGGCACCCGGCGCGTGGTTGGGTCCAAAGTGGCGAATAATTGGTCGGCGGCGTAGACATCGGCGGCCGTCAATGCGTTGATCAGCGTCGATTTTCCCGCGTTGGTGTAGCCGACCAGCGCCACCAGCGGCAAGCCAGACTTGCGCCGCCGCTGCCGATGCAGCTTGCGATGAGCGCGCACATGGTCAAGCTCTTGCTTCAGCTTTGTAATCTTGCGCGTGATCTCCCGCCGGTCCACTTCCAGCTGCGTTTCGCCGGGACCGCGCAAGCCGACGCCGCCCGAGCCCCCGCGCGCGCCGCCGCCACCCGCTTGACGCGCCAGATGCGTCCATTGCCGGGTTAAGCGCGGCAAACGATATTCATATTGCGCCAGTTCCACTTGCAGCGCGCCCTCGCTCGTGCGGGCATGCTGGGCGAAGATGTCTAGGATTAGCGCCGAACGATCGAGCAAGCGCACCGATTCACCCAAGTGCTTCTCCAACTCGCGCTGATGCCGGGGCGAAAGCTCCTCATCGAATATGACCACGCTTGCCTCATGCAGCAGCACCTCGTCTACGATTTCCAGCAATTTGCCCGCGCCGATCAAAGACTTGGGATTGACCTGTCGTAAACGCTGCCAGGTAGCCCCGACCACTTTGATGCCGGCAGTCTCAGCCAGCAGGGCGAGCTCGCTAAGTGAATCATCAATAGAAAGCAATGCGCGTTGATGTCTCACCGCGATGCCAACTAGATAGCCGCGCTCCGGCTCCGTTTCGTTGGATAAAAGGAAATGTGTCATAAAGCCTCGCGCTATGGTAATTCAGCAATTGGCATAAGCAGCGGGTCGCCCAAGCCAGGCAGCGAGGCTAACATAGACGCTTGCGCCCGCGCGGCGTAAGCCTTTCTCCGCTCAGCCTTGTTCCTGATCTTCGTCGGTAATGGCGGCAAGATGCCTAGGTTCGCTTTCATTGGCTGGAAATGCTTGGGCTTGGATTGTGTTACATAATAACACAGCGCGCCCAGCATCGTGTCAGGCGGCGGCACCCACTCGCTTAAACCCCTTAGCTGTCGGGACAGGTTGAGGGCTGCTAGAAGCCCGGTCGCGATATTGCCGACATATCCCTCCACCCCGGTGATTTGGCCCCCAATATAAAGTTGTTTCTGCCCGCGAAAGCGCATCGTCGCGTCGAGCAATGCCGGCGCATTCAGAAATGTATTGCGGTGCATCTGCCCCATTCGAAGGAACTCAGCGCGCTCCAAGCCCGGTATCAAGCGCAGAACCTCCGCCTGCTGTTTCCAGCGGATATTCGTTTGAAAGCCAACGATGTTGTATAAACGGCCAGCCAAATCATCCTGCCTAAGCTGGACCACAGCGAAGGGGCGCGTGCCCCTGTGTGGATTCTTCAAGCCGACGGGGCGCATAGGACCAAATGCCAACGTGTCGTCGCCGCGTTTTGCCAGCTCTTCGATCGGGACGCAGCCCTCAAAGAAATTTGGGTCTTCCCGCTCAAAATCGCGCAGCTCGATTGTTTCGGCGGCCTTCAAGGCTCGCACAAATTGATAATACTCAGCCCGCTCCATTGGGCAGTTGATATAATCACCAGCCTCAGCTTGGTCGCGGCTGTAGCGATTTGCTCGAAAGGCGCGCGTCATGTCAATGCTGCTCGCCCGCACAATCGGCGAGATCGCGTCATAAAAATATAGATAATCTTCGCCGGTCAACTTGCTGATAGCTTCTGCCAGCGCTGGTGAAGTCAGCGGACCGGTCGCCACGATTGCGGGTTTGTCGAGCGGCACTGCGCGCGCTTCTTCCCGCAAGACTTCGATATTCGCATGGTCACTGATCGCAGAGGTTACCAGGTCGGCAAAGCGTACCCGGTCCACCGCCAAGGCGCCGCCAGCCGCGACCGCCGCGTTTTCCGCGCAGCGCATCAATAGCGAGCCCAGCAGCTTCATCTCATGCTGCAGGATGCCGGTAGCGCGGTCTGGCAGTTTGGAGCCAAGCGAGTTGCTGCAGACCAATTCAGCCAGGCGCTGGCTGACATGGGCGCCAGTCGTCTTCGCCGGGCGCATCTCAATCAGTTGCACTCGGTGCCCGCGCTCCGCAAGCTGCCAAGCCGCTTCGCTGCCGGCCAATCCGCCGCCGATGACGCTGATGGTTTGGGTCATTTCGCATCCTTGGCGCTAAATCTTGCGCAGTATGATTGAGGCATTCTGCCCCCCCAAGCCAAAACTATTTGACATGATCATGCGAATGCCCGGCACGGACCGGGCGCTGTTTGGCACATAATCGAGGTCGCAGGCTGGGTCGGGCTTTTCATAATTCACGGTCGGATGCAGAATCTCGCGCTCAAGCGTCATCAAACAGGCAGCAATCTCTAAGGAACCGCAGCCAGCCATGGCGTGGCCGATCATGCTTTTTGTCGAAGTGACTGGAATGCGATAGGCATAGTCGCCGAAGACATGTTTCACCGCCGCCGTTTCGATCGCGTCATTCGCCTGCGTTGATGAGCCGTGCGCATTGATGTATTCGATTTCGGTTGAATCCACGCGCGCATCAGCCAGCGCCCATTGCATGGACCGTTTCGCGCCGCCGCCCTCTGGGTCAGGCGCGGCCACATGATAGGCGTCCGACGATGCCGCATAGCCCAGTATTTCGGCGTAAATCTTCGCATCGCGTTCGAGCGCGCGCTCCAAGCTCTCGATGATAAAAACGGCGCCGCCTTCGCCCAGCACAAAGCCAGATCGATCCGCATCGAATGGGCGGCTGGCTTGTTCTGGCGCGTGGTTGTATTGGCGGGTCAGCGCGCGGGTAGCGCTGAAACCGGCCAGGATATAATCAAACATCACCGCATCAACCGCGCCGGCGATTGCCAAGTCACACTTGCCCAATTGAATCAAGTCGCTCGCTTCGCCCACCGCTTGGATGCCAGTGGCGCAGGCCACCGTCGGCGTAACCAGCGGACCATATGCCTTCGTCAACTTGCTCACGTAATGCCCCGGCATATTGGGCAGGGCGTTGACAATGCTCAATGGATTAGCGCGCTTATAGCCCGAATCGCGCCAAGTCTTGATCCCAGATTCGCCAACTTCATAGCTGCCGAGCGTCGTTCCAATCACGGTGGCGACGCGGTGCCCAATTTCGCTGATTGTCTCGATGGTCAAGCCCGAATCGCGTATCGCCATGACCGCCGCCACAATCGCGAACTGGGTCGCCCGGCCGACACGCCGCGCCTGTTTGGGCGGGATAATGTCCGAAGAATCGAAGCCACGAATCTCCCCGCCGATTCTCACATTCAGGTGCTCGGTCTCGATGTTTTTGAGTTTGCGAATGCCGGATGTTCCTGCGACGATCGCGTCCCAGAAATTCGACTTGTCCCCCAAAGGCGAGACGACGCCCAAGCCGGTTATGACCACCCGCATGCGCCCGTTGCGCGTTAATTCCATGCTGGCTTGCTCCGGTATTAGGCTTTCTCCTGGGCGATGCCGCTGCGAATGGCGCCGATGACATTTTCTTTTACCGCCGCTCGCGCTTGCTGAATGGCGTTTTTGATGCCGATTGCAGAATTCCCGCCATGCCCAATGATGACAACCCCATTGACGCCTAAAAGCGGCGCGCCGCCAATCTCGGATGTGTCTACCCGGCGCCGGATGCGCTTAAAAGCGGGCCGAGCCAGCGCGCCGCCCAGCATGGAAAAAGCATCGTTGCGAAACTCTTGTCGAATCAGCGTAGCCACATAATGCGTGGTCGCCTCGAACATCTTCAAGACGATGTTGCCCACGAAGCCATCCATCACAATCACATCGGCAACTGAGGTCATGAGCTGCACCGGCTCCACATTGCCGACGAAATTCATCTTGCTGCGCCGCAGCATGTCAGCCGCCTCGCGAATGAGCAAATTGCCTTTAATATCTTCCGCGCCATTGGATAGCAGGGCGATGCGCGGACGAGAACAGCGCAGCACGCGCTCGGCATAGATGCTGCCCATCAAGGCAAATTGCTGCGCCCACTCCGGTTTGACATCGGTGTTGGCGCCGACATCCAGGAATATCATTCGGTGATCGTTGACCGCGAACAGCGCGGACAGGGCGGGCCGCTTGATACCCGGGATGCGCCGCAGCGTCTTCAAGGTCGCAAGCGCATGCACCGCGCCCGTATTGCCCATCGTAACAAAAGCATCGGCATCGCCATTCTTCACCGCGTCCAGCGCAACGTGGATGGTAGACGACGGCGCCAACTTGAGCACATCGGTTGGTTTTTCGTCCATAGCAATGGCATTCGGCGCGTGCAAAATCTCGACCTTGGCGCTGTTTAAGCTATGATTCTTGAGTTCCGACTCAATCATGTGCTTGTCGCCAACCAAGACAATGGTATCGCCGAATTCCTTAGCCGCCAAAACACCGCCGGCAATATCGCTGAGCGGACGATTGTCCGTTCCCATTGCATCAAGCGCAATGCGCATGGTAATGGAGACCTTCCGAAAACTGCTGCACCGAGACTAGCGCCTGATAATACGGCAGGATGCGCACTTGCTCAAGATGAATTAAGCCGCGCCCGAGAGCCCAATGGCATTGACTTATTCTGTGAAGTGCTTATACTTGACCGCATTCTTTGCCCTGATGGCGGAACTGGCAGACGCGCACGGTTGAGGGCCGTGTCCTTAACGGGGTGGAGGTTCGAGTCCTCTTCAGGGCAAGCATTAGCAGTTAAGCCCACCTGTGTTGGTGGGCTTTTTTCTTGCGCCGAACATTAAGGAATTGTAGACTGCTACTATAAGCGGTGGGGTAGCCAATCGGCGCCACGGCGCTGCGCTGTATGCCGTCCTGTTGACGTATTAAGTGATCCTATGCCTTGCGCCACTCAAATTGAAGGCAAGTTATGAGCGACACCTCGAACGCGCTTTTGCAGCAGGCATATACTCATATTGAGAATGATGAACTTGAAACGGCGCAAGAGATTCTCGCGCCGCTCTTGGAGCAAGACGCCAACAGCGCGCACCTCTGGTGGGTCTACGCGCATGCTGTGCGAGACGCCGCTATTGGGCAGGCTGCGCTTGAACGTGTTCTGGCGCTCGATCCACAGTATCCCGGCGCCGGCGAACTGAAAGCGGATGTCCTCGAGGCGCAATCCAAGGACCCCGATCTCATTGCCCTGGAGGTGGGTGAATCGAAGGCCGAAGCAACGACGCCGCCCTTTGACATCGACGATTGGGAAGACCTGCAGCCGGCTGTCGAATCGAACCCGGGCGGCTCCTCATCGCGGGGACGGGTTGTCCTCTTGCTTGTCTTATTGATCGTCGTTGCCGGCGGCGCAATTGTGATATCGGGCACGGTCGACTTTGAACAATTGCTGGCTGGCGCGCCGCCATCGCTAGAGCCGCAAGTGGTTATCATCGTCGAACCACCGAGCCAGCAAGACTCAAGCAACTTGGAAGACCTGACTGCGCCCGAGCCGGCAGCCGCAACCGCAGTGGCAGAGCCGGTTGTGGCGGCGGCGACCCCGCTAGCGGACGAGGCGACCCCGACTGTGACTGCGACGGCAACTGTGGAAAACCTCACTGCGCTCGAAACGGAAGCACCGACCGCCGCATCCTTCATCACACCGGCCGCCACGATAAATGCGGACTTCGCCAACATATCAAGTTATGTCGAATCAGTCACCGAGCAGATTGCGGAGCTGCCAATCTTGCCCTTGAAGAGCGGGGTCCTGCCAACAAGGCTGGGCAACACGCTGGTCATTGTTGTCTGCGCTGTACCAGGACCCGAGTATAATGCGCGGCTTAAATCAGTGCTGACCACCGTCGTATCTTTGATGGAAGATTTGCCCAAAGAAATCGAGGCGGCCGCCGCGGGCCTCATCAACTGCGAATATGAGCAGGCACCATTGCGGATTATCGGCGTCGGGCGCGAGACACTCGAAGCCTTCGCCAACGAAGCGATGAATGACAAAGAATTCCAGCGCGCCTGGCAGCTCCTGTCTTGAATCTAGCCTCGTCCAACAGTATCCTAAACCTATTGCTGGCTATGGTGGCGGCCTCTATTCGCGCTGGATCTTATCGCCCATGAGCAAGAGCCGGAAAGTCATCTCAAAGAATCGCAAAGCCCAGCGCGACTATTTGGTCAAAGACCGATATGACGCCGGGCTAGTCTTGCTTGGCTCGGAAATCAAATCGATTCGCAATCACAATATCAATATCGGCGACGGCTTCGTCCAGGAAAAGGAGGGCGAGCTATGGCTCTTGAACACGCACATCGCCCCGTACAAAGAAGCGAGCCAGTTCGGGCATAGCGATCCTCGGCGGCCCCGCAAGCTTTTGCTGCACCGGCGCGAGATCAATCGCATAATCACGCGGATTCGGCAAAATGGCATGACAGCGATACCGCTGCAAGTTTATTTGGAGCGTGGCCGAGCAAAGGTGGAGATCGGCATCGCCCAGGGCAAGAAACGTTATGACAAACGCGCGGACTTAGCGAAGCGCGATGCCAACCGGCAGATAGAGCGGGCGCTAAAAGAACGTTGAGGGCTGACTTTTGCCGTTGTAGCGTCGGTCCCGCAATGCTAAAATCTTCGCGTCTCACTCTAGCCAGAATGCAGAAGGTGCTATGGTCGCAGTTTCCGGAGCTAAACCGCGTGTGCTGTCCGGCATACAGCCGTCGGGCAATCTGACAATCGGCAATTATCTCGGCGCATTGAAGCAATGGGTAGAAGTGCAGCACGATTACGACTGCTTCTATTGCGTCGTCGATTTGCATGCCATTACCGTCGAGCAAGACCCGGCTGAACTGCGTCAGAAAACACGTGAAAGCGCCGCCATGTACATCGCGGCGGGCCTCGACCCCGAGGTCTCCACTATCTTTGTCCAATCGCATGTGCCCGCCCATTCGGAATTGGCTTGGATGCTCACCTGTATGGCGCCCTTGGGCTGGCTCCACCGCATGACGCAATTCAAGGACAAATCTTCCAAGCAAGCGCAGGAGTCCATCGGGGCTGGGCTGCTCAATTATCCCAGTTTGATGGCGGCCGATATCTTGCTTTATCACGCGGATTTGGTGCCCGTTGGCGATGACCAGAACCAACATCTGGAATTCACGCGAGATTTGGCGCAGCGTTTCAACCATCTCTATGGCGAGACCTTCACCTTGCCCTCGGTGATGAATCCACAGGCTGGCGCCCGCGTTATGGGGCTGGATAACCCGACCGCCAAAATGTCGAAGAGCGAAGCCTCGGAGAACCACGCCGTCTTCTTGCTGGATAGCCTGCCCGCAGCCCGGAAAAAGATCATGCGCGCGGTAACCGATTCGCATCGCGAAATCCGCTTTAGCAAGGAGCGAGAACGCGCCGGCGTCAACAACCTGCTGACCATTTATCAGGCGATCACAGCCGAATCCAGCGCTGAAATCGAAGCCCATTTTGCAGGCAAAGGATACGGCGATCTGAAGCGAGCGGTGGCTGATAGCGTCGTCTCCACGCTTGAACCGCTGCAAGCCCGTTATCAAGAACTGATGAACGAAGCAGGCTACCTGGATTCAGTGCTCAAGCTGGGCTGCGAAAAAGCGAGCGCCATTGCCGATGCGACGCTCAAATCAGCGCAGGAACGTATGGGATTTCTAGCCCCGTCTTGACCAACAGCGGAAGACTCACTACAATCATCGACAAGCCCCATTCGTCTAGCGGCCTAGGACGTGGCCCTCTCAAGGCCAAAACAGGAGTTCGAGTCTCCTATGGGGCATCTAAACCTCGGCTGGCAACCAGCCGGGGTTTTCCATAAATTTCCTAGCCAGCGCAGCTCCGCCATTCTGATATGTCGATTGAATTTACAATTGCTACTGAGCGCAAAATTGAAGCGGTCGACATTACCGCAATCTGCCAGTCCTTGATAGCTGACAGGGAAAACGGAATCGCCGTTTTCAATGTCATGCATACAACCGCGGCGCTCATAATCTGTGAAGATGAGCCAGATCTGCACGCTGACATCGTCCGGGTAGCGGAGCATTGGCTAGGGTCTTTTCGTCCCTTTCGACACGGCCGCTTTGGCGCGCCAAACGCCGAAGCCCATATCACCAGCGCCTTCACCGGCACATCCATCACACTGCCGATTAGCAAGGGAAAATTGCTCCTCGGCACCTGGCAGAGTATACTCCTCTTGGAATTAGACGGTCCCCGGCGCCGGCGGCTGGTCTGCACAACGGTCGAGACGCAAGGCTGAATAAGAGGTCTAAATATGCTTACGAGCGAACAAATACAGCGATTTCATGAAGACGGTTATTTGGCGGTTGATCGCCTGCTGGATTATCAACTGGATATTCAGCCAGTCATCGCCGAGTATCAGCAGCTGCTCGACGAGCTCTGTGAACAATGGCTGGCGGAAGGGCGCCTGCAGAGCAGTTTCAGCGACCTCCCGTTTGAAGAACGCTTGGTCGAAGTGTATCGCGCGGGCTGCAATTATTATCAGGCTTTTGATATTGCGCTGCCGAATGCCGGCGTCCAGGCTGATACGCCAATCCATTTGGGTCCGGCCGTTTTCAATTTGCTGCGCAGCCCCAGGTTGCTGTCCGCTGTCGAGTCGCTCATCGGCGGCGAAATCTACAGCAATCCCATACAGCATGTGCGGATCAAGCCCCCAGCCAGCATGGTGGAGCAAACCGATGCGCATAACGCCCTGGTCGGCGTCACACATTGGCATCAAGACAATGGCGTCGCGCTGCCAGAAGCCGATCAAACGCGGATGTTAACCTGCTGGGTGGCCGTGAGCGAAGCGACCCCCGAGAACGGCTGCCTGCAAGTGCTGCCCAAGAGCCATCGCAATGGCATCGCCCTGCATTGTTCAATCAGCAATCAACTCGGCATTCCTGAACCATTCATCGAGCAGGAGCGAGCCAAGCCCGTACCGCTTAAGCCCGGCGGCGTGCTATTCTTCCACCCAATGTGCAAGCACGGTTCCCTCGAAAACCGCAGTGAAGCTTTCCGCTGGAGTTTCGACTTGCGCTACAACCCGATTGGCCAAGCAACCGGTCGGCCCCATTTCCCCGGTTTCATCGCGCAAAGCCGAGCAAACCCAGACACCGTACTAGATGATCATCAAGAATGGGCGAAGCTCTGGCTTGGGGCACGCTCAAAATTGGCTGGCGTCGATGGTATCAAGCACAACCGCTGGCGAAAAGATGATCCACTGTGCGCCTAAGTCGCCAAGCAATCTGCTATTAACCCTATAGAAATGGATGTATATTGGCTTATTGTGTGGCTGCGGCGCGGCTTAGCGCCTGAGGCAATATGGCAGCTGGCTATCTAATTCCCGCGGCGCCGGTCCGCACCGAAATCATAATCAACCGATCCCGCTTTGTAACGACAGCCCAGATGACAGCTACTGTCGCTGAGGCGCGCGCGCGATTAGCCGCCTTGCGCGCCGAGCTTTCCGGCGCCAACCATCATGTATATGCCTTTCGCGTCGGATTCGGTCAATCGATCACCGAGGGCATGAGCGACGCCGGCGAACCAAGTGGCACGGCTGGTCCCCCAACCCTGGCGGTCGTCCGCGGCTCCGGCATTGGCGATATTCTAGTCGTGACTGCGCGCTTCTTCGGCGGCATCAAGCTGGGTACCGGCGGGCTGGTGCGCGCCTACACCGCTTCGGCTCAAGAGGCGCTGCGGGAGCTGAAGACCGAGCTAAAAGTAGAGAGAAGGACGCTGGGCTTGGAGCTGCCCTACTCCTTTTACAATCTCGTCAAGCGTCTTATTGCCGCCTATGATGGGACGATAGAAGATGAAGTCTTTGACGAAGAAGTTCTTGTGATTGCGAGATTCATCGAATCGGACGTGGCTCGCTTTACGAATGAGCTCCGCGAACGAAGCGCGGGCAAAGTGACGCCGATTCATCTCGCTTGAGATTACTCTGCCATCTTCTGGGCAACCAAGCGCCGCGCTTGCCAAATCGCGCGGTGCGAGGGCGCAATCGTCTCTGCCAGCGCCAGGTATTGCTTGGCCGCCTCAAACTGACCGTTTTCGATCAGGCAGGTTGCCATTTGCGCCAGCAGATAAACATCGTTGGGGAAGCGTTCCAAAGCGCTGTTTAACTGCGAAACAGCCTGCTCGCGCTCGCTGCGCGCCCAGAGAATCTGCGCGATTCCTAAATCAATTTGGGCATCTTCACCCGCCCGCTGCTTCGCCTCGCGCAGCACTTCCAGCGCGCTTTCATCGTCCCGCCAACTGCGATAGCAAGCTGAGAGCAGCAAATGCAAGTCAATCAGCTTCGGCGCGATTTCAATCGCCTGCTCCAGCAATTCGACCTTGTCTTCCGCCACTGGACGATTCGCGCTAAGCAGGACCTTGGTTTCGGCAAATTGCTCATCAAAAGCTGGCAGTGACGCTTCTAGCCCAACCCGCTGCAACTCCAGCTCAAGATTGTCATCAACCTGAGCCAGCGAAGCGCGGCAGGCTGCCACATACTCGGCCGATAAGGCGCTGTCCCCATCAGCCAGCGCCAGCTGAGCCAAGTAGATATAGGCGTAAGGATTCGAGTCTAAGCGGCTTTCCAGAATATCGTAGGCGCGGTCGTGATCTGGCAGGTCGATCAATCGATCCAAAACCTCGCCACTGTACATGCCGTCGTCATCAGACTGCATCAACCGTTCGAAATAAACCCAGATTTCATCATCCGCGGCGTCAATCATATAAGTAAGCCCCAATTGGAGGGCGGCCAAGTCCTCCCGTCGGCCATCGGCGTAGAGTTTAAGCGCATTGGCGATTTCAACGGTGATATGTTCTTCTTCTTCATAGTCCTCGGGGTCCAGCAGCAGCACATCAGCGACATTCCAAGCATTGACCTCAGCTGCCATCAAGAGCTGCGCATATTGCCAGTACAGCGCCGGATGCTGCAAGCCGCCTTCCAGCGCGAGCTGCGCCGTATCAATCGCCGCCTCAACCTGGCTCGAATCGAGAAGAATATCGATCAGCGCGCACCAGACCGACGCGCCGGCATCGGAGCGTACAAATGGCTGCAGGAAGGTGCTCGCCTGCGACGCATTCCCCAATCGCGCCATCCCCAGCGCAGCGGCGGCCGCGCCAATCGCGCTCCGTGAAGTTTGGCTGAAAGCGCCGCCAAGCAGCGGGAAGACGTTCTCGCCAATTTCGCTGATGCCCGGCTGCATTACCTGCTGCGCCATCATGCCCAAAGACCAAAAGGCAAATTCACTAGGGCTTCCTTTTGCCAGCGCTAGCACCTCGCTGAACTGATCTCGCTGCTCCTCCTCGTCCCATTCGACTTCCCACAAATACAGGTAGACATCCAAATTCCAGCCGAATACCGCTTCCAGCAGCGGCTCAAGGTCACTGGCGCTGGCATCAAGCGAATCGTATTCGATTATATAATTCTTGTTCACCTCTCTTGTCAGTTTGCGGTGGAGGTCGGCGGCGATGGCTGGCAGCGCCGAAACAAGCTGGACCAGCCCATCGTATCGGTATTCCAGCTTGGTGCCGCCGTCGACTTGAATGTTTGAGAGGCTGTCATCAATCTCGATACGCAATTGATAACTATCCGCCGCTACAGCCAAGGCGCCTTCAATGATGACGTTGTCCGACAAGCCATCAAGCGTCCAATCGGCTGGGGAAAACTGAAAATCCGATGTTGATATTTCGGCATTGTCATCCGCGCTGTCAATCTTTGCGAAGCAGCGATAGACGCGCATATCCTGATATTGTTCCAAGAGGTAAGCGAGGCAAGCAGCTACTCCCATCGCGATTTCAGGCATTTCCGCGCATCGGAACGGATACAGGCTCAGCCGGTAATTCTCAATCGCTTGAATTGACTGCGCCAAGCCCGCGGCGCTGCCAAAAATTGATGTCGGCGCGCCGGTATCATTCGGCTCTGTGCCCAGCGATTTCATTCTTTCGGCGGCAATTTGCATGTCTGGCGCTCCAATCAAAACACCCTGCCAATATGACAGGGTGCATTGTATAGCTGTCTTCGCGGGTTGAATAGAATGCTTGGCTAGTTAACGATACGCACCTGGCTGAAGTCGCCGCGGAACACAGTGTAATTGTTATTCAGCCAACCCTGGCCAAAGCTGCCTTCCACCAGGTACCAGCCGCGGCCGCTGGAAAGCCCGAGCACCTTGAGCACAGTGCCGCCTGGCACGTCGGTGATGATGTTGTGACTAACGCCCGGCCCGGTACGGATGTTGAGATGCGCCGTATTGACCACCGCCCGTGGTGTTGGGCCAGACAGATGCGCTCCCTCTCGTACAGGTGACGCGGGGGACTGAGTGAGGCTGGCGATATTGCCGCGGCCTACCGCATAGTTGGAATTGACCCAGCCGCTGCCGGCCGAGGTCTCAACCTGGTACCAAACGCCGCCGTCATCTATCGCGGTAATGATGAGATTGGTGCCGCCCTTGACCACCGCCAGCACTGGATTGCCCGCGCCTGGTCCAGTCCTGACATTGAGGTAGCTGGTATTCACCACCAGATGCGGCGTTCCAGGCGCCATGTCAGTCGCGCCCGTGGCCAGATCCGTCGGCAAGCCCGGGATTGGCGGTCGCGGCACATTGCTGAAATTGCCGCGCGCCGCGGCATAATTCGAATTGATCCAGCCGCTGCCAGCCGAGGTCTCAACCTGGTACCAGACGCCGTCGGCTGCAATCGAGGTGACGCCCAGATTGGTTCCGCCCTTGACAGTCGTGAGGATGGAATGCCCTACACCGGGTCCTGTCCTGACGTTTAGGTAAGCGGTATTGACAACCACATATGGCGCGCCAGCTGGAATATCGGCGCCGCTGCCGAGGTTCGGCGGCGTGAATTGGTTTGGAACATTGGAGAAATCGCCACGGTCAATTGTATAGTGAGAATTCACCCATCCTGGGCCGGCCGGGCTGTTGACCTCAATCCAGTGACTGCCGACGATGAGCGATATCACGGGGAGCACCGTCCCGCCAGCTACTTCTGTGATGATATCGTGGCCCGCTCCGGGACCAGTGCGTACATTTAGCCGGTATGTGTTCACCACCAAATGCGGTGTATTCTGCGCAACTGCCACCAACTGCCCCAGCAACAGCGACGCCACCACAATTACCGACAAGATCAATATCCGATACCGTACATGACTGGCCATAACCGTCTCCCCGTAAAGACTTATCAGCGTATTCAATATCTACTAGCACGAAAATCAGTATAGTGTTCGCTAAAGCAACGGGCAAACGATATTGCTAGCAATATCATACCTTCCGCGCTCGAAACTGGCCATTGAAACAGGGATCTGCGCCCTCTTTGGCGAAAAATAATTTGAAGCCTTTGCCCGGCTGCCGGTAGACAGAAAATTGACAGGCGCATAATCCTGTGCTAATATGGCGTCAATCGCAAAAGTCGAAGGGGACCGACATGGCTTTGGCCGAACAGCAGATGATCGGCGTGGCAACGGACAGCAGCGTTTTGGATGTCACACCGGCCGCGGTATCCATTATCAAAAGCTTGCTCGAACAGCGAGAGATTCCTGGTCATGCACTGCGCGTTTTTGTGACCGGCGGCGGCTGTTCCGGCTTGCAGTATGGCATGGCTTTCCAAGAAATGCCGGAAGCGGGCGATACAGTTGTCGACTGCGGCGCCGTGCGGCTTCTGGTGGACCCGACGAGCATGATGTACCTCAATGGGGCGACTATCGACTATGTCGATAGTTTAATCGGCGGCGGCTTCCGAATTGACAATCCAAACGCGGTTTCCAGTTGCGGCTGCGGGCATTCCTTCAAAGGCGAGGAAGCGGGCGCTGCTGAGCAAGACCAAGGCTGCGGTACCTGCGGCAGCTATTAGCGCCGTCTTAAACATCGATTCACCAACCGGGCGGTCCACAGCAGCCTGTGCCCGCCCGGTTCAGCTTCTAATCAAACTGATCAAGAATCCGCAGAAGCCCAGACCGGCCAGCAGTAGAATCGGAATAATTGGCGGCAGGTTGATCGGCGGCGGGTCGGGCCCAGCCCGGACTTCTAGTTGAGGCGCGCTTGGGCGCTGCGTTGCTGGCGGCGTATAGGTCGGCAGCGGGCTTGCTTCCGCTACTTCGACGGCGCTAACAGCATCGAATGGGACCGTCGCGATCTCAATCGTGCGCGGGTTTTCGCTGGCTTGTTCGGCATTGCCCCCGCTCAGCGGGTCGGCGCTATCTGGCCCGATGACTGCGTCGAGGTTGTCGATCACTTCAATCAGGCTTGCGTCGCCTTCGATTGTCACCAGGTCGCCATATACCCAGGCTCGTCCATTGGGCGATAGGTCGAAGCGCAGTTCGTACCAGCGATAATAATTCCGCAGCGTCTGATACAAGGTGCCGTGAGCGATAGTGCCAAGCAAGTCGCTTTCGATATCGGGCAGCGCGCGGACATTGACATTGCCCGCCGATTGCAGTGCCTGCAAGCGAGCGGCCGGCAATGGCGACGGCGTGATGCTGGGTGTTATTGTGGGCGCCAGCGGCTGAGCCTGCTCCGGCGTCGCTGTTACGAGATTGGCTCGGACCGGGCTGGCCTCAATGCCGCCCTGCGCTTGTAGCGGGACCATGAGCCGAAGCGCGATCGTGGCGCAAGCAGCCAGGACCGCTGCCGCTCTTTGCATACGAACCCATTCACCAGGATATCGCGTTGACATTCGTGAATCTGCCCTGCTCTGCGATCACATTGCGATTATCCACCATGTTCACGAGGAAACCTTGATAAAGCTGATTGCCAAGCCCGACCACTTTCCAGTTGCTCATCACAAATGGCGGAACGACCGTGCCCGCCGGGCAGCGATTGCAGTCTGCTGGAATCCATTCGCCATTGTAGCGCCTGGCGATATGCAAATGAGTCGCCGTGCTGTAGCCACCGGCGCATGATGTGTAACCCAATATGTTGCCCGCTTCTACGGTTTGGCCCTCGCGCAAGGCATCGTGCGGGTTGATATGCAAGTAAAGTATCGTCCAGCCGCTCCCTTCATCGCCATCTTCATCTAGGTCGAGCACGATTAAGCCATCCCCCATTCTGGCGACGATGCCACTCGCGATCGCGGTAACCGGGAAGGCCGATGTATAACACCAGCCAGTCTCCTCATCAGGCGGGGCAAAGTCCACTGCGGACCAGGCGCTGCCCTTGCCCCAGCCTCCATGAAACCCGCCAGTGAAACGCCATACATCGCCACGGGGAAATGGCAGCGTTAAGGCGGGCTGAAGCAGGTCTGCCGGCATCACTTGAAGCGCACCCGCAAAGGGATCGCCGAACAGGCGCCGATAAGTGGCATACAGCCCGCCCTCGCCCACATCCAATTCCCATTGATCGACGTCTCGCAATTGCGCGATGACAAATTGCGCCGCGATTGAAGCGGCATTCAAGTCTGGATGATAATAGCGGCGGCTGCCATCGGGCGATTCAAGTATCGTCTTGCCGCGGTACTTCCAATCGTAATAACCCTGGTTGAGATGATCCGCGAGCCAACTCAGTTGATTGTATAATCCAGCCAGCCCGATTCCCCTTGCCGGCTCTGGCGCCAGTAAGGGGTAAAGCTGCGTCTCTTCAGCCACTTCTGCGTCGGTAACAAGCCCAGCGAAGTGCTCAAGAAAAGCCAGCAGCAGGCGCGCATCCACACTGTATTCGCGCGCAACGCGATCGACAAGCTGCCCGCCCGACAAGCGATCTTCGCGCAGTGATCCATCGGCAAGACGCGTCGGACTTATCAAAGACAAGCTGCGCAGAGCGCCCGCCTGTGTGCGCAGAAAGTCTTCGCTATCGAAGCGGAAGGCACCAATCGAGCGAACCAGCCGTGAATCCGGCAATATGCGAAACGAGGCTGTGTATTCGCTAGGACTTTCTGGCAAATTGATGACCTGCCCTACCTCTAAGTAATCGGGATTCGGCAGCTCGTTGGCATTCAACAATGCGTTGATCGACACATCATAAAACTCGGCAATTCGTGTAAGCGTGTCGCCGGATCTGACTGTGTGCGTCGCCAGCTGCGCTTCACTATTACCAGATTCCCTAAGCGCCGGCTCAATTGTTTCAGCCGCCTCTGCTATCGGCGATTCGCTGGGGGCAGCCGCAATTGTCTGAGTGGCGCTCGGCGGGCGCTCAGGCGGCGCGGCTGTAACTTGGGCTCCGCTGGCTGAACTGACCGGCGAGATATCTAAGGTGGCGGTCGCCGCCAATTGCACGCTGCCTGAATTCGCATTATCGGTCGACATTGTGCAAGCGGCCAGGCTGCAAATGGTCCACAGCAGTGACGCGATCCCTAACAACCGAACATGGATATGCACAATCTCGCGCGTGCCGCCGCCAGAATGCACTTGGGCGTACCTCAGAAGCCCTGTATACTTATCTCGTATCTTGGAATTCGACATCAGCTTATGGAGCGCAATATGGCAAACGCCGAGGAAGTGCAAGCTTTGTTTCCAGCCATGGTGGATCGTTTCCTCCCCGAAAAAGCAGGAGATATGAATGTTACGATTCTCTTTGATCTGAGCGGCGACAATGGCGGCCTCTATTGGATCAAAATTGCCGACGGCGCCGCCACCACGGGCGTGGGGGCGGCAAGCGACCCCGTTATGACTGTCAAAGCCAGCGCTGATGATTGGTTCGCGGTAGCCACCGGGCAGATGAACGCGATGCAGGCATTCATGACTGGAAAACTCAAGATCCTCGGCGACATGGGATTGGCGATGAAACTGCAGACGATATTCGCCCAATGATCTTGCCGCTTAGTCGTCTTCCGAATCCAAGCCAAGCGATGCGAAATTGAGGCTGAATCCAGCTGTATCCAAAGCCTCATCAATCGCGGCCAGCAAATCATCATCGGCTGTGTTTTCTTCAAGGCTGGTCAATACGTCCATAGCGCGCGAGCCGCCGATTTCGCCCAGTGACCATATCGCCATCAGTTGAATCTCTTTGTCCTCACTCAGTGTGAACTCGCCAATGCGCCGCGCCGCGTCTTTGAGCTGGATCTGACCGCAGGCTCTAATCGCCTCATAGACACATTCATTATCAGCGCTCTCAAGCTCGCTCATGAGCGGGTCGCGCCATTGCTTGCTGAATGTCCGCCCCATTGCGAAGATCGCGCCAACGCGAAAATCGTGATTGCCGTCTTCATAGGCGGCGCGTATCAGTTCGCTGACCGCCGGGTGGCTTGAATTCGCAAGCGCCTCCAAGGCGCGTCGGCGCGCCATGACCGACTGTGCCCGATCACTGTGAATGCGGTAAGCCAATGATTGCGCTTGTTCTGCCAGACCGCTCGGCACATCGCCGTATTCGCCCAAGAGAATGAAGCGCCCCAATTGCGCCAAGGCATGGGTTCGAACCGAATTGTCCGCGTCCAATTCCGCCATGTGCATCAGCTTCCGCATCGTCTCGGCTGATTCATCAAACCAGAGCAAGTCAATTGACGTCGAACGGACCAGGCTGCTGGCATCGCCCAAGCCTAGCAAGGCAATCTCGCGAAATCCTAGCTCGAACATGGCCTCACTGGCTTCATTCAGCGCGCGCAGCACCCGATGTTTCGCGACAGCGGGCAGCTCCTTCCAAACCGGCTCAATGGCACGTTGTTCGTCGGGGGTCAGATCGCTCAGCCCATAGACGATTGAGGAAGGGACAACCGCCTGGGCTGAGCTTGCTTCGCCCCGCAAGGCGCGCCGCAGCTCATCAAGCGATGGCTTGGCGATGGGCAGCTTGACCGTCTCGCCGTCGAATCCTGGTATGGTTTGGTTTTCTGCCATTAGCCGATAGTAGGTGGGTTTATCAGGTCATAAAGCATAACCACCGCGCCAAGTGCCAGCAGCAGCACAATGCCAATCTGGTGTATTCGCGCTTCGGTCTTGGCTGCCACTGGCTTGCCACGAATCATTTCAAGCAGCACGAAGACGATCCGCCCGCCATCGAGCGCTGGAATGGGCAGCAAATTGCTGATGCCCAAGAAAATACTGATTAGCGCGATAAACCTGAGCATAAGCCCAGGACCTTCATTCAGGCTGCGCTGCAAGAATTCTCCGCCGATTTTGCTAATGCCGATTATGCTAATCGGACGCGCGTCTTTACCGCTGAGTGAGCCGTCAAGCAAACGCCCAGGGATCGAAGCGATCAATTTGAGAGTATCCGCTGTCGTATGTAGGCTGTAAGCAATAGCAGCGGGCACACTCTGCGGGATCAATTCTCGTTTGAAACCGGCATTGGCGAAGCGCGTGCGGTCACGCAGGCTGAACTGTGACCGAATCCCTATACCCAGCCGTCCTTCGCCTTGGGGCGGATTGACGCGCGGCGTCACTATCAGGTCAATGTCCTCCACCGTGCCGTCTTCCTGCTCGCGCCTCAACCTGAGCGGGAGCGGCCTGCCCTCAAATGCTTGCGTCGCCTCTTGCAATGCCCGGACTGGGTCACCCGCTGGCGCAATCGGCGCGTGATTGATCTCGGTCAAAATATCGCCCGCCTGTATGCCAGCCAGCGCCGCCGGCGCCCCGTCGATCACACTGATTACCTGCACCAAACCCGAGCGATTGGCAAAATCTGTTTGAACGCTCAGCTCGTATTCCGCGCCCGTTTCCTGACGGAGCAACGAGAAGCGAATCGTTTCCCCTTGATAGCTTTCCAACTGGTCGTGAAAGTCAAGAAAATCAGCAAAGCGCTCGCCATCGATCTTTTCAATGGCGTCACCAACATTAGCATCGGTGCCGTCGAATACAGAGCCAGGCGGAATCGCCACAATTTGGCTCAAACCGCCAACCGGCAAGGACAGTCCGATTAAGGCGACCACGAAAAACAGAACCAGCGCCATGAGCAGATTGGCAAAGGCGCCAGCCGCCATGAAGAATATGCGGCCCAAAGCCGGCGCTTCGTTCACCGACATCATTTTATGCTCGTCTACACCGCGCAGGCGCAGCATCTCGCGCTCCGACACCAGGCGGACGAGCCCCGAGCGCCGCTGCTCCAAAATGACTCGATCGCGTTTGACCTTGTCGTCATCGGCGGGACCAATCATGTCTTCGCCCAATGGCCGGACGAAGCCCCCCAAAGGCAGCCAATTGAGCGTGAACTCTGTTTCGCCAAGCATGAACAAGCGGCCCGCCCGTGGCGGGAAGCCAATCCCAAACTCGAGCACATTGATGCCAACCAACCGGGCGGCAATAAAATGGCCCAACTCATGAATGATAACAGCCGGGATTAACACGAGCCCGAAGGCAGCCACGGCAAGCAGGATATCATTTGCAAGTCCATGAACGAGCATCGACGACTAGCCTCCAAAAGGATTCGATTAAGCTACATTATACGTCCGACTGTCCGCGCGGCGCAAGATGAGCCAACGCGCGCTATCGGTCAGCCGCTAAAACGTAGGCGCCGCCACCAACAGTCGAGCGCCGAATCTCTAACTCACCCGCGAGCGCCCGCAAGCGCTTCGCTACCGCGTCGGCATCGGCGGCAGCACAGATGCAATGGACATTAGGTCCCGCATCCAATGTGTAGCAGACTTGCAATTGGTCCCTGGTCCGCCAACGGCGCACGGACTTCATAATCGCAAGCGAGAGCGGCGCCCAATAAAACAGCGGCGGCTGGCTCGTCATCATCACAGCGTGCATCAGGTTGCTATCCTCCTCGACGACCTCGGCAAATCGGCCGAAGTCCCGGCGCAGGATTGCCTCCTTCACTGCCTGAAAGCGTTCGCCAGCGGATTGCACCCGCGCCAATTGCAGGGCGCTGCTCTCGGCGGTCTGGTGCCCAGCGCTGGATCCGGTGCGCTTGTGCGCTTCGCTGACGATTGCGATGATGTCAACCAGGTCCCAATGTTGGGGCGCGGCGAATGATTGCGCGAAGGATGTATCGTGAGAATCGCCTGCGTGCCATTCGACGAAACCGGGCGGTAGCGAGCGCGCGGCCGAGCCCGAGCCCAGCCGGGCGAGCGTCGACAATTCGCGTTCTTCCACATCAATGCCCAGCGCGGCGCAGGCAGCCACGGTCAGCGCGGCAAAAGCTGAGGCGGACGATGCGATTCCCGTTCCCATCGGAAAATTATTGGCGGAGCGGACCCGCGCAAATCGCCTGATTTTGAATCGCCCCCGCAAGACATCCAGCTGATCGCGGACGCGCTTAAAGGCGGCCTCAGCAGCGCTGGCGCCGTTTATCGTCAGCCGGTCCTCTTTC
The DNA here is from genome assembly GCA_965214105.1 of Phototrophicaceae bacterium. Taxonomy (GTDB): domain Bacteria; phylum Chloroflexota; class Anaerolineae; order Aggregatilineales; family Phototrophicaceae; genus UBA6055. The sequence goes on from OZ243934.1 coordinate 1,633,363, forward strand.
AGTGAATCGTCCCACTCGACTGTCGTGCTTGTATGCAGGTCCGCCAGGTTCATGCTGAGGGAGGGATTGGCCGGCAGCCGCAAACGGTGGTCGCGGTTGCCCCAATACTTAACAAAGGCGATATTCGAATGCGCGCGCGCTGTTGCTCTTTGCAGGGCTTCAACCATACAATCGCTGTCAATCACTCGCTGAGACTGAAGTTAAGCTGGAATTGTGCGACAATATCACTAGACTATAAGCTCTGTCTACGGCCAGCAGCACGGAGCGCGCCTTGCAAACCATTAGCGGTCTCATCGCGACGATGCGGCCCAGACAATGGACGAAGAATGTCCTATTCGTCTTTCCCGCCATCGTTTTCAGCGGGCAGCTATTTGATTGGCAGCTGCTCGCCCGCGTGCTTGCCTGCTGCATCCTCCTAATTCTAAGCTCCGGCTGCGTTTACATCATCAATGACTTGGCTGACATTGAAGCCGATCGAGCGCATCCGGTCAAGCGCCAGCGCCCGATCGCCTCGGGCCGCTTATCGGCGTCGGTGGCGACCGCTTTCGTGGTGGCGCTGCTCCCGCTTGTTCTCTTGGCCGCTTACGCCTTTGATACGCGCCTTGCGCTGCTAATCGCTGTCTACTTCACGATTCAGATTGCCTATTCCTTCTACATCAAACATGTCGTCATACTCGATGTTCTCTTGGTCTCGGGCGGCTTTGTTTTGCGCTTGCTGGCTGGCGGCTTGATCATTGATGTCAGCTTGTCGCCCTGGCTTTATGCCTCGGCCGGTTTGCTGGCATTATTCCTCGTAATTGGCAAACGCCGCCAGGAGCTGGCATCCCTCGGCGAAGACGCCGTGGCGACGCGGCGCTCATTCGCGCATTACAACCTCCAGCTATTGGATGAAATGCTGCGCATCGTGACCTCAGCGACCACCATCACCTATATCATTTATACAGTTGAATCGCCAACCATGGTGCGCGATGGGCAACATCTCGGGCTGCTGACGGTTCCCTTCGTCATTTATGGCTTGTTTCGCTACCTCTATTTGATGCATGTTGAAAAACGCGGCGGCGCGCCCGACGAAGTCCTGCTCAATGACCGCCCGCTGCAGGCGGCGATTGCATTAGCCGCGTTGATCTACGTCATAATCTTGTATCTGCTCTAGCGAAAATGAGAAGCCAAGCCAGCGCACCAGGGAAAGCAATACTCTTTGGCGAGCACGCCGTCGTCTATGGCTGCCCTGCGCTTGCGATACCGATTTCGAGCATCCGCGCCCAAGCCACGGGCAAAGCCTCAGCCAAGCCCTTGACCATCGTCGCCGAGGATCTGCCAGGTTCCCCGCTCACCATACTGCCTGGCGATTCTGGCATAGGCCAGCCCCTGGCGCTGATGGCTCGCCTAACAGCCAAGCAGCTTGAGGCGGAAAATCTCCTGGGCGAAGTCAGAATCCAGTCGAACATTCCGATCGCCAGCGGCCTCGGTAGCGGTGCCGCTGTATCAGCCGCCCTCGGGCGCGCCATTGCTCAACTTCATGGCGCAGACCTGCCAGCCGAGAACTTGAATCGCCTCGTCTTTGAAGTGGAAAAACTGCATCACGGCACACCGAGCGGGATCGACAACACCGTCGTCGTCTACGAAAGACCGCTCTATTTTGTGAAAGACGCCGCCTTTGAATTTCTTGATATCGCCAAGCCGCTTTGGCTTGCCCTGGCCGATACGGGGGTCGCGTCTTTAACCCGCGACGCGGTCGCCGCTGCGCGCGCCCTGGCTGAAAGCGCGCCAAGGCAGACGGCGCAGATATTCGGCGAAATCGCGGCCATTGTCGATGAAGCCAAAGCTTGTATTGAGCGCGGCAGTGCTGACCGCTTGGGCGCGCTAATGACGGCCAATCATCGCTTGCTAAAAGCGCTCACTGTCTCGTCCCCAGAATTGGACTGCCTGGTCGACGCCGCTCTTAAGGCCGGCGCAATGGGCGCAAAACTCTCAGGTGGCGGGCGCGGTGGCAACATCATCGCTCTGGCTGATGAGGCGACGATGCCCCGCGTGAAAAACAGTCTGATCGACGCCGGCGCCAAGCGCGTCATAGTAACAGTCGCGGAGTAAAGATCGCCTGATGACGATTCTGATTAAGCTGGGCGGATCGCTGATTACCGATAAGACCGAGGCGAAGTCATTTCGAAGAGAACGTGTCAGCCGCATCGCGCGGCAAGTCCGCCGCCTGCGCAATCTAAGCGACGGCATCCGCATCGTCATCGGGCATGGCAGCGGTTCCTTCGGCCATTTTGAAGCGCAGAAATACAATACCGTAGCGGGCTTAAGATCGAAGCGGGAACGGCAGGGATTCGTTCAAGTCGGTGCCGTCGCCGCCGAGCTAAGCCTGCTCGTGCAGCGCGAGTTCCTCGGCGCGGGCTTGCCTGTAATGCGCTTCCAGCCTTCATCAACAGTGGTCGCAAGCGATAAGCGAATTAAGTCTCTTGATAGCAGCGCCCTGTGCTTGGCGCTCGACCAATGCCTTATCCCGCTGATTCATGGCGATATCGCCCTCGATGAGCGTATCGGCGGTACCATAATTTCGACCGAGTCCCTATTCGCTCACCTGGTCCAGCCCCTGGCTGTCAAGCAGATTATTCTGCTAGGCGAGGTTGAAGGCGTGCTGAATCACAGCGGGGAGCTTGTCCCTCAAATCACGCCGGCTTCCATTGCGAGCGTTCGTTCAGCGCTCGCCGGCTCCGACGGCGTTGATGTAACCGGCGGCATGCTGCAGAAAGTGGAGACCATGATCCGCCTTGTGCGCGAGCAGCCGGCCCTGCAGGTGATAATCGCCGATGGAAGCTCTGATGACGCGCTGCTGGATTTGCTGCTAAAGCGCCGTCAAATCGGTACCGTCATCGCGGCGGATACAGTGGACTAATTCGCTGTGATTGTGACCCTGGAAAACAGCGGATAGAAGCCGTATGCGTCAAATTCAAGCCCGGCTACATTGGCGCGGGCTGCTCGCAGGCGCACCGTCTCGCGTATCGGCAGCGCCAGTACCTCGTTCATAAGCAGGGACTGAATCTCATAATACAGCGCTCGTCGGCGCGCTGGCTCCAATTCTTGCGCCGCGCCGATGAGCAAGTCTTGCAAAGCTGGCTTCCGGGCGCGGGCGGAAGCATAATGCGAATCCTCGAGGAATATGCGCCCCAAGATTGCCGGGTCCAGCCCGTAATTGTCGACCGGCAGCAAGTCATATTTTCCCGATTGAATCATAGACGCGAGCTGCGATTTCCCCGGCGCCGGCTGCTGCCGCAGGTCGATGCCAATTTGCCGCCACTGTTGCTGCAAAAGCGTCGCCACTTCAGGAAGCTGCCCCCAAGGCGGCACAAGCATCGTCAGCACAAGCTCGACGCCCGCTCGTTCTAATATGCCGTCCTTGTCGCTGTCGGCATAACCAGCCGCCGTCAGCAGCTCTTGCGCTTGGTCGAGGTCGAAGTCAAATCTGTTTACGTAGCCGCTATGCGCAAAACCGGTCGCTTCGGATAAAGGCGCCCAAGCAACCGGCGAAATGTTGAAGAAAACTTGATCGCTGATGCCGATTCGGTTTGTTGCCAGCAATAGCGCTAAGCGAACATCCCGGTTATTGATATGTTGTCGATTGGTATTAAAAACGAATTGCGCGCTTTGCCCCGGTATCGCAATGGGCAGCAGCCGCACGCGGCTATTTCCCGCCAGCGCTTGTGCCGCCGCCGGCGAGACATCGTCAATCACGTCTTGAGAAGTCCCAAGCAGCGAAAGCAAATCGACACTGCTGTCGCGGATGATTGAAATCTCAATCCGATCGATTTCCTCGCCGGTCAATGGCTCATTGTTAGTTCCAAAGCCCCTATACTCGCGAAAACGGCGGAGAACGATACCGTCGCCGGGCAGATAGTGATCCAGCTTGAAAGGACCAGTACCGGACTGATTGTACTGATATCGCAAGCCGTCATAGCCTTCGAGCGCCGCTGGGCTGGCCATGCCGAGAAAGGGCTGCGCCAGGCCATCCAACAGCGCTGCGTAGGGCTCAAACAGATGCAGCCGAATCGTATAGTCATCCAGTATCTCGAAACGCTGGAGCGGGCCAAGCAAGGCTCGCGCCAGCGACGAGCTGGACGTCGGCTGAAATATGCGTTGGATGTTCTGCCCTACTGCCGCCGCCGTGAAGGTGCTGCCATCGTGAAACATCACATCCTGGCGCAGCTGAAAGGTGTAGCTCAAGCCATCTGCTGATACTTGCCAATCCGTCGCCAGCCCAGGCGCTAGCTGGTGGCTGTCTTTGTCTCGGTAGACCAAAGTGTCATATAATTGGCGAAAGACCATGCCCGCTTCCGGCAGTTCGCTCATGTGCGGGTCCAAGACGGGGATGTCGGCTGTGATGGCGTATCGCAGGCAGCGGGCATCTTCGGCGCAAGGCATCCGTCGCTCCGCCGCGCCGCAGCCGCCAAGAACCAAGCCGACGGCTGCCAGCAGCAGCGCCCCAGCCAAAGATCGCCAACAAGGGGCGAATGCAACTAAGCTGCTTGGCGGGGAAGCGAACCAGCTGGGATCTGGTTTAGCCGCTGCCCCGCATTGGCTGCGGCTCTGTTTCCTGGTGCCGCCATCTGTTCTGTTGCGCAATGCCACTTTACATTCTCGCCGACTTTTCGTAGCTTAAATTATAGACGGTCGTCAATTTGTCTGGGAGCGGAGCCACCGCAAATGCTGTCGCAGACTCGCATCCAACCCGATCCGCCAAGTGCAGACACCTACGCCTTTCTGCCCGTATGGCGCCGGCTGATCCTGCAGTTGGTCATAGTGACGGTCCTCATGCTCCTGTTGGTATTGCTTGGCGAGCTCCTGCCGGCCCGCCTCGACGCACAGCTTGCTCGCATTTTTTCAATTGCCCTGGTAGCGCTGCCGGTTATTCTTTGGCTCTATCTTTCGGTCTTGCCGGAGTTCCGCGTCGCCCGCCCGCGCCGGCGTTTAATCGGCGTCGCGGTTGTTTCCGCTCTGACAGCCTCCGCCATCGGCTTGCCGCTCGCCCAGGATTTCTTCCGCGTGCAGGATTGGCTGCCTTTGCAATCGGTGTTCGCGCGGATCATCGGCTATACATTCACTGTGGGCGCCGTCGACACCGGGCTGAAATTCCTGGCACTCCGCTACCTGATCTATCCTCAGAGTTTGCGCGTGCGCAGCGATGCCGTCGCCTACGCCTTTGCCGGCGCGGTGGGCTACAGCAGTTTCCTCAGCTTAGCGCTTATCTGGCCGCTTGAACCATCTTGGCACATCGCCGCGATTTACCTGCTTTCAAACCTTGCGATTCAATTGGCTTCCAGCTTGTTTATCGCCTTGGGCATCGTCGAGTCGTATTTTTCCGATGCCTACCCGCTGGTGCTGCCGCTGAACGTCTTGCTGGCCGCCTTTGCCAGCGGATTGATAACCGCATTCGTCGGCGGCTTCATGAGCGGCACCCTGGGCACGAGCGGAACCAGCGATCGGCCCCTCTTCGCTTTCGCCCTGCTCGCGGCTGCGCTTGTCATTACGCTGGGTGCTGTCTACTTCTTATACAGCAACTCAGAAAGGCGCGAGCGAGAAGCGTACATGAGCCAGTGGAATACCGATGGAATTTGAAACTGGGCGATCGCCAGCGATACAGATAAGCCCGCGGCAGCGTTGGTCGATCGCTATCACCTACATGATGATACTGGTCGGCTTTGCCATCGGCATCAATCAGCGCGACAGCGCGCTCAACCGCGCCAGCGACTACAGCAATCTTGAAGCCGGCATCAGCGCCCGCTATCCGGCGCGCTGGCTGCTCGAAGAAACGGGTCCCTACATCTTCCGCGTTAGAGACATGGCTCACCGCGGTTTCAATACCGCCATCGAAGTCAGCGCCGCGCCCGTTGGCAGCGATACAACCGAGCGAAACATTCTCGATCAACTCAGCTTGCAGCGTGCCCAAGTGTTGATTGATTACACCGTGCTTGGCTTTGATGAATACCGCCTGGCAGACGACAGCACAGCCATTTCAATGGCATATTCCTTTGTATCGCGGGATAGCAACCCCTTCCTGGAAGGGGTATCGTCGATTGTCTATGGGCTAGATATCCTGACAATTCGACGGGGGCAAGCCCTCATTATCGCCTTTCGCGCCGATGCTGATATTTACCAACGTGAATTGGAAATACTTCGATGGTTTGTCCAGAATCTCGAGTTCTGATTGCAGGCGCCCACTGCTATGACTAAGCTCCGCCTAAGCGTGCTGCTAATTCTCTTGCTCCTGTCAGCCAAGGGCTGGGCGCAGAGCGCCACTGCGCTAGATCTCGACCGGATCAAGCGAGCGACCGTCTTTATCTATCAGGCGAAGAGCGTCAATAATGCCCTGCTCATCAAATGTGTCAGCAGCGGCACCCTGATTAGCGCTGACGGTTTGATCATCACCAATGCCCACAGCGCTCTGCCCAGCCAGCAATGCGATGGCGACCAGCTTATCATTTCCCTCAATGTCGATTTGGCTGAACCGCCCATACCCAAATATCGAGCGGACATATTTAGCGCCGACGCTGGCTTAGACATCGCGATTTTGCGCATCGCGCGCGAGTTGGACGGCCGGCTTATCGCCCGGAGTGAATTGCCGATCCTGCCCTTCGCGGAAATCGGCAACTCGGATACTGTCGCCATCGATCAGAATCTGATCGTGGCTGGGTTTCCTGGCTTGGGCAATCAGCCGGTAACGACAACGCGCGGCACCATAACAGCCTTTATCAGCGAGCCGGTTGGGCGCGGTCCCTCGTGGTTCAAGACCCGGGCAGAGATTCCAGGCACGATGTCTGGCGGCGGCGCCTACAATAGCGCCGGCCTGCTCATTGGCATCCCTAGCAACGCGCCCTTGGGACGATTATCCCCCGCGAGCTGTCGCTATATCGCGGATAGCAATCGAGACGGTATAGTCAATGCCAGCGATACCTGCGTACCAACTGGCGACTTTATTAGCACCGTGAGACCGATTAGCCACGCGCGAAGCTTAATCCGAGGCGCGCGGAATAATCTAATCGCGGAAATGATCAGCGCGCCAGCCGACCTGCCCCCGCCCTTGAACCCGCCGCAGGTCTCCCGGCTGTTCTTCGCGCCATCTGTCAACGACGGGGCGCCTGCCACCGTCGTGGGGTCCATGCCAAATAATACCAAGAGCCTCTATCTATTTTTTGATTATGACAATATGAGAGCGGAGACGGTATATGAACTGCGCGTTTCTCGTGATGGCATCCCCGATACGACCTTCAGCCTGCCGCCAGTGCGCTGGAGCGGACCCGAAAGCGGGCTTTGGCACATTGGCAGCCGGGAACAAGCCTGGGCGAATGGCGCTTATGAATTTACGCTGCTGATAAACGGCACTTCTGTCGGCAGCCAGCGCATTGTCATCGGCGGCAGCGCCGAGAATCGACCGCAGTTCAGCGACATCGTCTTCGGCACGCTGGACCAAAGCGGCTCACTGGTTGGCAACGGTTCCATATTGCCCTTGGGCGATATCGCTTCAGCCCGTTTTCTTTACGCGAACATGGCACCCGGCACGCCCTGGTCAGCCATTTGGTATTACCAAAGTGTTGAAGTCGCGCGGACTGTCGATCCTTGGTCCGACGCCAGCCAGGGCGCTAAAGTGATCCGCGTCGCCCCGAATGACGGCTTGCTGCCTGGCAATTATCGCCTGGAGCTCTACATCGAAGGCGCTCTCTCCGCCACATCGGATTTCTTCGTGTCCGGGCGGCCCGCGGGCCCCTTGCCAGAGATATTTACCCGCCTTCGGCATACAACGGCCGATGCACCAGCAGCGGCTCGGCAAGCGCCCGCCTCGTCCAGCTTTCCCACTTCGATACCGATGCTTTACGCCCTCTTCGATTGGCATCAGTTGGCAGCTGGCACACCGTGGACGCTGCGCTGGCTCGTCGATGATCAAGTCTTTTTCGAAAGGACCAATCCCTGGCTGACAATCGAATCGGGGGCGGATTTCACCGTTTCGCTCAAGGATCCGCCGGACGGCAGCTACAAGCTCCAACTATTGGTGAACAACTTGAAATTAGTCGAAGAAGAAGTGATTGTTGGCATCGGCCAATTGCCGATCGACCGCTTGGCTCGTTTTGAAGGCGCGATCCTGTCTGGCAAAGTCTACGACGCCGCGACCGGGCAAGGCATACCGAGCGTCACCATCGCCATGATTAGCGCCGATTACACAGCGAGCGAATTCGAATGGAGGGAAGATCAACTCTTTGCCCTAGCCACAACGGATCGCAACGGGGACTTTCAGTTCGCCCGCCCTTTGGCATTTGACACTTATTACAGCGTCGTCATTGAGGCTGACGGCTTCATCCCCCACGCGGCTGACGAGTTCAGATTCTTAGCCGATCAACCGTATGCCGATATCGAGATTGCCATGGTGCGCGGCTGATGGCAGCCAAGAAATCACGTCTCGATCTCCTGCTCGTTAGCCGAAAACTCGCCCCCAGCCGCAGCAAGGCGGCCGCGATGATTATGGCTCGCGAAGTGCGCATCGCTGGCACAATCGTGGACAAGCCAGGCGCCTTCGTCCGCCCAGACGCAGACATATCGCTCAAACAGAAGCCGCGATACGTCAGCCGCGGCGGGCTTAAACTGGAAGCGGCATTGAAGACATTCAGCATCGACCCGGCCGGCAAGATTTGCGCCGACCTTGGCGCAAGCACGGGCGGCTTTACCGATTGCCTCCTAAAGCATGGGGCGGCGAAAGTCTACGCGATTGATGTCGGCAGCGGCATTCTCGATTACAGACTGCGCATCGACCGCCGCGTCATTGTGATGGAAAACACCAATGCGCGTTACCTCGAATGGCTTGACGAAACGGCCGCTATCGCGGTAATTGATGTCTCATTTATCTCGCTGCGTTTGATACTGCCAGCCGTAGCGCGCCTCATTCACCCCGCTTCTGATGTTGTCGCCCTGGTGAAACCGCAATTTGAAGCGGGCCGGTCTGAAGTGGGCAAGGGCGGCATCATTCGCGATCGTGCCATTCATCGGCGCGTGCTGAAAGAAATCGCCGCGGCGGCAGTTTCACTTGCTTTCGTTCCCGTTGATGTGATGACCTCGCCCATCACTGGCGCTAAGGGCAATGTGGAATACCTCATGCGGCTCAGGTCCAAGTCCGCGGCGACGAGCCAACAGGCGCTCGAAGACAAAATAAACGCGCTGACGTCTCGGCTTTGCTAGCCTGCCCTAGCCCTTATCCCGCTCATGCTTCATAATTGAATCCTTGGGATTTCACCACAGGCTATCGATGAATATCAACCATATCCGCAATTTCTGTATCATTGCCCATGTCGATCATGGCAAGAGTACGCTGGCCGATCGCTTGCTGGAATTGACAAACACCGTCAGCCAACGCGATATGCAGGAGCAGCTGCTCGATAGCATGGCGCTAGAGCGCGAGCGCGGCGTTACCATCAAGGCATCAGCCGTGCGTATGCGCTATGAAGCCAGCGATGGCAAGACTTACACCATCAACTTGATCGACACGCCAGGGCATGTCGACTTCACCTACGAGGTCAGCCGCGCCTTGCAAGCCTGCGAGGGCGCCATACTCGTTGTCGACGCCAGCCAAGGCATCGAGGCGCAGACACTCTCCAACGTCTACCTGGCGCTTGAACAAGACCTCGAGATTCTTCCAGTCATCAACAAAATAGATTTGCCGGCGGCTCAGCCAGAAGAAGTTGCCAGTGATGTGCAAGAGCTGCTTGGAACAGCGCTTGAAGACATGCCGCGGATATCAGCCAAGAACGGCTTCGGCATCACCGAAGTCCTGGAAAAAGTTATAGCCGATGTGCCGCCGCCGACGACGAGCCAGCATGAGAAAGTGCGGGCGCTCGTCTTCGACTCTCACTATGACGCTTACAAAGGGGTTGTCGCCTACGTGCGCATCGTTGATGGCCAGGTCAGCCAGCGCGACCTGCTCAAGCTCTTCGCCACCGGCGCCCGCTTTGAACCAGTCGAGATTGGCGTCTTTGACCCGGTCATGCGCGCTACCGGCGAGTTAAGCGCCGGCGAAGTTGGCTATATCGCGACTGGGCTAAAATCCGTGCAAGAGTGCCGTGTCGGCGATACGATTACACAGTCCAAACATGGCGCCGAGCGCGCGCTGCCTGGTTACGAGCAAGTCAAGCCAATGGTTTTCGCCGGCATCTACCCGACCAACAACGAAGCCTATGCCGACCTGCGCGACGCGCTCGAGAAACTTCATCTGAACGACGCATCGCTGGTCTATCAACCGGAGACCTCACAAGCGCTGAATTTCGGCTTCCGCGTTGGCTTCCTGGGCCTCTTCCACATGGAAATCATCCAAGAGCGGCTTGAGCGCGAATACGATCTGGACATCCTAGCGACCGCCCCCAGCGTCGAATACCGAATCTCGCAGAAAGACGGGCAAGAAACCGCCATCGATAGCCCCGCGCTATTGCCCGATGAGAATGCCATCGACGAAGTGCGCGAGCCTTGGATGAAGATTCAGATCTACGCGCCGCAGACCTATATCGGTCCTATCATGGATCTAGTCATCAATAAGCGGGGCCTCTACCGCACCAGCGAATACCTGGACGCCAATCGCGTCATACTGCACTTCGAGATCCCGCTTTCTGAAATCATCATCGATTTCTACGACAAGCTCAAAAGCGTGACGCAAGGCTATGCCAGCCTCGATTATCAGTTTCATGAGTACCGCGCTGGCGACCTGGTTAAAGTTGACGTGCTGGTCAATGAAGACCCCGTCGATGCGCTGGCGATGATCTGCCACCGGGATGACGCCTATCACCGGGGCCAGCGGTTGGTGAGCCGCTTGAAAGCTCTCATTCCGCGGCAGATGTTTACCGTGCCAGTGCAGGCCGCCATCGGCAAACGCGTCATATCGCGCGCCAACGTGAAAGCTTTGCGCAAAGATGTGCTGGCCAAGTGTTATGGCGGCGATGTAACGCGAAAGAAAAAGCTGCTAGAAAAGCAAAAGAAAGGCAAAAAACGTATGAAGATGATCGGCTCGGTGGAGGTGCCGCAAGAAGCCTTCATGGCTCTGCTCAGCCTGGATGAATGAGGCTTGCCCGCCGCCGGCGCCGCCGCTAGCCGCGCTCTTCTTTCAGCATGCGCCACAAGCTAGCCAGCCCCCAGCGTGATATCCACTCCCGCGCCAGATTGGAGCGCGTGCCGAAGCCATATCCGCGGAAGCGGCTTTGCGCCGCCGTGGAAATCGCAACCGCGCTGCCCTGTTCAATATCAGCGTTTTCATCAAGGTCCGGATAGCTTAGCACGACGATGCTGGCGTCGACGGCTTCCTGCAATCGAATGCGGGCTGCGATATCGCTTGCGAAATCAGTCAGTGAAACAGCGGCCGGGTTCACCGCAAATTGCTCAAAGACCTGCCCCGGGTCGTCGTAGAATCTACTGCGCAGCGCCGCCGATTCTTCCTTCCAGGCGCCGCTAATCACACCTGGCAAGCCAGCTTCGATAACATGGACCTTCAAGTTGCGCTGCTGCAAATGCTCCCAGACGACATGCTCCAAGGTGGCTTCATCAATGCCGAAGACATCATCGCCAATCCGTTCCTCGAGGCGGGCTTGCATTTCGTCCAGCATCTTCAAGGCGCTTAACTTGCTCTCTGCTTTGGCGGTGATTCGCACATCGACAGCGCCATGGTGCGCCGCCAAACCGATGCTGGGGTTTCTTTCGCTCAGAATATCTTTGCCAATCTTGTCGTCGAGCGAGCTTTCGCCGATGCCAGCCGTTCGCAGCGTGCGCGCCAAGATCACGCCCAATTCATAACTGCGCAGCAAATGCGGGATGACGGTTTCGCGTACCAGATACTTCATCTCGCGCGGTACGCCCGGCAGGCTGATGACCACGCCGCGCTCCAACTCCACCAAAAACGCGGGCGCCGTGCCAACCGGGTTCTCGATGAGCGTCGCGCCCGCCGGCAGATAAGCCTGCTGACGATTGTTGGCTGTCATCTCGACGCCGAAGCCGCGGAATCGGTCTTCAATCACTCGGTAAAGCGACTCGTGGAATTGCAGTGGCTGCCCGGCAACATCCGCCACCGCCTGGCGCGTCATGTCATCCACAGTGGGACCCAAGCCACCGGTCGTCACGACAATTTCGGCGCGGTCCAGGGCGGCTGAAATCGCCTCGGCAATACGCGCGAGGTTGTCGCCCACGGTCGTCATGAAGAAGACATTGACGCCAATATCGCGCAGCTGCCGCGCCAGAAAGACAGAATTGCTGTCGGTTATCTCTCCGAGCAAGATTTCCGTGCCGATAGCGACGATTTCCGCATTTGGGTTGTCGGGCATGTTGGCTCCTCACCGAGCATGATTTCTGGCTGATTTTACACCATTTGAAGGATTATTTTGCAATTTGAGAAAACCGCGCTATAATTGCCACTATAAATCTATCTTGCTGTCAAGTAAGATGTTTGTGCAGTTTTACCAGTATTTTCGTCCAACTGCTTATTTGAATGGAGGGTGCTGTGGCTGGTGTCACTTTCAATCATGTATCAAAGGATTTCGGTGATCAACGCGTCGTTACCGACTTGACCATCGATGTTCAAGACAAAGAGTTCCTGGTTTTCGTTGGTCCTTCCGGTTGCGGCAAGTCGACCAGCTTGCGTATGCTCGCTGGTTTGGAAGAGATTACCGAGGGCGAAATTCTCATCGGTGATCGGGTCGTCAATAATGTCGCGCCCAAAGACCGCGATGTCGCCATGGTGTTCCAGAGTTACGCATTGTATCCCCACATGACAGTTTATGACAACATGGCTTTCGGTCTCAAGCTGCGCAAGACGCCCAAGAAGATCATCGACGAGCGCGTGAACGAAGCAGCAAATGAGCTTGGCATTGGCCATTTGCTCGATCGCCGTCCGCGGCAGCTATCGGGCGGGCAGCGTCAACGTGTGGCTGTTGGCCGCGCTATCGTGCGCGAGCCGGCTGTCTTTTTGATGGACGAGCCCTTGTCCAACCTGGATGCGAAACTGCGTGTTGAAGCGCGCTCCTTCATCAGCCGCCTGCACCAACGGCTGGAGACGACCTTCATCTACGTAACGCACGATCAAGTCGAGGCGATGACGATGGGGACCCGCATCTGCGTCCTCAACGAAGGCAAATTGCAGCAGATTGACTCGCCCTTTAACTTGTATCACAACCCGCACAACATTTTTGTCGCCGGCTTCATTGGCAGCCCGTCCATGAACTTCTTTGACGCGACGCTGAAGGCAGACGGCGATAACTTGGTGGTCGATGTTGGCGCTTTCTCGCTGCCCGTGCCCGCCAGCAAAGCGGATAGCTTCCGCAGCCATGTGGGTATGGAAGTCGTTTGTGGCATTCGCCCCGAAGATATCGACGACAGCAATTACCTGCCGCAGGGCATTATCCCGGAAAACATGAGATGCAACGTCGAAGTTGTCGAGCAAATGGGCAACGAGGTGATCATCTATCTGGAAAACGCCGGCAAGAACTTCATCGCGCGGACTGACCCACGCACCGATGCCACGGTCGGCGAGCCGATGGATATCACCATCAATCTGGATAACATGCACCTCTTCGATATCAACACCGAGATGTCGCTCAGCTACGAATCCAAGACAAAAGGCGCAAACATAGTCGCCTAATTGTGATTGCTCCGCAAGCAAAAGAGCCACTAAGCAGTGGCTCTTTCTTATTGGGTGCCTTGCAAGCGCTTATTTCATCTGAGGCCGGAATTTGTAACCATATATGATCATGCCGCGCTGCCCATCGGTAGCCAGCTTGCGCGTAACCATCTCGACCCGGTCGCCAATGGACACGTCGCCATCAACATCAGTGAGCTGCGCCGTAATCAGGCTGCCATCGTCTAATTCCACCAAGGCAAGATAGAACGGCGCCTGCGCCTCAAATTCGGCAGCGGGCTCTTGAACCAGGGTGTAGCTGTACACCCGGCCGCGCGCAAAGCCGGCGCGGTCAAACCCGGGCTTGGCTGCCATTGAAGCCTGTAAATTGCCATCCGTCATGAGGCGGCTTTGGCTCGCTTGACCGCCGGCAGAAGCTCGCGCGCGCGGTTGACCTGGGCTTCGACCCTGGGCTTAACTCGGCCGTTTCCCTTCCCTTCGGTCGTCGTAAATAGCTGATAACGCAGCTTCTTGCTGCGCCAATACTTCGCTACATGCATTGATCCGCTCCTCACCCGTATCGCGGACTTACCTTCCACCTAAGCTTAGGGAAGCGCGCCTATCAGAAACTATCTTGATGGTTTCTGACACTTGCAGAGCCTATCAGGTCAGTGTTTCGGCGCTCAATATGTGTGTGGCAACCGTCGCGCCCAAGCCGCCCATATTTTGAATCAGGATGTTTCTCGCGCCGGTTATCTGGTTTTCCTGCGCCTGCCCTTTTAATTGCCGCGCCGCCTCAACCGCTTGATAGATGCCGGCCGCCCCGCCAGGATTGCCGCGGCTCTTTAGCCCGCCAAATGCGCTGAGCGGCAACTCGCCATCAAGCGCGATTCTTGCGCCCTCGTCCCGCGCCCATTCCCAGCCGCGCCCGCGCTCGCTGTAACCCATCGCTTCCAGTGAGAGCGCCGTCACCACGGTGTAGGCGTCATGCAATTCGAGCGCGTCAATCTCGCTTGGCTTGAGCCCCGCCTGCTGCAGACACTTCGCCGCCGACAAACTGACCGCGCGCAGCTGGAGCGGGTCGGCACGATCTTGCAGGGCAAGCTGGTCTGTTGCGACGGCGCTGCCAATAATAGACACCGGGCTCGGCGCAAGATCAGCCGCCAATTCTGAGTCGACCAGCAAGACCGCGGCCGCTCCATCGCCGTCCGGCGCGCTATCGAAGAGGCTCACCGGCGCCGCGATCATCGGCGCCCGAACAAATGCGCCGGGTTTCAGCTGATTGCGGAACATCGCGAATTCATTCCGCGAGCCGTTTCGATGGGCATTCAGGCTGAAGCCCTCGAACTGGTGCAAAGCGACCTCATATTGGTGCATATAGCGGCGCATCAGCAAGCCAGCCATCGCCGTCAAAGTAGCGCCATTGACCGCCTCAAAATCTGCGTCAAGGCTAAGGTTCCGCGCCGAGACCCGAGCGGAACCCACTATGTCGGTCGCTTTCTCGAGGCCGATGACCAGCGCTGATTGCACAGCGCCGGACGCGACTGCCAAATATCCCGTCCGCAGCGCGACGCCGCCAGACGCGTCGCCGGCTTCGCAGGTGTAGGCTTCCCCGTTGGGCAGGCCCAGCCGCGCCGCCAGCAGACTCCCCAGCTGGGACTGCCGGTTGAAAGCGCCGCCGTAGCCATTGCCGATGTAGAGCGCATCCGCCCGCGACGCACCGGCATCGCGCAGCGCCAGTTCGCCCGCTTCAATCGCCAGTTCCTCAAGACCGCGTGACCAATGCTCCCCAACCGGCAGCATGCCAGCGCCAATAATTGCAACTCCCATGTTAGCTATTCCTTCAGTTTGTCGCGGAAGCGCACATAAGTGCCATAATCGATTTCGCGGCGGCGGGCAATATAATCCGCCGTCCTTGCCCGCGCTGGCGGAAGCTGCGCAATGCGCTCGGTTACCCGCAGGTCAAAAGCATCGGAGCCAGCGCCACTGCCATAACTAACCATCAAAATGCGATCGCCTGCTTGGGCGGTATCGAGCAGGGCTGTCAAGCCAATCATGCAGGAGCCAGAGTAGACGTTGCCGATCTCGTTTGCCAGCAAGCCAGCTCTAATTTGATGCTCTGAAAAACCAAGCAGTTTGGCCGCCCGCGCTGGGAATTTGATATTGGGCTGATGAAAAACGGCGAAATCATAATCCAGCGCAGTTGTGTTCATTCGTTTCATCAAGGTCGAGGCGGCCGCGAGTGTATGAGCGAAGTAGGCTGGTTCGCCGGTGAATCGGTCGCCATGACTGGGATAGACTTCGCCCGCTCGCCGCCAAAAGTCGGGCGTATCGGTGACATAACTGTAGCTGCCCTGGTAGACGGCGTAACTCTCCGCCGCGGGACCCAGCAGCAAGGCGGCGCCGCCAGAGCCGGCCGTATACTCGAGCGCATCGCCGGGTCGGCCCTGAGCCGTGTCCATGCCAATGCTCAAACTGTATGTCGCCATTCCGCTGCCGACGAGACCGAGCGCCGCTTGTACCGCCTCGGTGCCAGCTTTGCAGGCAAACTCCCAATCAGCCGCCAACACATCCGCCGGCGCGCCGATGCTTTCCGCGACTATGGTGCTGCTTGGTTTCACCGCATAGGGGTGACTTTCGCTGCCCACCCACACGGCGCGAAGCTGACGCGGGTTGATGCCAGCGCAGACAATCGCATTCCGCGCCGCTTCGATCGCCATCGTGACGACATCTTCGTCAATCCCGGCTACCGCTTTCTCCCGCACGGGCGAGGCACCGCGGCCGCCCGTCCAAATCCGAGCAATCTCGGAGCCCGGCAGCCGGTAACGCGGGATATACGATCCGTAACCGACAATGCCCACGCCACGATCGGTTTTCATCAGCTGGCTGCTGTCTAGTTTCATGACCTTTGTCTTTGCTCTCGTGCGATTGCTTTGGCGCGCTCCAGGCGGATATTGCCTTCTTCGATCAGTTGTCCCGCGATGGCAAGCGCGTTCTCCTGGTTTGCGCCAGCCGCCAGCGCCAATTGTCTGGCGTGCATGCGCATATGTCCTTTCTGAATGCCGTCAGTGGCGAGGGCGCGGATCGCCCCCAGATTTTGCGCCAAGCCAATAGCCGCCGCGACTTGCGCCAACTCTTGAGCTGACTTCAAGCCCAGCAGCTTGATAGCCGTTTGCGCGCCACGATGCGTTCGCGTCGCCCCGCCGATAATGCCCACCGCCATGGGCAGCTCAATCTCCCCGCGCAGGTTGCCATCATCATCCCTAGACCAGGTAGTCAGGCTCTTATAGTGGCCGCTCCGTGCCGCGTAAGCCTGCGCCCCAGCCTCCACAGCGCGCCAGTCGTTGCCAGTCGCCAGCATCAGCGCATCAATCCCATTCATGATCCCCTTATTATGAGTCGCCGCTCGGTATGGGTCGGCATCGGCAAATGCGGCCGCTTCAATGATCCACTTGAGCACTTCCGCTCCCGTCGCGCCATCTGTCGCTAGCGCTTGGCTCGGGATTATTCCGCTGGCGCGGGCCAACCGTCGGTCGCAGAGATTGCTTAGAATCCTCAGGTTGACGCGCCCGCCACTAATGCGCTCGATAAGCGGCGCAATTCGCTCGACCGCCGTATTGATCGCATTGGCGCCCATCGCATCGCGAACATCGTAATGCAGATGCAGTATAAGCATGTCGCCAGCCGCCGTAGCAGGCAGCGGGCGCGCTACCAGGTCGATGGCGCCGCCGCCACGCGCGACTATGCTGCCGCTGCCTTCGTTCGCCCCTTGCAGTATCTCCGCTTTCCGCGCCAATAGCGCCTCGACTGCCTCGTCCAGGTTGGGCAAATCGAGCAATTGAATCTGCCCGATCATGACAGGCTCGTCTGCGCTGGCGCAGAATCCGCCGCCGAGCCGAAACAACTTCGCCGCGTAGCTGCAGGCGGCGACAACCGACGCCTCTTCAAGCACCATCGGCACCAGATAATCTCGCCCATTAATGAGAAAATTGCTGGCGAGGGCGAAGGGCAAACTGTAGCGGCCGATGACATTTTCGATCATCAGGTCAGCCTGATCCAGCGAGAGCCCACTATCGAGCAGCGCCTGCATATCCGCTTCGTCAAGCCCAGCCCAAGACTGGGCGACCGCTTGACGAGCCGCCAAAGACAGGCGGTAGAAACCGGGAATTGCCGATTGACGCTTATCATCCATAATCGTAATTTAACGGCAGCCAGCTTTCATTAGCTATCAGCGTCGAAGTTTTACCTCTCATTTGCTCGCCAAACGCGGCTGCTGGCGCGTCACTGCGCCTAAACGAAAGAATCCACCCGCAGGTGGATCCCAGATTATACGGCGCTTCGGCTGAGACTAGTCGGGGAGAATTCTTGTGTCCATGAAAGCGTCGAGCCAGATTACAAATACCAGCCCAATAGGGACGGAAGTGAATAGATAATAGAGCATGCCATACTCGTCGATGGATACGCCTTGGGGCGTCTGCACCGCGCTGAAAAGCGGCAGCATATCGAAGCCAACAGTGATGACACCGTAGCCGACGACCAAACCCAAGACCATCGAAATCGACCAGACAATTATTCTTCGCATTGTCAAGCTGGACATATCAAGCTCCGCAATTCACTATCAGCAAGAACTGAATTGTACAGCGCGCCGCAATGCCGCGCAAGTGAGTTTTTTTTACGAGGTACTGCCCGAGTACACAAATGGTTATTGTCTAAGGCATTGCCTGCTGATAGACTCTGCAAGGTACATTCAATGCCATCTTAGACTTGTTTCAGCAGTACAATCGATTCCCGAGCGCTCGCCTCGATGAGACCGCCGCCGCTGTCGGAACGGTCGAAATAGTATAGCAGCGCTAGGTCCCGTTGAGCCGAGGGCTGCTCAGGAGAGTATCGTGGCAGACTTATTCGACAAGCTATCCGAATTCACCTTGGCCAAAGAAGCGATGGAGATGGGCATCTATCCCTTCTTCCGCGCCTTGAGCGATTCTGAAGGAAGCACTGCGACCTTTGAAGACAAAAATGTTGTGATGCTAGGCTCCAACAATTACCTGGGCCTCACAACTGACGCCCGTGTCCGAAACGCGGCAATCGAGGCGACGCGGCGCTATGGCACCAGCGTGACCGGTTCGCGCTTTTTGAATGGAACCCTTGAATTGCATCTCGAAGCCGACCGCCGCCTGGCGCAGTTTGTCGGCAAAGAAGCGGCTCTTGTCTTCTCGACCGGCTATCAAACGAATCTAGGCACGGTCTCGGCGCTGCTGGGCAAGAATGACGTGGCCATCCTCGATAAAGACGCCCATGCCTGCCTGGTCGATGGCGTTCAAATGTCGCGCGGAACGATGAAACGCTTCAAGCACAATGATACCGACGATCTCGAACGTGTCTTGAGCCGCCTGCCCGAAGCTGCGGGCAAGCTCGTAATCGTTGATGGCGTTTATAGCATGGGGGGCGATTTCGCGCCCTTGCCGCAGATCGTCGAGATTTGCAAGAAATACCGCGCCCGCTTGCTGGTGGATGATGCCCACGGCATCGGCATGGCTGGCGGCGGACGAGGCACATCGGCGCACTTTGGCTTGACTGATCAGGTCGACCTAATCATGGGTACATTCAGCAAGAGTTTCGCTTCAATCGGCGGCTTCATCGCCGGTTCCGCCGATGTGATCCACTATGTACAGCATCACGCACGCTCGCTTATATTCTCAGCCGCATTGCCGGCGCCTAATCTCGCTGCGGTCCTGGCTGCGCTAGAAATTATCGAGACCGAGCCAAAGCATGTTCAGCAAGTATGGAAGAATGCCGAATACATGCGCCAGGGTCTCAAGCGGCTGGGTTACGACACCTTCAACAGCCAAACCCCGATTATTCCGGTAAAGATCGGCGAGCAGTTTCGCACCGGCTTAACCTGGGCCGCGCTGATTGAAGAGGGAGTTTATACCAATCCCGTGGTTCCGCCGGCGACGCCGCCAAACCAGTCGCTGCTCCGCACCAGCTATATCGCCACCCATCGCAAGGAACACCTGGACCGCGCCTTGGTCGCCTTTGAAACTGTCGGGCGGAATCTTGATCTAATTCCCGCAGCGAGAACTGAATAGGTCCTCAAGAGCCGAATGCCGCCGCCCGCTAATTGGCTTTGGCGGCGATGATGCCACCTGCTCCAGCGACAACGCCGCCGATGACGAAAGCCTCTTCGCCCGCTGCCTGCAAGTCGGCGAGCAATTCACCGGCGCTTTCCGCCGCAACCGACATCAAGAGGCCGCCCGATGTTTGCGGGTCGAAGAGTAAGCCGATTTCGTGTTCCGCCAAGCTCCCTTCGGCTGACAGCCATTGGATGTAGTAATCCCGGTTTCGCTCCATGCCGCCGGGGAATACACCCTTTCGCGCATATTCGAGCGCGCCGGGCAGAAGCGCGATTTTGTCCAAGTTCAGTCGGAAGTCAACAGCGCTCAGCTTGGCCATTTCCAATGCGTGGCCCACCAAGCCGAAGCCGGTAATATCAGTCATGGCATGGATATCGTGCCGCTGCGCCAGCTCGGCCGCCGCGCGATTCAAGCGAGACATGCTTTTCACCGCCGCCGCTACCTGCCCAGCGTCGGCGATGCCGCGCTTGAGCGCTGTCGTGATGAGGCCCGTCCCCAGCGGCTTGCTCAATATCAAGACATCGCCCAGCCGCGCGCCCGCCTTGCGGATGATATTGGCAGGCGCCACCAAACCCGTAACCGACAAGCCATATTTCGGTTCAGCATCGGTAATGGAATGCCCGCCGGCGATGACAGCGCCCGCCTCCTTGACCTTCTCGGCGCCGCCTCGCAATATCTCGGACAGGATGCCTTTGTCCAAATCATCGGGAAAAGCGACCAGGTTGATCGCCATCAGTGGGCGCCCCCCCATGGCGTATACATCGCTGAGGGCGTTCGCCGCCGCAATAGCGCCAAAATCGTAGGGATCATCAACGACAGGCGGAAAAAAATCAGTCGTCGATATCAACGCGCGCTCACTATCAAGCTGGTAGACGGCCGCGTCGTCCGGCTCCGATAAGCCTACCAGCAGCTGGGGATAATCTTCTCGTCGGTAAATCTCGCTTATGGGGCGCAAAACTTGCGCCAGATCGCTCGGGCTGAGCTTGGCGGCTCAACCGGCGCAGCTTGCCAGCGATGTCAGCCTAATCTCTGGTTCCAGCATTGTGTTGACCTTTCCAAATAAAAAAAGCCCACCGTCGAGTGAGCCCGTTTGGCTCCTGTCGGGGTACCCGGATTCGAACCGGGGACCTCTTACACCCCATGCAAGCGCGCTAGCCGGACTGCGCCATACCCCGTCTTGCCCCATATCATAACATAAATTTAGCGCTTTGCCATTACTAGCTGCTAAGGAAGTGGTGAATTACTGATACAGGAGTTTGTAAAGGCTCCGACTCAGGATTTGCTGGAATGCTCCCCTCCATGATTCATCGGGGAGGGGAGCGCCGCGTAGACACAGGCGGTCGGGGTGGGGTTTGAAATGGGCATATCAATCAATTTCACCACTCCCCTGCTAAGGAAGTTCAGCGCTGAAGCTGGCGCCTCTGCTCAATCGGCAAATGGCAAGACGCCAAAGGTGCAGGACTCGTAATCGCTGCCAATAATTACCGCGTAATCGTAGGTGCGGTCGGCGCTGACCTCGAGTTCCACTTGCGCTTCGGTCATATTCAGCGCCCGCAAGATGCCAGGCAGGATGCTCCCCTTTTCAGCCGCCACCTGATCTATCAACCGGGTGCCAGGGTAGACATCGCCGTCCTCAAGCGGTCCCAGCGCAATCGCATTGTAGCCGCCCCAGCGCAGTCGCTCGCTGGCGACGATGTCCCAGTTTTCTTCGCCAGCGGCGTTGTAGACGGCAATGCTGGGTCCCGCCAGCGCCGCCTGATACCTAGAGGGCGGCGTATACAAGGCTTGCATCAATTCGGCTACTGCCTCCTGGTTGGGCAAGAGCACAGACCAGCCAGCCGGAGTCGTCCACTCACTTGTATGGTAGGTATGTTGGAAGGTGTAATGCTGCACTTCGTCAATATCGAGGTTGAAAGCGAGTGGCAAGAGGCGGAGCATCTGCTCAAATGGAATATCGGTCTCAACAATTGCGGTAAGCTCGGGCCAGAGCTGCGGCAAAGCCCTGGCTAAGCCCAAGCTCCTCGCCTTGCGCCAGATTGCGCGAACAAGCTGCTGCTGCCGGCGGCCGCGATCAAAATCATCGGTGTTTTTTCGTGTACGCGCATACCACAAGGCATCGAATCCATCAAATGTGTAATAGCCAACCGGCAGCGTCCGCAGGCGGTAAGCATTTGAATCAGCCCCGCCATCTTCGTCCCTATCAACCGGATAGTAATCACGATAGGCGCAATCAACCGCGATATCGACGCCGCCCAAGCGGTCGATGATCGCCTCAAAGCCGGAGAAATTCACCCGCGCATAATAATGCACATTAATGCCGAAGTTGTAAAAGATGGTTTGCCGAAGCAGGCCAAAGCCGCCGCCGGGATCCCATTTCAAACTCTCCCCCAGCCCATACGCGGTATTCAGCCGCCCCATCTTTCCGTGCGGGATGTAAACAAAAAGATCGCGCGGCAAGCTCAACATGGATGCCGTTCCAGTTTCCACATTGAGCGAGACGACGATCATGGTGTCGGTGCGGACGAAGTTATCGTCGCTCAATAGCTCGTCGCTGCCCAGCAGCAGGATATTGACCAGTCGATGAGCGCGAAAAGCCTCAGGCGCCTGGCGCGGAACCTGCGTTCCCGCCATCTGCTTGCCCGCCGGCGGATTGAGAGGCACCAATAACTTGGGCAGGCTGATATCCTCTGGCGCCGGCCTTTGGGCGGGCAAGGTCGCGACGGCGGCCGGCTCAATGGCTGGCGTCGCCGGCTTTGGGCTCTCAGGCTGCTGCTGGAGCAGGGCGATGGAGCGGTCGGCACGCAAGCTGTCGGGCTGGGCTTGGATGTTAATAGCGGTAGCGGTAGCGCGGTAGGCATCACGCCGCGCCGCCGTCGTTCCATCAAGCGCGCGACCCAAATCGCGCCTGGACACAAGCTGCGAAGAGGTCCAGACAAATGCAAAAGCTAAGCTTAGCGCCAGGCAGACGAGCGCCAAAGTCAACGCGCGGGTTAGCCACCGCCCAATCAAGCGCATAAGCGCCTCACTTCATGCGATTGGCGGGCTGATACAAGCAGAAATTCGATTCTATGCCATTGCCCCGCGGGTATTACGGCGAAGCAAATATGATAGGAATATCGCAAATGCCACCCTCGATTATCTCGCCGCCGCTATCAAGCACTGCCAGCCGCAAGCGCTGCGGGCCCGCGCCGAAGATATCCGTATTTATCAAAGCCAATACATCGCTGCTGACGGATTCCTCCGCTTCCCAATAGCGATAGTAGTCTTCAGACCAGCCTGGTTTGAGCGCGATATGATATCGGCCGCCCTTGGGCAATCGCGCGCTGCCAATGATCGCAAAAATGCCATCAAGCTCGGCATTTGGGGCAGGCTGCGCAATCTGCGCCAAGCGGTCCTCACAACCAAGAACCTCGCCCGCTTCAGCGCCTCGGCTTGGCGCCCTTGTGGCAAGCGGCGGTTGCGGCAATCGCGGCAGGATCATTTGCTCGCCAGCAAAGATGCCACGAATCGGCTCAAAGCAATTCCCACTTCGCAAGTCAATCAAACTGCTGCCAGTCGCCAGCGCCAGCGACAGCAAGGTATCGCCCTCTCTTACTTCATAGTTTATCCAGCCCGGCGCAGGCTGGCATTCAAAGCGGGAAGCATCTTCCCGCCAGCCATAGGCTGTTGGCGTCGGTATCAGATAGACGAAATACTGGCGCAGCGGCGTAGGCGACGGTGTGATCCGAGATGCTGGTTCAGCCGTGAGCGACAGGCTCGTCGCCCTTGCAGCGGTGACGGCTTCATCCGCAGTCGCCGATGGACTAGCAACGACCGTTCGGCGGATGGCAGTCAGCGTTAGATTTGCTGGCGCGCTTGCCGTCTCTTCTGTCGGCTGGGGCGTCATGGTCGCGCTCTCGATTGTGACTGCAAGTGTCGGCGTTCCGTCTGCAGTTGGTGTTTCAGGCACAGCGGTGACAGCTTCATCCGCAGTCGCCGTTGGACCAGCAACGACCGTCCCGCGAATGGCAGTCAGCGTCAGATTTGCTGGCGCGCTTGCTGTCTCTTCTGTCGGCTGGGGCGTGATGGTCGCGCTTTCGTCTGTTGTAGCAAGTGTCGGCGTTTCGTCTGCAGTTGGCGTTTCAGGCACAGCGGTGACGGCTTCATCCGCAGTCGCCGATGGACTAGCAACGACTGTCCCGCGGATGGCAGTCAGCGTTAGATTTGCTGGCGGGCTTGCCGTCTCTTCTGTCGGCTGTGGTGGGGTGCTTGTACTCTCGTCTGTTGCTGTCTCTTGTACAGTTGGCGTATCAAGCACAGCGGTGACAGCTTCATCCGCAGTCGCCGATGGACTAGCAACGACCGTCCCGCGGATGGCAGTCAGCGTTAGATTTGCTGGCGGGCTTGCCGTCTCTTCTGTCGGCTGTGGTGGGGTGCTTGTACTCTCGTCTGTTGCTGTCTCTTGTACAGTTGGCGTATCAGGCACGGCGGTGACGGCTTCTTCCACAGTCGGAGACGGACCAGCGGCGACCGTCCCGCGGATGGCAGTCAGCGTTAGATTTGCTGGCGCGCTTGCTGTCTGTTCTGTTGGCTGTGGTGGGGTGCTTGTACTCTCGTCTGTTGCTGTCTCTTGTACAGTTGGCGTATCAGGCACGGCGGTGACAGCTTCTTCCGCAGTCGCCGTTGGACCAGCAACGACCGTCCCGCGGATGGCAGTCAGCGTCAGATTTGCTGGCGGGCTTGCCGTCTCTTCTGTCGGCTGTGGTGGGGTGCTTGTACTCTCGTCTGTTGTAGCCAGTGTCGGCGTCTCGTCTGCAGTTGGCGTTTCAGGCACGGCGGTGACGGCTTCATCCGCAGTCGCCGTTGGACTAGCAACGACCGTCCCGCGGATGGCAGTCAGCGTTAGATTTGCTGGCGCGCTTGCCGTCTCTTCTGTCGGCTGTGGTGGGGTGCTTGTACTCTCGTCTGTTGCTGTCTCTTGTACAGTTGGCGTATCAGGCACGGCGGTGACAGCTTCATCCGCAGTCGCCGTTGGACCAGCAACGACCGTCCCGCGGATGGCAGTCAGCGTTAGATTTGCTGGCGCGCTTGCTGTCTCTTCTGTCGGCTGTGGTGGGGTGCTTGTACTCTCGTCTGTTGCTGTCTCTTGTACAGTTGGCGTATCAGGCACGGCGGTGACAGCTTCATCCGCAGTCGCCGTTGGACCAGCAACGACCGTCCCGCGGATGGCAGTCAGCGTCAGATTTGCTGGCGCACTTGCCGTCGGCTGGGGCGTGATGGTCGCGCTCTCGTCTGTTGCAGCCAGTGTCGGCGTTTCGTCTGCAGTTGGCCTTTCAAGCACGGCGGTGACGGCTTCATCCGCAGTCGCCGTTGGACCAGCAACGACCGTCCCGCGAATGGCAGTCAGCGTCAGATTCGCTGGTGCGCTTGCCGTCTCTTCTGTCGGCTGGGGTGGGGTGCTTGTACTCTTGTCTGTTGTAGCAAGTGTCGGCGTCTCGTCTACAGTTGGCGTATCAGGCACGGCGGTGACGGCTTCATCCGCAGTCGCCGTTGGACTAGCAACGACCGTCCCGCGGATGGCAGTCAGCGTTAGATTTGCTGGCGCGCTTGCCGTCTCTTCTGTCGGCTGGGGCGTGATGGTCGCGCTCTCGTCTGTTGCTGTCTCTTGTACAGTTGGCGTATCAGGCACAGCGGTGACGGCTTCTTCTACAGTCGGAGACGGACCAGCGGCGACCGTCCCGCGGATGGCAGTCAGCGTTAGATTTGCTGGCGCGATTGCTGTCTCTTCTGTCGGCTGGGGCGTGATGGTCGCGCTCTCGTCTGTTGCTGTCTCTTGTACAGTTGGCGTATCAGGCACGGCGGTGACAGCTTCATCCGCAGTCGCCGTTGGACCAGCGTCGACCGTCCCGCGGATAGCAGTCAGCGTCAGATTTGCTGGCGCGCTTGCTGTCTCTTCTGTCGGCTGGGATGGGGTGCTTGTACTCTCGTCTGTTGTTGTCTCTTGTACAGTTGGCGTATCAGGCACAGCGGTGACAGCTTCATCCGCAGTCGCCGCCGGACCAGCGTCGACCGTTCGGCGGATGGCAGTCAGCGTCAGATTTGCTGGTGCGATTGCCGTCTCTTCTGTCTGTGGTGGGGTGCTTGTACTCTCGTCTGTTGTAGCAAGTGTCGGCGTTTCGTCTGCAGTTGGCGTATCAGGCACGGCGGTGACGGCTTCATCCGCAGTCGCCGTTGGACCAGCAACGACCGTCCCGCGGATGGCAGTCAGCGTCAGATTTGCTGGTGCGATTGCCGTCTCTTCTGTCTGTGGTGGGGTGCTTGTACTCTCGTCTGTTGCTGTCTCTTGTACAGTTGGCGTATCAGGCACAGCGGTGACAGCTTCATCCGCAGTCGCCGATGGACCAGCGGCGACCGTTCGGCGGATAGCAGTCAGCGTCAGATTTTCTGGCGCGCTTGCCGTCTCTTCTGTCGCAGTGGTCGGCGTTGCGGTTGCTTCCGCCGGCTGCGGCTCAAGGCTTGCGGTTCCGTCTGTTGTTGGCAGCGCTGTCTCTGTTGCGGTAGCTGGTGGCGAAGTTTCTGAGGCAAAGCCGGTAGCTGTCTCCAATATCGGTACCGGTTGCGCTTGCGTAACAGTCTCGGAAAATGTCGCTGGCTGCGTGGCTGGCTCAACCGGCTCGGCTGTTGGTCTTATAGAAGTTGATGTGGAAAGCAGAACAGCAAAAACGGCGGCAAAAATAAGTGATACCGCCGCCAGAAGCGCTACGATCAGCTCGCTGCTTATGTTGCGCCGCATTGGCTATTCCTCAATTGACGCAGCCAATTCCAAGGGCAGAGCGAGGTGGAATATGGACCCTTCGCCCGCTTCACTTGTTATCCAAAGGTCGCCATTATGCGCGCGGGCAAATGCTCTTGCCACTGTCATGCCAACTCCGCTATCGGCGAAACCGCTAATCTCAGGGTTCTTCGCCCGGTAGGTGCGCGCGAATACGCGCTGAATATCTTCGAGCGCGATGCCGCCACCCTGGTCGCTCACTCTAATCTCAACCGCCTCAACTGACTTGGCGCCGTTCATCAGCTGGAGCGGCTCAAGTTTGGCAGAAACTGTGATCTGTGACCCGCCTGGCGAGACCGCGCTGGCATTTGACACTAGCTGAAGAAGGACATGTTTCAGGCTGGCGCCATCAGCGCTGACCGGCGGCAGATGATCATCCAGCGCCAATTCGACCAAATGATCCTTGGCTGAAATAGAATCAGAAGCCTCTTCAAGAACATCTTCGATGAGCGAGATCAAGTCTACGCTGCCATGCTCCAGCGCGAACTGCGAGCGATCCAGCCGCGTGACCTCCTGAATTTCGGCAATCATCTCCGCTAAGCGTGCAATATCCCTGGCGATCATGCTGAGCACTTGCCGCTGCGCCGCGCCCAGAATGCCGATGCTCTCCGCCAGCAGCAGGTCGGTGTAATCTGAAATCGATGTCATGGGTCTGCGCAGATTGCCCAGCATACTGCTGAAAAGCTCGGGTTCATGCAGCCGATACTCTTGCGTTTCGATTTCGTCTTCAGCGGCCGGCTCGGCCGGCGCCTCGCGCACTGCCGAGAGCTCCATCCGCGCGTCGCTCAAGTCCAGCGCAAGCTGTTCGCGCTGTTCAGTCAAACGCTGCAAGGAGGCTTGCAGGGCAGCGATCTCGCTGCTAAGTTCAGCTTCAGCTGCTGGCACGGTTTCTTCGCTGAGCATCGCGTTCAGCTTGGCTGTGAGTTGGTCGCGGATTCTTAACAGATTGTCGCGCTCTTCTGCCAAGCCCTCTGCTTGGGCACTGCGCTCATGCAGGCTCTTATCGCGCGCGCTTAGTTCCTCTTCAAGCGATTCTGTCTTCGCCTGAAGGGTGGCATACGCTGCCTGCGCCGCTTCAACCCGCCGGCGGAGGTTTTGCTGCTCGCGCCGTAATTCCTCGCGCGAGTTAAGCAATTGCTCATGATCGGCTGCTAGATGCTTGAGCTGAAGCTCGATGTCTTCACTTTCTACCGCGCCCGATTCCAGCAGTCTGTTGCGTTCGTTGAGCAGCACATGTCGATCATAGATTGCGCTCTCGATGTGCTGTGTCAGGGTCTTTCGTTCCGCATACAGCTGAATCAGCAATTGAGAAAGTTGCGACGCGCCCGCGTCGATACCCATAGACTCCATTCGGCCTCTAATCGAATCGAGCCGCCTGAGCTGTTGATCGCGCTCCAATTCCAGTTGTGCCGATTCATCGGTCAAAGTTTGCAGAATCGCGCCATAATCCTCAGCCGCCACCGTCCGCCCCATCACCAGCAGCGTGTTGATTTGCCGCCGCAGCCGATCGCGCGTGATGAGCAGCAGATTATATTCCTTGTGCAGATACTCCCGAATGACCTGCGCCAGCGCAGCTTCATCGCCGGCATTTAGCACGCGCAGCATCGTCTCGGCATCCAGCAGCGCGCGCGCGCTGGCAGCGAAAGAATCCCGCAATTGCGCTTGCTCATCAAAGGCAGCATTCAATCGTTGTGCCGCATCCTGCCCCGGCTCGCCCTCGGCCAAGGTATCCAGCAGACGTACATGCTGCTCGTCGATTTGTCGGTTGAGGTCAGTTATCTGGCGCGCCATCCGGTCGCAGCGCTCCCTTACGCGCCGCAGGCTGGCCTCCATTTCGAGGCGGTGAGCAATCAGCGCCTCCTGGTCGACTTCGGCTGCCACCTGTCGCTCAGCGATCTCGTCAATAATTTGTTCTTCAGTCAAGACTTTGGACGAAGCGGCGTCATTGCTCCAGGCGATCAGATTGCCAGCCACGAATCCGATATCGCGCAATAATTCTAGCTCATCTGGCGACAGATCGGACTGACGGTAGGGCATCGCGAGTAGCAAAACCGCGACCAGCTCTCCCTCAACCGTCAGCGGCTGGGCATAGACGCTGCAAATCGAGGCGATCTTTAGCCGGCGAAATAAGTCTTCAAGCTCTCCCGCATGATATTCGGGGAACAGGATCGTCTGCTCTTGCCGGGTGGCAGCTTCGCGCAAGGTCGGCTGCTCGTTAAGGTTCAGCGAAACACCGGCTATGGATTGTTCCGCCACCTGGTCATAACCGGCGATCACATCGGCATACATGTTGTCTTGCACCCGCAATAAAGCGCAGACTTCCGCCTGGAGCGTCTCCAATGCCGCGCTCACGATCTGATCTGGGATGCGGGGTCCCTCCCGCGTTACCAGCATCAAGCCAATGGCGTTCAACAGTTGACGCCGATCCCTTGCCACGGGCGCTGCGTTGAAATTCCAAGACGACGGCGCCGCCAATAAGGCATCCGCCTCAGCGTTCCCCGACGCCGCAGCCGGCGCCGGTGATGGCGCAAGCGCTGGGCTTGGCTGTGAGGCGGCCAGCACCACTTCTACTAGACTGTGTTCCAGCAATGAGATCGACAAACGATATATGATTAGCGGAAGCAGAATTAGCCCCGCCAGGTAAGCCAGCCTCGCCCCGCCCAAATAATTCCCGGCGCTGGCGCCGTCAGAGAATTGGTACAGATCCCAAACATTGCCCAGCGCAAAAAGCAAAAAGAACAGGATCTTGAGCGGCGCGTCGACTACCCGCTGGTAATTCAAGAGCGCCAGCGACAAGCCCAGCGCCGCCAGCGCAGCCGTCACAGCCGACCAAAGCGATGCATACTCGGAAGCGTTGAATGCCAAGCCCGCGCCGGCCAAGGCAAGCCAGCCCCGGGCGCTGTTGATGTATAGCAGCGCCAGGACGAAGGTGGCGGCGAAAACTAAGAGATTGGATCGGCTCTGCCATCGATGAAAGTCAGCGCTTAGAAAAGCCCAAGACAGGACCACGAGTGAAACCGCCTGCACCAGCCTTTCCATGGGCGGCATGAAGGCGTCGGCATCCAGATCGAAATACTGAGACAAAAAAGCCGCGACCAGCATGACCAGCCAAAGGATGACCAAAGCCGCCGTCGCATAAACAAAGCGGCGCGTCGCCTGCTCAAATGGAAAGCGGGAACGATGCCCAAAAGCCATAAACAGCGAGCCATGGCTCAAGGCGATTACCAATAGAAAGAAGATCAGATTGCCGGGAAAATCGACGAAGACG
Organism: Phototrophicaceae bacterium; assembly: GCA_965214105.1. GTDB lineage: Bacteria > Chloroflexota > Anaerolineae > Aggregatilineales > Phototrophicaceae > UBA6055. The sequence goes on from OZ243934.1 coordinate 1,663,203, forward strand.
TTAAGAATATCCAGCGTCTCTATTGACAACTCACACCGTCCATATCGTCTGCGCCTCTTCAGCTTTCACCACTGAAACAATGCTCAAGCTCTGCCCAGCCCTGGCTCGCGTCTAGCCGCCGTCGGCGCATCCTAAGCGCAGCCAGCTTCGGATTCTGAGGCGCTTTTCCTGACGAAACAGTATAGCATAAGGGGCAGTGCTGTACTTGCGAAATTGCGCGGTCATTTGCGGCCTCGCCGCCCAGCTGCTTGGCGCTTCCTTCGCCGTTGACGTCTCTGTTTCATCAATTTACACTCCAAGAGGCTTGCAGATAGATGAAGAAACTTTGGTGACCCGCTCGCTCTCTCATTTGCTTCGCAGATTCCCCGCCATAATGCGCCTGCCCTACCGGTTGTACAGCTGCGTTCAGCCTCGATACACGATCGGCGTTGCGGCAGTCATCTTCGATGCTGAGGGGCGCGTCTTATTGGTTGAGCATACCTACCATCCGCGCTTGCCCTGGGGGCTGCCCGGCGGCTGGCTCGATGCAGACGAAGCGCCAGAAGTTGCCATCCTGCGCGAGTTAAAAGAAGAATTGCAGCTTGATGCGCGGGTATTGCGGCTGGTTCATGTTTCGAAAACGGCACCGCGCCATATAGACTTGGCATTCCACTGTTTTGCCGTAAACCCAATCGGGAAACTAAGCCATGAGCTGCTGGATTACCAATGGGCGGCGGTGGACAGCCTGCCCGCAATCAAGCGTTTTCACCAACAATCGATCGCCTCGGCAATTGACCATATCCAGGGAGGCGACGAATGGGAGCGAGTCTAAGCTCGCGCCGCCGCGCCGGCTTTCCCTTACTCCGTACGATTTCGGCTTTGCTGCTGGCGGGTGCCAGCGCATTGCTCGTTTATGAACTGGTGGCTTTCAGCCAGCGCGAGCAGCAGCTGCCGGCCGGCGTGAGCGTCGCTGGCATCAATGTCGGCGGTTTAAGCGAACGTGACGCGGTCGCGCGCTGGGAAAGAGCCTATGCCGAACCCATCATCATGCTCTATAACGACGGCTTCACGGATCATCCAATCCAACTGCACCCGGATCAGGTCGGCTGGCGCATCAGCAGCGAGCCGATGTTGGCGGCCGCATTGGCTTCGGGCGAGCAAGGCGGCGGGTTCTGGCGCCGCTTTCTGGATTTTCTGCTGGGGGTCGAGCAGACAGTATCGCGCGATATTGCCCTGGTCGCCGCCTATCAGGAGAACGCCCTGGAAGTCATCTTGCGCGATATCGCCGCGCGCTATGACCGCCCCCCCGGCAAAGCGGTCAAGGACCTCCAGTCATTGACTGTGCATGCCGGCGCCAGCGGATACGCGCTTGAATTGGGCGCCGCTTTATCAGCCGCGGATTACGCCTTGCGCTCCGCCGGTGCGCGCACGGTCGCCCTGCCAATTGACGTTGAGGGCAACCAGGGTCCGGGCTTGAGCGCGCTGCAAGATCTCATTGTCGATTATCTTGACAGCCAGGGCTTCATTTATGACGGCCTCGGCACGGTCGCGTCCATTTACATACAAGATCTCTTAACGGGCAAAGAGATCAACATTTTGAGTGATGTCGCTTTTTCTGGCGCGAGCACCGTGAAACTGTCCATCATGCTGGATTATTTTCGCTTTCTGGCGCCAGAGCCGAGCGCCGACGAAGCCTGGCTCATGGCAAATTCGATGCTCTGCAGCAACAACGCTTCTTCCAACTTGCTGATGGAGATTATCGGCGGTGGCGATATCTTCCTTGGGATTCGGAGCGTTACCGAGACGATCCAGGCAACCGGCATCAGTAACACATACCTTTCCGCCCCGTTCTACCTCGGCGTCGAGGGGCAGCAGCTTGGCTCGATACAGGCGCCAGCGACCAGCCCAAATCCTTCCTTTGATACCGAGCCGGATCCCTTCAATCAGACAACGGCGGAAGATATGGGCACGCTCTTCAGCCTCATTTACGATTGCGCTGAATTTAACTCTGGCTTGACCTTCGCGCTGCCGAGCGGCGATATCACTCAGCGGGAGTGCCGGCAAATGCTCGAGCTCGCCAGCGCCAATGACCTCGAACGGCTGCTGCAGGGCGGCATCCCGCCTGAGGCGCGCATTGCCCACAAGAATGGCTGGATATTTGATACGGTCGGCGATGCCGGTATCGTATACTCGCCAAATGGACGCCACTACGTTATTTCCGTGTTCCTCTGGGAAAGGACTGAGTTTCAAGACTACGAGAAGCTCTGGCCCCTGGTCGAGGATATCTCACGGGCGGCTTGGAATTACTTCAATCCCGAGAATGCGCTGCTGGCACCGCGCAGCGACCTGCCGCCAACCGCTATCGAATGTGAAGGCAACTACCTGCCCCCAGGACCCGAATTCGTGAACCTCAACGATATCAATAGTTGGAAGCGGAATTGAACCCGCCCCGTAGTATAAAGACAAAGACTCGGCGGCGATTCAATAACTCGCCACCGCGTCAGCCTGCGATTCATAAATGCGGAATATCTCATCAAGCCCGGAAGTTGCCAGCGCCTCTCGCGCAGGATCCGAGGGCTGAGCCAGCCGCAAGTCGCCAGCCGCGCGCCTGGCTCGCTTGAGGGCGCGCATCAACTCCCATAAGCCATCCTCCCCGATGCTGTCCACACGCTGCAAATCCAGCACAAGCTTAAGCCCCCCCGCCTCAATCGCCTTGAAAAGGAAGGACCCCAGTTGGTCGGCGCTGGCCCGGTCGACCGAACCACCAGCCTCGATGAGCAGGATATTGCCGTAACTGGATCGTTCTAGCCGCATCAGCATTCTCCCATTCGCGCTGCCATGCTACAATGGCGCCAGCGTAGACGCAGTCTCCGCGCGGCTGCCAAGAGAAATAAAGTATTTGGGAAGCTCCCCGATCGGCGATGAGTGAATCATGGACTGGAACTATATTGGCTTAATCGCCATCACGGTGACGCTTCTCTTCTTGCTGGTTCAACGCACCGAACCCAAGCGGAGGCGTCTGTCCATTGCTTTTCTTGTTCTCTGCCTGCTCGTCATCCGACAAAACGCCTTCCTCAAAAGCGACTTACATGAAGAGACGCTGGCCGCTTTCATACTTGGGGTCCTGTTGAGCGGCATCTTCTGGCTGCTCATCGGCCGCTATAATCCGGTCGCTGCTGCTGATGATATTCAAGTCATGGGCTTGGACGACTGAGAGCGACTGGCGCATCAACCAACGATATTGATCGGGATCACGTCTGCGCCCTGGAGCATGGCAACGCTGATGCGCGCGGCAACGTCTTGGGACAATTTGCGGAAAGCGCGCCCCGCTTCGGTATCCGCGCTGTGAATTGCGACTGGGCGGCCATAATCGCCGCCTTGGCGCACATTGGCTGCCATTGGAATACGACCCAGGAACGGCGCCCCGTGCCGGCCCGCAAACTCCTCGCCGCCGCCGCTGCCAAAGAATTCGCCCGACATATTCTCGACTACGCCGAGCACGGGAACTTTAAGCTGCTCAAACATAGCGGCTGCGCGAATCGCATCGGCGACCGCGACAGCCTGCGGCTGGGTGACGATGACGCTGCCAGTTAGCGGGAACGATTGCGCCAGCGACAATGGCGCATCGCCCGTGCCCGGCGGCAGATCGACAATCATATAATCGAGCCGCCCCCACTCAACATCCGTGAAGAACTGCCGAATCGCGCTATGCAGCATGGGTCCGCGCATAATCATGGGCTTATCTGGCGTTGTGAGGAAGCCGGTGCTGATTAGCTTGACGCCATAAACTTCTAGCGGCTTCATCTTGTCATTGACCACTTTGGGGCGTCCGCTGCCCAAGCCGAACATTTGCGGGATATTGGGGTTGAGGATGTCTGCGTCAATCAAGCCGACGCTGGCGCCGGCATCAGCCAGGCAAACTGCCAAATTGGTCGCCACTGTGCTTTTGCCTACCCCGCCCTTGCCACTCGCGATCGCGACGATGCTATTCATCGGCACATCTAGCCGTCCATGAATGCGACGGTCAGTTGGCACCTGCGCATCCCAGTTGATTTGGATTCTCTCAATGCCGGGGACTTTGCCAACCAGAGCCGCCTGGCAGCGTTCGATGAAGACATCCTTCAGCGGGCAAGCGGGCGTCGTTAAGACGATGGTGAATTCCGCGCTGCCAGCGACCACTTCTAAATCGCGCACCATGTTGAGCGAGACGATGTCGCGGTCAAGCTCCGGTTCGATGACTGTGCTCAGAGCCGCCATCACTTGCTCGCTAATGTTTGCCATGCTCTGCCTCGATCCTCGCCAAGTAAATCAATCCCAATATATCACTAATTGGAGAATTAGGTAGCGGGCGCTTTATCTCTTGGCGATTCGATGAACACGGCAGGGCAATCGCTTCAAAATCATTTAGCGTCTTTCGCCACTTAAAATTACAAAATGTAGGGGCGTCTGTCCCGCTTTGTCTACGCGCGGCACCGAGACGCCCCTGAAAACAGCGAAAATGTCGTGGGCGTTTCAGCGAAACGCCCCTACAGATTACGGAAGTTATGGGAAAATAGCCAATGCCAGCGCAATTCCATTTTGAGGCGATTGCCCTGCCGCTTAGCCACGTTTGGCGGCGCGTTTGGCTTTGCGTTCGAGCGCCTTTCGCCGGCGTTCTTCGCGCTTGGCTTCGTCTTCGCTCCAGGGTGTAGCGCCTTCCGCTGCGGGGGCGGGCGCCGAAGCCGCCGCTACTGTTTCAGTCGCCTCGCTGGCCGCAGGGGGGACCGCAGCCGGTTGCGCTGTGGGCGGTGGCGCGCTTTTACGAGCGTTGGCTGCGCCGCGCCGCGCTTCCTTCGCCGCATCTTTGTGCTCCCAGGTCCCGCGCAGGAGCATCTCTTCGTAAGCCCGTGTTGGGGCAATACTGCGCCAATATGAATTCGGTTTGGACAAGCGTTCTTTGTCATGTATGTGATGCGACGTGCGGTCATAACTCGCGAGTTCATAATCGTGGTCCATCTTGATCGCGTCAAAAGGACAATACTCGGCGCAGAAACCGCAATTCATGCAGATATCAATATCAATGAAGAAAGCCTCTGGCTCCGGCACGGGTCTCCCGGTATTTGGGTCGTTGCCGCGCACGATCCAAATGCACTGCGGCGGGCAGACCTTGGCGCAAATGCCGCAGCTGGTGCACCAATCCTTGCCCGAGCGCGTGGGGTGTTCCTCGTCCTCAACAATGAGAAAAGGCACAAAGCGAAATCGTTCCGGCACCGCTACCTTCTCATCGGGATACTGAACCGTAATCACGCCTTTCGTCTTGGTACCCTGCCGGATGGCAAAATTGTCGGTCGAATGATGATACTTGCGGAAGCCATAGCGAATATCGTCAACATAGGACTCAACAAAATGCCGCAAGGTCAGCAGCAATCCCTTTGCCAAACCGGTTCCGTACATGCCATCTCCTAAGTTGTCTCTGTCTGGTCCCAGCCTGCGCCGCCGCTCGCCTTGGCCGCCTGGTTACCTAGCGATCCGTCTCGCCCAAGACAATATCGATGCTGCCGAGAATGCCGACGATATCAGCCACTTTGTAGCCCTGGCTCATGATGCCCATCGGCGTCAGGTTGATGAAACTTGGTGCGCGCACATGGTAGCGCCAGGGGTTCGATGAGCCGCCCCGGCCGCCAGCCGAGACCAGATAATAGCCCAGCTCACCCTTGCCGTTTTCCACCCGTCCATAGGCTTCGCCATGCGGGACGCGCGGCGCGTAGGCGCCAGGTTTGCCATCTGCCCAAATCGATTCGCCGGCGGTCGCTTCAAGGCGGGGGAGAATCTGCTTCAAGATGCGCACACTCTCGCGCAATTCGGACACGCGCACCCGATAGCGGGCGTACATGTCGCCTTCGTCTTCCACCGCCACATCGAAATCCAACTCGGGGTAAATGCTGTAAGGCTCGGCGCGCCTTATATCATAAGCCACGCCACTGCCGCGCAATAGCGGACCAGCAGCGCTATAATTGATCGCGTCCTCGCGCGCTAGCAAGCCGACCCCCACTGAACGCTCAATCAAGATTTCGTTCTCGGTCAGCAGTCTTTCGAGGTCGTCAATCGTGCGTGGAATGCGCTCGTTGATCATCTCGGTCAGAAATTGCATCGTGTTGTAATCGCGCACCCGGTCATTGGTCAAATTGCTGACGCTCTTGAGGCGTTCCGGCAGATCGGCAAATAAGCCGCCAAAGCGCATATAGTTGCACATCATGCGGCTGCCAGCCACCGCCTCAAAGAAATCGAGGATGCGCTCGCGCTCTTGCACGAAATAGAGCACCGGCGTAAAAAACGCGCCAATGTCATTCAGCCAGAAGCCAATCGCCCACAGGTGATTGACAATGCGGCTAAGCTCGACCATCAAAACGCGCAGCGCCTCGCAGCGATAAGTCGGCTGGTTGTACTTGCGGCCCAGGCTCATCAACTGCTCCACCGCCAGCACATAGCCATGATTGTTGCCCATGCTGGAGATGTAATCGAGGCGGTCGGTGAAGGGGATATTATGCAGATAGGTATTGCGCTCGCCGATTTTCTCGTGGTTGCGATGCAAGTATCCCATCACCGGCTCAAGCGATGTGACCGTCTCGCCGTCCACCGTCAGCACCATGCGGAAGACGCCATGCGTGCTGGGATGGTGCGGACCCATGTTCACGACCAATTCATTGGTCTCGAAGCCGTCTTTGTCCATGATGCGCTCGACATCGACGCCCAAACCAAGCGACTGATACACCGCCGATTCGGAGCTGTCCATCAAGCGGCCCAGATCGATATCCGGCGGATATGCCACATTCTTGCCAAAAACATTTTTCTCTTCGGCGCGGTGCACATGGCCCCCGGGCCAGCGGCTGTCAAATGGCTTCTGTTCTTCTTCGTAATACGCTTCGCGCCAATCTTTGCGCAGCGGATGCCCCTCAAAACCTTCCCACATCAGAATCCGCTGGAGGTTGGGATGCCCCGGGAAGCGGATGCCCATCAGATCCCAGGCTTCCCGTTCTTGGAAATCAGCGCCGCGCCAAACTGGCACCAGGGAAGGGATTTCTGCCTGGTCGCGATCCGTCTGCGCTTTGAAGACGAGGGCGCCGCCGCCACTGCTGCGGTAGGCGTGATATACCATTTCCAGGTGATCGCCGGCGCCTAGGTAATCGACAGCGGTCGCGCTGGATAAATAATCAAAGCCCAGGTCATCGCGGATCACGCGGGCGATTTCAGCTAGGCGCTTGCTATCGACGATGATGCCGCCGTAGCCTTCGCGATCGTCCGGCTTGACCGCGTCTGCGTAAGCTGCCACCAAGTGCGCGGTCGCTTCATCGATGGTAGTTGTATCGAGCGGCCTCTCAGGCGCCAGTGCCGGATTGTCCATGAGGGATTATTCCTCTTCTGTTGCCACAGCGCGCCGCGTCGCCCGCAGCGCCTTGCGCGCCAATGCCCGTAGACGCCGCTTCTCGCGGATATCTTCAGCTTCTGCCCAGGGGGCGCTGCCGGTCGGCAAGACGAAACTCAAAGCATCATTGTTGACAGGCGCCGCATCGGTTTCAGCGCTGGTTTCAACCGCGACTTTGGCGGCCGCCAACTGGGTCGCAGCCGGTAATTCTCGCAGCCCAATGCTAGGCATATCGCGGGCCGCCGATTCCGCCTGCCGTCGAATCATGTCCATCTGCCGCGGGTCAATGATATCAGGACCCAAGACCGGCACGGGGGTCGGCTCGGCGCTTGAGACACCGTACCAGGGCACATCGTCGCCATTGGCGATGCTCTGGCCGTCAATTTTGCGCTGCAGCGCGATCATCCCATAGAGAAGCGCCTGTGGCGTCGGCGGGCAGCCGGGCACATAGACATCCACCGGCAGGTATTTGTCCATGCCTGATACCACATTGTAGCCCTCTTTGAAGGGACCGCCGCCGCTCGCGCAGGCGCCCATCGCCAATACATATTTGGGCTCTGGCATCTGGTTGTACAGCCGCACAATCGGCACCACCATCTTTTTGGTCACCGTTCCAGAGACGATCATCAAGTCGGCTTGGCGTGGCGTCGCCCGCATGACTTCAAAGCCAAAGCGGGAGAAATCAAATCGTGAAGCGGCGGTGGCGATCATTTCAATAGCGCAGCAAGCCAAGCCGAAAAGCATGGGCCACATGGAATTGCGCCGTCCCCAGTTATACAGCTGGCTGAGGCTGGTGATGGCGATGTTGTTTTCCAATTCCGCCGGAACCGGAAATTCGGTCTGATTCAACTCTTGCAGCTTCAGGTCCATCTAGGCGCCGATCTCCTCATACCAGTCGCGAAGAATCTCCTTGAGTATAGCATCATTAACCAAGTCGGGATCATCGGCAAAAGCCGGCAAAGCAATTATCCGACGGCTTAACTCGTCCAGCCCAAGGTCATCCAATTCCGCATTCGGATACTGGTCCATCAAAGCCAAGACAATCTCGTAGCTGGCATCCCAATACAGCATCGGTCACATTGCCATCTATCAGCCACAGAACTTGGCTGCGATTCAGGTCCAGATTTGCAAGCTCAATCCGAATGGTCGCTATCCATGCAACTCATCGCGGAGCTCACCATGCAACTGCGCCGCGACGAGGCAACGCAGTAAGTATAAGTTCAGGACCGAAGATTGTCAAGAATTTCACAATCGGGTTTGCAGCCGGCTCATTCGAGATTGAGTACATGCGCGCCAACTTGATCCACCAGTGTATGCCTAGCGCTGCTTTTGATCTTAGCTTGGCGGTAGACCCGCTTCATCGCTGCGGCGACCTGCTCGGCCGTTGCCGCGGCGTCGCACAAGGCGCAAAGCGTCGGGCCAGCCCCGCCGATGAAGACAGCAATGGCGCCCGCCTTTTTCGCAGCGGCGCGCACCTCGCTTAACATGGGCAGCAAACATGCCCGCGCCGGCTCAACCACTTGATCCGCTTCCATGGCGGCGCCGAGTGCCTCCAGGTCGCCACGATGGAGCGCATCGACCAATTGCGCGACCTGGCCGGTTTGATGAATCATTTTTTTGAGTGAAACCTCGGCCGGCAGTATCGCGCGCGCGTCATTGGTCGGCACTGGGTAATCCGGCGTGACAAGCGCCAGATGGCAATCTGGCGGCACCGGCAATAGGCGGATGGACTCCACTGTGATGCCGGCAACCAGTATTAACCCGCCCAGCAGGCAAGGCGCCACGTTGTCGGCATGATAACCACTGACCAGCGCCTCCCCTTCCAGGCAGAAGGGCAGTAATTCTTCACGTGTGAAGGGCTCTCCTAGCAGCTTGTTCAGCGCTACCACTGCCACAACCGAGCTGGCGGCGCTGCTGCCCAGCCCACTGGAAAGCGGCAATCCCTTGATCAGCCTGATTTTTAGCCCACGCTTTTCGCCGATATGATCCAAGAAGGCGCGGGCTGAAACCGACGCGACATTCCGCTCCGGCTCACGCGGGAGCAAGCCCCCATCGCCTTCGATATCAGTGAATACAATCTCCGGCGCATTCTGGAATTCGACAATGGCGCGGTCGCCTAGCCCCGCCAAAGCCAGCCCGAGGATGTCAAAGCCAACACCCAAATTGGCGACAGTCGCCGGGGCGAAGGCTTCTGCTCTGGAAAATGCCATGGAAGCTGGTTATCCTTGCCGCGGTTCGGCGGCGCGAGGTGATGAGAATGCCAAGCAGTCTACAATGTATCGAATGCGCCCAACAATACCCAATTCAGCAGGTGATTTACGCCTGCCAATCATGCGGCGGCTTGCTGGATCTGCAGCATGATTTTGGCGCTCTCGCGTCGACGATTGATGCGCGCCTATTCGATGAACGGCTCGGCGCTTTGGACGCCCCCTACAACAGCGGCGTCTGGCGCTTTAAAGAGCTGGTTTATCCTGGCATTGAGGACAGCTCAATCGTCAGCCGAATGGAAGGCAATACCAATCTCTATGAGCTGCCGCGGGTGGCGGCTTTCGCCGGCGTCGACAGCTTATTCTTGAAGCACGAAGGCGAGAACCCGACCGGTTCATTCAAAGATCGGGGCATGACAACCGGCGTCACACAGGCGCGTATTCTTGGCATGGCGCGGGTTGCCTGCGCATCGACCGGCAATACCTCAGCCTCGCTGGCGTCCTATGCGGCGCGCGCCGGCATGCAGGGGATCATCTTCTTGCAAAATCAGCAAATTGCGCTGGGGAAGCTGGCGCAGGGCATCGCCTTCGGCGCGACCTGTCTGCAAATCAACGCTGACTTCGATCGCAATCTGGAACTGGTACGGCAGGTGTCAGAAACGCTTGGCATCTATCTCCTGAATTCGATCAATCCATTCCGCCTTGAGGGTCAGAAATCGATCATCTTCGAATCGCTGCAGCAGCTTCGCTGGCAGGCGCCAGATTGGATCATCGTGCCCGGCGGCAATCTGGGCAATAGCTCCGCTTTTGGCAAGGGCCTGCGTGAGCTCTTCGAGCTGGGTTTGATCGACCGTCTGCCGCGGCTGGCGATTATTCAAGCGGAGGGCGCCGCCCCTCTCTATCGTCACTATCGCGGCGGCTTGCGCCAGTTTGAAGCAGTCAAAGCCGAGACTATCGCCACCGCCATCAAGATCGGCAATCCAGTCAATTTGCAGAAAGCCATCCGCGCTTTGGAATGGACCAGCGGCGTCGTTGAAGCGGTCAGCGATCAGCAGATTATGGATGCCAAGGCGGTTATAGATGGCGTCGGCATCGGCTGCGAGCCAGCCTCAGCCTGCTCGGTGGCGGGTGTGAAGAAGCTGGTCAAGCGAGGTGTCATCAAGCGCGGTGATACAGTGCTCGGCGTTTTGACGGGACATGTGCTCAAAGACCCGGAAGCGACTATCGGCTACCACGCTGATCAGCTGCCGAATCTCAAGCCACAATTCCGCAACCAATTGCTGCAAGTTGATGACAACGTCGCCGAGATTGCCCGCGTCCTGGGCGAGCGAGCGCCCTAGTTCTTGACAGCCCTTTAGACCTGGTTCAGCGACGCCTGCAAATCAGCCATGATATCCTCGGCGTCTTCAATGCCTAAGGCGAAGCGCACCAAATTATCCTTGATGCCGATGGCTTGGCGCTCTTCGCTGCTAAGGTCATAATAGCTGAAGTAGGCTGGCTGCTCGATCAAGCTCTCAGTGCCGCCCAGGCTGGGCGCGATATAGGGGATTCGCAGCCGGTCTATGAAGTCGCTGGTCGCCTTGATATCCCCCGCCACTTCAAAGCTGATGACGCCACCGAATCCGCTCATCTGCGCGCTGGCGATTGGATGGTCTGGATGCGATTCCAAGCCCGGGTAATATACGCGGTCAATCCTCGCCTGCTTCTCTAGGAAACGAGCGACTTTGAGCGCCGTCTCGTTTTGATGCCGCACCCGAACCGCTAGCGTCTTAAGACCGCGCTCCACCAGAAAGGCTTGATGCGGGTCGATCACATTTCCAAATATGCCTCGCGCATCCTTCAGCGCTTTTATGCGGCTCGCCTCGCCGGCAATCACGCCAGCCATCACATCGTTGTGGCCCCCCAGATACTTGGTCGCGCTATGCATCACGAAATCAATGCCATGTTCGAGCGGGCGCAAATTGACGGGTGTGGCAAAGGTCGTATCCAGCAAGGTCAAAGCTCGATGCCTTTTGCCCAGTTCAGCCAGATGGCGCAAATCAGCCACGCGCAGATAGGGGTTGGTCGGCGTCTCGGTGAAGATGAAGCGCGTCTTCCCTGGCACGATGGCAGCCTCAAGCGCCTCACAATCACCCATTGGCACGATGCTAGTCTCGATGCCGAATTTCTTGAGGGTCGTTTCACAGAACTGACGCGTCCGGCGATAACAGTCATCAGTCATGACGATTTGCGCCCCGGGCCGCAGCACGGTCAAGAACAAAGACGTCACAGCGGACATGCCCGAGGGATAGACCACCGCGTCGCCCGCGCCTTCAAGATTGGCGATGCGCCGCTCCAAAGACCAGACTGAGGGATTGCCATAACGGGCATACTCCTCCCGCTCAAGCTCGCCGCCGTAGACTTTCTTTTCCAAGAACTCGAGGACCTTTGCCGTATTGTCAAAGGTATAAGTCGCCGACTGAACGATCGGGGTCGTCATCGCATGAAAGCCCTTCTCGCGCTTGGCACCGCCGTGCACCGCCTGCGTGCTGGCGCCCCCGCCTAATTGATCCGCCTTGCCTTTTGCAGTCGTCATCATCTGATCCTTAGAATAGAAAAAGCCCAAACCAAAGCGAAGCTAATACGCCAGTTTGGGCTTCCGAGACTTTCAAGTAAAAGTGACTGAGGCACAGTCAACGGAATGACCTGATCGCCCCTTTGCCGCGGGAAGCGGTTGCGCCGATCAGGCGTCTACCCTCATCTTCCAGATTCATCTGCCGAACTTAGCACCTTCCCATTGCCAACTGGGGGTTGCTGTGGTTTCACCGAGTCGGTCTCTCCACCACCTCTGGATAAGCGTAAACTACTCTTCAATTGTTAATCAACCGCTAGCCTAACACAGTGGCGCGGGCATTGCAACTGTAGGCTCCCCAACTTTTGGGCATGGCAATTGCCCAGTACCTGTAATCGCAGACCGCGCTTCTGTGCTATTCTAAACTTTGACTTGCATCCAAGAACGAAAGCACAGGAATCCCATGTTTGATACAACGCTGCGGGTACGTGGCGGCGCTCCGCTTTATGGCGAAACCTCAGTGCAGCGCGCCAAGAATTCGATTCTGGCGATGATCGCCGCTTCCATCGTTGTCGAACAGGGCGAGACGGTGCTGCATAATGTGCCCGATATCGAAGACGTCCAGCGCGCGTTTGAGTTGCTGAGAGCGGTCGGCGCTTCTGTGCGGCATGACCGGCCGAACAAGACAGTGCGCATCGATGCTTCCAATATCACCAGCGGCGTGTTGCCAGACGACATCGCGTCTCAATTCCGCGGGTCGGTGCTGTTTCTAGCGCCCTTGCAGATTCGTCTAGGTTATGTCGAGCTGCCAGGCAGCGGTGGCTGTGATATCGGTACGCGCAAGATTGACTTTCATCATCGTGGCTTCGCCCGCCTGGGGGCGGATGTGCAATACTTCGAAGATGGGCGGACGATCATTGAACTGGCTGGGGGGCGTTACCGCGGGACCTTGCTGTATCTGGATCTGCCCAGCCACACCGGAACAGAGAATCTCATGCTGGCCGCCGCCATGGCTGAGGGGCAAACCATTTTGGAAAACGCGTCGGTCGAGCCTGAAGTGCTGGACTTCGGCAATTTCTTAAATGCCATGGGCGCCGATATACGCGGCTTGGGCGCCAACACCTTGTTCATCAATGGCGTGCGCAAGCTCCATGCCATCGAGTATACGCCAATGCCCGATCGAATCGTGACCGGCACCCTCATGATGGCAGCCGCTATCGCCGGTGGCGATGTCACCATCCACGATGCCGAGCCTTCTCACTTGCGCATCGTCAAAGCCAAGCTCGAGCAGATGGGGGTCGATATCCGCTTTGAGGGAAAGTCCATCCGCATCCGGCGCTCGCCCCAGCGGCGGCTGAATTCCATCAACATGCAGACACATTTCTACCCCGGTTTCCCTACCGATCTGCAACCTTGTTTGGCGGCTCTATCGACGCTGGCACAGGGCACCAGTTACATTCGCGAACGCATATTCGATAATCGCTACGGTTATGTAAACGCGCTGCTGCAGATGGGCGCTGATATCCTGATCAGCCAGAGCGGCGTCTGCATCATCCATGGCGTGTGCCATCTGCGGCCCGCGCGCATCTCGGCTGACAATATCCGCTCCGGCGCGACGCTGCTCTTGGCGGCTCTAGTCACCGAGGGCGAGAGCTACATCGACAATGTATACCAAATTGATCGCGGTTACGAAGCCATCGAAGATCAACTGAATCAGCTAGGCGCCGATGTCAGGCGCATACAGACTGAATTACGTCCTGCCCTGCCGCGGTAGCCCCCTGCCGAGAGCCAGCGCTACAATCTAGCTTTGACCGTGGCTGCGAACTCGGCGGTTGAAACGGGCGCCTCATCGGCGCTGGCGATGTCGGCGGTGCGCAAGCCCGACTCAAGGGCAGCGTCAATCGCCCCTTCGATCGCCGCTGCTTCCGCCTCCAACTGAAGGCTGTAACGCAGCAGCATAGCCGCGCTGAGGAACATGCCAATTGGGTTCGCTATGCCCTGCCCGGCAATATCAGGCGCCGACCCATGCACCGGTTCGTACAAGCCGAAGTTGTCCGCCCGCAAAGATGCCGACGGCAACATACCTAGGCTGCCCGCCAGCACAGAAGCCTCATCGCTTAAAATATCGCCGAACATATTGCCGGCGACAATCACGTCAAAGCTGCCCGGGCGCGTCAGCAAGTGCATGGTGGCCGCATCCACCAGCAAATGCTCCAGCTCCACATCTTCATATTCTTCATGAACCTCAACCACTGTGCGCCGCCACAGACGCATGGTCGCCAGCACATTCGCCTTGTCTACCGAGCAGAGCATTTTGCGCCGTCCTTGCGCCGCGCGAAAGGCAACATTGGCGACTTGCTCCACCTCGTCGCGGCTGTATCGCATCGTATCGTATGATTCGGCGCCGTCGCCTTGCTCTTGCCGCTCGCCAAAATAGATGCCGCTGACAAGCTCACGCACAAATAGAATATCGACATCCTGCAGCAGCTCGGCTCTCAGTGGCGCATGCTCAACCAGCGCGGGATACGTCTTGACCGGGCGCAGATTGGCGAACAAAGCAAAATGCTGGCGCAGCTCAAGCAAGCCGCGCTCTGGCTGCACACTCGCCGTTGGGTCCGACCATTTGGGTCCGCCAACAGCGCCCAGCAAGATGGCATCGGCTGCTTCACAAATGGCGACCGTCTCCGCTGGTAAAGGGGCGCCCGTTTGATCGATGGCGAGGCCCCCAATCAAACCCTCGACAAAGCTGAACTCATGGCTGTATTTCTCGGCGATGTGAGCCAGCAAATCAGTCGCTTGCCCTACAACCTCGGGCCCGATGCCGTCACCGGGTAAAACTGCAATTGTCGCTTTCATCGATGACACTCTCCTTTTTCACAAAAAAAGAGGCATGCCGCAGACATGCCGCCGCTACCGCATTGCTAGCTGCCGCTACTCACGTATTGCCTGAGCGGTTTCGCGCGCTTGGTCTTCAGCCACCGATAAGCCGTATTCGACGCCGTCGACCAGAGCCAGCCAGCTCGCGCAGATGATATCAGTGCCAGCGCCTACTGTGCTCCACCGCTCTCGGCCATTGTAGGAATCGATCAAGACCCGGGTCAAGGCGCCAGTCGCGTTTTCGCTATCGAGGATGCGGACTTTGTAATCGACCAAGTGAATATCGCGCAGCGCCGGATATTCTGGCAGCAGCGCCTTCCGCAGTGCCAGATCCAGCGCATTGACCGGTCCATTGCCTTCAGCGGCGGTATGCACGACATCGCCGTCCACGTTCAGTTTCACCATCGCTTCCGCCAGCTGACCGCGGCCCCGCCGGTCTTCAACAATCACGGTGAAATCCAGCAAGTTGAACAGGGGCTGATAATCGGGCGCGGCGCGGCGCAAGCGAACGGCGACCGACGCCTCCGCGCCTTCAAAAGAAAAGCCCGCGTTTTCCAGTTCCTTGATGTCATTCAAGACCTGAACCGCTTCATCCTTCGAGACATCCAAGCCCAGCTCATCGGCTTTGCTGAGCAAGTTCCCGCGCCCCGCCAAGTCAGACACCAGGACGCGCGTCATGTTGCCAACTTTTTTCGGCTCAATATGCTGATAGCTGTCAACATTCCGCCGGATGGCTGCTACATGTATGCCACCTTTGTGCGCGAAAGCACTCTTGCCGACATAGGGCAGATGCGTATCGGGCGCCAGATTGGCGATCTCCGCCACCGCGCGCGATAGATGCGTCAAGGCTGCCAGGTTCCCGTCTTGCGCCAAGCAGGGCCGGCCCAGCTTTATAATGAGATCGGGGATGATGCTGCAAAGATTGGCGTTGCCGCAGCGTTCGCCATAACCATTGATGGTCCCTTGTACCTGCACCGCCCCAGCGCGGACCGCCGCGAGCGAGTTCGCCACCGCTACCTCGCTGTCATTATGCGTATGAATGCCGAAGCGCGCCTCCGGGAACAGCTCGCGCGCCTTATAAACGAATTCAGCGACTTCCCAGGGCATCGAGCCGCCATTGGTATCGCAGAGTACGATGACATCGGCGCCGCCCGCCACCGCCGCCGCCAGCGTATCGAAGCCGTATTCCATATCCAGCTTGGCGCCATCAAAGAAATGCTCGGCATCGTAGATGACTTCCTTGCCCTGCGCTTTCAAATAAGCCAGGCTGTCTTCAATCATTTTTAGGTTTTCGCCCCCTGTCGTCTGCAAGACATCGGTGACATGAAGCATGGATGTCTTGCCAACAACAGTTACGACCGGCGTCTTCGCCTCAACCAAGGCGCGGATATTGCCATCATCCGCTGGGCTGATGCCTTTGCGCCGCGTCGAGCCGAAGGCTGCTATCTTCGAGTGCTGCAGATTGATATTGCGAACTTGCTCGAAATAAGTCGCGTCTTTGGGGTTGGAGCCGGGCCAGCCGCCTTCGATGTAATCCACCCCCAGCTCATCCAGCAGCTTCGTGATTTGCAGCTTATCCGCCACTGAAAAGGATATGCCTTCTCGCTGGCTGCCGTCGCGCAAGGTGGTATCGTAGATTGCAACTCGCTGCTTCAAAGCCCTGCCCCCTTGCCCATAGCGCGCCTTCGCCCGCCGCCACTAAGCCGTCGTAAGGACACGCTGCGGATGCTTCGCTTCGTAAGCTCGCGCGTCCGCTTCTAGGGCAAGCAAGTAGCCCAGTTGGTCCACACCATTCAGCAGGCAGTATTTGGAAAAACCATCCAGCGGAAAGTTGACCGCCCGACCATCCGGCAGCGTCAAAGTCTGCGCTTCCACATCAACGCTGACCATCGTGCTCGGGTCTTCCTCAGCGAGGCTGAATAGCTGCTGCTGTGTATCGGCGTCAACAATGATGGGCAGCAAGCCATTCTTCAGCGCGTTGTTGCGGAAAATGTCGGCGAAGTCGGTGCTGATAACCGCCTTGAAGCCGGCGCCCAGCAATGCCCAAGGCGCATGCTCGCGCGAGCTGCCGCAACCGAAGTTGTCACCGGCTACCAGCACCGACGCCTCTTTATAGGCCGGGTTATTCAGAATGAAATCGGGATTGGGCGTCTCGCCATCTTCCAGATAACGCCAATCACAGAAGGCTGCCTTGCCCAAGCCCGCTTTGTTGGTTACTTTGAGGAAACGAGCCGGGATGATCTGGTCGGTATCAATGTCGTTCACCGGGATGGAGACGATGCTGCCCTTGATTTGCCTTAGTTTTTCCATGTTTGTCTCCTCGCTAGCTGGCGGAAATCATCGTACGCGGGTCGGCCACCACACCAGCAATGGCAGACGCGGCCGCAGTCAGTGGGCTGGCTAAAAAGGTGCGCCCGCCCTTGCCTTGGCGCCCCTCGAAGTTGCGATTGCTGGTCGACACGGCGTATTGACCAGGCTGCAGTTGATCGCCATTCATCGCGATGCACATTGAACAGCCGGCTTCGCGCCATTCTGCGCCAGCCGCCCGAAATACCTGGTCCAGTCCCTCGCTCTCGGCTTGCCGCTTGACCTGCTGCGAACCCGGCACCACCATCATGCGCACGTTATCAGCCACCTTGCGCCCTTTAACAAAATCAGCCGCCTGCCGCAGGTCCGAGATGCGCGAATTGGTGCAGCTGCCGATGAAGACCACATCGATTGCTTTGCCCAGCAGCTTTTGCCCCGGCGCCAGGTCCATGTAAGACAGCGCCTTGTCTAGAGCGAGTTTCTTGTTGTAATCAGCTTCGTCGTCCGGCATTGGCACCGCCGCTGTGATAGGCATGCCCATGCCGGGGTTGGTGCCATAGGTGATCATCGGCGTCAGCTCATCGGCGCGTATCGTGATTTCTGCGTCGTATTCCGCGCCATCGTCGGTCGGGAGTTGGCGCCAGCGTGCCAGCGCGGCATCCCAATCCGCCCCGCTTGGGGCATGCTTCCGCCCGCTGATGTACTCAAAGGTGCTGTCATCCGGCGCCACCATGCCCGCGCGCGCGCCACCTTCAATCGACATATTGCAGACGGTCATCCGCCCTTCCATGTTCAAGCTGCGGATGGCTTCGCCGCGATATTCAAAGACATAGCCAGTGCCGCCGCCGATGCCGATTTTGGCGATGATCGCCAGGATGATGTCTTTTGCCGTTACCCCATCGCCGAGCGAGCCGTCGATATTGACCGCCATGGTGCGCGGCTTGTTTTGCAGCAGGGTCTGCGTCGCGAGCACATGGCCGACCTCGCTAGTGCCGATGCCAAATGCCAGCGCGCCGAATGCGCCATGCGTGCTTGTGTGGCTGTCGCCGCAGACGATGGTCATGCCTGGCTGCGTCAGCCCTTTTTCCGGTCCTATGACATGCACGATGCCCTGATGCTCATCACCGAGCGCGTACATTGGAATGCCAAACTCGCTGCAGTTCTGGCTGAAGACATCCAGCTGCTTCGCCGCCATGGCATCAGCAACCGGAATGATGCCCAGTTCATTGCGCGGCGTGGTTGGCGTGCTGTGG
Organism: Phototrophicaceae bacterium; assembly: GCA_965214105.1. Classification (GTDB taxonomy): domain Bacteria; phylum Chloroflexota; class Anaerolineae; order Aggregatilineales; family Phototrophicaceae; genus UBA6055. The sequence continues at coordinate 1,681,779 of OZ243934.1, forward strand.
TCCATCGTGCCAATCGTCTGGTCGGGGCGCCGTACCTTTAGCCCGCGCTCGCGCAGCATGGAGAAGGCTTGCGGCGATGTAACCTCGTGCACCAGATGCAAGTCGATATACAGCACCGCCGGCGTATCGTCGCTTTGATCGCGCACGGTATGGGCGCTCCATACTTTCTCGAATAAAGTGCGTGCTTTCCCATTTGCAGTCATCTATCTCTCCTCTACTCTTTCGCTAGCGCAGCGCCGCTAAGACGAAGCCAGCCCGACCGTCGCCGCATCGCCCTCAGCCACAACCCCGCCCAAACCCATGCTTGATATCATGCGGTTGAGCGCGGCCACATAAGCTTTTACGCTGGAGACAACGATATCGCTGTCGGCGCCGTAGCCGCCGAAGGTACGATTGCTGTTCTCGGCTCTTATCCGAACGGTCACCTCGCCTAGCGCGTCAATGCCCTCGGTCACGCTGTGCACATTAAATTCAAGCAGTTCGTTTGGCGCGTTGACAATCGTGTCAACCGCGCGATACGACGCATCGACAGGACCAGTGCCCACGGCCGATACGATCAATTCCTCGCTATCTTGGCTGAGCATCTTGACGGTGGATGTTGGCATTCCCATCGTGCCGCATACGACCTGAATATCAACCAGGCGAAAATGATCCTCCGGCTTATGCGCCGCTTCATCGGCGACCAGCGCTTCCAGATCGGCATCGGTCACTGTTTTCTTCAAGTCCGCCAACTCTTTGAAACGCCGGAACACGTCCATCAACTCGTCGCCGTCGACTTCATAGCCGAGCTCGCGCAAGCGAACGCGCAAGGCATGCCGGCCGCTCAGCTTGCCCAAGACGAGCTTGCTCTGCGTCAAGCCCACATCTTCGGGCATCATGATTTCGAAGGTCTTGGCATTCTTCAGCACGCCATCCTGGTGAATGCCAGATTCATGGGCGAAGGCGTTGGCACCGACGATGGCTTTATTCGGCTGCACCGGCATCCCCATGTAATTGCGCACCAGCCGGCTGGTCTTCATGATTTGGGTTGTATCGATGTTTGTTCGCAGGTTATAGAAGCTTTTGCGCGTATGGATGGCCATCACGACTTCTTCCATACTGGTATTGCCGGCCCGTTCGCCGATTCCATTAATCGTCACTTCGACTTGGCGGACGCCACGCGTCAAACCCGCCAGCGTATTGGCGGTGGCTAGACCCAAGTCATTATGGCAATGCACCGACCAAATGACCCCACTGCCGCGCCCCGCGCCCGGCGTCTCGTTGATGAGCATCTCGAGGGTATCCGCCCATTCGGCTGGCATGACATAGCCAACTGTATCGGGGATGTTCAAGGTAGTCGCGCCGCATTCGACCGCGACGGCGCAGGCTTGAATCAGGTATTCGGTATCGGTTCGTCCCGCGTCCATTGGGCTGAATTCGACATCATCGCAGAGGCTTTTCGCCAATGAGACCGCGCTGCGGATCCGCGCGAGCCCCTCTTCTTTGTCAATGCGCAGCATAGCCAAGTGGCTTGGCGACGTGCCCAGGAAGGTGTGGATGCGCGGTTTTGCCGCGTCCTTAACGCCTTCCCAGGCAGTGCGAATGTCGCCTTCGAGCGCGCGCGACAAGCCCGCGACAGTCGGTCCGTCGGGCTTGCCAACTTCTCGCGCGATTCGCTGGACCGCGCGCAGATCATCGGGCGACGCGGCTGGGAAGCCGGCTTCAATCACATCGACGCCGAGCCGCGAGAGCTGACGAGCGATCTCCAGCTTTTCTGCGCTGGACAGGGTCGCGCCTGGGCTTTGCTCGCCGTCTCGCAACGTGGTATCAAAGATGATGACTGTATTATCGTCGTAGGTTCGCTCTACCATTTGGAGGTCTTCCTTTCCTGAATCGAATTGGGCTCTGCATTTGCTGCATTTGCATTAACTGGCTAAAGCCAGCAAGACCAGCTTCCGTCATTTAGGTACCTCCTTTCGCATTGGCGCTCGGCTGTTGGGCAGCGTCATCAGTCCGATTCATTCCTGTTGCTTGATATTCTTGGCATCGAGGAAAGGCATCATCTGGCGCAGGTCAGCGCCGACCTTCTCGATCAACAGATCATGCTCGCGCTGGCGGCGCGCGTTGAAGTTGGGCCGGCCCCGCTTATTTTCTTCAATCCACTTGCGGGCGAATTCCCCATTCTGGACGTTTTGCAGCACGCCCGCCATCTCTTCTTTGATCGACTCTTCGAACTGGTCGCCGATGACGTAGCCGCCGTGTTCGGCGGTATTGCTGACGCTGTACCACATATAACTCAAGCCGCCTTCGTAGAGCAGATCGACAATCAGCTTTAACTCATGCAGGCATTCAAAATAGGCGACTTCCGGCTGGTAGCCGGCTTTGACCAAGGTCTCGAAGCTGGCGCGAATCAGCGCGGTGACGCCGCCACAGAGCACCACTTGCTCGCCGAAGAGATCGGTTTCGGTCTCTTCTTTGAAAGTCGTCTCGATAACGCCGGCGCGGGTACAGCCAATCGCTTTGGCGTAAGCCAAGCCCAGCGCTTTCGCATTGCCGCTGCCATCTTGCTCAACCGCGATAAGCCCAGGGGTTCCAGCGCCTTCTGTGAAGACTTCGCGGACGCGATGGCCCGGCGCTTTCGGCGCCACCATCGCGACATCGACCGACGCCGGCGGCACAATTTCTTTGAAGTGAATGTTGAAGCCATGGGCGAACATCAGCATGGCGCCCGCTTTCAAATTGGGGGCGATATGCGCTTCGTAGACGCTGCCTTGCAGGGTATCTGGTATCAGCACCATAACGATATCGGCGCGTTTTGCGGCTTCGGCGACGGTGAAGACTGTTAAGCCGTCGGCTTCGGCTTTGGCGATGCTGCGGCTGCCTTCGTGCAAGCCGATGATGACCTTGCAGCCGTTATCGCGGGCGTTCAGGGCATGGGCGTGGCCCTGGCTGCCATAGCCGATCACCGCGATGGTCTTGCCATCCAGCAACGATAAGTCCGCGTCATTGTCGTAATAGAGGGTTGCCATTTATGCCTTCTCTCCTGGATTGAACATGAACAAATTCATGCGCCGCTGTACATCAAGCCAGCCAGCGCGCCGCTTCAAACAATGCGTCCGTTGCCGCTGCCCGCATTCGCAGCCGCTTCAGCCATCGCCCGTCGATTGATGAAGTTGGTGTCATGGATGCGCGTCCCACGCCCCATAGACACGACGCCGGTGCGAATCATCTCGACGATGCCAAGGGGCCGCACGCACTCGATGAATTCTTCGATAATCACTTCCGTGCCTACCATTTCTATGATTGCCACCTTGGGCCCGATGTCAACTATCCGCGCCGGAAAGCGGTCGCAGAGTTCCGTGAGGGTATTGCGCGAATCCGCATCATCATTGCGCACTTTTATCAGCGCCAGATCGCGCTGAATGTGCGGTTCGTTATCGATGATGCGCACATCAATAACATTAACCAGCTTCTGCAAGTTGGCTGCGATCTTTTTCGCGTATTCAGGTTCCGCATCGACCCGGATCGTCATGCGCGAAACATGCGCTTTGTGCGTGCGCCCGACGGTGAGGCTGTCGATATTAAAGGCGCGCCGGCGAAACATGCTGGCGATGCGATTCAGGACGCCTGGTTCGTTCTCAACCAGCGCGACCACAGTCACCTTGGTGTCGATCTTAAACTCAGCCATTATGCATCTCCTGGCTTGGGTCTGCGTTTCATATCGTGCAAGTCGGCGCCGGCTGGCACCATCGGGTAAACCATCTCTTCTTTTTCGACCACGAATTCTATCAGCGTCGGCCCATCAATGCTCTGTGCGAAGCGCACCGCGTCTTCGATTTCATCGCGCTTGTCGACATAGCGATTCGCGATGCCATAGGCCTCAGCCAGCTTGCAGAAATCCGGATTGACCATCGGCGTCGCTTGATAGCGCTTCTCGAAGAATAGCTCTTGCCACTGCCGCACCATGCCGAGGAAGTTGTTGTTGATGATAGCGATGTTGATATTGATGTTTTCTTGCGCCGCCGTCGCCAGCTCACAGAGTGTCATCTGGAAACCGCCGTCGCCGACGATCGCCCAGATCTCCTCATCAGGTTTGCCGAATTTCGCCCCGATCGCCGCCGGGAAACCAAAGCCCATCGTGCCCAGCCCGCCGCTGGTTAACAGGGTGGCTGGGCGCTGATGCGGATAATACTGCGCTTCCAGCATTTGATGCTGGCCCACATCGGTTACCGTGATCGCGTCGCCGCCTGTATATTTCCATATATCGTTGAGGACCTGCGCCGTCAGCAAGATGCCCGGCGTTTCATAATTTAGGATATCCCGTTCGCTGGAGTCTTCGAGCCAATCCCGAATCTGCCCAATCCACTTGGAATGCGACTTGCCCTCAAGCTGCGGCAAGAGCTGCGTCAAGACCGTCTTCAAATCGCCAGCGATGCCGACATCCGCTTTGACATTCTTGTTGATTTCTGAGCGGTCAATATCAATGTGAATTTTCTTGGCATTCCGCGCGTAGGTCTTGAGGTTGCCGGTAACGCGGTCGTCAAAGCGCATGCCTAGCGCAATCAGCAGATCCGCCTCTTGAATCGCCAGATTCGATGAAGCCTCGCCGTGCATGCCCATCATGCCGATAACCAGCGGGTGATCCTCCGGCATTGCGCCCTTGCCCAACAGCGTCAGCGAGACGGGTATCTGCGCCCGCTCCGCCAATTCGCGCACTTCGTTCATCGCGCCGGACATCATGATGCCGTGCCCAGCCAGAATGATGGGGCGCTCCGCCTCGGCGATCAATTGCAGCGCCGCCTCAATGTCTTTTTCCCGCGCCGACCAGGGCGGGTCATAGCCCGGCAGCTCGATGTCCGCCTGGGGCCAGACAAATTCGCACTCGGCGATTTGCACATCCTTGGGCACATCAATCAATACAGGACCCGGGCGGCCCGTGCGCGCGATATGAAAGGCTTCCTTGACCGTGTATGCCAGGTCGCGCACATCGGTCACCAAGTAATTGTGTTTGGTTATGGGCAGTGTCACGCCGGTAACATCGGTCTCTTGAAAGGCATCCGAGCCAATCGCTGGAATCGGCACCTGTCCTGTAATTGCTACCACAGCCGATGAATCCATCATCGCGGTTGCCAAACCCGTGACTAAGTTGGTCGCCCCGGGCCCGCTAGTGGCGATGCAGACGCCGACTTTCCCGGTCGCTCTGGCATAGCCGTCAGCCATATGCGAGGCACCCTGCTCGTGCCGCACGAGGACGTGATGCAGCCGGTCTTCATACTGGCTCATGGCGTCATAGGTGGGCAGAATCGCGCCACCCGGATAACCAAACATGACATCGACGCCTTCGCGCAGCAAGCTTTCCATGATGATTTCCGAACCTTTGAGTTTCATTGTCGCCTCCCGGCACATCCACTCGCCCGCAAATTAAACCGCTCAGGAAGGGTTGACGCGCGTCAACCAGCCGTATTTGTCCGGCGCTTCACCGGCGGTAATGGCGAAGAATTCGCGCTGCACCGCCTCCGTGATGGGTCCGCGACCGCCGCCGCCAATCGAGATGCGATCGACCGATTTGACCGGCGTGACCTCAGCCGCAGTGCCAGTGAAGAATATCTCGTCTGCCATGTAGAGCATCTCGCGCGCTACTGGCTGGAAGCGTATCTCCAAGCCTTGGTCAGCCAGGAGCCTCAGGGCGCTGTCCCGCGTGATGCCCATTAAAATGGAAGACCAGGCACCCGGCGTATAGACGACCCCGTCCAAAATGACGAAGATATTCTCGCCCGCGCCCTCACTGACGTAGCCATTGACATCGAGGGCGATGCCTTCCTGGAAGCCGTTGTCATGCGCTTCCATGCTGACGAATTGGCTGTTGACATAATTGCCGCCCGCCTTAACCAGCGCCATGTGCGTATCAGGCGCCATCCGCCGGAATGAACTGATCTGGACATCGACGCCTTGTTCGATTGCTTCCGCGCCCAGGTAGCGCCCCCACTCCATCGTAAAAATGACGGTGTCGACCGCGGTGCGGTTTCTTCCTTCCAAGCCAAGGGCGCCGGCGCCGCGATAGATAATCGGGCGGATATAGCAGGAGCTGTGCCCATTCTTGCGCACGGTCTCAATAATCGCGCGATCCAGCCTATCGGCATCGTTGTCATGCTCAATCCGCATGATGCGCGCGCCCTGCAGCAATCGCTTGCTGTGCTCCCGCAGCCGGAAAATCGCTGGTCCCGCTGGCGTATCGTAGGCGCGAATGCCCTCGAATACGCTCGAACCGTAATGCAAGGCATGGGCGCTGACATGCACCGTCGCCTCGTCCCACTTTACGAACTCGCCGTTGCGCCAAATCCATTCAGCCGTCATGCACGCTTCCTCAAAGTAACTTCTCCGCAAATCAAGAACGCTAGCTTCAGTTTCGCTCTCATTCCATTAGTCGCCCCGTCTAAAAAAAAGCCCCCCGTGGCTTGGGAGGCTCTTGTTGCTTTACCTTTTGCGCGAAACCCGCCCAAGCCATTACAGTCCACTGACAATCACGAGGACAAGGACAAGGACGATAATAATGTTGAATTTCGCTGCTAACACGTTGCGCATCAAACGCTTCTTCCTAACGAAGCACCAGCGGGGAGCTTAACCGATGAATCGACTGCTGTCAAGGAATTTCTTAGAAACCAGCCAAAGTTAAGTCATATCTTCATACAAATTATCAGGGCGATTCTAGGCAGTGTACCCAATTAAAGGTCCAAGATCGCTCTCGCCCGCGCTATCTGCGCCCTAACCGCTGCTGGCGCCGCGCCGCCATAGCTGTCTCGCTGATTCACCGAGCGCGCGAAGTCAAAGACATCCGCCACATCGGCGCCGAAATTCGTTGAAATCCGCTTTAGTACAGACGGCGGCAACTGTGACAGACGCTCGCCCCGCTCGGCGGCTTTTTGCACGACCGCTCCGACGATGTGATGGGACTGACGAAATGGCATTCCCTTCCGCGTCAGATAATCGGCCAAGTCCGTAGCGAGCATGTCTTCCGTCAGCGCCGCTTGCATCGCTTCAACGTTGATGTTTAGGCTGCCGATTGTCGCTGTAAGCACCGGCAGAAGCTGGTGCATCGTCGCTAGTGCATCAAAGAGCGCTTCTTTATCCTCTTGCAAATCTTTGTTGTAACCGCTCGGCAATCCTTTGAGGGTCGTTAGAAAGCCGGTCAAGTTGCCGATGAGGCGGCCCGTCTTGCCCCGCATCAGCTCCATCGGATCGGCATTGCGCTTCTGCGGCATTAGGCTCGAGCCGGTGCTGTAGCGGTCAGCCAGGGTGATGAAGCCGAAGGCTTCGTTGGAGTAAATCAGAATGTCCTCGGCGAGGCGGCTCAGGTGCATCGCGCAGACTGAAATGACATACAGCATATCGGCGACAAAATCGCGATCGCTGACGGCATCGAGGCTGTTTTCGCTGGGACTGCTGAAACCCAGCTCGGCCGCAATCCGCTGTCGATCAATCGCGAAGGGGTTGCCGGCCAAGGCGCCCGAACCCAAAGGGCAGACTGCCATCCGCGCTCGGCTCCCGCGCAGACGGTCCAGGTCCCGCTCCAGCATCCAGAAGAAACTCATCAGCCAGTGCGCGGCGGTGATTGGCTGGGCGGGCTGCATGTGCGTGTATCCCGGCATCAGGGTGTTGATATGTCCGTCGGCAATTGACAGGAGCGCCGCCTGCAACTGACGCAATTCGTCAAAGAGCCTGTCAGCAGCGCGCATCGTCCAAAGTCGGAAGTCAGTCGCGACTTGGTCATTCCGGCTGCGCCCGGTATGCAGTTTGCCACCCACATCGCCCACCAGCTCAATCAGCCGCCGCTCGACCGCGGTATGGATATCCTCATCGCCGTCCGCCAGTTCAAAGCAGCCGGCATCAAACTCCTGCTTGACCTGCCCCAAACCGTTGACGATCCTGTCGCGCTCCTCAGCCCTAATCACGCCCGCCTCCGCCAGCGCGCGCGCGTAAACCTGGCTGCCTTCGATGTCTTCACGGTAAAGCGCCTGGTCAAATGCAATGCTGTCATTCAGCTGGCGGAGCTCGTCGTCGCTCGGCTCACTGAAGCGCCCGCCCCAGAGGCTCATCGGTTACTCCTTTCGAACTGTGCGGCTCAGTCGCGCTTGAACTTGCTGTAATCGGGGCGCATGTACTCGGTCATGCCGCCGCCCTCCATCTGCAGCATCGCCTCAACTTTGATTGGCAAACCGAAGAGCTGTATGAAGCCGGCTGCATCTTGCTGATTGTAGACGTCCTCTTCGCCGAAGGAGGCGTAATCTTCACGGTACAGGCTGTATGGGCTCTTGCGCCCAGCTACGATGATATTGCCCTTGTACAGCTTCAGCCGTACTGTGCCAGTCACCGTTTGCTGCGTAACCTCAACGAAGCCATCAAGCGCCTCGCGCAGCTTGCTGTACCACATGCCGTTGTAAACCAGCTCGGCATACTTGGTGGCGATTGTGTCTTTGTATTGCATCGTATGCTTGTCGAGGCAGATGCTCTCAAGCAATTGATGCGCGCGATGAATGATGGTTCCGGCCGGCGTCTCGTATACGCCGCGGCTCTTCATGCCCACCAGCCGATTCTCCACGATATCAATCCGGCCGATGCCATGCTTGCCACCGAGACGGTTGAGGCTCACAAATAGCTCGACAGCGCTCATTGCTTGCCCATTCAGGCTGATAGGATTGCCCTGCTGAAAAGCAATCTCGATGTATTCGGCTTCATCCGGCGCCCGCTCCGGTTCAACTGACAATTGGAACATCGAGCTTTCCGGCTCATTCCATGGGTTCTCCAGCAGCCCGCCTTCATGCGAGAGGTGAAAGATATTGCGGTCGCGGCTGTAGATATCTTTTTCAGAATGGGACACAGGCACTCGAAATTCTTCGGCGTAAGCCAGCGCGTCTTCACGGCTGCGGATATCCCATTCGCGCCAAGGCGCGATCGTCTTCAGCTTCGGGTTCAGCGCCATGGTCGATACTTCAAAGCGGACTTGGTCATTGCCTTTGCCAGTGCAGCCATGGGCGACGGCGTCTGCCTTTTCAAGTTCGGCGATCTCGACCAGGTGCTTGGCGATCAATGGGCGCGCAAACGAGGTGCCGAGCAGGTACTCCCGCTCATAGACGGCGCCTGCTCGCAAGGTTGGATAGACGAAATCAGTCAAGAATTCCTCGCGCAAGTCGCGGATGTACAGCTTTGAAGCGCCCGACGCCAAAGCCTTCTCCTCTAGCCCTTCCAGCTCTTCTTCTTGGCCCAGGTCGGCGCAGAAGCATATGACCTCGCAGCCGTAACTGTTCTTGAGCCAGGGGACGATTACCGACGTATCCAACCCGCCGCTGTATGCCAGCACCACTCTTGCCAAATCAGTTGTAGCCATCGCAAATCTCCAACAGGTCTGCTCGTATATCGCGCCTAGTTTAATAGAACTTCCACCATTTGGAAGTGGATGCTAGTTCTCGGCATAGCAATCGCATCAAACCCCAGCTCGACCGCCTGTGTCGGCGGGTCAGTGTCTACGCGACCCCGATGAATCATGGAGGGGGCATTGCTAGCAAATCCTGAGTCGGAGCTTTTACAAACTCCTATATCCACCAAAATCGCCGCTGCCCGATCAAGCGCCGCTTGCTGGACCATGCCCCATAAGCTACAATGAGCCCGTCAAAATGGTGGCGACAAGGGGCGGATTTCTCGATGACGACAGTGGACCGATTGAAAGAAATGCGCGACGCAAAAGCGCGCCCTCACTTGGAACAGTACGCGCCCGTCTGGCTGCTGCGAGAAGATATCCTCGCCGAAGACGAGTCAATCCAGTTTCACGTTCTTTTTCAGCACAATCTGCACGGTTGGGTCAACCGCCGCTATCGTTATGATGGCTTCAACAATACGCTCTATCACAAGGGGCAGACGGCTCTCTCCGAGGCTGATGCCCTCGATTATATGTTGGACATGCCCTATATAGAGGCTGATGTCGACGACATACCAAATGCCTACGGCGGCTAAGTCCGCTTAAGCTTTCGGCTAGCGACATCTTCAAAGACTTGCAGCAAGCGTTCGGCGATGCGCGCCCAGGCGTATTCTTGCGCGATGCGAGAGGCGGCCAAGCCCATATCTCTGGTTCTGGGCGCATCGGTCAACAATTCGATGATGCAATCGGCCAGCGGGATTGGCTCCCGCGCTGGAATGTGCAGGCCCGTCTCCCGATCCCGCACTAAGAATTGCAAACCACCCACCTGCGACGCGATGACTGGTGTGCCGGAGGACATGGCTTCCAAGGCAACCATGCCAAAAGACTCGTAATCGGAGGGCATGATGACCGCGGTCGCCGCCGCATAATACAGCGGGAGCTCGGTCTGTTCTTTCGCGCCGACAAAGCTGACTAATTGATTGATGCCAAACTTCACGCTGAGGTCTTGCAGGCGCTTTATTTCAAGGTCGCGGCTGCTATTTGGGTCGCCGCCGACGATCATAAAGCAGAGCTTGCGCAGCAGCGTCGGCGCCCGCTCGCGCAGCACATGAAGCGCCTCAAGAATGGTATCGACCGCCTTGAGCGGCTCAATGCGCCCTACAAAAAGCAGCAGATTGCTTTCCAGATTGATGCCCAGCTTAGCGCGCGCGTCATCGCGGGAGCTTAATTTGCTGAATCGTTCAGTGTTTACGCCGGGCGGTATCACAACAATCTGCTTGCGCTTCGCTCGGTAGAGCCAGCGCAGCTGAGCTTGCTCGGCCGGCGTCGCTGCCACCACCTGGTCCGCCCATTGAAGGATGCTCATCTCCGTCCTGATGCGGCGGTCAGGCTGATAGAAGGCTTTGATTTCGATGCGCTTTTTCATATGCCCAAGCGTATGAAACATGTGCGCAAAGCAAATGCCCCAGGCTTCTTTTAGCTTGGCTGCCACCCAGCCGCTCAGCCAGTAATGACTGTAAATGATGTCATAGCGCAAGTTGTGCCGGGTCGCGAAAGCGATCAAGTTGGCGGTGAATTCAGACAGATGCTCATACTGCTCGGCCGGCGCTAAAGGCTGCGGGGGACCAGCCTGCAGCACAATCACGCGTACATTTTCGCCTATCGACTCGTTGATGGTCTTTTCAAGCGGGGAGGCGCGCCTGGTAAAGATGTCGACCAGGATGCCTTGCCGCCCCAACTCGCGCGATAGCTCGTGAACGTAGACATTCATACCGCCGGTCTTGGCGCCGCCCATGGGCGCTAGCGGGCTGGCGTGCACGCTCAGCAATGCAATCCGTTGAATTGGCATTTGCGCTCCGCTATGCGAGGCAGAATGTCTAACAGGCGCGGATATTCATCACAGCCGCGTCGCGGCCGCCCATACGGTATTTATAAGGCTCATCACCGCGCAGAAAGTCATAATATGCGTATCCCTGTTCGATAGCGTGGCGGATGTTATAAGCCAGCAGCACAATGCCCGGGCTTAAATCAGCGTAGTCTTCATGCGCATGCCCGGAGTTGTAAACCATAACCCGGTCGCCATATACGAAATTGATATAAGCGGCCGCCCGCGCGGCGCCGATGGTCAGGAAATTCAACTGCAGCCAGCCGCGTTCTTGCAGCAGCGGCACGATTGAATGAAAGAAGCGCAAGTTGCCTTCATCTTGCAGGAAACGCGCTTTTTCTGGATCGCTGGCTGCCATGAGGCGCAGAAACTGCGCGACTTCTTCGCCCAAGTCATGCTGGCTATTGACGATGTACCAGTCGATCGATTCTGCGCTGCCTTGAATCCGCCGCAGCTTGCGCCTTACTTCATGACGCTGCTTCTTGTGCAGCAAGCTGAGATAGCCGCCCCAATTCGCCGGCAGCTCGATGACTGGGCAAACCTCCTGCTGCTCAACAATTGTGTTGAAGCCACGGCTTTCAAGCATTGCCGGCAGAAGACGCCGGGTCGGCGAATCGAAGGGGATATTGCAGAAATCAAGCCGATCGTATTCGTCTCGATGCGCCAAGAAATAATCGCTGAAGGCAGCAAGAACGCCAGCTATTTGCGCTTCGTCTACAATGAAATCCAAATAATCGGTAACATCGACGCAGCCGATAATCTGGACCGTCCGCCCCCGCTCAGACTCGGAGACAAATAGCGGCGCGATGCCTTTGGCGACACCCTCATCCATACAGGTCAGTATCCAGAGCTCACCTGGTTCGTAGGCATGCCACCAGGCGCTTTGCCACTCCCAGGTATAGAAAACGTGATTTATCGGCGCGCGCGCCAGTAGCTCATTCCACTGCGATTTCAATTCCGCAAAAGCGGATTCGTCTCGATAGGCTCTAACTTCCACGCAATTCCTTCATTCCCGCATTCGCCGTCTCTGCCCTGCCAACCTAGTGACACAGACAGCCTCCCGATTCTTACTTAGGCGCATCGCCGCCCTGCAATCGGAGGCTGCTAGCTGCCTTTTGCTTTCGGGGTCTTTGGATCATTGCCCCATTCTTTCCACGAGCCATCATAGAGGCGCAAGTTCCGCGCGCCAGCGATTTCCAGCGCCAGCATGCCATAAGCAGCGGAGACGCCCGAATTGCAGTAAATCACCGTCTCAGCCGCATCAAGCGCGACTCCGTTCTCGGCGAAACATTCTCGCAGGGCAGCGGGCGATTTCAAGGTCATATCGTCGGCAAGCATGGTTTTTCTTGGCAGGCTGACCGCGGACGGAATGTGCCCGCCATACTGCGCGCGTGAAGCCTCGCCCGCGAATTCCGCCGGCGAGCGCACATCAACCAGCTGCAGCGCAGCAGTTTTGAGGCCGCTCAGGATGTCTTCCTGCGTCGCTTTCAGCGCAGCGTTGACACGCGGCACAAAGCTGGCTTTGTCAATTTTGGGAATCTCCGTGCTTACCGGTCTTGCTTCCGCGCACCACTTGTGCCAGCCGCCATCGAGGACGAAGACATTTTCATGCCCATAATATCGCAGCGCCCAGCGCAGCCGACAAGCGAACATGCTCGCGGCGTTGTCATAGATGACCACCGTGCTGCCCTCGCTGATGCCGAGATCGCTCATCAAGGCGGCGAAGCGCTCAGGACCTGCCACATCGTTTGAAGGCGAGCCAGGCTCAATTATATCGACCTGCCAATCAACGAAGACCGCGTTAGGGATGTGCCCCTCATCATAACCAGCCCGATCGGTGAAATAATGCGGCGCCGGCTCAGTCGGCGGGAGCACCTTCCCGCGCAGCTCGACGATGCGAATATCCGCGTCATTCAAATGCTTCTCCAGCCAGGCGGTACTACGCAAAGGCGACATCTCGTTCCGCTCCCAATAAACGCTCAGCGCATGCGCTTAATTCTACCCTTGATAGCTTTCGTCTGCGAATTTAGCTGTGAGTGGCCTTGGTGCCCCAAGCGCAGGGAGTGGTGAATTTCATTGATATAAGGCTTGCTTGTGCTGAGTCGTAGGGGCGATCCTTGGATCGCCCAAAATCCGCTTCTGCAACTGTGGGCGACACAAGTGTCGCCCCTACATCTAGGTTATGCAAATACAGAATATCGGCCTGCATATCTCATAATTCACCACTCCCCAAACGCCAAAGTTTTCACTAGCCCCGCCGACTTCGGTATAATGGGGTGAAGGCAGCTGCACCGCTAGCATATTGGGCGCGAATGAAGAAGCGGATCCGCGGGCTGAAGCGCGCTGTATTTCAATTGGACTTGGACCTGTATCGTGTCAAAGTGCCGATACGGGCTTTCACTGGCGCGAATCTTAGCGTCATTGATCTTTGGCCGCAAGATGTCGAAAAGACCCTATTTTTCCAGCATGGTTTCGCCGGTGTGGCTGAATCGTGGGAGTGGCAGCTGGCGCATTTCGCCAATCAATACCGTGTTATCGCCCCTGATTTGCGGGGCCACGGGCAAAGCGACGCCCCCCACAGCCAATACTCGATGCCGGAACTGGTTCAGGATATGCTTGATATAGTCGAGACTTTGAACCTGCCCGAGCGATTTGTCCTTGTCGGTCATTCCTTTGGCGGCGCCATCTGCCTTGAATTCGCAAGCGCCTATCCCGAACGCATTGCTAAGCTGGTGCTGGTCGCCAGCGCTGGCGAGTATCCCCTGCCGAAGCTAGCCGCGCTGCTGTTTCGCATTCCGGTGCATTTTATTCTGCCATTCTGGCGCTACCGCCGCCGCTGGGATGCGGAGTACCATGCGCTCAAGGCACTGTTTCAGAATAATTTGTATGGCTGGCAAGCCTGGCCCAAGCTGCGCGATATCCAAAATGAGACCCTTGTCATCACCGGCGAGCGCGACAATTACTTTCCCCGCTATGTATATGACGATGTCGCGAAATTGATCCCCGGCGCTCAAGTCCATGATGTTGGCTCAGCCAAACACAAGGTCCAACTAGAGCGTCACGAAGCCGTAAACCGCGCGATTGAACGCTTCGTCGAGATCTCAAAGCGGAGCAGTTGGCGCTCGGTAACGGCGGTGGACGCGCTGGCAAAGGGGCGCCCCTGGCTGAGCCATTACCATCAAGATACCCCGCATACGATTCCCATACCGCATCAGCCGCTCTTCCGTTTTTTGGAGAGCGCGGCCGATTGGGCGCCGCGGCGGACGGCAACCGTCTTTTACGGCAAGACGATGAGCTATCGCGAGCTGGAGGCCAGGGTTAATCAGTTCGCGCATGGATTGCTTGAGCTTAGCCTGCAGGCGGGCGATCGCGTTCAGATTGTCTTGCCAAATACGCCACAATTCATCATCGCCTATTATGCGATCCTGAAAATTGGCGCGGTGGTTGTTTTGTCGAACCCCGATGCCAGCGCCGAGCTGATCGTCAGCCATGCGCGCGAAACGGGCGCGAAAGCCCTCGTCACCCTTAGCGCCTTCAGCCGGCTGGCGCAATTGCTGCAGAGACAGGCTGGCACAGAAACATTGATATTCACTGGTATCGGCAAACAAGTTACGACCAGCAAAGCAGCCTTTGGGCGGCATAAACAAGCCACCGCCGAGGACGACGCCCTCGCCGCGCGCATCGGGCGCCGCATGTCCGAGCTTATGTCCGAGCAGAACTCCTACCCGCCCGCCATTGAGGTGCCGCATACCGACCTGGCAGTCATCTCTTATACCAGTGGCACAACCGGCAAACCCCGCGGCGTCTGCTTGACTCATCGCAATCTGGTAGCCAACACGCTGCAGACCCGCCACTGGCTGCCCGAAATCGAATATGGCAAGGAAGTCGTGATGGCGGTTGTGCCCTTTGAGCATAGCTATGGCATGACCGCAGCCATGAACCTCCCCATCTTGATGGCGGCGAAAATCGTGGTCATCTCGGTCTTTGAGCGGCAGCAGGTCCTGGAACAGATTCGACGTTATAAGCCGACGCTGTTCCCCGGCGTGCCCTCCATGTTCACGCTCATTAATCAGGCGGAAAATGTGCGAAGCTATGGCCTGTCATCCATCAAAGCCTGCATTAGCGGCGCGGCGCCCTTGCCCGTTGAAGTGCAAGAGGCTTTCGAAAAACTCACGCGTGGGCGTCTCGTCGAAGGTTATGGCTTGACCGAAGCGGGTCCGGTCACGCATTCGAATCCACTTTATGGTTTGCGAAAGGTGGGCTCTATCGGCATCCCATTGCCCAATACCGACGCCAAGATTATCGATCTTCTCAGCGGTGCCGATCAAGCCATTGGGCAAATCGGCGAGCTGCTGGTGAAAGGTCCGCAGGTTATGAGCGGCTACTGGCAGGCCAGCAGCCACGACGAGACCGTCTTGCGCGACGGCTGGCTGCACACAGGCGATGTCGCTGTGATGGATGACGAGGGCTACTTCAAGATCATCAGCCGCAAACGGGATACGATCTTCACCGGCGATTTCAGCGTCTACCCGCGTGATGTTGAAGAGGTATTATATGAGCACAACAAAGTCCTTGAGGCAGCGGTGGTCGGCCTGGGCATTGAAGCCGGCAGCCAAAAGATAAAGGCTTTCGTCGTGCCCCGCCCGAATAGCAGCCTGTCGAAAGAAGAATTGCTCGAGCTATGCCAACGGCGTCTGGAAGAATATGCCGTGCCTTGGGAAATAGAATTCCGACAATCGCTGCCGCGCTCCTTTATCGGCAAGGTGCTGCGTCGATTGCTTCTTGATGAGAATCAGGTCAATCGTTAGGCATTGGCTCATGCGCTTTCGAATTCCTGGATCATCCAATCGCGCAGCTGGCGCGGTCCCCGGGCATCATCGGATCAACTTTCTATTAGGTAGTTGTACAGGTAGTGATTTGCCTTGACTGCATCTTTGCCGCTGTTTCCACTGAATACGGTGCTGTTTCCCGGTATGACGCTCCAGCTGCATATCTTTGAAGAGCGCTACCAGCTCATGATCAAGCACTGTATTGAAGCCGATCGGCGATTTGGCGTCGTGCTCATCCGAGATGGGCAGGAAGCGCTGGGGGCAGCCGCGATTCCTTACTCAGTTGGCTGTACCGCCGCCATCAGTGAAGTTCAGCGCTTGCCGCTTGGCCGGCTGAATATATCTACGGTTGGTCAAAGGCGCTTCAGAATTAAAAGCATCGATCGCAGCCAGCCTTTTTTGCTTGCCGAGGTAGAGTTTTTCTTACCAGTCGAAGATCAGCCTGAGCGTATTCAGCGTTATAGCAGGCTGCTGCGTCCCTTGGTGATTCGTTATTTGGAGACGCTATCGGCGTCGGAAGAGGCCGGCTTTGACCCCGAGCAAATCCCACATGGTCCGCGGGCGATAGGGCAAATCGCGTCCATCCTGCTGCAGGCGGACAATGTTCAAAAGCAGAAGCTGCTCGCGATGCGGAGTTTGTCGCGCCTCCTCTATACTTTGGTCGACATCTACCGTCTGGAGACGCTTCTGCTGCCGATCAGATTGTCTCCGCCCGATAAGGATTTCAATATCGGTCCATTCTCAAGCAACTGATGCAAAGCGATAGGCAGTCTTCGCATCATAGACTGTTGACGCTAGCCATGTATACTCGCAGCCATAGACGATAATCAAGCGCCGGGGCGATTGCCTTGAGAGACATTGCGGTTGTATCTATTAGGGCTTTGCTGCTCTTGCTCATTACGGTGCTAGCATTGGAAATTGCGCTCCAGCTTGCCTTCCCTCGCTTGCCGCGCGATCTCATCAGTCCGATGCCACAATACTTGGAACGGCTCGGTTATCGCTTGGCGACGGAGCATGGCGCCTACGAATACCCCGCGTGGCAGCTCGTCGCCTATGACGTTACCCAGCATTCTGGAGATCTGTATAAGCTAAGCTGCATCTCAAGGACAGACGCGCAGCCCTTGGCGCCATATCAGGTGTCCTTTAAGCGGGATGGGCACGGTTTCCGCAATGTGGAACCCTGGCCAGAAGCGCTTGAGCTGGTCATCATCGGGGATTCATTCACGGATGCCGAGTTGATTCAGCAGCCATATTGGCAAGGCATCTCCGAATCGATGCTGGTGCTGGCTGTGCCAGGCACGGGCACGCTTGAACAGCAGCGGCTCTTCGAAGCCTTCGCTTTGCCGCGGCAGCCGGCAACGGTGCTGCTTGCCTATTTCGCTGGCAACGATTTGAACGACACGCAGTTCTTCGCGGATATGCAGCGCGCTGGCGCAACCCGGCAAGACATTACCCACCGCGACAAGCAGCCGCTCGATTACTCGGTTGTCTTTCGCCTGCTGCAGTACCTCGGCGAACTCACAGCCTCAGCTGCCACAACTGACTGCCATTATCCCGCCGCCGCGCAGACGAATCCGCCGACTCCAGTCGCCTTTTACCGCGAGTTCCTGCCACTGCTTGGCGCGGATAAAGCATCTTTGCTAGCGAGCGAAAAACTGCGGCTCACCAGAACGAGCATCAGCGAGATGGCCTCCGCCTTGGAAGCGATCGATGCCCAGCTCATTTTGATGTACATCCCGCAGAAAGCCGAAATGTATTGGCGCTATCTGGGCGCTGAGAGCAAAGAGCGGATCATAGCCGCCGAAGCGCGTAATGACGAGCTGAGCAGCCTGGCGCTGATTGACGCAAACTTGTCTGCCCAGCGCGACATCATGCGAGAGTTGGCGGCTGAAATTGGCATCGCGTTTTTGGATTTGACAGAACCGCTGGCTGAAGCGATTGAGGCTGGCTTTGCGCCGTATTTCTTCGCGGACACGCATTGGAATCAAGTGGGGCACAATATCGCCCGAAACGCCTTGCTCGACTTTCTAAATCGGTCTAACCTAGAAAAGTGATCCGAAGGGTTCAGCTGATAGGCGCAAAGACCAAGCGCTTGGGCATGGGAGTAAGCGATTGAAAAGCCTCACCAAGATCGCCTGGGATAGGTTCAGCGTCAATTCGGCAATTGTCGCCGACATCAATGGGCGCTTCATCGCGACCGCTTTCTACTTCACCATCATGGTTCCCTTCGGCTTGCTATCAGCCATCTTCATGGATCCGCTGCGCAAGCGGAAAGGCGCTGTGGAGTGGGCTGAGCGCGAGCCGCTGCCAAGCGATATTGCCTCGGCGAGAGAACAAGGCTAGGGATGTATATTCTGGGCATATCAGCCTTTTATCATGATTCGGCAGCCGCTCTGATTCACGATGGCGAGTTGATCGCCGCGGCGATGGAAGAACGTTTCTCGCGGGTGAAACATGACAGCAGTTTTCCCCAGCTGGCGGCTGAATTCTGCCTGCGGCAGGCGGGTATATCGGCGCGTGACCTGGAGTACATCGTCTTTTATGAGAAGCCGCTGCAGAAGTTCGAGCGCATCTTGCAAACGACACTGAATACCTTCCCGCGTTCCTCGGGGCTCTGGCGCGAATCGATGATGACTTGGCTGAGCGACAAGCTCTGGGTGCGCAGCCACATCGCGCGCGGGCTGGGCCTTCCCAATGACAAGATCCTCTTTTGCGATCATCACATGAGCCACGCCGCCAGCGCTTTCTTCGCCTGCCCCTTCAAAGACGCCGCTATCATGACCGTTGACGGCGTTGGCGAATGGACGACGACGACCTTGGGCAGCGGCAAGAGCGCGCTTGGTGAAATAGAAGACGCGCCGCCTACAATCGAGCTTTTCGAAGAGCAGCGTTTTCCCCATTCGCTGGGCTTGCTCTATTCCACCTTTACCGCCTGGCTGGGCTTCCGCGTCAACAATGGCGAATACAAAGTGATGGGCATGAGCCCTTATGGCTCGCCGCGCTATATGGATAAGATTGCGAAGGTCGTAGCCGCCGATACTAACAGCGGCGCCTTCCAGCTCGATATGGACTACTTCGATTTCCATCGATCCACAACGCGGAGCTATAGCGGCAGATTCCTCGAACTCTTTGGTGAGAAGCGCGATGACGAATCTGAGTTCTTCACGATGCGTACCAACCCGGAACGATCAGCCGAGCGGGCGGCGATGAAGGCTAATCAATATTACGCCGATGTCGCCGCCAGCATTCAGCAATTCACCGAAGATACGCTAATAAAAATCGCAAATCATCTGCACCAGCGGACTGGCATGAGCAAGCTGGTCATGGCTGGTGGCGTGGCGCTGAACACCAAAGCGAATTGGCGCATTCTGAATGAAACCCCCTTTGATGAACTGTGGATCCAGCCAGCGGCCGGCGATGATGGCGGCGCGCTTGGCGCGGCTTTGTGGGCTTGGCACACGCTGCTGGGCAAGCCGCGAAAATGGGTGCAGAAGCACGCCTATTTCGGCCGCAGCTATTCCGACGCCGAGTGCCGCGCCTTCCTGGATGGGGAAAACCTCAAATACGAAACCTATGCCGATGAAAGCAAACTCACGGAAACGATCGTAGACGCCCTGACGAGCCAGCAAGTCATCGGCTTTCACCAGGGTCGCTTTGAATGGGGACCGCGGGCTTTGGGCAACCGCAGCATCCTCGCCGACCCGCGCGGCGTCGATATGAAAGAGATCGTTAATACGAAGATCAAATTCCGCGAGCCGTTTCGCCCCTTTGCGCCGGTTGTACTGCGGGAGCGCGCCCCTGATTACTTTGATTATCCGCAGGTCTCCGAGCATGACACGCCGCGCTACATGCTGATGGTGGCGCCTATCAAGGAAGATAAGCAGAGCGAAATCCACGCCGTCAATCACGAAGGCACGGGACGCTTGCAATCCATCGACCGCGAGACCAATACTAGATATTACGACATTGTCCAGCAATTTGGCGAAGCGACTGGCGTGCCAATCGTGCTCAATACCTCATTCAATCTTAGGGGCGAGCCTATTGTCAACACGCCGCGTCAAGCCTACAATACCTTCCGCAACAGCGACATCGACATGCTTGTGCTTGGCTCGCATATCGTACGGAAGTCCAGCTAACATTAGTGCTTGCTAGGGAGACACCATGGCGACAAAGGCGGAACGCGACGATAATTCACCAAGCGCATTGCAAGACTTTTTCATGCGCATGGGTGTGCTGGGCGAGCTGCTCGCCTTCCTCTGGAAGCGCAAACTGTATTGGCTGCTGCCGATGGTCATCACGTTGATGGTCTTCGCGCTCTTGATCGTGCTTGGCTCTTCTAGCCCGCTCAGCCCGTTCATTTACACTCTGTTCTAGGCGCCGCGCCAAGGCATCAAACGCAAATGGATCCCACAACAATCAAGCAGCTGGCATTGATTGCCTTGGTCGCGCTAGTTCTGCGGCTGGGGCTGCTGGTTCATCGGCGCTCCAGGGCGAGCAAGGCGATTCACGGAGGGGCGCTTTCGCACTTGCTTAACATGCTATCGGGCATGTGCTTCGTCGCGATCTTGCCCACGGTCTGCCTTAGCGTATTGCTGCTGCAGCCCGACGCGATTGCCTTCGCGGGCCTAACCTGGCACCCTATCTTGTTCATCGTCATTGGGCTTGGGCTGGGCAGCTTCGTCTTCGCCCTGCTCCACGCGGTCGTCGAACGCGCTCCGCTTCAACAGGCAGAGCGAGAATCGGCCGCCCAGGCAGCGCGCGGCTGGACGGAAGAGGACGCTAAGACTTCTGGCTTATAAGTTATAAGGTTCAGTTGCAGGCTCAAATATCCAGGTTGCGCACTTGCTTGGCATGCGACTGGATGAAGCGGCGGCGTGGCGGTACGCTGGCGCCCATCAGCATATCGAAGGTTTTTTCGGCTTCGGAGGCGTCTTCAATCGTCACTTGCAGCAGCGTTCGCTCTTCGGGATTCATAGTCGTTTCCCAAAGCTGATCCGGATTCATTTCGCCCAAACCTTTGTAGCGCTGGACGGTGACCTTGTCCGGGTTTTTGAAGCGCTTCATCCCTCGCTTGAAGGAATCGTCTTCAGCTTCGCCCCGCTCCGGGTGGACCCATTCCGTTTGCTTGCCATTCTTCAACAAGAAAATCGGCGGCTGGGCAATGTAGAGATGTCCCTTCTGCACGATCTCCTTCATGTGTCGAAAGAAAAAGGTCAAGAGCAGCGTACGAATATGACTGCCGTCCACATCCGCGTCAGTCATGATGATGACCTTGCCGTAGCGCAGCTTGTCGACCGCCAATTCGTCATGGATGCCCGTGCCTAAAGCCGATATCAGGGCTTTGATTTCGTTGTTGTCTAGGATTTTGTCGATCCGCGCCCGCTCCGTATTCAGGATTTTGCCGCGCAATGGCAGAATCGCCTGGAAATGCCGGTCGCGCCCCTGCTTGGCGCTGCCGCCGGCTGAGTCACCCTCGACGATATAAATCTCAGCGTTATCGCCCCGCTCGGAGCAGTCAGCCAATTTGCCCGGCAAGGTGCTGCTTTCCAGCAGGCTAGGTCCGCTGCGCACAAGATCGCGCGCCTTTTTCGCTGCTTCTCGGGCGCGCTTGCTAGTCATGCATTTGCCGACGATGCGCTTCGCTTCACTCTTATTCATCTCGAGGAATTCGCTGAAGGCTTCGGCCACCGCCTGCGATACGGCGCCCTGGACCTCCGGATTGAGCAGCTTGACCTTGGTCTGGCTTTCAAATTGTGGGTCGGGGTGCTTAACGCTGACGATGGCGGTCAAACCTTCCAACGTATCATGGCCCGAAAAATTGCTATCTTTGTCCTTCAGCAGTCCCTCTTTTTTGGCATAACGGTTGATCACGCTGGTAATCGCCGAGCGCAGCCCAGTGATGTGGGTGCCACCGTCTGGCGTATTGATGGTGTTGGTGAAAGCCAGCTCAGTTGTGCTCGCCACGTCAGCATACTGGAAAGCGACTTCGACGCCGATGCGGTAGGGGCTGTCATTTCGGTCGCGAGATTCGATTTCCCGCTCGACGTGAATGATATTGTGAATGGCTCTGCGGCTGCGATTCATATAGCGCACAAAGGAACGCAAGCCGCCATCGAAATAAAAGGTCATCACGCGCGGAATCGGCTTCACCCGCTCATCGCGCAAGCTGATCGTGACCTTGCGAGTAACAAAAGCCATCTCGCGGAATCTGGTCATCAAGGTAGTGAAATTGAATTCATTCTTCTCAAGCACGGTAAAATCAGGGACGAAGGTGATTACCGTGCCCGTCTCTTCGCTGTCTTTTAGTTCGCGCAGCTTCCGGACTTCACCCGTTGGTATACCCGCTTCGTATGATTGACGCCAAACATGGCCATTGCGGAAGATGGTCGCTGTCAAGGTCTTCGAAAGCGCGTTCACAGCCGAGACGCCGACGCCATGCAAGCCGCCGCTGACTTTGTAAGCCTCGTTATCAAACTTTCCGCCTGAGCCAACTTCGGTCATCACCAGCTCGAGCGCCGACTTGCCGCTCTCATGTGTATCCACCGGGATGCCGACGCCATTGTCGCGTATCGTTGCGGCGCCGTCCTCATGCAGCGTCACAGCAATATGATCGCAGCGCCCAGCCAAGGCTTCGTCGATGGAGTTATCCACCACTTCATAGATAAGATGATGCAGCGCGCGCTGATCGGTACCGCCGACGTACATCCCGGGACGCCGCCGAATGTGCTCACGCGGTTCCAGTTTCTGGATATTGCTGGCACCGTACTCTCGCTCTTGCCGAGCGATCAGCTCGCGATCCTTTGCCATCTTTTCTCCTGACGACCCTGCCAATGTGCCGCAATCACTTGCCCTGCAATTCGCTAGTCTTAGCTCCGCCAATCGGGCTAAAATCCGAGCATCAGAGCGACTGATTTGAGCACTTAAATTATACAGCAGCGTTAGCTTTGAGACAATCCGCAGCCGCAGGCAATAGCGGGCGCGCAGCATTGACAGCGCGCGGCGCCAGCCATACAATCGCCACTGTTGCCTCTGTAGCTCAGTGGACAGAGCACCGGTCTTCTAAACCGTTGGTCGCAGGTTCGAGTCCTGCCAGGGGCGTCTGAATGAAGCCCCGCAATAGTATTTTGTCTCTAGGCTGTACTGTCTGCTGAAGCGCTGGCGGAATCGGTTCGCGCTTATTAATCAGCCAGGCGGCGCCATCAGTTGCTCGCTTGCTCCAGGCGCGCCAATTCCCGTCTTAGCGTTTTTCCGACAGTCGTTTTAGGCAGCTCTTCAATGAAATCAATGCGCCGCGGAATCTCATACGGCGCTAACTTGTCGCCCAAGAAGGTTATAACTTCATCCGCCGCCAGCGCCGCGCCGGGCTTTAAGACGATCCAGGCTTTCAGCGCTTCCTGCCCTTTGCGCTCCGGATGCGGTATCGCAGCCACCCCAACTTCCAGAACCGCCTCATGTGAAGCGATCGCGTTCTCCACTGCCGTTGGATACACATTGTAGCCGCCTATGAGAGCCATATCTTTTTTGCGATCAACAATGTAGAAATAGCCATCTTCATCCATGCGCGCAATATCACCAGTATAGAGCCAGCGCTTGCCATCCTTCTCGCGCAGCACATTCCGCGTTTCTTCGAGCATGCCGTGATAACCAGCCATCAAATTGGGTCCCGCCATCACAAGTTCGCCAACTTCGCCGACAGCCACATCTGCCTCGCCGTCTTCCAAGCTGACGATGCGCATATCCATCTCCGGCAGCGGCAAGCCGATCGAACCAGGCCGATTCTCTTTATAGATAGGATTGACATGGGTGGCTGTCGGCGCTTCGCTCATGCCGAAGCCTTCGCGCACCGAGCCACCGGAAAAACGCTCAAACGCTGTCTTGGTCGCTTCTGGCAATGGCGCTGACCCGCTCAAGCAGAGCTGCAAAGCGCTCAGGTCAATGTCACCGCTTTGCACTTGCGGGTGATTATTGATCGCGTTGTAAAGAGCCGGCACGCCAGGAAACAGCGTCGTTTGAAAGGTCTCAATATTGCCTAATACATCATCAATATCGCGCGGATTTGGCACAAGCACGATCTTGCAGCCACGATAGACGCTGGTGCTAACGACCACGACCAAACCATATACGTGAAAGAATGGAATCGCCCCCAAGAATACATGTGAATCGGCCGGGCTATCCAAGAGATCCAGGAATCCTTCCGTCTGCAGCATGTTTGCCACCAACGCTCGATGCTTGGACATGGCCGCCTTGGCAAGGCCGGTCGTACCGCCGGTGTATTGGAAAATCGCCAGGTCATCCGGCTGTATCGTCACATTCGCCTGCTTGCCATCGTACCGGCTCAGCAAATCTTGAAACCAATGATCGCCCGTTTGCACAGCCTTGAGGTAATGCCCCTCTTTCTTTTCTTTGGCAATCGTGAACAGGAACTTGGCCAAAGGCGGCAAATACTCTTTGATATTGGCGGCTATCACCGTCTTGACTTTCGTGCGTGGCTGAATCTCCTTCACCAGGTGGTAAAACAGCGTCATTGTCAACACGATTTCGGCGCCGCAATCATCTATCTGATGCGCCATTTTCTCGGCCGGGTAGGTCGGGTTGGTCGCCGCGACTACCCCGCCCGCTTTCAAGATGCCGTAGAAGCTGACGACAAAGGCGACTGAATTGGGCATGACGATGGCGACGCGATCGCTCTTTTTCAGCCCCATATCGACGAGAGCGGCGGCAAGCGCATCAGACATCCGGTCCAACTCTTCGTAGGTGATCGACTGGCTGATACGCCCGATCAACGGGAGGTTCGCTGGCGTAATCAATGCCGTATTGTGCGGGCTGCGGACGCGCGTGTCTTTCAAAAGCTGATGCAGCGGTACCTCCGGAATCTCGACTGATGTCGGCATGCCAACATCGTAGCTCTTCAGCCAGGGTCTCTCAGCATAAGTTACCATCGCCAGCGCTCCAATAATCAAAGGGAATTTGCAGTTTGGCTTGAGTATAACTTAAATCTTAGCCTGTTCATAAGTTTCGCAGTCATGGGAGTGGTGAATTACTGATATAAGGCTTGCTTGTGCTGAGTCGTAGGGGCGCCACTCGTGCTGCCTGCAGGCGAAGACCCAGCCAGCAGCGCCTCTCCCATTCATCAAGCTAAGGAGAGAGCCAAGCCATCCAGGCGGCTGGCATCCGCGTGACGTCGCCGGCGGCGTTCAAACAAATCAGCTTGAGCGTCGCTTCGAAGAAGACCGCACCGCTTTCCGCCTCAACAACCTCGCAGGCGAAGGTCATCGCGCGGCTCTTGAAACCTTCTATCCAAGTCTTGACTGTGACGCGCTGATCATAGCGTGTGGCTCGGCGGTACTTGGCTTTAAGCTCCCCCGCTGCCAAGAAGTAGCCAGATTTCTCAATGTCAGCATAACTCCAGCCCTGGTCGCGGATGTATTGGCTGCGCCCTTCTTCAAACCATACCAGATAAACCGCATGGTGCACGACGCCCATGCTGTCCGTTTCCGCGTAACGCACGTGAAAACTTGTTTCGCTAAGAAAACGATCTCTGGGCATTCTTCAGCATAATCTCCAGCGTAGGTTCCTCAGTAGTCTAATGCCGGAGCCGCGCGCGATACAAGCATTGAAACCTGGCGTATTTGTGCAAAACTTGAGGCTGCGACCGAAGACGAGGTGTTAACAATGTCCCGACAACTGAGGCTCCTTCTGATAACTGCATTGGCTTGCCTGTTCGCCGCCGCTTCACAGGCGCAGGCCCCTGATGACCCCTATGCCGAGTTGCCGAAATCGCGCGCAGCCGATGGCGCCTTTGTCTTGGGCGAGCCAAGCGCCAGCGTCAAACTGATTGAATTCTCAGATTTTCTCTGCACCAGTTGCCAAAATTACGAGCCCATCATCAAGTCCTTCCTTGAAGATTATGTGCTGACCGGGCGGGCGCAGTACGAATATCGCATCTATCCGGTGATTGATCCAGTGCTCTCGGTTCGTAGCGCGGGCTTGGTAGAATGCGCTGATACGCTCGACCCGGGGCAATTCTGGCTGGCGCGGGACCGCATGTTTGAGCTGGTTTCGACGCGCGGCTATACCGACGAAACGGTTCTTGCCTTTGCTGATGCCCTGCAGCAGGACTCCACCGCCCTCCTGGAATGCGCGGACAGCGCTCAACAGCCTGAAATTGACGCTCGCTACGGCTTTTCGCTGGGCGCCAGCGCGACTCCGTCCCTCTTCGTCCAATACGGGGAAGCCGATCCATTGCCCATTGCCCTGGCGCTGCCGGAGCATTTTGACGCGATTATGAAAGCCATCCGCCCAGCCACTACCGCTCCCGCCACGATTGAGCGCGGGCGCTATGCCGGGCTCAACACCTTTCGGCGAGCTGACGGTGGCTTTGTGCTGGGGGACCCCGCAGCGCCGTTCACCATCGTCGCCTTTGAAGATTTTCTTTGCCCGCACTGCCAGGCTTATCAGACCACTGTCGATGCCTTTGTTGAAGAATATGTGCGGACTGGCCAGGCGCAATTTGAATTTCGCTTCTATCCCTTGGTTAATCCACAATTCTCGACCGTGATGGCAAAAACGGCTGAATGCGTCGCGGCGCAAGATTTGGCTCGCTTCTGGGATGCCCATGATCTGCTCTTCGAGTTTGCGCGGCGTGGCTCGCTGGCTGATGTGGTCGCCAGCGCGGCCAACTTGCTCGAATTAGACGCGGCTGCGCTAGGCGGCTGCGTCGAGCGCTCGATTCAATTTCTGGTCGATACGCAGCTTGCCCAAAGCGCATTTGTCTCTGGAACGCCTGCGCTACGCGCCCGGCAAAATGGCGGTCCCCTCGAATTAATCTATCTAGGGGACCAGGCAATCGATCGAGGCGCGCCCACGATATTCCAATTACGCGCGCTGTTGGAAGGCAGGGGCGAAGTCACCGTTGGCCCGCCGGAGCGGACGCTGCTCAACGAGCGCTTCTTGGACGATGCTAGCCTGCTCACCGCGGAACCTTGCGCGCCGCCCTGCTGGCAAAACATCATCCCCGGCGAAACGACGCTTGCTGAAGCGCTGCGGATTGTCAGCGCTTTGGATGGGATTACATTGCTGCAGCAAGCCGATAATGCCTTTCAGTTTGGGCTGCCAGGCGCGCCTCCTTGCTGCCAAGTGTCGGCTGACGAGGCGCAAATCGTTGCTGCCATCATCCTGCAGTTTGCGCCGAGAATCACCTTGGGAGAGGCTATCGATACCTATGGCGAACCGCTATTCTTCCGCGGCCAGCCATATACCGATAGCGAAGCGATACTGTGGTTCTACTATCCCGATTTGTTTTCGATGATTCAGGTGATTGTACCCGGCGTAGATGGCGCGCTTGAAGCCAGCTCGCCGCTTGTGGCCGCCTATTACCTGACCGAGATTGAACTTTCAAGCGCGGTGGCGGCTGGCGCGTTCAGCCCCTGGCAAGGCTACACATCGTATCAAGCTTACGCGGGCGCGTGACCTGCTCGCTGCGGGCAAGCCGGTTAGCGCGGCTGATGACGTTCTCGCAGACGTTGCCTGAGGTCATCGAGCGACAAGTCTAGCTCAACCATCAGCGTCAGGGTGTGGTAGAGCAAGTCAGCCAGTTCATCTAGCTGGTCCTCGCGGCTTTGTCGCAAGGCGGCGATGACAACTTCAACCGCTTCTTCGCCGACTTTCTGCGCGATCTTTTCCCGCCCCTCGTCAAATAGGCGCTTGGTATAACTGCCCGGGGCGGGGTTGCGCCGCCGGTCGCGGATGATCGCTTCCAGTTGATCGAGCATGTCTTCCACAATAGACTCCTGATCAGAATCGCTCTGGCTTAGCCATGAATTCATCGAGGCTGCGAAAAAAACAGCTGTCGGCATTGGTGTGGCAGGTTGGTCCAGCCGGCTCGACAAGCAGCAGCAGCGCGTCGGCGTCGCAGTCGATCCGAATCTCTAGCACGGTCAAAGTGTTGCCGGACGTTTCGCCCTTGCGCCAGAGTGTTTGTCGGCGGCGGCTCCAGAAAACAGCCTGTTTCAGCTCGAGCGTCCGCCGCAGCGCTTCGGCGTTCATGTAGGCTATCATCAACACAGCGCGAGACTGCGCATCCTGCGCAATTGCCGCGATCAGCCCTTGCTCATCCCATTTGATGGTCTCCAGCGTGTTGCTGTCAAGCATCATCCGGCTTCTCCCATCCTGTCAGGCGTATCGGCACCTGGCGTTCCCGCAGGTAATGCTTTAGATCGCTCAGGCGCAATTCATTGAAGTGAAACAAGCTCGCGGCGAGCGCGGCGTCGGCGCCGCCTTCTTGCAATGCCTCGCGGAAATGTTCTTTACTGCCAGCCCCGCCGGAGGCAATCACCGGTATCGAAACGGCATCGGCGACCGCTTTCGTCAGCTCGATGTCGTAGCCGGATTTGGTGCCGTCCTTGTCCATGCTCGTCAAGAGAATCTCGCCCGCGCCACGGTCCTCCACTTCCTTCGCCCAGGATACGGCTTCTTTGTCAGTGGGAATTCGCCCGCCATTGATATGCACCACCCACTTGCCGTCGAGCCGACGCGGGTCGATAGCGACCACGATGCACTGGCTGCCAAAGCCCCAAGCGCCCGCGGAAATCAGCTCGGGATTGCGGACCGCCGCACTATTGATCGAGACCTTGTCGGCGCCGGCTAACAAGGTATCGCGGATGTCCTCAATCGTGCGTATGCCCCCGCCAACGCAGTAGGGGATGAATATGCTATCCGCCACCTGCTTGACCATTTCCAGCCTGGTCGCGCGGGCTTCGTGCGATGCGGTGATATCGAGAAAGACCAGCTCGTCCGCCCCTTCGCGATCGTAGATCATCGCTTGCTCGACTGGGTCGCCGGCGTCGCGCAGGTTGACGAAGTTGACGCCCTTGACCACCCGCCCATCCATGACATCCAGACAGGGTATAATCCGTTTCGCCAACATATTAGCCGCTCCTCGCTGCGTTTAGCGCCTCTGTAAGCGTGAATCGTTTCCGATACAGTGCCATGCCAATGATCGCGCCAGAGACTAAGCCACTTCTTGCCAGTTGCTCAAGCTCCGACAATTGGCTGAGGCCCCCCGATGCGATAACGCGCAAGCCAGTCGCCCGCGCCAACTCAACTGTGTCATCGATGTTTACGCCGCTCAAGCCGCCATCGCGCCGTACATCGGTATAGAGCGCATGTCTCGCTCCCAGTCGGTAGAGGCGCGCGCCAATCTCTATTGCCGTATGCGCTGAAGATTCTGTCCAGCCATGAGTGACGACTTTGCCGTCTTTGGAATCCAGCGCCACAGCAATCGCCTCCTCCCCGAATTGCGCTACTGCCTCCGCCGCTGAGGCTGGATCGCGCACAGCCATCGTGCCTATAACCAGGCGGCTGGCGCCAGTGTCCCAAGCTTGCTGGAGCGCGGCCAGATCACGCAAGCCGCCGGTGTATTGCACCTGGACGTCCAGGCGCGCCACCTTTTCCAGAATGCTCAGATTCGTGCTGTCGCTAGCGAAGGCGCCGTCCAAATTCACCATGTGAATCCAGGTCGCACCTTGGTCGATCCACGATTGCGCCGTCGCCACCGGGTTGTGGCTGAATACCGTCTGCTGATTTGGGTCGCCCTCGCGAAGCCGCACGACCTTGCCAGCCCTCAGGTCAATAGCCGGATAGATGATCATCGGTCGCTCCTAGATTTGCAAGAAATTCGCCAGGATTTGCAGCCCGGCTCGCTGGCTTTTCTCGGGATGAAATTGCACCCCATAGATATTATCGCGCTGCACAATCGCGGCGAATTCAACACCATAGTCGACCGACGCCACCACCGTATTCTGGTCAGTCGGCGCGCAATAATAGCTATGGACAAAATAGACATAATTCTCCTCGCTCAAGCCTTTCAAGATCGCGGAAGGATGGCGGCTGTGCAATTGATTCCAGCCCATGTGCGGCACTTTTCGATCGGCGAAGCGCGGGAAGCGAATGACGCGCCCGCCGAGCAGCCCTAAGCCGGCATGCTCGCCCATCTCCTCGCCAAACTCAAACAGCATCTGCATGCCAACACAAATCCCCAAATACGGGATGCCAGCCGCCAGCGCATCCTTCAGGGGCTCGACCAAGTCTTGCCGCTGCATCTGCTCCATGCAAGCGCCAAAGGCGCCCACGCCAGGCAAAATTATTTTCTTCGCGCCGGCCAATTCAGCAGGCTGCCGCGCCAGCCGCATGTCTGGCGCCTGAAGATGCTTCAGGGCATGCCAGACACTGCGCAAGTTTCCCGCTCCGTAATCGATTACCGCCAGCATTGAGACTCCTTCACACAAAAAAGCCCCGCGAATGAGCGAGGCAAGGCATACTGATCTGATGACGTGAATAACTACGCGCCGTCCATCGCTTTGAAAGGGCAAGCAAAATGATGATGATGATGCAAGCTTAGCGCGTTCATAGTGCCTATTCTCTCCACGTCAGCGCCAAGTATAGGCATAGAACTGGCAGCCTGTCAATATAGTTCTTAAGTGGGGAGTGGCGATTTTGGTGGATATAGGAGTTTGTAAAAGCTCCGACTCAGGATTTGCTAGCAATACTCCCCTCCCTGATTCATCGGGGAGGGGCTGGGGGTGGGGTTTGAAATGGACATATCCACAAAATTAGACACTCCCCTTAAGTGGGCTGGGCGCTTTGTTTGAAGCCCAAAGCCTGAAATGATATAATTGCGCTAATCCGTACTATTTGCCACCGCGGTGGCGATCGGAGATGAGGCAATGGAAATCAATCAAATTGCTAGCATGATCGAATGGCTGGACGAGGAACGCCGCCGAGACAAGGCGCTCATAGCGACCTTGGAAGAACGCCTGGCTCTGCAATCGAACTCCGTCGACATGATGCAGCGCCGCTTCAATACGGTTGAGACCGACCAAGCCTTGATTAAGCAGCAAGCGCTGCCAGCGAAAAAAGAGCAAGACATCATCGAGCAGATGCGCCAAGATATGGAGCAAATGCTGGAAAATGCCGAAGCTCGCCGCCTCACTGCCGAGCGTGAAGCCGAGCGGCGCCTCGAATTGCAGCGCGAGAATATCCGGCGGGCGGTAGCCGAGCTGAGCGAAAAAGCCGACCGGCTGGAAAGACAGCTCGCCAATATCAGCGACGTTCAAACGGAAGGCGACCGCCTTACAAACGCCATGCGTCTTCTCAACCAAGAAGTCGACGACCTGACCAAGAAATTAGAAGGACCAGACCGCCGCCTCAGCTTCCTCGAAGAACAGCGGCGCAGCGATGCCAGGCGCTTGGCTGAGATAGAAACAGAGTTGCCCGAATACAAGAAATCTGTCGACAGCCTGCAGCCCAAGATGTCTTTAATTGAAGACCTGACCGTCCGCAATGAACGCCGCATCCAAGACTTCAACAATCTGGACCGCGAACGCCGCGACCAGATTCAGCAATTCATCGATCAGCAGCAGCTCATGGTCCAACAGCGCGACCAGCAATTGGCCGAGCTCAGCAAACGATTCGGCGTTCACGATGAAGAGCTCCAGAAAAACATTGAGCGCTTTGAAGTATGGGCGCAAGCCTACCGCGAGATGAAGCGCATCGTCGACGACTTCAATCGTATTGGCGACCGGCTCGAACGGCGCATCAGCGAGTCTTCCGAGATGCAGCGGCTGAGCGAAGAACGTTTCCGCGCCGAATGGAATGACTGGCGCGATGAAGACCAAAAACGCTGGAAGCAATTGACGCTATCCAACGACGAAGTCTGGCGCAACCACGACCGCGAATTCGCAAACTTCATCAAGCGCATTGACGGCCTCGAAGGCACGCTTCCAAACTTGCGCAGCAATGTGGAGCGGCTTTGGCGCCTGGAACGCGCGCGCGCCGACCTCTATCGCGAGCGCTATCAAGCGATGCTGCACGAATTTGATGTGAACGAGACCGCTGATGGGATGACCGCCAACAATCGCGTCAGCATTGACCGCTTGGGCGACAGCTAGCCAATGCGCGTCATCGGGACGGCCGGGCATGTTGACCACGGCAAATCCAGCTTGGTTGAAGCGCTGAGCGGCATCAACCCAGACCGGCTCGCCGAAGAGCAGAGCCGCCAAATGACGATAGACCTGGGCTTTGCCTGGCTCGCCTTGCCGGCCGGCGAGACCATCGGCATTGTCGATGTGCCGGGGCATAGAGATTTCATCGAGAATATGCTGGCTGGCGTCGGCGGAATTGATGCCGCCCTGCTTGTCATCGCCGCTGATGAAGGCATTATGCCGCAAACGCGCGAGCACCTGGCGATCCTGCGTCTCTTGGATATCCAGAATATCATAATCGTTCTAAGCAAAATCGACTTGATTGACGATCCAGAATGGATCGAGCTGGTCACGCTTGAGATCGAAGACCTGCTCGCCGAATCGCAGCTGGGCTCGCTGCCGCTGGTTGCGGTCTCGGCGCATACGGGCGCTGGTTTGGATAGCTTGCTGGCGACGCTGCAGCGCGTCTTGGCTCAGCTTCCGCAGCGCGTCAATTATCACCAGCCGCGCTTGCCCATCGACCGAGTCTTTACCATGAGCGGCTTCGGCGCCGTCGTCACTGGTACGCTATCCGGCGGAAGCCTGTCCCTTGGCGATACCATCGAATTGCAGCCCACAGCCAAAGCAGGTCGCATCCGTGGCTTGCAAAGTTATCGGCGTGACGTTGAGACCGCCGCGCCCGGCAGCCGGGTGGCGGTGAACATCACAGGCATCAGCAGCGGCGAAATCCAGCGGGGCGATGTCTTGACGCATCCGAGCCAGCTGCCGCCCACCCTGCTCGCCGACGCCCATTTCACACAGTTGAGCGATATCGAGCGGACCCTGGCGCACAATGCCGAGGTCAAGCTCTTCTGCGGCGCCTCAGAATCCATCGCGCGCGTTCGCCTGCTCGACGCCGATACCTTGCTGCCTGGCGGCTGCGGCTGGCTGCAATTGCGCCTGCGCGATCCCTTGCCCCTATCGCGCGGCGAGCGCTTCATCCTCCGCTATCCCTCGCCCGCGCAGACAATTGGGGGGGGCCTCATCGTTAACGCCCAGCCAGGACGCCGTCATAAGCGCTTTCAGCCGGCGATAATCAGCGAGCTGGAGCTGCGCTTGAGCGGCCGCCCGGGCGAACGATTGGCGCTGGCTGCGAAAGGCGACGCGCCCCAGCGGCTCAATCAGCTGCAGAAGACGCTCGGCTTCAGCGATGATGAGCTAGCCGCCGCGCTCGATGAAGCCCTCAGCGGGCGCCTGATAATCGAAGCCGAGCCAGCGCATTACTGGGCGGCTGATTCCTGGCAGCGGCTGTACAAGCGCATCCTAGCCGAACTGAGCCGCTATCATCAGGCGAATCCCCTGCGGCTGGGCATGCCACGCCCCGAGCTGCGCAGCCGCGTCAAGACCAAGCTGAACCTGCTTGACTCGGTTATCGCTGCCGAAGACCGTCTGAGGCTCGAAGCGAACCTGGTCCGCCTGCGCGAGCACAGAATCAATTTCAGCAATGAACAGCAGCAGAAAGCCGCGCAGGTAATGCAGGCGCTGGCGCTGGACCCCTATTCCCCGCCCAGCATAGCCGATCTCAATCAGATTGCCGGCGAAGCGGTTCTGCGCGCCTTAAGCGACCTGCGGCGGATCGTCAATGTCAACGACAATATCGCCTTCGCCGCCGATAGCTACGACCAGCTAGTCACCGAGATTAGGCGGCATATCATCGAAGCGGGCGAAATCGACGCCAAGACCCTGCGGGACAAATTCGGCAGCTCGCGCAAATATGCCATCGCTGTCTTAGAGCATCTCGATTCCCTTGGCATCACTCAGCGCGTCGGCGACGTGCGCAAGGGGGGCCGCAATCTCTGAATTCGCGCCAGCGGCTAGGAGAGCAGCGCCGGCAAGAAACCGCCGACGAATGCGTCGCCCAATCCGATTGTGGCGCCAGACCGCTGCTCCACATCCGCCACCGGCACACAGCAGAGCGTAGCGCCCGCCATCGAATTGAGCGCGCTGGCAGTCTCGGCGTTCTTTGCGCTCGGCGCTGTGTTTTCAATTCTTCGATAGTCCCTGCCTGTGAAGTCATCGCCATATCGAAAACGCGTTGTCGCCATCGTAACACCAGCGCGCAAAGCTTCCGCATAGCGGCTCGCGCCGGCGCCATAAGCCAGCGCCCAATGCCGCGTGTGCAGCACGATTGACTTGGCGGGGATTAGCCGCTGCAATTCCGCCAGCGCAGCCCGCACCTGCAACGGGTCATGCAGAGCCACCCTGCGCTTGAGATGATCTTGCAGCTCATCTTCATTCATGCTGTAAACGCTGATGCGCCGCCCAAGCGCCTGAAGAATCACTTGACGAAAGGCCGGCTCATAATAATCGCCGTCTTCCAGGAACACTTCCGCATCGGCTGGCAGGCTAGCCAGCATGCGCGCTACCGTTGCCAACCGCTCCAGCAGCAGCTCTTTATCTTGCATCGCATTAAAGCCGGCTACCAGCAGCGCGCGCGCGTCCACAATCAGGTCGATAAAGTCGGGATTCAGCTTCATCGCAATTCGGTCGGCATTGCAATGATAAATGAGACGATTGGGCTGGCGGGCGCGGATGTCGATTCCATTTGCGCGCAGGCGGTCGCCCTGGTCAAATTGCAGGATTAAATGCGGGTAGAAGGTATCCGCTTCGTTGCTGCAAACGTAGGGGCTGTCGGCTGGAATGAGGCGGCGAACTTGGTCGTTCCGCGTGATAAGGTGCAACGCCGACCGATGCCCCAGTTTCCGCATGGCGATGGCAGCGCGAACCGAGGTGCCGCCAAGCGTGGTCTTCTTGGCAAAGCGCGCCGCGAATTGCTCGATGATTGCTGAGCTGGCAACGAAGCGCTCGCCGCCTTCAGCCGCCCGCATAAAGCCCAGAATCGAGATGACAAGATCGCGTTCAGACTCGATTGCGCCGCCGGCAGCGAGGTCATCAGCGTTTATCCGGTATCGCTGGATCAGATCTTCCAGGATTTCGGCGTCCCACACAATCTCGTAGTCGACATTGTTGCAGAAGCCGAGCGCTATTTTCTCGCTCACAGCTTGTATCTCAAGCGCGGGGGCTTAGGGGCGGGCCGTGCAAGGCATTCGTTTCAAGCGCCGATTGCCGTCAATAGAGCGCCGCTTTGCCAGTTGTGCTGAACAAGTCGAATTTCTGGCGGCAGACCGCTTTCATCGCCTCGATACAGGGGGGATAGATGCTGCTCGGCTCGCGCAAGATCGGGTTGCGCAAAACTTCCCGCGCTTTCTGGTAAAAGGCGTTTTTCATATCAGCCGAGATGTTTATCTTGCAAATGCCTAAAGCGACCGCCTGGGCGATTTCCGCGTCCGGATTGCCCGAGCCGCCATGCAGCACGAGCGGGATCTCAACTCGCGTGCTGATTTCACGCAGCAGATCGAGGCGTATTTCCGGCTTCATATCCTTCGGGTACAAGCCATGCGAGGTGCCTATGGCCACCGCCAGCGTATCAACATTGGTGGCTTCAACGAAGCGCTTCACCTCATCCGGGTCGACGAATACGACCTCTTCCGCGCCGGCTTCAGCCTCTTCGTCAAGCTCGCCGATCGTGCCCAATTCGCCCTCGACCGATACATTCACCGCGTGCGCCAGCTCGGCGATTTCACGGCAGGCGGCGATGTTGTCCTCAAGCGGCATCATCGACTTGTCGATCATGACCGATGTGAAGCCAGCGCGAATGGCAGTCATCACCTGCTTCAGCGACGAGCCATGGTCTAGGTGGATCACCGCCGGCACGGTCGCCTCATGCGCCATTGCCAGCGCCATTTTTACGAATGCGGTGCCGACGAATGCCAGCTCATCGGGGTGTATCGCGATGATGACCGGCGCCTGGGCTTCCTCCGCCGCTTCAATCGCGCCGCTGAGAAGCATGTTGCTGCTTATATTATAGGCTGGCACGGCGAAGCGGTGCGCGCGCGCCACCGCCAGCAGGTCTCGCATATTCATTAACATAGTGGCATCTTCATCTCGTGCTCATCGGATAAATTCGGCAGCGCGTAGTCTACCCTTTTACGGAACCAGCGGACATGCCGGCGATGAAATAACGCTGGAACAAGAGAAAGAGAACCAAGACCGGCAGCGAGCCAAGCACACTCAAAGCCAGCATCTGATTCCATTCAAAGGAATGCTGCCCCATCAGCAGGTGGATGCCAATCGGGACCGTGCGCATGTCATTCGTTCGAGTCAAAGTCAGCGCGAACAGGAACTCGTTCCAAGCCAGCATGAAGGTGTAAACGCCGACCGCGACAATCCCAGGCAGCGATATCGGCACCAGGATGCGCCAGAGCGTCACAAAACTGCCGCCGCCATCAATCATGACCGCCTCGTCCAAATCGCGCGGCAAGGTATTGAAGTAACCCGTCATCATGATGATTGCATAAGATAGGGTGAACACCATATAAGTCAGCACCAGCGCGGCATAAGAATTATAAATCCCCAGCCAAACGATGAGCCCAAAATATGGGATCATCAGCGTGATCGGCGGCACCGATTGAACCCCGATAATGACCAGGTTTAAGATTCTCTTGAAACGGAAATCGTAGCGGCTGAAGCTGTAGCCAGCCAAGATGCTGGTGACAACGGTGCAGATCGTCACCATGATGGCCACCAGGTAACTGTTAAAAAAGAAGCGCAAACTTTCCGGGTTGCCCAGAACGGCTCGATACGCGTCCAAGGAGAAGGAATAATCAATAAGCGCGGGCGGGTAGGCGAATATCTCTAAATTGGATTT
This sequence comes from Phototrophicaceae bacterium, assembly GCA_965214105.1. GTDB lineage: Bacteria > Chloroflexota > Anaerolineae > Aggregatilineales > Phototrophicaceae > UBA6055. Next base: position 1,718,608 of record OZ243934.1, read on the forward strand.
GAAAGACGACGAAACCATCCATAGCACGGGCAAACCAGCGAAACAGGCGCCCAAGATAAGCGCTATCCATACCAGTATCTTCCTTAGAAGAATTTGCCTGCGGCTGCCGATCATGCCTATCTCATATCGCCCAATTGCCAGAACCTGTCCTGCTCATGCTGTGCTATGCTCGCGCCGATAAAAAGCGCGGCCGAGCGCTCATTCGTCGGCCATCCGCTGGTTGCGCACGTAGAAGATGGCTACAAAGGTGCAGATTGCCAGTATCACCATCGCAATCGTGGACGCGATCGAGTACTCATGCGAGCTGAAAGCCGCCTTGTAGGTATAAGTGCTTAATACCTCAGTCGAGCGCAAGGGACCGCCGCCGGTCGTCATCCAAATCAAGGTGAATTGATGAATCGTCCAAATGAAATCCAACAGCGCCAGGCTAATGATAATGGGTCTAAGCTGGGGCAGCGTGATATGCCGAAACAGCTGCCAGGCATTCCCGCCATCAACCCGCCCCGATTCGTACAAATCGCCGGGGATGCCCTGCAAGCCAGCTAGAAAGCTGACCATATAGAAGGGATAACCCGACCAGATATTGATAAAGGTCACCGCGTTCAAGGCTAATTTGCGGTCGGAAAGCCACTCATTAAGCTCCGGGATTATCCCGAGCTCGAGCAATACAAAGTTGACGACGCCATGTGGATTGAGCAACAGCCGCCACAATATCGCGATGATTGACGCGGTAAAGACCCAAGGCAGAATGTAAATGACGCGGAAGACAGCCTTGACCTTGTCGTTGAGCAAGCGCGAGTTCAAGAGCAGCGCAAATGACAAGCCAATGATGAAGTGCGCGACAACGCTGACAAGCGAGAAGTACATCGTATTGCTCAGCGCGCCGTGGAATTTCCGGTTTGTCAGCACCTCTTCATAATTATCCAAGCCGACGAACACCGGTTGATTCGGGTTGACGATGACGTTATCGACCAAAGAATAGAGGAAGACAGTCACAATCGGCACCACAGTCAGCGCCGCCAGCAGCAGCAGCGTTGGCGACAAATAACCGTATGGGAGCAGTTTGCGTTTCCGCTGCTCCCATTCGGTATTGGCTGGTTCAGTATTGGAGCCTACCATCGCTCCCCCATTTGCAAGCCCTTCCCCCCACAGGGAGGGAAGGGGAAACTGCCCTACTCGTCAGCGAGCGAGCGCGGCGAAGACGTCGCGCGATGCCGCTATTCGAATATGGATTGCCACTCTTCTTGCGCGATTTCGAGAAGCTCATCCAGGTCGACTTCGCCTTCCAAATAGAATTGGAATGGCTCGGCCATCTGGCGCATCAGCTCTTCCGCGGCGGGGAGCCCGGTGAATTCATTTGCCAAGTAGCCTTCTTGGAAGATCTCAAAGGCGGTCTCAAAGAGCGGATCGCTGGTGATGAAATCCGGCGTCGCATTGATGTTGCCCGGGAAGGCATTGGCGATTGAGGTCAGCTTAGAGTTGCCCTCGACGCTGGTCAGGAAATCGATCAGCTTCCAGGCTTCGGCTTTGTGCTCGGTATTGGCGGCGATGCCAATGCCCCAGGAGGCGTAAGGCAAGCCCCGCGGTCCATCATAGCCTTCAGCGGCTGGCAGCGCGGTGATATCGAAGTTCAAGTCTGGGTTGCGCTCGCGGATCAGGGTGAAGTGCGCCAGCGTGTTGATGATCATGGCGACGCGCTCGTTGACGAATTCCTCGACCTTTTCATTTTCCTTCATGGCGAAGGAACCAGGCGCGACCACGCCCGCGTCGTGCAGGCTCTTGATGAACTCCAGCGTCCCCGCCAGCGCTTCATTGCCGACCAGGTTGGGCTGCCCCATTTCATCGAGCATACTGCCGCCCGTCGCCCAGAGCCAAGCCATGGTGTCGTTCTGGATGCCGTTGGGCTGCTCCAGCGATAGGGGCTGCGCCCAGCCGTAAACATTGTTCTCGGGGTCAGTCAATGCCATGGCTGCGGCTGCGAATTCAGCGCGGGTCGATGGCGGGTCGATGCCGGCTGCTGCCAGCATGTCCAGATTGACGAAGACCGGGTAAATGAAGTTGGCGATGGGGATCATATACGTCTCCCCGGCCAGCTTGATCTGCGCGGCCAACTCGCTGTCATCGTAGTCGGCATCCATCATGGCTTGAGTCAAACTTGCCAGCGCGCCTTGCTTCCACAAGACATTTACCCAAGCGCCATCCAAGCCAACGACATCAGCCATCGTGCCGGTAGCTGCGCTGGCGATGATCTGGTCTTTCGTCGTCAAATAAGGTCCGCTGATCGTCTCGACCCTAATGCCCGGGTTGGCCGCTTCAAATTCGTCCAAGATCGCGCGGAATGAACCTTCGGGCAATTCCGGCTCCCACCATTGCTGGAATTCCAGCACAACATCATCCTGCGCCATGCTGACGCCAGTCAAAAGCAGCAGCAGGATCATTAAACCAAGGACATACTTCTTCATTTGCATGTTCTCCTTACGTCGCTAAGTGCTGACAATTCAATTGGCGCGAGGCGGCATATCTGCCATTGGTGCCTTTCCGCCCCGCTTTGAGCGCCTGTTTGATTACATAATGCCCCTTTCGCTAGCTATGCCAAATAGCGGCGGCAATCAGTTGCTGGCTTTCGACCAGCGATGCCGCTGCCAGCCCCGCCGCTGTCATACATGTCTGCGAGGCATGCTAAAACGCCAGGTGGCTTCACATATGGAAATGCTACGAGAAGCAAAAGCCACAAAACTGGAATCCCTAGAAGCAATATTTGTGACGAGATTGGAACACATACGCGCTGCATTGTCAAATTCCAATTGGCTCAAGCGGCGGCCCGCAGTTACAGCAAGCGAAGCATGACCTCATCACCCAGTTGCAAGCTCAGCCGGCGCGCGGCATTGCCCTGGTTGAGGCTGATTTCGAGGAAGCCGCTGCTGTCTATCAGCGCCAAGATTTCGCCCGGCGCCACTTCATGATAGGCGCGCGCGATGCCCTGTAGGCAATGGCTGGCGACCGTGATTTGCGCTCCTCCCGCGTTGATTTGCAGCGGCGCAATGTCTTGCCCCCAAGCGGCCGTCAGTTTCAGCGACTGCTCATTCAGCCATTCAAATGCGCCAATGCTGCTGATGACATTGCCAAAGCGATCAATATGCATCACCTCGCCGATTACACGCCGCTTCGCAAAACTTAGCTCTGGCTGGGGCAAGCTGATAATGCTGTCCAATGCTCCGCCCAAGGTGGCAAAGACCCCGGGCTGCTGCGCAAGCTGAGCGGCGGCTGGCGCGAAGATGTCCCGTCCATGGAATGTCTGGCTGATGGCATCAGCCTGGAAGTCCAATGCCACCGCCTCATAGCCCGCGCCAAGACGCGCCAGCGCATAGCTCAACACGCCATTGTCGGGTCCGACGAAATGATACTGCCCGCTTTTGACAGCGATGGCCAGTCGCTCACTGCCCACGCCGGGATCAACCACGACGCAGAAAACTGCCCCAGCGGGGAAATATCGGTAGCTATTCAGCAAGGCGAAAGCAGCCCCCCGAACATTCTGCGGCTTGATTGCGTGCGTTATATCTATCACCCGCGCCCTTGGGCATATGCCTGCAATCACCGCTTTCATCATGCCAACATAGCTGTCTTGCAATCCAAAGTCGGTCATTAAGGCGATGACTTTCGACATAGGCCTCCTCAACTCAGATTATGGTTTGGTCGCGCTCCAGGCGAAGTATACTGCGTTTTCAATCGCTGCTCGGAATCTTATGCGGCTTTCGGCAAGCGATATTACAATCAAGCGGAGGATATGCTATGTGCTCGCTTCGCCTGAAATTGGAAAACAACGAGCGGATTTCGCTCGCCAGCTACGCTCTCTTCAGCGGCCATTCGCGGGGCCGGCTTCATCATGAGTCCGAGCCGCGCTATCGCACCGCCTTCCAGCGCGACCGCGACCGCATTGTGCATTCGGCCGCCTTTCGCTTGCTCGAATACAAAACCCAGGTCTTCGTCAATGATGCCGGCGATTATTATCGAACGCGCTTGACCCACACCTTGGAGGTGGCGCAGATCGCTCGTACTTTGGCGCGCGCGCTTGGCGCCAATGAAGACCTTGTCGAAGCGATCTGCCTGGCGCATGACCTGGGCCACCCGCCCTTTGGCCATGCCGGCGAAGACGCGCTCAACAAACTGATGAGCGACCATGGCGGCTTCAATCACAATCATCAAAGCTTTCGTGTGGTGACCCAGCTCGAGCATCGCTACCCGCGGTGGACGGGGCTCAATCTTACCGTAGAGACCCTGGAGGGCATTGCCAAGCATGAAACCAGCTACGACCGCAGCGTCTTTCGCGAGATCTCAGCAGAAACCGGGCCTAGCCTGGAGGCGCAGATCGCGAATGTCGCCGATGAACTTGCCTATAACGCCCATGATTTGGACGACGGCTTGCAATCGGGATTGATTCAGGTTTCGCAGCTGGCTGGGCTTGAGATTTGGCGGCGCGTCTTGGAGCGTGTCCACTGGCCCGGCGGCAGCTTGGACGCTGTCTCCCGCCATCACATTATTCGTGAACTGGTTGGGCAGTTGGTTGACGATGTCTTGTTCGAGAGCGAGCGCCGCCTGCAAGCGCTGGCGCCCAGTGGTTCGCTGGATATTCAGCGGCATCAAGAGCCGGTCGTCTGCCACAGCGAAGCGCAGCAGGCGCTAAACAGCGAGCTAAAAGATTTTCTATTTCATAACATGTATCGCCATTTTAGAATTGTGCGCATGCAAACGCGCGCCGAGCATTTCATTCAGGCTTTGTTTGAAAGCTACATCAGTGAGCCGCGCCAGCTGCCGGATGCCTACCGTGCCAAGCTAAAAGCCGAGCCCCGGCACCGCGTGGTCGCCGATTATATCGCCAGCTTGACAGACCGCAGCGCCTTGCAAGAATTTCGGCTATTGTTCGATCCCATTTCCCGTCCGTGAACGAGGTATCTTGATGCCCGGTGAAACACTCTTAAACCAGCGCTATGAGCTTGTCGCGCAGCAGGGCTCCGGCGGCATGTCAGTCATCTACAAAGCGCTTGACCGCATGTTGGGGCGCATGGTCGCCGTCAAGATTCTGCGCCCTAATCTGACAAAAGACCCAGCCTTCCTGGACAAATTCCAGCAGGAAGCGCGCAGCGTCGCCATGATGTCGCACCCGAACATCGTCACCGTGCATGATGTGGGCAGTGATGGTGCTACCCATTACATTGTGATGGAGATGATCGAAGGCAGCGATCTCAAAAAGCTGATCAAAGCCCGCGGCGGTTTGCCATTCGATAAGGCGCTGGAATACGGCATTCAGATCTGCGCCGGGCTTGGCTTTGCCCATCGTTCGCAGCTCGTGCATGCCGATGTCAAGCCGCAGAACCTCCTCATCAACCGCGAGGCTGTGCTCAAGGTTACTGACTTTGGCATCGCGCAAGCCTATACCGACACGATGACACAGACGCGCAGCGAAGTGGTTTGGGGCAGCCCGCATTACTTCGCGCCGGAGCAAGCGCGCGGCGAAAGCCCAACACCGGCCTCTGATGTCTATTCCATTGGTATCGTCTTGTTTGAGATGTTTACGGGGCGCCTGCCATATGTCGGCAGTTCCCAGCGCGAATTGGCGCTCGCCCATCTCCAGGGCGACATCCCCCGCATCAAAGACTTCAATGCCGATTTGCCAGGCGATCTAAGCAATGTCATCGCCAAGATCATGAACAAGCGGCCCCATGACCGCTACAAACATGCCGACCAGCTGGGGCATATTCTGCAGGAAATCCGCGAGCGCAGCCGACAAGCCTCCCGGCCGAGCGCTTCCGGGCGGATGGCGCCGCCGGTCGCGGCAAACCAGCGATCCAGGGTACCAGTGCCGTCGATCCCGTCTCCTGCGCCTGCTCGCCCCGCGCCGGCCCCACGCGCGCCGATGCCCATCGCCCCCAGGCGGCCAGCCGCGCCCCTGCCGACGGCGAGGGCAGCGATTCCGCAAGCGGCTGCCAGCCCGCCGACGAACCCCGGCGCTTCCAATCCATTGCTCAATGCCGATGGCACAATCAACGTCGAAGCGTCCGGCGGCTATACCGGTCCCTTCGTGCCCAAGCGTCAAAGCAAAGCCGATGGCGCCGATATCGTGACGATCATCTTGGTGATTCTGGCTTTTCTGGCTGTCGTTGGGCTGGCGCCGCTCTATTTGCTGGGCGTGTTTCCGCTGCTCTAAGGCTCAGCTCCGCTTGAATTCATCAGCCAGTTGCTCTCGGCTCAAATGAAGCAGGGTCTTTTGCCCGCTCGGGGAGGCGAATGGCGACGGGCAGCGCTCCAAGCGCGCGACCAGCGATTGCATGTCTTCGGGCTGCATGATTTGCCCGCTGCGAACCGCCGCGGCCAGGGCCAGCGTTTGCAGGGCGCAGTCAGACGTTTTGGCGGAGAGCCGCAAGCGCTCGAGCATGAAGGGTAAATAATCGGAAGCCGGCAAGCTCGAGACAATCCGTGGCGCTCGCCGAATAAGGAAGCTGTTAGGACCGAAGACTTCGATTTCGAAACTCAATTGCCTGAACAATTCACTGACGCTGCTGAGCAATTCCGCATCAGCCGGCGACAGAAGCACACTTTGGCTCTCCGGCAGAGCCGCGCTTTCTAAGCCGCCCTTAGCTTGTTTATCAAGCAACTCCTGAAAGAGCACGCGCTCATGAGCCGCATTTTGATCGATGAGATACAAGCCGGCTGGTCCTTCGGCAATGATGTAGGCGGCGCCCACTTGCCCCACAACCCTCAACACAGGCAGGGTGCGCGGTCTGGCCGGCGCGTTTTCCGTCTCTGGAATAGTGTCCAGCTCAATGTCGTCAAAGGGATCGTCGGGCGCTGCCTGCCACCAGGAGGACCTCGTTTTCTGGTAGGCGATGCGGTCATCGGTGAAGCCGGCCGCGGACCAGATATCGGGCTCCGGCGCAGCCTCGGACGAGTTTAGCAGCGCCTCCCGCACGGCGCGCTGTGCCGCCAAGTAAACCAGTTGCGAATCACGAAATCGGACTTCGGCTTTCGTCGGATGCACGTTCACATCCACCAAACGTGGCGGCAGGCTGAAAAGCAAGACAGCCAAGGGAAAGGCGCCCGCTTTTAATAAACCGTCGTAAGCCTGTGTGACAGCATGGCTGAGCGCACTGTTCTGGACGGCGCGCCCGTTAACAAAAAGGATGATGCGATCGCGGCTGGCGCGGCTCATGGACGGCAGCGAAACGTAACCGGTGATCTCGATTCTTGGGCGACCGGGTCCGCGCTCTTCCTGGGAGCGCAGGGCAATCATGCTCTTGTATGCCTTGAGACCGAAGGACTTCGCCACCACATCAGCCAGCTCGCCACTGCCGGAAGAGCGAAAGCGCTCTCGTCCGTCTTGTTTCAGCGCGAATGCGATTTCGGGATAAGCCATAGCATAGCGCAAAACCACCCAATGGATGTGCCGCTTCTCCGTCGCCTCGCTCTTGAGGAATGCCAGGCGCGCCGGCGTATTGAAGAAAAGATTCTCGATCAGCGCTACCGTGCCCGCTGGGGCGCCAACCCGCTGCTGATGCAGGACCAAGCCGCCTTGCAGCTTCAAAGAAACGCCCATCGCTTCTTCGCGATGCCGCGTCACGATAGTTGCCCGGCTAACCGCCCCAATGCTTGCCAGCGCCTCGCCGCGAAAGCCTAGCGTCGCGATATCTTTCAAATCGTCGGCGGTTCTCAGTTTGCTGGTCGCGTGGCGCTTGAAAGCCAACTCGATCTCGCCCTGGCGGATGCCCGCGCCATTGTCAGTGACTCGCAGCAGGCGCCGCCCGCCGGCTTCGGCTTCGACATGCACCGAGCCAGCGCCAGCGTCGATGGCATTCTCGATCAATTCTTTGACCACCGACGCCGGGCGCTCAATGGCTTCGCCAGCGGCAATCCGCCCGATTACCGCTTCCGGCAGCAATTGTATCGACATGTTCGATTCAGATAGTTTCAGTCTGGATAATTATAAGTATAGCAGATTCATTTCCCCAGCTTGCGCTTCCCTTAAGTTCGGGAGTGGCGAATAGCGTGGATATGCCCACCCCACCCCACCCCCGGCCCCTCCCCGATGAATCATGGAGGGGAGCATTGCTAGCAAATCCTGAGTCAGAGCCGCACTCCCTTCCTATATCAATAATTTACCACCCCCTTAAGTGGGAGTGGTGAATTATGAGATGTGCAGGCCGATATTCTATATTTGGATAACCTAGATGTAGGGGCGACACTTGTGTCGCCCACAGTTGCAGAAGCGGGTTTTGGGCGATCCAAGGATCGCCCCTACGACTCAGCGCGAGCAGGCTTTATATCAAGCAAATTTACCACTCGCCTTAAGTTCTATCCTTGTGCCGCGTATGCCTGGCTGCTATACTTCGCGCCAAGATTGCCACCCTAGCTCAATTGGCAGAGCGATCGCTTCGTAAGCGATAGGTTATGGGTTCAAGTCCCATGGGTGGCTCATCTCGAGCCTGAGCCAGCGGCGGCGAGGTGAATTCAAAACTGAATACAGAAAGACTTTGATCGGGAAGAGTAGGCATTCCCGTTCGCATCAGAGATTGCGGGTCATTGGCTGGGAGCCCGCTTGTGAACAATTGCCGAAGTCCCCCGGGAGTTGCCCGAAAGAAAGCGAAAGCTCCGCCAGTAGAATCGGGCCGGTTGACGCCCGTCATTGCGTCTCGAGCGCAGTGGACTATGAGCCGCTGAAACAAGGTGGTACCGCGGAAGACAGCCTTTCGTCCTTGTACAGGATGGAAGGCTTTTTTCTTGGACTATGTGGGAGGTCATGAAATGAAAGCAGCTGCCGAAAAGAACATGCCACGCAATTTCGAATTTGCGGAAGCCGAGCGGCGCATCTACGATTGGTGGCAGGAAAATGGCTGGTTCAAGCCGGAGTGCGCCGCCAGCGACGCTGAGCCCTACGTCATCAGCATGCCGCCGCCCAATGTCACCGGCAGCCTGCATATCGGCCACGCCATCTTCACCGCGCTGGAAGATCTGATGATCCGCTACGCGCGGATGCGGGGCAAAGCCGCGCTCTGGCTGCCCGGCGTCGATCACGCCGGCATCGCCACCCAGCTTCAAGTCGAAAAGATGCTTCAGGACGAGGGGACGAGCCGCGAAGAAGTCGGCTATGAGGAGTTTCTCCATCGCACCTGGCAGTGGAAAGAAGAGCAAGGCGGCGCCATCAGCCGGCAGCTGCGGCGGCTTGGCGCCAGCTGCGATTGGGACCGCGAACGCTTTACGTTGGACGACGGCTTGTCCAACGCGGTCCAGCAGGCTTTCATCACGCTTTGGCAGCAAGGCTTAATCTACCGCGGTCCGCGCCTGGTCAATTGGAGCCCGGGCTTGCAGACGGCCGTCTCCGACTTGGAAGTGGAGTCGAACGAAGAAGAAGTCACGCTCTATTATTTCCGCTATCCGATTGAAGGCGGAGGGCATCTGCCAGTCGCCACCACCCGCCCCGAGACCATTCTGGGCGATACTGCGGTCGCCGTGCATCCGGCCGATGAGCGCTACCGTCATCTGATTGGCAAGCGCGCCTATGTCCCCATCGTGGGGCGCGAAATTCCCGTCATCGGCGACGCCGCCGTCGACATGGAATTTGGGACTGGCGCTTTGAAAGTGACGCCAGCGCATGACTTCAACGATTACGAGCTGGCGCAGAGACATGATTTGCGGCTCTTGAACATCCTCAACAAAGATGCCAGCCTTAACGACAATGCCGGCAAATACGCGGGCTTGGATCGATACGCCTGTCGCCAGCAGCTCTGGGATGATATGGAAGCCGCCCGCTTAACTATCAAGACCGAGCCCTACATCACCCGCATTCCGCGCAGCCAGCGTGGCGGCGAAGTCGTCGAGCCGATGATGAGCACACAATGGTACGTTCGCATCCAGCCCTTGGCTGATAAGGCTATCGCCGCCGTGCGCGATGGGCGCATCAAAATCGTGCCCGAACGCTTTGAGAAGGTTTATTTCCACTGGCTGGAGAATATCCAGGATTGGTGCATCAGCCGCCAGCTCTGGTGGGGGCATCGCATCCCGGCTTGGTACCGCGAGAAAGATGGCGAGCCAGAGGGCGAAATCTATGTCGGTCCTGCGGCGCCGCCCGGGGCTGGCTGGGTGATGGAACAAGATGTGCTCGACACTTGGTTCAGCAGCGGCCTCTGGCCCTTCAGCACCTTGGGCTGGCCCCAGGAAACCGCCGATATGGCGCGCTATTACCCGACGCAGATGATGGAAACCGGGCACGACATCCTTTTCTTCTGGGTCGCGCGGATGATCATGATGGGCTTGTGGTTCACCGATAGGCCCCCATTTGACACCGTCTACCTGCATGGGTTGGTGCGGGCGGAAGGCGGCAAGAAGTTCAGCAAGACCTTGGGCAACGCCATCGACCCGCTCACCGTCGTGGACAAACTCGGCGCCGACCCGCTGCGTTTCACCCTCATCACCAGCGGCACGCCAGGCAACGACTGTCATCTCGATGAGACCCGCCTTGACCACAGCTTTCGCTTTATCAACAAGATCTGGCAGATGACATCTTTCATCAACATGAATTTGGCTGGCGAGCTTGAGCTGGGCCTCCCGCCGATAACCGAGCTTGACCTGCCCTCGCGCTGGATTCTGAGCCGTTTGAATCGTCTCATCGAAAATGTTCAGTATCTCTTCGATATCCATCAGTATGGCGAGGCTGGCAACCAGATTCTCGCCTTCATGTGGGATGAATTCGCGCCTTTCTATCTGGAGATAAGCAAGCAAGCGCTGTACCAAGGGTCCGATGAAGAGCAGTCAGCAACGCGCCGTGTTCTCGTGTATCTTCAAGACTGCTGCCTGCGCCTGCTTCATCCCTTTATGCCTTTCGCGACTGAGGAGGCTTGGCGCTATATCCCGCAGGACGGCGAGGCGCTAATCATTGCCGCTTGGCCCCAAGCGGAGGCTGGCTTGATTGATGACGAGATTGAAGCGCGCATGCACGCCTTCCTCGATGTCGTGCGCGAGATTCGCAATACGCGTGGCGAATTCAAAGTGGACCCCGGGAAACGCATCACGGCAATCGCCCGCGAAAACGCCGCCACCAGAGCCCTGGCGCAGCATGATTATATTCTCGCCCGTCTCTGCAATGTCGAATCGCTTAGGCTGCTGCCAGCTGGCGCTGATGAGCCGGCAAACTCGGCTAACATCGTTGTCGGCGACATTTCCATTTACCTGCCGCTGGAAGGCATGCTGGACATCGCCGCCGAATGCGAGCGACTCGCGGCCGAGAAAGCCAAGATCAGGCAGCAGCTACGGCGCACGGCGCAGATGCTCGCCAATGAGAAATTTGTCGAGCGCGCCCGGCCGGATGTGGTGCAGCGCGAGCGGGACCGGCTGGCAGATCTGCAATCGGCGACAGCGCAGTTGGATGAACGCATCGCCAATCTCTGCGTCTGACAGACCAAGACATTATTCCGCCGGCTGAACTGTAGACTTTCGAACTCAAACGCCGCCGTCGGTTATAATTTGGCTGAAAACTGTCTTTGCTTGGGGATGCCCTTTGTCAGAAGTCTTTAAGGTCTGCCCAATCTGCGAGACCCGCAACCAGAGACATGCTGCGATCTGCGTCACCTGCGGAACGACCATCGCCGATATCGAGCCGCAGGCGTCGAACCAGGAACGCGATCTTGGCGAATCTGCTTATGACTTTCGCTTGGGTGAAACCGACCTGGCGGAAGATTCGCTCAGCTTAATTGGGCGGGTACTGAGCATCATTCTCGTCTTGCTGCTCGTCCTGGCTATGGGGGGGCTCGGCTTCGTGGCTCTGTCATCACGCAGCAGCGATATGGCGAGCGCCGGCGCGGGCAGCCAGCCAACCGCGAAGCCAACGCGCGTCGCTGGTCCCACGGTTACGCAAGGCAGGCCCACAGCCACCTATACGCCCAGCCCAATACCCACATCAGCGCCGACAATCACCTCGACGCCATCCCCTTGTCTGCGAAAGGTCGAGCCTGGCGACTCTCTAATCGGCATCGTTACGCGCTGCGGCCACCGGAACCTCGATATCTTGCCGACTGTCATGCACCTCAATAACATCGCCGACGAAGCCCTTATCCGCGTTGGGCAGGAGATAATGGTGCCGCTGCCGAGCCCAACGCGCGACCCCGCGGCGACCGAAACGCCAAGCAGCGCAAGCCAGATCGACTCCGCTGCCGCCGATGCGCTTTCGATTCCGGTGGCGCTGCTTGCCTTTGACCCCCTATCGCCGACGGAAACGCCGACGCTCCTTCCCGGGCTGATGTGGCATATCGTCCAGCCCGACGAAAATATGATAGGCATCGCTGTGCAATACAAAACCGATGCCAAAGTACTTTCGGACTTGAATCCGGAAATCGACTTTCAACTCTGCGAATTTGGCTTGGCATACGGGGGACCGGAGTGTACGGTACAATTATGGCAGGGTCAAATGATGCGGGTGCCAGCGCCGACACCGACCATGACAGCGATTCCAACTTCATCTGGCAGCGAAACGCCAACGCCGCTGCCTACAGCCACCTTCAACGCGCCCATCGCTCAAAGCCCGCCCAATGAGGCTTTCTTCTCGGCGCAAGAACAAATCACGCTCCGCTGGGTAGCAACCGGGCGCTTGGCCGAGACTGACGTCTACCGCATTGAAGTAACCGACACCGACACCAGCGCAAGCTACCGCGCCGAGACGCGCGAGCTATTCCATATCATTCCCGATTCCTGGCAGCCCCAAGCGCAGAACAGCCACTATTTTACCTGGACCGTCAGCGTCTTGGATGCCAATAGTGGCGGCGTCTCGCATACTTCGGCTGAGCGCAGCTTCGTTTGGCAGGGCGCGGGCGATTCCCAGTCATGAAATGGCGCGCTTTTGCGGCTCTGCTGCCGCTAGTCTTGCTGCTCTGCGCGGGCTGCAACATTGACGTGCCGAGCGCCCTGCCATCGCCCACCGACGAAGTTGAATGGATTGCCAGCGCCACGCCCCCTGCCAGCGCTACCGCATCGCCGTCGCCTTCGCCCCCGCCAAGCACCGCTCCGCCGCTGGAGATTGTCACGCCGGCGCCGACGGCAACTCAAGTGCCAGCATCGCCCGCGCCGCCGCCAAGCGCCACCTCGCCCTTCTTCGAATACGTTGTGCAAGAAGGCGAGACGCTCTTCTACATCATTCAGCTGCCGCAACATGGCTATGCCTACGAGCCCAATGTTGCCGCCACTGTCGTCGCCCTGAATGACAATATCCGCGCGGCCGATTCGGTCATTGGCGGGATAACTATCCGTATCCCACGTCCGACCACAACCGCGACGGCAGCCGGCGCCCAAGCCACCGAAGCGCTTCTTGCCTCATTAGATCTGGAGCAAGTTTCCGGCGCTGTCCTTGCTTCGGGCGCGGCTGTCGGCTGTCACGATGTGGTCGCTGGCGATTCCATGGTCACCATCGCCCACAATTACAATACCACCTTGGAAATTCTGAGTGACCTCAACCGCGGCGAAGTTGATTGGTATGGCTGCAATTTTAAGGAACCAGCTGGCGGACCCGATTGCCGCCCGACGCTCAACATCGGCCAGTGCGTTCGCGTGCCTTTGCCAACGCCTTTGCCAACTAAAGTACCGACCCCAACCGGCGACGAAACAGCGACGCCAACCGCAACCAAGCTCGCGCCCCGGCTGCTGCACCCGAGCGACGGCAGCATCATCGCGCCCGGCCCCCTGACGGTGCGCTGGCTAGGTGTTTCTGGCTTGAACCCCGACGATGAATACTTGCTTGAATTGATCGATCAGACTTCGAATGGGTCCTTCCGTCAGGTTACCCGCGCCAACTCTTATGTCATCCCAGCGGCCTTCATCCCGGCTGACGGACAAAGCCACCTGGTTCAGTGGCAGGTTACTGTCGCGCGGAAGAACGACCGTGGCGAGTACTACTATGTCGGCGCGCCTGGAACAGTTAATACATTTGAATGGCAGAGCCGCTAGCTCAACTCGTGCCAACTAGCAAGAAAATGGCTATCGCCTGAACCGCGCCCGGCAGCGGATTTGGCTCAAGCGTCACTGTTTGACTTGGGCACAGATTGGTAAGCGGCGAAGGCGGGCCGCTTTCGCCCAGCGGCGTCTCTCAGGCTGAAGAAACAAGCCTCTTCATCGCCAACCGCGCAGCCGTTGAGGTTATACAAGAAGATCGCCGAGACATATTCCCGCTTCTGCGCGATCCGATAAGCCTGCTTCACATACAGGGCTTGCTCAGCCTCGCTGGTGTAATTCAGCCACTCAAAACCGGTCGCCGGCACAGCCAGATTGGCACCGTCCATTGTGCCCCAGCCCAACTGCGTCACGATGATCGGCCGCTCAAGCCCATGCGCCTTGAGCGTCTCATCATAAAATGCCAAGAGATCGCCATAATACTGTAGAAAAGACTCGTAATGCGTGTCCACACCGGGCGGCTTGTCACAGCAAGCCAAGGTTGGCGGCGCGGCTGAGGCGCTGAAAACCGCCCCGATGGCATCGCTGGCCTCGGCCGCCCCCTGTGCCAGCATGTTCTTGAGGAAAGTCACCGTATCAATTGAATTATAATTGTCGTTAAAGCCTACCGGTGCCAGCCCCGCCGCGACGACCATCGCCTTGTCATCATGAGCCTTGATCGTGTTGAAGGCAACTTCAAGCAGGGGGACATAATAGCGCGCTCCCATTTGTATCTCGTCTGGAATGCCGTAGTCGCCATCATCGGTTTGCCCCTGGCTGCGCGTATAAACTGGTGCCGTCCAGAACTTGACCAGATTAGGCGACTTCCAGATTTCGTAGGCATCGACCAAGCCCGCATATCGGATCACCAGGTTTGCCAGGAAATTGGCAAAATCTCCATAATCCGCCGGCGGACCGCCATACTCTCTAAATTGGCTGTTTAGCGTTTCGATATAGGGGCTGCGGCTCCAAGCTGGCGCGTCATATACAGTAAGCATGATGCGCAAGCCTGCCAATTCCATGGACGCAATCATCGAGTCCAGCGCGCTATAAGAATAAATATCGGGCGCCGTTTCGATCTCCGCCCAGGACACATCAATCTTGACCCAGTCTGCCCCAAGCGCCTTCGCCTCTTGTGCCAGCTCAACAGCGCGGGACCGGTCGATAAAAACCTGGATGCCGAAACCGAACCCGGGCCGCGCCAGGATTTCTTTTGCTGTCGGCACGATGATGGCTTTGTCGGCTTCGATCAGGCTTGGATCGGCGATGCCATTGAGAGATTGAAGCAGCTCAACCCTCGTCTCGTACTTTTTGGCGATGCCCTCGAGCGTGTCCCCCGGTTGCGCGATATGAATCGCCAGGGTCGTATTCGCCAGCGTCGGCGCCAATATAACTTGGTCTACCCGCAAATCACGGATATCAGCCAGCCGATTGAGCACCTGCAGCACATGCAGACTAACTCCATAGCGCCTGGCGATGCTGTAGAGCGAATCACCCGGCTGCACGATATAACGTTCCAGCACCGTCTCGTCGATCTTGGGCACAAGAATCGTCTGCCCAGCCTCCAGCTCACGCTCATCAGCGATGCCATTCAGCGTCTTCAACAGGGCGGCGCTGCTGTTATATTGCCTGGCAATGCTGTAAAGCGAATCAGAATCGGCAACGGTATAGATTTCATAGCTGCTTTCGTCGATTGCCGGGACCCGAATATGCTGCCCCACGACGATGACGCTGGAGCCGCCCAGTTCATTAAGACCCTGCAAAATGCCGACGCTGGTATGAAACTGCCTTGAAATGCTGTAAAGCGTATCAGACGGCAGGACTTCATAGACATCGATCAAAGCGTCTTCTGCCTTGGGCACAAGCAGCGCCTGGCCCGCCAGGATCTGGCTGTCATCCGAAATTGAGTTGCTGGCTCGCAGCGCTTCAACTGTCGTATTGAACCGTTGGGCGATGATCAAGAGCGTATCGCCGCTTTGGATGATGTAGCTATCATAGGCGCCTGGGCTCTCGAAATCGGTCCCTTCTGGATCCCTCAGGACCATGTCTTCCTGGGCGTAGAAGGCCGATGCCATCGCAAAAAGTATGATAGCGGCTGATAGAAGGCAATGGCGTCGCATAACCTGGTTCTTGATACCCACAGCAATATGTCGATGCTTGCAGTCTACAGGCAAGCCACCTGTCGCGCCATTTTAAACCCAGCAATTGCGATTACTCATGGTCGCGCGCGGAGAATCGAAAAGCAGCCAATACAATCGAATCGGCGCCCTTAGCCAAGGTCAGGCGCTGGCTCGTGACCGGGTCATACCAGCCGACGCTGATCTGATAGTCGCCATCAGGCAATTCCTCCGCCGGCAGATAATATACATCGCGGAAAACAGCGCCGATTTGCCAGCTCCTTGAATCGATATCGCCCCCTTGCGGAAGCTGGTCGTCTTGGGACCAGAGCGGGCTGCCCGTGTCTGGCTTGGCCGCGCCATACAAATGCGCGAAGGACTTCAAGGACTGCTCAGTTCTCGAGAGGGGCAGCCAATACAGCCATAACAGAAGCTCGTCTGATGGCAGCGGTTCCGGGAAAAATTCGAAGCCCAACAGGGCAACTGCATCGCCGAAACGGCTCCATTCGCTGGTGAGATCGCCCGCTGGGGTCCATTCCATAAATTGCCGAACCGGCAACCCAGCCACATCAGCGCGCATCACCTCCTGCAGATTTGCGCGCATCCAGCCCTCAACCACGCCCTTATTGCCCCACCCGGCCTGCTCGCGCGATACGATGAAAACCGTGTCGAAGCGGTCCCGAAGTTCGTCAAGCGTGGCGATAATCTCTTCTTTGGGCTGCGCGGGATAGGCCGGCAGCGCCATTTCAGGCGCGTCGCCAGCGTAATAATAGGCAAAAGCGGGGTCGACCGAAAGCTGAATGACCAGGTCGCCCGCCTTGACGCGAGCGGAAAGGAAGGCGCCAAGCTCGTCCCAAGCGGGTGACTTTCTAAAAGCGGAATCGGTGAAATAAACATACGAAGCGATACCCGCCAGCACAAACCAGGGCGACAGAATCAAGACCGCCAGCAGGGATCGTTCAAGCTGGATAAGCTTGCCTAGCCAATCGGCGGCGCGGAAGGCAGCCACAGCCAGCAGCAAGATAAGAGCGGGAACAAGATTCAATACATAGCGCGGATTGAAGATGTCACGCGACAGAGACACAGCGCCCAGCAGCAGCAAAGGCAGCCATATCAAAATCATCAGCATGGTAAATTGCCGCCGCGAATGCAGCCAAAGGGTTAATGCCGCCGCCCCATAAAGCAGCGTGACCAAGAGCCAAATCGCCGCGTGCCGCGCAATCAGGGTTTCGCCGAAAGTCAGCGTCGGAAGCAAGCGGGTAAAGTAATCGGCTGCCGCAAAGGACTCCAGGTTGCCGCCATAAAAGCCAAAGAAATCGGACCGAGCTTGAATGACAGCAAAAGCGAGGATTGCCGCTAAGCCGATTGCCAGCTGGACGGCAAGAAATCGGAGCAAGAATTGGCGCTGCCGCCAAGCCAAAGCAGCCACAACGCAAGATATTGCCAAGACATTAAAAAGCTCGGCATAAAATATCAGCCCAGTACAAAAGGCGACCGTCGCATAAAGCAGCCAATCTATGCGCCGGCGCCGCACGAGCAAGCGCAAGCCCAGCCAAAGCGAGACCGCGCTGAGCCCCGCCCAAATGGCATAATTTCGATAATCCTGGCTGTGCCAGATTTCGAAAGGATGCAGCGCCCAGATCAAAGCGGCGATCAAACCCGCGCCACGTTTTCCTGTTATTAGAGAGGCCAAGGCAAACATCGCCGCTATGCCAATCGTATTGCCGAGGACAGTCAAATACCGTAAAGCGAAAACTGGCTCTATGCCGCCGAGAAGCAAGCCCCAGATTCGAAACAGGATAAAGGTGAGCGGCGGATGCGGATCGATTGGCGCTATCCGACTTAATGAATGCGCTAAAGAAACATCCGACCAATACAGCGCGCTGAAAGCCTCATCCCCGCGCAGAGGCACCGCCTGGAGGTCGTGAATCCTCAGCGTGAAGCCAAGGATTATAATGATGATGATAGGGAGTTGTCGGCGCAGCGAAGCCATCCGCGCTCAGATTGTTGCCTCTTCGAAGGCTTCAATCTGCGCATCGCTCAGCGGCATCAAGCTGGCGTTTTTCTTTTTGGCGTCGCCCACGGCATCGTCCAGTTGACGTTTTGCGTCGCGCATGAATTCCTTCAGGTTCGGGCTCTTCTTGGGGTCGGCATAGAGCACTGGCGTCTCTGGCTCGCTCTCAAATATAACCTCAGACGAGGGATCGACGAATACCACCAAGGGCTGCACCCGCACCTCTGGGTCAATCTCGTCGATCGCGCGCTGAACTTGGTCACGGGCAAATTCGGCATCGCGAAGCGGCTTGCCCACGCCATCAAAGCGAATCAGCGAAAAGAACTTGCTGATAATGTTGCGCCGGCTGCGGAACTTCCCGTCTTTGAAGGTGAAGGCTTGGTCGTGCCAGCGGGTCGCAATCGCGAAGACTCCCTGCGGGCAAATCAAAACGTGACGCGCCGGAAAGTGATAGTAGCTATAGAGGATGCTCTTGTTGCTCAAGCCCTTCAAGCCATTCTCAATCGCGTTCTCCGGGCGTGGCAGCCGCGCCCACATATTGGTCATCCGCACAGAAATGACCGTCAAGATCAGCAGCACCGGCAGCACAGCCGACTGCGCAATCAAAGTCAAATTGTCGGGAATGTCACCGGTGAACAGCGAGGCGTTGATCAGGACAAAGCCAATGATCAGCGCGCCAAAGGTGCCAAAGAACAGGTAATTGGTGATCTTCTTGTTACGCCGTGCCAGTTTCTTGTTGGTAACTACGCGCATGGATTCGCTTTCGCATACTTATCGAACGGTTTGCTATTCATTGCACAGCCTGTAATCTAATCGTCGTCTTCGTCGGGCTCCTCACAATCATCAGACGCTTTCGAATACTGGAGTATATATTCGGTGAACCAGATATTGTCTGCCTCATTGGTCTCGGGAACCGCATTCTCATCGTCCAGGCGGACCTCCAAACGATGCAATGCGTTCGGAAAGTGCGACACATATATCGGTCCCAGCTCGAGCACCCGGCGTACGCCAGGTCCAAATTGATCGGTGTTGACCTGCAAGACATATTTGTTTGTCGAAATGCCGGAAATGACATCAAAGTCCTCAAGCGTCACCGAGACATGTTTCGAGTCTGTCTTGAACCAACTCAAACCGGTATTGACGATGGGCACGTAAACCATGGTGCCTTCCCCGCAGGACAATGGATGCGGTACAACTTGCGACCAGCCGACAATAAGATTGATATTCGGCGCCGACTCTATGGTGCGGGGCACGAAGTAGGACAGGTAATGCGCCACCGATACTTCGGCGCATACATAATCGTTGATGCGCAGGGACGGCAAAATATACCAACGTTCACCGGCTGTTTCCGATTCGCGTACCTCGCCAATGATAGCTTGTTCGATATCGCCAGCTGGGATTTGCATACAATGGGTAACGCGGCCCGGCAATTGGCTGGCTCGCCCAGGGACAATCTGGTCCTCTCTCAGAAAGGTGGATAACTTATAAAGCGGACCCCTGCGATCAACTTCAAGTATTTGATCGGGCGGGTTGGCTATCTGGGCCGGCGACTCGTAGGCGTCCGCTACCCGACAGTAAAGCGGGAAGGACAGCGCGCGGTCAATAGAGTGATCGGACGGGTCATGCAAAAGCAAGTCGCAGGTGTCATAAGGTTGAAGCGTTGACGTGTCCTGCGCCGCGCCGGTCTCCAACTGCTCTGTCAGCAAGAAGTTTGCCGCCATCTCTTCATAATTGGGCGTCCGAACCTCTGCTGTGATTCGCGCGATGCCATCCATTTCAAGCTCGACTGGCTCACTGCCGTCGCCTGGGCCAAGCACTTCGGCGCTGGCCAGCGAGGTCAAATCAAAGCTGCCGCCCGGTGTCCAAGCCCAATAGGTCAAGACTGAGGGACCAGACTGATCGGCATAGAATCGGAAATCAACCGGCAGATAGAAACCCACCCACAAGACCGGCTCGGTTATGATCGCCGCTGGGCTAAGTTCAATTCGGTTGATGCCGCTCCGCCCCAGCGACACGGTCTGCCGGTGCAGAAGCACAGCATCTACCGGCGACCCGCCATTGGCGTCTTGGTAGACGACCAGTTCAGCGCTGCTTCCAGGCACAGGCGTTTCCACTGCGATGCTTACTGACACCAGCGCGGTCGGCGATTCCATCCCGAGCGGCGTTAAATCAAAGCCATTGATTACCATTGATGGCTCGTCTTTGATAAAAAAGACCGCGTCTTCTAGGCCACTGTTATTGGTCAACAGCACATCTTCGGCTAGAACCGGCAGCGCAGCCAGGGAGCCAGCAAGAAGCGAGAGGGTTATTAGCAAACTAAGTCTGTTTAGCAAGATGCTCATAGTTTGATTCACCTCAATAATCTGGCGACGATTGCAGAAACTATTTTAGATTTTAATTTGAGATTGGTCAAGCAAGCGAACGGGACTGGTTTATGCGGGGCTTCGCCTATATAATGCCCGTGTTTTGCGTTTGGCGGGTTAGGATACGATGCCGGAGCTGGTCCTTGTCTTTGCTGTGCTCGCGATGGTCCTTGGCGGCTATTGGGCGTTGATTATATTTCCAAAGCAGCGCGCCTTCCAGCACAAGCAGAAGGTGGTTCGCTCCTTGCACGTTGGCGATGAGATCGTGACTTATGGGGGCATCGTCGGCAAAATCATGCACATTGATGTCGACCAAGGCATCTCGCAGGTTGAAATCGCTGACGGCGTTCGCATCAAGCTGTTGACGGCGGCGCTGCAGCAAGTTTACAATCCCGACGAGTTGGCATATAACGCAAAGCTCGGCATGAAGACGCAGCAAGGCGAGCAAAAGCCAAGCTGAAGACGACTTGATTGGACGGAAGGCAGCCAATATGAGCAGCCATGCTCGCTGGCTTATTTTCATAGTATTGCTTAGCGCTTTCTGCGTTTGGGTCGCGACGCCGCCCGAATTCAAAGGCGTACAGGCAGAGGCTTGCGCCGAGACCGAGCCAAGCGCTGATCTCAAGTGCAGTGAAAACCTCGTGATAGATGCCAACGGCGATGGCGAGCCCGAGTTTGTTCTGAATATCACGCAGAGCTTGGGGCTGGACCTGGTCGGCGGATTGCGTGTTCTGCTGCAAGCCGATACCGCCATCGACAATTTTACGCTGGAGGACCTGGGGGAAACAGCCAACAATGTCGCCCGCCGTGTAAACGCCCTTGGCTTAACAGAGGCGACTGTGCAAGTTCAGGGCCGCGATCGCATCTTGGTGGAGCTGCCCGGCGTGCGTGACCCAGCCCAGGCAGTCGCGACGATTCAGCGTACCGCGCTGCTCGAATTTGTTGATTTTGGCGGGCTGCGCAATCAAGTCGGCGATTTGGTCGGGCGAGAAATCGTCACCAGCGAGCAGGTTGCCTTGCGGCAGAACGTGGCTCTCGCTGAAGGCGAGCAAGACCCGCTGGCGCTTCGTCGAGCGCACCCAGTTTCGGGCCTTCCCTTCCGCACTGTGATGACAGGCGCGGGCTTGCAAGCGGCCAGCGCGGTACTCTCGCCGCCTCAAGGCACAGGCAGCCCGGAATGGATGATCAACTTTGAAGTCAAAGAAGATTACCAGGATATCTTCGGCAGCTTCACCCGCGAGCGCATCGGCGAGCCGATGGCGATAGTCTTGGACGGCGAAGTGCTTTCAGCCCCAATCATCCAGGCGCAGCTATCCTCCGGTGGCGTGATCACGGGCCAGTTCAGCGAAGAAGAAGCCAACACGCTGGCGCTGCAGCTGCGCTCGGGCGCGCTCCCGATTCCGCTGCGCATCGAAAGTACGCAAGAAGTCGGCGCGACGCTCGGTCAAGAATCCGTGCGGCTTAGCGTGCAGGCTGGCGTCATCGGCGTCATTGTCGTCCTGGCTTTTATGCTTATCTATTATCGCTTGCCAGGTTTCGCCGCTGATTTGGCGCTGGTCGTCTTCATTTTCCTTAACATCGCCGTCTTCAAGCTGCTGCCAGTCACTTTGACTTTGCCCGCTATCACCGGTTTTCTCATCTCTATCGGCACCGCTGTCGATGGCAACATTCTCATCTTTGAGCGGATCAAAGAAGAATTGCGCGCCGGTTTGCCCTTGGATGCCGCGCTTAAAGCCGGCTTTGACCGCGCCTGGACATCCATCCGCGATTCCAACCTCTCCACCATTATCATCTGCGGGATACTATTCATGTTCGGGCAGACGCCCGGCGCCAGCATCGTCGCTGGCTTCGCCGTAACGCTCGCGATCGGTTTGGTGCTGAATCTGTTCACAGCGGTGATCGTCACCCGTACCTTCCTGTACGTTCTTGTCAGCGTCTTTCGCGGTCCCATCGAAAACAACCGCGCGATCTTAGGCGCCTGAGGCGGACCAGTCATGTTTAATGTCGTACAGAAACGCCGCTGGTTCTTCATCCTTTCCGCCCTGGTCATCGTGCCAGGTCTCTTAATCATGATCTACTCGACAGTTACAACTGGCGCTCCCTTTCGCCTAAGCATCGATTTCCTGGGCGGAAGCATCTATGAATTGAAGTTCGATGAAAACGGCGCCGGCGAAGATGGCATCCGCCGCGTCTTCAACGCCATCGGCGACGACAATGTCATCATTCAGCAGATCGGCACTGCGGCCGAGAACCGCTGGTCGGTTCGGGCTGGCTTCCATGACGTCAGCGTCACCGAGGATATCCTGGTGCGATTGGCTGAGCTGGCGCCGATCAACCGCGACAGTTTCCGCGTCGAAACGGTATCGGCCACCATCGGCCAAGAAGTCACCCGCTCCGCGCTGGCGGCGGTGGCGGTCGGCGCGCTGGTCATCACCGGCTTTATTGTGATCGCATTTCGGCAAGTGCCAAACGCAATCCGCTATGGGGTTTGCGCCATCGCCGCTATGATTCACGACATCCTCGTGGTCATGGGTGTGATGTCGCTCTTTGGCCTGCTGCTTGGCTGGGAAATTGACGCGCTATTCTTGACCGCCGTCCTGACTGTGGTCGGCTTTTCAGTTCAAGACTCGATTGTCGTCTTCGACCGCATCCGCGAGAACATCCCAAAGCACTTGGGCGAACCTTATGAAACGATCGTGAACCGCAGCATTTGGGAAACGATTCATCGCTCCTTGGCCACTCAATTAAATGCCTTCTTCATCATGATTGCGATTCTGCTCTTCGGCGGCGAAACGGTGAAGCAGTTTATCGCCATTTTGTTCATCGGCTTGTTATCGGGAACCTACTCGTCGATCTTCACCGCTGTGCCGCTTTTGGTTGCTTGGGAACAAGGTGAATTGCCGTTTCTTGGCAAAGGCAACCAGGCTGAAATTGCGGAAGCGGCGGCGGAATTGGCTTGATTCCACCTCAATGACGGAAGTGCCGCGCCCCAGTTAGGATCATCGCCATCTCGTAGTTGTCAGCCGCTTCAATCACTTGCGAATCACGAATGGAGCCGCCGGGCTGAATGACGCATGTCACGCCTGCGCTGGCTGCGAACTCGATGCTATCTGGAAATGGGAAAAAGGCATCGGATGCCATCGCGGCATTCTTAGCCTCCCCAGCCGCTTTCTT
Organism: Phototrophicaceae bacterium; assembly: GCA_965214105.1. Lineage (GTDB taxonomy): Bacteria > Chloroflexota > Anaerolineae > Aggregatilineales > Phototrophicaceae > UBA6055. Next base: position 1,742,235 of record OZ243934.1, read on the forward strand.
GATCGCAAGTTCAGCTGCATCCACCCGGCTGGGCAAACCGCCGCCGATGCCCACTGTTCGCCTGCTCTGGGCAAGCACGATGGCGTTGGACTTCACATATTGAACCGCCTTCCAAGCGAATAGGAGCGATTCCATCTCGGAGTCGCTTGGCGCGCGCCGGGTCACGGTTCTCATGCGCGCTTCTGGTGGATCGCCCATGTCGGGCCGCTGCAATAGCAAGCCGTCCATCACACTGCGAAACTCGAAACTGCCCCCGCTGAAGGGGCGCGGCATCTGCAGGATGCGGCAGTTCCTGCGGCCCGCCTGCAATTTCTTCACCACTTCATAGCCATAGCTTGGCGCAATGATGGCTTCTACGAACATGGACCCCAGCGCATCGACGAAATCGGCATCCACGGTGCGATTGACCGCGATAATGCCACCAAAAGCCGATTTTGAGTCCGATGCCAGCGCCAGGGGAAATGCTTCCGCCGCCTTGGCTGCGCTGGCAATGCCCGTGGGATTCAGGTGTTTGACGATGACGACTGTCGGCTCATCAAAACCGCTGACCGCCCGCCAAGCGGCGTCGACATCCAGGATATTGTTGTAAGATAGCTGCCTGCCCCCCAGCTGATCAGCGCCTAGGGGCGCCCGTTCATCGCTGCGTGTGTAATAGGCGGCTGATTGATGCGGGTTCTCGCCATAACGCAGGTCATGGCTGCGCTGCAAACCGATCGAGACCGCGTCTGGCACATCGCCGTCGGCCGGCTGGGGCAGATCCGATTGGCAGAGAAAAGCGTGAATCGCCTCGTCATAATCCCGGCTGTGCGCGAAGGCTTTCACCGCCAGCTCGCGGCGCTGCGCCAGGCTGGTATTCCCGTCAGTCTTCAAAGCGACCAGCACACTCGAGTAATCTATCGGATCACATAGCACCGTCACGCGGGAGAAATTCTTCGCCGACGCCCGCAGCAGCGTCACGCCGCCGATGTCAATCTGTTCAACCGCGTCTTCAACTGAAACGCCCGGGTCGCGAATTGTCTCGCTGAAGGGATAAAGATTGCAGACAACCAGGCTGATGGGCGCTATGCCGCTGGCAGCCAGCTCTTCAAAATCTGCTGTTGTATCGCGTGCCAGGATGCCGCTGTGGATCGCCGGATGCAAGGTCTTAACCCGCCCGCCGAGCATTTCGGCATGCCCGGTAACCCGCTCGACTTTGGTAATCATGATGCCGGCATCGGCTAAGGTCTGCCCGGTGCCGCCGCTGGCGACAATCTCCCAGCCGAGCCTCACCAACTCTCTGGCAAAACCAACAATGCCTTGCTTGCTTGACACACTGAATAGCGCCCGGGGCATAAACAGGTCTTTCTCTTATTCGCTGTGCAATTCGCGCGTCATTATAGCCTGCAGTCCAAACTCGGTACAGGGATTAGACGCTAGGTTTGCAGCGGGATGATTGCGTCCGGCGAAATGGAGACCTGGGCGCAATCGCCAACAGCAAGCGACAATTCCCCAATAGCGAAGGACAGGCGCAGCCCAGATTCCGTCAGCGCGCTAAGGTCATAGTGTTGCCCGCGGAAAACCGCATCTTCAAGGCGAACCGCAATCTCGAAGCCATCTCTGTTTCCGCCGCTGGCTAGGCGGATGCCGGCGGGATGAAGCAAAATGGAAGCGGCGTCCTGCCAATTGCCGTCTGCCGCCTGAGAGAGCAGCCCCGCCAGGCGACTGTCACTGGTGGAAAATATATTGGTCAAACCCAGAAACCGCGCGACGAACTCGCTCGCCGGCTGCCGATAAATCTGGCGCGGCTTGTCCTGCTGCTGCAAGCTGCCGATATTCATCACCGCGATGCGGTCGGCGACAGCGTAGGCTTCCCGGTGATCATGCGTGACGTAAATCGCGCTTAAGCCCGCGTCTTTGATTATTCGGCGCAATTCAAGCGCCAACTGATCCCGAAGCTGAGCGTCAAGCGAGCCCAATGGTTCGTCCAACATCAACAGGGCTGGGTTGGGCGCCAGGCTGCGCGCCAGCGCCACTCGCTGCTTCTGCCCGCCAGAAAGCGACGCCACATCTCGCTGCCCCAGCGTCTCCAAGCCAACCCGCCGCATGAGCGCTTGCGCTCGCTCGCTGGTTTCTTGGCGCCCCAGCCCCTGCCGCTTCAAGCCGTATGCGATATTGTCTGCCACCGAGAGATGCGGGAAGAGGGCGTAATCTTGAAACATCAAACCGAAGCCGCGCCGGTGCGTTGGAAGGGGGCGAATGTCGCGGCCATTCAAGGCGATGAGTCCATCGTATTCAGTCTCCAAGCCCGCGATGATGCGCAGCAGCGTCGTCTTGCCGCAGCCGCTGGGGCCGAGCAGGCACAGTATCTCACCGTTGTCAACTTCCAACGACAGATCTCGCAGCGAAATGATATTGTCATAGGTGTGAGACAGGCGCTCGATTCTCAGCATCAGAATTCGCCAAGCCCCGCGACGCGCAGCCGCTCGATGACCAGGAAGCCGCAAGCGCAGACAAGCATCAGCAGAACGCTCATCGCCAGCGACTGACGATAGGATGCCAAGCCCGGGTCGCCCAGCAGCCGGTAGATGACAACGGGCATCGTCACCGACTCCCGCTGGGCGACAAAGAGCGATGCGCCAAACTCGCCCATGCTGACAGTGAAGGCAAAGATCGCCCCCACCGCGATGCCCCGCCCCAGCAGGGGCAGGTCAATGGTCAGCAAAATGTCTAAAGGTTTGGCGCCAAGTGTCTGCGCCGCTTCGCCTAATGACGGCGGAATCGCCCGCAAGCTCGGCAAAACGCTGCGAATCACAAATGGCAAGGCGACCAGCGTATGCGAAATCGGAATGATCAGCCAGGAGGCTCGCAGATTCAGCGGCGGTTCATCCAGCGCAATAATGAAACCGAAGCCCAGGGTGACGGCGCTTGTCGCCAATGGCAGCATGAAGAGCGGGTCCATCAGCCGCGACAGCCGCCCACGCCCCCTGACCATGTAGGCTGCGATCAAGCCCAGGAGCACAGCGACCGTCATGGCTATCAGCGCGTATCGAAGCGAGTTAAAGATGGAATCCAGCGGGGCGATAAATAGAAGCGACCCGCGCGACTTCTCAGCCAGGCTGGCATAGTTGGAGAGATTCAACTCGCCCCCAACCAGCGCCGAGCGAAACACCAGCGCAAGCAAGGGCGCAAACAGAAATATCGCAATCGAGCCGACGCAAATGCGTAGGCCAATGCGCTCCGCTGGGCTTGAGGCGCGCTTTTCCGCTGCTTGGCTGCTGGCGAGCGAGAGCTGCAGCCGCTTCTGTGTCGATGTGTAAACGATCATCATTGCCAACATGCTCAGAATTTGCACCAGCGAGAGCGCAGCTGCCAGCGGCAGATTGAACATATTGACCGCCTGATAATATATCTGCACCTCCAGCGTTGCAAAGCGGATGCCGCCCAGAATCAAAATCACGCCGAAGCTGGTAAAAGAAAAGATGAACACCAATACCGCAGCCGAAAGCAGCGCCGGGCGAATCAGCGGCAGCCGAATGTCGCGCCAGAGCGACAGCTCATCCGCCCCCAGACAGCGAGCCGCCTCCTCCATGCCGAAACCCAGCGCCGACCAATAGCTGCTTATGATGCGCAATGCGACGGCAAAATTGTAAAAGATGTGAGCGATGATGATCATCGCCAGGCTGCGCTCGAGTTGGACCGGCGTGTAATCCAGCGAAAACAGCGTCCGCAGCAAATCGTTGAGCAGGCCATTTTTGCCTAGCAGCGTCGCGAAAGCCAGCGCCACCACCACCGTCGGCAAGACGAATGGCAGCGTCGCCAGCGAAAGCAGCAGGGTCTTGCCGCGAAAGCGGTATCGCGCGAATATAAAGGCGCAGGGCGTGGCGAAGAGCAGCGTCGCCAGCGTCGATAGCGCCGCCTGATATAACGTGAATAGGAAGCTGCCGCTGTAATAGTCGCTAGCTAGCAGACGAACAAAGGCGGACAGATCTAGCCTGCCAGCCGGGCGCAGGCTGACATCCAAGATCGACAGCAGCGGATAGAGATAGAATAGGCAAAGGAAAGCCAAGGGCACCAAGTATACGACATTCCAAAGCTCAGGCGCGCGCCGCATCAACGCAGCATGACCTCCATCCAGGCTTGGATCCAGCCCTCGCGTTTCGCTTCAATGTCAGCTGGTTCCAGAAAAGCCGGCTTTGCTGGAACCAGCGCATGTTCGGCGAATACGTCTGGCAGCTCGATATCTTCCCGAAGCGGGAAGACAAACATATTCAGCGGCAGCTCTTCTTGGAAGGCTGGGCTCAGCATGAAATCGACGAATTGCCGCGCCGCCGCTTCATTGGCGCTGCCAGCTAAGATGCCGACATATTCGACCTGCCGAAAACACATATTGTCGCCGACGATGGCGCCCGTGATGGCAGCCGAATCAGGCTCTTCACTGAAGTATACTTCCGCCGGCGGGCTGCTGGCATAACTGACAACCATGGGGCGCGTGCCCGAGCCACGGCCAGTCACCATGAATTCGCCATAGTAAGCATCGGACCAGCCATCGACCACCAGAATGTCGTTCGCCTTCAAGTCACGCCAATAATCCAGATAGCTATACTCGCCACTCTCGCCAAATTCTGCGATTGTCGCCAGCAGAAATGCCAGCCCCGGCGAGGAAGTCGCCGGATTCTCGGCTACCAGCAGGCTGCGGTAGGCTTCTTTGTTCAGGTCAGCCAGGCTGGCCGGCAAATCCAATTCGCGCTCTTCGAAATAGGCAATGTCGTAATTGAGGCAGACATCGCCAAAGTTGACCGGCGTTACGCGGAAGGAGTCGTCGGGAATGAAGTCTTCGTCAATATATTGCAATGCCGGCGATTCATAAGGCGCGAATATCTCGCCAGCCAGCGCCCGACTCAGAAAGGTGTTATCCACGCCATAAAGCAAATCGCCAAGCGGATTGTTCTTGCTCAAGATTGCCTGATTCACCATCTGGCCCGCATCGCCCGAGCGCAGGATTTCGACTGATAGGCCGCTGCGCTCCTCAAAGGCTTCCAGCAGGGCTTCGCTTATGGCGAAGCTGTCGTGCGTCAGAAGAACCAGCCTATTCTCCCCTTGCGCCAATATGGTCCAGCTAGCGGCAGTGAGCAGCAGTATCGCAAACGTACGCAGAATCATGATTCGCTCCCTTTGTCTATTTCGGTCAGCCGACCATCATGGCAAAGCCGCGCCGCTAATGCGCTCTGCGCTGGCTATTGCCTGAGACTGGGAAGGCGGGATTTGACATATACAAGCCACCCCTGTTGGGGTGTGTACAGGGGTGGCACGAAGAAGGGCACTTCAGACATCCCTACGCCAGCATTACCTGGATCAGGTTGGTGGGTCGGCATGCCCAACATGCCCTCTCAGCCCGCTCACGCAAGCTCCCCAAGTCTCGACTTATGATCGTCAACAAGCATTATACTGTGCAAATACGGTTGCCGCACAGGGGAATCGCATCAATTTTTCCTAGCCACAGCCGCTCGGCGGCAGCGATAAGAACAGCCGCGCTCACAGAAAATAACAAGGCTTCTCGTCGCATGAGCGACGCGGTTTATTAAATCCGAGACACTGACCGCCGCGCAGAGTTTAGGTTCTTTTCTTGGCGCTTGTCACATCAGGTGGAAAATGTCTAGGCGAAACCCGTCAGGAATTGCGAGAAGCGGCCAGCGTTGCAGGCTTCCGTGTATTCAAGAATCTCCTCGCCGGCCAAGGGATACAGCGGATAGCAGCTGGTCGGGACGGCGCCGCCGGGCAGCTCTACCACCATATCGCAGCCCGGATGGGGAATGATGACGCCGTCCGTCGACCGCTGCAAACGATCCAGGACTCGCTCGACTGTCGCGATGACCGTATCAGCAGCGCAGACCAATTCTATGTCGATACCCAAATTGTTGTTGATCATTACGTTGCCGTCGCGGTCGCCGGCTAAACCATGGATCACCGCGACATCAACCGGTATCGCTGGGAATGCCACCAGCTCTTCACCGCTGTAGGGATCGGCCACCGTCTTGACATCGGGGCGCAGCGCTGGCAGGTCGGTGCCTAGCCAAGCGGTCGACGGCAAGAAGCCGAGCCCCGCGATTTGCGCTCGAATGCCCATTACGATGCTGGCTTCTGTCTCTTCAAGCAGCTCGATTCGCTGCGACTGAACGAACTGGGTGAACATTGGCGCCAAGCCAAATGCCTCCAGCCCAAAGTAGGCTGATCGCACGCGCTTGACGCAGCCCGCGCCAACCAGCAGGTCCGATTCCAGCCCGCCGGTGAAGCTCAGCAGCGTTAAATCCCTTGGTGGCTTAGGCTTAGCCAGCAGCGCCTTGACAAAGCCTATCGGGCGCCGATACAAGGTCATCCCGCCCAATGCCAATGTCGCGCCGTCTTTCACCGCCGCGGCCGCTACTTCTATGGGAACATAAAGTTCAGTCAATTGGTCGGCTCCGTCGTTCTCCATTGTGTCGCTTCATTGCCGAGCGTCTATCGTCTTGCTGGTATTAGATGCCATTTTCCTCACCAAGCGATAGTCGTCTATACTATATCGGTACGGAGGCTCCTGCGCCGTTTGGAGAATGATGATGTGGCTGCGCGCGTTTAGGCAGCGCATAGCTATCGGCAAGCCATTGCTCTTTGCCCTGGCGGTATTTGCCATTGGTTTCGCCGCGGGCTATTGGTCGCAATCTTACACTGGTGCGCCTGGGTCCGCCGCTTTAAAAGATGCCGAGCAGGCATTCGAGCCGTTCTGGGATGCCTTTACCATCATCGACTCCCGCTATCTGGAGCGGGCCGATGTGAGCGTGCTGGTAGACGGCGCGATCAAAGGCATGGTCGATGCGCTTGGCGATGCCCATAGCGGCTACATCCAGCCCGAACTTTGCCAGAGCAGCCGCGACTTCTCTGGCCGGTTCTCTGGCATTGGCGTTACTATAAAGAGCAACGAAGCAACCGGACAGATAGAAGTCTTGTCCGTCATCCCCGATACGCCGGCGGCGAAGGCGGGCGTTCTGTCGGGTGATATCTTTCACCAGGTTGACGGCAATCATGTGGCAGGCTTTTCCCAGGCGGAATTGTCGGCCCTCGTTCCAGGACCGCGCGGCACGCCCGTTTCCATCGTCTTCAGGCGCGGCGCCGCGCTAGTTACTTTCAATATCATCCGCGACACGTTTGAAATGCCAAATGTCTCCTACGAAATCGTCGGCGACAACTTCGCCTATATAGCCATGCTGGATTTCCACGACCTATCGCGCGCTCAATTGGATGAAGCGCTTGACAGGTTCAATATTGATGATACCGATGGCTTGATTTTCGACATCCGCAACAACCCGGGTGGAACCTTAGCCAGCGCCATCGAGATCGGCAGCGCCTTTATCGAGGACGGCGTCTTATTGCGGCAAGTCTCGCGCGATGAGACTGAGGAGCTCACCCAAGCCAGCGGCGATTACCGCGATATCGCGGTCCCGATTGTTGTACTGGTCGATGAAACTAGCGCCAGCGCTGCCGAAGTAATCGCAGGCGCAATGCAAGACCACGGCGTCGCCACCATCATCGGCGAGACGACCTTCGGCAAAGGCACCGTGCAGACCTTGCCCGAGCTGCGAAATGGCGGCTGCTTGCGCATCACGACCCGGCGCTGGCTGAGGCAAAATGGGGATTGGATCCACCAGCAGGGCATCAAGCCCGATATCATCGTCGAATGGAACCCAAGCGCGCCAAAGGACGCCGACAGCGTTGACCCGCAGCTGGCCGCCGCCATCGCTTATTTGGAATCTCTGCGCGACTAATCGACTGCCGATTCGTATTCGCAATAGCGGATAGTAAAATCGGGCAAATCACGCTAGCCAGATTGCTTCGCAGATGGTATGATTCGCCCGTTGTGATTTCGATACTTCGCGGGAGAGCCTGGCTATGGCGGCTGCCTTACAGATTACGTCTATCGTTTTGTCAGTTGTGCTGATTATTTTGATCTTGCTGCAGGTCAAGGGTGGCGCGCTGGGCAGTTTGTTAGGCGGCGACGCCGGCGGGGGCATCGCCCGTACCCGCCGTGGGCTAGAGAAGACGCTCTTCCGCATTACCATATTCCTTTCCATCGCCTTTCTTGGCATTGCGCTCTTCGCGGTCGCAACGCCGGGCTAAACCAAGCTGCTGTCTCAAACCGGCGCAACCCAATCGATAACCTGGCAGCGTTCTGTTAAAGTGGCAGAGCGCTGTTTTTGATTGTGAGAATGTGAGAAGCGCCCATGTTCCGCGGCCTCCTCTGGCAATTGATTGCCCTAACCATCGCCATCGCTGTCTTTCTGGCGGCGCTGTTCTTTCGAATTAATCGTCAGACCAGCTGGCTGCCGGCGGCGTCGCCCAGCCCCCCGGCTGTCAATACCAGCGTGGCAACGCCCACCGCCGGGGTCCAGCCGTCCCCAACAGCGGGCAAGATTGAAGCGCCAGCAGACCCGGCTGGTCTTTCAGGCGCCTTGGCACCCGCGTATCGCGAAGGCTTAATTGGCGAAGCGCGGCGCTTGAACCCGCTTTTTGCCCATTTGAACCCGGTTGACCGCGACATTTCGAGCCTGATATTCGAAGGGCTTTTCGCCACAAACGATTATGGTGAAATCCTGCCCCGGCTGGCTGAGCAGCTCGTCATTTCGGCCGATGGTATCGAGTATGTAGTCAGCCTACGTCAAGACGCGCGCTGGCAAGATGGCGCCCCCTTCAGCGCTGCTGATGTCGCCTACACCATGTCCCTGCTCAGTGACCCCGACTATGCCGCCATCTCGCCGCTCGGGCAATTTTGGTCCACCGTCGAGACTCAGCAGCTCAACGATCATCTGCTTCGATTTCGGCTGGCGCAGCCCCTGAGCGGCTTTCCACATCTGCTGACGATTGGCATATTGCCGGAGCATGCCCTGCGCGGCACAAGAATTTCACAGCTGGCGCAGCATCCCTTCAATCTATCCCCAATCGGGACTGGTCCCTATCAGCTCGCCCATTTGCAATTGGGACCAGGCAAGAGCATCAGCGCGGTTGAGCTTGCCCGCGCCCCCCTGTTCCACGAAAGAGCCGAAGCACAGGGAAGTTACGCTCTCACTCAATTGCGCTTTCAACTGTACCCAAACGCAGCGGCCGCCCAAGAGGCTTACCAGGCCGGCGCGATTAATGTCTTGGCGAATGTCAGCCCAAGCGACCACAGTCTCGGCTTGCCAAACAGCCGCTTATATACCCAAGTCGCCCCCTCGGTCGTCATGCTCATCTTCAATTGGAAAGAGGCGCTGCTGGCCGAGCGGCGCGTTCGTCATGCGCTCGCGCTCAGCTTGGACCTGCCATATCTGGCGCGGAAAAACTTCGGCGCTGATGTTACCTATGCCGATAGCCCCTACACACCGGGCTCATCCGTCTATATGCCGCAGGAATTCTGGCAGACTTTTGATATCGCCCAGGCGCGCGCGCTCTTGGATGCGGCCGGTCTATTGGCCGCGGACGCGGACGCAGCCGACGCCGGCGCTGCGGAAGCTGGCTATCGCCTCTTGATTGAAGACAGTCCGCCGCTGCGCAATCTGGCAGAGGACATCGCCAATCAGTGGCGGCAACTGGGGCTGAAGGCGCAAGTGGATGCCGTCGGCGCCGACGACTTCAGCAATCGCCTGTCAAGCGGGCGCTTCGAGATGGCGATTGTTGAGCTGCCAGTTGGCGCTGATTTCGATCTGTACCGTTATTGGCATCCGGCGCAATTTGGCCCTGGGCAGAATTATGGCGCCGCCGCCAATCATGAAGTCGCTGAACTCATTGAGCGGGCGCGCCGCGAGATTTACCCCAACCGCCGCGCTACGCTCTACCAGCAGCTTCAAGCCACCTTTGCTGAGCAGGTGATCGCGATTCCGCTCTATTATCCGCTTTATACTGTTGTCGCCAGCCGCCAGCTCGAGAATTTGCAGTTGGGCTATCTGGCGGCGCCAGCTGATCGTTTTCGCGGCATTGGCGGCTGGCGCTTCGCCACTGTGACGGGCTAACTCAAAGATTCGCGCTGCAGTATCTCCCGCAGCAAAGCCTTCCGCGCCGCCCCGCCCAAGGTCTCCAGCTTGCGGGTGTTCAGCGGGTCAATCTCATCGCGCAGCAGGCGCAGGTCCTCCGCATCTGGCGGACGGGTTTCGGGCAGGTCGGCGGCGACATCTAGTTCAAAGCCGGTCTTGCGCCGAATTCGATCCAGCGCAAGCCCCGGATGTATACTGGTCAGGCGCATTCTGCCAGCCAGCCAGTCGAACTGCCCCAAGTCAGTGATCAGGTAGCGCGGTCCGCCGCCCCGCTTTCGCCGCGCGGTGTGCCCCAGCCCGCTGATGAAATCAAGCTGGCGGGCGAAAGTCAGCCGAGAGTGGCGCGGCACGTACAGATAAGTATGATCATAATTTGGCGTGACATCGGGGATGCCGCCGCTGCCGGGCAATCGCAGGCGCGGCTGGCGGTAATTTTTGCCGAAGGCGATATTATTCAAGTTGCCTTGCTGGTCCACCTGGGCGGGGCGGAAGAATTCTTTGGGTTGAAACTTGGGCAAGATCTCGGCGGCGCCAGTGGCGAAGCCCAAGTGGATCAGCCCTTTGCCGACCCAGAGCCGCTCAATATCGGCAAGGCCCAGCCGCCCCCAGTCTTGCACCAGCGCCTGACCAATCGCCGAGGTGAAACGAGCGCCGGGCGCATGGCGAATCTTGCCCAAGATCAAGCCAGCGGCGACCAGCGGCGTGTTGATGCCCTGCGCCCAAACATCGCCATCTCGCACTTGCCGCGAGATGCAGACGCAGATCAACTCATCAATGCTGTAGTCGATTGCTTCCGACAATGGGCTACCCGCCGCCGTCAGCGCCCGCGCGGACCAGCCGCACAAAGCGGCGCTTGCCCACTTGCAGCACCGCCGGCAGCATCTCCAGCTTGACCGACGCTTGCAAGCTATCCACCTTGGCATCGTTCAGGCGGACGCCGCTCTGCTGGATCAGCCGCCGCGCTTCACCACGGCTGCTCACCATATTGAGGCGCACTAAGATATTGCGGATTTCTTCTTCGGCGCACAGCTCCGCTTCTGGCATGTCTTCCGGCAGTCCCGCCCCACCGCGGAAGACTTCATCCCAGCGCGCCTGGGCGGCGTCGGCTGCTTCTCGGCTGTGGAAGATGCCCACGATTTCGCGAGCCAGCCGCATCTTGACCTGGTTGGGATGGGCTGCGCCAGCGCGCAAATCCGCTTCCAGCGCCGCCACCTGCGCCGGCGTCCAGCCCAGAATCAGCTTGTGGTAAATGCCCATCGCCTTATCGGGCAGGCTCATAACCTTGCCGAACATGTCCCAAGCTTCGGAAAGCAAAGGGATGTGATTGCCCAAGCTCTTCGACATTTTGATCTCGCCATCAGTGCCTGGCAGGCTCTCGCCCATGATGATGGCGATTTGCGGCTTCTGCCCCAAGCCGGTCTGCAATTTGCGCCCGGCGACCAAGATATTAAACAGTTGATCCTGCCCGCCCACCTGCACATCCGCTTCCTGCGCCACTGCGTCATAAGCCTGCATCAAGGCATAAAAGAATTCATGCAGGTAAATTGCCTTCTGCTCCTGAATGCGCTTGGCGAAATTCTCCCGCGCCATGAATTGCTGCACCGTGAAGTGGCTGGCTAAACGGATGATATCGGCGAAATCCAGCGGCGCCAGCCATTCGTCATTGCGGCGGACGCGCGTCCGTTCTTCATCCAGGATTTTGAAGGCTTGCTCGGCATAGGTGCGGGCATTGTCTTCCACGTTTTGCATCGTCAGCTGATCGCGCGCCGAATCCTTGTCGGATGGGTCGCCAATTAAGCTGGTGAAGGTGCCCACCAAGAAAGTTACATCGTGGCCAAAATCTTGAAACTGGCGCAGCTTGCGCATGGTAATGGTGTGCCCCAGATGCAAATCCGAGGTGCGCGGGTCATAGCCGCAATAGACGCGCAGGAACCGCCCTTCTCGCTCGCAGTCTTGCAGGCGCGCTCGCAAATCTTTCGCCATGTTCTCGCGCGTCGCCTCGTCGCCGTATGCGGCACCGGACATCAGCACTTCGACTTGTTCATCGATCGTCGCCATATCGCCTTCCCAATCTAGCAGCGGCACAGTTCACAGCGACAGTATACCATAGCGGCGCGCCCCTGTTCATAGACGCTGCGCCGGTGCTGCGGGCAATCGCATCAAATTTTTTTCGCCACAGAGGGCGCAGAGTAGGCAGAGTTTACTATCTTTTCTTTGTGTCCTTCGTGTCTTTGTGGTGAAATTGAATGTCCACCGAAGTCACCACTCCCGGGCCAGAGCTGCTATGACGCTGGAAATAAGCCGGCGGGCATTAAGCCCCAATCAAGGCTTGGCATTCCTTAGTGTGAAAGTTGTCCCGCGCCCATTCAGCCTGCTTGCGAGCGTCCTCGCGCGCCAGCTTCGCCCGGCTCTCGTCTTTCATCCAGCCGACCGCTTTCTTCTTGTTCTCGCGCCACAGCCCAGCCAGGGTGAAGTAGTTGCGCTTGCGCCGATTGCAGGGTCCGCAGAGCAGGATGCGGTTGGTGATGTGATTCTCGCCGCCATCCGCTTTGGGCTGAATATGGTCTAGCTGCATGAAGTCGATTTCCAGGACGCGCCCGCAGCCAGCGCAGATGACGCCGCCGCTGGAGGCTTGGGCGGCCGCCAAGATATGCACCATCTGGCGATGGGTGATGCGCTGCCAAGGCTCTTTGGGGCGCTGCACCTTGAGCACCAGGCTTTGCGCCGCCACTTCGTTCTCGTCACTGCGCGCTGGCGGCTCGGTTTCGATATGCACGACATGGGGGAACATCGGCTTTTCAGCTGCGTCGGCGGTGACGAGCCACTCGTCTTCCAGGCGTGACAGCACAATATCTTTCGCCCCATCCCAGATATCCATGCCCACCCACTGCCGCCCCTTCTGCTCAGCGGCGACCGGCGTGGTCGCGCAGCCGCAGAAGGGATCCAGCACGAAATCGCCCTCGTTGCTGCTGGCTTCGATGATACGACGGTAGAGTGCCAGTGGCTTTTGCGTGGGGTAGCCGGTATGTTCTTTGCCGTATGGTCTGGGGATATTGCGCCACCAATCTTCAACTATTTTGCCTCGTTGATTTGGTCCGTATGTCTTGCCAGGAGCACGCGTGTCTGGACCCGCGAATACCGTCGCTTTATAGTCAGAGTCATAAGGAATCCTGACGAATTCTGGGTTGAATGTAAATGTTCTTGATTTTGCATAACGAAGAATTGTGTCGTGTTTTCTCGGAAAATCTTTTGCTGGGATTCCTCCACCAGCATAACACCAGACAATCTCGTTCCTAAATTGCTTCCAACCAAATATCGCGTCCATCATGCACTTCACATAAGCATGCGCCGTGTGGTCGATGTGCAAATAGATACTGCCATCCGCTCGCAGCACCCGCCGCATCTCCATCAGCCGCACGCCCAGCCAGCACAAGAACGCGCCCATGTCATCGCCATAAGCGGCCCGCGCCGCTGTGATGACTTCCCAGACGGCTGGGTAATCATCGATAATGCTGTCAGTCCATTCTTCGTGGACGTCCTCATCCCAGCGCCAGCGGTCTTTGAAGCGCGCGCCAGCCGCCAAGCTGTCGGGCGTGGCATGGAAATCGCGGTTCTTGTTGAAGGGCGGGTCGGTCGCGATTAGGTGAACCGTCTCGCTGTTCATCCCGCGCAAGAAGTCGAGGTTATCGCCGTGGTAAAGGCTTCGGTTCTGAAAATTGGGCTGGCCGCCGACGTAAGAAGAGGCGCTCATTTGCGCCTCCCCGTTTGGGCGTACTGCCCGATAAAGCCAATTCTATTTTCGAGAATCAGGTTGTGTGTGTGTGTGTGTGTGTGTGTGTGTGTGTGTGTGTGTGTGTGTGTGTGTGTGTGTGAACATTTGTTCTACTCCAAAGCCGCAAACATCCCTAGGACGCTATGCTAACATATTAGGATAGACTCTGGCAAAATCAGTTGCTTGCCAGCTATAACAAGATGAAACAATACGAAGGACGCGGCGATGCAAAACCTTAGCAGCACCGAAGTACGCCAGGCATTTCTCGACTTTTTTGAAGCAAAGGGGCACCGCGCGCTTGCCTCATCGTCGCTGGTGCCAGCCGATGACCCGACGCTGCTCTTCGTCAACGCGGGCATGGTGCAATTCAAAGATGTTTTCTTGGGTTTGGATAAGCGCAGCTACAAACGCGCCGCCACCTCGCAGAAGTGCATGCGCGTCAGTGGCAAGCACAACGACTTGGAAAATGTCGGTCCTTCGCCGCGGCATCACACCTTCTTCGAGATGCTGGGCAACTTCAGCTTCGGCGATTACTTCAAGCGCGACGCCATCAAGTACGCTTATGAGCTGCTCACCCAAGTCTACCAACTGCCGCCCGAGCGCCTGGCGGTGACCATTTACGAAAACGATGACGAATCTTACGACTGCTGGGTCAATGAAGTTGGCATCAGCCCGCGGCGGGTCGCCCGCATGGGACCAGCCACCAACTTCTGGCAAATGGCTGATACGGGTCCTTGTGGACCTAATTCTGAGATTCACTGGGATAAATTCCCGGAACAAGGCGACGACCCTGTCATCGCGCAGCTGCAAGCGGAAGACGATCGCTTCCTAGAGATTTGGAATCTGGTATTTATGCAGTTCAACCGCCAGCAGGCGGACCCCGACCACAGCGGAAAATGGGATGCGCCGCTGCCCGCGCCTGGCGTCGATACCGGCATGGGCTTCGAGCGGATCCTGACGATCCTGCAAGGCGTTGAAGCAAATTACGAAACCGACCTCTTCAGCCCGATCATCAAGCGCACACAAGAATTGACGGGGCATAGCGATGCGGAGCGCGATGCCAACATCGTGCCTTACCGCGTCATCGCCGATCACATCCGCGCGGCTGTCTTCTTGATTAGCGACGGCGTTGTGCCCGGCGCCAAGGGGCGTTCTGCCATCCCGCGCATCGTGATTCGGCGGGCGGCGCGCTTCGGCCGGGAAATCAATTTTGAGCGACCATTCCTAGCCCAAGTCGCCGATTCAGTCATCGACATCATGGGCGAGCATTATGGCGAGCTTGTCGAACGTGCCGCTGACATCAAGCGAACCATCACGCTGGAGGAAGAACGCTTCCACCGCACGATGGATCGAGGCTTGAACGAACTGGATGACATGCTCGCCCAGCTTGCTGAAGGCAGCGAATTATCTGGCGAGCAAGCCTTTTACCTGAAGGCGACATTGGGGCTGCCCTTCCAAGTTACCAAAGACGTGGTGGAAGCGCGCGGCTACACCATCGACGAAGCCAGCTTTGATGCGGCTGAGGCTCAGCACGCCATCATCAGCGGCGGCGCGATAGGAGAAATCGAGACCGGCGAATTCTACCGCGAGCTGCTGGCTGATTTGCAAGCCAAGCGCCAGCTCCCGCCTGAGGGCGTCGCCTACAATCCTTACCGCGATGAGCCGGCCGACAGCGCCGTGCTGGCCCTGGTTCAAGAGGGCCAGCGGGTAGAGTCTGCCTTGCTTGGCGAACGGGTTGAGCTTGTTCTCGCCGAGACGAACTTTTACGTCGAAGCCGGCGGCCAAGTCGGCGATAGGGGCACGATCGCCGGTGATGCTTGGGTCTTTGAAGTCGAAGCGATGAAACAGCCCGTCGCTGGTCTCGTCGTCCATATTGGCGAAGTGGTCGAAGGGAAGCCGGCAATTGGCGACCGCGCAAGCGCGCTGGTGGATCGGGCGCGCCGGCGAGCTATCACCCGCAATCATACCGCTACCCACTTGCTGCATGCCGCGCTGCGTCTTCAGCTGGGTAGCCATGTGCAGCAAAGGGGCTCCCTCGTCGCGCCGGAGCGGCTCCGCTTTGATTTCTCTCATCCACAGCAAGTGACGGCCGATGAACTTGTGGCGGTGGCGGCTCAGGTCAGCAGCGCGATTTTGAAGAATTATCCCGTTCTTGATGCGCACAAGCCGCTCGAGCAAGCGCAGCGAGAAGGCGCAATGGCGCTCTTCGGCGAGAAGTATGGCGATACCGTGCGCACGGTAGTTATTGCGGATGGCGGCGAGCGCTACAGCTATGAACTCTGCGGTGGACTTCATGTTAAGCGAACCGCCGAAATCGGCAGCTTTGTCTTCACCAGTGAAGGCAGCGTAAGCGCCGGCATTCGCCGGGTGGAGGCGCTAACGGGCGCCGCCGCCAATGCCTACCTGCGGGCTCAACTGGGCACATTGAATGGCATCGCGCGCCAGCTCGGCGCCAGCCCAGCCCAGGCTGCGGAGCGGATCAGCGGGCTGCAGGCTGAGCTGGGCGAAGCGCGGCGCGAGCTTGCAGCCCTGCGGCGCCAACTGGCTCGCGACCACTTCAACAGAATGATCGAGCGAGACTTGGAAAATCTCAAGGGCAAACAGGCATTGCTCGCCACGCTGGACAATACACCTATGGAAACCATGCGCGAAATGACCGACTGGTTCCGCAATCGCGTCGAGCGGGGGGTGATGGTGCTCGCCAGCGATAGTGACGGGCAGCCCCAAATCGTGGTGGCGGTCTCCGACGCCCTGGTGCGAGAGGGCTTGCGCGCTGGCGACTTGATAAAGCCAATCGCCCGCATCGTTGGCGGCGGCGGCGGCGGAAGACCGCAAATGGCGCAAGCAGGGGGCCGCGACAGCAGCAAGATACCGGCTGCGCTTGAGGCTGCCCGCGACCTGATAGCGGAGGCTTGATACAGTATTGGTACACTGCCTGTCAAACAGCGATAGCAAATCGGCATATACTCGATTTGATGCCTACCGAAACTGCACAGCTTCAGCTTGAGGCGACGGATACAGTCGTCACCATTCGTGACCAGCTTGCTCAATTGCGGGGCCGCCGCGCGCTGCTTATTTTTCCCCCAAACGGGACGCCGCTGCGGCGCAAGCTGGACCTGGTGCTGGTTCAGCGCTTCGCCTATCGTCGCTCGATTCAGCTGGCTTTCGTCTCCAATGACAAGCAGATCATCGCCTGTGCCGCCGAGCTAAACATCAGTTGCTTTGCTTCGGTTGAAGCTAGCGAGAGCCAGCGCTGGCGCCGCGGGCGGCAGAAGCGCTTCCTGCCGCGATATCACAAGCCCAGCGCCGATCTGCAGCCCGATGACCTTGCCCTAATCGCCGCTCGCATCGAAAATCGGCAGCGGCATTCCCCTTGGCGCAGTGCCCTCGAACGATTTCTTGTCCTGGTCTTGCTGGCGGCTGTCATCGGCGCCGCGCTCTACGTCCTGTTGCCGGGCGCGGTCGTCCATTTGACATTGGCGCGCGAAGAGGTAGTCGTGGTTGTAGACATCGTCGCGGACCGCAAGGCGACCGCCGTCAATCTGGAGCGGGGCTTGATCCCAGCGCGGGCTCTGCTGCAAACGGTCGAAACCACAGCGACGATTCCAGCCAGCGGCGCATTTTGGCTGGATAGCGTCTCAGCCGCGGGCTTGGCGACTTTCACCAATCTCGGCGAGGCGCGAGTGATTATCCCGGCGAAGACGATCCTCGGCACCAGCGCCGGCGAGCCCATTCTCTTTGAAACAGTGGCTGACATCCTTGTGCCAGCCGGCATCGGCCAAAGCGTTGACGCGCCTGTCGAAGCGAGAGAAGGCTACCGAGGCAGCATCGGCAACGTCAGCGCCGGCATGATCAATACCGTCATTGGCGCGCTGGCGGACGATGTATCGGTCATCAACCTGGCGCCTATCGCTGGCGGCGGCAACCGCAGCGTCAAAGTGGTGGCGGCTGAAGACCAGGCTCGCTTGCTTGAGAGTGTACGCATACAGTTGCAATCGCTGGCTTTCGAACAAATGCGCTCCACCCTGCCCGATAGCCATGTCATCATCATCGAGTCGATTCGCATTGAAGAAGAGCGCAAAGAATGGACTAATTTTTCAGCCGATGTCGGCACGATGACCAGTGAACTTTCCTTAACGATGCGGGCTGTCGTTAGCGGAATCGCCGTTGACGACCGCCTTGGCTGGCAAGTCGCCCTGAGCCGATTGCGCGCGATGCTGCCGCCGGGCAAAGTTCTGGTGGCTGGCTCGGCTGATTATTCCCGCGGTCCCTTTACCATTGGTCGCCTCGAAGGGCAGATTCATTTCACCGCCAGCGCCAGCGCCAGCGCAGTCGGCGAGTTAAAGGCTGATGAGTTGCGCGCCGAATTGGCGGGGCTGAGCATCAGCGAGGCAAGGGATCTTTTGAGCGCCCGCCCGGAGGTCTCCGCCAAGGACCCGCCTAAATTGGACCTGTATCCAGCCAGTCTCCGGACAATGCCGACCCTCTCGCTTCGAATAGAGATGCGCGTCAAAGACCAGGCATGATTGGACGATTGATCGGCATCGACCATGGTAGCAAACGCATTGGCTTGGCGGTCAGCGATGCCTTGGGCATCAGCGCGCGTGAACTCGCCATTCTCCCCAGCCGAGGCGACGCCGCCGATTTTGCCGCAATCGCCGAGCTAGCGGAAGAAAATGCCGCGGCTGGGCTTGTTGTCGGCGTCCCGCACAATCCAAATGCGCCTCCCGGCAGCCCCAAACAGGCTGACCTAGTCCTGGATTGGGTTGCCCGCTTGCGCCGCGCCGTCCCCTTGCCCGTTATCGAAGTGGGCGAGTATCTGACCAGCCATGAAGCGCGCCTGCTGTCAGCGCAGCACAAGCGGGATCCCCGTGCGCCCATCGACGATCTGGCGGCGCGCGTCATTCTGCAATCTTATCTGGACGCCCTAAGCTACGGCTCGGCGACGTTTCCTTCGCCCGTCTCACACATCTAAGCTAAATCGGCTATATTATCTAAAGAAGCCATCCGCTGGCGCTATTCGCTCAAGCGGCGCTTGAATTGATGAAGTAGCGACTTAGAAATTAACGAGATCGAAATTGCGCGACTTGCACGATACTCAGCCAAGCCGAAGCCATTATCATTATCTGCGGGAGCGCGGCGATGGTTTGCAAGCGCCGCCCAAGCTGCTATTTTGGGGTCTTGTTCTCGTCTTCCTCTTGATTGTGCTCGGGCTGGCTGGCTTCGTGTTTGGCTTCCGCGAAGTGCTGCGCCCCGCCCAGCAGCAGCGCATCATCGACCAGTTGCCCTTCTTGAGCATCTTGCGCAACCCGACGCCGGAAGGCGGTGTCTTCCCGACGCTGGTCGCCCCGGCGAATGCGGACGCGGCTTTGGCTTTGCTGGATATGCCGCTCGATATCGCCTCGCCGACGGGATTGCCCCAGGCAAGCCAAGCGCCTCTCGAAATAAGCGCGTCGCCTAGCGCTGTGCCGCCTACCGCCACCGAATTGCCAACTGTCGCTATTGCCGCTATTCCAACGGCAACCGCAGAGCGCAGCGAAGTTGCCCCGCCGCCCCGCCCGCCAACAGCGGCCCAATTGCCGACACCCGCCGCGCGGAATACAGTGCCGCCATCGGCTCGGATTTATGGTTTGCTGCACCAACAGCAAACTTGGAACAATTGCGGGCCGGCGACGATCACGATGGCTCTCAGTTATTATGGCTGGCGGCGGAGCCAAGCCTACGCGGCCGAGCGCTTGAAACCCAATCGCGAAGACAAGAACGTCAGCCCAGAAGAGCTGGCTGCTTTCGTCGAAGCGGAGAGCAATGTCAAGGCGATTGTGCGCATGGGCGGGACGCTCGAGCTGCTTAAACGGCTGGTCGCCAACGAGTTCCCAGTCGTCATCGAGACGGGTGCCATGTTTGAAGCATACGACTGGATCGGCCATTATCGCGTGCTGGTGGCTTATGATGATGCCTATGATGTCTTCTACTTTTTTGATAGCTTCCTCGGCGTCGGCGATGCGGCTCAAGGCATCAGCATTAGTTATGCCGATGTTGACAACCATTGGCAGGCTTTTAATCGGACATTTATCGTCGTCTATGAACCCCAGCGGGAAGCGCTGCTGCGCGAACTGATGGCAAGCTACTGGAGCGAAGCTGAGGCGGCCTTGCTCGCCTTCGAGACCGCGCAGCTGGAAGCGCGCCGCGAGCCACAAAATGCCTTCGCCTGGTTTAATATGGGCACATCGCTGGTCGCTCTGGAGCGCTACCAAGAAGCCGCGGCCGCCTTCGATCAAGCCAATCGCACGGGGCAGCTGCCCTGGCGCATGCACTGGTATCAATATGGCGCATTTGCCGCCTATTTCAGCCTGGGCCGCTATGATGATGTTATGAGCCTGGTGCGCATCAATCAAAACAATGCCAGCGAACTTGAAGAAACTTACTACTGGCAGGGCCGCGTGCAAGAGGCGCAGGGCAACCGGCCGGGGGCGGCCGCCTCCTACCGCCGCGCGCTGGCTTACAACCCGCATTTTGACGCCGCGAGCCAAGCCCTCGCCAGCCTCAACTAGGCAAGAGCCATGGTCCCAAACGACAAGGCTCGGCGGTCCCTCTTGCAGCGCAATCGCCGCCTCGCCCGCTCGACGCTGACAGTGATGATCGCCTTTGGCGCCGCCAAGCTGATTAGCCTCGTCCAGACGCTGATCATCGCTCAGGCTTTCGGGGTCGGGCGGGAACTGGATGCCTATGTCGCGGCGAATCGCATCCCTGAACTCATTGTCATCCTGATATCGGGCGGCGCGCTCACTCATGCCTTCATTCCAGTTTTCAGCGGCTTGCTGGCCAAGGGCGATACAGATGCCGCTTGGAAACTGGCAAGCAACTTAATAACGGCGATATTCTTGCTCGCCCTATTGATTAGCGCGGCGGTGTTTCTGCTTGCGCCCTGGCTGGTTAGCAACCTGGTCGCGCCGGGCTTCGACGCCGCAACCGCTCGGAACACCGTCGACATGATGCGCATCCTGCTGCTGAGCACAATTATCTTCGCCATTAGCGGCATCTTCAGCGGCATTCTCAATTCGCACCAGCATTTTTTGCTGCCAGCCCTAGCGCCGATCATGTTTGACATTGGCATTTTGGCGGGTGTGGTTTTTCTGCTGCCGCGCATCGGCGTTCACGGTATCGCTTACGGTGCGGTATTGGGTGCAGCCCTGCACTTCTCGATTCAGCTGCCGGGCTTGATCCGCTATCGGATGCGCTGGCGTTTCGAACTTGGATTGAGCAATCCTCTGCTTTGGCGCGTCATTGTTTTGATGCTGCCGCGCATCGGCGGGCTTGGTGTATTCAGTCTCAATTTTCTGGTGATGAATAATATCGCTTCGCGCTTGGGGCTTGGCTCGGTGAGCGCGCTCGATTGGGGCTGGCGCTTGATGCAGATTCCGCAGACCCTGCTTGGCACCGCGATGGGCATCGTGATCTTCCCCACCTTGGCTGCCTTGAGCGAAATGAATGATCTGAGCGGTAAACGCGACGCGATGTCGGGCGCGCTGCGTTTCATACTAATCAGCAGCATCCCATCAGCCATCGGCTTGATTGTGCTTGGGCGCCCGCTCATCAGCCTGCTCGAGCGCGGCGCCTTTGATGCATCAGCTTCGGCGCTGGTATACAGCACGCTAAGCATGTTCACGCTCGGCTTGATTGTGCATTCGGCGCTGGAAGTGATCGCCCGCAGCTTTTATGCTGACAAGGACACTTTGACGCCGCTCTTCGCCGCGCTTGGTGGCGCGGCCATTAACTTTGCCGCCGCCATCTTGCTGAGCGACCTGCGGGCGGTTGAGGCCAGCGCCTTGCTAAACTCAGTTGTGGAGACGATGCCTCAGGCTGGCTTCCAGCGGGAGATCGGCAATGTGAGTGGTCTGGCGCTTGCCAATTCCCTTGGCGTCATGTTTGAAACGCTCGTATTGCTCGCCATCTTGCGCCGTCGCTGGCATGGGATTCGGGAAGACGCGCTGGCTCGCACCTTGCTGAAAACGCTGGCCGCCTCGCTCATCATGGCGGGGACCATCGTCCTCGTCGACGCGCTGTGGCTCGCGGCTCTGCCCAATCAGAGCTTTTCCTTCACGATGCTGCGGCTGGCGCTAGAAGGCTTCATCGGGCTGATCGTCTTCGCCATTGCCGCCCTGCTGCTGAAGATGCAGGAAATGTCTGAAATGCGGGTTATCATCAGGCGGACGCGAGCCGCCTAAAGAAAGTGCAAACATGCCGATCAAAATCAAATCGCTCACGCTTGGACCCTTCGCCACCAATGCCTACCTAGTCGCTGATAGCGAGACCAGCAGCGCCATTTTGATAGACCCGGTCGATGATGCGCCGGCGATTATGCGCGCCGCTGAAGACGCGGGCTGGGCAATCAAGCTGATGCTGGCGACGCATGCCCATCTCGACCATGTGCTGGCAAGCGCCGACATTAAGCAGCAGCTGCAGATTCCTTTTCTCATTCACGCGGATTGCGAAGCGCTGCTGATGGAGATACCGCTTCAAGGCAGATATTTTGGCTTGGGACCGCTGCCGGCAGCGGCGGCGCCAGATCGCCTTCTAAGCGACAAAGAAATGCTAACGCTCGATTCAATTTGCTTGCAAACTTTGTACACACCGGGGCATGCGCCGGGGCATCTGAGCTTCTACCTGGCCGAGCAGAAAATACTCTTCAGCGGCGACACGCTCTTCGCCGGCAGCATCGGGCGGACTGACTTGCCCGGCGGCGACCACGATCTGCTCATGAAATCCATCATTGAGCGGCTGATGACGCTGGACGATGAGGTGCATGTCCTGCCGGGGCACATGGGCGCGACGACCATCGGGCGCGAGCGATTGACCAATCCATTCATTTTGTCGCATCGTCCATAATGGATCCCAGCAATCTGCCGGCGGCGCCATGCGGATATTGACACTGTTTCTGGACGGTATTGGCTTGGGCGAGGACGATCCGCGCGCCAATCCCTTTGCCAGCGCCGATACGCCGACCATGCACAGTCTGGCGAATGGCAAGCGCTGGCTTGCCTCGACTGGTTTTCAGCGCAGTGACGGGGCAGTGTTCTTGCCGACCGACCCACGCCTGGGGCTGGGGGGCCGCCCGCAAAGTGGAACTAGCCAAGCCAGCCTGCTAACTGGCTTGAATGTGCCGCAGCGCATCGGGCGGCACTATGGTCCCAAGCCCGAGGCGCAAACGCGGGCAATCATCGCCGAACATTCTTATTTCAAGCGCTTGACGGAACGGGGCAAATCCGCGCGGCTCTTGACCGCCTACCCGCCGAGCTTGCTAGCCAATTTCGCCCGCGGCAAGACGCTTCGTTCCAGTATCCAGCAGGCCGCCTTTGAATCTGGCGCGCCACACTTCACCATCGAAGACGTCATCGCTGGCCGCGCCCTCACTGCCGAATGGACGACTGAAAGCTGGCGCCGGCACCTCAAGATCGATGGCTTGCCCGCTTACAGCCCGCGCGGGGCGGGGCGGCTGCTGGCTCGATTGTCGCGCAAGTACGATTTCGCTTTTCATTCGCATTGGCTGAGCGACCACATCGGGCATCGCGGCAGCCTGGCGCGTGGCTTGGAATTGCTGAAACAATTTGACCAACTGCTGGCTGGCTTGCTCGAAGAATGGCAGAGCGACGATGGGCTTATCGTGATAACCAGCGACCACGGCAATATGGAAGATCTAAGCACACGCCGTCATACCGTCAACGATGTGCCAACGGTGGTCATAGGAGCGCGCGCCACCGAGTTTGCCGCGGGCTATCGAAGCTTGACTGACTTCGTCCCCGCTTGTGATAGAATGCTCGGGGGCAAGCTATGAATCTCGACGAATTGAGCAGCGCGTGAGCAAGAGCGTCAATCGGTCAATCTTCGCCATATTTCTGGCGAGACTGGCCATCAACGTCAGCCGGCGATTTCCCTATCCCTTCGTCTCGCCAATCGGCGCTTCCTTCGGCGTCTCAGCCGATAACATCCAAAATATCATCGCGTTGACGAACGGCGCTGGTCTGGTCAGCCCGCTCTTCGGCACGCTATCAGAGCGCTATGGCAAGAAATCAGTCATGGTGGGCGCGCTGCTGCTGATGACCGCCATGAGCGCGCTTGGCGCGATATTCTCTGATTACGGCGTGTTTGTCTTGGTCATGTTTGGCTTCAGCATTGGCAAGATCATCTATGACCCGACCTTCCAAGCCTATATTGGCGATGTCATTCATTTCAGCCGGCGCGCGCGAATCATGGGCATCGCGGAGCTGAGCTGGGCGCTGTCCCTGGTCATCGCAGCGCCCGTTGCCGGTTTCTTGCTTGATGTCAGAACTTTGCAGGCGATATTCGTCTTCCTCGCCCTGCTGCTAGGCGCGAGCGCCTTGGTGTTTTGGCTGCTGGTGGAGCCGCCGCCTCGGGCTGGCTCGCGCAAGCGCCTGCGCATCATGAACCCTTTATCGGCGATGGCTGTCGTCAGCGCTCACCCGCCAGCCATCTTCGCCTTGATATTCACCGTTTGCCTAACCGCTTCGCATGAAATCTTCTACATCAATTACGGGCTGTGGATGGAAGATAGCTTTGGCTTGGTCTTGACTGCGCTGGGTGCCGTCACGATTGTGATCGCGCTGGCTGAGGTCATCGGCGAATTCATCGTCATCACATTGGCTGATCGCTTTGGCACAAAACGCACTTCAATGTACGGGATGCTGAGCGCCTCCGCCCTGTTTCTGATCATCCCCCATTTGTCTTTCAGCTTGCCGGCTGCCATGTTCGGAATATTTTTGATGTTCATCTGCATTGAAACCGCCATCGTATCCGCCCTGCCGCTGTTCAGCGAAATCCTGCCCCAGGCGCGCTCCGTCATGATGAGCGCCAACGTGGGCGCGCATTCACTGGGCCGCGTCGTCGGCGGGGCGCTGGGCGCTGTCATCTACAAAGCCAGCGACGGCAACTTTCTGCTGATTGGCTTGGTTGCCGGCGGGCTGGGCTTGCTGGCATTTCTGGTGATGCTGCGGCTGGTGCCAGCGGGCGGGCGCGCCTAAGCCTGAGAGCGGCGCAAGCCCCGCCTTGACTAAGACGCCGCCTTAGCCTAAAATCGCGGAGCGTTGATTTCAGCGGGAATAGCCATGTTTGAATCCCTGAGCCAGAGACTCGATACTGCCTTTGAAGGCTTGCGCAAGGGTGGGCGCGTCAAAGAATCCGATGTGAAAGCCGTCATGCGCGAAGTGCGTATGGCGCTGCTCGAGGCGGATGTCGCCTTGCCAATCGTCAAGGACTTCATCAAGGAAGTGCGTGAGCGCGCCCTGGGCGAAGAAGTGCACAAGGCGCTGAAGCCCAGCGAGCAGGTCGTCAAGATCATCCACGAAGAAATGGTGGATATGCTAGGTGAGCCGGGAAGGCTGAGCTACAGCGGGAGCGTGAAACCGCATGTCATCATGATGGTTGGCTTGCAAGGCTCGGGCAAGACGACCAATACGGCGAAGTTGGCGCTGCGCCTGCGCTCTGAAGGGCGCAAGCCGCTTATGGTCGCCGCCGATACCTACCGGCCCGCCGCCGTCGACCAGTTGGTGACGCTGGCGAAGCAGATCAACGTGCCCTACTACGAAGAAGGCACAAGCGCGGCGCCGCCCGCTATCGTCAAGCGCGCTTTGAAGCAGGCTCGCGAAGGCGGCATCGATATTGTACTGGTCGATACTGCTGGTCGATTGCAGGTCGACGAGACAAAGATGGATGAGCTTGAGGAGATCAAGCGTATCGCAGCCCCGGCCGAGATCTTGCTGGTGGCTGATGCGATGACGGGCCAGGAAGCGGTCAACATCGCGCGTGGCTTTAACGAACAGCTCGGCATCACCGGCTTGATTTTGACCCGAGTGGATGGCGATGCCCGCGGTGGCGCCGCCCTTTCCATGCGCGCGGTAACTGGCGTGCCGATCAAATTCATGGGCACGGGCGAAAAAGTCAGCGCCGATACCTTGGAGCTGTTCCATCCCGATCGTATCGCGCAGCGCATCCTTGGCATGGGCGATATCATGTCGCTGATCGAGAAGACGGAGACGCTCTACGAAGAAGAAGAAGCCCTTCGCCTGCAAAGCAAAATCATGAAGAATGAATTCTCTTTGCAGGATTTCTTGGAGCAGCTGCAAAAGATCCGCCGCATGGGTCCCTTGGGCAAGGTGCTCGGTATGATTCCGGGCATGTCCAAGCTGCAGACGCAAGCCGATTTCAACGATGACGACATCGAGAAGCGCATCAAAAAAGTCGAGGCGATCATCAACTCAATGACGCCGCAGGAGCGCCGCCACCCGCGCATATTGAAGGCGAGCCGCAAAAAGCGCATCGCCGCCGGCAGTGGCGTCGAAGTAAGAGATGTCAACGAGCTGCTCAAGCAATTCAAGCAGATGAGCCGGCTCATGAATCAAATCAGCAGAGGCAAAATGCCAAATATCCCCGGCTTAACCGCATAAGCCGCGGGCAGGAGAAACAATATGGTTCGTATTCGTCTACGCCGTCAAGGATTAAAGCGCCAGCCGAGCTATCGCGTGGTCGTCACTGACCAGCGGAAAGCGCGCAACGGCAGCTACCTGGAAAACATCGGCCACTATAACCCGCGCACCCGCCCAGCAACCGAAGTCGTTGAGGAAGAACGCGCCCTCTATTGGCTGAGCGTCGGCGCGCAGCCAAGCTATGCGGTGCGGCGCTTGCTCGAACACACCGGCACCTGGGAGCGGTTCCAGCGTTTGCGCGCTGGCGAAAGCATGGAAGATCTGGTCAAAGAGGCGGCAGAAACTCAGGCGGAATTGCCCAGCCCAAGAACCAATTATCCGGCGCCAGGTGATGGCGAAAGCAAAATCAAAGCGCGTGAAGCCGCTCGTTTGGCGGCCGAGAAAACAGCCGAGAGCGCAAGCTAAACAATCCACTTGGAAGAACAACTTATGGAAGAAGATCTGGTCCAATACATCGCCGAGAATCTGGTCAACGCGCCAGCTGAGGTGAGCGTCAAACGCAAAGACACGGGCCGCAGCGTCGTGCTAGAGCTTTCGGTGGCTTCGGAAGATATGGGGCGCGTCATTGGCCGAAACGGGCGCGTCGCCAATTCGATCCGCGCCTTGCTGCGCGCGATGCCATCGGGGGAGGCTGAACCTGGCCGGGACCGGCGTCGGCGCGTCATCTTGGAGATCGAATAGCGCGGCGTGCCAGCGAAACCTGAATATCTGGTAGTCGGCGAGATTCTGCGCCCGCACGGGCTGCGCGGTGAACTGCGCATGCGTGTGCTGACCGAGTATCCCGACCGCCTGCCCCAACTTGATAGTGTGTACCTGGCTGATTCACCTGAGGCTTCGAGCCGAGTGAAACATGCCTTGAATGGCCTGCGCTTCAACAAGAATGTTGCCTTGCTGTCACTCGCCGGCTGCCACAGCCGAGATGACGCCGAGCTGCTGCGCGACAAAGTGGTCATGATTGGCATCGAGCAAGCCGCCCCGCTGGAAGATGGCGAATACTATCTCTTTGAGCTCATCGGCCTGCGCGTGATTGCTGACCAGATCGAAATTGGCGCAATCAAAGAAGTTCTGCAAACGGGCGCCAACGATGTCTACGTAGTCCAAAGCGACGAAGACGGCGAAGTTCTAATCCCGGCGCATGCGGAGACGATTGTGAATATCGATTTCGAAGCGAAGACTGTTACCATGTCATTGCCAGAGGGCTTGCTGCCGCCTTCTTGATAGGCGCCACCACCGCCCGCCCTAGCGCAACTGCACGTTGCCGAGGCTGGAGCCAGCGCATCGGCGCTTTCGACGGGATGACAAGCTCTCTTGACAAAGAAAATCGCAGCATTATATGCTGATGATGTTAACCCTTCATTGACGGACCTCTATGCAAGTACAGCCGCATCAACAGTATTGGCTGGGGCTGCACCTCGTCCCCAATTTCGGCGTGGTCAGAATATCACAGTTGCTGGCGCGCTTTGATTCGGCGGAAGCATTGTGGCGCGAGCCAGACAGAAATTTGATGCGCCTTGACCTGCCGAGCGCGCTCTTGCGGCAATTCTGCGACGGGCGGCGATCTATCGACCTTCAAGGCGCGATAGAAGCGGTCGAGCGGGCTGGCGCCTCGCTCCTCACCTTGGACGATGATGCCTATCCCGCGCTTCTCCGTCCGCTTTCGGATCGGCCCCTGCTGCTCTACGTGCGCGGTCAACTCCAGGCGGAAGATGAAAAGCGCCTGGCAGTGGTTGGCACGCGCAAAGCCAGCCAGTATGGCTGGAATATCGCCAATCAGCTGGCATCGCAACTCGCCAGCCAGGGCATCACCATCGTATCAGGGCTGGCGCAAGGCATTGACGCGGCCGCGCATCGAGGCGCGCTCCAAGCTGGCGGGCGCACAATCGCGCTGGTGGGGACCGGCGTCGATGAGGTCTACCCGCGTGAAAACGAGGATCTGGCGCAGGAGATCATTGAGAACGGCGCTATTGTCAGCGAGCTGCCGCTGGGCGCCAAGCCACGCGCCAAGAACTTTCCCCAGCGCAACCGCCTCATCAGCGGCATGTCGCTGGGCCTGCTAGTCGCGGAAGCGCCGAATAGAAGCGGGGCGCTCAACACCGTGTCCCACGCGCTGGAGCAGGGCCGCGAAGTCTTCGCTGTGCCCCACAATGTATTCAGCCTTTCGGGTGCGGGCTGCAACCAGTTGATTC
This sequence comes from Phototrophicaceae bacterium, assembly GCA_965214105.1. Classification (GTDB taxonomy): domain Bacteria; phylum Chloroflexota; class Anaerolineae; order Aggregatilineales; family Phototrophicaceae; genus UBA6055. Next base: position 1,770,703 of record OZ243934.1, read on the forward strand.
AAGAGGGAGCCAAGCTGGTCGCCGATGTAAAAGACATCCTTGACGAATTGGATCTGTCCCACATCAAGGCGCAAACGAAGATTCAGGCGGAGCGGCTGCAGCCCGCCAACGACACGGAAAGCGCAATCCTGGAACAGCTGAGCGCCGACCCGATTCATGTCGATCTCATCGTCAGGCAGACGAAGCTGCCCACCGCCACCGTAACCAGCGCCTTGACCATGCTTGAGCTAAAAGGACTTGCGGAAAGTGCTGGACTTATGCAATACTGCCGTGCGCCAAATTTAGGAGGTTGAGAGCCGACGCAATGGATCACTATTACGCCCTGATCGCGGCCGGCGGGCATGGAACCAGGCTCTGGCCCATGAGCCGCGCTCGCATGCCCAAACAGATGCTGCCCCTCATCGACGACCACTCGATGGCGCGCACCAGCGTTGAGCGCATAAAGACGCTGTTCTCGCCCGAGCGCATTTTCATTGTGACCAGCCGCGAATTGCTGGACGCGCTGCAAGAGGAAGTCAGCCAGATTCCAGCGGAAAACTTCATCGTCGAACCTTATGCCAAAAATACGGCGCCCGCCCTAGCCCTCGCGCTGAGCTATATTCAGAAACGCGACCCGGAAGCTACTGTTGCCATCTTGCCCGCCGATCACCATATCGTGCAGCGAGAGAAATTCTGCCGCCTGCTCGAAGCAGCTTGGCAGGTGGCGCAAGAAGGCAAGATCGTCACTTTGGGCATCTCGCCGTCTTACCCCGCCACCGGCTTCGGCTACATTCAACAGGGGCTTGCCCTGGGCGAGGTCAATGGCTTCAAGGTCTATCAATCGCGCCGCTTCACCGAGAAGCCGGATATCGTGCGGGCGACGCAGTTTCTTGCCTCGGGCAAATTCAGCTGGAATTCCGGCATGTTCATCTGGCGCGTCGACCGGGCAATGCAAGATTTTGAGCGCTATCAGCCGGCGATATTTGCCATGTGTTCTTATTTGCAATCCGCCTTTGACGCGCCCGATTATGGGCAAAAGCTGAACGACATCTGGGAGACGATGCCTAGTTTATCGATTGATTTCGCCATCATGGAGAAGGCGGATAATATCGCCGTCATTCCCAACGATATCGGCTGGAGCGATGTTGGCAATTGGACCTCGCTTTACGACATTCTGCCGCAAGACAACTTCGGCAACTGCATCAAAGGCGAAGCCAGCGATATCCGCGTCATTTTGGATACCCGCGACACGCTGGTAGTCAGCGACCGCTTGACGGTGGCCATCGGCGTCGAAGACATCGTCGTGGTCGATACGGACGATGCGCTGCTGATTTGCCACAAAGATCGCACGCAAGATGTCAAGCAGGTGGTCGATTACCTGCGCGAAAACGGAAACGAAGAATATCTCTAACGATGTGCGCCCATTCATGAGGGGGGATATGCCTGACGCAAGCTCGCCAACGGTCGAAGCTTATTGCTTCAAATGCAAGGCAAAGCGGGAAATGCAGAACCCGCAGGCGCTTTACAATAAAGCGGGGGCGCCAGCCACGCGGGGGGAATGCTCCGATTGTGGCGCCACCATGTACCGCACCGGGGCGACCGCCGCCCATAACAGCATCCCCAAGCCAGAAAAAATCGAGCGCCCGAAACGAAAGAAGCCCAAACCTAAGCGCAGCGCAAAGTCCAAATCCCGCGCTAAGGCAACCGCGCCGCGCAAAAATGTCGGCAAACTGGTCATCGTCGAATCGCCAGCGAAAGCGCGCAGCATTGGCGGATACCTCGGCAATGGCTATACAGTCATGTCGTCTTTGGGGCACGTGCGTGATTTGCTGAAGAGCCGGCTTTCGGTTGATGTCGACAACGATTTTGAACCGGAATATCGCGTGCCCAACGACAAGCGCGCAATCGTGAAAGAACTCAAAGCTGCCGCCGAAGGCGCTGACGAGATCTACCTCGCCACCGACCCCGATCGTGAAGGCGAGGCGATTGCCTGGCATTTGATGGCGGCGGCCGACATGCCGCAGTCGAATGTGAAACGAGTTGTCTTTCATGAAATTACCGATAGCGCCGTTGCCGATGCTTTTTCTCACCCGCGTCAAATCAATATGGACCTGGTCAACGCCCAACAGGCGCGGCGCATTCTTGACCGGCTGGTCGGCTACCAAGTCTCGCAGCTGCTCTGGTCGAAGGTTCGCGGCGGGCTTTCGGCTGGGCGTGTGCAAAGCATTGCGCTGCGCTTAGTGGTCGAGCGCGAGAAAGAAATTGAAGCGCATGTTCCGGTCGAGCATTGGACGATTGATGCGAATTTGGCAAAGCAGACCAATGGCAGCGCCGCCTCAAACTTCAGAGCGCGCCTGGCAAGAATTGACGATGCCAGCGTCAGTTACAAACCGGATGGCGAGAAGCCACCGGTCCTGGATTGCGAGGAAACGGTGCAGCCGCATGTGGACCGCCTGCGCCAAAGCCAGTTCCTGGTCGAAAAAGTCAAGCGAGGCACGAGGCAAAATCGACCGGCCGCGCCCTTTACCACCAGCACGCTGCAGCAAGCCGCTTCCAGCCGCCACAGTTTCAACGCCCGCCGCACCATGCAGCTCGCCCAGCAGCTCTACGAAGGCATCGATATTGGCCAGGGCACCCCGGTCGGCTTAATCACCTACATGCGCACGGATAGCGTGCAAGTATCCCAGCAGGCAATCACGGAAGCGCGCGCCTACATCACCAAACGCCATGGCAGCAATTTCCTGCCGGCCAAGCCGCCGGTTTATAAGACTAAAGCCAAAGGAGCGCAAGAGGCGCATGAAGCCATTCGCCCTACCAGCGTCATGCGCAGCCCCGATTCGATGCGGCAATACCTTAGCTCGCCGCAATTGCGGCTTTACAGGCTGATTTGGCAGCGCTTCGTCGCCAGCCAGATGGCGCCAGCCATTTATGACACGCTCAGCATTGAGTTGAAAGCGGGACCGAAGCCGAGCGATATGCCTTATCTATTCCGGGTCTCTGGGCGCAAGTTGAAATTCGCCGGGCATTTGGCAATCTATGGCGAAGCCGAAGCTCAAAAGCGCCAGGCTGGTGGCGGGCAGAATCAAACATTGCCCGACCTGGAAGTGGGCGAAGCGCTCGATCTGCGCCAGATTCTGCCAGAGCAGCATTTCACGCAGCCGCCGCCGCGATACAGCGAAGCGACTCTTATCAAAGAGCTGGAAGAAAAGGGCATCGGCCGCCCCAGCACCTACGCGCCGACTGTCAGCGTGATTCAGACTCGTGATTACGTCACGCAGACGGATCGACGGCTGAGCCCCACCAAGACGGGCGTCATCGTCAGCGATTTGCTGTCCGAGTATTTTGATGTTGAGATGGAATACGATTTCACCGCCAATATGGAAGACCAGCTTGACGAAGTCTCCCAGGGGCGGGCGGATTGGCAACCCGTGCTGGATGACTTCTATCATCCGTTTTCCCAGCGCCTCAATACAGCGCGGGACAAAATGCCAAGGCAAAACATTGTCGAGAAAGTCGGGCGCCTCTGCCCCAGCTGCGGTGATGGCGACTTGGTAATCAAACATTCGCGCTACGGCAAATTCATCGGCTGCTCCAATTATCCCGCCTGCAAACATACCGAGCGCTATCTCGAGCGGATGGGATTGCTTTGCCCCCAATGCGGGCCGGCTGAAAGCGGTGAAATCGTTAAACAGCGCAGCCGCAAAGGCAGAAACTTCTATGGCTGCAGCCGCTATCCCGAATGCGATTATACCGTGTGGCGGCTGCCCAGAGACCTAAAAAAGCTGGAAGCGCCAGCGCAGGACCAGCAAGCGGGCGCCAAAGCCAAGCAAGAAAAGGCTGTATTTTAAGGCTGCCGCCGTCTCGCTTTGCGCCAATTTGGAACTATGACTATACTGAATCACGTCGGGGTGCGGTGCTATTGCCGTGCGCCGCTTATTGACATGATATCTCAGTTCTTCTGAGAGCCCTGGACTCGAAAGGGTGTTTCTAATGAGTCTACAAGGTCAGAAATCGGACCGCGCGCAAACCGCCTCGCCATCGACCGGCGGGCTTCGCGCTTCGAATCCACGGATTCAGAAATTGATTGCGCAGGGTCCCAAACGCAGTACCATATTGCTTGTCTTGCTAGGCATGGTCATTGGCTTGGCAACCGCCTATGTCATCATCCCGACCGAGTTTACCGGCGCCTCGCCCCGGCATATGAGCCAGCAGGCAATTCGACAGTGGGCGCGCATGGCTGCTGTCGGGCACTCGCAAGACGTCCACTATGACGACAGCAATGTTCTGCTAATTCTGGATCAAATCCCAAATCCACAGGATGTTGTGGAAGGCTTAGCTGCCAATAGCAATGTCCCGCTGGCTGAGCGTGGCGCATTGGAAGCGCTGACCGAGATCAATGGCTATGCCAATTTGCCGGGCGCCAATGCGCCCCAGGACCCGGGCATCGTCCTCAGCAGCCTGCAAATCGCCCTCGCCTTGGCTATTGTCGCCGGGGCCATTCCGATATTGACAATTGCAGGACGGACAATCAATCAGCGGGAAGAGCGAGCGGTCTCCCCCCCGCGGCAAGAGGCAGCGGCGGCAAGCCCTGCCAGTTCACAAGTATCGCTATCGAAGGCGCCCCCCGCCCAAACAGTGCAGACCTATAGCGAAGCAGCTCCCAGGACCCCTTGGGGCGAAGATGAAACGGAAAAGAGCGGCGGCCTCCATCCCCAGTTTGGCGCGCCGGTTATGCAGACGGTCTCAACCTACATCAAGGGGCAGGCTTATGACGACTCCTTCGCGATTGAAATGGGACCCGACCAGGGCAACCAGTTTCTCGGTGAAACTGGCATATCGGTTGCGACACGGGTCGGCAATGAGCTGCAATCGGTCGAGTTCTGGGGCTTTGACATGGCAGCGCAGGAAACCTTGACCAAGGTCTTTGCGGCGCCAGCGGCATTGAGCGATCCGGCGCTTATCTCAGCCGTCGCCAACCGCGTCAAGGATCCAACGACTGATATCATCGCGGCTGAACCGGGCGCCTGCTTGATTGTCGATAGCAGCGCCATTCAAATCCGCGCCGAAGTCAAATCTGTGCTCTGCAATTATGGGGGCGGCACGCCCAACAGCGGCATCGAGACGCTTCAAATTGAGCTAGTGGCATGGTACAAGCAAAACCAGGGCGCTTCTGTTCCAGCCGCGGCTTACCCGGCGCCAGCTCAATCGCCATTCAATGAATATGCCGATTTGCAGATTAGGCCCCCAGCCCAAGCCGCCTCGCCAAGCCCGCCGCCAGCGCCAGCGGGCAGCGCCAGCTCGCCAGCGGCCAAGCGCCCGGAAGATGAAGAGGAAGATCCCTTCGGCGGCACCGGCAACTTCATGCCCTACTCCTAGGAAAAAGCAAGCCCCCACCCAAGGCGGTGGGGCTCATTTGCGGCGCCGAAGGCTATCGAGCAGATTTTCGGCTGTCAGCGAATATCGACGATTTTGAACTTGATGGGACCGTCGGGCGTCTCGACTTTTACTTTCTTGCCAATTCGCTTGCCGAGCAAAGCGGAGCCGATGGGGCTTTTCTCTGAGATTTTTCGCTCGCGCGGGTTGGCTTCGGCGCTGCCAACGATGCGGTATTCTTCGTCAAAGTCTTCGCCCTCTTCTTGAATCACCACTGTGGAGCCGATGCGCACCTCATCGCTGGGTTCACTGCTATCAACCACAATGGCATTCTGCAAGATCGATTCAATCTGCTGGACGCGTCCTTCAATAAAGCCGAGCTTCTCTTTGGCATCGTGGTAATCCGCATTTTCCTTGAGGTCGCCTTGCGCCGCGGCTTCTTTCAGCCGCTGCGCCAGGGCGGGCCGGCGACTATCGCGGAGCTGCGCCAGCTCTCGCCGCAGCGCGTCTTCGCCCTCTTTCGTTAGATAAGTCTCTTTTGCTGCCATGCGCCTTTACTTTCGACTTCAGCGCCTGGCGCGGCATCACGCGCTTGCTTCCCGCCAGCGCGATACTGCTTGACCAAGGCTCGGATATTTTGCTGATGCAGCTGCTGGACGATGCCATTTAGCAGAACGTGGCTCTTGCCGCACTGCGTCAGCGATACTTGATTCTCTATGTCTTTCTGCCCTTTATCCAGAGCGACTTTGACCGCCTCATCAAGCTGCTTCAAATAATCGAGGTCGCCGCTAATCTTTTCCGCCACTTCGCCGCGCAAAATAACCTCGCCATGTCCTTGCACGATGTTCTCGTAATCTCGTTCCAGCAGCCGCTTCAGCGAATTGGTGAAATCAAGAAAACTGCCATCAACAAAGTAGGGAATCGGCATCACCGTATCAGCCGCGAACAGCACCTCCTCCTCCTCTAGCAGGCAGGTAATGGAGTCTGGGCTGTGCCCTGGGCTGGTCTTTAATTTGAAGATTGTCCCGCCGATGTTCAGCATCATTTCATCATCAAAGGTGATATCGGGCAAAACCAGCTCGACGAGATCAAATTCGACCGCGCTGTCTTTCAATTGCTTTAAGCTCTCGCGTCCCCTGGTATCCAGCATTTCTCGACACAGTTCATGGGCAATCACCTGGGCGCCGGGGAAGAAACAGGTGCCCGTACTGTGATCGGCATGGTAATGCGTGTTGATGACGTATTTCACGCTGGTGCCCAAGCCCTCTTCGACGTAGCGGCGGATCAACCTTGTCTCTTCCGGGTAGAGCAAGGTATCGATTAGTACCGCGCCGTCACTGGTCAAGACGACGCCAGCCGTCACCTGAGCATACTGATCGCTGCGGAAGACAAAGATCTGATCCGTGATTCGTTCGTGCTGCATCTAAATTTGGGCGGTTCCGGTATTCAAGCGGGCGTCCTGCATAGCTCAGTATAGATGGCGGGCAACTGGATTTCAAGTGAGTAGGCTTGAGGAAACAAGGCAATCGCATCCAATCTATTTTTCTATTTTCACCACCGCCCCTTGCAAGTCAGCGACTTGGCGAAAGAAAATACGAAGCCCAAGAAAGTGCGCCGGGGCAGCCCTTGCATCGCCGGCTGATGAAAGGAAGGCGGCGCTAAGGCACAGGCGCTGTCAATCGGCGGGGAGCACAATGTCAACAACGGTGGTGCGATAGGCCTCAACCTGCACAGATTCTCGATGCAGCGGCGCATTATGCTCGTCCAGGACAAAGATATCGTAGCTGCCTTCGAGCAGGTCGCCAGCGGTAAAGTTTTCGCGCCAAACTGGGTCAGAGTTCACTTCATCGCCGCCATAGGTCAAGACATCGCGACTATTCGAGCTGGAGCGCAGCAACAGGACTTGGCTCTCGAGCGCTTCGCCAGCCTGGTTGCGCACTGATCCGACGATCATGCCATGTTCGCGGTAGTGCTGCAGCCAAAGGTCCGGGTTGCGGGTTTGTCGATAGTCGTAGGGGTCGCTGACGCGCACCTCAAAATGCAAATGTGGGCCGAGGGCAATGCCAGTCGCCCCCACCCGGCCCAGGCGCGCCTGATCTTCCACGTATTGACCCGCCTCCACATCAATCGTCTCTAAATGGCCGTAGAGCGTATAAAGCCTACGGCCAGCCAACGAGAAAAGATTGTGAGCCAGTATCACCGCATTGCCGTAATAGCCAAGCTTTGGGCCCAACAGCGTAGCCGCATCATCGCCCGCAAATACAACTCGCCCGGCTTTAGCGGCGTACACAGCCGTATTGCGCTCATTGACGAATTCAACCCCTAAATGCACCTGCTGCGTATCCACATGCCGATAGCCATAGGCGTAGGTCCGGTCGATCCAATGAACTTTGTCGTCAGCCAGTTCAATGGGGCGATGCAGCAAGTTGTGCTCAGCCAATTCAATAGGTGCGAGCGCCGTCAGCATATGCTTAAAGAGCGTCTCACGGGTGGGGGTGGCGTCTTGGGCAGAGGCGCCCAAGCCCGACAGCATCATCGCCAGCGCCAGCCCTAGATATGCCCATCGGGGAAGATGCTGTAATTTCATCAAATACGCTTCATCCGCTAACTATCGAGAAGGCTGTGGTCCCTTGCGCCGCGCCCTCGGCATAGAGTGTCGCGGAATAATTGCCGGGCAGGAACGGGAAATCGACCGGCGTCGCATAAAACCAGATGCAGACAAATGACCTTGAGAAATCAGCCAGCCATGACCCGCGAGCGACCGTTTCCGCCTCAAATTGCCAGTCCACTTCAAATAAGGCGCCGGATTGCAGAGCGCTAACTTCAGCCGTCACATAGATCCGCTCCGTAGCGGGGCTGAACTGAATGACCGCCCCCGTCGAGCAGCCGCTGTCGGGGACGAGACTCCCGGCTGTCGACAGATTCGACACGCTCATAGCGGCGCCCGGCACCGTCGATTCACCAGCCATCATATCGTCTTCAAGCGAGTTGCCCATGTCTTCCGCGTTAACAACAACCGCCCGCACCTCCGGCGTGCCAGTATGATGGGCGCGTACGGTGGCGCCAAGCAAGGCATTGACCGCCGCCATATCAGCGATACGCGTTCCAGCCGCGACGATGGTCTCCACCGCCATCATCTGCTCGGCTGTCGCCGCGGCGCGAATCGCCCCGCTTTCCAAGGCGACTGTCGTCAAGTTGTTGTCAATCGTCGCGACCGCCTCACCGCTGACTGCCTGGCAGCCGGCTAGCAAGAGCATAATGCCACCAGTAAGAATGCTGATCGTCGAACTTAGCCGCACCTGTGCCCCCACTTTCAGGCAAGCCGTCCCTGTGCGAATCTGACCGCGGGCATTATATCAGCTTGTGGCGCGCTTTGCGGAGTTAAAGATTGCAGGGCGCGTCTATTCGATTTCTGATAGCCAATAGCGGGGCAAAGGATACCAAGGCAATCGCTTCAAAATCATTTAGCGTCTTTCGCCACCAAAATTACAAAATGTAGTGGCGACATTGTATGTCGCCCATGATCGCGCATAATCTGTGGCGAAAAAAATTTGATGCGATTGCCCGGCGGTCAAGCTGTGGGAGTGGTGAATTATGAGATATGCAGATCGAAATTCTGTATATGGATAACCTAGATGTAGGGGCGACACTTGTGTCGCCCACAGTTGCAGAAGCGGGTTTTGGGCGATCCAAGGATCGCCCCTACAACTCAGCACAAGCAAGCCTTATATCAATAATTCAGCACTCCCCAAGCTGCGGGGAGGCTTGAAGCAGTGCCGTATCTCTGTTACCATAACGTGGATTGCCCCCGTAGCTCAGGGGATAGAGCGCTGGTTTCCGGAACCAGGCGCACAGGTTCGAATCCTGTCGGGGGTGCACAGGCAATTACAGTCGGCAGCATTGCTTCGATTGCTATGCAAAGCGGGCCAAGCCTCTACAGTCCGTGCCGCCGCCGATACTCGTGCATATTGACGACCGTCTTTTGCAGGCGTGATTCTTCGGCGGCAAAAGCCAGCAGGTGACTCTCCAGCGACTCGCGCGCTGTGGTCACGCTGTCGTCGGGCTGGCCGCGCAGCATATTGACGAAGCTACGCACGATGCCATAATCGCCGCCGCCATGGCCGCTGCTGTCTCGGGCGATAACCGGCACCGCTTCGCATTCGCCGCTTAGATGATGCTCCACGCGAATCTCGTGCCCACGCGAAGAGAACTTGCCATAAAGCGTGGCTTTTGTGCCATCCCAGCGCATCGTGCGGCATTCTTCGTCGCTCTGCCCATTCATCACCAGCGTGACCGTTGTGCCGTCTTCCAGCTCCATGTTCACTGTCTGATGATCAACCACGTCATTGTCACAATGGTAGACGCAGCGGCCGTACCAATCGGTCTTCAGCTGCTCCCGCCGTGCCGCGCTGGTCGGGACATAAGATACAGCGTTCAGGGGCCAGCCTTCGCCATCATGAGCATACCGTTTCGTCGCCTCATATTTGCAGCTGTCTGCCGCTGGGCATGGGTCCGTGCAGCGCTCGGTAGCGCCCGCCGGCGCATTCTCGGGGCGGAAGTGAGACAGACTGCCGAATGACTGCAGCCAGGTTACTTGCTTCCGCAAAATCCAGAGCAGGATATCAAAATCATGACAGCACTTGGACAGGATCATGGGACCCGATGTCGCTTCCTCACGCCAATTGCCGCGAACGAAACTGTGCGCCATATGGTAATAGGCCAGGTTTTCGCGGTGGGTGACGCTGATGATATCGCCCAGCTTGCCCGACTGCACAACCTGGCGCAGCGCTTGCCAAAACGGCGTATAACGCAGGACATGACAAATCTGCAGCAGCCGCCCCGCTTCCGCCGCCTTCTTCACCAAGCGCAGATTCTCCGCCAGCACCGGCGCCATTGGTTTCTCGAGCAGTACATCATATCCCAGATCCAGCAGCCGCATGGTCGATTCAAAGTGCATGCGGTCCATCGTGCAATTGATGGCGCTTGCGGCTAGGGGCTGGCCCCTGGCAAGTAGCGACTGCCAATCATCAAAGATCATTTCTGGGGCGATATCATGCTCGCTCAAGAAACGCTCACGGCGAATCGGGTCTGGCTCCGCCAAGCCCACAACATGAAGATCCTGCGGATGCTCGGTGGCGAATCGGCCATAAGCCAAGCCGCGGCTGCCCGCCCCAACGATGATGGTATCGATCGCCGCCATATCTCTCTCCTGGAATAGCTCGCCGCTACTAATCCAATTCTACCTTAATTCTGTTCCAGCTACCCAGGTCCCCCGCCCCATTGCCCCCAGAGGTGCATGTAGCATGACCGCCCTAGTATTTGTTATACTAGCGCAGCTTAAACCTTTATCCGAAGCAAACGCAAATGAAACATGACAGGAGCATGCGATGAGCAAGACATTCAGAGTCCTTTTACTGGTCGCGATACTTGGCTTATTCGTGGTCAGCATCAGCGCCCAAACCGGTGGCATCTTAATCGGCACAAACTTTGGCGGCGACCCCACCACCATCAATCCCCTGCTGACCAACAACACGGTTGATCTCTCGCTGACAGAATTTCTCTTCCCGAATATTTACAACATCGATCCCGAAACGCGCGCACCGATGAAAGCCGGGCGCAACGACCAGGACAATGGCTTGGCTTTGGATTGGTCACTCTCCGATGATGGCCTGGTCTACACCTTCATGCTGCGAGACGATGTCACCTGGAATGATGGTACACCCGTCACCGCCCATGATTACAAGTTCACCTTTGACGCGCTTGCCAGCGGCGAAACCTCATCGCCCCGCGGCAGCGTGCTGCAAAGCGTCGAGAGCGTCGAAGCCCTTGATGATACGACGCTTGTCGTAAACTTGAAGCTGGCTTCCTGCCGCGCGCTGGACGAGCTGAACGACTTCGGCATCCTGCCCAAACACCACATCGAAGCGCTGATCGATGGCGACTTCGCTGAAATTGACAACCTCGAATATAACAAACACCCGGATGTCACCTCCGGTGTCTTCACTTTGGCGCCTTGGTCGCCGATGAGCAGACCAGCATGGTCCGCAATGAAAATCACTGGCAGGAAGTCTCGCCCGAAGGGTACATCTTGCGCAATGTGCCGGACCAGTTAGTTGGCATCGAGCAATTCCTGGCTGGCGAGGTTAATTCGGTTGGGACCGCTGGCTCCGCTTCCGTGCCGGCTGTGCGCATGCAAGAATTCCGCGATCGCGCCGAAGCTGGCGAATTCCAGATTTACGAATATGTCGATGACGGCTTGACCTTTGTCGGCTTCAATCTGGCTGACCGCAGCAACCCGATCGACGGCTTGGATGAAGACGGCAATCCGGCCGATCAAGGCAATCACCATTTCTTCGGCGATATCCGCGTGCGCCAGGCAATCGCCCAAGCGGTGAACTACGACGACATCATCGAAGGCGCGGCCGAGGGCGAGGGCATCCAGGTCAACAGCTTTGGCACGCCCGCGCTCTGGGGTTATGACACCAGCATCGAGCCTTGGGAATACAACCCCGAAGCGGCGCTGGCGCTGCTGGCGGAAGCGGGCTTTGTCGATCATGATGATGACCCCGGCACGCCGCTCGTCGCCACCGAAGATGCGCTCTACGCCGAAGCTGGCACGGAGTTCGCCTTTGAATTGCTGACCAACTCGGGCAATCTTGTGCGGGAAGCGGCTGGCACGGTCATCCAGGATCAGCTCGGGCAAATCGGCATCGCGGTCGATTTCCAGACGATTGAATTCGGTCCCCTGGTTACCTTCCTGCTGGGTCAAGACTTTGACGCCATCATGATCGGCTTCACCAATCTCGCCCAGGATACTGACGCGCGCAACGTCTTCACGCCGGTTGGCGATACGGTCGGCGGCGGCTTCAACTTCGTCTCCTATCGCAATGATCGCGTCACCGAGCTTTACGACGAAGCGCTATCGCTGCCCGGCTGCGACCTGTCCGAGCGCCAGGCGCTCTATCACGAAATCAGCCAAATCCTGCACGATGAGGTGCCCTGGTGGTGGCTCTTTGCCCCCTTCTCCATGTACGCCGAATCGAATGCGGTGCAGAACTGGATGCCCTACGCCGAAACACGCTACGCCAACATGGCCAACATCGCCATCAGCCCCTAGCATCCTGATAGCAACAGTAATGGAGCGCGCTGGTTTTCGCTGGCGCGTTCCATTGCTCTAAACTAGGCAGGCTCTACCGCAGGTTTCCAATATGCTCAAATACATTTTACGCCGCCTGCTTCAATCCATTCCGACATTTTTTGGCATCAGCCTGCTTTCTTACTTCTTGCTTTGGCTGGCGCCCGGCAGCGTGGTCGAGCGCCTCTATTTGGCGCCGAATATCAAAGCCGAAGACCGCGCCCGCCTGGCGGCCCAGTTGGGCATAGACGACCCCTTCCATATTCAATACCTGCGCTGGCTGGCTGGTGATGACTGGCTGCGCTGGGATGAGGATGGCGATGGCGTCGCCGATGCCTCCTTCACCCTGCTCGTTCCGCTGGATGAAGATGGCGATGGCATTCCCGAGCCGCCGGGTGAAAATTATGGCATCCTGCGCGGCGATTTCGGCCGGTCCTTTGTCAAGAAACAGCCGGTCATGGATATTTTCCGAGCGAACTTGCCAGCGACGCTGGAGTTGGGCATCGCCGCCGTCGTGACATCGCTGGTGATTGGCATTCCCGTCGGCGTCCTCTCGGCTGTCACCAGGGGGCGCGCCTTCGACAATGTATCGCGCGTCATGGCGGTGATCTTCGACGCTATTCCCAATTTCTGGCTCGGTTATATCCTCTTGTATGTCTTTGGCGTATTGCTGAAAGTCGTGCCGCTGGGCGGGCGCTGCGTCGCCAATCTGTATGGCGTTTGCCCGCCGCTGTTTGAACGCTTGATATATTTGCCCCTGCCGACAATTGTCTTCGCCGCCGGCTTTGTGGCGCTCTTTTCGCGCTACCTGCGCACCTCCACGCTGGAGGTCCTCAGCCAGGATTACATCCGCACCGCCCGAGCCAAAGGCTTATCGCCACAGGCTGTCAACTTCCGCCATGCCATGCGCAACGCCATGATTCCCGTCGCGACGCTGCTTGGTCCCATCATCACCAATGTTTGGGCTGGCGCCATCGTTATCGAGACCGTGTTCGCCTGGCCCGGCCTGGGGCGCATCGCCTACACATCCGCCATCCAGCAAGATTATCCGGTGGTGATGGGCATCGTCATCTTCGCCTCGCTTGGTACGATCCTAGGATTCCTCTTGTCGGACATCCTCTACGTGCTGATTGATCCGCGCATTCGCATTGACTAGGAGACGCCGATGCAGGCTGACAAGCACAGGCTCAAACTCGACGCGGAAGCAGTCCTGCGCAGCCGCTCGCTGACGGGCTTGGCGCTCGCGCGGCTAAGGCGGGATCGCTTGTCGACGGTGTCGATCGCCGTCCTGCTCTTCTTGACATTTGCCGCTATCGCTGCCCCGCTCATCACTGGCTTTCTTGGCGTCGACCCCAATACCACCGATGCCTCGGGTTCGAAGTACTTGCCCCTTTTCAGCGAGGGCCACTTGCTTGGCACAGACAATCTAGGGCGGGATCACCTGGCGCGTTTGCTCTACGCGGGCCAGGTTTCGCTCTTCATCGGCTTCATGTCCGCCTTTCTCGCGCTCGTAATCGGCGTGACGCTTGGCATCATCACGGGCTATTATGGCGGCATCATCGACGATATCGTGAATTGGGTTATCACGACGCTCAACGCCATACCCGGTTTGGTGCTGCTGATTGTGATCACCTCCGTCTTTCGACCGGACGCCAATTCGCTGATTCTGGTCATCGTATTCTTAACCTGGCCCCTAACCACTCGGCTCGTCCGCGGCGAGACCCTTGCCATCCGCGCCCGCGAATACATCGTCAGCGCGAAAGCGGTCGGCGCGTCGGACTTCCGCGTCATGCAGGTCCACATCTTGCCCAACGTCTTCTCGCTGACCATTGTCACGCTCGCGCGCAACATCGGCATCGTCATGTTGATTGAAGCGTCTTTGAGTTTTCTCGGGCTTGGCGTACAGCCGCCAACCGCGACCTGGGGCAATATGCTCAGCAAATCACGCGAATTCATCACCAGGGCGCCACACTTGATGATTCTGCCCGGCTTGCTGATCGCGGCGGTTGTGCTCTGCCTCTACATCATCGGCGACGGCCTGCGCGATGCAATAGACCCAACGGCGCAAGACTGATGGCGATCGCCAAGTGCTCAGTCGGTTGAAAATCTGTACACGGTAGTCGATTCGAAACGTTCACCGGGGCGGAGAATCGTCGAGGGAAAATGCGGCTTGTTAGGCGAATCCGGGAAATGCTGCGTCTCCAAGGCGAAGCCATCGCTCTGGCGGTAGAGCCGCCCGCTTGCGCCCACCAGCGTCGCATCAAGGAAGTTGCCGGCGTAAAACTGAATGCCCGGTTCGGTCGTCCAGACTTCCAGTACCCGCCCCGAATTCGGTTCATAGACGCGAGCCGCCAAGCCCAAATCGCCCTGGTCTAAGCCGCCGCGATTCAATACGAAATTGTGGTCATATCCTTTCGCGGCTAGGATCTGCGGATGCGCCGAGCGCTGGCCAGACCCAATTGTCTTGGCTTGGCGGAAGTCGAATGGCGTCCCGTCAACCGCCGCCAGCTCGCCTGTCGGGATCTGGTTTGCATCTGTTGGCGTGTAATAATCGGCATTCAAAGTCAGCACATGATCGTAGATGCTGCCTTCGCCCTCGCCTAGCAGATTAAAGTAACTGTGATTCGTCAGATTGAGCGGCGTTGGCTTGTCCGTTGCCGCCGCGTAATCGATGCGCAATCCATTCTCATCATCCAAGCGGTAGCGAACGTTGACATCAAGATTGCCCGGGTAACCCTCTTCGCCATCAGGGCTGCGATACGCCAGGCTCACAGCGCCGTCCGTTTCACTGGCGAGCCAAATACGTTTGTCGAAGCCAATCTCGCCGCCATGCAGCGAATTGCCGCCATCGTTTTTGAAAAGCTGATAATCCTTGCCATCCAAGCTGAAACAGCCGCCGCCGATGCGGTTGGCATAAGGACCGGTGATTGCGCCAAAGTATGGATGCTCGGCTTCGTATTTGGCTAGGCTGTCGAATCCCAAAGCGACATTGGCGAACCGGCCCTGCCGGTCTGGCACGCTGATCGAGGTAAGAATGCCGCCATAACTGATGCACTTCACTTCCATGCCCGCCGCATTCCGCAGCGTATACTCGTGAATTATCTCGCCAGCTTCAGTCCTGCCATAGTTGCGCATCCCGCATCCCTTCCCTGCATCGCTTAGCCAAGCAGATGATACCGCGTTCTTGCTCCAAGAAAAACGGAAGCGGTAACTGACTCAGGGCAAACGCCTCAAAATTTTTTCGCCACAGAGACACAGAGCGCACAGAGATTTAATTCTATTTCTGGTAGAAAAAGGAGGCAATGTAGGGGCGTCTGTCCCGCTGTGTCTTTGTGGCGAAAAATAGATTTGAAGCGATTGCTTTGGCGCGTCCGATTGTGCATAGCCATTCACATCAGACCCGTTACAATTGGCGCGATTAGGAAGATAGAACAGGAGACAATGATGGATTATCGTGCGCTCGGACGCAGCGGCGTCATGGTCAGCGAGATTTGTCTCGGCTGCATGAACTTTGGCCAGCCGACGCCCACGGCAGAAAGCTTCGATATCATGGACCGGGCGATAGACGCCGGCATCAACTTCTTTGATACCGCCAACGTCTATTCTCGTGGCGGCAGCGAGACGGTGGTAGGCAAGGCGCTAAAACGCAATGGCAAGCGCCAGCGCATCGTATTGGCGACCAAAGTCCACGGACGCATGGACGAAGACGACATTCTGTCGGCCGGCAATAATCGGCGCCACATCATCGAGCAATGCCATGCCTCGCTGAAACGCCTGGATACCGATTATATTGATCTCTACCAACTGCATCGCGCCAACCCAGAAATCCCCATCGACGAGACCCTGCGCGCCTTGGATGATCTCATCCGCGCGGGCAAAGTACGCTACATCGGGACTAGCACCTTTCCTTCTTGGCGCGTGATGGAATCGCTATGGGTAGCAAAGGAACTTGGCTTGAACCGCTTCGTCAGCGAGCAGCCGCCCTATCACTTGCTTGACCGCAGCATCGAGCGGGAGTTGATTCCCATGGCGCAGAGCTATGGGCTGGCTATTCTCCCTTGGTCGCCGCTGGCGCGCGGCTTTCTAACTGGCAAATATCAACGTGGCGAGCCGATACCGGGGAACAGCCGTTTTGCCGCCGATGCCGGGCGTGGCGCCGCAGTTGAACACCGCCGGGACCAGCACTTTACCGACCGCGGTTTTGACATCCTCGACCTGGTAAGCGAGCTTGCCCAAGAGAAGGGCTGCAGCCCGAGCCAGATCGCCTTGGCATGGGTCTTGAGCAAACCAGGCGTGACCAGCCCCATAATCGGGCCGCGCACAATGGCGCACTTGGAAGACAATCTTGGCGCGATACATATCAGGCTGACTGACGATGACCAAGCCCGGCTTGATAAGCTAGCCGAACCGGAATTGGCCACCGTCCCCTACTATCACGGCCGGATGGTCAATTTGAGAGCATCCGATCACGCCTGGCTCTAATTGGAAGGGGGCTGACAAGACAGCGCCTGGCGGTCAATCAGCGCGGCGCTGTCTCTTTCTTGAGCGCAGTGAGACGCCCATAGGCATCGCTCGCCTTATAATAGTCGTCCAGCGGGTAACAGCCAGAGACCATCCCGTTGCGCGGCGCTGTTGTACAGTCGCTGAAAGTGCGGCAGATGCGTTTGCGCTGCATAGGCTTGCCGGCCAGCAAGTCAGCTGGCAATTCTGGGTAGCTAAGCGCCATGCGGCCCAAACCGACGAAGTCGGTCATGCCTGCGCGTAGAGCCGCCTGCGCCACATTGGGCAGCCAATCTTGCAAATAAGAATAACCTGAGCCCACAATCGTCAAATCGGGGAAACTTGCCTTGAGTTCGGCTGTGACCTTGATCTGGCGCGCCACGCCCACCAAGGGATCTTCCGGCAGCTGGTAACCGTCTGAAGGGGGAAAGGCGGCTGGGCGCTGAATATGAAAATTGTAATAGGGGCTGCCGGCTGTGATGCAAACCAGCCGGATATCAAGCGCTTGCAAGGTAGCCAGGAATCTGCGCGGTTCGCTCAAATCGTAGCCGATGCCGCTGCCATCGCCACCGAAGGCATACGGGTAGCGATTGCCTGGGTATGGCGTCGGCTCGCCGATTCGATCCGCGCCCGCTTGAAATGGAATATAATCCACCGCGCTCAGACGAAGGCCAATATCCAACCCCGGCGCCCGCCTGCGAATAAGCTCAACCGCCTCCCGCAGGAAGCGCGTGCGATTCTCGAAACTTCCGCCATACTTGCCGCCACGGTCCACCGCGCTCAGGAATTCATGACCCAGATAGCCATGGCAATGTTTGAGATCAACGAAGTCGAAGCCCGCCTGCTGTGCTAAGACCGCCGCCTTGCCAAAGTCCTCAATCAGCCGCTCAATTTCCTCGTCGGACAAGACATGAGAATCGTCATCAACCTGGAACTTCTGGTCCAGCAGCGGGTGACGATACAAAACAACTGGCTCAAGCGCGGCGCTATTGGGTCTACAGAAACGTCCCGAATGCGTCAATTGCAGGCCAATCAGCGGGTCGCCGCCGTCGAAACGCCGCCGATGCGCCAGCAGCAGCTCTTCGCGCAATTCAGCCAGGGGACCCACAGTCGATTCCTTGATGACCAACTGGCGCGCGTTTGCCCGCCCATCATGACGAACCGCAACCGCCTCGCCGCCCCATATCAACTTGGCGCCGCTTTGCCCGAAACGCCGCCAACGTCGCCGCGTCAAAGCTGTTGGCTCCCCATTGGGCGCGCCATCCCAGCCTTCCATCGGCAGAATGGCGAAGCGATTGGACAACTGTCGCCCGCGGTAAGAATAGGACTGCGCCAGTGGCGACCGCTCGCCAACTTCGGTGATTTCGTCGATGGGCAAAGCAGCCCCCGCCTCGTCGCAATAACCAGTGAATTGTTCGTAGGTCCGCAGTTGCGCCACTCGCCTCGGCATCATTGGCTATTGCTCCTTCAAAATCGACATCCGCGCCGCGATATCACGCAGAATCTCAATATCGCTTGGCGGGCGCGTCGGCGAATCGGGGTGAGTCCGGTCCGAGTTTATCCAGCCACGCAGCTTGAGGAATTGGGCGGCTGAGTGCTTGTAGGCGGGCACCGGCGGGCGGAAAGCGAGAAAGCCCAGATACTGAAGGATGTCGTTGACTTGATAAAAGCCGGCATCGCCGGCCAGCCACATTGCGTCTCTTTCAGCGAAGAGATCGGGGGCGAAAGTGCTCAAGCCGAGCAGATAATCGCTGCCATAGATGACCATATCAATCGCCAGGTCATTGCCAGTGAAGACCTTGAAATCGGGACGCAGCGCATCACGCAGGGCGATGCGTTCCCACTCCAGCTGTCGGCTGAGCGAGGAGTGCTTCGCCCCGATGCACTCGGGGATGCCCATCAATCCGCCATAGACGCTGAGGTCATAAATCGCGCCAAAGGCTGCAAACATCGCGCCCAGTTCAAAGGCGATGAACGTATCCGTCTGCTTGGCGATACGCTCGTAAGACCGAACAATGTCGGCGCTAGGCTGCCCCGTCAAGCCATATGATTGAAAGATGATCGGTGTGCCGCCATGGCGCTGTATGCTTTCTACTTGGCGAAAATAAGCATCGGCGGCGAAAGGGTCACCTGGCTTATCTGCGACGAAAGCGCCAGCGACAAATTCGCCGCCAGCAAGAGCGCAGCCCGTTGCCCGCAAAACTTTCTGCCGCTCTGCCTCGGTGATAAAGTTGGCAAAACCAGTGTCCATATTGACGGCCGGCGTCAAGCCCGCTTCCGCAGTGCGGCGGACGTGATTCGCCAGCCCGGGCCAATCGATGTCACCGCGATCATTGAAGGGCAGCAATATCGCCGAGATGCCAGTAATGGCGCGCTTAGGCACGATCATGGCTGGCGGGCTGATTGTCGTAAGCGCATCCTGATTCATCAATTAATCCATCCTTGTTCTGCTTCTCAAAAGGCCGGGCTTGAGCTTGAGTGAATCATCGGCGGTATGCCACCCGCCAGTTGCAGTCTCACTTTGCTTGCTGCTCTCGGTGATAGCTATCCCATTCCGCCCGCTTCATTGTCTAGGCTTTGCCAGGCAGCCTTTGACAGCCCAAGCTAAGCAATATAATATCATCGGAGGCAGCCACAGAAATGCCCGACCTGTATACTAATCGGAAATCGAGCCAACGATGCAAATAGCTGATATGAATTGGATGCAGGTCGAGGCTTATCTCGAAGCTGACGACCGCTGCATCTTGCCGACTGGCAGCACCGAGCAGCATGCCTACTTGAGCTTGACCGTCGACACGATGCTGGCGTCGCGCCTGGGGCATGAAGTAGGCGAAGCGGCTCAGGTGCCAGTTTATCCGGTGATTCCATATGGCTTGGCGCAGCAATGGACCGCCTTTCCCGGCACTGTCACGCTTCGAGTTGAGACCTACCTGGCGCTGATTCGCGATGTCCTCGATAGCATTCGCCGTGCTGGCTTCCGCCGCATTCTGTTAATCAACGGCCATGGCGGCAACGCGCCGGCACAAGGCATGCTGCGCGAATGGATGATGGACAATCCAGACTCGATGGTCAAATGGCACAACTGGTACAACGCGCCTAAGACTTGGGCGAAAGTGCTGGCGATCGACCCTGTCTGCTCCCATGCTTCCTGGATGGAGAATTATCCCTGGACGCGCCTGGCTGGCCTCACGCTGCCCGCCGCGCCAAAGCCGCTGACTGATCTCGAGGCGCTGATGACGCTCAGCCCGCAGAAGACGCGTCAGCGCCTCGGCGATGGCAATATGGGCGGCTTATATGAACGGGACGACAGTGAAATGCTGGCGATCTGGCAGGTGGCGGTCGAGGAGACCACCGCCTTGCTCGAAGGAGGCTGGGACTGATGCGCATTGTCATTTGGGGCGCCGGCGCCATCGGCGGCACCTTGGGCGCTTTTCTGAAGCGCGCCGGGCAAGACATTCTCTTCGTCGACATCGTCGAGGAGCATGTCGAGGCGATCAATAAACGCGGGCTCCGCATTACCGGTCCAGTGGCTGAATTCACGGCCGCGGCCGACGCGCTGAAGCCCGATCAACTTTCGGGGAAGCACGAAGCGATTCTGCTCTGCACCAAATCACAGCATACACGCGCGGCAACCGAAACGCTGGCGCCTTTCCTCGCTGATGATGGCTTCGTCATGTCGGTCCAAAATGGATTGAATGAACTGATCATTGAGAAGCTGGTCGGCAGCGAGCGCGTGCTGGGTGCCTTTGTCAACTTCAGTGCCGATTACCACGCCCCTGGCGAAATCCTCTTTGGCGGCCGAGGCGCCGTTGTCATCGGCGAGCTTGATGGCAAGCGAAGCCCCCGGCTGATGCATATGGAATCCGTCTTCCGCGATTTCGACGAATCCACCTTGGTCACAGATAATATCTGGGGCTACCTCTGGGGCAAAGAAGCCTATGGCGCTATGCTCTTCATAAGCGCTCTGACGCATCAGTCTATCGCCGAGGCGCTTGGGGACGCCCGCTACCGTCCTATCTACATCCGCGCAGTGCAAGAGATTCTCCAAGTCTCGGCAGCGCTTAACATCGAGGCATACGGCTTCAATGGCTTTGAGCCGGCGGCCTTCCTGGCTGGCGACGGCGATGCCATCAACAGATCGCTGGATACGCTGGTGGCGTTCAACAAGTTGTCCGCCAAAACACATAGCGGCATCTGGCGCGACTTGGCGGTGCGCAAGCGCAAAACTGAAGTTGTCATGTACCAGCCCATTCTGGCTCAAGCCGATTCCGTCGGAATAGAGCTGCCGCTCACCCGCCGCTGGGTCCAGATGATTGGGGAAATCGAAGACGGTGCGCGCGAACAATCTCTGAGCAATTTGGACGAATTGAAAGCGGAGTTCCCATGAACATCCATTTTGAGGGCAAGACCGCCATCGTCACCGGCGCCGCCCATGGCTTCGGCCGCGCGATTGCTTTGGCTTTCGCCGAGCGTGGCGCATCGGTCTGGGCTTGCGATGTGCTTGGCGACGAGCTTCAAGAGACGCGGCAGCGCTGCCTAAGCGCCGGCGGCAACTGTCGCGTAAAGGTTGTCGATGTCAGGAATCGCGGCCAAGTGTTTGGCTTCGTGGCTGAGCTGCTTGCGGTTGAAAGCGCGGTTGACATTCTGGTCAATAATGCGGGTGGCGTCTTGGGGCAAGTGGGCCGCCCCTTGGAAGAAATCAGCGAGCAAGACTGGGACAGCGTCTTCGAGGTCAACACACGGGGCGCCTTTTACTTCGCGCAGGCGGCCGCGCCGAGCATGAAAGCGCAGCAATATGGGCGCATCATCAATATCTCAAGCGGTGCTGGCTTGGGCATCAGCCTCACCGGCATCCAAGCCTACGCCTCCGCCAAAGCGGCGCAAATCGGCTTAAGCCGCCAACTGGCGCATGAATTGGGTGGCTGGAACATCACCGTCAACAACATCGCGCCCGGGTTTGTCTTGTCCAACCCGAATTCTATCAAACAGTTTGAGTCATACGGCAAGGAGGGACAGCGCGCGCTGATCAATCGCTTCGCCCTCAAGCGGCTGGGCTCGGCTGAAGACATCGCCAAGGGCGCGCTTTTCTTCGCCTCCGATTATGCCAACTGGATCACGGGCCAAGTCCTGGCGATCGACGGCGGCAAATTATAAAACGGGCTTCCAGCTCAACTGCAAGCACCAGCCAGCCAAATTACATATCGTTGAGGCGGGCTAGTCACCCGCCTCGGGCAGAACAAGCTAGCGCTGTTCAAGCGCCGCTAGAACACGCGGTGCCGTCATTGGCGTCTGCGCCATGCGAACGCCGGTAGCATGCGCGACCGCGTTTGCGATTGCGGCTACTGTCGGGATTACCGGCGGCTCGCCCACCCCGCGGGCGCCAAAGGGTCCGCTAATTGAGGGCACCTCGACGATTTGCGTCTGAATCGGGGCTGCTTGCACGGCATCGGGCATCGCGTAATCCATCCATGAGCCCGACAGCAGCTGCCCGTCATCGTCATAGCGCATCTCTTCATACAGCGCCCAGCCGACGCCTTGCACGGCACCGCCCTGCATCTGCCCCTCGACTGTCAGCGGATTGATCGCTCGCCCGACTTCCTGCACCACCGCCAGGTTGAGCAGGTCGACCTCGCCAGTCTCTTCGTCAACCTGGACCTCGGCGATTTGCGCGCAAAACGAGGGCGCGCGGTCGGTTACCGCTTGGCTGCCGCTGCCATGGATTGGGTCGTAGCGGCCGCCGAATGTCATCGCCTTGCCAGCCAGTTCCCCCAAGGCTACCGAGCGATCCGGGAATCCACGCACCTGCACTCGGCCATCAACGATTTCCAGGTCCTCGGCTGATACCTCAAACTCCTCCGCGGCGATGGCTAGGGTCTGCCGCCGCGCATCTTCAGCCGCGCGAATCACCGCATTGCCCAAGGTGTAGAGTGTCTTGCTGCCGCCGACTCCGCCGCCATAAGGCGCGCTGTCGGTATCGCTGTACACAAAGCGGACGTTTTCGACATCGACGCCGAAAGACTCGGCTGCCAACTGGGCAAAAGATGTCGGTGTGCCCGACAAGTCCGCGGTGCCGATCTGCACCTGCAAAACGCCATCGCGATTCAGTTTGCAAACGGAGGCGCCCGGTTCCAAGCCGCCCATCCAGCCGCCGATGGCGATGCCGACGCCGCGACCGGCTGCCTGCGCCGCTTCCCGGTTCTTCCAAAGCGGATGCTCGCGCGCTGCTTCGAGCGTTTCGACCATGCCAATTACGGGGAAGTCCTGGCCATCGGGCGCTGGATCACCGGTGCGGGCGGCATTTTTCAAACGCAGCTCGACTGGGTCTATGCCAAGCTTCGCCGCTGCTTCATCGAACAGCGTCTCCACCGCCATGAATGCCGTTGGTGAGGTCGGCGCGCGGTAAGCGCCCACTGATTGCTTGTTTGTGACGACATTGCTTGATTCTAATCTCAAGTTCGGGCAGCGATAAAAGCTGGCGAATTGCATCGCCGCGAAGCCGCCAAGCCCGCTGGGATAAACGCCGGTGTCCGCCGTCACATCAGACTGCATGGCGATCAGCGTGCCGTCGCTCTTGAAGCCCAGCTTGCCACGGATGCGCAGCGCCGGCGCCGGATTGGTGCTTAGTAACTCCTCGCCACGCGTTAGGATTAAGCTGATTGGCTTGCCCACGGTGGCTGCCACCAGGGCTATCAGCGGCTCGTACAAGCCAAATTTAGCGCCAAAAGCGCCCCCAACCGGCATTCCATACACCGTCACGTCTGATTCTGGCACGCCGAGCACATCGGCAACATCATAGCGGACGCCAAATGGCGACTGAGTGCTGGCCCACATGGTGAGGCCCCCGTTCAGCGGATTAGGCTGCGCCACCCAGCCCTGCGTTTCAATCGAGCTTTGATGCACCATCGGCGTCTCGAAACTGCGCTCGACGACCAGGTCGGCCTGGTCCAGGGCGGCATCGATATCGCCCTTCTCCATCTTGGTTTGGCCCGCAATGTTGGAGACTTCCGCCTCATCGCCTTCTGATTCTCCGCCAGTATCCGCCCCGTGCGCCGCCTCGTCCCCCGCGCCGGTTGGGATGCCCTGGGGCCAGACGATGTTCGCCCCTTCCAAGGTTGCGTCATCCATTGAGGTAACGGCATCGAGCGGCTCATAATCCACCTCAACCAGCTCGGCGCCATCCGCGGCCGCGGCCGCCGTATCAGCCAAGACGATCGCAATCGGATGCCCAACAAATATCACCCGCTCACGCGCGAGCATCAAGCGGGCGCGCGAAGACGGCGTCACTTCTGGCAGATCTTCAGCCGTCAGCACACGCTGTACCCCGGGCACCGCCAGCGCCGCCTTCGTATCGACGCCCGTGATATTCGCATGAGCATAAGTGCTCAAGACAAAGCGCGCGTGCAGCATGCCCGCCAGCTTGAGGTCGGCGGTGTATTTCAAATTGCCGGTCACCTTGGCGGGACCGTCAATCAATGGTGTCGGTTTACCAACAAATGAGAATTCTGACATGGAATCGCTCCTTCTTGATTGGGAGATGAATAAGCAAATACTAACGCGGAGAAGCCAATTCAACCACTTGATACCCTTCATGTTCGGTGCGCTGGCGAAACAGCGCGCTTAAGCGCTGCGTCATCGCGCCCGTTGCGCCATCGCCAATCGGCCGGCCATCAAGCTCAAGCACTGGCGCCAGCTCGCCCATCGTACCGGTGCAGAATGCTTCATCTGCTCGATAGACTTCGCTCAAAGAAATAGCCTTCACCCGCCGCGGAATCCCGGCGCGCTCACAGATTTCAAGTACGGTTGCCCGGGTGATGCCTTCCGGGCAAGAACCGGTATCCGATGTCAAGACCAGACCATCCTGCACAATGAATACGTGCGTGGCATTGGTTTCGGCGACATATCCTTGATAATCGAGCATCAGCGCGTCATCGGCACCGGCGGCGTTGGCTTGAATCTTCGCCAGAATCGAATTGATCAAGTTGCAGGAATGGATATTCTGATCGACGCAGTCCGGTGGAATCCGCCGGATGCTTGAGGTGATTAGCCGAATGCCGCCTTTGTCATATACCGGCGGCTTGTGCTCTGCCAGCACAATCAAAGTGGGACCCTGCGTATTCAGCCGCGTGTCCATGCCGCTGGTATATTTAAGGCCGCGGCTTAGGGTCAGGCGGATATGGACGCCATCCGTCATCTCATTCGCGATTAGGGTTTTGCTGATTTCCGCGATGATCTCGTCGTGGTTTGGGATCTCGCTGAAAGCCATCGCTTTCGCCGAATTTCGCAGCCGATCCAAATGCGGGATCAACTTGAATATGCGCCCTTGATAAAGGCGCAGCCCTTCCCAAACCGCATCGCCGCCTTGCACCGCCGAATCAAATGGACTGATGCCGGCGACATCGCGGTGATACAGCTCGCCATTGATATTGATGAGCAGATCGCTGTTTTTGGGGTTGAACTCTTGTTTCATCGTTCTCCTCAGCGGATGCGGTATGGCGCCATTTGCTCGTAAAGCGCCTGACATTCCTGCAGCAAGCCCTTCATCTGTGCGGGCAGGCGCCGGTTGTCTTCTCGATAGGGCGCGAAACCGGTCGACTGTTCGACGGCGGCATACCAGTGCTTCGCCCAGACGCCATCGCTGTCTCGCCGCCCCGCTTTCCACTGCAGCATCGCCCGGTCAAAAGGCAGATCGAGCGCCGCGCACAGCTTTTGCAGCATGCCCGCCGGGTTCAACAGCACATCTTTCGCTGTTATCACCGGTGGAATGATGCCTGTGTTTTCCCGCAGTGCCTTGAATATCGCCACCTGCTGCGGCAGCCCGGTCTGCTCCAGCTGGGGGTTCGCTATCACCTTCGAAAAGGACAGCAGCATTCGGCGTGGATCCCGAATCAGAAAGCAATTGCTGACCTGCCCCAGCCAGCTTCTGTCGATATGCTTGAGCATGTGCTGTGCCATATGTTTCTGAAAGAAAATCGGCGCCCCGCCTTCATTTGCCAGTAGGCTCTCTATAACCTTATGCCAATCGGTCTCGCCGCAGTGGATTATCTCATCCGCGCCCGGGTGATCATAGCCGGTATGCGATAGGTAATGCGCGTAAAAGGGCTCATCGGCGACCCGCGTATCGGCGCGGCTCTCCCATGCGCGCATCATCGCCGTCGAGATATTGCGAGGACCCGACCACATTGCTATGATTCGCGGCGAGTTTGTTCTTTGCTCGATAGTCATCTATAGCAGCAATATGACAGGTATCCGCTTGCGCCCCCGCGGCTATTGACGTTATTGTGAATGAGCCGCGCAATCGCCGCTATTGTAGCTGATTGCGAAGGCAATGTCATGTATCCTGTTGCCAAAGGAATGGTGAATTTGGGTAAGAGATACCGCTGGCGCTTTTTGCTACTTGTCGCGCTGCTGGCGATTGCCCTGGCGCTGGCTTTGCCAGGTCCTGCGCCGGAGGGCGTTCCCTTGGGCGAGCAGCAGACGGTCGAGACCGCGCAGCCAAGCCTCTGCGTCCACACTTTGCTCGAGAATGAGGTAGAAGAGGCGAAGATAAAGCGCTCGCTGCAGCTAACGCGCGAGTTGGGCGCAACGACAATCACGCAATTCTTCCCCTGGGCTTATGCCGAGCCGCAGCCGGGCACGTATTCCTGGTTTCATGCCGACCGAATCATCCGCCATGCCCAGCGGCAGGGGCTGCGCGTCATTGCCCGCCTTGGTTTGGTGCCCGCCTGGGCGCGCCCGAGCCGCGCGGAAAAGCAGACCACGCTCAATTATCTGCCGGCTGAGTCTTTCGCTGACTTTGCTCGCTATGCCGGCGCATTCGCCCAGCGCTACCGCGATGCCATCGATGCCATCATCATTTGGAACGAGCCAAACCTCAGCTTTGAATGGGGCTATCGACCCGTCGATCCAGCCGCTTACACGCGCTTGCTCCGCGCCAGCTACGAACTAATCAAGGCAGCGAACCCCAAGACGCAGGTCCTCGCCGGAGCATTGGCGCCGACCCTGGAAACCGCGGGCAGCAGCGCGGGCTTAAACGAAATTGACTACTTAAACGCGATGTACCAAGCTGGTGCCAGCCCTTACTTTGACGCCCTGGCGATTCACAGCTACGGCTTCCGCGAACTGCCCAGCGCCGAGCCAGCGCCCAACCGGCTGAATTTCCGCCGAGCCGAGCTTCTCCGCCAAGTCATGATAGCCAATGGCGATGCCGCCAAGCCGGTCTTCATCACCGAATTCGGCTGGAATGACCATCCGCGCTGGTCAGGCGCTGTCCGCCCATCACAGCGTTCCGCCTATACGATTCAGGCATTTGAATACGCCGAAGCCAATTGGGGCTGGGCGGAGAAGTTATGCGTCTGGGCGCTCCGTTATCCCGCCGATTTGCTCAATTATCCCGACAACTTCACCTTGATCAGCGCCGACTTCACCAAGAAGCCTATTTACTTCGCGCTGCAAGATTACGCCCGCGGTTGGACGAGGAGCGAGACGCCATGGCTGCCACCGCCAGGCACCGGCTGATGCGACATAAGACCGTCTATTTGCTCAACGCGCTGGCGCTTGCGGTCGCGCTCCTCTTGGCGCTGCTGCTCGCCCAGCGTGGGGGACCGCCCGATCCCTTTGAGGCATTCCCGAACCGCGAAATCGTGGTTGGCGTGGATGCCAGTTTTCCGCCCTTCGCGCTCGATGATGGCGAGTCCATCGCTGGGCTGGATATCGACCTGGCTCGGTCCATCGCGGAAGCGCTAGAAATGCCGCTGCGATTTGTCAATATTGGCTTCTACGCCTTGCATGACGCGCTTCTCAGCGGGCAGGTGGATATGCTGGTTTCCGCTTTGCGGCTTGACCCCGCCCGCCGGGATGACCTGCGCTATACACAAGCGTATTTCGATAATGGGCTCGTAATCGTTGCCGCGGCGGCTGACTTGGAAAGAAATATCGCGTCGCTTCCAAAGGCGCGTATCGCTTATGAATATGCCAGCAGCGCTGAGGCCGAGGTCCGCCGGTGGCTAGAAGCGGGGCAGTCGATTCAGCGGCTGCCATATGAGCAGCCCCAATACGCCTTGGACGCGCTCCAGCTTGGGCTCGCCGACGCTGCCATCGTCGATGCCACTACGCTGCGGCTCTACCAGAGCCAACACAGCGATTGGACGGCAGCTTACCAATATATCAGCCACGATCCCTACGTCATCGCCATTCGCATTGACCGCGCCGACGCCTGGCAGCTGGTGAATAGCGCCCTCGATACTTTGAAAGAAAACGGTGAACTCGCTAGAATCATCAATAGGTGGCTCTAAGTATATCTGTGGAGTGAGTATGACCGAGAAAATCCGCTGGGGGATACTGAGCACAGCCAGAATCGGACGGCACGTCATCCCCGCGATTCACGCGTCGCATAATGGCGAAGTGGCCGCAGTCGCCAGCCGCTCCTTGGAGCGAGCGCAGGCTTGGGCGGATCTGCAAGGGATACCGCGGGCTTATGGCAGTTATGAGGCGCTGCTCGCCGATAATGACATAGACGCGATCTATAATCCCCTGCCCAACAGCATGCACGCCGAGTGGAGCATCCAATGCGCCGAAGCGGGCTTGCCGACGCTCAGTGAGAAGCCCTTTGCCAGCAATGCCTCCGAAGCCCAAAGTATTGTTGATGCTTTCGAGACACAGGACCTGCCGCTGGCGGAAGCTTTCATGTACCGCTTTCATCCACAGCAGGACAAAGTGAAAGCGATTCTGGCGGCTGGCGGCATCGGCGAATTGCAGATCATCAACAGCAGTTTCACCTTCCCTATTGCCAGCGAAAGCAATATCCGCTTGAGTAAAGCCTTGGCTGGCGGCGCCTTGATGGACGTCGGCTGCTATTGCGTCAACCTGATGCGTTATATGACCGGCGAAGAACCAATGCGCGTCACCGCCGCGGCGCATATCGGCCGGGGCTCAGGCGTCGACGAGACCCTCGCCGCCACCCTTGAGTTTCCAGCCGGCGTCTTTGGGCACTTCGACTGTGGCTTGCGCTCTTTTGGGCAGCACAGCTATACGCTCAAAGGCACCGAAGGCATGATCGTCGTGCCGCAGAGTTTCGTCATCAACAAAGCTTCCGCTGGCATCATTCGGCATTGGCAGGGCGACAACTATAGCGAGCATATCATCCCGGCTGTCGACCAGTATCAGCTGATGGTTGAGGATTTCGCCGACGCCCTGCTGAAGGGGCGCCCGCCACGATTCGCGCCCGCCGACGCGGTGGCTAATATGCTTGTCGTCGACAAACTTCTGGCTTCAATACCTTAGTGGATTGCCCCAGCCAGCACCAGCTCGCCTGTTTGCACGCGCCAAAGCGAAGCGTACAAACCATCGTGCAGCACCAGAGCATCGTGGTTGCCCCGCTCCAGCAGTTGGCCATCTTGCAGCACATAAATCATGTCGGCATTGCGCACGGTTGACAGGCGATGCGCGATAACGATGGTCGTCCGGCCGACGACGATCCGCTCCAGTGACCGCTGTATCGCCGCTTCCGTCTCGTTATCTACCGATGAAGTCGCTTCGTCCAGAATCAGAATCGGCGGATCTTTGAGCACCGCCCGCGCAATCGACAAGCGCTGCCTCTGCCCGCCGGATAATTTCTGACCGCGCTCGCCGACGATGGTGTCATAACCCTGGGGCAGCTCGGCGATAAATTCATGCGCTTCCGCGATTGTCGCCGCTTCTTTAATCAGTTCGTCGGGCACATCGCCGTTACAGCCATAAGCGATATTTTCGCGCACCGTTCCATGAAACAAGAAAACATCCTGGCTGACCAAACCAATAGCGCTGCGGATATCCTCTTGCTTGAGAGCGCGCAAGTCGAAACCATCGAGGGTGACGCTGCCGCCAGTGGCGTCGTAATATCGCAGCAGCAGCTTGATGACTGTACTCTTGCCGGCGCCAGTCGCCCCCACAATCGCCACCGTATCGCCGGCCGGCACATCGAGCGTCAAGCCCTTTATGACTGCCCGCCCGTCGCTATAAGCGAACTCGACATCCTCCAGGCGCATATGCCCGCGCACCTGACTGAGCGGCAAGGGGCAGCCGCCATCAATAATGTTCGGCTTGATGCCCAGCAAATCCAGGATCCGATTGGTCGAAGCCATCGCGCGCTGATATTGATCGAAGGTCTCGCCAAGTCTGGTCAGGGGCCAGAGCAAACGCTGCGTCATAAAGATTAGTACGCTGTAAGCACCGACATCCAGCTCGCCACTCAAAGCCAATTGCCCGCCAGCCACGGTGATGGCGATGAAACCACAGACGATTGCCATGCGGATCAAGGGTGTGAAGGCTGAGCTCAAACGAATAGCCCGCCGGTTGCGCTGGACATATTCATCGCTTTCGATGCGCAGCCGTTCGGCTTCATAATCTTCGGCTGTGAAACTCTTGATGGTGGCGATGCCGCTCAAGCTGTTGGATAAGTGATGATTGATCATGCCCACTTGTTCGCGCACGGCGCTGTAGCGCGGTCCCAGCAATCTCTGAAATCTGAACGAGCCCCAGATAATCAAGGGAATGGGTATCGCCGCCATCCACGCGACACTGGGCGCAATCACGAAGAAGATCCCGCCAATGACGATGACGGTCGTCAGCATCTGCACCACATCGCTGGCGCCGATATCGAGGAAGCGCTCCAACTGATTGATATCGTCATTGAGAACCGACATCAAGCCGCCGGTGCTTTGATCCTCAAAATAAGCCATTTCCAGATGCTGCACATGATCGTAGGCATCGACGCGCAAATCATGCTGAAGCGATTGTGCCAGGTTGCGCCAATAGATCCGCTGGATATAGCCAAACACCGATTCCAAGGTCCAGACAATAAGCGTGACAAAGCCGAGGATGATAAGCTGCGCCGACAGGTCGGTGATGCCCAGGCGGCCCAGCATCGAGTCCTGCCGCTGCACCACGATATCCACCGCCATGCCAATCAGAATCGGCGGCATGATATCGAAGACTTTACCCAGCACGGAATAAACAGTCGCCAGCGCGACCCGCCGCCGGTAAACCGACGCGTAATTGAGCAGGCGGATGAAGGGATGTCGTTTATCGGCTGGCGAGACGGTCATGAAGCGTGGCGCATTGAAAGCGAATAGGATAATCCCGCAATTATATGACAAGCGCGCGCGCGCTGCCAGATGCGAAATGGTGGGGGAGTGGTGAAGTTGATCGATAACGACAGTCTTCGCGTTTTGCTCCTCAGCGGATTAAGCCGCCGCCCGCCGCGCCGTCAACCAAGGCGGCAACCGCATGGCGGTCGACGAGCGGCAAATCGCCTGGGATGGTGTATTTCTGCGCCGACATCGCCACGCCCCACTTGAGCGCCAGCTCGAGGTCATTGTAGCTTAGCCAGGCGTACATGAAACCAGCCGTGAAGGCATCGCCGCCGCCTATGCGCCCGATTTCCTCCGCCAGAATCGCCGGCTGCCGCAACAGTAGGCCGTCGGGGCTGCGAGCTTGCGCGCCGTCTCTGCCCAAGGTCATTACGATCAAGGCTTTGGGGTATTTGCGCGCCAGAGTTTCTATCGCTTGGCGCTCAGACGCGTCACCGAAAATCACCCGATAATCCCCCAGCGGGCAAAAGATTACGTCAGCCATAGACATCGCATAATGGCAGCCGCTCGCGGCGGCCGCGCCGCCCCACAGCTTGCTGCGATAGTTGCTATCAAAGCTGATGCGCCAGCCAGCCGCCTTCGCCCGCCGAATCGCTTCATGCGCCGTTTCTCGCGCTGTCTTGCTTATCGCCAGCGTAATCCCAGTGACATGCAGCAACTGCGAGACGCCAGCTTCAAACAATTTGTCGGGCAGATCAGCGGGTTGCATCCTGCTCATCGCCGAACCCCTGCGATCGTAGATAATTTCACTGGCGCGCGGCGCCTGCGCCTTTTCGTGAAAATAGATGCCCAGCCGTTCGTCTTCATCTGCCCAGACCACGTGGCTCACATCGACGCCATATTGCCCGACCCGATTGCTGATGTATCGCCCCATCGGCGTCGCGGGCAGGCGGGAAAGCCAAGCTGCTTTCATGCCCAGCCGCGCCAGACCAACAGCCGTGTTTGACTCGGTGCCGCCAACCCAAATGTCGAAACTCCGCGTTTGCTCGATGCGCAGATAACCCGGCGGCGTCAAGCGCATCATCGATTCCCCAAAGGTCAAAACATCGTAGGGTCTCATGCAATTCCCCCTGGTATTCGGCAGCCGCGCGGGCAGCCTTTTCCGCTAGCGTGCGCCCGATGATACCGCTATACTCGCGCTATGGCACATATCGGAATCGATGCTCGCTTGACCCATTATCGAGTTGGCGGCATCAGCAGATACATCAGGGCGATCATCGACGCCTTTGAACAGCTTGAACCCGCGCCGGAACTCATACTTTTACAGAGCCGCAAAGCCAAGAAGCGATTATCGGCCCGCTTCCCTAGCGCAAGCTTGTGGACGCCGCCCCACCATCGGCTGGAGCGCGCCGCTCTCTCGCTTGAATTGTGGCGCCACCGGCTCGACCTGCTGCATAGCCCAGATTTCATCGCGCCTTTGCGCGCCGCCCGCCGCCACATCATCACCGTGCACGACCTCAGTTTCATTCATTATCCAGAATACATCACCAGCCAGAGCCGCCGCTATTACAATGGGCAAATCAAAGCGTCGGTATCCCGCGCCGACCACATATTGGTCGATAGCCAAGCCACCAAACGAGACCTGATCGATATCCTTTCCGTGCGCCCGGAATCGATAACGGTACACATGTTGGGCGTCGATGAGGGCTTTAAGCCTTTGTCGCGCCAGTCGACAGAGCCTGTGATCGCCGCCCTCGGGCTGCCTGATGAATATATCCTCTTCGTCGGCACGCTCGAACCGCGGAAGAATCTGGTCGGCTTGGCTGAAGCCTATCGCGACCTTCGGCTCGAGTTGCCCGATGCGCCGAAGCTGGTTATCGCCGGCCGGCCGGGCTGGCATTATGAGCAGTTGCTGGCCGATCTGCGCCGGGTGGGCATCGGCCAGCACATGATGCTTAAGCAGAATGTCGCTGATGAACAACTGCCCGCCCTGTACAACCACGCGCTCGCCTTAGTAAGCCCGTCATTTTACGAGGGCTTCGGCTTAACCGCCTTAGAAGCGATGGCTTGCGGCACCGTGCCGATCGTCAGCCGCGTCGCCTCGCTGCCGGAAATTGTTGGCGATGTCGGCTTGTTCATCGATCCGCATGATAGGGCGACGATTGCAGCAGCGCTGAAGCTCGCGCTGATGGACAGCGAGTGGCGCGAGGCGCAATCGGTGGCGGCGCGGCAACGGGCGGCGGGATTTCGCTGGACCGACACCGCGCGCTGCGTGCTCGATTGTTACCGGTCCCTGCTCAGGTGATTGCGCGATGAAGACCCTGCTGCTAACGCCCGATCTTCCCTACCCTAGTGAATCGGGCGCTGCCATCCGCAACATGGGCATCATTCGCGGCTTGAGCGGAGCCGGGCATCGCATCAGCCTCTTGAGCTTCGCTGAGCAGCCGCCCGCCGCCGCGAGCCCCCTATTCCAACTCTGCGAACGGGTCGAGGCGGTCCCCCTGCCCCATCACGGAAAACTCAAGCGCATCGTCAAGCTGTTTAGCAGCCGCCAAGCCGATATGGAGTTTCGGCTGGCCAGCGCCGAGTTTCGGCAGGCCTTGCGCCGGCGCCTGCAAGAAGAGGCTTTTGATTTGATCCAATTTTCTGGCATTGAGTTGGGCTCTTGCTTGCCGCTAATCCAGGCAAATAAGAAAGAAGCCAAGATCGTGTATGACGCGCTGAACGCCGAAGCTGAACTCCAGCGTGTCGTCGCGCAAGTGGATCGGGCAGTATTCCGCCGGCTGCCGGCTGCTATTTATTCGTCGATTCAATCGGCCCGCTTGGAAGGATTCGAGCGGGCAATCTGCCGCGGTGTCGATGCCATCATCGCCGTGAGCGACGAAGACCGCCGCTTCCTTCGCGAACACAATGGCGCGCCCATCTTCGTCATGCCCAATGGCATCACGGTAGCCGATTACAAGCCGCCAGCAAAAATAGCGCGCGAGCCATTTCTGCTGGTCTTCAGCGGCAAGATGGATTACCGCCCCAATGTCGACGCCGTCGAATGGTTTCACAGCGCCATATTTCCCTTGGTTCGGGCAGAGCTTCCCCAAGCCCGTCTGCTTATCGTCGGGCGCAACCCGCATCGTCGGCTCGAATCGCTCGCGGCTGATAGGAGCCTGCGGGTGACGGGCTGGGTGGAATCGGTGCAGCCATTTCTTCAGGCGGCGGCGATTTACGTTGTGCCCTTGCGGATGGGAAGCGGCACACGGCTGAAGATCCTGCAGGCGATGGCAGCCCGCTGCGCCGTCGTCTCCACCTCGATTGGCGCGGCTGGCTTAAATGCTGACGCCCTGAACGCACTAGCGATCGCCGATGATGCCGCGGCATTTGCGCAGGCGATCATCTCGCTGCTCGATGACGAGCGGCGGCGGCGCGAATTAGGAGAATTGGCGCAAGCGCAGGTAAGCCGTTACTATGACTGGTCGGCTTTGATGCCGCGCTTGCTGCAAGCCTATGCGGAGCTTAACCTTGGATAGAGACAGGCTCGCGCGCCGCAACCAGCGGCTGGCTCAGGCATTGCATCAGCCTTCTGCAAAGCAGCAGTTACGCAACCGAATTCTCTCCCTTGCGGCAAAAGCGCCCATCGCTCAGCAGCGCGGCGCCAGCAACCGATTGCTCATTATCCGTCCCGACCATTTGGGCGACATGCTGCTGACAAGCCCAGCCATCCGCCTGATCAAGCAGCAGCGCCCCCAGCTCCACATTCATGTGCTTTGCGGTGATTGGTGCGCCGATACCCTCGCGAATATTGAGGCGGTCGATCAGACGCTGACGCTGCCGTTTCCGGGTTTTCAGCGTGGGGCGGCGGCGGGCGGCAAGCCCTATTGGCTGGCGCTGCAGGCGGCGCGGAAGCTGCGCCAGATTGGTTATGACAGCGCCATCATCATGCGCCCAGACCACTGGTGGGGCGCGCTGTTGGCTTTTCTGGCTGGCATCCCGCAGCGCATCGGCTATGACCAGCCCGGTAGCGCGCCCTTTCTGACGATAGCGCGAAGGCTTCAGCATCAGCATGTCCTCATGCAGAATCTGATCCTGGCCGCGGCATTCACCAATATGCCACTGCCAGACCAGGTTCAACTCGAGTTTCCGATTCGAGCCGATGACCGCGACAGTATCGACAATCAGTTGGAAGCCTGGGGCATCCGCGCTGGCGCGCCCATTATTTGCATTCATCCCGGCGCCGGCGCTGCCAGCAAAATCTGGCCCGCGGAAAAGTGGGCGAGCGCAGCCGATGCCGTCGCGCAAGAGTTCGAAGCTAATATCATCTTCACCGGTACGGCGGGAGAGCAAGTGATAATCGATGAAATCCTAGCCAAGATGACAAGGAAAGCCAAGAGCATCGCCGGCTCGACCAGTATCGGGCAATTGGCTGCGCTATATCAACGGGCGCGGCTTGTAATGGGACCCGATAGCGGCGCACTGCACTTAGCGGCTGCCATTAGAAAGCCCACGATAGCGCTCTTTGGTCCGGCCGATCCCCTAGAATTCGCGCCTTGGGGCAGCCCAAGCCGGCAGGCTGTTCTAACTTCGCAAATCGCTTGCCGCCCATGCCGCATCTTGGACTGGCGCGGCGACAATCTTGATTATCATCCTTGCGTCAGAGACATCAGCATCGAGCAGGTTCTGGCTGCGGCGAGACGCATTCTGCGCGAGCGCCCCAGCTAGATGGCGCCGAGAATTTATTCGAAGATGGACTCGTCGCGCGGCTGTACCTGGAGCGAGCTTTCGTTTCGATAGGTCACCATACCGGGCCCGGCGCCTTTGATCGCTTTCACATACTTGACACGCGTGTAATCAACCAAAACCTTGGCATCGCTCCGCCCTTTGCTGTACCAAGCAGCGACGGCGGCCGCCTCGGCAATTAAGGCATCGCTTATCCGCCGGCCATCATTGCGGATGACCACGTGCGCGCCGGGCCTATCACGCGCGTGCAGCCAGATGTCTTGCGCATTCGCCTTCTTGAAAGTAACTTGTTCATTCTGACGGCTGTTGCGCCCAAGCCAAATCACATAAGCATCGCGGCTGACAATGCGCAGCGGACCCTGGCGACCGCCACCGCCGATACGCTTGAGCCGCGCGCCTAGCCAATGACCGCGTGCCTGCAAGATTTGAATCACATCATCGATCTCGGGCCAGCTCGCCGCCGCCCCCAAGTCGCTTTCTAACTGATCAACAAAATCCAATTCCAGCTCTGTCTCGCGAATGAGCGCGGGCAGTTCCTGCGCCGCCGATTTGGCTTTTTCATAGCGGCGAAAATAAGCTTGCGCGTTCTCCAGCGGCGTCCGCCCCGGGTCCAGCGTGACCAGCAGCTCGGGTCCGGCCGGGTCGTATTGGGCGCGCAGTTCACTCTGCCCAAGCGCCAGCGTATATTGATAAGCGAGGATCAGCTCGCCCGATTGTTTGAGCTGCTGCCGCTCTTTGTCGTCGCGCAATCCCCGGCGCAGCGATTCGATCTTCGCCCTTAGTTTCCCCCGCGTCTCGTTAATGGCATTTTGCACTGGCTTCTTGGCTTCTTGGTAGGCATCCGCGCCGGCAATGGCGCCGAAGTAAGCCTGCAGCGCCGCGCTGACCGTCCCTGCTTCTTGCCAGTCTAGGTGAGTCAGCGGGAAAACGCTGCAGAACGCGGGCATTCCTAGGACGCGGCCGATGCCGGGCTGCCAGCGCCGCTGCAGCAGTGGCGCAAGGACATCGCGAAAGGCGGCGTACAGGCGCTCGCTGTCGCTATCAGCCACGCGCGCTTGCGGGTCCCCCTCGGCGCGGAAGACGATCTCTCGTGCCAGCAGCGGGCTCATGCCGAGGATAGACCCTGGCAGCATGCGCCTGGCTTGCGTCGATGGCTTGTCCGCGCTTGCAAGCAGGTCTTGCAAGTCACGCGCGCTTAGATTGGCCGGATTCAATTGACCTCGTATTGGCGGCGGCGGCACATAATCATGATTGGGCAAGCTAAGCCGATAGCGATTTTCAGCGGGACCGACGCGCTTCAAGCAATCCAAAATCTTGCCATTCTGCACCAGCAAGACATTGGCGCGCCGGGGCATCAACTCCGCAATGAGGCGATATGAACCGCCCCGGCCCGCCAGCTCAAATTCGAGGATTCGCTCCCAGGCTGGCTGCCTCAGCCCTGTGAGGACGCCCCCTTCGATGTAGCGCCGCAGCAGCAATCCCAGCTGAGTCGGCTGATTAAGCCCCCGGCGCAGCTTGGCATTGACCAGGTGCAGGCGGGGCTGCGTCGCGTCGGCGCTCAGATAAAGATAATGCCGTTGGCGATTCGCATAAATCTCAAGCCCGATGCCCAGCGCATCGACATCAATCACGTCTTGAATGCGCCCGCCGATGATCGCATTCGCGAGTTCGTCTTCAAGTGCTGAGATTGTAAAACTGTCCATCGTCATCGCGCTTATGCCGTTTCAGCGCCTCGAGCCAGTCCGATTAGGGCAGCCTCTATGGCTGGCAGCCATCGCATCAGCCTAGGCAGCCATTTGAGTAGAACGCGCTGCCTGCCTATTCATTAGGTATCAACTTCAGCGCTATCAGAAAACGTGAGCAAATAAGCAATCATGTGACTCAAATCGGCTAAGGAATAGCGTTCGCCGTAATTGTTGGGCATCGCATTGGCATAGCCTTCGACCAAGTGCGCGGCTGGAAAGATGATTGCCTCGTAGAGATACTGCTCGGCGCTGAGCGGTGGCCGGCGCGCGCCGGCAAGCGAAGCCAGCCCGTCAAAAAGTGGCGCTGCGCTGCCCCCGCCGGTCAGGTGACAGTTGGCGCAGTCCGTCTCTGTCACAAGTCGCTCGCCGATTTCGGCTTCCGCCCCTTGCATTGCCGCTGCCAACTCAGCGGCGTAAGTTTGGCTATCGATGGCGCCGGGGGCAGGTGCCGAGGTCCCGTTAAAAACCATAGCCAGCAGCAGCGCAAATACCGCCACAGCCAAGACTGCGACAGCGACGATTCCTTTCCTGTGCCTTTGTTGGGGTTTGCTTTTGCCTTGCGTCATCAAAAATTCGTCGCTAGGCAGCGCGCTGTTTGGCGCCCGTGGGAACTCAGTTGTTGGACGCTTGACGGACAGCCGTCACTTGGCGGTTGAGCAGCCAGAATACAATCATTAGCGTCAAGCCGGCACCCAAGACGTTGAAGATAATGAAACCCGTGACCAGAATGAAGGCGACTGCTTGATCGGGCGTGGCGGTGAGAAAGTCGCCGCTGGGGTCGGTTGTTTGCTGTATCGCCAGATCTGACGAGAGCAAATTGGATGTGATGGCGCCGCCAGCCAGCAGGATCGCCAATACCAATGCCACCGCGCCCAACACTTTCATGCAGTTTCTCCTCGAGCCGCTATCGCTAATCGCATTTTACTACTGATATTCCTGCGCCGCAAGATATTCAGCCAGGCTCGGCTTGCTTGTGGTCGGCGCTTTTGAGCACCAGTTGATCCCGCTCTGGTCCTACGCTGACGATATCAATCGGCGCCTCACAGAGCTCGGCGACGCGCTCGATATAATGCCGCGCTGCGACGGGCAATTCATCAAAGCGGCGGCAATTGCTGATATCTTCGCTCCAACCTGGCATGGTCTCGTAAATTGGCTTGGCGCGCTCCAACTGTTCGTTTGTTTGGGGCGGATACTGGTGGCGCTCGCCGTCTATCTCATAGGCAATCGCCAGTTTCAATTCGTCCAAGCCGGAGAGAATATCCATCTTAGTCAGCATCAGCTCGCTCAAACCATTGACGCCGACGGCATAACGCAGCATGACGACATCCAGCCAGCCGCAGCGGCGCGGTCTTCCCGTAGTGGTGCCGAACTCGTCCCAGAAGTTGGCGCCACTACCGCGGAAATGGCTAGCGATTGCGCCATCTAGCTCGGTCGGCATGGGTCCACCGCCGACGCGTGTGCTAAAAGCTTTAGCGACGCCCAGCACACGTTGCACATAAAGGGGACCCACGCCGAGACCAGTCAAAGCACCGCCGGCAGTTGGCGACGAGCTGGTCACGAAGGGGTAGCTGCCATGATCGATATCCAGCAGCGTGCCTTGCGCGCCCTCGCACAAGACTTGTTTGCCTTCTTTCAGCGCCTCGAACAGATAAATCGAGACATCCTTGATGAAAGGACGAAGGAAGTCAGCCGCTTCTACATAGTTTTGCGCCGCCGCGCGCGCGTCCAGCGTTGCTAAGCCCCGGGCGCGCAAATCTTCGTTGCTCATTTCAATGGCGGCGACCAAGCGCTCGGCAAATTCCTCAATATCAAGCAGCATATCGCCAGTGCGAATGCCGGCGCGCCCGGTCTTGTCCAGATAAGCGGGACCGATGCCACGCAGGGTCGTGCCGATTTTGGCATCGCCGAGCGCTACTTCTTTGGCGCGGTCCAAAGCCACATGCGCCGGCGTGATGATATGCGCCCGCGAGCTAATCACCAGGCGTTCCGGCGTGATTGCGATGCCCATTTGACGCAGGGCTTCAATCTCGCGCCTGAGATTGACTGGATTGATCACCATGCCGTTGCCCATGACGGAGACAACATCGCGATGCAGAATGCCAGATGGAATCAGATGCAGCTTGTAAACGTCGCCATCGAGCGCGACTGTGTGCCCCGCGTTGTCGCCGCCGGCGTAGCGGGCGACGATATCAGCCGAAGCCGCCAGCCAATCAACGACGCGTCCCTTGCCTTCATCGCCCCATTGAGCGCCGATCAAAATTGTGATAGGCATAGCACCCTACTTCATCGCTCCGTATCGGTCATATTGGCTGGCTGGGTCAGCCAGGCTGATGGTCACCTCGCCATCGCCCCAGGTTTCGATGCGCTGCTCTGGTCCCAGCGCCAATGCCGAGCCAGGCGCTAAACCCAAAATCGGCACAGCAGGCAAAGCCTGGAAGACTGCTCGCGCAATATCAGCCACCGCGACGCTGTCGCCGCACGACGGTATCAAGACATTGTGCACGAAATTCAGCCCAGCGCGCAGTTCACCTTTAGCGGTCAGCCGATGCTCACCGGCGATCGCCGCGGCCGCCCCTTCAAATAAGATCAGCGCGCCGCGCTCCAGCGCCGATTTCAAGGCGCTCTTAGCTGTCTGCGTCATGAGCCTTGGCAGCTGTTCCTGCTTATGCGCCGCTTCTATGACGATCATGCCGGCTTCGCTCAGCTGCTCGTAGGTTTCATTGTTGTCGGGCACTTCCAGGTCAACCAGGTAGCCGGTTGGCGCGCCCAATTCAGCCATGTCATCCATCAGCGCATCGCCGAGATCAGCCGCCAGCGAGATGTAGGCGATGGCGCCAGCCGCATCATAACGGCTCAAAGCCTGGGCGCGAATCTCGCTCAAGGCATCGGGCGCCCCCGACAAAACGATCCAGCCGATTGAGTCGATCCAACTGAATGGCACTTCAGCGGACATCTAGCCACCCGCCCCCAGATAATCGGCGATCAGGGTTGACATCATGCCGACGCTCAAAGGAAGCACCGCTTCATCAATATCGAAACGGGGGTGATGATGCGGATAATCCAGCCCACGCTCATGATTGGCTGAGCCAACCAGCAGGTAAGCGCTCGGGTTGCGCTGCATGAACAAGCCAACATCTTCCGATGCCATCCAAGCCTCATCCACCACCTTAACCGCGTCGCCAAAACGGGCGAAGACTTCGCGTGTGCGGCTCGCTACGGCGGCGTCATTCACGACTGGACCAATGCCCAAGCCGAAGTTGACATCCGCTTGGCAGCCCATCGCCCCCGCGACGCCTTCCGCCAGTTCACGGATGCGCGTCTTAATCAACTCACGCGTCTCC
This sequence comes from Phototrophicaceae bacterium, assembly GCA_965214105.1. Lineage (GTDB taxonomy): Bacteria > Chloroflexota > Anaerolineae > Aggregatilineales > Phototrophicaceae > UBA6055. The sequence goes on from OZ243934.1 coordinate 1,811,570, forward strand.
TCGCGGAAGAGGCGAAAAGAGCCGCTGAAGCGGACCGTCTGCGGGATGATATTCCGCGCGCTGCCGCCATGAATCGTGCCAATCGTGATGACGACCAAATCCTGTGGATCAACATTGCGGCTGACGATCGATTGAAGCGCCGTTATCAGCTGCGCGCTGCAGACGATTGGATCGGCGGTTTGCTGTGGCATCGCGCCATGCCCGCCTTTGCCCCTTATCTCAATCTCAAACACGCCGGCGCCGGACATCGTCGGTCCCGAGACGACGCTCACCTTGCCGACTTCGAGGTCATTCCAGAGGTGGATGCCTAGGCAGATATCGGGCGCTGGCGATTCGAGCGCGCCATCGGCGATCATATACTCAGCGCCTCTGCCCTGCTCTTCAGCCGGCTGGAAGACAAACTTAACCCGACCGCCGAGACCCTGGCGATGCTGTGACAGGACCTTGGCGATGCCGAGCGCAATCGCCGTATGCCCGTCATGCCCGCAGGCGTGCATCAGCCCAGCCGCTTTTGATACGTAGCCGGTTTCGTTTTCCTCAAGGATTGGCAAGGCGTCCATATCGGCCCGATAGAGCAGGGTTGGTCCTGCGTCAGCGCCCTCGAGGATGCCGATTACGCCAGTTTTGCCTATGCCTGTCTGCACTTCCAAGCCCAATTGCCTGAGTTCCTGGGCGACGATGCCGGCTGTGCGATGCTCTTCAAAAGCCAGCTCCGGATGCTGATGAAAGTCACGTCGGCGCGCGACCAGCTCCTCACGCAGCGCTAGCGCATCCGCCATGAAATCATGTGTCATATGGGGTTCACCTCATGTTGATTACGTGGAATCGCTCGATGCGGCGGGGGTATTCAGGCGGCGAATTTGGATCCAGCGATCGTTTCCTGATATGCTCCGCCATTTTCTCCATGTCGGAAATCTGCGTCTTGTGCGCGCGCAGGGACTGTATCTGCCGTTCTACCGCAGCCGTGACATCGACGGTCAGGTTCGGCTCTACCGCGCCGGCAATATAGACTGTGGTGACTTTGTGCGTCTCCAAGCCCTCATCGCGCTCATGCTCGATGAAGTTGAGCCGATCGCGCGCCGTTGGGAAGACCGCTTCCAGGGTTGCCGCGCCAATCGCCCGATGATCCGGGTGGTTGATACCGCGCGAGCTGTACCAGCGCGTCGGGTCGAGCGTCACCACCACATCGGGCTTCTTCAGCCGAATCATCCGGGTGATATCACGGCGCAGCGCCAGCGTCGGGAAAAGCTCGCCGTCTTTGTAGCGCAAGAAGACGACATCTTTGACCCCGAGGGCGGCGGCCGCTTCCTGTTCTTCGCGCTCGCGGGTTTGCGCTAGGCGCTCATGGGTCATGTTGGGGTCGGCGCTACCCTTGTCGCCGCTGGTGGCGATGACAAAGCTGATATCCGCGCCATCAGCGGCCCACTTGGCGAAGGTGCCCCCGGCGAAGAATTCGGGATCATCGGGGTGGGCGAAGACGCCAAGCACGCGCCCCACTTTGCTGTCGATGGTTTCAGCCGTTTCGCTCATGGGCTCAGTTGTTCTCGCTGTTATTCGCGGGACCTTCGCGTCCTTGCTTGGCTCGCTTGCCACCGCGGCGTCTGCTCCGTCGGCGGCGGTTTGATTGAGAGCCATCGCCCCCCGCTCGACTACGTGACCGGCGTGACCGGCGCCGGCGCGGCTTTTGCTCTTCAGGTTTGGCTTCGCTGTCGGCTTTGGTTTCGCTGTCGGCTTTGGCTTCCGGCTCAGGCTTGATATTTAATCGATCAGCTTGCCGCTGACCGGCTGGCATTCCACATTCACAGCTGCCATCGCCATGCTTGTCACAAGGCGAATGCGCTTTTTCCGCCAGCTTGCGAAACTCTTCCAGCGGGATGATGTCTTCTCGTTCGACGATTTTGCGAACGCCCTCGCCGACCTCGACCAGCACAGCATCCCGCAATGGCAACTGATCCAAGACACGGCCCTCGCCATGTGGCGTGCCGACGCGCTTATTCCGCCGCGGCAATTGTCGACGCGCTTCGACATATTGTTCGTACTCAAATACCAGGCAACAGCGCAGGCGCCCGCACATCCCCGTGATCTCCGATGGACTTAGGGAAATGCCTTGCGCCTTTGCCATCTTGATCGAGATCGGGCTGAAATCTGTGAGAAATGTGCTGCAGCAGCGCGTGATGCCACAGGCACCAAACCCGCCCAGCAGCTTCGCCACATCGCGGGGACCAATCTGCCGCATTTCGATGCGGGCTTCGAACTTGCGCTGCAGGCGCTTTTGCAGGACCGTCGTATCAATCTTTTGCTCGGCGCTAAAGAGAAATGTAACAACGCTGCCATCGTAGTTGTATTGCGCCGCGACAAACTTGACTTCGGACAGGCGGCGCAGGGATGCCGCCGCCTCGCGACAAGTTTCCAGCGCCTCGTCTTGTTTCGCTTCCCATTGCTGCCGCAAAACCAGATCACGGGCTGTGGCTGGGCGCAGAATCTCGCGTGTCTTGCGGCCCCCATCGGGCGCCGTGAAACCCATGATCTGGCCCATCTGCCGCCCCCGACGGGTGTCAACGATGACGTAATCACCCTGCTTTAACTCCGGATGACCGGAAAAATCAAAATGATAGAGCTTGCCAATCTTTTGAAAGCGAACGCCGGCGACCAGTTCGCTTGTTTGCACTTGGGCAGTTGCCATAGAACTTAAGCCTCTTTAGGGGCGCTCGCCTTCAAATTGTGATGCCTGGAGCGGGACTACCCCAATACATTGGCTCTCCACTCAAAGCCCATTCACTGTACTCGAAAAGCCAGCCAAGCGCAACATGATAGCATGGCGGGGGCAGGGCAATCGCTTCAATTTTTTTCGCCACAGAGACACAGAGGGTCGCGTAGGTCGCGTAGGTCGCGCCGACACTGACCGCCGACACTGACCGCCCGCACAGAGTTTAGTATCTTTTATTGGCGATTATCACATCAATCTTGAAGATGTAGGGGCGTCTCGGTGGCGAAAAAATCCATTTGATGCGATTGCCTTGTTTGTTCTGCTTGTCAATTTGCCACCGACCTTGCTAAAATTACAGACAGTTGAGCTTAGTCCAACAAGGGCGCATAGGCACAATCCAGGATGCTTGGGTGGCTCATCGGGGCGGCTATGACTACGCTGGCAATGAAGTTTGGTGGCGCATCGCTGGGCACATCAGCGGGCTTGGCGCAAGTCTTGGGCATCATCGCCGCCGAATCCAAACGCTGGGACCGGCTCTTGATTGTGGTCTCAGCCTTGGATGGCGTCACCGATATGCTGCTTGATGCCGCGCATTTCGCCCGCATCGCCCATCCGCGCGGTTATCGCCGCATCGCCGCCAACTTGCGCACGCGTCACCTTGCCCTTATCGATCAGCTCCCGCTCGATCGCCCGGACCGCAATACGCTGCAAGCCGATATCGATCAACTCATCTCGCGCCTGCTCGACGATTGCAAATCGATTGCCAACAACCTAGATGAAGAGCTTTCACCCATGCACAGCGATATGGTTGTGGCGGTTGGCGAGCGCTTATCGGCGCGCATCATCGCCGCGCTGCTGCGGCAAAACGGCGTCCGCGGCGTCGCTGTCGATGGCACAGATGTCATGGTTACGGATGCTGTTCACGGCAATGCCAATCCCGAATTCGCTCTGACGGGGCAGCGCGTCACGGCTGTGCTCTTGCCCATTCTGCGGCGGGACATGATCCCGGTTGTCACTGGCTTTATCGGCGCTACGGCCAAGGGCGCGACAACGACCCTCGGGCGTGGCGGCACCGATTATACGTCGTCGGTCATTAGCGCATTGCTTGGCGCGGACGAGCTGTGGATATGGACCGATGTCGATGGCATGATGTCGGCCGATCCCCGGCGCCAGCGGAGGGCGCGGGGCGTTCCTCGTCTCAGCTATAACGAGGCGGCTGATTTCGCGTATTTCGGCGCCAACATCTTGCACGCGCGCATGATTGCCCCCTTGCGGGAGGCGGGCTTGCCCTTGCGCATCAAGAATGTCTTCCATCCAAAGCGGAAGGGGACGCTTGTATCGGGCAAGGCAAGCGATGGAAGCCCGGTCATGCGGGGTGTTACATCAATTCAGGGCTTGGCATTGCGGCGGCCGACCAGTGGCTCGCTGGCGGGTGTTACGCGCTTGGTGGGCAATACGCTCTTCAAAACGCTGGGCATGCGCTCGGAAGTCTTGATCGCGTCCCAATCATCGAACAGCAGCTTTATCTGCCTCGTGATTCCTACTAGCATTGGGATTGATGGCGTCGATCGTTTACAGCGCGCCCTGCAAGCGAAGATGGCTGAATATCCGGAGAAGATGCCATGGGAGATTGAAACAATTTCACTGGTAACTTCAATTGGCGCCAGCCTGCATCGGGCGCCGCATCTCTTGTCTCAGGTCTTGGAAGGGCTGCAAGATATTGAGATTTATGGGATCGCGCTTGGCGCTTCCAATTGCAGCTTCACGGTGGCGCTGGCAAGCGAGGACAGCCGCGAGGCGATAAGTCGGATTCACGATATGATCCTCAGAAACGGCTCAGATACCGCCTGACTTCCCACTCGGTCACTTGTCGATTGTACTCATTGCATTCCTGCCGTTTGGCGGCGATATAACGATCGCTGACGTAGGGACCAAGAGCCGACAAGATAACATCGTCACCGCTGAGGGCATCAAGCGCTTCGTCCAGGGAGTGGGGCAGCACTTTGATTTGGCGCATCCGTTCGGGCATGCCGCTCATCAGCGTTTCTTCCATCGGGTCAGCCAATGGCATCTTGTGCCGAATGCCATCCAGCCCAGCCTGCAGCATCACTGTCATCGCCAAATAGGGATTGGCTGTTGGGTCTGGGCAGCGCAATTCCAAGCGCGTGTGAAATTCTTTGCCTGGCGCTGTGCTGGGAACGCGAATCAAAGCGCTGCGGTTGACATGCGCCCAAGTGACGTTGACCGGCGCTTCGAAACTTGTGCCCAGGCGTTTGTAAGAATTGACGAGCGGCGCCAGCACCGCGCACATCGCCTGCGCGTGCTCCAGCTGCCCCGCCAGGAAGAAGCGAGCCGTATCGGATAAGCCGTATTCGCCCGCGCTATCAGCGAAGAGATTGATGCCAGTTTCGGCATCGTGCATGCTCTGGTGGGTGTGCATGCCAGAGCCGGGCAAGCCCACATGCGGGCGCGGCATAAATGTGCAAAAATAATTGAATTTGCTAGCCACTGTTTTGAGCGCGATACGAGCCGTCAGGATATTATCAGCCGAGCGCAATGCGTCATCATACTGAAAGTCGATCTCTTGCTGGCCGCTGCCGGTTTCGGAGTGTGTCGAATCCACGCGGATTCCCATGCCAGCCAGCGTGGCCAGCATGCGGCGGCGCACCGAGCGAATGGGTCCGTCTGGGATGTCGAAATAGCCGGCGCTGTCGCTATCGGCGCTGAGTTGTGGCTGCCCAGCGCGGTCGAAGGGGAAGAGAAAGAACTCAAGCTCCATACCTGTTTTGAAGCGCAGATTCAGGTCCCGCGCCTGGGCAAGCGCTTTCGTCAGCAGGTTGCGCGGGTCGCCAATGAAGGGATCGCCATTCTGCGTAAAAATCGAACAAATCAAGCGCGCTGTTTTATCTTCGCCAGTGGTCCAGGGCAAGATAACAAAACTTGAAACATCAGGCACCAGCACCATGTCGCTCTCAGCCACCCGCGCGAAGCCCTCAATCGCCGAACCATCAAAGTGCGAGCCATTCTCGAGGACATTTTCCAGCTCGCTGGCTGGTATCAGCACGCTCTTCACCAAACCAGTGATGTCGGTGAACCACAGCGCGACGAAGCGTACACACTGCTCTTCGACTTTTTCCAGGATGTCGGCTGCTGTTGCCATGGCGCGTCCTGTCAAGCTGAATTGTCAGGCAAGAGAGGAGTATACTGCAGGAATGCCTTCTTCAACTAGCGGCGAGATAACCAAGGAATTGCCTAGGGTCTTCATGGGTTCTGACCAGCTAAAGGCAGCAAGCCCCAGCGTCTGAGCAAGGCATCCAGCGCGAGCAGGTAGCCATGCCAGCCGAAACCGGCGATCTGGCCAAGACAAACGCCGGCTAACATAGACTGGTGGCGGAAAGCCTCGCGCCCGTGCACGTTGGAGAGATGCACCTCTATGACGGGCAGTTCAATCGCGGTGATGGCGTCGCGCAGGGCGATTGAACTGTGGGTGTAGGCGGCCGGATTAAAGACGACACCATCAGCCCAATCGCGGGCATCATGCAGCAAGCCGACCAGCTCGCCTTCGTGATTGGACTGCGCCGTCCGCAGCTCAATTTCGTAAGCCGCGAGATGGCACCGGGCAGCGGCGTTGATATCGGCTAGGGTCAGGCTGCCATATATGTCGGGCTGCCGCGCCCCTAACAAGTTCAAATTTGGTCCATGCAATAGCAGAATATGTTTGCTCATGCCGGGCTGATTTCCTGTATTAAAGTACGGCGCAAATCTCGTCTTTTGATAGTCCTTCGACCACAGCCGCTTGCCCCAGCTTCTTGAGTACGACCAGGCGCGAGACGCCAGCTTTCCATTTCTTGTCAGTTGCCATCGCCGCGTACCAGCGCTCCGGATCCAGCGCGATATCGGTCGGCAGCCCCAGCCGCCACATTAGTTTGAGGATGCGCTCGACCAGGCTGTCATCAATGAAGCCCAAGTTCCGCGAGAGCCGCGCCGCCTTGACGATGCCGATGGCGACCGCCTCGCCGTGCGGTATGGCGTATTCGGTCGCTTTTTCGATGGCATGGCCGAAGGTGTGCCCCAGGTTCAAATGAGCGCGAATGCCCCGCTCGTAGGGGTCGACCTCTACCACATCAATCTTGACTTGCACCGCCTGCCGCACCAGTGCCTCAGCCGCCTCCAATTGCCACAAATCCGGGTTCAGAAGCGCCGGGCGCGCGATCAAGCCATGCTTAAGGACTTCGGCCATGCCGCAGCGCCACTGTAGCGGGGGCAGCGTTCGCAGGACATCGGTATCGATGATGACGCTGCGCGGCTGCTTGAAGGCGCCAATCAAGTTCTTGCCCTGCGGCAGATCCACCCCAACTTTGCCGCCCACGCTGGAATCCACCATGGCAAGCAAGGTGGTCGGAATTTGCACAAAATCGACGCCGCGCATGTAAGTGGCGGCGACGTAGCCCGCCGTATCGCCGACAACACCGCCGCCCAGCGCGATTATGGTTGTGCTGCGGTCTGCCCCGAGGCGCAAGAGTTCGTCATAAATCTTGCCGACGGTGTCAAGATTCTTGAAAGCTTCGCCATCGCGGAGGATGATGAGATTGGCGCTTGGCAAACGGCGGACGAGCGCTTCGCCGTAGAGTGGCGCCACTGTTTCATTGGTGATTACCACCACCTGCCGAGCCAAGCCCAGCGACTCAAGCTCGGTGCCCAGCCAGTTCAAGAGACCGCCCCCGACGTAGATTGGGTAGCCGCCGCCGGCGGGGCTGCGCACATAGAGCGCGCCATTGTCAAGCGCCGCGATCTCGCCCGCGATCTCGGCTGGGCTTTTGCCTGTCGTTAGAATCTGGTAGGGCATTCGCGCATAAGCAGCCTGCCGCGCCTCGAACAATGCCTCCCAGCCAGCTGCCAGGGGCCGATTCTTGTTTTCAGCCAGGCGCTCGCGGATATCAGCTTTGCTCGCGTTCAGGCAGACGACCAAGCCGCTGTTGGTCATCGTCTCGCGCATGTCATCGTCGAGCAAGGCGCCGCCACCGGTTGCGATTACCAAGCCATTGCGCAGCGCCAATTCGTATGCGGCTTGCCGCTCCAAAGCGCGGAATTCAGCTTCGCCGCGGCGCTGGAATAGCTGCGGGATTGACATGCCGGCGCGCGCTTCGATCATGGCATCCATATCCACAAATTCGCGGTTGAGCTTACGCGCCAAGGTTTGCCCGACGGTTGTCTTGCCCGTGCCCATAAAGCCGGTGATGACGATATTAGTCGCGAAATTCATAACACATACCCGAAGCGCCATTCGCGATTGTCCATTGGCAAATCGTCCAGTCGATTCTGCCGCAGCGATGCGAAGCGCGGTTTCATCTCTTCAATGCTGTCGCCACCGAGCTTTTCCAACAGAGAATCGGCCAGCACAATCGCCATCATCGCCTCGCCCACCGGGACGGCACGCGGCAAAGCGCAGAAGTCGCTGCGTTCGTAAACTGTTGGATTGGCGGCGCCCGTCGCCAGATCGACCGACTCAGCGCCACGCAGCATAGTCGATATTGGCTTTTTCGCCACCCGCACGATGATAGGCTCGCCCGTGGTGATGCCACCTTCCAAGCCCCCTGCTCGATTCGTGCGGCGAGATAAGTTGCCTGCCTCATCGACGACGATGTCATCGTGCACTTGAGAGCCGCGCTTGCCGGCATTTTCAAAAGCCGAGCCGATTTCAGCCCCCTTCATCGCTTGGATGCTGACCATCGCCGCGACCAGCCTGCCATCCAGCTTGCGGTCGAAATGCACATGCGAGCCAAGCCCAGGCGGCACCCCCCGCGCCACCACCTCGAAGACGCCGCCCAGCGTATCTTTGTCAATCTTGATTTGGCGTATGGCGGCGCGCATCTTCTGGGCTGCGACGGGGTCTGGGCAGCGGACATCGTTGTCTTCGTTGTGCGCGATACGCTCTTCGAGTGGCATGTCAGCCAAATCAGCCACGACATCGCCTAACTGCGAGACATAGCCGTGCACTGATATGCCAAATTCGGCGAGGTATTTCTTACAGATGGCGCCGATGGCGACGCGCATAGTCGTCTCACGCGCGCTTGCCCGCTCCAGCGAAAGCCGCAGCTCGCGGTAGCCATATTTTAGCGCGCCCGTCAAATCGGCATGACCCGGTCTTGGTGTGGTAATTGGGGTGATATCGCGCTCTTTCCAGCTTCTGAAATCGCGGTTCTGCACCTGCAGCGCGATTGGCGCGCCAGTCGTCATGCCATTCATCAGCCCGGAGGTGATGATGATGCCATCTTTCTCAATCGACATGCGTCCGCCAGCGCCGTAGCCCTTCTGCCGCCGCCGCAGGTCGATGTTGATATCGTCGGCGGCCAAGCTCAAGCCAGCCGGCATGCCTTCCAGGATGGCGGTTAAGCCGGGTCCGTGGCTTTCGCCGGCGGTGAAGAATCGAATTGGCATTAGCATTCAGTCCTTTTGCGTATTTGCCAGCGCTTCTTGCAGCGCGCTTTGCATCACGTCTATTGGCGCTTCCAAGCCGGTCCAAAGCTCAAAGGCGAGCGCCCCCTGCCGCGCGAGCATGCCTAGCCCGCCGATTGCCCGTCCATTATGCGCCAGGCACTGCTGCATCAGCGCCGTATTCGGGGGCCGATATACCATATCATATACGGTGACGCCGCTGGGAAAAGGGATGCCATAAATCCAAGGCGACTGGTTCACCTGCGGATGCAAGCCCACCGATGTGCAATTTACGATGAGCGACATGCCCCAATCAACGGCGGCGTCAAGCGTCATCACGCAAGGACCGTCCATGCCAGCGGAGACGCGCAGGTGCTTGACGAGCGCATGCGCCCGGGACTTGGTACGATTGACGATGGCTACCACCGCGCCGGCTCGAACTAAGCCATAGACAGCCGCGCGCGCCGCCCCGCCCGCGCCCAGCACCAAGACGCGCTGCCCAGTAAGGGGCAGGTTATGAGCAATCAGGTCATTGATGAAGCCGTCGGCATCGGTGTTTGTGCCGATATTGCTGCGGAAGTCCAGCGTGTTCACCGCGCCAATCGCGCGCGCTTTTTCATCGGGGCGCACATATTCCATGATTGCTTCTTTATGCGGCACTGTCACGTTGAGGCCGATATAACCGTGGTCGCGCGGCTCTCGCAAGCCTAGACGCAAGATATCGGGCGGGATTGACATAGCGTCATAATGCCAATCGGTCATATTCAGCGCTTTGAAAGCCGCGTTGTGCATAATCGGGCTCAAGCTATGCTCGACCGGGAAGCCGATGACACCTACACGCTTTGTCGCCATCACAGACCCAAGGGCGGCCCAGACCGCCGAACTATTTGCATTGGCTCGGACCTCGCCGATAGTCTCGCCACAGTTCCTCGTAAAGCGCGCGCTACTCGGGCAGGAGCAAGGCGCCACAGGCACTGAACGTCTCGGCGAAGCCAGGGAAGCTATCGCCGGCGCAGGCCGCATCCCTAAGGACGGCGCCCTCGGCGGCAATCAGGCCGGCGATGGTGAGGCTCATGGCGATGCGGTGGTCGTCATGTCCATCGACGATGCCGCCACTGAGCTGCTGCGGTCCTTCAATGCGGAAGCCGTCTTCCCGTTCTTCGATACTGGCGCCCAGCTTGCGCAGCTCCCCTGCCATCACTGCGATGCGATCGGTCTCTTTGACCCGCAGTTCCTTAGCGTCTCGCACGATTGTCTCGCCCTCCGCCCGCAGCGCTGCGACCATCAAAATGGGAAACTCGTCAATCATGCGCACGACCGTTTCCCCACCGATTTCGATGCCGCGAAGTTGGCTTGTTCGCAGGCGAATATCGCCGATTGGCTCGCCCGCCTGTTCGCCGAGATTGCTGATTGTGAGGTCAGCGCCCATCGCTTCCATCACATCGATTATGCCCGTGCGGGTCGGATTTAGATTAACGCCCTGGATCGCAAGCTCGCTGTCCTTCACCAAAAGCCCAGCCACCAACAAGAAAGCGGCTGAGGAGACATCGCCCGGCACGGTCATGTCCAGCGGCAAAAGACGGTCCTTTGGCGTCACCGTAATTGTATTGCCGTCGGCGCTGATTTCGACGCCTAGGGCGCGCAGCATCCGTTCGGTATGGTCCCGCGCGGGTCCGGGCTGGATCACGGTGGTCGGCGAATCCCCGTATAAACCAGCCAGCAGAATCGCGCTCTTCACCTGGGCGCTGGCGACTGGCATTTCGTAGGTGATGCCCTGCAAGGCGGCTGGGCGAATCCGCAGTGGGCAGCCGCCGTCCTTCGATTCGATATCGGCGCCCATCAGTTTTAGCGGATCGCTTATCCGTTTCATCGGCCGGCGCCTCAGCTGGGCGCTGCCATCTAAAATGCTGGGGAAATCTTGCCCAGCCATGAGGCCCGCCAGCAAACGAATGCCGGTTCCCGCGTTCATGAGGTTAAGCGGCGCCGCTGGCTGGCGCAGAGGTCCGCCATGAATCGTCAGGGTATTGGCATTGGGCCGTTCGATTTTGATGCCCAAATCGCGCATGGCACCCAAGGTCGCTTCGGTATCGCCCGCCGCCAGCCAATTGCGAATCTCTGATCGCCCCTGAGCGAGAGCCGCCAGCATGACCGCGCGATGCGAGATTGACTTGTCGCCCGGTACCGTCACCGTGCCGCGCAAGGAGCCGCCAGGCTTTATCCGAAACTGCTGGTGTTTACGTGCTGATGTCATAATTCTGCGCCCATTCCTTACGCGCCTGCCGTATTGGCTGCAGCGATTCGCCCAAGCGATGGTCATCGCCAGCGATTAACAGTGTCTCCAGCATCGCCAGCTGCATTCTGAACTGCGCCAGCAAAGTAGCGACCGCCTTTGTATTCGTGCTTAGAATATCGCCCATCATCGTTACATCGCTTGCGGCCAAGCGGCTGGTATCGCGGAAGCCACCGGCCGCCAATTCCCAGTAGGCGGCATCAGCGTGCGCTTGATTGGCGATGGTCGCCACCAGGGTCGCGCTCAACAGATAAGGCAAGTGGCTGATACCAGCGACAATCTGGTCGTGGCGCTCAGCCTCCATTTCGATTGGCAAGGCGCCCAAGGTCTCGACAAAAGAGATCGCGCGCAAGCGAGCCGCCGGCGTTGTACGGCGCGATGGACAGAGCACAAAGGGGCGGCAGCGGTAAAGCGATTCGTCGGCTTCTTGAATGCCGCCGTTTTCCTTGCCCGTCATGGGATGCCCGCCGACCGCGTTGACGCCGATTGGCAGGCTCGCCATCGCATCGACGATATCTTGCTTGGTGCTGCCGATATCGATGACCAGCGTGTTCGACCGCAAATACGAGCCAAGGCGCATATGCAGCATCTCGATGATGACGCGCACCGGCGCCGCCAAAATGACCACATCGGCTCGATTGACGCCTTCGTAAAGGTCATCGGTGGCACAATCCACCATGCCCCGCTCAAGTGCGTCGCGGCGTGCCCGCTGGTCTTGATCAATGCCGCAGATTGTATCGGCATGAGCGCGCAGCGCCAAAGCCAGCGAGCCGCCCATCAGCCCCATGCCCACAATCGCCAAATGACGGGCTTGGAAACTGGCTGACATGGCTATTGCCCCGCCTCGGCGTTTTGCGCTATATCGGGCCGCAGCTGCGTCGCTTTGCGCAGGAAGACATGCTGTATCTCATCGATGGACTTGTCGGTATTCCAATGAATCAGCACGCGGATGCAATTGGGGAGGCCATGCTTCACATCGGCTTCTTGAAAGCCCATCAAGGCGGTGCGCGTCCAACCCATCATGCGAGCGGCTTTGGCGGGAAAGGTGTCGTCCAGCTCCGGCGTCGCGCTAAACAGGACGCTGGCCACATCCTCTTCGATGATGCCGTTGCGGTCAATCATGATGGAAAGCAATTCTTGGGTCGCTTCGAGAATCGCTTTGTTTGAGTTGGAATCCACCGTGGTGGCGCCGCGAATGCCTCGTATCATATTGTTATCTCCCAATAAACAAAAAGACGCTGAGTGCTTCACCCCGCGCCCTTGCCATGCTGCTTATCAGCGTCGAATTCAGTGGGCAGCGCGAATCGCCCCAGACTGGTCTATGCAGTTTGGATAATAATAGCGCAATCTGGTGGCCTGTAAATCGTGCATGTCCGCCTGTCGTCTTTCAAAACCTGCTGTGCACAGCCTACTTGTATAACAACATTCTGTCAATAGATTCGATTCATTTCTCTGCGTCCTCAGTAAATGCAAGTAAGTAAGGCAAACAAAGAAATGTCGCTTTTCTACCCCATCCCCCGACCGCCAGTGTCGGCGGGCTTTGTCTACGCGCCTCAGTGGCGAATTAGTGCGGGCGTCTCGGCGAGACGCCCCTAGGCATTTACTGATCCTTAATCGCGGCCAGGATCTCCCCTGTCAGGTCCCGCATCTCGTCAAAGCCGCGTTCCCAGGCTCGAATCAGAGCCGAGGCGACGATGAAGCCGTCGGTCAAGCCGCGCAGCTGCCGCGCATGCTCTGGGCTGCTGATGCCGAAGCCCAGCACCAGCGGTTTGTCCGTCTTCGCCCGCAGGCGGGCAATGTATTCGGTCAAGTATGCTGGCAGCTCTTTTCGCGCGCCGGTGATGCCGGTCAAGGACACGACGTAGATGAAGCCAGTCGCCTGGGCGGCCGCCAGTTCGATGCGCTTGTCATTGCTGGTCGGCGCCAAAAAGAAAACCAGCGCCAAGCCTTCGCGCGCGCAGCTATCGGCAAAGAGATGCGCTTCTTCAGGCGGCAAGTCCGGCACAATCAAGCCATCGGCACCCGCCTCACGGGCATCACGCAGGAAACGATCAGCCCCGTAAGCCACTAGCGGGTTGGCGTATCCCATCATCAGCATGGGCTGCTTGATGCCCCTGGCGCGCAAGGTACGGACGGCAGCCAGGCATTTGCGAACGGTGGCGCCATTCGCCAAAGCGATTTGAGTCGCCGCCTGAATCGTCGGGCCATCAGCGATTGGATCGCTGAAGGGAATGCCGATTTCGAAGCCGTCGACGCCAGCTTCAGCCGCCGCTTCGATGGCGCGCAGGGACTCGTCATAATCCGGATAAGCGATGCAGAAATAAGGCAAAAAAGCAGCCCGCTGCTCCGCTTTTGCCCGCGCGAACATTGCGTCAATCGCGGCGGTGCCATGTCCTTCTCGCGGCTCTGTCATGGTTTCCTCGTCTGCTATTGATGCAAATTGTGCTAAGTTAGCCAGTCAAATGAGTTCAGGCGGGCGAATCACAGAGTCGCCCCCTGCGATTCTAGCTAGGACTTTCCTCGTTGCCGATTAGCCCGATGACGGTATCGAGGTCTTTGTCGCCGCGGCCCGATAGGTTGACCAGCAACACACTGTCGCGCGGCATGGTCGGCGCTCGTTTGATCGCCTCGGCGACCGCGTGCGAGCTCTCCAGCGCCGGGATGATGCCTTCCAATTTGCTTAATACCTGAAAGGCTTCCAGCGCTTCTTCGTCTGTCGCCAGCGTGTAATAGGCGCGCTCCAATTGACGCAGATGGGCATGCTCTGGGCCGACTGAGGGATAGTCCAAGCCGGCTGACACGCTGTGAGTTTCCATGATTTGCCCGTCTGCATTCTGCATGACGTAGGAGCGCGTACCATGCAAAATGCCGGGGCGGCTGATATCTAGATCGGCAAAGCGGGCCGCATGCTCTTTGCTTTCGATGCCATGCCCGCCGGCTTCAACCCCAATCAACTCGACGCTGGCATCAGCGCGAAAAGCCTGGAATAACCCGATGGCATTGCTGCCACCGCCGACGCAGGCGATGCAGGCTTCTGGCAGCTGCCCAGTCATGGCTTGAATCTGCTCGCGCGCTTCCACCCCGATGACGCTTTGGAAATCGCGGACCATCATCGGATATGGGTGGGGACCCAGGGCCGAGCCGAGCAGATAAAATGTCGTCTCGACATTGGTCACCCAATCGCGCATGGCTTCGTTGATGGCGTCTTTCAGGGTGCGGCTGCCGCTCTCAACTGGGATGACCTCGGCGCCGAGCAGCTTCATGCGGAAGACATTGGGCTGCTGCCGGGCGATATCAACCGTGCCCATGTATACATCGCATTCCAAGCCGAGCAGCGCCATTGCCGTCGCGGTGCCGACGCCATGCTGGCCCGCGCCGGTCTCGGCGATGATGCGCTTTTTGCCCATCCGCTTCGCCAGCAAGCCCTGCCCCAGCGCATTGTTGATTTTGTGCGCGCCCGTATGCGCTAGGTCCTCTCGCTTGAGGTAAATCTGCGCCCCGCCCAGGGCTTCGCTCAGCCGCCGCGCGTAGCTGATCGGCGTCGGTCTTCCCGTGTAAGTGCGCTGCAGATAACTCAAGTCCTGGTGAAATTGCGGATCAGCCATTGCCTCGATGTAAGCGGCTTCCAATTCGTCCAGCGCCGGGATGATCGTCTCGGGCACGAAGCGGCCCCCAAATTCGCCGAAGTATCCGCGCGCGTCAGGCAAATCGCTGAGATCGGTTTGGATATACAGATCAGTCATCGGATAATGTCCTCTTGGCTGCTAGATCCACAGGTCTTTCTCGCCGGCAAAATACCGCTGTGTCAGAATCAAAATCTTCATCACATAATTGTCGATGCTCGGGATAAAGTCTGCCCGCGCGATCGCGACCTCGGCGGAGCCTAAGCCAAGCGCCGGCGCCAGCAAGCAGTTGATTTGACCCGAGAACAGTTTCAGCGCGTCTTGCGCTGGCAGCTTGACGAGACCGGCTATCTCATCAGGCTGATACCGGTATTTCTGGAGCGGCAAATCGCTCTCATACAGAAACACGTGGCAAATCTGACGATCGACGAATTTGCCAATGCGATAGATGCCGACACGCCGGCCCAGCGGAATCAGGTCCTCATAATCGACATGCAAGCCCAACTCTTCTTCGAGCTCGCGGAGACCGTCGCGAATGGTCTCGCCGGCGGCCAAGTGGCCCGCGGCGCTGATATCAATTTTGTTGGGGTAATCCAGGTAGTCCCGGCGCTTCTGCAAAATTAAAAAAGGCTGGCCATCAGCCTCGCGCCCGATCACCCAGCAGTGAAACACTTGATGCCAATCGCCATCGCGATGCACGGCCGCCCGGGTTTTGACCCCGATGTGCTTCAATGCTTCGTCATAAATGTCAAGCAGTTCGCTCATGCGTCCGCCGCCCGCACCGCTTTGATGAAAGCGCGCAGCTTGCCCTCGTCTTTGATGCCTGGCGCCCCGGCTTCGACGCCGCTGGCCACATCCACCGCCCAAGGCTTGACCCGTCTTAGGCGCGCGCCGACATTTTCTGGCTTCAAGCCCCCAGCCAGCATCAGACGCGGAACAGCGGCATTGACCAGCCGGGCGATGCCCTCGCTCGCCGTCTCGCCGGTACCGCCATAAAGCGTGGGATTGTAAGCGTCCAAAAGAATGGAAGGCGCGGCGTCGGATTGAGGCAAGGCGCCCCGGAGGCGGTCAAGCTCGGCAATTGCAGCCGATTCATCAGCCGGGCGGATGGCTTTGAAGGCGATATCCTGCAATTCAGCCAGCGCTTCTATCGGTTCGTCGCCGCTTAACTGGGCGAAATCCAGCCCGACCCGCTCGACGATATCACGCACGTCAGCGCTTGATGCGTTGACAAAGACACCGACCAGAGTCGGGCAGGCAGCGCCCAGTGTTTCTCGCAGCTGGCTCGCGATTTCGCTGCCAGCCTCGGTCCTGACGTAACGCGGCGACGGCGGGTAAAAGTTCAAACCGATCATATCGACGCCTGCCTGCGCGACCGCCAGCGCGTTCTCGGCTGACCTGATGCCACAGATCTTGATTTTAGTCATGTTCGCCTCGCGGCTGGCGGCTTAACTCGCGGACCAGCGACACCGTGTCCGCGGCTTTCATCAGCGCTTCGCCGACGAGAATTGCCCGCGCGCCAAGACGCCCCATCGCCCGCGCATCCTCGACGCTGAATATGCCGCTCTCGGCGACCAGGACGACATCATCGTCTACCATGCGAGCCAGCCGCACTGTTGTTCCCAAGTCGACATCAAAAGTCTTCAAATCGCGATTGTTGACGCCGATAAGCCGGGCGCCCAGCCGCAGCGCCCGCTCCATTTCCCATTCGTTATGCACTTCCACCAGCGCCGCCATGCCTAATTCATGGCTCAGCGCATGGAGCTCAGCCAGCTGCGCATCGGAAAGCGCCGCCACTATCAGGAGCGTCGCATCGGCGCCGGCCGCCCGCCCCTCATACACTTGATAGGGATCGATGACGAAGTCCTTGCGCAATATCGGCCGGTCAACCGCTTGCCGCACTGCTGTCAGATAAGCCAAGCTGCCGCGAAAAAAAGCCCCGTCCGTGAGCACTGATATGGCGGCCGCCCCATTGTGGGCGTAGGTGACAGCAGTCATGACCGGCGCGAAATCTCGCGTCAGCTCCCCTTTGCTTGGCGACGCCCGTTTGACCTCCGCGATGAGACTGAGGCTCTCGGTTTGCAGTGCCATCATCATATCGCGCGCGCCATATGCCGGGCGCTCCGCTCGCCGCCGCATCTCCCTAATAGGAGTCTGCGCCTGAGCCTGGGCAAGCGCTTCCACTTTGTGGGCGAGGATCCGATCGAGGACGGTATCGGTGGTGACGAATGCCTGGCTCATGCGGCAAAACTTTGACTGAATTCGATGAGCTGGTCCAGCTTCTGCAGGGCGGCGCCGCTGTCCAGGCTATCCCGCGCCACGATGATGCCATCGGCGATTGAGCTTGTCAGACCTGCGGTCATGATAGCCGCGCCCGCGTTGAGCAGCACAATATCGCGCTTTGGTCCTGTGTCGGAGCCAGCCAGGACACGGCGCAGAATCGCGGCATTTTCGCTCGGGTCGCCGCCTCTAAGGTCATCAAGACTGGCCATGTGGAAGCCCAGCTCGGTTGGGTCCACATCCAGGTGCGATATGCCCCCGGCTTCATCCAGGTAGCTGATGCGATTCGGTCCCGTCACGGTGAGCTCGTCCAAGCCGCCGTAGCCATTAACCACCATCGCCGATTTCAAGCCCAGGTCCTTCAAGACATGCGCCAGCAAATCGGTTAGGCTGTGCGCGAAAACGCCCATCAATTGCCGTTGCGCGCCGGCCGGGTTGGTCAAGGGACCCAAGATATTGAATATCGTGCGGATGCCAAGCGCCTTGCGGGGACCAATGGCGTATCGCATGGCTGGATGCAGCATGGGGGCGAATAAGAAACCGATGCCGATCTCATCAACGCAGCGCCCTACCTGCTCTGGGCTAAGCTCAAAATTCACGCCGAGGGCCGCCAAAACATCGGCGCTGCCGCTTTTGCTGGTGGCGGCTCGGTTGCCGTGTTTCGCCACCGGGATGCCAGCGCCAGCCGCGACGAATGCAACCGTTGTGCTAATGTTGAAGGTGCCCGACTTGTCGCCGCCAGTGCCACAGGTATCCAGCATATCAGCCTTGACGGTGGTCGGCACGGTGGTCGCTGCCTGGCGCATGGCACGGGCGCTGCCACCGATCTCGTCGGTGGTTTCCCCTTTCATGCTCAGCGCCATCAGATAAGCGCCAATCTGCGCTTCGCTAGCGCCGCCGGTCATAATCTGCCGCATCACCGATTCAGCCTGTTCCGCATTCAGATGCCCGTAACGGCTTAAAGCGTCAATCGCTCCTTGAATATCCATCTGTCATTCCTTTTTCTAACTATGCGCTAGCAATATAATCATGCGAAAACGGGTCTGTTATAAATGGCGGAGCCGCGCGACTCACAGAGAGGCGCCTGCCAGCGATGTTTCGAGCGCTGGCATTGGCTCATAATTGAGGAAGTTGCCTAGAATTTGAAGCCCGCAGCCGGTTAAGATGCTTTCGGGGTGGAATTGCAAGCCAATCACTGGGTGCTGCTTGTGCCGAAATCCCATAATCTCGCCGGTTGCCGTCCAGGCAGTGATTTGCAGGCAAGCGGGCAAGCTCGCCTTATCCACAATCAGGCTGTGATAGCGGGTCGCCTCGAAGGGCTTGGGTATATCGCCCAATATGGTATCGCCATCGTGGTGGATCATGCTCGTCTTGCCGTGCATCAGTTCCGGCGCGTGGACGACTAAGCCGCCGTAGGCTTCGCCAATGGCTTGATGCCCCAGGCATACACCCAAGAGCGGTATCGATGCGCCCAGCTCGCGTATTATCTCCAGCGAGATGCCGGCATCGACCGGGAAACCGGGACCGGGCGAAATCACGATACGCTCCGGCGCTATTGCCCGAATCTCGTCCACCGTGATTTTATCATTGCGATAGACGGTCAGCTTCGCGCCCAGCTCGCCCAGTTCCTGGACGATGTTGTAGGTAAAGCTGTCGTAATTGTCAATCACCAGAATCATGATACATCCTTCCGCTTAACTGCCTGGGGGCGATTACATCAGCCCGTTTTCGGCATACTTGACTGCTTCAAAGACGGCGGTGGCTTTGTTGATGGACTCGTAATATTCGGCTTCGGGGTCGCTATCGGCCACGATGCCGCCGCCCGCCTGCACGCTGATTGTGCCGTTCTGCATCAAAAGCGTGCGGATGGTGATGCACAGATCCATTGAGCCGTCAAAACTGAAATAACCAACCGCCCCGCCGTAAGGTCCGCGACGGGTCTCCTCAAGCTCTTCGATGATTTCCATCGCTCGCACTTTCGGCGCCCCGCTGAGCGTTCCCGCCGGGAAGGTGGCGCGCACCAAATCGAAGGCGTCCATGCCTTTGCGCAGCAAGCCTTCAACCTGGCTGGTGATGTGCATCACATGCGAGTAGCGCTCGACATACATCATCTTGGTCACTTTCACAGTGCCATAATCGCAGACACGGCCCAGATCGTTCCGCCCCAAGTCAACCAGCATTACATGCTCAGCGCGCTCTTTGGGGTCCTTTAGCAGTTCTTCCTCCAGGGCGCGGTCTTCCTTCTCGGTTGCGCCGCGCCGACGGGTGCCAGCCAGCGGACGATTGTAGGCGATGCCGTCTTCCAGCCGCACCAGCATCTCCGGCGATGCGCCGACCAAGGTCAGGTCTTCATTGAAATCGAGCAAGAACATATAAGGTGACGGATTGGTCGCCCGCAAAGCGCGGTAAATCTGCAGCGGGCTGGCTTCGGTCTGCCGGCTGAAGCGCTGCGCCAGCACAATCTGGAAGGCATCGCCATCGCGGATGTATTCCTTCGCTTTCCGCACCCGATCTTCATGGACGCGCTTGTCGACGTTGGCTTTGGGGTCTGCCCGTTCGCCATTGGATGGCACGTCGTAAGCCAAGTGCTGCAAAGGTTTCGATAGTGCCTCAACGATGCCGTCAATACTGGCGATCGCCCCTTCGTAGGCGGCGTCAGGATCGTCCCCCGTATTATGCGCGTTGGCCAGCACAATTAACTGGTGCATGGCGTGGTCGAATATCACCAGCGTATCCGGCAGCATAAATGCGACCGTCGGCACATTTAAGTCATCACTGGCGGTAGCGGGCAGGTCCTCAAAATAGCGCACAATATCGTAGGACATATAGCCAACCGCGCCGCCAACCAAACGGGGCAAGCCTTCCAGCGCCACCGGATTGACCGTTTGGAAATGCCGCTTGATGACATGAAGCGGGTCTTGCCCTTCTGGTATTGCAAATTTAGTGGTTTTCCCATCGCGCTCGAAGCTGACGATATTGTCTTTGACGCTCAGCAAGCCCTTGGGGTTCACGCCGATGAACGAGTAACGGCTGACCTGTTCGCCGCCTTCGACGCTCTCCAGCAAGAAAGCCGGCGCCCCCGCTTCTTTCAGCTTCATATAGATTGAGACCGGCGTCTCCAGATCGGCCAGCAGCGTACGGTAGACCGGCACATGATCGCCTTGGCGGAAGTAATGAGCCATCTCTTCACGCGAGGGTCGGATGTCGGTTCGCTCTCGCCGCATCGTTTTGAACATCACCATCTCCCTTGAAATCAAAAGAACCCCAATCATCCATTCAAGGACGAGAAGGGTTCCCGCGGTACCACCTTGATTGCCCGCTTTCGCGGACCGCTTAATGGATACAGACTCTGAGTCGATATCCCGCGCTGCTAACGGTGCGCTCTCCGTCGCCAGCTACTCGGTTGCCCCTTCACCGGCGCGACTCCCCAGTCCATTCCCCATCTCTGCGTGTCTCGCGTTCACAGCGGCTAGCGAGTCTCTGAACTGCACGATGATGGCTACTACTCTGGATCACAGTCTTTTTCAACTATTCAATTGCGCTGATATTAGCGCGCTTCGCTGGCTCTGTCAAGCGCGATTCTGGCTTCCCCAGGGCAATCGCATCAAATTATTTTCGCCACAGAGACACAGAGGGTCGCGTAGGTCGCGTAGACACTGACCGCCGACACTGACCGCCCGCACAGAGATTTAATTCTATTTCTGGTAGAAAAAGGAGGCAATGTAGGGGCGATCCTTGGATCGCCAAAAACCTGCTTCTGCAACTGTGGGCGACACAAGTGTCGCCCCTACATCTAGGTTATCCCAATACAGAATATCGGCCTGCATATCTCATAATTCACCACTCCCCCCGCTCCCCGTGTCTTTAACCGCTGGCGGATTTCTGGTATACTTAGCTCGAATATGCGTTCTAAATTTTGAATGAGAATAGGAGATTCAATTGGCTGCCAGCAACCGCGAAATCGCCGATACCTTTGCGCGCTGCGCCGATATGCTGCAGATACGGGGCGATACGATCCATCGTATGCTGTCCTACCGCCGCGCCGCGGAAACCATTCGGAGCCTCCCGCGTGATCTGCGTGTGATCGCGAGCGAAGGCGGCTTAACCGAGCTCAAATATATTGGGAAGACGATTGCAGCCAAGATCGACGAAATGCTGGAAAGCGGCGAGCTGGACTTCTACAACCGGCTCAAAGCTGAGATTCCCGAGGGCTTGGTCGATGTCATGCACATTAATGGACTTGGTCCAAAGAAGGCTAAGCTCTTCTGGGAGCAGTTGGATATCACCACGATTGACGAGCTCAAGATTGCCGCTGAGGCTGACAAGCTGGCGGCTCTGCCCGGCATGGGGAAGAAGAGCCAGCAGAAAATCCTGGCTGGCATTGAGGCGCTTTCCCGCCAAACGGGCCGCGCCAATATCGGCGACGCGCTGCCGGCCGCCCAAGCGATTCTTGACCGGCTGCTGGAATTGCCGGGGGCGGAAGAAGGCGCGCTGGCTGGCAGCATCCGCCGCGGACGGGAAACTATCGGCGATGTCGATATATTGATCGCCGCCGATGAGGCAAGCCCGATAATGAGTCGTTTCGTGACTATGGAAAATGTCGCCCGCGTCCTCGGGCATGGACCCAGCAAAAGCTCAGTGGAATTGCTGACCGGCTTGCAAGTGGATCTGCGAGTTTTGGAAAAGGCGCGCTGGGGCACTGCTCTCAATTATTTTACCGGCAGCCTGGCGCACAATGTCAAAATGCGGCAGATCGCCCTCGACCAGGGCTTCAGCCTCAACGAGCAGGCTCTCAGCCCAGTCGATGACAGCAAGATGATTATTGAGTCGGCCGCGAAGACCCTCTGCGACAGTGAAGAAAAGCTTTATCAGGCACTGGGCTTGCAATATGTGCCACCCGAACTGCGCGAGGACCGCGGCGAGATCGAAGCGGCGCGCCAACATCAGCTTCCCCGCTTGATTGAGCGCGCGGACATCGTCGCCGATTTGCACATGCACACAACCTGGAGCGACGGCAAAAACACGATTCGCGAGATGGTCGACGCCTGTATCCAGCGGGGTCTTCAATACATTGTCATCACCGATCATTCACGCAGCCTCGGCATCGCCAATGGGCTCTCAATCGAGCGGCTGCTGGCGCAGGCGGAAGAAGTCCGCCGCGTGAACTCTGAAATCGGCGGGGGAATTCAAGTGCTGGCTGGCACTGAAATGGATATCAAAGCCGATGGCAGCCTTGATTATCCCGATGATGTGCTGGCGCAGCTGGATTTCGTCATCGCGTCGCTGCATTCAGGTTTGAGCCAAAAGCGGGAGCAAGTGACGGCGCGCCTGCTCGAAGCCATCCGCAACCCTTGCGTCCACATGATCGGGCATCCGTCGGCGCGGCAATTCCCCAATCGCGAGGCAGTCGACGCCGATTGGGACGCGGTGCTTAGCGCCGCCAAAGACCATGATACGATCCTCGAGATAAACGCCAATCCGCTCCGCTTGGATCTCAAACCAGAGTTGGCGCGTTTGGCAAAGGATATGGGCGTTCTGCTGGCGATAAACACCGACGCCCACCAGGAAGCGCATTTGGATTTGCTAGATTTCGGCCTCAGGAACGCGCGGCGCGGCTGGGTAGAAGCGCGGCATGTGGTCAACACCTGGCACTTTGAGCGCTTCAATCAGTGGCTCAAGACCCGCAGCTGATTCAACGAGGGGCAAACATGGCTGAAGGCTCCATCGAGCTCAACGAGAGCCAAGAGGGCGAGGCGCCGCCAGCGGGTCCCGCCGCGCTAGAGGACCGCCACCAAGCCGCTCGAGCGCAATTCGCCGCTCGCCGCGCCTACAAACGGGCGCTTAGACGAGCCGCAAACCCGCTTCACTTCTCATTCGTCTCATTGGCGCTCATGGTTATTCTGGTGCTTGTGGCCGGTGCCGCGATCCTGGCTTTGATCTTTACTCTGCCCGTCGAGCCCTCATCAAGGGACATGAGGCCGCTCATCGAGGTTGTGGACTCGTCCTTAGATGATGCCGCTGCCGAACCGTCGCGGGCGCCTCAAGCGACATCGGCGCCAGCAATCGAAGTCATCCTGGCGGCTGAAACGCCCGAGCGCTTTGTTCTGGCGGGACCGCCGATACCCACGGTCATCGTCACAAAGACGCCAGTGCCGCTGCGCATCGGCGTTCAGGCAGCTGTCTTTGATGTCGGCAACGATAAACTCAACATTCGCAGCCGCCCCAGCCTGAGCGAAAGCCAAGTCTTGTTCCGTGAAAGCGAGGGAGTGCGATTTGATATCATTGGCGGACCGCAGGAAGCGGATGGCTTCACCTGGTGGCAAGTGCGCGACCCGCAATTCCAGGTGGAAGGTTGGGCGGTGGCCATCTATCTGCGGACGGTTACAGAATAAACAGGAAAGTAGAAATGAGCGGAGACATCCAAGAGCGCATCGCTGACTTGAGCGGCAAACTGCATCATCATAATTATCTTTACCATGTGCGGAATGAGCCACAGATCACGGACGCCGAGTACGATGCGCTCTTCCGCGAGCTGCAAAAGCTGGAAGCGGCGCATCCCGGCTACGCGCTGCCCGATTCGCCGACGCAGCGAGTTGGCTCTGACCTAGCGGGCGGCTTGCCCAAAGTGCGGCATCCAGTGGCGATATTAAGCCTGTCCAAAGCCTTCGACCAAGCTGACCTCGTCAACTGGGAAGAGCGAAATCGGCGGCTGCTGCCGGCTGGGGCGCAATTTCAGTATGTGCTGCAGCCAAAGCTCGATGGCTTGGCGATCGTCATCAGCTACGAAAATGGCTTGCTACGGCGCGCTGCCACCCGCGGCAATGGCGAATTCGGCGATGATGTCACCGCCAATGTGAAGACGATACGGTCGCTGCCCTTGCGCATTCCGGTCGATTCCAAGTGCGGTCCCGCGCCTCGGCGGCTGGTCGTCCGCGGCGAGATTCTTTTTCATAAGGAGGCATTCCTCGCGCTCAACCGCGAGCAGCAGGCGCAGGGGTTACCCGCTTATGTCAACGCGCGGAATACAGCCTCAGGCTCGCTGAAACAGAAGGACAGCCGAGAAACCGCCAAACGCAAATTGACCGCCTATATCTACAGCATCGTCGACAGTGAGGACCTTGAGCTGGGGAGCGAATGGGAGACCTTGCAGTTTCTGCGCGACATGGGTTTCAATGTTATCACCGACGCTGCCCATTGTGGCGACCTGGCGGAAGTGGTCCGGCGCTTGACGGCATGGGAAACCAAGCGGGAAAAGCTGCCCTTCGAAATTGATGGCTTAGTCTTAAAAGTTGATGACCTGGCCCAAGCGCGCGAACTTGGCGTGGTCGGCAAGGACCCGCGCGGCGCCATCGCCTACAAGTTCCCGGCGGAAGAAGCCAGCACCAAGCTAATCGGGGTCGCCATTGGCGTCGGGCGCACGGGTAAGGTTACCCCAACGGCGCAGCTCGAGCCTGTCTTCATCGGTGGCGTAACCGTCTCCAATGCCAGCCTGCACAATTATGACCAGGTCGCCAGCCATGATATTCGCTTGGGGGACCGCGTCATTGTCAAGCGCTCCGGCGATGTCATCCCTTATGTGATCGGTCCTGTGCTCGGCATGCGCGACGGCAGCGAGACGGTGATTCTCCCGCCCGCGACTTGCCCTTTCTGCGCTAGAAAATTGATACAGCCGGCCGGCGCGGTGGATTGGTTCTGCCCCAATCCCACCTGCTCGGAACGGGTTATGCGCACGCTTGAATTCTTCGTCTCCCGCGGGGCGATGGATATCGAGGGCTTGGGACCGCAAACCATCGCCGCCTTAATCGAACAGGGGCTGATCGAAGATGAAGCCGATATCTTCTACTTGACTGCGGCACCATTGCTTGCGCTGGAGGGCTTCGCCGAGAAAAAAGTGGAAAACCTGCTCGCTTCCATTGAGGGCGCCAAGACGCGCCCCTTTGAGCAAGTGCTGACGTCGCTCGGCATCGATGGCGTCGGCGCAACCGTGGCTGGGCTGCTCGGCGAAAACTTTACGTCCATGCAAGCGCTGCTCGATACCGCCAGCGCGGTCCAAGTGGCGAGGACCGCCTTTGCCCAAGCCCTTGAGCCGCTGCTCATAGACGCGCCAGCTGACGCTGCTGAGCAAAGCAAACTTGTCTCCCGTCTGCGCCAGCCATTGACTGAACTTGTCCCGCGTTACCTCGATGCGGCTGACCTCGGCGATCGACTGCTTCGCCTGCTTAAGCCGATGCAATTCTCTGATGACCAGCGCAGCGTCATTGAAGCATCGCTTCGCCCGCTTATCGCCGCATCGCGCCCGCTGCATCGCATCGACGGCTTGGGACCGGTGCTGGTGGCGAACATCGTCACTTGGTTCACGGAGGAACACAATCGGGCTGTGCTTGCCAAGATGCTGGCGGCGGGCCTGACTATGCGCGCCGACGAAAAGGTCTTAGCTGGCAGCGCGCTCGGGGAGCTTACCTTTGTATTAACCGGCTCAATGAGCGTGCCGCGCGGCGAAGTCAAGGCTCTGGTTGAAGCCAACGGCGGCAAAGTAACTGGCAGCGTCAGCAAAAGGACCAGCTATGTCGTCGCCGGTGAGTCGCCCGGCAGCAAAGTCGATAAAGCCCTGAAGAATGGCGTGCCGGTTATCAGCGAAGACGAGCTGCGCGCGCTCATCGACGCTTAGCCGCGCCGCAGCCTATCCGCCAGCCGCCGCACTTTTTCGCCGGTCTCGTACCAGCTCTGGCGGCTCAAACCCAGCTTCTCGCGGATGCGCTCTTCTTCGACGCCCGCCATATAATCACGCACCGCCATCGTCCAGCGCATCACCTCAAAGGACAGTTTGAAGGGTGCCTCCGCGCGCGCGCCGATGTCGGTCAAAATATATTCAAGATTGCGGGTCGTACAATTGAATAGCTTCTCCTCCACTTTATACTGCTGACAATAGCTGTCAAGCAGCCGCGCTGTGTCGGCATCCAATTCGATGCGCCGCTCTTTATAAACATTGCGGGTGCGGTGGCGAACATAAAGCAAGGCGCCGCCTTGATTGCCGCGCTCTATATCGGACCGCCGCAGCCGTCCGCATTCCGCTTTCTTAATCCCAGTCTGAAGCAGCAGCTGGAAGAGGAAAGCCGGGCGCGTGTCATGTGAGCCGGCTTGTGTCGGTTGGCGCGCGGCGGCGCTGCAAGCCCGCACCTGCTCCTCGCTCAAGACGGCCGATAGTGGCGCTGGACCCGAGCGCTGACGAATTGATTGGGCTGGGTCGTCGGTCAAGACATCAATCGAGCGCAGCCACTTGCAATAAACTTTCAAGGTGGTGACCCGGCGCGCATAAGTTTTTCGGCTGCAGGGAACGGCGCGCTCATGCTCCATCCACCTGAGGAAGTCCTGCAAATGCGAATGTCGAAGGTTGCCCGCCGGCAAGGCGCTGCCCGTGAACTCGGCGAGCAAACGCAAATCGCCGATGAAGGCTTTGACCGTATGCTCCGTTTTGCCGTCGCCACGCAGAAAATCGGCAAAAACTTGAAAAGTCGCCGCCAAGCTGGTGCGCTCATCAATGTCATTAGCCGATTGCGGCTCGTGAGCGAAAAGCGATCTCTGACGATTCATGGGAAGCGATGCCTTCAATGAGATGGTTTTAGCGTTTGTGCGTCCAGGCGGGATTGCCGAATTTCTCGGCGACCAATTCTTCGGCTCGTTTCATTTCGGCGGCTGAAAGTGCTGCCGGCGCTAGCTGCAAATCAAACTCGCGCCCGAAGCTCTGCTCAATCGCGGCGGCTGCGGTCCCCCAGCTGACAGACTTGCCAGCCGCCTGGGCGAGGGTTAGCGCTCGCTCGCGCAGCTTCAATTTCTGTGCCGCGCGGCTTTCCGCGCTTTCAAAATGGAGTACGTCACAGATGCGCGCAAGATCACCATGAAGTGGCAGCGTGCCATGCTGCAGCAGAAGACCCTGGCGTCGAAGCTGCGCGCTGCCGATCAGTTTTCTTCCACCGCTGCTGATTTCATAATGGGAGGGCATCTCGAAACAGATTGGACCCAGATCGGCTTGCGGCCCGCCCTTGCCTTGATGTTGAGCGGCCGGCGCCAAACCCAGGCTTTCCAGCGCGCGCAGCAAGATGGCGCTGATGCGGCGATAACTCTCAAGCACATCTTTGCCAGCCAATGGATGTTCGAGCGGCAGGCAGAGGCTGTAAGTCAGCTCGTCGCCATGCAGGATGGCTTTGCCGCCGGTGGGCCGCCGCAGCAAAGCCCAGCCGCGGTCTTCAAGCGCGTCTTGGTCGACGTCTCGGGACCGCTGGCCATAACCAAGCGAGAGGCAGAAGGGCGCCCAGCCATAGACGCGCAGGGTTGGCGGCTGCTCCCCGCTGGCTACCGCCTCCAGTATGGCGCAATCGACCGCCATATTGCTAGCGCCATCGCGAAACTTAGAATCTCGCAGCGCGCGCATTTGCCGCATCCTGTCACCAGCCCTATACTGACAGCTAGACTTTGACCGCCACCGCTAGGAATCGCTTTTGCATGTCGCGCCAGCCTGAGAACAAACCGCGCCCAACAGCGCAATCCTTGTTAAGTGTTGCAGAACCCGGCTCGCGCGAAGGAGCGCCCGCGGAATCTCGTCCGCCGGTATATAGCACCGCCCAATTCATACAACAGCAATCCGAGCCGCCGCCAGCGCCTGCTTCACTATCGGGCGCCCGTTACCGTCAGCTGCGCGCCAGCAAACGCCGCCGCCGCAATGATTGGGCTTGGGTCATCTTAGCAGGCGGCATGATATCTGTCTTTGCTTTTCTTGTGCTGGCGATGATTGTGCTGGTTCGCTTGCCTCGCTCGGTCCAGGAAGTCATCCCAACAGCGGACCTGCAGCGCCAGCTGCCGACGCCGGTGGATGCCCGCAACGAGTTTATCGCTGATGGCCGCCGCGTTGGCGTCGATGTTTTGCAGCTCGATGACGGCAGCCTGATTGAAATGGTTCCCTGGGACGGGCAATCCCGTTATACCATCATCGTCGGCGGTTTAGATAGCCGCCCCGACCAAATCGGCGAGCCGGTCAGAACCGATAGCTTGATGCTCGTCAGCATTGACCCGACAAGGAATGGCATGGGCCTGCTCAGTATTCCACGAGACCTTTGGGTGCGCATCTCGGAGCAAGAAGAACACGACCGCATCAACCGCGCTTATTTCCTCGGCGAGAGCCGCGCGACTGGCTATGGTCCCCGGTTGCTGCAGCAGACAGTTAGCTGGAACCTCGGCATGCGCGTTCACAATTATATCCTGGTCGATTTCCAAGCTGTAATCGACATTGTCGATCATCTGGGCGGCATTGAGGTCAGCATCGATTATAGCATCAGCGACGAACGCTATCCCGATATGAATTATGGCTACGATCCATTTTATCTCGCCGTGGGAACGCATATGCTGGATGGGCGAGACGCGCTTCGATTCGCGCGAACGCGTCATGGCAACAACGATGTGCGCCGGGCGGAACGCCAGCAGATGGTCCTGTACGCGCTGCGCGAAAAAATCCTGAGCCTCAACTTCCTCCAATTGGTCGGGCAGCTGCCGAGCCTGCTCAGGACCCTCGGCGAACATGTCCAGACTGGGCTCGAGCTGGAGCAGATTGTTCAGCTAGCGCTGCTGATGAAGGACATTGAATTCGAAAATATCACGATGCGGGTGATGGACTTTCAGTATCTGGAAGAATACGTCACCGAGCAGTATCAGCAGCAGGTGCTGGTGCCGCGCGTAGAACGGCTGCCGGCTTTGCTGGCGCAAACCTTCGGCGACGATTACGCCAGCTGAGAAAAGCAAAGGCAGCGCACAATTTGTACGCTGCCTATCAGAACATGCCCACCATACCGTGTAGCCATAGTGTCTCGAACCTGCAAGGGTACAGGTCGGGAATCGCTTGACAACCGCTGTTTTGGCTTGAGCCTATTACATAGGCTACCAAAGAAAGACTCCCTGATAGAGAATGTTGGCTCGGCACATATAGTTCTATCACGCATACAGCAGGCGCAGCAATTTATATCAGATACGATTTGCTCTGTCAATCGCGCGGGCTCTGGCCACAGGGCAATCGCTTCAATCTTTTTTCTCGTGCGAGCAAGAATTTTCCAAGCGTCTATAATAGTGTTATCGTGACGCTGCGATGGGCAGGCGCAAGCTGGATTTGAGGAGGATTATCGTGAACGACGGGCTCACAAAAGAATTGTTAGCCGAGCTAATAGGTACGTTTGTTCTTGTTTTTGTTGGTTCAGCGGCGGTTCTGGTCGCGCCGATATTTGGCCTGCTGGTGCCAGCCTTCGCCCATGGCTTGATTCTTTGCGCCTTGATCTATACCTACGGGCATATATCTGGCGCGCAGGTCAACCCGGCCGTTTCTGTGGGGCTGGCTATTGGGGGAAAGCAGGAATGGTCAAAGACGGCATATTACGTGGTCGCTCAATTCATCGGCGGCATCATCGCGGCGGCAGTGCTGGTTATGGTCTTCCCACAAGACAATGCGGGCGTGGCCGCCTTTCTCGGCGAAAACGCTTACAACTTCGGCCAGACGACCGGCTTCCTAACCAGCGGCTCGGTTTGGACAGCGGCGGTATACGAAGCGATTCTGACCTTCTTCCTGGTCAGCGCGGTATTTCAGGCGGCCGCCTACGGGCGGGCGGGCAAGCTGGCTGGCTTGGCTATCGGCTTCACCTTGGCGGCGAGCATCCTGGCTGGTGGACCCGCTACCGGCGCCTCGCTGAACCCGGCCCGCACTTTGGGTCCCGCGTTGATCGCCGGTGACAGCTCGTATCTGATTCCATATCTTGTCGGCATCTTCGGCGGCGGCAT
This sequence comes from Phototrophicaceae bacterium, assembly GCA_965214105.1. Classification (GTDB taxonomy): domain Bacteria; phylum Chloroflexota; class Anaerolineae; order Aggregatilineales; family Phototrophicaceae; genus UBA6055. The sequence continues at coordinate 1,841,718 of OZ243934.1, forward strand.
CATCGGCGGCTTGGTTCACGGCAATATCCTGAAACCGGACGACGAAAGCAGGGCCTAAGCGGACGCTGCCTCAAGCCGAATACCGTATCTTAACTGTCGGGTTTAGTCTGCGTCCTCTGGCAGGTCGAGCTGTAGAAAGAGCTCGCTAAGCTGCTCTGGCTCGGCGATTGATGGGGCGTTTGCCATGATGTCGGCGCCGTTCTGCGTCTTTGGGAAAGCGATGACTTCGCGTATATTCGGCGCGCCAGCCAAGAGCATCACCAGCCGGTCGATACCCCAAGCCATCCCGCCGTGCGGCGGCGCTCCGTATTCAAATGCCTCCAGCATATGACCGAATTCGCGCATGGCATGCTCCATGCTTTGCCCGATCAGGGGGAAGATCTTCTCCTGTATCGCCCGATCATGGATGCGGATGCTGCCGCCGCCGACTTCGTAGCCATTGCAGACCAAGTCGTATTGCGAGCCGCGCGCCGCCCCTGGGTCACTATCGAGCAGATGCAAGTCTTCTGGCAAGGGCATGGTGAACATATGCTGCGATGGATCCCAGCGCTCGTGCTCGGCATCCCAGATGAACTCGGGGAAATCAATCACCCAGCAGAAAGCCAGCAGATTGTCATCGAGGTCCAGCTCGGCTTTGAAATGATTGCGCAAGGCATCGGTGACGGCGTAGACAATCTCGTCGCGATCTGACATGAAGAGCAGCAAGTCGCCGCCTTCCGCGCGCATCGCCTCAATCAATTCCAGTTTCAGCTCGACATTGAAGAACTTGCCGATGGGACCGCGCAGTTGGCTTTCGGGGTCGGCTGGAATTGTGATGTATGCCAAGCCCTTCGCCCCATGCCGCCGCGCCATATTTTCCAGGTCTCGCGCCACTTTTCGCAGTTGCGTCCCGCTTAGCGCGCCAGCCGCGCCGGGCACGCGCATACACTTGACTTTCTTGCCCGCCTTGACGTTCTCGACGAAGACGGGAAAAGCACAGCGGCTCGCAATTTCGCTGATGTCTAGCGCGCGCAAATCAAAGCGAATGTCTGGTCGGTCGGTGCCATAAAGCTCTAGCGCGTCTTGGTAAGGGATGCGCGGAAATGGCTCGGCGATCAGTTGCTTTTCGGGGCTGACATTCTTGACGATGGCGGCGGCCAGGGTTTCCATCAAGCGCATCACATCTTCGCGCTCGACGAAACTCAGCTCCAGGTCCAGCTGGGTGAATTCTGGCTGACGGTCGCCGCGCAAGTCTTCATCGCGGAAGCAGCGCGCAATTTGAAAGTAGCGCTCGAAGCCGCCGACCATTAGCAATTGCTTGAGCTGCTGCGGCGATTGCGGCAGGGCGTAGAACATGCCGGGCTGCAGGCGACTCGGCACGAGAAAATCACGCGCGCCTTCTGGCGTCGTTTTGAATAGAATCGGCGTTTCGATTTCGACAAAGTCTTCTTCTTCCAGGAAATCGCGGATGAATTTCACCGTCTTATGGCGCAGCAGGATGCTCCGCTGCATGGATTCGCGGCGCAAATCCAGGTATCGGTGGCGCATGCGCAGCGCTTCATCGACATTGCCTTCATCTTTATTGATGTAAAATGGCGGCGTTCGCGATGGGTTCAGGATCACGATTTCATCGGCGACGATGTCAATATCGCCGGTTTCCAAATCGGGGTTAGCGGTGCCTTCGGGGCGGATCCGCACCGTTCCTTTGACCTTCAACACATACTCATTGCGGGCGCTATCGGCAGCGGCATGGGCGGCCGGCGCCAATTCGAGATCGGCCACCACTTGCGTAATGCCCCAGCGATCGCGCAAATCAATAAAAATCAAGCCGCCTTGGTCGCGCCGCCGATTGACCCAACCCGCCAATTGGACGGGCTTGCCCGCGTCATTTGCTCGCAATTCGCCGCAAGTATGTGTCTTCATCATCTGGCGATTTCTCCCCCATTAGCGAGTGGATTTCTATACTCTTAGGCGCCTGCCGTCCGCGCGACAGGTCAACGTCGTAGCTTATCATGGCGCCTGTTTCAAATGTATAGTCATTATCAAGCTGGCTGGGCGCGATGCCACTCTTTACAGCCCAGTTGATGTTGACTAAACTCCGCGCTATGGAAGGCTCGCGGCGTGGCATCACAAAGAGGCAGCTTGGCGCATTTATGGCGCTTGTCGGGGCGATCGGTTTTGTTGCAGTTTTGGCGATTGATGTGCTTGATGTCGGGCGGCCGGGCGGCATCGGGCCAGCCCAGACTGTGGCGCTTGGGCTTTTGGCTGCCTGCGCAATTATCGGATTGACGCTTATTCCACTGGGCGACGCGCCGGCATGACAAGCTCCCGCAGCCGAATCTACCCCCTTCTAATGGGGACCGCCACCGCCGCTCTGCTTTTTTCTTTCCTGGTTTATTTGCTGTACACCGCCAATCTCTTGAGCTTCCCTTATGATTATGACCAGGGCGAGGGCTTTGAGGCGCATGACACGGTCTTCTACAGCCGTGGGCAGCTGCCCTACCAAGACACAGAAACTTACCCCTTCTACGGCAGCATTTATCCGCCCTTGTTTCATATGATGGCAGCGCCCTTCGTCTGGTTTTTTGGTCCTGCCCTTTGGTATGGGCGATTGCTTGGCTTTCTTGGTTCGCTGGTGAGCGCGGCTGCCATATATTACGCTGTCTTCCGCGATGGGCGCGGCAATCGCTGGGTCGCGCTGCTAGCCGCATTGGCATTCCTCAGTTCAAATTTTGTTTATCATATCGGTCCCCTTTATCGTCAACATACGATGATGGTGACCTTTGAAACGCTGGCAATCGTCACGCTGGCGGGGGCATTCCCGCGCCGCGACAGACGAGGCATCGCTGTGGGGCTGCTGCTGCTGATTTGCGCCGGCTATACCAAGCAGCTTGCTGCTATCAGCGCGGTTGCCGCCTTCGTCTGGATGTTTATTCGTCAGCCTAGGCGCGCCTTGCGCTGGTCGGTGCTGTTTGCATTGGCTGGCGCTGGCATCTTCCTTTGGCTGAACATCGCCTCGGAGGGGCAATGGTGGCTGCAGGCAATCGTCGCCAATGTCAATGATTTCATCCCCGAGCAAGCGTTTGGCTTAGCCACCCTCTGGTTCAAGCTGCATGGCTTGCTTCTCGTCCCCGCCGCCGCGCTGCTTGTCTATGAGCTGTACCTCGATCGACTCTCGATTTACAGCGTTTGGTTGGTCTTTTCCGCGCTGCTGGGGGGGATCGCCGCCAGCAAATGGGGCGCCGGCGATAGCTACCTCGTCACATCAATCGCCGCTTGCTGCATCCTCAGCGGTATCTTTTTCTCGCGCCTGTTGGCAAATGATTGGCGCCTGCCGCCACGATTGGGCCGGGCGAGTTTGGCTGGCGTCGCGCGGGCTGGCATGGTCATCGTGCCATTGCTCTATTTGGGTTATGCGCGCGCAACCCTAAAAATGCCGACAAAGGGCATCTTTGAGCCCATTGCCGCCGCCTTAGGGGTCGAAGGCAACGTCCGCGAAGACTTCTACGATTCCGCCACTTTCCTGGTAGGCGGCTACGCCAGAATTGGATATTTGCTCAGCGACGAGGATCGGGCGGCTGGCGACGAAATCGTGCGGCGGATTATGGCAGCGAATGGACCCCTGCTTAGCGAAGAAGCTGGCTTTGCGATGGCAGCCGAGCGCGATGTGGTCACTAATCCAGCGCAGCTGCGCAACTTGTATCTGGCTGGGCTTTTTGATGGCAGCCAACTGGTCGGCATGATTGAGCGTGGCGAATTCGGCATCATCATCCTGCGCGCGCAATTTTATCCGCCGCCGGTGCTGACCGCGATTGGCCGTCATTATGAGCAAACCGAGACGATTCACATGAATGGCTTCGACTATATAATCCTTCATCCCAAAGTGCTGGACGACAGTTAAGGAGCGCCACATGACCTCCGCCTACCTGACTGATGAGCGCTTCGCCGAGCATGATTTCCCCCAGCACCCGGAACATGCCGGGCGCATCAAGGCGGTCTGGCAGCAGCTGAGAGGCGGCGACTTCGGCGATCAACTGCTGCGCATGTCACCGCTGCCCGCTACCGATGAGCAAATCCTGGCCGTCCACCGGGACGAGCATCTTCAGCGCCTTGTGACAGTCGCGCAGGGGGAGCGCATGGTCCGCCTCGATCACGACACCTATGCCCTGCCCGCTTCGCTCGAGGTTGCGCGCTTGGCGGCCGGCGCGGTCATCGAGGCTGTCGATGTCGTGCTTTCAGGGCGAGCTGAAAACGCGCTGGCCATCGTCCGCCCGCCCGGGCATCATGCCACCGCCGACCAGCAGATGGGATTCTGCTTGCTCAACAATATCGCCATCGGCGCGCGCCAGGCTCAAACAGAGCACGGCATCGAGAAAGTTCTGATTCTTGATTACGATGTGCATCACGGCAATGGAAGCAACGACATCTTCTATGCCGACCCCAGCGTTCTGTTTATCTCGATTCACCAATATCAATATCCCTTTTATCCCGGCAGCGGCGCGCTCAAGGAAATCGGTGTCGCTGATGGACGCGGCGCGACCATCAACATTCCCCTTAGCGGGGGGCACGGGGACAGCGCGTATCGGGAGCTTTTCGCTAGCATCATTCGCCCCGCCATTGAACGATTCGATCCCGATTTGATGCTGATCTCAGCCGGCTTCGACGCCCACTGGGCTGACCCGCTGGCGAGCATGCAACTAACGCTCACGGGATATGACTATCTTGCGCGCGAATGCCTGAAGCTGGCGGAGCGCCTGTGTGATGGTCGCATTGTCTTTGTGATGGAGGGTGGCTATGATTTGACGGCGCTGGCGCATGGCTGGCACAATATCGCCCGCGCCCTGCTGGGGCAGGACGAAATCAGCGACCCCTATGGACCGCCGCGCTCGTCGAGGTCGCCCGACATTCAGCCGCTGGTCGCCGCGCTTCGTCGCAAGCACCGGCTCTAGCTCAGCAAGAGATCGCCTTCGATGTCCTGCTCCTGCACCAGCGCGCCGCGCAGGTCAAAGATCTGATCGCGCAGGGCAGCCGCCTTCTCAAACTCAAGCGCTTGAGCGGCTTTCTGCATCTCGTGCTCGAGTTCGCCGATCATGCCCTTCAATTCATCGGCTGGCAAGGCGGCCAAGCCAGCGTCGACGGCGGCCGCGTCATCTTTTCCGTCGCCATCAATCGCGCGCAGGCGATCGGTGATATCTTGAATGTCCTTGACGATTTGCTGCGGCTCGATGCCATTTTCGCGGTTGAAGGTTGCCTGCTTTTCGCGGCGCCGATCGGTCTCGTTGATGGCGCCTGTCATCGCCGGCGTCATCTTGTCGGCGTACATGATGACCTTGCCTTCGATATGGCGCGCCGCCCGCCCTATCGTCTGAATCAGCGCTGGCTCCGAGCGCAGAAAGCCCGCTTTGTCTGCGTCAAAAATGGCAACCAGCGACACTTCGGGCAAGTCCAGCCCTTCGCGCAGCAGGTTGATGCCGACCACCACATCGTAGACGCCGGTGCGTAAATCGCGCAGAATCTCCACCCGCTCCAGCGTATCCACTTCGGCGTGCAGATATTGCCCTTTGATACCGAGTTCATTCAGGTAACCGGCCAGCTCCTCGGACATGCGCTGCGTCAAGGTGGTAACCAGCACGCGCTGCCCCTCGAGCACGCGCAAGGCGATTTCTTGCAGCAAATCGTCAATCTGCCCTTCAGTTGGGCGGACGTCAACCTGCGGGTCGACGATGCCGGTCGGGCGAATAATCTGCTCGACGACTTGCTCCGCGTGCCCCCCTTCATAGGGTCCAGGCGTGGCGCTGGTATAGATTGTCTGCCCAACCCGCTCCCAAAACTCGTGGAATTGCAGGGGGCGGTTATCCAGCGCGCTAGGCAGGCGGAAGCCAAAATCGACCAGAACTTGCTTGCGCGCCTTATCGCCGTTGTACATGCCCCGGATCTGCGGCACGGTCATGTGGCTCTCGTCGATGACCAGCAAGTGATCCTCCGGCAGATAATCAATCAAGGTGAAGGGCGCGCTGCCCGGCGGGCGCCGATCAAAATGGCGGGAGTAATTTTCGATGCCAGTGGTGAAACCGACCTCGCGCAGCATCTCGATATCGTAACGGGTGCGCTGTTCGATGCGCTGGGCTTCGATGAGTTTGTCGTCGCGCTTGAAAAGCGTTATCTGCTCTTCCAGCTCACGCTCGATTTCGTGCAGCGCCTCGCGGATATGCTCCTCATCGGTGATGTATTCGCGGGCTGGGAATATGGTTACCAGCGGATGCACATGAAGCACCTCGCCCGTCAGCGGCTGAAACTCGACGATCTTCTCGATCTCGTCCCCCCAGAGGTATATCCGGAAGGCGGTTTCGGAATAGCCTGGCACAATCTCTAGCGTATCGCCCCGCGCGCGAAAGGTCCCGCGCCGCAAGTCCATATCATTGCGGTTGTATTGAATCCGCACCAAGTCACGCAGGACGCGCTCGCGCCGCACTTCTTCGCCAACTTTCAACTCCACCGACATCTTGCGCCAGTTGACGGGATCGCCAATGCCGTAGATGCAAGATACCGATGCTACAATCAGCACATCCCGCCGCGAGAACAGTGAGGCGGTCGCCGATAATCTGAGGCGCTCAATCTGCTCATTGATGTCGGTCGATTTCTCGATGTACAAGTCATGGCGCGGCACATAGGCTTCTGGCTGATAATAGTCATAGTAGCTGACGAAATATTCGATGGCGTTGTTGGGGAAGAGGCGCCTAAACTCGGCGTAGAGCTGCGCGGCTAGGGTCTTGTTATGCGCCATAACCAGGGTCGGGCGCTGCGTCGCCTGCACGATATTGGCGATGGTAAAGGTCTTGCCAGTGCCGGTGGCGCCCAGCAATGTCTGATGTTTGTGACCCTGTTGCAGCCCAGCCAGCAAGCCGTCGATGGCGGTCGGCTGATCGCCGGTGGGCGCGAATGGCGCTTCCAACTCGAATTCAGGCATGGTCAAGCCTCTGATTAAGAACAGGCTTTCGATTGAATTGAGTATGGTACACTGCGGAAAATGCTCTCTGCCAGGCGCAATTAGCGGGCAGTGGGTGAAATTGATTGATATAAGGCTTTTTGTAGGGGCGATCCTTGGATCGCCCAAAACCTACTTCTGCAACTGTGGGCGACACAAGTGTCGCCCCTACATCTAGGTTATCCAAATACAGAATATCAGCCTGCATATCTCATAATTCACCACTCCCATTAGCGGAACAGTTGGATTCAGCAGCCAATTGCTCAATCAGCCGTTGACAGGCTAGAGCCTAGCTGATAAGCTATATATCGCAACGGGAATCGTTGCATGTGATGCGGGGTGGAGCAGTGGTAGCTCGTCGGGCTCATAACCCGAAGGTCGTTGGTTCGAATCCAGCCCCCGCTATCGAGCTGATGTAGCTCAGCTGGTTAGAGCGCGCGACTCATAATCGCGAGGTCGGAAGTTCAAGTCTTCCCATCAGCACTTATGGGACCCGAGAGCGGGTCTTTTTGATTAAATTGAAAGCGCTCCTTCTTCGCAGCGCAGCAGCTCCTCGAAGGTCTCCCGCCGCCGGCTGACCCACCAGCGATCACCATCCACTATAATCTCGGCTGGGCGGGTCCGCGCATTATAGTTGCTCGCCATCGTCATGCCGTAAGCGCCCGCCGTCAGCAAGGCGACGCGGTCGCCTGGTGCCAGCGGCGGCAGCGCGCGTTCGCTCCCAAAGACATCAGCAGACTCGCAGACCGGTCCTACGACCTGTGTTCTAACGGTGTTGCCACCGGCCCGACGCAGCGGCACAATCTCGTGATGCGCGCCATACAGCGCTGGGCGGATCAACTCCGCCATACTTGCGTCGACCACCAGGAAGACCTGCCCCGCCTGTGGCTTTACGTAAAGCACTTCAGCGATAAGCAGCCCGGCATCAGCGACAATCGCGCGCCCCGGCTCCAGCAGCACATCGTAGCCAGACAAGCGCCGCGCCAGTTCGGCCGCCAGTTGCTTGGTTGGGGCAATTTCTTCTTCAAAGCGATAAGCCACCGGCAAGCCGCCGCCGAGGTTGATCGTCTTGATTTGCGGGTAGGGCTCAATCAATTTTAAGAGTTTATCCAGGGCAGCCAGGGTCGCGTTCATATCGCCAAGCTGGCTGCCGATATGCAGGTGAATGCCGGCGAAGTCAATGTGCCGATAGCTTGCCGGCCGATTGAGAACATCGCGGATAGCCTGGTCGGTCAAGCCAAACTTGGCCCCGCCGTGCCCGGTAGCCATGAAGGGATGGGTCTTCGCCGTCACTTCGGGATTCAGCCGCAGCGCTACTTGCGCCGGCTTCGCGCCGGCTTGGGCCGCTATCGCCTCAATATGGTCTAATTCACCGATGTTCTCGGCATTGATCCAAGCGACGCCTTGCCCGATCGCATACTTGAGTTCTGCGCGCGTCTTGCCCACGCCGGCGAAAACGATGTCTTCCGCCTTGGCGCCCGCCGCCAGCGCTCGGTAAATTTCGCCGCCGCTGACACAATCGAAACCGGCGCCGATTGCCTTCAAGCCGCGCAAGACATCCAGATTCCCATTCGCCTTGACGCTGAAATGAAGCGAGGCTTTCAAAGAGGCAAACGCGGATTCAAGATGGTGGTAATTCTGGCGAATCCGCCGGAGACTATAGACGTAAGCTGGTGTTCCGACTTCATCAACAATTGACGCGAGTTCAAATTCGTCAATGGCCAGGCGATCGTTCACATATCGAATCTGGGAATGGAAAACCATAGCGGATACCGCCCTATGGCTAGAAGAAAAATGGAGACACCGTAGGACTGTGTCTCCATTTGACGGGAGCGACGGGATTTGAACCCGCGATCTCCGGCTTGACAGGCCGGCATGTTAACCGCTACACCACGCCCCCAGCATCCTGCGCAATGTAACACGCGCCGCTGTCGCTGTCAAGTGCGGAACAGCGCGGGGGATGGCATTCGCTTCCAATTGTTTTCGCCACAAAGACACAGAGCGCAAAGAGCTTAGGGTCGCTTAATGGCGATTCCTAATAACCCGCCCTTGGAATATAGCATAGCGGTCAGTTAACTGTGGTCCTATGCCCAAGCGCTGCCGCGAGAACTGACAGTGAAGTTCATCCATTGCTCGTATCATTGGGCGCGCATTTCGACTAGAATACGCGGCATTATCCAGTATCCAGGTCGGGAATCGACAACCGCGTGAATTATCGCAAGGTCTTGGTCTTCTGGCTGCCACTCGCATTGTCTTGGCTGCTGATGACATTTGAGGGGCTCTGGATACAGGGCGTCATCGGACGCAAGCCTGATGCGGAGACGCAGCTGGCTGCTTTCGGCTTGATGTTTTCGCTATCCGTTCTCATCGAAACGCCAGTCATCATGCTGCTGGCGACCAGCAATGCCCTCGCGCGCGATCGCCAGTCCTTTCGTACCCTCTGGCGCTTCATGATGGCGGTCAATATCTTTGTAACAGCAATCGCTGTATTGATGGCTTTCACCCCGCTGCTCGATGTTTATCTCGGGCTGCTGCTAAACGTGCCAGAGCAGATCATTGAAGCGACCAGACCCGGCATGAAAATCATGATCTTGTGGGGCGGTTTCATTGGCTATCGCCGTTTTCATCAAGGGGTCATTATACGGGCGGGCAATACGCGCTTTGTCGCTTACGGGACGGTGCTGCGCGCGCTCGTATCCAGCGCTGTCGCCATCGGGCTGGGCGCGCTTACATCTGTGGCTGGCGCGGTTGTCGGCGCTATTGCATTGGTGCTGGCGATGGCGGCGGAGACAATCTACACCTATGTTGTCTCCCGCCCTGATGTCAAGCGAATGCTCGAAACAGCAGTGCTCCCGTCTCGGCGCGCGCTCAGCCAGCGCGATGCGCTGCGCTTCCATTTGCCCTTGGCCGCCACCAGCCTCATCACGATATTGGTTAGTCCTGTAATCGAGCGCGGGCTGGCCAGCATGCCAGATGCAGCGCAAAGCCTGGCTGCTTGGCCCGTGATCTTTACTATCTTGCTGATCGCGCGGTCCGGCGGCATGGCATTTCAAGAAGTGGTGATTTCCTTAAACGACAGCGAAAGGCAGCACCGAGTATTGCGCAACTTCACTATCCGGCTTGCTTTGGCGCTTAGCCTCATCACGATGTTTTTCGCCTTCACGCCGGCCATCGTCTTCTACCAGCGCGTCATTCTCCAGACGCCGGCGCATTTGCATGATTTGGTGCTGGTTGGCGTGCAGACTGGCATCTTGCTGCCCTTGCTGACGACCCTGCAGAGCTACCTGCGCGCCCTGCTGATGCTCAGCCACAAGACTGGCGCCATCTATCGGGCAATCGTCATCGGCTTCATCTTGACCGCAGCCACAGTTTGGGGCGGCATCGGCTTGGGCTTGCACGGCATCTTGTCCGCCTCACTTGGTTTGACCATCGGGATGACGGTTGAGCTGGCATACTTGTACCTGTCTTATCGGCGGGGGCATCAGGCACTTCGCCTGCACTGGCAATCGGCTGTTGCGCCATCGCTTAGCAATTGAACCGGGGAACAGAATGAGATGACAAGCATGAACGAGATCCTGCCACTGCGAGAGCAAGCCGCCATCCAAGATCGCTGGCTGAAGACGCGGCTCGACGCCATCGTCCCTGAATTGCTTCGCCGCGAAAACATCGACATGTGGATCGTAATCTGCCGCGAGTACAACGAAGACCCGGTACTGATGTCGCTGCTGCCCGCCACCTCCATGTCAGCGCGCCGCCGCACGATTCTGGTTTTTGCCCAGGCTGGCGCAGGCATAGAGCGGCTGACGCTCTCCCGCTATGGCTACGACGGATTCTATGACGGCGCCTGGAACCCTGATGACGAAGATCAATTCGCCTGCCTGGCGCGAATCGTCCGCGAGCGCGATCCCAAGCGTATCGGCATCAATACTTCGGCGACCTTCGCTTTCGGTGATGGCATCTCGCATACGGAGCATCAGTTGCTAAGCGATGCCCTGGGCGAGCCATTTGCAGCGCGCCTGGTTTCGGGCGAGACGCTCTGCGTCGGCTGGCTGGAGCGCCGCATCACAGAAGAAATCATCGCTTACCCGCGCTTGGCTGAACGGGGCCACCAGATCATCGCCCGCGCTTTCTCCACCGCCGTCATCCACCCAGGCTTGACCACCACCGACGATATCGTCTGGTGGATGCGCCAGACGATGCAAGATGCTGGCTTGAGCGCCTGGTTTCAACCGACCATCGATATCCAGGCGCCGGACCAGAGCTACCAAGATACTAAAAACCCGCGGCAGACGATCATGCCCGGCGACTTGCTGCATTGTGATATGGGCTTTCATTACTTGGGTTTGGCGACCGATCAACAGCAGCATGCTTATGTCCTGCGCCCGGGCGAAAAGGAGGCGCCGGCAGGATTGCTAGCCGCCTTGCGCGATGGCAACCGTCTGCAAGATATCCACTTAGAAGAAATGCGGCTTGGCCGCAGCGGCAACGAAATTCTGCAATCCGTGTTGGAACGGGCGAAAGACGAAGACATCCGCCCGCAGGTTTATACGCATCCGCTCGGGGTGCACGGGCATGCCGCCGGACCGCTCGTCGGGCTTTGGGATCGGCAAGATGGTGTGCCGGGCGTCGGCGATTATCGGCTGCATGATGACACGGTCTACTCCATCGAGCTGAACATCAGCAAAGGCATACCCGAATGGGGCGGGCAGGACGCGCGCATCATGCTCGAAGAAGACGCCGTGCTCAGCAATAGCGAGATGCGCTGGCTCGATGGCCGGCAGGAATCCTTTCACCTCATCGGCTAATCCTGCGCGAGTCTAATTTTGGCAGCAATATGTCGGGCATGATTTACAGAAAGCTGCCAGCCGGCGCGCTTTGCCTGCAATCAGGAAAAAGATGTAGTAATATGAAGTTGGATACGATTGTTGCACGGTCGAAAATATGCCTGTAATTCAACATCACAAAGAGCGGCTGGAGCTATCAGCCGGCATCTACTCCACTGTTCATAAGGTGACTGTGCCAGCCGAGCGGCTGCGATTCGAAGACCTGCACCCCATGAGCAGCTACGTGCGCCAGCAAGATATCGCCCGCATGCACTTTGCCAGAGCGCGCGCGCGAGGCGAGACGAACCCGCATATCCTCACCTGGACCGCCATGCAGACGGACCGCCGCGCCGAGCAGATGTTCCCTGGGCTTAGCTACCAAAGCGCTGACGGCGAGCACATCATCAGCGCCAATTCCTTCATCACTTGCGTATTGCGCAAACTGCTGGCGGAAGGCTGGCTGCAGCTGCATGAGTACGTCGGCGACACGTATGAGTGGCGGGTCGAAATCCCGGCTGAGGAGCGAGCCCATGCCAGCCGTGCTGATGCCATCATGGGCTGGCTGGAAGAATCAATCCAGCTCGACCTTTATCCAAACCTAGAACGAGGCAGCTACCAGCCGCGCGTATTCAGCCAGTTTGATGCGCGGCGCAATTTCGTCCGCATCGGCCGCTGCGATTTCATCAGGCATTTCGCGCAAAATCACGAGCGCCAGGTGGTCTTTAATACGTCGCACTTCTTGCATGAGCACGATGACCTCGTCAGCTATCACTCGGGCTACGGCGACGCGGTCGGCTTGCTCGCAGCCGAAAACACAATCTTGCGCCCGCCGATCTACCGCCGCGGCGCCTTGCTTTATGATGGCTCGACTTGGCGCATTGAGACCTTTGGGCTCGATGATATTCAGCTCGTCCTGCCCGGGGATATAACGCTGAGCGCTACTGCCGCTGGCGCCGGGCGCTTCCACTTGAACCCGTCCAATCCGCAGCCAATTGCGCTTTATACGCGCGCCGGCAGCTTGGGCAGCGGCGGGCGCCCGCTGGATCGCAGTCCAGCCGCTCCAGATCGTATTGAATTTGTCCTGGTCAATCGTCAAGCGCTCAGCTGGAAGCGCGGCGGCGGCTTGCAGATACCACAGAACGGCTTCGTCCTCTCATTGCAAGAGGGCGCGCTGCCGGCTGAAGCCGCTGATGGCTTGATTGAAAAAGCCTGGGTTGAATATGAATTCGCCGATGAAAACCGCAAGGCGCTCTCAGCGATTCAAGCGGGACCGATCTTATTGCATCAAGGGGGCAATGCGCTGGAGCAGTCTGTTTTGGCTGAGGAGTTCTGCCCGAGCCAAGGCGGCCGGATCGGCATCTCGCCGGTCCGTATTGATTTGGCTGGCTTGAGCCAACGCAAAGCTCGCACTGCCCTGGGCATCATGCCCGCTGGCGATCTGCTGCTTGTGGTAGTTGATGGCTGCGACCCAAGATTCCGTGGCGAGATAGATAGCCAGGGCGCCACCCTGGAGGAAGTCAGCGGTATTTTGCAAGCTGCTGGCGCGGTCGACGCGCTCAACCTCAGCGGTGAGGGATCCAGCCATTTGTTTATCGCTGGCGGCTTAGCCAGCTTGCCCTCCGACAGACGGGGGCAGCTTGGCTTGTTCTATGAACGTATGCTGCCTTCAATTGGCATCGTCAACTGAATCGCCGACCGCCTGCAAGCCAAGCCAAATTTGCTCGTCCAATTCGATTTCGCCCGCTGCCATCGCCCGCTCAAACAGGCGATCCCCGCGTTCGCCCGGCGTCAGTATCTCCTCGACGCCTGGCAAGCGCTTGAGGCTCTTCATGCGCGCTAATAAATCGCTGACGCCGGCTTGAAAACTCGCCAGATCATCAGCCAGCAGCTCGGGGTCGATGGCGAAGACCAAATTGCCCCAGTCTAGCTTTTTGCCCGCTTCATCCCGAATGGCGCCAACCAATGGCCGAGTCAGCACTTCGACGATTAAAGCCAGCGCCGCTCCCTTATAGCCGCCAAATGCCTTGATCGCGCCAGCCAGCGCCGCCGCCGGATCGGTTGTGACGCGACCGCTGCTATCGTAGGCAAGGTCCTCGGGAATCGATTCGCCCTCGGCTTTTGCTAAGTGAATGCCATACCAAGCGATAGCCGCCGTCGCCATATCAAATACGATTGGCTTACCGGCGCTTGGGATGCCAATCGCCAGCGGATTGGTGCCGAAGAAAGGCTCATAAGAGCCGTGCATCGCCATCAGCTCCATCGAGCCCGAGCAGACGAATCCAATCAGCCCAGCGTCCGCCAGCTGGCGCGCGAAATAGCCGATGGCGCCGGTCGGTGAATTGCTGCGGCGGGTACCGACGATGCCAAAGCCATGCGCCTGGGCTTTCTCGATGGCAAGTTCAGTCGCCTTCGAGAGGATTACCATGCCCTGATTCCAGCCACCGTCGATCAGCGCCGACAGCTTTGTGTCTTTGAGGACCTTGATGTCGCCGGCATTGGGCTTGGCTGGCATGCCCGCGCCCAGCAGCTTTATGACATTTTGGTTGTTGCCCCGCAGCTGCGCGTACAAGATGATCTCAAGGATAATCTCGGTATCGGCTTGGCTGAAACCCTGCGCCGCGATTGCTCGCCGAGTCGCCGACTGTAATGCTTCAAGCGAAACTTTCATGCCCCCACCCCCTGGCTGCGGCGCCCCGAAGGCTAGTTCTTGCCCTGCGCCAGCCCCTTTGATGTCAAATAGGCATAGCTTTGCTGCACCGCCTGGAGCCGGTCGTTGTTGCTGCGATCTTGCTCCACGATGTACCATTCGGCTGTGTCCGCCGTCGCCTTCACGATGCCGGCCACGTCCATCAAGCCATGCCCGACAGCCGCCATATCGCCCTTAGGGGTCAGCCAGCCATCTTTGAGATGAATCAGCGGCGCGCGCGCGCCAACCCGCTTAAGCAGCTCGACCGCGTCTTCGCCTCCCACTTGGACCCAATAGGTATCGATCTGCAAGCCTATGCTCTCGTCTAATTCTTCGAGCATGACATCGAGGGTGGCGCTGCCATTGATCTGCTTGTACTCCCACCAGTGATTGTGATAGTGCAATGCCAAGCCATTGGCGCGCGCAAACTCGCCAGCCTGATTCAATCGCTGGCATACGCGTTTGATGGAATCGATGGTCTCAAAGTCTTCCGGCGGCAGCATGGCGATTGCGATGCTGCGCAAATTGAATGCCTCGGCAATTTCAAGGACAGCCTCTTTGTTTGCCTCATCGGGAAAGGGCACATGGCTATTGCAAATCTGCAAATCCAGCTCGCCGAAGAGCTTGGCTGCGTCCGCTAAATCACAGGGCATCCCGCCGTAGGGCTCCACACCGATATAACCCAAATCGGCGACGCGCCGCACAGTGCCTTCAAAATCTTCCCCCAGCAGCTCGCGCAGGGTATAGAGTTGCAGCGCTATTGGTTTCATTCCAGGCATCGCATTGTCCTCTCGACCATTCTATGTTCTCGTTTCCGTATTTTGACGATTCCCCTTTGGAATACCAGTGTTGATAGAGGCGCGTCAGAAATTTGGGAAATGCCGCATCTACTTATAGTAAATCGAAAGCCCCTGCTGTACACTGCGTGATTGTGCGTTCGCGGAAAAGGCAAGGTTTCGTAGACGCGCTGCTGGAACTTCGCTTGCGCCGCCAGGAGACCCGCCATGGCATCCGCCGACTCCACGCGAGGGCTCGACGCTCTCCCGAAGCCAAAAAAGTATTCTGCCCTGCGCATTTGGCAGCGGCTGATGGCTTATCTTTCCAGCTACAAATTGTGGGTCACGGTAGCGGCGATTGGCATTATTGGCATGAATGTCTTGATGATTGCCGTGCCCTACATCCTGCGCGATGTGGTCGATATCGGCATCGCCCGCCAAGACAGCGCCTACATGCTGAGCGCGGGCTTGCTGGTGGTCGTCATTGGCCTCATCCGCGGCGTGGTTGCTTTTCTGGGTCGCTTTTACGGCGAGCGCCTATCGCATTATGTGTCTTACGATATTCGCAATCAGATTTATGAAAAAGTACAGCGGCAATCCTTCACGTATCACGACAGCGCGCAAGTGGGGACGATCATCACGCGCGCCATCAGCGATGTCAACGAGATTCAGCGCTACTTCTCATATGGCTTAATGGATGGCTTGAACTTCATAATTTTGCTTGTCGGCGTTATCGGCATCATGCTCGCCACCAGCCCGCTTTTGGCGCTCATCGCTTTTATTCCGCTGGTTCCGCTCGCCTTTTATTCCAATCACTTTGTTATGCGCGTGCATCCACGTTGGAAAAAAGTGATGGACCGCATGCAGGTGCTCAGCAATCACATTCAGGAAAATGCCCTGGGCGCCGAAGTCGTGCGCGTATTCGCCCGCGAACCCTACGAGATCGAGCGCTTTCATAAAGAAAACCAGAACCTGTATGAAGAACAGCTCGACTTCATCACGCAATGGATCACCTATCTGCCGGCGAGCGCCTTGCTAGCCGCCATGTCGACAGCGCTGGTGCTGCTCTTTGGTGGCCTCTTGGAAGCGAATGGCATGGCGAATATCACCGTCGGCTTAATCGTGACCTTTAACGCCTACGTGCTTCTGCTGTCTCAGCCCTTGCGCTTTATCGGTTTCATCATCCTGCTGACGACGCAGGCGGTGGCCAGTGGCGAGCGCGTCTTTGAGGTCTTGGACGAGCATGAAGCGGTGGTGAACAAGCCGAATGCGATCAAGACCGCCATCAGGGGACAGGTGCGCTTTGACAACGTTTGCACGCGCTACGACAGCTCCAGCCATGCGGTGCTGAAGCAGATCAACCTGGAGGCGTCGCCCGGCGAGGTAGTCGCTGTGATCGGCTTGACCGGCTCCGGCAAGACAACCATCGCCAATTTGATCCCCCGCTTCTATGACGTCACCGCGGGCAGCGTGACTGTTGATGGTATTGATGTGCGTGATTTCGATCTCGATAATTTGCGCCAGCAGATTGGCATTGTTATGCAGGAGCCGCTGCTATTCAACGCCACCATCGACGAAAACATCGCTTATGGCAACCCCGACGCCACGCGCGATCAAATCGTGGCGGCGGCCAAATCAGCCAATGCGCATGATTTCATCTCTGAGTTTCCTGATGGTTATCTGACTGAAGTTGGCGAGCGAGGCGTAACGCTTTCCGGCGGGCAGAAACAGCGCATCGCCATCGCCCGCGCCTTGCTCATTGACCCGCGCATTCTCATATTGGACGATGCCACCAGCAGCGTCGACACGCACACCGAGCACCTAATCCAGCAGGCGCTTGAACGCATCATGGTGGGCCGCACGACCTTCGTCATCGCCCAGCGTATGAGCACGATCCTAAAAGCCGACCAGATTATCGTGCTGCGCGACGGCGAAATAATCCAGCAGGGCACACACGAAACCCTGCTACGAGAAGGCGGGTTATATGAAGAGATCTACAAATTACAGCTTGAGGAGCAGGAACGCGTTCGGCGTGAGGCAATCATCGCCGGCATCATCAAGCTGCCGCTGGAAGAGCGGCGCTCGACCCAGCAATTCCGCGCTTTGATCGACCGGCTGGCCGGCAAGTATTCGAATTAAGCAACTGGCATAGATAGGCGGTTATGGCAATTCTAAATCGGAGAAAACAGAAAGAAGCCGCTGCGAAAGACAGCGCCGCCGAGGCGGAACCGACCATACTCGAGATCGATGACGATCATAAGCCTGGCTTTGATCGCGCTGTCACCGCTCGCCTCTTCTCGTATTTGCAGCCGCACAGGAAGGACCTTGCGGTCGCCATTTTCATGATGATGTTTAGCGTGCTCGCCAATGTCGCCAGCCCGCCATTGATCGGCTGGGCGATTGACGAAGGCATCAGCAAGGGCGACATGTCGGTACTTGGCATCGGCGTCACCGCTTTCATCATTCTGCAGCTGCTCGGCTTCGTCGGTTTCCGCGTTCAGCTGCGCAATATGGCCGTCATCGGCCAGACGATTATCCAGACGCTGCGCAACCAGCTCTTCGACCATATCCAATACCTGTCGATTGGTTTCTTCGCCGAATACGAAGTGGGGCGCCTGATCGCCCGCGTCATTAGCGATGTCAACGTCGTGCGTGAAGCGGTCACCTTCGCCGCCGTCGGCACCATTCGCGAAGTGCTGATGCTCTTTGGCATCATTATCTCAATGATCCTTATCAATATCCCGCTGACGGTGGTTGCTGTCACTGCCCTCGTTATTCTGACCGTTATCGCCAACATTTGGCGCATCCATGCCCGCGACGCCTACTTGCGCGTCTCTGATTCCAACGCCAAGGTCTACGCCGAGCTATCCGAAGCCTTTAACGCCGTCAGAGTCACGCAGGCTTTTGCCCGCCAAGGGCACAATCGCGACCGCTTCACCGGCGAAATCAATATGGCTAGCCGCAATGCGGCCGAGCGCGCCACGCTCATCGCCAGCTTCTTTTACCCCACTGTAGAAATGATCGGCGGCGTCGCCACCGGCACTCTGATATTCGTGGGCGGCACGCTGGTCCTTGATGAGAGCATCTCGGTCGGCGTATTGCTGGCTTTCATTCTTTACATCCAGCAATTCTTCTTCCCGATACGGATGCTGGCGCGGCGCTTCAATTTGCTGCAGACGGTCATCGCCTCGGGCTACCGCATCTTCAAGCTGATGGATTTCCCGGTCGATATCCGCGATGATCTCGATGCTGAAGATTTACCAGCCATTGGCGGCGAAGTCCGCTTTGAAGATGTGTCTTTCCGTTATACGCGCGATGGCGACCTGGTCTTGAAGAACATCAATCTTGAGGTGGCGCCTGGTTCACGCGTCGCTTTTGTGGGCCACACTGGCGCCGGCAAGACGACCATGGTCAAGCTGATCATGCGCTTTTACGACACAACTGCCGGGTCTGTGACCATCGATGGCCAAGACGTCAAACACATCAGCCAGAACAGCCTGCGCCGGCAGATTGGCGTCGTCCCGCAGGATACGCACCTGTTTTCTGGTAGTGTGATGGACAACATTCGCTATGGGCGGCTCAATGCGACCGATGAGGAGGTGGTAGCGGCGGCTAAGGCGGTTGGCGCTCATCCGTTCATCACCGAAATGCCCGACGGTTATTTGACTGATATCATGGAAGGTGGCGCCGTCTTGTCTACCGGGCAGCGGCAGTTATTGGCTTTTGCCCGCGCCCTGCTGGCGGACCCGCGCGTGCTCATCCTCGACGAAGCGACCAGCAATATCGATACCCAAACTGAGCGCCAGATTCAGCAGGCGCTGGAACATCTATTGGAGGGCCGCACCAGTTTCGTCATCGCTCATCGGCTCAGCACGATTACCTCAGCCGACTTGATCGTGGTGATGGATCATGGCGAAATTATCGAAATGGGCAGCCACCAAGAACTTCTCGATCTTGAAGGCGTCTATCACCAATTGTTCACGCTGATTTAGAGCGGCGAACGCTCAGCGTTTGTTGTCTTCATTCGCTTGAAAGTGAAGGTCGCTGGCTCGTGTGATGGTAGCTTCGCCAAACTTGTCTCGCAGGCGGTCAAGGGCGGATTGCAAGTCCTGCGCATGACGATCCTCAGCGCGGTCCTCCCACAAGCCCATCTGCTTGTTCGGCGCGCCAAAGCCACTCAAGCCAAGCCCGATGAGGCGGACTGGCCGGCCCTTGAGCCAGACCTGATCAAATAGCTGCAAAGCCGCGTCGTAAATCACGCTGTCCATGTCCGTCGGCTTAGCCAGAGTCATTTGTCGATTCAGCGTCGTGAAGTCTGTCCAGCGCAGCTTGATTTTGATGGTCGTTCCCGCGTGGTCTCCTTTGCGCGCCTGCCGCCCCACCCCATCGGCTAAGCGCCGCAGCGTCAGCTTCAGCTCAGCCTCATCAGCGATATCCTTGGCAAAGGTAACTTCTTTGCTAATAGACTTCGCTTCGTGCTCGCTCAAGACGGGGCGGAAATCGATGCCTTGGGCACGCTGCCAGATATCGCTGCCCAGCTTGCCAAACCTTGAAACCAGTGCCTCCTCGCGCCAATTGGCAACATCACCGACCGTCGTCAAGCCGAGCTTGCCTAGCGCGTCGGCGCTTTTGGGTCCAACTCCCCAAAGTTGTCTTATTGGCAGCGGCGCCAGGAAACGCGCCTCTTCACCCGGCGGCACGATGGTGATGGCTTTCGGCGGCTTGTCCTTTGGCGGCCGCGCTTTACCAACTGTGTTGGCTATTTTCGCCAGCAGCTTGTTGGTCGCCCCGCCTAGGGAACAGGGCAAGTCAAGCTCGTCCGCGATGCGTTTTTGCAAGGCGCGCGCGATTGACTCGATATCAGCCGGCAGAATCGTCACATCGAGAAAAGCCTCGTCTATCGATAAAGGCTCGACGTATGGCGCTGTATCGCGCAATATCGCCATTACCGCCTTCGACCGTTCGCTATAAACACCGCGAGTTTGCCCGACCACGATCAAATGCGGGCACAGCCGAATCGCCTGCGCCATTGGCATCGCCGAGCGCAGGCCAAACTTCCGCGCTGGATATGACGCGGACGAAACCACACCGCGTTCATTCGGCTTGCCACCGACCGCAATCGCCTTGCCGCGCAGCTCCGGGTTCAGCTGCTCTTCCACGGCGCAGAAGAAGGCATCTAAATCGAGGTGGAGGATCTTGCGTGTCTTCGCCATTTTTCGAGGGTCGCCAGCTGCAATAGCGCAATCGTCACACAGCGGTTGGGAATCAAAAATAGAATATATTTTCTATTGTAGCATTATCCCCGCCGTCGTGGGAGTGGTGAAAATGAGGACAGGCGCTGTTGCTAATCTTCAATTGAGCTGTTGCAGGGCTTGAGGGCTCGGTGGACAGTGTTTAGCGCACTTAGCCGTCGCCTGCCCATGGACCACCTACGAATTCGACACAATGCCGTTATAATGCGCCCATTGATTCCAGCAGCGACGTCAAGGACCAGACATGCCGCATTCGATTCATCCTGAGGCAATACAGGCGCTGGTCAGCGGGGAGATTGGCGCGCCCTCATCTGTTCTGGGCCGGCAGCGGCTGGGCGATGCCATCTCCATTCGCACACTCCGCCCCTGGGCAAAGCAGGTGGAGCTCGTCAATGACCTGACCGGGGAACGAGCCCGCATGAAGAAATGCCATGAGGCGGGTTTATTCATCGCCGAGCTGGATGCGACCTGGGCTGACGCGCCTTATCATTTTGAGGCGGAAACGATAGAGGGCAGCCGCGAATCTTTCGGCGACCCTTATATTCAGCCGCCACTGTTATCGGAATACGACATCTATCTCTTCAGCCAGGGGCAACACCGAGACATCTACCAGAAGCTGGGCGGGCACAAGCGCGTCATTGATGGCGTCGCTGGCATCAATTTCGCCGTCTGGGCGCCCAATTGCTACAAAGTTGCTGTGCTGGGGGATTTCAATCGCTGGGACCCGCGCACGCACGTGATGGAAAACACAAGCCAATCTGGCATCTGGGAGATTTTCGTGCCGGGTTTGGCACCTGGCGCGCGTTACAAATACGAGGTTCGCTCGCATAACGAAGGCTACCGGGCGCAGAAATCTGATCCATACGGCTTCTTCTGTGAGCTACGCCCGCAAACCGCGTCCATCGTCTATGACATTGATCAGTACCAGTGGAATGACGAAGGCTGGATGGCCGCCCGGGCGCAAACTGACCCGCTTGCGCAGCCAATAAATATCTATGAGCTGCACCTTGGCTCATGGCGGCGCGGCGATGGGGACAAGTTCCTGAGCTACCGGGAGCTGGCGGAGGAACTTGTGCCTTATCTAGTCGACATGGGCTACACGCACCTCGAATTGTTGCCAGTTGCCGAGCATCCGCTGGACGCTTCCTGGGGTTATCAGGTGACTGGCTACTTCGCCCCGACCAGCCGCTTTGGCACCCCAGCCGACTTCATGCGCTTGATTGACTGCTGCCACCAGCAGAACATTGCCGTCATCCTCGACTGGGTGCCGGCTCATTTCCCCAAGGACGAGCATGGCTTGAATTACTTTGACGGCACCCATCTCTACAGCCACGAAGACCCGCTTCAAGGCGAGCACCCCGATTGGGGAACGATGATCTTCAATTACGCTCGCAGCGAAGTGCGCAGTTTTTGCTGTCCAACGCGCTCTTTTGGCTGAAGAAGTATCATATTGATGGCTTGCGCGTGGACGCCGTCTCGTCGATGATATACCTCAATTTCTCGCGTGAAGAGAGCCAGTGGATAGCCAACGAATACGGCAGCCACGAGAATCTCGGCGCCCTTGCCTTCCTGCGCGAATTCAATGAAGCGGTGCATGCCGAAGCGCCCGGCGCCATCACCATCGCCGAAGAATCGACTGCCTGGGCAATGGTCTCGCGCCCGACCTACACCGGGGGCCTCGGCTTCACTTTCAAGTGGAATATGGGTTGGATGCACGACACGCTGGATTATATGGCGCGGGAACCCGTGCATCGGCGTTTTCATCACCATCAGATCACCTTTGCCTTGCTCTACGCTTTCAGCGAGAATTTTGTCCTGCCGCTTTCCCACGATGAAGTGGTGCACCTGAAAGGCTCTGTCATCGGCAAGCTGCCCGGTGATTACTGGCAGAAATTTGCCGGGCTGCGCCTGCTCTTCGGCTATCAATACACGCAGGTTGGCAAGATGCTCAACTTCATGGGCAACGAATTCGCCCAATTCGCCGAGTGGAGTGAAGAGCGCAGCCTCGATTGGCACCTGCTCGATTACGAAAAGCATGCCCAGTTGCAAGCATACGTGCGCGATCTCAACCATTTGTATCGCGGGCAGCGGGCGCTCTGGCAAGTCGACTTTGAGGCGGCTGGATTTCGCTGGATTGAAGCCAATGACGCTGATTACAGCGTTTACAGTTATATGCGCTTCGCGGAAGACCCCAGCGATTTTCTGGTCGTCATTTTGAATTGCACGCCGCTGGTACGAGAGCATTACCGCATCGGCGTCCCCGAAGCCGGCTATTATCGCGAACTGCTCAATAGCGACGCAAGCTGTTATGGCGGCGGCGATATCGGCAACGCTGGCGGTGTACACAGCGATGACTTCGGTTCCCATAGCCTGCCCTTCAGCATAAGCCTGCGCCTGCCGCCTTTAGGGATATTGATCCTGAAATCGGGATTTGTATGATACAGTTAGCATATAGGCTGCATCTCAACGATTGTCTTTCGCCACCGAGCCATAGGCTCGCCGCCACTTTAATGAGGCCTTGTTCGAAAGTCGACTCACTATGAGCATCCCATCCGATCTTGCAATCGCCCAAAATGCGAGCCTTGTTCACATCAACGAAATCGCCGAACAGATGGGGCTGGATCCAGAGGTTGACCTGGAACACTACGGCAAGCACGTCGCCAAGGTCAAGCTCGATGCGCTAGACCGCCTCAAATCCAAGCCGAATGCCAAATACGTCGATGTGACCGCCATCACGCCAACGCCACTGGGCGAGGGCAAATCCACCACCACAGTCGGCATTGGCCAGGCGATGAAGCACATCGGCAAGAATGCGATCATCACCGTCCGCCAGCCATCGCAGGGTCCAACCTTTGGCATAAAAGGCGGGGCTGCCGGCGGTGGCTACAGCCAGATTGTGCCGATGGAAAACTTCAATCTGCATTTGACTGGCGATATCCATGCCATCAGCGCCGCGCATAATCTGATTGCCGCCATGCTGGATGCGCATATCTATCACGGCAACGCCCTCAATGTCGATATTCACAACATCCCCTGGCGCCGCGTGGTCGACCTTAACGACCGCGCTCTGCGCAATATCATCATTGGTTTGGGCAAGCGCTTTGACGGCCTGCCACGTCAAACTGGCTTCGATATCACGGTCGCCTCCGAGATTATGGCGATCTTGGCTTTGACCACATCGCTGTCGGATATGCGCGCGCGCATCGGCAAAATGGTCGTCGCTTATGACCGCAACAAGCAGCCGCTGACAGCTGAGGACATCCAAGCGGCCGGCGCCGCAACTGTCTTGATGAAGGATGCCATCAAGCCCAACCTGATGCAGACGCTGGAGAACACGCCGGCGCTGGTTCACGCGGGACCATTCGCCAATATCGCCCATGGCAACTCGTCCATCATCGCCGATTTGATCGCGATGAAATGCGGCGACTATGTCGTCACTGAATCGGGCTTTGGCGCGGATATTGGCGCTGAGAAATTCTTCAACATCAAGTCGCGCATCAGCGGGCTTAAGCCCAATGCCGTCGTCTTGGTGGCCACCATCCGCGCGCTAAAGGCGCATACCGGCAAGTATACGATCATCCCAGGCAAGCCGATCGACCCCGCGCTGAAAGAAGAGAATGTCGCTGATGTCGAAGCGGGCGCGGTTAACATGGTGCGCCATTTGGAAAACCTGAAGAAGTTTGGCGTCAACCCGGTGGTCGCCATCAATGTTTTCGCCGATGATACACCAGCGGAAATCGACGCAGCGCGTGAAATCGCCTTGGCTGCTGGCGCGATTGGGGTAGCGGTGGCGCGGCATTGGGCTGAAGGCGGCGCTGGCGCGGCGAACTTGGCTGAGATGATCGTATCCGCCTGCGAGCTGCCGAACGACTTTCGCCTGCTTTATCCAGATGACATGTCAATCAAAGGCAAGATCGAGACCATCGCGACCGAAATCTACCGAGCGGACGGTGTCGACTATGCGCCGATCGCCAGCCGCAAGATTCGTCAATATGAAGAACAGGGGCTGCGAGCGCTGCCGATTTGCATGGCGAAGACGCACCTCAGCCTAAGCGACAATCCCAGGTTGAAGGGGGCGCCGGATGGCTTCCGCATCACAATCACTGATATTCGCGCTTCTGCGGGCGCCGGCTTCATCTACCCGCTCTGCGGCGATGTGCGGACGATGCCCGGCTTGGGGCGACAGCCAGCGGCGATGAATGTCGATATCGACGAAGAAGGAAAGGTCCTTGGCTTGTTTTAAGTGCCGTCTGCACTCCTGCCTCGGCGAATGGAGCAGTGGCGCAGTAATGGCAGGCCGGCTTGCGTCAATATCCTGAGCCTGCCCTTCGGCTTGGGAAAACAGCGGAAGACAGATTAGGCACTGACAGAAAATAGACCGGGAGGTCCCATTGGCAAACGAGGCAAATAGCGAATCTTCTATCAGCCGCCACGCCTTCAATTATCAACCGCAGGCAATCAATGGCGACTTTCTGGGCAAGCACATTATTTCTGTCGACCAGTTTCAGCGGCCAGACCTTGATATCTTGTTTGACGCCGCTACCTCCATACGCAGGCGCATCCGCACGGAGGACCGCGGCCTGACCGAGCTCTGCGCCGGCAAGGTGATGGCATCGCTTTTCTTTGAAGCCAGCACCCGCACCGATATGTCCTTTCAAGCGGCGATGCGGCGCCTCGGCGGCGATGTGATCGCCGTCAGCAATGGTGTGCGCTTTTCCTCGATGTACAAAGGCGAAAACCTGTCCGATACCATCCGCGCCACTGGCTGCTACTCCGATGTGATTGTTCTGCGTCATCCGGAGATTGGCTCGTCATACGAGGCTGGCTACTACTTAGATCTGCTGAATGGGCGCATCGATAACCCGACTGTCGCCATCAGCGGCGGCGATGGCATCGGCGAGCATCCGACGCAGGCGCTGCTGGATATCTTTACCATATTCGACCAAAAGAAATCGCTTGATGGGCTGACGATCAGCCTGGTTGGCGATCTCAAGCATGGCCGCACGGTGCATTCGCTGGCGAAATTGATCGCCTATTACGACGCTGCCGACGTGAGCCTTTGCCTGGTATCGCCAAAGAATCTCGCCATGCCAGGCGAAATTACCAACCTGGTTCAATCGCAGGGCATTGCTGTCAGCCAGACCGACAATCTAATGGATGTCATTGCCGAATCCGATGTCATCTACTGGACGCGCATACAAGAAGAGCGCTTTGACAAAGCCGCGGAGTACGAGCGCATCAAAGACCGTTTCATCATGAAGCCTGATGTCTTGTCTTGGGCGCGCGCCGATGCGATTTTGATGCACCCCTTGCCGCGAAAACACGAGATGGGCACGCGCGAAGATCACGACATTTTAGACAGCGATCGGCGCTCGATATACTTCGAACAAATGGAGAACGGGATGTTTGTGCGCATGGCGCTGCTGGTCAAAGTCTTGCGCGGGGTTTATGTCTGATGCCGCAAATCAAAATTCACGGCATGATCGACCCCCATACCCATCTGCGGGATTTGGATTGGTCTCACAAAGCGACCTTCGCATCGGAGACAAAAGCAGCCATCGCTGGCGGATACTGGGCCGTCTTTGATATGCCGAACACCGCGCCATCGACCATCGACGACGCCCGCCTGAGCGACAAGCTGAGACGCATAAATCGCGCGGCTCACTGTGACTGGGGGCTCTATTTTGGCGCCTCGCAGGCTGATAACAGCGCCGAATACGAGCGCATTGCCGCCCGTGTCTGCGGGCTAAAAATGTACAACAATTCTACCACCGGCGATCTGCTGATCCAATCCAGCGCCATGCGCGAGCGGCATTACCGCGCCTGGACCACCAATCGTTTGATTGCTGTGCACGCCGAGGGCGAGACCGTTGCCAATATCCTCGACTTAGTGCGCAAATATCGTCAGCCAACCCATTTTCTGCATATCAGCAGCGAATACGAAATCAAACTATTGACTGAGGCGAAGCAAGACGGGCTGCCGGTAACGGTCGGCGTCTGCCCTCATCATTTATTTTTGTGCGAAGACGACTTGCCCGCTCTGGGAGCTTATGGCTTGATGAAGCCGGAGCTCAAGCGCCGATCCGACCAGCGCGCGCTTTGGCGCGGCATTCGGCTGGGTATCGTTGATATCATCGAATCCGACCATGCGCCGCACACAATTGAAGAGAAAGAGTCCGCCCTACCCGCGTATGGCGTACCCGGTTTGGAAACGACATTGCCCCTAATGATGCAAGCCGCCAAGGAGGGCCGCTTGCCATTGCAAAAGGCATGCGATATGTTATCGTTGAACGTCCAGCGCATCTGGCGGATCACTCCGCTGCCCAAGACCTATACGGTTGTGGATACCGATCATACGTCTGTGGTTGAAAGGGAGAAACTTGTGACGAAATGCGGCTGGTCGCCCTTTGAGGGTATGCGCGTTGCCGGCAAAGTGATTGAAGTTTGGATTCGTGGTCATAAAGTTTTTGATGGCGAGCGCATTCTGAGCCAGCCAGGCTTTGGCCGAAACTTGTTTGGCTTTGTTGCCTGATGCCTTGGTCAAGAGCCTGGATACTAGGCTTGATTGACGCCGCGTATCCACATATAAATCGACATTTTATTTTTCGCCGGCCGGCACAAGAGGCGCACGACAGCCTAATAAGTTGGCTGCGCTTCGTTGAGAGATTCCCGCTTTCCATTAAGATTGCTTCTGTTCTTCATCAGCTGACATTTACAAAGAGGCCGGCAGAAGTGGGCGGTGTTCGCCTTTCTCAGCGGATGATTTTGGCTGCGGGCCTGCTAAAGGGCGACGAGTTTGATAATAGCGGGGCCGCGGTTCGCAGTGCCAAGGAAGCGGACCACAATCTGATCCCTGGCTGGCAAATTATTCCCGCTATCCTGGGTCCAGTTGAATTTGGTTCCTTTACGTTGAAGCCGCGCAGCAGAAACCCTGGCTCGGTCAGCTGGCGCTACGAGAAGACTCAGTCTACTCAGAACCGCTTTGGGCTTCCGAACCCAGGGGCGCAGGCGGCCGCCCTTTTCCTCAGCCAACGCAAGCGGCTTCTGCCAAAGGAATACGGCATAAACATTGCCGTCACGCCAGAAGCGCAGGACATTGATGTACAAGAGCAGGACCTGCTTGAATCGCTCACATACTTCCTTGAATCGAGCCTGCATCCATCCTGGTTCACGCTCAACTTGAGTTGCCCGAATACTGATGAGGACGCACAAGCCTATCAGCTGGAGGCAAATGCGAGGCAGCTCTGCGCCGGATTCTTGAATCGATTGCGAGCGTGGAAACTTGAAATTCCGCTTTGGGTCAAGGTCAGCCCGGGGCTATCGGATAAACAGTATTGCGCATTGATGCGCGTCTTTGACGAGCTTGGCGTCAAGGCGGTCATCGCCACCAATACCTTGGCCCAGCCCAGCCCGGATGACGAGAATGTACAGGCGGGGGTCGGCGGCGGCGCGCTACGGTCGGCGGCTTTGCAGGCAGTGCGGCAGCTGCTCGCCGAGAAGCAGCGAAACGATTACGCCGTCGATGTGATCGCCTGCGGTGGCATCCTTGACGGCGCCAGCCTAGGCAAATACGAAGCGCTCGGCGTCAAGGCAGCGCAATATTGGTCGGCGCTGGTCTATCGCGGTCCTTTCGCCGCCGCCTTAATCGAAAATGAACTGGCAAGAAATGGCTACCAATACGAAACTGTCCAGCGCGAAAGCCTTGCTTGATATTGGCGCGATTGGCTTCTCGCCCGCTGCGCCAATCACCTTCAAGTCCGGTATTCGGTCGCCGGTTTATGTTGACAATCGGCAGCTGATTTATCAGCCGGCTGCTTGGCATGTCATCATCAATGGCTTCAAATCACTAATCGAGACCAAGCGCCTACAATTCGACCTCATCGCCGGGGTCGCGGTTGGTGGCTTGCCGCACAGCTCCGCCCTGGCTTACCTCATGAAGGCGCCGTCGGTCTTCATCCGCAAGGAGAGCAAGAGCCATGGCAGGAGCCAACGTATTGAAGGCGGTGCAGTGGCTGGACGCCGCGTCTTGCTGGTGGAAGATCTTGTTAGCACTGGCGGCAGCAGCCTTTCGGCGGCTGAGGCGCTGCGGGCAGCGGGCGCTCAAGTCACCGATATGCTAGCCATCATCAGCTACGGCTTCAGCGAGGCGAGGGGCGCTTTTGAACGCGCTGGTATCACTCTGCATACGCTGACCGATTTCGACACTTTGCTGAAGCTGGCGCTGAGAGAGCAATTGCTGAGCGGCGAGCAAGCCGCCACAATAAGCCGCTGGCAGGCCGATCCCTTCGGCTGGGCGGCGCAAGACCGATGAATGCCATCGAAAAATACAATGCTCGCGCCGACGCCGCGCGTACGCTCCTGTGCGTCGGGCTAGACAGCGACGCGCGGAAGCTGCCGCGCCGCTTCCGCAACCAGGATGCGCCTCAGCTGGTTTTCAACCGCCATATCATCGACGCAAGCGCCGAATATGCCGCCGCTTTCAAAATCAATATGGCTTTCTACGAGGCGAATGGCGCTGAGGGCTGGCGGCAGTTAGCGCAATCGGTGGCTTATTTGCGCCAGCGCCAGCCCGATATCTTGCTCATCAGCGATGCCAAGCGCGCCGATATTGGCAATACCAGCGGCGCTTACGCCCAGGCAATCTTCGACCAGCTCGGTTTCGACGCGGTCACGCTCAACCCCTATCTCGGTCGCGATGCGCTGCAACCTTTCTTCGATTACGCCGAAAAGGGCTGCATCATCTTGTGCCGCACCTCAAATCCAGGCTCGGCCGAACTGCAGAATTTGCTGGTAGGTGGTCGCCCGCTGTGGCAGATTGTCGCCGAGAAGGCGGCTGGCGCCTGGAATGCCAATGGCAATTGCATGCTGGTCGCAGCGGGGACGAATACGGAAGAATTAGCGCAGATTCGCGCCATCGCCGGCGAGATGCCTCTGCTCGTTCCTGGCATCGGCGCTCAAGGCGGCAATATCAAAGCGGTAGTCGAGGCTGGCTTGAACCGCGCGGGCGCGGGGTTGATCATCAATTCTTCGCGCGGCATCATCTTCAGCGAAAACCCAGCCGCCGCCGCTGCCTCTCTGCGCGAGGCGATCAACAACTGTCGCTAGCTCCTGCGCGGCGGGCGCTGCAAGCCAAGGGCGCTGTGCAGTGATTGTCTGCCGACCCTCTGTGTCTCTGTGGCGAAAATAATTTGAAGCGAGTGCCCCGCCCCGAGCACCAGGGCAATCGCATCAAAATCATTGTGCGTCTTTCGCCACGTAAAATTACAAAATGTATGGGCGACATTGTATGTCGCCCATAAAATCGCGCATAATCTGTGGGCGATTCACAGGGTCGCGTAGGGTCGCGTAGACACTGACCCGCCGACACTGACCGTCAATTGCCCCTACATTGCCTCCTTTTTCTACCGGAAATAGAATTAAATCTCTGTGCGCTCTGTGTCTCTGTGGCGAAAATAATTTGATGCGAGTGCCCTGCCCCGAGCACAGCCTGATTTGCCAAGCTGAAGCTGTTGCTGTATCTTAATCCCACCTGCCTATCGGCAATCCGAGTTCATTCCATGATTAGGAACCCCGCCTTTGCATTAGCGGCGCTGCGAGTTAAGCCGCGGCTGCTTACAGAAGCGCGCTGCGAAAGCGGCCATCATGCCTAAGTCCATCATCGTCATTGGTGCCAGCATCGGTGGCTTGGCGGCGGCGATTCGGCTGGCGCAGGCTGGTTACGATGTGACCATATTGGAGGAGGGTCCGAAGGTCGGTGGGATTGCGCGCGAGTATCATGCCCGCGGTTTCAGCTGGGCGATAGCCCCGCCAATGTTTCCCGCTCGGCGCCAGTTGATGGCGCTGCTGCAAGATCTTGGTCGCGAGCCGGAAGACTACTTGAGCTGGTGCCCGATTGAGCCACAGACGCGCTATTTCTTTCCCGATGGCACGGTCTTCAATCTATACCGGGACTGGTCAAAAACCGCCGCCGAGATTGCGCAGATTGAACCGCGCGATGTCGCCGGCTACTTGCGGTTTTTGGCATTCGCCGCCCGCATCCATGACAGGCGGCGTTTGGGCTTCGGCAAGCGCGGGGCAGCGATCGGATCGCTGTTTGGAAGCTGGCTGCGCGCCGGTCCCTTTCGCAGCGCATACAGCGCCAGCAGCCGATTCCTCCGTTCGGAGAAACTCATGCGGGTGCTTGCCCATTGCGCGAGCCAGAGCGGTGGCAGCCCCTTTGCCATGCCATCGACCGCCAGCGAAATGGCGCATACCCTTTTGAATGATGGCTTGTGGCAGCCAAGAGGCGGGGTCTATGCGGTGCCGCTGGCGCTGGCGAAACTGGCGGCCGAATTCGAGGTAAACATTCGCCTCTCCTGTCAAGTTGAGCAGATCGAAATCGAGCGCAAGCGCGCGATCGGCGTGAGGCTGGCAGCGGGCGGCGAATTCTTGAGCGCCGACGCGGTCATCTCCACCAGTGACCCGATATCGACCGCGCGCTACTTGCTGCCGGAGGAGGCAGTTTCCGCGCCTGCCCTGCGCCGCCTGGTCCAGAGGCCAATGTCCAGCTCGGCTTTTCTACTGCTGCTTGGCATCCGCGGGGTTTCCCCCCAACTGGCGCAACAGAACGTCTTCTTCTCCGACGATGATAGACTGGAATGCGATCAAATCTTTCGGCGCGCCATAATGCCCGACGACCCGACCATGACGCTGAGCATAAGCTGCAAGGCGGATGGGCTTGCCGCGCCCTTCAACCAAGAGAATTGGCTGATTGCGCTGCGCGCGCCACCATTGTCGGAACGCGTCAACTGGGTGACAGAGGGCGATGTCCTCCGCGACCGAATATTGACTATCCTGCAAGGGCGATATGGGCTTAACCTGCGCGACCGGATTCGCGTCGAAAAGCAGTTGAAGCCCGCTGACCTGGGGCGCGGCTGGCGCGGCGCATTATATGGTGAATTGCCGCGGGGTCGGCGGGCGGCGCTGGCGAGCCCACAGATTCGCAGCCCCCATGCGGAGAATCTGTATCAAGTCTGCGGCGCAGTCCTGCCCGGTGGCGGGCTGCCACATGAGCTGCTATCGGCCAAAGCGGCCGCGGCTATGCTGCGCCAAGCGCTGGGCTAAGAAGGGCTATGGCTTGGACATCATCAAGAGTGTCAAGCTGCCCTTTTGCGCTATGCTGCCGTCCCCTTTGACGATACGGGTTTCCAGCACGACGACGCCACCGCCCAGCCGCCGCGCCGCCTTAGTCTCGCTGACTTTTAACTCGGCATGAATGGTATCGCCGATATAAACTGGGCGGCTGAATTTCATTTCAAGGCTCCGGAACCCCAGCACGGTGCGCTCCAGAATCCCCAGCTGATAGGCTTGGCCAACCGCGTAGCTCAGCGTCAGCATACCATGGGCAACCCGCTGGCCCATGAAGGAATCCCTGGCGTAATCCGCATCGGTATGCATCGGATTGTAATCACCGGTCAAAGCGGCGAAGCTTACCAGGTCGGCTTCGGTGATCGTGCGGCCGCGCGTACGCATCGTCGCGCCAAGCTCGAACTCCTCAAAATACAAACCTCGCGGTCCGTCAGGCTCAAACTTCACAGGACACCCTTTCGTCTATCGATACGATTGCGCTAAGAAATGTGCCGCAATTCATAATCAAAAACAGCACCAGACTTAATCTGATGCTGTTGACCTTTTTCTTTTTCACATCCCTTATGAGACTTGCCAGCGAGCGGCATTGCGCCTTAGAGCGGCGGAAAGGCGTTGCCGATCAGCGGCGCGATCACCAGGCATACAATCGCCAGCAATTTCAGCAAAATGTTCAGCGATGGTCCGGAGGTATCTTTGAAGGGATCGCCAACCGTATCGCCGACCACCGCCGCCTTGTGCGCGTCCGAGCCTTTGCCGCCTAGGTTGCCGGCTTCGATGTATTTCTTGGCGTTGTCCCAGGCGCCGCCAGCGTTGGCCATCATCACCGCCAGCATGAAGGCGGATACCAAAGAGCCGAGCAAGACACCGACCAGCGAAATCGGCGCGATGAATTCGCCTAAGACATTGCCATTGCCGATTACCGCCAGCAGCGCCATGCCCACTGGCACGCCAACGGCGATGATGCCCGGCAGCAGCATCTGCCTGATGGCGCTGTCGGTGCTGATGGCGACGCAGCGCTCGTAATCTGGCTCCGCCGTCCCCTCCATGATGCCTTCGATCTCGCGGAATTGTCGCCGCACTTCTTCGACGATTTGCTGCGCCGCATCACCCACTGCGACCATCGTCAGCGCGCTGAAGACGAAGGGCAGCAAGCCGCCGATGAAGAGCCCGGTTACAAATTGCGGATTCAGCAGCAGGTCGGCCGGGTTCACTGCCGCGCCTAAGGCGGTGCTGCCGCCAGCAGTTAGGGCAGTGATGAATGCGGCTGTCAAAGCCAGCGCCGTCATCGCCGCCGAGCCGATTGCGAAACCTTTGCCGGTTGCCGCGGTTGTGTTGCCCAGGCTATCCAGCGCGTCGGTACGGTCGCGCACTTCTTCCGGCAAATCCGACATTTCGGCGATGCCGCCGGCGTTATCCGCCACTGGACCGTAGGCGTCAGTCGCCAGTGTGATGCCCAAGGTTGATAACATGCCTACCGCCGCCACCGCGACCCCGTACAAGCCAGCCTGCGAGGTTGCCAGTAGCGTCACCACAACCACGATGATAACCGGCGCCAGCGTGCTCATCATGCCCAGGGCTAAGCCTCGAATCACAACGATGCCGGCGCCGCCCTCAGCCGAGGCTGAAAGCGCTTTTGTTGGTCCGTAAGTATCGGCTGTAAAGTACTCGGTGAAATAGCCGATGAGCACACCGCCGACCAAGCCACTCAAGGTAGCGACGATCACGCCGATATTCTTATCGCCGAAGGGCAAGCTCAAGCCAAGTACGATGATAACTACCGCGATCATGCCAGAGGCGCTGTAGATGCCGGTGCGAATGCTGCCTAGCAAGCGCTCTTGATCAGCGCCTTCCTCGGTTTTCACTAAGAAACTGGCGATGATGCTGATGATTAAGCCCCCCGTCGCCACCAGAATCGGGAAGACTTGCGCCGCTACCACCGAGCCCTCATCCACGAAGACGCCGGCAGTCGTCGCCAGCGATATCGCGGCGATGATCGAGCTGGCATAGCTCTCGAAAAGATCCGACCCCATGCCAGCCACATCACCGACATTGTCGCCGACATTATCGGCAATTGTCGCTGGATTGCGCGGGTCATCTTCGGGGATACCTGCTTCGGTCTTGCCCACCAAATCAGCGCCGACATCAGCCGCCTTGGTGTAGATGCCGCCGCCAACACGCGCGAAAATCGCGATCGAGGTGCCGCCAAAGCCAAAGCCAGCCAAAGCCGACGCCGCCTGCGCCGCATCGCCCAACTGGTTGACGAACAGGATGAATAACAAGCTGATGCCCAGCAGCGCCAGCGAAACGACCATTGTGCTCATCACAGTGCCGCTGGCGAAAGCCACCCGCAAGCCCATGTTGAGGCTCTGCGACGCGGCTTGCGCCGTCCGCACATTGGCGCGCACTGCGATGTACATGCCGATATAACCCGACAAACCGGAAGCTAGCGCGCCAACGACAAAAGCCACTGCCGTCAAGATCGACATACCAGAACCCGGGACTTGGCTCAAAGCCACCAGCGCAACCGCCACTATCGATACCAGGACCGCAACCGCCCGATATTCGCGGCTGAGGAAGGCTTGCGCGCCTCGTTGAATTGCGGCCGCGATTTGCTTCATTCGCTCGGAGCCTT
Source organism: Phototrophicaceae bacterium (assembly GCA_965214105.1). Classification (GTDB taxonomy): domain Bacteria; phylum Chloroflexota; class Anaerolineae; order Aggregatilineales; family Phototrophicaceae; genus UBA6055. Next base: position 1,875,978 of record OZ243934.1, read on the forward strand.
CGTCTTGCGACAATACAAAGCTGCGCTGATAAAGCGCAAACAGCAAGCCGACGACACTGGCCACAGCCGCGACTGTGACCGTCGTATTTATGTCCATAATCCGTTTCAGCTCCCTCGTAAACTAACTTCTCGTCAAATATGAAAGCGATGCCATGACAGGCGCGCAGCCACCACAGAGCCGGTGACCCGGCAGCGGCACCCAACCCTGATTTTATCAGCTTCTATCGAGCCGGCATGAGCTTTCCCAAGCAACGGGATGTTAGCGGAGAAACCGACAATTGCAACACTGGGCTCATGCTAGCCCAGAGCAATAAAGCGCATCATCGTCTATACTATCATTGTCCCATAGTGGCAGGCTGAGAGTTGATGACGCATAGCATGCGAACAGGCGCGGCTGGTGAAAAGATCGCGCGGGATTACCTGCGCGCCAAAGACTATCGCATTCTCGACGCCAATTGGGCGACCGCCTTCGGTGAACTTGACATTGTCGCCAAGCATGATGACCGCATCGTCTTCGTCGAGGTGAAGACCCGCCGCGGCGCCAGCACCGAGCCGGCTCTTGAGGCAGTTACCCCAGCGAAGCAGGAACGCATGTTGAAGGCGATTTATCAGTACTTGCAGGACCATGACATCGATACCGAGAGCCTGTGGCGCATCGATGTCATCGCCATCGCGATAAAGGCCGGCGGGCGACCGCGAATCGACCACGTGGAGGACGCATTTGACTGGTGACGCGCCCCCGCTCATCATCATCCTCGGCGCCACCGGCGTCGGGAAGACCAGCATGGCAATCGAGCTGGCGCGCCGCCTCGCTGGTGAAATCGTCAGCGCCGACAGCCGTCAGATATACCAATTCATGGATATCGGCACGGCCAAACCGACGGTGAAACAGCGGGCGCTGGTCCCCCACCATCTGATTGATATCGCCGCGCCGGATTACAATCTGAGCTTGGCTGAATATCAGGATGCTGCCTATCGAGCCATTGACGCGCTGCATCAACGCGGCAAGATTCCTTTGCTGGTGGGCGGCACCGGGCAGTACATTTCCGCAGTGGAGGAAGGCTGGTCAATCCCGCGCGTGCCGCCAGATCGAGAGCTGCGCGCCGAGCTGGAGCGCTTCGCCGGCGAAACCTCACGCGCTGCGCTGCATGAGCGCCTGCGTGCGGTTGACCCGATTGCCGCCGAGCGCATTCACCCAAACAATATGCGGCGTGTGATCCGCGCCTTGGAAGTGCAGCTGCTGACGGGTTTGCCCATCAGCACCTTGCAAGCGAAACGAGCGCCGCCTTATCGCATTTTTCGGCTGGGGCTCCAGTTGCCACGCTCGGTGCTGTACCCGCGCGTCGATGCCCGCGTCGACGCCATGATTGAGGCTGGGCTGGTAGCAGAAGTCGCCCATCTCCTTGATATGGGTTACAGCCGCCGCTTGCCCTCTATGAGCGGGCTCGGTTACCTGGAGATTGCCGCCCATTTGCTGGATGGCAGTCCGCTGGAAGAGGCCATCGAGCGCAGCAAATACAGCACGCACGAATTCATCCGCCAGCAGGATGTCTGGTTCCGTGGGCACGACAATGGCATTCTGTGGCATAATGTTGATGAGTTGGATATTGATTCAGCGGCGCAATGCTTGGCTGATTGGCTGGAACGGGGCGATTAAGCGCCTTGCTGAAATTGGACCGGAACAATCCCAGAGCTTTCATCAGTCTGATTCGCCTGGCTGCCCTAGTCCTCATTGCCCAGCCTGCCCTGGCTGCTCGTGAAGAAAGCGCAAGAGTTCATCCATGACCGCCGACAAGAAACTGACCCACCTTGATGAGCATGGACGAGCCGATATGGTTGATGTCGGTGGCAAGCCCATCAGCCAGCGGCGCGCGCGCGCAGCCGGAGCAGTCACGATGAAGCCAGAAACCCTGCGGCTCATCCGTGAGGGCGATATCAAAAAAGGCGATGTGCTCTCCGCCGCGCGCATCGCCGGCATTATGGCTGCCAAGCGAACCGCCGAGCTGATTCCGCTCTGTCATCCGCTGCCACTGGAGAAAATCGGGCTTGACCTGTGCCTCAATGAGACCGATTCTGCCGTCGAAATTACGGCGAGCGTCACAACCAGCGGGAAGACCGGCGTCGAGATGGAAGCGCTCACCGCGGTTACCGTGGCGGCGCTGACGATTTACGACATGGCGAAAGCAGTCGATCGCGAAATGCGCCTATGCAATATCCGCTTGCTGGAAAAGCGCGGCGGAACTCGCGGCAATTATATGGTGGAAGATTAGAGGCGCTTATGCGAATCACCGTGCTCTTTTTTGCCACCCTGCGTGGTTGCATTGGTTCTCGTCAAATTACGCTCGATTGTGATGAGGCGATCGACAGCATCGCTGCGCTGCGCCGGGAGCTAAGCACGCGTTACCCAGCCGGGTCCGACCATTTGCGCGTCTCCCTGGCCGCGATAAACGAAGAATTCGCCTTCGAGCATGACCGCCTGAAAGATGGCGATGAAGTGGCTTTCTTCCCGCCGGTAAGCGGAGGCTCGGGCGAGCAGGCGCGGCGCCCGAACTTATTTCGCCTTCCGCGCGCGCCAATCGACCACGATGAGATCGTCGCCGCCATCACCACCGAAGGCACTGGCGCCGTCTGTTTCTTCACTGGCATCGTCCGCGGGCGGACCGCCAAAGATGGTCATTTGCCACAGACAGCCTACCTCGAATACGAAGCCTACGAGCCGATGGCGCTGGCGAAAATGAAACAGGTAGCGGTGGAAATCCGCGCGCGCTGGGGCAAGATCGAAGGCATTGCCATCGTGCAGCGCATTGGCCGGCTGCAAGTCGGCGAGAACACGGTCCTCTGTGCCTGCTCGTCGCCACATCGGGATGATGGCTGCTTTGAAGGCGCTCGCTATGGCATTGATCGTCTGAAGGAAATCGTCCCGGTATGGAAGAAAGAGCTTGGCGGCGATGGCGAAACTTGGATCGAAGGCGATTATCGCCCGAATAAAAGCGACCAGGTTGAGCCATGAGGAAGACGAAGGACGCCTCCGCGGCGCTCGGCGAGAGCTTGGGCTTACGTTTCAATGACCCCAAACTGCTGACGCAAGCGCTCACGCATCGCTCATTCGTAAATGAATATGATGATGCGCTCGACAACGAGCGGCTTGAATTTCTCGGTGATGCCGTGCTGGATCTCATCGTCGCCGACTTGCTCTATCGCAAGTACCCGGCGGTGGACGAAGGCGAGTTGACCCAGCTGCGCGCCGCCCTGGTCAAGACCGAGTCACTGGCGCGGCTGGGCCTGAATTGCCGCCTGGGCGAATATCTGCGAGTTGGGCATGGCGAAGAACGCAGCGGGGGACGGGGCCGTTTGACCATCCTCTGCCGCGCTTTTGAAGCGCTCGTCGGCGCTATCTACATCGATCAGGGCTTGGACGCGGTAGTCGGCTTTGTCGTGCCGCCCTTGCTTGATTTGCTGGCTGACATCATCGAAAAGGGTTTGCACATTGATGCGCGCAGCGAGCTTCAAGAGCGCATCCAGGCGCGCCTCAACGTCACGCCTGATTACCGCATCACCGGCGCCGATGGACCGGAGCACGCCAAGGAATTTCGGGTGGAAGTGGCAATCGGGGATACACTCATCGGCAGCGGAAGCGGGGGAAGCAAGCGAGCAGCCGCCCAAGATGCCGCCCGCGCCGCGCTCAAACAGATTGAGGCAGATGGGCTGCCCGACTCGGTTCTTTTCTCAGCCGATAGCGCTTAAAAGTCTTGCCCTCAAAAGCGCCTGGATTTGAAGCACTTGTCGCAGATGCGAAAACGATGACGGGAAGGCAGCAGCGCGCGGCAAGTCCGGCAGCGCCGCGCAACATTCAAGTTCCGCAGCAGCGCCTCATCAATCGAAAGCGACCATTCGCGCCGCTCTTCGCGCACTTGTACATGCGCTTCACAGTTGGAGGCGAATTCCGCTCGCCGCGAGAGCCACAGATAGATATCGGCGGAAGCGATTGAAAACTCGGTCGCTTCTAGATCGCCGCCATCGTTAATTGGCGCGGGCGCAGCGGGCGGCAGTGGGATTTGATGACCCTCTAAGATCATGTAAGCGCAGTCGAGCCAGTAGGGGCGTGTCAGCTTGCGCGTCGGCGCGTTGACCAATTGCAGCGCGCTTGCCAGCCCCAGCTTCTTGATAACATCATCGGAAAGCATTTTCGCCAGTGCGATACGCTCGTCCATATCGGCGGTGGTGATGACCGCGCGCAGCTCAGCCGGGATCGATTTTAGCTCCGCCCATTGCGTCAATTGATCGGCTAGGCTGCCGGGCAGCAGGCTCAAGTCGTCGGCAGTTGGCGCGACGCGGGCGAAACTCAGCTCGGCCGGCGTCTGGGCATAGAGCTTATGAATGATATCCAGGTCCTGTCGGTTGGTCGCGGCGATTAACCCGGTTGTGGACATGCCAAAGCGCCCGGCGCGTCCACCGATTTGGTGGACCTCGCTCGGATACAGCTGCCGATCGCTTTTACCGTCGTATTTCTCCACTTCGTAGAAGCAGACAACATCGGCCGGCAAGTTCAGCCCCATGCCCACGGCATCGGTTGCCACGCAGATTTCCGTCTCGCCTTCCGCGAATCGATCGGCTTGCCGCCGCCGCACTTCCGGTGGCAGACTGCCGTAAACGACTGAAACGGTTCGTCCCAGCCGCTCGAGTGTCATTTTCAGATCCAGCACGCCTTGCCGCGTGAAAGCCACCAGAATTGTCGACGCCGGCAGCGCCTCCAAGGTAAAGTGCCGCTGTGCCAGCGCGATTGGCGCCAATCGCTGGTGCTCCAGCACTTGGCAGGGAATCTCCGCCGCGGCTGCCAGCACTTGAATCAAGTTTCGGGCGGTTGGGGGACCGATGATGTGCATTTCTGGCGCCGCGGATTCCATCAGGGCGCGCGTCCAAGCCCAGCCTCGATCGGCATCGGCGAGCATTTGCGCCTCGTCAATGATCACGCAGGCGCCACTTTTCGTCGCATTGAACATCTCGATGGTGGCGGCTGTGATGCGCGCGCCTTCGACCGGGATATACTCTTCGCCGGTCAAGAGATTGCAGGCGACGCCCGCGCCATTGAGGCGATCAAAGACCTCGTATGCCAAAAGCCGCAGCGGCGCCAAGTACCAGCCAGAGCCAGCCGCTTTCAGCGCTTCTAAAGCCTCATGCGTTTTGCCGCTATTCGGCTCGCCAATATGGATGTAGAGCTGCTGTTGATGACGATACTCACTGCTCCATTTGGGAAAGGCATCAATCAGCCGGTTGCGCAGGCGCGTTTCTGCCTGGCGTTTTCGGCCGGCTCTGGCGCGCCCGCCGCGCCCTCGCTTTCGCTTGTCTCGATCGCCGTCTTGCTCCTTTTGGCGGCGCATCCGCTTGTATTCGGCGTAAGTCTCTGGCAGCGTCCAGAGCCCGCGCAGGTCGCGCCAGATCATGCGCTTAGGCGCGATGCCCGCTTCTCGGATGGCTCGCTCTAGGCGGCGCTGGTCCATATCGAGCACGGCGCGCAGGTCACTGGGGCGCAGCCGCTCATAACCGGCGATCATTTCGCGCAAGTCGGGGTCGGCAGCGGTTGGCATCAAGGTATGAGCGGGGAAGCGAAGTTTGCCGCGCGGGTCAAGGAAGCTATCCAGCGCCAGTTCAGCCGCCGCTTTTCGCATGGTCTCGGCGTTTACACCGACCAGCTTCGCCGCTTGCTTGACAGTATAGCTGAGGGCGTTTACCTGCTTTTCCGGTGGGTCCTTTGCTTTCGGGGAGGCGGCGCCGTGCCGGGCGCGGTTCCCGCAAAGGGCTAATGCTTTGCGCCAAGCGGCTTCGTTGTCATTTGCGGCAGGCGCGTCGGCTGCAGCGATATGTCCGCTGGATGGCTCCAAATGGGGTCTCCCTTATGTTGCTGCCTTAGTTCGCCCAGTTGTAGGGCGGTCTTTCGTTCAGCTCCGCATCGGCGTCGATTGCGGTTGATACAGCCGGCTGGTGGTCGGCGAAGAGCGACATTTGCTGCGCTGGTTCGATGGCGTAACGGGCAAACAAGCGGCTGATGAGCTGCGTCTTGCGCCCCGTCTCCCGCAGTATCTCAGCCGCAAAGCGCGCTGGATGCTTCTGCCCTTTGCGCCGGTTGCAATCGGGGCAAGACATTGCCAAATTCGCCGCCACATTGCGCCCGCCGCGCTTCAAGCTCAATATATGATCCAGCTCAAACTCAGCCATTACCAGACTGGCATCGCACCATTCGCAACGCCCCCCTGATTGCAGGATGCGGTCGCGCAATTCGTCTGCGCTGAGGTAGCCCCCCGCCCGGCCGGCGCGAGCATTCAAGGCGGCGGCGTACTGCGCCAGCGCGCCCTTGTCCAGCAGGTCTTGATAAATCATTCAGCGGGTTCTTCCTGCGGGTTATTCAGCCGAAAGCCATGCCCGCGCACGGTTACGATATAGTGGTGCTCGCTATCAACCTCGGCTAAGCGATCGCGCAGACGCCGTACCAGCGCGTCAATCGCCTGCTCGCTAACGCCCGCGCCCATGGTATCGGGCCAAACGGCGTCCACGACCGCGTTGCGGCTGCAAATACCGCCTTGGCCAGCGAATAATACCTCCAGCAGGCGATATTGCGGCAAGCTCAGCGGCGGGTCAATAATCTCATCTTTGATATGCACTTCGCGCGTTTCGGGGTCGAGGCGCATGCGCAAACCAGTCATGGCGCTCGACGGGACCGCATCAGGCAGGACGCGGGTGGTTGATGGCGCCGTCGCCCCGGAGCCAACAAAGCGCAGGCGGATATCTTTGGCGATGCGAATCTCGTCGCCGTCTTCCAGCTCTCGCAAGTCCGTCAAGCGATGGCCGTTGACCCAGGTGCCATTCTTGCTGCCCATGTCTTCGATGACAGCGCTTCCGCCATCGACCGTGATGCGCAAATGCTTCCGCGAGATTTGCCGCACCGGGATTACAATGTCACAGCCTTCTTCTCGCCCGAGCACCATCTCAGCCCGATCCAAGAGCCAATGCGGGTTGGAAAGCGATCCATCAAGCCAAACGATAACTGGGTATTCGTCCGAGGCTTGCGACATTTCTGAGGATATGGTTTCCACCGAAATCACCTTCAGCCTGCGATCCCTACACAACAATTATTATACAGCAAGATTATCAAGCTCACGACCTTGCATTGTCCGCTATTCTCGGAGCTTGTATAATGGCATTCTATTGTACAGCGAAACAGGAGCAGCCACTTGAGCATTTTCCGCCGCGGTCTATCGAAGACGCGCCAGTCCTTCTTCGGCCGAATTTCGCAGATGCTCGGCAATACCGAGATTGATGAGGACACCTGGGAGGAAATGGAAACGCTTCTCATCCAGGCGGATGTCGGCTTCAACACCACTGTCAAGGTGATTGATGAATTGCAGAGCCGCGTCCGCGCTGAAGGCTTCACCAAGTCGGCTCAATTGCGGGGTGCGCTGAAAGAATCGCTTGCGAGCTTGCTGGAATTTCCGCCGGCGATGAATATCACCGGTCGTGAGCTGTCGATTATTCTCGTGGTCGGTGTTAATGGCTCGGGCAAGACGACCTCCATCGCCAAGATGGCGCACCGTTTAAAGAATTTGTCCCGGCGCAAAGTCATGATAGCGGCCGGCGATACCTTCCGCGCCGCCGCCATCGAGCAGCTTCAAACCTGGGGCGAGCGCATCGATGTGCCCGTCATCGCCAACCGGCCCGGCTCCGACCCTGGCGCCGTCGTCTTTGACGCCACCGTCGCCGCCCAATCACGGGGCTACGAGATTCTCATCATCGATACGGCGGGCCGCTTGCAGAACAATTATAATCTGATGCGAGAGTTGACCAAGATCAGCGAAGTTTCGGGCAAGGTGGCGCCGGACGCGCCGCACGAAGTTCTGCTAGTGCTGGATGGCACCACGGGCCAGAACGCGATTGAGCAAGCCAAGAGCTTCGGCGAAGCCTCGGGCGTTACTGGCGTCATCGTCACCAAACTGGATAGCACAGCCAAAGGCGGCATGGTCTTCTCGATATTCAACGATCTCAAACTGCCGGTCCACTACTTGGGCTTGGGCGAAGGCATTGACGATCTGGTCTTATTCACGCCGGAATTTTTCGTCGAGAGCCTCTTCGACGATGAAGACGATTGAGCCGGTTGAGCGCCCCCTTGCCAATCACCAGCGCCCAGAATAGCAAAATCAAGCTCGTCAATTCGCTGCGCAGCAAACGCGGGCGCCAGCGGGAAGGGCGTTTCGTCATCGATTATGAACGCGACTTGCAGCGGGCTTTGCGGCAGGGTTACGAAATAGACTTCCTCCTGCATTGCCGCGGCTTCGACCCAGCGCCGCACTTCGATGGCTTCGATGACATTGAGGCGCAACTGGTGACGCCGAGCTTATTCAAAGGCATTAGCTACCGCGAGAATCCGGCCGACATCATCGCCGTCTTACACAGCAAACCGGCGAAGAAACTGCCGCAGTTGAAGGCGCAGGAAATCCAGCAGGCAATTTTGCTGATCGAACTGCAGGTGCCCGGCAATATCGGCGCGCTGCTGCGCACTGCCGACGCAGCCGGCATGGACGCGGTCATACTAGTCGATACCGTGCTTGACCTCTATAATCCAAATATCATTCGGTCCAGCACTGGCGCCTGTTTTCTGGACACTGTCTATCGCTTGAGCAGCGAAGAGGCGCTCGGCTTTCTCATAAGTGAAGGCTTTAAGATTGTTGCCGCCGCTGACGCTGGCAAGCGTCGGGTCTACGACCTGGACTTCCGTTCAAAAACAGCGATTGCCTTGGGAAGCGAAGACCGAGGTCTGCCGCGAGCTTGGCTTGACTGTGCCGACCACATCGCGCGCATTCCGATGGAGGGCGCGGTGAGCGACTCATTAAACGTATCCGTGAGTGGCGCGCTGTTCATGTATGAAATGTATAGGCAGAAGCTGGCTGCGTGCCAGAAAGGCTAAGCCGGGCGCCCGCCCAGATCCATTATGGACCCTATCATAAGCCAGCTTTCAGATTTCAAATCCCAGATTGACGAGTTGATGGGGCGCATCGATATCGCCGGCAAAGCGCTGTTAATCGACGCCCTCGAAAAAGAAGCCAGCCAGGGCGACTTCTGGAACGAGCCCGACGCGGCGCAGCGCACCATGCAGCGGCTATCGAATTTGAAGGCGCTGGTCGATAAATGGCGCGCGCTGGCGCTGCGCATCGCGGACGCCCTGGAGTTGGCTGAGATCGCCGACGCTGATATGCAGGTGGAGCTGCAGGGCGAAACCGACGCCTTGCGTGCTATCGTCGAGGCGATGTCGCTGCAGGCTATGCTCTCCGGCGATTATGACAGCGAAGACGCTATCTTCGCCATACATGCGGGCGCCGGCGGCGTTGATGCCCAAGATTGGGCGGAAATGCTCGAGCGCATGTACTTGCGCTGGATGGAGCAGAACGGATATAAGACCGAGATCCTAGACCGAAGCGGCGGCGACGAGGCGGGCTTAAAGAGCGTCACAGTCAGCGTCAAGGGCGAATACGCTTTTGGTTATCTGCAGAGCGAAGAAGGCGTGCACCGCCTCGTCCGCCTCAGCCCTTTTGACAGCGCCCGCCGCCGTCATACATCCTTCGCCAAAGTTGAGCTATGGCCCGATATTCAGACCGACATCGAAATTGAAGTGTCGGACAAAGACATCCGCATTGATACGTTCCGCGCGAGCGGCGCCGGCGGCCAACACGTGCAGAAGAATGACACCGCCGTCCGCATCACCCACCTGCCCAGCGGGGTCGTCGTACAGTGCCAGAATCAGCGCAGCCAGGCACAGAATCGTGACCGCGCCATGCAGATACTCAAAGCGCGCCTCTTTGAAATGGAGCGCGCCCGACAAGAAGCGGAAATGGCGCAGCTGAAAGGGGAAAATGTCGACGCTGGCTGGGGCAACCAGATTCGCTCATACGTGCTCCACCCCTACCAAATGGTGAAAGACCACCGAACCAGCGTTGAGATGGGCAATACAAGCGCTGTTCTGGATGGCGCGCTCAATAATTTCATCGAAGCCTTCTTGCGCCAAAAGGTCAGCGGTTGACGTGGCGTCAGCGAAAACCGGCGTTCCAGCGCCAGGGAATTGGCTTGCATATCCACTCAATTACGCACTCCCATTGCCTTGGCGATTGCCCTTTTTTGGCGACAACTAAAGCAGAATATGTTAAGCTAGGCGCAAAGGTTTTAGGTGAATGATTGATGTTGCTTTCGACTAATGTCTACCCCCGCGACCTCGAATCCCTGCTGAACTCGCTGCCTGAAATCAAGCCAATAGAAGCCGACCTTATCGCCGCCGCCTATCACCGGGCAGAAGCCGCACACAGCGGCCAAAAGCGCAAATCCGGCGAGCCCTATTTCACCCATTGCGTCGCCGTCGCCAGCATCTTAGCCGAGATGAAATTAGACTCCGAGACCATCGCCGCGGGCTTGCTCCACGATGTCGCTGAAGACAGCGATGTCACGATCGATGCGCTGCGGGGCGAATTTGGCAGCACCATTGCCAAGCTGGTTGATGGCCTTACTAAGCTGAAGAATCTGCCCATCAAGAATGTATCGCCCGCGGGCAACACGCGCCGCTCCAGCGCCGTCAACCGGGAAATGGAGTATATCCGCAAGATTATGCTGACGATGGGCGATGATGTGCGGGTGGTGCTGGTGAAGCTGGCTGACCGCTTGCACAACATGCGCACGCTCGGCTATATGCCGCGGGACAAACAAAGAACGGTGGCGCAAGAGACGATGGACATCTTCGCGCCGCTGGCCAATCGGCTCGGCATATGGCAGTTGAAGTGGGAGCTGGAAGATCTCAGCTTTCGCTATCTCAATCCCGAGGCCTATCGCTCGATCGCCAAAGCGCTAGCTGAAAGGCGAGACGATCGTGAATCTTACGTCGCCCGCATTAGAGACCGCCTGATTGGCGAGTTAAATGCCAGCCGTATCATGAATGTCACCATCACCGCGCGCCCCAAGCACATTTACAGCATCTACAACAAGATGACCAGGAAAGACCTGCCCTTGGAACAGATATACGACATCCGCGGCATGCGGGTCCTGGTTGACAGTTTGGAGGAGTGTTACCTGGCGCTCGGCATCGCGCACAACCTCTGGCGCCCAATCCCCGGCGAATTTGATGATTATATCGCCAATCCCAAAGACAATTTTTATCGCAGCTTACACACCGCGGTTCATGATGACGCCGGCAAAACCGTCGAGATTCAAATCCGCACTTGGGAGATGCACGAAGACGCTGAATATGGCATCGCCGCCCATTGGCGCTACAAAGAGGGCGGCAACGGGCACGATCAAGCCTTTGAGCAGCGCCTCGCCTTTTTGCGCCGGCTGATGGAATTTGGGCCGGAAGTGAACGACGCCTCGCAATTTGTCGATACCGTCAAGTCGGAAGTCTTTCAGGACCGGGTCTACAGCGTGACGCCCAACGGCGACATCATTGATTTGCCAGTCGGGGCGACGCCCATCGATTTCGCTTATCATATTCACACGGATATCGGCAATCGCTGCCGCGGCGCCAAGGTCAACGGGCGTTTAGCGCCGCTCAATTACAAGTTGAAAATGGGCGACCAAGTCGAGATCTTGACCGCCAAGCGCGGCGGACCTAGCATGGATTGGCTCAACCCTGATCTCGATTACGCTGTCACCAACCGCGCCCGCACCAAGATCCGCCATTGGCTGCGCAAGCAGAATCGCGATAAACATATCGTCATGGGCCGCGAAGTGCTGGAGCGCGAGTTAAAACGCCTCGGTGTGCTGGAGAAAGTTACCTTTGACTCGGTCGCGCGCTTGCTGAATTTTGACAAGTTGGATGATTTCCTCGCCGCGATTGGCGCCGGCGATGTAACTGGCTCGCAGATCACCAACCGCGTGCTCGAGGATGAACGGCGGAAAGCAGCTGAGAATGTCAGCGAAGCAGAGCTGTTAAAGCCCCGTTCCAAGCCGAGGAGCGCCAGCATCGCCAAGGGCGTCAGCATTATGGGGGCTGGCGGTTTGCTGGTCAACTTGGGGCGCTGCTGCAGCCCGATGGCTGGCGACGTCATCATCGGCTACATCACGCGTGGGCGCGGCGTAACCGTGCATCGCAGGGATTGCCCCAATATGCTTGCCATGCATGAAACCGAACGCCTCATTGATGTCGCTTGGGGCACGGAAGAAGATGAGCTGCGCTATCTGACGCCGGTTGAGGTAGTTGCCTTCGACCGTGAAGGACTGCTGCGCGAGATTAGTACCATCATCGCCGAAGAAAATGTGAACATTGCCTCAGTCGAAGTGAACACGCGCCAGCATATCGCGACCTTGAATTTGCAGCTTGAAATCGCCAATAACCAGCAGCTCACCCGCATTCTCTCCAAGATCGACCTGGTGCCCAACGTGGTCGAGGCGCGCCGCCGCAACCAATCATGAAGCCCTGTTTGATGAGGAATAGCTAATGATTGATTTGACAGAATGAAAGATAGCGGCACTGGCTAGGAAATGCGCATCGCCTTGCTTGAATCTTATTACGGCGGCAGCCACAAAGCCTGGGCTGATGGTTACCGCGCCTTCTCTCGCCATGATATCGAGCTGGTTACCATGCCCGCCCAATTCTGGAAGTGGCGCATGCAGGGCGCCGCTATCACATTCGCCCGCCTGCTGGACGGCAAGCCGGACCTGATACTGGCATCGAGCATGATTGACCTCTCGGTTTTCCGCGCCTTGGCTCGCTCGCGCCTGGCTGAGGTGCCGGTTGCGATGTATTTCCACGAGAACCAACTGTCTTATCCGCAGAGCCGCCGCCAAAATCATGGCTGGCGTTACGGATTCATCAATTACGTGAGCGCGCTATGCGCCGACGCCAACTTCTTCAACAGTCAGTTTCACTTGGATGATTTCATGGCGAAACTGCCGCGTATGCTCAAACACTTCGCCGATTATAATGAGCTTCAGACAGTTGACGAGATTCGCGCAAAATCAAGCGCGCTGCCGCTTGGCATTGACTTGGGGCGCTTGGATGAGTTTCGCGCGCCGGCGGCCAATGATGAAGCTCCCATCATCCTTTGGAATCACCGCTGGGAGCATGACAAGAACCCGGCGACCTTTGTGCAAAGTATGATCGAACTGGCTGACGCGGGCTACGACTTCAAGCTGGCAATCACGGGCCAAGGCTACGGCGAGATGCCAGTTGCCTTCCAGCAGGTGAAAGCAAAGCTGGGCGATCGCATCCTTCAGTTTGGCTACGTCGATTCATTCGCCGATTATGCGCGGCTTTTGTGGCGGGCGGATTATGTGATTAGCACGGCGATTCAGGAGTTTTTCGGCGTGTCGGTCTGCGAGGCGATCTATTGCGGCTGTATGCCCATCTTGCCCGACCGACTCAATTATCCTAACCTGATTCCTAAGGCGCTCAAAGCAGCTTGCCTCTATCAAGCTGACCGGCTGACCGCCCAACTGCGATACCATCTTGGCAAGGAACTGGATTTGAATTTGACGGCGCTACGGGATAAGATTTCGCGCTTCGATTGGCGGCTGATGGCGCCACAATACGATGATGAACTGGAAGCCTTGGCTAATCGTCAGCGCGCGGGCTTGGGTCCGAGCCATTTGCGTTAGCGCGGTTATTCGAGCCGTCGGCGCTATCCGCCTCGTCCAGCAGCAACTCAATCTCTTCCATGCTCAATTTGTACTGCTGTGGCACCGGTTCATGGGACCCGCTTTCAGCCGCTGATGTGGGGGGATGCGTCGCTGGCGGGGCGCCCTCGGCTTCGATTCGGGGTCGGTAGCGGGTGATGCCGATGACTCGCTCTTTTTCTCGCAGGCTGATCATGGGGCTGCCGCCTGTTCCCGCCCGCTTGATGATCTTTGCCAAGCCAAGTGAAACAGGCTTGGCTTTGCGCTTGTTGGTCAAGATTAGGATATGATCGTCGAGGTTGCCAACGGTCGCCGCGGCAAGATCTGGTTCGCCCGCTTCGCGCCGCATCGATATAGCGCCGCTGCCGCCGCGCCCTTGCGTTTTATATTCATCTATGCGCGATGCCTTGGCGCTGCCGTCGCTGCTGATGCTCCAGGCGTACAAGCCAGCCTCAGCCAGGGAAGCAGCCACCACCCGGTCGCCTTTTACTGCCAGCCGCATCCCGCGCACGCCGCCCGAATTCAATCCCGTCGCTCGGACATCGTTCTCGTTGAAGCGGATGGCGTAACCACGTGCTGTCGTCAGCATGAGGTCTGCCCCGCCTTGGCAGAACAGCGCATCAATTATCCGATCGCGATCCGCCAGCTTCATCACCCGAAATTCGCGGGACATCACACCGGGTAATTCGGATATGCGCAAGCGCTTGACCAAACCGGCGGCTGTCACAAAACAAATGAAGCCATTTGCCAGTTCAAGCGGCAGGCAAAGAAAGGAAGCGATCTTACGCCGCTTGTTGAGCGGGCATAGGTCACTGAATCGCGTCCCGAGCGCGGCCGCGGCCACTGGCGGAATCTGCTGTACTGGCAAGGATGCGCAGAATCCATCATCGGCGAACAGGTAGAGCGCATGCGCCGTGGTGCTATGCTGGAGCAGGCGCGGTGGCGATTTGGTTGTGGTAGTTACTCGGGGCGCTTCATCTAGCGATGTCCGCCCTAAGCCGCCCTTCACGCTGAGCATGACCACGGTTTTTGCTTCTGGCACCAGGAAATCGGCTTGGCTTAAGCCGGTCGCCTCGCCCTCGGCGATGATCGTGCGCCGCGCATCGCCGTATGTATCGCGGACAGTGGCGACTTCTGCCGCGATTTTCTGCCGCTGCTGCAGCGGGCTCGCCAACAAGCCCACAAGGGACTGGATCAGCTTCAATTTTTCCTTATGCTCCTGGCGGATCTTCCGAATCTCCAATGAAGCCAGACGCCGCAGCGGCATCTCCAGAATCGCCTGCGCCTGCAATTCGCTTACCTTGAAGTTCTTCACCAGGTTTTTGCGCGCGGTGTCACTGCTGCGAGACCGGCGAATCGTCTTGATAACGGCGTCCAGATTATCCAGGGCGATGATCAAGCCGGCCAGCACATGCGCCCGTTCTTTCGCCCGCGCCAGATCGAATTCGCTGCGGCGCTGGATCACTTCAAGTCGATGCTCAAGATATACCCGAAGGGCTTGTTTTAGGGTGAGCGTCCGCGGTTGCCCATCGACGAGCGCCAGCATGATAATGCCAAATGTGGTCTGCAGCGGCGTTAGCTTAAATAACTGGTTCATCACATCGGTCACGGCGGCGCCCCGCTGCAATTCGATCACCAGTCGCACTGGATTTTGCCGGTCGGATTCATCGCGCAGGTCAGCCAAGCCTTCGAGTTTGCCGCTGCTGACCAGGCTGGCGATTCGTTCGATCAGTGTTGTCTTGTTGGTTTGAAAAGGCAGCTCGCTAACGATAATCCGGGATTTGCCCCGCCCCATGTCTTCAATATGCACTTTCGCCCGCAGGGTGATTTTGCCCCGCCCGGTCGCCAGCGCCGTGCGCAGCATGTCTTCGCCGCCGCGCATCTTGTAAACCACGCCGCCGGTCGGGAAGTCGGGACCTTTGACGAATCGCATTAACTCTTCGACTTTGATCTCGTCAAGCCGCTGCCAATGCTCAAGCAAGTAGACCAGGGCGTTGCAAATCTCAGTCAGATTATGTGGCGGGATATTGGTGGACATGCCTACCGCGATGCCCGATGCCCCATTGACCAGCAAATTTGGCATGAGGGATGGCAAGACAGCCGGCTCACGCAGCGATCCATCAAAGTTATCGACGAATTCAACTGTTTCCTTGTTGATATCGACCAGCAATTCAGCCCCGATTTCAGCCATCCGCGCCTCGGTGTAGCGCATGGCGGCGGCCCCATCGCCATCGATGCTGCCGAAATTGCCCTGCCCGTCGATGAGCATGTAGCGCATGGAGAAATCCTGCGCCATCCGCACCATGGTGTCGTAGACAGCGCTGTCGCCATGGGGATGGTACTTGCCTAGCACCTCGCCAACGATGCGGGCGCTTTTCTTGTGCCCGCTGTTGGCATGGATGCCCATATCGTGCATCGCGTAAAGGATTCGCCGATGCACCGGCTTCAGCCCGTCGCGCGCATCCGGCAGCGCCCGCGACACAATCACGCTCATCGCGTAGCTCAAGTAGGCATCGCGCATTTCGCTTTCGATTTTGACCGGTTGAATCGAGTGATCAGCCATCAATTGTCCTCAGTGTCGTGTAAGCGCGACGGTGGCATCGGCAATTATGCGGCGGCCTCGCGTACTTGCGAGAGGCGCCGCGTCATAAGCAGGCAAGGCAATTCAGCGGCGAAAATGAACGATTAACTCAGTGCGGCACGGCGGCCCAGCCAGGTGCAGACCGTTTAAGAATCGTCAGGCGCGGGACGCAAATCTGCCGTGCGGACTTCAATGCCCCATTGTAGAATGCAATTTGAATGGGTGTCAATCAGTTTGGCGCCTTCTCTTTCACAAAAGCGCCAGCCACTGATACCATCAGCCAAACGGGAAAAGCTTGTGATTCTACCAGGACCATGTCGGGCAGCCACGACCGGACGCTTTCTTAACTACTTCATCGCCGTCTTGATCTTCAGCTGTATTGGCGCGCTTCTCGCCGCTTGCGAAGCCAGCCCGACAGTCGATGTCGCGCCCGAGATTATACTGGACCGCATCGCCTCGCCCGTGCCCACGATCGCGCAATTAGAAGCGCTGCCAACGGTCGAAGTTGCCCCTTTGCCATCCTTGGAGGCAGCTCCGCCAGTGCAGACAACGATGCCAGAAACGAGCCAAGACTTTGGCGCCATCATCAGTAGCGATTATGTTCAGCCGCCGACAGCCACCTCGCGCCCAACTGAGCTTCCAAGCGCTACCGCAATCGTCAGCCCGCCGACGCAGGCCGGCGGCGCTATTACCACCGCCCTGCCGCTTGATCAAACGCGGCTGGATGGCGCGAGAATGGGCATCCAGGTGTATTACAATTATGACGTGCCCGGCTGGGACCGCATTCTGCGTCGGCTTGCCAATTTGCGCGTCGGCTGGATCAAGCTGCAAGCCAGTTGGGAGTGGCTGCAGCCCCAGTCCGCGGGGCAATTCGACCAAAGTTTCCGCCTCTTTCAGCTTCATGTTCAGGAAGCGGACAAGCGCGGCTTCAAAATCTTAATCAGCATTGCCAAAGCGCCTGACTGGACCCGCCACAGCGACCGCAGCGAAGATGGACCACCCGACGATCTCAATCATTTTCGCTGGTTCATCCATAGCCTGCTGGAAAGAGTGGGTCCTAACATTGATGCGATTGAAATCTGGAATGAGCCCAACCTCAAACGAGAATGGACCGGGAGCCGCCCGATTAGCGGTGCCAGTTACATGGAGCTATTCCAAGTTGGTTACGATGCCGTTCGCGCTTACTCGCCGACTATGGCAATCGTAACCGCGGGCTTAGCGCCAACCGGCAATCGCAGGGGCCTCACCGTTGATGATCGGGATTTCCTGCGGCAGATGTACCAAGCCGGCTTGGCTCGTTACGCCGATGTCAAAATCGGAATCCATCCTTATAGCTGGGGCAACCCGCCTGATTTCCTGTGCTGCAACAATGTCGAGGGGCAAGGCTGGGATGATCAGCCGCAATTCTTCTTCAGGCAGACGATTGGCGACTACAGCGGCATCATCGCAGCCAACGGTGATGATGCGCCGATGTGGGTGACCGAATTCGGCTGGGCGACCTGGCAAGATTTTCCCTCTGCGGTGCCTGAAATTTGGATGGCTTACAACTCCGCCTTCGACCAACGCGATTACACGCTGCGCGCTTTTGAAATCGCGCAGTCTCGCCCCGATATCGAATTGATGTTCTTGTGGAATCTCAACTATGCCACCGAAACAACGGTGCAGCAGCGCAGCGAGCTTGCCGCTTACAGCATCCTCTACCCGCATTTTGACGGCAGTGATAACCTGCGTGAGCGCCCACTGTTTAATGCCTTGGCCGCCCGCCCCTAGCGCAAAAGAAAACGCGGGACCCATGCTGGCAGCCCGCGCTTTGTCTCTTTAGCTGGTACGCTGACGCTGATTTATAGCTCGCTCAGCATATTTTCGAAGTCGTCCTGATCCCCAATGATCGCATCCAGATCCAATTCGCCTTGCGGCTCAAGCGTGACAGGGGGCGCCACCGCTTCCCGATCTTGATAGGCGTCGAAACCGGTGCCGGCTGGAATCAGCTTGCCGATGATTACATTCTCCTTCAGCCCGTGCAAGGTGTCTTTCTTGCCGGCGATTGCGGCGCCCGCCAAAACCTTGATCGTATGCTGGAAGCTGGCCGCCGCCAGGTAGCTGTCTGTTTCTAGTGCTGCTTTGGTGATGCCCAGCAGCACCGGCGACCCGGAGCAGGGTTCATTACCGTCGGCAATCAGCTGCTCGTTTAGCTCAAGCAGCTTGAGACGGTCGACCAAATCGTCGGGCAGCAGATCGCTGTCGCCGCTCCGCGAGATTTGGACTTTGCACATCATCTTGCGGATGACAGTCTCGAAGTGCTTGTCGGCAATGTTCACGCCCTGGCTGCGATAGACATCCTGAATCTCGCCAAGCAGGTAAAGCTGGGTGGCTTTGGCGCCTTGAACGCGCAATATCTGGTGCGGATTCTTGGAGCCTTCGGTTAGCTGCTCGCCTGGCTCGACGGTCATGCCATCGTGGATCGTCTTGCGCAGGCGCGCGTTGGCTGGTATTTCAAGTTCTTCTTCGTCGCGCAGTTCGTCACGGATGTAAATCACGTGGTCTTCAATGTGCAAGCGACCCGACATCTCGGCACGCATCTCTTGATCGTTGCCGTTCTTCGCGATAACCGCGCCTTCCTTCACGTCTCGGCCGTCTTCGGCCACAATCTCCCAATCATCCGGCACCACTTGCCGCCGGCTCAGCGGCTCGCTGAATATAACGGTGGCGATGCGGGCGCCATCATCGCGCTCGGTCAAGCGCAGTACGCCGCCAATCGGGGAAATGACGGCTTCGCCTTTTGGCTTGCGCCTCGCTTCGAATAGCTCTTCGACGCGGGGCAGACCGCTGGTGATATCGCGCACTTCGGCCGTGCCGCCACTGTGGAAAGTCCGCAGCGTCAATTGCGTGCCGGGCTCACCGATTGACTGCGCCGCAATAATGCCGACAGCCGCGCCGATATTCACCATATCGCCGGTACCCAAGTCCCGACCGTAGCACAAAGCGCAGACGCCGTGAACCAAATCGCAGGTCAGGGGGCTGCGCGCCTCGACTTCTTCTAGGGCGGAGTGTTCGATTTTGGCGGCGATTTCTTCATCAATCATTTCATTGCGCGCCACGATCAGCTCGCCGCTTTCGGGATCGAATATGTCTTTTGCCGCGCAGCGCCCGACGATACGCTCCTCGAGATTTTGCCCGGCAATATCATCATCGCGGCGGATTCGAAGCCCGCTGGCAGTATTACAATCCCAGCGGTTGACGATCATATCTTGGGCGACATCCACCAGCCGCCGCGTCAAGTAGCCGGCGTCGGCGGTACGTAGCGCGGTATCAGCCAAGCCTTTGCGCGCCCCGTGCGTCGAAATGAAATACTCCAGCGCGTTCAAGCCTTCGCGGAAGTGGCTGCGAATAGGCAAGTCGATGATGCGCCCTGATGGGTCCGCCATCAAGCCGCGCATACCGGCAAGCTGCGTGATGGGACCGAAGCCGCCCTTGGTCGCGCCCGAAATCGCCATAATCGCGATGGGACCGTAGGGGTCCAGCGAGTCTTGAATCTGCTCTTGCAAGTAATCCTTGGCGCGGTTCCATTCATCGATAGTGACTTGATAGCGCTCTTCCTCCGTCATCAAGCCGCGGCGGAAGTCGCGTTCGGCACGCGTCACCACATCCTCGGCTTGGCGAAGGATACTAGCCCGTTCGTCTGGCACGGTCAAATCGCTGACGGCGATGGTCGTGCCGGAAATTGTCGCGTAGTGGAAGCCGAAGTTCTTGATCGCGTCCACCACTTGGGTGGTCTTCTCGCCACCGATGACTTGATAGCATTTCGCCACCAATTGCTGCAAGCCCTTTTTGCCTAGGGTCTCTTGGACGAAGCGCATTTCGTCCGGCAGTATGCGGTTGAAAACAGCGCGCCCGACGGTGCAGATTTCGGGTTCTTCCTGCGGTCCCCGTTCGTCGTAGACATTGCCCAGCAATATCGGGCTATGCAGATCGACCAAGCCTAGGCGATAGAGATACTCCACCTCGTCCATATCGACTACCACGCGCCGCTCATGCAGGTTGGTAATCTCGAGCTGGTCTTCCAAGCCGCGGGCCCGCAGATACTTGCGCATCTCGTAGGCGTTCGCCAGCATGCAATCCACCTCGCCCGCCAACACGGCATCGACCGTTCGATCCACCGCGGACTTGACCACTTGCGGGCGTCCATTTTCATCTTGCGCCGTCTCGTCCAGGTATAATTCACTGTTTGGCACGCGCCGAAACTGAGCGTAATAGTAACCGTTGGAGCGGAAGGCGATACCGACTTTTACATCGCCGGCCAGCAGCGCGCCTATCGCGCGAAATTCGTCCGCACGGGAGCGCAAGGCGACGATCTCCACTGTTGGGTCCATCGTGAGGTAGTAGTTGCCAAGCACCATATCTTTGGATGGTCCCACGATCGGCGCGCCGTCCGAGGGCTTCAGCAGGTTGCGCGTGCTCAGCATCAGCTCGCGCGCTTCCTTAACTGCCTGCTCGCTAAGCGGCACATGCACCGCCATTTGGTCGCCATCGAAATCGGCATTAAAGGCGGAGCAAACCAGTGGGTGAATCTGAATCGCTTTGCCCTCGACCAGCAAAGGCTCAAATGCCTGAATGCCCAGCCGATGCAGGGTCGGCGCGCGGTTCAGCAAAACGGGGCGCTCGCGAATGACTTCCTCGAGCACTTCCCAGACTTCGGGTCGTTCGCGCTCGATGATGCGCTTGGCGCCTTTGACATTGCTGGCGTAGTTGTAAGCGACCAGCCGGCTGATGACAAAGGGGCGATAGAGCTCCAGCGCCATCGTTTTGGGCAAGCCGCACTGGTGCAGCTTCAGCTTAGGACCGATGACGATGACCGAGCGCCCCGAGTAATCGACGCGCTTGCCAAGCAGATTGCGGCGGAAGCGCCCTTTCTTGCCCTTGAGCATATCGCTGAGCGATTTCAATTCGCGGCGCCCGCGGCGGCTCAGCGCTTTGCCGCGCTGGCTGTTATCGATCAAGCTATCAACCGCCTCTTGCAGCATCCGTTTTTCGTTGCGCACAATCACATCTGGCGCCCCCAAATCGAGCAGGTGCTTGAGGCGATTGTTGCGGTTGATAACGCGGCGGTACAAATCATTGAGATCGCTAGTCGCGAAGCGCCCGCCATCCAACTGCACCATCGGGCGCAGATCTGGCGGGATTACTGGCAAGACAGTCAGAATCATCCATTCTGGACGATTGCCGTGCGGCTCATTTTCTTGTTTGGTTTCGTCCGTATCAATAACGGTGGCGCGGCTGCTGCGCAGGCTTTCCACCACGCGCAGGCGTTTGGTCGCCTTCCGGCGCCGCTGCTTGGACCGGGATGTGCGCACCTCAAGCCACAAGTCCTCAGACATCTTCGCCAGGTTCAAGCCGCTCAGAATTTCGTAGAAAGCCTCGGCGCCCATATTCGCCTGGAATACATTGCCAAACTTGCTCTTCAATTCCCGATAGCGGCTCTCCGACAAGAACTGCAGCACCTCGAGATCATTCAGCTCGCCAATCTGTTTGTCGGCGCTCTCGCGCACGATTGTCATGCGCTCTTCCAGCGCTTCGGCATGCGCTTGCATTGAGCTGTCGACATCGACATTGGCTGTTTCAATGTCGCCACTGATTTTCTGTATCTCTTCTTGCACCAGCGCATCGGTCTCGCCTTGCAGCCCGCTGAGATATTCGTTCACCTGCGTCTGAATCCGCGAGATGTGATCATTGGTGATCACTTCGCCGGTGGCTACAACCGTCGACGAAGCCGCTTCTAGAGTAATCTCTGCCGTTGCCGCCTGGCCTAGCAGATTCTCGACCCGAGTCTGGGCGACCTGCGCTTCATTCATCACCTCATCGCTGAGGCGAGCCAGCTCAGTATCGTAATGTTGGCGGATGGCATTTACTTTGCTGTCAAATTCTTCAGCGAGTTGATCGCGATTTCCGCGAACCTCACTCATTTGCTCTTCAATCTCGGCGGCGAGTTCTTGTTCCTTGCTCTGCAATTCCTTCTCGATGCGAGCGACCGCTTTGCCGCGGGCATCTTCATCAACATGCGTCACCACATATTGGGCGAAATAGAGCACCCGATCCAGATTGCGCCGGCTCACATCCAGCAGCAGCCCAAGATAGCTCGGTACACGCCGCGTATACCAGACATGGGCGACCGGCGCCGCCAGCTCGATATGCCCCATCCGCTCGCGCCGGACGGAGGATCGCGTTACCTCAACGCCGCATTTATCGCAGATGATGCCCCGATAGCGGATGTTCTTGTACTTGCCGCAATAGCATTGCCAATCCCGCGTGGGACCAAAGATCCTTTCACAAAACAGCCCGTCCATTTCAGGGCGCAGGCGCCGATAGTTGATCGTCTCTGGTTTCGTCACCTCACCGTAAGACCAGGATCGAACCTGCTCCGGCGAAGCCAGACTGATACGCAATGCACTGAAGTCTTTCGCCTCCAAGACGGAACCTCCTCTGCGCTATGATTCAGTTGATTGAGAAAAGATGACTTGATGAAACAAATGCTCTATCACCATAGAACAACAAAAGGGCTACAGAAGGCAGACCTCCTGAGCCGCACCGAAACCCTCATGTATTAGCGTTTTTTCATCGTCAGGGATTGTAACCGACCCAAGACGAGCTGTCAAGGCGCGTTCAAAAAGTCGCCATCTGGACCGAAAGAGACTGCAGGGGGCGCTGCCTCGCTCGCGGCCCCCCTAGCCCTTCACCGCGCCAATCGTCAAACCAGATATGAAATAGCGCTGCAGGACGATGAACAGCGCAATCACTGGCACCGAGACCATAGACGCGGCCGCCATCATTTCTCCATAGGGTATCTGCGCCGCCGTCGCCTGGCTGCGCATGGTTGCGATGCCCACCGGCAGTGTGATGACCGTGTCACCGCGCAGCACCATCAGGGGCCAGATGTAACTGTTCCACGAGCCAAGAAAGGTCAATATCGCCAGCGTCGTCAAGCCGGGCCGCACCAGTGGGACGATAATCTGAGCATATATCCGGAATTCCGAGGCGCCGTCAATGCGCGCCGACTCCATCAATTCGGAAGGCACGGCTTGAATGTATTGGCGCATCAAAAATATGCCAAATGCCGGCGCCATCCAGGGGATGATCATTGAAGCGGGGTGATTGATCCAGTCGATCCGGCTCATCAGAATGAAGAGCGGTATCAATATCAATTGGAAGGGGATCATCGTTGAGCCGATGAGAATGACAAAGAGCAGATTCTTCGCTCGGAAAGCGTATTTCGCAAAGGCGAAGCCGGCCAAGGAACAAAAGAAAAGGACAAACACGGTGACCACACCGGCGTAAATCAGGCTGTTGATATACCAATACGGAAAGGACCATTTGGTGAGCAAGGTTTCATAATTCTTGAATGACCACTCGGCGGGCGGCAGCCAGGGCGGCAGCGTAAAAATCTCGGTTGTTGTTTTGAAGGACGAGAAGATCATGAAGGCAATCGGCGCCACCGTCAACAAAGCGCCGCTGATGACCACAACATGCAGCGCAAGCACAGACAAACGTTGACCAAAGCGCTCGCCCATCAATCCTCCCGCCGGAAGACGCCGTACCATTGCAGCTGAAGCAGGGACAATATGAAAACGGTAACAAATAGCACCGTACCGACGGCGGAGGCGAAACCAAGCCGCAATCGCGTGAACCCCCGAACATAGAGATACTGCACGACGCTCATGCTCGCGTTAGCGGGTCCACCGCTGCCATTGGTCAAAATCTGGATTTCGTCGAAAATCTGGATGGAACTTAAAAGCACGATAATACTGACGAACAAGATGATAGGCCGCAGCATTGGGATTGTGATGCGGAAGAATTTCTGCAGCATACTGGCGCCATCGATCGACGCCGCCTCATATAACTCTTCGGGAATGCTTTGCAGCCCGGCCAGAAAATATATGGACAGCAACCCAGTCGAGCGCCAGGTGATGAGAATGATAATCGCCACTTTGATCCAGGACCGATCGCCCAGCCAGTGTATCGGCTCCAGCCCCATATAGATGAGCGGCGCGTTTAGAAAGCCCGTGTCTCGATCATAAAGAATCTGAAAGACCAGCGTAATCGCCACCGTCGATGTTACTACTGGCGTGAAGTACATCGCGCGCCAGACATTGCTGAAGCGCAAGGATTTGGCATTTAAGAGCACCGCCAGCACCAGCGCCAAGGGTATGACAATAAAGAGGCTGGCAATCGCATAAACTGCCGTATTGGACACCGCCTGCGCGAACACTTTGTCGGTGACCAGGCGTCCATAATTGCGAGCGAGAACAAAGCGCGGGTCGTTGATGCCATCCCAGCGAAACAGGCTCAGGACCAGGGCGATCAGGCTCGGCGCCATAAAGAACAAAGCGAAGAGAATGTAAAACGGAGAGATGAAGGCGTAGGGCGCGAGCTTGTGCTGGTGGAAGCCACCGCTTTCCCGCGCCTCACGCCCGCGACTTAGCGCCGCCTGAAACATGCCTTGCTCCTTGTTCGGGGAATGCAAGCGCTGGCAAGACAAGCGCCCTGCCAGCGCCAGTTTGACGACTTATTCGGCGAAGGCGATCTCATCTTCCATATAGACAATCACGTTATCGACCGCTTCGTCGGCTGTGATGGCGCCTTCAAAGAAGACCGAAAGCTCCGCCGCCATCTGCGATTCAAAGGTAGCGCGGAACAAGCTTTGATACCAGATCGGCACATCGTCCACGATTTCGGCGAAGATTTCACCCGTCTTTTGACCAGCATAAAACGGATCAGACAAGCCTACGATTCGCTCATCATGGAAGGCGGCTGGCATTGTGGGGTAGTAGGCGATCTCCTCATAACGCTTGATTTGGCTCTCCAGCGTCACGTAGGTGTATTGCAGCAGCTCCCAGGCATACTGCGCGTTTTCGTTTTCCTTGGACACTGCGAAGCCGGTGCCGCCCCAAACTGAGGTCTTGTGGCTCATGCCCTCGTCCCAGACGGGCATGCGAGCGATACGCCATTGTTCAGCCATATCCTCCGCTTGCGGTTTCAGGATGTAATCGGAATACCAATCGGGCATAATCGCGCCGGCCAAACGGCTTTCGCGATAGGCATTGATGATCGCTGGACCCCAAACTTCGCTGCTGGGAACGTAACGCATAGCGCCGCTATCCAAGCCTTCGCGCATCAAGTTCAGCACTTCAATCGCGATTGCCCGATTCTCTTCTTCCGGCAATACAAATTCGCCGTGTTCGTCGAAAATCTCGCCGCCGCGCTGCAGCAGGTACATCATGAACATGCCACCGTGGTCCGTAATATAAGACAAGGCGATGTCTTCCTCGGCAAGTGCCGCGCCCGTCTCAATGTATTCATCCCAGGTCGTCGGCACCGACAAGCCGCGTTCCTCGAAAATAGCCGGCTGATAATAATAGACGACGCCGCAAAGCGAGCTATCCACGCCATAGACCCGCCCCTGATAGGTATAAGGCGTGTGCCGCCCTTCAACGATCAGGTCATAGTCATCAGCCAAGAGGTCGGTCAAATCCAGGAATTTGCTTTCGATAATGCCGCCCTGCATGAAGCGCGGGAAGGCGCCCTGCTCGATGCCCAGCAAATCCGGTATCTCTTCGCCGGCCGCCAAGTTGCCCAGCACTTTGTCGAATACGCCCGGCACCACCTCAAACTCAAATGTAAAATCGATATCGGGGTAGCGCTCTTTCCATTCCTCGGCGCGGGCGTTGAAAAACTGCACATACAAGCCATCGTGCGTCCACATCGTCAGCGTTACTTCACTGGCGTCCTGGGCTGCCGCCGGCAGAGCCGCCAATAGCAATGCGCCAGCCAACAGCATTGCTACAATCACAAAGAACCTTCTCATTTTCAACCTCCTCCAACAAGTCGATAAAGAACGAAAACTACAACGCTGCGATTGTATCGCATGATTTATCGACCGCCAACAATTTGTGAAATGGGGAGTGGGGAAGTGCTTGATAAAAGGCTTGCTCAAATTATGCTATAATGCGCCCTTATAATTCAGTTTTCAAAGGAGAGCCGTGAACCCCTTGCTTGATGTCGATACCGCTCTAGAAAAGATCCTCGCTGATCAAGAGCCACTGGCGCCGGAGACCGTCTCGCTGCCCGATTCGCTGAATCGCGTATTGGCTGAAGACATCATTTCGCCCATTAACCTGCCGCCCTTCGACAACTCGGCGATGGACGGATACGCCGTCCGCTTTGAAGACAGCGCCAGCGCCAAGCCCGACCGCCCCGCTGTTCTGCCCGTTGCGATGGACATCCTGGCAGGGGGCGCAGCTAAGGAGCGGCTTGAACCCGGCACCGCAGCCCGCATTATGACCGGCGCGCCTATTCCGGCTGGCGCCACCGTCGTCATCCCGGTTGAAGAGACTGACGACGATTGGCAAAAGGGCGCGGACAACCCGCTTCCCGCCCAAGTCAGCCTATATCGAAGTGTGGCTCTCGGCGAGAACATTCGCCAGGCAGGCGAAAACATCGGCGCCGGCGAGATTATCATGAGGGCGGGAACAGTCATCGGCGCGGCCGAAATCGGCATGATCGCCGGTATCGCAAGCCCACGCGTTCAGGTCATCCGCCAGCCCAAGGTCGCCATCCTCAGCAGCGGCGATGAGCTGGTCGATATTTATGAGGACTTGAGTCCAGGCAAGATCCGCGATACCAATGGCTACACTATCGCCGCTTTGGTTCGAGGCGTCGGCGGCATCCCCATTCGCCTGCCGACCGCCAAAGACAATTTGCAGGCGATTCGCGCCCTTTACCGCCGCGCGCTTGCGATTAACCCAGACCTGCTGATTAGCAGCGCTGGCGTCTCCGTCGGCGCTGCGGACCTGGTGCGCGTTGTGATGGCAGAACTTGGCGAAATTGACTTCTGGCGAATCAATATGCGGCCCGGCAAGCCTCTCGCTTATGGCAGGATTTGTGGCATTCCTTTTTTTGGCTTGCCTGGCAACCCAGTCTCCAGCATGGTGACCTTTGAAGTGCTGGTGCGCCCCGCGCTCGCCAAGATCGGGGGCCGCCCCTTTCACCGGCGGACAATCAAGGCGCAAGCGGCTGAGGATATGCCTTCCGATGGACGCCGCACTTATGCCCGGGTAAGCCTAAAGCGCGAGGGAGACCGCTTGATAGCGCGCTCCACTGGCAATCAGAGCTCCGGTGCCTTGATGTCGATGGTGCTTGCCGATGGCTTAGCCATCATTCCCGAAGGCGGCGCCCTCACGCAGGCTGGCAGCGAATTGCATGTCCTGCCCCTGCGCAATATCGAGTGAAAGCAAAGCGGACCTGATGGGGGCGGCTGGCAATGGACGAAAATAAAGCGGGCACTGCACGAGACGCGCTGATTCGGCGCATTCAATTCATTTTGCTTGCAGTCGGCATCGTCATCGCCGGCTACCTCAGCTATCTCAAACTTGCTGAAGCGCCGGCTGTCTGCGTAGAGTCTGGACCCTTCAATTGCAACGTCGTGCTCAACAGCCAATACTCGGAGCTGGCGGGCATTCCCATCGCCTATCTGGGTTTCGCCGTCTATCTTGCAATTGGTCTCATTCTAGTGCTGGAGACGCGTACTGGTTTCTTCTTGATTTGGGGGCGGCTGCTAGCCTTTGGGCTTGGCTTATTCGCCTGGCTCTTTTCGATGTGGTTGGTTTATGTGCAAGTCGTGCTGCTGGAGGCGCTCTGCCCCTGGTGCCTAAGCCACGAGACCAACTTCACTCTGCTCTTTGCTTTGGTCTGTTATCGCGTCTATCGCGAGATCTTCAGCGACCAATAGAAACGCGAGCTTGGGCGCATTGCCAAGTTCGCTTGCGCTGGCGACAGGCGCTTAGGATGGGGAGCCGCGCAATGTCCGCGCCAGTATCTCTTCCTGCCGGTCACGATGAGCTGACCGGGACTGCCGCTGCTGGCTGCTTTGCGATTTGCCGGACGGTTCGTTCTGCATTGCCCGCTGGAAAGCCTGCGCCATCGCTGTTGGAAGCGCATCCTCGTCGTCTTCGTCATCGCCGATTAGTATGTCTTCCGGGGCTGCCTTCATCGTCAGGTCGATCTGCCGCGAGCGCCCGTTCTTTTTGAGCACGCGAACTTGAACCTGCTGGCCGACCGAGGCGACATCGCTTGGTGCTCTGACATACTCATCAGACATTTCCGAAACATGAACCATGCCGGGGCGTTCCGCGCCGAAATCCACGAAGACGCCAAAATCTTCTACGCGAATTACTTCGCCGGGATAAATCGAGCCTTGCCGTATGGTTGCCCAGGGAATCTGCGGTGGCTGCTCCATCGTCAAAGCGACATAGCCATCCTGGCGCGTTTTGTAGACGTAAGCTGTTATTTCGCTGCCCAGCTGCGCCACCTCTTCAAAGCGGCGCTCTTCGTTCTCGGCAAGTTGGGAAATATGCAACATGGCATCCTGCCCGGTGCCGATATCAACCAGGGCGCCATATACGCCGTGGCGCCTGACTGTTCCGCTGACTTCTGACCCTATCTCAAGCGCTCTTGTATTTGCCGCCATCTCGCCCCTGCTCCTTCAAAACGTGAATCTGGCGCCGCTCCGCCTAATTCTCTGGACAGATTTTTTCGTCACCGACGCCGCTGCCAACATAATCGAATTCTTCCGTATCAGAATAGCTGCCCAACGTCACGAAACCCTTCCAAAATTGCAGGCGCGCGCAAGCCAATAGATTCTGCATCTCCGACTCAGCCATATACATGACGCCGATGATCTTGTTTTCAACGGACACCGCGCCCTCGACGCCACCTTCGACATAATTGTATATGACCATTGGCGTGTCTGGATAGACGAATACCGCGTAAGCCTGCTCTTCGCTGACCTGTTGGCCCGCGACATAACTCGGTTCGCCGTACTTATCAAACACTGGACCATAGTTCATATTCGGCGCCATCTGCAGCAAGAATGAAGTGATCGTTTCGCCGTCGCGGGCGATGACCTGGCAGCAGGGCTGGTTCTCGCCCTCGGCGAATGAGAATACACGTCCTGGGTTATCGCCTTCCGGCTCGGTTTCTTCTGTGATTTTGAACTGGCCCCCGCTTTCCAGGATGAGGCGCGCATCTCTATAGCTGGTTTCGCCGGGGATAATGTCATTCCAGCAAGGTGCCTCGCAGGGCTGGCCGCTTAGCAAGCTGGTATCTTGGAGCTTAGTTTCGTCGAGCAGATTGACTTCGCCCCCGCAAGCAGCCAAGGCGACTGCTGCAAACAGGACTAGAGCGTGAAGCAGGCGGCGATTCATACGCTGTCACTTTCGGATGAATTCGGGCGACAATAAGGGCGGATCATATCAAGGTCTGCGCATTTTGCCTAGTACTGTCAAATCGCGAGTGACTAATTCTTCCGCAATGTTAAGGAATAGGCGCCGAGCGTACCACCATACTGATTGGCATAGCGGGTCGCGATGATGGTATGAGGACCGTTTTCAGCCAGCACATAAGCATTAATCAGCGAATCGGTCGTGCGGCCCGCCGCCCCCAAAAGAGCGGGGTCAGCGTCATCATTGGCTGCGATCTCGCGGTCGCCTGGGCTGATCAAATACAGATTCGTATCCAAGGTCTGCGTCGCGGCTGACATCGAAATCGTTACCGACTCGCCGGCGACGCCATCGAATCGATAGACATCAAAGGCATTATCGGCGCTGATGACGCCGTTGATGATTTGCCCGTTTTCAATCGGCGGGGCGGCGAAGGCTTCCGCTTGATAAGACAGCGTCGCGCTGCCAGCATCGATAAAGCCGCCCTCGCCAACGGTCACTTCATCAGCCGGCGTCACTGTGAAATTCGTCACATATCGCTGCCCCAAGAGCGGGAACTCGCGCGCGTCAGCCACTAAATTGCCATTGACCTCAACCAGCAGGGTGAAATCGACTGGCGGAGGCAAATCCGAACAGGCATTCTGATACCAGACTTCCACTTCATAAGTGCCCGGGCGCATCGAACCGGGGGACCAATAGATGTATGAGACCGGTGTGCCGGTGGTGGCTGGCACGCAATTGACATTGCCATTTTCCTGCAAGATGCCGCCGCTAGCGCTGAAGGGGCTGTCATCAAATACCGATTCGCCAACTGGATCGCGGACCAGCAGCTGCAAATCGGCGCTCGTGCTCCAAAACAGGCTGACTTCAATATCGCCCTGGGGCAAATTCAGGCTGGTTACTTGGGCGGCGACATCGCTGGAGGGTCCGCTCAGTGTGATTTCAAAGGGTCCCACCGTCCCGCCAAACTCTTTAGCGTATCGGGTGGCGATGATGGTATAGGTGCCGGTGCTTAGCAGGCGCGCATTGACAATCGCGGAATCGGTTGTTCCGCCGGCGGCATCGTCATTAACATTGACCACCTTGCCGGCGGGGTCAACAATTTGCAGCAGCGTGTCCAAACTGGGACCGGTGGACCGCATATTTACCGATATCAGCTCGTTTGCCAAGCCAGCGAAGGAATAGGTCAAGAAAGGATTCGCGTTGCTGATCTCACCCGCAATCGGCACTTCACGCACAATGGGTGTCGCGGCGACATTGGCGAAATCGAAGCCGGCTGGCAGCGAAGTCAGGCTGGATTCTGGATAGCGTCCGCCGGGGTTCAACAGGCTGCTGCCGTCGGCATTCACCTCAAAGCGTGTGACAAAGACATCGATTCCAGCCGCGCCCGGTTGGGCAAGCAGGGGCGATAATGCGCCTGCCGAAATGCCATCGACGAAGACCTCAAGCTGGAATGGCACGCTGCCCGTTAGGGTGTCGCAAACCTGCTCATAATAGACGATGACCTCATAGCTGCCGGTCGAGAGGAAACCGGGCTGCCAAATCGCGCTCTCTGTCGGTTCATCGCTGATCACTTGGCACAAGCCATTGGCATCAAAGCCGAATAGGCCCCCGTTGTCGGTTGCTCTCGAATTCCAATGCAAAGCTTGCCCGGTCGGGTCGCGCACTTCGAGATTCAAATCGGCGGCGGCGCTCCAATTCAGCCGCACTTCGATGCCCGCGCCCAAGAGTATCAGCTGCGGCTCGGCGGAAGAGTCGGGTCCAGCTGGGGCAGCGATACTCGCCCCGTCGCCGCTGGCCAGATCCAGCCGAATATCAAAGGTGGTTTCGAGCGCGGCACTGCCAGGGGCGACGTAGACAAAGGTATGGTAGCGGCCGCCATTGCTGAGCAAGATGTCTCTCGCCGCCACCGCCCTTTCGCCCACTGCGCTGGCTGCTTGGGCAACGGTATTGCCATTGACGTCGCTTATCAACAAGGCAAGCGAAGCCCCAGCCACATTCTCGAGCGAGACAGTGGCTGCGGTGTTCGCGCCGGCGTCAAAGACGAAGCTGGCAGCTGTGCTGTTGGGGCCAAGCGCCGCCGATACTGGCTGGCCCGCTGCCAATATGTTGCTGGCGTTTTGCGCCAGCCCAGGCGCCGGCACGAGAGCCAGGCATAAGATCAAAAGCGCTATCAGCTTACGAATCCGATTTAGCCCACTGAATTTTGATTGGGACATGCCGCCGGTCCTCCATCTCTGCGCGCAAGCGAGGCGCTGCAAACCGCAGTTTAACGGATTATCCATACGCTTGCCAGACTAACACCCTTCGCATTCCCAGCGGCTTCGCCGGTGCTATTGCCTTCTCTTAGCAATTTAGTTTGACTATTGACATGAGCAAAGCTCAAAGAAAGGGAGGCATCTATCATGTCAGTTCCAGCAGCATCATATTACCGTCTAAAGTCACTCGCTTCAATTCTTAATAGACGCGGTCTCATGCGAGGCGGCTGTCAAGCACAGTTCTATCCTGTTAATCGCGCCTTTGCGAATTGGTCGCTGCGGTCGGCCGCGCCGCTTCTACTGACCGCAGCGCTGTTTATCTTGCTGACAAGCGTTGCCCAGGCGCAGCGCCAAGCGGCAGCCATTCATATCGTCCGGCCCGGCGAGACACTGGGGCTGATCGCGCAGAATTACGGCGTCGAAATCTCCGCGCTGGCGTCGGCCAACGACATCATCGATGCCCATGCCATTCGCTCTTGGCAGGAGTTGACGATTCCAGGCGATGCCTCGCCTCGTTCGCCGGAGATCGCCGCCCGCGGTACACACGCGGTTGAGAGCAGCGGTGTCACCCATACGGTGCAGCGGGGGGAATCGCTATCAAAGATTGCGGCGGCATACGGCGTGTCTTTGACCGATCTGCAAGCGCTGAACAACGCTTGGGCTTCAATCATCCATGCTGGGCTTGAGCTTAAAATCCCCGCCGGCGGAAGCTCGGGCGCGGCTCGTGACGTTTCGCCAAGACCGGCGGCGCCAGCTCAGACAGCTGGGCAAAATGCGCCTGCGAGCCAGACGCCTAGCAGGCATACGGTTCAGCGAGGCGAAACATTGTTCCGGATTGCTACGCGCTACGGCATGTCGGTCGCTAGCCTGATGAGCATCAATGGCATTACGGATCCAACGCGCATTCACGCCGGCAATCAACTGCGCCTCAGCCAACCAGCAGCCAGCGCGCCGCCGCCAAGCGCCAACCCGGCTGAGCGCTCGGCGCCCGCTCCAGCAGCAGAAGCGCAAGCAGCAGCGCCACAGCCGCCAGCCCCAGCGCCCGTTCACCAGGGCGACCGCGAACACTATATCGTGAAGCGGGGCGATTTCCTGACACAGCTCGGCATCAACTTGAACACCAGTTGGATCGCGCTGGCGAAGCTGAACAACCTGACGGCCCCCTACAAGCTGCATGTTGGCATGACCTTGCTAATCCCCAAGCGCGAAGATGTAGAGCGGTACGACCCGGAATACGCCGCCTGGAAATGGTTTGACATGATCGGCAACCAGCCGGGCGCCCGCGTCGGCGTCGGCCGGGAGATTGTCATCGTCCTTGGCACGCAGTCAACGTATGCCTATGAAAACGGCATATTGCAGAAGGCGGTGCGGGTCTCGACTGGCAAGAAGGCGACCCCAACGATACAAGGCGACCACAAGGTCTGGTTGAAGCGGCGGAGCCAAACGATGTCCGGACCCGGCTATTCGCTGGACAACGTCGAATGGGTGATGTATTTCTACCTGGATTACGCGATTCACGGCACCTGGTGGCACATGAATTTCGGGCAGCCCATGAGCCATGGCTGCGTCAACTTGACCAATGCCGATGCCGAATGGTTCTTCAATTTCGCAGACATCGGCACGCCGGTTCACGTCCGAGTCTAAGCTGCGCTATTGTTTTACTTCACGCCGTCGAGCCCCAATTCGGCGGCGTGATTCTGCATCGCCTTCAGCACCAGCGGCACATGAAAGCCCCACAAGTCCACACCCAGCGCTTCGCAGCCATCGACCACATCCTGCCGGTTGACGCCGGCGGCGAAGGCTTTGTCTTTCCATTTCTTGCGGATGCTGCGCACTTTGACATCGCGGATATCTTTGCTCGGTCTGACCAGGGCAACCGCCGTGATCAAGCCGGTCAGCTCATCGATGGCGTAAAGCGCCTTGTCCCGCAGTGTGACGCGGTCATCAGCCGCCAAGGGACCATGACTTAAGATCGTGCGGATGTCTTCCTCGCCCAAGCCGCGCTGGCGCAATATCGGCGCCCCATCCATCGGGTGCTGCTCCAGCGATGGGTGTATCTCCCAATCGAAATCATGAAGCAAGCCAACCAAGCCCCATGCGTCCCCGTCTTCATCATAATGCTCGGCATAGGCGCGCATGGCGAATTCCACCGCCAGCATATGCTTGCGCAGCGAAGCCGACGCCACAAATTCACATACAATGTCGTAAGCTGTTTGTCTGTCCAAGTGCTGAATCCTCCAAGCAAGTGAAAAGCAATGCAATCTAGTCTTGTCAATATCTGGCCTTTTGCAATGCCGAGTTTGGCTAGGGCACGGCGGCACTGGCATTTGCGCTAATGAGGGGGGCGCGAGGGCGCGCCGCAGCAGGCATTTGAGGCGCTTGGCTAGCCCTTGACCGCGCCAAAGGTAATGCCGCGAATCAGGTACTTCTGCGCGAACAAGGCGAAGACGATCATGGGCAGGATCATGATCACGCTCATTGCCGCCATCGGTCCCCATTGAATGCCCTTGTCGCTGACGAAGCCGGCCACCGCAATCGACAGCACGCTCGCCTTGCGCCGGGCGACGCTGGAGGCGATCAGAAATTCATTCCAGGATAAGAAGGCTGTCAATATGGCTGCGGCTGATACGCTTGGCATCACAATCGGCAGAACGACCCGCCAAAATCGCTGAAGGACACTGGCGCCATCGACGACAGCCGCTTCTTCGATCTCGCGCGGAAGGTCCTGGAAAACCACCAGCATCAGCCAGGTCACAAAGGGAATCGTAATGCCAAGCTGACCGATGATGATTGCCCAGACCGTATCCAGCAAGTCAAACTCGCGCATTACTAGAAAGAATGGGATAACGGTGGTGACGCGCGGATAAAAGCGAATGAACAAGAAAATAAAAGTCACCCCAGCCAGAACGCGGGCTGATAAGCGCATCCGCGCCAAGCCATAGGCGGCTAGCGTTCCGCTAACGATTGTGAGGCCCGTTGTCCAGAGCGTGACTGTCAAGCTGTTGCGGAAGTGGCGCAGGGTCTTGCTGTCTTCAAAGAGATCGCGATAATGCTCGAGCGTCACCTCCGATGGCAGAAGCGTCGGCGGCACGGTCAAGAATTCGCGCGGCAGCTTGACACTGTTGATAACCAGGTAGACAAGCGGAACCAAGACCACTAGACAAGCGATGAATAAGCTGAAGCCATGCGCAATCGCGAGGGCTCGCTGCTTCCGCGACCGATGCTGGTTCATTGCCTCATCTCACACTGACCTCGCCTAGGCGCTTTGAAGCCCAGGAAGCATCTATTCCAAGTCCACGAGTAGTCACCGGTCCTTGCGCCAGAGGCTGATTCTGGCGAACCGGCTGCCGCCGAGACGGTTATTGCCATTACCAATCCCGCCGTTGATACCAAAAGACCAAGCCGATCGAGAGACTGGCAAAGACCATAAAAATCCAGGATGATGCGGCGGCGGCGCCAAAATTAAAGCTGCGCAGCCCTAAGGTGTATATGTAATAAGTCAAGGTATAGGTGCTGTATCCGGGTCCGCCGAAGGTCAATGAATAAATCGAATCCAGCGACAAGAGCGATTCCAACATGCGGAAGACCAGCGTCAACAGCAGGAGCGGCATCAAGAGCGGCAATTCTACATAAAGGAAGGTTTTCCAGCGGGAGGCGCCATCAATCGCCGCCACCTCCAGCAAATCATCCGGGATGCTCGCAATCGCCGCGCCGACCACCAGCAAGACGAATGGCGTCCACTGCCAGGTATCCAGCAAGATGACCGACACGATCGCCCAATCTGGGTGCGCCAACCATTCAGGTCCTTTGATGCCGATCATGCTCAGTAGATGATTGACCAGCCCGGCGCGCGAATTGAGCAGGATTCGCCACAGGGTGCCGGCCGCTACTGGCGCGATCACCATAGGCAATATGAGCAAGGTGCGGATCGCGCGCATCCGCCAACTGGCGCCCATGGTCATGTATGCCAGGCAGATGCCAAGCGTCATTTGCAGCACAAGCGCGCCGCCGGTGATGAGAATACTGTTGCGCACCGAGCGCCGGAAGGTCTCGTCAGACAGTTCCTTAGCGAAATTCTCTAGCCCGACAAAACCTTTCGGCGTCTGCGATTCAGTCAGCACCCAATCCTGCACAGACAAAAAGGCGGAATAAGCCAGCGGGTAGAACTGCACCGCCACCACAATGATAAAGGCTGGTATCACAAATAGGACCAGCCAAGGCAACTCGTGGCGGCGATGCCAACCCGACTTCGCGCTGTTTTTCATAGATGCAGCGGATGAACTCATCGATACAATTTTTCAATCGAAATGCTGCGCGGCGTGGTTCAGCCGAAGATGATGATACGTGTTGATGCAAGGAAAAGAGGCGGGAGCCGCAACCCCCGCCGCTATTCAGGCTAGCCCTCTTGCATCTGCCCCTGCGCCATCGCCGATTGCACCAAGCCTTCTGGCACTTCTAGCTCGGACCAATCAGCCAAGGTATTTTCCAGCATCGTTTCGGCATCAACTGCGCCGATGACGAATTCACCCATGTGGCGGAAGAAGATCTCGAAAGCGGCGAATATCCAGGGCACGGATTCGGCGCGGTTCAAATTGGCGACCATGTTCGGGAAGTCGTGGCTGTATTTCTCGATCAGCTCTTCGTCTTCATAGGTGCTCAAAAATGGCGAGCCGACACCAAGCTCGACGAAGCGGCGCTTGGCTTCTTCTTCGGTGATGTAATGCTTGATCCACTCCCAAGCCGCGTCGGGGTTCTCGCTGAAGCCGGAGATGAAAAGATTCCAAGCCGACAAGAAGGGGAAGCCGGGACCCGGGAAGGGCGCTGTCGCCCACTTATCAACCACCAAGGACGCATCCGGATTTTGCGCGTCCGCCCGTACAAAGCTGACCCAGCAAATCATCGTCGCTGCCTTGCCAGTCAGGAATACTGAATTGGCTTCGTCAATGCTCAAGCCGGTCGCGCCTTCGGGGTTGTAATCGAGCAGGCTCTTCATCTGGTTCAAGGCGGCGACCGCCATGTCATGATCCAGGGCGTAATTGCCCTCGGCATCCACCAGATAGCCATCGTACATGCCTAGGAAAATCGCCGGGGTTTGTTCGTAAGCGCCAAATGCAAAGACGTTCGGCGCAATGTCACTGCCTTCCAGGTGCGCATCTAGCGCATCCAGCGCAACAAAGAACTCGTCCCAAGTTTCCCAATCGGCCGAGATGCCGGCTTCTTCAAAGATATCGGTGCGATAGATCAAACCGTAGGCGTCGGCGCTGTAGGGGATGCCTATGCGCTTGCCATCATAAAAGCCGGAGGGACCTTGCTGCATCAAGCCTTCAATGATGTTGGCTTCCCACATGTCGCGCTCGATCAATTCATCCAGCGGGTGCATCTGGTTCCAGACGCTGCCGATCCAGAAATCGCCCGAGATCACGTCAAATTCGCCCGTGCCTGTGCTCAGGTCGGTGATGTGATTCTGTACCAGCACCATAAAGGGCGACGCTACAATCTCAAGCTCGATGCCGGTCATTTCCTCGAAGCCTGGCTCAAGCTGCTCGGCGCCAATATCATAGGTGCCGGACTGCATGAAGGTGGTTACGACTTCGGCGCCGGCGTGGGGCATGTCTTGGGCGAATGCGCCCGCGGGCAGCAGCGCCAAGATGAGTAGGAATAGCAGTGCTTTCTTCATTTTCTGTACCTCGCTTGTGTATGACGATTCTAAAACGGAAACTTGCGGATGGCAGTGCGCACCTCCCTGGCTCACGCGGACGGGTTGCGGTGAGATTCAGTTGATGATGAAGCGATTATAGCGGGTTCAGGCGGGGATGGCGAATTTGGGGCGTGGGGCGCGCTAGGCGATTTCCTGAAACACTTGCGGAATTATCTTAGCCAGCCCGAATCTAAGGGACCTAGATTCCATACCGCCGGAATAGCTGAACCCGCAACTGCCAACTATTTCGCGATCCCCCCCCCCGTCATCGCCATCGCATCCAGCGCCGCGTCCAGCTCAGCCGCCTCCAGCAAGCCCAGCTCCAGCACGACTTCGCGCACGCTCTTGCCCTCTGCCAGCGCCTGCTTCGCCACCTTCGCCCCGTTGTTGTAGCCGATGAGCGGATTCAGCGCAGTCACCAGGATGGGGTTGCGCGCCAGCCAGCTCGCCGTCCGCTCGCGATTGACTGTCAAGCCAAGCATCAACTTCTCTGTGAATGCGCCGACCGCGCCGATCATCACCGTCATCATCTCGTTCAGGTTATGGGCGATGACCGGCATCATGACATTCAGCTCGAATTGCCCAGCCGCGCCACAGAGGTTGACAGTCGTGTCATTGCCGATCACATGGTACATCGCTTGATTCAGCATCTCAGCCAGCACCGGGTTCACTTTGCCCGGCATGATTGATGAACCCGGCTGCACTGTCGGGCAAGCCAACTCGGCGATGCCGGTGGTTGGTCCCGCGGAGAGCAAGCGCAGATCATTGGCTATCCGCGTGAAATCCATCGCCAGGTTGCGCAGCGCCGCCGAAAAGAAGACCGCATCCCCCATCGATTGCATCGACTCGAAGAGGTCATCGCTTTCGTAAAGCGTGATACCGGTCAGCGCTGTCAGCTTCGTCACCATCCGCCCATGATATTCTGCGTGCGCGTTCAAGCCCGTGCCGGCCGCCGTGCCGCCAATGCCGAGCCGCCGCAGTCCCTCAGCGGCGAAGCGCGTCTTTTCCATCCCTCGCTCAATTGCTGTCGCCCAGGCGCCCACTTCCTGCCCCAGCCGAATTGGCACCGCGTCTTGCAAATGCGTCCGCCCGGTCTTGACCACATCGTCCCATTGCTCCGCCTTATTCCGCGTCACCTCGACGAAGCGCGCGAGCGTCCTCAGCAGCTCCTCAAGCCGCCATAGCACACCGAGCCGAATCGCCGTCGGAATGGTATCGTTGGTGGATTGCGCCATGTTCACGTGATCATTGGGATGGATTGGCTTATCCGCTGCCTCGATGTGATAGCCGAGTATCTGATTCGCCCGATTCGCCATCACTTCATTGGCGTTCATATTATGACTGGTGCCCGCGCCCGCTTGAAAGGGATCGACCACGAAATGCTCGTGATGCTGCCCGCTCAGGATTTCTTCGCCAGCTTGGATGATGGCTGTCGCCAGCTTCTCGTCCAGCAAGCCCAGCTCCAGGTTGACTTCAGCGGCCGCCCGTTTGACCATGGTGATGCTCCAGATGAAGGCAGGCAGGGGACCCATGCCAGTGATAGGGAAATTCTCCAGCGCGCGCTGCGTCTGGGCGGCGTAGAGGGCGTCTTTGGGCACTTGAACCTCGCCCAGCGAATCGATTTCAATGCGAAACTCCGTCATTGCCGCATACTCCTGTCAGCAATCGCCAAGAAGCTGGCGCCTATAAACGAAAAAGAGCGCCACAATTGTAGCGCCCTTTGGCATGCTTGAGAACGATGAGCGCGCCTACCTAGCTGCGTGATAAAGCTCCGCCACCTTATCCCAATGGATGATGTTGAAGAAGGCGGCGATGTAATCCGCTCGCCGATTCTGATACTGTAGGTAATAGGCATGCTCCCAGACATCAATGCCTAGGATTGGGGTCAGCCCCTGCATCAGGGGGCTGTCTTGATTTGCGGTCCTACGGATGCTGAGCGCGCCGCCCTCAGTTACCAGCCAAGCCCAACCCGAGCCGAATACGCTAGTCGCCGCTGCGGAAAAAGCCAGCTTAAAATCAGAGTAGCTGCCGAAGGCGCTTTCGATGGCGGAGCCCAGCTCGCCCTTGGGTTCGCCGGTGCCGTATGGACTCATAATCTGCCAGAAGAGACTATGGTTGACGTAGCCACCCCCGTTGTTGCGCAAGGCGCCGCGGATGTCTTCCGGTGCCGCATCGAGGTTGGCGAGGATGTCTTCTATCGACTTGCCAACAAGGTCGCTGCCTTCGATCGCCGCATTCAGCTTATTGGTGTAGCCAGCATGATGTTTGCTATGGTGGATGCCCATCGTGCGGGCGTCAATGGCCGGCTCAAGCGCATCTTCGGCATAGGGCAGCGGCGGCAGCTTGAACTGCCAATCTTCTCCAAGAGACAGGCACGGCAAGGCAAGGCCGAACAGCCCGCTACCGGACAACTTCAGCACATCGCGCCGGCTCAATAAATCGCGGTCCTTCATAGCGTGCCTAGCTCAACGAAAATATGAGAGCAGACCGAGACCCAGCGAGCACAGCGCCCGCTAGGTCTGCGACTATACAGCGGCTGGCTAAGCGGCGGCTGCGTGAAGCTCTGCCACTTTGTCCCAGTTGATTACATTGAAGAAGGCGGCAATGTAATCCGGGCGCCGATTCTGATAATTCAAGTAATAGGCGTGCTCCCAGACGTCTAAGCCCAGGATTGGCGTATTGCCGTCCATCAAGGGGGTATCCTGGTTCGGGGTCGACGTAACGCTTACCGCGCTGCCATCCGATACCAGCCAAGCCCAACCCGAGCCGAAACGCGTCGCAGCGGCCGCGGAAAAAGCTGACTGGAAATCGCCAAAGCTGCCGAAAGCGCTGCTGATCGCATCAGCCAGCGCGCCGCTGGGCTCGCCGCCGCCATCAGGACCCATGACTTGCCAGAACAGATTGTGATTGGCATAGCCGCCGCCATTATTGCGGACAGCCGTGCGGATGCCCTCCGGCACTGCGCTCAGGTCGCCCAGAATCGCCTCGATGCTCATGCCTTCCAGCGATGTGCCCTCGATTGCGGCGTTCAAGTTGCCGGTGTAGGCGGCATGATGCTTGCCGTGATGGATACTCATCGTACGCGCGTCGATATGTGGTTCAAGCGCATCTTCCGCATACGGGAGTGAAGGTAATTCAAAAGCCATGATTCAACTCGCTCCTTATTTGACTCTGATGCTTCGGACAGTCCCCCGATATTAGCATAATCACAAGCGGTATTTGCAAGCGCCGCCCGCTAGATACGGGAGTTCAAGCCTAATTTTACTCACTCATTTGACAAAATCAAAGACCAGATGCCAATCGGCTAGCGTATCAAAGTCGATGATAATTCAATTAGCCTCATTTAATTTCACTGCAAAGATACGAAGGACAGAAAGAATAGCGATATTTACTTACGGTGCTGCGAGCCCTTGCTTGCTTCTCGGCGTCTTTGGTGTCTTCGGCGCCTACTATAATCTGGCGCGGTTTCGCTGCCTATAGACCAAGACCCGGCCGCATTTAGGCGATTCTGGCTTGCAATTTCTATGAATGCCTCCAACATAGATAAGCGCCGAACGGAGCGCGCATGTTGACTCAAAAGCCGGCGACAGCTGCCCCAGCCAAGCCCGTCAAGGCATACGTCGTCATTGTAATTGCCATTGTGGCTACCTCTTCGGCCGCCATTCTCATTCGGTTTGCCTTAGACGAAGCCATGCCGCCACTGCTGATTGCGGGGGCGCGGCTATTGATTGCCACCTTGGCGCTAAGTCCTATTGCGCTGCGGCGTTATGGCCGCCGTCTCGCCACACTGACCGCTGATGAACTGAAGCTGATAGCGCTTTCGGGCTTTTGCCTGGCGCTTCATTTCACCGCCTGGGTGTCTTCGCTGCAATATACATCGGTGCTGGTCAGTGTAGTGATTGTATCGACCGGTCCAATCTGGGTGGCGATTCTGGAAGTCATATTCCTCCATGTTCGCTTGTCGCGCCTGGTGGCGCTGGGCTTGCTCGTCGCCTTGGCCGGTGGCTTGTTGATTGGCATTCCGCTTGATGGCGCACTAGGCGACCAGCCCGCAAGCGAGGATTTCAGCGCCACTGCAACCGGCGCGGCGCTCTCTCTTGTTGGCGCGCTCGCCGTCTCGGTATACATGCTAATTGGCCGCAAGCTGCGGACGAAGCTGCCGGTCATCCCCTACGTCTGGCTGGTTTATGGAGTGGCGTCGATCTGCGCATTGCTGGTCATGGCTGTTACTGCGACGCCAGTAGTTGGCTTCCCAGCCCAGGGTTATCTAGTGCTGCTGGCAATGGGCTTGGTGCCACAGCTGCTCGGGCATTCCTCGCTGAATTACTTGCTGGAGTATTTCCCGGCTGCCATGGTCAGCATGTTTTCCCAATTGGAGCCAATCGGCAGCGCCATACTAGCTGTGATTCTCTTTCGGGAGCTGCCGCCGGGCAAGCAGGTCGCCGGGAGCATCATCATCATCCTCGGCGTGGTTCTGGCCAGCCGAGGCGAAATCCGCCCTTCAAACACAGGCCAGCGCCATGAGGATTAATCTATCGGCGCCATCCAGCGCCCAGCTGTGGCTGATAGTGGCGGTCTCGGCTTTTGCTTGGTCATTCGGTCCTATCTGCGTGCGTTTCGCTTTTGACTATGATATGCAGCCGGCGCTCGTTTCCTTTGGGCGCATGATCACCGGCGTCGTCCTGTTCGCGCCCTACATCTGGTACAAGGGCGCTCGCGAAATTGCGGCGATGCCCGCCCGCAGCCGCTGGCTGGCGGCGGCAGCCGGCGCCATGTCCGGCATCAATATCGTGCTGATGGTGGCTTCCCTCGAGCATATCAGCGTCTTAATCAACCAAGCTTTCATCGCGACAATCCCAATCTGGGTCGCTTTCTTTGAGGTGACGCTGCTCAAGCAGAAGCTGGGCAAGGCGGTATGGATTGGGATCCTGGTAGCGCTGGCGGGGGGCTTCACGATTGCGTTTAGCACTGCCGATGGTCCGGCGGCGCTCCCAGGTGGGGACCCCGCGCTGGGTATCGGGATGGCGGTGGTCAGCGCTTGCTCGGCATCGCTATACATCATCATCGGGCGCAAGGTGCGTGGCGATGTTTCCTTCGTCCCCTACATTTGGCTTGTCTACTCCGCCGCTGCAATAGTGACGCTGGTCCTTGTTGCCATTGATGGGATTTCTTTAATCGGCTACGACATCCGCGGTTATCTATGGGTGCTGCTGCTAGCGATACTGGCGCAGATCCTGGGGCATGGCGCGCTGAATTTCGTCTTGCGTTTCATTTCGCCTACCACCTTGACCATGACGGTTCAGTCCGTGCCTATATTGAGCGCGATTTGGGCTTTCTTGATATTCAGCGAGATACCGACGGCGCCGCAGGCGCTTGGCAGTGTGATTCTTGTTTTGGGCGTTGCTATCGTACTGCGCAGCCAGCAGCCTAAGAGCGCGCCAGATTGAAACCGGCGAAGCTGTCGGCGCCCGGCGTGATTTCAAAGTCGGGCAATTCCTCGGAGAGAATCAGCGCCTCGGATAATCTTTCCAGCGTCCCATCGCGAACCAGCTCCTGGATTGTGTAATTGACCAGCCGCCGGAAATCTTCGTCGTTGTATGGCAAGCCCAAGGCGAAATAGGATCGGCTATACCAGCGGTCGGTCAGACGCAGGGCGGCGGGATTCGCCTGCAAATGTGATACCAGCAGCAAGCTATCGGCGTAGATGGCGTTTACGTTGTTGAACTCCAGCAGTTGAAGCGCCGCGCCGCTTTCCCGCGTTTGAAAAAAACGTACGCTGGCATTGATGCTGTCCGCCCAAGCCTGCGCTCGCTCGCGCGCGCCATCATCGCCGATGACGACGCCGATTATGCGCCCCCGCAAGTTGTTGAAGCCATCAATCTGCGAATTGGCCGGCGCCATCAATCTATCGCCGTGCAAAAGATAGGGCACGGAGAAGTCCATCGAATTCGCCAGTCGCCAGTCTGGCTTGATACCAGCGACGATGTCCACTTCACCTCGCGCGAGCAGCTCGCGGGCTTCGTCGGCGCTGCTGCTAACGATCT
Source organism: Phototrophicaceae bacterium (assembly GCA_965214105.1). GTDB lineage: Bacteria > Chloroflexota > Anaerolineae > Aggregatilineales > Phototrophicaceae > UBA6055. Next base: position 1,919,465 of record OZ243934.1, read on the forward strand.
CGAGGACCAGCGCCCAGCGCCGCCCCAACTCCTGAATCAGCGCCAGATTAAGGGCGGCTAGCTGCGCTTTGCCCGCCGACGTCGTTTGCTCGATTTCAGTGATGCCGCCAACGCGCAATATGCCCGTTTGCCGCAGCCGTGGCAGCGTATAGTCAGTCGGCAGCCTGAGCGCGCCCGCATATTGCGCCGGACGAATCTCTTCACCGATTCCAGCCCACAGTGTGATCGCGTCCAGCGGATTTTCCGCTTCCGGGAAATACTCTTGGTAAAGATTCCGCAGGCGACCATCTTGCGCGAGCAACTGAATGCTGTGGTTGAGCAGATGCCGAAGCGAGATATCATGCCGCCGGACAGCAATGGCGCGCGGTTCGCGCAGCACCGCTTCATCAAGGATTCTTACCCGATCGGCATAATCCGCTGTCACTTGCCGCAGATCCTGCTCCTCGGCGACCAAGCCCGCAATCTCCCCGCGAGTTAAAGCGCTAAAGGCGCGGTCCAGCGTCAGATAGAATTGTAGATTTAAGCCGGTATCGAGCCGCGCGCTCCACAAGCTGAGCGCATCTTCCGAGCGTGTTCCAATGACGTAGCCGATGCGATGACGGCTCAATTCGCTCAGGGACTGGTAAGGGCTTTCGGCGGGCACCATTATCGCTTGCCGGCCAAGCAAGTAGCTCTGGCTGAATGCGAGCTGATCATCGAGGTGGCGATAGTGAACGAATGCCGACGCCAGCGCATGCAGGTCACCGCGCTCCAGCCGAGCGATCGCGTTTTGCCGCGTAACTTGCCTGAACTCCAGGTCGCTGCCCCAGGTCTCGGCGAGCAGGCGCGCGATATCGATTTCGAAGCCGCGCAAATCACCTTGCAGCGTTAACTGGCTGTATGGCGGCTCGTTGTAAAGAACACCAACTCGGAAAGTGCCGGTGCTGATGATATCGTTCACAGCGGGTTCAAAAGCCAAGCCGGCGATCGGGTCTTCAATCGCTTTTTGGTGGACCCTGGTAGGACGGACAAGCGTCGGAATCGGCGTCTGCTCTTGCGCTGCCCCATCAAGCAGGGCAAAAGCAATTATGAAAGCCAGCAAAACGGAAGAAGATTTGAACATGTTGTCTCAGCGATAAAGATTATTGGTGGCGATGTATGCCAGAACTTGGTCGGGCAGCAAGTAGCGTACGCTGAGGCGCTCGCGCAGGCGGCTGACAACATAAGTCGAAGACAGCCAGAGGCTGAGCATAGGCACATCGACGATATCAACATGCTTCGATAGCCCTGGCAGAATATCATCGTGCATATCGGCGGCGATATCTTCGTCGGCGCGTTTCATCACCGCAAGCCGGCAGCAGCTATAAAGCTCCTGCGCCCGCTCCCAAGTCGGCAAAGAGCGCAGATTGTCGCCACCCATCACAAAAAACAATTCAGCCTGTGGGTATTGCGCGCGAATGATCTTGACCGAATCAGCCGAGTAATGGGGACCATTTCGATCGATATCGACGCGCGATATGCTAAAGTGGGGATTGTCTTCTATTGCGAGTTTCAGCATCGCTAAGCGATGTTTGACCGGCAGGCGCGCTTCGCCCGGCTTGGTTGGATGATCGGCAACGGGCACAAAGAGAATATGATCAATATTGAGGCTTTCGCGGCTATACTCAGCCAGGATCAGGTGCCCCATCTGCGGCGGGTCAAAGCTGCCGCCCAAGATGCCGATGCGTTGCGGGCTCAATCAGTCCACTCCAATTCGAAGTCGCCAACAAAAACGGTATCGCCCGGGCGCGCGCCCGCTTTCGCCAGCGCCTCAACTACGCCAAGCGCTTCCAGCGTCTTATGAAATCGAAGCACCGCTTCATCATAATCCCAATATGTCATCGCGGCTGCCCGCTCGATGCGCTCGCCGCTGACGTAATAGATGCCGTCCTCGATCATTAGCTCGAAGGAAACCTGCTCTTCATCCAGTTCATATAGCGGGGTTTCAGCGCGGACCTTGGGTGCGCGAGGCGGCAACTTGGCCGCCTGCTCAAAGACACGCTGTATCAGCCGGGTGACGTTCTCCCGCGTTAGCGCCGAAATGGGCAATGGCGCTGCGATGCCCCGTTCACTCAGGCTTTCTTCCAGCAATTCCAAGTATTCGCGGGTCTCGGGCATATCAACCTTGTTGATGACCACAATCTCCGGTCGCTGGGCGAGTTCGGCGTCGTAGAGCGACAGCTCAGCGCGGATTTGATTATAGTCGGCCAGCGGGTCAGCTGCGGAACCGTCCAAGATATGCACAATGATCTCGGTGCGCTGCACATGACGGAGGAAGGCATGGCCCAGCCCGACGCCAAGATGCGCCCCTTCGATCAAGCCGGGGATATCGGCGAAGATCAGGTCTTTGTTATCATAAACGACGGTGCCGAGGTTCGGCTCCAACGTGGTAAAGGGATAATCAGCGATCTTGGGTTTGGCGTTGCTCACCACCGAAAGCAAGGTCGATTTGCCGGCGTTGGGCAGGCCCACCAGGGCAACATCGGCGATCATCTTCAATTCCAGCGTCAGCCATCTTTCAAGGCCCGGCTCGCCTTTTTCCGCCAGTCGCGGCGCTTGGTTGGAAGCGGTCTTGAAGTGGGAATTGCCGCGCCCGCCGCGCCCGCCCCGCGCCACCAGCACTTCATCGCCGGCGCGAGCGATATCGGCAATCAGCCCGCCGGTTTCAGCGTCTCGCACGACGGTCCCGAGCGGCACCGACAAGACCAGCGAAGCAGCGTCCGCGCCCGTCTTGTTGCTTGAGCCGCCTTTGCCACCAGCTTTGGCTTTGAAATGCACATGTTTGCGGAAATAGAAGAGCGTATTGAGGTTGGCCTCAGCTTTGAGCAGGACATCGCCGCCACGCCCGCCGGTGCCGCCGGAGGGACCGCCGCGCGCCACATATTTCTCGCGGCGGAAGGCGACGATGCCATCGCCACCCTTGCCGCTCGCCACAAAAATCTTCGCCTCATCCACCAACATCGTAGCGTTACCGCCGCAGTCTCGTATCGGCCTACAAGAATACCTGAGATTGAGTTGGGCGTGTAGTCAAAATGACAGCGGAGATTGCTATACGGGCCGGGCTGGAAAAGCTATGGCGCCGGCTTATCGTCAATTATAATTGAGTTGTAGGCGCAGCTATTTTCTGTATTCAAGCAAGACCTTGGCTGCTCGGCGAAAGTCGAGGAAGGATTGTTGCATTGATCGAACGAATTCAATGGCAGGGGCACGGCAGCTTCGCCATTGCTGGCTCGCTGTTCATTCAGATTGCGCCATGGCGGGTGGTCAAGCGCGAATCGCCGCCCGATGTCATTCTGATTGGCCACGATCATTATGATCACTGTTCACCAGCCGATGTGGCGAAAATCCGCGGCGAAAACACTGTGATTATTGGCAACGAGAGCGTTGCCCGCGTCATCGAAAACACGACGGTACTGAGAGAGTGGCACAGCATCAGCGTCGATCGAGCCAGTTTCAAAGCTGTGCCCGCCTACTCGCAGGAGGACCCGCGGCATCCGCCGGAGGCAGGCGGTCTGGGTTTTGTGATATCGCTCGAATACTTCGATATCTATTATGTTGGCGATTCGAAGATCGTGCCGGGGATGGAACATTTGCGGCCGGATATCGTGCTGCTGCCGATTGATGGCTACGGCCGTCTGACGGCTGACGAAGCCTTGCGCCTGATAGACATTTTGCAGCCGCGTTGGGCGATTCCATACAATTGGGGCGGCGCCGGCGAAGAAGCTACCCAGCTAGACGCGCAAAGCTTCAAGAGCCGCGCTCGGAGCCAAACCGAAGTGCTATTGCTACCGGTTACCCAGTGATGGCGAGCTCTGCCAGCGGCAATCAGGCCGCCGAATCGATAGCGTCGGACAAGCTAATGACACGTCCATCGCTGGTGAATATCCGCGGTTTTTCTTCGCCGCGAATAACCGCCTCGCCAACAAGCACCTTGGTGATGTCGCTGCGGCTGGGCACTTCAAACATAACATCGAGCAGGCAAGTCTCGATGATTGAGCGCAAGCCGCGCGCGCCCGTTTCGCGCTCAATTGCCATTTGAGCGGCTGCCGCCAGCGCCTCAGCCTCGAAGACCAATTCCACATCATCAAGCGAGAGCAGATGCTCATACTGCTTGATCAGCGCATTTTTCGGCTCGACCATAATACGCACCAGGTCGTCAAGCTGCAGCGGCTGCAAGGCAACGATGACGGGCAGCCGCCCAACCATCTCCGGTATCATGCCATGCTGAATCAAGTCTTCCGGCGAAACCACGCTGAGCAGGTCGCCGTCTGGCCTTTCATCTTTATCATGCTGGGCGCCAAAGCCCATCTTGCTATTCATGCCGATGCGCCGCCGGATCACATCGTCAAGCCCGTCAAAGGTGCCGCCAACGATGAAGAGAATATTGCGCGTATCGATCTGCAGGAATTCCTGATGCGGATGCTTCCGCCCCCCTTGCGGCGGCACGTTTGAAAGTGTGCCTTCCAGGATTTTCAGCAGCGCCTGCTGCACGCCTTCGCCCGAGACATCGCGCGTGATTGATGGATTAGAGTTCGACTTTCGCGAGATTTTGTCGATTTCGTCGATGTAAATGATGCCGCGTTCGGCTCTGGCGATGCTGCCATCGGCCGCTTGTATCAGCCGCAGCAGGATATTCTCAACATCTTCCCCAACGTAACCCGCTTCGGTTAAGGCGGTCGCATCGGTGATGACAATCGGCACATCCAAGATACGCGCCAGCGTTTGCGCAAGCAGGGTTTTGCCGCAGCCGGTTGGTCCCGCCAGCAGGATATTGCTCTTGTCCAGCTCGACATCCAATGAGTCCTCAGCCGATTGAATGCGTTTGTAGTGGTTGTAAACCGCTACGCTGAGGACGCGCTTGGCATCCTGCTGGCCAATCACGTATTCGTCGAGGCGCTCGGCAATCTGGCGTGGCGAAAGCGTCAAGTCGAAATCGACGTTGTCTTCAGTTTCGAGCTCGTCGCCGTCTTCTTCTTTCAGCAGATTGTGGCAGAGCTCAACACAGTAGTTGCAGATGTAAATCTGATCCGGCCCAGCGATCAAGCGCTCGACCTCATCATGACTTCGATTGCAGAAATTGCAGCGGTGTTTGACCTGCGAAAAGCTCACCTCAGTCCCCTTCTGCTTCCCGGGCTTCAGCGAGTACTACCGAATCGATCAGCCCGAAATCGGTCGCTTCATGGGCGGTCATATAGACATCACGGTCGGTGATATTCTCCACTTCTTCAGCCGTTTTGCCCGTGTGTTTGACAAAGATGTTGATGATGCGCTTTTTGAGCCGCACAATTTCTTCGGCTTGGATGACAATATCAGAAGCCTGGCCCTGCGCCCCACCCAATGGCTGATGCATATGGATGGTGGCGTTGGGTAGCGCAAGCCGCATGCCTGGCGTGCCGGCTGCCAGCAGGACGGTGCCAAAGCTGGCGGTGATGCCGACGGCAACTGTGCTGACCGGCGCTGAAATCTGCTGCATGCAGTCGTAGATGGCTAAGCCCGAATAGACGATGCCGCCAGGCGAATTGATATACATCTGGACGCGGCGGTCCGGCCCTTCGCGCTCGAGGAAAAGCAACTGCGCCACGATTAGGTTCGCAATTTGGTCATTAATGCCGGAACCGACGAAAATAATCCGTTCCTTAAGCAGCAATGAGTAAATGTCATAGGCGCGCTCGCCACGGCTGCCTTGCTCGATCACCATCGGGATTACATTGTGGAATGTATTCATTCGCTGTCGTTTACCTTTCGCATCTATGGTGAATCCTAGGCTTCGATTTAGAAATTGCCAGCCTCAGTTTCCCGGGTCCATTTGCTCTTCAATGTCCTGGACCGCTGGCTGGGCATCGGCTTCGCCCGCTTCGACATTGGTCCCCTCTTCATCATTGCGGGCCTCGTCTTCCGCTTGAAAGCGTTTCAGCCGTTCGCTGCGTTCACGCGCTCGTTCGTTATCGGCGCGCATCCGTGACCTCAGCTTTTCGATAGCCTGGCCGGTATCTTCAGCCTGGCCAATCGCGAAAAGATGCGCGTTCAGATGGTTGAGAACCAGTTCATTGCGGATATTGCCGCGCATTTGCGGCGAATCAAAGACCTGCCGCAGCGCCGGATTATCGCCATAGCCAGCGATGATATTGCCCAGCCGCAACTCAAAGTCATCGTCGCTAATTTCAATGTCTTGGGCGCTGACCAGCTCGCGCATGACTAAGGTATGCCGCAAAGCATGGGTGGCGCTCTCATGATATTGCTCGCGCAAATCGTCCTGGCTGCTCTTGGTCAGGCGCAGGTAATCATCCAAATTGAGCCGCTGCTGCTGCAGATTGCCTTCGAAATCACGGATCATTTCATCGATCTGGTGCTCAAGCATCAAGTCGGGATACTCAATTTCAGCGCCTTCGACAATCGCATTCAGCACCTTTTCGCTGTACTCCGTGGCTGCTTTTTCCAGCGCCTCTCGCGCCAGATCTTCTCGAATCGCCTCGCGAAGGCCAGCCAAATCCTGCGCTTCATAACCTCGGTCGCGGCAGACTCGCTTGGCGAATTCGTCATCTAGATCCGGGATGGCGATCGCCTCGATGTCCTTAATGGTGACAATAAAACTGACGCGGCGCCCAATGATGGTTTCTTCGGCATCGTCATCGGGGATGGTCAATTCAAATTCGACATCGCTGCCACGCTCCACCCCAATCAGATTGCCGACAAAGCCGTGTATGAAGGGATCCTCATTGGGATCCAGGATGATTTGCCTATTCTCATCGTTGATGAAGGTATCGCCCCGCTTCGGAATGTAAGGCGCAGCGTCAGCTTCGGTTTCGTCGGACGTTCCCGCCTCAGCATCGCCAGCGGTGAGGGCATCCTCTATCGCGATTTCGGACGTTTCATCGGGCGGGTCGCCATCGACGAACTCGCTATCCACCGAGATTGTTACGCGGTGCCCGGGTTCAGTAACCTCGATCTCCCCGTCCAGCACTTCGATCTGTCGCATCCGCAATGCATTCAAAGCCGCGTCAAGCTCAGGCTCGTCCAGGAAGGGCTCTTCGAAATCGAGGCGCACCGCGAGATAGTCTTTCAAGTCGACTTCTGGCTGCAGCGGTACCGAGAACACCAAGGTCGGCGCTGGCTCTATTTCGAAGTTATCGAATGTGCCAGGACCGTAGGGGGTTACATCAGACTCTTCCAGCGCTTGTTTGTACAGCGCATCGCCCAGGTCTTCCAGCGCCTCTTCGAGAACGGCACTTTCCCCGACATGCTTGACGACTAATCCATAAGGCGCTTTGCCTTTGCGGAAGCCCTTGATGCGCACTTGGCGCGAAATCTTGCGCGCAGCTTTGCGCTTGGCCTCTTCCAGCCGCTCAAATTCGATCTCGATAGTGAATTGCGCTCTGTGATTTTCTATGCGTTCAGTCTGCAGTTTCAAAATAGCTTCCCTGATTCTCTAGGCAGAAGGCCCGCCAAGCGACCGACAGGCACCAATGATGCTTTCCAAGAAAAACGCAAAGGCGCGTCACGCGCCCTTCTAGCTGATTCGAGATGAGGAAGGAGGGACTCGAACCCTCACCTCAAAGAGACATGATCCTAAGTCATGCGCGTCTGCCAATTCCGCCACTTCCTCATGGCGACCACTGGCGGCAAATTATAGTCTTAGGCTGGTATCGCTTCAAGGGGAGAATGCCACGAGCGAGATGAATTGTGCATAGGCTACTCGGCCGCGGAATCCATTGGTATTGCCGCCGATGCGTATCGATGCGATTATGGGCTGGCTAATGCGCCGCCGCGCGGCCCCGTTGACGCTATTGCAATTCCACGCCGGAGACATCGGCGACATCAATCCCGCTGACCTGACCGAGAACGCTGCTAATGATCAGCTGGGCAAAGCGGAAAAGCGCCTGCATCTGCGCAATCCGATCGAGGTAAAGGCGGGCTAGAATCTGCTGATCGGGCGGCAGATCAGCAATCGAGCTGGAGACGCGCTGGCGATTCTCTTCCATCACAGCCAGCGCGCGTTCAACATCGCGCAGTTCACGCCCGCTGAGGAAATTGGAAAAGATTTGCCAGAAATCGGTTTCTGCCTGGTAATATTTTCGGCGTCCATTGCCGCCGCGCACCCAAACCTGACGCACCATACCCATATGCTCCAGCGAGCGCATATTGGTGCTGACGCTTGCCTTGGATATGCCCAAGCGCCCCATCATGTCGTCGAGAGAAAGAGGCTCGGCGCTAAGCAGCAGGCAGCCATACAACTGCCCCATTACTTTGTTGAAGCCAAAGTAATGAGCCAACTGCCCCAAGCCATCCAACATGCTGTCGTGGACTATCTGCAAGTCATTTGCCAACTGGCGGCTGTTAGCGCTTTTGTCTTTTGGGTCGGTGGCCATAGTTTTGCGCCCGTTCAATTCGCGTTGCCATTGTAGCATTGCCTTAGGGCGCTTTCAAGCGAGCCGTGCATCTGTAGCGCATAAGGCGGCGCAGTGGTAAGATGTTAATTGTAGAAAGTTTCACAAAGCTAGCCCAAGGGTACAGTGGCATGTCGGCCAAGCGGCCCGCAGAAATCCCCGATATTGTAATTGGCCGTTTGCCGCTCTACCTGCGCGCCCTGCGGCGTTTGCGGCAAGAGGGCAAAGCGGTTACGTCGTCGCAGGAATTGGGGCGCCGCCTCGATATAAGCTCAGCTCAAATCCGCAAAGATCTTTCGCATTTCGGCGGGTTCGGCAAACAGGGTACCGGCTATCAGATTGAATATCTGGTTGACAAACTGCAAGAGGTATTACAGGTCAACCAGGAATGGATGGTGGCTGTCATTGGTGCTGGCAATTTGGGCATCGCGGTATCGCATTATCGCGGCTTCCAGGACCGCGGCTTTTGCATCGCTCATCTTTTCGATATCAGCCCGCAAAAGATAGGGCAGCAGATCGGCGAATTTGTCGTCCAGCCTGTTGATTCAATGCGCGAGATCATTCGCGGCGAAGGCATCAAAATAGCTATGTTGGCTGTACCAGCCGAAGACGCGCAGACGGTAGCCGATCAGTTGGTTGAGGCTGGCGTACAGGCGATCTTGAATTACGCGCCGATTAATATCAACGTGCCGGCAACGGTGCAGATTCAGTACATCGACCCCGTGACGCATCTGCAGCACATGACCTTCTATCTTGATGCCTAGCTAGCGCCAGACTCAGCCCGCAAAAGCCTATTGGTGATAGGCTAAAAGCTGTTGGTCTGCGCCAGACGCCGTATGATGGCCGGGTCTTCCAGCGCTTGGCCGCAGCCGACCACCACGCTGATGAGCGGGTTATCGGCTTGGTAAACTGGCACGCCAGTCTCGCGCGTCAAGTAGCTGTCGATGCCACGGAGCAGAGCGCCGCCGCCAGTCAGCACGATGCCGCGATCGATGATATCTGATGACAGCTCTGGGGGCGTGGTTGAAAGCACCGCCTTAACGACACTGGCGATTTGGCTAAGCGGTTCAGCCAAGGCTTCAACGACTTCGCCGGTTGTGACCCGGACAGTTCGCGGCAAGCCGGACACGTTATCCCGCCCTTGGATCTCCATTGTCATCTCTTGCGGTTGATCAACCGCGGCGCCAATTTGGATTTTGATCGATTCGGCAGTGGGCTGGCCCACGGTCAAATTATATTTACGGCGCACATAACTGATGATGCCATCGTCAAGCCGCAAGCCACCGACGCGGCCGCTTTCGGCGCGGACGATATTGTTCATGGTGAGCACCGCCGCCTCGGTGATGCCGCCGCCAATGTTGACAACCATGCCGCCAGCGGGCGTGCCTACCGGCAAGCCAGCGCCTAAAGCCGACGCCAGCGGCTCCCACATCAACTGAACTTCGCGCGCGCCAGCCGCCAGAATCGCCTCACGCACGGCTCGCTTCTCAACACTGGTGGCGCCATAAGGCACGGACACCATCACCGACGGGCGAAATAAGCGAATGCGCCCGGCGATTTTGCCAAAGAAGTATTCCAGCATTGCTTCGGTCACTTCATAATCGGCGATGACCCCATTCTGCAGCGGGCGCATGACTTGAATGTCTTCGTCATCCACGCGCCCCAGCATTTCGCGCGCTGGATTGCCGAAGTCGACGATGCGCTCTTCTTCCGCCAGCAATGCCACCAGGGACGGCTCCTGCAAGACAATGCGGCCGCTGTCGTAGATTAGGACATTCACCGTGCCCAGATCTACGCCGAGCCGCTTTCCGAAGCGCGCCATGGGTCCTTCCTGTCTCCCCAAATAACACGGCAACTTCTATTCTACCGCAAAAACACAAACCCGGACTGCATTCACAGTACCGGGCAGGGCAATCGCTTCAACTGTTTTTTCGCCACAGAGACACAGAGGGTCGCGTAGACACCGACCGTCCGCACAGAGATTTAATTCTATTTCTGGTAGAAAAAGGAGGCAATGTAGGGGCGATTGACGGTCAGTGTCGGCGGGTCAGTGTCTACGCGACCCTGTGAATCGCCCACAGATTATGCGCGATTTCATGGGCGACATGCAATGTCGCCCTTACATTTTGTAATTTTAGGTGGCGAAAGACATACAATGATTTTGAGGCGATTGCCCTGAGTACCGGGCGCAAGCGGCTGAAGCTTCCTAAACCGCGGGAGCCACGGTCAGGCTTGGTCGCTCTCCTCATCAAGAATGCGCAGGGCGGAACCGCGACTGCGGAGCTTCTGGCTGATGCGGACGGCCAGATTCGCTCGCCGCAGCGCCATCAGCGCTTCACGATTTTCGGCTTCGCTCGGGGCTGCTTCCAGCGCCTGACGAGCCTGCTCGCGCGCTTCCTGCGCTTTCTCAAGGTCGAGGGCAAAGGAAGACTCCGCCAGATCCGCCAATACGACCACTTTATCGGGCCGCACATCAACTACGCCGCCATAAATGGCGAATCGTTCTTCGGCGGCGCCCTTGCGCACCAGCAATTCGCCGAAGCCCAGCGCCGTTAAGACTGGCGCGTGATTGGGCAAGACGCCCATCTCGCCTTCGACGGCCGGCACCATGACAATGTCCGCCTCGGGTTCGTCGAATATTTTCTGTTCCTGCGTCACCAGCTCGAAATGAATCGGCATGAGCGTCTCCTAAGCGGCATTGCGGCTTTCGAACCGTTCCAGCACATCTTCAATGCCGCCGCACATGTAGAAGTCTTGCTCGGGAATATGATCGACTTCGCCATCCAGAATCATGCGGAAGCCACGCACCGTGTCTTTGATCGAGACGTAGCGCCCGGCTTGGCCGGTGAATTGCTCGGCGACATACATAGGCTGGCTGAGGAAGTTCTCCATTTTGCGCGCGCGCGCCACCAAGACCTTGTCATCATCGGATAGCTCTTCGACGCCGAGGATGGCGATGATGTCTTGCAAGTCTTTATAACGCTGCAGCACCTGCTGCACTTCTCGCGCCGTCGAATAGTGATCATCGCCAACCACTTCTGGCTGCAGGATATTGCTCGTGCTCGCCAGCGGATCGACCGCCGGGAACAAACCGCGCGCGGCAATCGAGCGTTCCAGGGCGATGGTGCTGTCCAAATGCGTGAAAACAGCGACCGGCGCCGGATCTGAATAATCATCGGCCGGCACATAGACCGCTTGCATTGAAGTGATCGAGCCGGAGCGGGTCGAGGTAATGCGCTCTTGCAGCATGCCCATCTCTTCACCCAAGTTTGGCTGATAGCCAACCGCCGACGGCATCCGCCCCAGCAGCGCCGATACCTCGGCACCGGCTAGCGAATAACGGAAGATGTTGTCGATGAAAATGAGCACATCGCGTCCTTGATCGCGGAAGTATTCCGCCATCGTCAAGCCGGATAGCCCCACGCGCAGGCGCACGCCGGGCGGCTCGTTCATCTGCCCGAAGACCATCGCCAGCTTGTCCAGCACGTTGGCTTCTTTCATCTCGTGATAAAGGTCAGTGCCTTCCCGAGTGCGCTCGCCCACGCCGGCGAATACAGACAGACCGTCGTGCTGCGTGGCAATTGAATTGATTAGCTCTTGAATGGTTACCGTCTTGCCGACGCCAGCGCCGCCAAAGATGCCAGTCTTGCCGCCTTTGGTCATCGGCGCGACTAAGTCAATGACCTTCATGCCGGTCTCAAATACTTCGATCGTCGGCGATTGATCTTCAAAAGATGGCGCATCGGCATGGATGGGACGGCGCTCAGAATCGGCTGGCACTGCCTCGCCCATGTCGATGGGGCGCCCCAAAACATTGAAGATGCGGCCCAAGGTCGGCTCTCCAACTGGTACCGCAATCGGCTGGCCCGTCGCATAGGCGGCCACCCCGCGCGCCAGCCCGTCGGTAGAATCCATCGCCACCGTGCGCACTGCGCTATCGCCGAGGTGCAATTCCACTTCGAGAATCAGATTGTCTTGATCGTCGCGCGGGACTTCAACCGCGTCGAAGATATCGGGCAACTCACCGGCCGGGAATTCGACATCGACCACATTGCCCAGCACCTGGGTTACTGTTCCTTGAATTTCCGCCATTGCATTCGCTCCTTATCGTATGCCTGGAATGCCGAAAAGAATTGCCTGGCTCAGGCGTCTTGAAACTGCTCTCTCATTTCGTTTCCCTTAAGGATATCAGCAGCGGTCTTGTCAATCGCCTGCTGCAAGGCGTTGGCGCCGCCGACAATATCGAGGATTTCAGCCGTGATTTCGGCTTGCCGCGCTTTGTTGTATTGCAGAGTCAAATCGGCGGTCAATTGGGTCGCGTTATCGGTCGCGTTCCTCATCGCGGCCATGCGCGCCGCATGTTCGCTAGCCTGGGCCTCGAGCAGCGCCTGATAAAGCTGCAATTCAGTGAAGCGCGGCACGATCTCATCGACCACCGCCGAGGCGCTCGGTTCATATTCGTAATTCTGCGTGCCTTCGGTGACAGTCGCAACATCCTTGACATATTCAGCGGCAACTTGCTGGGCGATGGTATGCGTCGTCAGCGGCAGCCAACCCAAGACGGCGGGGCGCTGCGCCAGCATAGTGATAAAGTCGGTATAAGCGATGAGCACTTCATCGACAGTGCCATCAAGATAAGCGTCGATGGCGATGCGGGCTATGGGTCTTATATCGGATACTTTGGGCTCGGCCGAAATATCGGTGAAAGAAGCCACGATATTGGCGCCTATACGAGCCAGCGAATCGCGGCCCTTGCGCCCCACCGTGACATACTCGACCGGCTTGCCCAAACGTGTTTCAAAGCGTTGAGCCACCCGCAGGATATTGGTGTTGTAGGCGCCGGCGAGCCCGCGGTCGGAGGTGATGACGACAACCATCACCCGATTAATCTCTTCCCGCTCCGTCAGCAAGGGGTGCAGCGGCAGGCTCTTGCTGGCTGCCTGCACATTGATTAGAATCTCCCAGGCTTTCTCGGCATAGATGCGGCTGGCCAACACGCGAGCTTGCGCCCGGCGGACGCGCGACGCCGATACCGCTTCCAGCGCCCGCGTTATCTGCGCGATGTTCTTGACGCTGCGAATGCGATTTTTGACTTCACGTAGCGTGGGCATCTAGCGTCTCCTTTCTCCAACCCGTGGCGACACTAGGACCAAGCTTCGTTGAAGGTGGTGATGGCTGTTTCGAGCTGCTTTTGAATCTCGTCCCCCGCGCGTTCATTGCGATTCTGGCGGATGAACGTGCCGGTGTCGGAAAACTGCGTCCGGAAGGAGCGCAGGAATTCTTCTTTCCAAGCCAGCATCCGCTCGACCGGCACGTCGTCGGTCAAGCCGCTTGTGCCAGCATAAGTCAGCGCCACTTGATCTTCCAGCGACAGGGTTTGATACTGCACCTGCTTGAAGAGCTCGGTCAAGCGCAAGCCCCGATCCAACTGCTGCTGCGTTGCCTTGTCTAGGTTGGAGCCAAATTGGGCGAAGGCAGCCAAATCGCGGAATTGCGCCATTTGCAGCTTCAAGCCGCCGGCCACATCCTTCATCGCGCGCGTCTGCGCCGAGCTGCCGACGCGGCTCACGCTGATGCCGGTGTTGAGCGCCGGGCGCAAACCAGCATTGAAGAGTTCCGATTCCAGGTAAATCTGACCGTCAGTAATAGAAATGACGTTGGTGGGAATAAAGGCGGAGACATCGCCCAGCAATGTTTCGATGATTGGCAGCGCGGTCAAACTGCCGGCGCCGCGTTCATCGCTCAATTGGGCGGCGCGCTCCAGCAGGCGGCTGTGCAGATAGAAAACATCGCCCGGGAATGCCTCGCGCCCAGGTGGGCGGCGCATCAGCAGCGATACCTGCCGATAGGCGTTGGCATGTTTCGAAAGGTCATCATAGATGACAAGCGCGTCCTTGCCATTCTCCATGAACCATTCGCCGATGGCGCAGCCGGAATAAGGCGAGAGATACTGCAGGGCGGCGGCGTCGGAGGCGGATGCGACCACCAGCGTGGTGTATTCCATCGCCCCTTCGCGCTCCAGCGTCTCGCGGATGCGCGCTACCTCGCCTCGCCGTTTGCCGATGGCGACGTAGATGCAGTACATATCTTCGCCTTGCTGGTTGACGATGGTATCAAGCGCCACCGCCGTCTTGCCCGTCTGGCGGTCGCCGATGATTAACTCGCGCTGGCCACGCCCGATGGGGATCATGGTATCAATTGCCAGGATGCCCGTTTGTACCGGACGGTCGACGCTGCGCCGTTCCATCACGCCAGGGGCGATACGCTCGATGTTGTAATACTCATCGAATTGTACGGGGCCGCGACCGTCAATTGGCTGGCCCAAGGCGTCGACTACCCGCCCAACCAGCCCCATGCCAACTGGCACCGAGGCGATACGCCCGAGCGCGCTTACCGTGTCGCCCTCCTGGATGTCGTCGTATGCGCCCATGATGATGACGCCGACGGTGTCTTTCTCCAGGTTGAAGGCGATGCCGGCGACGCCATTGTCGAATTCCACCAGCTCGTTGTAACGCACATTGGCCAAACCCGAGATGCGGGCGATGCCGTCGCCGACCTCTTCCACATAGCCGACTTCGACTGATTCGAGCTTGCCAATCTCGATATCTTTAATCTGTTCCAGTATCGAATCGTAGATATTGTCTGCCATTCGCAGGCTCCTTGCTTACTCTCTGCTTTCGCTATGAACCAAGCATACCCTGAAGGGCGCTTGACCAGATTACACGAGTAATTGCCAGCGCCGACACATTGCCAAGCGCATACGTCGGTGACGCAGACGACGCTTCGTGTCATTCTAGCTTAAAGGCAAGCGCTTGTCTATATTTTCACAAAAGGATTTCAAGAACGATGCCAATCTTTCTCGATTGGCGGCGCAAGCGCAGATCGGCTGCCGGCGCGGCCGCTACTCGGGCGCGGAACCCAATGCCTGCGACCGGCGATAAGCCGCCCAGACGCCCTCCGAAAGCACCGTGCGCATGCGGCCCTTCTCCATTTCGTGCAGCGCGGCTGCCGTCGTGCCGCCCGGGCTGGTTACCTGATTGCGCAATTGAGCCGGGTGCAAGCCCGATTGCTGCGCGTATAGGACCGAGCCAAGCAGGGTCTGCGTCACCAGCTTTTCGGCATCGCGCCGGGCGAAACCCATATGAACGCCAGCATCAACCAGCGCTTCCATGAACATGAAGACATAGGCGGGTCCCGAGCCGCTTAGCGCCGTCGCCATATCGAGAAAGCGCTCATCAGTGGCGTAGATATGCTCGCCCAGCGCGCTCATCAAGGTTTCGGCTTGCGCCCGCTCTTCGGCACCGACATCTGGGGAAGCGGTCCAGACCGTGATGCCGCTGCCAATCTGCCCGGGCGTATTGGGCATCGAGCGCACGACACGGGCGTTCAGCAAATTTTCGGAAATCGTCTTCAGCGTCAAGCCCGCGACAATGCTGAGGATCAGCCGAACGCCGTCAACTTGCCCGCGCAACTGCGGCAGAACGGCATCCATGACCTGCGGCTTGACCGCCAGCACCAGCACATCAGCCGACTTGGCTGCTTCGACGTTATCGGTTGTGACCTGGATGCCGTAACGTTCGCGCAGCACAGCCAAATGCTCAGCCCGTGGATCAGCAGCCACAATGCACTCTGGCGACAGCAATCGCTGCTTGAGCAAGCCCTTGATCATCGCCTCGCCCATCATGCCAGCGCCGATGAATGCCGTCTTTTCGCCATTAAAAGCCATGTTGACTCCTTAATTCTGTCGCTGTGCCTGGTCAAAGTGGCGGCTGAGCAAGTAAAAGCTGCGCCGTCTGCCCTCAAATTCGCCGCTGACAAAATCGGTGACGATATAGCCGGCCGCCAGAATCTGCGGGAAGACATCGCGTATATGAGCGCGCCATTCATTCGCCAAGCCGCTATCGGTCCTTTCAAGCGCGTGGAAATCGCCCGGGATTTCGACGAGGGCGAATGTCGAACCTGGCACATCGGTCATGCGCCGGGGCCGCAGCCATTCTTGCCTGCAATCGGCGCGGTTGACAATCGGCGTATTCACATCGAAATACTGCTGCAGCGTTAGCGCCTTGCCGCCGCCGCGCGCCCGCTGTTTCACCCGCCGCTGCGTCACCCACCATTCAACCACCAGCCGGTCTGATCGCAAGCTCTCCGCCTCGTTTAGCCCAAAGTAATTGACTTCGTAACGTTGAATGACGCCGCCAAGCTTGCGGATATTGAGATGCGCATTTAAGGCGAGCAGCGGGTCCACCGTCCAGGTCACCAAGCGGATTGCCTGCTTGATGGCGAGATCGCGCTGCGCCATCTTCAAGCGGAAGCCGATGTTGCGGCCCCGGTAGGCTGGCAGCACGACCATTCGCTTCGACATGATTAAGAGATTCGCCATCGCGGGACGGGCGTCGGGCGCGTCAACATCGATATCGGTCCCGATAAAGCCTATCAGCAAGCCTATCAGCCGGTCTTGATCAAAGGCGCCTAACACATGCCCGCCAAAATGCGATATCGAGTGCAGCATGTGCTGCGTGACTAGGTTGCCGGCGTCGCTTCCCCAGTAAGACTTCTGCAATTCGACCGCTTCATCATGCTCCGCCGCGCGTAGCAGACGCCGAATTCTTATCTCCATCACAAGCCGGTCCCGCTGATCATAAGGGGCGGGGCCGCCGCCGGAAGGAATCGCGCAGCAAGCCCAGGAAATGCGCTCGCTGTGGCAAGTAACTTAGCAGCGTGGATTCAAAGCGCCGGGGCTGGAAGCCGAAATGATCGTAGGTGCTGCCCAGCGGCGCTGTGCGGTTGGCTGCCAGCACATCCAGCCACTGCGCCGTCATGAGCGAGCGCGGCAAGACCCGGCTGTAGACGGCCGTCAGCCAGCGCAAGAGATAGGGCGGCACGCCGATGACCAGACGCCGCATCCCGGTCACGCGCATGATTGTCAATATCAGGTCGCGCAGCGACATATATTCTGGGCCCCCAATTTCGACCGTTGCATCCACCAGCCGAACGCGGTCCAAACTACGATATAGGGCTTCTACCAGGTCGTCAATATACATGGGATGCAAGACAACCTCTCCCCTTCCCGGCATCAGGAAGAAGGCTGGGTTTACCCGCAGCATGCTGGCGATATGGTTGACGAAGGCATCGTCCGGCGCGAATACGACGCCGCTGCGAATGATCGTGTAGGCGACGCCGCTCTTGCGCAGAATGTCCTCCACTTCTCCTTTGACCCGGTGCAGGGTGTAAGCGGACGATGGCGCCGCGCCCAACTGGCTCAGCGTGATGATGCGCCCGACGCGGGCTGACCGCGCGACCGCAGCCAAAGTACGCGCGCCCGCCAGTTCAACCGCTTCGAGGTCTCGCCGGCGGCCCCACCACTGCGCGTTTTCCAAATGAATGACGGCATGGCAGCCAGTCACCGCGCGAAAAAAAGCCTCTTCATCAGCCACGTTCCCGGCAATTATCTCCGGCGCGTTCGGGTCGCCCGCGTCCCAGGGCAAGCGCCGCGCCCGTCGCTCCGGCAAGAGTACACGCGCCGGCGCCGCCTCTCGCATTAAGCGCTGGACCAAATGGCGCCCCACTAGCCCGGTCGCGCCAGTTATCAGGATCATCGACCCTTAATCTTCCCGCAGGTTGAATTGCCCCTGCCCCCAAGCCTCGCGCATGGGATAATGAAGCGCCTATTATACGAGGCATTGCGGCGGCTGTAAAGCAACGGACAGGCGCGCCGGGTGTTACAATGAATGTAATTGGCGCGGCAAAGCCCCGGGCATGGAGGGCGATTTGGACAGGACGAGGGTCGTCATCACGGGAATGGGCATCGTCTGCCCGACCGGCAATACTGTCGCTGAGGCTTGGGCGAACACCGCGGGCGGCAAAAACGGCATCGATTTCATCACCCGCTATGATCGCCAGTTGACGCAGAATCAGCTGGCTGGCGAAGTGAAAAACTTCGACCCCGATGCCATTTTCGGGCGGAAGGAAGCGCGGCGGCTGGACCGCGTCGCCCAGCTCGGGCTGGAAGCCAGCCGACAAGCAATGGAAGCCAGCGGGCTGAAGATAAGCCCCGACAATCGCTATGAGGTCGGCTGCATTATTGGCTCCGGCGTCGGCGGCATCAATTCCTTTGTTGAATCACAGCAAGGCATCGACAAGCGGGGTCATCGGGGCATCAAGCCAATGGGCATCCCCAAGATTTTGAGCGACAGTTGCTCCGGCGCGGTGTCTTTGACTTATGGCTTACGCGGGCCCAATCACTGCATCGTCACCGCCTGCGCCTCCGGCAACAATGCGATTGGCGAAGCGATGCACATCATCCGCCGCGGCGACGCCAGCGCCATGATCGCCGGGGCGGCGGAAGCGGCGATTGTGCCCCTCTGCGTCGCTGGCTTCAACAACATGACCGCGCTCAGCCGAAACGACGATCCAGAGACGGCTTCGCGCCCCTTTGACTTAAAGCGGGACGGCTTCGTCCCGGGTGAGGGAGCGGGCGTCCTCGTGCTGGAAGCGCTGGACCATGCGCTCGGACGCGGGGCAAAGATCTATGCCGAGCTCTTGGGATACGGGCACACATCCGACGCTTACCACATCACAGCGCCGATGGAGACGGGCGAAGGCGCGGCAAAAGCGGTCGAGTTCGCCCTGCGCGATGCGGGTATCCAGGCGGATGAAATCGGCTATATCAATGCGCATGGCACCAGCACGCCCTTAAACGACACCGCGGAAACCAATGCCCTAAAACGCGCCCTTGGCGAAGCAGCATACAATATCCCCGTCAGCTCGACGAAGTCCATGACTGGGCATCTCCTTGGTGGTGGCGCCGCGATTGAAGCCGTCTTTTCAATCATGGCGATCCGCGAGAACTACATCCCGCCGACTATCCATCTCGAAGAACCAGACCCCACTTGCGATCTGAATTATGTGCCCAACATAGGCTGCCAGCACGAGGTCCACTATGCCATGTCAAATGCCTTTGGCTTTGGCGGGCACAATGCGGTCCTGATATTTGGCGAGTATCGGAACAATGGCAAAGTCTGACAAAAGCGACAGAGCCAATCCAGGCTCGGACGCGCGCTACGCGCATATCGTCGGTTGGGGCATGGCGGTGCCGGAAACGGCAATGACCAACGATGAAATATCAGCCTTCGTGGAAACTGACGATGATTGGATCTTCGCTCGCACCGGCATCCGGCAGCGCTACATTGCCAATGAAGGGGAATCGACGGCGACGTTGGCTTATCGGGCGGCGCAGCAGGCGCTGGAAGTAGCCGACATCCTGCCGACTGACCTGGACCTGATTATTGTCGCCACCGCCACGGCGGAGAATATCTTCCCCAGTACCGCCAGCCTGGTGCAGGATTGGCTGAACGCCCACGAGGCTGGCGCTTTTGATCTGAGCGCGGCCTGCTCCGGCTTTGTATACGCCTTGAATATGGCTTCCGATTCCATCCGTGTCGGGTCAATTGACGCGGCGCTGGTCATCGGTGCCGAGACGATGAGCCGCATTCTGGATTGGCAAGACCGCAGCACCTGCATCTTGTTTGGCGATGGCGCCGGCGCGGTTGTCTTGCAAGCCAGCGAATCACCGGGCGGCGTACTTTCGAGCGTGCTGCGCTCGGATGGTTCAGGCGGCGACCTGCTAGCGATACCCAGCGTCGGCAGCATCGACGCCAGCCGGTCTCGCGCTGGCGCCAATGGCAGCAAACTCTACAAGATGTCTATGGCTGGCAGCGAGGTTTTCAAATTCGCGACGCGGGTCGTCAGCGAAAGTGTTGAGCAGGCTTGCCAGCTCGCTGATATTGGGGTGAGCGATATCAAACTGGTGATACCGCACCAAGCCAATCTTCGCATCTTGCAGGCGGCGGCGCGCAAGCTCGGCATTGATGTCGAAATGTTTATGAGCAATGTCGAGCGCTACGGCAACACATCAGCCGCGTCCATCCCCATCGCCCTTTGTGAAGCGATTGAGCAGAAACGGATACAAGACAAAGATCATATTGCGCTGGTGGGCTTCGGTGGTGGTTTGACCTGGGCTTCGATGGTCATTCGCTGGGGGATTTCCAAGCCGAGCGAGCAGCATGGCTCGCTGCTCAACCGCCAGCGCCGGCACGTTCAATACCGCATCGCCAAATGGCGTTCACGCTCACGCCGCTGGCGCCGCCGCGTCAACAGCAGAATGCGCGATATGCAGTCTTGATGCGCCGAGAAACCGAAGGCTTACAGAATCGGGCAGCGTCCGCTCGCTTAGCGCACTGGCGTGAGCGTCGGCAGCGGCTCAGAAATGTAGATGTGGACCATGCAAAAGGCTTTCAGCGCGTTGGTGATGTCAAAGACCATCAGCCGAAACTGATATTCACCCGCTTCGTAAGAGGCCGGCACAAACTGACCAAATTCAGCCCGCTGCCGAACTTCCACATGCTGCTCGTCAATCACCTGAAAGCTGCCGAGCGTGCTAGGACCGTTGATCTCAACCGAAGCATAAGAAAACTGATCGGTGAAAACGGTGCCAATCACCGGGATCGGCTGGAAGACGCGCATGCCGTTGCCGGGTATCAGCAGCTGCGCTTCGGGGCTGTCGCAGCCTTCTGGCGGGTCAGATGGAATGATGGTGCCGACCGGGGTTGGCGTTGGTACCGGTGTCGCTTGAATCTGATTGGCGGCACCGGCTGAGCGCGGCAGAGCCACCGGATCAATGCCGAGATCGCCCGACGGAGCGGACGGCGCCGGCGTTCTAAAGATGCCGTCATCTTCTGTGCGGGCGCCAGCGAGCAGCGCTTGTATCTGACGATCTTGGAGTAGCTCCGGCACCACCACCACTTGCACGCCAAGGACGATGACCGCCACTTCCAGTAAGAGAATTATCGCCGTGACAGCATTCGTCCGCCGATAGCGCGAAAGATCGCGCTCTAGTTCAAAATAGGTGGAGCGATACTCTTCCCCATGAATGACATAGCGACGCAGCGCAAACAGGATGCCAGCGGCGATCAAGAAATAGATGCCGATGGCGACCTGGTCGATTAGCGCGATTACGGCGGTCATATTGGGAAATTGCTGAGCAGGCCTTTCAGTATCGCTGTGAGGCGCGGCACGATTATCGCGCCAGCTTCCAGGACTTCTTCATGATTGGTCTCCAACTCAGTGTCCACTGTGTCAATCGCGCAGTTGGTGATGCCGGAGCAAGCCCAAACATGCATACCCGCGTGACGCGCCACCAGCGCTTCGTTCACCGTCGACATGCCCACCGCATCGCCGCCCAGGGCGCGAATCAGCCTAATTTCGGCCGGCGTCTCAAAGAAGGGACCGGTCAAGCCGAAGTAGACGCCGCTATGCAGCGGGATGCCCTGCTCCTGCGCGAGTTCAAGGGCGCGCTGCCGCAGACGCCGATCATAAGTCTGCGCCATGCCAGGGAAGCGAGGACCAAGCGATTCATCGTTTGGTCCCATAAGCGGGTTGGCGCCGGTCATACCCGGTAAATTGATATGGTCTTCCAGCATCATTAGATCGCCAACTTGATAACCTTTGTTCACGCCGCCCGCGGCATTGGTCAAGAGCAGGCTTTGGATGCCCATCTCCCGCATGACACGAATTGGGAAGGTCACTTCCGCCATCGTGTAACCCTCATAGAAATGGGCGCGTCCCTGCTGGGCGGCGACAATTTGCCCGGCAAATTCGCCGATTACCAAGTTGCCCTGATGCCCCACTACCGTTGAAGGGGGCCAGCCTGGGATGACGTCATAGGGGATGGCGATTCGCTGGCTGAAGGCTTGTGCCAGCTTGCCCAAGCCAGAGCCCAAGACCAAGCCAATCGTCGGGCGCAGCCGGGTATGCGAATGGATGACCTCGGCCGCGCTTTGGAAATCTTCACGACTGTACAAGCGCCTGCTCCTGATTATCCCGCCGTCTGACAAAATCTAGGACGTTGAAGCCCGTCCTTGCGCCATTTCTTAGTGAGCAATTCGGGCGGGCAGACGAGCATCCTCATCACTGCAATGTTAACACAAGAACGGGTTCTTCGATATAATCACGCTAGTGGACGCTGCCACAGTTTCGAGGACGCGCTCGTGAATGATGTGCGTAGGCAATTCCGCGCCGCCGCGGTACTGATACTTATCGTGGTGCCGATCGGCATCGCTGGTTTCGCCTGGCTCGAAGGTCTTTCCGTCTTTGATGCCATTTATTTGACGATCATTACGCTCACAACCGTTGGTTATGGCGACTATGCGCCAAAGACCGAGCTGGGCAAATTATTTACGCTCGGTCTGATTTTCACCGGTTTGAGCGCCCTGGCTTTCTTCCTGTCATCTTCATTTGCGCTGCTCTTCAGCGCCGAAGCGATGGCGCGCCGCCGCCAAATCCGGATCAAACGGAAAATCGACAAGCTCAACCGCCACTATATCATCTGCGGCACTGGGGAAATGGTCGATAAGACAATTGGCTACGTCCTGCGCGGCGCCGAAGTCCGCCGTCGGCAGCACCAAGAGAATGCCTACCAGCCGATCGAAACTCTGTTTACTCGGCTGTTTGGGCAAGCGGAACTCGGTCGCCTTCGCTGGCTGCGCCGGCTGATACACCGCCTGTTCATTTTCTACCACAATATCTCTGCCGACCACATTACCTTACTAGACTTGCTGGTGGTGGTCACAACCGATTCCGAGTACGCCGAACACTTGAGAACGGCCGGCATTCTTGTGATCGATGGCGACCCAACTGATGATGACAATTTGCTGTCGGCCGGGATCCGCCGGGCGCAGGCGATTATGGTCATGCTCAATCAGGATGCGGAGAGCTTGCTGACCGTGTTGACCGCGTGCAATCTGAACCCTCGTTTATACATAACAGCAGCGGCGGTCGAAGAGGAACTCAAGCTGAAAATGGTCAAGGCTGGCGCGAACGTCGTCCTTGCCCCCTACGAGGTCGCGTCGCAATTCTTGAACAGCGCCACGCTGCGGCCCGCGGTGAACGATTTTTTCAGCGGTATGCTGTTTGAGTATGATCATCATCAAATTACGCAAATGGAATTGGAAGACGACTCGCCCTGGATCGGGCAGCGCATCAACGACTTGGCTTTGCGGGAAAGGTTCGACGCGGCCATCCTGGGCATCCGCCTGGAGTCGGGCGATTATGTCTGCGCCCCTAGTGGCCAGCGGGTCCTGCAAGAAGACGAGATTCTGCTGGCGGTCGCGCCGGGGCAGATGGTCCCCGTCCTCCAGCGCGAATGCCGCCCCCAGGGCCGGGACGAGGCTCGCTTCGCCAGTTTTCAGCGCCTGATACCCGTGCGTCAATCAAAGAGCCTGGAGGAGGTTCACAGCCTTGAGGAATGCGAGGCTGCTATCAAGGCGATGGCAAAGCACTTTGTCATCTGCGGCAAGGATCATATCATCCAGAGCGCAGTGCGTTTTCTCGATCCCTCACGCCCCTTCGTGCTAATCAGTAACGATGAAGCAGTTACTGAGCAGTGGCGTCAACGTGGTTTTCGTGTAATTCTCGGTGACCCGGCCCGGGAAGCCACGCTGAAAAAAGCCGGCGTCGAACGGGCGCAGGCGATCATGATTTCCATTCAAGACAAGGCGGCGGCTGTGCTGTCGGTGCTTTCGGCACGCAGCATCAGCAAGTCGCTGTTGATATCTGTCACCGCCACCACCGACGACATGATCGCGAAGCTGCGCCGGTCGGGCGCTGATCGTGTCGTCAGCCCCTTTCATGTCGCGGCGCAGTTTGTGCTGCTCTCGACCACCCGCCCGGAAATCGCCGATTTCCTGCAGCATGTGCTCTACAACGAAATGACCGGGCTCGAGACGGCCGAGTTTTACATGGAAGACGATTCGCCCTGGATAGGCAAAACGATCCAAGAACTGGCGCTGACGATACGTTATCGCGCTGGCGTCGTCGGCATTCGCCGATCCCATCGCGGCGACTTTATCTATGCGCCGCCGCCCGAGCATCGGGTGCAGCCGCATGAGGTGCTGATCGTCATCACACCGATGAAATTCTTTGATGAGATGCGCGCCCAAGCCACGGGGCACGAGGATAAACGCCCCACCACTCTGCGGCTGCAAGTCGATGATACTGCCAACGGGATTTGGTCCAGGGATATGCTGCGCGAGTTGATCCAGCAGCAAAAAAACGGCTAGCGGTCCCGATTCCTCACCGGCGCGTCTTGCCGCGTCGAACGATAGCGCCGACCATGGTCATGGTCGTGAAAGATGCTGTCGCTATCCACATTCAGGAATGTGATGTCATCCAGAAAGCGCTGGGCGATGGCGGGGAAGCTGCTCTGGTTTGGCATCTTTAGCAGGTCCTGCCAGTAGCGGGCGCCAATCAAAACTGGGTAGCCCGAGCGCGTCCGGTAACGTGGGACGATGAAGTCGCCTTCTCCCCGCGCATAGGCGGCAAGCAGATGGTAAATCACCTTTGGCTGGAGGCGCGCCTGATCGCCCGGCGCCACCAGCACCGCCGACAGTTTGTCTGGCAGCGCGCGCAAACCGGCTCTGAGAGCGCTCACCGCCCCGCTGGCTGGATGCGCCCGATCATGAATCGATTTCACGCCGAGATGTCTGGTCACCGCCCGCACTTCAGCCGCGCGCAGGCCCGTAACCAGGCGAATATGATCAATGCGCGAGCGAAGCAGCTTCTCCGTTATCTGCGCAACCGTCACCGGGCCCCGCTCCGAGCGCTGCAGCATGCGGGCGCTGTCTTTGCAGGGTGATCCGCCAGTCGCCAGCACCAGCGCGCCGACCCGCCGCTGCAATTCAAATACGGGTTCGGCACCACGGACCGCGCCAAGCGCAACCGCGTCAATTCGATCGCTCTGCAAGCTGAGCCGCGCGATCATTCGGGCGCGCCCGCGCTTGAATCCCTGTTCCGGCGTTTGGTTCAGAAATGCGACGATACGCGCGCCAGAAGGGACGCCGCGCAAACCAAGCGTTTCATCGCGTAGCACCTGCGCCAGCCAGGGCGACTTAATCGGGCTGTTTTCGATAAAGCCGTAGCGGTCGATTATTGCCCTGTGATTGTAAACATGTTCGCTATCCAGGGGTAAGCCCAGGGCGCGCAAAGACGCGACTGTTATCACAACAGATGTCTCCAGCGGCACCTGCGGTTCATCCGCATAGGGAGCTTTGAATGGCAGACCCGCAGCCTCATCCGCTTCGATCAGCAAAATATCCGAGTCCACGCTGTCGAGCAGCTGCCTAGTCCATTCCAGCGGCGGACCGTAGACATAGCCGCTGCGAATCTGTTCATGAAGCAGAACAAATTGATGCTCTGTCAGCGCCTCTGAAATCGTCTGAGGCGGGGCGGCGGCCGCCATGGTGCAGGGGAACAAATCCAGCTGATCGGTTGAGAGCCTGGTGCTTGTTGTCGCCAGGACGCGCCAGCCGGCTTCCGCCAATTCGTAGCCCAAGCTCACTAAAAGCGATGTTTTGCCACCAGCGCCGATGAACGCAACAACATCGCCCGGCACCACCTCAAAAGCTCGCTCAAATCGCATAGTTAATCCCGCATTGCCTTCGGCCGCCCAGGCCAGGTCGCAGGCTGTGCTAGGCGGCCGAAGTTTGATTCGCTTAATGATAACACGAAAGCGGGCGCCCGCGCCCCTAGTGCCGTGACTACGCGCCGATGCCTTTTTCGCGCAGAGCCTCGACCACCTTCTGAGCGGTGAAAGGTTGGGAATCCAGCCAAAGGCCAGTGGCATCATAAATCGCGGCTGCGATGGCAGGCGCCAGCGGCAGAAAAGGCATCTCCGCCATGCCGCGCAGCCCCCAGGGTCCAAGCGGATCGGGATGCTCCAGAACGACAGATTTTATCTTGGGCGGAACATCAAGCGAGGTAGGAATCAAGTATGTCGAAAGATAAGGATTGAGGATTCGCCCTTCGTCTGAAACCAGATATTCCATTAAGGCGTAACCTTGCGCCTGTATGATTGCGCCTTCGATTTGACCCTGCAGCTGCTGCGGGTTGATGACCTTGCCTACATCGTTTGCGCAGACAATTTCCAACAGCTGCACCTGACCGGTCTCGATATCTAGCTCCAGCTCGACCGCTTCCGCCACGTAGCCGTAGGCGAAATTCGGCTCGGCGCGTCCCGTATCCGCATCGAAGGGCGTTGTCGGCGGCGGATGATACATAAATTCGCCCACTGCGGGACGTTCCTCCTCCGCCCATTTGCGCAGCGCAATCTCGGCGGCGCCAAGGATGGCATTGCCGGACATAAAAGAAAGGCGCGAAGCCGATGCGCTGCCCGATGACTCGGACGAGGCAGTATCGGAGGCGACGATTTCCACCGCGTCAAATGGGAGGCCGACCGCGTCAGCCGCCATCTGGCAGAGCGCGGTATGCGCCCCTTGCCCCACATCGGCGCCGGCATGATAAAGGATCACCCGGTCGATATCAGCTTGCCCGCGCAATTCCAGCTTCGCCCAGCAATGCTCGGGGAAGCCAAAGCTGAAACCGACATTCTTGAAACCGCCGGCAATTCCGCGGCCCCGGCGCTTGCTTGGGTCGGCTGGTTGGCTTGCTTTTGTGAGCCGCCAGCCGGCGCCAGACCGCCGCCACCAAGATTCGCGCCCGCAAGCCTCAAAGACCTGCGGCATCGTGACGCCAGCCGGAAATGGCGTATCAACCGAGCCGATGCTGCCTTCGCGGATGCTATTCTTCAGGCGGATTTCCAGCGGATCCATATTGAGAGCGGCCGCCAGCCGATTCATTTGCCCTTCAGCAGCGAACAGCGCCTGCGGTGCGCCGAAGCCACGGAAGGCGCCCGCCGGGATATTGTTGGTATACACGGTGTAGGTATCGACATGCGCGTTGGGGATTTCGTAGGGTCCAGTAACGGTGAGCTGGGCATTGCCTAATACTTTGTTTGACGTGTAGTTGTAGGCGCCGGCATCGCCGACTACCTCGGCGGTGGCTGCGGTCAGCATGCCATCGCGGGTTGCGCCCCATTTTGCGCGCACGGTGATCGGATGCCGCTTGTGATGATACAGGATCGATTCTTCGCGATTCCATTGAATTTTGATTGGGCGCCGCAGCTTCCAAGCGGCCAGAGCCAGGATGATCTGCACGGTCATATCTTCGCGCCCGCCAAAGGCGCCGCCGATGGCCGGGTAAATCACGCGTACTTGCTCCAGCGGCAGGTCCAGCGCATGGGCGATCTGCTCTTGATCTTCATGCGTCCATTGCCCGGCAACGACAACCGCAACGCGGTCTGCTTCATCGATATAGGCGAGGCCCGCCTCGGGCTGCAGGTACGCGTGCTCCTGCCAAGTCGTTTCGTATTCGCCCTCTACCACCACATCAGCCGCCGCCCAGCCAGCCGCCATATCGCCTCGGCGGATGCGATAGCGCGCTAGCACATTGCCGGGGCTATCTTCGTGCAGCTGTGGCGCAGCGGGCTGCATCGCCTCTCGCGGATTGAAGACGGCTGGCAAGTCCTCATACTGCGTCTCAATCAGCGCGAGCGCTTCTTGAGCGATGGCCTCTGTTTCCGCCACGACCGTCGCCACCATGTCCATGTAGCAGCGCACAAGATCGGTGCCGGCTTTGGCGCTGCCCGGACCGCAAAGCACTGGCTGGTCTTGAATCACAAGCCCGTATTCGTTGACCGGCACATCGCGGCTGGTGAAGACGCGGATGACACCAGGCAGGGCCTCCGCTTTGCTTGTATCGATATTCAGGACGCGGGCATGGGCGCGCTCACTGAATTTGATGCGCATCCAAAGCTGCCCCTCGATATCGATATCGCCGGGATAGCGCGTCTCGCCTGTAACTTTGCCGCGGGCGTCAATGCGCTTGATAGATTGGCTGATTACCGTGCTAGGCTGGTTGCTCATGGCGGGGATCCTGTATCGACCGGCAGCGCAGGCAGAACAAATTTAGAATGAAGGCAGCGCCTCGAAAGTCGTTTCGATCAATTTTTCGGTTTCGTTGTAAAATATGCGCCGCAATATCGCGATGGCAGCGGCATAAGTCGGCTCGACGCCGCCATAGCTCAGGCTGCCAGCGCCCAGGTTCTGCCCCGTCTTCATCGGCTTGTCCGAGGCGTAGTGCAGAAAGCCGATATCGAACTTAACCGAATGCAGGTTGACGATCTCATTCATCGGGTGTCGCTGCGGGCGAAAAGCCTCATAGACAGCGGACAAATAGGGACCGCCTTCCATCTCGATATCGGTATAGCCTTCTTTGTAAAAGACACTCATATAATTTGGGTTCTGCAAAAATGTGCCGAGCACTGTCACCGCTTTCTGATTATCCAGCACATTGCCGTGCTGCATATACGTGCGCACATGCCGAGCGGTGAAACAATTTCGGAAGAGGTAGGTGTTTTGCGAGTGTTCGTCGTGAATCACGTTGGGGATCATCATATCGCCGATGCGCCCATTCAACGTGGCTGCCTTGCCCATGACGTAGACGCCATCTAGCCGCCCGGCACCTTGCGAGATTCGGCTCAGCAATTCGTATGAAGCCATCCCTAATGGATAATCGATATTGATGATGATGGCATTGCTGTGGCGCAGCGGCTCGAGATCATCGGACCGGCCCAGCCGCGGGTCGAACCAGGGCGCCTCCAGCTTGCCCAATTCGATGACCTGCGTTTCCATCTCGAAACCATGCCGGCTGGGGATGCGGTGGATGCCCAGGCGCGTTTCTTCTTGGGCTAGTGCCTGGCGCGCCTGGCTGCCCTCTTCCAAGAGGTATTGCCGCAAGACGAAATAGAGAAAGTTGTCTGTGCTCTTGTGGTAGCTCTCTTTGATATCTTCGTATTCGGTAAGCAGGGATTTCTCTTCGAAACTTTCGATGTAATCAACCAGACTTTCTTCAAAGCGGCGAGCGAAGCCCGCCAGCAGGTTGATCAAAGCGTGGTTATTGCTGGAAACGAAATAGACAGGACGTTCAGCCGGGTCAATGCCAGCGGCCGATAACTCCTCGCAGAGTTCATTCCACCAGGCGGCGGTTGCGCGCCGATAATCGGATAATGAACCGGCAATAAGGCGCAGCGCCATGCGCTTGCGATGCTCGCGAATGTACAGCAGGTTGCTGACGAAGTCTGCCTGCCAGAGCAAGCGCAAGCGCCGCAAATCGCTGACTGCCATGCGCAGGCTCTTAGCCAGGCTGGCGAATTCCGCGGCTGGCAAATCGCTCGTTACAGAATAGGGCTGCAGCAGGTCCGCCAGGTCGGCGTTTTGCAGGAGCTGGTGGAGCTTGTTCCACTCGATTTGAAAGGCGGTCAAAATGGGGACCAGATCATCGATATCAGAACGGCTGACCACATAAACCGCCATGATGCTATCGCCGTCGAAAAGCGTGCGGCGGCGGCGGCCCGTCGCGTAAACCCGCTGCCAAGCCTCGATATTGCGGTAACCAGCCGCTTTGAAGGAGCGGTTCATCTGCCCAATCAAGACTTCTTCGGTTTGAATAATACAAGCCGGCAAACGCAGTGCGCTATACATCAGCGCCGATGCGTCGGGCTCGACGGCGGCGGCGTGCTCATGCAAAGACGAGCGCATCGCCAAGTGGCTCTCGACCAGCGTTTCAATCTTGATGCTGTCGCTGGAGCGCAGAAGCGAATAATAGGTGCGCATATACAGTTCGATTTCTTCGCTGCCGGTTTGTGGAACGGTTCGATCCATGCTTTTAGCCTTGTTCGGCGGCCCTTTTCATTTTCGCCGCCTGGTGGAAAGCGTCAACGATTTTGTAGTAGCCGGTGCAGCGGCAGAGATTGCCGCTGATGCTGTAATTGATCTGCTCGGTATCGGGCCTCTCAATCTCATCGAGCAATTTAGCGCCCGCCATCAAGAAACCCGGTGTGCAGTAACCACACTGGACGGCTCCTTGATCGATAAAAGCCTGCTGAATGGGGTGCAGCGCCTCGCCAGTTTGCAAGCCCTCAACCGTGACAATATCGGCGCCGTGCGCGCGCGGCGCATGGACCATACAAGACAAGACCGCCTCATCATCAAGAAAGATGGCGCAGGCGCCACATTCCCCTTCGGCGCAGCCTTCTTTGACGCCGGGCAGCTTGGCTTCATCGCGCAGCCAATGCAGCAGCGATTTCTGCTGCCCAGCGGTAGCGCGCACCTCAGCGCCATTCACCCGGCTTTCAATCGGCGTATCGGGCACATGAGCAATCGCCGCTGGCAGCCCTCGGCTGAGGCGACCCCCAGCCGCGCCCCAGAGCATCGGCGGCCGCTCGGGAATGCGGTCTTCCGGCGGCGCATCGTTCAGTTGGCGCAGCGCCCGCGCGACCAGAATCTTCACCATTTCACTGCGATAATTGGCGCTGCCCCGCAGATCATCAATCGGCTTGACTGACTCGCTCGCCAGCCGCCCGGCTTGGGCAATCACATCGACCGTCAGGCTTTTGCCGATCAAGTAATCTTCCGCCGGCCCGGCGCGTACAATCGTCGGCGCCACGCTGCCCAAGGCGATCCGCACATCGCTGACAGCGCCGGAAGGACCGACTGTGAGGACGACCGCGACATCGACAAGCGATATCGCCTGCGCCCGCCGCAGCCCCAGCTTCAAGAATAGGCCATGCTGGTCAGCGCGCAGGGGTGGAAAACGTATCTCGCGCATCAGCTCGTCCGGGCGCAAAACCGTCTGGCGGAAGCCACTGTAGAAGTCGGCCAATTGGATATTGCGCTCAGCCGCGGCTGAAGCCAGCGTGACTTCGGCATCCAGCGCGATCAGAGCGGTTATCGTGTCATTGGCTGGCGACGCTGTGATTAGATTGCCGGCGACTGTAGCGCGATTGCGCAGCGGCGGCCCGCCCACTTCCCAGGAGGCTTGCGCCAGCGGCAGCGCCCGCTTGCGGATTAGCTGGCTCGCCACCACCTGGTTATGGCTGACAAGCGGGCCCAAGACAATCCTGTCGCCTGTCAGCGCGATCCGATCCAAGCCAGGAACCCGCGTGATGTCAATCAGGGTTTTCACCTGCGGGTGCGCCCCGCGTTCCATTTCGAGGATCAGATCCGTGCCGCCGGCGACGATGCGTGCCGCCCGCCCCTGTTCATTCAAAAGCGCCAAAGCCTCATCGATTGCGCTAACGCTATGGTAGGCTTCCCACATCTTCGGCTTACCTCCGTCGTCTTCTGCCCGGCGCAAGCCAGCTAAAGTGGATCAAGTTCCAACACGGTGAAAGGATTGATATTCAGCACACAAGTGGATTCGAATTGCGTCCGCACCTGTTTGCGCCGATCCCAGGTATGCACGTGCCCATGCAGCATGTAGCGGGGCTGAAACCACTTCATAAAGTTCAGGAAACTGTCGAAGCCGCGGTGGGCGACATCCTTGCCATCATGAATATCGCGAGCTGGCGAATGCGCCACAAATAGGTCGATGCCGCGCCTGCGCGCCCATCGATTCCACATGACCGACGGCGCCAAGCCGATCACTTTGCCGTGCATTTGCATCTGCGAGTACTGGATTCTGCCCGTGTTGTAGCGGATCGAACCTTCCAAGCCGGCCATGGTCAAACCGCCATATTCGACAATTTGACCATGCAAATCGATGCCGCCGGGCGGTTCTTCGTCATAGATCTCATCGTGATTGCCGCGAACATAATACAGCGGCGCCCCGATAATGCTGGTAATGAAATCGAGATAATTCGGGGGCATGTCGCCACAGCTGATGACCATATCGACATCGTTGTATTGCCGCCGCAGATTCACCGCATTGTGCAGCTGCGGCATCTCGGTATCGCTAACACAGAGAATTTTCACCGTGAAAAGCGCCTTCCCCGGGGGCTTGACAAATCCAGCGCTGAAATGGCGCCAGCTATTGCGAGTAACCGCCGGCGAAGGTATCGATCATCAAGCGCACATCATCGCCCAGTGGATACAAGATGGGGCAAGTGGCGCCAGCCGCGACGTACTCCCGCACTTTCGCCTTGACCTCGTCGGGCCGGCCCGAAGCGGTGATCATCTGCACCACATCGTCAGGCACCAGCTTCATCGCCTCCAGGATCTGTTCTTCAGTCGCGGGCCAGGTCAAAACTTGATTGATCTCGTCAAGCAAGTCCTGGCTGACGCCGCTGGCTTTCATGATATGCGGCTGTTGACCCAGGTACTGCGTGACCAATTTGCGCGCGCCATCAAGGGCGGCGGCCCGATCATTATCTACCGAGCAGACCACAAGCTGGGGACGATCAACTTCATCAATCGACTTGCCCGCTTTCCTGGCGCCAAGCTCGAGCTGAGCCATCGCCATCTCGTTGTATTTTGGCGATACCAGATAATTGAGCACAGCGCCGTCAGCAATTTCGCCGGTCAGCGCCATCATCTTAGGACCAGTGGCGCCGATGTAAATGGGCACGTTGCGCGGCTCTTTGCGCCCATGTACAACATCAAGCTCGACATCATCCATCTGCACAAACTCGCCGTCATAGCTGACGCGCTCGCGATTGAGCAGGCGCCGTACGACCGTCACCACTTCCCGCATCGCCAGCAGATTCTTGCGCCGCTGGATGCCGACTTTGGCCGCCAGCGGATCCCACCAGGCGCCGATGCCGCAATAGATGCGATCTTGCGCCAAGTCATCCAGGGTGAGAAAGGTAGCGGCGATGACGGCGGCGTTGCGCGTCCAGTTGTTGATGACGCCGGAGCCGATCTTGATGCGC
Organism: Phototrophicaceae bacterium; assembly: GCA_965214105.1. Taxonomy (GTDB): domain Bacteria; phylum Chloroflexota; class Anaerolineae; order Aggregatilineales; family Phototrophicaceae; genus UBA6055. Next base: position 1,952,465 of record OZ243934.1, read on the forward strand.
GAAGTCACTGCGGCAAAAGCGGCCATTGGCACAATCGCATCGCGAACCAGGCGGCTTTCAGCCTGCCAGACCGCCTCGAAGCCGCAGCGCTCAGCATATTTGACGTATTCGATCGCGTCAGCCAGCGGGTGCGCGTCTTGCAGATACAGTGCTACACGGTCAGCCATGGCTTATCTCCAATTATCAGTTGAGTCGGTCAATTCCATTTTATCAGACATTCCCTGCTCCAATAACAACTGTTCGGGACTTGTGCGAGGCAATCGCTTCAAGCACTCTCATTGTCATATGCGCTCAGCCAGCGCCACCGGCAAGCGGGAAAGAAGGCAAATGCCCGAAGCGCCCGCCAGCCAAGATCTGCCGATACCGCTCCAAATCAGCCGGCACATCGATATCCAGCGCCAGCCGGTCAGATTCATAGATGAAAGCCTGGAGCTTCGCCGCTTCCGCGTGGCGCAAATGCCGGGCAAAGCTGCCGGCGCCATATTCGAAATCGATTGCGCCGGCGGGCCGCACCAACAGCGCGTTCGTGCCATCGCGGGCATTATCGGTCGCGATAACGATTGACTGTTCGCTGGCCAGCTGAATCATACCACGGAGATCTTCCGCGCTGATGAAGGGCAAATCGGCCGGCAAAACCAGCACTCCGTCGGCGCGCCAGCTTTTGACCACCATCGTCGCGCGCATCAGAGCCGGATTCAAGTTGGACGTTGCGCTCTCTTGCAGCGTCTTCGCACCTAGTTCACGCGCGATGGCCAGCGCTTTGCTATCGCGAGATATCACCAGCGCGCCGGTCACCTGTTGAATGGTTGTGGTTACCGAAAGCACATGCCGCAACATCGCCTGCGCCAATTCGAAGCGCTGCTCGGGCGAGAGCACCGGCGCCAATCGGCTCTTGGCATTCTTCAGCGGTTTGACCGGGATGATCGCCCACAGGCTCATAGCGCCCAGCCCCCGATCCACTCCAGCGTCGCGCGCGCCAAAGCGACCTTATCCGCCTGGTCAGTCATCAGCGTATTCATTTGAACCGTGCGCAAACCTTCCATTGCGAAAGGCTCGTTTCGCCGGTCATCGACGAATCCGTCGATGAGGTCCTGGTAGAAGCGCGCGACCGCTCTTGCGCTGACTTCCAAACCCAGCTCGCGCATGATCTTGGCTGTTGGACCTTTGACGGCAGCGCCCGCGATAATCGGCGTGACCGCCACCACCGGCCCCTGCAATTGCGTCAGCAGATCGCGCAGGTTTGGAATCGCCAGCAGCGGCGCCAGCGACAACCAGGGATTGGATGGCGCGATCAAGACGATGTCAGCACGCAGGAGCGCCTTTCGCACTGGCTCGGACAGCTTTGCCTGGTCGGCTTTCAGATGCCGAATCGAGCGGATGACCGGCGCCCAAGCATATTTCACGAAGTATTCCTGGAAGCCGAGTTCGCCGTGGTCGAGCGTGTCTACCAGGGTCGGCACCGCTTCATCGCACATCGGCAGGATAGAGGCGGCAATGCCGAGCCGCCTGGTCAAGCAAGCGGTTGCCTCGGTCAGGCTGTGCCCCTGCCGCAGCCAGTGCGTCCGCAACAGATGAGTGGCCAAGTCTTTGTCCCCCAGGCGGAACCATGGCTCCACTTGATAATGGCGCGCCAGGCTATCCAAAACCGCGGTCGAATCATCAATGAGACCCCAACCCTGCTCTGGATGAACCAAACCGGACAAGGTATACATCAGCGTATCGAGATCGGGGCAGATCTTCAAACCCAGGCGCCAGAAATCGTCGCCGGTGTTGACGATGAAGGTCAGGCATTCTGGCGGGACGGCTTCGACCAGCCCGCTTGCCAGCTTCGCGCCGCCGACGCCGCCAATCAAGACCGCTATGTTTTTAGCTAGCGCCATAGTACCCGCGTCTCCCAGGGTGCCCGGTCGCGCTCTCGTGCCTGGGCTGGAAAACCCAGCGTGATCATGCCCTGCGGCTGCCAATCAGCCGGCAGCTGCAAGACAGCCGCAACCAATTCTTGACAGAATAAAGGCGCGCACATCCAGCAGGCGCCCAAGCCCAGCTTTTCCGCCATTAGAAGCATATTTTGACCCGCCATCGCCGTGCTCTGCTGCGCCATCGTAAGTTCATGCTGATTGCGCTGCCGGTCAGAATAAACATCCATATCGCGCAAGCTCATACAGACCATGATCAAGAGCGGCGCTGATGTGATGCGTTCATAGGAGCGCCCGACATCGGCGTCGATAACAGCTTGCGGCAGGCCGTCAGCCATTAAATCGCGGCGCAGCGCCAGCCCCATCTCGCGCGCTAGACGCTGCTTGGAAGCAGCCGCGTCCATGACGACAAAGCGCCAGGGTTGGCGATTATGGGCGGAGGGCGCCCAGGTGGCCGCTTCCAGTATACACTCGATCCATGCTCGCGGCACCTGATCTTGGCGATAGCGGCGCAAAGACCGTCTGCCCCGCATAAATCCCAGCAGTTCAGAGGCCTTCATCGCCGGCTCACCGATAGAGGTCATGCTCGGCGGCGCGGTTCAAATCGGCAGCGGCGCCATGTGGCCTGCCCAGATCAAGCCCGCGCAGCAATACCGCCGGCAAGCCTTCGTCCGCTTCGCCGCCCAGCAGGTGGGCAGCGGAAGCGACCAAGTCGGCAAAGGCAACTTGCGTCACCTCCAATAGGCGGCCATAGAGATCGCGTTGTCCGCGCAGATCTTTGACAGTGGGCAAACCGGCCGCGCCGATCGCCACCCCTACATTCCCGACGCGGAATGGACGCCCATGCGTATCGCTGATGACAACCGCCACCTCAAAGCCCAGGCGCCGTTTGACACTGGCGCGGAATTCGCGGGCGGCGCCATCTGGATCAAGCGGCAGCAGCAGCGCCATATCATCGCCAGCCTCGATATTGCTTTGGTCGATGCCCGCATTGGCTGAGACCAAGCCCAAGCGATGCTCGGTGACCAATACACCCAGGCGTTTGCGAGAGACGCGCCTCGATTCGCGCAGGATCAATTCCACCAACCGCGGGTCTTTCCCCGTTTCGGATCCCAGCGCCTTGGCCTCGGCTGAAGGTTCGACGCAGCCCAGCGCAATCAAGCGCCCCTGCGATTTGGAGACGATTTTAGAAGAGATTACCAGGGCATCGGCGGCGCGCAGCGGAAAGCCCGCTTCAGCCGCCTTTGCGAGAATGATGCCGATGATGTCGTCACCCGCCTCAATTAGGGGGATGCCCGGTATCGCGAAACCGACCAGTTTTGGCGCGCGAGTCATTTTCCATCGCCCAAGCCAGTGATGCGAATGCCGGCGCCGGCTATGCCATAGGTCTTGTTGATATGAAGCAGCACCGGCGTCAAGGACTCAGCCGCCACCGCATTCTTGAGCCCGCCAGCGTCCAGGCCGCGCATGCCAGCTGCCTCCACCAATTCGATCACAGCTAGTCGCGCCGCTTGATCATCGGAGCAGACCAGCACATCACAATCAACTGGCTGCCCCAGCTGCTTGAGCTTGACGGCGCTGACGTTTTGAAAAGCGGCTACCACCGTGACATCGGGACCAAGGAGGGATTGCGCCTCAAGCGCGGCCGCCTGCCCGGCCGGCAGATTGACCGCCATGATTTCGGGTGGCTGCAAGGGCACGGTTAAATCCACCAGAATCTTGCCCCGGCATTGCTCGCGCACAGCGCTCAAGGTGGTTTGATGCGCGCTGTACGGCACACTCAAGATGACAATATCGGCGGCGGCCGCCGCTTCGGCATTGGCGAGCCCGGTCAGATAATCTGCCCCCAATTCGCTATTCATCTCAGCCGCGCGCGTCTTGGCTCTGTCAGCCGCGCGCGAACCGATGATCACCCGATAACCGTGAAGCGCCCAGCGCAGCGCCAAGCCCGCGCCTTCTTTGCCGGTGCCGCCCAAAATCGCCAATGTCTTCATCGCTGCCTCAGCACTAAGTTGCCAAACATTTATCCTAATGCATTTTGAGCGTTTCGCGTATACCGTTCCCACACTGCCGGCGCCAATTCAATGGCTTCGGCGGCAATGGCCGATTCGTCCAGCGTGAGCAGCTGCCGGTCCCGCATGAGCACTTGCCCGCCGCAGATGGTAGTCGTGACCATAGAAGCCTCAAAGCCAAAGATCAGATGCCAGGGCAGATTGCCAGCGGTCAAGGGCGTGAAAGGCTGATAATCGACAAAGATCAGATCGGCGGCGGCGCCGATGCTGATTTCGCCAATCGTTGCGCCCGGGAAGAAGCGCTCCATCAGCGCCGCATTGTTATCCCAAGCCATCCGCGCGATTTGCATGCCATCAGCCCGCCGCGGGTCCCGATTGACCACCTTATGCAGCAGATAGGCGGCCTTCCATTCCGCCCACATATTATTGCTGAAGCCATCGTTGCCCAGGCAGAGCTTGATCCCGGCCGCCAGCAAGCCATCAATATCGGCGGCGCCAACCCCGTTGTTCATATTTGAGCGTGGCTGATGGCTGACCCAGACACCACGCTCAAGCAGCAGGTCGCGTTCACTGTCATCGATATGGACGCAATGCGCGGCAATGGTCGATTCGCGCCAAATATCATATTGATCGAGCCGCTTTACCACGCGCGAGCCGCTGCGGCGCAAGCTGTCCAATTCGTCTGCCTCATGCTCGGCAACATGGATGTGGAAGCCGGCTCCGCTCGGTATCGCATCGGCGCAGGCGCGCAAGCTCTCGTCATCCAAGCTGAGGCTAGCATGCAGGCCGAAGGTCCCCCTTAGGCGCTCATGCTCAGCAGACGCCGACATGAAACGTAGATTCTCGGCAATGCCTTGCTCTAATTTGTCTTTGCCATCGCGGTCGCTCACCTCATAACAGAGGACGGCGCGCAAGCCAGCCGCAGCCACTGCGCCGCCGATGACATCAAGGCTGCCCTCGATGAAGCCGGGGCTGGCATGATGATCGATTAGGCTGGTGGCGCCATGCTTAATCGCATCGACCAGGCACAGGAGCGCGCTGGCGCGGACGCTCTCGGCATCAAGCGCCTTATCCAGGGGCCACCACAGTCGCTCGAGTATCTGGGGAAAATCGCGCGGCGCCGGCCCCGGTATCGCCAAGCCCCGGGCGAAGGCACCATAAAAATGCGTGTGGGCGCAGATACCGCCCGGCATGACAAATTGACCGCGCGCATCAAGCGTCTTGGCATGGGGGTAGCGCGCCTTCAACTCCTCATGCCTACCGATGGCAGCGATGCGGTCGCCATCCATAAAGAGGGCATGATCCGGCAGTATCCGCCGCTCGGCGCCGAGTGTGATCAGGTTCGCGTTTGTGATTAGCATGACAGTTTTCTCATTTCGCGCCCCTGAGGCGCTTCAGTTGCGCAAGGCCTGATACACGCGGTCGACATAGAATTCACTCTTGAGATACAGGTCGGATACAAATTCGGCGCTGATGAAGCGATCCCAGGTTGTGCGTATGAAGCTGATGGGCCGCGCGGGTTGGTTGCGGATGGGCGGGTCCTTCTGGATAACATCGCGAAACTGCACCTTGTAGTAGATCTGCTCTGCCCGGCGTGCTTCATCGGGCAGCAAATCGCGCCGCCGCGCCAATTCGAGACCCGTGACGCGGGCGAAATAGGCGACGCTGCCGCCCTCTGCCTTGAAGGAGCGCCCGCTCAAGAAGAAGGCGATATATTCGGCGTTCAACCCGCGCGGCAACTGTCCTTCGGGAATGCGATACCAATTCTGCCGCCGGGCAATCTCGAAGTCTTTGGCGCGCTTGACGACGCCAACCAGCACTCGGTCGTCGGCGTACATTGCCCCTCCCTTCGTTTAGCGCCCGCCGCGCTGCGCCAGCAAACGCCTGTCAATCTCGCCGACGCGCGCTTGATGCCCCAACCACCAGGCTGGGTCACGCTGGGCATCCAGCTCGGCGACTGTTTTGCCCTGCTGCTCTACCCAAGTATAGTACTTCAAATTATGCCAGCGTTCACGCGCGTCGCGGCTTCCTTCCATGATCCAATCGGTGCTGGCGCGATGATAAACGCCATTGACGATGGCAGTGGCAGCGGCTTCATCCAGCGCTCCATGGACCGCTCGCTGATTAGCCATCACCGAGCCATAGCGCTCCATGGCGTCGGTCGCCACGGTTGCGATGACATCATTCTCGTTCATGTTATAGAACTTCGCCGTTTTGATGGCGCCGATGATATTGCAGATGCCGCTGATGCCCATGGTCTCCGCCAATTCAGCCACCGCCGCCTCCGCCAAGCCAAAGCGCTTGCATAGCAGCTCGCGCCCCGCTTCTTCCCATAGCACTCGCAAGCCATTAACGGCGTCCATATCGTCAATTGCCATCAGCGCGTCCATATTAAAAACGTTGTGGATCCAGGTCACGTGTTTATCGCCAATGCCCTGAATCTCATGCGCGCCATAGCCATTGTTATACAGCGTCGGGCATTGAATCGGCTCAAGACCGACGATCTTGTGCTCGGGCCAGACCTGCTTGAGGCGATCGCCAGCGGCAATCGTGCCGGCGCTGCCCATCGCCGAGACATACGCTGAGATTTTGCCGCCGCCGATGCCAGCCTCTGCCAGCTCAGCGGCCAATTCAACCAGCGTGTTGCCGGTCACGTGATAATGAAAGCGATAATTGCCCATCACTTCAAATTGATTCAGGATGCGGATATCAGGATCGCTGCCGCGCAGCCGTTTGACTTCGTCGTAAATCTCTTTGACATTGCTTTCGCTGCCGGCGGTGCGGATGATGCGCGCGCCATAACTGCTGATGCGATCAAAGCGTTCCTGGCTCATCTCTTCCGGCAGCACAACGATGCTGTCATATTCCATGCGGCAGCCGATGAAGGCGCCGCCAATGCCATAATTGCCGGTGGAGGGCCAGACTAGCGTATGCAATGCTGGATCGACCTTGCCCAAGAGCTGCTCTTCGAGCAAAACGGAATAAGCCGCCCCCACTTTATGGCTGCCCGACGGGAATCGTTTGCCAAAAATCACCACAATCTGGGCGTCGACGCCGGTCAACTCGCGCGGCAGCACCAGGTGATAAACCTTGTTCTGCGGGTCGCGCCAGGTGATATTGTAGAGATTCAGCGGATTGAGCGGGTCAGCCTCTAAAGCGGCCATCGCTTCCGCCCGTATGGCTGGGTCGATGCGCTGCGGGTGCAGCATCTCTTCAAAGGTGGGACCAGTAATCATCAATTGCTCCTTAGTCTGTGCTCGGCGCATCGTCGCCAGATAAATTTAGCCGCTGCTCCAGCAGGCGCATGTCACTCAGCAATTCGCTGCGCTGGCGCGACAATTCGCGATACTGTCGGAGACCAGCCAGCGACATCGCTTCCCGGCCGCCGCGGCTCGCGCTCACCAGCTCATCAATTCGGCTATCCAGCGCTTCGTAAGCTGTGGCCAGCTTATGATAATCTTGCACCAAAGCTAGCTGGTTCTTATGATCGTCCGGCATCCGCTGGCGCCTCCGCTGGCAAATCAGCCATCAATCCGGTTTCTATTGCTTCCCTGAGCGCTGGCTGGCTGGCGCTGTGCTGGTTGGCGGCCTGCGGTCCCCCCAAGCCCACTGTCGCCGCGACCACATAAAGCGGGCGATCGCGGGATTCATCGTAGGCCCGCGCCACATACTGGCCGATGATGAAAAGAAAAAAAAGCTGAAAGGAACTCAATAGCAGCAGCAGCACAATCGTGGTCGCCTGCCCGCCGAAGAATTCATCACCCAAGGCAAGGCGCAAGCCCGAGATCACAATGCCCACCAACAGTGAAAGCACCGCCAGTATAAAGCTGATGTATATCATGATCTGTAATGGAAAAAAAGAAAAGCTAGTGATCGCGTCCAGGGCGAAGGCGATCATTTTGCCTAGCGGATACTTGGTCTCGCCCCAGACCCGCTGCTCACGAATATATTCGACGCCCGTCTGCTTGAAGCCGACCCAACTGGTCATGCCGCGAATGAAGCGATGGTGTTCGCGCATTTGACGCAGCACGCGCGCCACCCGCGCATCCATCAGACGAAAGTCGCCCGTATCTAGCGGGATGTTGATGTCTGTGATTCGATGAAGCAGCCGATAGAATAGCTTGGCGCTGCTCCTTTTCCAGAAGCTCTCGCCTTTGCGCTGCGCTCGAACCGCGTAAACGACTTCGTAGCCGTCTTTCCATTTGTCGATCAAACGCGGTATCACCGCCGGCGGGTCTTGCAAGTCGGCGTCAATCAAGATGATGGCATCGCCGCTGGCATAATCAATGCCGGCTGTCACTGCGGTCTGGTGGCCGAAATTGCGCGCGAAGCTGATGACCCGCACCCGCTCATCTTGCCGCGCCAACTCGAGCATTAGCTGGTATGAGCCATCAGAGCTGCCGTCATTGACCATGATCAATTCCCAGCTTGCCGCAGCGGGCTCAAGCGCTTTGAGCACTTCGCGGTAAAACGGCCGCAAATTGCCAACCTCATTGTAGACCGGCGCAATAATTGAGTATGTCGGGCGCGCGCTCATATCAGCCCAGCGTTTCTCAAGGCGCTCTCCACCGCCGAGCGATTGGCTGCCACCCGCCGCCCGCCGCTTACCGAGGCGCGCGCGCGAGCGATATCCTTCAAGCCATTGCCCGTGCTTAGGATGCAGACGCGCTCGTCCGCTTCAATGAGGCCCTCGCCTTTTGCCTGCTTCAAACCCGCGTAGGCAGCGGCGGCGGCCGGTTCCGCGAATACGCCGCAGAGCTGGGCAAATTCTGGTATCGCCGCTTGAATCGCGTCATCAGAGACGGTGACGAATGCGCCAGCGCTGTGGCGAACCGCCCGTAAGGCTTTGGCGCGATCGCGCGGCAGCTCAGAGGCGATGCTGTCGGCGATGGTCGCGACCGCTTCTCGCTCAATATCAGCCGCCGCCAGCCCGCGTTTAGAGGCCTTCGCCAAGACCGCGCTGCCTTCCGCTTGGATGCCGATCAGCCGTGGCATGGCATCGAGCCAGCCCAATTCAAGCAAGTCGCGAAAGCCCTTATGAAGCCCGCTGATGATGCTGCCATCGCCAACGCTTACGACAAGCGCATCTGGCGCCTGCCAATTCAACTGCTCGGCGATTTCCAAAGCGGCGGTTTTCTTGCCCTCGGTCGTATATGGATTGACACCCGTATTGCGCGAATACCAGCCCTGCGCGGCGCAAGTTTCCAGGCACAAATCAAAAGCCTCATCGTAGCTGCCGTCGACCAATAGCACTTCCGCGCCATATACCAGCAGCTGGGCAATCTTGGCCGGGGGGGCGCTCGCTGGAACAAATATCACAATATCGATTTCGGGCAGGGAAGCGCCCAAGCCGGCCAGCGCGGCCGCCGCGTTGCCGGTGCTGGCGGTACTCACGGTGCTGATGCCCAGCTCTAAGGCGCGCGCCAAAACAAGGGCGCTGGCGCGATCTTTCAAGGAGCCAGTGGGGTTGGCGCCATCGTCCTTCACGTAGACGCTGCGCAAGCCGAGTTGCCGCGCAATTCGCGGCGCGTCGTAAAGCGGCGTCCAGCCAACTGATAGGGCTGGCGTTTTGGACCGCGGCGCCAGCGGCAGCAGCGCTTTGTAACGCCAGCAATTCCCGAGGGCGGAAGCGCTTATGGCATCGCGGTCAAGCTCCGCTCGCAAGGCGGCGTAATCGTAGAGAATATCAAGCGTGCCCAGCTCGCCATGTTTGGGGCAGGTATAGCTGACTTCATCGACTTCAAAGCGACAGCCGCCGATGACGCAGCGCAATTCCTTTACGTCGGCCATTGCCCTCTAATCTTCGTCAGCAACGATTCCTGATTCAGCATTGACAGCGATTCTAAATTAGCCCGAGCCGCCGGGGATAATCCGCGTGCCGGTTTCATTATGCAGCGCGCGGGTGATGTTGGCTGGGTCGGTAATGATCGCGCGCGGGCCCCCATTGTGCACGAAGTCGACAGCGGCTTCGATCTTGGGCAGCATGCTGCCGCGGGCAAAATGACCTTCATCCAGGTAGCGATGCGCCTGCTCCAGCGTCATTTCGTCAAGCGCCCGTTCGCGCGGCGTGTTGAAATCGAGGCAGACCTTTTCCACGCCGGTTGAAATCATAAGCAGATCGGCGCGCAAGGTCTGTGCCAGCAAGCTGCTCGCGCGGTCTTTGTCTATCACCGCCGCGATGCCGCGCAAACTGCCGACCTCATTGCGGACAACCGGAACGCCGCCGCCGCCGCAGACGATTACGATATAGCCAGCCAGCACCAGCGCTTGAATCGCGTTTAATTCATTGACCACCAAGGGCTTGGGCGAGGCGACCACGCGGCGCCAGCCACGGCCTGCATCCTCGAATACCTGCCAGCCTTCAGCCGCCGCTTTCTCAGCTTCGGCCGCGGTCATAAAGCCGCCGACTGGTTTATCGGGCTTATCGAAGGCTGGGTCATCGGGATCGACGCGCATTTGGGTGATGATGGTGGCGACTGTGTGATTCATGCCGACGCGCCGCAGCGAGTTATCCAGCGCCTGCTGCAACATATACCCAATGCTGCCTTGCGTATCAGCCACCACCAAATCCAGCGGCACATCATGGATGCCAGCCTCGCGCAGGGCAATCTCGGACCGCTGCATGATATAGCCGACTTGGGGTCCATTGCCGTGGGTGATGATTACCTGCCAGCCATCGGCGATCATATCCGCGATATGGCGGCAGGTCTCGCGGACTGCCTCCCACTGTTCGTCAATATGCGGGTTGAGCGGGTCAGGAATCAGCGAATTGCCGCCAATCGCCACCACCACCAGTTTGTCAATCATTGTTGGTCGCTCTCAATATGCGCCGGCATCGACGGGAGCTTGCTGGGCGCCAAACAGTTTAGCGCATGGTCAGAGCCATGGCCGCCTTCTGCACATGCAGGCGGTTTTCCGCCTCATCATAGACAACACTTTGGGGACCATCAATGACGCTGTCAGTCACCTCGATATTGCGGTCAGCCGGCAGGCAATGCATATAGATGGCTTTTTCATTGGCTAGCGCCAGCCGCCGGTCGTCGGCGATCCAGCCACTATACTTAGCGCCGATCGCCGCCGATTCCTCATCGTCTTCGGTGGTCAGCCAACTGCCCCAGCTCTTGGGATACAGAATATCAGCGCCGGCGAAACCGGCGTCAAAGTCGTCCAGGACCTCGAAGGAACCGCCGTGCCTGGCTGTGTTCTCTTTCGCCTGCTCGACGATATCGGGCATTAAGCTGTATTCGGGCGGGCGCGTCAAGCGAACATTCATGCCAAAGCGCGACATGAGAAGGACCAAGCTCTGCGGCACCGATATTGGCTTTTGATAACTGGAGGCGTAAGCCCAGCTGATGTTGATTGTCTTGCCGCGCAGGTCGCGCCCGAATTTCTCTTGCATGGTCATCAAATCAGCCAGAATCTGAAATGGATGATAAACCTCGCACTGCATATTCAGAACCGGTACGCGGCTGGCATCCGCCACGGCATTGATATAAGCGTTGCCGATGCCCCAATCACACTGGCGGATGGCGATGCCATCGGTATAGCGCCCGACGATTTCGCCGATTTCTTTGGCGGTATCGCCATGGCTGATCTGCGTTGTCGTGCTATCGATGAATTGGGCATGCCCGCCCAACTGCGCCATGCCCGCTTCAAAGCTGATGCGCGTGCGCGTGCTGGTGAAGAAAAAGAGAAGCGCCAGCACTTTGTCGCGCAGTAAAGCGTGGGGCTCGCCCAAAGCCCGCTTCCGCTTCAAGTCCCAGGCGACATCCAGCAGCGTCTCTATCTCTTCCTTCGACCAGTCTTGTGTGCTGATGAGGTCACGACCTCGTAGATCGGTTTGCATTGCTCGCTCCCTGTCCTTGTAGATTTAGGTCGATTCCAAGAATCGCCTGGCTATGCCCTTCCCAATTTGAATGCTCATGCCTTTTTGGAGCCGCCATTTCTGCCAGCGCCATTTAAGGTCTGCCGCAGAATCGCCGGGAAAAGCGCGTACCATTCAGTCGAGCGGACGACATCTTCCAGCGGCACCTGATCGAGCACGGTATGCGCGTGAATCTCGTTGCCCGGCGCAAAGCCAATGCTGGGGATGCCGGCTTTGCCCGCCCAATAAATACCATTGGTGGAGAAATCCCACTTGCCGCTATCCACATGCCCGTAAAGCACTTCAGCCGCCGATAAGCCGGCTTTCACAATCGGCTCATCTTCTTCAAAAGCCCAGGCTGGGTAGACCTTGTCCAGCGGAAAAACGAAGCCGGTATAGCTTGGCTCGTCGTAGACGAGGATCTCGGCGTGGATATCGTCGCGTTCGCCGATAATCGCCTGCAAGCGTTGCAATTCTGTCTCTGGCGCTTCGCCAAAGGTAATGCGTCGGTCGACATAGATGACCGCTTCATCGGGCACGGCGTTGATGCTGGGCGTCTTCACTTCCATATCGGTGACGGTAATCCGCCCTTGGCCGAGGAAATCATGATCGCCGAGTTCCGGCTCGATGTGGCTGATGCGCTCGATGATAGGCAGCAGCTTGTAAATCGCGTTGTCGCCCAGGTAATTGCTGGCGGCGTGGGCGCTCTTGCCTTTGGCGACGATTTTGAATTCAACCCGTCCCTTATGCCCGCGATAAATCTGCATCTTGGTCGGCTCGCCGATGACGACGAAATCCGGTTTGATGCCCTCGGTCTGCACAAAGGCATGCGGCGCCTGCCCGTCATTCCATTCTTCCATGTTGCCGAAATAATAGGCGGTGTAGCCATCCAGCAAACCAAGATCGCGAGCCAGCGCCAAGCCATAGACCATGCCAGGCGTGCTGCCTTTTTCATCGCAGGCGCCGCGCGCATAGAGGACGCCGTTTTCGATTTTGCCTTGGAAGGGATCCCATTCCCACTCATCGGGGTCGCCGATGCCGACGGTGTCGATGTGGCTGTCGTAGAGCAGAATCTGCTCGCCATCGCCAATCACCCCGACGATATTGCCCATCTTATCCCAGAATATGTCATCGTAGCCGAGCCGCCGCATCTCGTCGGCGATGCGTTCGCCACAAGCGCGGATCTGATTCTCCACACTTGGAATGGCGCAAATCTCGCGCAAGAAGGCGATGATATCTTCCCGCTGCTCTTCTACGCGATGCCGCAAATCTTGTAACTTGGTGTGGTCTACCATCTGAATTCCTGATCTAAAATGCCTTTGCTAAACCTCGACATCTTAGCACAAAATAACAAAAATATAGACGCTCTTTCAGACAAATAGTTCAACTAACTTGAACGTTTCGACATCGACCAGCCCCATATCAGTCAGCTTGAGTTTGGGTATCACTTCAAGCCCCATAAAGCTCATGACCATGAAGGGATCGCTCATCCGATTGCCCAGTTGGCGCGCCGCTTTGATCAAGCTGTCGTATTGAGCGCGCACCGCTTCGATTGGCAGTTCGCACAGCAAACCAGCCACTGGCAGCGGCAGGCGAGCCAATACCATATCGCCGTCAACAATCACCAAGCCGCCGCCCATCGCAACGATGGTCCCGGCCGCTGTTTTCATGCTCGCATCATCGACGCCGATGACCGCCAGGTTGTGATGATCGTGGGCAACGCTGCCGGCGATGGCACCGCGCCGCAAGCCGAAGCCTTGTATGAAACCGAGGCCGATGTTGCCGCTCGCTCGGTGGCGTTCCACCATGGCGAATTTGAGAATGTCGCGCTCAACATCGCTGATGGCGAAGCCATCGACGATCGTCGCCCGCTCCACCCGATGCTCGGTCGCCACTTGATCCGGAATCGTTCCGATGACGCGCATGCGCTCTGATCTCGCTCTGATCGCAAAATCAAGCGGCGCCGCGCCCACATTTACCGTGCTGCGCAGGTCGATCCGCGCTGGCTTGGCGCGCTCGCAGACCATCTCGCCGTCTTGTGCCACCAGAAGGCCCCCGCGATACACCTGCTGGGGGCGGAAGTCGCGCAAATCAGGCAGGACCAAAATATCAGCGAATCTGCCCGGCGCCACCGCGCCGTGCTTCTTCAGCCCAAAGTGACGAGCGCTATTGTAACTGCCCATGCGGATCGCCAATATCGGGTCAATGCCGGCGGCGATAGCGCTGCGCAGCATAAAATCTATCGACCCTTCATCAATGAGATCGGCTGGTATCCGATCATCGGTGCAGAAACAAATCGCGGAATGATTTTCCGCCGTTATCAGCGGCAGCAGCGCTTTGAGATTGCGCGTGGTTGTCCCCTCGCGGATGAATATCGTCAGCCCCAGGCGCAGCTTCTCAAGCGCCTCAGCCACTGTGGTGCATTCGTGCTCGCTTTGGACGCCAGCCGCGACATAAGCATTGAGCAGATTTCCGCTCATAGCGGGCGCGTGCCCATCCAGCGCGCGATCTTTAAACAGCGTGATTTTGTCCAGCATGGCTTCGTCAGCCAGAGCCACGCCGGGATAATTCATCAATTCAGCCAAGCCGAGCACCCAGGGATGATCGACCAACTGCGCCAGGTCGGGCGCTTCCAGCCGGGCGCCAGCGGTCTCCATTTCAGTCGCTGGCACACAGCTCGACGCCATCACAAACATATTTTGCAAGCCGTTCTTGGCGCGCTCGAGCATGTAGCGCATGCCCTCGAGGCCCAAGACGTTGGCGATTTCGTGCGGATCGGTGATGACCGTGGTAACGCCATGCGGCAGCACTGCCCGCGCGAACTCCGGCGGCGTGACCAAGCTGCTCTCGATGTGAACATGGGCGTCAATCAAGCCCGGCGTCACATACATGCCGGCCAAGTCGACTTCCCGCTCGCCCCGGTAACCGTCGCCCAAAGCGACGACATGTCGGTCGTGAATGACGATATCGGTCTGGTAGATCTCGCCGCTGATCACATTAACCAGCTGGCCCCCGCGCAATACAAGATCAGCCGCCACATCCCCGCGAGCAGCCGCCAGACGATCCACTATCGACATTCGCGCGCTCCCCCAGGAATCATTAACCTTCGCCTCGAATTAACTTTGCCGAAGCCTGATTGTGCTTCTCGATTAGAGCAGGCAAATCAAGGCGGAGCAAAATACCATCTTCAACCACAATCTCGCCGTTGACAATCGATAGATCAACCGCTGGCGGCTGGCAGAATACCAGCCCCGCTAAGGGATCCTGCAAGGCGCCAGCCAAGCCAAGCCCGTCAATGCGAAAAGCGACAATATCGGCCGACATCCCGGGCGCGATCTGCCCGATGTCGTTTCGCCCCAAGACGGCGGCGCCGCCGCGGGTCGCCATATAGAGGGTCTCGCGGGCGCTCAAAGCTGCTGGATCGCCCAGCGCGCGTGCCAAAAGCAGAGCCTGGCGCGCTTCGCCAAGCAGATGCCCGCTGTCGTTCGAGGCGGAGCCATCGACGCCCAAGCCCACCTTAACGCGCTGATCGAGCAGCTGGCGAATCGGCGCGATGCCCGACGCCAGCCGCATATTCGATGAGGGGCAATGACAGACGCCGGTGCCGCTGCGCCCGAAGCGAGCAATTTCTTCAGCGTTCAGCTTGACGCAGTGCGCATGCCAGACATCGTCGCCCAGCCAGCCGACATCCTCCGCGTATTCTCCTGGCGTCTTGCCAAAGCGTTCCAGGCTGTAAGCCAGGTCTTTCTCGTTTTCTGCCAAGTGTGTATGAAGCTGGACGCCATACTCACGCGCCAAAGCCGCCGCATCGCGCATCAGGTCGACCGTCACGCTGAAGGGTGAACAAGGTGCCAGCACAATTCGCAGCATCGATTGAGGCGCTGGGTCGTGCCAGGTCTCAATCAGGCGCTGGCTGTCGCGCAATATGTCAGGCTCGCGCTCAACCAAGCTGTCAGGCGGGGCGCCGCCGTCGCTTTCACCTAGGCTCATAGAGCCGCGCGCCGCGTGAAAGCGAATGCCCATTTCGGCAGCGGCTTGGATTTCATCTTCCAGCCGCACATCATTGGGGAATAGGTAGTGATGGTCACTGGCGGTTGTGCAGCCGGAAAGCATAAGCTCAGCCATTGCCAGCTTGGCGGCGATAGTGACGTCCTCGCTGCGGAGACCAGACCAAATAGGATAGAGCGTGCCCAGCCAGTCGAAGAGCTCGCACTCTTGCGCCAGGGCGCGGGTCAAGCTTTGAAACATGTGGTGATGGGTGTTGACCAAGCCCGGCAGCGCGACATGATTAGACAAGTCGATGACACGATCGGCACTGGGGGGCGGCGCATCAGAGGCTGAGCCCAGGCTCTCAATGACAGGACCGCGCATCAGGAGCCAAGCCTCATCCAATTCACGCTGCGCATCATCCATGGTCGCCAGGCAGCGAATGTTTTTTAACAGAAGCGTCGACATCGGCTCGTCACTTTCAGTTTTGTGCCTACTAAAATTCTGTGCCATTGCGCTACCAGAATCGACTAAGGCGAGCCTGAGCCGCAAGCGGCGCCGGGCATTTCACCGCCTGCTCCCCCCATCGAATCAAGCCCATCGAATCAAGATTGAAGGCTGCGGCGCGCCGCTTTCAATGTATTCGCCAAGAGCATCGTAATTGTCATTGGTCCAACGCCACCGGGCACTTTGCTGATATAAGCCGCGCGTGCCTGCGCCGACGCAAATTCGACATCGCCCACATAACGATAGCCCTTTTCGCTGGCGGGGTCGGGCAGGGAATTCGAGCCGACATCAATCACGATGGCGCCGGCTTTAAGCCAATCGCCTTTGACATATTCAGCCCGCCCCACCGCCGCCACCACGATATCAGCTCGCCGGACTGTGCCGGGGAGGTCGCGCGTGCGGCTATGGCAGATGGTCACGGTCGCGTTGGCATTCATGAGCATTAGCGCCACCGGCAGCCCGACGATATTGCTGCGGCCGATGACAACTGCCTCTTTGCCCTCGATGCCTTCGCCCGTCTCTTCGATTAACCGCATCACACCAGTCGGCGTCGCTGGTGTGAAAGTCGGCGCCCGCCCGCGCATGCCCAGCCGCCCGAGGTTCAAGGGATGGATGCCATCGACATCTTTTGCCAGGCTGATTTCGTTAAGCGCCGCCTCTTCATCGATATGATCCGGCAGCGGCAGTTGGACCAAGATGCCGTGAATATTTGAATCGGCGTTGAAAGCGCGCACGGTCCCTTCCACCTCAGCCTGCGTCGACCCGCTTGGCAAAATCCGCGCCTCGGATCGTATTCCGGCTCGTTCGCAAGCGCGCCGCTTCATGCGCACATACATGGCTGAGGCTGGGTCATCGCCGACCAGGACGACACCCAAGCCCGGCGCGGCGCCCGATTGTGCCTGAAAATCAGCCACCGCGCTTTTGATCTCGCTTTGAATTCGCTGGGCTATCGGACGTCCATCAATTATTTTGGCTGGCATCCCCCTATCCTTTCGGCTCTGGTTCGCATCCTTGGGCGAGCGCCGCCGCCCGCCCGCCATTCGCGCTCGCGTATTTTCGATCGCCCGCGAAGCGGATTACTATGGAGATTGACTTTTACTCTTGTTACACTGTTTCCTGCGATTTTCTGCATACTAAGGATAGCACAGAGTGGCTCTATCCGAGAATCTACCCGGCGTGATTTTTGTTATGATCGGGCCGGGCGGCGCGGGCAAGAACGCCATTATGAAAGCGATCATCAGCGCTGTGCCAGTGATCCAGCAGCTGCCGACCGCCACTACCCGCCCCATGCGCGCCGACGAGAAGCAAGGACGGGAGCATCTCTTTGTCAGCGAGCGAGCCTTTCGACTCATGATCCACAACGATGAATTGCTGGAGCACCAGGAAGTAACACCGGGCAAGTTCTACGGGATCCCGCGCCGAACGGTCCTCGAAAGTCTGATGGCGGGCGCCGCGCGCATAGCTGATATTGAAGTCCTCGGCGCCATCGAGCTGGCTTCAGCCTACCCGAGCAACGTCGTGCAGATTTTTGTCACCGTGCCCGGGGCGGGTGGCGCAGCTCAATTGGCGCTGCTGGAAGAGCGGATGCGAGGGCGAGCCGATAAGGCGACCGATATTAAGCAGCGGCTCGAACGCGCGAAGACGCTCGAGCTGCCCTACCAGACACGCTGTGACTACCGCGTGGTCAATGATGATCTGGCGCAAGCAATCGAGCGTACCAGCGACATCATTCGGCGCGAGTTGGCGCGGCGTCAAGTGCAAGGTGCCAAACGATGACCAAGCTCGCGCAGTATCATATGTCGCTTGGCGCCCGCCTCGCGGCCGATCAAATCCCGCTGGATTATGGCGAGCAGGCAGCGGAATACGGCGCCGCTGATACGAGCGCTATCTTGCTCGATCGCTCGCATGAGGGGCGAATCCTGCTGCAAGGGCGCGACCGCTTCGAGCTGGTCAATCGCATGTCGACCAACGATGTAAGCCAACTGGAGCCGAATCACGGCAAAGCAACTGTATTCATCAATGCCAATGCGCGCATCTTATTTCGAGTGAGTTGCTTCAATTTGCCCGGGGGGCTGCTCTTAATCAGCGAGGGGGGCCAGGGTCCGGCGCTGGCGAATTATCTGCGGCGCAATATCTTCTTTGGCGATCAAGCGACAGTCACAGATATCAGCGCTGACACGGTTCACTTTGCCCTGCATGGCAAGCGCGCCGCTGCAATTATGATGGATTTCGCGCCCGAAGCCGAGCCGATTCCCCCTTTAGGCGGCGTCGACATCGAAAGCGAGTTTGGCAATCTGATTATCGCCCGGCGGAAGCCCATCAGCGGCAGCCACTGGGTCCTGATTGCGGAAGGCGGGGCTGGCGTTTCGCTTCATCGGCGATTGCGGGAATGCGGGGCCTGCGCCGGTCTGCTTCCGGCCGGTTCCTTGGCTTACAACAGCTTGCGCATCCGCAGCGGAAGACCAGCCGGCATCGAGCTGTCGTCGGATTATATCCCGCTGGAAGTGGGACTTTGGGACGAAATCAGTTTCAGTAAAGGCTGCTACACCGGCCAAGAAATCATCGCGCGTTTGGAGAGCCGCGAGCGGCTGGCGAAGACCCTAGTCAAATTGGATCTGTCGTCCATGGTGCCGGCGCCAGCGCCAGTGCATGCCATGGAAAAATTTGTCGGCACGCTTACGAGCAGCGTCCTGGTGCCGGACGGACGCGTTTACGCTTTGGCGGTGCTGAAAACCGGCAGCGCACTGCCAGGCACAGACTTGAGCGTGGGCGCGGGCAGCGCCAGCGCCAGGGTCGTCGGCTATGCGGGAATACCACCGCCATTCATCTCGCCAAGCGGGGCGGCGGCGGGTGGGCACTAGCGCGCCACGACTGCGAATGGCTGAGCTTCAATGTTTCAATCAATCAAACTTCGGTGGCTCGCCATCGAAAAACAGCGCCCACCACAAGTGCCAGTTTTCAGGCTCGGGGGCGGTCGTCTGGAATTCGACCAGACGCACTTGCGATTGCCGCGCCGGAGCCTGAACGACGCTATGCTTGGGCAAGATGAGGACTTCACCATCGCGGATCAGCTTGCCTTCATCGCGCGCCCAAAATTCGACATAGGCATCGCCCTTGACATAGCTGAGCTCTTCAATCAAGTCCTGCTGTTCTTCCAGCAGCGTTTCGATTTCGGCCGCGAAACGAGCATGGACCCGCCCCAGGTCGTGGTCCAGCTTGATGCGGCTGCTAAAGTTCAGCGTCAGCGCCAAACCAAATGCCAGCGCGACTGCCAGCATAACCTGTATACTGGTCAGCGGCCGGCTATCTTGTCGCCTCTCGACGGCGCTCGTCTCTATGGACCTGTCCAAACCTGCTTCAGCCATCGCACCCTGAATTGATCGTCAAGTCTTTGCCAATAGCATAATACAGCGCGGGAAACCTGCCAGCGGCGGTGGCATGAATTCCGCAGCGCTCAATTGGCGGGGCTTATGCAAATCGGGCGTCGGCATTGCGGGTGCTTGATGCCTCAACCGCCTAGCTGCCGGCGCCGGGGATGCAAAAGCCCAGCCAATTGGACCGGGCGATTGTAGTGCCGAAGGTGGGAGTCGAACCCACACTCCCCGAAGAGAACTACGCCCTGAACGTAGCGCGTCTGCCAATTCCGCCACTTCGGCAACTAACAGCCCGCAGTATAGCGGCTCAGGCTCGTTTGTCAATATGGGGATTAGGCCCAAACTCTGTGGCTCTGTGTCTCTGTGGTGAAAAATAATCCGCTACGATTGCGCGGGACCCGCTGTCTGGCAGCGCCCGCGCGTGATATAATGCAGCACGTTTTGACTGACAATTTTAAGCTAGGGGAGGCGCCAGGCTGAGACAAAATTCTCCGGCGATTCAACACAGTTCAAGCCCGCCATTGCTGAGGGCGCGCGTCTCGTTTGTGCTGCTGCTGCTGATCATCATCATCTTATTGCGCTTCAGCCTAGGTTCGCAGGCGCAGCCGCAAAATACGGGGGTTTACGCCCAGGCAATCGGCCAAGCCAACCTGCGGGCGGAGGACCATATCGAGGCGCGGCTGGTCGGCGAGATCACGAGGGGACCCAACTACCCCGTTCTTGGCCGCAGCCAACTTTACCCTTGGCTCTTGCTCGGCGAGCTAGATTCGGGCCAGCCGAAAGGCTGGGTATTTGAGACGCTCGTGCTCCTAAGCGGCGACATCAATCGCGTCCCTGTCAGCGATCTGATCATTGGAGAGACCGCGCCTATCGAGCAGACAGGCAGCGTTATCGGTGCCCCGCCCGCTGCCACAGCGACAAGCGCCCCGCCAACTGCCACGCCAACCATTGGCGTCTATGGCGTCAGCGGCATTGTCTCTGGCGAGGTGAATATCCGCTACGGACCCGGCGTCGGATACCCGCGGGCGGGCGTGGCGCAAGCGGGCGACCGCTTCGAGGTGATCGGCTATCATACGCAGTATCCCTGGCTGCGAATCAAGTATGCTGAGGCCGCCGACGGACAGGCTTGGATCGCCAGTGATTTGCTGGAGATCAGCGGGAATATATTCAATACGGCGGCGATATCGCAGACGCGCTTCAGCCTGCCGCCCTTGACGCCAACACCAGCCGCGGTGCGCGCCAGCGGCATCAATGGCCGCTCCCCCCAAGCGCTCAGCGCAGATTTTCAATATCTGGCGAATGACCTCTGGAACCTGTTTCTCTCAAGCGGCTTTGACCCGCAGACGAGCCGCTTCGGTGCCCTTTTCGTCTTGGATTTAGCCAGCGGAGAAGCCTTCGCCTTCGGCGACGAATACGCCTTCAGCGGCACCAGCCTGAACAAAATCGCCATTCTGGCTCGGCTCTATCAGACGCTTGACGCGCCGCCAGCCAGGGAGACCGCCACCGATATTCTCAACACGATGATCTGCAGCGAAAATGCCGCCACCAATCGCCTGCTAGCTGAAATCGGCGCTGGCAATGCCTACTACGGCGCTGAGGCGGTAACTGCCTTCTATCAGGCGCTGGGCTTAACGCGTTCCTTTATTATCGCGCCCTTCACCACCATTGGCACGCCGGAGCCGCCGCCAGGTCCGCTTGTATTCCCGAAGACGGCGGCTGACCAAAGCAAGGCTGATCCGGACCCGTCCAATCAATTAACTGTTGTCGAAATCGGCTCGCTGCTCGCCAATATCTATCAATGCGCCTATGGAACTGGCGGCGCTTTCAGCGACTCTCTTGGCGATTCAGGCGATTTAGGCAATTCAATTGATGGGCGCGAATGCCGCCAACTGCTGCACGTCATGAGCAATAATACCGTCGACGCCTTGTTAAAATCGGGCGTGCCAGCTGAAACGCGTGTCGCGCATAAACATGGTTGGATACCCGATTCCCATGGCAACGCGGCTCTGTTTTTCACACCTGGCGGTGATTATGTGATGTCGATGGCGCTATTCCAGCCGGAATGGCTGAATTTCCAAGAATCGCTGCCGCTATTCGCCGAGGCATCGCGCCGCGTCTACAATTATTTCAATCCGCAGCAACCGCAGGAAACCGACCGCGAGTGGGTCATCCCCGATGCGAAGAGCTGCAATTACTTTGGCGATCCCCTAGTCGTGGACCTGCTGCAAGCCAGCTGGGACAATTAAGCGAGCCAAGCTGGCGGCTCAGCGCAATTTGAAATGCGTTTCGGAACAGGCGCGCAGACGGCGGGCGGCCGCCTCCGGCGTGATATCGCGCTGCGCTTCAGCCAGCATTTCGTAACCAACCATGAATTTCTTGACAGTGGCTGATCGCAGCAAGGGCGGGAAAAAGTGCCCGTGCAGCTGCCAATGCTTGTTGTCCCCGCCGTCAAATGGCGCGCCATGCCAGCCCATCGAATAGGGAAAGGACACCTCAAACAGATTGTCATATTTCACCAGCAGCCGCTTTAAGATTGAAGCCAGATCATCCCGCTGTGAATCGTCCAGCTGCGGCAGCCGCCGCAAGGGCGACTTCGGCAAGAGCAGCGTCTCGAAGGGCCAGACCGCCCAGAATGGTACGACAACGAGCCAGCTTTCATTTTCCAAGACCGCGCGCTCGCCCAATTGCCGTTCCTGCCGCGCATAATCGCGCAGCAGGCTGCTGCCGTAGCGATCGGTGTAAGCGCGCTGCTGCCGGTCCTCGCGCGCGGCGATGGAGCCCAGGCTGTCAGTCGCCCAAATCTGCCCATGCGGATGCGGGTTGGAGGCGCCCATCATATCGCCCCGGTTTTCAAAAACCTGCACCCACTGGTACGATGCGCCTAGCTCGGCTGTCTGCGCCGCCCATAAATCAACCACGAGACGAATCTCAGCCGGCGACATCTCAGCCAAAGTCAAATCATGGCGGGGCGAAAAACAGATGACACGCGCCTCGCCGCGCGCGGATTCCAAGCGAAACAAGGGGCTGCCGTCGGCATTTGCCGCTGGCGCATCGGGCAGCACGGCGGCGAAGTCATTGCTGAAGACGAAGGTGCTGTCATAGCGCGGGTTGCGCTCGCCATTGGCGCGGATATTGCCCGGGCAGAGATAGCAGGCTGGGTCATATTGGGGGCGGCTTTCGGCCCGCGCGCGCTCGACGCTGCCATGCCAGGGGCGTTTTGTCCGCTGGGGCGAGACCAATACCCACTCGTCCAAAAGCGGATTGTAGCGCCGATGTGGCTGATCCGTGAGCTTGAGGACCACGTTTTAATCCCGCAAGCGCATGAGACCCTGGCTCAGAACAAGCGCATCGCGTTCCTTAACCTTGGTCTGAAAATGAATCTCGTCGGCGGTAGCGCGCCAGATTTCGGTTCTTAGCGTATCGCCGGGGAAGACCTGTTTTGAGAAACGGACACTGACGGACTCGAAGCGGCTTGGGTCATTGCCGCCGCAGCGTTTGAGAATGGCGCGCGCCGCGAAGCCCATCGTGCAGAGACCGTGCAGTATCGGCTTTTCGTAATTGCCGCGGGCGGCCATTGGCGGGTCAACATGCAGCGGATTGTCATCGCCAGCCAAGCGATATAGCAGCGCCTGCCGATTATGAGTCGGCTCTTCATGCAGGATATCGGGCGCGCGATTCGGGATGGCGCGTTTTGCCGCTGGACCGCGCTCGCCGCCATAGCCACCCAAATCGCGAAAGAAGAGCGATTGACGAGCCGCCGCCAGCTTTTCGCCATTTGCAAGCCGGCTTGTGATATCGAGAACCATCAAGAGCCCGCTGCCTTTATCAAAGATGTCGGCAATCTTGATCGTGGATCGAACTGTCGCCACCCTAGGAAGTGGCTTATAGACGCGCAGGAATTGCTCCCCGTGAACGCACTTCATCGGGTTGAACTTGATGCCGGCAATGTCACCGCCCGGCAGGCTGCGCATCATCTCATGGGAAAAGACGACCGCAAAGGTGGGGAAAACTTGAAAGCCGAGTTCGCTCAACTCGTAAACGAATTTCAGCTCATCTTGATCGAGCGGGTCGGCCGGCGCCCCGATGCCCAGCGCGTAGAGCGCCACATCGCGCTCGTTATAGCTGAAGGTCCTAGGCGCCAGTTCAAAGCCAATTGCGCGTTTCACAAGATCAAGTGATGGCGGCTGCATAAGATCAATTCCAATTGGAGAAAGCAATTGCTGCCTATAAGAATAAGTATAGTCAGCAGGCCGCAAGCACGCTAGTTTGCCCGCGCAAGCCCGCTTCTTGCGCCGGGGCTTCCGACATCGGCGCCTATTCCGCGGGCTGCTGCGGTGATATCAGGCGCAGATATTCCCAGGTATAGATGCCCGAATTGTGTCCGTCATCCCAGCTCGGCTGCAAGGCATAATTGCCTACCGCGCTCATACCAGTGATGGCATAAGAGCGGCGCGGAACCAATTGCAGTATATCGGCGGGCGCATGCTCCAAGCCCATTTTGGCATGCCCGCCACGGCACTCGACGCAGGGGCAGGCTTCGCGCAATTGTGCCAGCGGGAAGCGGCTGACAAGCGCGTCATCCCAGACGATTTCCAATTGTCCCTTCTGCCTGTCGACCGTGATGCTGGTCGGTCTGTTGTCCATCGGCGCGCCTAAATTTTTATTCTTGCGTATATGCTAAAGTAAGGAAGCTGCGCTGAGAAGCCTAAAGCAGAGTGACAAAATGAATTGTCGATGCCGCCGGCGCAAAGCATTGCCCAATTTGCTATTCGACTTCGCTCTGCTACAATGACTGCCACCTTTTATCATTGCCCTGCCGGAGCGCGCCCGTGCCAATGACACGACAAATAGCGAGTCTCCTAGCCAGCCTGCTGTTCTTGGCCGCTTGCCAAAGCCAGAGCACATCGCCAGCCAACGTGACCGCCACCGCCCTGTCGGACGCGCTCGCCCAAGCCATCGCCACCGCCATCATCGTGGCAACCGAATCAGCGCCGACAGCGACGCCGACCATAACAGCTACCCCTGACCCGTTTCCAGAAACAATCGTTGGCTCTATCTACATGGCTGAACAGCGCTTCGAAAATGGCTGGCTGTTTTGGCTCCAGCCTAATTCGCAGATCTGGGCGCTAACGGCAGCTGACGATGGGCAGCGTATTTGGAGCGTCTACGACGATACATTTGTCGAAGGCGATGCGGAAACTGATCCGCAGATTGTGCCGCCAGCCGACCGCTTCCAGCCTGTGCGCGGCTTTGGAAAACTCTGGCGGGAAAACCCAGAAGTGCGGCTGGCTTTGGGCTGGGCGCTTGATATCGAGCGGGGACACACGACGCATTACGAATATCATCACGGCGGCTTTGTAAACGACCAAAACGAATACCTGCCAGGACCGGGTTTCCATCAGGTTGAGAGCCTGAGCGGCGATTCCGTCCGCTTCATCGAAGAATCCCGCAGCTGGAAAATCGGAAGCTGAAGCCGGGCTTTAAGCCAAAACTATGCGCAATATCCGACGCCAAAGCATCGACGCGAGCAGGCTCTTCGAGTATTACTTGGCGGCAGACGCCCGCAGCAGCCGCACCGATTATTGTGATGACCAAGCCTGGACGATTCGGCTAGGCCGGCGCGATGAGGCAGCCATCGCCTTCCAAACGCAGTTTGGGGGCCGCGCTGGTCTTGTCAGCCTCGTTCCCATGCTGCGCTACGCCGGGCGCGTCGTCTATCAGCAGCTGACCTATGCGGAGCCGCCGCAAATCAGATACTTCGCGCCGAATTTCCTGCAGGTTGAGGCGGCGCCTATGGCTGATCTGGCGCTGGTCGCGCGGTTTTGGGTGATGGAATCGCGCGCGGCCGGCGGCGACTTCCGCTTGACCAATCATGGCGCTGATGTGATTAAGCTCCAATTTGAGCTTTTCGCCCATGCCGTCATCAACAGCCGCCCGGTCCGGCTCAATGTGCTCACATTGGGCGATGGCACGCTGGCGCTGCATCTGGGGCAGATTGGCAATATCAACCCGGTGGCCACGCTCGAGGGTGCCAGCGCCGAGATTTACGGGGACCGCATCAGCAGCCCCAAACTCGGTGCCGCCCTGGAATTGCAACCCGCTGAGAGCGCCCGCCTGCCCTTCGCTGTCGCTGGGCTGGAAGACATGCGCGACTCGTTCAGCCTGGCGATGAATTGGATGTCCCGCCCCTGGCAGCGCCACTTTGAGCGTATTGAAAGCGATGCCGCCGCCATTCCGCGGATTAGCAGCGGGAACGAAGACTGGGACTCTGTCATCGATCTGTCTTACGCGCAGCTGGTCAAAGCCATTATGCAGCCGACCGCGCATCTGCCCCACGCCTCCTTCGTCGCTAATCGAGCCGGCAATCGCGGCTGGAGCCGGCGCGGCGACGGCGCCGACCATCTCCGCGCCTGGGCGGGGCAAGAGCCGACACTCGCCTATCTCACAGCCAGCGCCATCGTCAGCATCGACGCTGAGCTGGCAAAAGGGCTGATTCGCAATTATCTGTCAACCCAGGATGAAACGGGCTTTGTTGACCGGCAACCTGGCTTGGGCGGGCAGCGGCAAGGCATTTTGATGATGCCGCTTTTGGCGCGGTTGAGCCTGCTTGTCTATCAGCGCGACAATGACACTGAGTTCCTGCGCGAGCTTTATCCGGGCTTGCTCGCTTTCTTCGGGCGCTGGCTGCAAAGCGGCATGGACGCCGATGATGATGGCTTGCCGGAATGGCAGTCGGAGCGTCAAATGGGATATGTCGCCTTTCCCACCTTTGGCCGGGGCCAATACTGGGCGCAGGGCGCCGACATCAGGCAGATCGAATCGCCCGATCTGCTAGCCTACCTTATCGCCGAAGCCGACGCCCTTTGTAAAATTGCCGAGTTCCTGGGCGAAGCTGAAAGCGCGCGCGTCCTTTCCGAGCAGCTTGCGCTGATGGAAGGGAGCTTGGAGGAATTCTGGGACGGCAAACGGTATTGCTACCGCGATCGCGATACGCATGCGACGGCGGCGGCGGAAGAATTGCTTTACCGCAGTGCCGGCGATCAGACTCACGAGCTGGATCGCGAGCTGCTCGTGCCCGCACGATTGGTCCTGCGAGTCGTCGGCGGCCTTAGTCAACGTCCCCGGATCAAGCTGATACTTGAAGGTCGAGACGAGCAGGGCGCGGCTTGTGTGATTGAAGCGGCCGCGGAAGAATTTGAATGGCAGAATCGCCAGGGCGTCTACACCACCTTGAAGCCGCTCTCGCAGGTGCGCCGCATCAAAATTGAGGGACTCAGCCGCGTTTACAAAGTATACGCAAGCACCATCGATAGCAAGCGCCTAGATATCAACGCGCTGATGCCGCTGATATGCCCCCGGCTGCCGCGAGAGCGCGCGGCCGCCCTGGTTAAGCTGGCGCTGGACGAAGCGCATTTCCTGCGCCCGAACGGCTTGACGATGGTCAGCGCGAGCGACCGCAACTTTGACCCGTCTAATGCCCGTGGCGGTGGCGGCATTTGGATGTATTGGCTGTCTCTGATTGCTGAGGGCATGGTCGCCGCTGGCTTTCGCAAAGAAGGGGCCGCCCTTGTCAAGCGGGTGCTCGCTGGCTTGGCTCGTGTGCTGGCTCGCGAAGGCAAGCTGTCGCAGTTTTATCACGCGGATGAAGCGCAGGGCTTCGGCGAAGATCATCACATCGGCGGGATCGCGCCGCTTAAGCTGCTCGGCGACGTCTTAGGCATTGCGATCATCGGGCCAGACCGCGCCTGGGTCGGCGGTGAATTCGTTTGGGGAGAAGCCATCACAGTCGAGCAGCATGGCGTCGTCGTGCAGCGCAGCGCCAAAGAGATTCGCGTCGAATTCCCCACGGGCCACAGCGAGCAACTGCACGCTGATGCGCCTTGGCAGTTGCTTGTCGATCCGACGCCGCGCCCGTCCCCAGCCATGGAAACAGAGCCGCTGGCAGTACCGGCCGCGCCCTTGCCCAGCGAGGCTGATGACGAGGCTCGCCTGATTATCGATGTCGATGAAGGAACGGCGCCGGCAGTGGACGCTGATGAAACCGCCACCCCAGCCCTAGACGAGGATGAAGACGATTCGCCTTCTGTCTAAGGGCGCTTCATTCGCCCAGGTGTGCCGGCTCATCGCTGATGCCTCCCAAAGCCGCGCCTTCACTCAAGCGACGAGCGCTGTAAACTGACATGATTTATCGAGTCCGATCCCCTGGCGGTGAAAAGCGCGATGTGCCGGCTAGACCAATGCAATGGCGGCGGCTGCTCGCGTATTTGACCGCCTACAAGCTGCGGCTGCTGGTGGCGCTGGTCGGCTTAGGTTTCGCCTCGGCGCTCAGCTTGGTATTCCCAGCCGTGCTTCAACGGGTGATTGATTCCGTATTCATCGACGCCGATACCGCCCTGCTGGATACGATTACCCTGGCTTTGCTTAGTGTATTTGCGCTGCGGTCGCTGGCGAGCTTCGTTCAGAATTACAATCTCAATTATGTGGGCGAGAAGATCGTGGTCGATATACGCTGCGAGCTTTACGCACATTTTCAATTGCTGTCGCTTAAATATTATAACAACCGGCGCGTCGGCGAGCTGATCAGCCGCATCTCCTCCGATGTCACCGTCGTACGCACCGTCTTAACTGGCAATATCAGCGGCTTTCTGCAGCAGGCGCTGACGCTGGTCGGCTCGGTGGCGATCATGTTCTATCTGAACTGGCGCTTAACCCTCTTCATCATTGTGCTCATGCCGATCATCGTGGCGGTCGCTTTTGTGCTGGGCAGCGCGATTCGCCGCACCAGTACGCGCGTACAAGACGAAATCGCCGGCGCCACCGTCGTCGCCGAAGAGGTCTTACAGAACATCCGCGAGGTTAAGAGCTTCGTGCGCGAGAATTACGAAATCGCCCGTTATAAGTCCGCGATTGAAACCGCCTTTCGCGCCGCGGTCAAGCTGCTCACGATTCGTTCGATTTTTGGTCCCATCATCGCCTTCTTCGCTTTCGCCGGTCTGGCGCTGATTCTTTGGTTCGGGGGCCGCGAAGTGCTTGATGGACGACTGAGCGCGGGCGAGCTGATCGCCTTTCTGATTTATGGATTGACGGTGGCGGCCAATTTCGCTGGTGTCATCAGCCTATATTCACAGGTTCAAGAAGCGCTTGGCGCGACAAAGCGGGTTTTCGAGATTTTGGATACGCAGCCTGATGTGCGCGACGAGCCTAAAGCCAAGACATTGGCTCATATCAAAGGCGCGATATCACTGCGCGGCGTCAGCTTCGCTTACGAAAATGACTTGAAAGTGCTGAGCGATATTAATCTGGAAATCGCGGAGGGCGAAATCATCGCCCTGGTTGGACCCAGCGGCGCCGGCAAGAGCACGCTCTTCAACCTGATACCGCGCTTCTATGATGTAGACGCCGGCTCGATCAGCATTGATGGGCATGATATCCGCGGCTTGACGCAGAGCAGCCTGCGCGGGCATATCGGCATCGTGCCCCAGGAGACGCTGCTCTTCGGCGGCAGCATCCGCGAGAACATTCTCTACGGCAAGCTCGAAGCCAGCGAAGCAGAAATGATTGAGGCGGCCCAATCGGCAAACGCCCATGACTTCATCCTGGAGCTGCCGCAGGGCTACGACAGCATCGTCGGCGAGCGCGGCATCAAGTTGAGCGGCGGGCAGCGCCAACGAGTTGCGATCGCGCGCGCCTTGCTCAAGAACCCGACCATCCTGCTGCTCGATGAAGCCACATCCAGCCTGGATAACGAGAGCGAGCAATTGGTGCAAGAAGCGCTGGCGCGCCTGATGCGCAGCCGCACCACGCTGATCATCGCCCACCGCCTGAGCACCGTTCGCGTCGCGCATCGCATCGCTGTGCTGGACAAAGGGCGGATCACAGAAATCGGACCGCACGAAGATCTGATGCGACAGCGTGGTCTCTACGCCAAACTCTATGAGATGCAGTTTCGCGAGACCGATTTCTTGCTCGGCGGCTGAGCCCGCCTCCAGGATAGAGGAAGAGCTGCCGGTGACTCTGCGGCCCAGTTCAACAGTATGACCGCCCTTGCGATATTGCTGGCGCTTCTCGTTTTCGCTTTCCTCTTTTGGTGGCTGATTATCGAAACTGAAGGCGTCTATCTGGGCAAGCGCGTCGTCATCGCTTTGTACGATCTTTACGCTTCCCGCTATGACCGGGTCAAGCAATTTGACGAAGCGGCTGACCTGATGCTGATTTCCGAGCCGATCATGGCACGCAGCCAGCCCTCGAGCGATCCGCTGGTCCTCGATGTGGCGACAGGCACGGGGCGCTTGCCGCTGATATTGGCGCGCAATGGGGGCTTTGGGGGCCACGTTATCGGCCTCGACGCCAGCCGCCAGATGCTAAAACGGGCACAGCGGAAAGTCGCGGACGAGCGCTTCGAGCCCTATATCACACTGATGCACCACGACGCAAGCCAGCTTCCCTTCGCCGACGGCAGCTTTGACGTGGTGACCTGCCTCGAAGCGCTGGAGTTCCTGCCGGCGCCGCATGGCGCTTTGAAGGAGATCTGTCGGGTGCTGCGCCCGGGCGGCTTGCTGCTGACGAGCATCCGCATCGACAGGCATTGGCTGCCAAATCGCGCTTGGAGCGAAGCCAAGATGCGCCGCGAGCTAGAGGCACTGGGCGCATGTGACATTCACTTTGCCATTTGGCAGGAAGATTACAGCCAGGTCTGGGCTAGGAAGGCGGGCGAAAGCAAGCCAGTTGGCGCTGGCTCGCTGAAAGACATTCTGCCGCATGAGCTTTAAATCCCCATTACCTTAGCGCGGCATCTTTGTTAGAATCCGAAGCCGCTTATCCCGCCTGAGGTACAGGACCATGCCCGTGAAGCTGCTGCATAAAGAACTGGAAACGGCTATTCATGAGGCCATAAAGACCGCGCAGGATGCGGGCGATTTTCCGCCCTTTGCTATCCCGCCCATCCCGGTAAGCGCCCCGAAACGGGCAGACCAAGGCGATCTTTCTTACCCGGCGATGGGCTTGGCGAAATTGGCACGCCGGAAGCCGCTCGAAATCGCCAGCATCATCGCCGGCTTGCTGCCAAAGTTGGACTTCGCTTACGAGATCCAGGTGGCGCCGCCCGGTTTCATCAACTGCGCCATTTCCGACAACTATCTCGGGCGCCAGGTTGATGCCATCATCGCCGCGGGCGACGCCCTGTTTCAGCTCGATATCGGCCGCGGGAAGCGCGCCCAGGTCGAATTTGTAAGCGCCAATCCCAGCGGTCCAATCACCATCGGGCATACGCGCGGCGCCGTGGTGGGTGATGCGATGGCGCGCCTGCTTGAAGCGGCCGGCTATGCGGTGCAGCGCGAATATTATTACAACAACGCCGGCAGCCAGATGATCAAGCTAGGCAAGAGCCTGATGCTTCGCTACCGGCAGCAATTGGGCGACGAGCTCAAATTGCCAGCTGATTTCTACCAGGGCGATTATTTGGTGAAAGCAGCGGCCGACCTGGCCGCGGAGTATGGCGATTCGCTGCGCGGGGAAAGCTGGGAATATTTCAAAGACGCCGCCGAATCACGCATGTTCGATTGGATCAATCGCTCGCTCGCGTCAATCGATATCAAGCATGATGCCTTCTTCAACGAAACGTCTCTCTTCGATTCGGGGCAGATATGGGCGGTGCTGGACCGATTGCGGGAAAACGGGCACATCTACCAAGCGACGCACTGGGAAGGCGCGGGCGCGGGCGAGATTGCCGATCTCAACAGCAAAGGCTATGCGCCGGCGACCTGGTTCCGCAGCAGCGCTTTCGGCGACGAAAAAGACCGCGTGATGGTGAAGAGCGATGGAGCGCCAACCTATACCCTGCCCGATATCGCCTACCACTGCGACAAGCTGGAGCGCGGCTTCGATATCGCCGTCAATGTCTTGGGCACCGATCACTTCTCGCAGGCACAAGTCGTCCAGCATGGCATCAAGGCGCTGGGCATGGACCCGGCTCCCATTCACGTCATCTTCAATCAGATGGTGCGCGCCGTCCGCTGGAATGCCGAAGCGGGCGACTATGAGGCGGTCAAGCAATCCAAGCGCGCGGGCGATTTCGACACCCTCGATGACTTGGTCGAGCTGACCAGCGCCGATGCCGTCCGCTACCACATGCTGGCGCGCAGCCCCAATTCTCAACTGGATTTCGATGTCGACCAGGTTGTCAAACAGTCAAACGACAATCCCGTTTATTATATTCAGAATGCCTATGTTCGCTGCGCCGGCATCTTCCGCGAGGCGGCTGAACGCGGCTTCAATGACGACGGCGCAGATTTGGCGCTGCTGGGCGCTGAGGAGCTAAAGTTCATCCGCAAGGCGCTGGAACTTGGCAATACGATTGAGCAAGCGGTGGTCAATTATGAGCCGCACAAAATCGCCTTTTTCGCTCAGGAGCTGGCTTCGGCATTTCATCCGATCTACGATAAAATCCGGGTACTGCATAGCGAAGTGCCGCCCGCGACAGCCAAGGCGCGCCTGCGCTTTTACCGGGCGGCGGCGGTCGTCTTCCATCGGGTGCTGCGTCTGATGGGCATGTCCGCGCCCGAACGCATGTAACTCAATACTGGGGGTTTAGATGGGACTTAAGCCCGACCGCTGGATCAAGGAAATGGCGCGCAATCAGCGCATGATTGAGCCTTTCGTCGACCAGCAGGTGCGCGAAGGCGCCATCAGCTACGGCGTCTCGTCTTATGGCTATGACCTGCGCGTCTCTAACGAATTCAAAATCTTCACCAATGTGCACTCAGCCATCGTCGATCCCAAGCAATTCGCCAGCAATTCCTTCGTCGATTTCCGCGGCGATGTCTGCGTCATTCCGCCTAATTCTTTTGCCTTGGCGCGCTCGGTGGAGTACTTCCGCATACCCCGCAATGTGCTGACAGTCTGCCTAGGCAAATCGACTTACGCTCGCTGTGGCTTGATCGTCAACGTCACCCCCTTTGAGCCAGAATGGGAGGGCTTCGTCACGCTGGAAATCAGCAATACGACGCCCTTGCCGGCCAAGGTCTACGCCAATGAAGGCTTGGCTCAGGTCTTATTCTTCGAGGCGGACGAAACTTGTGAACAGTCATACGCCGATAAGAAAGGCAAATATCAGGGGCAAACAGGCGTGACGCCGCCAAGAATGTAATCGGAATCGGCAAGGGGGCGCGCTTTCTTCGCCGAGAATGCCTTGACTATTCCATGGCTCCGCCACTATAATCTCTTGTAAGCGGGCGTTTAGCTCAATTGGCAGAGCATCCGGTTTACACCCGGAAGGTTATAAGTTCGAGTCTTATAGCGCCCATACAAGCTGGTCACTGCCATAGGCGCTTCAAGAGCGCCTTTTCTATTTGGGCGCTTGACGGGCAGTGTCGGCAATCAGGCGAGTGGTGAATATCGTGGATATGCCCATTTCAAACCCCACCCCGACCGCCTGTGTCGGCGGGTCAGTGTCTACGCGACCCTACGCGGCGCGCCCCTCCCCGATGAATCACTGAGGGGAGCATTGCTAGCAAATCCTGAGTCGGAGTTTTTACAAACTCCTATATCCACAAAATTAGACACTCCCGCAATCAGTGCCCCGGGTCAGTGTCGCCGGGTCAGTGTCGCCGGGTCAGTGTCTACGCGACCCTAGCGACCCTACGCGACCCTAGCGACCCTCTGTGTCTCTGTGGCGAAAAAACAGTTGATGCGATTGCCCTGGGGCTGCTTGACAGCGTATTGTCAATTGTCTACAATGTGGCGATATTCGTCAGTAGCCGACTGCCTTATGCCTAAAGAATCGAATAATATACTAAGCGTACGCGATCTAAGAACCCACTTTCACTTGCCCGAGGGTACGCTGAAAGCGGTCGACGGGGTTGACCTGACGATCGCCCCGCAGCAGACTGTTGGCGTCATCGGCGAATCCGGCTCGGGGAAAAGCGTCACGGCGCAATCGATCTTGCGGATTGTGCCGCCGCCGGGCACGATTGAAACTGGCGAAATCAGCTTGCGGCGCAAAGACGGCCGCCTGGTCGATGTTGGAAAGCTCGATCCGCGCAGCCGCGAAATCCGCGCGATCCGTGGGGCAGAAGTCTCGATGGTGTTTCAAGAACCGATGACCAGCCTCTCGCCGGTTCACACCATTGGCGCGCAAATTGTTGAAGCCATCAAACTGCACATCGAGAGTGACAAGAAAAAAGCCAAGGCGCTGGCGCTGGATATGATTAATCGCGTCGGCATTTCGAACCCGACACAGCGCTTCGATGAATATCCGCATCAATTATCGGGTGGCATGCGGCAGCGGGCGATGATCGCGATGGCCCTTTCCTGCAGCCCCTCCCTTCTCATTGCTGACGAGCCGACCACCGCGCTAGATGTCACGGTGCAGGCACAGATTTTGGAATTGATGAAAGAATTGCAGGGGCAGTTCGGCATGGCAATTATGTATATCACGCATGACCTGGGCGTCATCGCCGAGATTGCCGACCAAGTCAACGTCATGTACCTCGGGCGGGTGGTGGAGCGCGCCGCCACCGTTGAGCTGTTCAAGAATCCCTTGCACCCGTACACGCAGCGGCTGCTCAAGTCCATCCCTCGTTTAGGCGGGCGGGGCCGGGGGCGCCTCGACGCCATCCGCGGCAATGTGCCGGTGCCGATGAATCCGCCGCCGCAGTGTGGCTTCGCCTCGCGCTGCGATGAGTTCATCAAAGGCAAATGCGACGCCGCCATTCCAGCCCTCCGGCACGTGGGGAATGATCACTATGTTCGCTGTTTCCTGCACAGCGAAGCGAGTGAGCCGGTTTATGCCTGAGCCGCAAGCAGCCCCCAAGAAACAGATAGGCGAGGTGCTGCTGGACGTCCGCGCCCTCAAGAAGCATTTCCCCATCGAGAAAGGTTTCTTTCGCTCGGTTCAGGGCTCGGTAAAGGCGGTCGATGGCCTTAGCTTTACCATTCGCGAAGGCGAGACCTTCGGCTTGGTCGGGGAATCTGGCAGCGGCAAGACCACCCTGGGGCGCTGCATCGTGCGCGGCATCGAACCGACCGCCGGCGAGATCTGGTTCCGCCTGCCCGATGGCGGCGAAGTCGATATCGCGGCGCTGGACAAAAAAGAATTGCGCGACGTGCGCAAGCACTTTCACATGATTTTCCAGGACCCCTATTCGTCGCTCGATCCCCGCATGTCGGTGCTCGATATAATCTCCGAGCCCATCCGCAACAATAAGATCCTTTCAAATTCCCGCGATATTCAAGACCGCGTGCGCGAATTGATGGACAAGGTAGGCTTGGATATTCAGCATCTCAACCGATATCCGCATGCCTTTTCCGGTGGACAGCGGCAGCGCATCGGCATCGCCCGCTCGCTGGCGCCGAGCCCGCAGCTGATCGTCTGCGACGAGGCAGTTTCCGCGCTGGATGTGTCGATTCAAGCGCAGATTCTCAATCTACTCGAAGATTTGCAAGAAGAATTCAACTTGACCTATCTCTTCATCGCGCACGATCTGTCAGTCGTTGAGCATATTTCTGATCGCGTCGCTGTGATGTATGTCGGCCAATTAGTGGAGCTGGCGGATACCGAGTCCTTGTTTTCCTCACCCAAACATCCGTATACCGAAGCGCTGCTTTCGGCGGTGCCAACGACAGATCCTGAAATTAAGATGGATCGGATCATATTGCCCGGCGAGGTCGCCAACCCAGCGGCGCCGCCATCGGGCTGTTATTTTCACCCGCGCTGTCGTTACGCGCAGGCGATTTGCGCAGAAGAAGCGCCAGCGTGGGAGCAAGTCGAGCCTGGGCATTTCGCCGCCTGTCACTTCGCCGCTGAGCTGGAGTTGCGCGGGGTCGAGCAGGACAGCTGATGGGCTTGCTGGCTGCCTTCATAGTCGCCTCCCTGATCGGCGCCGGCATGATCGCCTGGGTAATCTTTTGGGCAAGCAATCGCTCGTCGGCCGCGGCGATAACGCAGTATTTCAAAGCCAGCGAGCACATCCTCGATACCGGTCTGCCGCCGCCAGATTGGCTGGTCGCGCCCGCCTGGAAACGGTTGCTGGGCAAAGCAGAAGAAAAAGCCAGCCAAGCGCGCCTGCTCGCGCGTTTGGACGAGCTTATTCGCTTCTTCGAGCACTGCAGCTTTTACGAAGATGAATTCGCGCGCGAACAGCATTTGTCGCAATTGGAGGACCTGCGGCAATCATGGAAATCGGGCAAGATTGGCTAGACTGTTAGCCCGCTTGATTATCGCCCCAGCCGCAAAGCCTGGCGCGAGCCAGTCATTCGCCCTGTTCTAAGCGAGCCTAAAGCTTCGTCACATAGATATAATAAGCGCCGCGGCTTCGGCTTTGGCTCGGCTCGCTAATCGATGCGCTCAACCTAGTGAAGCCAGCCCGAAGATCCACTTCAAAACTGACATAGCGGTCGTCTTTTGCGACAATCTTGGACCGCCTCAGCTCGCCAAGCTGCAGGCTGGCGCTGGTACCGCCCATTGGCTGGTCGGCTTCGCGCGGGTGCGTCCGCAATTCAAATTGGTAAGGTCCTGAATGCGCGACGTTGATAAGCCAGTAGCCCTTGGCGTCAAAGGCTCGGTCCTCAATCCAGCTCTGTTGCCAGGGAACGCGACCGCAAGTTGGATGCCAATCGCGCGCCGACAGCAGCGCCGGGTTTTCGTAGGCTGTGCCAACGGGAATCGCGATTGTCTGCGCGAAGCAATCCCGCATATCGTGCCAGAATGCCTCATAGTCCTGGCGCAAGGCTTGCAGCGCGCGCGGTTGCTCAGCCGCGATATCATGTTCCTGCCCACGATCGCCCTCGACATCGTAAAGTTCCGCGCCATTTACCAAGCGCCAACGCCCGTTCAGCACCGCGCATTGATGCCATTTCTGCGGTTGGTCGGGCTGTAGCTGCACGATGATGGAGCGCGCCGGCAAATTAGCGGCGTCGCCACCGACCAGCCCAGCCAGGCTGATGCCGTCGAACTCGACTGCGGGCGCCTGCTTCAATTCGCAGATGTCAATCAAGGTTGGCAGGATATCGATGTGCGCTGTCAATTGGCTGACCTTGCGCTCGGCAGGTAGATGAGAGAGCCAGCGCATGAAAAAGCTCACTTGATGACCGCCATCATATAGCGAGCCTTTCTTGCCGCGCAAGCCAGCGTTGTAGCCGGCGCCGGTCGCTGGGTCGAATCCCGCCGCGGTGCCATGATCCGCCGTGAAGATCACCAGCGTGTCCTCTTCGAGATCGCGCTCCCGCAGCCAGGTGAACAGCCGTCCCATGTTCTCGTCGAAATTGGCGATCATGCCGTAGAATTTCGCGCGCTCGTCCGGCAGGCCAGCCAAGAAATAGGGCGCGCTATATTCAGCCGGCACGATATGGGGCGCGTGCATCGCATTCGGCGCCAAGTATACAAAAAACGGCACATCGGCAGCCGCGTCAATGAATTCCAAGGCGGCGTCAAAGAAGACATCGGTGCAGTAACCAGCACAGCGCTTGGGCTCGCCCTTATGAAAATAGACATCGTCTACATAATTGTTGCCCCAGTAATCGGGCAGCTCGCCGATACCGCCGCCGCGATGACAGAGCGATTCCTCAAAGCCGCGATATTGAGGAGCGAAGGGATAGCTATCGCCCAGATGCCACTTGCCGAACATGCCAGTGCGATAGCCATTAGCGGCGAATACATCAGCCATCGTCAGGGCCGAGGGATTCAAGAGATGACGCCCCTGAATGACATGCCAGACGCCGTTGCGGCAGGCATATTGCCCAGTTAGCAGCGCGGCGCGGGAGGGCGAGCACAACGGGTCGTGGTGGTGATTATCCAGCTCTACGCTTTCGCGCGCCATTCGGTCAAGATTAGGTGTTTTGAGGACTGGATTGCTGTGATAGCCGATGTCGCCATAGCCTTGATCATCGGTGATGATAAAGATGACATTGGGCGGCTTGGGCATGTCGGCACTCGCGAGACGAGTGAATGCTAGACCCAACCCAGCGATTGACCTTGACGGTCCCAGCGGATGAGGAAATCCCAGGGTTCTTCTATCGTCGCGATTCCCAGCGCATCGCGGCCCTGCCCCGTCGCATGGGGGCTCCACTGCGTTACATGGCTGAGCCCCCAGCTCAAGCCGGATAGCGGCTCGGTATTCTTTGCGGCCCGGACACGCAAAGCGCCGGCCGCCTGGGGCGGATCAATAATCGCCGCTTTCACCTCGAAATTGACCCCGTCAGCGGCAAACTGAATTGTGTTTTTCTCTGGACCGCAGCGGGTTAGCAAGGCGCCGACGCCGCCTGCATAATTCCAGACCATCACCTCATGTCCGCTATTGGTAATGGGGTTAAGCGGCGACTT
This sequence comes from Phototrophicaceae bacterium, assembly GCA_965214105.1. Classification (GTDB taxonomy): domain Bacteria; phylum Chloroflexota; class Anaerolineae; order Aggregatilineales; family Phototrophicaceae; genus UBA6055. Next base: position 1,990,441 of record OZ243934.1, read on the forward strand.
GTGATATGGACCAGTGGGGTCGTCAGCGGTGGCGACGCCCCACTTGCTATCCATATTGCTATGCCCGATGCCTTCGCCCTTAAAATAGAGCCAGAAGCGGTCCTCGCGAAATAGCAAAGCCGGGTCATGCACGCGCAGGCTGTCAAAACTGCCCGGCTCAGTGGCTTCCTCAGGGTGAGCGCGCGGGTCCACCTTGCCTGAAGGATCCGGTTCGATGACCGGCGCCACCGTCTTCGTCCAGGGTCCAAAGGGTGAATCAGCCCAAGCCAGCGCGATCGATTCAGGCGTGCTGCGCCAGGTCGGCGAGCGAGTCACCTGATACACCAGATAATAGCGACCGCCATGCGCCAATACATCGGGCGTAAAAATGCTGCGCTCATCGTAGCTGCCGGCGGGTCCGCGCTCGACCGCTGGTCCCCGCTCTTGCCAGCTGAAGCCATCGCTTGAGGTGGCGAACCAGACATCGGTCAGGTCCCAGGGCATCGCGGGGATCGTATCGTTGGCGCGCTCATGCCCCGCCGGCGGGCAAGGGTGAGCGCCGCGTGTATACCAGACGAAATACAAGCCATCGACTTGGATAATGCAGCTTGGGTCGCGGCGGACGATACCCCGCTCGTAGCCAAGGCCTGCAATGGTGGCATAGTGGAATTTCGTAAACCACGGGTTATCCGCGTCTCTCGTCTTGAAGCGCTGCATCGCGGCGCTGCGCATGATTGGGTCGCCTCGCTTTACCGTCGTGGCCCGATAAACGCCACCGCACGGTAACTGTTAATGGACAAGCGCAAACTACATATCCTCGGCGAAATACCACTGCTCGGGCATAAACATGACCCATTGGCGGTAGGTCCAGCTCCACTGCCCGGTGGTGTCGTTAGGCGGCGTGTTCTTCAAATTCGTCTTGAAGAGCAGCGGCTGCGGCGGGCGCTGAATCGTGCCGATCTGATACAAGCCGTCCATCGCCAGCCGATAGAATTCCTTGCCCAATTCCAGCCATTCGTCGGAACCGTAAGCCGCTTCCAAGAAGGCGTCGCCAGCCGCCCAAAGGTCTTTGATCTCTTGCGGCGGCTCTTCCCCTTCTTCACCCTCGGACTGCAGCCATTCTCGCCAGAGATGCCCCGAAGCGCGCGCGCCCCAATGGGGACGCATGTTGGCCAAGCCATTCGCGACTTCGCCGATATCTAGCATGTCTGTGCCCCAAGCTGCCATATCAACTTGATTGCCGTTGCGCAATTCGTTATACAAGCCAATTTCAATCAGCTTGTAACTGGTCTTCACCCCGACATCATTCCAATACGACGTAATCAACTCGCCGATTTGACGCCAGGAATCTTCTGGCACCGAAACCTGGAAGTTAATGAAAAGCGTTTCGCCGTCCGGGCGCAGGCGGAAACCATCGCCATCGCGCTGGTCTAAGCCCATCTCGTCCAGCATTTGGTTGGCGAGGTCCGGGTCATACTGCGCGTAATGCGTCGGCATCCAATCTTCAAAGAACAGCGAAGACGGCACGGGCGAATTCTGCGATGCGTTTGCCAAGCCAAAATAAACCAGCTCGTTGATTTCATCGCGGTTGATCGCGACCGACATCGCTTGACGGAAGCGCTTGTCCCAGAAGATTTCGCGCAGTTCCACATTCGGCGTCGTGAAGTTGAACATGATCGAATACTCATTACCGCGGCTGTATTCCGCCAAGGCGGTGCGATAACCGCCAGCCTCTTCATTTTCCCGATAAGTCGGGAAGCTCAACAACGTACCCCAGCCATAGTGGCTGTATTCGCCAGCGATGCCCTTGAGGTCTTGGACTTGCAGGTCCTCAACCAGAATGCGGCGCAAGGTGTCGGTATAGGGCAACTGGTTGCCAGCCGTATCGACCTTGAAGAAGTAAGGATTGCGCTCATAGTGCTTGTTGCCAAAGGAATCCTCGCGGACGAAGACGAAGGTGTTCAGCGTCGGCGCATAGGCATCGGTCTCCGAGCCCAGGTCCCAGGTAAAGTTGTATGGCTTCATCTTGGCGTTGAACATCTGAACCCAGCTCTCGAAGCCGTTTTCTTCCGCCAGCGCGTTTGCGTCTTCGTTGTAGTCAATATGGAATTGCTTGAAGTAATGCGCCGGGCGGAAGCCGCGCTGCCCTACTTCACTGCCGACGGCAATTAGCAGGGTCGGCCGCGCCTCAGCATAGGTCATGCGGATGGTGCTGTCGTCGATGATATCGATCTGTGGCAGCTCGCCATCCAGCGTCCAAGGTCCGCCAAGATTGGGCGTCAGATCCGCGTTGCCGAGGATGTCTTCGAAATAGAAGCGGAAGTCTTCAGTGGTGAAAGGCTCGCCATCCGACCAGCGGTGCCCCTCGCGCAGGTGGAAGGTGAATGTTGTCCAGTCATCCGAGACCTCATAGGCGCGGGCGATGTTGGGGATGATGGATGTCAAGTCGGTGTCGATGGTCAGCAGCTTCTGCAAGCGCATCTCCAAAACATCCCAGCCACAGCAAGTTGGGTTGGTGGTGGGACCTGCCAATTCGCCGCCATATTCGCCGATCCCTTCAAGCGGCTGCACAACAGCCGGCTGCGCGGGCAGGCGCTCTTCGACTGGCGGCAGTTCACCCGCGGCCGCCATGTCGGCCAGCATTGGCGCTTCGCCCCACATGTCAATAGAATTGCCGGTGGCGGCGGCATAAGCGTCCAGATCCGCATATTGGAAGGGGTAGACCCTTTCATCCATTTGAGCCAAGGCGCCGCCGCAAAGGAACAGAGCGATGGCAAGTAGCTTGATAAACTTGTTTAACATTTTTCTTCTCCCTACTCAATTTGAAATTCGTAAATCCAGCCGGGAGTATAACGCATTTACTTGCATTGCCAAACTCAGCAAGCAATGGGAGTGGCGAATGAATGATATAAGGCTTGCTTGTGCAGAGTCCTAGGGACGATCCTTGGATCGCCCCTACAAGGCTTGTCCGCTACTGAGTTTTTATGCGCATTTCTACCCCATCCCCGACCGCCAGTGTCCACGCGGCGCAGCCCCTTGCCCCAGCAAGCTAGGGAAGGGGAGCTAGGATATTGCAAACTCTATAAACTATGCCAATTCTGCTTGAATCCAAGTTCACATTAGCGATAATCACGACAAATCAGTGCTCATCCCCCCATTGCAATGGGGGGACCGAGGGGGGTAAACCAAAGGGCGATCGCGAATCCTAAAGTACCGGACAAGCCTTACAAATCAGCGAGAGCAGGCTATATGTCAATCAATTTCACCATTCCCGCCCAAAGTGGCATGGCCCGTTAAGGCGATAGCCATGCCCTACCATCTTGCCCGGCAAGCAGCTTTGACATACACGGGACCAATGGGTTCTCCCCTATCATTTATGATGTCATAATTGCCTTCCATGCCGATTTCAGCACGATTGCTGCCCCATTGCACATTGGCAAACTGGTTTAGATGTCCTTTGAGCGCGAACAGAGGCCACTCAAGAGGGACGACATTGGGCCAATTGCCCCAGACACTCTCAATCACATGGATGACATCCTCGCCTTTTTTGAACCTGGCCGATGCGTACAGCCTAAGCGATTCATCGATTCCAGAGGCAGATGCGACACAACTACGCCGTCCGCGTCTCGTACTCATCCGATGACAGAAGCCTATGCCCCGGCATTATCGCTACCAGAGAGCTAATTGGTTCCCGCATCGGCACATATGTGAATCGCTGCGCCATACCAAGCCCAGCGGCAAGGAATAGCAGAGATGACAACAGCAGACTGAGGATTGTTTTGCGAATGGACTTTGACATTGCACTGCCTCCTTAGGCTTTTGCTTGCCCAATATAGGCAAAAGCACCCTTAAAGGCTTACCCATTTGTACATAATACAGGATTAGCAATGGACTGCAGCAAAGGCGAGGCGAATGGCGCTATGCAAATTATGTTTCGTACTCTCGCAGGCGCGCCCAATCAAACTGCACGCCGTGGCCCGGATCGTCGGGGGCTGTCATGATACCGTCCTGGAGCGGTGGCGGGTTCTTGATGAAGCGTTCTAAGCCGAAGCTGTGCACCTCAAGAAATGACGCATTCGGGATCGCCGCCAGCAAATGCAGATGCAGCTCATGCACACCATGAGAAGTGACCGGCAGATTATGCGCATATGCCAGGCGCGCCACCCGCATCCAGTTGCTGATGCCGCCGATATTGGAGACGTCCGGTTCCGGGAATGCGATCTTTGCCTCTTCAATCGTGTGCCGAAACTCATAAATCGAATGCAGGTTTTCGCCGGCCGCGATCGGCAAACCCCCTTCGGTAGCGATGCGAGCCATGCCCTTGTAGTCATCCGGAATAGTCGGCTCTTCGAACCAGTAGACATCAAACTCACGAAACTTTCGCGCGGCGCTGATCGCTTGTTCAACGCTGTAACGCATGTTGGCATCGACCATTAGCGGCATATCGGGACCAATGCAGTCCCGCACCGCTCGGACGCGCTCCACATCTTCGGACAGCTTGGCCCGCCCGACCTTAATCTTGATGGCGCGGAAGCCGCTTTGAAGGTTGCGGCGCGTCTGCTCCACCAATTCATCAGGTCCCAACTGCAAGTCGATTCCGCCGGCGTAGGCTCGCACAGCGCGCGAATAGCCGCCGAGCAGCTGCCACAATGGCAGCTTTTCTCGCTTGCCACGCAGGTCCCATAGCGCAATATCGACGGCTGAGATAGCGAATGAGACCAAGCCGCCGCGCCCAATGTAATGCAGGCGCCACCACATGCGCTCCCAGATCCCCTCAATGCGATTGGCCTCCGCGCCAAGAAGCAGCGGCTTGAGGTCTCGTTCGATTAGGGAGCGAATGGCCGCTCCGCCGCAGCCAATCGTGTACGTGTAACCGTAGCCAGCCAGCCCGCTGTCCGTTTCCAGCTTGACCAGGACGACCTCAAAATGGGTCATGACGCCATGCGACGCATCGGTCATAGGATGAGACAGCGGCAGAAGATAATGCTTCGTTTCTACAGCCTTGATGATCACCTTGTCGCCCTCTAGCGTTTGACTGGTCAGAGCTGGCGGCGCCGGGCCGCCACACGGCGCAGGAAGGTATCCCTGCTAGCGGGGCGCAGCCGAAATTATCCCATCTCCATAGGAGACGCGCAAGATTGTACAATGTATATTGTTGACAATCTATAGCGATAAGGATACTATCAGCGAGATTTTAGTTTTCATGCAGCGAGATATTTGTATGCGGAACCCCCGCTGGCTTGCGCTCCGATGAAGAGCTACGTCTTCAAGCGTCTAATATATATGGTTTTCCTCTTGTGGCTGGTCTCGATTGTTACCTTTGTCGTCATCCAATTGCCACCGGGCGATTATCTCTCCGTCTATATCAGCCGGCTTGAGCAAGTGGGCCAAGACCTGAGCGACGAGGAAGTAGACAGCCTGCGCCAGCAATACGGCTTGGATCTGCCGCTCTACGCGCGCTACTTCAAATGGTTTGGGCAGGTATTGCAGGGCGACTTCGGCTTTTCCTTTGATTGGCAGCAGCCAGTCAAGGACATCATCGGCGAACGGCTGGCACTGACCTTCACCATCGCCATTCTGAGCGCGATTTTCACCTTCACCGTCGCCATCCCCATCGGCATTTATTCGGCGACGCATCAGTATTCTCTTGGCGATTATATCGTTTCGATCATCGGTTTCGTTGGGCTTGCCATCCCGAATTTCATGCTGGCGCTCATCATGCTATACATCGCCTGGAAATCTTATGGGCTCAATCTCACCGGCTTGTTCTCGCCCGATTATCTCGACGCCCCTTGGAGCTTAGCAAAGCTTGGCGACCTGCTGCTGCACCTGCCGATTCCGATAATCGTAGTCGGCACTTCGGGCACGGCTGGGATGATTCGCATCCTGCGCGGCACCTTGCTGGATGAGCTCAATAAGCAGTATGTCATCACCGCGCGCAGCAAAGGCGTCGGCGAAGTGAAACTGCTCTTCAAGTACCCGGTGCGGGTCGCGCTGAACCCGATTGTCAGCAGCTTGGCTTGGCTCTTTCCTTCGCTGATCTCCGGCGGCACCATCACCGCCATTGTGCTGGGCTTGCCGACAGCCGGCCCCATGCTGTATCGCGCGCTGATCACGCAGGATACATTCTTGACGGCGACGCTTTTGATGTTTGTCACAATCTTGACGGTTATCGGCACGACAATTTCCGATATTTTGCTGGTAGTGGTGGATCCGCGCATTCGCATGGAACGCGCGGCAAGTTAAACGAGGATGATCTTGCGGCGTTTTAGCCTGGCCCGCCCCAAAGCCCAAGCCAAAGCCGTCCAGTTTGACGAGAGTTATTATCTGGCGTCGCAGTGGCAGCTGATGTGGCGCAAGTTCCGCCGGCATCGGCTGGCGATGTTCTCGGCGCTGGTGATATTCCTGCTCTATTCGCTGGCGATATTCCCCGAGTTTTATTCAGTGAATGATCATCACAAACGGCACGTCAAATATGCCAAAGCGCCGCCGCACACAGTCCGCTTCGTTGACGCTGAGGGCAACTTTCATTTGCAGCCCTTCATCTACGACATGACGCAGAAGCTCGATATGGATACGCTACAGCGAATCTATACCGAAGACCAGTCAATACCTTATCCCATACGGTTCTTTGTCGAGGGCGAGCCCTACCGGCTGCTGGGCTTGTTTGATACCAATATCCACTTGATGGGCGTAGATGAGCCGGCGGTCTTCTTCCCCTTTGGCACCGATGAATTGGGACGAGATGTCTTTTCGCGCACGATGCACGCGGCGCGGATTTCGCTGTCGATCGGTTTCCTAGGCATGGTGACCAGCTTCATCCTCGGCTGCCTGATTGGCGGCGTCTCCGGTTATTTTGGCGGCTCGGTTGATATTGTTGTACAGCGCGTCATCGAATTCCTGGTATCGATACCGCAGATCCCGCTCATCATGGCATTGTCAGCCGCCTTCCCCGCCAAATGGAGCTCTACCCAAATCTACTTCGGCATTACCGTCGTCCTCGCGGTGGTGAGTTGGCCCCCGCTGGCGCGAGCCGTGCGCGGCAAGCTACTCGAATTGCGCGAGGCTGATTTTGTCATGGCCGCGCGCATCTCCAATATGGGCGACATGGAAATCATCGTCAAGCACCTGCTGCCGTCCTTCGCCAGCTTCCTGATCGTCGTGCTCAGCCTCTCGGTGCCCGGCATGATCCTGGCTGAGACCGCCTTGAGCTTCCTGCAGATCGGCATCCGACCGCCAGCCGTCAGCTGGGGCGTGCTGCTGCAGAACGCGCAAAACATCCGCAGCCTCAGCCAAAGCCCCTGGCTGTTGATTCCGGGCCTTTTTGTGATTGCCACCGTCCTCGCCTTCAATTTCCTCGGTGACGGCTTGCGCGATGCCGCCGATCCTTACAAGCAGTAGGGTCCTAAGCATGGACTTGGCACTTGAGATATTGCGGCAGCTTGGCGATCAATCGCCGAAACTTGCTGCATGGACCGCATGAGAGGGACGAGACCGATGCCGGCTTTTGAAATCTTTCGTACCTTGCCCGAACAAATCACAGCGCGTTTGCAGCAAGACATACTGGCTGGGCAGCTGAAACCGGGCGCCCCCTTGCGCGAGGTTGACCTGTCGGAGCGTTTTGGCGTCAGTCGCGGTCCGGTGCGCGAGGCTTTTCGTCAGCTCACGCAGCAGGGCTTGCTGGTCTTGGAGCCGAACAAGGGTGTGCGGGTGGCGCAAAACCCGAGCGTCGAAGTGCGCCCGCTGGTTGTGCAGCTGCGGCGAACCATCGAAGTCTTCGTTCTCGAGAGCATCTTCGACCGCATCACCGAGGCTGACATTGAGATCTGGCGCGAGGTTCTGAGCGACATCAAAGCGGCTTGCGAATCGAATGACCTGAACGCGCTGACAGATCACGATCTGCGTTTTCATCAAGCGATCATCAAAAGCCATGATGACCGCGATCTATTCACTCTTTGGCAGCCGATAGCGATGCGCATGATGATGCAATACAATCGGCTGGTAGATCTGATGGAAAGCTACCGAGAGCACAAGCGAATCCTGGACGCGATACAAGCCCGTGACAAGCCAGCGGCGGTAGCGGCACTGTCGACCAATATTCAGTAGGCGGTCCGCCTTAGATGGTCTAGCTGCGCCGCGCTTGCCGGCGGGCAGGCAGCCTCCGAGATTTGCCAATACGCGCAACATTGACCAAGCGCTTAAGCAAAGGAAAACCAAGATGGCGCAAGCAGCCTATTATGAAGGCGACCGACAGATACGGCTGGGCATTGGCGAGCCGCGTGACCCGGGCGAAGGAGAGGTGCAGCTGCAAGTATCGCATTGCGGCATCTGCGGCACGGACCTGCACATCTTTCACGGCGCTATGGACGCGCGCGTCGATATGCCTTTGGTTATGGGGCATGAAATGTCAGCCACCGTGCGTAAGCTGGGCGCCGGCGTCGAGGGCTTCGCCGAGGGCGACCGGGTTGTCGTCATGCCACTCGCCCCTTGCGCGGCCTGCCCCGCTTGCGCCGCCGGGCATAGTCATATCTGCCACAAGCTGAACTTTCTCGGCATCGATACACCGGGCGCCTTTCAAAGCTTTTGGACTGTCCCCGCTTATACCTTGCATCGCATCCCCGCCAAACTTTCAATGGCGCATGCCGCCTTAATCGAGCCGCTGGCGGTTGCCTGCCATGATCTGCGCCTAGCCGACCTGCAGCCCGGCGATCAAGTCATTGTGCTTGGCGGCGGACCGATAGGCATGCTGGTTGCCCTGGTCGCGCAGCAGGCCGGCGCGGAGGTCATCGTTTCGGAAATCAATCCCTATCGCGTTGAGCTTGCCAGAAATATCGGCTTGGAGGCAGTCAACCCCAGCGAGACTGATCTGATTGAGCTGGTCATGCAGCGGACAAAAGGCGCGGGCGCCGATATCGTTTTTGAAGTATCAGGCTCGCAAGCGGGTGCCGACATCATGACCGAGTTGCTGCGTACACGGGGGCTGGCTGTTATCGTGGCGATATTCGCCCAGAAACCGCAGATCGACCTATTTCGCTTTTTCTGGCGCGAGCTTCGCTTACAGGGCGTGCGTGTTTACGAATCGCAAGACTTCGCTGAGGCGATATCGCTGGCAGCTCGGGGTGCCCTGCCCCTTGACGGGTTGATCTCCGATATCCGCCCGTTGAGCGCGCTGCGCTCCGGCTTTGAAGACATGGAAAAAGGCGGGCAAGTAATGAAGATACTCCTGGAGCTTTAAATGAATGTGATGCAACAGTTTCGACTTGATGGCAAAACCGCGCTCGTCACCGGCGCGCGCCGCGGCATCGGCAAAGCGATGGCTCTTGCTTTGGCGGAAGCCGGCGCCGATATCATCGCTGTCAGCGCAAATCTCGAAGTGACCGGCAGCGAAATCGAGACAGCGGTCACGGCACTTGGCTCTTCATTTGCCGGCTACCGCTGCGACTTTTCCCAGCGGGATGACCTCTACCAATTCATCAAGCAAGTAAAAGCCAATCACCCCGTCATCGATATCCTGCTCAATAATGCCGGCACCGTGCTACGAGAGCCAGCCGAACGGCACCGTGACGAGTATTGGGACAAAATTATTGACACGAACCTGAGCGCTCAGTTCCTGCTCAGCCGTGAAATTGGCAAGCGAATGCTTTCGCGAGGCAGCGGCAAAATCATCTTCACCGCCTCGCTGCTCACCTTCCAAGGCGGCATTACCGTGCCTGGCTACGCCGCCAGCAAAGGCGGCTTGGGCCAATTGACCAAGGCGCTCGCTAACGAATGGGCGGGGCGCGGCGTACAGGTGAACGCGATCGCGCCGGGTTACGTCCGCACCGATGTGACCGAAGCGCTGCAAAACGATCCCGCGCGCTACCGTTCCATACTTGAGCGCATTCCGGCCGGGCGCTGGGGCGAAATCGACGACTTCAAAGGACCAGCTGTATTCCTCGCCTCAGCCGCTTCGGATTACGTCAATGGCGAGATTCTCTTGGTTGACGGCGGCTGGATGGGGCGCTGAGCAATCGCCGCCGCCGCTAGCTACACGCCAATTGTCTGTCGATCCATATCAGCTTGTTCAGCCAGGATGCGCGCGCGCCACTCGTCGTTCAAGCGCACCTCAGGCTGAAACCAAGACGCCTCGTGCCAATGCAGGTTGCTGCGCTTGAATTCGGGCCGCTCGCAATCGCGTGATAGCGCGCAGTCAAAGCGCACGATGTACAGCCCGCTAAGGGCTTCTTCTGTCTGGGGAATGATGTGGCTTAGCCCCCAAGTGATGCCACGCCCATCGCCGTTGTCCGCGAAGGCATCCGGGCAGAAGGGACCAGGCGCGTGCGGCGTCAGCTGAACATGCGCCTTGGGGACGAAATTCAGCCCGTCCGGCGCGTATTGCACTGTGTTTTTCTCGGGACCATCTTGTATCAGCAAGCAAGCGATGCCGCCTTCATAGGGCCAGAGCATCGTTTCATGTCCCGAATTGGTCACGGGATTCAACTCTGATTTCACATAGGGACCTTCCGGCTGCTCGGCGATGGCGACGCCCTGCGCCAGCCGCAAGTTGCCGGGCGATTTATCAGCCGGCGACGCTTTGTAATAAACCCAGATTTTCCCTTGGTAAACCAGCGGATAGGGATCATGAATGGCGCAACTGTCCCATTCACCTTCCCCACCCTGCTCCACCACCGGGCGTTCCAGGCGCGTCCAGGGTCCAGTGGGCGAATCCGCCCAAGCCATGCTGACGTTCACGCAGTCATTCTGCCGCCACATCGTCGTGAAGCACTGGTAATAGAGATAGTAACGCCCGCCGTAAACGAGGATATCAGGCGTCGATAGGGATCGATCGCCGTAATTGCCTTTGGGCGCGCGCGGCACCGCTACCCCTTGCTCTACCCAGTCGAAGCCGTCTTTTGACGTCGCGTAGCAGATATCAGCCAAATCCCAGTCTACGATGGGCGTTTCGTCATCGCCTTTGTCGATGTTGAAGCGCCCGACCGGCTTATGTTTGGTCTGCCGGCGCGTGTACCACACGTAATAGGTGTCGCCGATTTTGAGCACCTTGGATGGATCGCGGCGCGAGACCGATAAAGCCGATTCGTCTCGGCCGATGCCACTGACGGGCGAATACTTGAAAACCGTATAGAAAGGATTCCCGATATCTTGCTTCGGCGTCCACATCTCGTAGACACGTTCCATCGCCGCGCTCAAGCGCCGATCGGTCGGTTTCTTCAAGGGCAGCCGACCAGGAAAAGCCCCCGCCCACTTTATGTCTTGGCTCATGTCGCCTCCTTGTAATTGCTACGCGTAAACTGAACACGTTATAATTGCAAGATTGTAGACAATAGACAAAGCGCTGTCAATTTTTGGCATAGTGGGGCAGGGCAATCGCTTCAAAATCATTGTGCGTCGTTCGCTGCGAAAAATTACAAAATGTAGGGGCGACATTGTATGTCGCCCGTGAAATCGCGCATAATCTGTGGGCGATTCACAGAATCGCCCCTACATTGCCTCCTTTTTCTACCAGAAATAGAATTAAATCTCGGTGCGCTCTGTGTCTCTGTGGCGAAAAAAATTTGAGGCGATTGCCTGCATAGTTGGGCAGGGCAATATACGATTGAGGCGACCATGCGCAACGCTGTGATTACAGCAGATTATATTGTTGTCGGCGCAGGTTCGGCTGGCGCGGCGGTGGCGAGCCGCCTGAGCGAAGACGAAACTTCTTCGGTGCTGCTGCTCGAAGCCGGCGGACCAGACAGCAACCCGAACATCCACATTCCGGCGCGCTTCAGCGAGCTCTTTCATACCGCTGATGACTGGGATTACCAGAGCATTCCTCAGCCAGGGCTGAACAACCGGCGCGAATATGTTCCGCGTGGCAAGGTATTCGGCGGCACCAGCTCGATTAATGCCATGGTTTATCAGCGCGGGCATCCAAGCAATTACGATGGCTGGGCGGCGCGCGGGAACGAGGGCTGGGCTTATGCTGATGTGCTGCCGTATTTCCGCAAGATGCAGCATCAAGAGCGGGGTCCTTCAATCCATCACGGGCTTGGCGGACCTATCAATGTCGCGGACCCGCAAGACCCCAACCCGCTGAGTGTGGCATTTGTGGAGGCCGCGCTGGAATTGGGCTTTCGGCCCAACAGCGATTTCAACGACGGCGAGCAAGAAGGTTTCGGCCTCTACCAGGTCACACAAAAGCGGGGGCAGCGCCACAGCGCGGCAGTTGGCTATCTGCAGCCGGCGCTGGCGCGAAGCAACTTCAGCGCGCTGCCATGCGCTCATGTCACCAAGCTGATCATCGAGAATCGCCGATGCAAGAGCCTGCTCTACCATCATGAAGGCGAGCTGAAGCGGGCGCGCGCGAATTGCGAAGTCATCATCTGTGGCGGCGGCATTAATTCCCCGCAGCTGCTGCTGCTTTCTGGCATTGGTCCCGCCGCTCAGCTGGCAGAATTTGACATCCCGCTGGTTATGGATCTGCCTGGCGTTGGCAAGAACCTGATGGATCATATGCAGGTTCCCCTTGCCTACCATTGCAAAGAGCCGGTCAGCCTGGCGCTCAAAGACGCGCCCGAGCAAATTCAGCGCTATCAAGAAGAACGGATGGGGCTGCTGACATCGAATCTCGGGGAAGCAGGCGGTTTTGTCAAACTCGATCCCGCTGCGCCCGCGCCCGAATTGCAATATCACTTTGGGCCCGACTGGTTCATACGCCACGGCTTCGAAACGCCAGCCGGGCACGGCTTTACGATTCTGGCTGGATTAGTCGGCACGAAGAGCGTTGGTGAATTGCGGCTGCTTTCAAGCGACCCTTTTGCCCCACCCGCCATCGACTTTGCCTGCCTCGAAGAAGATGAAGATGTCAATGTGCTGCTGGCTGGTGTCAAGCTGGGGCGAAAAATCGCGGCCGCCATGCCTTTTGATCGCTTCCGTGGCGCCGAGTTCTTGCCCGGCGAGCAAGCCGCGTCAGACGATGATTTGACCCACTTCATCCGCGACTTCGCCACAACAATTTATCATCCGGCCGGCAGCTGCAAAATGGGGCAAGATCCGCTGGCTGTTGTCGATGAGCGGCTGCGCGTTCATGGGATTGAGGGACTGCGCCTGGCCGATGCCTCGATCATGCCGCATATCATCAATGCCAATACCAATGCGCCCTGCATCATGATTGGCGAAAAAGCAGCCGCCATGATCAGGGAAGAAAGGTGACAAATGGCAAAAATCAGGAGCGATAAACCCCGCCTCCCGGGCGAGCCCAGCCAGAATATGCCGCCCGCTCGTCCGCTCAGCGCCGCTCAGGCTCGGCTCTACGACAAATGGGGCATCTATCAAGATTCGACTAACGAATTCTATACGACATTCAAGTACAGCCGGCTCTCCGGCATTGGCAAAGAGCGGGGCATAACCCGGCGCGACCCATCCACAGTCTTGCGCATCAATGGAACTTACTACGTCTGGTATACGCGGCGTAAGACGGCGAAAGACCGCGACCAGCGGAACAAGCCGCCCAGCCGCCGGCAAACTTGGGATAGCCCTGTCTTTGACTGGGACTTGGCTGAAATCTGGTATGCAACATCCAGCGACGGCTTCAACTGGACCGAACAAGGCGCGGCCGTCAAACGAGGACCACAGGACGCTTACGATGGGCGCTCCGTATTTACGCCCGATGTCTTGATGACCAATGACGGCTTCTACCTCTATTATCAAGCGGTTGATTACCCTTATCGGACGCGGACGCGCAATACGATCGGCATGTCCTGGTCGAAGTCGCCCGCTGGTCCTTGGCTGCGAGCCGAAAAGCCGGTGCTGGCGCCAGGCGAACCAGGCGAATGGCTGGGCGATGACGATTCCGGCGAGGTGCTGCGCTACGGCGAATGGGACAGCCACAAGGTGCATGATCCTTTCATCCTGTTCCGCGACGGCAAGTATTGGCTCTATTACAAGGGGCAGCCGATGGGCTGGACGACGAAATACGCGCGCGGCATCGGCTGGGGCTTGGCACTTGCCGATTCGCCCGCCGGTCCCTTCGTCAAGTCACCGCTGAACCCGGTAACAAACAGCGGGCATGAAACTTGCCTCTTCCCATACCGCGAAGGCATTCTTGCCATCTGCGGGCATGATGGACCGGAGAAGGACACGATTCAATACGCGCCGGACGGGCTCAACTTTGACGTGGTCGCCCATGTCAGCCTCCCGCCTCTGGCGGCCGGACCATTCGCGCCCGACTCTTATTGCGACAGCTCTGCTGGCGCCGGCATAATCTGGGGCTTATCGCATATTGCCACCGAGGAGCTGAAAACCGGCAACTCCTATATCGTTCGTTTTGACTGCAATCTGCGCCGCGATCTTGAGCGGACGAACTTTCGCCGCAGCAACATCCGCTATCCAGAAGCGGTTTACTTCGCGCCGGATCTAGCGCTGAACGAGCAAAATGCGCAGCCCTTGACCTACGCCAATGAGCCAGAAAGGCCGGCGGAAACGAGACCCGCCCGCCCCATCAGCCAGGCAATGACGCGCGTGTACGACCGCTATGGCCTATACAAAGACGCGCAGAGCGAATTCTTCAGCGCCTTCCGCTACTCAGCCATCAGCGGCATTGGCAAAGAGCGGGGCACAACCCGGCGCGACCCGTCAAAGGTCATCAAAGTCGGCGGGATTTACTACGTCTGGTACACGCGGCGGCAGACAGAAAAGCGCTGGTTGGGCATCCCGCGTGCCAGCGAGACCAGACCAGCCTGGGATTGGGACATGGCAGACATCTGGTATGCCACATCGCGCGATGGCTTCGATTGGGAAGAACAGGGTCCGGCTCTGCGACGCGGCGAGCCGGGAGCCTTCGACGACCGGGCTGTGTTTACGCCCGACATCTTGCGGCACGATGGAAAATTCTATCTTTACTATCAAGTGATTCAAGGCATTTGGAAACAGCGGTCCAGCCACCAGATTGGCATGGCTTGGGCGGAATCGCCAGCCGGACCCTGGACGAAAATGGCGGCGCCCGTGCTGCGCCCAGGGCGGCGTGGCAACTTTGTCGGCGATGCGGATGACGCCGATGCCGTGGCTAGCTTCGGCGATTGGGATTCGCACAAACTGCACGACCCCTTCTTACTCAAATACCATGGTCAAATCTGGCTTTATTACAAGGGCGTGCAATTCGGCCGCAGCTATCGCCAGGACCTGGGCATTGGCTGGGGCGCCGCAATCGCCGATGACCCGCGTGGACCCTTTGTAAAATCGCCCTTGAATCCCTTGACGAACAGTGGACACGAGACTTTTCTTTATCCCTTCCGCGGGGGTATCGCCGCTATTACAAGCCACGAGGGACCAGAAAAGAACACGGTGCAATTTGCGCCGGATGGTTTGAACTTCGAGGTTGTAGGCAAGGTGAGCGTACCGCCGGTCGCCGCGGGTCCTTATGTGCCCGATGCCTTTAGCGACAATGGCGACGGCCGGGGGATTAGCTGGGGCTTGGCGCATATCCAGCATGCCCACGCTGGTCCACTGGCGAACGGCTACCTGGTACGCTTCGATTGCAACTTAAGCCGCGACTGTCGGCGAGCAGACTTTTACCGCGCCTGGAATTACCGCTTCCCCGAGTCCGTCTATTTTAGTGATAACTTCCGGCTGACCGCAGACGAGAAGGCAGAAGCGATTAAGTTGATGTCTCGAATCGATGAAGATACGAAGCGGCCGGGGTGACACTGGTATCAAGCTGAGCGCTTAAGAGCGGGGAATGGCGTCCATCAACGGAGTGATTAGGGACTCTGCTACGAAGCGATTGCCGATTTCGTTGATATGTACCCTGTCAAAGAATATGTTCTTGCTCACGTCGCGGAACGCGTCGGTTAAGAATAGAATATCTTCAGTTGCTTCAAGGGCGGCCCGTTCGCGCACAATTCCAACCACTTCGCGATATAGGTCGACGAAGCCGGGTTGTACTCTCTCTACTTCGTCCAGGATTTGCTGTTCGGTAACCGTTCGAGCAGCCTTTGCATATAAAGTTGGCTGCCAGACAAAAAGAACAGGCACGTCGTGTTCCTCGGCGGTGGCGCGGATCAATCGCCGATTCGCAAACCAGCGTTCGGCGATGTGCCCTGGGGAACCGCTGCCACTCGTAACTAGCCCCCAGTCATATCCGCTTATATCGGCATCAAAAGGAAACAACACGGGCTGACCGCTCCGCAGAAGCCGACCAAGCTCAACATCACTCACACGTTGATTTTCGCGCAGAGTTAAGCCCGCGCCACCTTGCAAATAAGCCGCGTAAACATCATTGAACCCATGGTAAAAGACGGCGAGACCAGGCACGTTGTCCAGTGCCAATTGCGCCTGAAACAGCAGCAGATCTTGCCAGCTTACATAGCCAGTTTGCGCATAGCTCCTTATATGGGCGGGCTGTTCTCGCTGCGCCAATAGCTGCGCCACCTGCGCGGGAATTGTATAGGCATCGCGAGCGCCAAGTCCCCACAGGGTGGATCCGCCAAAAAAGTATATACTCGGCGCGCCCGGGTCTTCTGTATATGACGGAATGTGCCGCAGTCCGGCTTTGTCCACATTGATGTATGCACCGTCAAATGGCGCAAGCGTCCAATAACTGTAGGGCAGCCACCGGACATACGTGGTGCTTTGCTCTGCCCAAAACTCAGGTGGCGATGGCGCCGCGCCGTCGTCAATAAACTCAAGCGGACGGTAATCCAAAGCCCCGCGCAATTGATCATGGATCCTAGTAATGTTTATCAAACGGTTGCTGAAGGTTATGAGAATGGCGAATAAAAGCAGGGCGGCAACGGTACCGCCCAGCACTGCCATCGTGGCCTGCGCCCGTCTGTAGCTACTTTGAACCGAGCGCCAATGTACGGTCAACATCAATGCGGCGAACACGACAGACCAGCAGAGCAACGTAAATCTGAAAGGTCCCGTGATCGATGGCGCAATATCGCGCAGCAGCAAAAATGCCAGAATGTTACATTCTAAAAGCAGCAGGATGACTAGAATCACTCGCCAGACACTACCGAAATGCCGGGCAATTGATTGCGCCAAATGAGCCTTCGAGGCTTGGTTACGGCGATAGGTCCAAACTGCGCCAGCAAACGCGGCGGCAGTGGCGGCGCCTGTAACGATAACGATGGCGCGGCGGAACTGTTCATAGGCCGGTGATGGCGACGTTGGCGAGAACAGTAGCAGAATCCAGGTAATTAACAGCGGAATCCAGGCGGCAAAGACAAAGACAACAAGACTGTAGGACAGCATTGCGACAGGGTCGTAATATCTCTCGTCGGAGCCGTTATTCAAAGCGTCAGCTCGGCGACTAGGCTGAACATCAGGGGAAAGCCTTGCGGTAAATGCGCAGGCATCGCATATCGCCGCCCGCCTAAATCGACCATATCCGGCATCGGCTTGAAACCATTGCTAAAATTGTATTCTGCCAGATACGACAATTGTAAGCCACTATCTATCAGCGCCAGCGCCACTTCGGCTATGCCCCATTGATATTCAACACCCGGATAGGGATTATGAAAATCGCGGATGCCAGGCAGCAAAGAGTCAATCTCGGCAGCTGCGCCAGTCAACGCGACATAATCGCCGACGCCCGACTCAAATTCATGGCGAAGGCCGCCCATATAATCCTGCCTTAACTGCCATGACCGATCGAACATTGCGAAAGCCGGATGGTAATCCACCAGAATGAACCGGCCACCAGGCTTGAGGCAGCTGGCGATGCCACAGCCCCAGGTCTTCAGATCAGAAAGCCAGCACAGCACCCCATAAGACGAGAAGACATTGTCGTAGCGATCGCCCGCCTCGGCGAAGAAATCATATATATCGGAACGGATGAAACTTGCCTGGATGCCGCTGTCTCGTGACAATTGCCGCGCGAAGCGGACCGCCTCGTCGCTGATATCCACGCCAGTGACAATCGCCCCGAGATGACGGGCGATGCTCAAGCTATCTTGGCCACAATTGCACTGGAGATGCAGCAAGGTTTCGCCAGAGATTTCGCCGAGGAGACCGCGTTCCTCAGCAAATAGCGTGCTGCCGCCAGCGCGAAAGAACGCGGCTTGATTGCCCTTATGGCTGTTATGCGCCTTCGTGCCCGCATTCCAGGAGCGGCGATTGATCTCGTGGTCTGTCTTGTTCGGCATTTTAAGCCTCGGTTTTTGCGCGCGACTTTGGCCCGCGATGCGCTCGCACAAGCCAACTGCGCAAGCCGATTCTTGCTTGGACAAGGCTCTAATGATAGGCAAATTTCCTCAGCCGTCCAGCTTGAATCATGGCATCCTAGAGCAATCACACCAGATTATATTAAGCGCCGAGGGGGCGAAGGCAGCGCAGAGCAATCGCATGCCGCCGATACACCGCTTCGTGATCAGGCAGATTCTGCGACCATTAGCCAGTCTGTTCGTATGGAAAGCGGACCTCGATCATATTGCCAGTATAGGCGCCCAGGTCTATAATCTTTGATACACAGATTTGAGACCATCAATGATCCGTGAAGACTTGACCCAAACAGCGCTTGACGCGATGCAGCCCGCGACAAAAAAACAGACCACACTCAGCAATCATAACGAAGCGAGCAGCCTCCGCGGCAAGATACTGGGCCTCGTGATTCGCAAGAGCCGGCTGCAAGCCGAGCGCTCAATAGCCGACTGCGCCCTATATGTGGATGTCGAGCCGGGGCTGGTCCAAGACTGGGAATACGGCGAAAGCGAGCCGTCTCTGCCGCAGCTGGAATTGCTCGCGCGGTTCCTTAGCGGGGAAGAATCACTCACGGGTGGGGGGGCGCTCCGCGAAGATAGGACCGCGCAAGGCGAGTATGCCCTTATTCGACAGCGTCTTATCGGCGCCTTGCTGCGGGCAGCGCGGCAATCGAGCGGCAAGACTGTTGAAGCATTGAGTGAATCGGCAGAGCTCGACGGGGCTCGGCTCCAGCGCTTTGAATTGGGCGAGGAGAAGATTCCCGTCAGCATTTTGATTGCGCTGGCTCAAGCGCTCCAACTGGATATGAGTTATTTCACCCTGGCGCAAGACATGCCTAAACCAGCTTCTATGGGCCACATATTGGAGACGGCGCCCGAGCCAAGCAGCGAATGGCGCGAATTCGCCTCAGATAACGAGAACCTGCCATTCATCCAGCTGGCGATGGCATTCCAGAGCCTCGCACGCGATGACCTGCACCGAATCGCCGATGCCCTTTTCGCCATTATCCGCGCCAATGGAGACACCAAAGGTTGGCCCAACCCCCCAACTTGAATCAAGCGTGATGACCAAGGACTCAGATCGCATCCAGCGCTTTCGCATTTTCTTGCTGCTAGTCACATTTTGCCTTGGCATGTATATGCTGACCTATCGCGCGTTGATCCAGTCGGGCGATACGCGGCGCTCGCTCGATGCCATTAGCAGCTACGTCCGCTATGGCGACTGGCTAATGGACGAAACGAACTGGCTCAAACTGCCTCATCGCATCACTGAGTCCAGCGCCCTTCCCTTGGGGGAATATCGAGTGCAGGAGCGGCTCCATATCCTGCTTGCCAGCCCTTTGTTGAGGCTGGCCGATGCCGTCTCGCGCCTGGGCGGGATTCACACAGTTTGGCTATTCAATGTCATCGTCACGTCGCTAATTGCCGGCATCATTTACCTTATTCTGCGCGCGATGTCCTACGCCGATGGCGTCGCTGTCCTTGTGGCGATCAGCGCTGGCTTGGGCAGCAATCTTTGGGCATACAGCCAGACCTTATTCCGCGAGCCCTTGACCGCGCTCTTCGTCTTTGCCAGCTTGTTGGCTTTGCAATGCGGTGCCCGAACAAGCAAGGGCGCGCGTATGCTTAGCCTCATCCTGGCAGCTGGCGGCATCTTCCTCGCTTATCAAACCAAGAATTCGGCTCTCTTCGTCATTCCAGCGATTGTCGTTTTCGCGCTGCCCGATGTGGATTTCGCTCGCTTCCAGTTATGGCGCGCCGCCCTGGTCGCCCTGATTGTGATTCCACTGATCGGCCTCGGGATCTTGATGCTGCTGGTACCGCTGCCGGCGATAGTTCACGATGCCCTGGCTGGAATCGGCCGCCCGACGGAATATGCCAGCGCCGCCTTGCGCAGCTATATTCTCAGCCCTGGCGCAAGCATCTGGGCGACTTCGCCCTTGACGCTGCTAGCGCTTCCCGGTGGCCTCATTCTTTGGCGGCGCGGGCAACTGCGGCTGCTGGCGACGATAAGCCTCGCCTTCGCTGGCTACACCCTGAGCCACGCGCTGCTTACCGGGCCACACTGGTCTGGCGGGCTTAGCTGGCCCCCAAGGTTTCTGCTGCCGCTGCTTCCGATACTCATGCTGGCAGTGGCGCCGATTGCCGAAACGATGTTGCGCGGGAATAGCAGGCGACTGAAAATTGTCTGGGCGGCATTGCTCATTTACGGCATCTGGATTCAATTCGCTGCTGTCTCGCTGAGCATGAACCGATACAGCGATTCATTGCCGCCTGAATCGAAGGGTTTCGCCGAATGGGAACCGGCTTTGACGCAGCCGCGCTACTTTAGATGGCTGGTCCTGCCTGGACGATGGCGAGACTTGGGCTTCGAATTCTTATGGGCGCGCGCCAATCTGCCGAGCTGGGTCTTGAGCTTCGCCCTGTTTTCGGCGCTGGCGGCGGCCGCCCTCGCGCTCCTGCTGCGCCACCCCCGGGGGCGCTGGCGCCATTTATCGCCCTTGCTGGCGCTTATCGGGCTGCCGCTGGTCTTGCTCAATTTGGCATCGGCTTTCGACAAAGATCCCCAGACGCAATCGACTCAAAGCGCCTTGCACGAAGCGCTCGACTTTCTGGCTGCCAATTCCAAAGCCGACGATGTGCTGCTGCTGACGAGCGCCGACTATACTGACTTCATATTGAATCACATGGATGTCGCCGCGCCCCGCCCGATTGTCCTCGAGCGGCCGCCAGCGCAAGCCGCCAGCGCCCGGCAAGAGGCGGCCATCGTCTCCAACAATCCTAATGACTGGTTCGACGTGCAGAGCTTTCGAACCCTGCGTCATTTGACTCAGCATCTAGATCGCCTCTGGCTTCTGGATAATACCAGCCCCTTCTTCGCTTGGAGCTTCCGCCCGCTTGAGCGCTATCTGGCGCAGCATTATTATCCGCTGCGCGAAGTAGCGCTGCCCACCGCCGACGAGACCGTTCGCTTGCTGGAATACAGCACACGCGGTGCGGCGCCCAATCCACTGAGCCTGTTCAAAGGCGATATCGCCACCGACCTTCGCTACGGCGCCAGTATGCGTCTGCTAAGTTTGGCGCTGCCAAACGGCAATTCTTATCGAGCGGGGGAGACAATCGAACTCTCGCTCTTATGGGAAACGGGCGCGCCACTTGAGCACGATTATACGATTGCCTGGTTCATCGCCGACGGAGCCGCTAAGATGCCAATCGCGCAGGGCAAAGATTCGGGACCGCAGGCTGGTTTCAAGCCCACATCTTCCTGGCAGCCGGGCTGGCCCCTTTGGGATAATCGCGCACTTCGTTTGCCCGCTGACCTTGCGCCGGGCGATTATCAGATCTGGTTGCTGGTTTACCGTCAAGAAATTGGCAGCGGCGAAATCACCCGGCTGCCTGTCAGCGGGGCTGCGACAACTGAGGACGCCACCATCGGCATTCTGCCCATTACGCTTGTCATCGAATGAGGCATCTGCGACCAGCCGCCAACTGCGTAAAGCGCCGCGGCGAAATCATCACTATTGCAATAGGTGACCGTCGTATACACTCGGCGCATTGTCACCCGCCCGCGCCGGACAAGCCATGACAGCCGAGTTCAACGTAAAATCGCCAATCAAAAGCAATCACAGCGGCGCCTTCCGCTTCATACTATCCCACATCATGCGCCATCCATGGGCGGCACTCCTGCTGGTAGTGGGCGCCTTCAGCAATGCCTTCTTGGCTGGCGTGGTGCCTGGCGCCCTTGGCGATGCCTTCAATGCGATTCTGCTCTTCAATGAGCAGACCATCGCGCTCGTGCTTGATAGCATCCTGCTAATCATCATCTCCCAGACCTTGCGCTCGGTCTTGCAGTTCATGCGCAATTTCTCGGCTGAGGTCTTCGCCCAACGATTCGAGCGCGACATACGAGATGAACTCTACTCGACCCTGCTGGGCAAGAGCATGAGCTATCACGATCGGCAGCCAGTCGGCGAGACGATGGCCCGCGTGACCAATGACGTTCGTGAAATGAATCTGATGATGAACCCGGGCGTCAACCTGATTACCGGCGCCAATATGTTTCTGATTATGCCGGCGTTATTCGCACCTGGTATATTGCCCGAGCTCATCATTGTGCCGCTCTTTTTCATCGTGTCGCATATTTTGGTCCAGATTTATTTCGTCCTTCGGCTGCACCCGATCGCGCAGGACGTCCGCGCTGGCTTCGGCAGCATGAATGCCAAGCTGGCTGAAGCGCTCGATGGCTTGGAGGTTGTCAAAGGCGCGGCGCAAGAAGAGAACGAGAAGCGCGCCTTCAATGGGCTGGCCAACCTCGTCCGCGATCGCTTCATCGATCAAGGCGAGTTTGAAGCGCGTTATTTATCGATGTTTCTCTTTGGCTTGACGACTGTCGCCGCCCTCTTCCATTCGGCCCTCTTATATCGCGGCGGCGCTATCAGCGAAGGCGATGTGATTGCCTTCTTGGGCCTCATCAGCCTATTTCAGTTTCCTGTTTTTATCTCGCTGTTCACTTCCTCACGCTTAGCCTCGGGTTACGCCAGCGCCGAACGCATCTTGGAAGTTCTGGTGACGACAAACAAGCTGGACCAGAACTTGGCGGGGTACCGCAGCCCCATCGGCGGGAGCATTCAATTCGAAAATGTATCTTTTGGTTACAGCGCTGACGAGACCAACGTGAGCGAAGTGTCATTCAGCGTGAAGCCAGGGCAGACCGTCGCCATCGTGGGCCAGACTGGCGCCGGCAAGAGCACGCTCAGCAAACTGGTCAATCGCATTTATGACGTCGATGGCGGACGTGTTCTGATAGATGGCGTCGATGTGCGGGAGTGGAATTTGCAGGCGCTGCGATCACAAATCAGCATCATCGAACAGGATGTCTTTCTGTTCAGCCGCAGCGTGGCTGAGAATATCGCCTTCGGCAAGGACGATGTCGATATGAGCCGCATCATCGAATCGGCAAAAGCGGCGCAGGCGCACGAGTTCATCTCGGCTTTTCCGGCCGGGTACGACACCATCATCGGCCAACGTGGCATGACCCTAAGCGGTGGTCAGCGGCAGCGGCTGGCACTGGCTCGCGCATTCCAGACCGACCCGCCGATACTCATCCTCGACGACAGCACCAGCGCCATCGACAGCGCAACCGAAGACAAGATTCAGCGCGCCATCTGGTCCGCCGCGAGCGGGCGCACGACCCTGCTCATAACGCATCGCCTGTCGCAGATCCGTTGGGCTGATCACATTGTCGTGCTGCGGCGGGGCAAGGTAGTCGCCCAAGGCCGGCACGAAGACCTCCTGCGCACATCGGAATCTTACCGTCATATCTTCGACCGTTATGCACCGCCCGACGCGCCGGCGCAGCTGGCAGCGGGAGGCTAAGATGGCCGCTGTCTTCGGTGGATTAGAGAGCGACGCCTACGACCGGCAATACAGCGATACCTATCTCTTCAAGCGCATCGGCAGTTACTTGGCCGCTCACAAGCGGCTGGTTTTTCTGGGTTTGCTGGGCTTCTTGGCGGTGGGCACGGCGCGCGCGCTGCGGCCAGTCTTCATCAGCACGGCTGTCGATGAAATGGTCAGCAGTGGCGATGCGCTCAATTTCCTCCTGCTGATATTGACCTTGATCGCCGTTAGCGAATACATCTGCAATTATGGTCGGCGCCGCTTCACGGTGGTGGTGATCGGCCGGATAGTCGCCAGCATGCGCAAAGACTGCTTCGCCGCAGCCATCGAACGCGATCTGGCTTTTTACGACCGCCACAAGTCCGGCGCGGTAATCAGCCGCATTACCAGCGATACCCAAGAATTCGGCGATGTCATGCTATTGGGCAGCGAAGTCATATCGC
The DNA here is from genome assembly GCA_965214105.1 of Phototrophicaceae bacterium. GTDB lineage: Bacteria > Chloroflexota > Anaerolineae > Aggregatilineales > Phototrophicaceae > UBA6055. The sequence goes on from OZ243934.1 coordinate 2,014,445, forward strand.
AGTTTCTCTCGGTATCGATTCTCTTCGCCGCGCTCTTAAGTTATTCGGTTGAAATGACCATCGTGCTGCTGTTCACCATGCCGCTGGTTGTCTTCGCCGCGCTCGCTTTTCGTTATCTGGCGCGCATCGTAACACGGCAAGGCGCGCGGGCGATGGCGGTGGTGAATGACAATATCCAGGAAAGCGTCACTGGCATCAGCGTCGCCAAGAATTTCCGCCAGGAAGAGATGATTTACAAAGAATTTACCACCGTCAATGTTTTGAGTTACACAATCAACCTGCGCCGCGGCTTCATTCTTTCGCTGGTCTTTCCCACCATGGGCGTACTCTCGGCTATCGCCCTGTCAATCGTCGTATGGGTGGGTACGCATTCCGTCTTGGCTGGCGCCTTCAGCGCGGGAACCTGGTATCTCTACATCCAGAGTGTCGATCGCTTCTGGTTTCCCTTCATGAATCTGGCTTCGTTTTGGAGCCAGTTTCAGCAAGGTTTGAGCGCGGCTGAGCGCATTTTCGCCTTGATTGACGCGGAGAACACCGTCCAGCAGACAGACAGACAGGCGAAGGAAGACCTTGCCGGGCACATTCAGTTTGAAAAACTCTCCTTTGAATACGATCGTGGCGAGCTGGTGCTGCGGGATTTCAGCCTGGAGATCGAACCGGGAGAGAATGTCGCATTTGTCGGGCATACCGGTGCGGGGAAGAGCACCATCGCCAAATTGATCACGCGCTATTACGAGTTTCAGCAAGGGACGATTCGCATCGACGGCGCCGATATCCGCGCGCTCGATCTGAAGCGCTATCGCTCGCGATTGGGCATCGTGCCGCAGCAGCCATTTCTCTTCAGCGGCACAGTGTTGGAGAATATTCGTTATGGCAATCCGCAGGCTTCGCTTGAGGAAATCAAGAAGATTGCCTTGAGCATCGGCAATGGCGAATGGCTGGACAGCCTGCCCGAGGGGCTTAATACATCGGTCGGCGAGCGCGGCGCCCGCCTAAGCGTGGGGCAACGGCAATTGGTCAGCCTGATGCGTGTGCTAGTGCAGAAGCCGTCGATTTTCATCCTCGATGAAGCCACCGCCAGCATTGACCCCTTCACCGAGGCGCAGATTCAAGACGCCATCGAGCTGATTCTGGCGCGCTCGACATCCATCTTGATTGCGCATCGGCTAAGCACTGTGCGCAGCGCTGATCGCATCATCGTTTTGCAAGATGGCGCTATCATTGAAGAAGGCAATCACGATAGGCTCATGCGCGCCGGCGGGCATTATGCCGAGCTTTACAATACTTATTTTCGGCATCAGTCGATGAGTTACATTGAAGGCGCTAAAGACATGTTCGCCGCTGAAGGAGGCTGAAGGAATGACGGGGCCGACATCGGCAAATCCTCAAGATTTCCGGCTGCAACGCCCGCTCGGTAGAATAGCCTCAAACTATTTTGAAGCCGATGATTAAGCATTATAATTTCATTTAACACTGCAGCCACGCCGCGAAGAAAATAAAGAGACTGTCTCGCGAAAATGCTGGCAAAAATCGCTCAACTAAAGTCTGATGCCCGCCGCCAGTCCCAAGGGCTGCGGGGCGGCGGCAAGCGGGTCCTTAACCATTTGATCAAGGGCTGGCAATGGCTCAACTCGCTTGATATTCCGCTCAGCCCGCTTCAGTGGGTCCTGCTAATTTATCTGGCTTTGGGGCTGGTCTATGCGCTGGCGACGCCCGTCCTTGAAGCGAACGAAGAACTTTGGCATTTCGGTTATATTGAGCATCTGCGCAAGACCGGGGGCTTACCCGAGCAGGAGCTGTACCGGCGCGATACAATCTTCCGCCAGCATGGCAGCCAACCCCCGCTCTACTACGGTTTGATGGCGATTGCGACCGCGCCAATCAGCATCGATGACTCGGAGGCGTATCGCCAGCTGAACCCTCACGTCGCCGTCTATCAGCCAAGCGCCTTTGGCAACAAGAACTTGATAGTCCATGATGATTCGCTGCCTCGTTTCAGCGGGACGGGCTTGGCGGTACTTTTTTTGCGGCTGCTCGGCCTTGCCCTAGGCGCGGGAACACTTGTCTTCGTGTATCGGATTGGCGAACTGATTGCGCCGCAGCGCCAGACCGTCGCCTTCGTCGCCGCCGCGATAACCGGCTTGAACCCCATGTTTATCTTCGTCACCGCCTCGGTCAACAACGACGCGCTGGCGATGATCCTAAACGGCGCGCTGATTTGGCTGCTCCTGCGCACCTTGCGCGATGGCTTCTCGCTGACCAGCTCGCTGGCGCTGGCGCTGCTATTTGCCCTGTCAGCGCTGACTAAACTGACTGGCTTGGCGCTGCTGCCGGTGCTGATCGGCGTCGGGCTGGCCGCTTTTCGCAAAACGCGCGATCGTCGCGGACTGCTGGTATGGCTCTATGTCACCGCATTATTTTGGCTGCTCATCGCCGGCTGGTGGTACTTCCGCAATATGCAGCTCTATGGCGAGCCATTAGGCATCTTGACGATGGCTGATATCGCCGGTCCCCGCGATTTGACCTTCAACCTGGTCGACCTATTCGCCGAATTTGAACAGTTTCATATGTCCTTCTGGGGGCTGTTCGGCGCGCTCAATCTTCAGGTGGCCAGCATCTTTTATTTCTTAGCGGGTTTGCTGACGCTCGCCAGTATTTTCGGCTGCGTTTTTCTAGTATTGCAATTGCTTGCGATTAGCGACTTCGCCTATGCGCGTTACGAGCTGGCGCATCTGCTAACGCTTGCCAGCGCCCTCGTGCTGCTCTGGCTGGGTATCTTGTATTGCGGCACGCTAACGCGCGTTGCCGAGGGGCGTATGCTCTTCCCCTTGATCGCTGTGGTCAGCCCGCTGCTGGCAGTCGGCTTAGTTGAAAGTGTCTGGTGGATAGTCTTCTTCCTGCGGCCCCCGAATCTCGAGTTCGTCCGGGCTGGCGATGCGGTGCCAAAGGAATTGCTGCACCGCACCATGCTCTGGCAGCTGCGCTTCTTCGCCCTGGTGGCGGTCTTCGTGCCCTTTACGGTCATCGCCGGGCAATATGACGCACCACAGCCGGTTGAGACGCTTCCCGAACGGGCGCAGCCGCTCTATGCCGAATTCGGCGATGTCGCCCTAATCGCATACGAGCGCGCCGACCGCCGCTATTCCACCGCTGACCAAGTGCGGATAAAACTCTATTGGCAGGTGCTAAAGCCATCGTCCGGCGATAACAGCGTCTACTTGACCTTGCTGGACGATCATGGGCAGGAAATTGGACGATATGTCACGTATCCTGGCGCCGGCAGCTTACGCACATCACGCTGGCGAACCGGGCTCATCTATCCCGACGAATACCTAATCCGCATCAACCGAGCCGCCTACGGCCGCTACCCATTCGATTTGCGAGTCGAGTGGAAAGACGAGGCGGATGCAGCCCCAATTCCCGCCAGCAGCGCTGAGGGTGAAATCATCGAGCCGGTCCTGCTGGACATCGGCGCGGTTGTAACCACCCGCATACAGCCGACCCTCACCGGCTTCAACGAGATTCCACTCGATTCCCAGCCAGTGTTCGATGGCGCGATTCGCCTCGAATCCTTCAAACTCGATTTGGAACTCAACGAAATCTCGCTGAGCTGGAAAGCGGAATCGTCGCCAGAAGAGAATTACACCGTGTTCGCCCACTTGCTGGACGCGGCTGAAAACATTCTGAGCCAAGACGACAGAGCGCCCCGACTGCCAAGCAAGTATTGGCGCTGGGGCGAGTCTTTCACGACTTTCCACCATTTTGACCCAGCCTACAATATGCTCGATTATCGGGTCGCTGTCGGGCTGTACCTAAACGACGGTCTCAGCTACCCCAAACTAGAGTACAGCATGACTGTTGAAGAATCGGTAGAAGAAGAATCGGTAGAAGATGAGGAAGCAGTCAGCGAGCTGGTGCTGGATTCTTATTCCATTCCCTGGGATATGGCGGCAGAGGCGATCGCCTTGACGCCGACGGCGGCGCCAACGGAGGCAGGCGCTGCGGCTGAACCAGCCGGCGGGCAAGCGACGCAAGCCCTTGATGAATCCGAGGCAGTTGAGACAAGCGCGATAGAGTCTTAGGCATCGCCTGGCAGGAGAGGGATATCGACGCTCTGCCCTTTTGCCTTGCCTTGCGAATCCAGCACATCAAGATTTGATATGCGCCCGGAATCTTTTCCCGCCCCCAAGCGATACAAAGCAACTTTAAGCCTTGTCGCGCCAGCGTCTGCATCGATGGCTCCCCAAGTGAGCAAGCGGTCGCCTTCGCACCAGTGACGCCCGTGCCAGAACCTCGCGTCAAGCTGGTCTAACCGCTCGCCCATTGCGTCATAGAGCTGGGCGCTGAACTGGAAATCAGCCCCTTTCTGCGCTGCGGGCAGCTGCCACTCCAAGATCACGCGCTCGCCCGCCAAGCCATAACCGCTCAAGCGGACGCCATTGGCGAAGCGCTGCGGCTCAATCGGCTGAATGGCTGTGCCGGCCCAAGCTGGCGCCGCTTGCCATTGATGCAGCTCATAGGCGGCGCCGCCCTGCCTGGTGGGAAAGATCTCGGGATCCCCTTGCCGATAGAGGTCAGCCACAGAGCCAGGCGGCGCGCCCGGCGCGATGACGGCGGCAAAGGGCTGACGGGGAAAGACAGCATAACCAGCGGGGACGATTGTCCGCACGCACTCGACCGCGTCCCATAGCAGCGTATCCCAGCGCGCTACTTCATGGTGCAGGTTCCATGCCATGCCATGTGCCAGCACGACGACATCATCGACCGCCGACAATCTGTCACGCAGGGGGGAGAGTTTCGCCAGCGGCGTCGTGAAGCCAGGGTAGGCGATGTGCTGCGCTTCGACAAAGTTCAAGGCGGCAATCCATTGCAGGCTTTGCAGCGCCAGCAGCAAGGCGAATATCAGCCGCAGGGCATAGAGCAGCGGTCGCCAAGGTGCCGCCGCGCTCAGCAGCGAATCAGCGCCGTAGCCGATTAGAATCGCAAGCGCTGGTATGGAGGGGATGAAATAGTGAATATAGACAGGCGTCCATTCGACAACCAGCAGCAGGCTGGGCAGAAAAGCCCAAATCGACAGCAGCAAAGCAAAAGCCGGCGCGCGCCGAAAAGACAGGCGCAATCCCAAGAAAAGCAGCGGCAGCAGCACGAGGGAAAGCGCATACAGCGGCGGATAACCGGCCGCAAGCTCAGCCGCCTGATCAGGCGCCAGCCAGGTTTCCAAGCCAGTGCCAGACGCGAGCTGCGCCAGCGCCCGGATTGAAGCCAAGCTGAATTCAAGCCCGCGCGCTGCCGAGCGGTCCAGCGCGTCCGATATCCGCACCGGATCGAGATCCAGCGTCTGCGCCAAGCCGATGGCGTAAGGCAAGAGCGCAATCAACGACAAGACGACGCTGGCGACCAAGGCGCGCCCGCTGATAATTGCCCGCCGCTGCCACAATGCAGTTGGGATGAGGAGAAGCAGGGGCCAGGCGGCGAAATGAAACTGAAAGCCAATGAGTAAAACAGGCAAGCTCAGGCATTGGGCAAGCAAAACCCGGCGCCTAAGCGGGCCACCACGCGACCCGCTAAAGCCAACAAGCAGCAGCAGCAAGCCAGCCAGGATTATCGGACTGTGCAGCTCCTGTGCCCAGATTTTGCGGCTGAAGAGAACCGCCCAAGGATTGATAGCATAAATCAAGCCGGCGATGAGGGCGATGCGCCACCCGCAAAAGCGCCGCGCCAGCAGCCACAAGAAAACGACGCCCATCACATTCCAAAGCATGATGACGTGAATCGCGAAGGCTGGGCTTGAAGACAAGGCAAATGGAAGCGCCAGCAGATACACGCTGACCGGCGGATTGGGGATGCCTGTCGAAGACAGAATGCCGATGAAGGGGAAACTCAGCCCATCAGCCAACTCCAAAGCCAATGTCGCCAGCATCGCGTCATCGTGGAAGTATTCGACGACATCGCTGCCGCTCAGGCGCAGGGCAGCGGCGAGCAGTACAATCAGAAGCAGGCAAAGCGCGTCGCGCCGGTCTTCAGCGATGACTCTGCTCACCGTTCAATCCTATTCGATTGAGCCAATTCCAGCGCGGGGGCGAAGGAGCGCCGGCGGGGCATTTGGCGAGCTAGCGGCAAATAGGCGGGCATCTGCATCGGTAAAGGGGCGGCCATAGACGCCCCGCAGAAAGGCGAAACCAAGCAGTCGAAGCCGACCAAGAACATCTTTCCCGATCAATGGTCACCGTCTTGTATTGGCTCGTAGAGCTGTTCCCAAGCGCCGCGCATCTGCTGTGATATCTGTGACAAAGTGTCGGGGACGGTACGTGTGCCAGCGATGCACTCCATAAAACTATGATCGCCATCCCAGCGCGGCACAATATGGAAGTGAAAATGGGCGGCGATGCCGGCGCCCGCGGCCGCGCCGATATTGGCACCAATGTTGAAAGCTGGCGGGCTGGCAACCTCGCGCAGTACACGCATCGTGCGATTCGTCATCCGCATCAAGTCGGCCAAGGTAGCCGGGGCTAAGTCTTCGGTCGACCCGATATGCTCGTAAGGAATGACCATCGTATGGCCATAAGTATAAGGGTAGCGATTGAGCGTGGCGAAGGTATGCGACGAGCGGGCAATGACATGCTGCGCCAGATCAGCCGCGGGCTGCTGGGCAAGCTCGCAGAATACGCAAGCCTCAAAGCGCTTGCCTTTGCCCTTGATATAGTCCATGCGCCATGGTGCCCAAATCTGATTCATCGACTGCCTTTGTCGTCCAGACTCTTTCGGGGCGGGCGCCAGCCTGAGGCGGCTGCGTCCGCTAATTTGAACAACTCTATTCTAGCGGTCTTGCCAAGTCTGATACAATGCGGAGCATCAGAGGCTGAATGGAATGCATGTGGCGCTCTCTCAAGAATTGCTGGAACAGCGCATGACCAGACCCTTCAAGTATTTTGAGCGGGTCGAAAGCAGCAACGATTGCGCCAAAGCCTGGCTGGCGGACGGCGCGCCAGAAGGAGCGGTTGTCATTGCCAATGAGCAAACGCGCGGGCGCGGGCGCAAAGGACGCGGCTGGCATAGCCCGCCAAATCAAGCGCTGGCTCTGTCCCTCATCTTGAAGCCAGACCGCGCGCTTCTGCCACGCTTGAACATGGTGGCCGCCTTGAGCGTCAGCGATATCGCGCGCGCCGCCGGCTGTGAAGATGTCGGCATCAAATGGCCCAACGACATCCAGGTCAAGGGCTTGAAGCTGAGCGGTATTCTGCCCGAAGCAGTCTGGCAGGGCGACCAGCTGCGGGGCGCAGTCCTTGGCATCGGCTTAAACATTCGCCTGGATTTCAGCGAGACCGAGCTGCGTCATGCTGCGATCAGCTTGGAACAAGCCGCCAATCGGACCTTGGATCGCCGCGAGCTGCTCACTTCGCTGCTTTGCCGGCTTGATTATTGGTATGCCCAAATCGCGTCACCAGTCTTGTTCGCCACTTGGAAATCCCGCCTTTTGACCCTTCATCAATGGGTCACGGTAGGCAGCAAGCGAGGGGTCGCGGTGAATGTAGCCGCCGACGGCGCGCTGTTGATCCGCGATGAGACGGGGCAGATTCATCAGACAGGCGCCGCTGAGCTCATCAACCATACAGCGGAAGCACTTCGACAATGAGCCGGATACGTTTCGAATGGGATGTCGAATCGCAGCGGGTTGAGCGCTTCGACGGCGAAGATCCGCAATCAAAACGGCGGCGGCGGCGAAACCTGCTTTTGCTTCTGACGCTCGTCAGCGCCTTATTGGCTGCTGTCGGGCTGGGGCTGCTCTTCCTGCGGCAGCGGGTTCACGATGTCGAAACGCAGTATGCTCAGCTTTTGCAAGACACAGTCAAAGCCGAGGTGGCATCCCTGCGCATTGGTGATTTGAGCGCTTTTCTGGCTGCGCAAGATCCAAACGATGCCGCTTGGATCAGCGAACAGCGTCTTGCCTTTCAACGATACAGCAAGCTGAAGGCAGAAGGAAGGATCGAATTAACCGGGAGCATATTAGCGGTTGAAATCGATCGAGAACGGGCCCGCGTTCTCATCCAGGAAGACATCAACGAGCTGCCCTACGCGCGGCTGTGGTTTTACCGCCGAAGCGGCGCGAACTGGCGGCATAGCGCGCCGGACTATTCATTCTGGGGCGAGGCAAAAACGATCGAGGCGGCTAGCGTCCGCATCAATTATCGGGCGACCGATGAAGAATTCGCCACCCAAGTCAGCGCTGCGCTCCAAGATTGGATCAGCCGAGGCTGCGAGATTCTTGATTGCGGAGGCGGACTGCGGCTGACTGTGCTTATCGGACCCGAGGCGACAGCTGACGCAGCCTGGCTAGATGAGGCGGCGCTGCGCCTGCAAGTTCGCTCGCCCTACACCGATATCACGCGCGCTGATAAGCTCTTTGACGGCCCGCGGCAGCAGCTCGTCAGTACCATGCTGGCTGAGCGGCTGGTCAACGCGGCGACCAATTATATGACCCCGGCGCAGCCCCATGATGCCTATTTCTTGCGGAAAGGGGCAATCGCTTGGTTGAGCGAAGAATTCAGCCGGCTGGATAGCGGCGCCCTGTTGATGCGGTCAGTCGCCGAAGAGCATGGCACCAAGACAATCGCGCGCTTGCTCAGCCAATTGACCGCCACCAGCGATATGTCCGTGCTAGCGGCGGCGCTTGGGCAGCCCCTAGAAGAGGCAGAACTGGATTGGCGCGATTTTATAGCCTGGCGCTTGACGCTCGAAGACGAGCTTGCCAGCGCGGGCAGGCAGAATGAATGGCTCAGCTTATATGATACGACGGCTGAAAACGCGCGCTTGGCCGCTTATGCCCGCTACAGTCAAGGGGCAGCGGCAAAAGAGTACCATGTCATAGACCAACTGATTTGGTCTAATGCCGCCGGCTCGTCACAGCTGCGCGCCACCGTGCAAGTCAGCGGTGAAAGCGGCATCACAGACGAGATCATTCTCTTCAATCTAGTCAACGGCACCTGGAAGCGCGCTAGCTGATGCCCCTAGCCCGCGCCAGTTTTACATCCGCCGGCGCACTCAAAGAAAAAAGCGGATCCGCGATTACTAGCGCAGACCCGCTTGCTATAGGCTATTGAGATTGAGCCAGCTGTCAGTTCTTAGTCGTCGCCCATACCCAGCGCGCCATCACGGATGACGACGATGAAAGCGAGCGCGTGACCAAACATGATGTGCCCGAACAGGCTTGGGCTGTTGAGATCGATCTGCAGCAAGTCGCCACCGGCGATCGCTGGCATGATGATCAAGCCGCCGAGGATCCACCAAATCACACCGTAGATCAAACCGCCAACTGCGATGTTGAGCAGAGGATTGCCCAGATCTACATTTTCCCTGAAGAGCCCCGTATAGATCGCGCCGATCACCGCGCTGATGATGATATGCAAGACGAAGCCGATCAAAGCGTCCGCCTGGATCATGCCGCCAACCATTTCCAGCATACCGTTGTTCATCATGGCGCCGCTTTGCTCAACCGCCGTCACCATGCCATCTTCGTTGGTAGTGACATTGATCGCCGGCACCATACTCGCCCCGATGAAAGCCAAAAAGAGATATCCGGCAATAATTCCCGGAATAATCCCACGCCTCATTTTGTCGCTGTCCATATTGATTCCTCCTAAGAATGCTAAGAACTTCGATTTGTGATGTGAGATGTAATGACATCTATATATAGGTAAGATTCATAAGAACTTACCCGCTTCAGTTGTTTACAGTATATACAAATCGAATCCGATGGGCAAGTAATTTGCTCTACTAATTGTGAACCTCGTACAAGATTAGTGGTTTTTCTTTGTATTGATTGGGCTTTTCGCTATGCCCGCTGGCTTCAACTTCCGCGCGGGCTGCTGGCGCTGCGCCGTTGAATTCCCTGTCATCACCTGGCGCGACTGTGGCACAGGAATGCAGATTATGGTAAAATCAACCTAAATAATGGCGCGGGCGCAACACTGACGGGCGCTGAAACTCTCCCCCATTTATCAGCAGGCGATTGGCGTTTTCAGCCCGCAATTCTTCGGCAGGAGCCCGCCTAATAGCGCCCAGCGAAACCAGGAATAAGCGCCTTGCCCGAAGGCAGAGCGCTCGCCAATGAAAGGAGAACGGGGTCGACCTGAGTTGAGGTTGACCGCTACTGATGGATAGTATCGAACCGAATAGCCTGGAAGACGGCGCCAGCCCTATCCGCAAGGTGACCATCAACGAAGAGATGCGCGGCAGCTATCTCAACTACGCCATGAGCGTTATCGTTGCGCGCGCGCTGCCGGACGCCCGCGATGGCTTGAAGCCAGTGCACCGACGGATCTTGTACGCGATGCACGATATGGGCTTGCGCCCCGGCGCCGCCTACAAGAAGAGCGCCCGTCTCGTGGGCGAGGTCTTGGGTAAGTATCACCCGCATGGGGACCAAGCCATCTACGATGCCATGGCGCGCATGGCGCAGGACTTCTCGCTTCGCTACCCGCTTGTTGATGGGCAAGGCAATTTCGGCAGCCAAGATGGCGATAAACCCGCCGCCATGCGCTACACCGAGGCGCGGATGGCAAACATCGCCGGCGAGCTGCTAACCGATATCAACATGGACACGGTGGACTTCGCCGAGAATTATGACCAGACGCAAGAAGAGCCCAGTGTCCTGCCAGCGCGTCTGCCCAATTTGCTGCTCAATGGTGCCAGTGGCATCGCCGTCGGCATGGCGACAAACATCCCGCCGCATAATCTTCGCGAGCTTGCCGCGGCCATCACATACTTAATTGACAACTACAGCGAGATCGATTCGGTAGAAGTTGAGGACCTGATGCAATTTGTAAAAGGTCCAGACTTCCCCACCGGCGCGTCCTTTGGCGTCGGCAGCGAACTGTTCCCCGAGCTTAGGGAAGCCTACTTGAAGGGCAAGGGGCGGATCATTATCCGATCGACAGTGGCGCTGGAAGACAAGCGCGGCAAAGCCATCGACGCAAAGACCGCCGAAGACCATCCGTCGGACGTTGCCAGGATTGTTTTTACATCAATCCCCTATCAGGCGAGCAAAGCCGGCATCATTGAAAAAATCGTTGACCTCGTGCGCGACGGACGCATCGATAGTGTTCGAGATTTACGAGACGAATCCGACCGGCAGGGATTGCGCCTGGTGGTCGAATTGAAACGAGACGCCCAATACAAGCGGGTGCTCAATCAGCTATTTACTTTTACCCAGCTGCAAACCGCCTACAGCATCCAAATGCTGGCTCTTGTCGGTGGCGAGCCGCGAACTTTAAGCCTGAAGCGCTGTCTGCATATTTATATTGAGCATCGCTTTGATGTCATTAAACGACGGTCGGAACACGATTTGAAGCGCCAGAAAGCGCGCGCCCACATTTTGATAGGCTTGCTGAAGGCGGTATCCGATATTGACCAGGTAATCCAAGCGATTCGTACGTCGACAGATGTGAGCGCCGCCCGCCGCAAGCTGATGGATTTGCTGGAGTTGGACGAGACGCAGGCGAATGCCATTTTGGATATGCAGCTGCGGCGTTTAGCGGCTTTGGAGCGGCAGAAGCTGCAAGAAGAATATGACACGGTGCAAGCCCGGATAGAATACTTGGATGACCTCCTGAATTCGCCTCACAAGATTCGTGATCTTATCCGAGAAGACCTGCAGGAAATCGCGGAGAAATATGGCGACGAGCGCAAAACCAAACCGGTAGCTAAGAACTTTAGCTTGGACGAGGCCAGTCTCTTTCGCAAAGAAGATGTCGTCATTTCGCTGACGGAAAAAGGTTACATCAAGCGGGTGGCGGCGCGGCATTATCGGGCGCAGCGGCGCGGCGGCAAGGGCATGCGCGGTTTCAAACTTAGGGACGACAAGCTGCTGGATGTTTTCTTCGCCTACAGCCACGATGAGATTTACTTTTTCAGCGATCGCGGCAAAGTATATTCTCGCGACGCCTATGAAATACCCGCTTCCGAAAGAGACAAGAATGGGACGCCCATTCAGGGTAAGCTGCTGCCACTGGCAGGCGACGAAAGCATCACCGCTATACTTGCCCTGCCGGCGCAGCACAATGAAGAGCAAGCCGGCTATTTTGTGCTGGCGACCAGCCGCGGCAAGGTCAAGCGGGTTGAACAGCGTGAGTTTATGGCTCTTCGCGACAGCGGCCTGGTCGCCATGAATGTACTCGAGGGCGACTCGCTGCGCTGGGTCAAATGGACGAATGGCGAGCAACAGATTGTCATGGCTTCCGCCAATGGTCAAAGCATCTTGTTTCATGAAAGAGACGTGCGCGCAATGGGGCGGCAAGCCGCGGGTGTGATGGGAATGCGCCTGGCGAAAGGCGATGAAGTCGTCGGCATGGATGTCGTCGGCGACGACCATGCACATGTTCTGGTCGTGACCACGAAGGGCTTCGGCAAACGGACGCCCTTAGCCGAATACAAGCAGCAGGCCCGTTTCGGGTCCGGCGTGCGCACCTTGAAGCGCAATCAACGAACTGGACCCGTTGTCGCCGTCCGCTGCATCCGCGATGACGATGATGTCATGTTCATCTCGCGAAACGGCATCATGCTGATATCGAAGAACGGTATCGTATTGCGCACGCAAGTCTCCGAGATTCGCGAAACTGGGCGAAACACCCAAGGTGTCAAATTGATGAATATGGATGGCGACGACGAAGTGGCCGGCATCGCCATCATGAATGACAGCGAAGATATCATGCCAGAGGCTGCGGAGGACAAAGACAGCAGCCCAGCCGAAGAAAACGGCAAGCAGTGAGCACGGCGAGACGGCACCTGCTCGGATAAGCCGCCTCGCTAGCTTTGATGCAAATCTTCAATTTAAGGCAAGAGATTGCGCGCGGCTAGCCGCATCCTGTCTGTCTGGTTGAGGGCAGCCATCGTTAATCGCCCAGCTTTGTTGCCGCCGCCTCTATTCTTCTTCGGAGTCGCCAGCCTCGGCGCCTTCTTCCCCTTCGCCCTCAAGTTCTTCAGCCAGCTCGTCCAGCTCTTCTTCGGCGCGCGCGGCAGCCGGCTGGACAATCTTGGCGAGCATCTCGTTGGGGTCGTTGTGCACGGTAACGCTTTCGGCAAAGCTAAGATCGCGTACCAAAACTTCCGAGCCCATCTCGGTTAATTCCGAAAGGTCGATCATGACGCGATCGCGTATGTCCCTGGGGAATACTTCCAAAGTCAGCGAGCTGCGGCCCGTGATGAGGATGCCTTCGCGGGCAGCGACAACCGGGCTCTCGCCATGCATCACGATTGGCACTTCCACGCTGATGCGCTGCGTCTCATCAACTGCGAGGAAATCTACATGCAGAATGTCGCCGCGTACGACATCGCGCTGGACTTCACGCGCTAAGGAGGGATAACTGCCGCCGTCGACTTCGATATCGATAAGATTGGTGCCGCCCGCGTTCATCAATGTTACTTCCACCGCGCGATAAGGGAACTGCACGCTGATTGGGTCGATGGAAGGACCATAAACGATGCCGGGCACATACCCCTCGTGCCGCAGTCGACGATTCTTTTTTCCCCGAGCCTGACGCGCTTCCGCGGCAAGTTGAAACTCCGACATGATGTGAAACTCCTCGATTTACGCTCAGCGCCGCCGCATGCGGGCAAGCAATTCCCGTCTCATAGGCGGCTAATTCTAATGGCGCATTGGCAGTCGGTCAATAGCAGGGCGCAAGAAACCGCCCACAATCTCGTGAGCGATTCCATATCAAGCGGGTAACGGGACTCGAACCCGTGACCTTCTGCTTGGGAAGCAGGCACTCTACCAACTGAGCTATACCCGCGGGCTGCGCCCATTCTAGTCCGCCGCTGCCCTGCTGTCAAGCTTGCCTGGCGATCGCCCTGGACTTGATGCTCACTGCCGCTATCAGCCCGCGGCAAATGTGATATGATACGATGTCTTTTGCTTGCCGCGAAAGATGCAGGCATTCGTTTTTTTGCATGGCAATGTAAGGACTGCGATAGTAATTTGTGAACGAACAAGAATGGCTTGAACCGCAGGCGCTTGCTAAGGGCCAGACCAGCTTAGCCGAGCCCGCAGCCACTGTGGCGGCAATCGCAATCTTCCAGGAGCGCAGCACTCATTGATGAGCGATAAAACTCAAGCTCCGCGAGGCAAACTCAGGATCCTTATTATCCTGCTGTACTATCATCCGCATTCGACGGGTCTTACGCATTATGTCAAGATGCTGGCGGAGGAGCTGGTGTGCCGGGGCCACGAGGTAACGGTGCTCGCCTCCTGTCATAGCCGCGAATTGCCGCGGGGCGAGACGATGCTCAATGGCGTGCGCGTGGTTCGGCTCTGGGCGCCCATCGCTTTGAGTCGCGGTCGAATTATGCCTACCTACCCCTGGGCGCTACAAAAACTGCTTCGTCAGCACGATGTCGTCAATATCCATGTGCCGCTGTTGGAAACGGCGCTGGCGGCTTTCCTGGCGGGCAGCGCAGGCCTCAACATAATCCCAACTCATCACGGGGACTTGATTTTGCCCGAGAATCCCGTCAATAGCCTGATCACAAAGATTATGTTCGCCTTCTACAAATACATGGCGAAACGGGCGCCCTGTATCGTTGGCTTGAGCGACGACTACGCCGACCACTCGTATTATCTGCTGCCATTCCGCGACAAGGTTCGGGTTATCTTTCCACCGATGATCATTCCCGAGCCAGACCCAGCCGGCGTCAAGCAATTGCGTGAAAAGTGGCAGCAAAATGGCGGACCGCTTATCGGATACGCGGGGCGCTTCGTGCAGGAGAAACGCCCTGACCTGCTGATTCGCGCGCTAGACGTAATCAACAGCAAGTATCCCAATGCCCGGATCGTATTCGCCGGCGAATATGACATCAGCTACGAAGGCACCTGGCAGCGGCATCAAGACCTCGTGGCGCGATACCGTTCGCAGCTTATCTTCCTGGGCCTCATTCGGGACAAGCAGGCGCTGGCAAATTATTACGCCGCCTGCGATGTGCTGGTCTTGCCCAGTGACAGCGACTGTTTCCCGCTGGTGCAAGGCGAAGCCATGCTCTGCGGGACGCCAGTGGTGATGACCGATATCGCCGGCGCTCGCGTCGCCGTAAAGACAACCGGCATGGGCAAGCTGGCAAAAGCGGGCGACTGGCGCTCAATCGGCGAGACGACACTCGACGTGCTGGATAATCCTGAGCAATATACCAAGCCGAGAGAATTCGTCCGCGGCATCTTCTCCTTCGAAGAAACCGTCAACCGCTACGAATCCATATTTTACGAATACGCCAAGGCTTAACAGCAAGCCCGGATCAAGCGGCGGCTTCTCGCCACCGTCAGCGAATCGCCAGGTCTCAAACGCGAATGAGCAAAACAAGCGCTTCGGCGAATTGCATCAGCAGGTTTGCCTAAGCGCATTTTGTAATTCTATGCGAATATTGATGGATGATATTTTAGCGCGCGGGCGCCGCGGCGGATGGCGGATATTCCAAACTAAGCTGGCTCTTAGCCCGCCCCCGTGGCACAGCTTGGGGGGTCCAGACCTAGCGAGTGACAACCTATTCGGAGGACATGTGGTCGACGCGGATACGATCGAGTTCATGACGCGCAATGAAGCCGACATGGCATTTAAGCGACGCGTCAAGACAATCTTTGAATTCATCAACCCGACTGATGATATGCGTATTCTCGACCTTCCTTGCGGGCGCGGCTTTTATCTGAATATGTTGCGCCAGGTCTGCGCTTGCGAGCTGGTCGGCGCGGACCTCGACTGGGACGTGGTTAGAACAGCCAAGCAGGTCCTCGGCTCGCGCCCGAAAATCCAGATAAGCCATGCCAGCATATATGACATGCCCTACCCGCCTGATTGCTTCGACGCCGTCATACTCTCCGAAGTACTTGAGCACATCCACGACGATGTGCGCGGGCTCAAAGAAGCCTTTCGCGTCCTGAAACCGGGCGGCGCGCTAGTGGTCACGGTGCCTAATGCGGATTATCCTTTCTTTTGGGATCCAATTAACAAGCTATTGGAAAGTCTCTTCGGCTGGCACATAAAGAGCGGACCCCTGGCTGGGATATGGGCGAATCACGTCCGGCTTTATACCGCCAGCCAATTGAGCGCCGCCGTCGGTCAAGCGGGCTTCCACATCGAAGCAGAGCGATCCTTGACACATCACTGTTTCCCATTTATCCACAATCTGGTATATGGCTTGGGGAAACCGCTGCTGGAAACGAAGATGCTGCCGAAATCCATGAGCAACCTTGCCGATCGCCACGACTTCAATGCGACCGGCGGGCGCTTCAATCCGGTCAAGTTGGGGGTTGGCTTATTCAATGTATTCGACCGCAAGAACAGCGCGGACGAAGGACCCAATCGGTCGACAGTCAACCTGGCAATAAAAGGTCGCAAGCCACATGCCTAAGGACCCAGGCGACATGCCTAAGGACCCAGGCGACATGCGAAACGATTCGCCAACTGAGGCGGCGCCGGCAGATGCCACTCAACTAGAATCGGGCGCGCCGAACGCGAGCGAGGCAAGCGGCGCGGAAACCAGGCTCTTTGAGGAATTGACGCTCAGCGAGCTTTTGAATCAGTGGCTGCGCGCCCCACGATTGACTTGGAGCCGGCTTCGGCTCGCAATGAGCGCTGGCGGGTCTCAAACAGGCCGCCCTTCAAGTCCGCTCGCGATTCAACCTTCGCCGACGCTGGAGCTGGGCAACAGCACGCTGGGCAAAGCTGGCTCGCTGCTTCATGCCATCAAAAGCGCCGATAGCCTTCAACTGCTGCTCTATGCAGCTGCCATCATTTCCGCTTTGATTGGCAGCGTCATTGTCCGCGGCAGCGGCGACGCAAGCCGCGCCGACGGCAGCTCCTTGAATATCGGCGGTCCGTATCTTTGGTTGGGCTTTCTGCTCTGGCTGTTCGCGGAATTGCAAGGAAACTGGGCGCATCTCAAGCGACAGTGGCAGGCGCTTGACAGCAGCGGGCGATTGCGCTGGGCAGCGCTGGTTCTGCCCCTGCTGATTTGGATTAGCGCGCTCTTCACCTTGACAGCGTCCATGACCGCGCCAGGCGACCAGGCGACTGATTTGGCGCTGAGGGCTGGCGGGCAGTTCGCGCTGGGCGGCTTGCTCTGGATTGGGATTGAATTCGCCTACCGCCATCAGCGCCAGCGCCGAACAACAGCCCGGCTTGAAGCGCCGCTGCTCCTCGATCGCCTGCCCACGCGCCGCCCAATCAAGACTGAGGTCAGCCGGCTGCGCAAGCTGCTGATCGCAGCCGCCAGCTTGTGCAGCCTGATAGTCTGGACGAACACCTCAGGCAATCGGATAGAGCCGCCCATTATCCTGCTCTGGTTGATTAGCGCGGCGCTTTGGGGCTTGGTCTTTGCGCCGCTGCGCTGGAATTTCTTCGATTGGGCTTGTGTTCAGATTGACGCGATGCGCCGAATTCGCTGGCGCGGCTATCGCGGGGCGCTAATCGCCATGGCTTTGGTTATGCTGCTGGGCGCCGCCTTTCGCTTCAACAAGCTGGACGCTTATCCGCCGCAGATGTTTAGCGATCTGGTCGAGAAGATCCAGGACGCTTACAAGATACATCACTTCGACGAGTATCGAATCTTCCTCCCAAATACGGGCGGCCGCGAGCCGCTTCACTTTTACCTGCTATCCATCTTGGCCAGCCAGCCAGGCATGGAATTCGATCACTACGCGCTCAAGTTAATGTCGGCGATTGAGAGCTTTATCACATTGCCGATTGTCTTTTGGCTGGGCATCGAGGTCATGGGCAAAGACCGCCGACGCTTCGGCTTGCTCTTCGCGACGCTGGCGGCGGCGCTGGTGGCTGTCAGCTTTTGGCACACAGTCATCGGCAGGCAGGGCATGCGAATCAGCCTGGCGCCATTTTTCTCCGCCTTGACTGCCATCTACCTCATGCGCGCCTTGCGCTGCAACCGCCGCTCGGATTATGTAAAAGCCGGGCTTGCCTTGGGTTTCGGCTTGTTCGGTTATCAAGCGGTTCGTATGCTGCCGCTTGCCGCCGTCGCCGGGGTGGCAATCGCGGTTGCGCTCTTCGCGCGCGGCTGGCGAGTTCGCCTCAGTTATGTCCTCAATCTAGGGGTGCTGGCTTTTGTTTCACTAATGGTATTCCTGCCGCTGCTTCACTATTGGATGGAAGAACCAGATAATTATATGCGCCGCACCAACACACGCATATTTGGCGACCAGCCAATGACCGACGAGGGGCGGGTTGCCTTTCTTGCTGAAAGCGTCCCAAAATTAATGAGCAATATCAGAAAGACTGCCCTCATATATCACTATTACGGAGACGGCACCTGGGTCAGTGGCTTGGCTGACGAGCCGGCGCTGGACCCGGCCAGCGCTGCTTTCATGATGCTTGGCTTGGCTTCTTGGCTCGCCCTGATAGTGAAAAGGCGCGATGTGGTAATCTGCTTCGTGCCAATCTACCTCATCGCGACGCTCTTGCCGACGGCGCTTGCCCTCTCGTTTCCGATTGAAGTCCCCAGTTTTATCCGAGCGAGCGGCGCTATCCCGCCCACTTATCTGATTGCCGCGCTGCCCGTCGCTGTATTTTGCCTGCACCTGTATAAGACACTGGCGGGGCGGGCTGGCAAAGCCGCCGCCCTAATCTTTGCCAGCCTCCTGCTGCTCGCCGCCAATCACTATAATACGAGCCTGTACTTCGGGGAATTTACGGACAACTTCGCGCGCGCGTCACATCCTCAGGCGCAGGCTGGCAAGATCCTGCGCGGTTTCGCCGAGAGCGACGGCGCCTATGGCAATGCCTTTGTGCTGGCGTCGCCCCACTGGTGGGATTACCGCGCGATTGGCATCGAAGCGGGTGTGATGTTCTGGGATAGCGGCGCCGACGTTCGTCAAGTGCCGCAGCTATTAGAAAACGGCTTGCGGAGGCAAGAAGCCTTCCGCCTTGATCCCGAGCGTGATTTGCTTTTCTTTTATTCGCTTCAAAATGCAGACGCGCTGCCATTGCTCAGCCAGTGGTTTCCAGATGGCCGGCAGCAGCCGGTTGACATAGAGCCGACGAGCAAGTCTTTCTATATCTTTCGGGCGCCAGCCTTGGGCGCCGAAGGCTTGCAGCGCTTCTTGGATGAGAACCCGTAGACATGAGAACCATTCGCAAGGAACGCGGTCTGCATCAGAAAGTTGGAAGCCCAGCCAATGAGGAATAAAGCCCTTTCCGCAATTCTGCTAGCAGCCATTCTCTTCTATGGCGGTGCCTTGCGCTTCACCGGGCAGAACTGGGATGATTTCTCGCACACGCATCCCGATGAGTTGTTCCTTACGCTGCTGGTCCTGCCGAACCTTGGCGGGCATAATTCTTTCACTGACGACGAGGTGAACTTCCCGCGCCAGCAGCTTCTCGTCCGGCACGATTCGGCTGATGTTGGCAGCCTTGACAGCATCCGCAGCCAGCCCCACCTCCAAATAGGCATGGTAGCAAACTCATTCGCGGTCGATGTCGGGCGCTGGATCTTCAGTGAGGACCGCCGCCATGTCTTCGACAGCTTCCCAAGTGCCCAAAATGCGCTGCTCGCTGGCGGCCTTGACGCGCTGCTTGTCGACAGCGCGCTTCTGCCCGATGTCGAGAGCATCATCAGCGCCAGCTCTCTATCCTCGCGTGATTTGCAGGCAATGCGCTGCCGCTATCTAAACCCAAATTCCGAGGGTATTGGCGGCTACTTTGACGCGCGCTGCTCGCCTCTAAATCCGCATAACGCGGGCCATGGCTTCTTCGTTTACGGGACGCTGCCCCTGCTGCTCGCCCATTACGGCAGCGAATTAGTCCGCGCCGCCACCGACAATGGTTTGCCCTTATTTGATTTTCAGGGTGGCCATCTCGTCTGGCGCGGGCTCTCGATGATATTCGACATGCTCAGCATTCTCGTGATTTTCGCGCTCGGAACGCGGATTCACAATCGCTGGGTGGGCCTCCTCGCCGCCCTGCTCTATGCCGCCGCGCCCTTAGCGATACAAAAGGCGCATTTCGGGACGGTCAACACAATCGCCGCCTTTTTCGTCGTGCTCTCGCTGTATTTCGCGGCTCGCGTCCAGCAGCGTGGCGGCTTGCTGCCCTACCTGTTATTTGGCATCACCTGTGGCATGGCTGTCGCCAGTCGCATCAATCTGGCGCCCCTGGCTGCTATCATCCTTGTGTCGGCCGCGGTTCAGGCGCTGCCCGCTTTCGAGCGCGGCTTAAGCCAAGGAGAACGCAGCGCCATCGTCACCCGTCATTTGTTTGGCTTGCTGCTGGCCGGCTTGGGCGCCTTCCTGGCATTTCGCATATTTAATCCCTATGCCTTTACTGGACCCGGCTTCTTTGGCTTGCTGCCGAATGAACGCTGGCTCGCGAACCTGGCTAGTGCCAATCGCGGCGCCGGCGGCTTGCTGGATTCCCCACCAAACTGGCAGTGGCTGGCGCGGTCGCCATTTGTTTATATCAGCAAAGACCTGCTCTTCTGGGGCATGGGTTTGAGCTTCGGCCTGCTTGGTTGGTTCGGCTGGTTTTGGGCCGCCTACCGCAGCCTGCGCAACCGGCCCGCGGCGACCGCAAACTTGGTTCTGGTCGTTTGGATCGGCGCTTACACGCTTTGGATGGGCCGGCTGTGGGCGATGACGATGCGCTATTACTTGCCACTTTATGGCGCCTTGGCGCTCCTGGCGGGCTGGTGCCTCTACGAATGCTATCGCTATGCCAGGATTCATAAGAAGAGCCTGCCGCTCACCTCGGCGCTGCTTGCTGGCTTTGGGGCGGTCTTCGCCATTGTGGGCGCTTACCAAAGCGCCAATGGCTCGGCAGATGCGACGGCGATTAGCGCGTTCTGCATCGGCCTCGCGCTTTTGGGCAGCGCTGCCCTGCCCTCAGTCAACCGCTATCGCCCCCTGATTTTGGGCGTCTTCGCAATCGCCTTCGCAGTGATTTGGGGGCTGATGCACGGCAATATCTATCGGCATCAGACAACGCTCGTGCAGTCCTCGCGTTACATTTTTGAACGCGTTCCCGGCGACTTTGCCATGAGTATCGAAGGCGCTACTGATTCCACGCCATTGATCAATATCGCGTTGGATGACACCGGGCTCCAGGACACCGAGCTTAGCGGCTCAATCTTTGAGCGGGCAACGCTCTATCGCGAGGGCATACAGACGAGCCTTCGTTTTCTCGCGCCCGCCAGCGGCGAAATCTTGAGTGTCTTCGCGCCCCATCTCGGCGACCCACATGACGACGAGCAGCCGGAAGAACTTGTCATTCGCGTCTATAAGAGCGGCCTTGAAGCGCCGCTGGCACAAGCGACATTGAGGGCGAATCTCAACCGCGACCAACACTCCCTCGGCAGCGCTTATCGCATTCCATTTGCCGAGCCGCTTCAAGTCGAGGCGGGTGAAAGTTATCAATTCGAAGTGAGCATCGCCCCAGGCAGCGGCGACGTATTCGGGTCAGGCTCAGTTGTGCTCACCGAAGGCGACTGGGACAATCGCGCCACTGGCATCCGCACTTGTGAATTGCCTGACGGGCTGACGCTGGCCGACGACCCACCCTCCGGTTTGCTCAATTCTCATGAATGTGGGGGTTCACAGGCTTTTTACCGCCTGGTGAACGCCCAAGATCAGATCATGTCCTACCCCGTGGACAACCAGGAAAAATACGACAACATCCTGCGCACGCTTGACATTGGCGATTACCTGACAATCGCCAGCAATCGCTTTTATGATTCGGAACCGCGCAATCTCAAACGCTGGCCCCTGACCACTTTATATTATCAGAAGCTCTTCGCCGGTGAACTGGGTTACGACCTGGTACGGGTATTCGATGAAACTTTCGAGCTGGGACCCTGGCGCGTTTCCGACCAGCACCTGCCCGTCTATGAGTCGCCCGCCTGGCTAAACGAGCTGGAAGCCGACGAAGCCTTTCACGTCTATGATCATCCAGCTGTCTTCATCTTCCGCAAGTCGCCAGCGTATTCGCGCGCCAAAGTCGAAGCCGCTTTAGCCGGGGTCTCGCTCACGCAGGCACATGAATTGCAGAATTCCGACACGGAGGCACAACTGCTGGGCGTCTTTTATTGGTCATCGGTCGAGGCGGATGCAGCGCCGACCGCGCTGAGTTTCCCGCCAGAAGAGTATGCCCGGCAAAAGGAGGGCGGCACCTGGTCCGAGCGCTTCTTTAGCGACAGCATCATCAACACAAATCAGGCGCTGGGCTTGCTCGCCTGGTATGCGACTATTTTTGCCTTCGGCGCGCTCGCCTTTCCACTGGTCTTCTCGCTGTTTCCTTCCATGGCTGATGGCGGTTACGGCTTTTGCAAATTAGTTGGCATGCTGCTAGTCGCCTGGTTTAGCTGGGCGGTCTCCAGCTTGAAAATCCCCATCTGGTCTCAAGGGGGCATCCTGTTTTCGCTGGCGCTGCTCACGGCAATGAGCGCGGGCCTGGGCTATCGCAATCGCCGCCGCTTGGCCGCCTTTCTGCGCGACAATTGGAAGCGGCTCGCCTGGCTTGAGCTGATCAGCATCGCCGCCTTTGCCGCGATGATTCTGGTGCGCTTGACCAATCCTGACCTTTGGCATGCCTTCAAGGGTGGCGAAAAACCGATGGACTTCGCCTACTTGAATGGCGTCTTGCGCAGCACAACTTTTCCGCCGATTGATCCCTGGTTCGCTGGCGGCTTCATCAATTATTATTATTTTGGCTATGTGTTGCTGGGGGTGCCCACGCTATTGCTTGGGCTGGTGCCAGCCTTCGCCTACAACCTCATGATCCCAACAATCTTTAGCTTGACTGGCTTGGGCGCTTTCGCCATCGCTTTCAACATTATGGCACATTGGCGCGCGAATCAGCTTCAAGGGTCGAAGCCGCCATTTATGGCGAGGCGCAAGCCAGGCAGCCCCTGGGTCGCCGGTATGATGGCGCTGCTGCTCTGTGTTGTCCTCGGCAATCTCGATACTGTCCGCGTCTTGGGCAACGGCATTGCCAACCTAGGCGGCTACCAGAAGCCAGCTGGCTTGGAGCAGTTTCTGCTAGACGAATATGTTGCGGAAACTGGTGCCGAAGCGGGGACCGAAGTTCGGGCGGAGCTGGCTGCGAGAGCCCGGTCCTGGACCCCAGGGGACCGCATACGATACGAGATTGACAGCTCAATGTCCCTCGTCGGGGGGCTGCTGCGCGGCGCGGGCTTGGCGCTGGCGGGCGAGCCACTGCCAATCGGCAGCGACCGCTGGTATTGGGGTCCGTCGCGCGTCTTGGCGGAAACGCCAGGCGTCGGGGGCGGCGCCATCACCGAGATGCCATTTTTCACCTTTCTCTATGGCGACCTCCACGCCCACATGATCAGCATGCCTTTGATCCTTCTAACGGTGATCTTCCTCTTTAATGAACTGGCACAAGCGGGCAAGGAGCAGCGCGCCAATCTCGAGCGATTTCTCGCGCTGGCGCTGGGGGCGCTGACGGTAGGCTTGCTGCAAGCGACCAATACCTGGGATTGGCCCACGATGACCCTCTTCGCGGTCGCGGGTTTGGCTTATGCCTGGTGGCTGCGCTGGTCTTCGACTTGTCACCCGCTTGCCGATCGCCGATTTTACGCTGGGCTCTGCGGCGCGCTGCTTTTGGCGGCTGCGCTGATTACGCTCCTGATGCCTTCTGCCAACCCCAGCATCAATGGCTTGAGTCTCACGCTGACGAGCCTCGCAAGCGTCGTCCGCCTTCTGCTCCTGGCAGCAGCGGCGCTATTGGCGGTCTGGGTCGCCGCAAGATTCTGGCTGACGCGCGCATCGGCGCTCGCATTGGCGGGGAGCGTCGGCGGCTTCCTGCTGCTAAATCTTGGCGCCGCCCTGCCCTACACATCTTGGTACGCCGCCACCTATAACAGCGTCCGCTTGTGGGACGGCGGCAAGACGCCGCTCTGGGCTTATTTCGATATTCACGGGCTGTTTCTCTTCTTGATCGTATCGCTCTTGCTTTGGGATACGGCGCGGTGGCTGCGGGCGACGCCGGTCAGCGCCCTCGTCCAACATCAGGCGCTGGCGAAATCCGTCGCCGGCATTGGCTTGGTCGTGGGTCTGCTCGCGCTCGGGCTAGCCATGGCCAGCTACCAAGTCGCCCTGGTCGCCCTGCCATTGATCGCCTGGATCGCGCTGCTATTCTTCCGCCCGCGCCAGTCCCTCGCCATGCGCTTTACTTTGGTGCTTGCTGGGCTCGCCCTTTCGCTGACGCTGGGCGTCGAAGTCATCGTCATTGGCGGCGATATCGGCCGCCAGAACACGGTATTCAAATTCTACATGCAAGTGTGGCTGCTGCTGAGCATCGTCGGCGGGGTCGCCTTCGCCTGCCTGCTGCGCGCAGCCGGGGCTTTCAACAAGCGCTTGCGTATCTTCTGGTACTGCCCCTGCGCCGCCCTGCTCTTCATCGCCGCCCTCTTCCCCATTATGGGCACGCGCGGGCGCTCCTTCGATCGGATGGCGCCGGACTTGCCGCTTACCCTGGATGGGCTGGCTTATATGACGCAGTCGCGCCATTACGAAAGAGCGTCAAACTCAGACGATAGCGCCTGGATAGATTTATCTGTTGACCATACAATTATTCGCTGGCTGCAGGAAAATGTCAGCGGCTCGCCAGTAATCATTGAAGGGCGGCGCCGGCCAAGCGAGTATCAGTGGAACGGGCGCATTGCCATCGCGACGGGCTTGCCATCGGTGCTCGGCTGGAATTTTCATCAGCGGCAGCAGCGAACCTTCTATCCAATGTCGACTTGGGTCGACCAGCGCGAGCAGAATATCCAGCAATTCTACAACACAGCCGAGCTTGATATCGCGGTCGACATCATTCGACATTTCGATATCAGATATATCATTAAGAGCGGGTTAGAAACAGTACACTCAACAGAAGCGGGTTTGGCAAAGTTCGACCGCATGGTCGGCGCTGGACTGCTCGATGTCGCTTTTGTCACCGAGGGTGGGATGATCTACGAAGTGAATGAGGACGCTATTTTCGATTATCTAGTGGAGCGCGCCAGATGACGCTGCTGCTGGATTGGCTGTCCCGCGAAGGGCATATCGTATTCGCCTGGTGGCTCTGGATGGCGCTGGCTGGCGCCGCCGCCTTCCCGCTCTGCCTGCGCCTCTTGGGCGGCTTGCCAGACAAGGGATACACCCTGGCGCGCGCCCTGGGCTTGCTGCTGGCAACTTTTATCTTTTGGCTGCTTGCCAGCTTCGGTTTGCTTGATAATTCAGCCGGCAGCATCGTCCTTTCCTGGCTTATTTTGCTCATACTCTCTCACGTTTTATATGAACGGTTCTCCGATGGCAGCGAAATAGCAAATTGGTGGCGCGAGAATCGCAAGTTATTTCTGGTTTCCGAATTGCTATTCGCCGCTATGTTCTTCGGCTGGGCGCTATTCCGCGCGCACCAGAACGACATCATCGGCACTGAAAAGCCGATGGAATTGGCTTTCTTCAGCGCCACCCAACGCAGCGCCCTCTTCCCCCCAAGCGACCCCTGGATGTCGGGTTATGCCATCAGCTACTACTACATGGGTTATGTGATGTGGTCGGCGCTATCCACCCTAAGCGGCGTCGGAAGCACCATTGGCTTCAATTTGACCGTCGCTTCGCTCTTCGCGCTGACTGGTTTGTCCGCTTTTGGCGTCGCTTACAACCTGGTCCGCTCGCGCTATCGCATCTCGGCTGCTCGCGCCCGACAATTGACATCGCAGCGGGTTTCAGTCGCGGCTGGCATATTGGCGCTCTTGCTGATGACACTGGTCGGCAATTTCCAGCTGATATTCATTGAAGCGCCCTACCAGACTCGGGCAGTGCCTGAGTCTTACTTGGATTACTGGGGCACGCAAGATCGCTCAAACTTCATCGAGGGAAAATACGCCCAGGACTCTGAAGCCAGCTTGAACTTGCATACATCAACCTGGCCCTCTTGGTGGTGGTTCCGCGCCAGCCGAGTCCTGACTGATTACGAATTGGATGGCCGCCCGATTGGCATCCAGCCCATTAGCGAATTCCCAGCCTTCAGCTTCATACTAGGAGACAATCACCCGCATGTGCTTGCGCTGCCCTTCGCTCTGATGGTGATCGGCTTGATGCTGAATTTGACACTCTTGCGGCGCGCGCCAACAACGGGCGAAATCCTGCTCTACGGCTTGGCAATCGGGGGGCTGGTCTTCCTCAACGCTTGGGATGGTCCCATTTATCTATTTGGCATAGTCGGCGCCGAGGCGCTCCGCCGCCTGCAAATGAGTGAACGCGGCAAGTTAAGCGCCCATGATTGGCTAGGCCTCATACGCTTTGGCCTGTCGCTGGCATTGATCGCGCTTCTCGCCTACCTTCCCTATTTCGTCGGCTTCCGATCGCAGGCTGGCGGTTTGCTGCCCAACTTGCAGCATCCGACTCTGTTTCGTCACTTTTTCCTCATGTTCGGTCCTTTAATCACCATTATCAGCACCTATCTCTTGGTCGAGATCTGGCGCGGCAAAAAGGCGCAGCGGCTGAATTGGCGGCTGGCTTTGAAAGTTGGCGGCTTTCTGCTGCTCGCCTTGGCGGGCTTGATGATCGCGCTCGGCGTCCTTATCGGCAGCCTGGGCGCCGCCGACGCGCCATCAACCGCCTTGATTGAGCAATTGATTCAGCGCAGGCTCGAATTCGGATTGACTTCGGTCGTCTTGCTCCTGGGCACCATGGCCGCGCTGGCGCGGATATTCCCCGCGCGCCGTCAAGCCATGGCTGAGGCTGACGTGGCAATCACCTGGATCAAGTATCCTAGCGCGACCGGGTTTGTCATGCTCCTCATCGGCATGGGGCTCGCGCTGACCTTGTTCCCCGAATTCCTCTACCTGAAAGATAATTTCGGCGTCCGCATCAACACCGTCTTCAAGTTTTATTATCAGGCTTGGGCGCTATGGAGTCTCGCGGCCGCCTATGCCGTTTACAGCATCATGGCTGACAGCCGCCTGCCGCTGCCCCACCCGCTAATCCGTCTAGGCTTTGGCAGCCTGCTCGCGCTAAGCTTGGGCGCGGGCTTGGTTTACAGTGTGGAAGGCATTTACCACCGCGCGCTGGTAGAGACGGGGCGCCAGCACTTTGTCCGCCAATATGCGCCACCAAGCGATTGGGACAATTCAATCCGACATGCCGCCGCAGGAGCGCGGGTTGCGCCAGGCGCTATACTTTATTCTAGGGTCAGCCTGGTTGACGCCGCCGAAACCGACCTGATTCGCGCGGAAGAGGCGGGCATCATCATCTATGAAGCTGAGGCTGTGACCATCGCCGAACCGCTCAGCCTGGATGGCGCGCGGGGCTTGCTCAATCGCGATGACCAAAACGTCATCGAATGCCTTAGCGCCTTGGTTGGGCGAAGCGATGTCGTGGTCGCAGAGGCAGTTGGCGACCCCTATTACATTGAATACGGGCGCGTCGGCACGCTGGCGGGAATCCCGATTGTGCTCGGCTGGGAGAACCACGAGCGGCAATGGCGCGGGAATTCTTACGCAGCCATCGCCGGGACGCGCGCCGCCGATATGAAGCAGCTGTTCACAGCCGCCGATATGAGTGATATCGACGATATAATCGAGCGTTACGGCATCAGCTATATTCTGTATGGGGCATCGGAACGGCAACAGTATGACGACTTTGGCGAAGAAAAGTTCCTCGACCATTTGCCAGTTGTGTGCCAATCGGGCTTATCGCGAATCTACTATAGCGGCAAGCAGTGATTCAAGCTCGCAGGCTGAAAATTTACCGATTCTCGTGGAGGGATAGGGATATCCGTGGCCGCCGACAGTCATATTATGCAGCTTGACCAGGACGCCGCCAGCGCGAATGAGGCTGCCGCGCGCAGCTACTCAGCGCCCACCGTTTCCGTCGAGGCTTTGGCTTATATTGCCTTGCTGCTGATAAGCGCGCTGCTCCGCCTCAGCGGCCTCGATACGCAGCCGATATCCGATTTCGAAGCGGAAATGGCGCTGCATGCCTGGCATACAATTGAAGACGATGCACCCGGCACCTTCACAGCCGCCAGCAGCCCGCTGACTTATCTTTCGCAATTGGCGATGTTTTCCCTGCTAGGCGCGAGCGAGTTCACAGTGCGATTTGGGGCGGCAGTCGCCGGCATAGCGCTTGTCTTGACGCCATTGCTCTTCCGCGAACAGCTGGGCAAGACGCGTACCTTCGTCTGGGCGGTTTTGCTTTCGCTGCTGACTCTTCCAACTGTCGCCTCGCGCAGCGCTGATGGCACCGCATTCTTGATGCTCTTTGCCGTATTGTCCATTTGGCTAATCCGGCGCTATTGGTATTCGCGGCAGCAAAGCGATGCCTGGCGGGCGGTCGCGGGCATCACTTGCATGCTGCTGCTGGCTAGCCCATCGGGCTTGCCGCTGCTGGCTGTGATGCTGGCGGCTGGCTGGCTGGCCATCTGGCGAACCGCAATCAGCGCGCCACAGCGCCTGGGCTTGCCCGGCGATGACATCTTGCAGCTGGCGGTCAAACGTCTGCGTGATTTCCCGATCGCCGGTGCGATTTTTGTGCCCTTCTTGACGGTCTTCTTAACCGCGACCGCCTTCATGTTGAATCCAGCCGGCTTGCGCACCGTGAGCCAGCTGGCCAATGAGACAATCAGCGGCTTGACCCAAAGCGCCAGCCTGGACGGGACGCGCTTAGGCTTCGTCACCCTGCTCGCTTATGAACCGCTGCTCATCATCTATGCCCTGGGCGGCGCCTGGCTCTTATGGAAAAAAGGCGATATCACTTACCTCGACCGATTCGCCGCCGCCTGGGCTGCGCTTGGCGCCATCGGATTGCTGCTCTACCCCGGCGCCCGAGCCACCGACGCGATGTGGGTTGTCTTGCCGCTCACGTTCTTGGCGAGTTACGGCATCACCCAGTTGCTGGTCGATAGGCGGGTGGTCATTCTCTGGGCCGCCGACGAAGACGACGATGATGAGGAAAGCGCCCTCTATTCCCCGCGCTATCGCTGGGTCAAGTGGGCAATCTCAGCCGGCGTGTTCATGTTCCTTCTCATCCTCGCCCTGCAATTTATGCAGGTGGCGCGCTTGCTTTTGCAGCTGCCGGCTGGTACAAGCGTCGGCGAGCTGTTTCCGCTGCTGCTTGAACCGGGGCAGACAAGGCTGCTGCAAGGCATCGGCTTGCTCCTGATGACCGCGATCATCGCGCTGATTGTCTTTCTGTTGACTGCCAATTTCTGGGGTTTGGGCACCTGCTTGCAAGGCGTCGGTCTCGGCTTCTTGTGGCTGATGCTGATATCAAGCGTGGGCGGCGCCTGGCAAGGCAAGGCAGCCGAGACCAAGCTTAGCCCCGATCTATGGCAGCAGCGCCCTGTCGCCGCCGATGCGTATCTGCTGCGCCAGACAATGTTTGAATTGGCTGACCGCGCTACATTCGGTTTCCCCGAATTGGAGCTTGCCATTGTGCCGGCTGCGGAAGGAAGCCTCGAAGCTGATGGATTGATTGCCTGGCTCCTGCGTGACTTTCCCAAAGCACGCTTCCTAAACAAGGCTGAGGAGGCAGCCGGCGCAGGCATCATTGTGCTGGCATTTGATGAATCCCAAGACAGCGCGCTCGGCGGCGACTATGTGGGCCAGCGATTCTTACTGCGCCAGCCCTGGTCCTTCGCCGATTTGGGGCTCTGGGATTTGCCCGCCTGGTGGACGCAGGGTCGCCTTCGTGACGGTATTCTGAAGCATGAACAAGTGACGCTGTGGCTGCGCCAAGATGTTTACGCCGGTATTTCGCTCCCTCAAAATTGAGGATGTTGGCGCTTATTGCTGTATAAGTGGAAGTGTCCATTGAACGCGCGCGACAGGTATGCCAACATGACTCATAATCGAAGACAGAGCCACGCCCAAATTGATGCGATAATCAAACGCGCCATCGCCGGTGACCAGCTCAGTTACGCCGACTTGTACGACCGATATGCCGCCAGCCTGTACCGGCTTTGCTACAGCCTGCTGATGAATGAACAAGACGCCGAAGATATTTTGCAGGAATCCTTTCTATACGCTTTCAAAAACCTGCATCGCTTCGACTCGGGCAAAGCCTCCTTAAAGACCTGGCTCTATACCATCGCGGTAAGCCGCTGCCGCAACACATATCGCCGCAAGCGCTTTCTCACCGTTGATATCACACAATGGCTGGGCTTGGAATTAAAAGCGCCGCCCTCGGAAGCGCCGGAAGCGGCTGTCATTCGCCGCGACGCCAACGAGTCCATCGCCAAGGCGCTGCAAGATCTGTCGCCGCGCCTGCGTGAAGCAATCGTGCTGCGTTACGGCCAAGGCATGACTTATCGCGAAATATCGGAAGTGATGGGCTGCCCGCAGAAGACAGCCGAAAGCCGCGTTCGCCTGGGGCATCAGCGCCTGAAGCGATCATTGCAGCCGGTGGGCATCGGTCTGCTGGAAGAACTTCTGAACGTGCATTAACAAGCTGCTGGAGAAATTAGGGAAAAGATGATTCGCTTTAAGTATCACTTCTGCAAAGTCCATATGGCCCGCTTCGTCAGTGGCGATCTTTCTGAAGCCACGCGGCGGCGCGTTGGGCGCTACATTGACGAATGCGAAGACTGTCAGCAAGAATATAGGCGGCATCGGGAATTTGCCCTGCAGCTCGAGCGCAACCTGCCTACGCTTGGCCAGCCCGACCCAAAGCGCCTGGACGCGCTCTGGACATCGCTGCAGACCGAGCTGCAAAAGCCCCCAAAACACTCGATGTGGATCAGCGATTTCGCGTCGCCATACAGCCTGCAATTCAGCTATGGGCTGGTCATGCTGGCGATAACGATTGCGCTGCTGCTGCCACTGGTGATCGGGTTCCACTCGTCGCTGTCGCCGGTGGCTGTGCCACGGGTGCCGCCGTCTATCAGCGTCATACGAACGCAAAAGGCGCAGCGGGCGGCGCTTCCATTCGCCCTTGCCACCGCGCAACCGGGCGCACGAGACCTGGCGCCAATGCTGCAAAACACGCCGGCGCCAGGTCTTTAAGCGCGCCGTCCATTCGCCAAACTGAGCTAAGCTACTTGGTTGACATCGCATGATAACCTCCCCCAATCAGCAAGAAGACAATGCCCTGGGTCGTGCTTTTTCGCTGCGCCTGCCGCTCAATTGGGAGCTCGTCCTATACATCGCCATCTTTCTGCTGGCGGTCTTCACGCGCTTTCATATGCTCGACGACCGCGTTATGAGCCACGACGAGAGCCTGCATACCCGCTTCTCTTACAATCTTTACAATGAAGGCAATTTTCAGCACACGCCCTTGATGCACGGTCCAGTGCTCTTTCATGCCACCGCCCTGTCATTCTACCTTTTTGGCGACAGCGATTTTTCGGGCCGCGTCTACACCGCCCTGCTCGGCGTCATCATGGTGATGTTTCCTTTGCTGCTGCGCAAGTGGCTGGGTCGCTGGGGCGCCTTGCTCGCCTCAGCCATGCTGCTGATTTCGCCGCTTCTGCTCTATTACAACCGCTACATCCGGCATGATACGCCATCGATATTGTTTGGCTTAATCATGGCTTACTGCGTGCTGATGTATCTCGATGGGTCGCCTCGTTTCCGCCGCCGCCCCTGCTGGCTGTATCTGTTCGCAGCCGCCATGATTCTAAATCTCGGCTCTAAAGAAACCGCCTTCATTTATATCGCGATCTTCGGCAGCTTCCTGCTCATCTATTTTCTGGTTCGCCTGGCGCAGCGGCAGTACCGTCTGCCCGGCAAGCCGATATTTTCTGCCATCATGCTCGGCATCTTGCTGGGCGGCGTCATGACGCTTGGCATGTACACAGTTGTCGATGTCGTTCCGGCTGAGATTTTGCCGGGGCGCGGCATCAGTTGGGCTAATCTCTCGGATCTTGAGCGGACAAGCTGGCTAAACTGGATGGCTCTTTCTATTCTGAGCGCCGTTTTCGCGCTGGTATCGACGGCGCTCTTCGCCTTCCGCGATCGCTGGAAACGGATACCCTGGCGCGAGGTCAGCCTCATTCTGCTCATCGCCCTGGCAACGGCCGGCGGGCTGCTATTCATCGAAGAACTGTCGCACTTCCCCACACCAACAGAAACGGCGGAGCCGGCCGTCCCCGTGGCTGAAAGTGGCGATGCTGGAGAAGCCAATCTTGGCGCAGCGATTCGCTGGCTGCCGGGCTTAGCGCTCTGGCTGATTGCGGTCGCTGTCGCCGTCTTCCTCGTCCGCGATGCCCGGCGCGCTGCCCGGTTCAGCGATAAATTGGCCGAAGACAAGCCAGAACATGGCGGCATCTGGGCTTTCTTATATCAGTTTCCCGAAGTCGATTTTATCGTCTTAATTGTCACCCTCATATTGCCATGGACGACTGCGCTTTTCGTCCGCATGATGGGCGGCTCCAACACGGCATACGCAGCCTTAGCCGAGTCTTTGCCGGAGGGCTTGTACGGCTTGCTTGCCAATCTGCCAAACCTGGGGACTGCGTCACAGGTCGGGCAATTTCTGGCCGGCGCCTTCGCCTTTGCGCCGCTCGTCTTGATATCGCTAGCCATCGGCTTGGCTTGGAACTGGAAACGCTGGCTGGTCTGCGCCGCCATATTTCATGTCATATTCGCCTTTTTCTTCACAACTGTATTCACCAATATCGCCGGCTTGGGCACGGGCATGATATACAGCTTGGGTTACTGGCTGGAGCAGCAAGGCGTTCGGCGCGGCAGCCAGCCACAGTATTACTACCTGCTCATTATCTTGCCAACTTATGAATTCCTGCCTGTCATCGGCAGCGTCAGCGCCATGTTCGCCGGCATAACTTGCTACTGGAAGCGCCGCCGCGATAGCCTCATCAAACCTGACGCGATGCTTCAAGCACAAGCGGACCCTCAACTAGACAAGCCACTCGAAACAGCCGATTCGCAGGCCGATGACGCGGCGGAATCGCCCCAAGCAATTGAGACGACGGCGCAAACTCCGCCGACTGACAGCGCCGATGCAGCAGAAACAAGCACCACCCCAGCCGAAGCAGCCGCGGCTGAGGCGACCGTCGCCGAGGAGGACAAGCTCAGCCGTCTGCCCTTCCTGCTTCTGCTGGCTTGGTGGGCGGTGCTGAACCTGGTTGGCTATTCCCTAGCTGGGGAGAAGATGCCCTGGCTCGGTACGCACTTAACAACACCGATGATCCTGATTGCCGCCTGGTATTTTGGCGGCTTGCTCTCTCGCATTGACAGATCGCTGTTTCGGGCGCGTGGCTGGCTGGCGCTGTTATTGATGCCCGCCTTTATCATCAGCCTGGCGCAAGTTCTGGGCGCATTCATCGTCGGCGACCCACCCTTCGCGGGCTTGGAGCAAGCTCAGCTGGCCCGCAGTTATGCCTGGCTGGCGTCGCTCTTCCTCGCGGTTGGCTTGGGCTACCTGCTCCTGCGCTTAGCCCGCGCGACCAGTTGGATGCACATTCGTCGCCTTGGCGCCGCGGCTCTCTTCGGCATTCTCTGCGTCATAACCGTTCGGGCGGCTTGGATGGCCTCTTTTATCAACTACGATTTGCCGACCGAGCTGCTGGTTTATGCCCACGCGGGACCCGCAGTCAAATGGGTGCTGGCTGACATCGAAGAAATGAGCCTGCGGATGACCGACGGCAAGGACATGAAGTTCGCCTATGACGATGAAGTCTCCTGGCCCTACAGCTGGTATTTCCGTGATTATACGGACGCCGTATTCGTGGGCGGCAACCCAACCGTGCAAAATACGCAGGACGCCATATTTGTCGTGGTAGGCGCCGGGCATCGCGGCGATGTCGAGCCAATACTTGAAGATCATTACTTGCGGCGCGATCACATGCGCATGTGGTGGCCCATGCAAGAATATTTCAGCTTGACGCCGCAGCGAATCTTGAACACGCTGGATTTCTCGCCGGCGAATCAAAACGCCGTGGCGCTGCGGCGAGGCATATTCGATATCTGGTGGTCGCGCGATTATGAGCGATACGGCCAGGCGACCGGCAAAGATTTCTCCTTGAGCAACTGGCCCGTATCCGACCGCATGCATGTCTACATTCGCAAAGACTTCGCTTCCAAGATTTGGGAGTACGGCGTCGGCGATGGCGAAGTGCCAAGCAGCATTCCGGCGGAAATCAATCAGTGCGCCGCAAATTGGCAGCCGATCAATCCACTGCTGGAGTTTGAATCAGCCGGGCAGGTGATGCGAAATCCGCTGGCTTTATCCAGTTCAGGCGGATATGTCTATGTGGCTGATGAACAGACGCATCGCGTCCATGTATACACCGAGGCCGGGGAGCGCGTCCGCACCCTCGGCGACTCGGAAGACATCGCCTTCAACCGGCCGAACAGCGTCCTGGCGCATGGCAGCGGCGATCTGCTGGTAGTCGATACCTGGAATTACCGCATTCTACGAATTGACTCGGACAATAATGTGGTGACGGCTTGGGGCGCCGCCGGCGAATTCGGCTTCGAAGCGCAAGCCCACCCACCTGATGGATTTTGGGGTCCCCGTGATGTGGCGCTGCACGACTCAAATCGCGTATTCATCGCCGACACCGGCAACAAGCGCGTTCGCGTTTACGCGCTTGAGGGCGCCGAAGCCGTCCATCAGTACGACATTGGCAGCGGCGGCAGCGGACCCGGCGAACTCGACGAGCCCAGCGGGCTGGCCATTCATAGCGACGGGCGGCTCTTTGTGGCAGATACTTGGAACCGCCGCATCGCCACCTTTGATGTGAGCGGCGCGCACTTGATGAACTTCCGCGTTCGCGGCTGGTATAACACGACATTCAATCGCCCCTATCTGGCGCTGGATGAAACGAGGGATATCTTGTACGTCAGCGATCCAGACGGCAAGCGGATTCTGGTGTATTCGACAGCCGGCGAATGTATCGGCTCCTTCGCCGAAGCGGGCGACAACAGCGCGCTCGGGCAGTTCACCGATATTGGCGGCATTGCCGTTGATGAAGCGGGTTTCGTCTACGTCAGCGATTCGAGCGCCGGCGGCGTTCTTAAATTCCCGCCCTTCCCCCGCGGCTAGGGCTGGCGCTGGCAGGCTCGCGATAAGGCGCGCCACATTTTTCAGATTGATGTGACAAACTGACATCGATTGGTTCTGGTTCAATCGCTTCAAAATCATTGTGCGTCGTTCGCTGCGAAAAATGATAAAATGTAGGGGCAACAGTGTATGTCGCCCATGAAATCGCGCATAATCTGTGGGCGGCCCTCTGTGTCGGCGGGCTGTGTCTACGCGCCCTCGGTGGCGAAAAAACTGTTGAAGCGATTGCCCTAAGCCCAGGCGCGTCTCGCCTTGACGCTCGCCATATTCCCTGCTATATTCTGATGCGAAGCAAGTGTTCGCAGAAGTGGGAGCCCCCCACTTTTCGTTTTATATGGGGGCTGAAGCGAACGCAGCCCATGAAACGAAGCTCGGCATTTTGGAGTGAGGCAGTATGTCGAACGAATTGGAAACGGCATTCAGGGAAATACGGGATGTTCGCGCCTTGCCAGAAGGCATCATCCTAGATGCGCTTCAGAGCGCGCTGGTATCAGCCTATCGCAAAGATACAGGCGCAAGCTCAGCCCAGGCGATTGAAGCGGAAATCGATCCCGATACCGGCCGGCAAAAAGTATACGTCGAGAAAGAAGTCGTCGACGATGTGATGAACGAAGCCACCGAGGTCACGCTGGAGCGGGCCCGCTTTTACGAGCCCGAGGCGGAGCTGCATGATGTTGTCATGGTGCAGGTCGATCACACATCCAGAAATGTCGGGCGCATCGCCGCCCAGACAGCGAAACAAGTGATCTTGCAGAAAATCCGCGAGGCTGAGCGCACCGCGCTGTACGACGAATTTATCAACCGTGAAGGCGATTTAATCACGGGCACCGTGCAAAGCACCAACGCGAGAAAAGTAACCCTCAGCTTGGGCCGCGCTGAGGCTGATCTGCCGCGGCAGCATCAAATCCCGGGGGAGCGCTACCGCACGCACGAGAAGATCCGGGTCTTTGTTGTCGAAGTGACAAAGAGCAATCGAGGACCGCAAATCCTGGTCAGCCGAGCGCATCGCAGCATGCTCCGCCGCCTGCTGGAATACGAAGTCCCCGAGATATACAACGGGCAAGTTGAAATCAAGAATATCGCCCGCGAGGCTGGGCACCGTTCCAAGGTCGCGGTTGCGGCGCTGCAAGACGGGATTGACCCAGTCGGCGCTTGCGTCGGCATGCGTGGCATTCGCATCCAAAACATCGTCAAGGAACTTCACAACGAAAAGATTGACGTCATCGAGTGGAATAACGACGCGGTCGCCTTCATCTCCAAAGCCTTGAGCCCAGCCCGCGTCACCGGCGTCTACCTCGATGACGACCCGGTTGACGGGAAGACGGCGGTCGTGCTTGTGCCCGATGATCAGCTGTCGCTGGCAATCGGACGCGAGGGACAAAATGCGCGCCTAGCAGCCAAGCTTACCGGCTGGCGCATTGACATCAAGAGCGTGACCGAAACCGTGCAAGGCGCCTTGGAGAATCTCGAGATTCCCCCGCTTGATACCTTGGTGCAGCGCCATGCCGATCTGATTGCCGAGTCCCTGCGCATCATGGAAAAGAAACGCCTGGAACTCGCCGTGATGCCGGAAGAGTACAAATCGCTCGCTCGCTTTGCCGGCATTGTCGAGCAGCTGCTGCAAGAACAGCGCGATGAGTCGCATAGCACTTACCTGCAACAGCGTAAGGCGGCGCGCGAACGGCTTGCGCCACAATTGTTTGAATTGCCGCTGGATGTCTTGGCGATATCGCAGGCGATGCTCGACATTCTTGAACCATTCGAGAATATCGGCGAAGTCATGCTCGTTTGCGCCGTCGATGAAGACTTGCTCAGCCGCCGCTTCGCCGAGCTGGAAGATGAGCCGATGGCTGAGCTGCAGGCGGCGCTTGATATCATCAACGCGGCTGATCTTGATCAACTGCTGGCTGAAGCATTCTCGATTGAAGACGATGAAGAAGCGGCACTGGATGAGGCGACCGAGGCGCAGGCGGAAGAGACCGCCAGCGATGAAACGACAGCCGACGAGGCTGAGGCGGATGACAGCCAGCCTGAGGTCTTGCTGGATGCCTTTGGCCAGCCTATCGCTGCGGAAAGCCCAGCCGAGCCGGCTTCGGCAGTTGACGAAGCTGAAGCGGCAGTCGCCGAAGTTCCAGCACCAGTGGAGACGCCCGCAATAGAAACAGACAAACAGCGGGAAGAGCGCGCCG
This sequence comes from Phototrophicaceae bacterium, assembly GCA_965214105.1. Taxonomy (GTDB): domain Bacteria; phylum Chloroflexota; class Anaerolineae; order Aggregatilineales; family Phototrophicaceae; genus UBA6055. Next base: position 2,051,648 of record OZ243934.1, read on the forward strand.
CCGAAGCCCCCTTCAGCGAAGACGAAGGCGAGCGCCAGTTTGAGCTTGAGCGGCAAAAGGGCAAACAGCAGCGGCGCCAAGACCGTCAGCGGCGGCGTCAGCTTGTCCTCGATGAAGAAAGCGGCGAGGTCATCGCCAAGCGGCGGCGCAAAGGAAGACGCGGCAGTTGGGATGCTGAAGAGACCTGGGAAGATTACGACTATTAGCAAAGTCCTAGAGGCGCAAGATGACAGGCAAGCATCGACCGCAACGCAGCTGCGTCGTGTGTCGCGCCAAGAAAGACAAACGCGATTTGACAAGACTGGTATTCGCCGGCGAAAAGCTGCAGGTTGACAAATCGGGCAAGATGAGGGGACGCGGCGCGTATCTCTGCGCTGAGGCAAACTGCTGGCGCCAAGCCGCTACGCGCCTCATCGTCAGCAAAGCGCTACGTCGAGAATTGAGCAATGATGACCGTGATTACCTGCGGCAGCTGACACCATCATGATGCAACACCGCTAGCGGAGGCAGGAAGGCCCCCTCCTGCCTCAGATGCGCGTGAAAATGAAGGAGGTAGGTATGGCAGAAGCTTCTAAGATTATCCTCATTCCGGATTATCTGACAGTTCGCGAATTGGCCGAGCTGATAAACAGCAGCCCCATTGACGTCATGAAGACCTTAATATCGAATGGCATCATGGCGTCGATCAATCAGCAGATTGATTTCGACACCGCGGCGATTGTCGTTGAGGAGCTGGGCTTCAGCGCGCACTCCGCCAGCGCTGTGGCCGCCGCCCGTGAAGAGGAAGAGCGCGCCGAGCAGCGCGAAGAAAAATGGAGCGCGATGTTCGAGGGCGAATCGCCCGCCGACTTAACGCGCCGCCCACCCATTATTACAATTCTAGGACATGTAGATCACGGAAAGACAACTCTGCTTGATACGATTCGCAAAACGGCCGTCGCCGAAGGTGAAGCCGGCGGCATTACACAGCACATCGGCGCTTACCAAGCGCGGCACGGCGGGCAGATCTTAACCTTCCTGGATACACCGGGCCACGAAGCGTTCACGGCGATGCGCGCCCGCGGCGCCCATGGCGCGGATATTGCCATTCTTGTGGTCGCCGCTGATGATGGCGTCATGCCGACGACGCGGGAAGCCATCGATCACGCGCGCGCTGCTAATGTGCCGCTGGTTGTGGCAATCACTAAAATAGATCGAAACAATGCCAATCCCGATTTGGTCAAGCAGCAATTGGCAGATCTTGACTTGATCCCCGACGATTGGGACGGCGCCACGATTATGGTGCCGGTCAATTCCTTGTCGGGCGAAGGCGTCGAGGACTTGCTCGAGGCGCTGCTGCTTGTCGCCGATGAGAACGCGATTGTCGCTAATCCCAATGGCGTTCTGCGTGGCTCTGTTGTCGAAGCCGAGATCGACAAAAGCCGCGGCACGATGGCGACCTTGCTGGTGATGAACGGAACGATGAAATTGAGTGACAGCATTGTTGCTGGCACGTCTTACGGACGGGTAAAAGCCATGTTTGATTCGGCCGGCAACCCGGTTAAGCGCGCCACCCCATCCATGCCGGTGGCTGTGCTCGGTCTCGATTCGCCGCCACCGCCGGGACTTATGTTCGAAATTAGGCCCAACGAAAAGACCGCGCGCAGCATCGCGGAAGAGCGCCGTGTTCAACAGCGAGCGCGAGAGTATGGCGGGCAGGCGCAACCATCGATGACCCTGGAAGATTTCCTCGCCCAATTCCAGACCGGCGAGGCAAAAGAACTCTCGATGATCCTCAAAGCCGATGTGCAAGGGTCGATCCAACCAATCACCGACGAGTTGGTCAATATCTCCGAGCGCAATGAAGAAGGCATCGCCGTGCGCGTCTTGCGCCAGGAAGTTGGGCGAATCACCGAATCCGATGTCATGCTGGCCAGCGCGTCCAAAGCCATCATCTTCGGCTTCAATGTCGGCGCGGATAATGCCGCCCAGGCATCAGCCGAGGCGCAAGGTGTAGAAATTCGACGCTACAACATCATCTACAAGTTGTTTGAGGACATTGAGCTCGCATTGCACGGAATGCTGGAGCCGAAGTTCGTCAATCGCGTCATCGGCGAGTCAGAAGTGCTGCAAACCTTCAGAGTTCCCCGCAGCGGCGTCATCGCCGGCAGCGTCATCCGCCGTGGCGAGGCGCGGCGCAATGCAAGGGCGCGCGTGAGACGGGGAAGGTCCATCATCCATGACAATGTTAGCGTCTCTTCGCTCAGGCGCTTCCAAGAAGATGTGCGGGAGGTGCGCACAGGCTTCGAATGCGGTATCGGCTTGGACGGGGTTAACGACTTTGAAGCAGGCGATGTCATCGAATTCTTTGTGCGCGAGCGGGTTAGCTGAGGCAGCCGCATGTCAGTCAAACGGGCGCGAATAAGCGAACGAATACACCAAATCCTCAGCCAACTGCTCTTGCGCGAGATATCCGACCCCCGCCTACAAGACATAACCGTTACCGAAGTATCGCTCGATCCTGAGCTGATGTACGCCAAAGTCTATGTCAGCGCGATGGGCGACGAGAACCGCGAAGCCCAAGTGATGCAAGGCTTGCGGCGGGCGGGCGGTTTTTTGCGCCGCGAAGTTGGCCGACGAATCCGACTGCGCAATACGCCCGAGCTGCACTTTTATTGGGACAATTCGCTGGCGCAAGCCGATCGCATCAACGCCATCATCGCCAGCCTTGATATACCAGCAGAAACCACTGACGATGACCGCCAAGAAGACGACCCAGCACGCTGAGCCACAGTGGCAGGCAGCGGCTGAGGCAATCGCCAGCGCCCGCTCGATCCTGCTCGTCACTCACATCGCGCCCGATGGCGACGCGATTGGCTCCTTGCTAGGCATGAGCGCTCCACTAAAGGCGCTGGGCAAGCGGGTCACGGCGGCGGTAGACGATGGCGTCCCGCCGGAGCTGCGCTTCATACCCGGCAGCGACACGGTGAAGCCCATCGTCGACGCCGGCAAATTCGACCTGATGATCACGCTCGATTCCAGTGATATTGGGCGCATCGGCCGCGCCGGCGCTTATGGCTTGGCGCATAGCAAGCGGGTTATCAATCTCGATCATCACCCAACCAATACGCGCTTCGGCGATATCCACCTAATCCGGCCCAAGGCGGTTGCCGCTGTCGAAATTGTTTATGACTTTCTTTTGTACCTCGGGGCAGAGATTAGCCCGGCGACTGCCTACGCGCTGCTGACTGGTCTAGTCACCGATACGCAGGGATTTCGCATCAACGCCACCAGCAGCCGCACGCTCGAAATTGCCCAGCACTTGATGAGCGCGGGCGCGCCGCTTGCGCAGATTATGGCGCGGACGCTCAATCGCCGAGCCTACAAAGAAGTCGAACTCTGGAAACGGGCGCTGCCAAGCGTTCGGCTGCAAGACGGCTTGATTTACGCCACAATCAGTCAGCGCGATTTGTGCCAGGTTGGTTTGAAGAAAGCGGGGGACGGCGGGTTGGTCAGTTACCTGGTGACGGTGGATCAAGCCAAAGTCTCGATCGTGTTTAAGGAATTGCCCGCGGGAAGGGTCGAGGTCGGTTTTCGCGCCAAAGCCGGTTACGATGTCGCCAGCCTGGCGCTTCAACTGGGTGGCGGGGGGCACACACTGGCTTCCGGCTGCACCTTGGAGGGCACATTGCAGCAAGTTCAGGCGGTCGTGCTGCCCTTGGCGCATCAAGTCGTCGCCGAAGGATCCGCCACGATTGAGTGATATGCCCTCCACCGGCTTTCTCAACCTCAACAAACCGCTTCAATTGACTAGCCATGACGTGGTCGCGCAGGTGCGGCGGCACTACCGCGCGCTTACCGGCGCCCGCAAAGTGGGCCACGCCGGCACGCTGGATCCGCTGGCTTGCGGCGTATTGGTCATCTGTCTGGGTGCGGCTACCCGACTTAGCGAATACGTCATGCGCGGGCGAAAGACCTACCAGGCGCAGATAACATTGGGCATCAGCACAACAACCTACGATGCCGCCGGCGATATCCTAGCACGCCAATGCGCCGACCCGATCATTCGCTCCGATATTGAGCGGGCTTTGGGGGATTTCATCGGCGATATCAAGCAGAAGCCGCCGATGTACAGCGCGGTAAAAGTGGGGGGCAAGAAGCTCTACGAACTGGCGCGGCAAGGGCAGACCATCAAACGAGAACCGCGCGCAGTCACCGTGCATGCCATCAAAGTCCTGTCCTGGCGCAACCCAGTGCTGGCGCTGGAGATTGAGTGCGGCGCCGGGACCTATGTCCGAAGCCTGGCTCATGACTTGGGCAATGCCTTGGGGGTCGGCGGCATGCTATCGGGCTTGACTCGCAGCGCCAGCGGCGCATTCCAACTGCGAGACAGCCTGCCGCTGGACGCGATTACCAGCAGCGGCGAATGGCTGCAGCGCATCACGGCGCCCAGCGACGCGCTCAGAGATTATACCCACATCCAACTCAAGAGCGACGAAATCAAGGAACTGCGCTACGGACGCAGCATTCGCCGCCAACCCGATATCGCCGATCGCAGCGTATTCGCCTATGATGAAGCGAATCAACTTGTCGCAATTCTCGAAGCCCGCGCCGAACTGTGGAAACCGCACAAAGTATTCCCAGACAGATCTTGATAGAATCGCAGCCAAACAATGCGATCTGATACCGTGATGAAGCACCTGCGCCATTTGAACGACGCACAGCTCGATTCCGATTCGCTGCTGACTATCGGCGTCTTTGACGGTGTGCATCGGGGCCACCAACAGCTCATCCAGCGCCTTGTTGATGGCGCCCGCGCTTCAGGCTGCCTCGCGGTGGCGCTTAGCTTTTTCCCGCACCCGGACAAAGTCCTTGACCAAGTTGAGGCACGCTATTACCTGACGACGCCGGAGAAACGGGCTGAGCTGCTGCTGGACCTGGGACTTGACCGGGTCGTCACCCATCCCTTTGACGACGAGACCCGTCAGCTGCCGGCGGCCAGGTTTATTGATCTTCTCATCAAGAAATTAAGAATTAAGGAATTGTGGGTGGGCGTCGATTTTGCGCTCGGTTATCAACGCGAGGGCGATGTTCGCCACCTGCGCGCGCAGGGCGAAAAGCGCGGCTTTGAGGTTCGCGCGATTGACTTGATAAGCCTGCCAGCCGGTGGCAAACTCATCCGCAGCTCGTCCATTCGAGACCATATCCGCACTGGCAACCTGCAGGCAGCCAATTCCATGCTGGGGCGCGCCTATGCTTTGGCCGGCACGGTCGTCAGCGGCGACGGACGCGGGCGCGCGATTGGCCTGCCGACAGCGAATCTCAAAGTCTGGGCGGAGCAGATTATCCCGGCGAATGGCGTCTACGCCACTTGGGCGCGTATCGGCGGCGAAACCTATCAAGCGGCGACCAACATCGGCAACCGCCCCACCTTCGCTGGCGACACTGTAACCATCGAGGCGCACTTGCTGGATTTCGATCGTGACATTTATGGCGAATGCTTGGAGCTGTCCTTCGCGCAAAGGCTGCGCCCAGAGCGGAAGTTCAGCGGCATAGACGAGCTGGTGAAGCAAATACAGGCTGATATCGCCGCCGCCAGGCGCTGCCTGCAGCCCGGTCAACCTGCTTAATCACGCCCGCGCTTGGGCAAGCGATAGCCAATCCGCCGCATAAATTCCGCATTGCTGCGCCAATTCTTCTGTGTCTTGACGCGCGTTTCCAGATTCACCCTCGTCTTGAGCAGCGCTTCCAATTCCGCGCGCGCTTCAAGGCCGATCCGCTTGATCATCCCCCCACCCTTGCCGATGATGATGCCCTTCTGCGAGCCGCGCTCGACATAAATCGACGCCTCGATTTGGGTGACGCGGCTCTTTTCCCGAAATCGAGTAATCTCCACCGCCACCGCATGGGGGATTTCGTCGCTGGTGAGCTCGATGATGCGCTCGCGAATGATCTCAGACGCGATGAATCTTAGATTGGTTTCGCTCACTTGCTCCGCCGGGTAATAGCGCGGGCCACGCGGCAGCAGGGGAACCAAACAGTCAATCAATTCGGGAAGGCCCCGTCTCTGCTTGGCGCTGATCGGCAGCGCGCGCTGGTGCTCGCAAAGCGCCAAATGCGCCGAATAGTCCGACTTATCGGGGACTAAGTCAAGCTTGTTCAAGGCGAGGATGCGCGGCGTCTTGGGCACAATCTGCGCCAGCAGCGCGGCGATATTTCGGTCGCCACTTGTCGGTGGCGCCGACGCATCAAGCAGCCATAAGACGACATCGGCGTCTTTCAGCGCATCATGTACGACGCCGACCATGTAAGTGCCCAAGACTGACTTGGGCTTATGCAAGCCAGGCGTATCAATGAAGAGAATTTGCGCGTGGTCATTGGTCAGAATGCCCAATTGGCGCTGACGGGTGGTCTGTGGCTTGGCAGTAACGATGGCGATCTTCTGCTGCAGGATCGCGTTGATCAAGGTGGATTTGCCGACGTTGGGCTTGCCAAGCACCGCGACCAGACCCGAGCGATGATCGTCGCCCCAGTCATCGCTGAAGATTGAATCCAGCTCACTCATGCCGCCGCCAAGCCTTCAAACTTTCGAAACGTGGCAGGCGCTGCAGCAGCCGTTGCGGGTAGGGCGGCGCATCAGGCGCTACCAAGGCGGACAGTTTCGCCAGCGGCTGCTCATCTTGAATCTGTTGGTAGACAAAGACATCAAATGGATAATCGAAGTCTAGCTGTTTGAGCAGGACCATCTCGTCCCTTCCATCATTGAGCCAGCCACAGACATCAGCCCTCGGGTACCGGTGCGCGCTGCTCATCAAGAATGCCCAAGCCGCCTCGCCAGTTAGCAATTCGCCATAATCGGCAACTAGCAAATGCGGCACGATGGACAGTTGCGGCTTGCCCAGAAATGTGATGCCATAGCGAATTATCAGGTCGCCGCTAGCAACTGCCTCGCCCTCGCTCAAGCGACCAGCCGAAAGCAGCGCCTGCCCGTCAAGCTCAGTCACCACAGCGGAAACACACTCGGAGATGGGCTGCCGGGGAACCTCAGTTTTTCGTTTCATCTTGGCGCTTTAATGATGCTCAGGTTCCGCTGGAACATTGATATCATCAAAGCCTTCAAAGGGGCGCGCCCAACCCAGCCAGAACCCAATGGCAAGGATGAGCAAGAACATCCCCGCGACTAGGGCCAAGCCAATCGAATGCGTCGCTTGCGCGTCCAGGCTGGCACCATAAATGACACCGATGCCAGCGCCTAAAATCAGCAGCGTCATGCCAACGCCACCGACCATCGCCAATCCATATGGCATCCATTTGTTTGGCTGGGCTGGCCCGCCGCTCTCTTCGTCTGTCACTCGATTATCGCCTTCTACCATGCTACACTCCTGCGCCGAACTTATTCTGCCTTTTGCCCGCCTTTCCGTCAAGCCTAAGGGAGCCCGATGAGCGCAAATAAAGTCTTATTCATCCGTCACGGACAGACGGATTTCAATCTTGAACATCGGCTGCAAGGGGCGCTGCCCGTTCCCTTAAATGAAACCGGGCGTTCACAAGCGAAAGCGCTGGCGAATTACCTGCAAACAATCCCGCTAGATGCGATCTACAGCAGCCCGCGGTCGCGCGCGCTGGAGACGGCGCAGATTATCGGCGCGGCTCTGGGGCAAGCCTTGCATGAAGATGAGCGCCTGGCTGAGATCGCATTCGGCGATTTTGAGGGGCATACCTTCGCTGAAGTTGAAGCACGGTTCCCCGCCGCCTACCGGAAATGGGAAGCGGGATACCGCCCTTATCGCGTCCCGGCTGGCGAATCGCGGCTTGATGTGCAGCGCCGCATGCAGGCCGCTTGGGATGACATCACGAGCCAGCCCCATTTGAATACGCTTGCCATCGTCGGGCATAGCTCGGCGATGATGATCCTGCTCGCATCGATGTTCGTCAGGTTGCCTGTCAAAGCGATGAAGAATGCCTCCATCACGACCCTGGAACGTTTTGAGGACATTTGGCAGATTAGCGCCTTTGCCGAGCAGCCGCAAGAGACGCGCTAGGCAGGAACGATACTGAACAAGAGAGCGGATTTCCGCTACAATCGCGCCTGTTTTGGCAAGAATGAACTGGAGAGGAAACTTTCGTATGACAGAACCTATTCGAGTGGCGGTCACCGGTGGCGCGGGCCAGATCGCCTACAGCTTGCTCTTTCGTATTGGCAATGGCGAAGTCTTCGGCGCCGAGCAGCCAGTGGCGCTGAGTATCCTTGAGATCCCGCCCGCGATGGATGCCCTGCGTGGCGTGGTGATGGAACTGGAAGACAGCGCCCAGCCGCTGCTGCAGGATATCAATATTTCCGATGACCCCAATGTCGCCTTCCAAGGGGCCAACTGGGCGATCCTGGTGGGTGGCAGGCCCCGGGGACCGGGCATGAATCGCAGTGACCTCATCGCCGCCAATGGACCCATCTTCGTCGCGCAGGGACGGGCTTTGAATCAACATGCCGCCAGTGACATTCGCGTGCTGACAGTTGCGAATCCCTGCAATTCCAATTGCCTGGTCGCCAAAGCCAATGCGCCCGACATCCCCGCCGAGCGCTTCTTCGCCATGACCGCCCTGGACGAGAACCGAGCCAAAGCCCAGCTAGCGCGGAAAGCCGCCGCCCCAGTCAGCGCGGTCAGCAATCTCGCCATCTGGGGCAACCATAGCTCGACGCAGTTCCCGAACTTCGAACATGCGCTCATCAATGGGCAGCAAGCCGAGTCAGTCATCAATGATCGTGGCTGGCTGGAAGGCGAATTTATGTCGACGGTGCAAGAGCGAGGCGCCGCCATCATCAAGGCTCGTGGCAAAAGCTCAGCCGCCAGCGCCGCCAACGCCGCCCTCGATACCATTCGCAGGCTGATAAAGCCGACTGCGGCCGGCGATTGCTTTAGCGCCGCCATAGCCAGCGATGGCAATCCCTACGGCGTCGCCGACGGGCTGATCTACTCCTTCCCCTTGCGAAGGTCCGCCGATGGCATAGTCTCGGCTGTGCCCGGTCTTGAACTCAGCGAATACGCCATAACCAAGATTAAGGACTCGCAAGCCGAACTGCTTTCGGAGCGCGAGGCGATCCAGCATCTGCTATAGCTTTCGGCGAATTATCGGCAGCAGGCGAGTCGTGATTGCTTGCCAGGCTGCTCAGCCCCCGGCCCCCGCTCGCAAGCGGCTCGGGCGAAATGGGCTGTCGCCAATGCCCGGGTAGAGACGCGCCAAGCCCCAGAAGGCGCGGATGCCGATCCAAAGCAGGGTCATCAGCCAGACGCTGCTGAAGGCTTCCGCTTGGTCCGTCGCGATCACTTGTAAGCCCAGCAAGCCGCAGGCTGTTGCCATCATCATGGCGTTTCGCAGGAAGCGATAATCGCCGGCGCCCCAAAGAATGCCGTCGGTGACGAAAGCCAGCGCATTCAGCGGCTGTGACAGGGCCGCGATGAGCCAAGCGCCGTAGAAGACCGATGCCGCAGCCTCCGGAACGAAAGCCCTAAGCGCAAATGGTGTAGAGGCCAACATGATAAGCAGCATGGCTAAGCTGGTCGCCAGGCTCCAAAGCGTTGTCGATAGCGCTACGCGTCTGGCATATTGCAGGCGGCCCGAGCCGATGAAATAGCCAACCAGGCTCTGCGCCGTCGTGGCCAGGGCCTCGGTAACCAGTGCCGTGAAGAACCAAACTTGTCGGATCACTTGGTGTGCCGCGCCAGCTTCCGCGCCCATTTGCGTTGCGACGCGGGTGGTGAATAAAATGAAGAGCGTCAACGAGGCTGAGCGAATGAAGAGATCCCGCCCGACTCGCATTAGCTTAAAGCCATCGCGCAAGCTGATCTCAGAGCTCAGCCCGATACGCCGCTGCAATTCCCACAGCATCCAAACCGCGCCCAGCCACTGGCCCGCCGCGCTCGCCAGCGCCGCACCAGCGACACCCAGCGCTGGAATCATGCCCCAGCCAAAAATGAAGATAAAGTCCAGCAAGATATTAGCCAGGTTGATGCCGAGCGCGATCCAAAGCGGCGTCTGCATATCTTGTATGCCCCGCAGCGCGCCGAAGCCCACAATGACCACGATAACCGCCGGCGCGCCAAGCAGCCGCAGCCGAATATACTCGGTCGCCAACTCATGCACCGCCCCCTCCGCCCCTAATGCCGCCGCGATGCTGGCTCCGCCCGCATAGAGCAAGCCGCCCAGCAGCAGGCTGACCCCCGCGCCAAGCCAAAGCGCCAGGCTTACCGCTTTTCGCGCGCCCGCCAGATCACCGCGGCCGACGGTCTGCGCCACCTCGGTCTGGGTAGCGATAGCGAGAAAGTTGAAGATCCAGAAGACGGCTGACAAGGCGCCAGTGCCGACGCCGAGGGCAGCCAATGGCACCGCCCCCAGGCGCGCGACAAAACCGGTATCAACCAACCCGGTTAAGGGCTCGGCGATGAGAGACAGGAGAATCGGCAGCGATAAGCCTAGAATCGTTCGATTGGGGTGATGCAAAAAGGGGTGGCGCTCTGAGTCGAGATTCATTTCATTCATGGCCGACCGTTTGTGGCTCTTGGCAACGGTGATCTTAGGCAGCGCCGCAGGCAGCGCGCAAAACTTGCCCGCTTGGCTCAGAAGCCCAGTTGCGAGCCAACGAAATCATGGTAGCCGTTGACAAAGTCGGCAATGCGCAATGCTCGCTTGCCAGCCAGTTGCAGCCTCGTCGGGTAATAAAGCCCAGCGCCGGTGCCGATTGCGATGAGGTCCCCCTGCAGAATTACCTGCCCTATTTCAGCGCTGCCTTCGCCGCGGTTGCCCGCCAATATTCGCAGCTGCCGGCCCCGCCAGCTTGTGTAGGCGCCGGGCCAAGGTGTGAAGGCGCGCACCAATCGCTCAATTGCGCTGGCTGAGCAAGCCCAATTTATGCTGCCTTCTTCCTTCTTGATCTGCGGCGCGTAGGTGGCGAGCGAGCTGTCCTGCGCCTGCGGCTCGATCGCGCCACATAAATAGCGAGGCAAGGTCTCAGCCAGCAGCTCCGCACCGAGCAGCGCTAACTTGTCGTGCAGGCTCTGGCTCGTTTCGTCAGATGCCAGGGGCAGCGCCCGCTTTGCCAGCAGCGGGCCCGTATCCAGCCCAGCCTCAACCAACATAATGGTGGCGCCGCTCTGGCGGTCGCCCGCCCGTATCGCCGCCTGAATCGGCGAGGCGCCGCGCCAGCGTGGCAGCAGCGAAGCATGCACGTTCACCGTGCCCTGGCTAGGCAAATCCAGCAGCGCTTGCGGCAATATCTGCCCGTAGGCGGCAACCACATACAAGTCCGCATCCCAAGCGCCCAGAGCCACCATCGAAGCCGAGTCGCGTATGCGCTGCGGCTGAATGACCGGGATGCCAGCGTCGCGAGCGAGCACTTTAATCGGCGACTCGCGCAGGCTTCTCTTGCGGCCCGCCGGTCGATCGGGCTGAGTGACCACGCCAAGCACATCGTGCCTTTCCATTAGCGCGGTCAAGCTCGGTACGGCGAAATCAGGCGTACCCATGAAGACTATCTTTGCCATAGCGCCTCAATCACCATGATGTTAGTATTGAGCCATCATTCTAGGGGAATATCCGAGCGCGGTCTATGATACAAAAGCAGTGGCTGCTGGCGCGGCGCGCCCCCGCCGAGCGCCTGGACCGCTACCACGGCTTCAGCCCAATCTTTGCGCAGCTGCTATTCAACCGCGGTTTTGATGAGCCGCGAGCCGCCCGCGAATTCCTCACTGGGCGAGCCCTTAGCGAAGACCCCTTTCAAATGAAAGACATGGACGCCGCTGTCGCGCGCATTAACAGCGCCATTGCCGAGCGAGAGCCGATTGCCGTCTATGGCGATTTCGATGCTGACGGCGTCTGCGCGACGGCGCTGCTGGCGCAGACCATGATGGCGCTGGGCGGCGTCGTCACACCCTACATACCAGACCGGGCAGTCGAGGGTTACGGGCTGAACCGGACCGCGCTGGAGAAGCTGGCCCGGCGCGGCATCAGGCTGGTCGTCACGGTTGACTGTGGGATACGGTCCATTATGGAAGTCGAGGCTGGCAGGCGCGGGGGCCTCGACATAATCGTTACCGATCACCATTCTATCGGGCTTGAATTGCCCGCGGCGCTGGCGGTGATTAATCCACAGCGCCAGGATTGCCCCGGCGAAGCGCGCTTGGCTGGCGTCGGGGTCGCCTACATGCTCGCCAAAGCGCTCTTGATTCACCGCTGGATGAACAATCGGGACAGCTACCCAGCCGGCTTTCGCGAATCGGATTTGCTGGACCTGGTCGCGCTGGGCACGGTCGCTGATGTAATACCGCTGAATGTCGGCTTGAACCGGCGGCTGGTGAAGCAGGGCTTGGCAACGATCAACGAATTGCGGCGCCCTGGCATCGCCGCGCTAGCCCAGGTGGCCCGCTTGAAACCCGGGCAAATCAAAGCCAGCGACATCGGCTTTGGCTTGGGTCCGCGCATCAACGCGGCCGGCCGCCTGCAATCGGCGATGGCGGCTTACAACTTGCTCGCGTCGGAATCAATCGAAGACGCGATGCCGCGCGCTTTGGAATTGCAGGCGCTCAATGCCCAGCGCCAGCATCTGACGCGCCAAGCGCAAGCCGCCATCAGCGAGCAGATCGCTGAAGCCGGCGCCGAGCCGCTGATATTCGCCGGCGATGAGAACATCCAAGCCGGTATCCTTGGTTTAGTTGCGGGCCGGCTCTGCGAAACCTTTTATCGACCGGCCGTGATCCTGGAAATTGGCGCCGAGCAGAGCCGCGCCTCCTGCCGCAGCATCCCAGAATTCAACATCACCCAGGCTTTGGATGAATGCGCCGACCTGCTGCTGCGGCACGGTGGGCATGCTATGGCCGCCGGTTTCACCGTTCACAACAGCAACATTGATGTCTTGAGACAAGCGCTTGAGCAAAAAGCGGCCGCCTCCTTGCGTGGGCTTGATCTTGTGCCAGAACTGCAGATTGACAGCGAAATACAGCTCGAAGAATTGGACGAAAAGCTGCTGGCGGAGCTTGACTTGCTTGAGCCAACCGGCTACCACAACGAACGGGGCGCCTTCTTGACCAGCGGCCTGCGCGTCCTTCAGTGTCGCCGAGTTGGCGAGGGCGGGCGGCATCTCAAGCTCAAGGTCGCGAATGATGGCGGCGCGAAAGTGGATGCGATCGGGTTCGGCTTGGGCGACTGGGCACAACAGATGCCGCGCCGAATCGACGCCGCCTATCATGCCGAGATTAACCAGTGGCGAGGCCGGCGCAGCCTCCAATTGCACTTGCTAGACATCCGCCCGGCCGCGCCCTAAGGCGCTGCTGTTAGAACTTGACCGGCGCGCACCCGACGCGTATATTGAGATAAGTCAATCGCCCCAGGGGGATACTTTGCAGAAGCCAAAGAAACGAGAAGCCGGCGAACTGAAATTCTCTTACGGTGGGCAAGCCGTTATCGAGGGTGTCATGATGCGCGGGGCGCATTCGATGGCGGTCGCCGCGCGCAACCCCCAGGGCGAGATTGTCATTCACGAGCAGCCTCTCAGCGCGCGCCTATATCGGGGGCGCATCGCCAAAACGCCATTCCTCCGCGGGCTCATCGGATTGTGGGACGCGCTGGGCTTAGGCATCCGCGCCTTGATGTGGTCGGCTGATGTCGCGCTGGATGAAGAAGAGGACATTAGCTTCAACGGTCCGATCGGCTGGGCGACGATCGCTGTCTCCATGCTGATTGGCGTCGGCATCTTTTTTCTATTGCCAACCGCAGCCGCTACCGGCATCGGCAACCTGCTGGGCTTGAGCACGGTCGCGCAGGAAATCGTCGTGGACGCCGATGGCAAGGAGATCGCTGTCGAAGCGGAACGAAGCAACTTCCTCGCTTATGAGGCGCTGCCAATTGGTCTGGACGCCTTTCTCATCAACTTGATTGAAGGAATCGTGCAGCTATCGATCCTCGTGGTCTATATCTGGTTCGTCGGCCGCACGAGAGACGGCCGGCGCATCTTCGCTTATCACGGCGCCGAGCACAAGACGATTAACGCCTACGAAGCTGGTGACGAGCTGCTGCCAGAGGTGGTAAGAGACCATGCGATTGAGCACCCGCGCTGCGGCACTGCCTTTTTGCTGACGGTGGTATTCGTCAGCGTCCTGCTCTTTTCGCTTATTGGCCGCCCACCCTTCGCTTTGTTGATTCTCTCGCGCGTGCTCTTCATCCCAGTCATCGCCGGCGTCGCCTACGAGTTTCTGAAATATACGGCATCCAATCTTGAAAAGCCCTGGATCCGTTTCATGATCCAGCCCAATTTGGCGCTGCAACACTTGACTACCAACGAGCCCAGCCTCGACATGATTGAAGTGGCGATTGTTTCCTTCAAGCGTGTATTGTTATCCGAAGGCATCCTGCGCGAAGAGGAAGCGGAAATCCCCGCGCCACGCCCGGAAGCGGCGCTATCACAAGAGAATTGATCAGCTATTCGTAAGGGTAAGCGCCACTTTGCATGCTGGCGGCTTTTGAACGACGATCATTGTGCATAGCCCAACTGACGCATCATCTCCCCCGCTTCTTTCATGAAGAATTCGCGATCGCGCCGGTCGAACAGCTTCCGCCAGTCACCACTTTTGCCGACGCGCCCTTGAGCAGCCAGCGCGCCGCGCCAAGGCCGAAGACTAAGCCTTTCCAACAGTGCGCCGAGAAACGATTCATCGTCAGACGGTCCCGGCATGGAGAGCGGCTGCAAATGCTCGTTAAGCCCAACCTGCAGGAAGGCAGCCAATTTCCGCACGGTCGCTTCATAGCTGGTTTCAAATTCGCGGTAGGATACCGCCAGCATATTGTCCTTTTTCAGCCAGGACTCCACATGAAACGCCCAATAGCCGGGCCGGCTTAAAGCCGATGCTTCGCCATCAGGCGTCGCTTCACCGCGCAGAAACTGAGCAAACGATTGATGGCGCACGGTCTCGCTGAAAGACTGCATGTAGTAATAGAGCGAAACCATCACATCGCGGCCGTCCCGATGCACGTAGATGGTCGGCGAATGCTGCAAAACGGTGCGCGCGAACAGCCGCTCGTCCAAGCCTTTCCACGAATCAGCCGTGGGCAAGTCATGCACATTGATGAGCACGCGGCCCTCCATATTCAGCAGCTGCCGGCGAAACTTGGACAATGGAATAGCCGCGTCATGGTCGGCTTCCATTTGCTCCAGGGACATATACGAATCGTTGATATCCCCGCTATTGTTTCGCAGCGCGTCAATCGTCCAGCGCATGCCCGAGCGGCGGTGGCTGGCGACGACAATCGTATTGGCGAAAAACACTTAAGCCTCCACCACCATCCGCTTGAGTTCATACAGTTTGGTCAAGGCTTCCAGCGGGCTCAAATCGTCAACCTCCAGCGAGCGCAATTCAGCTAGGGCTGGGTTTTCAGGCTTATCAAAGAAACTTAGCTGCTGATGCGGCGGTGCCGGCTTGAGCAGCGAGAAATCACTGCCGACCGCTTCAAGCTGGAAGAGCAATTCCCGCGCCCGGTCTACCACCGAACGAGGCATGCCAGCCAGCTGCGCCACATGCACGCCATAACTCTGGTCGGCGCCGCCCGGCAAGACACGATGCAGAAAGACGATATCATCGCCCTGCTCCGCTACCGCGACATTGAAGTTGGCGCTGCGCGGCAGGATATTCGGCAGCTCGGTGAGTTCGTGATAATGCGTCGCAAACAGCGTTCGGCAGTTGAGCCGCGGATTATTGTGAATGTATTCGATGACGGATCGCGCTATCGCCAAGCCGTCATAGGTCGACGTGCCGCGGCCCACCTCATCCAGGATGAGCAAGCTGCGCGGGCTGCTGCCAGAGAGCAGGCGCGCCGTCTCTACCATTTCGACCATGAAGGTGCTTTGCCCAGCATGGATTTCATCCTGGGCGCCGATACGCGCAAAGATGCGATCGACCAAGCCGATCGTCGCCGAATCCGCCGGCACGAAGCTGCCGATCTGCGCCATCAGCGTGATAATCGCAACCTGCCGAATATAGGTCGATTTGCCCGACATGTTGGGACCCGTGATGATATGAATCCGCGATGCCAAATCGAGATGGCTGTCATTCGGCACGTAACGCGTCGAGCTCTCCAATAACTTCTCGACCACCGGGTGCCGGCCCGCCTGAATCTCTAGCAGGCTGTCTTCGGTCAACTGCGGGCGTGTATAGCCTTCGTTGACCGCCACTATCGACAAGGACAGAAAAGCGTCCAAATGGGCGATGGCGCGCGCGGTTCGGAGCAAGGTTTCCTGATACCCCGCAATCTGGCGGCAGATATCGGCGAATAATTCGCGCTCGGCCGCCAAGATTTCTTCCTCCGCGCTCAGCACCCGCGATTCATATTCTTTAAGCTCCGGCGTGATATAGCGCTCGGCATTGACCAGGGTCTGCTTGCGCACATAATCAGCCGGCACTTTATCGGCATGGGCGTTCGTTACCTCAATGTAATAGCCGAAGACCTTGTTGTAACTTACTTTGATGCTGGCGATGCCGGTGCGGCGCCTTTCATGGGATTCGAGGTTGGCGATCCAATCCCGTGCCGCTTGCGACGCCCGCAAGATTTCGTCCAATTCCGCTGAGTAAGCAGCGCGGATCGTTCCGATTGTATTCATGGTCGCGGGCGCGTCATCATTGATGGCCGATTCAATCAAATTGAAGACGGGCTCACAAGGATCGAGGCGCTCCACAATGGCGGTGAGGCAAGCCTGCTCGCCAATTAACTCGCGCAGGCGCGGCACGGCGGCTAGCGCATGCTTCAAGCCGATCAAATCGCGCGGTCCTACTTTAGCCAGCGCAATACGCTGGGTGAGCCGTTCGATATCGCCCACCTGCTTTAGCTCTGCCATCAGCTCCTCGCGCAGGATTTCGCCGCTCACGAGAGTTTCAACCGCATCCAGCCGCGCGTTCAAGCGCCCAATTTCGAGCAGCGGTTGGCTGAGCCAGATACGCAGCAGCCGCGCCCCCATCGGGGTAAGGGTTCGATCAAGCAGGCCAAGCAGGCTGCCCTTGGTCTTGCCCTGGCGAATGGTCGTCATAAGCTCAAGGTTGCGCCGCGTGAACTGATCCAGCACCATGAAGGCTTCGGTCGAATAAGACCGAATCGCCACGAGCTGTTCGAGTGATTGTTTCTGCGTACTGCGCAAATACTGAAGTACGCCGCCAGCCGCAGCCACAGCGTCATGATTGCCTTTCAAACCGAAGCCATCCAGCGTCCGCACCCGAAACTGATCGCAGAGAAGCTGCTCGGCGCCGGCGAATTCGAAGGTCCAATCTTGGGCGGCGCTCAGATGGATGCCGGCGGGCAAGGTGACGCCGCGCTCCACCCAGCTCTCCGGCATGATGACCTCGCGCGGCTCCACTCGAGAGAGCTCTTCGAATACTCTCATGCCGACATTGTCGCCACTGAATTGGGTCGCGCTGAATTCCCCGGTGGATATATCGGCGAAGGCAATGCCGGCGCGCGCCCACTCGCCAGAGGCAACATCGCCGACCGGCAAAATGCCCATCAAGTAATTGGCTTTGCCCTCGTCTAAAAGAGCCGGTTCGACGACTGTGCCCGGCGTCAAGACCCGCGTGACTTCCCGCTCGACGATGCCGCGCCCAGTCGGCTCGGTCACCTGATCGCAGACGGCGACATGGTAGCCTTTCTCGATCAACTTGGCGATATAGCCATCCACCGCATGGTAAGGCACACCCGCCATTGGGATCTTCTCGCCGCCCTTGCGATGCGCGCGCGATGTCAGCGTGATTTCCAGCTCCCGCGCCGCTACCTCGGCGTCATCATCGAACATCTCATAAAAATCACCCATGCGGAACATCAGAATGCAATCGGGATACTGGCTCTTGATTTCCAGATATTGCCGCCGCATGGGCGTTACACGAGCCATCAGCAGACGCCGCCGCCACCATCAACTAACTTAATTCTAGGCACAATCCATGTTATTCTATCAGCGTCAATTATCGCCTACAAGTTGTCAGGTCGGGTTGATGCTTGGGTCTCAACTGCGCCGAGGCGATGCCAGTCTCGACCGCAGGCGCCAGCTTGAATAGAGCGGAAAAAGGAAATGGAAAAAGTGAGCAATCAGATTATCGCGGTTGATTTGGGCGGCACCCAGATTCGGGCCGCCCGCTACGATCTGGATCTCAATTTGCTGCAGCGCGAAAACACGCTGACACGGGCTGAGCGCGGCCTGCAGCCAACAATCGAGCGCATGATTGCTTATATCCGCAAGGTTATGCCAGCCGGCCGCGACGACGTCCTGGGCATTGGAATCTCTTCGCCTGGACCCTTGAATCCCTTTACCGGCGTCATCGTCGCGCCGCCTAATTTGCCCGGCTGGCTGGATGTGCCGCTGCGCGACATTATACAAGCGGAGTTCAACCTGCCCGTCTACATCGGCAATGACGCCAACGTCGCGGCTCTCGCCGAAGCCGCCAAGGGCGCGGCTCAAGGCTGTCGTCACATCACGTACATCACCGTCAGCACGGGTATCGGCGCCGGCATCATCTGCGATGGCAAATTGCTCTTGGGGCGCGAAGGGCTGGCCGGGGAGTTCGGGCATATTCCCATCGTCCTAGAAAATGGAACCATATCCTCAGTCGAGCTGGAGGCAGCTGGTCCCGCTATTGCGCGCCGGGTCAAGCGGGCGCTTCAAGGCGGCGCCACGTCGGCAGTTTCTGGCTTGGTCAGCGGCGAACTAAACCGCATTGACGCCAAGGCAGTTGGTATCGCGGCGGCCGCTGGCGACCAGCTGGCAATCGAGCAGCTGGCACATGCGGGGCGGATGCTTGGCTTGGGCGTCGTTTCCATCTTGCACCTTTTCAATCCCGAGGTCATCGTCATCGGCGGCGGCGTCAGCAAAACTGGCGACCTGCTCTTCGCGCCGCTGCGCAGTACCGTCCACAAGCGTGTACTGGACGACTCCTACACGGCCAACTTGCGCATCGAGCGGTCGGCTTTGGGCGATGACGTCGCCCTTGTTGGCGCAGCCGCTCTGGTTGCCACCGATGGCGGCAATCTGGACATCAGCGAGCTGGATCGGCGCTTTTAGCTGATGGCGCAGCTCCAGACCGCTGCAATTGCTTCGAATCGCTGGCCTGATACAATCTAGCTATGTTGATGCGCCCGGACCTTCGAACGCAGCAGCGCGATTTCTTGCTGGAAATCACCCGCGCTATAACCGCTCAGCTGGACCTGAGCGAGGTCTTGCGCCGTGTGCTTCACGCGTCGCTAGTTATGTTGGCGGGCCGCGTGGGCATCGTCGCCCTAAGCGACAAGCACGAGGGCCGATTCTCCCTGCGCGCTTACACTGGCATCGCCGCCGACGATGTGCCGCAGCTCAATGAAAAGCTGCAAGAATTGATGAACCCACAAGACGCGGGCGGGTTGAGTCGCGATTTTCTCAATAGTAAATTGCGCGAAATGGCTGATGTCGTTGACCCGCGCCTGTCGCAATCGATCGCGATGCCGCTAGTCTTCGCCAAGAAACCACTGGGCTTGCTGATCGTCTTCCGCTCTTACCAGACCAGCATCCAACCCGAAGATCTGGTTACGCTGCAGAGCTTCGCCGATCAAGCAGCCATCGCCGTCAATAACGCCCAGCTCTATGGCGCGCTCAACCAGGAACATCAACGGCTGGAAGCCATCCTCAACAACAGCGGCGACGGCGTCTTCATCTTAAAGCCCGACCTCAGCATCCAACGCGTGAACCTCGCCTTTGAGCGCATGACCGGCTGGCGCGCGGCCGATGCGATTGACCGCCCCAAAAGCGACATCGTCGTCTGGGAATCCCTGGCTGGTCCCGATATTGAAGACGCGCTTGCGGCCGGCTGGGCGAGCGCGGAAGCGAAGACCAGGCGCGCAGATACGATTTACGTCGAAGGCAACCTGCTGCGCCGCGATGGCATGACGATCAGCCTTGGCATTACCTATGCGCCCCTGCTCACGGCTGAGGGAGGCTTAGAGAGCATCATCGCCAGCGTCCGCGACATTACCAATTTCCGCAAGGCGCAAGAAATGCAATCCGTTTTCATCTCAACCGTGCAGCACGAACTGCGAACACCAATCGCCATCATTAAGGGCTACGCCAGCACGCTGGGCCGCGATGATGTGGATTGGGACAAGGACACCATCCGCGAGAATGTAGCCATCATCGAAGACGAAGCCGACCGGCTGACCAACCTGGTAGAAGACCTGCTAACAGCCAGCAAAATCCAAGCCACCCGCGAGCTGCGGCTGAACATCGCCGATACCGATCTGCGGGCGCTGGCGGCACGCACAGCCGCTCGCTTAGAGAGCCAAACCAAGCATCCGATCGTGCTCAGCTTCTCTGATAACTTCCCGGCGGTGCCGGGCGACGAAGCGCGCTTGCGCCAAGTAATCGAGAATCTGTTAACCAACGCCATCAAGTATTCGCCGGATGACAGCGCCATCACCGTTGGCGGGCGCTTCACCGAAAAGAGCGTGACCATCTTCGTGCGCGATGATGGCGTCGGCATCGCCAAAGATCAGATAGACAGAATCTTTGAACGCTTCTACCGCGTCGATGATAAGCTGACGAGCCGAACGCATGGCACGGGCCTCGGCCTTTACCTGGTCAAAGCAATCGTGGCGGCGCATGGTGGCGAAATCTCGGTCAAGAGCCAGCTCGGCAAGGGCTCGACCTTTTTCTTCTCCCTGCCTCGTGATTGACGCGCTGGCCCTCGTTCGTCCTGCCCTGGCTTCTCAAGCTGATGGCAGGCCGACGGCAGCAAACGAGCTATAGCATTCTTGGCAAAATTCGCTATGCTTTCGATAAAGTGCAGGTATTAAATGAGGTACGGGAATGCTGCTAATAAACCGTGGTACGAAGACCATTCGCCTTTTGGCTTGTTTGCTACTGGCGCTGCTGATTATCAGCGCCTCGGGTTTGAGGCAGGTCGACGCCCAAGCGCCAGCGGGCAACCCCTTAACGCTTGGTTTGTCTATAGCCAAAGACGCCGTCAATGAAGTGCGCGACCTCCCAATGACGCTGCTTAGCTGGAAGTATTACGAAGACAATTGGAGCAGCACATCAAGCTGGCAGCTCTATGGCGCATTCGGCATCGACAGTTGCGTTGCCGCTGTTCCGCATCCGCAAAAGCGCAACGATATCCTGTTTGGCTGGACTTTTACCCTGTTGGATGTCTCGGGCAAGGAATATCAGGTGCGTGTCAGCTATGACCTGGCCGAGTTCGTCATTTGCGATGAAGTTCACGTCCCGCCCCAATTCGCGCCGCCGCCAGCGCCCGCGCCAGCGGAAGCGGATGCGCCGGCTGATACGGCTGCCGCGCCGCCAGCAGCGCCCGCTTTGCCGAGCAGCGCCAATATTGCCGGCTTCGCGCTGGGGGGCCATGTCGCCAATTTCGATGGAACGGCGGCTGGGTTAATGAGGCGATCGGGCATGACCTGGGTCAAGAAGCAAGTGAGGCATGGTGTTTCGGATGGCAGTGGCACGATTGCCGCCGCCCACAGTCAAGGTTTTAAGGTCTTGCTTGGCGCCCTCGGCAGCAAGGAGCGGCTGGCGCAAGATTTTGATGGCTACATCGCTGAGTTTGCGCAGTATGTCGGCTATCTGGCGAGCAATGGCGCCGATGCCATCGAAGTTTGGAACGAGCCTAATATCGACCGTGAATGGCCCCAAGGGCAGGTCAACGGCGGGACTTATGTTCGGCTGCTGGCCGCGGCCTACCAGGCGATCAAAGCAGCCAACCCAGCCACCATCGTCGTCAGCGGCGCGCCCGCCCCGACCGGTTTCTTCGGCGCGGCCGGCTGCAATGCCAATGGCTGCAACGACGATGTCTTCATGCAGCAGATGGCGCAAGCGGGGGCGGCGCAATATATGGATTGCCTCGGCTTGCATTACAACGAAGGCGTGCTTAGCCCGACGCAGAATGGCGGCGACCCGCGCGGTCACTATCCAACCTATTTCTTCAACTCTATGCTGAATCGTGGCGCGCAATTCTTCCCCAACAGCAAAGTATGCTGGACCGAGCTGGGTTACCTCAGCGGCGAAGGCATGCCAGGCGCGATTCCCGCTAGCTTCGCCTGGGCGGGCAACGTGACCGTCGGGCAGCAGGCGCAATGGCTGGCTGAGGCGGCTCGCCTTTCGGCGCAATCAGGGCGCGTTTCGCTGTTGATCGTCTGGAATGTAAACTTCACCGTTTGGGGCGCCGACCCACAAGCCGGCTACGCGATGCTGCGTCCTGGCGGCGGCTGCCCCGCTTGCGATACCCTTGGCGCGGTGATGGGGGTTTAATAAGGCGCCGCGCAAGGACAGTGATAAGCGATAAAGAAAAGAGAGCCTCAAGACTGCTTGAGGCTCTTTAGTTTTCCGCAGCCTGCCGTCTCCTGTCAATCGTCCAAACTCAGCAGCCAGAGATCGTCAAAGCTGCAGCCGGTTTCGACGGTGTCGTAGTTCACCGCTGCGATGCCAATGCCGCCGATGCGCGGTATGCTTTCGAGGCTGCCGACATAGTGTTCGTCCAGATAATAATGAATGACCTCGTCGGAAACGATGACCAGCAGATAGTGGGATGCCCCATCTGTCGCCGCGAGATTTCCATAAATCCCAGGCTCGAAGCCAGCCGCATTGCGGCGCGAAACTCCATAATCACCGTGGCTGGTGACATAAGCCAGCGTGTAATTGTCATCATCGTTGAAATGAAAAAATAGCCCGCAGCCACCATTCTTTTCCGAACGCACATCAAGCGTAAGCGAGGCACCAAGGGCAAACTGCGCGAAGCTGATATTAGAGGCGATGGGCAGCCGCGTTAGGCCCGACCGCGCCCGCCTGACCGAGCTCTCCGGCACTGTCAGCTTGATTTCGCCGCCCACCGGCACGAGCTGCTGCCGAGCCAGCGCTTGCGCCATGGCATACTGGCGCCCAGCAGCCAGCCGCTGCGGGAAAAGCAGGCCATCATCAGCCGCCCGGCTTGGGACGGTCGCCAAAGTCTCGCCGACAACCAGCGACATCGGTCCACCGGCGCTCTCATCCGTCATCAGGGCGACGCCCACGCTGCCCGCCGTCGCTGGCGCTCGATCCCAAACTGAGCCGACCAATTGGCCATTGTAGACAACATCATAATGCTGGCCGCTCACCAACACAGCAAGACGGAAGGCTCTATCGCCCGGGCGGATCGCCGGATGCCCGGTCCAACCGCGCAGCTGCGTTATCTCGGCGCCGTCTACCCGATCCACCCGCCAGTAGCCCCGCTTGCTCAAGAGCAGACGATGATATTGTGAGGGCGACAGATAGCGAAACAGCAGGCCGACCTGCCAGACAGCGGGCGAGCTCACTTGCTCAAAGCCAACTTCGAAATACAAATCACGTTCAATCGGGAGATGCAGCCCGACCAGCCCAGCCGACCGTGCCAGCCCGCGCATGTCCAAGGCGAAGGCGCTGGAATCAGACACATTGACGGCGGTATCGCTGTGCACCACTTCCCAATTGGCGCTGTCAACCGGTTTTTCGCGCAAAGCGAGGCGATCGTAGCCGGGCATCACACTCAGCCGATAGGCGCCCGCGCTGTCGCCAAAGGCGCTCACCTCTACCGTGTAAGTCGATGTCGACGGCATGACAAATGCTTGAACGGTGGCATTCAGATCGATGGGATAATTGCTGTCATCGTTGGCGACAATCAGCGTTCCAGCGCCATCATAGACCGCCAAGGCTGGGTCAAGCGTCTCGCTAAGCGCTTTAACGCGGAAAGAAAGTAAGCTCAGCTCGAGCGCGGCAAGTGAATAACGGTGCGCCCCGCCAGCCGCCAACTCGCCGTCGACTGCGCGCCCAATCGATAAGACCTTGTCTTGCGCGAGAATTGTGGAGGCAGCTACCAGCAGGCAAGCGACGCAGAAAATGATTCTGCCCGGCGCGGTCATTTGTCTTTCGGCATCCAGGAAGTATAGGTGTCGGCCAGATAATCCAGGTAGGCGTAATAATCTTCTTGCGACATCTCCGCGCCCAGCTCGCCCCGATGGAACTCAGCCTGTGCGATACGGCGCTGATTGCCAGCCTCGCGCAGATTGCGCCCGTCTTCCTGCTTGCGTTTCTTCTTTCGCTGATACCGGACCGAAAGGCGCGAAAGCGGCAAAGCCTCGAAATCGGTCGGCGAGACGATACTGTAAGTGACGATGTATTCGCCGTCCTGTTCCAGCGCATTCGCCACCACGTACCAGCCCTTGGGCACGCGCGGATGCCGCTTCGCCTCGAAGTGCCACATGAGCAAGTTGACATTCTGCTCGGCATCGATGGCGCCTTGCACCTTATCGCCATTAACCAGCTTAATCATATCGCCCAGAAATTGGATATAGCGGTTGCTGGGCCAATAGCGCTTCGTGAGATAATCAGCGCCATAAGTCAGCCCGACCGCGATGATCAAAGCAGCGACAATCGTTATCAGCCCACCCTGCGGCAAGAAAAGGCTGATGATAAAGTAACTTGCCAGCGCCCCAATCAGAAAGGTGAGGCAGCCAACCATGCGGGCACCGGAATGCTCCCGGTCCACCTCAAACTCGATATTGGGGGCTGCGTCTGGCGCGTTTAGCATAGCATTCTGCGTCTCTGCGAGTCAGTTTTACACGGGGATTCGGCCGACATTACCCAATAATCATAACCCAATTCAGGCATGTTTCAATAGTGCCGCCAGCTAGGTCTGCGCTAAAATGCCTGTGCCGCCAGCGCACAAAGGAGCTTGCTTTGCATATATACGCCGCAGCCCTTGAGCTTATGTCGATGAGCGGGGCTGAAACATGATTGGAGCGATTTGCTTCGGTTCGATTTTTGGGCTTCCCTTCATCGCTTGGGGCTTGATTCTAATCATCGACCGCGACCGCAGTTGGCAAAGATATTTGCGGCGCAATCATGGTGATAGGCGACCGCGGCGAAGCCCAAGCTGGGAACGGCGTCAGATAATTTATGGGGCGCTGCTCGTGATTTTGGGCGTCGCTATCTTGCTGCTGTTGAGCGCTTTCAATTATCTGGCCGGGGCAATTTCGCCGCCTGCCCCCTTTTGACATTTGCCTTGTCATCAATTCACCTCAGCAATTCATCAACCCGGAACCTGTTTCCACCAGATGCCGGTGCAGGCGGGCACGATCACGGTGTCGCCCCCCAAGCAGGCGTCGCTTAACTCATCGCCGAAGAAAAAGCGCATCAGTTCCTCCGCTTCCTGGGGTGAGGCAAATTGAAAGTCGGTCCGTATCCAGCGATAGGCAAAGCCGCATTGTCGCTGCCAGTAGTCGTACAAACGAGCCAGCTCCGCTGATGGCGCCTTTGGCTGAGGCGTTCCAATTCCCATCGTCTCGATAAGGATGGCGGCACCGCCGGGCTTGAGCAGGCGCTCCATCTCAGCCAGCATCGCATTGCTTCGGGCAAGCCAATCACGCGGATGCCAGGCGACAACATGCGCGAAGCTCCAGCCTTCAATCACCAGGTCGGCGCAATTTGATGCGACCGGCATTTGAGTGCTGTCACCCAGCGAAAGCCGCCAGTTGCTCAGGCCAGTTTGGCGCAGGTTCTTGCCCGCCTGCCTGAGCATCGACGGCTCAATGTCAAACGCATGGATGTGGCCAACCATCAGCGAGAGCAGCCGGGTAAGCCGCCCGCTGCCAGCGCCGAATTCAAGTACCTTCAAGCCCGACAGCGGGCAGATCTCATTCAGGGCGGCAAAGAGATTGCCTACTCTGTCTTCGCGCGCTGCCAGACGATCAAACTGTTCGGCTTGATTACGATAGATATCTTGGAAGAATTTCCGCCGCCGAGTCACGGGCTGAATACTTAAACTTGGAATCGCTCAAGCGCTGAATTCGAGCAGCAGCTCATCGAAACGATCCTGATCGATTTGCGGATACCGCGCCAATTGCGCCTTGAAGATGCGCATATAGTCGGCAATCTGCTGGCGGGTGTAAGCCTCAAATCGCAGTGTGACAGCTGGCTGCGTATTGCTCGCCCGCACCAGCCCCCAGCCATCGGCGAAATTGACGCGCGCGCCATCGACAGTTATCACTTCATAATCGCTTTGCAGGCTGGCGGTCATCTCGTCAATCATCTTGAATTTCAGTTCGTCCGGCGCGGACAGCACAATCTCGGGCGTTGCCAGCAATTTGGGGATTCCATCAAAGATCTCGGCGATGGTCGAACCCGACTGGCTGATAATCTCAAGCGTTTTGAGGGCGACGAGGGGCGCGTCATCGAAGCCGAAATAATCCTCGCCGATGAACAGATGCCCGCTGACTTCGCCGCCGAGCAAGGAGCCGATTTCGTTCATCTTCTGCTTCATCAAGCTATGGCCCGATTTCCACATGACGGGCTGGCCGCCGAATTTGATGATTTCATCGGGCAGCGCCTGCGACGCCTTGACATCGAAGACGATTGGCGTGCCAGGGTGGCGGCTTAGCAGGTCACGAGCCAGCAGCGCCAGCAGCCGGTCGGCCGCGATATGATGCCCATGGTTGTCAATGAAGCCACAACGGTCGCTATCGCCATCAAAAGCCAGCCCGAGATCAGCGCCCAGCTCAAGGACTTTGGCTTCCAAATCGCGGGTCATCTCGGGGTCTTCCGGGTTGGGCAGATGATTGGGAAAGCGGCCGTCCGGCTCGCAATAGAGGCATTCCACCTCAAGCCCCAGCGCAGTCAACACCGGCGGCAGATAGGTGCCAGACAAGCCATTGCCAGCATCCATGACGACTTTCATCGGCTTTGCTATCGTCACTTTGCCTTGGATGGCCGCCATATGCCGCTGGATCATGTCGAAGTCTTCAGCCAGCTCAGGCTGCCCGCGCGCAAAAGACTCGTCATCAATGATGCCAAGCAGGTCTTGAATCTGCTCGCCAGCGAGGGCCAGCTTGCCGTATGCCATCTTGATGCCGTTGTAGCGCGTGTCTAGGTGGCTGCCAGTAATCATCACGCCGGCGCCATTGCCGGCATAAGACGCGGAGGCGAAATAAACGGTCGGCGTAAGCGCCTCGCCGATATCGGTAACTGGCAAGCCAGTAGAAGCCAAACCTTCGATGACAGCCGCCTTGAGCGGTCCCGAAGTCAGGCGATTGTCGGCGCCGACAAATACCCGCTGCGATTGGAAATGCCGCGGCAGATAGGTCCCCAGTGCCTTGCCCACCAGCAATGCGACAGCCGGCGTCAGTTGTGGCGCATCCCCCGCTGCGATACCGCGGATGTCATATTTTCGGAAAATCGAAGGATCGATAGTTGTCATTTATCCCCTCTCTCAGCTTGCATCGTCACTATCACGAGTCGAGCACAAAGTTCTCGCCATCGACTTCAGCCGAGAATTCCAAACCGCTGTCCCGCTTTCGGCTGGCGCTGATGCGCACTTCGGTGCCTTCGGGCGGGTTGGTTCGCAGCAGAAAATCAGCCAAGGGCTCGCGCAGGTTGCGCCGCAATATACGCCTTAGGGGCCGCGCGCCGAATTCAGGCTCGTCATTCTGCGCCAAGAGCCAGTTCTTGGCGCCTTGGGTGAAGGTCAGCGTCAAGCCACGCTCCTTAGCCAGTTTGTTCTCCTTCTCGATCAATAGGTCGAGGATGAGCACGAAGTCATCGTCGCTCAGCGCGTTGAAGAGGATCACTTCATCCAGCCGGTTGATGAACTCGGGCCGCAGGAATTCCAGCACCTCTTCCATAATCATGTCGCGCAGGTCGTCGGTGATGTGCCGCACCATCAAGTGCTCTGAGCCGATATTGCTGGTCAAGATCACAACCGCCTCGCTGAAGCGCGCGACATTGCCGCGGCCATCGGTGAGCCGGCCCTCTTCCATCACCTGCAGCAGCACATCCATGATGCGCGGGTGCGCCTTCTCGATTTCGTCCAGCAGCACGATGGTGTAGGGCTGCCGCCGGATTCGCTCGGTGAGTTGGCCGCCTTCGTCGCTGCCGACATAACCAACCGCCGAGCCAATCAAACGATTGATGCTGCTTTCGTCTTTGTATTCACTCATATCGAGGGCGAACAAGTTTTCCTCGCTGCCAAACATGAAATTAGCCAAGACTCGCGCCAACTCGGTCTTGCCGATGCCGGTTGGACCCAGAAACAGAAAAGCGCCGATGGGTCGCCGCGGGTCTTTCAGCCCGACGCGCGCAGTTTTGATGGCGCGGCTAACGGATTGCACCGCGTCTTCCTGCCCGATCAAGCGCAGCCGCAGATGGTCCTCCATATTGGCATAGCGCAAACGTTCGTCGGCGCCTAGCTTGGTCACCGGGATGCCGGTCATCTGGCTGGTTATTTCAGCCACATCTTCTACATCAAGCGAGGCGTCATTATTTTCTGGCTTGAAGGCTAAGTCCACTTGCTTGCCCATATTGACCATCGCCGCAGTGCGATGAAGCAATTGCTCTGCGCTTAGGGGCAGCGGGCTAATCGTCAAGAAACGCTGCGCCATGCGCGCCGCCATTTTCAGCGCTTCGTGGTCGACCGTAATTTCATAATCAGTTTCTAGATGGGGCGCGATCGTTTCCAGGATGCGTACGGTCTCCTCAAGCGATGGCTCGTCGACGCGGATGACCTGGCTGTTTTCCACGATGGCGCTGACGCCTTGAATGCGTTCCTCAAATTCTTGCACGCTGGTCGTGCAGATGATGACGGGATCATCGCTCAGGAAAGCCTTCTGCACCAGCGACGTCGCCTTGTTGAAGTCGGCTTTGATAGGTCCGCCAAAGAAGCGATGAATCAGTGGCAGGAACAAGATGCCCCGGCGGGCTGCGCTCATGCCCGCGCGAAAGGCTTTCTGGTCGCCATCGAGCAGCGCCGTCTCACTTATTTGCACCAAATTCGACAGTCCAGCCGGTCCCTTTTCTTCCGCCATCAGAAGCGCCAGGCTGTAGGCTAGCGTGCGCTTGCCAACCCCATCGGGGCCAACCAGCACAATATGGCGGTTTACCGATTGAGTCAGCACGTTGATCATGTTGCGCAAAAGATCTTCGCGAAAGTGCACCGCGCGCAGCAAGCCGCGTTTCGCCCGCTTGACGAAATCCACAGTCGTGCTGTCTTCGCGCGCCGGGATGATCTTGCTGGCGTTGCTGTAGGCATCTTGTATCGCCTTGGGTGTGATGCTGAATGATCGCAGGATTCCGCCAGTGCCCAGTGATGACTCAGCCAGGACAGCCAGCGCGTGATCGGTATCGATCTTCTGCTCGTTCATCGAATTGGCGATCGAGAGCCCGTCATCCAGCAGAACGACTGACTGTCGGCTGAGCGATACTCTGCGATTGCCGATGGCGACAAAATCAAGGCTGCCATCCGGGTCGCGCCGTGTTTGAACCGCTGATTTGACCTGCCGCTCCAGCCGATCAAGATCGGCAGCGCAGGATGTCTCGAACATCTTTAGCATGCGCCAAGCGGCTGTATTTTCTCGCCGAAGCAGCGCCAGCAGAATCATCTCCGGCATGATCGAAGACTTGCGAAATTCCTTCAGCATCGGCGCCGCGTCGTTCAAGACGGCGTCCATATCCTTTGATACCAGGTCGGGATTAAGCGTCGACATTTGCCAGCTATAGCCTCTGCTTTCTTCTGCCTTTAGCTTTGCCAAGGCGCAGCGCCATTATAACTTAGAGGACCGCGCCACAACTAGATTATCTCTCGCCCCTTATATGAAAAGCGTCAGAATTCCTGCCAGCCATAAGCACGCAGCCGATAAGCCGACGCAAGCCGTCGGTCCATTCTGGCGGCAACAATTCAGCCACTCGGGAGCTTCGTCTCTGCCTTAGAACTCATTCTTTTGTACGAACATAAAGTGCAAAAAGTTGTACAAGTCTTCGCCAGCCAGCAGACGGGGACGCGCGCGATCGTCGATAATCCCCGGGAATAGCTCCACTGTGAGCAGGCTCCCGTCATAGATATACAGCGTATCGAGGAAAAAGCGCCGGTTCCCCCATGGCAGTTGGTCGAAAAAGAGATTGCCCAAACCATAATGGATGAAGGCGGTCTCGCCGCGCCGCGTCTGATAAAACTCATAAGTCATTGGCTTGTGTTCGGCGGTGCCAATGACAATATCCGCCCCCCACTCGGCATAAGTTTGAAAGTCGAGGCGCTGCTGATGCATCGGCTGGAAGGCTTCGAATTCACGATATTGGACCGTCATCAGCACAAGATCAACCTCAGCTGCCAGCAGGGGCAAGGTATCGCGCAGCCAATTGCCGCGGCAATAAGCGTTCCCGGGCCGCGCTCCGCCAAGCGCATCCGCATTGTCATTGGCAAAAGCGTAGTAAGGTCCGATGTTATTGCAAGCCAGCCAGCCAATGCGCGAGCCCTTATGCTCCAAAATCAGCGGCTGGCGCGCTTGCTGAAGGTTTCTCCCGCCACCGACCAGCGCAAAGCCCCGCTCCTCAAAGTGGTCTAAGGTATCCTCGAAGGCTTCATAACCGAAGTCGTTGATGTGATTGCCGCTGAGATCGACCACGTCGACCTCAAGAATATCGAAGAGCCGAGCGTGTTCCCGCAGCATGCACATGCTATTGTTGCCACCAAGCACCGTTTTGGGTTTCTCTGGGCAAGTCGGCGCGATGGAGGCTTCATGCGTGATTTGGAAGTAATCCGCCCGGCGGACATAATCGGCGATGCCGCTGGCCGCCTGCTCAACACCGATGGCTTCAAGCGCTGGCAGCGTGTGACGGGCAAGCGCTGTCGTGCCCGATAGCGTGATTCGCGTCAGGGCTTCGCCACTGAAATTGGGGCTGTCGCTCTGGAAGATCAGCGGATAACGCGCCAACTGATCGACCACGGGAATATCATCGAGCCACAAAGGGCGGAGCCTGAGCCGAAGCTGGTCAAAGGGAAGCAGCGTGTAGCTCCGCTTATCTCGCCAGAGGGCATAAAACAGCTGGTTATCAGCCACAATTTGCGAGCCAGGGTGCAAGTCGATGCCGAGCTGATTCAATCGATCCCAGTTCGATACGCTGAGGACCAGGCGCTGGTCAAGCTTCCCCCCCAGCAAATTCGCCAGCGCCGCCGAGTCTAGCGAGGTACGCAGGGCGCCGAAGCCAGCCGCCGGCAGCCACAATTCAATGCCCGCTTCCACTTCTTCAATATCGGCTGTGGCTGGCGCCTCATCGCCGGCGATAGCGCTGGCATAGAAGCGGAGATAAGCAGCGACGGATTTGCTCCAGGATGCCTCGCTATGGTCGCCACCGGCATGGACGACATACTCGTGTGGCAGGTCGCCCGCTTCCAAGATGATGCGCATACGCTCGATGCCGTCAGCCGCATGGTCATTCGTGCCTCGGTCCAGCCAAAGCCGCAGGCGCGTTTCCTTGCTTAGGCTCTGCGCCAGGTCGAGCGGATTATAAGCCGGCTCGGCGTGGTCGCGGTCAAAATATGGGCTGTGCCCGCCGATGGCGACGAAGTCGCTAGGGAAACGCAAGCCCAGATGATACGCCCAAAAGCCGCCGCGCGAGATGCCGCCCAAAGCCCGCCTGCCATTGGTGCGGTAAAGCCCATCGGCTTGAATGAGCAGGTCAAGCAGAATGGCGTCGTAGCTGAGTCCATTGAATTGGTTCTTATTGGCGATCGAGCCGCCATAGGGCATCAAGACAATCATCGGCGGCGCTTCGCCCTGGTGAATCGCGGTCTCCAGCGCATTTAAGAAGCCGATGCGCGACCATTGGCTGTCATCAGCGTTGGAGCCGTGCAGCAGCAGCAGCAGTGGATATGCCCGCTCCTCAGTCTGATAACAGGGCGGCAGATAGATTGTATATTTGCGTTCGTGGCTTGAAACCGCGCTGAAATAGCTCTCGCGCGAGAGCGTTCCGGCTTCAGTACAGTCACTGTCTTGAGCCTGCAAGCGCGGCAAGGGCGCAAGGCTCACTATGGAGATGATGAGAATTGCTATAATAGCGCGCTGCAAAAATGACACCGCCACTTGTTTTGAAGACAAAATAATGAAGGTAAGCATATCAGATGACGACCAGTCGAGCGCGGCGGATCAGCCCTCTTCCGACAATTC
Organism: Phototrophicaceae bacterium; assembly: GCA_965214105.1. Lineage (GTDB taxonomy): Bacteria > Chloroflexota > Anaerolineae > Aggregatilineales > Phototrophicaceae > UBA6055. Next base: position 2,083,622 of record OZ243934.1, read on the forward strand.
ACCAAGCCGATAACCGATGCCACGCACGTTGACAATGAGTTCTATGTCGCTTAGGCGCTTCAGTTTTCGCCGCAAGTTGCTGACGTGCGGGCGGATGACTTCGCGCGCTTCCGCTTCTTGCGCGTCATAGCCCCGCACCTCGCGTACCAGTTCCTGGCAGGTAAGAACGCGGCTGCTGTGCGCCGCCAGATAGAGCAGCAGGTCAAACTCTGTTGGCGTTAACCCAATTGACTGCGCGTCGGATTCAATCTGATATTTGCCGGGCAAGACAGTAAGCGGACCCAGGCTGATCCTGCTGCCGCGCGGCAGCAGGCTTTCGCGATTCATCGTCCCGCCTAGTTCCAGCGCCTGGTCGGCGGCGCCCACCGGGTCAGAGACTTCTCGCGTCAATTCTGAGACGGTTCGCTCAATGGCATCCAGCAGCCGGCGGCGGCGCATCATGCGGCGGGCAGTATTGACGCCGCGCTCCACCGTTTCCAGGATGACTTCGCTGGCGCATGGCTTGATCAAGTAATCATACGCGCCATAGCGCAGCGCCTGGATCGCCGTTTCGACCGTCGCCCGCTCGGTCATCAGCAGGACTATAGCGTCCGGAGACTGTTGTCTTATCGCTTGCAGCAATTCAATGCCACTGATGCCCGGCAAATCGATTTCGCTGAGGACGAGGTCAAAGTCGGACCTAGCGTAGCGCTCAAGCGCCGCTTCGCCGCTGTTCACATCCTTTACCATGTAACCGATCCGCTGCAAGGTTTTACCCACGGTGTAGCGATTGACGCCATCGTGGTCAACTAGCAGCAGTCGCATGAGCTGTCTCTCAGCCATAGGCGGCCGCCCGAGCCCAAATCTGAAGCTTATAATAAATTATATTAGGAACAGCGGCTAACTTGAATAGGAATCAGGGCAATCGCATCAAAATCATTATGCGTCCTTCGCCACTTAAAATTACAAAATGTAGGAGCGACATTGTATGTCGCCCGTGAAATCGCGCATAATCTGTGGGCGATTCACAGAATCGCCCCTACATTGCCTCCTTTTTCTACCGGAAATAGAATTAAATCTCTGTGCGCTCTGTGTCTCTGTGGCGAAAAAATTTTGATGCGATTGCCCTGCTAACTTGAATAGGAATTGACACTTATCTCGAAAGCCACGCAGCCATCAGGAAAGCGAAAGTGTCACCGCAGCCGAATCAAAGTTATCGAATTGAGCCGTATCCGCCAGATGCCAAACGTCGCCGAGGCAAATCGCGATGATCTCGCCCTCGGCGCTTATCAAAGGAATCCGATCACGGATCTGGCGCGGGACCTTGCGGTCGATCATCCAGTGTTTGATTTTGCGCGAATGCCCGCCCATTCCCTTTGGCTTGAAGCGATCGCCCGGGCGCCGGGTCCGCAAGCATAAGGCGAGGTTGGCTCGCAGATTTATGCTGTTACCGCCCGCGCCACCGCCCCCTGTCGAAAGCGAGACCGCCAGCCCATGCCGCCGAAATGGCTCGCCCAGCGCGAGCTTCTGCTTCGTCCCCGCCGGAACCAGCCGATAAGTTTCATGCGCTTCAATAGCGTCTTTTCTTTCGATGCCGAGCTTGTCATAACCCAGGCGCATCTGCGCCGCGCCGCCCATATCGCGCCGATCGCCGGTACGGGCGGCCGCCGACCAGTTGATCAGATCGAGAATCAACCTATGCGAGAGCGCAGCGGAATCAAGCGACACCATGCGATAAGCTGCTTGAAGGAAGCGCCGCTTCATCGCTTCATGCAGGTCTTCAAAATCAGCTTTCGCGATTAGCCAGCGCGCTGGCGAAACGTCGGCTAATGGCAGCACAGCCGCCGCAAAATGCGCCGCCATGAAGTCCTCATCGATTGTGGCCGACTCAGCCAGTCGCTCAATCGCCCCGACAGCATCGGGGTTTAGACGGGTCAATCGGCACAGCACTTCGTGGCGGAGGTAATTCCGCCGGTAGCCGATATCAGCATTCGTCTCATCGACCCGATACGGCAGTGTATGTTCATGGCAATAAGCTTCCAGCTCCGCCTTGGAAACCTGAAGGAGCGGGCGCAGCAAACGAATTTTCGGCTGATTTGGCAGCTGCGAAAGTAGCCTCATGCCCTGCAAGCCGCGGTTGCCGCTGCCGCGGATGATATGCATCAGCACCGTCTCAGCCTGGTCCAGGGCATGATGACCAACCGCGACGCTCGCGCTGCCCTGCTCCCGCGCCACTTGCGCCAGAAATGCATACCTAGCGCGCCGAGCCGCCGCCTCGATGCCAAGCCCCCACTCCCTTGCCAGCCGCGGCACATCCACCTCTGCGACAGTAACTGGAAGCTGCCAGCCCGCCGCCAGGCTCGCCACAAAATCCAGGTCTCGCCGCCCAGCCTCGGCGCGGAGGCGGTGATCAAGCGAGGCGACATGCAAATCGATGCCCAGGCATTGCTTCATACGCTGCAGCAAATGGAGCAGCGCAACCGAATCACAGCCGCCAGAAACCGCTACGATCACCAGCTCCCCCGCAGCGAAAGCATTCTGCTGCCTCAATGTTTTTAATATCGCATCCAGAATCATCGCCGATGAGACCCTGCCTAGCGCCAGCGCTCACAGTCATCATCCCATCATAACCTCGTACAGTCAGCTTGTGAACGATGCGCCAATCAGTGCTATATTTGATACAAGCATACTGGTCGATTGCTAGCGTTGGCTTAACGTTGAGGGCAGTTAATATTTCTTAATGTTGAACTATGATATAATGCGCGGCGTACGCGTTACATTGAGGATACATTAGTGCTAAGTCCCCTGGATTTCCTCTTCGGGCTGTTTTCGCTCGACATTGGCATTGATTTGGGTACCGCATATACCTTAGTTTACGTGCGCGGCAAAGGCATCGTCATCAATGAACCGTCCTTTGTAGCCATCGACCGCAAGACCAGAGCGCCTATCGAAGTCGGCGCGCGCGCCAAAGAAATGTGGAGCAAGAATCCGCGCGATATCCTGATCGTGCGCCCACTGCGCGATGGCGTCATCAGCGAATACGAGATTACCGCCCGCATGCTGGATTATCTCATCAAGAAAGCGCACGAGCAGAGCTGGGTGCCCGTCCCCCGCCCGCGTGTTGTGGTGGGCATACCAAGCGGCGTCACCGAGGTCGAAAAGCGCGCTGTCATCGAAGCGACACTGGACGCCGGCGCGCGCGAAGCTCATCTCATTGAAGAGCCGGTCGCAGCCGCAATCGGCGCCAACCTGCCAGTGCTGGAGACCCGCGGCAGCATGGTGGTGGATATCGGCGGCGGCACAACCGAAGTCGCGCTGTTTTCTCTGGGCGGCATCGTCATCAGCCGCTCGATACGTGTCGCCGGCGACGAAATGGACGAAGACATCGTGCAGCACCTGCGCAACAAGCATAATCTTCTAATTGGCGAGCCAACAGCCGAAAAGGCAAAGATCGACATCGGCTCGGCTTTTCCCCTGCCGCAAGAACGCACCTACATGGTCAAGGGCAGAAACTTGACCACCGGCTTGCCAGATTCAGTCGAGGTCAGTTCCATCGAAATCCGCGACGCGATTGGCGGCTCCGTCAGCATTATTATCGATACGGTGAAGGACGCCCTGGATGATACACCGCCCGAGCTGGTCGCCGATTTGATGGAAAGTGGCATCACCATTGCCGGCGGCGGCGGGCAGCTGCGGGGCTTGAGCGAGCGCCTGCGCGAAGAAGTCAACATCCGTTCTTGGCTGGCTGATGATGCGATGACTTGCGTCGCTCGTGGCGCCGGCCGTGTGCTGGAAGATTACAACAACCTGCGCCGTCTGCTCACCGGGCCAGAGCGGGGCAGCACCCGACATTAGCGTGGCTTTGACGCCGCTTCGGCGCGTAGTCGCCCCGCCGCGCTATTGAGCAGGGTGCAAGCCTCCGCCGGCTAAACGGCAAAACCGCCGGCGCTAACTGTGATACTATAAAGCTGGCAGCTCAAGAGAGAGGTCAGTAGATTGCGAAGTCTGCGCCAGCCCAGCCGGTTTCTGGCCTTGATACTCATGCTCAGCCTTTGCGGCGGCTTAATCCTGGTAAGCCTGGCCGGCGTATTGACACCGGTAGAGAGCGTCGTAGCCGCGCCCTTAAACGGGCTGTCTGGCTTCTTCAATCGCCTGTCGCTTTCGCTCAACACCGCTTTTGAAGAGCTCAACAACCTGGGGCAGCTCCGCGAACGGATCGCCGCGCTGGAAGAACAGCTGGCTCGGCGTCAGGTCGAATCAATCGAATTGCGCGAGGCAGCGAGCGATTACGAACGGCTACGGGACCTGCTCGCTTATACTTCGCCGCTGGAAGATCAAGAATTCCTGCCGGCCGACGTAATCGCAATTGAACAGACCGGCATCGCCCGCAGCATCATCATCAACCGGGGCACGCGCGATGGCATTGCGGTTGGCATGCCAGTCACAACCGAATTGGGGTTGGTCGGCCGGATCATTCTCGTCAGCGCCAACGCCGCACAAGTACAGCTCATAAACGATGAGAACAGCGCCGTCAGCTCCCGCCTGCAGACCACACGGGCCAATGGCAGCATCATCGGCCAAGCCTCAGGCGTGCTGCGCCTGACGATGGTCGATCTGGACGAGGTGATCGAGCAAGGCGACTTGGTCATCACATCGGGGCTGGGTGGTAATTTCCCGCCCGATATCGTTGTGGGCCAGGTAACGAGTGTGCGGCAATTTGAGTTTGAGCTGTTTCAAGAAGCAGAAGTTCGCAGCCTCTTCGACTTTGATACGCTGGAGCTGGTGCTGGTTATCACCAGTTTTGAGCCGATTGATCTGACGGTTTTCGAAGAAATAGAAGAGAACTGAAATGGGGCGCTTTTTATCTATCGTCGTATTGGGCTTGGCGGCGGCGCTCTCCGCCAGTTTTATGCCTCAATTCATCGCCTTCGCTGTCGCGCTGCTCAGCAATTTCAGCCCAATTCTGAATGGCACGCGGGGCCAGCTGAGCCTGGTCATGCTGCTGGTGATCTGCTGGTCACTGCGCTCTAGCCTGGCTGAAGGCTTTGTATGGGCGCTTGTCGGCGGCATCATGTTGGATCTGCTGTCCACCCTACCAATTGGCGCATCATCGGCGGCGCTTGCTTTGATTGTCTTTGTCGTCAACAGCCTTGCGCAGCGGCTACTGCGCCTGCGCATTCTCTTTCTACTGGCTGTGACGGCCCTCGCGACAATTTTCATGACCGCCTACACCGCCGCCGCCTTGATTCTGCTAGGCAACACTTATGATATCCCATCGCTGATACGTCTTATGCTTTTACCGACCTTGCTCTACAATCTAATCGCAATCTTGCCACTCTACGCCTTGGTGCGGCTGGCGCAGCGCCGGCTCGAAGGCGGGCTGCAGATTGCCCCTCACAGTTTGACGCTAGGTACAGAATTGGGCACAAACGAGTGAAATCCAACCGGCTTATCCCGTTTCAAACTTGGCGCCTGACTTTTTTTCAAGCGGTCATCTTTGCCGTGTTCTTGATTTTCAGCCTCCGCATGTACGAACTGCAGGTCATCCGCTTTGAAGAATTTCAGGGTTTCGCCGATGAGAACCGCTTCAGCCAGTTGCCCATCGCAGCCAGGCGCGGCGCCATCTTCGATCGCAACGACCAACGTCTCGCCTTCAACGTGCCCGCCTATAATGTGACCATCGTCCCAGCTCAACTGCCAAGCGACGAAGAGGCGGAGCTTGATGTCTACAACCGCCTGTCTGCGCTGGTCGGTGTACCGCCGACGCGCGAAATCGCCGCCCAATCCAGCCAGTTTGTTCGCAGCATTCAAGACCTGGTCGAAGAAGGCGAGGGGCTTGAGCCTTTCCGGCCCGTTATCATCGCGCTTGACGTCCCGCAGTTGGTTGCGATGCAGATTCTCGAAGAACGGATTTTTATGCCGGGCGTCGATGTGGAGCCAATCGCTGTGCGGGAATACCCAACCGGCGCCCTAACGACACATATTATCGGATACATGGGTCCAATCCCGGCGGAAGAAGCGACCGAATTAGAGGCGCTGGGTTATAACCCCGCCTTTGACCGCATCGGCTACGAAGGCATAGAGCGCTACCTGGAGGCTCGCTTGGCCGGGCAGCGCGGCTCCCTGCTGCGTGAAGTTGATGTCGCCGGTGAAGTGCTCAAGGTCGTGGCGCAGGTGGACCCAATGCCGGGCCAAAATGTCAGGCTGACGATTGATACCGATTTGCAGGCATTTGCCCGCCAAGCACTGATTGACCAGCTGGAAGAGCTGAATTCGACGGCTGGTGTTACCGTCTCGCAGCAAGGCGTCGTCATCGCGATGGACCCGCGAACTGGCGAGGTGCTGGCGCTGGTCAGCTATCCTAGTTATGACAATTCGCGCTTTGCCCGCGCTATCGATGTCGAATACTTTCTCGAGATCGTCGCCGACCCCCTTTTCCCTTTGCTGGACAAGACAATCAAAGGGCAGTATCCGCCAGGCTCGGTTTGGAAGGTGATCACCGCCGCCGCCGTTTTGGAGGAGAATGTCATCGACCCTAATACGCTGCTGCTGGACGAGGGGCAGCTGCTGGTGGAGAATCGTTACGCCCCGCTAGACCGCGCGGCCGCCCAGCGCTTCGTTTGCTGGCTGCGCGAAGGACATGGCCGGGTGGATATGATCCGCGGCATCGCCTGGAGCTGCGATGTTTATTTCTATCAAATCGGCGGCGGCAACCCGAATCTTTCTTCACTGACGATTCGCCCAGGCGGCTTAGGTATCGACGATCTCTTCCGCTATGGCACCGCCTTTGGCATCGGCAGCGAATTGGGCATCGAACTCCCGTTCGAGAATCCCAATCGAATGCCCGACCCAGATTGGAAACGGCGCAACCAGGGCGAGAGTTGGTCGACCGGCGATACCTACAACGCGGCTTTTGGCCAAGGTTACGTCAATGTAACCCCGCTGCAGCTGATAGCGTCGGTCGCGGCGACCATCAATGGCGGCGTCTTGTATCAGCCGACGATAATCCGCGACTTCCTCGACGAAGAACGCGAGGTCATCGAGGGATTCCAACCCAAGGTGATGCGAACGATCAATCGCGAATTGATGAGGCCCGGCGAAGAGCTGACCTTGCTGCTGCTTGAAGACATGCTGATGAAGGGCGAAACGAGTCTTTCCTGCGTCTGCGAGCCTAATTCGCGTTGGTACGATCCGTTTCGCTGCGACCCGGCGGGTTATCGCAATACGGTCGATTTGAATCCAGATCCTGGCATCGAAGACTTGCAAACCTACCGCATCCACATCCCGCTCAATTATAGTTTCAACGGCTCTGTTTGCCAGCCAGTCAGATTTCGCACCGTTAACAATCCATATATCCCGCCCTTTGTTTCCAGCGACACGCTTATCCTGGTACAGGAAGGCATGCGGGAAGCCGTCATCGGCGAGGGCGGAACCGCGCAGCCGGCGACACTGCCCTTTGTGGAAGTCGCCGGCAAGACGGGCACAGCCGAGTATTGTGATGACAACGCTTGGGCGCTCAATCTTTGCGTCCCGGGCCAGTGGCCCGCGCATGCTTGGTACACCGGTTACGCGCCCTATAATAATCCGGAAGTCATCATACTCGCCTTTGTCTACAACGGCGGCGAGGGCTCGCAGGTGGCGCTGCCGATTGTGCGCCGGACGATGGAAGAATACTTTCGTTTGCAGGTTGAGCGCGGCGGCCAACCCTTGAATGCGCCTGGCGCCCGCAGCGATGCTTAGCTTGCGGTCCCTCACTACCGAGCAGCGGAAATGGCTGCGACAGTGGAGCCCCGCTTTGCTGACGGGCGGGCTCAGCTGGCTGCTGATGCTAACCCTTGGCGAAACTCCAGCCGCGCGCGCGTCGGCTTTGGCGCTGGCGGTCTTTGCTGTGACGGCCAGCATGCGCCAGATGGGCTTTGTCGCCTCAATCGCCGGCGGTTTGACCTTGACGCTCTGCCCTGTATTTTGGTCGCAAACGGGCGGCCGCCCATCGCAGCCATCAACTGTCCTTATCGCTGCTGGCGCGGCCGGGTTGGCAATGTTGCTTGCCTCGCGCCTATTAAAACGCAGCGACCTCGGCATCGCTTCTGGAATCGCCCTCTTCCTCATATTTTTCTGGAGCCAAATCGGCGCCCCCCAGAGCTTGCGCCTGACCGTCTTGGTGACCGCCTGGCTGCTTTATCTGCAAGTCGACATGATTCTGCTGACTAACCCGCGCCCGGGCTTTAAGCCAGCCCAGCAGCCCAAACCCTGGCACAGCGCTGGCCTGCTTTTTTTGTTCGCTGTTGGCGTCATCAATGACCCGCTCGTGACATTGCTCGCGCCGGCGCTGCTGCTCGCGATATTCTTGTCTTATGCCAAGTTGCCCGCCTGGTATTGGATTAGCTTATTCGCCGCAATTGGGATCGGAAGCATTCTCTTCATTCGCGCATATGTCTTGCCAGCGTCCGCCTTGCTGGATTTATGGGGCTGGCGAGAGGCGGCGCGTTGGATAGAGCTGGGGCAGCTCGTCATCGCCCAGTTCAGCATCCTTGGCATCGTCCTGGGCGTCATCGGCTTGGCGCGCCTGTCACGCTGGTATCCGCCCCTGGGCACGGTAACGATGATTGCTTACGCCGCCTACATCTTCTTCGGCTTGAGCTACCGCGGCAGCCATCGCGAAGTTCTGCTCATCCCGCTGATCATTATCCAAGTCATGTGGATGACTTACGCCGTCAATACCCTGGGCCAGTGGGTGAACAAGTCTTTGGCGGACGAATCGGGTCGCTGGATCCATATTGTGTCTTTGAGCTATTTCTTGCTGCCGGCGCTGCTGTTTATGCACAGCCTTAAACTTTGAGCGCGCTCTTGCCAGTTGCTTGGGCTGCGCTAGCTGCGCCAGTCAGTTCTAAATTCATGCCGGTTATCTGTTGATATATTGATTTAAGCTCTAAACAGGGATTCCAAAATCGAGTATATTTAATCTATCGCAGTTAGCGACGCCATTCGCCCAAGCGGATACGACCCAAGATGCAAGAAGAACTCATCGTTATCAAAGGCTTTAATGACGGCCTCTTGATATCACTCAGCACGACGGAAAGCTGGCAATCGGTAACCGACCAGCTTGCCTCGCGAATCGATCAGAAAGCTGATTTCTATGCCGGTGCCAACATCACTATCGAGCTTGGCGAGCGCCCAGTGCCCAAATATGAGCTCAGCTCTTTGAAGGCATTGCTCGAGCGCCGCGGCTTAAAGCTGTCACTCGTGCGGAGCCAAAGCGACACAACGCAGAAATCAGCCAGAGCGCTTGCTGTGCCGACCGAGAATCAAGTCTGGGCAGTTGCGCCCTCGCCGGCAGCGCCGGAAACCGCCGCCGTCAATTCGGAAGAGGCCGGGACGCATGGCGTACTCTTCCGCCGCACCCTGCGTTCGGGCCAGACGCTTCACAGCGAGGGACATGTCATCGTCTTTGGCGATGTAAACCCGGGCGCCAAAGTGATTGCGCGCGGCGACATCGTCGTTTGGGGCAAACTGCGCGGTTTCGTCCATGCGGGCGCGGGCGGCGATGCATCCGCCATCGTCTGCGCCCTGGAAATGAGCCCCAGCCAGCTGCGCATCGCCGATTGCTTTGTCACGTCTCCAGCCGGCCGGCGCAAGAAGATATTGCCGGCCGTCGCGCTCATCCGTGACAATCAGATCGTTGTGGAAGCTCGAGCTTAAACCGGGAAAGGACGCCCCATGGCAGGGAAAGTAGTAACGATTTCGTCGGGCAAAGGCGGCGTGGGCAAGACAACCGCCACCGCCAACCTTGGGATATCCCTGGCGAGCCTGGGCAAGAGAGTAGTAGTCATTGACGCCGATATCGGTCTGCGCAATCTTGATGTCATTATGGGATTGGAAAACCGCATCGTCTACGACCTCGTCGATATTGTCGAGGGCAGGAGCAAGCTGCGCCAGGCGATGATCAAGCACAAGAAATTCGACGACTTATTCCTCATCCCGGCCGCCCAAACGCGCGACAAGATGGCAGTCAGCCCCGCCGATATGGTGAGGCTGACAGACGGCTTGCGCGAAGATTTTGATTACATATTGATCGATTCCCCAGCCGGCATCGAGCGCGGCTTCCGCAATGCGCTGGAGCCAGCTGACGAAGTCCTGATTGTAACGAATCCAGAGGTATCGGCTGTGCGCGATGCCGACCGCATCATCGGCTTGATCGAAGCCGCTGATAAAGGACCAGGCAAGCTGATACTCAACCGTTTGAAGAGCGAGCTGGTCAAAAAGGGCGAAATGCTCTCCTCCGAAGATGTTTTCGATATCCTCGGCTTGACGATTATCGGCATTATCCCGGAAGACGAATTGGTGCTTTCCGCTTCCAACAGCGGCATCCCAGTCACCCTTAATATGCAATCCAAAGCCGGCATGGCTTTCAACAATGTCGCCAGACGCCTTACCGGCGAAGACGTTCCATTCATGAACCTGGACGAGAAACGGGGCATTTTCCAGCGGCTCGCCGGCTTCCTCAATGGCCGATAAGGCAGCGCAGCCAAAGTGACACCAGGACATCGTGTACCAGCAAAGGAATCCCACATGACCAACCTGTTAAGCCGTTTATTTGGGCGGGCGAGAAAAGGCAGCGGCGCCACCGCAAAGGACAGGCTGCGATTTGTGTTGCAGCACGATCGAATCAATCTGCCGCCCGAACGCATGGAAGAGATGAAACGCGAGATCCTGGCTGTCATCGCCAAATACCTCGTCGTCGACGAAGACCGGGTGGAGATCGATCTCGAGCAGCGAGACCGCCAGCATAGCAAGCTGGTTGCCGAAATTCCCGTCGCCCTTAATGCCCCAGCCAGACCTCAAAAACCAAACGACAATAAGGCTGTGGCTGTCGATGGCGCTCACGCCAATGGCGCGCGCAATAGCGTCGACGCCCTAGAGCCAGACGATGAAGCGCCAGCAGGAGCCAAAGACCAGCATTCGGACGAGCGCAAGCAAAGCAAAGCGGAAGACGAAGCAGAAGCATAGATCACCATCGACTCACTGTTTAATGAGAAGCGCCGCCCATGATTGAGAGCGTCAGCATCTGGCGTCGGTTTGATTACATTCTGTTTGTCGCCACCCTGGCGCTTATCGTCTTCGGTATCTTGATGATCGCGAGCGCGACGCAAGACGCCATCGATGATGATATTATTCGCCGCGTGGACGACCAAATCACTTATGCGATAATTGGCTTCTTCGTCGCGATTATCATGGCAACGATTGATTATCGCCTGCTAGGCAGTTTGAGCCCCTGGCTGTATGCGGGCATTGTGACGCTGCTGGTTGTTGTCCTTGCCTTTGGCGTGGAAGGCGCGGGCGGCGCCCGGCGCTGGCTGAACATCGGCATCCGTATCCAGCCCTCCGAAATTGGCAAGATCATCTTGATAATCACCCTGTCTCAATACACCGCCGATCGCTATCTGGAGCTCGGCAAGCTATCAACCGTATTTCGCACCATGACCCACGTAGCGATACCGGCCGCCCTGATTTTTGCCCAGCCGGATTTGGGCACGACGCTGGTCTTTCTGGTGATCTGGGCTGTCATCATTTGGTCGGCTGGCTTGCGGCTGCGGCATATCGCCCTGTTCTTGCTCGCGCTGATGGTGATCCTGCCCATCGTATTTCCATTGCTGCAGGGCTACCAGCGGGCTCGCATCGAGACTTTCATCAACCCCGAACAAGACCCCGACGCGAACTACAACATCAATCAAGCGCGCATCAGCATTGGCTCTGGCGGGATCTTCGGCAAAGGCTACGCCGTCGGTCCCCAAAATACGGGACGCTTCTTGCGCGTACGCCACACAGATTTCATCTTCAGCGTCATCGCGCATGAGTTCGGCATGGTCGGCGGCTTGGCTGTTATGGCGATGTTTGCCCTCGTTCTGGCGCGGATTCTGAAGGGCGCGCGGGAGGCGAGCGACCCGCTGGGAAGCATGATCTGTTATGGCGTTGCCGCGATGATCTTCTTCCAAACCACTGTGTCCATCGGCATGAATCTCAACCTGATGCCGGTCACTGGCTTGACCCTGCCCTTCGTTAGCTCAGGCGGCACATCGCTTCTGTTCACCATGGTGGGCATTGGCCTCGTCGAAAGCGTGATCCTGCGCCGGCGCAGAATCATCATCTGACCCAATTGAATTCAGCATCACAGACTAAAGCGACCAAGACAAAACAAGGAGCATGCAATTTGATCAGAACCCCCGCCCAAGCAGTACGCACGCGCTATGCGCCCAGCCCGACTGGCCCGCAGCATATCGGCGGCATCCGCTCCGCGCTTTTCGCTTGGCTCTTCGCCCGTCGCCACCGCGGGCAATTCATCTTGCGCATCGAAGATACCGACCGCAAGCGCACCGCCCCCGGCGCCCTTGAGATGATCCTGCAAGCGCTTGACTGGCTGGGCTTGGACGTCGACGAAGGTCCGCGTGAGGGTGGCGCATACGGTCCGTATGTGCAGTCGGCACGGCTCGAGCTTTATCAGACCTGGGCGAAGTGGCTGGTCGAAAACGGTTATGCCTACAAATGCTTCGCCACCGCCGACGAGCTAGCCGAGATGCGCCAGGCGGGCCGCGGTTACGATCGGCGCTATCGAGAAATGCCCGCCTCGAAAATCAAGGACCTCGAGGCGCAGCGGCTTCCTTATGTCATCCGCTTCAAGATGCCCTTGACGGGCCTGACCACCGGCGAAGACATGATCCGCGGCGAAATGGAGTTTGCCAACGAGCAATTGCAGGACGCCGTCTTGCTGAAATCGGACGGCTTCCCGACCTACCACCTCGCGCATATCGTTGACGACCACCACATGCGTATTTCGCACATTACCCGCGCTGTGGAGTGGCTGCCGTCCTTCCCGCTGCACATCCAGATTTGGAATGCCCTGGGCTGGCAGAAGCCGCAATTCGCCCATCTGCCAGTGCTGCTTAATCCAAATGGCAAGGGCAAGCTAAGCAAGCGCAAAGCGCAATTCGCCGATGCCGATGGCAAGAGCGTACCCGTACTCGTCCAGGAATTCATTGAGGCGGGCTACCTCCCAGCCGCCGTGATGAATTTCCTCAGCAATATCGGCTGGAATTATGGCGACAACGAAGAGATTTTCAGCACCGCCCAAGCCATCGAGCGCTTTGATCTCGGTGACGTCAACCCAGCCAACAGCGCCTACCCGATCGCCAAGCTGGACTGGCTGAACAGCCAATACATCCAACGCGCGAGCGTGGCAGAGCTCAGCCGGCTGCTGAAGCCAATCCTGGAAGAGGCCGGCTATGTAGTCGATGAGGCGCTCCTGCAACGCGTCGTCCCCTTGCTGCAGGTCCGCTTGAAGTCCTTGCGCGATGTGGCGCCAATGGCCGGCTTCTTCTTCGCTGATCCGGCGGCATTTAAAGCGCCAGCAGCCGATATTCTAATCCAACGCAAGCTGGACCGCGAAAGCGCAGCCGCCATACTGCGTGGCGCGATCCCGCTGTTGCAGCAGCTCGACGGCTTCGAGCACGGGGCGCAGCTGGCGGCGATGTCGGCTTATGCCAAGGCAATCGGTTACAAGAACGGTCCAGTGTTTGGGTCGCTGCGCGCGGCGGTTACTGGGCAGAAGGTCTCGCCACCTACCTTCGAAACTATGGAGATTCTAGGCAAGCAGGAATCGCTGCGCCGCATCAAGCTCGCAGTGCAGTCTCTGGAGTGAATCAAGCCACGAGAGCCCAAAGAAATAGTGAGCCACGAATTGGGCGAGTTTGAGCGCGAATATGTTTTCTCTGCGCTCTCTGCCTACTCTGTAGTTATTTTGGCAGTGGTGAATTATGGATACGCAGGCCGATATTCTGTATTTGCATAACCTAGATGTAGGGGCGACACTTGTGTCGCCCACAGTTGCAGAAGCAGGTTTTGGGCGATTCACAGAATCGCCCCTACATTGCCTCCTTTTTCTACCAGAAATAGAATTAAATCTCTGTGTCTCTGTGGCGAAAATAATTTGAAGCGATTGCCCTGAGCCGCCCAGCGGGAGGCTTGTATTCAGCCGAAGCCCGTGCTAGGATAAGCGAGCAATTGGGAGATAGTTTAATCGGCAAAACAGCGGACTCTGGATCCGCAATTCCTGGTTCGAGTCCAGGTCTCCCAGCAGGAACCGGGTCCATCTAAACCAGATGGACTTTTGTTTTGAAACGCGCCGACGTTCAATTGGGGCAGCCCTACGAGACGGACAGCACAACCAGCTCAACCCATTTTCGAAATTCTTCATGTTGCGCATTGTATAGCAGGCGGGTGCGCAGCGGCAGCGACAGCCACATGTACGAGAGCTTTCGCCTTTCTTCGCGCGTCGTGTGGTCGACAATCTCGCGGTACCAGCCGGGCAAGCGCAAGAAGATATGCGGGTGGCGCATGACGCTGTCTCTAATCCGCCAGTAGAGCATCACAAAGCCGACGAAACAGAATACGCCAATTAGAATGAGGAATGATGATGGCACCAATGCGATGAACAATAGATAAGCCAGGACAGTGCCCCAAGCGACTGACTCAAATAAGGGGCTGAAGCCCACCTCATCGCCGTAATGCTGAAAGGCGGAAAGGATTGGCTCTTTATAGTAGCCCAGGGTCACTAGGCAAGCGCGTATAAACAAGACCATGACCGCGAACATGAACACCGGCAATACCGTGGACATTGGCTTATCCAGCAGCCGCGTTGGCTAAAGACATCCGGAGGCTCGCCGCAATCTCGTGCATAAGTCTAGCCGGCGGCCGCTTGCGGCAATATGCGAAAGCCATGGCGAAGTTCCCCCGCGACGCGCGCCGCAAGTCCCGCTGGCGGAAATGGCGAGCAGGGTATCGGTATCTGCCAGCATTGCTGTATTGTATTTGGCACATTGATGATTAGCCCATTATCAGTCTCGAACTTGTCGTAGGTTGGCAAAATGCGGGCATGGAATCCATCGTTCGGTCCAGCCAGCGCCAGATACTCCTCGTGCCTGATGACCAAGAATACAACATAAGCCATAGACAATAGAATAATCAAAAAATAAGCCATCACGCGCCGCCGCCAGCCAAGCCAATGCCAAGCCAATAATGCCTTGGTGATGGACAGCGCCGCAAAGCCCCAGAAAATATAGCGGACGTATTTTTCTTCCGGCGCCGTAAAAAACCAGAATATCAACATCAGGATCATCGGCGTGAAAGCCCACCAACTTGGGCTTGGGGGTGGGCTATTTCCAGGATCACGCCGATTTGCGGCAAGGCAAAAGCCGACCGCAGCGATTGACAGCAAGGTTGGCAGCATTGTTGGGAAAATGTTTCCCGCGAAGTCGCGCAGCCAGGGACCAAGCCAATCCCAAGATGCCAGAACAACCTCGGGGTCGCCAGATCGTATGCGCGTGTTGGTGGCCAGTTTGAGCTGCCGACTGGCAATCTGCTCCGCCGGTAGCGACCAGTCCAGTTCCAATCGACCAAACGATTGCGGAAAGGCGACATAGCCACTGGTGATAAGACCCCGCCCCATCCAAGGCAGCAGCAATGCCAGCCCCACCAAGATAATCGGCACTGCCGTCCGCCAAATACGCCGTGAGCCCACGCCCAAGCCGCCGCGGCGCAGCCATATGATGAGCGACAGCAAGCCCGTGGCAAGCCCAAAAACGACGAAACTTTGTTTTACCGTGAAGCCCGTCAAGATGATGATCGCCAGCCGATGCACGAGATAATCATCGTCATTGGCAGCGGGCTGCCAATACTGGAGGAAATCCAACAGGCATATAAGCGTTAAGAATCCGATTAAGTCCACCACGGTATCAGTCAGAAAATGGCTGATGCCGCCCCAGCGGACTGTCTGAAACAGGATATAGGGTATGGTCAAGCTAGCAAAGAGCCAGGACCAGCGCAGCTCCTCAGCCGCGCGCGACCGATAAACTTGCAAAGCCGCGTTCAGGGCATAAGCCAAGTAGACCATCAGCAGCAAGCCGGTCGCAATATGGTAGGATCGCCCGGACCAAATCGAGGTATCGAGCAAGGCGTCATACAGATAGACCGAGTGATTAAAGGCGAAAGAAGAAAACAGATTGCCTAGCCCGGGTACAATCGGATACGTATCGGTCCAGTATACGAGCTGGATATCGCGGTAGCCGGTGTCATAGGCGGTCGGCATTCCCAGCGCGCGATTAGACATCCACAGCGCCAGCAAAGCAAAAATGAGCAGAAAGGCTTTGTTGCGCGCTAAGCGATTGACCGTTGCGGAAAGGCTGCGCCGCTGCCAAATCAGCAGCAGTGCCGCGCCCAGGGACAGCAGCAGAAGCAGGCTGTCGCTTACCGGCAAGACCAAATGCCAGATTTGCATTAAGCCCAGGGCAAGCGCCCAGCCCAGCCAGAAACTATCGAGCCAAGCCCAGCCTGAGGCGAGCGGCTGCCCCAAGCTTTTCAGCGCGGCAATGCCCAAGCCGCTGAAAAGCAAGAAGAACAGCAGCCAGCTCAAGAGTACACTGCCCATCGGCGGGACGAGCTCCAGCATTTGCGCGCTACCACCATTTCTGACAAAATATGCCAGCTATCAGCCTGCGGGAACTCCATTATAATGACTGTTGCGGCTTCACGCGATTATCATATTCTTGTGTGGTGGCTGATCTTAACGCTAAACGCTCTGACAGAATCAATATGCCCACTGCCCCGATAATTGAGTCCACTGAAGGACCAAGGCTCGCCTTTGTAGACGGAGCTGACGCGAGCCTCATCGCCGAAAACATGGTCGCTTTCGCCAATACCGAGGGCGGCGTCATTGTCGTCGGGCTTCAAGCAGACGGCAAACCCTCGGCGGCGCTGCCCGACAGCCAGGGCATGGACCGCGTCCTGCGGCTTGCAGATGAACTTTACAATCCCCCAGTTGTGGTTGAACATTGGGAAGAGATCCCGGTCGAGCCTTCAAGGCAGCTTCTGGTCCCAGCCTCAAAGAGCGGCGGAGACAGCTTCAGGCGCGCCGAACAAGCGCCGGTTTATGCGATCCGTGTGCCGCGCAGCACCGAGCTGCATGCCTTGGCTGACGGACGGGTGTTGATTCGCAGCGGCAAAGTCAATCGACCATTGGGCGGGCAAGAAATTCAGCGGCTGGCCAGCGCCAAGAATACGGGCGATTTCGAAACCGAAGCGGTGCCCGGCGCGACCATCGATGACTTCAGCCGCGCGATGATCGACGAATATCTGGAAAAACGCGCCGAACGAACCAAGCGCCCCTACAGCGGTGAAGTCAATCGCATGTTGGCCGAGATTGGCGCAATCACCGCGGATGGCAAACCGACGGTCTGCGGTTTGCTGCTCTTCAGCGAGTATCCGCAGCGCTGGCTGCCCCAGAGCGGCGTCGTATTCGCCAAGTTTGTCGGCACGACGCCACGGGGTGAAAGCGGGCTGGCTGGTTACTCCCGCCGCGAAGAATTGATTGGACCCGTCCCACGCTTGATTGAAGCCACCTGGAACCTGGTGTGGAGCGAAATGGCGATCAGCGCTGTGGTCAAAGGGCTGGAGCGCGAAGAGACATTCGAATATCCGCAATTCGCCGTGCGCGAGGCTCTGGTCAACGCGATATGTCACCGCGATTATCGATTGCGCGGCCGCCGAATTGAAGTACGGATGTTCTCCGACCGACTCGAAGTGATTTCACCCGGCGGCTTGCCCGGTTTCATCACGGTCGAGAATATCAAGGATGAGCATTTCTCCCGCAATCCCCGCTTGGTCGGCGGCTTATTTCATTGGGGTTACATCGAAGAACTGGGGCTTGGCATTGACCGCATGATGGAGGTGATGGAGCAAGCAGGACATTCGCCGCCGAAATTCGACGCCCGCCCCTACAGCTTTGCCCTTAGCCTGCATAACGAGCGCAGCCTGCCAGAATTGCCAGAGTGGTCGCGGGATACGAACCACCGGCAAGCGCGCGCCCTGCAATACATCCGCGAGACTGGCTCCATAACCAACCGCGAATATCGTGGTTTGATCCACACCGTATCAGCCGAGACACTGCGCTTGGACCTGGTGGACTTGGTAGAAAAGGGAATTCTAACCCGGCTTGGCGCGAAGAAGGGCACCTATTATGTGCTCAGGAAATAGCCTTGCTAGAAGAAAATGGGCACCTGCCCCGCCGCCCATCTAGCTCAGGCTGAATCGTGAAGGCGCTAGCGCCGGCGTTCTTTTAGGCGAGCCGATTTCCCCCGCCGATCACGAAGATAATAGAGTTGGGCGCGCCGCACTTTCGCCCGCCGCAGTATCTCTACCTTTTCAACGCGCGGGCTACGCAGGAGGAAGGTCCGCTCGACGCCGACGCCATGGCTGGCGATCCGGCGGACGGTGAAATTCGCCTCATTCCCGCCTTTTCGCGCCCGTATCACCACACCCTGATATATTTGCACGCGTTCGCGAGCGCCCTCAACGATGCGCACATGAACCTTAACCGTGTCGCCCGATTCGATTTTTGGATGTTTGTGATTGTCTAGGACCAGGGCTTGCATCAATTCCTGGCTCATGGCTGTGTTCCTTCCACAAAAATGCGCCCGAAGGCGCATGCGTTCGTCTAGAATAAGACGCATTCTAGCATGGTTTCGCGGCAAACTTCAAGGGTGTAGGCGCGCGAGTTTCCCTGCCTGCGCCGCGCGTCTGCCGCGAAGCTGTAAAACGTCTGGCGACGGCTAAGGCGTCTGCAGCACTTGCCCCGTTTCCAAGCTGTCTATGTCAGTGATGTTATTAAGCGCCGCCAGCACCTCAACCGATGTGCCCAAGCCGACCGCAATCCCAAACAAGGTGTCATTCTGCTGTACCGTGTAGCTGCCGCTCGGCGTTGATAACACAGCCGTCTGAATGGTGAACTCAAGTTCCGCGTCCGATTGGGCATTATCCAGCAGCGAGGCTTGCGCCTGTTCAATCAAGGAGTCGCGCGTATCGGCAGCGGCGACTTCAACCTCAGCCGGCGCGCTGGTCGGCAGCAGCGCGGCTGGCTCTGTCGTCGGCAGCGGCACAGATGTTGGTGGCGGGATGAACCCGGTCGTCCCGCATTCGGGAATTATAATCTGCTGCCCGATTGCAATCCGATCCGGGTTGATGATTCCGCTGGCTTTCGCGATGTCGTCCACCGTCAAGCCATAAGCCAGCGACAACTGGAACAAGGTATCGCCAACGCGAATCTCATGCACACAATCCTCGCCGGGCGGTATTGTGGCGCGCGCAAGCGGAATCGCCGTTGCCTCAGCCCCTGGGGCAGCGACACTCTGATCGCCCGAAGCGGCCGGCTCACCGGCGGGGGCTTGGGTCTGCCGGGCAATCAGCGCCGTGGCGGTCAAGGCGAATTGATCGGCCTCTTGCGCCGTCGGCTCAGGTTCCTGCGTGGCTGTAGGTGGTACCTCGGTGGGTGGAGGCGCCGTTGGCGGCTCAGCGGTGGGCGGCGCTGCGCTTGGCTCGGCTTGCGCGACCGGGCTCGGCGAGGCCAGCTCGCGGGCGACCGGCTGCTGCTGAATCGTTTCGGATCTGTCACGGAAGCATGCTGTCAGCAACAGCGACAGCGCTGCAAACAGAGCAAGTAACTGAAAGCGTCGCTGGCGCTTGAACATCTATCGGCAACTCCCCATCACAAGGCTGTTTCTAGCATCGTCGCGTTTATCCGCAGGCTCGTCTCCGTCATGCGCCAGCATTACTGGCGCCAACAAATACTCACTCCGCCTGTCAGCATCCATTATAGATAGAGCGCCAATTATGGACAAACGAGATTGCCTCAGCTTTTGCGCATTCTATAAGGCTTGTCCGTCCGGTACTTTAGGATTCGCGATCGCCCTTTGGTTTCCCCCCCTCGGTCCCCCCATTGAAATGGGGGGATGACCACTGATTTGTCGTGATTATCGCTAATGTGAACTTGAATTCAAGCAGAATTGGCATAGTTTATAGAGTTTGCAATATCCTAGCTCCCCTTCCCTAGCTTGCTGGGGCAAGGGGCTGCGCCGCGTGGGGTCGCGTAGGGTCGCGTAGACACTGACCCGCCGACACTGACCCGCCGACACTGGCGGTCGGGGATGGGGTAGAAATGCGCATTAAAAACTCAGTAGCGGACAAGCCTTATAAGCGCATTCTATAAGAAGGATGAGGCGGCGATTATCGGCAATCGCTCAAGAAAGCAAGCCCGATGATATGCCTAGCAGGATGACGGCGCCGGCCGCGATTCGATAATAGCCAAAAACGACAAAGCTGTGCCCTGAGATGAATTTCAATAGCAAGTCAATCGCCAGCCAGCTAAATAAGCCAGACAGCACCGCGCCAAGCAGCAGCAGCAGCAACTGTTCCGAGTCTAAGGCGCCGACGGTGGTGGCGAACTTGTACAACGTCGCCCCACCCAATAGCGGTATCGCCAGAAAAAAAGAAAACTCGGTAGCGGCGCGGCGGCTCAAGCCGGCTACCATGCCACCCACAATCGAGCAGCCGGAGCGCGACATGCCCGGAATAAGCGCCAGGGCTTGCGCCAAGCCAATGAGCGCCGCTTGACTGATGGACACTTGGGACGCGTCGCTAGGGGCGGCGGCAATTCTTCGCTTGAAGCGGGGAACCTGTTCCACCACGATTATCACAATGCCGCCGAGAATCAGCGAAGCCGCTACCACCTGGGGGGAGAAAAAGAGCGACTCGATCTCTTGCTGAAATAAGATGCCGATAGCGGCTATCGGCGCGCTGGCCAGCGTGATCATGAACCAGAATCGGCGCGCCTCGGCGGAGGACCGCAGCTCGACCACTCGCCAGCCCAAGGTCCGTCGATAATAGACGAGCACCGCTGCCACCGCGCCAATTTGAATGAAGATCTCAAAAATAGGCGGAAGCAACGCGTCAAACCGGAGTAGGGCGGCGCCAACAATCAAATGCCCAGTTGAAGAAACCGGCAGAAATTCCGTGACGCCTTCAATCAGCGACAGTATGATGACTTTAAGAAGGTCTTCCATCATGGCAATTTCAGTATAACGCTTGACGGAATGGAATGCCCGAACATTTAGGGCAGGCTAAACAGTCGATTGCCCAGGTACAGCCCCAAGCCGACGCCGAGCAAACAGCCGCCATTGTTCAATAGCAGGTTGAGCAGAAACAAAGCGCTTTCGCCATCTCGCATCAAGCTGGCGCTTTCGTTGGCAAAGGTCGAAAAGGTGGTGAAAGCGCCGAAGAAGCCAGCGCCGACGAGCAGCCGCGCTTGCGGTGACAGGCCAGCCCTGCTGCTGAACCAGATGCCAAACAGCGCCAAGCCAAAGGACCCAATGACATTTACAAGCACTGTGCCATATGGGAAGGGACCCCAACGCGGCGACAGAAAATCATTGACCCATAACCCGAGGGCATAACGCGCGCTTGCGCCGAAGAAGCCGCCGATGCCAACATAAATCAGGCTATCCATTCACCGCTCCTATAGCAGCGCCTCGGGGGAACCGCGTCTGCTTTATTGCTGCCGCCGAGCGGCCCCTCGGGCAGGAACCGCGCCCAAGATCGCGGCAGCGCGTTTCCGTCGTGCATCGACGGGGCTTGTGCTGTACACTAGCGATTCGCAATAGGAAGCTCGCATGGAATATGTCAAGCTCATAAGCAGCAACCGTGACTTCGCCAAACTGTGGGCGGCGCAGCTCGTCAGCCTGCTCGGCGATTGGTTCAGCACGATCGTCGTCTCCGCGCTGATTGTGTCTTATACCGAAGGCACCGGCAACCAGGGCGCCGCCGTCAGCGCCTTTTTGATCGCCCGCCTGATCCCGCCCTTTTTGATGCGCCCGCTGGCTGGGGTGCTGGCTGACCGCTTCGACCGCAAACGACTCTTAATCGCCAGTGACATTCTACGCGCGCTGGCTGTTCTTGGCTTGCTGTTCACCACCCAAAGTCCGGAATACTTGCCTCTTATCTACGTTTTCATCGTCATCCAGTTTCTGGTCTCTTCAATTTTCGAGCCGGCTCGCAACGCCATTATGCCGAGCATTCTGTATCGTCATCAACTGATCATTGGCAACACACTCAGTAGCGTGACCTGGTCCGCAATGTTAGCCATTGGCGCGATCACTGGCGGCTTAGTCGCCGAGCTGCTGGGCACGCCGGCCGCGCTCTTGATCGATGCTTTGACCTTCGTCCTGTCGGCTCTGCTGGTCCTCACCATCGTCATTCCAGAGACGCCCCGTTCCAACATTGGGCAAGAGCGGCGCCCGGTCAAAGACAAGTCGCAGCGCACATTTGCCGACGGCATCCGCTATCTGCGGCAGCAGCCACAGGCGGCCGCGCCTCTCTTTGTCAAGATGGGGCAGAGCCTAACTAGCTCCGATACGGTACTTATCATATACGGCACACAAGTCTTTGTTCTAGGCGATCAAGGCATCACATCGATGGCGATTCTGTGGGCCGCTTTCGGTATCGGCGCCATCTTGGGTCCCATTATCACCAACCGCTTCAGCGATGATTCGGTCCGCGCTTTGCGCCGGCTGACCATCATCGGCTTCGTCTTTATTGTGCTTGGTTGGCTGCTCTGGGGGCTGGCGCCATCGCTGGAATTCCTCGTGTTTGCAGTGGTCGTACGCGCCATGGGTGGCTCAATCAATTGGACCTACAGCTCGGTTATCATCCAGCAAGTCCTGCCTGATGAATATCTGGGACGCGCTTTTTCGCTCGATTTTGCTGGATATGAATTGATGCAAAGCATTGGCATCATTGTCATCGGCATGTTGATTGACGCCGTTGGCATCGATGGCATCCTGGGGATCGTGTTTGGCGCGGCGCTGGTGTCCCTGGCGCCCCTGCTAATCTGGGCCCGAATCGTGCAATTGCTAGAAAAAAGGGAGGCGCGCATGATGTCTGTCTCCCCCGAATTGGCCGCCGGAGCTTGACATGGTTCATTTTCAATACGACCCGCAAATCATCGAGAATTATCCTAAGCTGGTCGCTGGCGTCATAATCGCGCAGGGCATGAGCAATGGCAAGACGCCGCCCCCCCTGCGCGAGCGCTATCTGGCGGAGCAGGCGGCGGTGAAAGCGCGCATCGGCGCAAAGCCGCTCAGCGAGTTGCCAACATTGGGCGCCTGGCGGCGGGCGATCAGCGCTTTTGGCGTCTCCCCCACCAAGTATCGCAGCGCCGCGGAAGCTTTGCTGCGCCGCTTGACCAAGAAAGGCGATATCCCCAACATCAACACCCTGGTTGATATCGGCAATCTGGTCAGCATCCGTTACGGTCTGCCGGTCGCCATCTTCGATTTGAGCCAGATCGCCAAGCCAATCACGGTGCATTACGCGGCTGGCAGCGAGCAATTCATGGACCTCGGCCGTAACTCGATCCTGCAGCCAGAGCCGGGCGAGGTCATCTTCTCTGACGAAAAGCGCATGGTGGTGGCGCGGCGATGGTGTTGGCGCCAGAGCGCGACCAGCGCCTCCAACACAGCCACGACCGATGCGGTCATCACTGTTGAAGCGCATCACGAGCAGGCGCAGGCTGATATTGAAGGCGCGCTGGCGGATCTCCTGGAGCTCTTGGCTGGCTATAGCGGTGGCAGCTTCGACGCCGCCATCTTGAACGCGGCTAAGCCGGCAATTTAAGCCAGACGCAAGCGCCCACTAAGCACCGGCGGTATCTGCGGCAAGTTCAGCCAGCTCAAGCCTTCGGCAGCTGCAGCCTCAGCGCTGAAGGCTGGTTCGAGCAAGCCGTCCAGCATGAAACCGACCGCGAAGGCGGCGCCGAGCAGCTCGCTCAAGGGGCGGTGATAATAATAATGAGGCGTGGGTTCGCCCGGCGCGCCCGAGCCCTTCACCGGCGGCCGGTCAAGATAAGCGCGCAGCTTGACGGCGTAATGATCGCTGACGACACCATCACGATCTTCTTTCTCTCGCAGGAATATCGGGTTGTTGGAATTAAAAGCCGGGTGCTGGGTCGAGAAGACGAAGCGCCCGCCCGCCCGCAGCAAGCGCGCCGCCGCCCGAAATAGGGGCTCGATAGTCGGGATATCCATCAGCGTCATCGTGCAGGTCACAGCGTCAAAGCGCCCGACGCCAAGCGCCAGCATCGCCGCTTCGTCGGTAGCGTCAATGATGTGATACCTGATTTCGGCAGAATCGGCGGCGCCGCGGGCTGCCGCCAGCCGAATGAGCTCGTCGCTGAAATCGAATGCGGTAACACGCGCGCCCCGCTCCGCCAGCCGCCTTGCCAGCGCGCCATTGCCGCAGCCGATATCCAGTACCGCTTCAGCCGGGCGCAAGCCCAGCAGCTGCAGCACAGTCGGCTCAATCAGACGCCGATGGAAGCTGTTGCCGCCGTCGCCGTGCAGCTCATCCCAGAATCGCGCTTTGCGGTTCCATAGCTCACGGCCCTCTTCGTTGAGTTTTGCGATGTCCAATCACAGCCTCCCTATCTCACTAACTACCCTTCGCGCTGCGGCCGCCCAAATTTTAAAGCGCGCCTCCGACGAATCCTTTCTCGCAAGCTTGGCAACCCTGACCTATAATTTAACGTATCGTCAGCGCTGTCTGCGATGGATATGTTAAGCGCAGAAGAAATTGTCTTATTTGCAATAATCGGCATTTTAGTCGGCTTATCCAAGGGTGGGCTTGGCGGGCCCGTTCCAGTCGCCCTGACTGTACCGCTGCTGACCTTGATCCTCGACCCGCAAGTCGCGGTCGCGCTTGTGCTGCCCCTGCTGATCTTCGCTGATATCTTCGCCCTGTATTTCTACTGGCGGCAATGGGATCGCCAGTACATCGCTCTGATGCTAGCGCCGGGCTTGCTTGGCGTGCTGCTTGGCGCGCTCGCGCTGGATGCCATCGACGCGGCGACGCTCAAGCGCATCATCGGCAGCCTGACGCTGCTTGCTCTGGCATTCAAAATCGCTAGCGAACGTTTTTCCGCGCTCACATATCAGCCGCGGACCTGGCACGGTTATTTCGCCGGCTGGGCTTCTGGCTTCGGCTCAACGCTGGCGAACGTGGGCGCGCCGCCCTTCACCGCTTATCTGCTGATGCAGCCGCAGATGACGCCGCGCCGCTTTGTCGGCACCACTACCCTTTTCTTCGCCGTGATGAACTTGACCAAAGTGCCCGGCTTCATCGCGCTCGGCTTATTTGACTACGACCGCCTTATCAGCATCGCCTGGGTCTTCTTGCTGGTTCCGCCGGCTGTGCTGGTCGCTCGCCGCCTGATTGACCGTATCAATCAGCAGATTTTTGAACTCATGATGATGATCCCGCTCGCCTTGCTCAGCGTTTATTTGCTGCTTTCCGGTTGACTGATCCAACCGCGCATGGCGTCGCGCGCCCCTTGGACAGAAGGGCGCCAAACTGCATAATCACACCTGCGCCTGGCGCAGAACGGAATGTCTAAGATGGCAACTGTCGCTGAATACTTTGCCGACCAACTCGCCAAATCCGGCGTCGAGCGCGTCTACGGTTTGCCGGGCGGCGAAAATGTCGAGATCTTAGATGCGATTCGCCGCCGAAATATCGCTTTCAGCCTGGTGAAAAACGAAAGCAGCGCTTGCTTCATGGCCGCCACCGACGCCCGCCTGACTGGCAGAATCGGCGTCGCCTTGGCCACATTGGGTCCTGGTGCCGCCAATGCCTATGCCGGGCTGGCGCATGCCTACCTGGATCGCGCGCCCGTCCTGCTCATCACAGCCGCCAAGGACCCAGCGTTCAGCGGCATACACAGCCATCAAGTCATCGATCTTGGCGCCAGCTTTAGCCCAGTCTGCAAACTCAGCGCCGAGCTGACCGCCGCCAACGCCGCCGATACAATCCGGCAGGCGATTGCGCGAACAAGAGGGGACCGCCCGGGTCCAGTCCACATTGCTATTCACAATCGCATTGCGGCACAAATCATCCCCACAGCCAGTCCCTTGACGCCGCCAACGCCGCTTGACGCTATAAAGTCAAGCGATATACAAAAGGCGCGAATGCTGCTGGCGAGCAGCGCGAAGCCGCTCATTATCGCTGGGCTTGGCTTGGAGCCCAGCCGCCCCTATGAACAAATTCGCCGCCTCGCCGAGGCGCTGGAGGCGCCGCTGATTGACACGCCGAAGAGCAAAGGCGCGCTCTCGGGCGATCACCCGCTATTCGCCGGCACCATCGGCTTAACGCGCGAGGACCCGGTATACCAGCTGCTAGACGAAGCGGATGCCATCGTCGCTATCGGCTTTGATGTGGTCGAGCTTGTCAAACCCTGGGATTACACGAAGCCGCTAATCTGGATCGCCGAGTGGCATAATCAAGACCCGAGAATCGCTTGCGACCTAGAGCTGGTTGGCGACCTTGCCAAGACTTTAAACGCAATTGGCGACGCTCAGTCGAAGACCACGCCAGGCTGGGGGGCGCAAAGGCTGCGGCGATTCCGCAGTGAGCTAGCGCGGCGAAAATTGCCGCCGCCGGCGGCCGGGCGCATTCTGCCGCAGACCTTCCTCGAATCCCTGCGCACCTGTTCGCCAGGCGACATTCTGCTGACCACCGATGTTGGCTCGCACAAGATATTCGCCGCCCTGGAATGGCAGGCGCGCGCCCCAAATCGCTATTTTGTATCCAACGGACTTTCGGCGATGGGCTTTGGCTTGAGCAGCGCGATTGCCGCCGCCCAGATCAGCGGGGCGCCAGTCGTCTGCATCACCGGCGACGCCGGCTTGGCGATGTCCCTGGGCGAGTTGGGATTGCTGACCGAGCGCGCCCTTCCCGTGATCATCGCCGTGATGAACGACTCGGCGCTGGATTTGATTCGTTCCGCTCAGCTGCGCCGCGGGCGACCAGCCTTTGGCACCGAGTTCACCAACCCGGATTATGAACACATCGCAAAAGCATTTGGCTTACAGTATCGCAAAGTGGCTTCCCGCCAAGACTGCGACAAGGCGATCCGCGCGGGCTTGGCTGCCAATTCGCCGATGCTGCTTGATGTGATGATTGACCCGGCTGGCTATCCAACAACCGTCAATTAGCTCGCGCTGAGTCTTGAGCATACGCGCTGCTCAAAGTGAAGCCCTGGCTCAAGCGCTTGCCTGCCTGGCGAAGGTCATAAGCGCCACGAATAGCACCGGTATCAAGCCCAAGAGCAGCATGCGGCGAATCACAGGACCTTCTTGCCCGCTTAAACCGACTGTGCTGCAGCCAACGATGATCTTGGCTGGCGCCAATACGCTGCCGAGCGAGGCGCCCGCTGTCTGCCCAGCCAATATAACCGGCACGCTCAAAGCCAAGAGCAGCGCCGTTTCACCCTGCAAGGCGCCAAAGACGACATTGGAATTGGTGTTGCTGCCAGTCATGAAAGCGCCGAGCGTGCCGATAAAGGGCGCGAACAAGGGATAGATTTCGGCGGCAACCGTCTCGCTGATGCCGCGCGCGATGATTTGCGTCATTCCGCTATGCGTCATCAGCGACGCCATCGCCACCAGCGCCAGTATCGATACGGTTGATTTGACCGCCGACGCGCTCACCTTGCTCCAGATTTCGCGCCAAACCTTAGGGCTATCGAAATAGCCAGCGGCGCGATAAAGCAAAAAGGCGATCAAACCGGCATAGAACAGGATGGCGCCCGCGTGACCAAATATGCTGATTGCGCGCCCAGTTTCAGCCGGCACCGCCCAGCCAAAATCGGTCGCGACCGCCGGGAATTCAAGCTGAATTAAGACACTGTTCATCAGCTGTTCCAGCGGCTCGATAAGATTCACCGAGAAAGCGATGACCAGCAAGATGACATAAGCAGCCAGCGCCAGGCTGAGGCTGCGCCCGCGGTCCTCAGCCCTTGGCTTAGCGTCTTCGCTTTTGCCCCGATGCAGCGGAGACAAGACATAGAGCACGCCGACAATAGCGCCAGCCAAGGCGCCCGTAGTTGAGCCCAAGGTCCAGATGCCGCTGGTGGCGATCCACCACTGCGCCGCGCCCATGGCGGCGCCCACAATGACAAGCATCGGAATCGAGCGCAGAAACCCGCCCCAACCGGCGCTGACATAGGCTACTAATGCGCCGCTGATCAAACAGGCAAAGCCCAGTATCAAGGCGGCGTCATGCGCCAGCGCTTCGCCGGGCAAGCCAGTGACAGCCGTCAAGGCGACGAATGAGGTGCCCAGCGAGCCAAAGGTCACCGCCCAGCCATGCCCAAGCGACGCCATGATTACCGACTGAGTCGCCGTATAGCCCAAGCCAACCAGCAATGGCGCGACCACCGCCACCGGCACGCCAAACCCGCCCACCCCTTGCAGCAGTGATACAAAGACCCAGCTGATGAGCAGGCTCTGCGCCGCCCGGTCTGATGTGAGGCGCGGCAGGCTGCGGCCAATCAAGCCGACAGTGCCAGCCTCATTCGTTACGTTGTAGAAGAATAATGCCATCCATACGATATAGAGCACATCAATCGCCAACAGTACCGATTTGCCAATCGCCACCAGCGCCAGATTGGCGTCGCCGCCAAATGCCGTCAGCGCCAGCGCCAGCGCAAGCAGAAACCCAGCCGAGCCCGCTTTGCTGCCGCCCCAGCCGGCGCCAACCATCAGCGCCAGCACCGCCAGCACCGGCGAAAGCGCCAGCATCCAATTGACTAGATTCAGCTCCAAGTTATTGCTCCACTGGCAAGCTCGAATCGAAGCGCGTCATCATTTTCGGGCTCGGCACCTGAGCCACCAGGATGGCGATGCGCGCCGCTTCATAGCTGCCCTTGGCATATCGGTGGCTTCCGCTCATGAAAGCGCGTCATTTCTTGGAAGGCATAAGCCAGCTGCAGCACCGAGAAATCGCCGCGCGGTCGCCCGACAATTTGCAAGCCCACGGGCAAGCCGTCGTCGGTGAAACCGCAAGGCACCGAAATCGCCGGCAGCTCCGTCACTGTGATGAAGGCGCAGCTCATCATCCAATCGATATAAGTCGCCATCGCGACGCCGTTAATCTCCGTCGGATATTCCCAGTTCAAAGGAAATGGCGGGACTTGGGCCGTCGGCAGCAGCAGAAATTCGTAATTGTCTAGAAACTCTCGCACACGATGATAAAGCTCGGTCCGCTGCACTTCAATGCGGCTGATTTGGGCGGCACTCAAGCCCTTGCCTTGAGCCACATTCCAACGGATTGTCTCTTTGAAGGCTTCCTCGCCGAATTGCTCAAAGCGCTCGGCAAAGCTCAGCTCGAAAGACCAGGCGCGCAAGGTCTGGAAAATCTCGTAGGCATCGCGGAAATCTGGCTGCGCCCATTCAAGATGACAGCCCAAGTCGCTGAAAACTGGCAGCTGCTTTTCGATTGTTTCCGTCACGGCCGAGCTGACCGGCAGCTCCCCCAAGTCCGGGCTGTAGGCAATCTTCACAGCAGCGAAATCACGTTCCAATGCTTCAGCGAAGACAGTGGGCGGCTCCGCCAGAGAAATCGGAGCGCGCGGATCGTAACCGGCGATCGCCTGCAGCATGAGCGCGACATCTTGCACCGTCCGCCCCATGGGTCCATCAACACCAAGACGCGCCCAAGCATTCGCCGCCGGATAACTGGGTACCCGCCCGGGGCTGGGGCGAAAGCCGACGACATTGCAGAAGCTGGCTGGGTTGCGCAGCGAGCCGCCCAAATCGCTGCCATCGGCGATCGGGATCATGCCAGCCGCAAGCGCCACCGCCGCGCCGCCGCTGCTGCCGCCGCAGGTTCGGCTCAGATCGTATGGATTTCGCGTCGCGCCGAAGACGCGATTGAAAGTGTGCGAGCCAGCGCCAAACTCCGGCACATTGGTTTTGCCCAGGGTGATGCAGCCGGCCGCCTTCAAGCGCGCAATGATCAAGTCATCAGACTCGGGCACATAATCACGATAGACGGGCGAGCCCATCGTGGTGCGGATGCCTTTGGTCTCGTTGGCGTCCTTGTGCGCAATCGGCAATCCATGCAATAGGCCCAGCGCTTCGCCGCGCGCCTGTCTCTCATCAGCCTGCCGCGCCAAGTCCAGCGCCAGCTCCGGCAGATACGTGACGATGGCGTTCAAGGACGGGTTCACCGCCTCGATCTGCGCCAAGTGCGCCGACAGCGCTTCCGTCGAGGAGACTTCGCCCCGCTTTATCAGCGCCGCCAGCTCAACCGCCGTCTTCCATACAAGTTCGCTCATAGTACATCAGCCTCGCCCAATATATGGCATGCCATTGGCCATCACGGTGATAAAAGGCACGTTGACAGAGAGCGGCAGATTCGCCATATACAGCACCGCCTCAGCCACGTGGCGCGCGTCGATTTGCGGCTCGACAGCCGCTGCGCCTTTTGCCCGCTCGAGCTTATTCTGCATCTTATCAGACATCTCAGTGCGCGCGTTGCCGATGTCAATTTGCCCGCAGGCGATATCAAAAGCGCGGCCATCAAGCGCGGCCGACTTCGTCAAACCAGTCAGCGCATGTTTGGACGCGGTATAAGCCACGGAGTTGATGCGAGGCACATGGGCTGAGATAGAGCCGTTATTGATGATGCGCCCGCCCGGCGGGTCTTGCGCTTTCATCAGCCGGAACGCTTCTTGCAGGCACCAGAAAGCGCCCGTCAAATTGACGTCGATAACACGGCGCCACTGGCTCGCGCTTAAGTCTTCAAGCGGGATCGCCGGCGCATTCATACCGGCATTGTTAAAGAGCAGGTCCAGCCGCCCAAATCGCTTCTTGACGGCGGCAAAAAGCGCAGCCACCGCCTGCCGGTCGCTTACATCAGTGGGCAAAACAAGCGCCCGCTCTTCGCTGACCTGGGCGATGGCGACCGTCTCGCGCAGCGCCGCCTCGCGCCGCCCAGCCAGCGCCAGCGAATAGCCAGCTTCCCATAGCGCCAGCGCCGATACGCGCCCAATGCCGGAGCCCGCCCCTGTGATAACTGCAATCCGCCGCTCCATCGCTTTTCCTCGCTCAGTTAATCCGCCCCAGTGTACGACCCTTGTCAAATTGTGACAAGTCGAATTCAATACGCTACCATCTGTCTCATCGCCTCAAATCAAACAAAGGGTTGAAGCGGATGAATATCGCCTGCTGCATCTGGGCGCTGAGTGAAACCGAAACTGAAATACTGCGCCAAGTTCGTGATATCGGCTTCGGCTATATCGATATCCAGCCAGCCCAGCAGCAGTCGCTGGAGAGCCAACTCCTGGCACAAGAGCTGGGCTTGCGCGTCTCCTGCCTGGGCGCGTCCTTCAGCCTGTCAGACGGCGCTGCCCTTGACCATGCGGCGCCCAGCAAGCGCCAGCGCGCGGTCGAACAGGTCTTGAAGGCGATACATCACGCGGCTGACCTTGGGGCGGATACAGCCTATGTCATACCCGGCCAGGATGCCTCGCCCGGCGGGCTCTATCGCTATCGGCGCTCTATCGCCCAGCTGGCTGACGCGGCTAAGAATTTAGGGATAAAACTCGCCATCGAGCACTTCCCGGGCTTGGCGCTGCCCAGCGCCGCCGATACGCTGGCATTCATCCACGAGCTGGGCCACGACAATCTTTACCTGCTTTATGACAGCGGGCATATTCAACTCTCAGGCGAAGACCCCGAATTTGTCATCAACCGCGCGGGCGACCGGCTGGGCTACGTCCACCTGGACGACAACGACGGCTTGAGCGATTTGCACTGGTCCCTGCTCGACGGCTTGATGACCGATGAATCGCTGCTGGCGACGCTGCGGGCGCTGGCTGCCATCGGCTATACGGGCGCGCTAAGCTTGGAGCTAAGCCCGGCCCTGGCGAGACCGGCTAAAGCGCTAAGCGAAAGCTTCGATATATTGATGAGCGCCAAGCATCGCGCCGGCAGCCAGCCCTAATCGACGGCTGGTATAGCACCTTCTGAATTAAGGAGTGGTGAATGCGAGGATATGCAGGCCGATATTCTGTATTTGGATAACCTAGATGTAGGGGCGACACTTGTGTCGCCCACAGTTGCAGAAGCGGGTTTTGGGCGATCCAAGGATCGCCCCTACAAAGCTTGTCCGGTACTTTAGGATTCGCGATCGCCCTTTGGTTTACCCCCCTCGGTCCCCCCATTGAAATGGGGGGATGACCACTGATTTGTCGTGATTATCGCTAATGTGAACTTGGATTCAAGCAGAATTGGCATAGTTTATAGAGTTTGCAATATCCTAGCTCCCCTTCCCTAGCTTGCTGGGGCAAGGGGCCGGGGGATGGGGTAGAAATGCGCATTAAAAACTCAGTACCGGACAAGCCTTACAACTCAGCACAAGCAAGCCTTATATCAGTAATTCACCACTCCCTGAATTATTGTTTGTTGCAGAGCAGACGAATAATTATTATATTTAACGCTGGACTTGCCGGTGGCCTCAGAAACGCGCTTTGATCCCGGTCTGTATAGGCTTATCAGCCGCCGTCAATCTTTGCGATTGCAGTCAAGTTTTGTGATAAACAATAGTGAGGAAAGCCCAGGTGTAGCCAGATCTGCAATCATCGGCCTCACCAGCCTGATGGCAAACGGCATCTCTTGCATTTGACAATCTCTTTTGACCGGTTCCGCTAATGAAAGGACAAACTTGTGTTTAGGAAACGGACACTCCTGCTTACGATTCTAGTTGTCATGCTGTCGCTCGCGGCCTTCTCGATGACGGCAACGGCGCAGAACCCTGACTGCGAAGGCGATGTCACGCTGACTTATTGGCATCACTGGGGCGGCAACCGCATCCCGCTGATGGAAGAACAAGTCGCCGATTTTGAGAATCATAACCCCGGCATCTGCGTCGATAATGTCTTCCTGCCTTGGGATAACCGTTTGCAGAATCTGCTGGCTGCCATCGCCGCCGGCAACCCGCCTGATGTAACCATGTTCGGGCGTCACGACCTGCCCTTCTTCGCCGCCACCGAGTCCATCATCCCGCTGGACGATTATATGGCGGCTGATGGCATCAGCTCTGACATGTTCTTGGCTTCAGAATTCGCCGGCACCCAATACAATGGCAAGACCTGGATGCTGCCGCTGCCTGGTGGTGGCGCGCTGCAAATCCTCTGGTACAACGTCGACCACTTCGCTGAAGCGGGCATCGATAGCTTCCCCGAGACTTGGGACGAGATGGTAGAAGTTTCCGAATCATTGCGCATGGGCGATGGCAGCTTCCTCGATCGCATCGGTTTCAATGCCAACGCTGTCGGCGGCTTTAACGCCTTTGCGACCTGGCTAAACGCCAATGGCCAAGACTGGATCACGCCCGACCTGCGCACGGTCACCATCAATAATGAAGCCGGCGTCGAAACGCTCGACTTCTTGCAGGCGATGACGGACATCAACTACGGCATCGAAGAGCAGAACGCCTTCTGGGAGGCTTCAGGCGAATTTGACCAAATGGCGATTATCCTGGACCTGGTCTCGATTCAGGCAAGCGGCTCTTGGGTGCTGTTCCAGCTGGAATCGCACGCGGATGAACTCAACTACGATGTAGCGCCGATGCCATACGGACCCAGTGGCAGCGCCGACCGCCGCGGCTCCACCCATGGCGGCTGGGGTTATATGATTCCCAAGAATGCCGCGCACCCGGATGAAGCTTGGCAACTGGTCAAATGGCTGACAGCCGAGACCGAAGGCAAAGGTGCCTGCTGGTTCATTCAGCAGCAGCAGCGGCCCTCCCCCCTGGCAGAGTGTGATGGCTACCTCAAAGACGGTGAATCGCACCCGCGCGCTGAATCGCTGCTCGGTGTAGCCGCCTTGGATAACGTCGTGCCAGTCTCGCCGGTGCAGCCGGAAGCGGCTCAGATCATCAACCGCATGGTCGAAGATGTGCTCTTCGGCGATAAGTCAGCCGAAGAGGCACTGGCTGATACCGAAGCCGAGATTCAAGAACTGCTTGACACTTT
Organism: Phototrophicaceae bacterium; assembly: GCA_965214105.1. Lineage (GTDB taxonomy): Bacteria > Chloroflexota > Anaerolineae > Aggregatilineales > Phototrophicaceae > UBA6055. Next base: position 2,117,349 of record OZ243934.1, read on the forward strand.
CTGGGAAGAGTACGGTTAAACCCAGATTAGTCTCCATCCCTTCCCTCATATTGAGGGAAGGGAATACACAGGCTGGGGAGCAATAGCGAGCGAATATGGCGACAGCATTTGGTTCACAATTCAGCGCTTTGCGCGGGCGGCGGCGTGAACGTTGGAGCGACCTATCGCCCATGCGCAAACGCGAAGCCAAGTTCGGCTTGCTGTTCATCAGCCCTTGGATCATTGGCGTTCTGCTCTTTGCGCTATTTCCCTTTGTCGCGTCCTTTGTCTTGAGCTTCACAAAATACAATATCGTCGCGCCGCCAAAATGGGTTGGCTTGGAGCATTACGAACATATCTTCACCGATGACCCGCTATTCCTGAAATCACTCAAGAACACCGCCGTATACGTCGGCGGCTCAGTCGCCATTCGCATATTGCTGGGCTTTGCGCTGGCACTATTGCTAAACACCAAGGTGCGCTTTCTCGGCTTGTGGCGAACCTTGTTCTATGTGCCCTCGGTGGTGCCCATCGTTGCGTTATCGATCGTCTGGCTCTACGTGCTGAATGCCCGCGCCGGCTTGCTGAACTGGTTCTTGGGCTTCTTCGGCATATCGCGCATCCGCTGGTTCGCCGATCCCGATTTTGCCATGCTCGCCTTCCTGATAATGAGCACAACCTGGGTCGGCGTGACGATGGTGATCTTCCTGGCTGGCTTGCAAGGCATCCCGGAAGAATATTACGACGCCGCCAAGATAGACGGCGCCAACATGCTGCAGCGGCTGTGGCGCGTCACCATTCCGCTGATGACACCAACCATTTATCTAAACGTTCTCATCAATATCATTGGCGCGTTTCAAGTATTCACCCAGGTTTTTATCATGACCGGCGGCGCCCCGCGCGACGCGACGCGAACCTACGTCTTGCATCTATATGACCACGCCTTTCAATACCTCCCGCCGCAAATGGGCTATTCTGCCGCGCTCGCCTGGATCCTGTTCATGATCATTTTCGCCTTCACCGCCGTCATCGTGGCGACATCGCAGCGCTGGGTCTTCTATCAAGGCGGGGAGGAGTGATGATGACAACAACAACCGCGCCCCCAGCCGAGCATAGGCGCAGCGACGCCATCACCCGCGTTACAAGAATCATCGGGCGGGTTTTGCTCTACGCCATCCTGATTTTCATGAGCCTGTGGTTCATCGCGCCCTTATTCTGGATGTTCATGTCTTCCTTTATGCCTTTGGAGCAGGTGGGCGTTTTCCCGGTCGAATGGATTCCCCGCGTCTGGCAGCCGGAGAATTACACCGACGCGCTGGAATTCTGGGAGTTCGGCACCACGTTCCGCAACACCATGATCATCACCATCTTTTCGCTGGTCGGCGATATTGGTTCATGTACCTTGGTGGCTTATGGCTTTGCCCGCTTCCGGTTCCCCTTCAGAGATACGCTGTTTTTAATCTTGCTGGCGACCTTGATGCTGCCCTTCGCCGTGCGCTTGATACCGGTCTACGCCGCCTACGACGAGATTGGCTGGATCGATACCTTCTATCCATTGATTGTGCCGAACTTCTTCGGCAATGCCTTTTACATCTTTATCTGCCGCCAATTCTTCCTCGGCATCCCGCAGGATTTGCTGGACGCGGCAAAGATTGATGGCGCTAGCGAACTGCGCATCTTTAGCCAGGTGATGATTCCGCTTGCCAAACCGGCCATCGTTGTGATTGCCATTTTGAGCTTCCAAAATAGTTGGAACGATTTTCTAGGTCCGCTAATTTATTTGAAAGACCCAGACCTGCATACGCTCGCCATTGGCTTATACAAATTCACCTCGCTGCCCGGGCAAGGCGGGATATACAACCAGCAGATGGCCGCCTCTGTCATGATGGTCATGCCCGTGCTGATCGTCTTCTTCATGTTCCAGAAGCAGTTCATCCAGGGCGCCAACCTCTCCGGCATGAAAGGCTGAGAATCGCGGCGATGGCTTCGCGACCCAACATCCTCTTCGTGCTGGTCGATCAACTCGGGGCGCGCTGGCTGCCAACTTATGGCCACCCCATCGTGCAGACGCCAGCGCTCGAAAGCTTCGCCGACGAAAGCACCGTCTTCGAGCGCGCAATTTCCACGTCGCCCCTATGCAGCCCGTATCGCGGCTGCTTGCTGAGCGGGGCTTATCCATCGCAGACGGGCCTCCTGCGAAATGGCCAAGCCTATCCCGCCCATTTACCAAGCCTCGCCGACCAGCTCCAAGCCGGCGGATATGCGACGCATTATGTTGGCAAGTGGCACCTCAGTGGCGCGCCGCAAGAAAACCGCTGGGTGCCGCCGGAGCAGCGCGCCGGCTTTCAGCACTTTATCGGCTGGGAGAGCCACCATGTCGATCACAACGCGGGCTTGATTTGGCGCGATGATCCCGCCGCGCCGATTGACATGCCGGGCCACGAGACCGACGCCTTGACCGACATCGCCCTGCAGCAGTTGGCGCAGGCGGCTCGTGACGAGAATCCATTCTTCATGCTCCTGTCCTATCAAGCGCCGCACCCGCCCTGCGCCCCGCCAGACAATTTTCTGAAGATTTACCGCGGGCAAGACCTGCTCGCCGAAGCCAACGCCGATAGGACTGCCTGGTACCACATGCCGCACTGGCAGGCTGACTACAATGTGGAAAGTTTTCGGCGGCGGTACTTTGGCGAGATCAGCCACTTCGATGCCGCCTTTGGCCGCTTGCTCCGCGGGCTGGGGGAATTGAACTTGCGCGACAATACACTGCTGCTATTCACATCAGACCATGGCGAGATGGCTGGCGCGCACGGTCTGTTTGGCAAGGGGCTGATGTACGAAGAATCGCTGCATGTGCCGCTTATCATTCGGGCGCCAGGGCAAACAGCCGGACGTAGAACCAAGCAGCTTGCGGCGACGATAGACTTGATGCCGACCCTGCTCGACTATGCCGGCTTGCATATGCCGGAGCCAGCCGAGGGGATCTCGCTGCGGGGGCAAATCGCTGGCGGCGCAACTGATTCGGGTCGGATTGCAATCAGCGAATATCAGAGTTTCTGCGCTAGCACACAAGCCTGGAAGCTCGTTAGCCGTGGACCAAGGCTGGAGCCAGCATCGCTCCATAACATCAGCAGCGACCCCTACGAATTGGAGAATCGCCTGAATGATGCGGATTGCGCTGAAATCCAAGCGGCTTTGCAGGCGGCATTGAGCCACTGGCGCGCGCGGCTTGCCAAAGGGTCCACCGATTAATTCGATTGAACGTAGGGCAGCAGAAAGCGAGAACCAATGGCAGCAAGCCAATATCTGAATGCAAGCGGATTATATCCACATCTGGCGCTGACGGCGGACTTGGGTCCGCCACGAACAGAATGCGGCGTCGGCGCGATGATGGCTTGGGCGGGGAAGCTCTGGCTGGTTACTTATGTCTCTCACAAATCTGCCAGCGGCGCCGGCACCGGTCTCTATTTCATCGACGAAGCGCTGCAGTTGACGAAGCATCCCGCCAGTTATGTCGGCACCTACACCAACCGAATGGTGCATTGGGAATCCAACCAGCTCTTCATTGGGCCGCATGTCATCGACGCGGCGGGCAAGGTACGCACGGTCGAGGATTTGCTGGAAGTGCGGATTTGCTCAACCATGCGCCACCTCAACGACCAGCAGAACCTGGTCTACATGCTAGGCATGGAAGGCGAATTCTATGAGTTGAATGTACATACGCTGGAGACGCGCTTGCTAGCCGATCTTACAATTGAGCTGGGCGTGCCCGATCACCAATATGCGCATTTTAAAGCCGCCTATAGCAATTTCGGCCGCGTCGTCGTTGCCAACAACAGCTATGACGAGCGCGATTTCACCGGTGCCGAAGCGGCTGGACGGCTGGCGGAGTGGGACGGCGAGCGCTGGACGATCATTGAACGCAATCCATTTATTGAAGTGAATGGGCGCGGCAATTTCGCCGGCACCATATTTGCCATGGGCTGGGACAAGCGCTCGGCTATTCTCCAAGTCTACACCGACGCAAATGGCAAATGGAAGCGCTACCGCCTGCCCAAGGCAAGCCACTGCTTCGATCATATGTGGCAGACGGAATGGCCCCGCATCCGCGAAGTCGATCACGAGCGCTTCATCATGGATTGTCACGGCATGTTCTACGAGCTTTCGACTTGGGCTTATGAGAATCATGTCTGGGGCATCAGACCGATTTCGACCCACCTCTGGGTACATGGCGATTTCTGCGCCTATCGAGGCATGCTCGTCCTGGGGGCGGATAATGCCAGCCCGCACAATGGCGCCAATCACTTGGCTGGCGAGCCGCAATCGGGCTTGTATTTCGGCAAGACTGATGACCTATGGCAGTTTGGCAAGCCGGCCGGCTGGGGCGGAGTCTGGTGGGAAGACGAGGTCAGCGCTGGCGAAACATCCGACCCCTATCTGATGACCGGCTTCGACAAGAAAGTGCTGCACCTCTGCAACGGCGGTTCCTCGCCGACGAGCTTCCTGCTGGAGGTCGATTTCCTCGGCAACGGCAAGTGGCTGCCTTACCAAACATTTGAGGTGGCGCCGGGCGGATATGCCTATCACGCATTTCCCGCCGGCTACAGCGCCCATTGGGTTCGCCTGCGCTGCGCGAATGACAGTGTGGCAACCGCCTACTTCACCTATACTTGATACAAAATAAAAAGACCGATCGGGGCAGCCGGTATGAATAATGGATTTCGCAAACTAACAGATGAACAGAGGCAGCAATTTCGCGATGAAGGCTACTTGATTGTACGCAACGCGCTGGATGAGGGGACCATTAGCCCTCTCATCGAAGCGGGCAACCGCCTCATCGCCACCGACCAGCGCTTCAATCGCTACCAGACCAGCGAATTCTACGATGGTTTTCGCAATTGCATCGCGATGGACGATGCCTTCATCCCGCTCTTGACCAACAGCGTAACCCTGCCGCTGGTGATTCAACTGCTCGGCTCAAACCTTCAGCTCTCGACCAGCCATCTCATCTACCGCCATCCAGACCCGCCAGGCACCGCCCCTAGCGTGAGGCGGCCCGGCTGGCATCGCGATGGGGGGCGTACGCAGCTGGATTTGGGTCAAGACAATTATCCGCGGCTGGGCTTGAAATGCGCCTTCTATTTGACTGACCTCAGCGAGCCGCAGTCTGGTGTCACCATGCTGGCGCCGGGCAGCAACCAGCTCAAAGAGCGAGTTGAAATCGCGGAAGGCGAAACCGATCCAGCCAACGCGCTTGAACCGCTACTGAATCCAGGGGATTGCGTCATATTTGAGTATCGTACCTGGCATGCCGGCGCGCCAAACTTCAAAGACATCACCCGCAAATGCGTCATGATTGGCTATTGCTATCGCTGGCTTAAGCCGATGGATTATGTCAAGCAGGGCGCTTCCTTTATCGACAAGCTGAGCGACATCGAACGATACCTGGTCGGCGAAGAAGTAGACGACACCTTGGAGTTCCAGCCGCAAGGCGGCGCCAACCCACTGAATGAGTGGTGCGTCCAACACGGCATCACGCCGGACCGCCTCGGGCAATGACCACCCTAAAACCAGCCTAGCCATTACAGAGAGAGCCTGATGAAACAAGACAATCGAATACCAAGAATGCTTAGCGAGCCCTTCTCGCCTGATCTGCGGCGGACCAAGTCCCGGCGCATTGATTGTGATTTAGTGATTGTGGGCGGCGGGCTGGCTGGCGTCTGCGCGGCAATCACCGCGGCGCGCGCTGGTATCCAGGTCGCGCTAGTGCAAGATCGCCCCGTGCTAGGTGGCAACGCCAGCAGTGAAGTGCGGCTCTGGGCGCTGGGCGCGACTTCTCACATGAACAACAACAATCGCTGGGCGCGCGAAGGTGGCGTCATCGACGAAATCCTGGTCGAAAATATGTACCGGAACAAGGAAGGCAACTCGCTGATTTTTGATACCGTGCTGCTAGAAAAAGTGGTCGATGAAGAGAACATCACGCTCCTGCTCAATACAGCTGCGGTCAGCGTCAGCAAATCTGATAGCGAGACGATCGAATCCGTCACCGCCTTCTGCAGCCAGAATTCGACGCAATATGAACTGTATGCCCCGCTCTTCTGTGATGCCTCCGGTGATGGCATCGTCGCCTTCCAAGCCGGCGCCGCCTTTCGCATGGGCGCTGAATCGCGCGAAGAATTCGGCGAGAAATTCGCCCCCAGTGAAGAATATGGCTATCTGCTGGGGCACTCGATTTATTTTTACACCAAAGATATCGGCGAGCCAGTCAAGTTCGTCCCGCCCAGCTACGCGCTGGCTGACATCACGCAGATCCCGCGCTTCCGCAGCTTCAACACAGCGATAGATGGCTGCCGCCTGTGGTGGATCGAATATGGCGGCCGGCTGGATACCGTGCACGAAACCGAGACCATCAAATGGCAATTGTGGCGGGTCGTATATGGTGTTTGGAATTACATCAAGAACTCGGGCAAGTTCCCCGATGCTGAAACGCTGACGCTGGAATGGGTCGGGCAGATCCCGGGCAAGCGCGAGAGCCGGCGCTTTGAGGGCGATTATATGATGATACAGCAAGATATCATCGAGCAGCGCCAACACTATGACGCTATCTCCTTCGGCGGCTGGTCCATCGATTTGCATCCGGCTGATGGCATCTTCAGCGAATTGCCTGGCTGCGATCAATGGCACGCCAAGGGCATTTATCAAGTGCCCTACCGCAGTCTGTACAGCAAGAACATCCGCAACCTCTTCATTGCCGGGCGCATCATGAGCGCCTCGCATGTCGCTTTTGGCTCGACGCGGGTGATGCTCACGCTGGCGGCGGCGGCGCAATCAGCCGGCATGGCGGCGGCGCATTGCAGCCAGCGGGGCTTGCAACCGCGGGACATCGCCGAGCCGAACAATGTCCGGCTGCTGCAGCGTGATTTGCAGCGCGTCGGCGGCTATATCCCGCAATTTAGATTGGATGACGACGAGAACCTAGTCAGGCAAGGAGCCGTTACAGCGTCGAGCAAGCTCTGCCTGGAATCACTGCCGGGCGATGGTCCCAAGCGCGCGCTGGCCCGCCCTTATGCTCAGATGCTGCCGGTACAGCGTGGTCGCCTGCCCCGTATGACAATCACAGTCGACGCGGACCAAGACACGACGCTGGAGGTACAGCTGCGCCAAAGCTCAAAACGGGATAATCACAGCCCGGATGTCACTCTGAAGACGCTCAGTTTCAACTTGCCCGCCGGCGCCAATCAACAGGTTGAGCTGGACTTTGCCCAGTTGATTGACGAGCCGCGCTATATTTTCCTCTGTGTGATGAGGAACCCGTCGCTGCGCCTGCATTTGAGCGATTTGCGCGTCACCGGTTTAATCGCCCTGCAATACTGGCGGGATCAAGCGCCGCCCTACGACATTGGCGCTGAAACCTTCGAATTCTGGACGCCCCCGCGGCGCCCCGACGGGCAGAATATGGCGCTGCACTTTTCGCCGCCAATTAACGGCTTCGACCCACAGAATATCTGCAATGGACTGGCACGCCCGGTCGCCGAGGTGAACGCCTGGGTGGCCGACCCGGCCGATGAGGCGCCAACCTTGAATGTCAAGTGGATCGCGCCCCAGAGCATTAGCCGGGTAACGCTGATGTTCGACACTGATTTTGACCACGCGATGGAGACAGTGACGCGGGGCCACCCCGAGGACGTCATGCCCTTCGCCGTCAAGCATTATCGGCTGTGGAATGGCGCTGGCGAGCTGCTGGCTGAGGTGACCAACAATCACCAATCGGTGAACCAATTTGAATTTGAGGAGCCAGTCGAAACGGATCAGCTGCAGGTCGAGATCGTCGAGAGCCAGGGCGCGGCGCCGGCGGCGCTCTTCGCGCTGCATTGTTACGAATAATTTTGAGGAGCAGAGCAGATGCAAGTTTCAGAACGAGAGCGATATTTCTTTGATCTTAATGGCTTTCTGCTTCTGAAAGGCGCGCTATCGAAGCGGGAAGTCACCGAATTAAACCGTGCCATCGACGCTCTATTGCCGATGCAGCCTGGCGAGTGGAATGGTTATGTGCATGGGCATACCTACGCGGACGATGACGGACTGAATTTGCAGCAAATCTACGAAGGCGGCGCGGCTTTCGAAAAGTTGATCGACCACCCCTCGTGGATCGAGAAAGTCAAATATTTTGTTGGTGGCGCCGATACCTTTGACTACAATCACGGTCCCCTCTTTATTGACGAAAACTTCGCCAACATTCGCGGTCCCGGCGAAGCGATTGGCTTGCATTCGGGGGGCCACGAAGGGACCAAGCGGACCCAGTTTCGCTTTTACAATGGGCGCTTCCATTGCGGGCAGATCAACATATTGATGGCGCTGACGGATATCGGTCCCGGCGATGGCTCGACGATGGTCGTGCCTGCCAGCCACAAAGCCCATTTCCCCCATCCAGATGAGGGCAAACACGGCATGAGAAAAGATGTCGCCTCGGTCGACAACGTCGAAGGCGCGATAAACATCTATATGGATGCCGGCGATGCGCTGCTATTTGTCGACGCGCTCTGCCATGGCTCGGCTGAAAGGGTGAACGGGGGCCAGCGGCGCATCATCGTCTTTCGTTACGGACCCTCTTGGGGCAACTTCCGCTTTGGCTACCAGGTCTCGGAGGAGCTAGCCGAGCGTTTGACACCCGCGCGCCGCCAGATCCTGCGCCCGCAAAAGCCGCTATTGCCGCAGTAGCCACCGATTATCACGATTGCAGGGCGCGCAGTTGGCCTTCGTCCAATTCCACACCGAGCCCGGCGCCGCGCGGGATCTCGTAGAAGCCAGCTTCACAGGTCAAGGGGCGCTTGAGCAAGAGATTGGCTGTTTCGAAAACCGGCGGCTGATATTCCAGCAGATATAAATTGGGGATTGCCGCCGCCGCCTGAATTGTCGCCGCGATGCATATGCCCAAGCCCACGCTCAAATGTGGCGCCATCCGCACGTTGAATGCTTCCGCCATCGCAGCAATCTTGATCGTTTCCGAGATGCCGGCGCGCCCAACATCGGGCTGCAAGATATCCGCCCCTTTCTGCATCAGCCAAGGGCGGAACTGATAGCGCGTCCGCTCGGTTTCACCGTGGGCGATCGGCACAGCCACCGCCGCCGCCAACTGCGCGTGTGATTCGACATCCTCCGGGTTGATCGGCGCTTCGAAAAAGCCGACGCCCAAATCGGTCAGAGCATTGCCCAATTGCATCGCCTCATCCAGCGAGTACACCCAGTGGGCGTCGAGCAGCAAGGTTGCCTCCGCCCCCAATGCGGCGCGCAAAGACCGGACGCTTTCAGCATCGGCTCGTGGACCATTGCCCGCCGCCAGTTTGAAAGCGCTGAAGCCTTGTTCAACGTAGCTCAGCGCAAGCTGCGCCCGCTCTTCCGCCCGCGGCTTGGGCAGCCCGGAGACATAGCAGGGGACGCGCTCACGATAGGCGCCGCCCAAGAGTTTGTAGATCGGCTGATTCAGCAATTTCCCGCGCAAATCCCAAAGGGCGGTATCGCAAGCGCTAATCGCATCCAGCATGAAGCCGCCGTAATAACCGCGCTCGCGCATGAGGTCGTACATAACATTCCACAACACGTTGCCATCGAGCGGGTCACGCCCAATCAGCACGGGCGCCAGCAGCTGCTCGACAATAGCGCAGACGACCTCCGGCGCGACCGGCGCCAGCGCCTCGCCCCAGCCAATGACCCCGTCCGCCGTTGTGATTTTGATGAAGGCAGTCTCAAAATAAGCGGAATACAGGGCGCGATATGGCGGGCGAGTGAAGTAGGCTTGGGGGGCCGCCCCGCTGGGCAGGTTTCCGAGATAAGCCTCATCGCGTTTGATGCGTACGGGAATCGCCTCGACTTTGCTGATGCTCATGTCTCGCTGCCTCCGGCTTCACAGGTGGAATGAAATTGCCATGAACGCTATAGTCTAAGGGCTGCGGGAACAATCCGCAATGCAGGCGGCAAACCCTGTGTCCTTTGTATACTTTGTAGTGAAGAAAGATTTGAAGCGATTACCCAAGCGAACGAGGCAAGGAGGCGGCAACGGTGCTAGCCGGCATTTATCAGATTTTGCAGACGCCCTTTGATGACGATGGCGCCATCGACTGGGACAGCTTCTCCAAACAAATCGAATACTGCCTGGCGGCTCAGGTACATGGGCTGGTCTTGCCGGCGCTTGCCAGTGAATTCTTCACGCTCAGTGATGCCGAGCGGCGTCAAGCAGTTGAATTCGCCGCCGACGCCATTGCCGGGCGCGTCCCTTTCGTCGTCGGCGTGCAAGGCTTGAATCGCCGGATCGCGCTCGAATTCGCCGAGCATGCCTGCTTGAACGACGCCACGGCGCTGATGGCGATGCCCCCCTACCTGCGCAAAGCGTCAAAAGCCGGCTTAACTACCTACTACCGGGCGCTGGCGCAATTTGATCGCCCGCTGATCATACAAAACGCGCCGCCGCCGATTGGCAGCCCACTATCCCCGCGCGAGCTGGTGGAGCTGCTGGCAGCCGAAGCCAACATTCTCTACATCAAGGAAGAGACAAATCCCATTCTGCAACATATCAACCAGATCATCGCCCTGGATCGGGGCAATTGCGCCGGCGTCTTCGGTGGCGCAAACGGCACTTATTTGGTCGACGAATTGAGAAGAGGCGCTTGCGGCAATATGCCGGCCGGCGGCTTGGTCGATGTGCAAGTCAAAATTTATGAATTGTTCCGCGCCGGTAAGATTGACGAGGCTGAGCGCATCAGCCATCGCCTGCTGCCGCTGCTAAATTACGCGATGGTCTATGGAATTTCCTTCCACAAGTTTCTGATGTGGCGGCGCGGCATTCTGAAATCGCCCTTCGTCCGCGATCCGCAGAAGATCAGCCTGAACGCCGATGATATTCTCGCCATAGAAGCGCTGTGGAGTCTAATCGCCACTGAGGCTTCAGCCGCCTATCCATTTGAATAGCATAGCTAATAAGTCCAGGCGCGCGGGACTGGGCGCTCCATCGCGAGCAGCCGTGTGAGTAGCAGTTGGCGGCATTTGGCGAGCGCGTCTTGATACGAGTCCAATTGCGCAACGTCCTGATAGGCACCTGGATCAGACCGAAGATCCCACAGATTCTCGCGCCCGTCATCATGGATCAGGTATTGGAATCGCGGCGTCCGCAAGCGCTTCCAGCCATGAGCTTCCGTCAGCGCGGCCTCTTTTTGGCGGCTGCCGCTGCCGTAGATCAAACCCGCCAGACTCTCGCCCTGCATGAATGGGGGCTTCTGAATAGCAGCCAACTCCAGCAGCGTCGGCACGATGTCGACCGCTTCGACGATGCCATCGAATTGCTGGTTCTCGGGCGCGTCGGGCGCAGAAATGAGGAGCGGAACGCGGCTCACCGCATCATCCGCGGGATAACCCTTGCCGTAACGCAAATGATCGCCCAGCCACTCACCGTGGTCGGAGGTGAAGACGATGATGGTCTCATCGCGCTTGCCTACCGCATCTAAAGCCGCCAAGATTCCCCCAACATAATGATCCAGTTCGCTGATCATCGCGTAGTAGCCCTGCTTCGCCGAGCGCAGCTGAGAATCGGAGCAGAGCCCAGCCGGGTCGGCGGGACGTTGCCTGTCAATCGCCGGCGGATAGTCTGGCAGTGAAAGCGCCTCCGCGTCATACAGGTCGAGATATGTCTGCGGCGCGATCCACGGCGCATGAGGCGAATAAAAACTGGCGATGCAAAGAAATGGGTCAGCGCTCCCCGCTTGGATGAACTCGATCGTCCGCGACCCGACAAAAGCGCTATAAGTCAAGTTTTCGTCGGCGGCGAACGGTATCGCCCGCTTGAAGTCATGCCGCCCTTCCGACTCGCCACGATGCGCAATGCCATCCTCGATGCCCATTGCGCGCTGCCACAGGCTGGTATTTGGCGGCAATCCCGCGCTGATGCCATCCATCTGATCAGGCGCTTGACGCCGCACCCAGGCGCGGTATGCATCTTCGTAGACACCGGGTTCATCAGCGACTTCCAGCACATCAAAGCCATAAGATGGATGCGGCCGCCGATGATCGCGATTGGCATGCGGCAAGAAGTGCAGCTTGCCAATGTTCGCCGTTCGGTAACCATACTGCTTGAGCAAGCGCGGCAGTGTTGGCAAGTCCTCCGGCACTGGCACGCCCATGTGAGTAATGCCAAGCGTCGAAGGATACTGGCTCGAAAGCATACTGACGCGGCTCGGCATGCAGACCGGGTTTTGCACAAAATGGCGGCTGAAATTTGTGCCGCGAGCCGCCAGCGCATCAAGGTTGGGCGTGAGGATCTCGTCGTTGCCATTGCAGCCGAGCGCATCCCAGCGCTGTTGATCGGTGTACAAAATGAGGATGTTGGGGCGTTTCATCAGAGGACCTTTGTCATGCGATGCCTGCGCGCTATTGTAGCGCGGTCCCAGCCGCGAATCGAACAGAGAGCGGAAACGGGACCGGGCAATCCAGGGGCAATCGGGAAATGTAGGCAAAATGCCTTGGACGTTGTTATGATTAGCTATACTAACGTCCAGGTAGCGGCAGCTAATCAGCTTGGAGGGATATAAACCGTGATAGCAAATTTCGAAAATATCACCGAGGTAAAACATTCCCAGAAAGCATTTGACCAGGCTTTCCGCGACAACCTCTATTACACGCGCGGGCAGGCTATCTACACGGCGACGGAGCATGACCTTTACGTCGCGCTCGCCCATACCGTCCGCGATTATATGATGTACAACTGGCAGCAAAACGTCGATTGCTATTTTCGGCAAAACCCCAAGTTCGTCTATTACTTGTCAGCCGAGTACTTGCTGGGCCAGCAGTTAGAAAAGAATCTGCTTTACACCGACACCTATTCTCTCGCCCAAGACACAATGCAGCGCCATAACATCGACTTGGCAGAGCTTTGCCAACTCGATATTGAACCGGGCTTGGGCAATGGCGGCTTGGGCCGGCTTTCAGCCTGTTTTATGGATTCGCTGGCGACTTTGAACATTCCCGCGCTTGGCTACGGCATACGATACGAATATGGCATCTTCCGTCAATCTTTCAGTGATGGCTGGCAAGTCGAAAGCCCCGATGAATGGCTGTATTACGGCAACCCTTGGGAATTCCCCCAGCCCGACGACATGGTTGAGGTCGGCTTCGGTGGCAGGACCGAGCGCTATGCCGATAGCGACGGCAACTATCGCGTTCGCTGGCTGCCAGGGCAGACGATCATGGGGCAGCCCTATCACACGCTTGTGCCCGGTTACAAGACGAAGACTGTCAATATGCTGCGGCTGTGGAGCGCGCGCGCCACCCGCGAATTTGATCTGCAGCTCTTTGATGTCGGCGATTACTCGCGGGCAGTGGAACAGAAAACCAGTTCGGAAAATGTCACCAAGGTGCTCTATCCCAACGATAACACGCCACAAGGCAAAGAACTGCGCCTCAAGCAGCAGTATTTCTTCGTCGCCTGCTCGCTGAACAACATCATCAAACGCTTCATGGTCAAACATGCGGACTGGGATGAAGCGCCCAACGGCGACCGCAGCCCCAGGAATGTGGCTTGGGATGAACTGCCCAAGGCGGCTGTCATCCACCTGAATGATTCGCATCCGGTCATCGCCATTGCCGAGTTGATGCGGCTGTTGGTCGACCAATACCTGCTCGGTTGGGAGCGCGCCTGGCATATCACCACCCGCACTTTCGCCGCGACGCAGCATACCTTGCTGCCAGAAGCGCTGGAAAAATGGCCCGTCTGGTTGATGGAAAAAGTCCTGCCGCGCCATCTCGAAATCATTTACGAAATCAATCACCGTTTTCTGGACGTCGTTCGCATGACCTTCCCCAATGATATGGGGCGGGTTGCGCGATTATCGATTATTGAGGAAGGGGCGGAAAAACAAGTGCGCATGGCCAACCTCGCCTGCATCGGCAGTTACTCGATCAATGGCGTCGCCGAGCTGCAATCCGAGCTGCTGCGGACACAGGTATTCCCCGATTTCGCCGCGCTTTATCCCGAGAAATTCGGCAACAAGACAAACGGCGTTACACCGCGCCGCTTCCTGCGTTTGGCGAATCCAATCTTGTCGGCGTTGATTACCGAGCGGATCGGCGCCGGCTGGCTGACCGATCTCAATGAACTTGCCCGCCTCGAGGAATACGTCGATGACGCCGGCTTCCGGCAAGCCTGGCGCGCTATGAAGACGGCCAACAAGGAAGAATTAGCAGCTTACATCGACCGGCGCTGCGGCTTACGCATCGATGCCAATTCGCTCTTCGATATCATGGTGAAGCGGCTTCACGAGTATAAGCGGCAGCTCCTGAAGACCTTGCACATCATTCACCTCTATCAGCGGCTCAAGCTAGACCCCAATGCCCCGCAAACGCCGAGGACAGTCATATTCGGCGCCAAAGCCGCGCCCGGTTATCACATGGCGAAGCTGATCATCAAGCTCATCAACTCCGTGGCCGATGTGATCAATCGCGACCCAGCAGTGGCGGACCGGCTGCGGGTGGTCTTCATCCCCAATTTCAATGTCACCGCGGGCCAGCTGGTGTATCCCGCCGCCGATGTATCGGAGCAAATCTCATTAGCCGGCAAGGAAGCCTCCGGCACCGGCAATATGAAGTTCGCGCTCAACGGCGCCATGACCATCGGCACGCTGGACGGCGCCAATGTCGAGATCCGCCAACGCGTCGGCGCGGAGAATTTTTTCCTCTTCGGCTTGACAACAGAAGAAGTCTTCGCGGCCAAAGCAAGCGGCTACGACCCGCGCACCTACATCGACGCCAACGCCGACCTGCGGCGGGCGATTGATTGGATCGCATGCGGGCAATTCTCCGGCGGCGATACCAATCTGTTCCGCCCTATCGTCGACTCGCTAGTCTTTCACGACGAGTATATGCTCTGCGCCGATTTCGCCGATTACCTCGCCTGTCAGGCTAAAGTGGAGGAAGCTTACGCCGATCAGGAAGGCTGGACGACCATGTCGATTCTCAACGCCGCTCGTTCCGGCTTCTTCTCCTCAGATCGGACGATTGCCGAATATAATCGCGATATCTGGGGCGCCTCAACGCTCGACCTGGTTAAGGACAGCTGATACCTCAGGCAGGAAACTCGGCGCTTAATATAATCTGGCGCCTTTGCCCTGGGCTGTGGCGGGGGGCAATCGCAGCAAAATGATTATGCGTCGTTCGCCACATAAAATCACAAAATGTAGGGGCGACATTGTATGTCGCCCGTGAAATCGCACATAATCTGTGGGCGATTCACAGAATCGCCCCTACATTGCCTCCTTTTTCTACCAGAAATAGAATTAAATCTCTGTGCGGGCGGTCAGTGTCTACGCGACCCTCTGTGTCTCTGTGGCGAAAAAATTGAAGCCTTTGCCCTGGCGGTGGCGGCTTTCGCTTGCGGCTGACATTTAATTCGCTACAATCGGTACGGCTCGGCAGGATTGCGGCCGAGCCTGCCCTTTCGAGATGACATTATTGAGGAATATGGCATGAGCAATTCTGAGACAGCCCGCATCACAATCGATACCAAGCGAGTCATCAGCGAGATTTCGCCCTTGCTTTTCAGCGGTTTCGCCGAGCATATGGGGCGCTGCATTTACCAAGGCATCTACGAGCCAGCCTCGCCTCTGGCTGATGCCGATGGCTTTCGCGCCGATGTACTGGCGGCACTACGAGAATTGAATTATCGCGCGATGCGTTATCCGGGCGGCAATTTCGTCAGCGGTTATCACTGGGAAGATGGCATCGGACCGAAAGACCAGCGCACGCCCCGCCGCGAGCTCGCCTGGCAATCGATAGAGAGCAACCAATTCGGCACCGATGAATTCATGCGCTTCTGTCGCGCAATTGGTACCGAGCCGATGCTGGCGGTCAATCTGGGCACGGGCACGATTCAAGACGCGGCCAATCTCGTCGAATACTGCAATGCGCCGACTGGCAGCCACTACGCGAACATGCGCGCTGCCAACAGCCAAGCTGAGGCTTACGCGGTCAAGTACTGGTGCCTCGGCAATGAGATGGACGGACCCTGGCAAATCGGCCATCTCGATGCAGTCGGATATGGGCTGAAAGCGCGGGAAGCAGCCAAACTCATGCGCCTGCACGACGACTCGATTCAACTGGTGCTCTGCGGCTCGTCAAGCTCGCAGATGCCATCATATCCTGATTGGGACCGCGTCAGTTTGGAATTGTGCTGGGAGCATGTCGCCTATCATTCCATGCACTATTACGCGGACAATTTAGCCGACGATAGCGCCAGTTACCTAAGCCTTAGCGCCGCCTTGGAAGATTACGTCGATACGGTCGCCGCCGTATTGCGCTATGTCAAAGCCAAGACGCGCTCCAAGCACGATGTCTACCTCTCCTGGGACGAGTGGAATGTCTGGTACAAAGCCCGCGCCTTATCGGATAGGCGTGGTGGCTGGACCGAGGCGCCGCATCTGATTGAAGAAGTCTACAATTTGGAAGACGCGCTCGTGGTCGCCCAATGGCTGAATGTTTTCCTGCGCCGCGCCGATGTGCTGAAGATCGCCTGCATCGCCCAAATTGTCAATGTCATCGCGCCGATTTTGACCACCACCGATAATATGCTCAAACAGACGATCTACTATCCGCTGCTGATGTTCAGCCAGATGGCCAGCGGCAACTCGCTGGATTTGCTGGTCGAATCGCCGCGCTACGAGACCAAACAATTCGGCGATATGCCGCTGCTCGATGTCTCTTCGGCTCATGATGAGGCGGCTGGCAAGAATTCAATCTTTATCGTCAATCGCAGCCCCAGCGAACCCATGCCCATTGAGATCCGCTGGGGTGATATCGCGCCGAAGCGAATCAGCTCAGCGCATCAACTCGCCGGCAATGACCCCAAAGCCTTTAACAGTTGGGAGCAGCCCAACCAAGTGACAGCGCAAGCAATTTACGCCCCGAAGATAATCGATGGCGCTGCCCAGATGAGCTTGCCGCCGCTTTCATTTACGGCTTTAGGCGTCGAGTTATAGGCAGACAGGCCCTAGTTAATCCGCGGCTCCGAGTGGACCGCGACGCGAGCGCCCGCTTCATTCGAGCGAACAGCGGCGAGCATGATTTCAGTAATGTGGCGTGCCGTCCACAAGTTTGAAATTATTGGCTGCTCGCCCCGTTTGATGCAGCGCAGCCATTCTTCATGCTGATTAAGAACCGGTGTCGGCTCTATCTCATCGACCAGTGGCGCCGCCCACTCGCGCTCGTATGAACTGGGGCGGATATAATCGATGATGTCGCCGCGCCGAACCAGCTTGCCCGCCGTGCCATGCAGGCGCAGATAGGATGAGCGCGCGGGGTCGCACCAGCCCGTCTCCGCCGTTGCCAAAGCGCCATTGGCGAATTCCAGAATCAGCGTGGCGGTATCTTCAAGGCTAGTCGGTTTGGCCAGGGTCTTCAGGCGGGCGGTCACATAATCCACTTTGCCCAACAGCGCGACCAGATTCGCGATAGCATAGACGCCCATGTCGATCAGCGCGCCGCCGCCGGCGGTATCGGCATCGTAAAACCATAGGTCTTTTTCCGCTCTTGCTTCTTCAAAACTGTCGGCCACCTCGGCGTAATAAATTTCTGGGCCGCCGTGGCTGTTCCGCGCGAGCGCTCCTGATACGGCGCCAATGGCGCCCGCTGCCAATTGCCGCCGCATCTCATAAACGGCACCGTCAAAGGACGGCCGGCAGTAGATCACTTGCTTTGGCTGCGCCTCGCTCAGCTTGACCAGCAGATTTGCCTCTTCAATTGTTGTGCAAAGCGGCTTCTGCATAAACAGGTGAAGCCCCCGCTCCAGCACAGCCGCGCCCGCTTCAGCATGCAAGGGATGCGGCAGCGCCACTATGACGGCGTCCAAAGCCCGGTCAGCCAGCAGGTCCCCCCAAGCCGTCGAATATCGCGGCACATCAAAGCGCTCGCTCAAGAGACGCAAACGCTCTTCCTTGCGCCCGCAAATGTGCCTTACCGTCATGCCATCGACGGCGGCAATCTCCGGCAGGTGGCTGAGCGCGGCGATGCCCCCCGCCCCTAATATGCCGACATTAAGCATTGAGATAAGCCCCCAAGAAGGCGTAGCTGCGCCCTATCGAATCGATCATGTCTTCGTTGCCAGTCTCGTCTTCTATCGCCAGCACACCGCAGTAGCCGATATCTCTCAGCGCCTGGATGTACCCGTCCCAGGGCACAAGCCCCTCGCCGCAAGTCGCTTGCAGGGTCGCTGGATTCCAGTCTTTGGCATGGGTATGGATGATCTTATCTCCCAGGATGTGCACGCCCTGTATCGTGCCCGCTTCCGAGCCAAAGCGCAGCAAGTTGCAGGGATCATAATTCACTTTGAGCCAAGGGCTGCCAACCGAGTCGATAAAATCGCCCAGCGCCTGAGGCGACTCCTGCCCTGTCTCAAGTGCAAAATAGACACCGGTCCTCGCGCCGTGTTCGGCAATTTCGCTGACCGAGCCTAGCAGAATATCATAAGCCGGTTCTGATTTGTCCTCGGGCAGAATGCCAGCGTGAGTCGTCACAATATTGCCGCCCAATTCGGCAGTGGTATCCAGCGCCTGCTTCGTCTTGTCAATCCGCCAGCGCAATCCTTCGCTCTCCTCCAAGCCGCCCCAGGTGACCGCCCCTTGCAGCTGGGCACAGAAGCCGCTGAAGTTGAGACCAAGCGATTCCGCGATACGGACCACCTCGCGCCGATCCTCAGCCGAGCCAACTTCGGGATCCAGTATGCAAGGCTCGTATTCTACATTTACGATCCAAGGCTGTACCGACACGCAGCCTATCTCAGCCGCAATCTCCATCTGACGCGCCAGCGCCGCGACGTCCGGCGTCGGCCCCAGCGTCCATAGCGCGCAGCCAATTGTCATTTCGCTCATCGTCTCTACCTCATATTCTTTCAAGGCGGGTCGCTATTCAATCTTAGCAAATCTGCCGCGCAGGAGCCGCTTGGAGCAGCCCGTTTGCCAATTTCAAGACGGCTATGACAAGCTCGTCATGGAATAAGCAAATGGCTTATCTACCCTAGATTGAAACTCCTGATTCGCGACTTAATTCAATAGATATGTTAGGAACCAGTTGACAATAGCGGTGGCGGCTTTGATGCGATTGCCCTCGTTATAGAAACCATGCCCCTCATCGGGAAACAAGATATAGTCCACCGGCACATCACGCGCTCGCAGCGCCGCGACAACTTGCTCCGCTTCGTGAACTGGCACATTGGTATCATTTGCGCCATGCAGCACCAGCGTCGGTGCCCTCACTCTGTCTAGCTTGTGGATGGGCGAGAGCGCGTCTAGCAGATCGCCTTCCCGCGCCGGATCGCCATATTCAACTTTTGAAATGCTCGCCATCCAGGGTTCGGTAAGCTCGAAGAAAGTCTTGAAATTGACCAGCCCATAGAGGTTGGCGCCGGCGGCAAAGAGCTCCGGGAACTCAGCCAAGCCAGCCATCGTCATATAGCCGCCATAAGAGCCGCCCATGATGCCAAGCCGCCCCCCATCTGCCATAGCGCTTTCGATGAGAAACTGCGCCGTGGACGCGATATCTTGAATGGCATCAAAACGCAAGGCGCCATTATCGAGGTTGACGAAGCGCTTGCCAAAGCCCCCCGAGCCACGAACATTTGGCGCGAAGACCGCGATGCCCTGCGCCAGCAGCGCCTGATAATCGTAGCGGAATCGTGGCTGCTCCTGCCCTTCGGGGCCACCATGAAAACTGAGCACGGTCGGAAAAGGCGCCTCCCCTTGCCGCGGCGCATAATGCCAGCCGCTTAAAGCCAAACCATCATGGGCGCGGTATTCAAGCAATCTTGGGCCAGCCAGCCGCCCAAGATTGACGCCCACATGCGGGCTGCGCGTCAACTGTTGGAAAGCCCCGCTGTCAATATCGAGCCGCCAGATATCCTGCGGCTGGCGCGTGCCAGACAGGCACATCGCCAAGGACGCCCCATCAGGAGAAAAGCGAAGCGATTCGACGATCGCTCCCGGCAGTTCAAGCACCTGCCCCGCCATGCGATTCGTCAATTGCGCCAGTTCCAATTCATGTTTGCCGGCGATATTCCAAACAAGCGCCGCCAGCTCGCCGTCCTCAGACAGCGCAAATTCAGCCAGCTCAGCGTCTTGGCGCGCGCGCAAAACCTCCCAGCGCCCGCCCGGCTGCAGGGGCAATCGGCAAAAGCTGGCTCTGTCTGTATCACGATTGGAAATTGCGAAGACGGCGCGCTCAGCCCGTGACATACGGGCATTTTCAAAGCTTGCCGGCGGGTCATGCGCTGTCAGCAGCTGCTCAGTTCCGCCTGGGCTTGCCAGCAGATACAGATTGCTGTCGCCACGATAGGCGACGCGC
Source organism: Phototrophicaceae bacterium (assembly GCA_965214105.1). GTDB lineage: Bacteria > Chloroflexota > Anaerolineae > Aggregatilineales > Phototrophicaceae > UBA6055. Next base: position 2,137,698 of record OZ243934.1, read on the forward strand.
TTTATGAGTAGCCGCCGGCCATCAGCGCTGATATCTTCGATCACAGAGGTCCCGCCGGCCCTCGTCAGCCCTTCCGTCTCGCCGGAATCGATCGCGCTGCGAAAGCAGTCCATCGCATCGGCTCTGTCCTTATTCGACGAGTATAAGAGGCTTTGCCCGTCCTTTGCCCAAGCAGCCAGCCAGTTGTTGCTGCCTGTGCCAGCGGTCAGGCGTCGGCGCTCACTGCCATCGGGGCGGACAATATCAATCTGCGAATTCATGCCGCCGCCGGGCGCAGATTCTACCGCGAGCCAGTCACCAGCCGGCGACCAAATCACGCGCGTAACCTGCTCTTCAAAAGCAGTCACCGCCGCCGGGAAGCCGCCTTTGGCTGGCAGGCGCCAGACTTGCGGACTGCCCGTCAAATCGCTGACGAAAGCCAACTGAGCGCCAGCAGGCGAAAATGACGGCGACCAGCAGCGGCCGATCTTTGCCATCAGCGCAATCGCCTCACTCATAGCGGATGTCGCTTGAATTGTCATTGCTTTACCTCCGCTGGGCAATTGCTAGGATAACCGTCGCCAGCGCATAGGCGGCCGCGCCAAGCCATTGCACCGCGCTGAACCCGATTGTGATAGACAAGACAACCGCCGCAACCGAGCCGACAAGGGTCATCAGCCCGTTAATGCTCCAGGCGAGCGCCACTTGATTGCCGCCTCGGCGGCCGACATGCTTCAGCGCCTGCGGAAATGGCAGCCCCATGCACATTGCCAGCGGCAGCAATGACAGCGCCGCAATAAAGCCCCGCGCTTCAAGATCCGCGGCGAGGAAGCTAGCGCTCAACGGGGACCAGAGCCAGCCCCAAAGCAGAGCCAGCAGCAATACGGCGCCGGTTGCCAATTGCGGGCGGCGCTCAAGCCATTCGCTTGCGACCAGTTGGCTCAATCCACTGCCGACGCCGCCGCCAAGCAGAAAAATCGCGAGTACCAGTGTAACCGCCATTGTCGGATGACCCAGGAAGAGGCGCGTCTGCTGGATGGCATAAATCTCCAAGGCGATGAAGCCAATGCCCAGCATAGCGAATAGCAGCGGATAACCGCGCTGCGCCGCGCCAACTCCGCCGCGACGCATGACAAGCATGAACAGCGCCACCGCGGCGATGGCAGCCGCCGCCAAGGCAAGAGGCTGAAACAGGCTGGCTGGAATGCCTTTTTCAAATTGAAAGAAGTAAGGTCGATCATCGGTCGCGGGCGAAATGTCCAGCTCCGAGCCAGCAATAATCGCATCAAATGATGCAGCGCCATCGGCAACCGCATCAAGCGGCGGCTGGACCAAGACATGCGGCAGCAGCATCGGTCTGAAGCCGACATCATGGGCAATCGCGCCCAGCGCCAATGAGTCAGCCTCGCTGTAAGCGGCCTCGCCGATGAGCAGCAGCGGCGCCGCTGGGCTGCCCTTGCTATCGATAAAAGCCATCAAGTGTCGGAGCGCCTGCTGCTCGTCCAGGCTCCGGCGGCGAAATGCAGCCAGCGCAGTGGACAGGGCGCGCGTCAAGGTGGCCTCGTCATAGAGTTTCAAGGCGATCTGCCCGCCCTCAGCCAGGTGATCCAAATAATCGGAGAAGGCTTCCTCGGTGTATATCGTGCTCTCGGACAGGGCATAGCCGCCTCGTTCCGCCGCCAGTGTCACCACTTGCGACAGATAAATCAAGTCATATCTTTCTTGCGACCGCCGAAGCGCGCTGCGTCCATCATCAACGATGACTTCCACCTCGGGCCGGTCGTAGAGCGCGCCCGCGCTGCCGCGCCAGTCTTCAACCAGAGCCAGGCTAGCGGCATTGACCTCGACGGCAGATACCTGCTTGGACCCGCTTTGCAAGGCGAACCACAGATCCAGCCCAGCGCCAGGACCAATGATGAAGACCGTCTCGGGCTGCTCGGTGGCAAAGGGGAAGAAGCCGATATCAGCCAAAAGCTCTCTTCTAGCCGATTCAGCTGGCATGACCGACGCCGCTCCACCATCGACATAAAGGCGCAGCAGGCGCCCAGCGCCCGGATCAACCAGGTCGGTGCGGGCGAAGGCGTCCCAGCGCGTTTGCAGGACGCGCCCGCCATTGGCTAAGGCGGCTACGATGGGTTTCTCTTTCGTCAGTTTCGATAGATCGACATCCAGCCAGGCGCGGCTGACATTTGTGGCAAAGGCAAGGCCGATGAGGCAAATACTTATGAAGACCGCGAGCCGATCTCGCCGGCTGCAAAGATAGAGCGCCGCAATCGAGAAGCCTAAAGCCGCTAGCAGAATCACGTTGACTGCGCCAAAGCGGTTCATGAGCGGGATCGCCAAGAGCGCGCCGCCGCCAGCGCCAACCAGGTCGCTCATATAAAGGACGCGGCTGGCAGGCGAATGCGCCTTGAACAAGCTAGAAATGACCAAACCGAAAGCCACATAAGGGAGAGCCAGCAGAATCAACAGCAGAATTGGCAGGTCAACGGCGCTGCCCATTACCGCAAACAGCAGCAGCAGAAGCGCAGACCAAGCCCCCGCCAGGCTGCCAAGCGCGAGCCCAAGCCGCTGCGCCAACACAGGCGCCAGCGCCACCGCAGCCGCGCCAATGCCGATGCCTAGAATAGCGACCGAGATAATGAGGAATACATAAGGCGGGAAAAATATCAACGAGAAAAGCCGCGTCAGGGCAATCTCGAGCAGCAGCGCGCTCGCCGAAAGGATGGCGGCCGCCAGCAGGCGCTGCGCCGGCAGCTCGCCCCAGTTAGCGCCGAAGTTTAGGGTCAAGCGCATCTCTCAGCCCATCGCCGAGGAAATTAAAACCCATCACCGTGAAGAAAATTGCAAAGCCAGGGAAGACGCCCATCCAGACCGATTGCCTGAAGAAGGCTCGCCCTTCGGAAAGCATCCGTCCCCAACTCGGGTCGGGCGGCTGTGTGCCCAAGCCAAAGAAACTCAGCGCCGCTTCAGCGAGAATCGCAAATGCTAAGCTAAGTGTGATTTCGACAATGATCGGCGATAGCACATTGGGCAATATATGAGTGAATAAGATGCGAATATCACCCGCGCCCATCGCCTGCGCCGCGATGATGAACTCTTCATTGCGTATGCCTAGCACGGCGCCCCGGGCAATGCGAGCAAATATCGGAATGTAGACGATGCCAATCGCGATCATGGCATTGCCTATGCCCTTGCCCAGCGCAGCCATGATGGCGATCGCCAGCAAAATAGCCGGGAAAGCGTAAAGCACATCCATCGCCCGCATAATGACCTCGTCGGTGATGCGCGTGCCATAACCCGCCAGTAAGCCCAGCCCAGTCCCTAGGATCGTCGCCACGCTGACGGCGATAAAACCAACTTGCAGCGAAACGCGCGCCCCAACAATAATGCGCGAAAAGATATCGCGTCCAAAATCGTCGGTGCCCATCCAATGCTCGAATGACGGATTGGCGAAGCGGTCGGCGAAGTCCATCCCGTTGGGATCATAGGGACTAATCGCGGGACCAAATATGCCCATCATCATCACGATGAGCAATACAAAGGCGCCGAACATCGCCAAGCGATGACGCAGCAAGCGGCGAAAAGCGTCGCCCCAGAGCGTGTTTGCCGCCCCCAGCGGCTGGTCATTTAATGCGGCGCGTGCGCTCGACGCTGCTGAGTTTTCCACCGGCGCGCCTTTCATCTAGGCGTATTCGATGCGCGGGTCGAGCAGAAAATATAGGAGATCGACCACCAAGTTGACCAGTGTGACCATGATCGCGACAACCATCACCGCACCTTGCAATAAAGGATAATCTCTTTCCTCGACCGCATTAAATGCCAGCCGACCCAGCCCGGGCCAAGAGAAGACCACCTCCACAATGACGATACCGCTGAAGAGAGCGGTGATCTGCAAACCGATGATGGTCACGATATTGATCAGCGCATTGCGCAAGGCGTGGCGCAAGATGACCGTACGCTCGTTCAGCCCTTTGGCGCGCGCCGTCTGCACATAATTCGCGCTGAGCACATCAAGCATGGCGCTGCGTATGAAGCGCGTCTGGATCGATGCGCTGACGAAGCCAGCGGTGAAGGCGGGCAAGATGATATGCGCCAGCCAATCACCAGCGTCTTCGGAAATCGGCGTATAACCGCTCGGCGGCAGCAATTCTAAATTGAGTGAGAAAATGATAATCAGCAGGATACCCATCCAAAAGGACGGGATAGACACGCCGATCTGACTGAATACAGTGGCGATGATGTCAATTGCGCTGCCAGGCTTAAGCGCCGAAATGATGCCGATGGGAAAGGCGATAACCAGCCCGATCACCAGCGAAACCATGGCAAGCTCAAACGAGGGACCGATTCGGCCCCGCAATTGCGGGCTCACATCTTGGCCATTTAAGAGGCTCTGCCCAAAATCGCCGCGCAGGGCTTTGGAAAGCCAGCTCAAGTATTGCTCAAAAAACGGACGGTCCAAGCCCAGGCGATCACGCAAGCCCGCGACCGATTCATCACTGGCATAGGGACCCAGGATGACGCGCGCTGGATCGCCCGGCACAATCTGCATGATCATGAATACGACAAAGGTAATGCCAAGCACGACAACCAATGCCAAGAGCAGCCGCTGTACGACGTATTGATAATTCAAATCGAGATTCCCTCAAGCACGAAAAGCGCATCTATTGAGGGGAAGAGGGCGCGAAATGGAAAAACCAAATCGCGCCCGGTATGTGCCTAGCCTTCGAGATAGGTATTCATGTAGAGATTGGCATTGTCCGAGCGCAAGACGTAGCCTTGTACGTTCGGGCTCATCGCGCGCGTGAAGGCTGGGTTATAGAAGTAGACATAGGGCACGGCATCCACCAGAATCTGATTCGCCTGCTCATAGATGGCGTAGCGCTCATCAAAGCCGGAAACTTGCCGCCCCTGCTCGACCAGCGCGTCAAAGTCAGGATCGCTGTAGCCGGTGAAATTGAAAACTTCATCCGTGCGATGCTGCAGGTAGAAGTAATGCTCGACATCGACCAAACCATTCCAGCTGCAGATGTAGCCGTCATAGCGGTAATTGCCTTCCAGCTCAAGCCATTCCGCCCACTCCGGCGCGTTAATGGTGGCGGTGATGCCAACAGCCGCCAACTGCGCCTGCAAGACTTGTGCCTGGCGCACTGTGTCCTGATAAGTCGAGGTGGGCATCAGCTCCATCTCGAAGCCATCAGCCAAGCCCGCTTCCGCCAGCAGCGCCCTTGCCTTGTCCGGGTCATAGGAATAGGGCGTATAATCGAAGTACCAGGGGCTGCCCGTATCTATAGGACCGCCATAGAGCGGCGTGCACAAGCCAAAATCGCCCGCGGCGCAGAGGTCGTCGCGGTTGATGGCATAGGCGATCGCTTGACGAACGCGGGCGTCGTCAAAGGGCTCGCGCGTCAAATTGAGACCGATGTACTTGTAAGCCAGCGCTGGCGACACCAGCATATTAACATCGGCACTGTCTTGCAGCGCCTGAACCGCTTGCGGCGCGACGCTGGTGACAAAATCCACCTCGCCGCCTAAAAGCGCGGCTTCGCGAGCGGCTTCTTCTTGGATGACGGTGATTTCGACGGCATCTAGCAAGGGCAGCCCCGCCTGCCAGTAATTCTCATTCTTGACCAGCCGCATGCTGATCGTGCCATCCAAGTCTTCGACAGTGAAGGGACCCGTGCCAATCGGGACGACAATGACGCCATTCTCATCGACGCTGTCCGGATGAACAACAGAAGTGGAGCGCGCCGCCAGCAGAATCGGCAGAATCGCATTCGGCTCCGGCGTCGTTACACTCACCGTTTGCGGGTCGAGCGCCTCCCAAACCGCGTCAGGACCGCCCACCGAAGCAACGCGGCCCGAACCAGTATCGGGGTTGATTATGCGATTCATCGAGAAGACGACATGTTCGGAAGTCATCGCATCGCCATTGGAAAACTGAATGCCTTCCTGCAGATTGAAGATCCAGGTCAAACCATCTTCGGATTGAGACCAATCAGTGGCAAGCAGGGGCGTCAATTCTATGTTGTCGTTGAAAGTCGTGAGCGATTCGACAACATTAGCCAATACATAAAAGCTCGAAACAGTGCTGGCAACATGCGGGTCCAAGCCGGTCCATTCCGCGTCATGGGCGGAACGAAGCACTTGCTCCGACATTTGCGCCGAAGTCGATATACTGATTGCCAGCACAAGCGCGGCAAGCAATACAAGCGGCACTATCAATCTGAGTCTTTTCATCCTAGAAATCCTTTCCTTTCAACTGAATGTTTGGCTCGCAACCCGCTGCTGATGTCGAAACGCCACGGCAGATTGCCTCACGAGAATATACCTTGCGCGGTATGCGCTGTCAAATCTAAGCTGGGAAGCAGCAGAGCAATCCGCTCTGCTTGACACATGAGGGCATAAGCGTTAATGTAAATGTATGGTACGCGGCTGTTGGTCGGCTCGCGAAGCCGGACGGCCCTTTGCCCACAAATAAAAGTAGGAGACAAACATGAAGCGTTTTGCGATTATTCTAAGCGTCTTTGCGCTTTTGGCGCTGCCCCTTGGCTTGGTTCAAGCTGATGGACACTGCGAATTCGCCGAAGACAGCATCAAGATTGGCGGTCTCGTGCCGCTGTCAGCGCCGGGCGCGGTCGCCGGCGGGATCGCCATGTCATGGGCGATCAATCGGGCCGCCGACGATATCAACGCGGCTTGCGGCGTGGAGATCGACGGCGTCAATCATGCAATTGAAATCGTCATTGGCGATTCGGAAGGCAGCCCGGAACGCGGTCAAGCGACTGTCGAACGCTTCATCCTCGAGGATGAGGTTGATGCCGTCACTGGTGTTTATCACAGCGCGGTCGGTTTGGCGACCATGAGCATGCTGGATGAGAATGGGATACCAACCGTCTTCTCCGAGCCATGGAACGACAACGTCAGCGCCAATGGCATCATGGAATACGATGGCAGGCCGCCGCGCAATGCTGATGGCGTCGACCACGTCTTCCGCGTTTCGCCCGCCAGTTCGATGGTTGGCGGCGTGGTTGTTGATTGGCTGCTCAATCTGGGCGTCGAAAATGTGGTGATCATTGCCGAGAACACGGACTACGGGCAGCCAGCCGCCGCCGACGAATTGTCGCGCTTTGAAGCAGCTGGGGCAACCGTTACGCAGATCAACGTCGAATTGGGCACTGAAGACTTTGTCCCGATTCTCAGCCGCATTCAAGCCAGCACCGAGACGCCGGATGTCATCCGCGTCTTGGTGACAGGTGAAACATCATTCAATTTGACGCAGCAAATGGCTGAGCTGGGCATTGCGCCGACCGAGGACACCATCTGCGTCACCAATCAGGTCGCTTTCCAATCGGAACAGTATTGGGAGAACGTCCCCGATGGCAATTACTGCGCCTTCAACCGCGTAGGCATTATCCCGAGTCTCTTCAGCGATACGGCAGTAGACTTGAATGCCGCCTACTATGAAGAATTCGAGGACATCGTTCCCAGTTATGCGATGGCTTCCTACGATGCGGTCTGGATCTTGGCCGACGGCATGGCGCGCGCCGGCAGCGCCAGCGATGGCGAAGCGATCGTCGCCGCGATCGAGACCACCGACCTTGACTTGTCGCAGGGCCGCTACTATTTCGAGTTCGGCAATCACAACCCGGACCTGCCAGAAGGCACGCCAGCCTTCATGTGGCACCAATGGCCCGACCCGGTCGTCACGATGATGCAATACTTCGAGCAAGGGCAAAGCTCGCTGGAGGCAGCGGTGATTTTCCCAGAAGTGTATCAAACGCATGGCTCGGGTTACATCATGCCAGGTACATCGCCATAAGCAACGACAGGGCGATAGCGACCGGGCGCAATCGGTTGATAATCGCCCTGTTCGTCTCGGGTGGGCACCTTGCCCACCCGCTGCTTTGTTTTTCACTCGAAGGGACAGATTTGAATGGTCATTGAAGACACTCTGTTTGTCCTGTGGTTGATGCTCGCGGGTCCCCTGTGGGCGGCTCTGGGCCTTTTCCTGCTGCCGGCTGTCAACCGCGGGCGCGCCGAAGCCGATCAAATCTCAGTTACGACTTTAAAGATCGCCGGGCTTGTCGGCGGTTTCGCCCTCGGCCCGATTGGGCTTGGGCTCTTTTATTTGGAGCCAGGGCTGGTTCGACGTACCTCCTTGACAATCGGCGTCGTATTGACCGTTTTCATTACTTCCCAAGTCTTGGTACGGGTCGTCGATCCGAACTTGCCCTCCGCGCTTTGGCTGCTGCTGGCTGGTCCCTTGTGGGCGGCGCTGGCGGCTTATTTCATCCCGCGCCATTACCGCGATCTCGAGGCGGACGATCAGAATGTGCTCACTGCGGCTGCTTTGGGCGGCTTTGCCCTTGGTCCGCTTATCTTTGGCTTGATGTGGAAGACCACGCCGAAAATAAACCGAGACTGGATGATCACCCTAGGCGCTTTGGGCGCTTGGCAGATCTATGCCCTATTCGCGATTCAAAATCCCACAAACCCTTGCGTCGCCTTTCCCCTTTCCGTCACGTACTTGACGCAGCAAACAGCAAACGGCGTCGTCATTGGCTGCATCTATTCGCTGATGGCGGTCGGGCTTACGCTGATCTATTCGGTACAAGGCGTCGTCAGCTTCGCCCATGGCCAGCTATACATGATAGGCGGTTATTTCTCATTCTACTTTTTGCTTCACGCTGGCAATATTCTTAGCGAAATAACCGGCGCCGAGGTCAACGTCAATCCCATCTGGGGCATTCCGGTCGCCGCCGTCATCGTCTTTATCATAGGCGCCGTATTCGAGCGGGCATTTCTCAAGCCGATGCACGAGGGCCTCATTGAGCGCATCTCTGAATATGCCATCCTAATTACATTTGGTTTTGGCTTCTTCCTTGAATACACCACGTTGGCGATCGCTGGTCCCTTCCCACAGAAGACGGGCCGTTTCATCGAGATCCGCCGCTTCACGCTCGACCGGGTTCAAATTACCGATGACTTCTTCTTTGGTCCCATTCATATCATTGGCGACCGCGCCTTTGCCATGCTAGTCGGCATCGCGCTGATATTCGCCCTGCTCTATTTCCTGCAGCGTTCCTGGACGGGCCGCGCGCTGCGAGCCACCAGCCAAGACCGGCAAGCGGCGGCCGTTACGGGCATCAATCCAAGCAATATGAATACCTTGTCCTTTGCCATGGGCTCTATGTTGGCGGCGATGTCGGGCGCGGCTTTGATACCGATATTCAATTGGGTGCCCTGGGTCGGCGCCGAGATGGTGGGGCGCTCATACGTTATCGTGGTGCTCGGCGGCTTGGGTTCGGTGCCTGGCGCGCTCGCGGGTGGCATCATCGTCGGCATTGTCGAGGCTCTGGGCGCGGGCTGCCACCCCGACCCGAGCCGCGGCGCCGCTTATAAAGAAGCCTTCGCCTTGGTAATCTTCGCCCTCGTCTTGCTGGTCAAACCGACCGGGCTCTTCGGCCGGGAGCAGCTTTGATTATGGCCGCCTTCAGACGCTTCGAATCGGCAATCGATCAGAGCATTGGCCGCCGCCGACTGGGTTATCTGACCATTGGGCTGATCATCGCCTTTTTCCTTTGGTTTCCCAACGACACGTCGCAGTCCAATTACGTCAAGACTGTCTTCATCAGCGGTTTCTTCTACGCCATCATGTCTTCAAGCTGGGCGCTGCTGGCGGGCATCGCCGGGCAATTCTCATTCGGGCACATGGCTTTTATGGGCATCGGCGCATACGCGGCCGGCTTAATCGCCCGTGATGGCATCACGTTTGCGCTGCTAGGCGTCAGCATCACGCCGGAATCCATCTCATCACTTGGCGCCATCATCGTCGGCACCGCCGTTGCGGGCGCGGTCGGGCTGGTAATCGGCTGGCTGCTGCTGCGTTTGCGGGCGGCTTATCTGGCCCTATTCACGATTGCCTTCTCAGAATTGTTCCGCATCATGATGCTGACAGAGTATGACTACACCGGCGGCTCCAACGGGCTTTCGCTGCGCCCGCTGCTGCAAATCGCCGATGTCGACGCCGCGCGCCAGGTGGAGTATTACCTGATGTTTGGTTTGCTGGTCCTGTGCCTGCTGGTGCTGTATTGGGTGGCGAACTCGCCCATTGGCTTGTTCTTGCGGGCAATGCGCGAAGATGAAGACGCCGCTTCCGCTCTCGGCGTCAACGTGGTGCGTTACAAGATTCTGGTCTTCGTCTTCACTAGCATGATGGTCGGCTTCGCTGGCGCCATCTTTTATAGCGATATCGGCTCCGAGCGCATCATCCCCGAGCAGTTGGAAATCCTGCAAATGTCGCTGATCATCGCCTATGCGGTCATCGGCGGGATGGAAAGCCTAATTGGGGCGGCGGCCGGCGCATTCATCTCGCGCTATCTGCTGGAAGCGATGCGGCAAGTGGTGATCACCCTGCCCTTCGGCTTGACAAGAGCCGATGGTTCAGATGCTTTCGTCTGGGATACCAGTTACTGGCGCTTTGCCCTCTTCGGCTTAATCATGGTTTTCACCTTGCGCTACATGCGTAACGGCCTGCTTTACCCCATCATCACCTGGTTCAGCGGGCGCGACATCGCCATGAAGGCGACTGTTTCCCGGCGCGACGACAAAGACAAGCCCGCCGCGGGAATTGAGGCTCAGGATGAGTGAACTCCACCTGGAACTAAATAAAGTCTCCAAGCGCTTCGGGGGCCTCCAAGCCGTGGACCACGTATCATTCAGCGTGACCAAGCCAGAGTTAATCGGCATGATTGGTCCCAACGGCGCTGGCAAAACCACGCTGACCAATCTGATGAGCGGCATGCTCAAGCCGAGCAGCGGCACGATCTACCTCAATGGCCGGCGGATTGACGGTTACCCGCCTTATGATGTGACACGCGCCGGGCTGGGCCGCACCTTTCAAATTACACGCGCCCTGGGCCGCATGACTGTGATGGAGAACATGTTGGTGCCGGGCTTGGCGCATAAGCCCCGCGCCAACCGAAGCGCTTTGGAAGCGCGCGCCCAGGAGATTCTAACGCTGCTGACCATTGAACACCTCAGCAATGAATTGAGCCGCGCCTTGAGTGGCGGGCAGCGCAAGCTCTTGGAATTGGGTCGCCTGCTGATGCTAGACCCAGCTGTCATCATACTGGATGAGCCTTTCGCCGGCGTGCACCCACGCTTGCAAGACACGATCACAAATTATATCCATCGCGTTCACGCAGACGGCAAGGCGATTCTATTCATCAGCCACAATATGGGCGCCGTCTTCGAGTTGAGCCAGCGCTTGATCGTGCTGCATAATGGCGCGCTAATCGCCGATGGCGAGCCGCAAGCAGTAAGGAAGGACCCGGCCGTGATTGAAGCCTACCTAGGGCACGACGAGGCTGACTAGATGCTCGAAATCAGGGACCTTTACGCTGGCTATTATGAAGACTTGCACATTCTGCGCGGGCTAAGCCTGACGGCGCAGACGGGCAAGCTAACCACAATTCTTGGCGCGAATGGCGTCGGCAAATCCACCTTGCTCAAGGCGGTCTATGGTTTTCTCAAGCCTCATAGCGGGCAAGTGCTGCTCAATGGCAGCGATGTAACCGGCACGCCGACTCATCGTTTGATTGATCGCGGCATCAGTTACATTCCCCAGCAGCCCGGCGTCTTCAAGCACATGACTGTGCGAGAGAACCTGATGCTGGGCGCTTGGACTTTTCAAAAGGACAAGCCGCGCATTGAGGCAAAAATCGAAGACAACTTCAATCGCTTCCCCATACTCCGCGAAAAACAGTACGACCAGGCTGGCAGCCTCTCCGGCGGGCAGCAGCGCATGGTCGAAATCGGGCGCACACTGATGACGGACCCCGAGGTCATCTTGGTTGACGAACCCACCGCCGGCTTAGCCAAGCTGCTAAGCGAAGAAGTGTACCGCATGCTGGTCAACCTGCGCGATGAAGAAGGTTTGACCATTCTGCTTGTCGATCAAGAAATCCGCGAGGCGCTGAAGATCGCCGATTACGTCTACGTGCTCGAGCTGGGCCGCAACAAATTTGAGGGTCCGCCGTCTGAATTTGAAGATCTTGAACGGGCTTTTTGGGCTTAAACCTGCGCCGGCGCGCTAACCCTTGAGCCCGGTCATCACCACGCCCTGGATAAAATACCGCTGCGCCAAAAAGAATAAGACGATCACCGGCAAGGTTACCGCCGTGGATGCCGCCAATTGCAGATCCCAATGTATGTCGGTCTGGCTGCGGAAGGATGCCAGGCCCACGGCGATGGTGAAATTATCCGGCGACCGCAGGTAGGTGATGGGACCAATAAGATCATTCCAAGCGAAGAGGAAAGTGAAAATGCCAATCGTAACCAGCGCCGGCTTAGAGAGCGGCAGCATGATACGCCAATAGACGCCGAACTCGCTGCAGCCATCAATCCGCGCCGCATCGGCAATTTCCTCCGGAATCGTCCGAAAGAATTGACGCATCAAGAAGATATTGAAGGCGCCGCCGCCGAAGAATGGCGGCACCACCAGCGGCAGGAAAGTATCCACCCAGCCCAGCCGCGAAAAGACGATGAAACTCGGCACCAGCAAGACAGCATAAGGCAGGAAGAGCGTCGCCATCACAATGCCGAACCAAAAGTCGCGCCCCGGGAAACGCATCCGCGCGAAGCCATAGGCGCAGAACGATGAGGTGAATACCACCGCCACAACATTTAAGCCAGCAACCAGCAGCGTGTTGCGGAAATAGGTGCCGAAGGGCTTGTAAGTCAGCGCATAGAAATAATTCTCGGGCACGATCGGGTCGGGGATTAACTGCGGCGGATACTGAAAGATGTTGATCTGGGTTTTCAGCGAGCTGGAGAGCAGCCAAATGAAGGGCGTAATCATGACCACGGCAAAAAACACCAGCAGAAAAACAGTCAGCCAGTGAAATGCAATATCCCCGTAAGACCTTGCTTGACGGACTGATTCGATGTAATCAGCCGGCTTCTCGCTAAAACCCACCAGCCCGCCTCCTAATCGCCGGGATTCTCATAATATACGCGCGACCCAATGTAGCGGAAAACAAGAAAGGACAGCAGCATCAGTATCAGGAACAAAAGCCAAGAGAGCACAGCGGCATAGCCCATCTTTTGGCTGCTGAAGGCGGTGCGCCAGATATGCAGCACCAGAAACAGAGTCGCGCGCTGCGGTCCGCCATTTGTAATTAACAGCGCGCTGACAAAAACCTGGAAGGAACTGATGAAGCCAATGACGAGATTAAAAAATATGATGGGCGACATCATGGGCAAAGTCACGTAGAGCAAGCGCTGCCAGCGGCCCGCGCCATCAATCTCAGCCGCCTCATAGAAGATCTGCGGGATGCCTTGCAAACCAGCCAGAAAGATAATCATCGAGCCGCCGACGCCCCAGACCGTCAGAATGACAAAAGCCAGCATCACCCAATTAGGGTCTTGCAGCCAACCAATTTTGGGACCGCCAAAGGCGCGAATGACATAGTTGATCAAGCCAAACTCGGTGTTGAAGAGCCAAGCCCACAAGATCGCGTTCGCCACCGCTGGCACGATGCTGGGCAGGAAATAAATGGTGCGGAATATGGCGATGAAGCGAAACTTGGCGTTGATCAAATTAGCTAGGAAGAAGGCAAAGACCAAGCCCAGCGGCACCGATATGACCGAGAAGACAATCGTCACCTTCAGGCTTTGCGCCAATATCGGGTCGCCAAGCATCTTGCTGAAGTTGGCCATGCCGACGAATTTGGGCGCCGACAAGAAATTCCATTTGTGAAAGGTCAAATATCCAGCCACCGCCGCCGGACCCAGCCACCAGAGCAAGAAACCCAAAATGAAGGGCGCGATGAAAACATAGCCCATCAGCGTACGGCGCTGGCGGAGGGTCAAGCGGTTGTATTGCCGGGTGAGCCAGAAGCCGCCTTCTGCTGGCTGGCTCACATATTGAGAAGTCACGGGAATACGCTCGTCAATCGTCCCATATTATAGGCCGGGCAGGAGAGGCAAGTCCCTCCCGCCCAGGCAAAAGCCACGTGCTACAGCGGGCAACGAAGCCGCGCCTCGGCACGGATGCTTGGCGGACGCTACATATCTTCCAAAGCCGCCAGCAAGACGTCGTTCGCCCCGCGCACGGCGTCGGGCATGACGTCGGCAGCCTGCTCGCCATTGGCAAGCGCTTCAAAGGCTGGGTTGATGTAGTCATTTGCCGCTTCGATATAGCCAGGCGGGATCGCCACGGCGACACCATGTTTCGGCAGATAATCGGTCGCGAACTGCGAATAATTCGGCGGATGGATGTCTTCGCGGATCCAACCCTTCAAGCCTTCTTCCGTCAACATAGCTGTCTGATTAGGGATCCAGAGACCAATCTTGCAGAAATGCTCCTGATAGAAAGGCGTCGCCAAGAAACGCACCCAGCGCCAGGCTTCCTCCGGATTCTCGGTAGACGCGAGCACGGAGTGGAAATGCGCCTGCATGATGCTGGCTGGCTGCTGCATCTTGGGCAGCGCGCCCGTGCCCATCGCCACATTCATCAGCGACGGATTCATCCAGGACAGCGCCCAAGAGCCATCGACCGCCATCGCCAGGCGGCCGCTATCGACCATCTGCACATTGTTCATGCCCAGGCTGGCCAAAGCCGCGCTGCGCGGCGCCACATGATGCTTGTACACCAAATCGGTGATATTCTGCAAACCTTCCATCGCTGCTGGGCTATCGAGACCGATTAAGCCATCTTCCGTGAGGAACTCGCCGCCATTGGCGTGGGCGGCCAAGCCAAGCGGCATCCACCAGAAGGGCCAATCGACGCCCCATTGCACGATGTCTTCGCTATCGAAGCCGGCATCGCCGGGATGTCTTCCCGCGCTGTCTTTCGTGAATACTCGGCAGACCTCGAGGAATTCGTCCCATTCCCAGATTTCGTCATCTTGGAAGCCGGGCGGCGTGATGCCCTCCGCCTCAAACATTTCGGCATTGTAATAGAAGTGATGCGCGACCCAGGTTGAGCCAATGCCGTACCAGCGGCCGTTGACCTCGCAGCGATTGGCTTCTTGCGGCTCGAGGAAGTAACCAGGCTGCCCCAAGAGCGGGTCATTCTTCACCAGATCGGTGATATCCATCAAAGCGCCGCCGACAGCCAAGGTCTCGTAGTTATCGGACAAAATGAAGCCGGTGTCCGGCGCCGTGCCCGCCGCCAAGCTCGAGAGCAGAATGCGTCCATATTCCCCGGCGTCCGGCGTGTGCAGCCACTCCACATCAATGTCTTCGTTTTCCGCTTGGAAGACTTCTATCGCCGCTTTGACGCCCTCGTCTTCCGCGACGCCACCCCAGCCACCGAAGGTGATATTGGTCACATCTTGCGCCAGCGCCGGCGGCAGGTAGCCCAACTGCGCCAACATTGCCGCCGCAGTCGCTGACCCGCCGGTCAACTTCAAGAATTCTCTGCGTGAAATAGTCACGGTTCCGCTCCTTCTAGAACTTGTATCAATAAATGGATCTGCATCCGGGCTGCCGCGCCCGGCTCATGCCCAACTAGCTTGAGCGCATCCAGACTCGCATCTCGCCTGGATCTCGATTCGCCCACAGGAAATACGGTATTGCCTTGAATACAAAAGCCGCCTCGCGATACTGCGCCCGGCTATGATGGCGATACAGCGCCGCGCTCTCTTCGGCCGGCTCAATGCGCAGCGCCGCGCCTGAAATCACCGGGACGCCGCCAAAGAGCTCGCTATCGATGGCGACGTCAAACTCGGAAGACGCCGGCAGGCAGACATTCGCCAAGCGCGGACCGTTGTCAGCTTCCTCCAGACAGTATAGCAAAGGACCGCGCTGCAGCGCAATTTGGCCCGCGGCTTGCCTGATTTCGGGATGCGGCATAACTCGCTCAACCGGCATCGCCAGCGATAGCTCCACCCTGTCTCCAGCCAGCCATTGGCGCGAAAGCAGGACGTAACCGCGCTCGGGCACCACCGCCTGCGCCTCGCCGTTTATCAAAACCTGATAATCGTGGCACCAGCCCGGGATGCGCAGCGCCAACTCGAAGTCGACGCTCTGCGCCGCCTTTACGCTAATCCGCACCGACCCGTCCCAGGGGTATTGCGTCTCTTGAATCAACTGTAAATCTGAGCCGCCGATGTTCAGGTCAAGGGTATTATCGTGGTACATCTGCACGTAGACGCGCTCGCCAGCCTGCGAGTAAGAGTAATCGCCAATGCTTGCGATCAAACGCGATATATTGGGCGGGCAGCAAGGGCAGTGATACCAAAAGACGCGGCGATAATGCCCGTCTTCCATTTGATCATGCCAGCGCCCCTGCGGGTTGACGCCCGGATAAGCCGCTAGCGGATTGGCGTAGAAGAACTGGTCGCCGCTATGGGAAAGCCCGCTCAGAGACGAGTTGTAAATGGCGCGCTCCATCACATCGATGTAGCGGCTGTCCGGATCGAGATGAAACATGCGATGCGCCCAAAATGCCAGCGCGATCGCGGCGCAGGTCTCGCAATAGGCGGTCTCGGTCGGCATATCATAGGCGAAGGTGAAGCCTTCGTTGTGATGCGATGGACCTACCCCGCCATGCACATAAATCTGATGCCGCGTCAAGTCCTCCCATAGCAAGCGAGACAAGCGCAGCAAATCGTCATCGCCGGTCTCCAGCGCCACATCGGCGATGCCAGCATAGAGATAGCAGGCGCGCACCGAGTGGCCATTCGCCTCCGTCTGCGCGCGCAAGGGCAAATGCGCCTGGCAATAACGGTAGGTCCGCGCCCAATAATTCTCCGGGCTATCGCCCCGTTCCACCGCTTCTTGATCATAATAATGCGGCGCTTGCCCGCGTTCATCAACCATATAACGAGCCAGATCCAGAAACCGCTTTTCGCCGGTTTCGCGATACATCTTGACCAGCGCCAGCTCAATCTCGGGGTGGCCGCCGTAGCCACGCCGCTTGCCGGTTTCGGCGCCGAAGATAGCCGCAATATGATCAGAAAATCGCGCCAGCACATCCAGCAGCTTACGCTTTCCAGTCGCTTGATGATAGGCAACCGCCGCTTCCATCAAGTGCCCGGCATTATACATCTCGTGATTGTCGCGCAGGTTCGCCCATTTGCCTTCGGGGAAGTGCACTGGGAAGTATGTATTAAGGTAGCCGTCATCGAATTGAGCGCTCTCAATGGCCTCAATCAGCGCGTCGGCGGTCGCTTCGAGCTGCGGGTCGGGATGGGTGGCGAGGCTGTAAGCGGCCGATTCCAGCCACTTGCCCGAATCCGAATCCCAGAAAACACGCACGCCAATCCGTTCATGGGAACTCGGGCGCTCCGCCGGTCCTTCCATCGCCCAAGAGGCAAGGCGCCCCGTCTCTTCCAGCTTTTGATAAATTGCCGGTATCGTCACCTTGCGGTTGATCGCCTGCCTTTCGCCCCAGAAACCGCGCCTGATATGAACTTGCTTGAGCGGCACTGGCGCATGACCTTCGACAGCTTCGATTGTCATAATGGATCTCCTTCAGCTGCGTAATCACGGTCGTAGCGGCTGCCTTTCGCAGCATGCGAGCTTCGCCAAGCGAAACCCGACCAAAGGCACCACCGAAATCTCAACTGCGAAAACTATAGCCAATTATTGGACGTCATGCAAAATAGCTGGCTGAGAGGTCAGCAATCGCAGTTTGGTTTTTCCGCTGCCAATTTCTATAATCCTAGCTCAGATAAATTTGCAGCAATGCGCGACTTAAAATAATAGGCGAGAGCCTTGGAAAGGATTGGAAAAATGCCACGTCGACTCGCGATTACAGGATTGAATGAGGCGAGTGTGCTCGAGTATGAAGATGGCGCGCTGGGCGACAACGATGTCTTGGTGCGTACAGAGATCGCCTCCGGCAAACACGGCACCACCTTCGCCATGTTTGATGGCCGCACCTTCGCTGGGATGCACTATGATAGCGAGCGCACTATCTTCATAGACGCCGACGAAGCGACCGAGCGGCACCCGCCCAGCCAAGACAATCCATGGGGCAGCGGCACCAGCGGCTACGGCTTGGTCGAAGCGGTTGGCCCCAAGGTGACCCGCTTCTCAATCGGCGATCGCGTCGTCGGCATCATGGATATCCGCGAGACCAATGTTCTTCATGAAGACCGACTCTGGGACCCGGGCGACCTCGATCCCCTGGTCGCGCTTTGCCTGGAGCCGGCTTATGTCTCCATCCACTGCGTCCGCGATTCCAACATTCGCTATGGCGACCGAGTTGCCGTCATCGGGCTGGGCGCGCTGGGCTTGCTGGCAGTGAGCATCGCCAAAGCAGCCGGCGCTGAAACTGTTATCGCCTGCGATTTCTTTCCCAAAAGACGGGCGCTGGCAGAAGAATTCGGCGCTGACCATACGCTTGACCCGCGCGACGGCAAAGTCGGCTTGGCTGTGCGCGGCTTGACCGACAACATGGGCGTCGATGTCTGCATCGAGTTGACCGGCGCCTACCCAGGCTTGAACACAGCCATCGCTTGTACCCGTGTCAACGGCGTCATTTGCTCAGCCGGCTTTTACCAAGGGGAAGCGCAAGCCCTCTTCCTCGGCCGCGAATGGCATCACAATCTGCTGAAGATGATCGTCCCGAACGGTTGCGGCGGCTGGCACGAAACACGAGATTATCCCCATTGGAACAACCGGCGCGTCGTAGAGACGATTCTATCCATGATGCGGCAGGATCGGCTGAAGGCGCGGGGCGTCATCAACCGCGTTTATGAAGGGCTGGCTGATGCGACGCAGGTCTTCCAGCACATCCAAGAAGCGTCAGACGATCTCATCAAATTCGCTGTCGATTTTCGCGGCTAGCTCAGCGCCTAGAATTTGACGCCGCCTTGGGTCAAGCCTTCAACAAAGCGGCGCTGCAAAACCAGAAACAGCAAGAGAACGGGTGCCACCATCATAAAGGCACCCGCGTTGGTCAGCGCCCAATCCCGGCCAAAGCGGTCGGTAAATTTGAAATAACTCGTCGTGACCGGGAACATGTCCGGGTTATGCGTGAAGATCACCGCCACCTGAAACTCGCTCCAGACACCCAAGCCGACCACCAAGCCGACGGTCAAGAAGCCGGGCCAAGCCAAGGGCACAATCACCCGCAGCAGCACCTGCAGCTCATTGGCGCCATCAACCCGAGCCGCGTCTTCCAGTTCCCGCGGCAAGCCGATCAAGTACGAGCGCAGCAAAAATATCGAAAAAGGCGCATTGAGCGCAATATATATCAGGATCAATCCATGGTAGGTATTTAGAAATCCCAGCTGCCGCCACATAAAAAACAGCGGCACGAGGTATAGCCATATCGGCACCGTCGACGCCACCAGCAGGTAGACCATGACGATATTCCCGCCCGGCGGATTCTTCCGCGCCAGGCTGTAAGCCGCCAGGCCCCCGAGTACCAGCTCCGCCGCAACCGTGCCGATGACGTAAATGACGCTATTTTTGAATGTGCGCTCGAACTCGCCCTGTTCCCAAGCGCGGCCAAAATTATCCAAGCGCCACTCTTGCGGCAAACCCAGCGGATTCAAGCCCATTTCAGCATTAGACTTAAATGAGTTGACGCCAAGCAAAACCACCGGACCCAGCGAAAATACAACCAAGATGGACAAGAAAATGTGATTGAAGGCAGTGCTCTCGCGCTGCCGGCGGAAGATAAACGGTTCGCGCTTGGCAATCATATTTCCCAGCCTCTCTTGCGCAGAATGGCAAAGACGAAGACGATCAAGCCCGCGAATACGCAAATGGTCATGCCTTGGGCGGCGGCGTAACCAGCTTCAAAACGTTGGAAGGCATTCTTGTAAATGTCGATGCCCAGCACCTCAGTGGCGCCGGCGGGTCCGCCCCCCGTCATAATGAAAATATAATCGAAGACCAAAAAAGCCCAGATCATCACCATCATCATCATGAATAGCACGACTGGCCTAATGCCGGGCAAGGTCACATGCCAGAATTCCCGCCAGCGGTTGGCGCCATCCACTTTCGCCGCGTCATACAGCACCGGGTCGATGCCCTGCATGGCGGTCAAAAAAAGCACCATCAGGAAGCCCCAGAAATGCCAGTTGTCGGCAAAGGCGATCGCCCAAAGCGCGGTATCCGATTGGCCCAGCACCGCCTTGTCATAACCGACCAGCCTGGGCAAGCCAAAGCGCGGGTTATAAAGATAACGCCAAATCGTCGCCGTCACGATGCTAGGCAGAATGAAGGGCATAAACAGCGCCGTTCGATAAATCATCGCCCCCCGTTTGACCTTAGCCAGCAAGCTCGAGCCGAACAGAGCGAAGACAAAGGGCACGGTGATGAAGAAAAGCATCCATTGGATGTTTCTCATTAGCGCGTCTAGGTAACTCTGATCTTCGAAGAACAGCTCTTCGAAATTGCGCAGCCCAATGAACTTGGCTTCACCAATGCCGGACCAATCTGTGAATGAATAGTAGACGCCTTGCAGCGCCGGAACCACCACCACGAAGGCATGCAAACCAAGAATCGGAAGCAGGAACAGCCAGGGCACGACATAATTGCGCATCACGCGATAGCGCGTCCATTTCTGTTTTCGCTTTGCTTTGCTGCCCAGCGGGCCGGGCGACTGGCCAAATTGGCTTTTAAGGTCTGTCGCCCTATTCCGTGTCAACATAAAATTGCCCTCAATTATCAGGGGTTGATCAAGCGCTAGCGCTGCCTATTCCAATGCAAGGGGCCGGCGCCCCAGCCAAGCTAGCTGGAACACCGGCTGGAGATTTATCTAACGGCTGGGAATCGGCGGGATCAAGCCTTCGGCAAATTCTTCTTCGAATTCTTTCTGCATACCGGCGAGGTAATCTTCCACCGAGAGCTGATCGTCGTAGACCCGCGTGATCTGTTCCCAAAGCCAGACGTTGGTGCGGGCGGGCCAGAAGCTCCAACTGGTGTAGCCATAATTTCCAGCGGCTGAAGCCTGGCCGAACTCTTGATACAGGCGCGCTTCCCGCGGGTCCGCATTGGCGAAGACATCGCCTTCGTAAATCAGCGGCGCGGGCGCGTTGCCGCAGGCACCGTGGGAATCCGCCTGGTAGCTGGTACTGTAATAGTGATCCAGCACTGCGGCAGCGGCATCCGGATTCTTGGCGGCGGAACTGATGCCCCAACTCGAACCGACGCCGATGATGAAGTGCGGCTCATCAGAGAAGGCAGTCGGGAAAGCGAACCAGTCCCACTCGTTCATGTTGCCGCCCGGCTCACCGAAATAATCACGCTGGTAATTATCCAGCATCCAGGTGCCTTCAAAGCTCATTGCGATCTCGCCGACGCCAAACAGCGAATGCGCCTGCTGGAAGGTATCGGAGAAGAAGAGATCAAGCCCGCCCATATACCAACCGGCTTGCACGATATCTTTCAACGCTGTTATGGCTTCGACAAAAGCGGGATCCGTCCAGGGACGATTGCCAGTAAGCGCTTCGTAAACCTTGTCCGGACCAGCGTGGTGGCTCAGAAAGACGCTCACCGCCCATTCAAAACAGGGCGCGCACTCGCCAAATGCTGGACCCATAACCACCAAGCCCGCCTCTTGAATGGCATCAGCCAAGGCGTAAAGCTCGTCCATCGTCTGGGGAATGCCCCAGCCATGCTCTTCGAAAACCGTCTTGTTGTAATAGAGGATGACTGTCTCAAGCTCTTCGGACAAGCTGTAAAGCGAACCCTCGACGCGGCCCAGGTCCAAAGCCCAGGGCGCGAAACGATCATTCCAGCCGTACTCGTCGGCATAATGATCCAAGGAAAGCAGCAGCCCCGCGTTCGCCAATTCAAGCATGAAAGACGGACCATGCGAGAATGTAATGTCTGGTCCCGCGCCACCTTGCAGCGCTGTCCGCTGCGCATCGACCAGGCTGCTGCCCGGCTGCAGCACCACCTCAAGCTCAATGTCGTCGCGAGGGAATGTCTCGACCAACAAGTTCGACCAGCATGTGCCAGTGTCGTCGTCAGCCGCCCAGATGGTTACTTTATTGTCCTGCGCTGCGGCTGCGCCAGCCGTAAGGGCTATTATCAGCAGGAATGCTACACTTAGAAACACACGTTTGCTTGGCATTTTTTTCGCTCCCCATAATTTATCGCGTATCTGGACATTGTTTCAGTTTGAATTCGTCCTTTGTCAATTGCGCCTCCATTCGCTAGCAATCCAACAACTCAAGAAATTGTAGCGGATTGATCGCTTCAACGCAAAAAAAACCCTCCACCGACCTGGTGAAGGGTGACGCGCCCTACTGCTCAATTGTAGCCCCTACGGGACTCGAACCCGTGTCTCCACCTTGAAAGGGTGGCATCCTAGGCCGCTAGACGAAGGGGCCCCTCCTACAGCGCAGGAAGAATACATCCAATTGTGGGCGAAGTCAAGATTTGTTTCGCAAGCGCTTTATGTAGGAATCAAAGCGCGCCCGATCGCCGGGCCGCAGCAAGCCAAATTGTTCTCGATAAGCCACCAGTTTATTGATTTGATCGGCTGGGATCGGCTTCAAACGCTCACTCACTTGCAGCGCGCGATGGATAATGCCTGCGTTGTGCTCCAGCGATTCCAGCATCAGGTAGGCGTCCCAGAGCGATTTCGCCACCGTGAGCGACCCATGGTTGGAAAGCATAATGGCGTCATGCTCGCCGATGAGCTGGTAAATCGCGTCGCGGTTTTCCCGGCTCGATGGCGTCGAATAAGGCGCGGTGGGCACCAAGCCCAGCAGCACGACCATCTCCGGTATCAAGCACTGCTGAAAGTCAAAACCGGCCAGCGTAAGCGCGACGGCGGTTGGCGGGTGGGCATGCACAACAGCCATGACATCAGCCCGCTGGCGATAGCATTCGAGGTGCATCGAGCTTTCTGATGTCGGGCGGAGCGCTGCGTTCGCCTCTGTGGGCTCATCAACGCGCTCGCCAGCCAGATTTACTATGATGAGTTGGTCGGGCTTCAAGAATCCCTTCGCCAGCCCGCTGGGGCTTAGCAAAACACGGTCGGCCGCCAGGCGCGCGCTGATATTGCCGCCTACGCCATCGACATAGCCCTGCTGGTACATCAGCCGCCCTACGCGGCAAATCAATTCGCGAAGCTCGCTTTCAGATTGCATCGGTTCCATTTCTTTCTGGCTTAGTGAGCGCGCTTAAATGCCGTAGTTTAGCCCGAGCCGCCGCCATAAGTCGAACCGCGTTTCTGCCCGGCAAAAGCCTGAAAATCTTCCAACGGACCATCGCCGTATAGCTCTTCCCAAAGCGTTTCCAAGGTTGCCTGCTCGAATTCGGCGAAATGGCAGACATCGCAGACAAAGGCATTTACATTAGGGACGCTTAGCAATTGCCCGTGATAGACCTCAGCGAAGGTCGTCTTCCGCGGGCGGCAGCGCCCAACGGTACAGCGCGGGCAAGCGTAACCCGTTGATGGAGCCTGGTTCATTGCGCCGACCTAACTCGGAATAAGACCGATCGAATTCGGCGGATAATAACGGAAGATGACTCGGCCAACGATGTCTGGCAAAGCGACAGCTCTGGCAAAAGAACGCGAATCATTGCTGTTGTTGCGATTATCGCCCATCATGAAGTACTCGTCCGCCCCCAATTCCCATTGCTGGTCATGGCAGCGGCGGCGGCAAACTTCGTCTTTGGTATAGGGCTCGGCCAGCGCTTCGCCGTTGATATGCACTTTCTGATCGCGGATTTCCACCGTTTCGCCAGGCAAGCCGACAACCCGCTTAATCAGCATGACGCCACGCGCCCTTTCCCGCGGGTTCACCGAGTTGAAGACCAGCGTATCCCCGCGTTGAGGCGAGCCAAGCAGATAATGCACCCGGCTGACAACCAATCGGTCATCGCTATAGAAGGTCGGCTCCATGCTCTGCCCATCAACCAGGGAACGCGGTATTGCCAAGTCAAACAGCGCCGTTACCGCAACGATAAAAACCAAGGTGCTGAGCAACTCAAGCAGCACGCCCGGCGTCTTCAGCTTTGGGCGCGGCAACTCTCCTGTATGGCGGCTGAACATCCTCGCTCCTTTACCGTCGCAAGCCTGCGCACCGTATCCAAAAAGCGTTCAACTGGTAACAAGCATGATTATAGATTTGAGCGAACAGCGCTGCAATAGAATTGTCCTCAGTCGCAGGGCAATCGCTTCAAAATTAGAATTGCGCTGACATCGATTTTTACATAACTTTCGTATTCTCTAGGGGCGATTGATCTGGGCGTCGATAGGCGTCGGCAATGCGCCGGCCATAAAGATGCCGCCGTCACTCGGTCGCGGTGTTTTCCACCGCCTTGACGGTCCGCCGCGCCTCCCGAGCGCGGAAGCTCATCCGAATCGGCGTGCCTTCAAATTCGAAAGCCTCGCGAAATTGATTCTCCAGGTAACGCTTGTAGGTGAAATGCACCTGCGATGGATCGTTGACATGGAACAAAAATAGCGGCGGATTGGCACGAACCTGCGCCGCATACAGAAACTTGAGGCGCTTCCCGCTTTTGGCATGTGGCGGATGTTTTTCGATTGCCGTGCGCATCAGCCGATTCACATCAGAGGTCGCCATGCGCAAGAAACGCGCTTCCCAAACCCGGTGAGCCACTTCCAGCACCTGGTGGATGCGCTGCCCATCCAGCGCGCTGATGAAAATAATTGGCGCGTAGCGCACAAAGTGAAGCCGATCGCGGATATTATCGGTGAAGGCTGTGAGCGTGTGGGCATCTTTCTCGACCGCGTCCCATTTGTTGACGACGATGACGAGACTCTTGTACTCATCAATGATAAAACCAGCAATATGCTCGTCCTGCTCTGTCACGCCCAAGCCCGCGTCAATGACCAGCAGCGCGACATCAGCTCGCCCAATCGCCTTCATCGCCCGGATGACACTGAAGCGCTCCACCCCCGCTTCTATGCGCCCGCGGCGGCGGATGCCAGCGGTATCAATCAAAGTGATCTTCTCGCCATAATAGCTGATATCCGTGTCGATGGCGTCGCGCGTTGTGCCAGCCACCGCGCTGACTATCGCCCGGTCTTCGCCAATCAGCTTATTTAGAAGCGTGCTCTTGCCCGCGTTCGGGCGCCCGACGATGGCAATCTTCAGCTGATCGTCTTCATCATCCTCCCACATATCTGCCTCAAGCGAGCCGACCGTCCGCACCAAGTCGTCCAGCAAATCGCCCACCCCCAAGCCATGAATGGCGCTGATGCCGACAATTAAACCCAGCCCAAGACTGTAGAAATCGTAGGCATCGTCTTCGTTCCGCCGGTCGTCAATCTTGTTAGCGGCGACCAGGACCGGTTTATCCGACCGCCGCAAGATTTCCGCAATGGCTTCATCAGCCGCTGTGACGCCATACTGGGCGTCGACAACCATTAGGATGACGTCGGCGTCCGCAATTGCGATCATCGCTTGATCGACGATCTCCTTGACGAAGTCTTTGCTGCCCTCGGCTAAGGGCGATTCATCGCGCGCGCCAGCCGGCTGATACACTTCAATGCCGCCGGTATCTACCACCTGGAAAGCCAAGCCATTCCAGAAGGACTCGCCATGCAAACGATCCCGCGTCGTACCGGGAATATCGTGAGTGACGGCGACCCGCTCGCCAACCAGTCGATTGAAGAGCGTACTTTTGCCAACGTTCGGGCGCCCCACCAAGGCGACAATTGGTTTGCGCGGCATGCCTGCAATTTGCCTCGTCGCTAATCAACAGCTTTGCAGCACATTATAGAGGCCCCTCTGCGCATTAGATAGGGAAGAGCCGCCGCGACAATTGTTATGTCACTTAGGGTTTGTAAACGAGAGCATACCAATTTTAGAGGCTTTTGCGATAGCGCTATGGCTCGGGGACCGGCTCTGCGTCGCCCGCATCGGCTTGAGGCGAGGCGATTTCTACATTCACCACATCCGGCAAGAGTGACACATTCTCTTCGCTCAGTTCACCCTGGTTGATGGAGATGGACGGTTCCTGATCATAAACACCCGGCGCTAGTCCATTCAAGTCGACAATGACCTGGATGTTCTCGACGGTCAAAATGTCAACCGTCACAACCGGTCCCGTGACGATGGCCGACACTGCTTTGGGCACGATCGAGACCGAATACTCATTGCCCAAGCCGATATGCGCCACCTGGATATTGTCAATCTGGCGCGAATCGATGATCGGTATGATTTCGATCGATACCGTCACGTTGGCGTCGCCGCCCATCACGAAGAGGTCATCGCCGGGCAATTGCACTGGCACTGTTGTAACAAAGCCTTCCTGCCGCGCTTCCAGGCTGATCGGCTCGGTGAACAGCGTATCCGAGATCTTTGCCAGTTGTTCGGGCGCGCCGCTGACAAAGATGGACTCGGGGTCATAACTCTGGTTCTTCAGGGTGAAGCCGGCCGGCAGCGTATCCAGCAATACATTGGGGCGAACGGCTATCTGGCGGATATCATCGCGCCGCGCGATATTGACCGACACAGTCGCCGTTTGCGGCGCCAACTCCACATCGTCGATGCGGTTGCCATCGGCGTCAATCGCATAAAGACGCAGGTCTACTTCAATCGGATTGCGGCTGGCAGATAAATCCAACTGACCGCGAACGGCAACCACTTGCCCTACCCGGCTGGCCGCGCCGCTCACCAGAACTTCCCTTATGTTTGGCGCCGGCTCATCATGCCGAAAGCCGATTGGCGGCTCCTCAAGCAAGTCGATGACGATCTTCTTCTCATGCGATTCGAGCGGCTCCAGCTCCACGATAATCTGAGATGGCTGAACACGCGAAACTAAGCGACTGAGGGAATCTGTATCCGGCTGCGTCACTGTCACATCCAGCGGGACCGTATGAGTGCCCGGCCCCAAACGAGACAGGTCGGCGCGGACCACAATGTCTTCTGACCGCCGAGCGGAGATTGTCGTCTGCAAGCCTTGCAAGGTAACGGAGGCGGTTCGAAGGCGGCTGTTCGTCATCTCCGCCGTTTGGCTGGGCACTATCTGAATCGGTAAGTTGCGGAAGTTGCGCTTGGCAATCGGGTCGGCTGAAGTCACCGCGATGTACCAGACGCCAGATGCCAAGAGCAGCGATACCGCCAGCCAAAGCAAATTGCCCGCCATGTCCGACTCGGCGAATCGCCTTATCATGGCTGCGCCTGCTGTCTGCGGCGGGTCCGCAGCCGAAGCCGCAGCTCATCCGCCATCTCGCGCAGCCGACCCCATATAGAAAGCGCAGTCTCTTCCGCCGGCCCATAATAAGCGCTGAGAATGAGGCGCAGCCGCTGCGAATCCAAATCGAGGATCATGCGCCCGCCATTGGTTACCGATATCTTGCCCGTCTCTTCCGACACAATCACACAGAGCGCATCGCCAACTTCGCTGATACCCACCGCCGCCCGATGTCGCGTGCCCAGGTTCGGGTTCGGCAGATTGCGGCTGGCGGTAATAGGCAGCACGCTCGACGCTGAGGCGATGCGCCCATTATTGTCGATAATCACCGCGCCGTCGTGCAGCTCAGTACGGGGCCAAAACAGCGTCGCCAGCAAGTCAGCCGACACCACGCTATCCAGTTGAATGCCAGTGCGAATATATTCCTGCAAGCTGCTGTTGCGCTGCAGCACGATAAGCGCGCCATGCCGGCGATTCGATAACTTGCTGGAAGCGGCGCAGATTTCGTCGATCACCGACACGCGCAGCGCCTGTGGCGCCAGGCGTGTCCCCAGAAATGCCCCCCGCCCCAAACGCTCCAACACACGCCGAATCTCAGGCTGGAAGATGACCGGGATGGCGATCACCAGCGCGGTCAAACTGTTGGCGAGCAGCCAGCTCAAGGCTTGCAGCCGAAACAGCGCCGCGACCGAAATCAAGCCAATCACCACCAGCGCAATGCCACGGAAGAGCGCCACCGCCTGCGTATCACGGAACATGAAGGTCAGGCTGTAAAACAAAGTCGTAACAATCGCGATATCGACGACGTCTCGCAGCTCGACACTTTCCAGAATTAAGAGAATCTGTTCCACAGCAGACTATCCCCAAGCCAGCAGCCGGCAAGCCAAAATCGAGCCGGCGATTGCTTAGTGAAATGTATAAACCCGATGATGACTACGAAGTTACCGTATTCTATCATTCATTACATTGCTGCGCCGAAATTTCCCGCGGCAAGAACCGCAATTGGGGGGATTATGGAGCCGCGAAAAGTAGCCGGCGGCCACCGAAAAGCGAAGCCGAAAACGAGATTTTGCTAAGGCAGAGCCTTAAGCCAGCAGACGCGCCAGAATCGCCTTCTGGGCGTGCATGCGGTTTTCCGCCTGTTGAAAAACTCGAGACTGCGCGCCATCCATAACGGCGTCGGTGATCTCATCGCCGCGGTGGGCGGGCAGACAATGCATCACGATTGCCTTCGAATTGGCATGCCGCAGCAGCTCGCCATTCACTTGGTAGGCGCCAAATTCTCCTGAGCGCTCAGCCGCCTCCGCTTCCTGCCCCATGCTAACCCATGTATCGGTGTAGACGACATCAGCCTCAGCCACCGCCAGCTGCGGTCGGGTACACATTTCCAGGGCCGAGCCGTTGCGCCCGGCGATATCATAAGCCTGCTCGCGCACGGGCCGCTGCATTTCGTAACCCTCCGGCGTCGCAATATGGAAGCTGACACCGAAGTGAGCGCAAGCCAAAGCCACCGACGCCGCCACGTTATTGCCATCGCCAACAAAAGCCAGCCGCAAACCGTCCAACTTGCCGAAGTGTTCGTGAATCGTCAGCATATCGCCCAGAGCCTGGCACGGGTGGTAGCCATCGCTCAGCCCATTGATGACCGGCACCGTCGCATACTGCGCCAGCTCCATCACATCGGCGTGGTCGAATACCCGTGCCATGATGCCGTCCACATAACCGGATAGCACACGCGCCACATCTGGAATGCTCTCCCGCACGCCCAAGCCGATCTCCTGCGGACCAAGCATGATGGCGCCGCCGCCCAGATGCTTCATCGCCATTTCAAAAGAAACGCGCGTTCTCAGCGAGGGCTTCAAGAATATCATGCCCAGCGTCTTGCCTTGAAGCAGGGGCGCGTTCCCGCCCGCCCGCCATTCTGCCTTTAGCCGCAGCGCAAGGTCGAGCAAGGCACGCAGCTCATCAGTCGGGACGTTGGCCAATTCCAAAAAGTGTTTCATCTGGGGTCCGACTCTTTCACCGAGATTTCTAATGTCGATAAGGATTGCAGTATAACACAAGCCAGCGCGCGGCTTACATGATGTCATCCATGTCGCGCCAGTTGAGACCATAGCTGGCGTTGGCGCGCAAGGGTACGCGCAGTGGCTGGCCATCGGGCAAGGCGCTTTCCATCGTCGCCAGCACCAGCGCCCTTACCGCATCAAGCTGGTCTTCTTTTACTTCCAGCACCAGCTCATCATGCACCTGCAAGATCATCGCCGCGTCAAAGCGCTCCTGCCCAAGCCCTTTGTCCAAGTTGATCATCGACTGCTTGAGGATATCAGCGGCTGTGCCTTGTATCGGCATATTGATGGCGGCGCGCTCTTCGGCGGCGGTGCTGCGGCGGTTGCCTTTCGCCATAATCGCTGGGTAAATGCGGCGCCGGCCGTAGAGCGTCTCCGTATAGCCATGCGCCCAGACAAAGGCTTTGCTGCGATCAATATAGTCTTTGACGCCGGGCATGCGTTCAAAATAAGTCTTGATGAATGCGTCCGCTTCCGCCAGCGTCAAATCGCTTTCGCGCGCCAATCGAAAGGCACCCATGCCGTACATCAAACCGAAATTCACCCGTTTGGCAAAGCTGCGCTGCTCATAGCTGACCGCTTCCGGTTCGATGCCATTGACAGCCGCAGCCGTCGCTTGATGGATATCCAGGTCGCGATGAAAGGCGTCGATCAAGGTTTCGTCTTCGCTGATATGCGCCATCACCCGCAGTTCAATTTGGCTGTAATCAACTGCCAGCAAGACGTAGCCCGCCGGCGCGGTAAAGGCACGCCGCACTTCCCGCCCCAATTCGGTCCGCACGGGGATATTCTGCAAGTTTGGATTGCTGCTGCTGAAGCGGCCCGTCGCCGAGCCCGCCTGATTGTAACTGGTGTGGAGGCGCCCCGTGCCCGCATTGACCAGTGTTGGCAAGGCGTCGACATAGGTGCTCTTGAGCTTCGACAACTCGCGATAATTGACGATCATGTCGACAATCGGGTGCTGGTCGCGCAGGGCATCCAAGGTTGCCGCGTCGGTCGAGAAGCCGAGTTTGGTCTTCTTCAAGCCCTCAGTCGGCAGCTTCAACTGATTGAAAAGAACCTGGTTCAATTGCTTCGGGCTGCCAATGTTAAATCGGCCGATGCCGCCGGCTTCAGTAATCGACGCCTCAAGCGCAGCAATCTCGGACCTCAGCCGGCCGCTCATCTCGCTGAGATAGGCCACGTCCAGCGTGACGCCCTTGTGCTGCATGCGCCCGATAATCGGGATGAGCGGCAATTCCAGCGAGGAATACAGCCCGTCCAGCCCAGCGCCTCGCAATTCGCTTTGCAGGGGCGCCACCAGGCGGCGGGTCATGGTCGCGTCGGCAGCTGCGTAGGGGGCGGCTTCTTCAATATCAACCTCAGCCATCGACTTCTGATTCTTGCCCCTGCCCAGCAGCTCGGAAATCTCCGTCATCTGCACATCGAGCGTCTGCGCCGCCAAGCCTTTTAAGCCCAGGAACTTGCTGATTGGATTGCTTAGCCACTCCGCGATCATCGTGTCAAAGGCAATTGGCGCCACATCGATGCCATAGCGGCGCAGAATCATCCAATCGTAGACCGCATTATGCGCCGTCTTGGGAATAGCCGCGTTCTCCAGCGGCGCGCGCAAAGCGCCAATCACCAGGTCCAATGGCAGTTGGTCGCCAACCGGCTCGGCAAACATCAGCGATTGCCCCCCCGCGCCAGCGACACGGTGCCCCACCGGTATGTAGAAGCCACGCTTGCCATCCACCGCCAGGGAAATCCCCACCAGTTCAGCCGACATCTGGTCGATGCTCGTCGTTTCGGTATCGAAGGCGATCAGCTCCGCGTCATTCAATTGCGCGACCAAGTCCTTCAATTGCGCCTCAGCGCGCACGATAATCGTCTCGACCACTTCCTGCGCCTGGACGATGCCCGTCTCGGCCAGCTCACCATGCAGCCCACCATAGACCTTATGCAGGCGCTCGCGCAGCGTTCTGAATTCAAGCGCGGAGAAGACCTCATCAACCGGCTTCAACTCAAAATCTTGCCCAATGCAAGAGTCGAGGTCCAGCTCGATATCCAAGTCACACATGATGGTGGCCAATTCGCGACTCAAGTAAGCCAGGTCACGCCCCTCGGTCAGGCGATTGCGCACACGTGTGCTGATCTTGTCCAGATTGTCGTAGATGCGGTCCAGGTCGCCATATTCTTGCAGCAGCTTAGTCGCCGACTTTTCGCCTACCCCTTTGACACCCGGGATATTATCCGAGCTGTCGCCCATCATCGCTTTGAGATCCACCAGCTGGCTCGGCTCTAGCCCCCATTTCTCGCGAAAGGCGGGCACATCCCAGACCTTGTCGTCTTCGCCACGCTGCGGCAATTGCACCCGAACCTGCGGTCCCAGCAGCTGCAGGATATCGCGGTCACCAGTCGCGATATGCACCGCCAAGCCCATCTCGACCGCCTGCCGGCTGATGCTGCCCAGCACATCGTCCGCTTCCATGTTTGGCATGGTCAATTGCGGGATATTAAAAGCGCTGACCAATTCGCGAATGCGGGCGAACTGGCTCCGCAGATCGTCTGGCATTTTCTCGCGCGTCGCCTTGTACTCGGGGTAAAGCTCTTCGCGCGCGCTCAAGCCTTCGTCAAATGCGACGGCCAGATACTTAGGCTGATAATGCTCGTAGACATCCAACAAGGTTCGGCTAAAGCCATAGACCGCGCTCGTACTCTCCCCGCTTGATGTCGCGAAGCCGCCACGCTGCAAGGCAAAATAACTGCGATAAGCCAAGGCGTGGCCATCAATCAGATACAGCACGGGGCGGGTTTCCATAGCTTGCACTCTGCGCAAAATCATTTGATAGCTGGCGGGGAGTATAGCCGATGGCGGCGAAATCGGACAGAGAAACTTGCCGCCGGCTGTCAGGCGCGGGCGAATTGCAGGAAACGCTGCAGCTCTCGTTCGCTCATGTCCCGCCCCGGCTGCAGCACCAGGTAGGCATCCGCCCAGAGCTCGCTGGGCAGAGCCGCATCTTCCGAACAGGCAATTTCCCGCGCGCGCTCCATCACCGTGCGCACCAAGCTATCGGGCGAGGCGCTCCCCGGCACATCGGCGCGCAGATAAATGAAATCATGATGCACATCGAGTCGATGAATCTTCCAATTCAAGCCGTTGAGCTGAACCTCCAGCCAGAAAACCAATTGCTCAGCCACTGGCTTTTGCAGCAGCCGCGCCGGGTCATCCACCAGCCAGACAAAGGCAAATGGCTGCCGCGCAGCGGACCCCGAAGGCGTCGATAGTTCCTCGCTCGCTGCCTCCGGCGCATCTTCAGCCGGCGCCGATTCCAAAGCCTGCAGCATGCGATCGGCCTGCAGCCGGATGTCGCGCAGCTGGCGCCCGCCGGCAAAGATCATCGTCAGCGTGTGCGCAGCGACCGAGCCGCGCGAATACAGCATGTAATCCAAGCCGCTTTCCGGCAATTTGATGAAGCGAATGCGAGACTGGCTGCTCTCCGCCGTCCAATCGTCGGCGATCACGCGGCGCAGCAGGCGGAACGTATCCAGCGGCATCTCGCCAGAAAAGGCGACGATCCGATCATCGCGCGTCAAGACCGTCGCATCGGCGGTCAAGTCAGTCATCTTTTGGGTCATCGTAACCGCCAGCTGCGCCAGCAGCGGATCGTCCTTGCGGCTCCATAGTGGCGCGCGCGGGGGCTCGGCGGCTGCGGGCGCGGGCAGGCCGGCGTCGGCTGAAGCTGGCGCACTGACGCTCGCTTCAGGCTTTTCCTCAAATGCAGCAGCGGGCTCTTCCAGCGCGTCTTCGCCAGTCGGCTGGACCACCTCTAGCGGGGTAGTCGTCTCGCCAAGGTCGGTGCCAGAATCCAAGGCTGGCAGGCTCTGTGCCAACTCCGACAAGAAGCCCGGCTCGCGGATGAATCGCTCAGTGGCGCGCAGCCAAGCTGGGGCTGCGCCAGTGCCAAGCGCGCCCGGCAGCTCACGCGTTGTATCAAATAGCGATTCTAGTGGCAAGTTCTCCAATTCAGTGCTTTCATCAAGGACCGCGCTGAGCAGCGCTTGAAATGACGCGCTGTCTTCAAGATCTGCCCCTATTGTCTCCGCGCCCCCCCCTTCCGGCGCGTCGGCATTGGATCGCTGTTCGCCGGTAATCGATTGCGCCAACTCGCCCACGGTCTCACTCGCCGAAATCGTAGCGTCGTTGGTCGCCTGGTCAATTGCTGGCGCTTGGGCGGAAGGCGCCGCTTCTTCGATAGCAAGGACCCGATATCGGACTGTTTCGCCCTCTTTATCAGGCTCGATAAGCACTTCAAAGGCTTTTTGCGCGGTAGTGTCAGCCGCTGTTTCGCCGCTCGGGTTCAGCAGCGCATACGAGGCTTGCAGCCGCCGGCGCGTATAATTCAGCGCCAAATCTTCCGCCAGCAGATCATCAACCAGCGACTCGATATAGATCGTGTCCTCGCCGACATCGATGGTGGGCGTCGCCTGCGTCTGCGGCAGCGAGTGATCAAAACCTGCCAGCGCCGCCGTCAGCACTGGTATCAAGTCCCGCGCCATCACCGGAATATCCACCACACCTTGCGCCTGGCAGACGCGGGCAAGCTCATGCGTTTCGGGTGTATCCGGCGCCAAGACAATCGCAATCCCTTCTTGGCGCGATCGAACCACATCAATCATCATCGCCGGCGCAATTGCCAAGGCGGCTGTATCCAAGAGCAGCAAATGCTGCGGACGCTCGCGGATCTGCTCGATGGCATTGCGAATATCAGCCGCGGTCGTGACACTGTATTCGCCCAGCGCCTCCAGCGCCCGTTTGACATCAATTGCAAACTGAACATTTCGCGTGACCAAGATGATCCGCGTTATCGCCAAAGCCATGCCACTTGCCTACACGTCACTTGAGCTATGCACTGCAGCAATTTTAACATAAGCGCCCGCCACCCGCGACTAATTCTGCCACCGCCTCAGGGCAATCGCTTCAAACTTTCTTCGCCACCGAGACACAGAGGGTCGCGTAGACACTGACCGCCCACACAAAGTTCCTATAAAATATGCTAATTCTGCTTGAATCCAAGTTCACATTAGCGATAATCACGACAAATCAGTGGTCATCCCCCCATTTCAATGGGGGGACCGAGGGGGGTAAACCAAAGGGCGATCGCGAATCCTAAAGTACCGGACAAGCCTTGTAAGGGCCTCTGGCGGTCGGGGATGGGCTGTAGCGGTCTCGCGCGCCTCAGCCAGCGACCACCGGCACGCGGCTACAATCCCCGTATTCTGTGGTGAAATCGCCGCTGACCCAACCGACGCGATTGTCAACATTGAGGCGCCACCAGCTGTGCTCGCTGTTGCGACCGGTGATCGGCGCCAAGGCGCCGCTGTTGAGCACCGTGATGATTTGGAAGCCGGTACTGGGTCCCGCGCGGAAGTTCAAGCCAACATTAACCAGCGCGCGGCACAGCCCGTCATTTGGAATGAATGGCACATTGGGCTGCTGCACCGGCGTGGCGACAACCTGGGAATGTGATTCGCGCACCACAACTGTGATCTCATCCGGCTCACCCACGACGCGCCCCCGATACGCCAGCGCCCGCAGGTTAACGACGCCGAGATCGGTGCGCTGCGGCACATAATTGAGAATAGCCTCCAAAGCCAAATCGCCCTGCAGCGACTCCGATGACACCGTGCGCACTATCTGATTGTCCACAAATAGCTGAACGCGATTGACGCCGATGCTATCTTCCGCTCGCACTGACACCAGTATCTCTTCGCCGATGACGTACTCAGCGCCTTCATTGGGCGATGCGATTTGAATCGTCGGCGGTCCCTGGGGCGGCGCTGTTGCTTCGATCGGGCTTAGGTCGGCGGTCCGATCCTGTAAGTTGCAAGCCGCCAGACTTAGGCAAAAAGCGCCCAGCGCCATGGTCTTTATGAAAAGACAAACTTTCCGGCGGATATGCGCGGTCATCAACCGGCGAGGACGAGCAAGCCGTCGGCTTTTGGCTGCGGCTGCGGCAGGCGCGCTTGCATGCTCCAAGGTCCAGTCCAGGTGACTTCGACAGTTACGAGCTTGCCGCGCCAATCGCCCTCGGCTTCAAAGAATACCAGCTTGTTTTGCGGGCTGCGCGCGCGCCAACGTCCCTTGTAATTGCCTTCGACCAAGACTTCCAGTTTTTTGCCCAGATACTGCGCATTGATCTCCGCCACGACGCGGGCTTGCAAGTCTTCCAACAGGCGGTGGCGCTCGCGTTTTTCCTCATCCGGCACATCGTCATTCATGCGCCGGGCGCTGACCGTCTGCGGGCGCGGGCTGTAGCGCGCCAGGTGCGCCTTATCCAGCTTTAGCTCTTCCAAGATGCGGTAGGTCTCCATGAATTGCGCGCGGCTTTCGCCGGGGAAACCGACGATGATATCAGTGTGAATCGCGACCTGCGGCACAATCTTTCGGATTTTAGCCACCAGTTTGCGATATTGATCGGCGGTGTAGCCGCGCCGCATCCGCGCCAGAACCGCATCATCGCCAGCCTGTATCGGCACTTCGATGTGCGGCATGACGCGCGGCAGCTCGGCCACCGTTCTTAAGAGCTTCTCCGTCATCCAATTGGGATGGCTCGTTAGGAAGCGGATGCGCTCGATCCCCGTCTCTTCCGCCACTTGATGCACAGCGCGCAGCAGATCAGCCAGATCAGGACCAGCCGGAATGTCCTTGCCATAGCGGTCGACGATTTGGCCCAGCAGCGTCGCTTCCTTAACGCCCTGCAGCGCCAAACTGCGTACATGGGCGGCGATTTCGCCCACGGGCCGGCTGCGCTCGATGCCGCGCCGAAACGGGATGATGCAAAAGGCGCAGGCATGCGAGCAGCCATAGACAATCGGCACCTGCGCACTCACCAGTTGCCCGCGCTCATGCAGGGGTAGAATAAGTTCGCCGTCTTGCAAGGCGTCTCGCTGCTGCCGCTCGCCCGCCTCCAGCTTGAGCACGTCGGCTTCGTCCAGGCGCTCGCCCAGGAAACTTATCAGCGGCGCTGGATCAGATGGCGGCATAAACACGTCAACGTATGGCAGGCGCTGCCGCATCCAGAGTGGGTCGCGCACACCAACCATGCAGCCCATAACGCCGATGACCTTGCCCGGCTGCGCTTCTTTGATTTTGCTCAAGAGCTGCAAGCGGCCCAAGCCCTTGTCTTCGGCGCTTTGACGCACGACGCAGGTATTGACGACCAGGATGTCCGCATCATCGCCGGTGGCGGCAGCGCGATGCCCCCTTTGCTCCAGCTCGGATGCCAGCAGCTGCGAATCAGCCACATTCATCTGACAGCCCAGCGTCCAGATGTAATATTGCATGAAGTTGGTCTTCACTCCTGTTCTGCCTTCGGGCTTCATTTTAGTCGATGCCGCCCCGCCGGTCAATTCGCGGCCCGCACCTCAAGCCCAGACGATTCTGCGCGGCACGATGGAACTATGCAGATACTCGTGATAAGGCAGGACGCGCACCGAGAAACCAACATTGCCCGTTTTCTGATAGACGTGATCGGCGCTATAGGTGTAGGCGCCGCCGCCATTTTCACTCTCCAGCCGCATATCAAGCGCATCGCCGTCGCGGATGTTGCCGGCCGAATCCAGCATGCCGTAGTAGAGCTGCACCCGCACGTCGCCTGGGCCAAGCTGCGCCAGCACAACGTGGGCTTTGATGGTCGTCGAGCTGCCAATCTCGACATCACCATCGCTGATATCGACGTCTTGCACCGCCACCTCGTGCCAGGCGCAGTCCAGATGGCGCTGCCACTCGACGAAGGCAGCGGCGCCAGCGAAGTTCGAAGCGCTCATCGCTTGGCTCACCTGAAAGCGCGGCATGTAGAATTCTTCGGTGTACTGCTGCACCATGCGATGCGTGTTGAAGCGGTGCGCCAGTTCTTTCATGCTGCGCTTGACGCGGCTTATCCATTCGCGGGGCAAGCCGTCGCGCGCCTGCCCATAGAAGAGCGGCACGATATCTTGTTCCAGCAGATTGTAGAGCGCCTGGCTCTCGACATAATCTTGATGCGCCCATTCGTCTTCGCGGTATTCTTCGCCATGCCCGATCCTCCAGCCGAGGTCGCTGTGAAATGCCTCCGCCCACCAGCCGTCGGGTATGCTGCAATTCAGCCCGCCGTTATAGATGACTTTCATACCGCTGGTCCCGCTCGCTTCTTTGGGGCGGCGCGGGTTGTTCAGCCAGACATCGACGCCCTGCACCATATAACGGGCGACATTCATGTCATAATTCTCCAGGAAGACAATCGAATTGCGGAAATCTGGGTCGCGCGCGACATTGACAATCGTGCGGATCAGCTCTTTGCCTTCGTTGTCATGTGGATGCGCCTTGCCGGCGAAGATGAATTGCACCGGCCGGTCCGCCTCGTTCACCAGTTTGCGCAAGCGGCCCAGATCGCGGAAGATCAGGGTAGCGCGTTTATAAGTCGCGAACCGCCGCGCGAAGCCAATCGTGAGCGCATCAGGGTTCAACACTTCATCCGCTTCTTCAATCTCCGTCTGCGAGAGGCCCCGCCGCTGCAACTGCTCGCGAAGGCGGTCACGCGCGAAAGCGACAAGCCGCTCCCGCCGCCGGACATGGGTGCGCCAAAGCTCGGCGTCAGGGATGTTGGCCACCCCCTGCCAGACCTCGGGCTTCGATTCTTCCGAGCGCCAGCCTGGGTCGAGGTAGCGGTCGAATAACTGCGCCATTTCTTGGCTGACCCAGGTTTGCACATGTACGCCGTTGGTGATAGCGCGGATGGGCACCTCATGCACTGGCACATTAGGGTAGACCCACTGCCACATATCGCGCGAGACGGCGCCATGAAGCTGCGCGACGCCATTGGTGCCCGCCGACAGGTGCAGCGCCATAACCGACATCGAGAATAACTCGTAATGCCCCAGGTTCTCTCGCCCTAGATCGAGAAATTGATCGCGCGATAATCCAAGCTCAGCCATCAGATCGGTAAAATGCTCATCGATGAGATCAAATTCAAAGCGCTCCAGACCGGCTGACACCGGCGTATGCACGGTGAAGACGCTGCTCGCCGCCGTTAAGGCTTTCGCCTGCTCGAAAGAAAGCTCACGCTCGCGCATATAACCGCGGATGCGCTCCAGCAGCAGGAAAGCGGAATGCCCTTCATTCATGTGGAAGACATCCGCCTCGATAGCCAGCGCACGCAGCAAACGAACACCACCAATGCCCAGCAGCATCTCCTGGCGGATGCGGGTGCGCCGGTCGCCACCGTAGAGGCGGCCCGTCAGATTGCGATCTTCTTCCCGCAGATTGTCGTCGATGTTGGAATCCAGCAGATAGATCGAAGCCCGCCCCACTTGCGCCTTCCAAATTTGAGCGTATAGCTCGCGCCCGGGCAATGCCACCGAAACTTTAATCGGGCGGCCAGCGGCGTCCGTCTGCAGCTTGACCGGCTGATTGACGTAGTCGTTCAGCGGGTAGGACTCCAACTGAAAGCCATCGGCATTCAGATACTGCTGGAAATAGCCCTCTTGGTAGAGCAAGCCGATGCCGACCAGGGGAAGGCCCAAATCGCTAGCGCTCTTGAGATGGTCGCCACTGAGCACGCCCAAGCCGCCGGAGTAATTCTGCAAGCACTCGGTCAAGCCAAATTCCATAGAAAAGTAGGCGATGATCGGCTGCCGCACCACGCGGCTGTAATTATCGGCGAACCAAGAATGCTCGGCGCCCATGTATTCGTCGCAGGCGCGGCAGACGCGGGCGTAATGCGCCATGAAGGAGGTATCGTGAACCAGCGCATTCAAGCGCTCCTGGCTCATCCGCCCCAGCATCCATTCGGGGTTGTGCCCCGTCGCCTCCCAGAGGTCTGGATCAAGCCGGCGGAACAAAGCAATCGATTCATGATCCCAAGTCCAGCGGAGGTTGTAAGTCAATTCATGCAAGCGCCCCAGCTGAGGCGGCAGCTTTGGCGCCACCTTAACACGCGCGACCGGTTGTACCACAGTATCCTGCTCCCTTGCATACGATGGTGAGTTCAGGTTCTAAGCGGCTTATTCTACTGCTGTTTTAACTCATTGCCAGCGCAATTGTTATGAGCCTCTTGGGCGAGGCGCCCCAAGATACGCGCGCGGCTGTAGGCTTTTGACAAGGGGAGGCGCTCGCAATTTAGCGAAAACGGGCATTCTTTTTCTATTTGAAAGCCACTTATGATAGGATAGAAGCGTCACTGCTTTGCGCTTGATGTTGGCTTAGCACATGGAGAGAACACATGCTGAAGAAACGCTACCTGAAAAGCCAGGATATCTGCAAAGTAACGTTTTATACCGCGCCCGAGCTTGAAGCGGAAAAGGCGTCGCTCGTCGGCGACTTTAACCACTGGAACGAAACAGCCACGCCGATGAAAGCGCTGAAAGACGGACGCTTCAAGGCGACAGTCAATTTGTCGAAAGACAGCCGTTATCAGTTCCGGTATCTCATCAACGACATCGAATGGCACAACGACTGGGATGCGGATGAATATGTTCCAAATCCGTTCAGCGGAGACAATTCAGTAGTTGAGGTCTAAAGATGATTAAGAAGACGTTGCGCAAAGACGGAAGCATTCTTGTCTGCTTCTACACGGAAGCGATGCCAGCAGCCGAATCGGTTCACCTCGTCGGCAGCTTCAATAATTGGGACACCGGCGCGCATCCCATGAGCCTGCTAAAGGACGGCCGCTATATGGCGCGGCGCTCTTTTGAAGCCGACATCAGTCATGAATATCGCTATCTGGTCAATGGCGCAATCTGGATAAATGACAGCGAGGCAGAGAGTTATACCCCCAACCCCCACGGCAGCGACAATTGCGTCGTCACAACCTAGAGGCAAGGACGGTCTCGGTTTCTTAGGCTTGTCTTATTCGGCTAACTGTTCACTCGGTCGCGCCAAGCCACCAGGTCCTTGACCCGCTCGTAATCCGGCGGCGCAGCCGACATCAAGATGAAATGGCTGCAGCCCGCTTCGGCATAGGCCTCCAGGCTGTCGTCGATGTCTTCCTCGCGGGTGATCGAAACCGTGCGCTCAATCTCGGCTGGGTCGCGCCCCAGCTCGGCGCACCAGTCGTCAAGAACGCGATTCTTATGCGCCCAAGTCGCCGGCGGGCCAAAGCCATTCCATAAGTCGGCGTGCATCGCGGTCAGCTTTAGGGTTACCTTCTCGCCACCACCGCCGATCATGATAGGGATCGGATTGCGAACGGGCGGCGGCAGCTCTTGGCTCATGCGCTCTTTGATGATGGGAAGCGCCTCGCCCAGATCCCGCAGCCGACTGCCAGCAGTGCCGAATTCGTAACCGAACTCGACATAATCTTTCTCGAACCAGCCGGCACCAATGCCGAGGATGAGCCGCCCGCCGCTTATGTGGTCGACCGTGTTGGCCATCTGCGTCAATAGCGCCGGATTGCGATAGCTGTTGCATGTGACCAGGGTGCCAATCTCCACCTTGGACGTCAGCATGGCGATGGCTGTTAGAAGGGTCCAGCCTTCAAAATGCTCGCCAGCGCCGTCGCCATAAAGCGGGAAGAAATGATCCCAATTCCAAATTGTATCCACGCCCAGCGCTTCTGTCGCCTGGACCGCCTCAGCATAGCCCGCGTAGCTGACGCGCTGCGGATGCAATTGTACGCCTACTTTTATCGCTGCCATTTGTCTGCCCTTTTACTCCAATATGAATGCGATTGCCCCGCCTTGCCACCTGCCAACATCGGCTCAGCAGCCCGCGCCGCGCCGCCCCTGCTTATCTTCCCAGGCGGGAGGCGAATTCGATATCGCTGCCCTCGGGCACAACCCGATCGCTGAAACGGGCGAAGCTCTGATGCCGGCAATCAGAGCCGACCACTGTGCCCGCGCCAATGGTGAAGCCGGGCGGGATGCGCGCGTTCTTGCCGATGCTGGTGATTCTGAGGTCGCCCATATCCTGCCACGAGCCGACGCGGGCATTCTTGCCGATGACGGCGATCTTGTCCACCAATGCGCGTTCGATGCGGGCGCCGGTCTCGATGTAGGCGTCATTGAGAACAACAGACTCGCGGATGACCGCGCCAGGTCCCACAAAGACGCCCGGCGAAAGGATTGACCGCTCAATGACTGCGCCCGCGCCAATCACAGAGCCATCGGTAATCATGCTGTCGACGATATTGGAATCGGCGCCGATGCGCACTGGTGGACGTTCCTCGCTGCGGGTATGGATCACCCAAGTGCGGTCATTGAGATTCAGCGACGGCGGGCTCGAGAGCAGGTCCATGTGCGCTTCCCAGTAGGCATCCACCGTGCCGACATCAATCCAGTAACCGCCATAGGGATAGGCGTAGATATTCATCTTGTCGGCAACCATTTTCGGCAGGATGTCTTTGCCAAAATCATTATCGGAATCGGGGTCCTCTTGGTCCTCCTGCAGCACCCGTTCCAGCACATCGTAATCAAAAACATATACACCCATATTTGCCAGATTGCCCGGCGGCGTGGCCGGCTTCTCGATAAACCCGGTGACCCGGTAATCACCATCGGTATCGACGATGCCAAAGCGGCTCGCCTCATCCAGCGGCACGCGGATCGTGCACACCGTAGCGGCCGCCCCCTTGTCGCGATGGTATTGCACCAGCATGTCGTAATCCATCTCATAGATGTGATCGCCAGATAAAATCAGCACGTATTCGGGCCGACCCTGCCGCACGAAATTGAGATTCTGGGTGACGGCATCGGCTGTGCCGGCGTACCAGCCGGTATCAAAGCTGCCTTGATAGGGCTGCAGCATGCGAACGCCGCCAGTGAAAGAACGATCGAGGTCCCAGGGCCGCCCTTTTCCAAT
This sequence comes from Phototrophicaceae bacterium, assembly GCA_965214105.1. Taxonomy (GTDB): domain Bacteria; phylum Chloroflexota; class Anaerolineae; order Aggregatilineales; family Phototrophicaceae; genus UBA6055. The sequence goes on from OZ243934.1 coordinate 2,179,656, forward strand.
ATGATCGTTGAGGCTGTGCGGACGATACTGCGTCAGAACCAGCACATCAAATACGTTGGAGTTGACGCAGTTGCTCAGCGCGAAATCAATAATTCGGTACTTCCCGCCGAAAGGCACCGCCGGTTTGGAGCGCTTGATCGTCAATACGCCCAGCCGCGTGCCTTTGCCACCCGCGAGGATCACTGCTTTAATCTTCACTATCCGCCCCCGACCCTATTGCTAAGTGTTCTCTACTTGCCTTCAATCACCAGTCGCTAAGCTCGCGCTTTGACGAGAGCCCGCTCATATACTTCGATATATTCGCCGGCGCTCTTGGACCAGCTGAAATCAGCCCGCATCGCCCGCGCCTGCATCCGCCGCCAGGCATCGGGCCGGTTGGCATACACATCAAGCGCCCAATCCAAGGTGCCTTCCACCGCCTGCGCCTCCTGCCAATCGAAGACGAATCCCGTCCCGCTATCGGCCGCGGCATTGTCGTAATTGACGACCGTATCCGCCAGCCCGCCGGTCGCCCGCACCAGCGGCAGCGCGCCATAACGCATGGCCATCATCTGACCCATGCCGCAGGGTTCAAAGTGGCTCGGCATCAAAAAGATATCACAGCCGGCATAGATTTGCTGCGCCAGCGCGGCATCGAATTGCAGAAACGCCCTAGCTTGGTCGCCAAAATCTTGCTCGAGCTGCCAGAAAGCCTGCTCCAAGTGGGCTTCGCCAGTGCCCAGGACTAGCAATTGGACTTCCCGCCGCGCCAATATATTTCGCAGCGCCGGCAGCGCCAAATCAAATCCCTTTTGCTGCACCAAGCGACTGACGATGCCGATAAGCGGCACATCATCGCGCAAGGGCAAACGGGAAATGGACTGCAAATGCCCTTTGTTTAGGGGCCGCCGGTCTTCCATGTTCTCCGCATTGAAGCGCGCCACCAGGGACGCGTCGCTCGCTGGGTCCCATTTCTCGACATCCAGCCCATTGAGGATGCCGCGCAAATCTGCGGCCCGCTTGCCAATGAAGGGCGCCAGCTCATAACCGGCATAGGCATACTGTATCTCGATGGCATAGCGCGGGCTGACCGTCGAAAGCATGTCGCTGTAGGCGATGCCGATGCCAAGCAAGTTGTCGCTTAAGCCAAGCTGAACCAGGTCAGGCTGATGACGGCCATGGATCCCCGCCTGCCACAAGAAGCCGCCAGCCTCTTTTCCCTGGTAGGCAATGTTGTGAATGCTGAGCACCGTCGCCAGCTGCCGCCAGCGGTCCCCCCCATGTTCGCGAAGGAGGAAGGGCAGCAAGCTGGTATGCCAGTCGTTGACGTGCAAAACATCAGCCGCCCAGCCCAGCCGCTCGTCCAAGTGGGAAAGGGCAGCCATCAGCGCCTGATTGAGATAGATGAAGCGCTCCATATCCCAATCCCACTGGCTGCTGTAGACAGCGCCTTCCAAACCAAAGTATGGCGGCGACTGAAGCAGATAATAGGGAATGCCAGCCTGTTGACACTGGAAGAGCCGGACCTCGCTGCTGCCCATTCGGTGCTGAAAGCCGAAACTGAGCAGCGGCTCAATTTGGTATTCGAGGCGGTCGATGAAACCATAGCCCGGGATGATGACGCGGGCATCCACCCCAGCCTGGCGCAGAGCAGCCGGCAAAGAGCCAAGCACATCAGCCAGCCCGCCAACCTTGGCAAAAGGAACCGCCTCCGCGCTCGCCAGCAACACTCTCATCAATTCGCGTCAATCATAATTGTGTACAACTGAAGCGCGATTGTAGCCCAACATTGGCATTACAAGCAATCACTTGCCTGGCTGATTGCCAGCCTAGTACACCTGTGCTAAGATTCCATTGACGCATCCCCATCAAAAAGGCAGGCGGATGATTGAACGTCCCAGCTCATCGCGGCGCAGGAATATCCTGCCCCAGCTCGTATTTCTCGCGCTGACCTTCCTGGCAGCCGCCAGCGGGACCTATGTCGCGCTTCAGCTATTTGGCGACCAATCAGATCAGTCAGAAATTCCCGAAATCATCACCGTCGAGATCATCATCACCGCCACACCGCTGCCGCCTAAACTGGTTACCGCCCTGCCCACAGGCGCGCAGCGGGCGCAGGTGGATATCTCCCTGAGCCTCGCCGAAGAAGCGGCGACCGAAGCCGCCGCCACCATTGACGCCAATGACCTGGGCGCGCGCGAAGTCCTGCTCAGCACGCCCACTGTCGGGAGCGGGAGCCTGCCCATCCAAGCCGAAAACTGCATCTACCATTCCGTAGTAAGCGGGGATACGCCCTATGGCATCGCCCTGCGTTATGGCGCGGAATTTCAAGAGCTGCTGGATGTCAATGACTTGACGATCGAAACATCGCTGAATCTGCAAATCGGCGACATCCTCGTCGTGCCGCTGCCTGGCTGCCTGGACGAAGTTGCGCCCGCTGATGCGCCAGCCCAAGAGGCCCCGGCGACGCCGGCCCCCGCAATCGACGCCACCAGCACCGCCGTCAACGCGCAGTTTGAAATCGTCGCCGTCGAAGGATTGGGAGACATCACCGCCGAGGGCATCCGCCTGCGCAACGCCGGCAACCGCGTCGAAATGAGCAATTGGACGCTCTCCGACGAAGACGGCAACAGTTTCACCTTCCCTGTCTCTCTGCTGTTCCCGCAAAGCGAAGTCGTAATCTATACTCGCAGCGGGACAAGCACCGGCGATGCCCGCTTTTGGGGCAAAGATGAAAGCGTTTGGGAAGCCGGCGAGGCAATAACGCTGAGCGATGAAGCGGGGCGCGTCTTGCAGACTTTGCAGATACCCGCCCCCGAAAATGAATAGCGCAGGCTGACAAGCTAAACATGAGGCAAGCGATGAATAAATGGGAAGGCTTGGTCGATCGTCTTATCGCTGAAAGCATCGGCGATGGCGATGTCTCGCATTTGCCCGGCTCGGGCAAGAAGCTGCCGCTAAAAGATGACAGCGCCACACCGGCCGATATGCGGCTGGCATTCAAGATTATGAATGATCATCAGGTGATGCCGGAGTGGATCGAGCGGAGCCAGCGCCTAGAGAAAACCGAAGCGAAACTGATTAGCCAGCTTCAAGAGCGGGCAAAGCGGCACCAGCGCGAATTGCAGCACGCAAACCAGGCGGCTTCTGCCATAGGCGCCGCGCGAGCGGAATCAAATTGGCGCCGTTACCAGGGGCAGTTCCTCGAGCGTGTCGAGCGCTACAACCGAGAGTTGCTGGTTCATAACCTCTCATTGCCAAGCGGCCTGCCGCACCGGCAGATACTGCAAGGCACGGCGCTGATCCAGCAAGCTATGGAAGGCGAAAGCACGAACTGACAAGCCGCGAGCTTTAAACGGTTTCCGGCTGGTCAGCCTCTTCGGGCTTGCCTTTGGCGCCTTCTTGCAAACCCTTGCGGAAGTTCGCCACCGCCGAGCCGAGCTCGCCGCCAATGCGCGATACGCGGCCCACGCCAAAGAGCAAGACAACGATGATAAGCACGATAAACAGTTCAGTTGGTCCAAGATTCGGCATAGTAAGCCATTTCTCCTGCGCTATAAATTCGCGCCCATTATAACACGCTTTGCCAGAATATCGAGTGCCCGCTGAATATCGAGAGTGCATTGAAGTCGGTGGACATTCAACTGCCCAATTTTAACTTCACCACAAAGATTGATTTTGATGCGATTGCCCGGAGCCCAAAACCCGCGGCAAGGTGAGGAATCGCCGACACTGCTATACTTGATTCAAGCGACTCAGCCAAAAGATTGCCGGCGATGCCAGAAAAACAAGCGCCTATAAGCCCCCAATTCGCCGAGCAGCGTGACGATGAAGAGATTCTCATCCAAACGCGCCGCCATTGGTGGTCCTTTCTGCGCGCCGCTTGGCTGCCCCTGCTATTGATGTTCGCCATGTTGCTGGGTGCTTATATGCTAGAAGCGCAGGTCCTGTCGCTGGCTCTGCTGGGGCTGTCTTTCGCGCTGCCGGGCTTGGCGCTGGCATACTTATATCTGGAATGGCGCAACGACTCGGTAATCGTTACCGACCAGCGCATCATTCGCATCAACCGAACCATCCTCACGCTGTATCGACAGGTGACACAGGTCGGCTTGGAAAGCGTGCACGAGATCAACTTCGAGTTCCCATCTTACGATCCCTTTGCGCGGCTCTTCCGCTATGGCAAGGTCATCGTCAAAACCGCCGGCGCCCAGGGCAACCTGGAACTGGATTGCATGCCGAATCCAGAACAGTTTCAGAAGCTCATTATCGAAGACCGCGGCTATTTCGAGCAGCGCCAGGCGCAGCGTCATCACAAAATCGTGCGCGCCGAATTGCAGCGCTGGCGCTCCGGCGAGGCGACTCAAGGCGAAACCACAGCCCCGGCCGATGACAGCGGCGAGACGCCCAAGCCCCTTCGCGGCACGAATGGCTATCTCAGCTCGCGGATCGAGATGAGCAACGGCGATATTGTCTATCGCAAACACGTGAGCGTCTGGGCAAAGCATACCGTCTTTCCCATCTTGATCATCCTTGTTTCAATCGCGTCGCTCGCGCTCAGCGCAGCTCTCAGCAGCCCGGACCTGCGCTTGCTTACGATGCCCATCGCCTTTGTTGCGCTGCTGGTCGGCTGCCTAGCCTATTATTGGATGGATTGGGACTGGCGCAACGATCTGTACATCATATCGGATGACACGATCACGCTGGTGCACAAACGCCCCTTCTTCCTGCAGAGCCTGCGCGATCAGATTCTAGTCGAGCGAATTGACAATGTGGAATCGATGACCCGCGGCCTCCCGGCGGCATTGATGCGATATGGCGATGTGCGCATGTCCCTGGTCGGCGCCGACGAACCCAAGCTCTTCCAGCGGGTCGCCAATCCCCAGGCGATCCAGCAGGAGATCTCCCGCCGTCAACATAATAAAGCCGAGCGCCGCGCACAATATGACGCCAGACAGCAACGGCAGATCCTGGACGAGTACCTCGAGACGGCAACTGGCGAGCAGGGTCCCCGAAAGCCCCTAGCCGCAGGCGGCGCAGCCGAAAGCGCGCTGCCGGCCGCTGGCCAGCCCTCTGCCCCAATCGACGGCGCCATCCGCCCAGCCAACTGCCCCGACCGCAACCGCCCGCCGCGCCTGCCGCGAAAAATACTACCGGCTGCGACTAAGGATTCTGCCGGGCACCCCGCGATTGTGAACCCCGAAAGCAGCCGCCGCCCGCAGCGATTTCGTCGCGATAGCTCCTAGCAGGATGTGCCGACCGCCGCCCGCCTGCGCACGGTCTAAAGATCAAGCCGCATGTGCCATAGCTCGCGACTTATTTTGAATCCATGCAATTTGAGCAAGTCATTCACATTGTCATCGTCTTTCGGGTGTTCAAAGTGGATCGTTGATCCTTCGTAACGGCTCAGTACATAATCCAGCAGCGCCTCGGCGAAAGCCCGATTATCCGCCAGCGGCGACGTGAAAAGCCAAGCGCGCAGGCTGCTGAAGCTCATCACCTGTTCCAGCCAGCATGAGGCTAAGATTTCCCGCCCCGACTTATCGCGAATGACCAGCCGTTCCATGCCGCTCAGCGATAGTAGGCGCAGCAGCCGTTTCCAAGCCGGAATGAAGAATTGCGATCGATGCACCGGCTTCAGCCAGCCGATGCCGCCTCGCGCGTTCGGGCGGGCTGCCAGCGCCAAAGCGAACTCCGCTTCCCACTCGCTGGCGCGCAATGGCGCTACCGATAAATTAGCGGTGGGCGGCGCAGGCGAAGGGACAAACCCGCTGCGGCGCCACATCCGCCAGGCACGTTCGTAAACGAAGCCAAGCCGCTGGTAAAGGCGCTGCGCTGGCAGGTTCTCGTAATTCACCTGCAAGATTACCCGCTTGCCCCCACGCTGGCGGATCATGCCCAGGCAAGCCTCGGCCAAGCTATGGGCGATGCCGCGCCGCTGATAATCAGGGTGGACCGCGACATTAGCCAGGATCCAGGTTTCGCCCATCGCTTTGGGGTAACCAGCCGGATACACAGACACATTGCCAACCAGCTTGCCATCCGCGACATAAACGAAGCCCAAGCTAATGCCCAATGCCAGATCGTTTAGCCGCGCGATGAGATTGAGCCCATAACCCAAATGGCTCAGATAACGCATTTCGCGAATGGCGGAGCGCCCACTGCTATCCATCGAGTCGGCAAAGACCAACTCAATCAAATCCGCAAGCGGAGCTAAATCGCGGCGCAAATTTACGGGGCGCGCGCCATTGACATGGGTCGCGGGCGCGTCTATCGGTCTTATGCCGAGTCCAGTCAAGGTAAAGAGTCCTTGCCGTCACTTGGCTCTGTCGCCTAGTCTCAGGTAAGCCTAGTCTCTAGGCAATCGCCTGTCAAGCGACGCGAGCGACGCGCATCAACCACGCGCCACCAAGCCTTAGCCACAAAATGAGGCGAGAGGTCCTCAACTACAATTGCAGAACGACGCATTGTGCTTTACGCTAGTATCACAAGAAGATATTGACTGGTCCATCTGTCATCGTGCGCAGTGCAGCGAGACGAAGGAGAGACTGAATGTCATATAGACCAATCGGCGGCAGGCGCCAGCGCAGCGCCGCTTGGCAATGGGCGCTGATCGGCTTCATCCCAGGTCTATTATGCGGCCTCAGTGTTATGATTGCCGTTTTGCTGGAGGGGACGCTGCCCGCCGCTATTCTGCCGACAACCGAACCAGAGATCACTGTCGTCCATATTGTCATGACCGCTACCGAGGATGCCAGCTTGCCCTCGCCGACGCCGCTGGCTCAATTCATCGTTGTAACAGCCACGCCAGATGCCGCTTCTCAAGGCGAGGCAGTGGCGCAGCAGCCACCGGCAACTGCCGCCACCAGCGAAGTGCTTTCCGTGCCGGTGCTGGCAACACCGATACCGACCGATGCCCCGACGGTGCCCGCCCCGCCGACGCTCGCGCCTACCAGCGAGATTCCGGAATTGCTCAAAGTCGTTCGCAGCCTGACCGTGACGATACCGGGCGGCGCCTTTGTTATGGGCACGACGCCGGGCGAAGTTACCGAAGCGGTTCGCCAATGCGTCACCCGCGACGGCGGCGCTTGTGAAGCGAGCTACGCCCAAGATTCATTCCCAGCGCACCAGGTCACTGTCGATGCCTTTCTCATGGAAACCACTGAGGTATCGTTTGAGCAATACGTCGCCTTTCTCAACGTTCGCGGTCCCGACTCGCACGTAAATCGCTGTGCTGGCTTCCCCTGCATCCAATCGCAGAACGAAAGCCGCGACGCCCCCATCATATTTGATGGTACCAGCTACAGCATTGGCGCCGGCTTGGCGCAGCATCCGGTCTATGGTCTTACTTGGTACGGCGCGCGCGAATATTGCGAGGCGGTGGGGCGCCGCTTGCCGACCGAAGCCGAATGGGAGCGCGCCGCCCGCGCTGATGACGGACGCGTCTACCCCTGGGGCAATACCTGGGATAATGCCTTGGCGAAGACCCGCATACCCCGGGACGCGCCGCCTGGCTCGCTTCAAGTGGGCAGCCTGCCGCTGGGCGCGAGCATCTATGGCGTATACGACATGGCGGGCAATGTCGCCGAGTGGATCAACGACTACTACAGCGAGCGCCACTATACAGAACAGGCGCAACTAAGCAGCGTCCTTAACCCCAAAGGTCCCATCATTGGCCAAGAGAAGGTACTGCGCGGCGGATCATGGGATGGCTTGCCCTTCTTCAGCCGCACGGTTCATCGTCAATCAGCGAGACCCGACGAGTTCCTCCGCTGGGTTGGCTTCCGCTGTGTCGAAGACCCGCCGAACGAAGCGGCAATTGGCTCAGCCAACTTGAATCCGGCGAACCTGGGCGCTGATGTGCCGGCCGCCCCGCCAGCGAACACAGCCATCCCCAATGCGCAGCCAACCTTGCCGCCGCCGCCAGAAGCCAACCGAGAAGACGACAGCAGCGCGTCAAGTTCTGCCGGCTAGCGAGCCGAAAACAGCGCCAATTATAGCTGGCGATTGCGCCTGGCTTGCCCGCTCTAGCCCGATTAGAAATCTGCGGGAGGTCTCCCCCAGGCAACTGCAGCCCCGCCAGGGCGAAGCACCCACGCAGCGATCGCTAGAGCGAAACAGGCTGATAGCGATCCATCACCCAGCGCAGCAGCAGAAAATGCCCCGCCAGCCCGGCGTATGCCCCGTAGTCGCTTAGCGCTGCCATGACCGATTTGGCGCTTTTCTCGCCAGCGCCATCATGGAAGTAAGTTTGCGCGGCGGCTTGCAGCGCCACGTCATTCTGGCTGACAAAGGGGTAAATCCCCAGCGCTCGTCCAAGCGCATTGTTCGCCGTCCAATGACCGACGCCCTTTATCAACATTAAGCGGTCATATGCCGCCCCCGCTTCCATCTGATGCAGCGCCTCCAAATCAAGCGCGCCCTCAGCGACCGCCTGCGCGATTTCGATTATCACGTCAATGCGGCGATGGGTGATCTTCAGCGCCTTCAGATCGGATTGTGACGCCCCAGACAACTGCCGCGCCGAGGGAAAACGATAGACTATCACTCGCCCAATTGACGCGCCGCCGTCAAACATGCGCATGAGCCTTCGCTGGTAACGCAGGGCGCTCTTCCAGTTGATATGCTGCTCGATAATGAGCGTGATGAGCGCCTCGAAGACGGTCTCGCTGCAAAATACGGGCAAGCCGACCAAGGGCTCCACCACCCGCCACAGCATCGGCTCGCTGGCGGCGAAGTCATAAAAGGGGCTCAGGTCGCGCTCCAGCCCAAGACAATGGCGAGATATCCGCTTGATGCGCGCTTCGTTTTCGCGGGGCAAGCAGGCACCGCGCAGGACGATGGCGTCGCCCTCCTGCCGGTAGCAGAACAATTGCCCCTCAGTGAAACGCCATAATGTGTCGCCCTGGACGATGAGACGGGCTGGGTAGGCAACCCGCTTGAGGAATGCTAGCAGCAAGTCGAAGCGGTAGGCGAAGGCGGGCAGCGGCAGACGAATCGCCCTCATTCAGGTCGGTCCGCAGCGGGCGGGTGCTGCGGGGCGGCGGTCCCTCTGCGGCCCACCTCGGCCAAGAGATCGACCTGAGTCTGATAGCGGCGCCGCGCCAACTCCTGCAAATCGGCAACCCGGTCCGACTCATCGAGGATTTCGATGCCGAGCAAAGTCTCAACGGTATCCTCCAGCGTGATTAAGCCGGCGGTACCGCCATACTCGTCGATGACAAGAAAGATATGATCCTGCTTGTCGATGAATTCGTCCAGCACCTGCGCCACTGAGTTGGTCTCCGGCACTACTTCCAAGGGCCGCGCGATTTCCTGCATCTTCACGCCATGTTCATCAGCCGCCGCCCGCCGATAGATTTCGTGGCGCAGGGTATAGCCCTTGATATCATCAGCCGATTCACCATAAACGGGAATGCGCGAAAATGGCAAGAAGGTGTAGGCGCGCATTATCTCGGCAACCGTCTGCTCTTCTTGGAACATCAGCACGACTGTGCGCGGTGTCATAATCGTCTCAACTTGTACATCCGCCAGCTGCAGCAGATTGGCAACAACGCGATTCTCGCGCTCCTGAATGCCGCCCTCTTCAGCGCTGATCCGCGCCATCACTTTTAATTCCGACCGGGTCACCGTTGGCGGCTCTTCGCTGGGCCGCATCGCCCGCGTGAAGAAGTCAAAGGCGATGACCGCCGGCTTGAGGGCAAGCAGCAACAGGCGCAGCGAATGAGCGGTGAAAGGCGTGAGCGCTTTGGCGTAGACGGCGCCCAGCGTCTTGGGGATAATCTCGGAAAATACCAGTATCAGCAGCGTCAAGATGGCGAAGATGAGACCCTGGAATTGACTGCCAAAAATCGCCGTCGCCTCCGCGCCAGCCCCCGCCGCCCCAACCGTATGCGCGATCGTATTCAGCGTCAGAATGGCTGCAATCGGGTGCTCGACATTCTGCCGGAGCCCCTGCATGATGACACCGGCGCGGCGGCCCTCCTGCACCAGCAGTTCGATATGCGAGACCGGCGTAGCAAGCATAGCCGCCTCCCAGATTGAACAGAGGAAGGAGATGCCCAGCGCCATAATGATATAGACAAGGAGCATGCCCCACTCGCCAGCGCCGCCTGCGGCCGGGCTCACTGCCAGTATGGGAATGCCAGTTAAGAAGGTATCCATGCAAATCTGCTGACGGACGACTGTGGCTGAATCAGGCTGCTTTCCCGATGCAAGCTGCTCTAAGCATAACAATCATGACAATTGTGTACAAGCTGCCGGGCGGATTGGGAGTGGTGAATTATGAGATATGCAGGCCGATATTCTGTATTTGGATAACCTAGATGTAGGGGCGACACTTGTGTCGCCCACAGTTGCAGAAGTAAGTTTTGGGCGATCCAAGGATCGCCCCTACAAAAAGCCTTATATCAATCAATTTCACCACTCCCGGCGGATTACGCGAGTGCAAGCAGTGAGGCGCGCGGCAAAACATGACGCAAGCGGCCCTCCAACTCGCTGAGCAGCATGGCGGTCGCGCCCCATACCTTGTGCCCCTGGACAGCATAATAGGGCACGCAAACATCAATGCCGCGCAGGCTGCGCCGTTCCACCTGCTTGAAGCGCGGCTTCAGCAAATCTTCCAGCGCCACACCGAAAACCTCCGCCACTTCAGCGGGGTTCGGCGAAAATACAGGGCTGCCCTCATAATGCCCGATTACTGGCTCGACCGCATGATGAGAAGCGGGAATGTAAAATTGCGGAAGCTGCCCCAGGATGGACAGCCGCTCGCCACCGATACCGATTTCCTCAAAGGTTTCGCGCCGGGCAGTCGCAATCGCGTCTTCGTCTTGGGGATCTCGGCGGCCCCCAGGAAAGCTGACCTGCCCGCTGTGCCCGCGCAAGCCGGCCGATCGCAAAGTCAGCACCGTGTTGAGGACTCCGTCAGCGGCCGGATATAGCAAAATCATGACAGCGGCTGGGTAGGGTGGGAAATCACGCGTTCGCCAGCCGCGGGGCACCGGCGCCATCCGCTGCCGCTCGGCTGTCGTATCAAGGTCGCTCAGCGCCAGCCCACGACAGACGCGCTCCAGGCTAATCAAGGCAGCCATCGCTGGCGCTTTATGCCCGGCACTCTAGTATTGGGGTCAGGTTCAATTGGCAAACGAGCATCTTCCGGGCTTGCAATCTTGCCGAGAGGCAAGCGCGCAATCAGGCGCAGCCGTACCAAGCTCGCCGCTTTCGCAGCGAGACGCCCGCTTCCGCGCCACTGCGCCGAGCCGTCCGCACGCGCCCGCGGGAATCGATATGGACCTGCCCCGCTTTTTGCAGCCGCTCGAATTCTTCCGGCGTTATTGCCGGCGCCGGCTCGCCACCCAGCCGTTCCAGCCGGTCTCCCATGTCATCCGCCGAAGATTGGCTCGGCGTCTCATCCAGATTGTCCTTAGGATTTCTGCTATCGTCGCTCATCTCAACCCTCTGTGTTGACGCAGTAAGTCAGTTAACGCGGCTCGGTAACGCTACTGCCTGCGCTCGCCACTACAATACCATAGTTTAGACGAAAGGCGCAGGCTTTGCCAAGTTTATTTTCCAAGCGGGAGTGTATTGCAGTCGGTGGAAATTCATTTCACCACAAAGTAAAGAAGAGCACGAAGAAAGAGTATATCTCGCATTCGCTGCACGGCGTCCTCATATTTCTCGGTGATGTCGGCGCTAACGATTACCTGTTTCCAGCACACTGCCTCAAGCTGTTCGCAGGTCCCTAATGGCCCGCCTGCTTTCACGGATATTCTACGCATTTCTCCGCCGATCGTTGTATACCTGTGTTGATGTCGCGCTTCGGTATTCACTCAGGCTTGCTCAGCCTGTTAACGCGCTCACTCGAATGTAAATGCCCAAGCGAAGCAAGCGACAAATTGCCCGAGCATGTCCTACATAATGAGCGAATAATCCGCAGATACTAGCGCATAAATTGCCATTCATCCTACACAATGTCGCAAAACAGGTGGCAGAATTGAACATTGCTGCACAATGCTTTGCCCAAAAAACTGTGATAAAACGATGATGGCTATCGAAAAAAGGACAGCATTGATGAGTCGCTACCTCTCCCGAAGTGTGCAAGCCCTGCGCCCGTCCGGCATCCGCCGCTACTTTGACATCGCCGCGTCCATGGACGATGTGGTAACGCTAGGCATCGGCGAGCCTGATTTTGTGACGCCGGCGCATATCGTTGACGCGGGCTTGCAAAGCCTCCAGCGGGGCCAGACTGGATATACCTCAAATGCCGGGATTTATGAATTGCGAGCGGCGATCGCGGCGCATATTGAGAGGCGCTACCGCCTGCGTTATTCGCCAGAAAACGAAGTGCTGGTGACGGTCGGGGTCAGCGAGGCGCTGTTCCTGGCGTTGAAAGTTCTGCTCGACCCGGGTGATGAGGTTCTGGTAGTGGAACCTTGCTTCGTCGCCAATCCAGCTTTGGTGGAGACGGCCGGAGGCGTCCCGGTTATGGTCCCGACTAGGGCAGCCGAGAGCTTCCAGGTGACCGGCTCCGAGTTGGAAGCGCGCATCACGCCACGCAGCAAAGCGATTCTGCTCAGTTATCCCAGCAACCCGACCGGCGCAGTGCTGACGCGGGAACACATGCTGCAAGTGGCCGCCGTCGCCGAAAAACACGACCTAGTTGTCATTTCTGATGAGATCTACGAGCGCCTCGTCTATGGCGCTGAACATATCAACTTCGCCACGCTGCCAAATATGTTCGAGCGCACCATCGTTCTAAGCGGCATGAGCAAGTCCTACGCGATGACCGGCTGGCGCATCGGCTATGTTACAGCGCCGGCAGCACTTGCCGAAGCGATGTACAAGATCCATCAGTATTTGATCATGTCAGCCCCCACCACTGGTCAAGCCGCGGCGCTGCGGGCGCTTGAGTACGGCGAAGGCGATGTCGAATTAATGCGACAGGAATATGACCGGCGGCGCCGGCTGATCATCGACGGATTCAATCAGCTGGGCTTGACCTGCTTTGAGCCGCGCGGCGCCTTCTATGCTTTTCCCAGCATAGCCAGTACCGGCTTGGACGACGAGACCTTCTGCGAAGCGCTGCTGCAGGAAGAACGGGTCGCGCTCATTCCCGGAAGCGCCTTTGGCGAAAGCGGACGCGGCTTCCTGCGCGCCAGTTATGCCACCAGCGAAGCAAAGATCCGCGAAGCGCTGCGCCGGCTGGAGCGGTTCCTGGCTAGGCGCGGCATAATCCAGCCGGCTGAGGCGGCGCCGCTCGCCGTCTGAGCGCCGCAAGCTACCCGCCATAATCGCCGCCAGTAGTATATCGAAGTCGGTGGAAATTCAATTTCACCACAAAGGACACAAAGGACACAAAGAAAAGGTATATTTCGCATAGGAATCTCGGTGTACTCAGTGGTAAAAGCTTTTCTTGCAAGCGAAATGGATACACTGGCTCGCCGCTCAAACCTTTTCAAATCGACGCTTTTGTGTCAGATTAACCAGGACCGGCGCGAGAGTCACGGGAAGCGAGCCATGGGCGAATGGCAAACTGTAATCGGCTTGGAAGTCCACGCCGAAATGGAAACCGAGAGCAAGATGTTCAGCGCTTGCCCGGTTGTCGACAGCGTCGAGGCTGATCCAAATTCGGCGGTCGACCCACTGTCCCTGGGCTTGCCGGGCACGCTGCCGGTCATCAACAGGCGGGCGATGGAATATGGCATCATGGTTGGCTTGGCGCTGAATTGCGAGATACCGCCGATCAATCAATTCGCGCGCAAGAATTACTTCTACCCGGACCTGCCAAAAGGCTACCAAATCAGCCAATACGATCGCCCGCTGGCTGTTGACGGGCATATCGCCATCGAATTGGAAGACGGCTCGAGCAAGCGAATCAGAGTGCGCCGCGCCCACATGGAAGAAGACACCGGCAAGCTCTCGCACATCAGGGGCGGTAGCCTGGTCGATTACAACCGCGCCGGTGTTCCACTGCTGGAGATTGTCTCCGAACCGGATATCAGCAGCGCGGCCGAAGCCGAAGCCTACGCGCGCAAGCTGCGTTCAATCTTGCGTTACCTCGGCGTCAACAGTGGCGATATGTCTAAAGGAGTGCTGCGCTTTGAAGCCAACGTCAGCGTGCTGCACGAAAGCGATTCGGAATTGCGCGAACGGACCGAGATCAAGAATCTCAACAGCATCCGCAATATGGTCAAAGCCATCGATTACGAAGTCAAGCGGCAGATAAAACGCTACCGAAATGGCGAGACGGTCAAACCGGCGACGCTCGGCTGGGACGAAGCGGCACAGAGAATCACCGTGCAGCGCTATAAGGAACGGGCTGACGAGTACCGCTATTTCCCCGAGCCAGACTTGCCCATCGTCGAAGTCAGCCGCGAACAAGTAGCCGAGATCGCCGCCCGCCTGCCAGCCCTGCCCGATGAGCTGCAGCAGCGCTTCGTGCAGGAATTGGGCTTGAGCCGCTATGACGCGAGCCTGCTCACAGCCGAACGCGCTGTCGCCGGTTACTTCCAAGAAATTGTGGCGGCTGGCGTCGAGCCTAAGTTGGCTGCCAACTGGCTGAGCACCGATCTGTTTCGGATGATGAACGCGAAAGAAATCGAGCGCGAGAATATCGACCGCATTCCCATATCAGCTGAGAATTTCGCCAGCTTCTTGCACTTGATCCAAGAAGGCAGCATCAACCAAAGCACAGCGCGCCGGAAAGTGCTGCCGGCGATGTGGGCGACCGGGGCCGGCGCCGCCGCCATCGTCGCCAAACATGGCTTGGCGCAAATCTCCGACCTGGCAATCATCGAGGGCGCGGCCCTCAAGGTATTGGCGGAAAATGACACGATGCTGCAGCGCTATCTTGCTGGCAACGAGAAAGTGCTGAACGCGCTATTCGGCAAGATTATGGGCGCGCTGCGCGGCAAAGGCGATCCAACTGTTGTCCGCCGCGTTTTGCTGGCTGAAATTCAGAAGCAGAAATCAAGCTAAAGCATGGTCAGGAGCAAATCGAAATGTCTTGGCATCAAACAATCGTTGTGGGCAACCTCGGTGGCGATCCCGAGCTCAGATATATGCAGAGCGGGACCGCCGTATGCAACTTCAGCGTCGCCGTGAGCGAGCGCTGGCGCGACCGCCAATCGGGCGAGCAGCAAGAGCGCACCACCTGGTATCGCGTTGCCGTTTGGGGCGCCCAGGCAGAAACCTGCAATACCTATCTGTCCAAAGGGCGGCGCGTGCTGGTTAGCGGCAACGTGTCGGCGCGCGGTTATATTAACAACAATGGCGAAGCAGCCGCCTCGCTGGATCTGCGAGCCCGCGATGTGCGCTTCCTCAGCAGCCGCGATGAAAGCGGCGACCAAGGCGGGGGCTGGGGCGGCGGCAGCCAACGCGGCGGCGGGCAGCAAAAACAGCGGCGCGACGACCGGGCATCGAACTACCCGGATTCGCCCGCCTCAATTGATGACATACCCTTTTAAGCGCCGGCGCGCCAGCCAGCAATCTTTTGCCGCTTGATAATGTCGGACCTCAAACTTGACCTGGCCAGTCAGACAGTGCTGGTCGCCGGGGGTGGCTCGGGCGCTGGCAAGTCCATTGCCTTGGCGCTGGCGGCGAATGGCGCGGCGGTGGCGCTCGGCGATCTTAATATCGAGCGGGCTGACGCGGCGGCTGAGGCAATCTTAGCGGGCGGCGGCACTGCCTTAGCGCTGCATTGCGATGTCTCAAATCGCTTTCAAGTGGCGAACATGATTGAACAAACGCGAGACGCTTATGGCGCGATTGACCTGCTCGTCAACGCCGCCAGCATCTTTCATGCCGAGCCGATGTTAACGATCGACGAATGGAATTGGCGCCGGCAGATTGAAGTCAATATCAGCGGGGTATTCTTCTGTATGCAACTGGTCGCGCGGGTGATGGCGGAGGAAGGCGGAGGCAGCATCGTCAATCTGGTGCCAGCGGCCGCAAGCGAATCGACCTTGCCAGCGGGAATCGGCAGCATCGCGGGCGGCGCGGGCGTCATCGGCATGACCAGGCAGGCAGCGCGGGAATTAGCAGCTCACGGGATCCGCGTCAATTGCATCGCGGCCAGCGGGGGGGCTGAATCAGGCGCTGATGTCGCTGGCGCGGCTCTTTTCCTCGTTTCAGAAGCAGCAAAGACGCTGACGGGACAAGTGCTGCCGGCTGATGGCGCTGCTTCTTGGCGCGCCTGGCAAAACGCCGCCTCAACCTGAGAGACTGTGGCGGCAAGCTCAGTCGCCAGTAGAGCCGAAGCCGCCAGCGCCGCGCTCCGTGCTCGACAAATCTGCCAGCGAATCCACGTAGTTGACGGCTTCGTGGTAGACCGGCACAAGCAGCAGCTGCGCGATTTTTTGACGAGCGCGGATCTGGGCGGTCTCGCTTGCCAGGTTGACCAGAAGAATCTTCAATTCACCGCGGTAGGCGCTGTCGATGACGCCGGCGAGCGTGTGCAAACCGGCTGAAGCGACGCTGGAACGGTCTTTAACCAGCCCAACATAACCGGCGGGGATCTCCAGATGCAAGCCCGTCTCCACCAAAACGCGCTGCCCGGGCGCAACTTGATAAGGCGCTGGGGAATACAAATCATAGCCAGCATCGCCGAGCCTCGGCGGCTTGAAGTCGATGCCCAAACGCCGCAGTTTATCGTTTCGGTAGACGCGCACAAACTTCCCTCAATGCGCTTGCAAGCGGCGCAAATACTCGCCAGTTAGAGCCTGCCAGGGCGCCAGATCCCAGTAGCCGCGCGCGGCACCAGATGGCGAAGGCAGCACAAAAAATGCCGTCTTTCCCAGCGTCTCTGCCTGCCAGCCATATGAAACCGCGTCGCGGCTCCTCAGCCCCTGCCAGCCACGCCAAGCCGCCTTGCTGGTAAAAGCCACAATCTGCGGTTGGTAAGAATTTATGCTGTCAGTCAGACGTTCGCGCAGCAAATCTTGCGGTCTTAAACAGCGATCTGAACCAGCCGAGTGTTTTGCCAAATCAGTTAAGCCGATCCTCCAGTTGAGCAATTCGCGGAAGTTTTGCGGCTGCAAGCGGCGCGGCGTCAAGCCGGTAGCCCGCAGCGTGGACCAGAACGCGTTTGATGGATTGGCGTAATAAGCGCCGAGGCGGGCAGAAGCGTCACTCGCAGCCGTGCCGCAGAACAGCAAAATGAGATCTTGAGCCAGCACATCGGGCAAGACATCAGTCATTCAGCGCAAGCCCGCATTGCAGTGATGGGGAGTGGTGAATTATCGATATAGGAGTTTGTAAAAACTCCGACTCAGGATTTGCTAGCAATGCTCCCCTCTTGATTCATCGGGGTCGCGTAGGGCGCGTAGACACAGCCCGCCGACACTGACCCGCCGACACAGGCGGTCGGGGTGGGGTTTGAAATGGGCATATCCTCGCATTCACCACTCCCAGTGATGGCTTTACTTGATGCTCACTTCTAAGTCTGGCAAGAGGCGGAAGCTCTCCAGCACAGCCAGCCAGGGATACTCAGCCGAATCAGCCCCCAATAAATCCTCATCCAGATTCGACATTCTGATGTTGGCGACGTGGAGTCGATCGTCCGATCCCTGCAGCATGATGATGAGGCCGCTCGAAACTGCCCCATCGGGCGATGTAAGCTGGTAGGAGACTTTGTAGCCGGCCGCGCCGGCCAGCTCGACCGCTTGCGCTCCATGCGCTTTCACGCCGGCGCGCCAATTCTCAGCCCAGTCCTCCGCTTCATCTTCGTTTGCCAGCACAGTGTCTACCGTGCTGAGAACCAAGGCAAGGGAATCGCCCTCAATGGTCGCCGGCAAGCCTTCAGCCCCGTCGGTAACTTCCCAGGTCGACGGGTAGCGCACCATGTGCTTATCCAAGTTATCGAAGTAGCCATTCCAATCATAAGGCGCATTGTCATATTCGCCGATACGTTCCACACTGTCTGCCAAGCCACGGAGCAAAAACTTGAGCTCCTGCGCCGCATTTTCAGCCGTGACAACACGCGCACTGTAGATGTCGCCGTCTTCCAGCCAGGATTCTTGCCGCGCCATGAGATGGGAGCGCCCGCGCCGGACGTTGAAGTCGATTTGCACCACGTCATCGCCGACGATTTTGCGGCCCGTCTCATCCCAGCCGGTGTAGCCGCTCCAGGTGTGGCTCAGCCAAGTGTCATCAAGGTAGCCGCTGAGCGAATCAGCATCAGCCAGGGCGCCGTGGTTCTTGCTGATGCGCAGCTCTATCACGCTTTGGACGTCGCTGTTGTTCAAGCCAGCGCGCAGCTCGTCGGCTGTATTGCTGTCCGACGCTGGGCGCCAGCCGGTCGGCGCGCCAATGGTAAACAAACCAGAGCGATGCAGATAGCGGCTGTCAAAGTCGATCGATGCCGTGTCGGGCGGGGCTGGCATCGTCGGTTCGGGAAAGGGCGTGGGCTGCGGCGTCTCCAGATAGCTATCGCCCAAGCCCACCTGGCTCGAAATCATCGGCAGGATGAGGCTGCCCACCATGGCGATCGTCATAACTATGCCGATGATGTAGGTGAATGTCTTCGTCGTCTTGTTCATTAAGGACCTGCTCCACGCGCCGGGCAATAATGCCGCCATCATACAGTAAAAGGGTCAGGCTGTTAAGCAAGACTTTTTCTGCCTATAATCTCGCCTGGATAGTCTCGCGCTCAACCTAAGCGAGCGAATACAGCGATCCAGCCAGCCTAGGGATTCATGGAGTGGCAAATTGATGACTTCAGCAAACTTATTAACACGGTCCCTGTCGATGGCAGACGCCGAACGCTATGCCGAAACCGTCAACATGATTGCCGCCTGTCTTGGCATTGAGGACCGCATTCAAGTGAGCGCGGTAGAATTAGAATGGGGGGAGCCGGGCTTCGACCTTAGCGCCGATAGCGTGGGAATATTTGATCCCAGCGGGCAGCTGGCTGGCTATGGCATATTCCAGTCAACATCGCAGACGCCCGTGCGCCCCAGCTTCGCTTGGGGCGTTCACCCGCAATTTCACTCCTGCGGGCTAGCGGCGCAACTCTTCAACTGGGCGGATGGCAAGAGCCGCGAAGTCCTCGATCGCTGCCCGCCAGAAGCGCGCGTCAGCTTGCATTGCGCCGTCTATGAAGGCTATGCTTTTGCCGAAAGCGCGCTGGAAAAAGCCAGCTTCACAAGAAACCGCAGCTTCTATGATATGGGAATCGAGATGGCGGCGAAGCCTTCCGCCCCGCCCTGGCCAGAAGGCATTACAAGCCGCCGCTATCAACATGAAGCCGACCTGCCCCTGCTGGTAGCTGTCGTGCGGGATGCCTTCTCTGACCACTTTGGCCACGTCGACCAGCCATTCGAGAAAGATTTGGAATTGATCCGCCATTGGCTGAACAATGACCCGCACTTTGACCCAGACCTGGTCATCTTCCCGGTCGCGGTAGACAGTGCTGAGGTGGCCGGCTGCCTGATCGGGCTGGCGCAAGATTTTCGCAATC
The DNA here is from genome assembly GCA_965214105.1 of Phototrophicaceae bacterium. Taxonomy (GTDB): domain Bacteria; phylum Chloroflexota; class Anaerolineae; order Aggregatilineales; family Phototrophicaceae; genus UBA6055. Next base: position 2,199,088 of record OZ243934.1, read on the forward strand.
CAGCGGCTGGCTACATCGACACGGTCGGTGTGCGGCAGCGATACAGACGGCGCGGCTTAGCCACCGCCATGCTGCAGCGCAGCCTCGCGCAGTTTTGGGATCGCGGCGTCAAGCGGGTCAATCTGGATGTCGATGGCCAGAGCCTGACCAATGCGGTGGCGCTTTACGAGCGGGTCGGCATGCACGTGTTTCGGCGCTACGCCGTTTATGAAAAACTAATCCGTGATGGCGTCGAATTAGCGAAAGTGGCGCTGGAATGAGGGAAGCCCCAATTGTTGGGGGAAAATGAGCGCTTCGTTTAGCGTATACTGGACATATACACTAATGAATCCAATGCGGCAGCTCGGGCTTTGAATTAGCGTATGACGGTCCGACGGTCCAAGGAATCGGAGGCAGACTCATGTCCGAGTTCAAAATCACAGAGTACGAAGGATTTGATGAAGCGAAGGCGCGGGGCTGGTATCAAATGTGGCGCCGCGAAGTCCACAATTGGGTGAAGCGCCACGCGAATTCCGATTATGCTGATCTGCTGCTTCTCCTGCCCGATCTATTCATCCTTTGCGCGGGCTTAATCCGTGATCCGCGCCTGCCGTCAAAGTTTAAGCTTGCGCTTGTCTCGGCGGCGGCCTATGTCCTCAGCCCCTTTGACCTCTTGCCTGAAGCCGTCTTCAGCGTTGCCGGCTTAATTGATGACGCCGGCATACTCATTATTGCGCTTGACACGGTCTTCAGCGCTATGCAAATCGATCCTGGCGAATTTGAGACAATCCTGCGCGAGCACTGGCACGGCGGCGAGAACCCGGTCCAGGTTGTAAAAACGCTTAATAAGTTTGTCTTCGCCAATGGTAGCAAGCTCTTTGGCCGACTGTGGGGCGCAATCAGCCGTTTTGTGGCGCCGCCCCCAGCCAGCGACAGCCAGCCAAATACTGGCAACATCGCCATCACATCGTGAGCGGCCAATCGTGAGCGGCCAATTGATGCGATTGACCATATGCCCGCCCAAGACAAGAAGCAGCGTTACGAAGACATACTCAAGAAGATTAGTCACCGCCATGCCCTCGGCCGCCGCCAAAAAGAAGACAGGCGCCAGAAGCCACCGCGCCAGGTCCTTGATTTGCTGAATTCATTTGAGGCCCTGGCTACGCTGGCGCAGCGCGACTTTGAGCGCGTCCTTTGTTATGGACCCCGCGTTTTAGATGGCGCCGCCTGGTCCGGCGTGGTGATTTGGTATCACCGCAAGGGCTATCATGGCTACCAAAACTTGAAGCTGCTCGGCGTCTGGGCACATTATGTCGCCGGCGAAATCACGCTCAGCATTGGCATTCGCCCGCTGCCCTATCGCGCGCCGATTTATGACCCAGGCGTCTACCGGGTCGCTATCCAGTCCAATTTCAAGCTTTATTATGATGACGACGGACAGCCGCCGGCTGATGGCGATCGTCTCTTATACCGCGCGCCATTCAAACTGAGGCAGCGTCTGGCTCAGCGCGAAGCTCTGAACGAGCTGCTGGAAAAATGGCTTGGCGAAATCGAAGCCGGCTAGTCGTCCTCAGCCTCAAAAACAATATCGGTCGTCAAGCCGGAGGCAGCCAGATCTTCCAGCGATACCTGCCCGCTGTCTTCCTGCGCCAGGAGGCGGAAGCCCTGTTTCAGCTTCTCGCCACAAACCAGGCAATCGGGGTCAGGCTCGATCTCGATCCACAGCCCCGAATGCGGTTCGTTTTCTTGCCCTTCGATGATGTCCAGGTAACTGTTGGCGACGATCAGGGTGTTCGCCGGCATCGTTTCGTGCGCGCTTGTGCCATGCAGCAATTCGTTGATGATCAGATCCGTCTGTATGCCCGCGACTTTGGTGACACTGACCCAGAGCCCGGGCTCGGCATCCAGCGTGCCCAGCTCGCCGATCATGCCATAATCCAGCTCGCCGCCTGGATTTAGGGAAATCTTCACGCCTTCGCGCGTCGCCGCCGACCAACAAGCATAGCAGGGACCGGCAAATGGCTTGATGATGATATGATCGCCGCCTTCGCCTCGTTCATAAACGCCGGCATAAGAAGCGCTGATGCGCTTATTCAAACACTGCTCGTTGATAGCGTACTTGACCTGCTCGTTATCCACCGCTACGACTAGGATGTCGACATCGTCCAGGCAATCCCAGTGATCCTCGATCAAGCCCTGGCGCACCTCAACCTGCGCGTCGGCGTTGCGCTGCCGGATCAAATCGGCGACTGCGGCTGCTTTGTTCTGCCCGACATAACGAAGGTCCGCCACGTGCCGCGTGACGTTGCCGCTTTCAATTTCGTCCTTGTCCACCAGCACAAATCGGCTTAAGCCACTCATCGCCAGGCTGAGCGCCACGAAACCGCCGCCCGAGCCCAAGCCAACCACGCCCACTTTTTTTTCCGCTAGCCGGTCAAGATTGTCCGAGCCTATCAGCCGTTCAACGCGTTCCCAGAGTTCGCTCATCGTTTGCCTGCCTCTGCAGCGGTTTATTTGTCAGCTGTCGCTTCGTCACTGGCGGGTTCGCCCGCGGCAGTCGATTCACCGTCTGCTTCGGATACGCTATCCGCCGCCGCCTCGTCGCTTTCGTCATTCAAGGGCGCATCGTCGGCGTCTATCTGCACCGGAATAGAAAATGATGTCGGCGCTCGCAGCCCCATTTCGACTTCAATGGCGACTGCATAGTCGACAAGATACTTGTCGGCCGACCATTCCCAGTCACTCGGGTCCGCAATTGGCGCCCGCACTTCCCAGAGTCGGTGAAAGGTTTCGACAGGATCCATCAAGTCAAGCCCGTCTATAAATGGCGCTTGGAAAGCTTGGGGCGGGCTATGCGGATAATCGTGCTGCGTAACAAACAATAAGAAGAATGAGCTGCCCTGCCGGATTGTGAAGAAGCAAAATTCTAATGGCACCTCGCCATCGCATTCAAAAAGCAGCCGCCTCACCAATAAGCCATCGCTCTCCAAGGCGGCCGTCTCCTGATAGAGGCGGTCGGGGTCCACCACGTGCCAGCTGTATTTCATCATCTGGGGCAGCTCATCGTCGGGCAAAACTCGCGGATGAACCGGTTGAAAGACCTTCACATGGCGATGCACATACCACCAGTCTACGCGCATGACGCGGTCGTTTTCCATCGGCACGTTTATGTAGTTGACTGTCAGATCCGTCGCGCCGATGTTGGGCAAATGCCCCACCGTCACGATTGGAACCAGCAAGAAATCCATGTCCGATTCTTCGTCTTCAAGCCAGGTTAGCGCCGTCATGTGGTCGCCATGGCTGGGCTGAATCATCGAGCCCGGCTGCTTGTGCCAATCGCCAAGATAGCGCAGCGGCACATCAAAGCGCTCGGGCAGCGCCTCGGTTCCCCGGTGCCGTTCACGGTGAAAATGCCAATTCTCCTGCAGCCACCAGATAATCTCGTCTTGCTGGGCATCGCCTTGCTGAAATGTGTGGGAGCGGCGGACAGCCGTCTCGTCAGGCGAAATTGTATCGAGCACATAGATAGTCGGCAGCCCTTCCGGCGTATCGTCTTCCACGACAAAGCCGACCATCGCTTCGCCGGTTTCATCAGCCATAAATTGGTTCGCGGCCGAGAGCATCCGGTCGACTGCCCTTTGAGACAGGACCACATTGGGCACAATTCCACGTGAAATCATCGCTAACCCTCGCAAGCGCTTTCTGATGTGGTCGAAGTCCAGCTGCATGAGCTTAAGGAATTCGGGCTCATCCATTGTTCGCATGCGCTAGCGCCTCCGTCGGCGTGGCAGCGGCGTGCTCGCTTTGATGCGCTCCTCGATGCCGGGCCACTTGCCAGTGGAACGCCAGGTGTAATAGGCGTAGAGCCATTGGATTGCCCAGCCCCCAACCGTGACCGCCGTTGACTTTGACGGGTTCCAGCCATACTGCTCGCCATCTTTGGGATTAAAGAGGCAAAGCTGTCCATCCTCATACTGATGCTTTTCGCTGTATATTCGTGGCTTGATGCAATATGCCTCCGCCGGGCGATTGGGATACTCCTTCGGGTAGACCAGCTTCAAGCTATGGTAAGGCGAATCCAAAATGCTCATGTTGATCTCGATGGTGCCCTGCCAATAGAGCAGACCGCCAAACGGGGGCACGACCAGCTCAAAGGTATTGCCAAAGGTGGCTTTCATCGCCTCGACCTCCCAAATTAGGCGAGATGAGACATTCTTGCGCGATCCCCACCAATTGGACATGTACGCCACCCCACATGCAGAACACCGATCACATCAAACTAACTGTATTGCCAGACGCGCGCAATGTCTAGGTTGAGCCCAAGCCCTAAGCGCGCGAATGCCGCCATTCCCCACCCCGAAAGATTAACCGCCCGCAAAGATTGCGACGCCATCGATTAAAGACACTGCGCCCAGTATACAAATTCGCATTTGCCCAGCCAGGAAAAGTGAAATTTACCACAAGCGTGGACAGGCGCCCCGCTCCTCTGCTAAAACGAAAGGGTCAAGCGGGGCGAGAAGCGATTTGACGACCGTTCTCAGCCCCAACTGACCCTCGTATCCAAGCAAATCTTATACAGGATTTGCACCAAACGCAAGGAGATAGCAATATGTCCCTACAACGTTTAGCGGTATTTTTCTTCGTGGCGATCTGGGCTTGCCTCATCGCCGCCCCAGCTCTTGGCGATGATGTCCTAACGGTGTATTCCGGGCGGAACGAAAGCCTGATTAGTCCAATTCTGGCACAGTTCACCGAAGACACTGGCATTGAAACCGAGGTCCTCTATGGCGGGACCAGCGCCGTCGCCAATCAAATTCTTACCGAAGGCGAGAATAGCCCCGCCGATGTCTTCATCGCCCAAGATGGCGGCGCTTTGGGCGCGCTGGCTGCCGCTGGCATGCTGCACAAGCTGCCCGACGCGACGCTCGCCCGCGTTGCCGACGCCGCATTTGTATCGCCAGCTGGCTTCTGGACGGGCCTGAGCGGCCGCGCCCGCGTCTTCGTCTACAATCCGGAATTGCTGGCCGAACAAGGGCTGGAACTACCAAATTCGATCTTTGATCTAAGCAGCGAAGAATGGAGCGGCATGGTCGGCTGGGCGCCGACGAACGCGTCTTTCGTCGCCAATGTGACGGCGATGCGCGTCTTGCTGGGCGAGGAAGAGACAGCCAGCTGGCTGGCAGACATGATTGCAAACGGCGTGCAAGCCTATGCAAAAAACACGCCAATTGTGCAGGCGACCATCAACGGTGAAATCCTTGGCGGCTTGGTCAACCATTATTACCTCTTCCGTTTCCTGGCTGAGGACCCGGGCATCACCGCCACCCTGCACTTCTTCCCCGCTGGCGATCTTGGCTCCCTGATAAACGTGGCCGGCGCGGCGATTTTGAAGACGACTGACCAGCCTTATACTGCCTTGGCGCTGGTGGACTACCTGCTAAGCGATACGGCGCAAGAATACTTCGCCAGCAGCACCTACGAGTATCCGCTGGCGGCAATGGTCGAGCCAGCGGTCGATTTGCCGCCGCTCGCCGAAATCGAGACGCCCGAGATCGACTTGTCGGCGCTAGCCGATCTTCAAGGCACGCTGGAAATGATCGAAGAGAGCGGCGCCCTCGATTAAGGACCCATGCCCAAACGAAGCTGGGGCGGGCTTCCGCTCGCCCTGGCTGGATTCCCACGAGACCTTATGCAGCTAGCAGATGCCATCCGACCGCGATTAAGAACAAATGGTCGCCAGCGCCAGGTGCGGTCGCGCTGGCAGGTGGGCAACCGGCAACTGGCGCAGGCAGTTAGCCTGGCAGTCGTCGCCGTGGTCATGATCCCGATCGCTTATCTGTTCCTCGGCACCGCCAGCGCGGGCCAGGATGGCATCGACTATTTGATGCGAGCGCGAACGCTGCGCATTGTCGGCAACAGCGTCAGCCTCATGGGGGCCGCCACCCTGTTCGCCACGCTGATTGCCCTGCCCTTCGCCTGGCTGACCAGCCGCAGCGACCTCCCCTGGCGGCAGACCTGGCTGATACTGGGGCTGGCGGCGATGGTCATCCCCTCATATCTGACAGCAGTGACCTACACCGAAGCCTTCGGTCCCAAGGGAATTCTGCAATCTCTGCTGGCGCCTTTCGGCATTGACAGGCTGCCTGGCATCAAGGGCTTCGCCGGCGCCACGTTGACGCTGACCATGGTCACCTTCCCCTACATCGTGCTGCCAGTGCGGGCGGCGCTGCTGCACTGCGACCGCAGCCTTGAAGAAGCGGGGCAAAGCCTGGGTTTGAATCGAGCGGAAGTCTTCCGTCAGATTATCCTGCCTCAATTGCGCCCCGCGCTTTCCGCCGGCATGCTGATGACCGCCCTCTACTGCCTCAGCGATTTCGGCGCCGTCGCCGTGATGCGCTATAATGCCTTCACCCGAGCCATCTTCATTCAGACCGAGTCTTATCGTATGGATAAGGCATCGGCTTTGGCGCTTATCCTCGTCGGCATGACATTGCTGCTGCTGCTCTTGCACTCGCGGATGCAGCTGCGGGGCCGCCATTATCGGGTGGGCACAGGCGCGTCGCGGCATTTGGAAACGCTGCCCTTGGGCAAGTGGAAAGGGCCAGCGCTAATCTTTTGCGCTTGCGTGGTCGGCTTGGGCGTCCTCATCCCTTTGCTGGTCTTATTCAAATGGCTGCTGGGGCACACGCTGACCGACCCGGTACAGACGCCGCTCGCTTTGCTGATTCAGAACACAGTTGGCTTGAGCGCCGTTTCCGCGCTGGTCGTCACGCTGGCGGCTTTTCCACTGGCGCTGCTGGCGGCGCGGGGCGCGACGCGCTTCAATCGGCTGCTGGTCAATCTCGCATACGCCGGCAACGTCTTGCCCGGCATCGTCATCGCGCTGGCTCTAGTCATGTTCGCGACGCAGAACATGTTTAGCATTTATCAGACCTTGCCCCTCCTCATCATGGGATATGCCATCCGCTACCTGCCCTTCAGCATCGGCGCCACCGAAAGCGCCTTCGCCCAAATCAACCCGCGCTTTGAGGAAGCGGCGCGCAGCCTCGGCTTATCGCCTTGGGCGGCGCTGGCGCGGATAACCCTGCCCCTGGCGCGCAGTGGCATCTTGGCCGGCATGGCACTGGTCTTCCTAAATGTGATGAAAGAGCTGCCAGCCACGCTCATTCTGCGCCCCATCGGCTTCCGCACCTTCGCCACCCGCATCTGGAGCGCTTACGATGAGGCTTTTCTTTCGTCAATCGCGCTGCCAGGTTTGACGCTCATCCTGGTCTCGGCTTTTGCGCTGGCCATCATCCTGCGGCAAGAAGATATGGCAAGCTAGCAGGCGGCTGACTGCGCAAGCTCGAGGTGGCATTGCCGGCACCGCTGCGATTTGCCCTTTATCCATTGCACATTTGCACTATTCTTGTTCGAGACAGTTTCTTGGATCTCAACTATCGCCGATGGAATTCTCGCTGCAAGCCGACCATCTCACCAAGCGCTTTAACGGGCAGCTGCCCGCCGTCAACGACATCACGCTGAGGGTGCGCCCGGGCGAATTTCTCACCTTGCTTGGTCCCAGCGGCGGCGGCAAGACAACAACGCTGCGCCTGCTCGCCGGCTTTGAAAGGCCCACCGGGGGCTGCATTCAAATCGGCGACCAGATCGTCGCCGACGATAGGCGCTTCACCCCGCCAGAGAAACGCAAAGTCGGCATGGTCTTCCAAGATTATGCGCTATTCCCCCATGTCGATGTCGCTGGCAACATCGCCTTTGGGTTGCGGGGCGCTGGCGAAGATAACAGGCGACAGGTCGAGCGCCTGCTTTCGCTGGTCGGCATGACGCAATTTGCCGAGCGCATGCCCTATGAGCTTTCCGGCGGTCAGCAGCAGCGGGTTGCGCTTGCCCGGGCGCTGGCGCCAAATCCCGATATCTTGCTGCTGGACGAGCCATTCTCCAATCTTGACACCGGCTTGCGCGCCCAAGTACGCAACGATGTGCGCCGCATTTTGCTCGAAACGGGCACCACCGCTTTATTCGTCACCCATGACCAGCAAGAGGCTTTGAGCCTATCCGACGAGATCGCCATTATCTTTGATGGCAAACTTGCCCAGGTGGCGACGCCGCACGCGCTTTACAATCGTCCAGTTACGATGCAGGTGGCGAAATTTGTTGGCGACGCCAATTTCTTGCCCGCCGAAGCCCACGGGAGGACAGCCGACAGCCGGCTCGGCGAAGTCAAGCTGTTTCATCCCAAGACGGGTCCTGTTCAACTGATGATACGACCAGAAGCGCTCGCCATCGGTTTTGACGAAGACGGCAAACGGGCGACCGTGCTATGGCGCGAGTTCTACGGTCATTCGCAGCGGCTGGGGCTGGCATTGGCGGATGGCAGCGAGCTTATCGCGCGCACCGGCGTCGACCGCTATTTTGGGCGGGGGGATACTGTCTCGGTGTCATTGGCGCGGCCCGCGCTGGCCTATGACAGCGAGAGCGAGCATGTGCTGTCTTAACATGTGCTGTCTTAATGATAAGGCAGTTCAATTGAAAAATGTTAAACGGGAATCACAATGCCAGCTTCGGCTAAGCCCCCGGCAGCCAGACGCGAAATTCGGCGCCTTTGCCGCGCCCAGCGCTGGCGACAGTGAGGCGGCCACCATGCGCCACAACAATCTCCCGCGCGATCGCTAGCCCCAGCCCCGTCCCACGTTGGGGACCGCGCGCCTTATCGACCTGGTAAAAGCGCTCGAAGACACGCGACAATTCTTCGCGCGGAATGCCAATGCCGCTGTCTCGTATTGATATGACCGCGCCTGCGCCGCCGCGCTCCACCGCCACCCGCACCAAACCCCCAGCCGGCGTATACTCCAGCGCATTGCTGATTAAGTTCGTCAATACTTGCGCCAGCCGATCGCCATCGCCTGTTACCATCGGCGCGGGTTCAATCGATGTCTCGAGGCGGATGCCCCGCTGCTCCGCCACTACAAACAGGCGCTGCGCCACCGCCTCGCTGAGCTGCGCCATATCGATGCTATCACTCGCCATCGACAGCCGCCCCGCTTGCAATCGCTCCAGGTCCGTCAATTCGACTACCATGCGGTTGAGCCGGCCCGCCTCCTCGTAGATAATCTGCGCCGCTTGGCTGGTGTCTTCTGTCGCTCCATCAATAATCGCTTGCGCATAGCCCTGAATCGATGTCAGCGGCGTCTTGAGATCGTGCGAGACATTGCTCAAAAAGTCGCGCTGAGCTGTGTTTGCCGCCAGCACTTCAGCCGTCATGCAATTGAAAGACTCCGCCAGCGAGCGCGCTTCCGGCGGACCGCTGACCGGTGCCTTCGCCGAATAATCGCCCCGCGCCACCGCCGTCGCCGCGCCCGCCACCCGTTGCAGTGGACCGGCGATGTTGCGGCTGATCAATGCCGCCAGAATAATGGCGAATGCGAACCCAGCGATGCCAGCTTGAATGAGCGGCGGCGCCAGCGCGCTGCTGAAGACCGCCAGCGTCTCCTGCAGGCTGACCGTCGGCTGTGGCTCAGCCAATAGCCAGAGGTCCTTATGGTCCTGCTCGGCAAAGAAACGCTGCTGGCCAAATACGACGCCGCCATAGCGCCAGGTGCGGCCATCAGGGTCATCAAAGCTGCCGAAGAATTGTTTGCTGCCGCGCGATAAAACGTTGGCCAATTGTTTGCTGCGGTAATTGTCGCCCCGCAAATGAATCAGATCGCCAGCTTCGTATTGCTGCTCGCTGTCGTACAAGATGGCTGCCCGGTCATGGGTGAGCAAAACATGCAGCGTGCGCACGTTCCGCGTACGGGCAAAAACCGCCAGCAGCTCATGCACTTGTTCTTGCAGAAAACGCCGATTCGGGTCAGCGGCGATATCAGCGATGACATCAATGTAATTCAAACCTTGCGTCAAAGCGGCTAGGCGCTCGTAAGTCGGCTGCGGCGGCGCGGCTCGATTGCCGATGAGGACGATGAGGGCTAAGGCAATGACGCTCAGCGTAACCAGCAATAAGACCAGATACGACAGCAGCAGGCGCAAGCGCAAGTTGAAACTAGGCTTTCTTACGATCATCGAGCTTGTAGCCCACCCCCCAAACTGTATCAATCGTGGGGTCCATCCCGCGCAGCTTATGCCGCAAATGGGCGATATGCACATCGACCGTGCGCGTTTCGCCGGCAAAATCATAGCCCCATACCACTTCAAGAAGCCGCTCCCGACTGAATACGATGCCCTTGTTATCCGCCAAGGTTTTCAGCAGGTCGAATTCTTTCATGCGCAGGTCAACCGCTTTGCCGCCGACCTCGACGCGGCGCCCCAGCGCGTCAATATGCAGATTGCCCAGATTGAGCGGGCTGGGCGCTTCATCGCGCGGCGCGGCCCGATCAGCCCGGCGCAGGATCGCCCGAATGCGCGCCACCAGCTCACTTGGGTTGAATGGTTTCGTCAGGTAATCATCGGCGCCCAGTTCCAAGCCGACTATCTTGTCGATGTCGTCGTTGCGCGCCGTCAGCATGATGATCGGTACATCCGATTCTTCGCGCACGCGCCGGCAAATTTCCAAGCCATCCATGCCTGGCAGCATCAAATCCAGGACCACCAGCTGCGGCTTTTCCCGCAAGATCATCCGCCGGGCGACGTTGCCATTGGTCGCGCTGGTAACACGGAATCCTTCTCGCGCTAGATACATCCGCGCCAGGTCGATGATCCGCTGTTCGTCATCGACGACTAGAATGGTGTCGCGCTTGCTGGCGCTGGGTAAAGCCATGGGCAGCCTCGGCTCGCCTTCACTGATATATTTCCGCTTGCCGGATTCGCGTCACACACCCGTTGATTTAGCGTGGCGCAGACAAATGATAACTTTGTAAAACAATTGTAAACTCAGTGTAAATTATAGCGTCCAGTTTCCAGCCTAGAGCAATCTTCAGGGCAATCGTCTCAAATCTATTTTTCGCCACAGAGACACAGAGGGCACAGAGATTACTATCTTTTGTTGGCGATTGTCACATCAATCTGGAAAATGTAGGGGCGTCTCGGCGAGACGCCCGCAAATTGAAGGTCGTATTTCACGGGCGACATACAATGTCGCCCCTACATTTTGTGATTTTACGTGGCGAACGACGCACAATGATTTTGAAGCGATTGCCCTGCCTAGAGTAATCTTATATATTGTTCGTATTTCTGCTATAAAATATCAACCTAAGCGAATGATTGCAGGAGAATTATTCGATGATGGCGGGAGGCAGCTGCAATCGCTGGTAAATGATGTGAATCAATATTATGGCTGATGCCGCCAAGAGCCAATGAGTGCCGAAATCCGCCTTGCAAGAGCCGCCGATGCGGCCCCTATCCTTCGGATTTACCGCCCGATCGTGCGCGATACGCATATCTCCTTTGAGCAAACCGTGCCAGCAGTCAGCGAAATGGCGGCTCGAATTGGCAAGACACTCTTGCAGTATCCTTGGCTCGTTTGCGCGCTTGATGGCAGGCTGGCTGGCTATGCCTACGCGAGCGCCTTTCGCTCCCGCATGGCCTACCAATGGACAGCCGAGACCACCGTCTACATCCATGCCGATTACCGGCGGCGCGGGATTGCGCGCGCATTGTACCGCGCCCTGCTCGCTATCTTGCGTGAGCAAGGTTATTGCAACGCGGTTGGCGTCATCGCCCTGCCCAATGAAGGCAGCATTCGCGCGCATGAAGCGCTGGGGTTTCGAAAAGTCGGCATATTCAAGAACGTCGGTCATAAAGCGGGCGACTGGCGCGACACCGGCTGGTGGCAGCTGGCATTGCGTCCGCCGCCATCAGCGCCACAGAAGCCCCGCCCGATAATGCGCTTGGCTGCTGAGGATCATTTCGACGCCTTGCTGCAAACTGGCTTGCAAGACATCAGAACCAGAACCGGGGAATCATAAATGCCAAATACAAAACGCCCAATTACAGCCGACGATCTCAACAAGATTCACAGCCTGCAAGACCCGCAAATCAGCCCTGATGGGAGGTATGTCGCCTTCGTCAAGGTCAGCCCTGATGCGCTGAACAAGACCTATCGGCGCAATATCTGGCTGCTGCCCCTGCCCGCTGGCGACGCCTTCCAACTGACCCGCGGCGATGACGACAGCCGACCGCGCTGGTCGCCTGATGCGGCGCAACTGGCATTTGTCTCTGGGCGTGGCGACAAACCGCAGATCTATCTGCTGCCGGTCGCGGCGCCGGGCGGCGAGGCGCGGGCTTTGACCGAGATGGCAAATGGCGCGCACAGCCCCGACTGGTCGCCCGATGGGGCGCGCATCGCTTTTCTTTCGCCATTAACTGCCGCGGAGCGCGCCGCCGAAGCCGACGATGACGCGCCGCCACCGCCGCCAAAGGACAAGCTCGAGCGCAAGCATCGTAAAGAACGACAAGCCGAAGACGAGCTCCAGCGCTGGGACCCGCGCCCCATGTGGCGCATTCCATATCGCCAGGGCACAAGCTACGTCGATGAGCGTTATGATCAAGTTTACCTGATTGAAACGGCGGAAGCAGCCAAGCCCAACGCCCAGCGCCTGACGAACCTGGACGCCAGTTATGCCCAGCCGATTTGGTCGCCTGATGGCGCATCGATATACACCGACCGCAGCACGATTCCCGACAGCGATGAGCCTTGGCGCGCCAAAAACATCTTCCGGCTGGATATCGAATCGGGCGAGGAAGTCGCCTTAACCGACGGCGAATTCAGCGCTTTTGCCCCCCAGCCAGCGCCGAATGGCAAATGGATCGCCTACAGCCGCGGGCATATTGGCCTTACCGATTTGCCCGAGAGATTGGTCCTGATGTCGCCGGACGGCAGCGAATCCCGCCTTATCAATGAGGCGCTCGATCGCGAAGTCTTTGACCTGGCTTGGACGCCGGGCAGCCGGCTAAGCCTGGCAATCGAGAGCGAGGGCAATCTCTTGCCTTGGATTTACGACCCGGATTCGGATACCTTGACGAGGGTGCAGGCGGGCATTTACGAGATTGAACAGATCAGCGCTGGCGCCGGGGACCTGCTGGCAATGACAGTCTCGACCCCAGCCAATCCGCATGAGCTTTACATTTTAGCCGATGGCGAATTCCGTGAAGCGACCCGCTTCAACCACGAGTGGCTGGCAGAGGTGCTCGTGCAAGCGGTCCAGGAATTGCGCTTCGATTCCCCCCATGGCAAAGTTCAAGGTTGGTACTTGCTGCCAGTTGGCTACGAAAGCGGCAAGACTTACCCGCTGGCGCTGAACATCCATGGCGGACCGCACGCAGCCTGGGGTTACTCAAGCAAATCGATGTGGCATGAGTGGCAATTCCATGCGGCGCGCGGCTACGCGGTATTCTATTGCAACCCGCATGGCAGCGGCGGATATGGCGAGGCATTCATGCGCAAGCTGCACGCGGCTTGGGGTCCGGTCGCCATGGACGATATCATGGCCGGCGTCGACGCCTTCCTCGAGCGCGGCATAGCCGACCCGAATCGCCTGGCGATCACCGGCGGCTCCTATGGGGGCTACATGACCGCCTGGATCATTTCCCATACCGCGCGCTTCAAAGCAGCCGTATCCCAGCGCGGCGTTTACAATCTCGCCAGCTTTTACGGCACCTCAGACGTCCCCCTGCTGATATCCAACGAATTTGACGCCGAGCCTTGGGACAACCACGCGGTCTATTGGGATAACTCGCCTTTGAAATACGCCGCCGATATCAAGACGCCGCTGCTGCTGATCCACGCCGAGAACGACTTCCGCGTACCGATTGAGCAAGCGGAGCAATTGTTCGCTTGGCTGCGCCGCGCCACCGACAGGCCCGTGCACATGCTGCGCTATCCGCGCGAGGGCCACGAACTATCGCGCAGTGGGGAGCCAAACCACCGCGTCAGCCGGCTGACAGAGATGGTCGAGTGGTTCGACCGCTATGTAAATGCCTGAGCGGCGTCGCCTGTCAGAGCCGCCCAAAGATCCGCCACATCACGGTCGAGGTTGTCGTCCAAGCGCAGCTGCCTTGCATAGGGCATCAATCGCCCAGGGCGTCCCACACTTCCAGTTTACCACGCGCCTCGCGGATTACTTCGTCAACGAATTCGCTTGTGCTGGCTTGCCCGCCCAGGTCGGGCGTTTTCACGCCATTGTATACCGATTCCAGCGCCGATTCATAAATGGCGCGGCTGGCGAGGGCGGCTTCGCGGCTATCGACATAACGCAGCAGGGCGCCGCAAGCCAGGATCATCGCCATGGGATTGGCGATATTTTTGCCTTGCAAGCTGGGGGCGGTGCCATGGGGCGCTTCGGTTAAGGCGACTTTCACATTGAAGTCTTCATCAAAGGCGAAGACGATAGACTCGGCGCCGGCGATGGTGCCGAATAATTTGAGCACCAGATCGCTCAAGGCATCGCCATCGCGATTCAAAGCGGGGATCACCAATGCTTCGCCGGCAGATTCCAAGAGGAGCGCGTAAGTCGCGTCAATCAGCTGCGGGTTATAGCGGACGCGCGGATAGCGCTCAGCCGCCCGATCCAGCTCTTCTTTGAACATGCCTTCATAAATCGGGCTTACGGTGAATTTCGGTCCGCCGAAGACGGTGGCATGGTGCTGGGCGGCGTATTGAAAGGTGAACTCGGCGACGGCGCGGCAGGTGCGGCGGCTGATGTAGCGCTTGTTGTAAGCGACTTCATCGAGGTCCCTTCCCTCGCGCCATTCTTCGGCGGCATAAGCGCCTTCGACCGCCATGCGCACGACGGCTATTGGCGCATGCACGCCGGCCAAGGGCATGATAGAGGGAATCCGCCGGCCGGTGCGCAGGATCACGCTGCCGGCCAGCAGCTTGCGCAGCAGCGCGTTTGGGCTGCCTACATCATCGGGGTCGCCGGGCGTAATCGTCGCCGCTTTGATGCCCAAGCCCGTCTCCAGCATGCGCGCCGCCGCCTCGCGCACGACATCGTTTTTTGTGCGGCGTCGGTTTTCCAGCGACAGGTCGAAAGTCTCAAAGCGCAGGTTATCCAGGCGGATGACGCTTGGATCAAGCACCCGCAAGGCTTCGTCCAGCAGCTCTTGCCCGGTCTCATCGCCCTGCAAGACGCAGACCGTTTTCACATTTGAGGAATTCATCACCCGCCGCCAGTATCATCCGCTCGTAAAGTCTATTGTACGTGATTACAGCGAAGCGCGTCTGCCTTCTGATACAACTGTGTGGAAATTCAGAGATGAGCAATTTGCCCATTTGCGGTAGAATACGTTTAACTGACTGTCCATATAGACTTTGACAGGAAGATGCTCTCATGCGCAGACTCAAATTACTCTTTAGCCTGATATTAGTCCTGACCATGACAGTCGCGGGCGAGGCGCAGGACGACAGCGGCTATACCTCAACCGTCAATTGGTATTACAGCGCTTGCGAAGACCGCATGGTGATGGACCTACAGGGCAAGATGCAGCCGGGCTACGATCTGTATTATCAAGCATTTGAGGCTTTCGGCGGCTTGGGCCGCCCCCTCACGTCCTTGATACGCACGCGCGTAGATGGCGAGTACGCGGTCAGCCAGATTGTCCCCTGGCTCAATGAGGAGATACGCGCGCTCGGCAGCCCCATCAGCGTCGTCATCCGCATTGGCCGCGAGGACGACCCCGAGAGTACGCTGTTTCAGCAGCCATCCGATGATTATCTCGGCGAATGCGAAGAGCCGGGCGAGACCTTGATAGAAAACGCAGCGCCGCCCGTCGATGACGGTCCAATCGCGAGTGCGCGCATCTTCACCCCCGATGGAGCGCTGCTGAACCCGATATATCGGCGTTCGCTGGAAAACGTCGTGCAAATCGGCGCGCGGCCCAGCCAGATATACACGCGTGGGCGCACCGCCAACCCGGGCTTGATCTTTGCCGAGTGCCTGGATGTCGATGGCGCGGACCCCGGCGTCCTCTACGACACGGACGAAATCAAGATCTATTGGTCTTGGTACGCCAAAAGTCCCGAGCAGGTACAGGCTCATATCAACAGCGCGCAATATGTGGTGAAGGTGGATACGCAAGTTATACCCGACGTGCAAGTCAGCGAGATAAAACAATTCCCCGGCAACAACAATTGGTGGGTGTTTTACACGGTCAGCCTGGGCGATCGGTGGCGGCCCGGCGGTTACGTCATCAGCTTCGTGCTGACCTGGTCGCAAGCGATTACTGACGGCTATGAGGATTACGGACCCGGCAGCGCCAACGAGCGGCATGAAAGCGGCTGCCGTTTCGCCATTCAGAAGAATCCCTATGGTTTGGAAATCGTACCACTCCGACCGGATTACCCGTTAAAGTCCTTCCCATTTGGTGAATATGAGGTTTAAGACAGCGGTATTCGAGGCGCTCGGCGTCCGCAGCCAGAGACTGGGCTGACGCGCTTGTCATCACTCACCGCTCGGGCTCAGTCTTATCTAGGCATAGATTTGTCTACGGATCAGGCGCTTCAGTTCGAGCGCTTGACGGGGCTGCTGCTGGATTGGAATGAGCGGATGAACCTCACCGCCATCACTGATCCGGGCGAGATCGCGATCAAGCATTACCTCGATGCTTTGACGCTTCGCTTGATCCTGCCACGCTTTGATGGGCTTCGCTTGATTGATGTGGGCACGGGCGCTGGTTTCCCCGGCTTGCCGCTGGCGATCGCATTCCCGCAATTGCAGCTCACGCTGATGGATTCGACAGCCAAGAAACTGCGTTTCATCGACGCGGCGGCGGCGGCGCTTGGCTTGGGCAACGTCCGCAGTTTGCATGCCCGGGCGGAGGACGCCGGCAAAGACCGCGCCCATCGCGAAGCCTACGATATTGTGGTCGCCCGCGCCGTCGCCAGGCTGCCCACCCTGCTGGAATACTGCCTGCCGCTCTGCCAGCCAGGCGGGCAGGTTCTGGCGATGAAGGGTGCCTCCGCCTTTGAAGAAAGCAATGCCGCTGCCAATGCAATCGGCGCGCTCGGCGGGGAGCTATTCGCCATTGAAGAAGTGAACCTGCCCACGCTCGACAACCCGCGCTATCTCATCGTGATCGATAAAATAAAGCCGACGCCCAAACGCTATCCGCGCAAAGCGGGCCGCCCATCGCGCCAGCCCCTGCTTTAGATAAGGCGCGTTTCCACAATTTCAAACGGGTCGATTTGGTAAGCGTCGTAGCGCACTTGGTCCTCAGCCCGCAGCAGGTCGCGCAGGTTCAAGTTCAGGGCTGGATGAGTGATTAGACGCAGCGCGGTCTCCGCATCCGCCCAGCGTACTTCTGGCGTTTCGTCGCTGGGCTTTAACGCGCCACTGACATAAGTCGCCTGGAATAGAAAGACGACGATGGAAGCGCTCAGATTGCTGCGCACCTGCCGCAGCCGGCCCAAGTCGACCTGAATGCCGCACTCTTCGAGGATTTCGCGCCTTAGCCCGTCGGTCAAGGTCTCGCCCAGCTCTATCTGCCCCCCCGGCAGTTCCCAGCCGCGGCGCTCCGTTTTAACTAGGGCAATTTCGTCGGCGTCATTACGAACCAGGGCGCTGGCGGCGACAATGTGTTTGGGTGTACTCTGAGCCATACTCTAGTCCAACTGGGCGTTTTCGGGCGCGTGCAGCGCGATGCGATAGGGATGCCACTCGGCGCGAAAGAGCTTCTGCGCCACGGCTGGATCGCCGTTTGTTATTTGACGCATGTGCTCATCGTCGCGCGCATTGAAGATGGCGATGCCAAAGGCAGAGTAATCGCTGTTCAAGGTGCGCCCAGCCAAAATCAAGACGCCCTCTCGCAGCAGGCACCGAAGATAATCAAAGTGCTCAGCGGTGATGCGTGATTCTTCAGCGGTTGGTCCGTCGGATAGCATGTCGGGCCGCGTCGGCTGAATCCGATAAATGTAGGTCGGCATATCGATAAACCCATCGTCAATGATAAAATCCGGACCTTTAGCATAACCGATGCAAGCAAGTCATAGGCAAGCGGGAGTGGTGAATTATGAGATATGCAGGCCGATATTCTGTATTTGCATAACCTAGATGTAGGGGCGACACTTGTGTCGCCCACAGTTGCAGAAGCGGGTTTTGGGCGATCCAAGGATCGCCCCTACATTGCCTCCTTTTTCTACCAGAAATAGAATTAAATCTCTGTGCGGGCAGTCAGTGTCGGCGGTCAGTGTCTACGCGACCTACGCGACCCTCTGTGTCTCTGTGGCGAAAATAATTTGATGCGATTGCCCTGGTATTTGTCTACCGAGCCATCCAGTATAATGCTGTCATCGTTATCAAGCACTGCGAGGAAGGCATGACCGAAGCAGGCACAGGCGAAAGCCAAGCCACAGAGGGACTGAGCGAGATCTGCAACAGCATCCGCGATGATCTTGAGCGCCGCAATGCCGCGCGCGACCAGGCGATCGTACTCTCGCGAAAGCTGATTCGACATTGTTCCGAGAGCATCCGCGCGATTCACCGGCGGGACTTGGACGGCGCCGATGCCAAGCTGAAGGCTGTCACTGCCGGTGCCGCCGCGTTGAAATCGGTGGTGGGCAAATACCCCGATCTCTACCACACCGGTTATACGCAGGATGCCTTGAAGGAAGTTGCCGAAGCCTTCATCACGCGCGCCATTATCGGCCGGCAAGCGCTGCCCAGCGCCAGCGATCTCGAGATCGAAAGTGCGACCTACCTCAAAGGTCTAGGAGAAGCGGCGACTGAACTGCGGCGCTTCATTCTCGATATCATGCGGCGCGAGGCGGGGCACAGCGCCGAAGCCGAAGCCCTGCTCCAGGCGATGGACGAGATTTATGATCAGCTGGTTACTTTTGATTTCCCTGACGCGCTCACCCATGGCTTGCGCCGCCAAACGGATGTGGTGCGCGCCGTGCTGGAGCGGACCAGGGGCGACTTAACCCAGAGCCTGCGCCAGCAGAAACTGCAAATTGCGCTCAAAAGCTTTGAAAACCAGCTCGACGCCGCCAGCGAGAGCAAGGTTTCGAGCGGCTAATCTAGGTTGGCGCTTTTAGCCCAACTGCCACTCGATCAAGGCGCCAGCCACCCAGGTCGGCTTGGGCTGGTCATAGAGCGCGGATGAATCGGTGTAGCTGATGTCTAAGACTTCGCCAGCCATGGGACCACGCAGATAACGATATACCTGCCCCGTGTCGCGTGCGTCGCTCTTCGCCAGGACACAGTGCTGGTTGTACGCCCAGTAATCGCCCCGCTCCAGGATGCTTATGCCGTCCTCAATGACCGCTTTGGCATGCGCCAAGCCCGCTTCGTCATGATCGTAGCTGTCTGCCGGCGCGTCTCCGTAGCCGATTCCGTGATGGAAAGGATCAGCCGTAGACAGCAGGGCGGCGCCTTCCAGCAGCCGCGCCAGCTCATCAATGCCAGGCAGGTTTTGCGGCTCCCCGCCCGCCAGGTATGGATAGCGCTCGTAGACTATCGGCGCGTCGCCCTGGGAGATGCCGCGCCGCTTAAGCTCAGCCTGCCAAAAGTGACGCCAGCTGATGAGGGCATGGTCGCCTTTCCATTCTTGCCGCCCGTCGATGCCGGGTCCCTGGATGCCCCAGAATTCAAAAGCGGCTGGGTCTGCCCCTTGCGCGACCGCCACCCGCGCCGCTTCCATCGCCGGCGTAAAGGCGTGGAGGACGCTCAACAGGACCACCTTGTCCGCGCCGCTGTCGAGCGCTGCCTGCACGCAGGCTCCGATCTGATAGCCACAATCATGGACGCCCGCATGGGGGAAAACCAAGAGCCCCCCGGCATTCAGCGTATTCGCCAGCTCCCATTCTTCGCCTCGTTCTAGCTGCGCCGCCGTCCCATGCTCACCCAGTTCCGCATGTTCGCGCGCGTAAAGCGCCTGGACTTTTTTCTGTAGCGCGTCTCGATCCAATTCCATATGTCGATCTTTCCCATCCCGTAGCCGGTCTGGTCATTTGTAGCGCAAGAGCCCAGCGCCGTCAATTCGCTTGATTCAGCCTTGACCGCGCTGCTCTGTTCTTTATAATCCATATTTGCTAAGAAATTGCATAGTAGCGTTACCCGTAGACAGCAGGTGGGCTTCGTGCCCTTAATTGCCTGCCGAGGCGCGCGCCAGGCTCTTCGTGCGACAGCGCATGATGCGTCTCCTGAGCGACCTCGATTGACGGGTCGCTTATTTTTTTTCAAGCGAGCCTGGGCTGCGGGGCTAAGACGAAAAAGAAAGGAGCGTCACTTGCCGATTTCAAGAGAACGCAAGGGTGAACTTGTCGCCAGTTATGTTGATATGCTTAAGGAATGCGATGGCTTCATCATCGTGGAGACGCAGGGCTTGAGCGTCGCCCAAATTCAAGGGCTGCGGAGCGCCATCCGCGAGCAAAACGGTCAATACATGATAGCCAAGAATACGCTGATGCGAAGAGCCTTGGAGGCCGCCAATTGGGTCGTGCCGGCTGACTTGCTTGTGGGTCCCATTGCGATTGTCTTCGGGCGCGATAACATGCCCGGCGTGTCCAAAGCCTTGCTAAAACATATCGAAGATCAAGATTTCGATGAACGGATGCAGGTGACGGGCGGCGTCATGGACGGCGATCTGCTGGATGCCGAACAGGTAGACGCACTTTCGAAGCTGCCAACCTTGGACGAATTGCGCGCGCAGCTGGCTGGTTTGGTCATCTCGCCGGCGCAAGGCGTCGTCAACGTGCTGCATCAAGCGACCGGCGGCGTCGTCAACGTGCTGCAAGCTTATCTGGACGAGCATGAAGAAGCCGCTGAAGCCAGCGCCTAATCTGAGGGCAGCTTATCCAAGCGGCAAAAGCAAACTCACAGCAACGAGAAAAGAACTTCAAGAAAGGGATAGACAATGGCAGACCTCGACAAGTTGGTAGAAGAACTCAGCGCTTTGACCATTCTCGAAGCGGCTGATCTAAAGAAAAAGCTGGAAGATGCCTGGGGCGTCGAAGCGGCGGTTGGCGGCGGCATGATGATGATGCCTGGCGCTGGCGCGGCTGTGGATGCCGAGCCAGCCGAAGAGCAGACCGAGTTCGACCTGATTCTCAAGGAAATTGGACCCAAGAAGATCAACGTTATCAAGGCGATCCGCGGCATCACCCCCCTCGGCTTGAAAGAAGCCAAAGAATTGGTCGAATCCGCCCCAGCCACCGTGCTGGAGGAAGTCAGCAAGGATTTGGCGGAAGACGGCAAATCAAAGCTGGAAGAAGCCGGCGCGGTTGTCGAGCTTAAGTAGCTTGGCAATACTGTCGCTTGCGCGGCATTTGATATACGGGCTTGTTGTAGGGGCGTTTGACAGTCAGGCGCCCCTGCAGCTAGGTTAGCTATAGACAGAATATCGGCCGGCACATCCTCGAAATTTACCACTCCCGAATCGTTTCAAATTATGCGGCAGCTTGCGCTCATCTGGTATACTGGTTGTAAACCGAGTGTACGAGATTCTTGGCGTGCCAAACATATCGTATAGCAAGCTCCTCGACCCAGTCAGCGATATCATCTCACTCATGGAATCCATGATGCGCGGCGAGTTCGGCGCGACAACGGGCGACCAGCGCGAGTGCCTCCGGCGAATTCACGCTTATTGCTGGGGTTTGCATACCCTGGTGATGGACGTCATCACCACAGTCGGCATCGAGCACACCGCAACCCGACCGGCTGTGCTCGAACGATACAACGCCCTGAACGACCCGATCAAGCTGACGCTGGGCAACCTCGCCGCCGGCTTTGATGGCGCCTTGACTGAGGAACAGCATGAAATCGTCGAGTACGCGCAGGAAACCACCCAGGACATCGAGCACATGATGACCAACATTTGGCATTATTCGCTGATGCGGCAGGACTTGATCGAGCATAAAAGCGACGAGTTTGACGGCGCCGTGCTGATACAGCGCATGAAATCCATCCTCAAGAACATGGAGCTGGAAGAGCCGCCGGAGCGCTTTCTAATCATCGGCGACGAATCTTTGCTGACTTATGCCTTTGCCGAGTTGGCGCATAATGTTCGGCGACATAGTGGTGTCAGAAACGTGAGCATCAATACCCAAGACTTCGGCTACCGCGTCGATTTCAAGATTCTCGACCGTGGCAAGGGCTTTCGGCTCACCAACAAACAAACAGCCTTCCTCCCCTTCTGGCAAGCCTCAGCAGATAATCCCGGCTTAGGCTTAGGCTTGCACTTGGCGAAAGCGTTCATCGAAGGCAGCGGCGGCGCAATCGCCATTGGCAGCGTGCCGAACCGCGGGACCTTGGTCAAAGTATCGCTCGACACGGTGCTTTGAGCGGCGATGGCGAGACCTGAGTTCCATACAGGACCCGCCGGGCTGTCAATTCCTGCGCGCGGGAATCTGCGTTATAATCGCGCGCGGCAAAGGTCATGAGGAGCGCAAGCATGAGCAGATACAAGGTATTCGCCACTCGTAAAATGCCGGGGACAACGCTGGAACGCTTACATCAGCATTGCGATCTGGAAGTTTGGGAAGACTTCCTGCCGCCTGACTATGAGCTCATCTTCGGGAAAATGGGCGACCTCGCGGGTTTGCTCTGCTTGTTGACTGACCGCATTGATCCGCAGTTAATGGATGCTGGTCCCAATCTCAAAGTCATCAGCAACATGGCGGTCGGTTTCGACAATATTGATATTGAGGCTGCCAGCCAGCGTGGCATCCCAGTCGGCAATACGCCTGGCGTCTTGACGGAAACCACGGCCGATTTCGCCTTTGCCCTGCTGATGGCGGTGGCGCGCCGCATCCCGGAAGGGCGTCAATACATCCAGGATGCCAAGTGGCGCACCTGGCACCCAACTGTCTTGGCTGGGCAGGATGTATTTGGCGCCACCTTGGGCATCATCGGCAGCGGACGAATCGGCGCCGCCGTCGCCCGCCGCGCCTTAGGCTTCAACATGCGCCTGCTGGTAAACAGCCTGGAAACCGAAGCCGAAATCCGTCAGCTAGGCGGGGAAAAGGTCAGCCTGGACGACTTGCTGGCACAAAGCGACTTCGTCAGCATGCATGTGCCCCTAACAGACGAGACGCATCATATGATCAGCGATCGGGAATTAGGGCTGATGAAATCGACGGCTATTTTAATCAATACCGCGCGCGGCAGTGTGCTTGATCCAGCAGCGCTCTACCGGGCTTTGCGCGCTGGGGAAATCTTGGCGGCTGGGCTCGATGTGACCGACCCTGAACCAATCCCGCTGGATGACCCGCTGCTGACATTGGATAATTGCCTGATTGTGCCCCATATCGCCAGCGCCAGCGTTGCCACGCGCGCGAAGATGGCTGAGATGGCGGTGGACAACGTGATCGCCGGGCTGCGTGGCGAGCGGCTGCCCACTTGTGTTAATCCGGAAGTCTATGAGCAGGACCATCAGTAATTCACTGGTTCCACACGGCGGGAGTGGTGAATGCGAGGATATGCAGACCGAAATTCTGTATACGGATAACCTAGATGTAGGGGCGACACTTGTGTCGCCCACAGTTGCAGAAGCAGATTTTGGGCGATCCAAGGATCGCCCCTACAACTCAGCACAAGCAAGCCTTATATCAGTAATTCACTGGTTCTATAATACGGCTCTCGGTTTGCCAAGCTGACGAGTTTCTTATAGAATACGGTTACTTTTGATCAGAGAGCGGTCGCGATGCGTCCTGTCCGGTGGGCAGGGCGCTTCATCTAATTGAAGTGTTTGCCGTCTGCGACCGCGCGGGTCAAGACCTTTAGCACTGGTCACCATACAGTTCGGTGATTGCAATTCGAAAGGACGATGACATGACAGAACGACGCATTCAATTGACGCGGCAAGGCTACCAGAAGCTGCAGCGCGAGCTCAACATATTAACCAGCGAAGAAAACACCAAGGTCGCCGAAATGCTCGCCGAAGCGCGCGAAGACGACCAGGGCGAAGAGGCGGTTTTCTTTGATGCGATGGTATCCAAGGAACGGCTTGATGAACGCGTGTCTCATTTGCAGAATGTATTGGCGCGCGCCGAGATAATCGATGCCGATGAAGACCCGAACACGATCACAGCCGGCAATCGAGTGACCGTTTACGACACGGCGGAAAAGGAAGAATTCACGCTGGATCTGCTGGATCACGAAGAGATTACGCACGGGCGGCGCGGCGTTTCGCTCGATTCGCCGGTGGGCAAAGCGCTCTTGGGTCAGAAGGTCGGCGCTCGCGTCAAGGTGGACGTGCCCGACGGTTTAGTTACCTACAAGGTGCGCAAGATTGAGATGATCCCAGACGGCGATAGCTAAGGCAGCGCGACCCGACGCGGCAAGGACCATTTATGCTCTCGGCCAGCGTCAATCACTGGAAACGGCCGCCGCCCCAGTTGATTGGCGCTAGTCCATCTGCGGCAATTCGTCGAGGTAATCGAGCACGGAGCGCAGCAAATACGGGGTGAGCGCCAGGGTGGCGGTCGCTAGTTCGGGTTCGCTGCGCGCCCGATTCTCCGCATCTTGCAATAGCTGAATCAAGGCATCCGTGACCAGCGTCATCCAGCCGATGGTTTCGATCACGACATTGCTCAAAAGCTCTGGATCCCGCTGGGCATTCAGAACGAGCCAGGAGGCTGCTTCCATCATGGGCATCATCGCCATCATCGAGGCAGACAGGCAGAGCATCATCACCTGCTGCGTTTCGGGCGGCAAATCAGCCAGCGCCGTTTCGGCTTGGACTCGCTGCGCCAAGCGCGCCATGATGGTTGCGGCCAAGCGGGCTGGCGCGCGCTGCTGTGGCGCTCGTTTTAGCAAATTGTCTACCCGCCGCAAACGGTCATACTCGCGCGCGGCTGAGCGGTCGCTGCCCAAAATATCGACCAGTCTACGCGCCATCTCCTCGTTAAGCTGTCCATCGATCGCGTCTTGCATCAACTGCTGCCGCGGGTCTCGCTCCTGGGACATCTCAACTTCCTTTCGGTAGGGGGTCGGCCAGCCGGTCATCGCTTTGGCTGTCAAACTGGTTTGCCGTTTCCAGCAGTGCGGCCAGTTTCTTGCGCGCGCGATGCAGCCGGCTCTTTATGGCGCTTTCGGTCGTATCCATGAGTTCGGCAATCTCCGCGTATGAATAATGAAACCAGTACCGATAAACAACCGCAAGCCGATAGTGCTCGTCCAGCTGAAGCAAGAGGCTCTGTATGAAACCACTAAGCTCGCCGGCAACAGCCGCTTGTTCTGGCGTGGGGTCTTTGCTGCTTAGGGCGAGCGCGGCCGCCGTCGGCTCATCATCCAAGGAAACAAACTGCATTCGGCGCTTCCGCAGCCGGTCGATGCAGTGATTGGAGGCAATGGACAGCAGCCAAGTTTTGAAGGGACGGGTCGTGTCGTAGCGATGTAAATTCTTATAGACGCGCAGAAATGTCTCCTGGGTCGCGTCTTCCGCTTCGCCGCCTTCGCCCAACATGCGATAGCACAGGTTGTAAACCGGGTCCTGAAAGAGGTAGAGCAGCTCGGCAAAGGCATCCGAGTCGCCCGCTTTCGCCTGCGTCACCCATTCCAGAATGACGGGATCAATTTCCGGCACGCTTCAGCCTCGTTTCATCACTGCAAATTAGAGCGCAGGCCACCGCGCGGGCTGCCAAGCAGCGAAGCCCGCCGCGCTCCCGGTTTTGATTATGCCGCAGCAAAGCCCGCCAACTAAGCAAGAAACGTATAAGATCGGCGCTGAATCAGGCATTGATGAGCAGCGCAGCCGTCGCGACATTGGTAGCCAGCGGCACGTTATGCACATTGCAGATGCGCAGCAGCCCCTGAATGTCTGGGTCATGCGGATGCTTGCCGAGCGGATCGAGGAAGAAGAAAACCGCGTGCACGCTTCCTTCGGCCACCTGAGCCGCAATCTGGGCATCGCCGCCATAAGGACCCGACAGCATACAGCGCGCCTTGAGACCCGTCTTTTTCCGAATGAGCGCACCCGTTGTATGAGTCGCGACCAGATCAAACTGGCGCAGCCGCTCTTTGTGATCCATGACAAAGGCGACCATGTCGGCCTTTTTTCCATCGTGGGAGATAAGGGCGAGCGTCTTTCTGCTTGGCTGATTTGGCATCGGGATGGCTTCACAGTTTGCGAGTAAAGATTGTGTCTGGCTTGAAGAGGCTCTTGGGGCGGCGGACCAACTGCGCCGGTATGGAAAGCGGCATGTGGTAGCGCGTGTAGCCGAACAAGCGCTTGAAGCGTTGGTTCATGGTGTAAGCTTCTTCGTAGTAGCCTTCCAACTGCGCCATCAATGCCGACCAGGGGCGCTGCTCCGCCATTGCGCGCGCCTTGCGGCTCATCGCCTGCCTGATAATTGGCTGATCGCGCAGCTTCTGGATTTCCGCGGCGAAGGCGGCTGCGGTCGGCTCTACGGCGATGCCACTCAAGCCGTCCGCGATGACTTCTGGCGCGCCCCCTGCTTTCACCACCACCGCTGGCAAGCCCGATGCCATCGCTTCTTGGATGACTTGGCCAAAGGTCTCGTATTCGCCGGGAAAGACAAATACATCAGCGCTGGCATAGGCTTGCGCCAGCTCATCGCCAATCAGATAACCGGTGAAGTGGACATCGGTCTCGGCGAAGGCGGTTTCGAGTTCTTCGCGCAAGGCGCCGTCGCCGATTATGGTCAGCGCCACGCCGGGCATCTGGGCGACATCTCGCAGCAGGTCAACGCGCTTTTCTTGCGCGAGGCGGCCGACAAAGAGGCAGAGAAGGGAAGCCGGGTCGCGCCCATTCAAGAGCCGGCGGCGCATCTCGGGACGAGCGTGCCGCGGGCTGAAGCGCTCGGTATTCACGCCGCGCCCCCAGTGGCGAACCCGGCGATAACCCACCGCGCGCAGCTGCCGAATGATGGTTCGCGTCGGCGCCAGCGTCAGGTGGCAGCCATTGTGGATGTAGCGCAGCCAGCGATTGACCGGACCCGAGAGCAAAGGAAAGCCGTAGTGCTCGGTGTAGCCGGGCAAGTCCGTCTGATAATTTGCAATCACCGGCAGATTCAGGTGCCTTCCCACCGCCATGCCGTTCACCGCCATCGCCGCCGGGCTGAAGAGGTGGATCAGATCCGGATTGAAGTCCTCGATATGCCGCGCCACCACCGGGTTCGGCAGCGCCATGCGCGTCTCCGGCGCTTGTGGCAGGCTAATCGACGGCAGCGGGATAACCTGCGAGTTCCCGACTTGATCGACGGCGATATCCGGCGCAAAGACCAGCACCTCGCGCCCGGTCTCTTGCAGGTAGCGCAGGGTCAGAAAGGCTGTTTTGACCACGCCGTCCACTTTCGGCAAGAAGGATTCCGTCAAAACAGCGACGCGCTTCACCGCCGCAAAGGGAGGCGCGCTATGCACCTCATCTATCAAACGGGGGCTGCCAAAGAAGTCGTCAAGTTCTTTGTTGTGTTGGGCTTGTAAATTCTCGAGCAGACGCTGGGCTTGCATGACTACCTTTTGCCCCGGAAGATCCTTCGCTATCAGTTTAGCACATCCAACAGCTGGTCAAGCGCGACCATCATCACTATTAATAACACCGAAAGCGGCGCTGAGATTTGCGCAAGCGTCCGCGATCTCGCCGTCGTTTTGCCGCCCGGTCGCGCTCATTCGCTCGCGCCATAAAGCTCGCGATAGATATTATAATTGCGATAAATGTACTGGACGTAATGCCGGGTTGAATCGATCGTTATCGCCGTCATAAACAAATCGGGGTCGCCGCCGGAAAGGGCGTTCCAGTCATAGGCGCGCCCAGGACCGGCATTGTAAGCCGCGAGCGCGACAACCGCGTTTCGGTCGAAGAGGGTCAACTGCTCATCCAGATAGAAAGCGCCGAAGGCAATGCCCGCATAAGGGCGGAATAGATCCGCGTGTTGATAATCGGGCCAATTTAACTTATCGGCGATGTATTGCGCTGTCGGCGGGATAACCTGCATCAAGCCTTTTTCGCTGGCTGCGGCTCTGGCAAAGGTATTGAAGAGGCTCTCCTGCCGTATCAGAGAGAGCATCAGCAGGGGGTCCAGCGCGCGTTCAGCCGCCTCTGCTTGGATCAGGTCAATGTAATAGGCTGGGAAACGCAGACGGGCGATATAAGGCGGCGCTTGAAGCGTGCCCAAGCCCGCGGCGATAATCACATCAGCAGCCGCGATGATGCTCTCGCGGTAGGCGCCCAGCCCGCGCAGATAGACCGCCAGGCGGTAGCTGCTCAAGACATCGCCCTTGTCACGCGCTTCGTCCACCAGGTCCTCAAACTCGCTGAAAGCCTCGTCAAAGGCGCTCACCGTTAGCAGCTCGCGGCCCCGTATCATGCGCGGGTCCTTTTCCAGCGCGTCGGTCAAGCGCCAAAGATCCGTCGCGGCTTCGATATCAAATTGGCGGCGCAGCCAGTCTTCGGCTGTTTGACGGTCGGCTGCTTCGTCGAAGTCGAATCGAAAGGCGCTGGGCGCTTGAAAGGGCGGCTGATCAAGGCGGAAGTCCCCGGCGCGGGCGGCGAAATAACTGTCGGGGGCGGCGGTGATTGCCCGGGAAAACGCTTGCTTGGCCGCGGTCGTATCATCACGGCGCAGGGCAATGCGGCCCAGCCACAGATAAGCGGCCGCTTGATCCTCGCCCGTCGCCAGCGCCGCGATTCTTCCATATAAACTTTCGGCGCTGCCCCATTCTTCAGCACGGACAGCCGCCGACGCCGCGATGAAAAGCCCATTTGTGGTCAGCTCGTGGTCGGGATAGGTATCCGCCAGGCGCGTGAAGACCTGCCGCGAGAGGACCGTTTGACCATCAGTGCCATACAGGTAAGCCGCCCGCCAGAGCGCTTCACCGGCCGCCTCAGCCAGGTAATCGTATTCTTGTGCCAGCGCCAGATAAAGCTGGATCGCCGCCGGATTATCACCGGCGAGAAAGCGCGTCCGCCCTCGTTCCAGCAAGGCGTCGCCCAAGAGCGGCGCCTGCGGATAACGGTCGATCAGCGTCTGAAACGCAACCGTGGCGGCATCGAAATTGCCTATCTGTCGATAAGCCCGCCCGAGCAGCAGAAACAGCTCGGCTGGAATCGCGGAGGCAGTTTGCGTCGTTGTGAATTCATTAAAAGCCTCGATCGCCGCTTGCGCATCGCCGGCGATGAAGGCGGCTTGCCCACGGCGAAAGCCACCAACGGCGGCGCCATGCCGCGCCAGCTGGTCTTGCGCTTGCCAAGCCGCGGACGTGCCGGGGTAATTCTCCGCCACCGCTCGCAGGCGGGCCAAGCCGGCCTCGGTATCGACGCCCGTTAGCGCCGTTTGCGCCGCCGTCAATGAGATGTTGGCGCGATACGGGATATTGCGAGCGACCGCCAAAATCGCATCATACTGAGCCACCGCGTCGGCGGAGCGCCCGAGATTGATGTAAATCTGCGCCAGTTTCTCGCGCAGAATCAGCAGCGGCACCTTGGAGCGCTTGGCGCTAATCGCCTTGGCATAATTTTCCAGCGCCGCCTCCGTCTGGCCCAGGGCGAGCTGGGCATCGGCAATTCGTTCATAAGCGTAGCTGTCGATCAAGCCGGGGCGCAGGGACAGATATTGCTGAAGATCGGTGATCGCCGCGCCCCAATTCGATAAGCCCAAGCGGGCATCGGCACGCAAGAAATGGGCTTGCGCCAGCCTTGCCCCGCCCGGGAATTGGTCGATGTACATACTGAAGGCATCGCCTGCCTGCTCAAAATAGCCGGCGCGCAAAGCGACCTGCCCAAAGCGGAAGCCGGCTTCGGCGCGCAGCTCTGGCTCAACCGCCGCGCCGTAGTTCAGCAAGCGGCGATAAATGCCAGCCGCGTCTTCCAGGTAGCCGTTGCGCGTGTAGCTCTCGCCTAATTGCAGCAGTTGATTGGCATCGATTGCCGGCGTCGGCGGTGGCTCGGTCGGGGTGCTGGTTGGCGGCGCCTGCGCCATGATGGGCCGCGGCGTCGCCGTGATGTAAATGATGTTGTCTTCATCTGGCGTCGGCAGCGGCAAGTCCAAGCTGCGAAAGTTGCAGCCGCTCGCCAAGAAGCAACATACCAATGCCAGCAGTCGGTGAGGGTTCACGCGAATTGAGCCGCGAAATTGAGCTTTATCAGTCATAGTACGAAGTGGACCGTCGCTTGTCAAGCCAGGCCGCCGCTATTCTCGTCCGCCGGCGGCAGCAGCTCGCGAGCCAGCCAGGGCAAGCCATATCCGATAATGAGATGCCCCGCTTCCGCCAGCGCCGCCCCCAGGGACTCCGTGTCATGAAAAGTCCACCAGTGGTCAGCGGCTGGCAAAATCGCCACGCCAAAGTCCTCAACTACCAGTTGGCTCAGCCCCCGCGTGAGCGGCCCAGCCCGTCCGCGCGCCAAGCCATGGCGGTCGCTAGAGCGGGTAAGCTGCACTTTGAAACGCGACGACGCCCCGCCCGACCACATCGTATCGCTGTAGACAAGCACTTGGAAATCAATCAAGCCAAAGGCTCCGTCAGAAAAAGCTTTCACAAAGCGATACTTCCCGCCCGCCCATTGCAGAGGCGCGCGCTCGAATTGATAACCAGCGGCGCTGAATGCTTGCCCGGCGACTGTTTGCAGCAAGGTCTTGAAATAATCCTGCCCCGCCTGACGTTCCTGCATCATCAGCAAGCCCGCCGCAACGCTAGCAGAAGCAGCGACAATCGCAGGACCGCCCTAGCCGCAGCGGCGCAGCGCCTGAAGGCTATCATCGCGCGGACAGCAATGCCTCGGCAGCGGCGGCACTTGTCACCGGCATTTCGCAGATGAAATTGCGGCAGACATAAATGGTAGTCGCCCCATTAGATTTGGTTCGCCCGTTCAAGAGCGGGATGCTGCCCGGCCGCAGGACATCGTCGCTGGCAAAAGCCAGCACCAGGTTTGGGTGGAAAGGCTTTTGCAGCAGGTCCAAGACCTCTACTGTCGTCTCGTCACTCTCGCCGCCGATGATCGCCACTTCGGCGATGCCGCCCACCAGCATATCAGCCGCATTCAAGGATTCGGCGAAAGCCTGTGGATACTGCCGCATCGCATCCGACAGTTTCCGCAGCACCTCACGCGCCGCCAGGTCATAACGCGCCTCGCCGGTATAAGCAGCCAAGCGCAGGAGCTGCTTCGCCATCATCGCATTGCCCGATGGCGTGACATTGTCCTGCAAGTTGCGGGGCCTGACAATTAGGGCTTCGTGATCGTCGCTGGTGTCATAGAAAGCGCCATCAGCCGCCGGGAAGCGCAATAGCGCGACATCAGCCAGCCGCCGCGCCGCCGCAAACCAGCCTTCCTCAAAGGTGGACTGATAAAGCTCCAGCAGCGCGTCAATCATGTTGGCGTAATCTTCCAAATAGCCCTTGAGCTTGCTCCGCCCGTCTTTGTGCGTCCGATACAATCGACCGCTCTCGTCCATCATGCGCTTGAGCATGAAATCGCCCGCGCGCCGCGCCGCCGCCAGGTAATCTTCGCGATTCAGCGCGCGAGCCGCCTCCGCCAAGCTCGCCAGCATCAAGCCGTTCCAAGAAGTCAGAATCTTGTCGTCCAAGCCCGGCGGCACCCGCTCCGCGCGAATGGCGTAGAGCTGGTCCTTAATCATTGCCAATGCAGCGTTCAGTTCAGCGAGTGACAAGCCCAGGACACTGGCGGTCTCTGCCAAGGGGCGGGGACGATGCAAGATATTCGAGCCTTCAAAGTTGCCTTGCGGCGTCAGACCGTAGGTTTCGATGGCGATCTCCAGCGCGCGTGGCAGGTCCTCGCTTATGGGCTGCAGCGCGGCCGCCGCTTCTTCGATAGTCCAGACGAAGAATTTGCCCTCTTCGCCCTCGCTGTCGGCATCGGTGGCGCTGTAGAAGCCGCCAGCTGGCGCGGTCATCTCGCGCAGAATGTAATCGTAGATGTCTTCTGCAATCGCTCGAAAAGATTTGTCGCCGGTGATCTGCCAGGCATGCAGGTAGAGGCGGCTCAGCTGAGCATTGTCGTAAAGCATTTTCTCGAAGTGCGGCACCAGCCAATGGGCATCGACGCTGTAGCGGGCGAAGCCGCCGCCTATCTGATCGTAAATCCCGCCAGCTGCCATTTGACGCAGCGTGAATGCCACCAGGTTGAGGGCTTCCTCGTGCCCGGCCCGCGCGTGATAACGCAGCAGAAATTCGAGACTGATTGGGTTGGGGAATTTCGGCTGGGTGCCAAAGCCGCCATGTTCGCGGTCGATAGTCGATAGCAGGGCAGCCGCCGCTTCGTCAAGCATGTCGGCTGTCAGCCCGCTGTCGTCGTCGCGGCCGATTGCCAGCGCATCACGCTTTAGTGCCTGGTGCAGGTTTGCCGCTTGCTGTTCCAAGTTCTCTCGCTGATTGCGGTACGCGTCATGCACGGCGTCCATGAGCTGCCTGAACGAGGGCATGCCGTAGCGGCGCTCTTTGGGATAATAGGTGCCGCCGTAAAATGGTCGGCCGTCCGGCAGCAGGAATACCGTCATGGGCCAGCCGCCCTGCCCGGCGATCGCCTGCACCGCCCCCATATAAATGTCATCGACATCGGGGCGCTCTTCCCGATCGACTTTGACATTGACGAAGAGCGCGTTCATCATCTCTGCCGTCGCGTCGTCTTCGAAGCTTTCATGCGCCATCACATGGCACCAGTGGCAAGTGCTGTAGCCGACGCTTAGCAAGACCGGCTTATCTTGCTCCTGCGCCAGGCGGAAAGCCGCTTCGCCCCAGGGATGCCAATCAACCGGATTATCGGCGTGCTGCAGCAGGTAGGGGCTGGTCTCGTCTTTTAATCGATTCATGCTCGGTCTCGTTCGGTTCGCATGTCTTTAGGCGCTCGATCTAGCAATCAGTTCCCAGAAGCATAACGGAGATTCGCCCGAAGTTAAATCGTGATTCGCGCTTCAAAATGGCTGCGCCAGCGCGCCTGCATTCTCGCCTTCTTCAGGCGGCGCCGCAACCGACCGGCGAAATCGCTCGTATTTCATGTTATCATCAACTTAGGCTGAACCGTGTACTGGGCAGTGGCGCCGCTTTCTAAGACAATACTTGCGCAATTCGGTCCGCTGATACGGTATACTCAGGCTATACAGACCGCTTGTCGAGGCTACGATCAATCGATGCAGTTTTGGGAAAATAACGACAACGACAATGACGAAAGCCGGGACAGCGGCAACAGCCCCCGGCCGCCACAGCGACCGCCGAATTGGCGCAAATGGATTTCGCCAGGTTTGCTGGTCCTGGTCATGATTCTGGCGCTGATTTCTTCACCCGGCTTATTTGGCGGGTTCTCCTCCACACCGGAAATCGCTTACTCGCAGGTCTATGAACAGTTGACGATGAATAACGTCAGCCTGCTTCATTTTCAGGATAATGTCGCCGTCAGCGGAACTTTCAGGAGCGGCATCATCGTGCCAACGGCTTCGGGCCGCATGCAGAATGTCAGCCGCTTTTCGGCGCAGCTGCCGCCTTACGCCGGCGCCGAGCTTTTGAGCATGGCGCATGAGCGCAACGTGGAGACCATTGACAGCAGTTGGACGCAGCCATCCACCTGGCTGACGCTGCTCATCAATTTCTTGCCGCTTGTGCTCATCATTGGTTTCTTCGTCTGGATGGGGCGCCGCGCGCAGGGCCAGATGAACGGCATCTTCTCCTTTGGCCAATCGCAGGCGCGGGAGAAATCGCCGGAAATGCCGACCATGAATTTTGAAGATGTCGCGGGGCAGGACGCGGCAAAGATGGAGCTTGAAGAAGTTGTGGACTTTCTCAAGCAGCCGGAGAAATATGTCAAGGTCGGCGCTAAAGTGCCGCGGGGCGTCCTGCTGATTGGGCCACCCGGCACCGGCAAGACTTTGATGGCGCGCGCGGTAGCCGGCGAAGCCAACGTGGCTTTCTTCAGCATTGCCGCCTCCGAGTTTGTTGAGATGTTCGTCGGCGTTGGTGCCTCTCGGGTGCGTGATCTTTTTAAGCGCGCCAAAGAAAATGCGCCCGCCATCATCTTTGTCGATGAGATTGACGCTGTCGGCCGGCGCCGCGGCACCGGCTTGGGCGGGGGCCATGATGAGCGCGAACAGACGCTGAACCAACTGCTTTCGGAAATGGACGGCTTCGATAACGATACCAATATCGTCATGATTGCCGCTACCAATCGCCCCGATGTGCTGGACCCGGCGCTGCTGCGGCCCGGGCGCTTCGATCGGCAGATCACGGTCGACCTGCCCGATGTCAAGGGGCGGCACGATATCCTCAAAATCCACACCAAGAATAAGCCGCTCGGCAACAATGTCGAGTTGGAATCGCTGGCAAGGGCGACTATCGGCTTCTCCGGCGCTGATATCGCCAACCTCGCCAACGAAGCGGCTATGCACGCGGCTCGTTTCAGCCGCCGCTTGATCACCATGTCCGACTTCACGACCGCATATGAACGCATTCGCCTGGGCACCAAACGCCCGCCGCTTTCTAATGAAAAGGATCGACGCATTACCGCCTATCACGAAGCGGGGCACGCGCTGGTTTCCTTCCTCATTCCCGATGCGATGGCGCTGTTGAAGACGACAATAATCCCGCGTGGGCGCGCGCTCGGCGTCGCCTTCTATATGCCAAAAGACGATTCGCTGCATCAATCACGCAAGCAGTTGGAAGCCTTCATTCGTGTTGGCTTGGCTGGCCGCATCGCCGAAGAGATCGTCTTTGACGATGTTACCACCGGCGCCGCCAACGACATTCAACAGGTAACCCAGATCGCCCGCCGCATGGTCAAGATGTTTGGCATGAGCGACTCGGTCGGCATGGTCAATTACGGCGACGACTCAGAGCAGCCCTTCCTCGGCTACTCGATCGCCAGCGGGCGCGATTACAGCGATGACACCGCCGCCAAGCTTGATGCCGAAATCAAGCGCATTATCGATGTTGCGTACCGGGAAACCCGCAAGTTATTAGACGAGCATCGCGACGAGTTGGATGCGCTTTCCCAGGCGCTGCTGGAGAAAGAAACGGTCGAGCGCGAAGAAGTCTTGAGCATACTGGGCGCTGAAGACGACTTGCAAGACATCTTGCCAGAATCCGTCACCAAGCACTGGCGCGAACCGCAAGGGGCTGAACAGAATGGCTCAGACAATAAAGAAGCCACCGAGCCCGAGAGCGAACCAGGCTAAACGATTGCCCAAGCCCAGGCAAGCTGCGGCGCAAAGAAAAAAGCGAGACCCCGGGGTCTCGCTTTTTTCTTTCATTTTTTTCTTTCATATTGAAATCGCGCAAAGGGCTGCCAGGCTACTGTGCCGAAGCCGCCTCGACGATCTCGTCTTGAACGTAAGACGGCACTTTGTCATAGCGGTTGAAATCCATCGTGTAGATGCCGCGCCCGCCAGTCATCGAGCGTAAGTCGTTGCCGTAGCGCAGCATCTCGGAAAGCGGCACTTCAGCCGTGACCACGCTTTTGATGCCAATCGTGTCCATGCCTTGCACTCGTCCGCGGCGGGTATTCAAATCGCTCATGATATCGCCCATCATGGACTCGGGCACAGTAATGCGGACATCCATAATCGGCTCCAGCAAAACCGGTTTCGCCTTGCGGAAGGCGTCGCGGAAAGCCTCCCGCCCTGCGATTTGGAAGGCAATGTCTTTTGAATCGACCGGGTGCTCTTTGCCATCAAAGACATTGACCTTAACCCGCTCAACCGGGAAGCCGGCGATGACGCCATCCGGCAGCACGGCGCGAATGCCCTTCTCGGTCGATGAGACGAATTGCTGAGATATCGCCCCGCCAAAGACCGACGACTCGAACTCGAAGCCCTCGACCGTCGGCTCTACCTTGAGATCCACGCGGCCGTATTGCCCGGCGCCGCCGGTCTGTTTTTTGTGGGTATAACTCGCTTCGGCATCGCTTGTGATCGTCTCGCGATATGGCACTTTTGGCATGTCGGTATCGATGCCGACGCCTAGGGCTTCCGCCCGCTTCAAGGTAACATCGAGGTGGATTTGCCCCATGCCTTCGAGCACAGTCTGCCGCGTATCGCCGTCCTGCCGCCAGCGCAAAGTTGGGTCGGCATCGCATAGATTGCTGAGCGTGGGTCCCATCTTGGCGCTATCCGCCTGCCCCCGCGGCGTCACCGCCAGCATATAAAGCGGGGCGGGGAAATCTGGCGCGAGTACGCGGATATTAGAATCGGCATCGAGGAAGGTATCGCCGGTCTTGGTATCGGTCAACTTTGCGACCACGCCAATATCGCCCGCGTGCAATTTGGTGGCTGGCAGCTGTTCTTTGCCGCGCATGACAAATAGCGAATTGAATCGTTCGCTCGCCCCGCTGTTTGAATTGCGGTAGCGGCCATCACTGGATATCGTGCCGGAAAAGACGCGGAAGTAATTCAGCGTCCCGACGAAGCGGTCATTCAATGTCTTGAAGACATAAGCCACCAGCGGGTCGCCATCGGCATGGGGCGTACCCAGCACATCGGCTTCATCGCCGCGCATGATATTGACGCGCCGCTCGTTTGGCGCCGTGGTGTAGGCGACCAGCGCCTCGAGCAGGGGGATAGTACCGATGTTTTCGGTGGCTGAGGTAGTGAACACGGGCACTGTTTTCAATTCGGGCGAGCGCGATGCCTTGCGCATGCCATCGCGAATCTCGTCAAATGACAGGGTCTCTTCCTCAAAATACTTCTCCAGCAGGTCGTCGTCGGCTTCGGCGGCTGCTTCCATCAATTCCATATGCGCCTCTTCCAGCGCGTCGGCATACTCTGCCGGCAGCTCGGACCGGTCTGCGCCAGCGCCCAAGTATGCTTTCTGCGTCAGGGCATTGGCGACGCCCCGATAATCCGCCTGCTGCCCCAGAGGCAGCATAATCGGAATGAATTTGTAATCATCAAATTGGCTTTGCAGCTGGTCGAGAACGACATCATAATTGGCATTTTCGCGATCCATCTTGTTGATGACGACAATGATCGGCTGCTCGCTGATGCGGGCGTATTCCCAAGCCAGCTCCGTCCCCACTTCGACGCCGGAAACCGCGTCAACCACGACAATGACCGAATCAGCCGCCAAGATTGCATTCTTGAGCTCGCCCTGAAAATCGGTGAAGCCCGGCGTATCCAAGACATTGATCTTCATATCGTTAAATTCAATCGGCACCAAAGATGTGGATAGCGACAAGCCCCGCTCTCTCTCTTCATCATCCCAATCCGAGATCATGTTCGATTCGGAAATATGCCCCATGCGACTCGTGGCGCCGGTGCTGTGCAAGAGCGCCTCCACCAACGATGTCTTGCCACAACTTTGATGCCCAACTAAGGCGACATTTCTGATATTTTCCGTCTGGTATTCCTTCATTGTGATTTCGTCCCCAATACAAGCCTCGGTACGGCTTTCAAAGTCTGACAGATAAGGGCTCAACACGAGCCGCAAACGTCTAGGATTGTATAGACCGTCGGCAAGATTGTCAAAGACGCATATGTCGCGCAATTGTCGGCGCAACTGTCGAGAAGCGCCCGCTGCCGAAATCCGCGCCTATTTCACCAAGCCCATTGATCTTCACAGCGGCGACCTCGATTGGGCAGCGAATGCATAAGCGACTGTATAATTGAAGCTCGACGACAGCCAATCTTAATGAACCTAAGCCTGTTGCGATCTAGCAGGCAGCATAGGGGGAAAATTTCTTGCGCCGCCCGTTTTTCGCAAAGGTCCTCATCGTCATCAGCGCCGTCTTGCTGACATTGATGCTGCTTGAGGCGGCGGTCCGCATTGCTGGCCACACCGACGCGGACGGGCGCTTCACATTCCTGCGATTCGCGCTAGCGCCCCGGGCGCTGCCGGTCCATGAATTGCGCGGGCAAATCGAGCATTACATCGTCAACAAAGAGCATGCGATCGTCATTTACGATGACGCGACCGGCTGGACCTTTCGCCCGAATTCAGTACGCCAGGCGGGCGCGTTTACGATAAACAGCGCCGGCTTTCGCTCGCGGCGGGAATACGAGCTGGCGCCGGCAGCGGATACGCTGCGCATTGCCATTTTCGGCGACTCTTTCACCGCCGGCGATGATGTCAGCGATGACGAGACCTGGGGCTATCGGCTGGGGCAGACGCTGAACGAGGCTGGCATCCGCGCGGAAGTGTTGAACTTCGGCCTTGGCGCTTATGGCATGGGGCAGGCTTTTCTGCGCTGGCAGCAGTTGGGCAAAAGCTACCAGCCGGATATCGTCATTTTTGGCCTCCAGCCAGAAAACTTGAAGCGGAATGTCAACGTATTCCGGCAATTGCTCCATCGCAGCGGACCTGCGTTTTCCAAGCCGCGCTTCGTCTTGCTCGAGGGCGAGCTTCAACTGCTGAATGTGCCAACCCTGCCGCCCGAACAGTTGATGGCGGTCTTTGAAAACTTCAGCGATCACCCGCTCGCGCCCTACGAATTTTATTATAAGAGCCGCTTCCAGGCTGCGCGCTGGTGGTCGGGCAGCCGGCTATTGAGCCTCGTCTTTGAAGCGTTGCGGCAAGCCGATACTGAAGCTGGCATCTACGAGCCCGGCAGCGAAGGCGGGGAGCTGGGCAAGGCGATTATCGATGCCTTCGCCAAAGATGTCATAGACAGCGAGGCAGAATTTGTCGTCCTGCATCTGCCGCTGCAAAGCCATCTACGGCGCTATTTCAGCAACTTGCCGCGCCCGCGCCCCATTTACGATTTCTTGCTCGAGCACAGCCGAGAGTCTTATCACTACATCGCCTTTGAGGACTACTTGCAGCCCTTGCACATAGATGATGAATACTGGAGCGCAACGAAGCATTATGGTCCGCCGCTGCATGAATTTCTGGCGCAGGTCCTGGCTGATGAGATCATCGCTTGTATCGAAAGCGGCCGCTGCCGCAGCCAGCGATTTGATGACAGCAGCGCCTTCATGAGAGCCGCGCCAGCCGCGGGCAATTGACAGCGGCCGATGAGTGACTGGGCGACTCTGCATAGTCCCTAACCCGGCGCCATGATAGAATTGCCCTTAAGATGAGACCTTCCAGGAGCGCCTGCCAGCCATGACTGTCAACGATTTTCTCTTTCGCGGTGGCGTCGACGAGCTTGACCCAGATGTCGCCGACTTGATCCGCCACGAGACGGCGCGGCAACAGGAAAAACTGATTCTGATTCCATCGGAGAGCAGCGTGCCCTTCGCCGTCCGCAGCGCTCTCAGCTCTCCTTTCCACAACATTTACGCCGAGGGCTATCCGCTGGAGACTACGCGTCGACTGCCTCAGAGCGAGATTCTGGATTATCAGCAGCGGCTGCCAGAGTTCCGCCGCCATGCCGACCAGCGCTATTACAAGGGCACGGAATACGCGAATATCCTTGAGTCGTTGGCTCGCCGGCGGGCGGCTGAGCTTTTTGCCGCCAATGGGCTAGGGGCGGACGAGCTTTACGTCAATGTTCAGCCGCTTTCGGGCGCGCCCGCCAACAACGCTGTCTACAGCGCATTGCTAGATGTCGGCGACACGGTCATGGGCATGGATTTGATTATGGGGGGCCATCTCACGCATGGCAGCCCGGTGAACCGCAGCGGCCTCAACTACAACATCGTTAGCTACACGATCGACCCCGAATCCGAGCGCATCGACTATGAGCAAATCCGCCAGCTCGCGCAGGAGCGCGGGCCGCGCCTGATCATCGGCGGCTTCAGCAGCTACCCGTATGCCGCCGATTGGGACGCCTATCGCAGCATCGCCGATGAGGTTGGCGCGTACTTGCTGGCTGATGTCGCCCATGTGGCTGGCTTGATTGCTGCGGGCGTCTATCCCAACCCGGTTGGCATCGCCGATGTCGTCAGCTTCACCAGCCACAAAACGCTAAACGGGCCGCGCGGCGCCGTCCTCATCAGCCATCGCAAAGACCTGGCGCGCCAGCTCGATCGCGCGGTCTTCCCCGGCGAACAAGGCGGACCTCACATCAACACGATGGCTGGGCTGGCGGTTGCCCTGCGCCTCGCGGGGGGCGAGCAGTTCCGAGCCTTGCAGCGGGAGACGCTGGCCAATGCCCGGCGCCTGGCATCAAAGCTGGAAGCGCGCGGCTTGCGGCTGCCATACGGCGGTACCGATACACACCTGCTCTTAGTTGATTGCAAGACCATCACAGGACCCGACGGCACGACGCTCAGCGGCGATATGGCCGCTCGCATCCTCGATTTGGCGGGGATTGTCGTCAACCGGCAGACGATACCGGGCGATGCCTCGGCGCTGCGGCCCAGTGGCATTCGCCTCGGCACAACCTGGGTGACCCAGCGCGGCATGGCTGAAGCCGAGATTGACGCGCTGGGCGATATCATCGCTGATGTGCTTGCAGCCTGCCTGCCCTTCAGCCTTACTGGGCGCGTCCGACCGCTGCCCCGCGCCAAAATCGACTTTGATGCCCTGCAAGCAGCTGCCCAAGGCACGCGCGCCTTGTCTGCCAGTATCGGCATCGACACCGACGCACAAGCCGATGGCTACCCGCATTTCTATGCCGACGCTGAGAGTGCTGGGGCGTCGCTGCGAGTGAGCGTCACGGGCGCGCGGGCCGGCGATTTTCTGCATTTTGCCTGCGCAAGCGATGTCGCGGCTCTAGGCGACGGCGAAAGCCAAGCGACGCATATCCTCGAAAAAGACGGCGCGGTGATGTCAAGCGGCGTGGTCAAGCGCATTTCGCCGAGCGAGTATCAGCTGCATATCAGCGGCAAAGCTGCGCGCGCAATTGCCTGGCTGCGCGCGCTCAGCGATGGATACGCCCTTTTTGATGACCACGATATCCATGCCAAGCTGCCGGGACCAGTCGCCGTCGCTGTGCTTGGGGCGGGCGAACCCGTCCCGCTCAGCCGCGGGGATGGCAGAGATGCTGACGCGCCGGCTGGCTATGGTGCGAAAGCCTATCATATTGGTATCAACGGTGAAAACTTCTTGCCGCCCGCCCGCCCCAGCCCCCTCCCCAAATTCGACCCTGCTGTTGCAGCTACCGATATGATGCTGGAGACGCCGCTGCACCGCCTGCATCTGGAGCTGGGGGCGAAGATGGCACCCTTCGCCGGCTACGACATGCCGCTCTGGTATCGGTCGGTCAGCGAGGAGCATGCGGCGGTGCGCGAAGACGCTGGCATCTTCGATGTGGCGCATATGGGCGTCTTTGATCTTCGCGGACGCGGCGCCGAGGCTTTCCTCGACCAGGTAAGCACCAACGATGTTAAGCGCTTGAAAGTGGGCGCTTCACACTATACTTACTGGCTGGATGTTGATGGCATCCCGCTTGACGACCTGATGATCTACCGCCTGGCTGAGGCGCATTTCCTCGCCGTTGTCAATGCTTCCAACAACGATAAGAATTGGGCTTGGCTGCAGGCTTTGATCGCGGGCCAAGTCATGATTGACCCGTTGGACGCCAGCCGCCGCCTTGAAGGGCGGGACCGATTCGAGCTGCGCGACCTGCGCTTGCCAGAGCATGGCGCTGAACGCCGCGTCGATATCGCCCTGCAGGGACCCAAGAGCCGTGATTATCTGCTGGCCCTGGGCGGGAGCGAGGCCGATTTGGCGGCGGTCAAAGGCTTGAAGTGGGCTGGCGTCGCGCAGGTGAACTTGGGTGGGATTGACCTTATCGTCTCGCGCACAGGCTATACCGGCGAGCGCGTCGCCTACGAGCTCTTTGTGCATCCCGAGCGCGGGGCTGAGCTATTCAGCCGTCTGATTGAGCTGGGCGCTACCGCCTGCGGGCTGGCAGCGCGCGACAGCCTGCGCACAGAAGCGGGCTTGCCGCTCTATGGGCTGGAGCTGGCCGGCGACCTCAACCTGAACCCGGCTGAAGCGGGCTTTGGCGCTTACGTCAAGCTCTACAAACCATTCTTCATCGGCAAGCGCGCCTTTATCGCGCATGAGCCTAAGCGCAAGACGCAGGTCAGCCGTTTTCGCCTGGACCGCGAAGGTGGCTCTGCGCGACCCCGCCCCGCCCATTATGGCGACCCGATTGTCAACGCGCGGGGCCGCGTCGTGGGCACGGTCACCAGCTGCAATATCGATTCGGAAGGGCAGCAGCTGGGGCAGGCGCTGATGGAGCGCGGCTACCGCAAGCCAGGCACAAAGCTATCCGTCTTCACAAGCGCGAGGCGAGCCAAGCCGACGCAATACGCCGCGCTCGAGATTGGGGGGCGCGCCACCATGCCGCAGCCGCTGACGATTCTGACGCGATTCCCCAGCGGGCCGGGGTCTAGGCGACCACGGCGCAAGTAAGGCGAGGCCGCCAAGCGGGCCGCCAGGCAATCAGACGAGGTCGGTGGCGCGGGCTGGCGCGCAGCAAAGCATCAGCTCTTTCGCCGCCCGCACCTCGTCCAAGCGGCGCACTGGCGCGGTGTGGGGCGCGCGCCGCAGCAGCTCGGGGTCGTCGCGCGCTTCTTTCGCAATCGCTTCCATCGCCTCGACGAATTCGTCGAGATCGGCTTTGGCTTCGGTCTCGGTTGGCTCGATGAGCAGCGCTTCTGGCACGATCAGCGGGAAGTAGTTGGTGGGCGGGTGGAAGCCATAATCCATCAGCCGCTTAGAGATATCCAGCGCGTGCACATCGTCAGCGTCGGCGAAATGCCCCTCAAGGACGAATTCATGCCCGCAATAGCGCGGATAAGGCACGGTGTAGGTTCGCATCAGCTTGGCGCGCAGGTAATTGGCGTTGAGCACGGCGTAACGGGTAACATCGCGGATGCCGCTATCGCCATAGACACGGATGTAGGCATAGGCGCGCAGGTGCATGCCGAAGTTGCCGTGAAAAGCCTTCAGGCGGCCGATGCTCTTTTCTGGCATGACGAAGCCGTAGAGGGGCGGCTCTTCGGGCTCGTCCCCCGCTTCCACAATCTCAACAATCGGACCCGGCAGATAAGGCGCCAGCTTGTCGTTGACGCCGACAGCGCCGCTGCCAGGACCGCCGCCACCATGGGGGGTGGAGAAGGTTTTGTGCAGGTTATAGTGCATGACATCGAAGCCAATCGCGCCTGGCTTGACCGCCGCCATCAAGGCGTTCATATTGGCGCCATCCATGTACATCAAACCGCCAGCGTCATGCACGGTGGCGATAACGTCAAGAATGGTCGATTCAAACAAGCCAAGGGTACTGGGCACGGTGATCATCATGCCGGCGATTCGGTCGCGCAGCGCCCCTTCGCAGGCGGCGTGCAGCGCGTTCATATCCACATTGCCCTGGTCATCGGCGGGCAGCTCTTGCACTTGCATGCCGGCCATGGTGACGGTGGCTGGGTTCGTGCCATGGGCGCTGTTGGGTACGAGGATCAAATCCCGCTGCCCCTCGCCGCGGTCGATGTGATATTGACGAATCATAAGGATGCCGGCGAATTCGCCTTGGGCGCCGGCGGCCGGCGTCAAGCTAACCGCCTCAAAGCCGCTGATTTCGCCCAGCCACTGCTGCAACTCGTGCATCAAGAAGAGGGCGCCTTGCGAGCCGCTCTCGTCCGTCAGCGGGTGCAGCTGGGCAAAGCCGGGCAAGCGGGCCGCATCTTCATTGATCTTGGGATTGTATTTCATGGTGCAGGAGCCCAGCGGGTACAAGCCTTGGTCGATGGAGTAATTGAGCTTGCTCAGCTTAACGAAGTGGCGTACGACCTGCACCTCGCCGACCTCGGGCAGGGGCAGCTCCTTCCGCATTA
Organism: Phototrophicaceae bacterium; assembly: GCA_965214105.1. Classification (GTDB taxonomy): domain Bacteria; phylum Chloroflexota; class Anaerolineae; order Aggregatilineales; family Phototrophicaceae; genus UBA6055. The sequence continues at coordinate 2,242,559 of OZ243934.1, forward strand.
GCGCCGCCGGCAGCTCGACCTTGGGCACATCGCATTCGGGCAGGTTGACGCCCATGCGCCCGGGCGAGCCGATGTCGTAGATTAGTGGCTGCAAGAGTTCACTTGCCATCAGCTTTGCCCTCCCAGAATCTCGACCAAGCGGTCAATCTCTTCCTTGCTGTTCATCTCAGTCACGCAGAGCAGCATACGGTCAGCCAGGTGAAAATAATGCTGCCCCAGGTCATAGCCGCCGATCATGCCCTCTGCCAGCAGCGCGTCGTTGATCTCGGCGACTGGGCGCGGGCAGGCGACCACAAATTCATTGAAGAAGGGCTTGCTCATATCGACGCTGTAGCCATCCAGCCGGTTGATCTCGTTGGCGGCGTAATGCGCCTTGTAGTAATTGAGCTCGCCCACTTGGCGCAAGCCATTCTTGCCCATCAGCGCTAGATAGACCGAGGCTGCCAGCGCCATCAGCCCTTGGTTGGTGCAGATATTGCTGCTGGCTCGTTCGCGCTTGATGTCCTGCTCGCGCGGGCGCAGGGTCATAACGAAGGCGCGTTTGCCATCGGCGTCCAGCGTCTCGCCGATGATGCGGCCCGCGATGCGGCGTACATATTTCTGGCGGATGGCGAAGTAGCCGAGGTAGGGTCCGCCAAAGCCGAGCGGCACACCCATTGGCTGCCCTTCGCCCACGACTATATCGGCGCCAAGCTCGCCCGGGCTTTTGAATATCGAAAGCGCCATCGGGTTGGCGACCATGACCAGCAGCGCGCCCGCATCGTGGACGGCGTCGGCAATCGTCGAGAGCTCATCAATCTGGCCGAAGAAATTGGGATACTGGATGGCGAGCATGGCGGTGTTATCGTCGAGCATCTCCATCAAATCGACGATTTCGCCGCGCCCTCGGTCGCCAATGATGCGGATATCGCGGCCCTGGTGATAGGTGCGCGCGACTTCGCGGTATTGCGGGTGGATGGCATGGCTGAGGATGATCTTCTTGCGTCGCTTGCGAGTCGCTTCCAGAGCCACCGTAATGGCTTCCGCCAGGCTGGTGGCGCCGTCATAGTGGCTGGCATTGGCGGCGTCCATGCCCGTTAGCGCGCACATCATAGATTGGTATTCATAAGTCGCCTGCAGCGTGCCTTGCGAAATCTCTGGCTGATAGGGGGTATAAGCGGTGTAGAACTCCCCGCGCAGCAGCATGTGATTGACCACCGACGGAATGAAGTGATGATAAGCGCCGGCGCCGCGGAAGATTGCGAAGTCCTGCGCGTGATCGTTCGCTTCGCTAATCGCCAGCATTTCCGCCGCTACTTCCATCTCGCTCATCGGCGGCGGCAAATCCAACTTGGGGAAGCGGTGCGCCGCCGGCACAGCCGCGAATAACTCGTCAATGGAGCCGACGCCGATATCCGCCAGCATTTGCTGCGTTTCAACTGCGGTGTGCGGTATGTAGCTCACAGTATCCTCCCATCTCTGAACCAGTGCCCTGCCAGTAGCGGCAAGCGCCCAAATGCTTCGTCAGATAGAAAGCCAGCATCGGGGTCCTAGCGGCTGTCACAGTAAGCGTCATAAGCGGCCGCGTCCATCAATTCGTCCAGCGGCGACGTATCACTCGCCTTGATCTTGACCATCCAGCCGGCGCCAAAGGGATCGGCATTCACCGTCTCGGGCGCGTCTTCAAGCGCTGAATTGACTTCGATGATTTCGCCGGCGACCACGCTGTACAATTCGGAAGCCGCCTTCACCGATTCAACTTCGCCGAATGATTGCCCCGCCTCGAGCCAATCACCCGCGTCCCTGAATTCCACATAAACGATGTCGTTTAGCTGGTCTTGCGCATAATCGGTGATGCCAATCGTCACCACATCGCCGGCGGCGGCAAACCACTCATCGGTTTCGGCATATTTCAGCTCGGTCGGTGCTTTCCAATCGCCCATTGTATTGTCTCCTCAAACATCAGCAACAAAAAAGGGCGCCCCTCATGCCGAGAATGCGCCCTGTCGGTCTCTGTGACCTTCAGAGTGTCGCGCCGCAGGAATCCTTTTGCCTGAGAGTTTCACGCAAGTTGGCGCACTTGTCGCTTGCCCCTTCGGCGTTTTGCATCTGCAAAATCTCTCTCCCTGCAGCAACGTTATTTTATCGGTTTTCGCTTGCTTCCGCAACGGAGGGAGTGCTGAATTATTGATATAAGGCTTGCTTGTGCTGAGTCGTAGGGGCGATCCTTGGATCGCCCAAAACCCGCTTCTGCAACTGTGGGCGACACAAGTGTCGCCCCTACATCTAGGTTATCCAAATACAGAATATCAGCCTGCATATCTCATAATTCACCACTCACCAACGGAGGCATTCGCGATTCTTGGTTCAGCCTGTCCTAGGCTCCAACTTCATCAGCGCTCAAATCCCTGTTAGAATCTTCGGCGGGCTGTATTGCCCAAGCGAGAGCCAGGAGCTGCATTTGAAAAGCAAGCGAAACGCTGCCTTATTCTTGCGTCTGCTCTATGGTCTAGTCGCCGGTCTGCTGCTCGGCATATCGGCGCTGGTCGTTTATCTCGTCCAGGACCAAGCGCGGGGGCAAGCGGCGGTCCATACCGGTCACTTCATCGTTGAGAGCGAGCTTGAGTTTGATGGCGCGCTGCCGATCGAGCCGCCAGTGGACCTGCCAGATTTCACGCTCACCAAGCAAGATGGCGGGCAATTCAGCTCCAGCGAGCTGCGGGGACGGTATGCCTTGCTGACCTTTGGCTTCAGCAACTGCCACGATATCTGCCCATTGACGCTCAATGATTTTCAGCAGGCGCATAATTTGCTTGGCGATAGCGCGGGGCAGCTGGAGTTTCTGTTTATCAGCGTTGATGGCCGGCGGGATTCGCCGTCGGTCTTGCGCCGCTTTTTCGCTTCCCACGATCTAGAAAACATCATCGGCTTGACCGGCGCCGAAGCGGAAGTGCGTGAAATTGGCGCGCCTTTGGGCTTATCATTTGAAATCGTCGGCGATGCCGCTAGCGATTCCTACGCCATCAACCACAGCACCGGCTCCTTCCTGCTCGATGAAAGGGGCCGCTGGATTAGGCGCTTCCAATTTGGCCTGCCACCCGAGCGGATTGCCGCCGAACTGCGCCAGCTCTTGTCCTAACTCAGGGTCACTGACGGGGATTGCGGTAGGTGCGGGGCAGGCGCGGCGCAATTGAAGTGACAAGCTCGTAATTGTTGCTGCCGATCCAGCCCGCGATTTCTTCCGCGCTGATGCGGTCTTCGCCCTGCGCGCCCAGCAAAACCACTTCATCGCCAGCCTGTGCGCCTGGGATATGGCTGACATTGATCGTGATCTTCTCCATGCTAACCCGCCCTACCAGCGGCGCCCGCCGACCGTGAATCAAAACCTCGCGCCAAGTGCAGGGTGCGCGGCGCAAGCCATCAGCGTAACCGACCGGCGCCACCGCAATCCTTTCCATGCCACGGGTGCGATAGGCATCGCCATAGCCAATGCGCGCCCCGGGGGGGAAAGTCTTCACTTGGGCTAGCCGCGTCTTCCAGGACATGGCCGGCTTCAAATACTCGGCGAAACCGCTCTCTGGCATCGGCTCCAGCCCATAGAGCAACACGCCAGGGCGGACGGCATTAAAGTAGCTGGCAGGATTGTTGAGCACGGCAGCGGAATTGGCGGCGTGAATGAACTCGGCTTGAAGCCCAAGCGCCCGCAATTGAGAAAGCAAGCCATTAAAGGTCTTCAGCTGCTCGCTCATGTAATGCGGATCATCATCAGCGGTGGCGAAATGGGTATAGACCGCTTCAAGCTCAATGCCAGAAGCCGCCCACAGCTGGCGGCAGATTTGGAAGGCGACCGGCGGCAGCAAGCCAAGCCGCCCCATACCGGTATCAACCTTGACATGGACCTTGAGCTTGGGTCCAGGGCTATTCGCCGCGGCGATGCAGTGGCGGGCAAAAACCTCATCAAAAGCTGAAACGCGCAAGTCATGGGCTATCGCCGTGGGAATCGCTGCCAGCGGGAGCCGGCTCAACAGGAGGATTGGCGCGGCGATGCCAGCATCGCGCAAAGCGAGCGCCTCCGCCATATTGGCGACCGCCAGCAGCGCCGCCCCATTTTGCAGCGCCGTTCGGGCAATAGCCGCTGCGCCGTGTCCATAGGCGTCGGCTTTCACCACCGCCATTATCGTTACATCGCTGCCTACCCGCGTCTTTAGCCAGCGGATGTTCGAAGCGACTGCGCCAAGATCGATCTCGACGCAGCTGAGATAAGCCAGCGTCCGCTCATTCTCATGCCACTCGATTGTCCCCATAGTCGCGAGTCTCAATTCTAAGCCAGCTATATCGCCAGGGTTTCCCGTCTGCTTGCTAATGGAGCCGACGGTTCATATGGCTTGCCAAGCAGTTCCATCGCAGTATATCAGTGGCGGCGCATAACTGCCTCGCGTTCAGGGCAATCGCTTCAACTATTTTTTCGCCACAGAGACACAGAGGGCACAGAGATTAATGTCTTTTGTTGGCGATTGTCACATCAATCTGGAAAATGTAGGGGCGTTTCGCTGAAACGCCCGCAAATTGAAGGTCGTATTTCACGGGCGACACACAATGTCGCCCTTACATTTTGTGATTTTGCGTGGCGAAGGCCGCACAATGATTTTGAGGCGATTGCCCTGGCTATGTTACAATGTCAGCGTCGTGGCGGCCCCGCTAGCATAAAGGGTGGCGCCTCATTAGGAATAACCATGAGTTTCGATTTTGAGCTAGTCGCCACCGATGGCAAGGCGCGGGCGGGAATCCTGCATAGCCCGCATGGCGCCATTCCCACACCGATATTCGCGCCGGTCGGTACGGCCGGCACAGTTAAAGCCATACCCCCGCGCGACCTTCACGCGCTGGATATCAAGCTCATACTTGCTAACACCTATCATTTGTTTCTGCGGCCCGGCGATGAGCTGGTGCGCGATATGGGCGGCTTGCATCAATTCATGAATTGGGATGGTCCCATCTTGACCGATTCGGGCGGCTTCCAAGTATTCAGTTTGGCTGAGATCAACCAGATCGATGATGACGGCGTCACCTTCCGCAGCCATCTCGACGGCAGCATGAAGCGGCTTGAGCCCAAAATCTCGATGGAAATCCAGCAGCATCTTGGCGCCGATATCATCATGGCTTTTGACCAATGCCCCCGCCCGCGTGACCGAGAGGAAGTCGAAAACGCGGTTGACCGCACGCATCGCTGGCTGGCGCAATGCCGCGAAGCGCATCCCGATGATGACAAGCAAGCTCTGTTTGGCATTGTACAAGGCGGCATTTTCCCTGATTTACGCGAAAAGTCTGCCCGCCAGACGGCTGAAATGGACCTGAAAGGTTATGCCATTGGCGGGCTGGCGGTCGGCGAAAGCAAAGCCGAAATGTACCGCGCGCTCGATGAGACAGTGCCCTGCCTGCCGGCTGACCGACCGCGCTACTTGATGGGCGTTGGCGAGCCTGATGATCTGGCTGAAGGCATTATGCGGGGCATTGATATATTTGACTGCGTGATTCCGACGCGGCTCGCTCGGCATGGTGCCGCCTTCACGCATGGGGGACGAATAAACCTGCGCAATGCCCGTTTCAAGCGGGACGAAGCGCCGATTGACGCGCGCCTCGATAATTACGCCAGCCAGTTTTCGCGCGCGTACCTGCGGCATCTGGTGGTGGCAAAAGAGCTGCTGGCTCATTATTTGCTCAGCCTTCATAACATCGATTTTCTTGCGCGCCACGTGGCAAATATGCGCCGCGCCATAATCGATGGCAAACTGAATGAGTACGCGGCTCAATTCTTGACTGGCTACAAGCGGGGCAAGCCGACCAAAGCCTAGGCGACAGCCTCAAGCGGCTGACTCAAAATCGTGGATCGCCCTTCCCTATTGCTCAACCAAACTCATCAAGAAGAACATTGGCGAACAGGTCGTCTTCGTCAACGCGATTATGCTTCGGCGGCGGATATACGCGCGTGAAACCCTGGCGGCGGTTGAGCAGGCGGCGCAAGAGCCGCGACCGTCGCGACATCCGCCCGCCGCCTTGGCTGGCATGGCATTGGCTCGCTTTTTCCCAAATGTCAAGATAGGGGGCGATCGCTATGCGGGCGTGAACAGGCTCGATATGATGCAGTGACTTCAAAGTATCGACATCCTGGTTGATGCCCAGGCGGCGGGGGTCTTGCCCTTTCAGCCGCGCTTTCCAAATGCGCAGCCGCAGCGACAATTTGGGATAGGCGGCGTAGTACAGTTTCTGTGGCGCATAGGCTTGGGCGAAGCCAGCTTCTTCTCGCAGGCGTTCGAAGGCGCGCGCGGTCGCCCTTTGTATCGCAATATGATCAGGATGCCCGTAGCCGCCGTAGCGATTAAAGGTAACCACAACCTGTGGCTGCACCTGCCGCATCACGTCCATTACGCGGCTGGTGACGCGCCCGGGCTGATGCCGCCATTGGTATGCCAGGCAATCTGGGTGGCGCGCTGTCTCACTGCCGCTCATGCCGCTATCGCGGTAGCCCAACATAAAGACATCTTTGAACTTCAAGTATTGGCGGGCGCAAGCCAATTCGCTCAAGCGCAATTCAGCGACGGTCGCATATTTGCCGCGCAGCGCAGCGGGCACATGCCCGACATCGCCATTGGTCGCGCAAATCAAAAAGACATCGACGCCGTCGTCAATCCATTTGGGGATGGCGGCGCCCAAGCCGAAGCTCTCATCATCGGGATGGGCATAACTGATCAGCAGACGGCGCTTTTCCATTGAATATCCGACTTGCGCAAAGGCTAACTTCTGATTCCCATATTATACTGACTGCGTATTCTTGAAGTCAGTGGCGCATCAGGATAATCGCATCCAATTATTCTCAACACAGAGGGTGCAGGGCGCGTAGACACAGCCCGCCGACACTGACCACAAAGATACGAAGGGCGCAAAGAAAGGGAATACTTGGCATGCGATTCCCGGCGTCCTCATTATTCGCGCTGTAGTGGGCGCTTACGATTATCTGTTTCAGCCGAAACGGATACAAGAAGCCATTCCTAACTTATTGCGGGCTTGAAATCTGGAGAGTGAGAATTGGCAGCTTTCGGAGGAATGAGATTAGCGATTTGGGCGCGCGCCGGCATCTGCCTGTTCAGCCTCGCGCTGTGGTCGATCTTCAGCCTGGCGCAAGCTGAGCCCAGCTTAGAAACTGCCAAGCCCACGCTGCGCCCCGCCCCAAGCTCGACGCAGACGCCAAGGGATGCCGCCGACAACTCGCTGCAGGCGCCGCGGTTGCTGCGCGCCGCCATGGCTGAGAGCTATGCGCCCCGGCAAGCGGAAGCGGTTGGTCCTCTGCTCTACCCGAGCGGGATCAATCCATTGACTGGCTTGCCCTACCCGCATGAAGAGGCGCGGATGCGGCGCAATCTCATCGTCAAGGTATCCAATTGGCCCCCCAAAGTTCGCCCCCAGCACGCGATTAATCAAGCCGATCTGGTATATGAAATGGAATCGGAAGGCGGCGTTACGCGTTTCGCCGCGCTATTCCGCAACAATTCGCCGGAGAAGGTCGGCTCGGTTCGCAGCGCGCGCCTGGTTGATATGGAACTGCTCACCATGTACGCCGCTTTGCTCGCCTACTCCGGTACCAGCGAGCCGGTGCAGAATATCCTCAGGGAGCGCATCAACCGATACTTGCTGCTTTCGCCTTCTTTGGGCGACAACTGCGAACAAGCCGGCTTCTGCCGCGACCAATCTGTGATCGACCGCGGTTACGAACACACCTTGTTTGGCAATACGCAAGCGATGTGGAATGCCGCCAGCAGGCGCAATATCAACATTGGCTTCCGCGCCACTGGCTTCGCCTTCGCCCTGCAGCCGGATGAAGGCGGCAGCGACATTAACGATGTCTATATTGACTGGTACAGCCGCACCAACACCCGCTGGCAGTACGACGCGGACAGCCAGCGTTACCTGCGCTTCGCCGACGGCGAGCCCCACCTGGACGCGGCCGACGGCACCCAGCTATGGGCGGACAATCTGATTATGCTTGGGGTCACTCACAATCGGCGCCTTGATTTATTCGAAGCGGGGGCGCTTAACGAGTCTTATGAAGTTGCGCTCTGGGGGCAGGGGCAGGCGCTTGTCCTGCGCGATGGCAAGCTGTACCGCGGCTCCTGGCATCGCCACAGCCACAACCGCGGCGCGGCGCTCTCGCTGGCTTACAGCGACGGAAGGCCGATTATGCTGAAGCCGGGGCGCTCGTGGGTCACCGTCATGCGGTCGCTGGATGGCGTCGTTTTGAGCAATGCGCCGGCCGCCAGCGCGAAAGCGCAAAGCTGAAGGGAGTGGCGAATATCGTGGATATGCCCATTTCAAACCCCACCCCGACCGCCTGTGTCGGCGGGTCAGTGTCTACGCGACCCTACGCGGCGCAGCCCCTCCCCGATAAATCAAGGAGGGGAGCATTGCTAGCAAATCGTGAGTCGAAGCTGCACTCTATATCCACCAAAATCGCCACTCCCAAGCTGAATTGTGCTTGACCGAATGCGCCCGACTGCGTAGGATGAAGATCACCGCTCTTAGTTAAGAACGAAGGCAAGCTGTTGCCGCGCGCTGCCCAAGGATGCTTATTGCTGGCTGCTGCCCTGGCGATTCTCTCAATAGGATTGCTGGCTCTGGTTTTGCTTGCCGCTGACGGGCAAATCTATGATCGCTTGCGAGCCGCGGTTCTGGGGCTTCAGCTGCGCAACCGAGCCACAGAACTGAATGCGCCCGCCGGCAGCGACGCCAGCCCAACCCGCTTTAGCATCCCGAATGGCGCCAGCGCAGGCGAAATAGCGCGGGCGCTTTCCGCCGCGAGCCTCATCCGAGACAGTGGCTTGTTCCTGGATTACGCGCGCCTGGAAGGCTTCGACCGGCGCTTTGAAGCGGGTGTCTACTTCTTGAATCAAAGGCAGTCGATCCGGCAGATCGCCAAGATTCTGACGGACTCCAGCCGAAGTTTCATCCCCTTCCGCACCTTGGAAGGGGCGCGCATTGAAGAACTGGCTGAGATGATAGACCGCAACAGCCTCTTCGGCTTCAGCGGCGCTGATTTTCTGCCTCTGGTCGATGAAGGCGCGCCAATCCCGCCTGAATTCGCCGCCTGGGCTGCTATCCCGCCGGGGGCGTCGCTAGAGGGTTTCATGTTCCCCGACACCTATCAACTGCCGCCAGAGCTCAGTGCTGAAGGCTTGCGCGACATGCTGCTGCGCACCTTCCAGGACCGGGTCGGCTATGCCTTGCGCGAACAAGCCCTAGCGCAGAATCTCAGCCTGCATCAGGCAGTCACGCTGGCTTCGATTATCGAGCGAGAAGCGGTCTGGCGCGATGAGCACCCTATGATTGCCAGCGTCTACCGCAATCGGCTGGATATCGGCATGAAGCTGGAGGCTGACCCGACCGTGCAATATGGCATCCATGGCGCGCGCGCTGCTTGGTGGCCCCCCATCACCCGCGCCGATTATTACGAAGTCCAATCCCCATATAACAGCTATTTGCACTGGGGCTTCCCGCCGGGGCCGATCGCCAGCCCAAGCCTGTCGGCGATCCGAGCCGCCATCAACCCGGCCGAATCGGGCTATTTCTATTTCCGCGCCGCCTGCGATAACTCGCATTACCACAACTTCGCCGTCACTTTTGAAGAGCACGTGGCAAATGCTTGCTAATCGCTTGAGGCTCGGCGGCAGCGGCGCCGCCAAGCTCCGGCTGCTCATGCTGAGTTTAGCGCTGGCCGCTTGTGGCACAAATGACGTTACTCTACCAAGCAAGATCGCGTTGCTGGCGCCGTTCGAAGGGCAGTACCGAGAGATTGGCTACAACGCGCTCTACGCAGTGCGGCTGGCTTTTGACGAGGCTGATCCAGCCAGCATTGAGCTGCTGGCAATTGACGACGGGGGGACGCTGGCAACAGCCATCGCCCGCGTCCAGGCGCTGAACTTAGACCCAGCAGTCGCGGCGATCATCGCGCTTGGTCCATACGCCAGCCACCCGTCGGCACAAATGGCGAATGACAAGACATTGATCATCATCGGCAATTGGGGGCAGGACCGCGCCGATGAAGACAGTCTGTACGCGTCCCACAGCAAGCTGGCGAAGACGCGCCAAAGCGGCGACCGCTTCATGCTTAGCCAAGCGCGAGAGCTGGCGGAAGCGCCCGAGAAGATACGCTTTGAAAGCAGCGGCGCCTTGCCGAGCGCATCATTCCGCGAGCGATACCTCAACAGCGCGCTTTATGCCCCCGCGCCTAACCTGCTGGCGACCTTGACCTATGATATTGCAGGCTTGACGCTGGCGGCAATGGCGGAAGGCAAAGCGATAAGCGACAGCCAGCACCGGGGGCTTAATGGGCTCATCCGCTTCGAAAATGGATATTGGGCGGGTGCCCCGCTCAACCGCTTCCGCTACGATGGCGACGGGCTCGTGCCCGATTCAAACTAAAGCTCCCGGCCATCAATAAGCCCATGAAACAGCGGCAAAGGCGCGACCGGCGACGCACTGTATTCGACCGAGTCTTCAAGTTCTGCCAACGCTGCATTCAAACGGGCTTCGTCGTTGGCATGAATGGTCAGGAGCCGGTCGCCCACGGTGACGGCATCACCAACATTGCCATGAACTTCGATGCCGACCGCGTGATCGATCTTGTCGCCTTTGGCTCGCCGTCCCGCGCCCAGCGTCAGCGTTGCCCAAGCGATTTTGTCGGCCTGGATGGCAGCCAGGTAGCCGCTCTCGCCCGCCAGGGTATTGTGGCGCAGCGTCGCCTGCGGCAGTTTGCGCGTGTCGTCAATCTGCCTGACATCGCCAGCTTGAGCCTGCACCAGGCGGCGGAAATTTTCAAAGGCGGCGCCTGTTTTCAAAGCCTGGTCGGCAGCTGCACGAGCCTCCGCCAAATCGGACCATTGCGCGCCTTGCCCCGCCAGCCGCAGCATATGCGCCGCCACTTCGACGCAATGCTGGTGAAAATCGCCCGGTCCGTCGCCGCGCAGGGTTTCGACCGCCTCAGCCACTTCCAGCGCATTGCCGACAGCCACGCCAAGCGGTTGATCTACATTGGAGAGCAGCGCCACCATATCGTGCCCGGCATCCAAGCCAATCTGCGTCATTGTGGTCGCCAAAGCGCGCGCTTCGTCAAGCGTCTTCATAAAGGCGCCGCGCCCCAGCTTGACATCGAGCACGATACCGCTTGCGCCGGCCGCCAGCTTCTTGCTCATAATGCTGCTGGCGATTAGGGGGCGGCTGGCGACCGTGCCAGTGACATCGCGCAGAGCGTAGATTTTGCCATCAGCCGGCGCCAGGCTCATGCTTTGCCCCGCGATCACCAAGCCCGTCTCGCGCGCGATGCGGCGAAACTCGGCATCTGACAAGTTGACCTTGAAGCCGCTTATCGCCTCTAGCTTGTCGAGCGTGCCGCCGGTGGGACCTAAGCCGCGTCCGCTCATCTTGGCGACAGGTAGGCCAAAGGAAGCCACCAAAGGCAGCACGACCAGGCTGGTCTTATCGCCGACCCCGCCTGATGAGTGCTTGTCGACCGCGTATTCGCAAATGTCCGACAAATCAAGCATATCGCCGGACTCAGCCATCGCCATCGTCAGATTCACCGTTTCAGCGCGGTTCATGCCTTGAAAATAAATCGCCATCAGCAGCGCCGCCATCTGATAATCGGGGATGTCGCCAGCGGTGTAAGCGCCGATTAAGAATCGAATCTCGCTCTCAGCCAGCGCCAAGCCTTCGCGCTTTTTCTCAATCAATTCATCCATTCGCATAAGATGTCTATCCCCTAAATTTTCCCGTAACGCTGACCGGAACCAGGTCCAAGCAGTATACGGCATTCGGCGATTGTAAATTAGATGAAAAAGCCGCGCCGAATGCCAGGCAACACAATTGACTAGGCGTCAATTGCTATGTAGGATTCGGCTATCGGGTCGGTATTGCTTCCGGCGCCTGTGATTTCAGTCGCGGGCACAAGTAGATGACGAGGATGTTGACGTGGCGCAAAAGGCCAAAAGCACGCCCCAGCGCACTAAGCTGATCCTGGGCGCGGTTATTATTATCGCAGTCGTGGTTGCTGTTGTTTTGGTGGCGCTTTCCAGCCAAGGTTCCATTAGCGAGGGGACTGTCGATTATGCGGAAATACCGCAGGGGCGGCGTGATGATGGCGGGTTTGTGCTGGGCGACCCGGCGGCGCCGGTCACGATAATCGCCTTTGAAGATTTCCTCTGCAGCCACTGCCAGCGTTACAAATCAACCGTCGACCAACTTATCAGCCAGTATGTCGTCAAGGGCATGGCGCGCTTCGAATATCGCTTTACGCCCGTTGTCGACCCCGCTTATTCACGCTTGAGCGCGCAGCTGGCTGAGTGCGCCGATACGTTGCGGCCTGGCGCTTTCTGGCCGGCGCATGATCTGCTCTTCGAATTGGCCAGCGCCCGCCGCTTCAATGACGATTCAGCGCGCAATTTTGCCGATATGATGGATATGTCTTATGCGGAATTGCTCGAATGCACGCTTGATGCGGGGCAGGTCGATATTGATTTGCAATACGCCAGCCGCCTGGAAGTTCAGGGCACGCCGACGGTCTACTTCCAGCTCGGCGATGGTATGCCGCAGCTCACACCCTATAGCAACCAGCCGACGATTGAACAGCTGGGAACTTTGATCGAGCAGTTCAATTAGCGGCGTCGGCTGGGAGTGGTGAATTATGAGATATGCAGGCCGATATTCTGTATTTGGATAACCTAGATGTAGGGGCGACACTTGTGTCGCCCACAGTTGCAGAAGCGAGTTTTGGGCGATCCAAGGATCGCCCCTACGACTCAGCATAAGTAAGCCTTATATCGATAATTCACCACTCCCATTGGCTTGACCTCACCACGACGACTGAAGCGCTAGGCTAAAGCAGATGCGAACGGTTGAATGGGATAGCGGCGCCATCAAGATGATCGACCAGCGGGCGCTGCCCTGGAAGCTGGAATTTGCGCGGCTGGAGACGGTGGAAGCTGTCGCCGAGAGCATCAGCAACATGACGGTGCGTGGCGCGCCGGCGATTGGCGCCGCCGCTGCTTTCGGCCTGGCGCTTTCCGCCCAGCAGAGCAAAGCCGACGCCCTCGACGGGCTGATTGAAGCGCTCCAGGCATCGGCTACTCTGCTGAAAGCCGCGCGCCCGACGGCGGTGAATCTGGCTTGGGCGGTGGACAAGCTCATGCAGATTGCCAGCAGCGGCGAATTCAACTGCGCGGATGACCTGCGCGCTGTGCTGCTGGCTGCGGCGCAGCAAATCGCCGATGATGATGTCGCCATCAACAGCCGCCTGGCGGCGCGCGGGGCAGCGCTGGTAAAAGATGGCGCCACCATTCTGCATCATTGCAATACCGGCACCCTGGCTACCGTGGATTACGGCACCGCCCTAGGCGTGGTCCGCGCCGCCTACGAAGCTGGCAAGCAGATCCACGTCCTGCTGGACGAGACACGCCCCCGCTTGCAAGGCTCGCGCTTGAGCGCCTGGGAATTGGAACAGTTGGGCGTGAGCTATGACATCATCCCCGACACCGCCGCCGGCTATTACATGGCAAATGGCGAGATCGATATCACCCTGGTCGGCGCCGATCGCATCGCTGCCAACGGCGACTTCGCCAACAAGATCGGCACGTATCAGCTTGCGATTATGGCGCAGGCGCATGGCATTCCCTTTTTTACGGTGGCGCCAACATCAAGCATCGACCTGAGCCTAGCCAGCGGCAAAGACATACCGATTGAACAGCGCGACCCAGCCGAGGTGACGACGCCCTACGGCAATCCGATTGTGCCGGCGCACTTCAAAGCGCGGAACCCGGCCTTCGATGTCACGCCGCATCGCTTCCTCAGCGGCATCGTGACCGAGAATGGCATCGCCAAGCCGCCCTTCGCGGAGAGCCTGCGCCGGGCAGTCGCTGGCAAAGAGATATAGATTTGGGGAGTGGCGAATATCGTGGATATGCCCATTTCAAAGCCCACCCCGACCGCCTGTGTCGACGGGTCAGTGTCGGCGGGCTGTGTCTACGCGCCCTACGCGACCCCGATGAATCAAGGAGGGGAGCATTGCTGCAAATCCTGAGTCGGAGCCGCACCCTATATCCACCAAAATCGCCACTCCCCAATCGCCCCTACATTGCCTCCTTTTTCTACCAGAAATAGAATTAAATCTCTGTGCGGACGGTCGGTGTCGGCGGGCTGTGTCTACGCGACCTACGCGACCGACGGTTAGTGTCTACGCAACCCTCTGTGTCTCTGTGGCGAAAAAACAGTTGAAGCGATTGCCCTGATCGCATTAGCCGATCGGCCTTTATTGCATGAGATTTTCCGTACCCCGACCGTATCAATTGCGCTATACTGCGCGCTTGTGCCATCAAGCTCAGAGCGGATTTACCGATGGAAACTCTTGTTACCGGCTCGATTGCCTACGATTATCTGATGCGCTTCCCCGGCAGCTTTCAGCAGCACTTCATCCCTGATGAATTACACAACATGAGCCTCAGTTTCTTAGTTGATGATATGACCAAGCATTGGGGCGGCGTCGGCGCCAATATCGCATTCACGCTGGCGAAGTTCGGCTTGCGCCCCAAATTGATGGGCACAGTCGGGCGGGATTTCGGCGATTATCGGCGCTGGCTAGAGGGCAGCGGCGTCGATTGCAGCACCGTGATTCAGATTGATGAGGTGTTCACCGCTTCTTTCTTCGCCAATACCGATGACGACAATAACCAACTGGCATTCTTTTATGGCGGCGCGATGAACCTAGCGCGTGATTATCGTATCGCCGATGTGCTTGGCAAGCAGCCCGATCTGGTGGTCGTCTCGCCGAATGACCCGCTCGCCATGGTCAACTTGTGTGAGGAATGCCGCCACAGCGGAACGCGCTTCATCTACGACCCGGGCCAACAAGTGGCGCGGCTCGATGGCGACCAGCTAAGACAGAGCCTGCAAGGCGCTTTCATGGTCGTGGTTAACATTTATGAAGCGAGTGTCATCTACGAAAAAGCCGGCTATACGCTGGCTGATTTGCGGGAGCAAGCTGAGATTGTCGTCATCACCGAGAGCGAGAATGGATCCAAAGTCTATTCTGATGACGCTGTCTTGGCGGTGGAAGCCTTCCCGCCGGCTAAAATCGCCGACCCCACTGGCGCTGGCGACGCCTATCGGGCTGGCTTCATCCTCGGGCTGGGCAAAGGGCTGCCGCTGAAACTCTGCGCGCAGATTGGCGCATTGAGCGCGACCTATGCTTTGGAAGTCTTGGGAACGCAGAACCACAGTTTTACGCTGGCGGGCTTTGTCCAGCGTTTCCGCTCGCTGGCTGATGATGGCGGCCAACTGGATTGTCTGCTTGCCCCTGCCTGAGCGGCCGTCAAGAGCCAGCGGCAGAGCCCAAATATAGAGCCGTGATTAGGCCGAGGGCAACTGACAGCCCGTATCGGCGGGCGGTGTCGGCGCGCCCCAGGCGACCGGCGGCGCCACCCAGTTAGCAGGACCTGCAATTTGCGGTGTCTCGGCGAGACGCCCCTATAAGTTTCTTGCCTTTTCCATTACTTTTATGGCATTGCCGAGGGCGACGCACAGGAGAGAAGATGAGCATCGCAAATGACATCAAAGACATTGAACTGGCAACGGGGGGGCGCTATCGCATTGAGTGGGCGGGGCAGGAGATGCCGGTGCTGAAACAGATTCGCGAGCGCTTCGCCCGGGAAAAGCCCCTCGATGGCATTCGCGTTTCGGCTTGCCTGCATGTTACGACTGAAACAGCCAATCTCATGCAGACGCTGCAAGCGGGCGGTGCTGATGTCGTGCTGACCGCTTCCAATCCGCTGTCGACGCAGGATGACGTGGCTGCCTCGCTGGTGGCGAATGACGAGATCCCGGTATACGCCATCAAAGGCGAGGACAACGACACCTATTACCAGCATATCCACGCCGCGCTGGACCACAAGCCGCATATCACGATGGACGACGGCGCTGATTTGGTTGGCACAATCCACAAAGATCGGCGCGAACTCCTGGACGAAATTGTTGGCGGCACCGAGGAAACGACCACTGGCGTCATCCGTTTGCGGGCGATGGCGAATGACGGCGCTTTGCAGTTCCCCGTAATCGCCGTCAACGACAGCTCCACCAAGCACCTCTTTGACAATCGCTATGGCACGGGGCAGAGCACCATCGACGGCATCATCCGCGCCACCAATATCCTGCTGGCTGGGCGGGTGCTGGTGGTGGCTGGCTATGGCTGGTGCAGCCGGGGCATCGCCATGCGGGCGGCTGGCTTGGGCGCCAACGTCATCGTTACAGAAATCAATCCCCTGCGCGCGCTCGAAGCGGTCATGGATGGCTACCGTGTTATGCCCATGCTCGAAGCGGCGCCAGTCGGCGATATATTTGTGACCGCGACTGGCGATATCAATGTTATCGACAGGCAGCATTTCGCGCTCATGAAAGATGGCGCGATTGTATGCAACAGCGGCCATTTCAATGTCGAAATCAATCTTGAGGGCTTGGCTGAAATGGCGGAGGGCGAGGCGACTTTGGTCCGCCCCTTTGTGGAAGCCTACCAGCTTGGCGCCCGCTCCATTTATGTTTTGGGCGAGGGACGCTTGATAAACTTGGCCGCCGCCGAGGGGCATCCGGCTTCGGTCATGGACATGAGCTTCGCCAATCAGGCGCTGGGCGCGGAATATATGATGCGCAACGTGGAAAATCTTGCGGCGCAAGTCTATACTATACCAACGGATGTCGATCAAGAGATCGCGCGCCTCAAATTGCAGGCGATGGGTATCGGAATTGATGCCTTGACCGAGCAGCAGGAAGCCTACCTCAACCAATGGCAGGAAGGCACCTGACCGACAGGCGCCAGACAAGCGCAGGCTGTATACAACTCCGCTCCTTTTGCGCTGATACGACGAAATGATTAGGCAAATCTCGAAGGAACGGGGTTCACAGTTATGACCGGCAAAAAATACTTCGCTTCGCTTCTTGTTAGCTTTGCGCTCTGCCTTTGCCTCTCGCAAGCCCAAAGCGACTTGCGCGCTCGCGTCATTCATGTCGCAGCGGGAACGCCAGCGATTGATGTCTACCTAAATGGGGCGCTGGCGGCGGCCGACCTGTCTTACGGCGAAAGCTCAGCCAGTTTCCGCTTGCCCGCTGGCGAAGTTGAATTACAGGCGAGAATCGCAGGGGCGGCGTCAAAACTGATGCTTCAAACGATTGACTTGGAAAGCGATGCGTCGGTCATCGTGCTCGGGTCCAACGCGGACGAGCCAGTGCATATCATTGCCGACGACCTCAGTCCGCTGGGATTTGGCATGACGCGCCTCTTGATTGTCAATGCGCTGGCTGAGGGCGCTGGCATCGATATCTTAGCCACCGCCGATGAGCGGCTGAATGGCGAGGATATCGGGCCGGGCGCGGCGCTGGGCGCGCTGGATATGCGGGCTGACCAGGTCGATTTCGGCTTGCTGGCCACTGGGGCGGATGGCGAGACTGAACTGCACGACATAAGCGCGGCGCTGCCAGCTGGAACAAGCAATTTGCTTATCATTCATGGCGATTCAGATGACCCGCAGCTGCTGCATGCGGCGAAGCCCACCGATGCTGAGGCTGATGAACGGAGCGGGCGCGTTCGTTTCGTGCATGCCGTGCAAGACGCCGCGCCAATCGATCTCAAAATCGACGATCACATGATTGTTCCGTCGCTGGCATTTGGCAAGCCATCGGAGCACATCGCCCTCCCCAGCGGGTCACATCAGCTTACCTTGAGCCTTGGCGGCACGATTATCGCATCGTCTAGGCTAGAGCTGAGCGCTGGACAAATGCACACGGTGGCTATTTTGGGCTCCCCCGCCTTGTTAAAGCCATACGCTTATGAAGACTCGCTGCAAGACTTGAATGAAGCTTCCACGCTTGTCAACTTGATCAATGCCGTGCCGAACAGTTCTGTCAGCCGTCTGCGGCTGCAAAGCGGCGCCATCGTCGCGGCTGATGTCGGCTATGGCGAAGCGGGCGGAGCGGCGCAGATTGTGCCGGGCAAGCAAGCGATGTCGATGAATCTTGAAATCGGCGTCGACAGTGGAACTGTCGACGTGCCGCCTAGAACCTTTTACCCTGGTTCCTATTACAATCTCATCGCCTTGTCCGGCAGCGCCTTCACCGCGCCCCGCCTGCTGATCGCCGAGACCAGCCTGATGCGCCGCCTAAGCGCCGCCGCGCCGATGTCAGAGATCGCAGCGCAAGATGATACCGAAGCGCCTGAAACCGATAGCGAGGATAGCGAGGTCCAAGCCGACGAGCCCGATACGGTGGCGCAAGCCGACGAAACGTCAGCGCCGGCAACCGCCACTGATGCGGATGCCACTGCTGAACAAGAATCTGCCACTGAAGCGGAAGAGACAGGCGAGCCGGCTGCAGCCTCGGCCGCAGGACCCTCGATAGTGGCCGGACCTTACGCCATCATCAATTTGGATCCGGACGCGCGATTGCAGCTGCGCCAATATCCTTCCAGCGATGCTTTGTCGCTTGGTCTTCTACCAGGAGAAACAGAGCTGATCGTCTTGGGCCGCCGGGGCTTAACCGAGATTCTGCCTGGCGAAACGACCGACCTGCCCATCGATCTTAGCGACTTCACTGTCGACCCAGCCGCCTCGCTCTTTCCGGCGCAAGATCTGCGGCAAGCGGATACCTGGCTCTATGTCATGTACCAGACGGAGGATCGCGGCTCGCTTGTGGGCTGGGTCAATGCCTATTACCTGCAAGTCTACGATGAAGCCGGCGAAAGCCAGCGTTTGGCGAGCCTGCCAACGGTTAGGCAAAACCGGGCTGGCAGCAGCTTCAACACCGACATGCAGCCACCCGCCCTCGCCGACCATGTCTCTGCCCGCGTTTACGGCTTGCATGCGAACGCGCTGCTGAATGTGCGCGTCTCCAATAACCCTGACAGCGAGGTGATGCTGCAATTGGCACCAGATTCGGAGCTGACGCTGATCGGCTTCGACGAAGAGGATGCCTGGGCATTTGTGGATTACGCCGCCGATACCGGCAGCATCGTGAGGGGCTGGGTGAGTGCTGAGTATGTTCAAGTGCTCTTGAATGGAGAACCCGCACTGGTTGATAGGCTGCGCGCCCTTGACGAAACGGTCGCGCCGCATATCAGCGACCAGGCGCGGGGCAGCGTTCGCAGCAGCGAAGCCAGCGGTCCAACGCCGATTCCCCTGCCCGACAACATGATGAAAGGCATCGTGGGCGAGGTCGCGCTCGACCCTGGCGCGATGCTCCATCTGCGGCAGCAGCCAGACTTGGATGCCGAGTCGCTGGCTTTGATCCCCGCCGGCACCAAGGTTGCCATCAGCGGCATTACCGCCAACGCGGAGTGGCTGAAGACCAGCTATGCGGAGCGAGAGGGCTGGATCGCCGCTCACTATATCACGCTGCTGCTGCGCGGGCGGCAATACCACCGAGCTTATGTTGAGAGCCTGCTGCCAGCGCACGATAATCAAGGGAACTCAACTGGCTGACAGTTGTTGATGTAAATTAGCCAGCCCAGCGCCCGCTGTCCGACAAAATGGGACGACATCAGCCCGGCTGCGCGCCCGGTTGTCTTCTGCGCATTTGCGCCCTGCCTAGCGCCGCTGGACATTAGGCATTGGCTTTAGACTGGCAGACGGCGTCCAATCATCTATAATGACGCTGGTTGCCATTTTTCCGCGTATCCGGCCAGCAGCGAGCAAGAGCGATGCCCTGCCAACCTGTGCAAACCTTTAGAGCGAGTCGGCAGCAGATTGCTGCCAAAGGGCGCCGGCCTTGCGCATTTTGATTACTGGCGCGGGCGGATTCGTGGGCCGCCATCTGTCGGCGCATATTGGCAGGGTCCAGCCAGAGGCTCGCCTAATTGGCACGACCTTTTTCCCGAACGAGGTTGTCCACCAGTCGGTGACAGATCAACAGCGCATCGACTTGAAAGATGCTGGGCAAGTCCGCAGTTTGCTGGCGAAGCACCGCCCGGAGGCCGTCTATCATCTGGCGGCGCAGGCTTTTGTGCCCCGCTCTTTTGAAGACCCCTGGGAAACGCTGGAGAACAATATCCGCGCCCAGCTCAACATCATTAGCGCTTGCCTGGCGCTCGATATCCGCCCGCGGATTCTGATCATCAGCTCGGCTGAGATCTATGGCGCCGTCGAGCCGGAGCAAATGCCGATGGATGAGGCGACGGCGATCCGCCCCACCAACCCCTACAGCGTCAGCAAAGTCGCCCAAGATATGCTGGGTTTGCAATATTTTCTCAGCCATGGCTTGCCCATCATGCGCGCCAGGCCCTTCAACCACATTGGGCCGGGGCAGAATGATCGATTCGTCGCGCCGGCCTTCGCCAAGCAAATTGCGGCAATTGAGGAAGGCAATAGCGAGGCGGTTATATACGTCGGCAACCTGGAGGCAAAGCGAGATTTTACCGATGTCCGCGATATCGTCCGCGCTTATCATCTTATAGTGCAAGCGGGAATTCCCGGTGAAGCATACAACATCGCGTCAGGCTTGGCGCATAGCATTCAGCATCTTCTTGATACATTGCTTCGCTTATCCGATATCGAGATTGACGTTCGGCTTGACCCAGCCCGCCTGCGCCCGGTCGATGTGCCGGAAATACGCGGTGATTCTGGCAAGCTCCGCCGTGACACCGGCTGGCAGCCAGAGTTGAGCTTTGATGAGACACTGCGCGATGTCTTGGACGATTGTCGGCAACGCGCGCGAGACTGTTAAGGAAAATTGCAAATGACCAAGAAAGCCCTAATAACCGGCATCACGGGGCAAGATGGCTCCTACCTGGCTGAGTTGCTGCTCGAGAAAGGCTATGAAGTCTATGGCATGGTTCGGCGAACGAGCACCGTGCGATACGAGCGCATCGAGCATATTCAACAGCGGCTGCACATTATCCAAGGCGACATGGGTGGTTTGAGCAGCCTGATAAGCGCCATCAACGCTGTCGAGCCCGAGGAAATATACAATCTCGCGGCCCAGAGCTTCGTGCCGACTTCCTGGAACCAGCCCATCTTTACCGGGAACATTACTGGGATGGGCGTAGCCCGCATGTTGGAGGCGATTCGCACTGTGAACCCAGCCATCCGCTATTACCAGGCATCGAGCAGCGAGATGTTCGGCCAGGTGCGCGAAGTGCCGCAGAAAGAGACGACGCCCTTCTACCCGCGCAGCCCCTATGGCGTGGCGAAAGTCTACGGCCACTGGATCACGGTCAATTACCGCGAAAGCTATGACCTCTTCGCCTGCAGCGGCATTCTGTTCAACCACGAATCGCCCCGCCGCGGCATGGAATTTGTGACGCGGAAAGTGGCTTATCACGCCGCTATGATCAAACTCGGCTTGGCGGAGGAAATCCGCATTGGCAACCTCGAAGCCAAACGAGATTGGGGCTTCGCTGGCGATTATGTGCGCGCCATGTGGTTGATGCTGCAGCAGGAAGCGCCCGCTGATTATGTCATCGCCACTGGCGAGACGCATTCGGTGCAGCGCCTGCTCGAAGTCGCCTTCGCCCATGTGGGCTTGAACTGGCGCGATTACGCGGTGCAAGATCAACGCTTTATGCGGCCAGCCGAGGTGGACCTGCTGGTCGGTGATCCAGCCAAGGCGCGGGCTGAGCTTGGCTGGAGCGCCGCGGTCAGCTTTGAGGAGCTCATCGGCATGATGGTCGAGGCAGATTTGAAGCGGCTGCGCGACAATCCAAATCCGGTCATCTGATGGACTTGGTTGATACCCACTGCCATCTCAATTTTCGCCGATACGATGATGACCGAGCGGCAGTGCTGGCGCGCGCCCGCAGCGCCGGCGTCCAAGGCATCATCGTGCCGGCCATCGATTTGGAGAGTGGCCAGCAGGCGCTTGCCCTAGCGCAGAGCGAGCCGGGCATCTTTGCGGCGGTTGGCACGCATCCCAATAGCAGCGCCGATTTCAGCGCAGCCACGCTGGACGAGCTGCGCAAGCTGGCTGGCCAGCCGAAGATCGTGGCGATAGGCGAAATCGGCCTCGACTATTATTGGGACAAAAGCCCGAAGCCCGCTCAGCGGCGCGCCTTGGAATCGCAGCTGGCTCTCGCCAGCGAGTTGGAATTGCCTGTGATTATTCACAACCGGGAAGCGAGCAATGACTTGATGGCGATTCTGGAAAACTGGGCGCGGGCCGCCCCGCCAAAGCTGCGCGAGCGCCTGGGCGTTTTGCATTCCTTCTCCGCTTGCGCTGCGGTCGCCAAGCGCGCGCTTGAGCTCGGCTTCTATCTGGGCTTCACGGGTCCAGTCACTTTCAAGAAAGCCGATGCGCTCAGGGATATTGCGCGGCGCGCCCCAAGAGAGCGAATTTTGATCGAGACCGATGGACCCTTTCTGGCGCCACAGCGGCGACGCGGCAAACGGAATGAGCCGGCTTATGTCCGCTTCGTGAATGATAAACTGGCGGAGCTGCATGGGCTGCCGGCCGCAGAAATGGCGCGGCAGACCAGCCGCAACGCCGAGACGCTTTTCGCGCTCGAAATCGGCGAAAGGCTGTTAAACTGCGGGGGTGAGTGACAGCCGGAGGGAGCGCAAATTGCTCGACCTTTCCGTCATCATCGTCAGTTGGAATGTGCGGGACCTGCTGGATAAATGCCTGCTCAGTTTGCGGCGGTCGCAGCGCTCGTTTGGCGCCGGCCCTGGGCAGGAATTCAGCCTAGAGGTCATCGTGGTGGATTCGGCGAGCGCGGATGGCAGCGCGGATTTAGTGCGAGACAAACATCCCGACGTGACGATACTGCCTCAAAGTGAAAACATCGGCTTCACACGTGGCAACAATATCGGGCTGAAGCAGGCGCGGGGTGCTTTTCTGCTGCTGCTTAACCCAGACACGGAACTCCGCTCAGACGCACTGGGGCAAATGATCGAGTTCATGAGGGGGCAGCCCCAGGTCGGCATTCTGGGACCCCATACGCTGAACAGCGACGGCAGCCATCAGTCGACGCGCCGCCGTTTCCCGTCGCTGCTCACCGGCCTATTCGAGAGCACTTGGCTCTCATCATGGGCACCCCCGAGCGTCGAGCAGAACTACCGAATGCTGGAAACGCAGGACGCAGACATCATAGAGGCGGACTGGGTGCAAGGCTCGGCGCTCATGCTTCGGCGCGAGGTTTATGAGGCGATCGGCGGGCTCGACGAGGGCTACATCATGTATTCGGAAGAGCTGGATTATTGTCGCCGAGCCAAAGCCGCCGGCTGGCGGGTTTATTATCACGGCGGCGCATTCATCACCCATCATGGGGGCAAGAGCAGCGAGCAAACCGGCGCCCTCAAGCAGATCCACTTTCAGACCAGCAAACTCCGCTACTTCCGCAAGCACCAGGGCAAGGCGCAATATCGGATTCTGCGCGCGAGCCTGCTGCTGCAATTCAGTTGGCAGCTCGGCTTGGAAAGCGTCAAGGGCGCGCTGGGCCACAAACGCGACCTGCGGGCGAGGCGCGCTCGCATTTATTGGCAAGTGCTGCGCAGCGGGCTTAGAGCCAGGCTATGAAGATCGGGTTGATCACGGGCGAGTTCCCGCCGATGCCCGGTGGTGTTGGCGATTTTAGCCGAATTTTGGCTGAGCGCATCCGCGATCAGGGGCATGAAATCTACATCCTCAGCCGCCGAGGCTCGACCAGCGCCAGCTTGAAGGTCAGCACAGTGAGCAGCTGGGGACCGGGCAGCCTGCTGACAGCGCGAGCTTGGGCGCGCCAGCTCGGTCTTGATATTGTCAATCTGCAATATCAGACGGCCGCCTACGATATGTCCCCCTATATTCACTTTTTGCCGAGCCTGATTGGCGCGCCGCTGGTTAGCACTTTCCACGACCTGCGCCACCCCTATCTCTTCCCTAAGGCTGGTCCAATCCGAGACTGGATTGTGCTGCGCCTGGCGCGTTCTTCAGCCGGCGTCATCACCAGCAATCAAGAAGATGACAGCCGCTTGTCGCGCTTGGCCAAGCGCCGCATCATCCCGATTGGGAGCAGCATCCCAAGAGCGAATCAGAACAATTCACCGAACCCTTGGCGCAAGCCCGCCGACGCAAATGCCTTCGTCCTGGGCTTTTTTGGATTTGTCAAAGCGGTCAAAGGAATCGAATGCTTGATCGAGGCGCTGGCAAGCCTTCGCGCCGCCGGGCACAATCTGCGGCTGCTCTTCATTGGCGCAAGACGCAACCAAGTTGACGCCGACGATGAAGCCGCTTATCTGACGGCGCTCGACAAGCGCATTAGACAGCTTGGGCTGGCGGACGCAATCAGCTGGACTGGCTTTCTGCCCCAGCGCGAAGTAGCCGCCAGTTTCAGCGCGGTTGACCTGATGGCGCTGCCCTTCAGCGATGGCGCGTCTTACCGGCGCAGCAGCCTGATAGCAGCCATCCACTGTGGCTGCGCCATCCTGACCACTGAACCAGCCGTGAAGGTGGATCGCTTTCGGCATGGCGAGAACTTGTGGCTGGTCCCGCCTGGTTCTGCGGAGGCGCTTCATGATGCGATCCTGCGGCTGATGAAAGACCGCCAGCAATTGAAACGGCTGCGTGCTGGCGCGGCGCAATTGAGCCGGCATTTCGACTGGGATGTGATTGCGCGCGAAACCATCGCCTTTTACCGGACGTTCATTTGACAGGGTCCACAAATGACGCGACTCTATCAATTGGCTCGAGACAAAGATATGCAAGCCATTGCCGCGCTGCTGCTGCTTTGGCTGCTATTCTTCTGGCGGCTGTTCACGCCCATCGCAGCCGACCAGGCATCGCTGAAACAAGGCGACTTTTCCGGGCAGTTCGTCGCTTTTGGCGCCTATCAGTACGAGCGCTTGACGCGCGGCGAAATCCCATTATGGAACCCGTACAACAATGGCGGCTTGCCTTTCATTGCCGATACGCAGGCAGCTGTATTCTATCCCCCGCGGTGGCTTACCATCGCTCTCAGCAAGCTAGCCGGCGGCTGGACTTACAATTCGCTGCAAATGGAAATGACCGCCCATGTCTTGCTATACACGCTGCTGATGTATGCCTTCGTGCGGCGGCTGACCTGGGGCAGCAAACTGAGCCAGCTGGCGGCATTAGCGGCGGCGCTGATAATCGGCTACGGTGGCTACGTCAGCGGCTATCCACCGCTGCAGCTGGCGGTGCTGGAGGCGGCGGCTTGGCTGCCTTTGATATTATTGGGCATCCTCGAAGCGACGCGTCAGCGCAAAATGGCGCCTGGCTTCCTGGCGCTGGCTGGCGCTGCCTTGGGCTTATCCTGGCTGGCAGGTCATCCGCAGACGAGTTGGTTTGCGACTTACTTGGCGGCTGCCTACCTCGCCTATCGCTGCCACAGCGGGAAGCTGGGCTGGCGCGCCTTTGTTCCTGGGCTAATTTTCATGGGCTTGACGGCGGTTGGCACCAGCGCTGTCACGCTCTTGCCCGGTATCGAATATCTCTTGCATACCACCCGCGAGAGCTTGGGCTTCGCGGCGAAGGGCAACGGTTTCCCGTTCCGAGACATCGCCCAATTCGTATTTCCTGGTTCAGTCAGCCAATGGTCGCCGCTCTATGTGGGCAGCCCGGCGCTGTTCTTGGCGGCGGTCGCCCTCGCTCGCGGAGGAAGCGAAAGCCGCTTCTGGCTTGCGGTTGCCTTCATCGGCTTGCTGCACAGCTTAGGCGAAAACAGCGCCTTCTATCATGCCAGCTATAATCTGGTTCCAGGATTGCGTTTCTTCCGCGGGCAAGAGCGCGCCGCGCTGCTGGTCGCCAACAGCCTAGCTATCTTGAGCGGGCTTGGCAGCTGCGCCATCGCCGACTGGGCCAAGCCGGCCCATCGCAAGAGCGCCTTAGGGTATTGGCGTCGCTTCGCCGCGCTGATGATCCTGCTCGCTATTGGGCTTTTCTTCGCCTGGCGTTATGACGGCGCTGCCTGGGGCGACCTGTTCGAAATCGCTGCGCGCAGTGCCCTAGTCGCCGCTTTATCTTATGCTGTCTTGCGCCTTTTCTTGCGCGCGCCACAGCGCTTGGCGCCGCAAATCGCCTTAATCGCGCTAATCGCCTTTGAGTTATTCACCGTCAACATCGATCATCCCGCCAACTACGATTCGATTCCCTTCAGCGAGCAGCTGCCGCCGGCGCCACCGCCTCTGATCCAGGCGGTATTGAAGGACGGCGAATCGGGTCTCTATCGCGTAGATGGCTTCCGCGGGCTGCGCGACAATTTCGGCAGCTTTTACGGCATAATGGATATGCGCGGCATCAGCCCGCTTTTTCTCAAGGGACCGCATTCGATCATCTATCGCGATTATGTCAACAACCCGCTAGCCTGGGAATTATTCGCGGTGAAGTACATCTTCAGCGGCTCGCAGTCGCTCTCGATTCCCACGGCCGTCATCGCGCGCGGGCGCGACCGGGATGGCGACGTTTTCCTGCATCAGCTTGAAGACCCGCGCCCTTTCGCCAGCTTGTATTATGCAGCCGATGTTGTCGACAGCGACGAATTTGCTTTGGCGCTGATGGACGACAATCGCTACCAGGAACGGGAGAAGATCATTCTGCATAGCCCGCCAAGGCTCGAGCTGCCAAGAAATGCAGGGGCGCGCGCGGTTGCAGTGACGTCATTCGCGCCGGAGGCAATCACGCTGGACATCGACACCGCCGCCAACGCGATTCTGTCGCTTTCAATGCCGCATTATCCGGGTTGGCAGGCGCGCTTGAACGGGCAGCCGATTCCGATAATGCGCGCCTACGCTGGTTTGATTGCGCTAGAGATTCCCGCCGGGCAGCAGCGCCTGCGGCTGGATTTTGCGCCGCGCAGTTACGTCATTGGCGGGTGGACCAGCTTGGTCACTTGGCTGGGCTTGGGGCTGCTCGCGCTGATAACATGGTGGCGGAGAGCCTCGGCATGAGGGGGGCAAACGGGCTGCAAGTCCGGATAAGCCAACTGGACCGCCGCCATTATGCGCTCGCGGTCGGCTTTGGAATCGGCATAGTTGGCGCCGGCATCGGCTTGCTGATTGCCGTCCTTGGTCCCTGGTTGGCGGCAGCGGCGATCCTTGGCATGCTGGCTGGGCTTTATGTCATCACCGATGTCAGCGCGGCGCTTTACGCCATTATCGGCGTTGTGCTGCTGCTGCCATTTGGCGTTTTCCCGGTCAAGATAGCCATCACCCCCACCCTGCTTGACTTGGCGCTGGGGGGGTTCTTGCTGGTCTATCTCGTTCAGTGGATGCGGGGGCGCCGGGGGCAGCTGCGCCTAACGCCAGCGCATGGGCTGATTGCGGTTTATGTGATGTGGCTTGTGCTCGCCTTTGCCCTCGGTATGCGTCATGCCAGCCCGACATCAGCCGCCATTCGCCAATTCGCCGAAACCTTGCTGAGCATTGGCTTGGTGTTCATCCTCGCTGATTTATTGCGCAGCCCAGACATGCTGCGGCGCCTGGTGCTGGTTATCACCTTGGCGATTGGCGCGCAAGCCCTACTGGCGATTGGGCTTTATCTCGCGCCGGACGCGCTGGCTGAGGCGCTGCTGGTTCGTCTGTCGCGGATTGGTTACCCCCCGGGCGGCGTCATCCGCTACATTGAAGACAATCCAGCTCTGGCTGAGCGGGCAATCGGCACCTGGGTTGACCCGAATGCGCTGGGCGGCATCCTGGCGACCGGCGCCATGATGATCGCGCCGCAAGCCTTCGCCAAGAAGCCCGTCTTGCCTTGGCGCTGGCTGACTGTCAGCATTTTCGCCGCCGTCGCTCTGGCATTATTGCTGACGGCGTCGCGCGCGTCTTTTCTGTCGCTGGGCGCTGGCTTGCTTGCCATCGCTCTCTTTCGCTACCGCCGCCTGCTGCCTGCGCTGCTGGTCGCTGGTTTGCTCTTTCTGTTTTTGCCGCAGACGCAAGCCTATATCAATCGGCTCGCCGAGGCTTTTCAAGGCGCTGACCTGGCGACGCAGATGCGAATCGGAGAATGGACCGACTCGCTGGAGGTAATCAGCCGCTATCCCTTCATGGGTGTGGGCTTCACCGGCGCGCCCGAGATCGACATCTACGCCAATGTGGCCAACATGTACCTGATGATGGCGAATCAGATTGGCTTGACCGGCGTCCTTATTTTCTTGCTGGCGATGGCGGGGGTATTTCTTTATGGCCGCCGCGCCTGGCGCAGTGCCCAAGACAATCCAGATTTCGCCGCCATTCACTTGGGCTGCCACGCGGCGCTATTCACTGGCTTGGTCAACGCAATCGCCGATCTCTATTTCTTTCGCCTCGATTTCCAGTCATCGATTACTTGGTTCTGGCTGATTGTCGCGCTTTGCGTCACCAGCTCGAAACTGGCGCTGGCGGCGGTGGGCGAGCCATCGACCAAAGGCACACTTGCATAAGGCGGCCATCTACATTAACATGGCGGCTCACAATTAAATGACAGCTTTCCGCTTCGCATGTCTCTAATGGCGAGGCTACTATCCGAGGAAAGGAACGACCATGAGAGACTACGAACTCACGTTCATCGTCCGCATACTGCCCTCAGACGAAGAAGTCAACCAAGCCATCGATCAGGTCATCAGCTACATTGAGCTGGGCGATAATGGCGTGGTGAAAAGCGTCGACCGCAAGTTGTTCGGTCGGCGGCGTCTGGCTTATCAAATTGGCGGGCAGCGTGATGGACACTACGTGTTTATTCGCGCCGCTATCCAGCCCGAGCACATTGAAGAACTGGAGACGGAATTGAAACTGTCGGACTCGGTGCTGCGTTATCTGCTAGTGCGGGAAGAAGGCGAAGTCAAGCAGTCGGCTTAAGGCTGGACCGCGAACGCAAGCGCGGGCAGGAAGCGCGCTTTTCGGATAATTCCAGGTAAGAAAATAGGCGACAAATGGAGAAGCAAACTTGTGAGTGAAAACAGGGAAAGACGACAGACGCGGTCTTCATCGAGGCCACAGAATGAACGCGGAGCTGGGCGGCGGGGCGGACCCCACGGGCGGCGGCGCGGGCGGCGGCGGCGCGGCAAGTCCACCTATTGCCCGAAAGGCAGATGCTTCGATTACAAAGACCTCGATATGCTTTCGCGTTATGTCAACGAGAGTGGCAAGATCAAGCCGCGGCGTCAAACCGGCAATTGTTCACGCTGCCAGCGAGAACTGGCGCGTGAAATCAAGCGCGCGCGCCATCTGGCTCTGCTGCCCTATGTCGTGGCCGACTAGGTTCCGCTCGCGGTAGGCAAGAGTGGAAGCCAGTACTCCTCGGCTTCGGGCTTACTAAGCCTAGCATCAGACAGATACGATTCCAGGAGCTTAGCGATATATGTCGAAGAAGGCTCAAACGACCGGCGTGCCCAAACGCAGACGCCGCCGGGCACAAGCGGCAGCGGACCAGCAAAGCGACAAGCTCGCGCAAGGCGGGTCCGATTCATCGTTCCTCAGCCGCGCCGAAAGAGAAGAGCAGCTACAGAGACGGGTGATACGTGGCGCTATCGCCCTTGTCGCCGTCTTGGCGCTGCTGGTCGCGATCACCTTCGCCATTGAACAGCTGATTGTGCCCAACCAGGCGGTGGCGGAAGTTAATGGTCTTGAAATCACGGTGCAGGAATTCCGGCAAGAATATCAGCTGACGCGAAATCAACTGCTGCTGCAGTTAAACCAGATTCAATCCTCCGGCTTCGATATCCAGCAACTGGCACAGCAAGAGCCTTATAAAACCTGGCTCAACGAGGTGAATGTGCCGGACCAACTCGGGCTGCGCGTCATTAACGACATGGTTGATGACCGGCTGCTGGCGGCTGAGGCGGCCGCGCGCAATATCCAGGTTGACGAAGCCGCCCTGCGTGACGCTATTGAAGATTTCTTCGGCTTCGACCCGACCGAGGTCGCGCTTATTGGCGTCGAGCCGACGGCGACGCCTGAGCCGACAATCACGCCGACGCCTTTCGTTTCGCCCACGCCCACCAACACACCAGCGCCCACGGCAACAGCCGACCCAGCCGCGATCGAAGCGGAGGCAGAAGCGGAAACAGATGACGATTCTGAGCCAGAAGTTACGCCGCAGCCGACAGTTGTCGAGCCGACCTTGAGCGCCGAAGAAGTGCGGGAAAACTTCGAGCAGAACGAAGAAGATTACCGCACTTATTTCGACCGTGCCGGCGTCTCGGCCGAGACAGTTGATGCCTTCTTCGAGCGCAATGCGCTGGAAGCCTCGTTCGCCGAAGCGCTTGTTCCGGTTGATGGCGCGCTGCTCTACGCAGATGCCCGGCACATCCTGCTCGAAGATGAAGAGACCGCCTTGCAAGCGCTGCAAGCCTTGCAGCAGGGCGAGTCATTCGCTGCCTTAGCCCGCGCTATCTCGACCGACGCCGGCAGCGGCTCGCGCGGCGGTGAATTGGGAGCGGCTTACGTCGGCAATTATGTGCGCGAGTTCCGCCAGGCGATTGAATCGGCTGAAATCGGCGCGCTGGTGGGACCGGTCAAGAGCGAGTTTGGGTATCACATTCTGCAAGTGCGCAGCAAAGAAGAACGCAGCGGCGCCGCTATCGAATCGCAGCTCCAGCGCGCGCAGCAGCAGGAACTTCAACAATTGAAAGAAGCCCTGCGTGAAGACAAGAGCGAGCAATTCGAGATCTTCGATACCTGGCTCGATTACATCCCGCGCAGTTGAGGCATTTTCTTTCGGCAGCAATCGCAGCAATGCCAGCAAATTGAGAGCGAGCGCTTTGGCGCGTTCGCTTCTCAGCCCCTTTTCTTTGATTCAATGCCCGCCCATTCTCGTTTGCCCTGCTTGCGGTCTCGTCTATAATGCAGGCATGAGCGGGGGGAGCCGCTTCTCGAGCCAGCGCCAGCGTGCATAATTGCCCAGCATCATTCTCCAAGACTGAAAGGCTGGACCCGGCGTCGCCGGAATAGGTCGAAACTTTGAGCATTGAGGGGACCGTCTTTGTTTTGCGCCTGCTCTCTGGGCTGAGCCTGCTTGGTTTTCTGGCGGCGCTCTTCGCCATCATCTGGCGCAGCATGCGGCAAATCGCTCATCAAGCGGAGGCGGCGCGAGAAATTCACGGCTATCTGACCATGCGGCGGCGCGACCCAAAGCAGCCCAAGAGCGAGAGCGCGCGCTACCCACTGTACGCCATTACCAGCCTGGGCTGCTCCGGCGGCAACACAATTATCGTCAACGACGATTTTGCCAGTGGCGAGCATGCGCGCATTATCCTGGAGGCTGGTCAATGGTGGCTGATTGACCAGCACAGCCGCGAGGGCACCCAACTTAACGACGCGGCAATTAAAGGGCGGGCAGCGCTTGCTGACGGCGATGTGATCGGAATCGGCAGTTTTGACTATCGGCTGTCGCTGGAATCTGAGCGGCGAAGATAAGCCTTCGTCTCGGCGTCGCCTTGCCACAGCCAGCCCCAGCGACCAGCCATATTTGGAGGAGCGAGCGATGGAACAGATAAGAACTGCTGTCATCGGCGGATCGGGTTTGTACAATATGCCGGCGATTAGCGATGTCGCGGCGGTGGATGTTGATACACCATTTGGTCCGCCCAGCGGCCGAATCCGGGTTGGCAGCCTGGGCGGGAAACGGGTCGCCTTTCTGCCGCGCCACGGCGAGGGGCATGCGCTATCGCCATCGACGCTGCCCTATCGCGCCAATATCTATGCCCTGAAAAGCCTAGGCGTCCGCTTTATCATCTCGGTCAATGCCGTCGGCTCGCTGCGCGAAGATTACGCGCCGGGGCATATCATCACAGCCGATCAAATTGTCGATTACACCATTCACACGCGAGCCCGTTCTTTCTTTGAAGACGGCTTTGTCGCCCATGTGTCGGTCGCCGACCCGATGAGCAAATATCTGAGCGGGCTGATTGCCGATGCGGCGGAGGCAGTCGGCGGCACGGTGCATCGGCAGGGCGTCTTCCTGATTGAAGATGGACCCCGCTTCGCCACCCGCGCCGAAAGCCATATTTTCCGCGCCTGGGGCTGCGACCTCATCGGCATGACAGCCGCGCCCGAAGCTTTCCTGGCCCGTGAAGCGGAAATCGCTTATGCCTCGCTGGCGCATGTTACCGATTATGACAGCTGGCATGAGGCGGAAGCAGCCGTCACCTCGGACCTGGTGATGCAAACCTTGGTCAAGAACATTGCGACCGTGCAAAAGGCTTTGGTCGAAGCCATATCAAATTTGGACGAAGACCAGGTTGAGCCAGCTCATACTGCGCTCGATACCGCCATTGTGACAGCCAGAGAGGCAATGGACCCCGCGGTGATAGAAAAACTGCGTCCGCTCTTGGCGCGCGCGCTTGGGCTGGCGGCCGACTGATATGAGGGGACGATGAGGCTTCCCGCGCGCTTGCCCCTTGCTGGGCGCCGGCATCATCTCTTGCTTGTTTTAGGCAGTATTTCTGTCTACGCCAGTATGGCGCTGCTTAGCCTGTCGCGCCCGGCTGAACCAGGGGCTTGGACCGCGCTGGCGATTTGGACAGCCTGCGCGTTGCTGGGCGCGGCGCTCTTGAACCGCTACCTGCCCCAGCGCGACCGGCTGCTCTTCCCGCTGGCGATCTTCTTGAGTGGCTGGGGGCTGGTCGCGATTCAGCGACTGACGCCGGCATTCGCCAACCGGCAGGCGCTCTGGCTCGCCATTAGCGTTGGCGCCATGCTATTCACCGCCCTCTTCCCGCATCTCTTGCGCTGGCTGCGCGTTTATCGCAATCTCGTCTTGGCGGGGGCGCTTATGCTGCTGCTCGCCACCATCATTTTCGGCCGAAACCCATCCAGCTTTGAATTTGCGCCGCGGCTTTGGCTCGATGTCGGTCTGCTGTATTTTCAGCCGTCTGAGATTATGAAGGTTATCCTGGTCGCTTATATGGCTAGTTATCTCGGCGAACAGAGCGCCGCCACCCGCGCGGAGCGGGAAGCAAGCAGCCAGCGGCTCTCATTCTTGCCGCGGCTGGCTGGGCCGATGCTGTCCATGTGGCTGCTCTCGCTGGTGATTCTAATCTGGCAGCGCGACCTCGGTACCGCTACGTTATTCTTCGTTGTATTTCTGCTGCTGCTTTACTTATCGAGCGGCAGTTTGCGCATCTTGTTGGGCGGCGCTCTGCTAATCATCATTGCCGCCGCCGTCGCCTATCAGCTATTTGACGTGGTGAAGCTGCGCGTCGATATATGGCTGAACCCTTGGCTCGAAACTGACGGACGCGCCTACCAGATTGTGCAGAGCTTGATGGCATTCAGCGCCGGCGGCATATTTGGAACCGGCGCCGGCTTAGGCTCGCCGAACAGTATCCCGGTGGCACATTCGGACTTTGTCTTCGCCGCGTTGGCGGAAGAATGGGGGCTGCTCGGCGTGATCACCGTTTTGAGCTGCTTCGCCACGCTGGCGCTGCGCGGTCTTTCGATCGGCTTAACTCACCCGGGCGCCGCCTTTCACAAACTGCTGGCAATCGGCTTGACGCTGATGCTGATTACGCAGGCGCTCATGATCATGGCTGGCACGCTGAAACTCTTGCCATTAACCGGCGTCACGCTGCCATTCATCAGCTATGGCGGCAGTTCCTTGCTCGTCTGCTTCATTATGCTGGGCTTCTTGCTGCGCTTGTCCGCCTGGCCAAGGCGCGGGCGCCATTCGGGAGCGCACTAGGTGCAATTCGCGCGCGGCATTCAGCATATACTTGCCGGCTCGCTCGCGCTTATGCTGGCGATCGGCTTAGCAGCCGCATACTGGGCAATCGCGGGACCCGGCTCGATCCTCCAGCGCGCCGACAATCCCAGGCGGATTCAAGCGCTGGCTGCCATTCAGCGGGGCCGCATCGTCGACCGCCAGCAGCGCTTGCTCGCTGAAACGGTCGCTGGCGCCGCCACATTGGAGCGGCGTTATAGCCTGCCAGCGGCAAGCAGCGCGGTCGGCTATTACAGCCTGCGCTATGGGGTCAGCGGTGCCGAAGCCGCCTACGATGACCTGCTATCCGGCCGGCGCCAGGCTATGACACTGCGAGATTATATCGACCGGCAGCTGCTGCGATTGCCGCAGGTTGGCGCCGATATCCAGCTGACGATTGACGCCGACTTGCAAAATTCGCTGGCGGCCGCTTTGGCTGAGGCGCGCGGCGCCGCCGTCGTGATAAATGCATCGACGGGCGAAATTGCAGCCTTGCTCAGCCAGCCCAGCGTCGACGCCAAC
Source organism: Phototrophicaceae bacterium (assembly GCA_965214105.1). Taxonomy (GTDB): domain Bacteria; phylum Chloroflexota; class Anaerolineae; order Aggregatilineales; family Phototrophicaceae; genus UBA6055. The sequence continues at coordinate 2,276,738 of OZ243934.1, forward strand.
AGGCTGGATGAAGACTGGGAAGCATTAGTCGCCGACGCTGGGCAGCCATTCTTCAATCGCGCGCTGCAAGGCAATTACCAACTGGGCGGCACGATGTATACGGCCTTGCTGGCGCAGGCAATCGCATCGCAATTTGACCTGTCGCAGGTCTTCCCGCAAGCCAGCGCATCAGTTGAATTGGAAGACAGCCTAACGATAAGCTGTGTCAGCGTGCCGGAAGCGGCTGAACTCACGCTGGTCGAGGCTTATATCTATGGCTGCCCGCGCCCCTTTCTAGCGTATTTTCTTAGCGCGCCACAAATTGACCGGGACGCGGCGCGGCGGCGCTTTGCCTTTGGCGACCCACTATCGCTGGCTGGTTTCCCGCAAGCGGAAGCGATTGCGCTGCCAAGCGCGGGGACCGCCGAAGCGCTTGATGACGAGGCGCGGGAGCGGCGCACCGCGCTGGGTCAAGGCGATCTAAGCAGCACGCCCCTGCACATGGCAAGCATCATGGCGGCGGTGGCGACCGACGGCCGCGTCAAAGTGCCAAGCATTCATGCCGCCACCAAGCCGCCTGGGGCGCAGCGATGGCAAGCGCGCTCCGTACCTGCTGTATCCAGCTCGATTATGAGCGCCGACGAAGCGCAGGGATTGCGGGCGGCTATGCGCCACGCCTGGTCCCAATGGCAAATTGATATCGATGGCGACGTTGGCATGCAAATCGCCAAAGCTCAAGCGGGCGACGACGCCCAGCTCTGGCTCACCGGCTATTTTGCAAGCGCCGCCGACGCGGCTTTCTCATTCGCCATCGTCCTGGAAGACAGCGACGACCTTTCGAAACTGCGCGCGATTGGCCAGCATCTGATTGAGAGTTTGAGCAGGCGCTAGCGGCGATGTCTTCAATGTCTTCAAGTGCAGGCGCGCCGAAGGGTCCATTCAATTCCATTCAATTGCCGCTAGGCTGAGCGGCGCAAGTTCGCTTAGCCAATTAGCCAATTAGCCCGATTTCTTCATCCGCTAGCAACTGGTTGAAGGCGGCGACTTCTATCTGGCTCATGGCATCGAACTCTTCCATTCTTGCCTTGATAATGCCAGCCAGCTTGTCGAACACCGCGTAGGATTGCTCGGTCGGCGGGAACTCGCCCAAGCCCACCACCGACGGCAAGGCGCCAAGCCGCCGCAAGGGGTCCGTTCCTTGGTTCAGCCGGCCCGCCCAGCCGCTGGGCAAATCAGGGATGAAGATGCCCTTCTCGATTTCAAGTATGTGATCCCGCAGCCCAGTCGCCCCCTCCGCAAGGTCGCGCTGCCCTGCACTGGCAGCCAGGCGCTGAGCCAGACTCGATAATTGTGTCCGCTGACGCCGCATCGCATTGATCGTCTCGGTCGCTTCCGAGTAAAGCTGATGAATCGCCAGCAAGAGGTCAAACTGCTGCTGCAAATCGCCGTCAGTGGCGGAGGAAGTGGAATCCTTGATTAAGTTGAATGGCTGGCTCTGTTCTTCGCCGCCCGCCTGCAATGTCAGCTGGTAGGCACCTGGGCATACAGTGGGACCAGGCAGCCGCTCAAATTGCGGATCCTTCCCCTCGATCGCGGGTGATGCCGGCAGGCGCATATCCCATAGGAAGCGATTCCAGCCCGGCTTGGCAGTGAGGTAGACAATCGATCGGTCTGGCTTTTCTTTCTGTTTCTGCTGCTCAGCTTCATCCAGGCTGAAGAATTCGCGCAGCAGATTGCCTTCAGCATCGGCGATGCTCAAGCTGATTTTGCCCCTTGGTGCCTCAGGCAAGTAATAACTAATCAGGACGCCGCGCGGCAGGTTCTCTCCTGAATCAAGGAATTCGCGCTCAACCACATTTTCCGGCGTGACTCTATGCGTATAAGCAGCCATGACGCCAGTCGAGCTCATGTAAGTTTTGCCGGGCTGGTCAACCAGGCGCCGCCCGTCAATGCTTTCTAAAATACGCTGCGTATCGCGCGGCTGCAGCAGGACGGCGCGCTTGGGCGCCAGCTTGCCCGAGAGCTGGCGCAAGCGCGAGAGATCATCCAAAATCCAGAATGAGCGACCATGGGTGGCGGCGATGAGGTCGTCATTTTTGATTAGCAGATCATGAATCGGCGTCACCGGCAGATTCAGTTGAAAGCGCTGCCAGCTGGCGCCGTCGTCGAAAGAGATGTAGAGGCCCGTCTCCGTGCCGGCATACAGCAGCCCGGGCTTTGCCGGGTCACAGCGAATGACGCGGGTGAAGTCATCGGCGGGGATGCCGTCGTTTATGCGCTGCCAAGTCTGTCCATAATCCTTTGTTTTGAAGAGATAAGGCGCGTAATCATCCAGCTTGTATCGCGTCGCCGCCAGAAAACAAGTCGCCGGATCATGAGGCGACAGCTCGAGCATACTGACCAGCGACCACTCCGGCATATCCAGCGGCGTGATATTGTCCCAGCTCTCGCCATGGTCCTGGCTGATATGCACCAGGCCATCATCGGAGCCAGCCCAAATCAAGCCCGGTTGATGCGGCGATTCTGCCAAAGCGAAGACGGTCGCGTAGGTCTCTGCGCCGGCGCCATCGCGGTTGATGGGACCCCCGGTGACCTGCAGCGTCGACGGGTCAGCGCGCGTCAGATCGGGGCTGATCGCCTGCCAGCTGTGCCCTTCATCGGTCGATTTCATGATGTGATTCCCGCCGATGTAAAGCGTGCCCGGGTCATGCGGCGAGAATACGATGGGATAGGTCCAGGCAAAGCGGTAGTCGAGATCAGCCGCCGCTTCGCCCGATGTCATCTCGGGCCAAGTGGTCACCAAGCGAAGCTGCTTGCTGCGATGATCATAACGCTGCAGGCAGTTGCCGCCGCCCGGCGAGCTGCCGATCGCGCCGACAAATATGATGTTGTCATCATCGGGCTTGACCGCGATGTAGCCGCTCTCGCCCGAGCCAGCGATGAAGCCGTCCAGCCACATCAGCGATGATTTCTCGTTGCGGCTGGGCACGGCGAGGCTGCTATTGTCTTGCTGCGTGCCATATACAAAATAGGGGTCGCGGTTGTCGGCCGCGACATGATAAAACTGCGCCGTCGGCTGATTGAAAATACTCGACCAGGTATCGCCACCATTGAGCGAGACGCAGGCGCCGCCGTCATTGCCCTGCACCATGCGCTGCGGATTCTGCGGGTCAATCCACAGATCATGATTATCGCCGTGTGGCGTGCCAATCACCGAGTAGGTTTTGCCGCCATCAATCGATTTCCAGAAGCGCAAATTGTTAACATAAACCGTGTCGGCATCTTGTGGGTCTGGCGTCAGGTGCATGTAATACCAAGCGCGGGAGATAATATCATTGTTGCGCGCAACATAGCGCCAACTGTCGCCATAATCGTCGGAGCGATACATCCCGCCTTCTTCATGCTCAACCAAGGCATAAACGCGCCCCGCTTGCGCCGGCGAAGCGGCGATGCCAATCTTGCCCAGGATGCCGCTGGGCAAGCCCTTGTTGGCCGAGATATTCGCCCAAGTCGCGCCGCCATCCAGCGAGCGCCAGATGCCGCTGTCTTCGCCGCCACTGCTGATCATGTGGAAATTGCGGTAAGCCTGCCAGATGCTCGCGTAGATAATGCGCGGGTTATTCACGTCGATGCTCAGATCGACCGCGCCCGCTTTGTCGCTGACGAAGAGAACACGCTCCCAGCTCTCGCCGCCATCTGTCGAGCGGAAGACGCCGCGCTGCTCGTTGCGCCCGAAGGCATGCCCCAGCGCCGCCACAAAGACCGTGTCTGGATCTTGTGGATGAATGCGGATTTTGCCAATATGGCGGCTGTCGTCCAAGCCAATATGCTTCCAACTGCGCCCGGCGTCGGTGGACTTGTAGACGCCATCGCCATGCGAGACATCAAGGCGGATAGTCGCCTCGCCCATGCCGGCGTAGATGACATTTGGGTCCGCTTCCGAGACTGCCAGCGCGCCAACGGAGGCAGTATTGAAATAGCCGTCGGAGATGTTGCGCCAGTATTGCCCGGCGTCTTCCGTCTTCCAAACGCCACCGGCGCAAGCGCCAAAGTAGAAGGTGCCGATATCGCGAGGGTCGCCGGCGACGGTGACGACGCGCCCGCCGCGGAAGGGACCAATGCAGCGCCAGCGTCCGATGTTGTCGAGGGGGAGGTTCATGGCTGTGCTTTCTATGTGGGTGGTCTATGGGGCGTATTGTAGCTTATGCGCGACGCCCGATGCTAATCTTGCTTCCATTGCATTCCTTGTCCAAATAGCCGACAATACCCGCAACGTGGCTGTTAACACTTTCAGAATGGAGGTGACAAATCATGTTGATTCGATTCTTTGTTGAGAATTTCCTGTCCTTTAAGGACGAGGTTGAGTTTTCGATGGTCGCGGGCAAGTGTGACGAGCATCCCGAACACGTTTCTGAGATTCGGGAATTGCCGCTACTGAAGACAAGCGTCATTTTCGGAGCAAATCAATCTGGAAAGACCAACCTAATAAGAGCAATGAGTTTTGCTCAAGAGTTCATCACCCATGGACCTTCAGGGGTAAATGATCTTAAGCCTACGCCCTTCCTTCTTGATGGCGATTTCTCGGGCAAGCCATCTAAATTCGTATTCGAGCTCAAATGTGGAATTGCGCAAAGCTTTGAGTATCAGTTTACGGTAGATCGTCATCGGGTTCATAACGAGTCTTTGCACGAGATCCTTCCAGAAAGCACTAGAATGATGTTCCAACGCGAGACTGACTCGCAGGGTCATACGAATGTAAAGATTGGCGCAGTAAATGTCTTGGTCACGAACGAGGAAGACCATTTCGATTTTATAAGGAACTTCGGTCCAAACGAGCTTTTCTTGACCGCAGTCAATACGGAAGAGAACGCCAGGTTCAGACGAGATGACGATCCAAATAACGGAAAGGGTGCAAACGCGTACGAGCGTGACGCTAGACTTTTTATCAGGCGCACGTCGCGTACCACGTTTTCTGCGGTCACGGGTGCGGCACGTCCTAACCGTCCTGAGCCCAGAATCGCTTTTCTAAATGTAATCTACGACTGGTTTGACGGAACGCTCGTACCGGTGTTTCGCGACTCGATTCCAATTCAAGGCATTGGTCTTGGAATTATGAGAGACACGGAGTTTAGAGACAGGCTCCAAGACGTACTTGACTACCTGGACCTAGGAATCGACGGGGTTGATCTCCTGCCGATCGAGATAAATGCTGAATCAGACTTATCAGAAGAATTTAGAGATTTCGCAAAGAAACACGTGCAGGGCATAAGCAATGGCTCTGACGAAAAGGCGATATTTGGATATCCCGGCCGTGAAGACTACATTCTTGTCGATTCGAATCATGACTTCTCAGCCTGTAGGCTCGTCACGCTGCACAATATTAAGGGCGAAGATCGTCAAATTTCTTTTGATTTGTCAGCAGAATCAAATGGTACGCGACGCCTATTACAACTTATGCCAGCATTACTAGATTTGCACAGTGGCAACTCTGATCGCGTATTCGTTATTGACGAACTTGATAGCAGTATACATGCACATTTGACCGGCAAATTCATTGAACTCTTCCTCAAATACGCAGGCAATCGTGAAAACCAACTTGTAGTAACGTCACACGATACGGGTTTGTTGGATTTAGATCTACTTAGGCGCGATGAAATCTGGTTCATTGAGAAAGACAGGAACGGCGCCTCGTCACTATATTCTCTCGAAGAATTCAGGCTCCCCGAGAAAATGAATATCGAAAAAGGATATCTTTTCGGACGCTTCGGCGCCATTCCCGTAAGTCCCAGCCTTGACAGCATCGACTGGTTGCGCGAATCATGAGGACCGCCCGGTATACCGATAGAGAGCGGATTGCCGGCAGACGAGGTATCAGGAAACTCTTTATCATCGTATCGGAAGGAACAAAGACAGAGAAAACATATTTTGAAGACCTTGCCGCAGACAAGAGATACAATCATCCAAGCGTTCACGTAGAGACCATTCAATCTGCGGATTCGTCGCCGGACCACGTCTTAGCCAGACTTACCGAATTCAATAACGAATACGAGCTTGGTGACAATGATGAATTGTGGATCGTAATTGACCGGGACAGATGGGAAGTTCCCATGCTTAGCCGTGTCACACAGGAGGCGCTTCAAAAGAGATTTCACGTAGCAGATAGCAATCCGGCCTTTGAAATCTGGCTCTTGCTTCATCACCGATCTCTGGACGATTACACAGAAGAGGAAATTGCGGAACTTCAAGCAAACCGCAGAACCGGTAGCAGAACTCGACTAGAACGAGAATTGATAACCATCTGCGGATCATATAGCAAATCGAATCTCAAATCATCAGACTACTTACCAGAACTTGAAACTGCCATAGCAAATGCTAGAAGATCTGACGTTGAAACAAATGACCGCTGGCTCAACCAAATCGGCTCCCGAATCTACAAACTCGTCGAATCCATCATCGATTCGTCAACCAACAATCCCCGCCACTAAATCCGCCGCCCGCTGAGTGCCACCCAGCGCCGCCATCTCCCGCGCCAGACTCTGGGCTTTTTCCCGCACCCAATCCGCTTCCAAAATTGCGCGCGCGCCCTGGCGCAGCTGCCCTTGCCGCACATCATGCGCCGTCAAGTGCAAGCCCACCTTAGCCTCGGCCGCGCGCCGCCCCTGTATCCGCTGATCGGCCGCGTGCGGCACCACAATCTGTGGCACAGCATGGACGACAGCGCTATGCGTCGTGCCGATGCCGCCGTGGTGAATCACAATCCGGCAGCGTGGCAGCGCCTGGTGATATGGCGCCCAATTCAGCAGCCGCGTCCCGGCCGGCAGCGCCCGCTTCAACTCGGCTTTCTGCTGTGCCGAGATTGGGTTCCAACCGATCGTAACCAGCGGGATTAAGCCGCCACTGGCGACTGCCTGCGCCGCCCAACTATAAAAGCCCAAATCGCCGGTGAACGTCGTGCCCAGGGTAACCAGCCCCAAGTGCCGCTCCGGCGGGATATCCAATAGCCATTGCGGCGGCGGATCGACCAGCCGCGGTATGCGCCCGCCGACAAATTGGGTCTGCGGCAGAATCGTCGGCAAGTCCGACTGATACCATGCGGGCGTGAAATAAGCGACATGCAGCGATTGGCTGATGATAGACGGCGCCGCGCCTTTCGAGAAGTTCCTGCCGTCGATGCCGAAGCGATCGCAAAGCCTTTGAATCCGCCGCTGGCTGTCGCTGCTTAAATCGCGCTGGACCGGAAACAAGCTCTGTTCGTCGAGCGTCGCCTGCGCGGGCCAGCCACAAATGATCAGCGGGATATCCAGAATGTCAGCCGCGATGGCGGAAGCGCTCAAAAAAGGGTCGGATACGATTGCCTCAGGCGCGCCAATTTCGTCTTCCAGATCCAGCAAAGCTTCGACCGCCTCCGCCACTAGCTCCTCGCTGAGCCAAGTGTCCAGCGCCCGCCGATAGCGCAGCGCAACCGCCTCTTGGGGCGAGATCTCGCTTAGGTCAGGTGCTGGCGGCGGGGGCCATAACCAGCCGGTTTTGCTAAGGGGCACAAAGGGGAGGCCGCTCTGCTGGATCGCCTTCGCCAGCGGCGCCTCGCTCAGCCAAAGCACGTCGTGCCCGCGCGCCTGCAAGGCTTGCGCTGTCTCTAGGAAGCCGCCCCAATCGGTATGGCTGTAGAGGGGGGCGGAGGCAAACCAAAAAGAAGCCACCGATCAATTCCAATCGCTTGTTGCTCAGACGGGCTGCGGCATTCTTAGGTAGGGCTGCAAGTATTCACCGGTGTAGCTGCCTGGCGTCGCCGCGACTTCTTCCGGGCTGCCCTGGGCGATCACTTCGCCGCCGCCCGCGCCACCTTCTGGACCGAGATCGATAATGTGATCGGCGACCTTGATAATATCCAGATTGTGCTCGATGACGATGATGGTGTTGCCGGCGTCAGCCAACTGCTGCAGCACATTAATCAGCTTCTCGACATCGACCGCGTGCAAGCCCGTCGATGGCTCGTCGAGAATGTACAGCGTCTGCCCGGTGGCGCGCTTGGACAGTTCACGGCTCAGTTTGATGCGCTGCGCTTCACCGCCGCTGAGGGTGGTGGCTGGCTGCCCGATGCGAACATAGCCCAAGCCAACCGCGTCCAGCGTATCCAGCTTGCGGCGAATCCGCGGCAGATTCTCGAAGAATGCCAGCCCCTCGCTGACTGTCATGTTAAGCACATCGGATATCGACTTGCCCTTGTAATGCACTTGCAGCGTTTCGCGATTATAGCGCGTCCCCCGGCAGACCTCGCACTGCACGTAGACATTGGGCAGAAACTGCATCTCAATCTTGATCAGCCCCTGTCCCTCGCAATTTTCGCAGCGCCCGCCTTTAACATTGAAGCTGAAACGCCCCGCCCGGTAGCCGCGGATCTTGCTCTCCGGCAGCTCGGCGAAGAGGCTGCGGATGTCGTCAAACATCTTGGTGTAGGTGCCGGGGTTGCTGCGCGGGGTCCGCCCAATTGGGCTCTGGTCGATATTGATGATCTTGTCAATTTTTTCCGCGCCGATGATTTCATCATGCTGGCCGGCTCGGTCCCGGCTGCGGTTGATCAGCTGCGCCAGCCGCCGATAAAGCGTTTCCACCACCAGCGACGACTTGCCGCTGCCGCTTACGCCGGTGACACAGATCAGCTTGTGCAAGGGAAAATCGACATTGATGCGCTTCAAATTGTTGGCGCGCGCGCCTCGCAGCGATAAGGTTTCGCCCGAGCCGGGGCGCCGCCCAGTTGGCAGCGGAATCTGAAAACGCCCAGCCAGGAAAGCGCCGGTACAGCTCGCTTCCACTTGCGTTACCTGCGCCGGTGTGCCCGCCGCCACCACCTCGCCACCACGTTCGCCAGCGCCGGGACCCAGGTCTATCAACCAATCTGATGAGCGCATGGTGTCTTCGTCATGCTCGACAACCAGCACCGTATTGCCGATATCGCGCAAGCCCGTCAACGTGCGGATGAGGCGCTTGTTATCCCGTTGATGCAGGCCGATTGAGGGCTCGTCCAATACATAGAGCACACCAGTGAGCTGACTGCCGACCTGCGTCGCCAGGCGGATCCGCTGTGATTCGCCTCCGCTGAGCGTGGCCGCGCTGCGCGAGAGCGACAGATAATTCAGCCCGACATTGCTAAGAAAGCCAACACGCGAAGCCAGCTCCCGCAATATCTGATTGGCGATTTGCTGTTCGCGGCTGGTCAAGATGGCATCATCGCCGCGCAGCGACTCGACCCACACTTGCAATTCGTCAATCGGCAGGTGCGTGATGTCATGGACCGTCGCGCCGCCGATGGTCACCGAAAGCGCTTCGGGCCGCAGCCGCCGCCCGCCACAGGCGCGGCAGGGGATCTCCCGCATGTATTCCTGGATCTTGCCCCGCACCCAATCCGATTCGGTCTGCTGATAGCGGCGCTCCAGGTTGGGGATGACGCCTTCAAAACGCGTTGACCAGGTGCGTTCCGCGCCATTGGAGTGGTAATAGGTCACATCAAAGCGGCGCTCGCCCGAGCCATAGAGCATCAACTCTTGATGCTTCTTGCTCAGCTCTCGCCATGGGATATCCAGGCGAAAGTCATAAGCGCGGGCCAAGCTGCAATAGACATTCCAATTCCAGCCGCGTTTATCCTCGACATTATGCCCATTGGCGCTGATGGCGCCATCCGCGATTGATTTCGTCTTATCCGGCACGATCATGTCCGGATCTATTTCCAAGCTGTAGCCCAAACCTTGACAAGTCTCGCAGGCGCCGCTGGGCGTATTGAAGCTGAAGAGGCGCGGCTCCGGCTCGGGCACGCTGCCATGCCCTTCTGGGCAAGCCAAATCCTCGCTGAAAAGATGATCTACCGGCTGGCTGCGGTCGGTCACATCTTGCACAATGATCCGCCCGTCGCCCAGCTCCAGCGCCGTCTCAACCGCGTCGGTCAGCCTTGTTTCAAAGGCGGTGGCCGCCTCAGCCTGCTCGTCGTCATAATGTCGTATCACCAGGCGGTCGACCACAATCTCGATATCGTGGATGACATAGCGGTCCAGCTTGATTTCTTCATCCAGGTCGCGCACTGCCCCATCTACGCGGACGCGGGCGAAACCTTGTTTTCCGATATCGGCCAGCACTTTGACGTGGTTGCCCTTTTGCCGATGCACGACCGGTGCCAGCACCTGTATGCGGCTATCGGCTGGCAGGTTCTGGATTTGATCGACAATCTGCTGCGCGCTCTGCGCCGAGACCTCAGCGCCACAGCTTGGGCAATGCGGGATGCCGACGCGCGCGTAAAGCAAGCGCAGGTAATCATAAATCTCGGTGACTGTGCCCACAGTTGAGCGCGGATTATGGCTGACGCTTTTTTGATCAATCGAGACGGCTGGGCTTAAGCCTTCAATCTGGTCGACATCTGGCTTCTCCATCAAGCCCAGGAACTGGCGCGCATAGCTGCTCAAGCTCTCGACATAGCGGCGCTGGCCCTCGGCGAAGATGGTGTCAAAAGCCAGCGAAGACTTGCCCGAGCCAGACAAGCCGGTGATAACCACCAGCCGATTGCGCGGGATCTCGACATCAATATTTTTCAGATTATGCTCGCGGGCGCCGCGGACGATGATCTTGTCTTGAGTCATGCTGAGTCCATGGTCAAGCAGCAATGGAGCAGCTTCCCCCGTGCTGACCGCATCAAAATGGATTGAGCTGGTTACGGCGCTCATTATAACCGTCGGTCAGCCCGGCGAAAACGGACAAATCAAGTCGGCTCAAGCCGCTGGCGCTGATTCCTTGTTTAAATTGGGGCGAGGAATCGCTATGATTGGGGCATCAAAATCTGTGAATGCCGACGGAGCTTCGATGGCGAGACAATTTCAATGGGATGACCCCTTTCTGCTGGAAGACCAGTTGGACGACGAAGAGCGTATGGTGCGTGATGTCGCCCATGATTATTGCCAGGGCAAGCTTATGCCGCGCATCCTGGAGGCAAATCGGCGCGAGTCCTTCGATCGCGACATTTATTATGAAATGGCTGAGCTCGGCATGCTTGGCGCGACATTGCCGGAAGCCTACGGCGGCGCTGGCTTAAACTACGTCAGTTATGGTTTGATCGCCCGCGAGGTCGAGCGCGTCGACAGCGGCTATCGCAGCGCCATGAGCGTGCAGAGCGCGCTGACCATGTACCCAATCTACGCCTATGGCAGTGAAGCGCAGCGCCAGAAGTACCTGCCCAAGCTGGCCAGCGGGCAATGGGTCGGCTGCTTCGGCTTAACTGAACCGAACCATGGCAGCGACCCCGGCGGGATGGAGACCCGCGCCAGCAAAGTTGACGGCGGCTGGACCCTGCATGGCAACAAAATGTGGATCACCAATTCGCCGATCGCCGATGTCTTCATTGTCTGGGCAAAAGCATATGGCGACAGCGAAATCAACGATGGCACAATCCGCGGCTTCATTCTCGAGCGCGGCGCAGCTGGCTTGGCGGCGCCGCCGATCGAAGGCAAATTCAGCTTGCGCGCCAGCAGCACGGGCGAGATCGTCATGGACGAAGTCTTCACGCCGGCGGAAAACCTGCTGCCGAAGGCCAGCGGCTTGCGCGGTCCATTCGGCTGCTTGAATCGCGCTCGCTACGGCATTGCCTGGGGCGCGCTGGGGGCGGCTGAGTTCTGCTGGCAAGCCGCCCGCCAATACACGCTCGACCGTCATCAATTCGGGCGCCCGCTGGCTGCTAATCAGTTGATCCAATTTAAGCTGGCAAATATGATGAGCGATATCAGCTTTGGCTTGCAGGGCGTCTTGCGGGTGGGGCGCTTGCTGGACCGCGAGCTGGCGGCGCCGGAGATGATTTCGCTGGTCAAGCGCAACTCTTGCGGCGTGGCGCTGGATATCGCCCGCACGTCACGGGATATGCACGGCGGCAACGGCATCGCCGACGAATTCCACGTTATCCGCCATGTGATGAACCTGGAAGCGGTCAACACTTATGAAGGCACCAGCGATATCCACGCGCTCATTCTCGGCCGGGCGCAGACTGGCATTCAAGCATTTATGTGAGCCGGTCCATTTAGCCGATAAATAGCTTTGAATTGGAGAGAAACAACCATGACCAGCAAAACATTTGAAGTGCCCAACATTCATTGCATGGGCTGTGTGCAGGCGATCAAGAACGAGCTGCGCGAGCTGGACGGCATCGCCACCGTCAACGGCGATGCGGGCAAGCAGACGATTGAAGTTGAGTTTGAAGCGCCGGCGACTTGGGAAGCCATCGTCGCAACCTTGACCGAGATCGAGTATCCGCCCGCAGCGAGCTAGGCTGAGAGCGGAGGGGCACCCGCGCATCCCGGTTGGCGGCTCAACGTTGATTGGCGGCGGACAAAAAAAGAGGCGGCTCTGCTGCCACCTCCGTAGGCTTCGCTGCGCCGAGCCTCATGCCGATGTGCGGACAGAGGCGACTTCGCTGCTCCTGCGGTCCCAATCGAAATAATTGGGTGATGTTTGCGGTAAGCCCATCAGCTCAATGCGGTATTCCGTGTTTGGCGCAAGGCCCCAATCGATGCGAAGCGACAGACCTTCCGAATAATTGTTGGTCACAAAAACCCCGTTGTGGTAGACGTCAACCACATAAAATGCGCCCGCGCCAATGCTATTCCAATGGACCGTGAAGGCATTTGCGCTAATGTCGCTGATGCTAAGCGCCAGGGTCGGCACGGTATTGCTGTTGCCAGCGCCATTTCCCGTTCTGACCGTGGTTGACGATTCCATGCGCTCGTAACGTTGGTAGGTGCTGCCGTTATATTGGAAGTCGCGCAGCGCGTTGACGGCCAGCATCACCGTGTAGTCCGTATTCGGCTGCAGCTGCACCGTCCAGTACCCTTGCAGATGACTGTTGTTGATGGTGACCTCCCGCTCCCAACTGCCAAGCTGGATCTGGTAAACCAGATAATTGCCCTGGCGCAGCTCGACAAAGAAATGGTGCGTCTCCGAGCCGCTGTAGCCGTCCCAGCTTACGGTGATGCTATCGGCGGCGGTGGCGCTGGCGCTAGGCTGGGGCGCTTGAGCCTGGGCGGGCAAAGCCAGCAGCACTATCAAGACGAAGGCAAGTGAAAGGCGGAAGGGCAATCTCTTCACAAAACGTTGAAGCACAATCGAGAGTGCATTATGTGCGCTGGTCATGATTTTCCCCTTAAGATTAAAATTCGATTAGCCGCAATATACACCAAGAAAAACAGACGATAGCATTTCATAGCTTTGGCGTAGCGCGAGCGTACGTGAAGGGGCGGATAGGCTATGGTCCGCTGTTTAGGATTGGCCCAGCCGAGCCACCGATGCTGCGCGGGCGCGCCTGGCAGCTGGTGCGGGAAAACGCGAAACCTGACCAGAGGCGCCATATTGAGCTACTATCTGGAGCCTACTGATGATATGAAAGAATCTGCGCAATGCCGCTGACAGCCGCCGCGATCAAAGACAAAGCCCGCGACCTAGGCTTCAACCTCTGCGGCTTGACGCCGGCTGAGCCTTCGCCCACTTTGCGCGCCTACCTGCGCTGGATCGAGCGCGGCATGCACGGCGAGATGGGCTATATGGCGCGGCTGGACCGGGTGCGCCGGCGCCAAGATCTGCGGGAAATTCTGCCCAGCGCGAAAACACTCGTCTTGGTGGGCTTGGATTACTTCAGCCGCTTTGCCGACGAGACTATCCTGAGCGACCCCGCGCGCGGTCGCATCGCCGCTTACGCTTGGGGGCTGGATTACCACAAGGTGCTTGAGCTGCGCCTGGAGCAGTTCGCCGCCTGGCTGGCTGAGGCGAGCGGCAAGACGGTTCCGCAGCAGGTTTATGTAGATACCGGCGCCCTGCTGGAGCGCAGCCACGCCCAGCAAGCGGGCTTGGGCTTCATCGGCAAGAACAGCATGCTCATCCATCCGCGGCGCGGCAGCAGTTTTTTCATCGGCGAGATTATTACCTCGCTTGAATTCGACGACTACGATGAGCCGCATCGCGCAACCATGTGCGGCAGCTGCACGCGCTGCCTCGCCGCCTGCCCGACCGACGCCTTCCCCAAGCCCTACGTCTTGGACGCGCGGCGCTGTATTAGCTACCACAGCATTGAGAACAAGGCTTGGATCGAGCGCGAGCTGCGCAGCGGTTTTGGCAACTGGATTTTTGGCTGCGACATCTGCATGGATGCTTGCCCCTTTCAGCGCTTCACCAAAGAGACCGACGAAGTCGCCTTTCTGCCCTTTGAAATCGACCGCGTCGCGCCCAAGTTGGTTGATATCTTGATGTCGACTGAGGCGAGCCATCGCGCGATGTTTCGGCGCACCCCCTTGCAGCGGATCAAGCGCGAGCAAATAGTGCGCAATGCTTGCATCGCGGCTGGCAATTGGCGCAGTGACCGTGCCATCCCCCACCTAATTCAGCTGCTCTATGACGATAGCGCGCTCGTGCGGGGGCACGCCGCCTGGGCGCTGTGGCGGACGATGGCGCTGGACAGCAGCAAGCTCTTGACCGATCTCTATCGGCGCGAAGACGATGCGCAGGTGCGCGGCGAGGTGGAGGCGCTGTTGGGCTAGCAAGTGGCGGGCGATTTAGTAGCTTGCCGCTAGGCTGATTCCGCCTCTTCCAGCGAGGGATGCTGCCGATGCCAGTCGGTGGCGTCTTGGTAGGCTTTGGCGACGGCGAGGGTCTCGGCTTCTTGGTAAAGCCCGCCGCTGAAAGTGACGCTGGTGGGGCTGCCCTTTTTGGTGAAGCCATTGGGCAAGACAACGGTGGGATGCCCGGTGAAGTTGGTGATCTGCATCGTGCTGCCGCCAAAGCTGGGCGAGATGAAGACATCCACCTCGCTCATGACGCGCGCCATGTCTTGCATCAGCTGCGTCCGAATTCGGTTGGCGTTGATATACTCGACGGCTGGGATGAAGCGGGCGGCGCGGAAGATATTGGGCCAGGCGTCGTCATCTTGACGCGCCATGGTATCGACCTGTCCAGCGCGCGTGATGGCGTCGAAGGCGGCGGCGGCTTCGGCGGCCAGAATAATCCAGAGCGCGCTGATGTTCCTGTCGGGCAATGCAATGGGCTTCAGCTCGAAGCCTTGGGCGCGCATGACATCGAGGACCGCGGCGCTGTTGACATCATTGTCGCGTTGCAGCGCTTGCCCCTGTGGGCGATGGTGAGCGCCGGTCTCGCCAGCCTGGACCGCTTCAAAGGCGCTCGCCACATAACCGACGCGCAGCCGCCGCGGGTCGAGCGCTGGGTCCCAGGTGAATGCTTCGGGAGTAATCGTCATATCGCGGCCATCGGGACCATAGATAGCGCTGAAAACAAGGGCGCAATCCTCGACTGAGCGGCACATGGGTCCAATTTTGTCCATGCTCCAACTCAGCGCCATCGCGCCATAACGGCTGACGCGCCCGTAGCTGGGCCGCAAGCCCGAGACGCCGCAGCGGGAGGCTGGCGAGACAATGGAGCCCATGGTCTCGGTGCCGATGGCGAAACCAACTAGCCCGGCGGCAACCGCAGCGCCCGAGCCGGCCGATGAGCCGCTGCTGCCCTGGGCAGTATCCCAGGGGTTTTTGGTTCTGCCGCCATACCAGACATCGCCGTTGGCCAGCGCGCCCAGCGTCAGCTTGGCGATCAAGACAGCGCCCGCTTCCTCCAGCCGCTGGACGACCGTCGCATCGATATCAAGCTGCTGCCCTTGATAGGGCGCCGCGCCCCATTGGGTTGGATAGCCGCGCGTCGCCAGCAGGTCTTTGGCGCCCCAGGGGATGCCATGCAGCGGTCCGCGATATTGCCCGCGGGCGATCTCCTCATCGGCGCGCGTCGCCTGCGCGATAGCAAGTGCTTCAGTGTAAGCGGCGACGCATTGCAGGGCATCGTCGGCGCGCTTGAGCCGGCTCAGGTACATCTCGGTCAACTCGAGTGATGTGACCTGGCGACTGCGGATGAGCTCGGCGAGCTGTGTAAGGGGCAGGAAAGCGGCATCTTCAAGATCGGCTGGGCGCGTCACCGTCGGCTGGGCGCTCATGGCATAGCTGCGCGGGACGGCGGCGGGCGCGGGGTCGCTGGCTTTTACGCTGAAGTTGAGCGAGAGCGGGACGCTGTTGTCGATCTCGGCGGCGCGGATGCCGTCGTATTGCCCGCGGCGCCCGCTGAGGATCTCAAGCATTTGTTCGCGCTGGGCGGGGCTGAATTCGAGCCCGAGCAGGGTTTCGGCGGCGGCGATTTGCTCGGGGTTAATGGCGGGTTCGGTCTGGGTCATGGGTGCTTTCTCGTTGGCTGCGCGGCTTTGATGCCAGGATTGTAACCAAAGAGCGCGCCGCGGGCACAGAGGGTTTTTGGCGCAGAGGCACGGGGGGGGCCGAAGGTGATGGTGGCGGGGAATGGAAAGGCAGTAATCGAATTTGAATAAGTACAAATTTTCTATTGACAAGGGGGGGGGGGGGGTAAGTTATCTTAATTATTCATGAAGCTGAGTTATCGAAGTAACTCGGTCTTAAAGAGATGTTCGATAACACCGAAAGGAGAAATTGTCAAAATGAAAAGATCAATTGTCGCTATGCTCTCTCTACTGCTATTTGTGATCGCCATTCCGGCATTCGCACAAGAGGATTCTGAAGAAGCTGCTGCCGACGACGCTGACCCTTGCAGTGCAGGGTCGACTTTTCAACGGGTCGACACGACATATACTGAGTTTCAAGTTACACGCAGCAATGATGACTCGCTTACCGCGTTCAATGATGTCGAGAACTTCTACAACACTGTTGGCGCTATATTAGATGAGTGCCGCAACCTGGTTGAACTTCATGCGTCGGGAATCGTTGAGGTGGGTTCGGGAACTTTTGATGACCCATATGCTTTCGACTACTTTGGCGATACTGGTCAGGGGTATTTGCTCAAGATCAATGGGAGTGTCCGCCCTGCCGATCAATATAAGAGTCGATATGATAACAATGCGCCACAAGGATACGAATACATGGCCATTCTGGTGACCGTGCAATGTGTATCTCCGGAGGAGGCGTTCTGCGAAGTTAATTACGGAAGTTTTGAGCTAACAGGCGACCTTGGAACTGTATACGAGGATCGCTATTCGTCCAGCACACTAGATGTCAAGTTACGCCCAGGCGGAGAAGGGAATGGACTTGTGTTTTTCCTAATCGACTCCGACGAAACAAATCTCTTGGCTATGCATTCAATTGGTTACCGAAATGATCCGGTAATCTTTCGAGGCGAACCAGCTCCTGGTCAAGTTGTTGAAGGTCCTGGTGATGGAGGTGTGTCAATTACAGCGACAACCAGCATCAATGTGCGCGGCGGGCCCGGTACAAGCTATAGGGTTGTAGGCAGTTTACAATCTGGCGAGCAAGAGACAGCGGTCGGCCGCAACTCTACTGGAACTTGGGTGCAAATGGAACGCGGTTGGGTCTTTGCTCAGCTCGTCCGAGTAGACGGAACAATCACGTCGTTGCCTGTCACAGGATAGTGAAAAAAGTGTGGGAGGCTTCGGTCTCCCACTTATTTCATCAGCATTTGCAACATCAAGGGAGGTGAGTTCGTGCCCAGAAAAGAGAAGGTGAAACAGAGTCCAAGTTCTTCACGTGGTTTGGGTTATCTGTCTGTGACGTTTCTTTTGGCTGCGGCCTTAATTATCGGTGCCGCACATGAACCACTTAAAGAGTTGCTTGGCACTATCATAAACATCAAAGAATCTCCCGTTGTCGATCCACCCAAACCGGAGACAGTAGTGGTATCTGACACTTCTGAACTCGAGAAACCACAGCAGCTTGAGTCGGTCATCTTGTCGAAGACCGATCTGACTGTACTGAAAGTTACTATTGCAGAAAGCATCAGGATCGAATACATACTCGAACCCGCGTCAATTGGCCTGGATGCAAGTCACAGACAGGCAATGCTTTCGCTGACATGCGCATTACGCCATGATAAGCTTGTGCGCCGCGCTGCTGTGTTCGTAGGCGTTGGTAAGTATATTGATTCAGCGGGTCAGCCAGCATTGCGTTCTCGCGCAGAGACGAAACTGTCGGCGCTTCGTGTTAATCGCATGGATTGTTCATCAGAGACAGGTGAACGCGATATCGACTGGAGTCACATTGCCGAGTATGACATTAGGTTTGCCGTACCGCGTGGGTACAAAGTAGACATATAGAGGAGACTACGATGACAGTTAAGTCAGTAAGTTTGAGCATCCTTGTAGTCTGTACAATGCTTATTGGAAGTGCCTCAATTGCTGCACAGGACGTATGTATTGAAAAGGCGTTCGCTAATAGCGCGATGCCAACCACTATAGCTGAAGCACGGCAGATGCTGGATGACTTGCGCGAAGTGCTAGCAGAATGCGATCCACCATCGGAAGGCGCAGTTGAGCTCGATGTCCTCAGAGAGTTGAGCATTGATGGCATGTATGAAGATGAGTACGGTTGCTACGCGGGTGTGTCCTACGGTACGCGGGCGTCGAGACCGGACGTTTTCGTTGTCGTGCAAGGCGATGGCAATGCAAATTACCTACTTGAACTGAAGCGTCCGGGCTCTCAAAAGTGGAGAGCTGCAACTGACGTGAACCTAAAGACCTTTGTCGATGACCCAGATCAAGGGTTCTACCTTCACGAGTGGGATGGCTACAACTGGCCTAAGGGGCGGTATGAAGTGCGATATGAAGCGTTTGTAGGTGCGAATCCTGTCACCATTGCGTTCGACGCTGAACATAACTCCCGCTATCGCATCGATATTGCCTGCCTCTAGATTCGCCGCCCGTGGCGAACATGGGCAGCATAGCACCACAATAAAACGGGCGACATAATAATGTCGCCCCTACATTACGTAGCGAATTACTGGCTACGAATATTTCTGGACACAGGCTGAAAGCAGCTTCAGGAAGCCAGCCGCTTCCCCCGCAGCCGCAGCGAATTACTCACCACAAAGACGCTCGAGAATGCCATTGCCGATGCCGCGAACATGGGCAGCAAGCCCCCCAGCATCGCTACCGGAATCAGCGCGATATTGTAGATGAAAGCCCAGAATAAATTTTGATGGATCGTGCGCAGGGTCGCTTTGCTTAGCGCGAGCGCGCTTATCAGCGCCCCCAAATCGCCGCCGACCAAGGTAACATCCCCCGCTTCGATGGCGATATCGGTGCCGCTGCCGATGGCGAAACCGACATCAGCTTGCGCCAGCGCCGGCGCGTCATTGATGCCATCGCCGACCATTGCGACCACCGCGCCTTCACTTTGCAGCTGCCTAACCGCGTCCGCTTTATCAGCCGGCAGCACATCGGCCATGACGCGCTCGATGCCAACTTCGCGGGCGATTGCTTCAGCAGTCCGGCGGTTGTCGCCAGAAATCAGCGCGACATCCAAACCGCGCTCGCGCAGGGCGCGGATGACCGGCGCTGCAGCGGGTTTCAAGGCATCCCCGATCGCCATCAAGCCCATTAGCGATTCGTCCACTGCCAGCAAGACAACCGAGTGCCCTCGGCTCTGCCGCTGCTGAATCTGCTCGGCGACTGAGGCAATGTCGATGCCGCTATCAGCGATGAAGCGCGGGCTGCCGACGAGGACTTCGGCGCCGTCGATGCTGGCGCTGATGCCTTTGCCGGGAATGGCTTCGAATGTATCCAGTGGCATGGGCGCGATGTTCTGCGCTTTGGCTTGGTCCAGCAGCGCGAGAGCGAATGGGTGCTCGCTGGCGGCTTCGGCTGAGGCGCTGTATTGGAGGACGTCGTGAGCGCTAAAGCCGGGCTGGGCGATGACCTCAACCAGCGTGGGCTTCCCCTGTGTGATGGTGCCGGTTTTATCCAGCAAGACGGCGCTCAAGGCGGCGGCGCGCTCGAGCGTTTCGCTGCTGCGGAAGAGGATGCCGGCTTCTGCGCCGCGGCCCGTCCCGACCATGATTGCGGTTGGGGTCGCCAGCCCGAGGGCGCAGGGGCAAGCGATGACAAGCACAGCGATCATATTCAGCATCGCCTGCGGGATGGAAGCGCCGCCAATGCTGAGCCAGCCGACCAGCGTAATAATTGCCAAGGCAATGACCATTGGCACGAAGTAGGCTGAGACGCGATCGGCGACTGCTTGGATCGGCGCTTTACTCGCTTGCGCCTGCTCAACCAAGCGGACAATCTGCGCCAAGACGGTATCGCGCCCGACGCGCTGCGCCTCAATGACCAGCCGTCCCTGCTGATTGATCGTCCCGCCATAGACATCGGCGGCGACCGCTTTATCGACAGGCAGGCTCTCGCCCGTGAGCATGGATTCATCAACCGTCGAGCGCCCCTCAACCACGATGGCATCGACCGGGATGCGCTCGCCCGGCTTGACCAGCAGCAGATCCCCCGGCGCGACTTCGTCGATGGGGATCGATTTCTCTTTGCCAGCGCTGAGGAGGGTCGCGGTCTTTGGCGCCAAGCCCATCAGCTTCTTGATGGCGGCGCTGGCGCGGCTTTTGGCGCGCGCTTCCAGCAGCTTGCCCAGCGTAATCAGCGTAAGGATGACAGCCGCCGATTCGAAATAATCGGACTTGCCAAGCACATCGGAAAAGCCGCCCGCGATGCCAAGCAATACAATGAGGCCATAGACGTAGGCTGCGCTCGAGCCCATTGCCACCAGCACATCCATGTTGGCGCTGCCGTTGCGCAGGGATTTTATAGCGCCGCCGATATACTGTGGTCCCAGCAGGAGCACAACCGGCGTCGCCAGGGCGCCGAAGACGAAGAGCCAGTTATCGTTTGCCAAGAAAGCGAAGCGGTCCATCAGAAATGGAATCTGGTGCATAAAATGGCGCGTCATGCTGAGGATGGTCAGCGGGATGGTGAAGGCGGCGCCGATCTTTACCAGGCGCGTCTGGCGGTCAATTTCGGCTTGGCGCGCGATCCTCTCTGCGTCTTCGGGCGCGTCTTGCGTCGATGTGTCGATGACGCCATAACCGGCGCGCTCAATTGCCGTGACCAGGTCGCGGCGGCTCGTCAGGCCGGGCAGGTAACTCAGGCTCGCTTTCTCGCTGGCGAGATTGACGCTGGCGCTGAGGACGCCTTCCGACCGATTCAGCGCGCGCGCCACATTTTTCTCGCACATAGCGCAGGTCATGCCGGTAATGGGCAGGTCGATAGTCGCCGCCGCCACACCATAACCGGACCGAACCAGGCGGTCAACCAAGTCGCTGACAGTAGCCGCGCCGCTGTCATATTGCACGGTCGCCTGCTCGGTCGCCAAGTTGACGCTGACATCAGCGACGCCCTCAACCCGCTTGAGACTGCGCTCGACATTCTTGACGCACATAGCGCAAGTCATGCCAGTGACCGGCAGCCTAATTTCCTTGGTCGTCATTTTGCGCTCCTTCAACGGTTGATCAGCTTGAGGATGCGCTGCATATCACCAAGCGCGGCTTGCGGGTCCGCCCCTAGGTCATGCGCCAGCGTGTTCTCGATGTAACAGTCGACGAGATGATTAATCAAGCTGGACATGCCCTTCTCGATAGTGCGGGCGCGCAAGACACGTTCTTCACAGCTGCCATCATCAGCGTTGATCATGGCTTCGAGCGCGCTTAGCTGCCCCTGGATGCGCCGGATGCGATTGATGGTCTTGCGATTAAACTCGCCCCGCTCGGTGCCTTCATGGGTCAATATCTCGGTCGCCATGCGCTACCTTAATACCTATACCCCTATGGGTATAGATAGTAAAGCGATGATGCAATCAAGTCAAGCGGCAATTGGGGAGCGTTTCGACCGGCACGTCCGCGCAATTCACCACTCTCCTCATCTATCAAAACAGCGAGAATCCGCCGGTGCGCCCGCTCAATCGACGCCCAGCAGGGGAATATCGCTGCAAGCGCCTCGGGAGGCGGTCGCGTTCACGCGGACCCAAATGCGTTCCGCCAGTTTCCACCAAGGCAGGTTATCAGCGCCGATGCCACGGGCGATGGGCAGAGCGCTTTCGCGGTGAGCCATGACGGCGATGATAGGTGCCTCGGGGTCGGGGTGGGAGCGCATGTTGGCGCCCGCTTGCAGCGCGGAAAACTTGCAGCGCGCCTCAGCCCCCAGCGCTTCCAAGGGGCTGCCGCCACTGGCCGGCGCCCGCTCCACCAGTGTGTAGTGGTCTAATGCGATGCGCGTTTTGCTTGGCAGAGCCTGGATTGGCAGGCTGCTCAAAGCCTGATAATCATAAGCACGGGGCGTCGCTGGCGCGCCCGCTGCCAAATCGCCATTTGCAGCCCTTTCAATCACTAGCTGGGTAAATTCCCCACTGCGGAGCGCGGCTTCGCCCGCCGCCGTTGAGACCCTGGCTTGTCCATCCAGGATGTGCAGAAACAAGCCCTGGCTGGCTTGCGCTTGCAGCCAGGCGGTGCCCTGCAGCAGAAGACGCGCGCCGTTAATCTCGAAGTAGCGCGGCGCGGTAGACTTTGCACTTTGCAGCAGAATACCGCTTTCGGGGGCGCCGGCGCAGGGCGCGTCATCCAAGCCGCTGCGGAAATCGAAGCGCTGCCAGGGCAGCCAGATTGGGGCGCTTGCGCTGTCAGCCTCAAGCGTGGGCAAGCCCGCGGCTGGCTCCGAGACAACCGATTGGCTGATCCAACCGGGCAAATTCGGCGTCGGGTAAATCAGCAGCCAATCCCCGCCCCGCAAAGTACCAAGCGCTTTCAAGCCACGGCTGGCTTCCAGCTGGGCGATTATCGGCGCCTCGACGCTGGGCTGCGCCCGCAGGTTCGCCCCTTGGGCGGCGGTGACATTGATATCGACGAGCGTTGGCGGCGGCTGAACCGCTTCGGGCAGGAATAGCGCCACGTTGCCGATTGCCAAGAGTGCGACATCAGCCCTTTCAAAGCCATCGCTTGGGTAAGCGGGGAAGAGCGCGCGAGCCAAGCCCCAGGTCTGGTCTTCGCTGCTGACGCTCAGCCAATCGATATCGGCGATGGCGCTTGTGTCGCCTGCTTTATCCAGCGCGGCTGTATCCAAGGCGTTTTGGCGATAGACGGGCGTCACGGTTGCGTTGCCCAGGCAGACTGCGCCCAGCCCTTGTTCGGCGCAATGCTCAAGGAGATTGGCGAGCGCAAGCGCCTGCCTCGCGGGGCAGGCCCAAGGCTGCGCGAAGACATTGCCAAGGAGCCAGAAATTTAGCGCGAGAGCCGCCAATCGCTTCATGTGCCATCTGCCCGGGCTAGCTAAGTCTTCTCGTATAGTTCGAGCAAGACGCCGCCGGCGCTTTTGGGATGAATGAAGGCGTATCGGCGTCCGTCACGCTCGCGGGGCACCTCATTGATAAGCTCGCAGCCGGCGCTCCGCAGCGCCTTGAGTTTGGCATCCAGGTCTGGCACTTCAAGGCAGAGATGATGCAAGCCCGCGCCACGCTTGGCAAGATACTTGGCGACGCCGCTGTCCTCAGTGGTCGGCTGTATCAGCTCGATATGGGCATCCCCCAGCGCCAAGCAGGCGATGTCAACCGCTTCGGCGGGGACAGGCTGCCGGTCCCCGTCCAGCGTCAAGCCAAGGCTATCGCGCCAGAAACGGAGCGCCGCATCCATATCGTCCACCAAGATGGCCAGGTGATTGAGACTGATGTCGGTCTTGCCTGTATCTTCCCGCATAAGCCACGTTTGTATCGGTGCAGAAGTTTCGCTTGATTGAATGTTATAATAAGAGGCTGATTGCGGAAAGCGAAACAGCGGCGGGACGGGCAATATGACAGAAGCAAGGCGATCGCGGGCAGCGATGCCCGGGCGGATATATGAAGGCAGAAGCGAGAGCCAGCGCCTGGTGATCGCGCGAAAGGAATTGGGCTTGCGATGAGAGCAGCAGTATTGACCGGACATGGCGGCGCGGAAGTCGTCAATTATGTAGAAGACTTACCCCTTCCCGAAGTCGGGAGGGGCGAGGCGCGGATTAAGATAGCCGCGGCCGCGCTCAATCGGCTTGATCTATGGGTGCGCGGCGGCTGGCGAGGTTTGGAGCTAGATTTCCCCCATGTCCTTTGTGCCGATGGCGCGGGCGTCGTTGACGCGGTCGGCGCCGGCCTGCATGGTTTCACAGCTGGTGACCGGGTCTGTATTGACCCAACCATCGTGCGAGCCGATGATCCAGCGCTGTATAGCGGGCTGGAGAATCAAACGCGGATCGCCATCCTGGGCGAGCATCACAGCGGCACGGCGGCGGAATACATCGTCTTGCCCGAGCGCAACTTGATGAAGATGCCAGCCGATTTCGATTTCGGCGCGGCGGCGGCTGTCGGCTTGGTCGGCGTGACAGCCTGGCATTCGCTGATTACACGCGGGAAACTGACCGCGGGCGAATCCGTGCTGGTCGTTGGTGCCGGCGGCGGCGTCAACAGCATCAGCATTCAGATAGCCAAACTAGCCGGAGCGACCGTATATGCAATCGGCAGTGATGCCGCGAAATGCGCCCAAGCCGAAGCGATTGGCGCTGATGTGACCATCAACCGCGAAGAGGAGCCGCAGTGGTCGCGGGCGCTCTACAAAATGACGGGTCGACGCGGCGTCGATGTGGTGGTGGATAACGTGGGTGCGGCAACGCTGAGCCAGAGCATGCGCGCTTGCCGCATTGGCGGGCGGATTCTGATCGTGGGCGGCACCAGCGGCTACGGCTTCGAGCTAAACGTCGCGCAGCTCTTCGCGCGCCAAATCTCCCTAATCGGCAGCACAATGGGACCGCATCGCGATTATGTCGCTTTTATGGAGCAGGTCTTCGCCGGGCGGATCAAAGCTGTAATCGGCGCTCGTCTGCCTTTGAACGAGGCGCGGCGGGCGCAAGACCTGCTGGAGACAAATGCGGTGTTTGGCAAAGTGGTGCTGGAGGTTTAAGCCCCGCTGCAAATCAGCCTCAAGCAGCTGGGAGATATGGGCTAGCGCAGCATGCCTCTTGATGGCTCGGTCTTATATCAGCTGGCGGGCCGCCTCGGCTTGCCAGATTTGCAGCGGACCGCGCGCGGGACCGGCGTGATGAGCGTCCTAGAGATCGCAGCCCACTACGCTGGGCGGCGCGTGCGGCATTCCGTGGCGCGGGTCATCGAATATCAACTAGGCGAGATTGAGCTGCAAATCGCTCATGAAGGCGTGCGGCTTTTGACGATCCCGCGCATCGCTATTGACGAAACGCGGATAGAAAAAGTGAATGCCGTGCTGCTGGCGGCGCGATTTCGCTCGCTGAGCCATCAACCGAAGCTCTCTTTTGATGAGCGCAGTCTTTGGCTGATTCAGCAAGCAGCCGGCACCCATAGCCACAGCGTCATAGTTGCGCCCGATCGACCGGAACTGCCCTACTCCACGATTGTCAACGCGATTGACGACTACCTGCCGGAAGCTATACGCGAAGTTCCTTTGAGGCCCGCTCGATGACAGGCGCACTGCAAGAAGTTGAGTTAAAGCTGCACACGCCGGACCTGGCTGCGGTCAAGCAGGCGCTGGAAGAGGCGGGCGCGACGCTGGTGACAGCGCGAGTCTTCGAGCGAAACCTGCGCTACGACAGCCCCGATGGCGCGCTGACGGCCGCCGGGAAGGTGCTGCGGCTGCGGCAGGATGCAAAAGCCAGGCTGACCTACAAGGCAGACGCAAACCTGGCGCGCGGCATCGTCAGCCGCTTTGAGGCGGAGGTGCTGCTCAGCAACATCGAGACGATGGATCTCATTTTGAAGCGGCTGGGCTTTGTGGTGGCGCTGACATACGAGAAGTATCGGACGACATATGAGTTGGACGGCGCCGAGGTGATGCTGGACGAGCTGCCCTTCGGCAATTTTACCGAAATCGAGGGCGATGCGGCGACGATCGAGCGCGTGGTTGAGACGCTGGGATTGGGAGATTGCCGCCGGATGGGCGGGAGTTACGTCGATATTTTTGGGCAAGTGAAGGCGAGATTGAGCCTGGACGCGCGGGATTGCAGCTTTGAGGCTTTTGCCGGTCTAGCTGGAACTGTCGGAAAACTGATTTAAGCAGCGAGGACAGAGCCTAGTCCTTGGCTTGCGAGCGACTGTGGTGAAAGCAGCCAGCCCTACATTTTCCGCGCGCATCCACCTATACTTGGCGGCTCTTGTCTCGCCCTTAAGCGGCCCGTGTTACAATGAGTGAAGAATACGCCTGTGCCGACGACATCATCACAGTGAGAGGGACCGCACATGCCCACCAGCCCCAAGATTGAGCAGCTGCGCGCCAAACGCCGCGAGAGCCAGCAGGGCGGCGGCGAAGCCCGCATCAAGCGCCAGCACGACAAGGGCAAGAAGACCGCGCGCGAACGGCTCGATATCTTGCTTGACCCCGGCACTTTTCGCGAAGTGGACGCCTTCGTGCATCATCACAACAACAAATTCGGCCTCGACCGCAACAAGCCGCTCAGCGACAGCGTGGTCACCGGCTGGGGCACAATTGACGGGCGGCTGATCTACGTCTATTCGCAGGATTTCACCGTGATGGGCGGCAGCTTAAGCGAGGCGCACGCGGCAAAGATCATCAAAATCATGGAGATGGCGGTCAAGGTTGGCGCGCCAGTCATCGGTTTGAACGACAGCGGCGGCGCGCGAATTCAAGAAGGCGTTGAGAGCTTGGGCGGTTACGCCGATATATTTTTGCGCAACACGCTGGCGAGCGGCGTCATCCCCCAAATCAGCGTGATTATGGGACCTTGCGCTGGCGGCGCGGTCTATAGCCCCGCGTTGACTGATTTTATCATCATGGTCAGAGACAGCAGTTATATGTTCATCACCGGTCCTGATGTGGTTAAACAGGTGCTGAACGAAGATGTAACTTTCGAGGGGCTTGGCGGCGCGTCGGTGCATAGCAGCAAAAGCGGCGTCTGTCATTTTGTCGCCGATGACGAGACGCAGGCGCTGACGCTGGTGCGCGAGCTGCTGAGCTATCTGCCACAGAACAACATGGAAGATCCGCCGCCGCTGCCCGCCACTGATGACCCGCTGCGAACCGAATCCGCCCTGGACAGCATCGTGCCAGAGAACCCCAACCAGCCCTATGACATCAAGAAAGTCATCGAGCTAATCGTCGATGACGGGCATTTCTTCGAGGTGCACGAGGACTTCGCTGCCAATATCGTGGTCGGCTACGCCCGTTTGGGCGGCAACGCAGTTGGCATCGTCGCCAACCAGCCGATGGTGCTGGCTGGTGTGCTGGATATCAAAGCCAGCGTGAAGGCGGCGCGCTTTGTGCGCACCTGCGACGCTTTTAATGTGCCGCTGATCACCTTCGTCGATGTGCCCGGTTATCTGCCCGGCGCCGACCAGGAGCATAATGGCATCATCATGAGCGGGGCGAAGCTGCTATTTGCTTATTGTGAAGCGACCGTGCCCAAGCTGACAGTAACCACGCGCAAATCTTACGGCGGCGCCTACTGCGTCATGAACAGCAAACACATCCGCGCCGACCTCAACATCGCTTGGCCCACCGCCGAAATCGCGGTGATGGGACCCGAAGGCGCGGTTGAGATCATCTACCGGCGCGAGCTGCAGCAGGCGGAAGACCCAGCCGCGCGCAAGCAGGAGCTGGCTGAGGAGTACCGTCAAACTTTCGCCAACCCCTATATCGCAGCCAGCCGCGGCTTCATCGACGACATCATCGAGCCGCATAACACGCGCCCGCGCTTGATTAACGCCTTGCAGGTCTTTCAAAACAAGCGCGATGAGAATCTGCCAAAGAAACATGGCAATATCCCGCTCTAGCTGGCGGGCGGACGGGAAGAGGTGACAAGTTTGCAGACAGGCTCATTCAACAAGATATTGATCGCCAATCGCGGCGAAATCGCTGTGCGCATCATCCGCGCCGCGCGTGACCTCGGCATCCCGACGGTGGCGGTCTACTCCGATGTGGACCGCACCGCGCTGCATGTGCGCTATGCCGATGAAGCGGTGCATATCGGCGGACCCCGCCCGGCGGAGAGTTATCTGCGCATGGACAAGCTGATCGAGGTGGCGCGGGTGACAGGCGCCGACGCCATCCACCCCGGTTATGGCTTCTTGGCGGAGAACGCTGATTTCGCGCAGCAAGTGATGGACGAAGGCATCGTTTGGATTGGTCCCTCGCCCAGCGCCATCGCCACCATGGGCGATAAGCAGGCCGCCCGCAGCGCCGTTATGCGCAACGGCGTGCCGCTTATCCCAGGCACAGAAGCGGGCATGCCCGATGAGCAGCTCATCCACGCTGCTAAAGCGATTGGCTTCCCAGTATTGATCAAGGCGGTGGCGGGCGGTGGCGGCAAAGGCATGCGCCCGGTGGAGCGCGAAGAAGACTTCGCCGAATCGCTGGCGATAGCGCGCCGGGAAGCCGAGAGCGCCTTTGGCAATGGCGATGTGTATGTCGAAAAGCTGCTGCTGGGCGCGCGGCACATCGAGTTTCAGATTTTGGCGGACGCGCGCGGCAATACGATTCATCTGGGCGAGCGCGAGTGTTCGATACAGCGCCGGCATCAGAAGTTGGTAGAAGAAGCGCCCAGCGTCTTCGTGGATCGTGAATTGCGCGAGAAGATGGGGGCGATGGCGATCGCGGCAGCCGAATCGGTCGGCTACATCAACGCTGGCACCATCGAATGCCTGGTCGACCGGGACAAAAATTTCTACTTTCTCGAAATGAACACGCGGCTGCAGGTGGAGCACCCGGTGACGGAGCTAGTGACAGGCATCGACCTAGCGAAGGAGCAGATTCGCATCGCGCGGGGGCGGCGCATGGGGCCGACCGAGAGCCTGCTCGAGCCGAAGGGCTGGGCGATCGAATGCCGCATCAATGCCGAAGACCCCTATGCCAACTTCATGCCATCAACCGGGCAGATAACGACGCAAATCCTGCCGACCGGTCCTGGTGTGCGCGTCGATAGCGGCGTTTATTCCGGCTCGGAGATCACCCCCTATTACGACAGTCTGATCGCCAAGCTCATCACCTGGGGCGAGACCCGTTCCGAAGCGATGCTGCGGATGCGGCGGGCGCTGGCGGAATACCGCATCATGGGTTTGAAACACAATATCCCCTTCCATATCAACCTGCTCAACAGCATCAGTTTCATCGCCGGGCAATTCGACACCACCTTCGTCGAGCGGCGCTTCAATATGAATACTTACGAGCAGGATCCAACAGCGAGCGAGCTGGAGACGGTGGCAATCGCGGCGACGCTCTACGCGCATCGACAGTGGCAGCTGGCGTCGCAGGTGGTGGCGCCAGCCAAGCGCGACGCCAGCAACTGGAAATGGATGGGGCGCTTCGAGAGGATGCACCGATGAAGTACGTCACTATCATCGAGGAGCGGCGCTTCGAGATTGAGATTGACAATGATGGGCGCGTGCTAATCGATGGCGAAGAGCGCGATGTGGACTTCCTCAACCTGGGCGGTTCGCTGTTTTCGCTGATAACCGAGAATAAATCTTTCGAAGCGGTTATCGATGATGATGAGGGTCGAATCGATGTGATGATGCGGGGGCGCCTGTTTGAAGCCCAGGTGCTGGACGAACGGGCGATGCTCCTCATGCAGCGGCGCGGCGGCTCGACCATCAGCTCGGGCGAAGTACAAGCGCCTATGCCGGGCTTAATCGTCGATGTGACTGTCGAATTGGGCAGCGAAGTTGCCAAGGGGCAAACCGTCATCATCCTCGAATCCATGAAGATGCAGAACGAATTGAAGTCGCCGATTGATGGCTTTGTGCGCGGCATACATGCGCGGGCTGGGCAAGCGGTGGACAAGAACGATCTGCTGGTGGAGGTCAAAGCGCGGGCTAGCGACGCCTAAGCCACGGTTGTGGGACCTTGGCAGCTCCCCGCCCTATGGACCTCGCGGCGATCTGACGACGGTGTCGGAAGCGATATTGATGCACGGGGGCGAGGGGCGCGCATCCCGCGCTGCCTTCACCGAATTGCCATTCGCCGACCAGCGCGCGGTAATGGAATTTCTGCTCTCGCTGCAGGTTCTGCCCGCGGCAGCAATAGCGAATCAACTTGTTTTCGCTGCGGTGCCGGCGCCTGTTTTCCCGGCATTGGCTGGGATAGCGGCTTGGAATCGGGCGCTGACCCGCTCTCGGCTTTCGGGCGACAAATGGGCAAATCTACTGTGTCAGCGCAATTGCTGATGGGAAATGATCTTATAATCGTTAGAGTGCGGCTGTCCGATACAAACTCAAGGAAAGACGATGCCGATCCCCGCTCGCATCCCTCGCTGGGCTGATGGCTTGTGGCTTGCGCTGCTGACGATTTATATTTTGGCGGGCGCGGCAAGTGTGCCCTTCCACGGCGATGAATCGACGCTGGTCTTCATGGGGCGGGATTATCACTATCTCTTCGTCGATGGCGATTTGTCGCAGGTTCTTTACGACGAAACCTGGACGCGGCGCCCCGAGGAGCAGCGCCTGCGCCTGGAAACCGGCGCCATCTCCAAGACGCTGTATGGCTGGCTGGCTTGGAAGCAAGACATTAGCGCCGAGGCGCTCAACAAACCTTGGCATTGGGGCAGCGATTACGAGGCGAATCTGCGCGCCAACAACGTTCCGGGCGAGCAGCTGCTGGGCGCGGCGCGTTTGGCATCGGCGATTCAATTAGCGCTGGCTTGCATCGTATTCTTTCAATTTGCGCAAATGACCTTGAATCGACCGACGGCATATTTGGCAAGCGCTCTCTTCGCGCTGCATCCCAACGTGCTGATCAACGGGCGGCGGGCAATGATGGAAGGCAGCCATCTGCTCGGGCTGATGCTGCTGCTGCTGGCCAGCGCCTGGCTGCTGCGCGAGCGAAGATGGTGGGCTTATCCGCTGCTGGGCGCCTGCATGGGCTTTGCGGTGGCCGCCAAACATCCGAACGCGCTGGTAGCGGCGCTGGCAGTACTTGCCGTCTCAATTGTGATCTGGCGTCCGCCAAAACCGCTTCAGAAGCGCGGCGCCAGCGGGCCATCGAAGCAGCAGCCTATTCTCTTCATTACGATGCTTATCGCGGCGGTCTTGGTATTCTTGCTGCTCAACCCAGCCTGGTGGGCGGCGCCATTTGAATTGCCCCAGGTCATCATCGATTTGCGCGCCGACCTGCTGCAAGCGCAAGTTGGCTGGTTCGGCGGCTACAACAGCTTCAGCGAGCAGATTCAAGGCTTCTTCCGTTATGTTTTTGGCATCGAACATCAATACTTTGAGGTGGCTCACTGGGCTGAGTACGATGCGATCGGCGCGCAAATTGAGCGCTACGAAAGCTCCGGGCTGGCTGGAATTCTGATCGGCGGCTCGGGTCATTTCGCTGGAGTCTGCCTCGCGCTGGCGGCTTTTGGCGCCTTGGACCTGGCGCGCAATTCGAAGTTGAGGCTGGAAATTCGCACTCTGTTTCTGATATGGATGGCTGGATCCGCATTAGTAACGCTGGCGGTGACGCCGCTGCCCTGGGCGCGTTATTATCTGCCGCTGGCGCCGGCGCTGGTCATCCTGGTATCGCACAGCATCTTCATCATCGTTACTTTTTTCTGGAATCTTCTCCCTAGCAGAGCCGATGGCAGCAACTTATTGGATTGAAGAATCGCTGGCGGGGCTGCTCCCGGCGCTGTGGATGTTCCTTGGCTTGGGTTTGCCTTGGGCTTTCGCGGTTGCCCCGAGGCGGTACTGGCGCGCGCGGGCGCTGATTGGCGCAGTCGCCTTGGCGCTGGGTCCGGCTTGGATGACAGCTTGGATGCTGGTCTTGGGCTTGGCCGGTGCCCAACTCCAAGCGCGGCTGCTGACGCCTGAATGGATTCTGCCCGGCAGCGTCGTCATCGCGGGGGTTGGCTGCCTGGCTGCCTGGCGCAAGCGAGCCAACCTGGAACCGCCGCTGCCGCCGGCGCCGCCCTTCGCCTTTGACGAGAAACTCATCATCGCCCTCATCGGGATTGCCGTCGCCCTGCGTTGGATCCACAGCGCTTTCTGGCCCTTCACCGCCTATGATGCGCTGTGGGTTTTTGGATATCAGGGTCGTCTTTTCTTTCTTGAAGGCAATATCCCAAAGACAATCGATTATTACCCGCCCTTTCTATCGCTGCAGTTTGCTTACGTCCAAGTGCTAATCGGCGAGATCAACGATCATGCCGCGCGCATGGTCATACCCATGCTGCATATCGGCAGCATCTTAGCCGCTTATCTGCTGGGCGAGCGCCTGGCGCGGCGCCGCGTCGGGCTATTGGCAGCTGCGCTTTGGGGCTTGCAGCCCTCCGTCGGTCAATGGGCGGTGATTGGCGATCTCGAAATTCCGCTGGCATTCAGCTTTACCCTGGCGGCTGTATTTTTTCTTCGCGCCTGGCGCAGCGATCAGCCCCCGGCTGAACGGCGGCAGGAGGCGCTGCTGGCCGGGCTTATGCTAGGCATCGCTCTCTTCACCAAGCCGACGGCGGGCGCATTCATCTGGGGGGTGCTGCTGCTGCTCGCGGTCGACTTCAGCTTCAAGCGATTTCAATTACGCTGCTGGCAGCCGCGTTTCAGCGTGGCATTTTGGACGGGGCTTGCCTGCCTGCCAATGGGCGCGCTGTGGTATCTGCGGAATCTGGCGCTGGGGCACGAGGTCATCACCTTGCCGAAAGCAGTCTGGCTGACGCGAGCGCTGCGAAGCGGCGATTATCTGGCACCACTGGCGCTGGCTGCGGTCCTCGTCTGGCTGGCGCTGGCGCTTCGGCTCAAGCCATCCAAGCGCAATCTCAGCCTTGGCGCGGTCGGCATTTTGCTGCTCTTGGCGGGCCTGCTGGCTTCCAATGCCCTGCTATTCCCCGCGCGTGTTGATCCACCGGCGAGCGCCATCCAGCCGGCTGAGGTCCTGCTGATGGCTGCTGGCTTGGCAATTGGCGGCTACAGCCTGCGCCAGCGATACCTGGCAGCATCGGATCAGCCGCTAAAAGGCATGATTAGCGCGGGTGGCTGGGCGCTGCTGCTGGCGCTGCCTTACTTCGCCACCTACTTCTTGTCTTACAGTTATCACTATCGCCTGGGTTTCGCGATTCTGCCACTGCTATGCTTGCCGTCGGCGCTGGCTCTCTCGACACTGCTTGCTAGAGACCGCATACTCAATTGGAGCAAGCGAAAGCGGCGCTGCTATTACTTGGCATTGTGCTGCCTGAGCCTGCCCGGTATCGTGGCGCCAGCCTTTGATGTCACCTGGTCCTCACTGTGGCTGGCGAAGGAAACGCTGGACAGCGACATCAAAAAGTATCAGGTCTTCAATCCATCGCTGTTGGAAGTCGTCTTCGGGCTAGACGATTATGTCCGTGATACGGGCGAAGCGCCAATTGTCCTGGCGCCGGGGGAAGAGCGGCTGCCCTTTTTCTATCCGCAGCTGCACATCATCGACCAAACGGCGACCAGGCTGGCGGATTATGAGGACCTAGCAGCCACCCACTTCATCTACGGGGCGAAGGCGCGGGAAGCCTACCGGGACGCTGGGCTGGAAGCGCGGCAAACACAGCTGGTAGCGGCGCTGGGGCGAATCGACCTATTCGAAAATGTTCGAGAGCATTTTGATGGGCATCTGAGCTATCAGTTATTTGCAGCGCATGACATCGGCAGCCGGCGCATTTTGCCGCCAGCCTACGCGAAAGGCGCCCACAACCAGACGGCCGTGGTATTCGATGGGCGCATCCGGCTTCGCACTCATGGCGCGTATCCGCCGAAGATTTTCAATAACACGCCCATCACCTTGGAGCTGAATTGGCAGGCGCTGGAGCCAATCGAAAGCCGGCTGGAATTCCGGCTCCGCTTTGTAAATGCCGATACCAACCAAGTCGCCCAGGAATGGAAGCTGCCGCCAGCCGCGCATCGACATGGCGACTATTCAACAAGACATTGGGAGATTGACGAATTCATCTACGACCGACATATCCTGCGCCTGGACGATGAGGCGCCGATAGCGCGGAAGGGGCAGGAATATGTATTTTCTATCGGCTTGTGGGACCCATCAGCGGAGCGCTACTTGCCGTTGACGATCGACGGCGAAGCGGCGGGCGAGTTCTACCAAATGCCTGGCACACACCGATTGCGCAGCTAAGCCGGCGCAGGACCAAGAGCGCGGCGGAAAACAGGACCCTGCCAGCGCGTATGGGAGCGACCAGCAGGGCAGTGATATACTGTATCCAAGCGAGCGAAAGATGAACCGCAGTTGGACAATCGAGTCGTCTTCATCACGGGCGCGTCGAGTGGGATTGGCTGGGCGGCGGCTTTGGCTTTTGCTCGCGCTGGCTACCAGGTCTGCGGGATGGCGCGCCGCTCGGAACGGCTGGGAAGCTTGGGCAAAGAGGTTGCTGCCCTGCCCCGCCCCCATGGTGATTTCCTTGCGCTGGTGGGGGATGTCCGCGATAGGACGCAAGTAGAAGCCGCTGTCGAGCAGGCGCTCATGCGCTTCGGGCGGCTGGATGTTTTGGTCGCCAATGCGGGCTTGGGCCATCATGGGGCGGTGATTGGCGGCGACTGGGACGATATCCAGACGGTGCTGCGAACGAATATCGACGGCCTTATGCACTGCGTCCGCGCCGCCGCCCCGGCGATGCGGCAGAACGGCGGTGGTCAGATTCTAATGATTTCGTCGGTGGTGGGGGGCCTTCATACCCCCTACACGGCGACCTACGCGGCGAGCAAAGCCTTTGTTTCCAGCCTGGCTGGTTCGCTGCGCTTGGAATTGGAAGCGGAGGGCATAGGCATTACTGATGTGCTAGTCGGGCGGACGCGCACCGAGTTCAATCAGAATCGGCGGGGCGCCAGCGCCGCTCGGCGGAGCCGCCTGCCAACGATGAGCGCCGACAAGGTCGCGGCTGGCCTCGTCAGCGCGGCCGACCGAAGACCCCGGCGCTTAATTCTGACGCTCTTTGATCGGCTGATCCTGGCTGCTGGCCTTTTGGCGCCGGCGCTTATGGCTCGTCTGGCTAAGCGACAGTATCAGCCAATAATGGACGATTAGCCTGAAAGAGTATTGGCTTGGCAAAAGTCAAGAAGCTCAATTCGATGCGGCTGCTCGATGCTAATTCGATTATCTATCAAGCGCATCACTATGATTCGTCGATCCGCGATGCGCAGTTAGTGGCGGCCGCGGTTGGGTTCCCCGCCGATGAGGTCTTCAAGACTCTGGTCGCCATGGCGCCAGCGGCGAAGAAGCCGGTCCTGGTGATGCTGCCGTCGAATCGGACGCTGAATCTGAAGCGGCTGGCGAAGGCACTGGGCGAGAAGAAAATCGCGCTGGCGCCTCATGCCGATGCCGAGACCTTGACCGGCTTAAAAGTGGGCGGGATTAGCGCGCTGGCCTTGATGCAAAAACGGTGGGGCGTCTATCTCGATCGGCGGGCGGCGGCGCTGGAGCATATCGTCATTAGCGCCGGGCAGCGCGGGCTGCAACTGCGCCTTGAGACGCGGGCATTGATCAAGCTGCTGGGCTGCCAGTTGGTGGATGTGGCCGACGCTTGAGCCGGGTCCCTCAGCGAGAGAGAACGCGGGCGAGATCGAAATATTCAGGTGTGATCTGGCGGCTGCGGGCGGTCGCTTCAGCCAGAGGAATCGGTTTCTGCTCGCGGCCAATGCGGGCGACCATCTTGCCAGTCTCGCCGCCGAGCAGCAATTCCATCGCGTAAACGCCCATGCGCGTCGCCAGCAGCCGATCAAAGGCGGTTGGGCTGCCGCCGCGCTGCGTATGACCTAGGATCGTCAGGCGAATCTCGAAGCCGATATGCTTCTGCTCGAGGAAATGGGCTAGCTCCGGACCTTGATAGGGGGCGCCTTCAGCCAGGACGGCGATGGCGTGGGATTTGCCGCGGATATACGCGTCTTCCAGCGAGACAGCGATTTCGTTCATGCTTACGCCATTTTCCGGCGTGACAACGACTTCGGCGCCGCCGAGGATGCCAGCCATCACCGCGAGGTAGCCACAGTCTCGCCCCATCACCTCCACAACGAAGGCGCGATTATGCGATGTGGCGGTGTCGCGCAGGCGGTCAACGGCATCCAGGATGGTATTCAGCGCCGTGTCGACGCCGATGCTGGTATCCGTGCCCCAGATGTCGTTATCGATGCTGGCTGGGATGCCGATAACTGGCACAGCCATCTTGTGCAGCGCCAGCGCGCCGCGCAGGCTGCCATCGCCGCCGATAACGATAACACCCTCGATGCCATTTTCATTGAGCCGACGCTGCCCCTTACGCTGCCCCTGAGCCGTCTTAAACTCTTCGTTGCGGGCGGTCTGCAAGACAGTGCCGCCGCGCTGCAAGATGCCGCTCACCTCGCGGCTGCTAAGCAGCGCCATATCGCCAGCCAGCAAACCTTGGTAGGCTTGGCGGATGCCATAGACTTCGACGCCTTGATCCAGCCCGGCGCGCACGACGGCGCGAATTGCCGCGTTCATGCCGGGGGCGTCGCCACCGCTCGTTATGACGGCGATGCGTTTCATTCCGCGCTCTCCAGACCAGTCAACAGCCAGCCACGGCCAGCGCAATTGACGCGCCGACTCATGCTACCCCGCGTATTCTATACAGTTTTCTAAGGGCTTTCAAACAGAAATGCCTCAAGCAGCGGCATAAGGTGCCTGGCCGGACAGGCGACGCCAAATTAAGACTGGCTGTCAATTTCAATGAATTCCTCGCCGCCAAGGATTTCGACGAGCTCCTTGAGCAGCGCCTCGCAGATTTCCGTCGTCTGCTCGGGGAAGTTCAACGTGGTTGATTCGCCGCCGCGTATGATAATGATGCGAAAGCGATCGGCGCCCGGGTAGGAGAGCAACGTGTTGTGGATGTGCTCCAGCTTCCGCCGATCACGGTCTGGCGCCGCCGATGTTACCAGCTTCACAGCGATGGTGCGCGGCGCCCGTTCTGTCGCATTCGCTTCGCCGGGCAGCGCCAAGCGCCCGTCGCCATTCACCCACTCGGGCTCGTCCTCCGGCGCGACATCCGACTCGGCGGCGCTTGCAGCTGGCGGTGGACTTTCAAGCGGCAGCTCATCAATGCTCGGCGGCGGGGCGCTCTCCAAAGCGGCCAGCATTGCGTCGGGTGCCGCCTCTGTTCCAGCCCATGGTGGTTCGGGGTCCTCAGGCGCATCGGCGCTGCCACCTGCGGCTAAGGCGATGTTAAAGTCGAGGCTGAGAGTATCCGCGATAATCTGTGGATCGC
Organism: Phototrophicaceae bacterium; assembly: GCA_965214105.1. Classification (GTDB taxonomy): domain Bacteria; phylum Chloroflexota; class Anaerolineae; order Aggregatilineales; family Phototrophicaceae; genus UBA6055. The sequence goes on from OZ243934.1 coordinate 2,313,762, forward strand.
CGCGGCTCTCGTCATAGCGCCCCTTGATGAGCACAATTTCGCCCTCGTCCAGGCTGTGGGGGGCGGCGGGCGGGCTGGGCTGGCGCGCGGCGAAGCTCTCCAGCACTTTGGCGTAGGTGCGCGGGAAGAGCACCACCTCGATGATGCCAGCACTGTCGTGCCAGTCCTCCAAGCTGAGCACCGCCATCATATCGCCGTTGCGGGTGGTGATTTTTCGCAGCTCAGTCACTTCGCCGGCGACGCGCACTTCTTCTGGCTTCGAGAGCGACGGGCTTTTCAAATCAGCGATCTTATGCAGATTCAACTGTTCAAGCAGCTGCCGATGACGATCGACCGGGCGCCCGCTGAGATACAAGCCAAGCAATTCTTTTTCCCATTTCAGCCGCTCGCGCTCGTTAACTTCGGTCACCTGTTTAAAATCTCGCAGCAGATTTTCCTCGCTCTGGTCCGCCTCGCCGAACAAGCCCATCTGGCCCACTTCCTGGTCCCGATGATAGTTGCTGCTATAACTGATGATGCCGTCCAAAGCCGCCATCACGCTGGCGCGGGTGCCGAAATCAGCCAAAGCGCCGACCTTGATTAAGCTTTCCAGCGAGCGTTTGCCCAGCTTACGCAAATCAACCCGCTTGCAGAAATCGGCTAGGCTGCTGAAGGGCGCTTCCCCGCGATCTTGGATCAAATCTTGCAGGGCGCGCGCGCCAGCGTTTTTGACCGCGCCCAGCCCAAAGCGAATCGCCCGTCTACCATCTTCCGCGGTCTCGATGTCAAAATCCAACTGACTGCGATTGACATCGGGCGGCAAGATGAGAATATGCAAGCGGCGGCATTCTTCCAAAAAGGTCGAGACTTTGGCGAGATCGTCGCGCTGGACACTGAGGAGCGCAGTCATATACTCTTGCGGATAGTGGCATTTCAGGTAAGCGGTCTGCACGGTGATGACAGCGTAATCGGCGGCGTGGGCTTTGTTGAAGCCGTAGTTGGCGAAGAATTCGATCATTTCGAAGATTTCTTCGGCGGTCTCTTGGTCGATGCCATTTTTGGGACCGCGCTCCATGAAGATCGCCCGATGTTTCTGGAGCTCAGCCGGCAATTTCTTGGAGACCGCTTTGCGCATCAGATCCGCTTCGCCCAATTCATAGCCGAAAAGCTCGCCGGCGATCTGCATAATCTGTTCCTGGTAGACGCAGATGCCATAAGTTTCAGCCAAGATTGGCTCGAGCTTCGGGTGCAGCGTGCTGATTGCTTCTTCGCCGTGCATGCGCCGGCAGTACTGCGGGATGAATTCCATCGGACCTGGGCGATACAGCGATATGGCGGCGACGATGTTTTCGAAGAAACGGGGCTTCATCTGGCGCAGCATCTGCTGCATGCCGCCCGATTCCACCTGGAAAACACCGATGGTACTGCCCTCGCTGATCATGCGAAAGGCGGCATCAAGCATCGCCCGCTGTTCATCGTTCCGCGTCATTTCATGTCGATACGGAATGCTGTCAATGCTGTACTGGATGCCGCGATGGCGGGCAATCAGCTCGCAGGCTTTTCGCATGATGGTGAGCGTCGAGAGCCCCAGGAAATCGACTTTGAGCAAGCCGATGTACTCAGCCGTCTCCATGGGAAACTGCGTGACCGCGCTCAATGCCCCGCCCGATGGGTCCTTGCCGGTGATTCGATGCAGCGGCGCCAAGTCCACCAAGGGGCGATCGGCGATGATGACGCCGGCCGCATGGGTGGAGGCGTGGCGCGTCATGCCTTGCAGCTCGATGGCGGTGTCGATCACGCGCTGCAGCTCGGCATCGCTGTTGTACAGATCGAGCAATTCCGGATTGCCATCGACATATTCGCGGATTTTCTTCTGACGCGCTTCCTGCGGGATGAGAGCGGCCGCGCGGTTGATCTTGCCCAGGTCGACATCCAGGGCGCGCCCAACATCACGAACCGATGCTTTGGCGCCCATGGTGCCAAAGGTGATGATGGCGGCGACCTTGTCTTCGCCGTATTTTTGGGCGGCGTAGGCAATCATCTCGCCGCGGCGGTCATCGGGATAATCGAGGTCGATATCGGGCATGGTCACGCGCCCCGGGTTGAGGAAGCGCTCGAATAGCAAGCCATTCTGAATCGGGTCGATGTTGGTGATGCCGAGGCTGTAGGCAACCAAACTAGCCGCGCCCGAGCCGCGGACATTCCACCAGATATCGGCTTGACGGGCAAATTCGCAGAGGTCCCAGACAATCAAGAAATAGGCGTCGAAACCCATGCTGTGGATGATGTTCAGTTCGCGTTCGATGCGCTCGGTGAAGACTTCCTGGTCGCGCCAATCGGAGCGGTAACGCCAATTCATGCCGATGTCGATCAGGTGGCGCAGGTAGCTGTGCTCATCGAAGCCGGCTGGCACTGGGTAAGCGGGCAAGTGATAGCCTTTGGGCGCCAGGTCAAGGTCGGTCATCTCGGCGATTTTGAGCGAGTTGGCGAAGGCTTCGTCAATCAGCTCAGGCGGTAGCCCGGCAAAGCCAGCGCGCATTTCGGCCGCCGACTTGAGATAATAGCTGTTGAAGGGCTCCATTCTCATCCGATCCAGATCGGATTTTAGCGAGCTGGTCTGGATACAAAGCAGGGTGTCGTGGGCATCGGCATCGCCTTGGTTGACATAATGCACATCGTTGGTGGCGAGCAGCTGCACGGCGCTGTGCCCGCTGCGTCGATACTCGCAGAGCCAGCGGTTCAGCCCCTGCAGCGCCTCTATATCGTGCCCCTGCAATTCGAGGAAGAAGTTTTCAGCGCCGAAGACCTCTTGATACCAGCCGATTTGCTCGCGCGCCCCGCGCTCATCCCCGCTGGCGAGCAGGCGCGGAATCTCAGCCGCCAGGCAGCCGCTGGTGGCGATGATGCCCTCGGCATGCGCGGCCATGAAGTCCTTGTCGATGCGCGGGCGATAATAAAAACCTTCGAGCTGAGACGCCGAAGCGATCTTGAGCAGGTTCTGGTAGCCGGTCCTATTCTTCGCCAGCAGCAGCAGATGATGCGGGCTGCGGTCTAGGCGCGGGTCACGGTCGGTCATACGGCGGCGGGCGAGGTAGCTCTCCATGCCGATAATCGGCTTGATGCCAGCTTCGGCGCAGGCGCGGTAGAAATCCAGCACGCCGAACATGACGCCATGATCGGTAATGCCTAGCGCGGGCATTTCAAGCTGCTGCGCGCGCTCAACGAGGGTCTGGATCCTGCTCTGGCCATCCAGCAGAGAGAATTCGCTATGGACGTGAAGATGGACGAAATCGCTGGTCATAATGTCGCTGTTCGCGCGCGGCGAAACGGGTTTCAAATAGCCTAGGACAGGCGTATTATAGCACCCAGCAAGCGAAGATGTCCCTGTGATTTCTATCGCTTGCGGAAGCCGATTCTTATATCACATTTCTGAGGCGCCATGCCAGAATTGCCAGAAGTTGAGACGGTTGTACGCGGCTTGCGCGCTCCCTTAATCGGGCGGCGGATCGAGCGAATGTGGCATGACTGGGCGCCGACGATCCATAGTCCAGCGCCGCCCGAGTTCGCCGCGCGTGTGACGGGGCAGCGAGTGACGGCGCTCAATCGGCGTGGGAAATATATCTTGATCGCGCTGGAGCATGATACCTTGCTGATCCACCTGAAGATGTCGGGGCGGCTCTATGTGGCTCAAGCCAATGCCGAGCATGAAGCCGACCGCTGGCTGCATCTGCGCTTTGATTTGGATGATGGGCGCCAGCTGCGATTCTCTGACCTGCGCAAGTTCGGCCGCGCCACCCTCAGCGATGATGTCGATACGATGCTGAGCCATTTGGGACCGGAGCCCCTGAGCCAAGACTTCACGCTGGAGCGATTTCGGGCAGGGATGCGCCGGCGGAAACGGGCGATCAAGCCGCTGCTGCTGGAGCAGGAATTCCTGGCTGGCGTCGGCAATATCTACGCGGACGAAGCCTTATTCCGCGCCAGCATTCACCCAGCCACCCGCGTTGACCAGCTGACAAAGGCGGACACAGAACTGCTGCATCAAACTATTCGCGCTGCGCTGCTGGCTGGCATTGAGCATGAAGGCGCCAGCATCAACTGGTATCGCAAAGCGGATGGCGGCAAAGGGCAATCGCAGAATCACTTCTTCGTTTACGGGCGGACGGATCTGCCCTGCCGGCAATGCGGGGTGCCGATCAACAAGATTCGGCTGGCGCAGCGGGGGACGCACTTCTGCCCGCAGTGTCAGCCAGAGCGCGCGTAGCGCTTTTGACAAAGAGGCGCCAAAGCAATTCGAACAAAGAAATTAGAATTGCAGGCGCGGCTCTGTGATTCGTCCGAAGGTCCAGCTGCTCAAAAAAACGGACAAGCCCCACAATAACGCTGCCCTGTGAACTAGGGATTATCGTATTCGAGTTTTTCGGGCTGCAGGGTCGGGCGGCCTCGTTCATCACGCGTCAGGCGGCCCGCCGGCGTTTTGGCATCGTGGGGGAAGATGAGCAGCGCCTTTGTCTCCAGCGCCCACTGCTGCCAGCGGCGCTTGGTTTCCAGCGTCACCAGCGGCTCCACATCAAAAGCGGTCATCCAAGCGAGGCGCTCGATATGCACCGCCAGCGACGCCATATCGCAAAGGAAGGCGGCTTGCTCGCCACCGCTCTCGATGCGCGCGCTCATATGTCCCCGTGTGTGGCCCGGCGTGACGATCACGGATACGCCAGCTGCGATTTCAGTGTCGCCGTCCAGCAATCTCAATTGACCGGACTCATAGAGCGGCGCGTAATTCTCGGGTCGATACGTAGCGCGGGTACGTTCGTTGAGATTGATGGCGTCTTCGTATTCGCGGCGCTGCACGAGGTATTCAGCGTTGGGGAAAGCCGGCTGGCGCGCCCCAGCGGCGTTGAGGCGGAAATTGCCGCAGCAATGGTCATCATGCAAGTGCGTGTCGATGACGATATCAATGTCAGCCGCTGATATGCCAAGCGCAGCCAGACCCCGCTGCGTGCCATCGAATTCGTCAATATGCAGGTAGTGGCGTTTCTTGTCGCCTAGGCAGTTGCCATAGCCAGTATCCACGATGATGTTAGCGCCGGCCGCGCGGATGAGCAGGTTGTGGGTGGCGGCGCGGACCAGTTGGCGTTCGTCGGCAGTATAATGGCGCGCCCATAGCGCCCGCGGCACCAGCCCAAAGAGCCCGCCCGGGTCCATGTAGACCGCCGCGTCATTAAAGAGATAGACTTCGATTTCACCGATGCGGAACATCGCGCAGCGCCTTAGCCGGCTTGCTGGAACTTGCCCGAGAGATTATCTTCGCGCATGTGGCAGTGCTTGTACTTTTTGCCGCTGCCGCACCAGCATGGTTTGTTGCGGCCCGGGCGCTGGCTGTTTTTGCGCACGGTTTGCTGCGCTGGGCGATCACTGTTGCCCATCTGCAAATCCGGTCGATACTCGCGCATTTCTCGCCGGCGCTGTGGCGTTTGCACGATAGCAGGCTGGACCAGGAAGATTTGACGCGAGGCGATCTGGCGATACGTATGCTCGACCACGCGGAACATCTGGAAGCCCTGCCGCTGATACTCGACCAGCGGGTCTTTCTGGGCGATCGCCTGCAAGCCAATGCCTTCCCGCAGGATGTCGAGGTCAGTCAGGTGGCGCTGCCAAAAGTGATCGAGCGATCGGATCACGGTTTGGCGCTCGGCGATTTCGGTCAGCCCCGTGCGTGCTTCCTCCAATTGCGCCGCTTTCGCTTCCAACAGTTGGCTGGCATGGGCGCTGATTTGGGCGCTGACCTCCGCTTGCTCAAGGGTTTCCAGCGCTTCGGCTGTAATCGTCTCGGGCAGGGGCAAGCCCAGGCTGGCCAGCTGCTGATACATAGCGCCCGCTTCTAGGTGCTCCCCATTGTGGTCGGCGGCGAATGCCTCTTCGACGGCGGCTTCGATCTGACTTTCGATCATGCCGAGATAATCGGCATGCAGCTCCTCGGCCTCTTTTCTCAACCAATCGAGACGCTGCCCATAAATGATTTCGCGCTGACGATTGACGACATCGTCATATTCAACGACGCGTTTGCGTGTATCGAAGTTGTGTCCCTCGACGCGAATCTGCGCCTGCTCGATGGATTTGCTGATCATGCCATGCTGGATCGCTTCATCCTCGGGGAAACCAGCCGTTTTCATCAGGCGCTTGACATTGTCGTTGGCGAAGCGTTTCATCAGGTCATCATCAAGGCTGAGGTAAAAGCGGGATTCGCCTGGGTCGCCCTGCCTTCCCGAGCGGCCCCGCAGCTGGTTATCGATGCGGCGCGCTTCATGGCGCTCGGTGCCTAATACGAACAAGCCACCAGCGTCAAGCACCAGCTGACGATCGCGCGCGACCTGTTTTTCCGCCTCAGCCAGCGCTTTGTTCCATTGGGCACCGCTGGCAGCGGTGAGGTCAATGCCTTGCCGGCGCAGCGCCCCGCGCGCCAAGCCTTCGGGGTTGCCGCCGAGCAAGATATCGACGCCGCGCCCAGCCATATTGGTGGCGATGGTGACTGCCCCGGGCCGCCCCGCCTGGGTGATGATTTCGGCTTCTTTTTCATGCTGCTTGGCATTGAGCACCTCATGCTTGATGTCGGCTTTATTCAAATATTTACTGAGTCGCTCGGAGGTCTCGACGGCGACTGTGCCCACCAGAATCGGCTGCTTGCGCTCGTTGCGCTCTTGGATCGCCCCGACGATGGCATTCCACTTAGAAGTTTCGTTGACGTAGATCAAGTCATTGTCATCAACGCGGATGATCGGGCGGTGCGTCGGTATGGGCACGACATCAAGCTCGTAGGTTTTCTCAAATTCTTCCGCTTCGGTGAGGGCGGTGCCGGTCATGCCGGCGAGCTTGTCATACATGCGGAAGAAGTTCTGGAAGGTGATAGTCGCCATGGTGATGTTTTCGCGGCGGATCTGCAAGCCTTCTTTTGCCTCAATCGCCTGATGCAGCCCCTCGGAGAAACGGCGCCCGGGCATCAGCCGTCCCGTGAAATCGTCAACGATTACCACTTCACCATGTTGCACGATGTATTCTTTATCGTTTTCATACAGGGTCTGCGCGCGCAGGCAGTTATCGAGATAGGGCAGCATTTCGGCATTGTCGGGATGGTAGAGCTGATGTACGCCCAGGGCATTTTCCACCTTTTCGACGCCTTGCTCAGTCAGGTAGACGATGCGGTCGCCGATATCGAGCACAAAATCGCCATCGGGCGCTTCCGCCTCGACGCTATCTTCACTGCTCTTTTTTAGGCGCTTGACGATAGAAGCGAAGCGGCGATAGAAATCCGACGGCTCATCCGATGGGCCCGAAATGATAAGCGGCGTGCGCGCCTCGTCAATGAGGATGTTATCGACCTCGTCAACGATGGCATAGCGCAATTCGCGCTGGGCCAAGCCCTCATGGGAGAGCACCATATTGTCGCGCAGGTAATCGAAGCCGAATTCGTTGTTGGTGCCGTAGAGGATATCGGCGGCGTAGGCGTCGCGGCGGCTGATCGGGCGCAGGTTCTGATAACGAGCATCATCGGAGATAAAATCGCGATCGAATAAGAAGGAGCCGCTATCTGGTCCCCCGCCGGTGTTTTGGATGACGGCGGCGGAGAGACCGAGCAAGTGATAAATCGGACCCATGGTTTGCAAGCCATGCTTGCTCAGGTAATCGTTGGGCGTAACGAGATGAGCGCCCCGCCCTTCCAAAGCGTTCAGATAGAGCGGCAAAGTAGCGACGAGCGTCTTGCCCTCGCCGGTTTTCATCTCGGCGATGCGCCCTTCGTGCAAGACGATGCCGCCGATTAGCTGCACATCATAATGGCGCAGGCCGATGGCGCGCACGGAGGCTTCGCGCACGAGGGCGAAGGCTTCAATCATGATATCTTTATAGCTAGCGCCATCAGCCAGCTGCGCCTTGAAGTCGGCAGTTTTGGCGCGCATCTGCTCTTGGCTGAGCTTCTGCATCGCCGGTTCCAGCGCGTTAATCTGGTCGACCGATTTCTGATAAGCGGAGAGCGCTTTCTCCATTGGGTCGCCGAATACTTTCTTGACAATATTGCGGAACATGAAACCTCGCGCGATGTCGGACGTCGGGACTAACTGCGATTATAGCATAGGGATGGCGGCCATATGATGATGCGTTCTGGTGGCGCCAAAGTGTCGCTTGCGGTTATTCCCTTCTTATGCGGCGGGCAATTGCCGATTCCGCCGCCTGTTGCCCCGCCTCATCATTCAAGCTTCGACCGCAACCGGCGCCAAAGCCGGCTGATCTGACGGCGGCGGAGCAGCCAAAGGGCAAAGAGAGCGGCCGCGCCCAGATAAAAGAAAAGCAATACATCCTGATTCTGCGCCGCTTGGCTGCCGATTGCCACGAAGATATAGGTGGGAAGCAAGCCGCCAAGAAATGAGACAGCGATGTATACGGACAGGCGGATCTGACCCAAGCCAACCGCATAGCTGATGAAATCATATACCGAGAAGAGCAGCAGGCGCGCCACCAGCAGCGACCGCCAGTCGTCCAGGTGGCGCTCGTAAAAGGCATCGATGCGCGTCATTGAGGAGCCGCCAACAAAACGGATGACGAAGCGCCGCCCCAGCAGCCGCGCAATCAATACGTTGGCTGTGCCGCCGATGACCTCGCCCAAAACCGAGTACAGCGTGCCCGGTATGACGCCAAAGAGGATGCCGGAGGCAAATTGTATCGGGCCGGCCGATAGCGGCGCGACGGTGAATGTCAGCGCTTTGATGGCGATGTAAACGGCGGGACCCCAAAAGCCAGCCCGCTCGACCATTTGCGCCAATTCAGCGCCGCCAATGGCTTGGACGAGCAGATATAGAACGGTCAACAGCGCGAGGAAGCCAAGCCCGCCAAGTATCAAAGCGCGATTTGAAATATCCGAGCTGGTCTTTTCTAATGCGGGATGGCTGGGTTTAGGCTTCTCACTCATTGAAGAGCGCGCCGACGCTTCTGCCTTCATGCGCGCGCAGGATCACCTCGCCCAAAAGCGGCGCGATAGAAAGCGCCGTCATATTAGGCAGCATTTTTTCTGGCGCGATGGGCAAGGTATTGGTGAAGACGATCTCGTGCAGATTGAGAGAGGCGAGCCGGTCATAGGCTGCGTCGGTCAAGAACGGATGGGTGAAGGCAAAGAGCACGTCGCGGGCGCCATAATCGCGCACGACATTCACAGCGCGGACGACGCTGCCAGCGGTGTTGACTTCATCATCGACGAGCAAGACATTCTTGCCTTCGACATTGCCAATCAAGGATAGTGCCTGCGGGCTTTCGGCATTGCTGCTGCGGCGTTTTTCGACAAAAGCCAGGGGCACGCCCAAGGTTTCCGCCCAATTCCGCCCTTGCTTGGCGAAGCCCAAATCAGTGGTGACGACAACCAGGTTATCTAATTCGCCGCGGCGCATCTTGCTGATGAAATAATCGCTCAAGAGGTGAAAGGCGGTGAGCGCGTCGCCCGGGATATCGAAGAAGCCCTGTATCTGGCCCGCGTGCAAGTCGATGGTCATGTAACGATCGATGCCGGCGGTTTCCATCATATTGGCGATTAGGCGGGCGGTTATCGGGACGCGCGGCTGGTCTTTCTTGTCGGAGCGGGTGTAGCTCATATACGGCACGACCAGATTGATGCGCCAGGCGGAATCGCGCTTGAGGGCATCAATCATAATCAGCATTTCCATGAAATTCTCGTGAACGGGCGACGCCATCGTCTGCACCAGATAGACGTCTTTACCGCGGACGCTCTCTTCCAGCTTGATGAAGATATTCTCATTGGAGAAGACGGTGCGAAAATAAGCGCCCGGCTTGATGTTGTATTCCGATACGGCACAGATGTACTCAACAATCTCGCCGCCCAGCGCCTGTGAAGCGCTGCCGGAAAAGATTTTCATCGAGCCGAAGCGCATCGTGGACGAATGCTCCTGCTCTTCCGGCTCGCCTTCAATCGGCGGCGCGGGGTGGAACTTTGCGCCGGGCACTTTGACGATGTCGGTCATTTGCATCTGTTTCACGATCACTCCTACTGACTGCGCTGCGGCAATTGCCGAGCTCCTTTTGGAGGTCGGCGGATCGATTTCGCGCTCTGTGACGCGCAAGATGATACCAGCCAGATCGGGTGGCGGGATAGTGGCAAGTGCGTTGGCAGTGGCGAGACTAGCATCTCAAACAACTGAAGTGAATGCGCCGCTTAGAGGAAACGCCCTTGCTTCAAATCTCTAAGGGCTTGGCGATGGGGCAAGCGAATGTCGGTCGATATTTCTCGGCGCTGCCACTGAATCGAAGCGGCGATTATAGCGCTGGGCTGGGAGGCAGGCGGCGAGCGCCCACCAACGATTGATGAGCGTTCCTTCACACAGGCGGCAAGGGCTAGATATGAGCCGCGATCTTGCTGACGATCTTGCCCTTGGGCTTGAAGCCGGTGATCCGCTCCACCGCTTCGCCGTCTTTGAAGAGGATCAAAGTCGGGATGCCCATGATGCCGAGGTTCATCAGGATACCCTGATTCTCATCCGCATCGACTTTGGCAACTCGCAGCTTGCCTTCGTACTCGGCGGCGATTTCATCCACGATTGGGGCGATCATCTTGCAGGGACCGCACCACTCCGCCCAAAAATCGACCAGCACCGGTGTGCTGCTATCGAGCACTTCACTCTGGAATTCGTCTTGGCTGACGTCAAATGTCTTCGTGCCCATCACTGTACCTTTCCTATGGTCTTGGATTTTGCGGCGGTCCGCAATGTCCTTCCTCGAATGCTTGCCCTTTTGACGAAGGGCATAGCGCACATCTTACATCAGAGACGCGTTTGAAACAGCCGCGGCATAAACGGGGGAGTGGTGAATTACTGATATAAAGCCTGCTTGTGCTGAATTGTAAGACTTGTCCGCTACTGGTCGGTCGTCTTCGGTTTTTCTACCCCATCCCCCAGCCCCTTCCCCAGCGAGCTAGAGAAGGGGAGCTATGTATCTTTTTAGGAGTTTGTAAAGGCTCCAACTCAGGATTTGCTAGCAATGCTCCCCTCCTTCATTCATCGGGGAGGGGCCGGGGGTGGGGTTTGAAATGGGCATATCCACCAATTTCACCACTGCCCTATGTTAGCGCGGTTTGTCAAACTTGGGGGCACATGATAGCATTCAGCATATCCGCCGCCCGCTGATACAATTTGACAGCCCAAGCACTATGAATGACGAACGGCGCTTGCCCAATCTCAGCAACCGGCAAGAGGACATTCTCACTTGCATCGTACAGGCTTATTCAGAAAAGCCTGAGCCGGTTGGCTCGCGCTATTTGGTCGAGAATTATGAGCTGAATATCAGCTCGGCGACTGTGCGCAACGAGATGGCGCGGCTGGAAGAGATGGGCTACATCGCGGCGCCGCATACCTCAGCCGGGCGGGTGCCGACCGCGGCCGGCTTCCGCTATTTTGTGCGCCGGCTATTGCAGACGCGCAGCCTGACCCGCGGCGAGCAGAGCCACATCTCCGAGCGAGTTGGCACTTTGCAAGCCGGCATGGAGCAATGGATGCGGCGGACGGCTGCTCTATTGGCGCGCTCGGTGCAGACGGCGTCGATTGTAACGCCGCCGATTTCGCAGACGAATTCCTTCAAGCATTTGGAGCTGATCTCAATTCAGGGACGGCTGGCGCTGATGGTGCTGGTTTTGAATAGCGGCAGCGTGCATCAGCGCATGTTGACATTGGCGGAGCCAGTGCCGCAAAGCAAGCTGGGCGAGGCGGCCAAACGCATCAACGAAACTTGCGCCGGGCTGGGCGCGCAACAGGCGCGGCTGCGCAGCAACAACCTGCCAATGCTGGAGCGCGAAGTGGCGGAGTTGACCGCTGAATTGATCGAGAATGTGGACAACAATCGCTCGGGTTTCATTTATCGCGATGGCTTGAGCCAGGTCATCGAGAGTTTCAGCGATGAAGAAGGGGCGCAGCAAGCGATTCGGATTCTGGAAGAACATACTGTGCTCAACGCGCTGCTTAGCGATATGCTCAATCGCTTGCCAGCCAGCCCAGACAAGCCGGTCGACGTCCAGGTGGTGATCGCCGGGGATGGGCGCTACGAAGACCTGAACCGCTTAAGCATGGTGCTTAGCCGCTATGGCGATCCGGAAAAGATGAGCGGCGCCGTCGGCGTTTTGGGCCCGACGCATATCAATTATGGGCGCGCAATCAGCACGGTGCGTTACGTCTCAAACTTGATGACAAATGTGCTGGCGACTTTGTATCAAGATGGCGTGGAAAATACCAGCCAGCCCCGCCCCAACTGATGGAATACGGCGGCAGTTGAGCCGCTTCCGAAGCGATTCATATAAACTTTGTAAGACTTTGGCAGCCATCTCGAAAACTGTGATTTTCCTTAATATAATCCGTCCCATTCTGATGCTGGTCATATATGAGCCCGGCATACTATGTAGGTAGTGCAATAGCTTCAGGCTGAATTGTCACGGGGATAATCGATGAGCGATGTCAAGAATCCAGCTGATGAATTGGAGCGCGAGGAAGCGCCGCCCGAGGAAGCAGCCGAGGCGCGGGCCGAACCCAGCGTTGAGCCAGCCGACGAGGCGCCAGAAGCGCCGGCGCAGCCAGAAGGCGCCAATCTGCTGCAGATGCTGATTGAGGCGCAGAAGGAAGCCAAGACCAACGAAGAAGGCTGGCAGCGCGCCCGCGCCGAATTCGCCAATTACAAGAAGCGGAACGAGCGGGAACGGCGGGAGCTTTTCCAGCGAGCGGCGCTAGACACTTTGATGTCGCTGCTGCCGATCATTGACGATTTCGACCGCGCCTTTGACAGTGTGCCAGAGGCGATCCGCGAAGATCCCTGGCTGGGCGGCGTCTCGATGATCCAGCGCAAATTCAGCAACCTGCTTGAGCAATATGAAGTCGAAGCGATTGACCCGACCGGTGGACCCTTCGACCCCAATTTGCAGCAAGCGATTGGCGCTGAGGACAGCGCTGAGGTGGAGAGCGGCCATGTGATTGAGACCCTGCAAAAGGGTTACCGCGCCGGCGATCATGTGCTGCGGCTGGCGCTGGTGAAAGTCGCCAATTGACGGCAAGACAGCCTGAAGAAGACCGGCAAGAGACAGGAGAACAAGACATGGGAAGAATTATCGGAATCGACCTGGGCACCACCAATTCGGTCGTCGCTGTGATGGAAGGCGGCGAGCCCACCGTAATTCCATCGTCCGAAGGCGGCAACCTGATCCCGTCGGTGGTCGCGATTAACGCCAAGACCGGCGAACGGCTGGTAGGACGGGTGGCGCGCAACCAGGCGGTGGTCAATCCAGAGAATACTGTGTTCTCGGTCAAGCGCTTCATGGGCCGCAAGTTCAGCGATGCGGAAGTGAACGACGCGGCGAAACTGATGCCCTACAAAGTATTGGCCGCCTCCAACGGCGATGTGCGGATTCGCCTCAATGAGCGCGACTACAGCGCGCCGGAGATTTCGGCAATGGTGCTGCAGAAGATCAAAGCCGATGCCGAAGCCTACCTGGGCGAAGCGGTCGACCAAGCGGTGATCACCGTACCAGCCTATTTCAATGATGCCCAGCGCAATGCCACCAAAGACGCGGGCAAAATCGCCGGGCTGGAGGTCAAGCGGATCATCAACGAGCCAACCGCTTCCAGCTTGTCTTATGGCTTGGGCGACCGCAACGAAGGCATCATCGCCGTCTACGACCTCGGCGGCGGCACCTTCGATATCTCAATCTTGGAAGTGGCTGACGGCGTTTTCGAAGTGAAATCGACCAACGGCGATACGTACCTGGGCGGCGACAACTTCGATGATCTCGTCATCAACTGGATCGCCGACGAATTCAAGCAAGAGAACGGCATCGACCTGCGCCAAGACCGGCAAGCGCTGCAGCGGCTGAAAGAAGCGGCTGAGAAAGCCAAGATCGAGCTATCGACCACGCTCAATGCCGAGATCAACCTGCCCTTCATCACGGCTGATGCCAGCGGACCCAAGCATCTCAATAAGAGCCTGTCGCGAGCCAAGCTGGAGAGCCTGGTGGACCGGCTGGTGCGCAAGTCGATCGAGCCATGTCGGCACGCGCTGAAGGACGCGGGCTTATCAACCAGTGATGTGGACGCGGTGCTGCTTGTTGGTGGCATGACGCGCATGCCGGCGATTCAGGAGGCGGTCAAGGGTTTCTTCGGCAAAGAGCCGACCAAGGGCGTCAACCCGGATGAGGTGGTCGCCTTAGGCGCGGCGATACAAGCCGGCGTCTTAGGCGGCGATGTCAAGGATATTCTGCTGCTCGATGTTACACCGCTGACGCTGAGCGTCGAAACGCTGGGGCGGGTGGCGACAGCCATGATCGACCGCAACACAACTATCCCGACCAAGAAGTCGCAGGTTTATTCGACCGCCGCCGATAATCAAACACAGGTGGAGATTCACATCGTGCAGGGTGAGCGGCCGATGGCGGAAGACAACAAGTCCCTGGGCAAGTTCATCCTCGATGGTATCCCGCCGGCGCCGCGGGGCTTGCCGCAGGTTGAGGTCACCTTCGATATCGACGCCAACGGCATCCTCAACGTCAGCGCCAAAGACAAGGCGACCGGGCGCGAGCAAGCCATCACAATTACCGCCAGCAGCGGCTTATCGGACGACGAGGTCGACTCGATGGTGGCTGAGGCGGAGAAATTCGCCAGCCATGATGCCGAGCGCAAAGAGCGAGCCGAAGTCGACAACCAGGCTGAGGGCGCGATATTCCAGGCTGAGAAGCTTCTCCGAGAGCATAAGGACAAGCTGCCGGAAGAGGCGGCGCAGCAGACGGAAGAGAAGATCCAAGCCCTGCGGGCGGCGCAAGAAAGCGGCAACATCGCCGAAATCAAGGCGGCCACCGAAGCGCTGATGGCGCAGCTGCAAACCTTGGGCGCGCAGATGTATCAAGATGCGGAAGGCGCGCCGGCTGGGCAGCCAGCCCCGGAAACTGATGACGAAGATGTCATCGATGCCGAGTTCACCGAGACTTAGCCCCCTCCCCCTAGCCCCCTCCCTGAAGGTCTGTGCCGGCGCGACCTATGAAGAAGGAGGGGGGACCGCCACCGTCACTCGGTCCAATTGCGAGTGACTGGAATCACGCTCCGCGAGAAGAGAACTAGGATACGTTTATGCCAAGAGATTATTACGAGGTGCTCGGTGTAGCGCGGGGCGCGGACAACGGCGAAATCAAGACTGCGTTTAGGCGCCTGGCAAGGCAGTATCACCCGGATGTGAGCCAGGAAACCGACGCCGAGGCGAAATTCAAAGAGATCAACGAAGCCTACGAAGTGCTCTCCGATGAGGATAAGCGGGCGCGCTATGACCGCTTTGGGCATGCTGGCGTCAATGGCGCGGGCAGCGGCTTCCCCGGCGGCGCGGGCGGCTTCGGCGGCTTTGAAGACATCTTTGATATCTTCAACAGCGCCTTTGGCGAACAATCTCGCGGGCAAAGGTCTGGTCCAGCCGCTGGGCGCGATCGCCGCGTCGATGTGACGA
Organism: Phototrophicaceae bacterium; assembly: GCA_965214105.1. Classification (GTDB taxonomy): domain Bacteria; phylum Chloroflexota; class Anaerolineae; order Aggregatilineales; family Phototrophicaceae; genus UBA6055. Next base: position 2,329,254 of record OZ243934.1, read on the forward strand.
TTGACTTTGTCGAGGCGGTTTTTGGCGTCGAGAAAGAAATCGAGTTCCAGCGTTTGGAAAGCTGCGACAGTTGCGATGGCGCTGGCGCGGCCAAAGGAACGCGCCCCAGTACCTGCGGCACCTGCAATGGCAGCGGCGAGGTGCGCCAGGTGCAGCAAACTTTTCTGGGCTCGATGGTGCGGGCGCAGACTTGCCCGCATTGCGGCGGACGGGGCCAGGTCATCAGCAATCCCTGCCGCAATTGCGATGGCTCGGGGCGCAGGCGCAAGCGCGCTGTGCTCAACGTCAAGATACCGGCCGGCGTCAGCGAAGGCATTCAGATTCAAGTGCGGGGCGATGGCGATGCCGGTGAACGGGGCGCGCCGCCCGGCAACCTCTTCGTTGTTGTGCATGTCAAGGACCACGCTTTTTTCAAACGCAACGAGAATGACATCATCCTCGATATCGGCATCAATATCGCGCAGGCGACACTGGGCGACCGCATCAGCGTTGATACGGTTGACGGATCGGTCGAGCTCAATATCCCGCCGGGCACGCAGACCGGCAAGGTCTTTCGACTGCGCGGCAAGGGAATCCCACGCCTGCGTTCCGATGGCAGCAATTCGGGGCGCGGCGACCAAATGGTCTATGTGCAGGTGGAGACCCCAACCGAATTGACCGAGCGGCAGCGTGAGCTCTTCGAGCAATTGGCAGAGACCCTGGGCCGCGAGAACGCGCCTCGGACGGGTGGTCGCGGCATTTGGTCCAAGGTGGCGGACCTGCTCGCTCGCGACGAAGACTAAGCCGACGCCATGACCCGTTGGATCGAAGTCAGCTTGCGCGCAGATGGCGAAAGCGCCGAAGCCATCGCCGAGGTGCTGGAGCGCTATGGCCACCAGGGGCTCTCTATCGAGCAGGCGGGCATCCCGCCCGATACTTGGGACGAGACCGAAGTCCCGCCGCCCCAAGAAGTGCTGCTGCGCGCCTACCTCCCCGCTGATGAGCAACTGGAAGCGACCAAGTCCGAATTAGAAACGGCGCTCGGGCATATGCGCCTGATGTACCCGATGCCGCAGCCCGTCTATCAAGCGCTTGACGCGGAGGATTGGGCTGAGGCTTGGAAAGCGCATTATCAGCCCCTGCGCATCGGACGGCGGCTCTTGATCCGCCCGCGGTGGATTGATGTCGATCCCGCGCCGGGCGAAATCGAGATCGCGCTGGACCCCGGCATGGCATTTGGCACTGGCACGCATCCAACGACGCAGCTCTGCCTGGAAGCGCTGGAACGGCTGATTGAACCGGCGCAGGATGTGCTCGACTTAGGCTCGGGCAGCGGCATCCTGGCGATCGCGGCTGCCAAGTTGGGCGCGGGCAAGACGCTGGCGCTGGATATCGATCCCATCGCAGCCACAGCGACCGCTGAAAACGCGCAGGCTAACGGCCTGGGCAGCAAGATCAGCGCCGAATGCGGCAGCCTGGAGACTGTGCTCGGCTCGGCTCGGCGTTTTGACTTGGTCATCGTCAACATTCTGGCGCGGGTCATCTTAGAGCTGGCGGAGCAGCGGCTCGGGGAGATTGTCCGCCCCGGCGGCTTGGCGATCTTCAGCGGCATCATCGACAGCCAACAGGATGAGGTAGAAGCGGCGCTGCGGTGTAGCGGGCTGCAGCCATACGCGCGGCATCAGCAGGGAGACTGGCTGCTGATCGAAGCGAAGCGGCACTTGGAATAACGTTTCTTATGGCGCATCTAAGCGGCAAGCAGCGCGCGGATTATGTACGAGGGATGTTCGACCGCATCGCCGGGCGCTACGATTTGCTCAATCGAATCATCAGCGGGGGCCAGGATATGAAGTGGCGGCGCTTCGTCGTGCAGATGGCGCAATTGCCAGCCGAGGGCAAGCTGCTGGATATCGCGACTGGCACGGGCGACATTGCCTTCGAGGCGCTGAAGCTGGCGCCAAAGGCACAGGCGGTGGGCGCTGATTTTGCCCTGGAGATGATGCGAAGGGGCCAAGGGCGACGCCCCCTTGGCGCGCGCGTCGACTGGACCGGCGCGGATGCCCTGGCTCTGCCTTACCCTGACGAATGCTTCGATGCCGTCGTTTCCGGTTATCTCATGCGCAATGTCGTCGACATTCCGCGGGCGCTGGCAGAGCAATGGCGCCTGCTGAAAGCGGGCGGGCGCATCGTGATTCTGGACACAGCGCCGCCGCCGGACAACCTGTTAAAGCCATTGATACTCTTACACCTCAAGTTTGGCGTTCCCCTGCTGGGGCGCTTGATTGGCGGAGCCGCCGTCGCGGATGCCTACCGCTACCTGCCAGAATCGACCCAAGCCTTCAAAACGCCGGCCGAGCTGAAGGCGATGATCGAGGGGGCTGGCTTTGGCGAAGTACGATGCAAACGTTTTATGTTTGGCACGATGGCTGTGCATTGGGGCATCAAGCAGCTAGACGACGGACCGGCTTAAGCGGGAACGCGCGAGCGATTCGGCGCGCCAGCCACAAACGAAAACGAGCCACCTGGCGATGACTCGTCCCTCAGTTCAGTTGCGGAAACATGCGATTGCTCCACGGGTGACGGTGTCTATATCACGTGCGCACATTGTCCTTATGACGATAAATGATGCGCCCACGATTCATATCGTAGGGGCTCATTTCCACTTTGACGCGATCTCCCAACAAAATGCGAATATAGAATTTGCGCATCTTGCCCGATAAATAAGACAAAACTCGGTGGCCGTTTTCCAACTCGACCATAAACTGCGTATTGGGCAAAGCCTCGATGACCGTGCCTTCTACTTCAATCTTTTCTTCTTTCTTAGCCATACTCCTCCTCTAATGTGATTGCCGACGAGATTATAACGCAAAAGCCCGCCGCATACTATGTAAGCAACGGACTTCTCGTTCGTGATCGCTTGTGGCGGCTGTCATTTGGCGGCTAAAAATGAAGCGCAGGTTCTCGCCGCGCCCAATTGTAATGCCGCCCAGGCTGAAATGCGCCGGCGCTCGCAAGCTGGAAACTGAGCCACTTTGAATCAAGCGGGCGCTTTCACATTTTCCGTTGGCGCCGGCGCGAGCGGCGGATCGCCTTTTTCTTTTCGATGCGCCGCAATTCGCTTTTGGAGATATGCCAGCGTTTGCGCCTGACTGTACTCAGGATGCCAGCGTTGGTTACGCGCTTGCGAAAACGCCGCAGCAATTGCTCTTGGCTTTCGCCCGGCTTTAGTCTGACCGAAGCCATGCCCTAATCACCACCTTTGGTCCCTAACTTATGCGAATGCCCTGCCGATGCAGGGAACCTAGTGTACCCGAGATTATCCCAGCGCAACAGGCTCAGTCTCGTCCTGATCGTCGAATTCGGCTGGCGCAGCCTGCGCATCCAATTCGGCTTGCTCGGCTTCGCGCTGGGCGGCTTCGGCGGCGGCGGCCACCAACTCAAGTTGCCGCGCTTCCCACTGCGCTTTTTCGCCGGCCGTCACTTCTCTCAGGCTCAAGCCAAGGCGCTGCCGGTCGGATTCGATACTGATAATGCGCATGAGAAGTTTCTGCCCCTCGTAGAGATGACGCAGCGGATTATCGTCGGGCTTTGCCGACATCTGGCTGACATGCAGCAAAGCTTCGATACCGGGCTCCATACTGATGAAAGCGCCGAAGGTTTCCAAGCGGCTGATGACGCCTTCGACCAACTCGCCGATGTGGTACATGTCATCAACCAGGCTCCAGGGGTTGGGCTGCAGCCGCTTGAGGCTCAAGCCGATGCGCTGCCCTTTCGCGTCCAGATTCAAGACAAAGACTTCGACTTCGTCGCCAACGGCGACCACCTGGCTGGGATGGCGCACGCGGCGCCAGGCTAACTCCGAAATATGGATCAAGCCATCCGCCCCGCCCAGATCGACAAAAGCGCCAAAATCGCACAAACCGCTGACGACGCCCTTGCGCGATGCCCCTTCCGATAATTCACGCAGCAGCGCGTCCTTGCGCGCGGCGCGGTTCTCTTGCTCGGCTTCCAACTGGCTGAATACCAGCCGGCGGCGTTTTCGATTCACTTCGATAACTTTGACGGTGATAGTTTTCCCCACCAAACCTTGCAAGTGGGCGGCGCGCGCCTCTTCTTTGAGCCCGCGTGGCAGATCCAGCACATGACTGGCAGGGACGAAGCCGCGAAGATGCCCAAAGCCGACGATGACGCCGCCCTTGTTGACATCGGTGATTTCGCCCTCCCACAAGGTCTCGTCGTTCATGAGTGTTTCGGCGCGCTTCCAATCTTCGTTCTGGCGCGCCTGGGCGGCCGAGAGGATCAGGTTGCCATTGTTATCGTTCAAGTTGACAACAGCTACATTGATTTCGGCATCGACCTCGAAATCGGCGGTATGCATGCCCATGCGCTCAATGTCGCCTCGCGTGACGATGCCATCCTGCTTCCAGCCGATATCAACAATCAGCCCTTGACTATCGATCGAAAGAACCGTCCCGCTGACGATATCGCCACGTTCGACAGCGCTCTGTGACAGTGATTCTTCTAATAACGCGGCGAAATCCATATCCTCGGCGGTATCCATTACTACAGATTGTGATTGCATATCCTAGCTATCTCCCCCGTACGATTAACTGCGAGTATTGGCGAGCCTTCAATGGAATAGGCGCAGCCGACGCGAGCGAACTGGCTAGCCGCCACCACAGCGTGAACGCGGTTCAGCGTGGCAAAATAAAACCCGGTTTCAGGCAGAGCTGAATAACCAGGCGCGGAAACGTCAATCCGTCTAAGACTGCAAAGCTATGCCATCGTTGCGACCTCAAGCAAACTCGAACGGAATTATACAGAGTCGATAGTAGGCTGTCAACATTGACGATGCAGGCGAAGCAAAATGCCCGCCGGTTGGCAGGCATCTGGTTTTATCAAGATATCGCCCAGGCGGCGGGGGGCATTTTGTCGGCAGTCGGTTCAGCTATTCGCCCTTCGCTACCTGGCTTCTATCATCGCCTGCTTTGCCCTCAGCCGGCTCTTCGACTTCGGTGCCCCAGCGCTGGGTAAAACCGACGCGGCGCTTCTCCGGCTCCAGATGGCTGATGCGCAGCGAAAGGTGGTCGCCCTTTTGCACGTAGGAATAAGGTTCCTTGAGGGCACCATCGCCCATTTCACTGAGATGGAGCAAGCCCTCCAGCCCATCTTCTAGGGCGACAAAAGCGCCGAAGTCCACTACGTTTGTCACATAGCCGGCCACCAACTGCCCTTCATGATAGCGGTATTGCGCATCGTCCCAGGGGTCACTGAGCAGGCGTTTACGGCTGAGCGCTATCCGGTTGGTCTCGCGGTCCAGATTGAGCACATAGACTTCAATCTCTTCACCGATATGCAGGATATCGCGCGGATGATCGACACGATGCCAGGCAAGCTCGCTGACGTGAATCAAGCCGTCTGCGCCGCCAATATTGACAAAAGCGCCAAAGTCCCGCAAGCCAGTGACAACGCCATTAACCACATTGCCGACGTTCAACTCGGCGAGCAGCTTGGCTTTTTGGCGGGCGCGCCATTCTTTTTGCGCTTCTCGTTCGCTGAATATCAGCCGCCGCCGGTCTTGATCGACCTCGATCACTTTGACGCCGAGTGTATTGCCGATCAGCTCTTGCATCGCTTCGCGCCGGTCAATCGACAAGTTGGTGGATACCAAGTGCGAGCTGGGGATGAAGCCCTCTAAGCGGTTCCAGCGTACCAGCGCGCCGCCCTTGTTATAGCCGCTGACACGGACGTCGACGGCGTCTTGGGAAGATAGGAGCTCGCGCGCTTTCTCCCAGTCATAGCGCTGCAAGCCCATGTTGATGGAAACGATGAGGTTGTCGTTCTGGTCGCGCGGGTTGATGACATAGACAGGCACGCTGGCGCCCGTGCTAAGGCTGGCGCGAAATTCGTCATCCATGCGATCCAGGTCTTGCGAAGGCACAATCCCGTCTTGCTTCGCCCCGAGGTCGACGATGATTTCGCGTTCATCAATTTGCAGAATGGTCGCCTCGCGGATTTCCCCGCGGCGCGGCGGCGTATAAGAAAAATCGAATGATGAGGCGAGCATCTCCTCGAAATTCTCGTCGGCAATGGGATTCTGTTCTTGAGCTTCACTCATATGGTTTGGCATGCCTCCTGCGTAAGCAGGTTATCAGCGCGCCACCGCAACTTTCTGCGCGGCGCTATTGTCAATAATGTTAAACAGTGGTAGAACCTCTAAAAGAATAACATGTCTACCTATATTGCGCAGTGCCACAAGGTCTTAAGAAACGATAAGCACTCCTTCGTTTGCCCGCGTCCGATGGGCAAACCCTAGCTTAACTCAGCGCACCCGAGCCAGCCCCACCCTGCGAGCAAAAGCATTATAACCCAAAGTCTTTCACTTGGCACGGAATTCTGGCATGCGTCGGCGAGAAGACCTCAGATTTCCGGCTGAGCTTCAGGAAAATCGCGGCCGAGCAAGCCGCGATCGATCTCCCAGGGATAGACCACATAGGTATCGGTGACAGCACCATATAAATCCGGCTTGATATTTGAGAACATCGTGCGATAGGGATTGAAGTGCAGGACGCAATTTAGGGGACTGCCACCGGCGGCATCAACCCGCTCGCGCACAGAAATGCTGGTGCGCCCGCTGCCCCAGACATCATCGACGATTAAGGTTCGCCGCCCGCGCAGCAAGTCAGGGTCCGGGAATTGGAGAAAGGTGGGCCAAGCCATCATGCCCGATTGCTCGGTGGCCACAAAGTCGACGGAAGCGGTCAATAAATGCTGAACGCTGAGCGCCTCCGCCAGCAGCCCGCCCGGGATGACGCCGCCACGGGTAATCATCACCATGGCGCCAAATGGACCCAGGTGCTGAATGCGCGGTACCAGCCCATCAATCAGCTGATCAACCTCGTCCCAGGTGATCAAACGTGGCTGACGCGATTCTTCCGGGCGCATCAGCATGTTCGTTTCCCCTCTCTGCCTTAAATCACGAGCCAGCTTTGCCAATTATACGGGATTCCTTCGGTTTACCCAACTGTTGGCTCGCGGCAGATGATGGCGATTGGCTTGCCCCGCAGCCGGGTCATGACCAGAACGCGCGCTTCTCGCCCATGTTTGAGGCGCAGCTTGACGATCAATTCTTCAGGCGACATGGGAAAGCCGCGTTTCTTGACCGTGAGCCGCCCCACGCCGCGCTCGGCGAGATAACGGCGCAGGCGCTTGAGCTGAAAGGGCAGCCAGTCCTCGATTGCCCAGTATCGCCCCCAAGGCGTATCCCGGCGCTCATCGCTGGACAGATAAGCGATTGAGTCGTCGAGCATGGTCGCATCGAGGTCTGGCGCCAAGCGCCGCGCGAGGCCCGCGCGCAGGACAGCCGGGTCCGGTTCAAAGAGCCAGCGCTTGGGCGGCGCGAGGGCAACGGGCTCGGTCTCGCGCTGATAGAGATGATAGGCGGTCCTCCCAACAAGTTTGGTGGCGACGGGCGGCGCAGTTGGGCGGCGCAGCCAGAGCAGCGCTTCGCTAAGACGGCCGCCGACGGAAATGAATTCGACGCAGCCGCCGTAGGCTTCCAACTGGCGCAGTTCAACAGCCGGCGACAGCTTCACGCAAATCTGATCGGCGCGCCAGTCTTTCACCAACGATAGCGGCGGCAGATAACGCTCGACATCGCGGATGCGCCGGCCCTGCTCATCACGCCGCGCCGGGTCGAAGAAGATGAAATCATAAGCAGCCGGGATCGACTCTCTAATATCCGCGACCGCAAAGCGGGCATCGAGCCTCATCACTTCGGCATTATGGCGGGCGATGCCGATGCGAACTGGGTCCATATCCAAGCCCAGCGCTTGACAGCCCATTGCCGCAAAGGCGAGCGTATCGGAGCCAATGCTGCAGCCAAGGTCCAGCACCCGAAGCGATTCGACTTGCCGCGCCCGATACTGGCGTATGGCGGGATGGCTGGCTTGCTGCAGCGCTTCAGCGGTGAAGAGCATGGACTGGCAATGCTGCGGGAACTTTGCCTTTGCTTTTGCGCGCAGCTTCAAAGTCTGGATGATGGCGGCGGCTTCTCGTGGCGCCAGCGACTTGCGCAGGCGGGATAAAAGCGGCAGTGTATTCGCGTCGGATAGGTCGCTATCGGCGAAGGCGGCTAAGATGCGATGAGCCCGATCGCCACGCAGAAAGGCAAGGTCCCCGAGTGTCAGCGCCATGCGGCTCTCGCTATTCGTCCGGCGCTTCCGCTAGCGCGGGGTCGATGTGGAGGTAAGTCAGCCGATTGCCAGCGAGTGATTGCGGCGCCGGATTCAAAGTGATGCGCCATTGAAGCGCCTGCGCCCGTTCGAGGCTGAATTTGCCGACCTTGTTAATGTCCCTGATGTCGCCAGCCAGCACCGCCCGCTGCATGAAACTGACCGCTTTGGGCAAACTGCTAAAGCCGAGCAAGCTTGGCGTCGATTCTCGCTGAATGGCGGCGGCGCGCCACTCGATCGCTTCATCATGCGCCAGCTTCCAGACTGGTTTGTTGGGGCGCTGCTGGATCAGCAGATGGATGTATCTGCCCCTGAACTGCGACAGGTCGAGCGAGTCCGCATCGGCACGCGCGACCGACCGCAGGCGCTTGAGTGTATCGACCGCCGAGTGAGGCTTTTCGCCGCGAATCAAAACACCCAGTTCATCGATGGCTGGCTCAACCAGAATGCGAGTATAACCCTGAGCGCGCAATTGGCGCAGCTGGGCTTCGTTGGCTATGCCACGAGATTGCAGCGCGATCAAGCGCCCGCCCTCGCGCAGGGCCGCCAAGCAGGCTCGCAGGAGCGCGTCGCTGAGGGCAATATCAAAGGCGACGACCGCGTCATAAGCGGCCGCCGCTTTGTCAATCTCGTCATGCTCGCTGGCTCGTATATGACGAATTAGAAGATCGGCGCGGGATTCGCCCAAGAGCTTGCCAGATTTGCCATCCAGGTCAAGCAGGCGCAGGGTCGAGCTGCTGGGCGGCAAATGCTTCGCCATCACAGCGACATAGTGCCGGTGGATGTAGCTGGCAGCCATCAGCGCCATCAGCGATTGCTGGCCGCTACCTTAGCCAACTGCAAGAATTCGTCCCATTCTTCGCGGAAAAAGTGCAGCGTGACGGCGCCCAATTCGACATGGTAAGTCACTTCGTTGTCTGGCTCGCGCACTTCCCACACCATATAGTTATCGGTTTCGGCGAGGGCGCGGCTGGGCGACTCATTGTTTTCTGGCATAGGCTTTTCTCCAAAGCAGGGCGGGCAGAATAAACAAGAAACGCGCTGCGAAAGCCTCGGCAGCACGTTCAGATTGTCACATGTCGCAGCGCCTAATTGCGCCGGTCGCCGCCACGCCGGTCGCCACCGCGGCCGCCACCACGCCGGTCGCCACCGCCACGCCGCTGCCCACCGCGGTTGCCAGCGGCATCACGCCGTTTCGCTTCTTCCACATCCCAGCCTTCAAGCACTGCTTGCCGGCTCAAGCGGACGCGGCCCGTGCCATCGATATTGATGACCATCACCATGATCTCATCGCCAACGCTGACCTCTTCTTCGACGCTTTTGACGTGATAATCAGCCAGTTGCGAGATGTGCACCATGCCTTCGGTGCCGGGCAGGAATTCAACAAAGGCGCCGTAATTTTCAACACGTTTGACGGTGCCGGTGTAAATCGAGCCAATTTCGGGTTCCTCCACCATGGCTTTGATCTTCTCCAGCGCCAAATCAACTTCGGCGCCCGATTCGCCGGCGACATAAACGAGGCCATCTTCCTGGATATCCACCTTGACTTGGTGTTCGTCTTGCAGGGCGCGTACATTCTTGCCGCCCGGTCCAATGACAGCGCCGATTTTGTCAACGGCGATCTTGACCGATTCCATGCGCGGCGCGAAGTCGCTCATGCTGCCGCGCGGCGCGGCGATGGTGGCGCGCATCACATCGAGGATTTGCATGCGGGCGTCTTTCGCTTGGGCGAGGGCCTGGCGCATGATATCGCGGGTTACGCCGGAAATCTTGATGTCCATTTGCAAAGCGGTGATACCATCTACCGTGCCCGCCACCTTGAAATCCATATCGCCAAGATGATCTTCCAGTCCCTGGATATCGGTCAAGACGGCAACCTTCTCGCCTTCTTTGATCAGCCCCATGGCGATGCCGCCAACTGGATTCTTGATCGGCACGCCGGCATCCATCAGCGCGAGTGTGCTGCCGCAGACGCTCGCCATGGACGTGCTGCCGTTAGAGCTCATCACTTCGCTGACGAGGCGCAGCACATAGGGGAAGGTCTCTTCGGCTGGGATCATCGAGAGCAGCGCCTTTTCCGCCAGCGCGCCATGGCCCACTTCACGCCGGCGGGGACCACGCATGGGATAGGTCTCGCCTGTGCTGTAAGGCGGGAAGTTGTAGTGATGCATATAGCGCTTGTCGTCTTCTGGGCTCAAGCCATCCATGAACTGCGCTTCACGCGGCGTGCCCAGGGTGGCGATCGTCAGCACCTGTGTTTCGCCGCGGATAAACATGCCGGAGCCGTGTACGCGCGGCACCAGGCCGACATCAGCCGCCAACTCGCGCATGGAAGTGTAATCGCGGCCATCGGGGCGGACGCCGTCGTTGACGATGCGCCCGCGCACGACATCTTTCATCACTTGGTCATAGGCGCGGTCGACATGTTTGATATCGACTTTGGTCGCCTCGGCGCCAGCCGCTTGGTTTCCGCTCTCATATGCTTCGACCAGCGCCGCCTGAATCTGCCGCAGTGGCTCGCGCCGTTCGCTGCGGTCAGCATGGGCGGTCATGACATCGCGGATTTGCGGCTCGACCTGGGCGCGGACTTCGGCGAGCAGTGTCTCATCAAGGTCATCGGTTGAGGGTTCATTCTTCGGTTTGCCGATTTCGGCTCGAATCTGATGCTGCAGCGCGATGATGTCTTGCATCGACTCATGCGCCATGAAGAGCGCTTCCAGCATGGTTTCTTCGTCAACCTGGTCGGCATTGCACTCAACCATGTTAATGGCTTCAGCCGTGCCCGATACACGCAGATCCAGCGCGCTGCCCGCCATGTCGCTGTAAGTGGGGTTGACGGTCAATTCGCCATTGACTAAGCCGATGCGCGCGCCGGCGACGGGACCATTCCAAGGTATGTCGGAGATCATCAGCGCGGTGCTGGCGGCGATAATGCCAAGCATATCGACATGATGTTCTTTGTCATGCGAAAGCGACATCAGGATCACTTGCACTTCGTTGCGCATATTCTTGGGGAAGAGCGGGCGCAGTGTGCGGTCGATGACGCGAGAAGTCAGGATCGCGCTTTCGGATGGTCTGCCTTCGCGCCGGAAAAAGCCGCCCGGCACCCGTCCGCCGGCGTACATCTTTTCTTCATAGTCGACGCTCAGCGGGAAGAAATCCAGATGAGCGCGTGGCGAGCCCATCGTGGTTGAGCAGAACAGCATGGTATCGCCCATGCGGACGGTCACTGCGCCGCCGGCTTGCTGGGCGAAGCGGCCCGTCTCGATGATGATTTCTTTGCCGCCGACCATGCTCCGATATTCACGTATATTCAATGTCATTGCATTCTCCATATATTCGAAGGGGCTATCAATGGCAGCTTCAAGCGGACGACCAGCGGAGCAGCCGCCGACGCCACAGGGTCTCTGCCATGTTCAACGCGCTTGCGTTCGTTCGAGATTTGCCAAAAGGGCATATTGCAGCGAGCCAGGCTTGCCAGGCCTTATGATGCGCCAAGGCGCGCGTACCGCCCGGCTGCCATCGGCTAGCGGCGCAAGCCAAGGCGCTGCAGCAGCTCACGATACACAGCTGGCTTTTTGCGCGCGATGTACTTGAGATGGCGCCGCCGCTGGCCAACCAATTTCAAGAGCCCGCGGCGCGAGTGCTCGTCGTGGCTGTGCGCTTTCAGGTGCTCGGTCAGCTGGGTTATGCGCGCGCTAAGCAAGGCGATCTGCACCTCTGGCGAGCCAGTGTCGCCATCTTCACGCGCATAGTCTTTGATTATCTGGCTCTTCGTTGCTTTATCCAATGGCATGGTATCCGTCCTTTCGCTAGCCACCGGACGGGCAGGATCGGTTGCCCGTCGGTCAAAACAACACGCCGATTCTATCAGCAAGCCTTAGCATGGGCAATCCCGAGCTGATGCGGGGCTGGCGCTAAGGCTGAATATCAAGCGCTATCGAAATCCAGCGCCTTGTTTCGCCTGGTCTCCTAATTTCCTGCCGCGGCGCCTTCGTCGACATCGTCATTTGCCACCAGCTTGACGGTGTGATGAGTGCGGAACAGGCTGAATTGATCGGCGCGCCCGGGCAAGGCATTCAGCACATTTTCGATTTTCATAATCGAGATCCAGAGGGAAACATCCCATTCTCCCTTGAGGCGCTGCTCCAAATTCGGCTGGGAGATCGTCGCATTCGCCCGATACATCTCCAGCAAGACGCGAATGAATTCATCGCGCTCAGCCAGAATCACAGCGACGTAGGGGCATTTCTCATCCAGCTCAATGCCCTTGGTGTTGTAGTCGCTGCGCGGGTTGGGGTATTCGTTTACCGTTACCATCTCGTTGATCAACAGATATTCAACCGCGTGCTGGAAGACGACGCCGCTGTCGAATTCACGCAGGCGGCGATGCAAGCTGCCGAGCGGGCACCAGGCAAAATTCCTGAAGCTGGTAAATTGCTGGACGCTCACCACGATGCGCGTTACCATGCGCGCGACCTCGGCATCGGTTTTGTATAGGGTATGCGGCGGCACACCCTGCCACTCTTGCGACGAGAAGTCCTCAGTGGTGCTTTGCTCGCTGACGCTCTGCGCCAAGGGCTGCTCGCCGGCGTCTGGCAAGCGGATGACTGGCACCAGGTCGTCTGGATTATGACGATGGGGCACGAGGTCGCGCTGGAGCACCCGTTCGCGGACCAGGCAATCGATCCAATGCGAGCGCCACTGGTCACTATCATTCATGCCGGGCCGATCGAGGTCTCGCTCCATCGCCAAGCCCTTCAAGAGAAAGCCGTAGTTGACGTAGTCCCAGTTGCGCGAAAGCAAGGTGTTGGCCACCCGCCGCACCATGCGATTCACGATGAGCAGGGTCTTATCCACAATCGGATGCGGGAGGCTCAATTCGATCAAGCCCGAGGCGCGCTGCTGCTTCAAAATGCCCAGCGAGATCGCCTGCGACACCAGGTCATGTCCCCGTTCAGTTGAGATGACATCGCCGACCTCGATCAATTGATCGATTAGGCGGTTGACGGTGACGGTGTGGCTTGGGTTGTCGGCGGTCAAACGGAAGAACTGAATGATAACGCTGGACCATTGCGAGGGGATGAAGCTTTCGGTATCCGCCTCAGTTTCGACCGTGCTAAGCGATTGGTGAGTCTGCAGGTCGGTGAAGTCGTCAATATACTCCAATTGCAGTGACGGGTGGCTTTGCAGCAGCCGGCCCGTGCTGCCGCGCACGCCCCAGACGACGACAGTTTTGTTGCGCTGCAACAGCGGGTTTATCACATCATTGAAGTCGCGATCGCCGGTTGCCAGGATGATGACATCGCCAGCCTCCGGGTGCCCGGCGTCGGTCAGCACATCGCGGGCGATGCGGATATCGGCGCTCTGTTTGCCTGGCAAGTGAAAGACGGGGTCGATATTAGCCATCATCAGTCGAGCGGGCGATTCATCGGCGACTTCACGCCCCGATGAATCTACCAGCGGCGGCAACGCGCCCCGCTGGCCCCAGGGCGCGTAAGCCGCCATCTTGACCAGCTTGCCGTGCGCTTGCGCCTGCGAGACTAGGCGTTCAATCAGATGATCGAGATTGACGACAAATCCCTGCTCGTTCAGGCTGATCGAGATGTTCTCAAAATCGATGTAGACCCAGACGTTCTTACCCTTGATGCCATGCAAGCCAACAAGCGGTTGGAAGATGATATCGGCGGATAGCCCGACCGAGCGTAAGGCAGCTTCATCGTCGCCCCAAACGCGGATGCGGGCGTTATCGGTAACTTTGACGCGGTCGATCAAGGGCAGCAAATCGGTCCCGGTTGTAGCGAGAATCAACTCCTGGACTGGGCTGGGATCCAGCTGAAACAGATCTTCGATTAAGCAATCCGGCAAGCAGGAACGATCACGCACGTCAATGACCTGGTAACCGGCGCTGCGAAATATCGCCTCAGGCTCCAGCGGCAGGTTTTCAGCGCCTAGCTGCGCCCGCCAATCCGCCACTGCTACTGCTTTGAGGGAAGCCGTGTCATACAAACCGGCGACAAACCCGGCGCTGCCCCGCAGGGCAACCGCCAGCTCGTGCAGGTCGATGCCTTTTTGCGCGGTGAATCTCAGTAAATCATCAACATCAACTATCAAGTAAGCAGCCATGATTTAGTCCAAAAATTCAGCTACCAGCCTAAGCGAAGCAGAGAGCCGGCACCTTCTTTGAAATATCCATGTATTGGCATGGGTATTCAATTGACGATAAATGCTACGGCGGATCGGCATAAGTTTCCATTAAAGGAAATAAGTAAATCTTCCTTGGGCGGCAAAGCGCGCCACTCTTGCCAGCCTATCGCATAAGCCAAGCTGGCGCTCTCTTAACTTGCAGAAATTCACAGTTTAGAACAGGATTTCACCCATGCTTACTCATTCTACGATAGGAACCTGATTGTGTCAATTTTCACAATAGCTGCCATATCTTAAGAAACTGTAAGAAATCTGCCCGACATCATTGGCTTGGCGGGTTTGCGCTTTCCAAACCCGCCTTGGACGCAGCCAAGCTCAAACCTATATACAAGCCTGCGGCTCAATAGGCTTTAGCAAATAGCGCGACTTTTTCAGCAGATCGCCCGGAAATAACACATTCGCCCAGCGAATCTGGCTGCTCGAATGGGAAACAGCGGATGGTGGCGCCGGTTTCCTCTTTGACCCGCAGTTCTTCGTCATCAGTGCCAGCCCAATTAGCGCGCGCCCACTCGCCCGCTGCGACAATCTCCCGCAGCTCGTCATAGGAAGAGGCGTTTTGAATGTGAGCGTCGCGGAAAGCGCGAGCATCAGCCAGCAGGCTGCGCTGGATATCAGCCAGCAGTTCCTGCGCCGCCGCCAGGACATTATCTTGCGAGACAAATTGCTTGCCTTCGCGCCCGAGCACATCGCGCCGCGCCAGCACGGCGTTGTTTTTCTCGACATCTTTAGGTCCGATTTCGACGCGGACAGGCACGCCACGCATTTCCCAATCGTTAAATTTGAAGCCGGGCGATTGCCCTTCGCGGTCGTCCACATGAACGCGCAAGCCGGCCGCTTGAAAGGACTGGCGCAGCCGCTCGACAGTTTCCAGCACGGCGCCCCGCTGGGCATCGCGCCGGTAGATGGGGACGATCACCAGTTGATAAGGCGCCAGTTTGGGCGGCAGGCGCAAGCCTTTATCATCGCCATGCGCCATGACGACAGCGCCAACCATTCGTGTGCTCAGCCCCCAGGATGTCGTCCAGCAGTATTCCTGCGTGTTGGATTCGGTCAGAAAACGGATGTCGAAGGCTTTGGCGAAATTCTGGCCCAGGTTGTGGCTGGTGCCGGATTGCAGCGCTCGCTTGTCGCGCATCATGGCTTCGATTGTATAGGTCTGGGCGGCGCCGGCGAAACGCTCCAGCCGGCTCTTCTCGCCCGTAATCACCGGGATGGCGGCGTCATTGATGGCGAAATCGGCATAGATATCGAGCATTTGCCGCGTTTCGGCTTCGGCTTCGTCATAGGTGGCATGCGCGGTATGCCCTTCCTGCCATAGAAATTCCGCCGTGCGGAGGAAGGGGCGGGTGCGCAATTCCCAGCGCACGACATTCGACCATTGATTGATGAGCAGTGGCAAATCGCGGTAAGACTGAATCCAATCGCTAAACGCTTCGCCAACAACCGTCTCCGAGGTGGGGCGGACGACGAGCGGCTCTTCCAGCTCCTTGCCGCCGGCATGGGTAACGACAGCCAGCTCGGGGCTGAAGCCTTCGACATGCGCGGCTTCGCGCCGGATATAACTTTCGGGAATGAAAAGCGGAAAATACGCATTTTGGTGCCCGGTCGCTTTGAAGCGGCGGTCCAAGCCAGCCTTGATGCCTTCCCAGATTTCATAACCGTATGGCTTGATGATGACGCAGCCACGGACCGGCGATGGCGCTGCCAAGTCGGCGCGGTAAACAATTTCGTTATACCAGCGCGAGAAATCTTCGCTTTGCGCGGTGACCGCTTGTTCGGACATTGCAATCAATCCTCTGCTTCAATGAGCCGCTGGACGGTAGTGGTTCAGCCTAGGTGACAGAGCCAGATGCAGTCTTTCCCGACAAGGCATATGGCAAGGGCAATGAAAACGCGCTTAGTATTATAATGGCGGCGCTTCAAATTGATAGACTGTAAGATTCCGAGCGCCGCCCAGCGCCCAAATCGGCAGCGGCAACCGGAGGCGGGAATACCCCGCGGCTGGCGCTCAACTGGCTTCGGGGGACCAATCGCGCCTGTAATTCTTTTGCAGCTTGGTCATGACCGCTTCACCGAGATCGATGTCATTCAAGCGCGCCAACTGCAGCAGATAGAGCATCACGTCCGCCAGTTCATCAGCCAATTCGGCGGGTTTGTCGCTTGCTTCGCCCCATTGGAAATGCTCAAGCACTTCGCCCGCTTCCAAAACAAGCGAGATCGCCAAATTGCGCGAGCTCTGCTGTTTGGGCGAATCTTCAGCAAGCCAGCCTTTGCTCGCCACGAATTCCTGCATGGCTTCGGTTAACGTTTCCAGGTCCATGCGGCGGCTAATAGGCATGCGGGTTGGAACGGGTGAAAGATTGCCAGATGGTGCGAATGATGATCACAATATCCAGCCAGATGGACCAGTTCTCGACGTAGAAGCGGTCGGCTTCGGTGCGCTGCGCGATTGAGGTGTCGCCGCGAAAGCCATTGATCTGCGCCCAGCCAGTCATGCCGGATTTCTCTCGATGCCGCACCATGTAATCCGGGATTTGGCGCTGGAATTGCTGCACGTACATCGGTCGCTCGGGCCTAGGACCAACCAAGCTCATGTGGCCCACCAGCACGTTTATCAATTGCGGGATCTCATCCCAATTGCTGCGGCGCATGTAGTGGCCCAGCCGGGTGACGCGCTCATCGTTTTCGACAGTCCAGGTGCGGCCCCCGGATTCAGCGTCTTGGCGCATGGAGCGGAACTTAATCATGGGGAAGGGTCGGCCATCCAGACCCATGCGCACCTGCCAATAAAAGATCGAGCCGCGCGATTCCAGGCGAATCAAGAGCGCGGTGATCAACATAAATGGCGAGAGCAGCACCAAGCCGACGGTGGCGCCGAAGAGGTCCAGCGCGCGCTTTAGGCTGAGCTTCCAGCCGCGCAGGGCAATATCGCGCACCGTCAGCAGCGCCGTGCCGCCGAGATCATCGACGTTGAGATCGCCAGCCATATAAGAGAACATATCCGGATAAACCTTGATATCGACCTTGCCCCGCTGGCAAAGGTTTATCAGCTCAACCAATTCGTCGCGCCGGTAATCCGAAAGTGCCACTATCACTTGCTCCACTTGCCGGTCGTCGATGAGGCGCGGAATATCATCATAGGCGCCGATGTAGGGGTAACCGAGCATTTCGCCTTTTTGCTCGGCCGCGGTGACGATGCCGACGATTGTGTAGCCGAGCTCGGGGCTGTTGCGAATATGTTCCGTGATTTTGCGCGCGATGTCGCCGTCGCCCACCAGCAGCAGATTGTCGCGAAGGACGCCGCGCCGGCGCAAAAGCGTCCACGCACGGCGATGCAATTCGCGCCCGAAGACAGTTAGCAAGACGCTGAAGAACCAAACATAAAAGAGCAGGCTGCGCGGATAAACCGCTTCCTGAGCCGTATTCTGCAGCAAGAATTCTTGCGTGCCGCTCGCCAGCAGCGTGCCCAGCGTGACGACGCCGATCAAGTGGCGCAGCTGCTCAATCCGGCTGACGGCGCGTTTGAGATGATAAAGCTGCGAGAAATAAAACATGACGACAATGGTGCTTGTGTGCAGGACAATCGTGGGCAGGTATCGCGCAAGCGCCGGCTGTTCTTCGGGACGGGGGAAGAGCGGTAAAACTCCGCGCGCCTCGTAGCCGACGATGAAGGCGACAAGGAGCAGCACAATATCGGTGAGCAGCAATGTCAGCGTGGAGAGCGCCTTGAGGTGATCGTTGCTTAAGCGTATTGAGCGGGGCTCTACGCTGTATGAGACGGGTTGCGTATCTCCTGCCATAAGCTGGGACCTCCTTTAAACAAGAGCGCCGCCAGGATCATCAGGTGGACGGGATAGCTGGTGCCGCGGCGAAAGTGTTTGCGATAAAAAATCAGCATCGCGCGCCAGAATTCAAATTGGGCTTTGGGGCTCTGGCTGCTGGCGGCGCGCTTCACATGATGCACGGTGACGGCCGCATGATACCATACTTTATACCCAGACTGCTTGACGCGGTAAGCCCAATCCAAGTCTTCGCCATACATAAAGAATACTTCATCGAGCAAGCCTGCCCCTTCGATCGCCGCTTTGCGGACCTGCATATAAGCGCCGACAACAGAATCGACCTCCAGGTCTTGATCTTCATCGGCGAAGGTCATATTGTAACGGCCAAAGCGCGGGTTGCGCGGGAATAGCTTCGCCAAGCCGGAATAGTGGTAGAAGCTGACCAGCGGCGTCGGGAAGCCACGGCGGCAGGCTTTGTCCAGGCGGCCGTCTGTCAAGACCAGCTTTGGACCCGCTGCCCCGATATCCGGTCGAGAATCCATGAATTGGGTCATCTGCCAGAGCGCATTCGGCGGCAGCTCGGTATCTGGGTTAAGCAGCAGCGCGTAACGCGGTGCCGAGCGATCCACATCGCGCGCGCCACGAAAGCCCAGGGCGCGCAAGCCGATATTGTTGCCGCGCGGATAGCCGACATTTTCACGATTTGCAATCAGCTCAACCTGCGGGAAGAGCCGCTTGACCATAGCCGCGCTGCCGTCTTTAGAAGCGTTATCGACCACGATGACGCGGAAGTTGAAGTCGCCTAAGCTAGCGCAGACTGTGTGCAGGCAACGCTCCAACAGGGCGCAGGTATTCCAGTTGACGATGACAATGCCAAGATCGAGCACATCAGCCTCGCGCATTATGCCCACAAATATTTTATCATGATTTGCTTGCTTCTAGCTTCAAAAACAAATACAGGCGGCTGGCTTCTGGGTCTTAAGCCTCGCTATGGTACGCGCGCGGTCGGCAGCGTGCTTAGCGGCGCACCTTGCAATGCCGATCGAAGCGCCGCGCGATCATCCCAGGGATACTCGGTCTGGCCGAAGCACATGCTCTGCTCGTGCCCCTTGCCGCAAGCCATGACCAGGTCGCCCGTTTCAGCCAGTTGACAAGCGGTATAAATCGCTTCGCCGCGGTCGAGCAGGCGGATGAATGTATCGCCCTCGACGCCGCCCTGCGCCAGGCAACCGCCCGCCATCATCGCGAGGATCTCAGCGAGGGATTCCGTGCGCGGGTCTTCCGCCGTCAGCACAGTCATATCAGCCAGCCGGGCTGAGGTCTCTGCCATGAGACGGCGCTTCTCAATATCGCGCAAGCCCGCGCTGCCAAAAACGGCGATCAAGCGCTTGCCAGGTTTTAACATGCTGCGCCCCGCTTCCAGCGCCCGCTTGAGCGCATTTGGGGTATGAGCGAAATCAACCATGGCGATGAAGTCCTGCCCTTCGTCGATGCGCTCCATCCGGCCCGGGACCAGCTCAACCGCGGCGATGCCCGCTTTGATCGCGGGCCAGCCCAAGCCCAGCGCCCGCGCCGCGCCGATTGCCGCCAGCGCGTTTGCGATATTGAACTCGCCCAATAGCCGCGTCGTGAAGGCATGACCCGCTGCGTGAAAACGGGCCCCGGCTGGCGAATAGGCGATATCGGTGGCGCGGTAATCGGACTCGGCCTCGATGCTGTATGTCAAGACGCGGTCGGCGGGAAAAGCGGCGAAGTAGGCTCGTGACGGATCATCGGCGTTGAGCACGGACAGTTTGCCCACCATTGGCTTGCGCCGGGCAGCTTGCAGCATTCTAAACATGATGGCTTTGGCGCCGCGGTAGTCTTCCCAGCTGCCATGGTAATCCAAGTGTTCGTGCATGACGTTTGTCAGCAGGGCGACATCGATATCAAGTCCAGCCAGCCGCCCTTGCGCCAAGCCGTGGCTGGTCATTTCCAGGATGCAGTGTGTCAAGCCCGCTTCGACCATTTTTGCCAAGTACGCTTGAATCTTTGGGGCGCCCGGGGTGGTGACATGCAAACCAGTGGGCGCGGCCGCCTCGCCGAAATCAGCGGATAAGGTACTGATGTAGCCGGGCTTAACCGCGGGCGCGCGCTGGAGGATGCTGTGCAAGAGATGGGTGGTGGTGGTCTTGCCGTCGGTGCCGGTGATGCCGATAATGACCAGCTTGCGCGACGGAAAATCGTGCCAGGCAGCCGCCAGGGGACCCAGCGCTTGCCGCGCGCTTTTGACCCGAATGTATGGTACCGGCAGGTCTAGCTGCTCCGCCTCGCCGACGATTGCGGACCCGCCAGCGTCAATTGCATCGGCGATAAAGCGATGACCATCAACAGCCTGCCCAGCCCGCGCCACGAAGATGCCGCCGGGCTCGATATCGCGGCTCGATTCTACCACCGCGGCTGTGATCGGCAGCGAAAGATCGCCGCTCGTTGATAGAATCTGTTCAGCTGGCAGAGAAGCGAGCAGCTCCCGCAATAACTTCGGCATGGACTTGGCTTTGGTGCCTCCGGCAATGATGAGCGTTGCAGTTATTCAAGCACGGTTGCCCGTCCATGACAAACACAAACGCGCCGGAGTCAATCCAGCGCGCTTGATTGCTTGATAGGCAGCCGGTTAGTTCAAGCTGCGCGTTAACTCATTCAACTGGGAGCGAACGCTGCCATCGACCATGCCGCCGGGCCAGCGCAGGATCAACCCGCCGAGAATGGCGGGGTCGACGGCGAATTTCGCTTCATCGGCGCCGACTTGAGAAATGATCTGCTTCTGTTCGGCGTCGGTCAAGGGCATCGCGCTGAGGATCTCAACGCTGCCGCCAATGCCTTTTGCGTCAGCGGGCAGGTCGGTGATGAAGCTGTTGACAAGCGCCGCCTGCTCATTTTTGCTGATGTTTTCGTCCAAGATGCGGCTGGCGACCGCGACCGAGATATTCAGCACCTGGTCGCGCAGGTTACCAAGCTCGGCATTGCGAATGGCGACCGCTTCGTTCTGGGCATCGTATTGAATGCGAGCCGCTTCTTGACGCGCCTCGCTTTCGATGGCGCCGGCCACATCCTCGCCTCGGCCGCGGGCTTCGTCAATCACCTTTTGCGCTTCGCTGCGGGCTTGCGCCAGGATCTTCTCCGCTTCTGTCTCGGCGTTTTCGCGGGCGCGGGCTGCCGCCGCCGCATCTTCCAGCCCCTTGGCGATACGATTGCGCCGTTCGTTCAGCACATTCGTCAAGGGGTCATAGATGAAGCGCGTCAGCACCGTGTATAGCACGATGAAAGCAATCAGCCAAATCAGCATCAAACCGGGGTTGATGCCAAGGTTGTCAAGTACGCTCATAATTTCCTCCTATGCGTCTCCAACCCAGCTTAGCTGAGTACGAAGAGGATAATCAGCGACACAACCAGGGCGTAAATGGCGACCGCTTCCGCGAAGGCGACGCCGAGGATCATGTTCGTCTGAATCGTTGGCGTGTGATCGGGGTTGCGCCCCATCGCCTGCACCGCCCCGCCCACTGCGAGGCCAATACCGATGCCACCGCCGGCGGCGCCGATCATGGCCAAGCCGGCCCCGATCGCTTTACCCAGGATAATCGTTGATTGTGGATCCATTTATGTTTCCTCCAGTTTGGCTATCACTTACCTGCGTGTCAATTAACTAATGTGCTTCGGCGTGGTCATGGTCCTCATCATGATGGTGGCTGATGGTCGCCAAGTTCATGAAGATCGCGGTCAACAGCGCGAATACGAGCGCCTGAATGACGCCGACGAAGAATTCGAGGATGAAGAAGGGCCAGGGCAAGATCGGAATCAGGAAGCTCATGACGAAGAGCAGAATCGAGCCGGCGAAGATATTGCCCAAGAGACGGAAGCTGAACGAGAGAATCTTAGCGAAATCGCCGATCAATTCTAGCAAGCCCACCGCCACATCGATGCCGCCAAGCGGCGATTTGAAGAGGGTGCCGAAATTGAAGAACTTCGTCAGGTAACCGACGCCCAGCGCTTTGAAACCGATGTATTGAATCATGACGAAGGAGATCAAAGCGATCGTCAGCGTCATGTTCAGATCGGTCGATGGCACGCGGACAAATGGCAGCACAACCCAGGGCACCAGCTTCGCGTCGTCGCTGCTGGGGTCCGGGTGCAGCGGGATGCCGTGCTTCGCGCCGTCCGCATGTTCCTCATCGCCATGGTCCTCGTCGCCAGGCTCACCGTCAGCCCAGGGGACTGGGCTCACGCCGCTGTAGCAGCTGCGATCTTTACGAGCTTGTTTCTCTGCTACACGGGCGGCGAGCACACTGGCTGAGGCTTCAGCGACCGCGTCCGATTCGACAGCGTCTTCCGCGTGGTCATCATCGCCGTGGCTGTCGCCCTCTGCTTCCGCGCCATCTCCCTCTCCATGATCGGCGTGCTCCGCTTGGTAGCGCCCATAGGCTGCGTCTTCAAGCAGTTGCTGTTGTGCCGCCGCGGCCGCCGCTGAGGCTGAAAGCAAAGCCGCTTCATCAGCCGCCGCTTCATCAGCCGGGCTGACCCAATCGCATTGCCCGTTGACGTAGGAGATGCCGAGGAAACCCTGATAGATCTCATAGCCATCAGTGGTGACGACCTTGTATTCGTCTTTATCGGCATCGTACTTTTCTTTGACATGCGGGTGGATGAAGCCGATGGTATCGACGCCGGGCACAAGTTCCATCCAGTTGGCCATCAAAACGACCAGGAAGATCGTCATGAACATGTTGAAGATAACTCGGAAGTGGCGGCCGCCAGCGATACCGCCGACGAAACCCATCAAGCCTTCGAAGAGCACTTCAAACAGGTAATAGAAGCCGCCGGGCGGTACCTCATTGCCGTCTTTGGGGCGCCGCCGCGCGACATATACCGCAAAGAGCAGCAGCACAATCCAGACGATAACTGAGCCGACAAAGGTGTTCGTCAGGCGGATACCAACCAAGGGGATATCGAAGCCTTCAGGGAACTTCTCGCCAGGCAGTTGGATGAAGGGTATGACCGGCGGAACTTCAAGTGCAACGAAGACCCCAGCCAGGAACATGAGTAAAGCGACGAAACGGCGTTTTCCGTTCCAAAAGCTATTCACTTATATCTTCCTCCTTCTTTCTAGCCATGCCGCGGAGCTGATTGGCTTTGTATCGCGTATAAAAGAATATCGCCGCGGTGCTGATTGGAATGCTCACCAATAACATGATGAAGATAAATGTCGGGCGCGTCCCGAAGGCTTCATCCAAAGCCATGCCCAGCAACAATGTCCCCAGAATGACGAGCAGGATCATGCACCCTACTTGCCCTACCACCCCCGCTACCAGACCATATGTCGAGAGGGGGTTGTTATCCGGTTTCATTTAGCGCATGTCTTGTCATCAGAAACTCAAGGGCAGTCCAATTCCCTCGGCAAACTTCGAGAAGTTTATCACAAACGATTTTGCATAGCCACAGCAATTTGCAATTATAGACCAGCCGCGCCCAAAGTCGCCCAATCGTAAATTGGCGTGACCGCGACCGTACCCAGCAGAATAACGATGATCGCAGTAATGCCGAGGGACCAGCCATAAGCGCGCGGAATGGCAATCGGCTTGTCATCGTCTGGTCCCACATCGACATACATCACCTTGATAACAACCAGATAATAATACAAAGCGATGATGGCATTGGTCACCGCTATCAAAGCCAAGCCGACCAGGTTCGCGTTCACCGCCGCTTGGAACAGAAAAAACTTGCCGAAGAAGCCGGCCGCCGGTGGAATCCCGCCTAGCGAGAGCAAGCCGATTGTGATGAAGAGCGCCAGCCAAGGGCTGCGGCGGTTCAAGCCGGCCATATCGCTGATCTCTTCCAAATCCGTCTTGGCGATGAACAAGATGACGCCGCCGAAGACGAGCAAGTTGGTAAAGATGTACATGAACATATAGAAGGAGACCGAAGCCACCGCCAGGCTGTCATTGGTGCCTTGGAGCGCGACAACGCCGATAAGCGTGTAGCCAGCTTGGGCGATCGATGAATAAGCCAGCAGGCGCTTGATATTGCTTTGGCGCAGCGCCACCACATTGCCCAGCGTCATCGTCGCGATTGAGACCAGCACCAGCAGATTCACCCAGAAATCCTGGATGACGACACCGGCGACCACCATATCACTTGGGAAGACAGCAGTCAAGAAGCGCAGCAGCAAGGCAAAGCTGGCCGCCTTGCTCGAGACGCTGACGAAAGCAGTCACTGGTGTGGGCGCGCCTTCGTAGACATCGGGCGTCCAAAAGTGGAAGGGCACCGCGCTGATTTTGAAACCGAAACCAACCACGACCATGACAAGCGCGGTCATGATGGCGACGACATTGTCGCCCAAGCCCGCGCTCATGGCAGCGGCGATGCCAGCGAGATTGGTGGCGCCGGCGAAGCCATAGAGCAAGCTAAAGCCAAATAACATGATGGCGGAAGCGAAGGCACCATAGAGAAAATACTTCAGGCCACCCTCGGCCGAACGCTGATCGCCACGGCGGAAACTCGCCAGCATATAGAGGGGAATCGAGAGTGTCTCCAAGGCGACGAAGACCAGGATAAGGTCGGCGGCGCTGGACATCATCAAGCCGCCCAGCGTGGCGACAATGATAATCAGATAGAATTCGCCTTTGTCGCCGACGCCTTTATCGCCAGCTGCCATAAGCGCCGTCACAGCGCCAGCGAGCAAGAGCATCACTTTGAATATTTGCGAGAGCGGGTCGTAGTTGATCATCCCGCCCCAGAGCAGCGCGCCGTTTTCGTAGAGCGCGGGAATGGGGGTCCAAATCAGCGGCACCAGCGCCAGCAGCGCCATGCCCACAGCGGATAGGACGGGGACGTTGCGGCGCGTCGCCGGCGACCCGTAGATATCGGCAAAGAGAACAAGCACAGCGAGCGCGGTCAGCCCGATCTCCGGCAAGACGGATGGCAGCTGCGTCCAGAGATCAAAGTCCATCTAGCCACCTCCCAACAAGGCGATAAGGGGTCGAATGCCGGATTCGATCATCGGCGCCATGATCGGCGGATAGAGGCCCAGGATGATTAGCGGCGCGCCCAAGATAATCAGAATGATGCGATCAGTCATTTCGATATTGCCAACATCGTGAAAGCGCTCGGCGTCGAACTCGCCGAAGAAGACCTGACCCGCTACCCGCAGCACGTAGGCGGCGGTGATGACGATGCCCAAAGCGGAAATGATGACGATGACGCTGTAGTAATTGCTAAGTTGGAATGCGCCGACTTGCAGCGTGATCTGCTCGGAGGCCGCCCACATGCCTTGGAAAATCGGAAATTCGGCGATGAAGCCGCTCAAACCGGGCATGCCCATGCTCGTCAGACCGCCGATGACGAAGGCGACACCAACCCAGGGCATCACTTTCATGAAACCACCGAGGCTAGGAATGTCCCGCGTGTGGGCGCGGTCGTAGACCATGCCGACAACGCCGAAGAAGAGCGCCGTCATCGCGCCGTGGCTGAACATCTGGATGCCGGCGCCTGTCATGCCAGTCAGGTTCATCGTCGCCCAACCCATGCTAACCAGCCCCATATGGCTGACCGATGAGAAGCCAATGACATATTTGAAGTCGCGCTGGCGGAAAGCGATGAGCGCGCCATAAACAACGTTGATAAGCGTCAGGAAGACCATCCAAGGCAGATGTACATCCGCGCCCTCGGGCAGCAGCTGCACACCGGCGCGCAAGGCGGCGAAGGCGCCAACCTTCATCAAAACGCCGGCGTGGATCATGGAGACCGCGGTCGGCGCCGCCACGTGACCATCGGGCGACCAGTTGTGAAAGGGGAAGACGCCAGCCAGCACGCCAAAGCCCATGAACATGAAGGGGAACCAGAACTTGGCGAAGTTCAAACCTTCGATGCCAAGGATGTCGATGCCAAATGCGCCGTTCTCGGCTGCTAGGGTAAATTGGACGATGCTCCAACTATAGGGTCCGCTATCGGCTGGCAGCAAGCCAGTCTCGAGAGCCGCTTGAAATACTTCCGCGCCGCTGCCGCTGAAGAAGGCGCCAGCCACGAAATACATCGCCACCGCGCCAACCAGGGCAAACACCGACCCAACCAAGATATACAGAGTCAGCTTCATGGCAGCGTATTCGCGCAGCTTGACCCAGCCCCAGCCAGCGATGAGCAGATACATCGGGAAAATCGCCAGCTCATAAAAGAAGAAGAGCATGAAGAGATCGACAGCGATGAACACGCCATATACGCCGGCGACCAAGAACATGAAGAAAGCCATGAATTCGCGCAGGCGATCTTCGATATTCCACGAGATTAAGACACCAGCGACGGCGACCATGCCTGTCAGCAAGACCATCGGCGCGGATAAGCCATCAACGCCGACGTGGTAAGCGATGCCCAGCGACTCGACCCAGACGACGCGCTGTTCAAAAGCGAGCGCGTCGGCGAACATCTGCGCGCCGCTCAGCTCGCCGCCTGATTCCAGCATTGCCTGCTGTTGATCAATCAAGCCGCCGTCGGTCTTGACGAAGTTGTCATAACCGAAGAACACTGCCAGCGATAATGCCAATACCGCCGATGCCGCGGTAATGCCGATGCCGCGCACCAGATCGCGATTCTTGCGATCGAGGAAAAGGATGACCGCGCCCGCGATGATCGGGATGAATAAGATGGCAGTGAGGATTGAGAATCCGGTATCTTCCATACGCGCAATCCTAGCTCGCCAAGCTGGCGAAAATGGTCGAAACCGTGGTGTTGATCATCGGCAGAATCCAATTGGGATAGACGCCAGTCAGCAGCATCAGCGCCATCAGCGGCACGATGCTGAATAGCTCGGCGGGGCTCAGCTCAAGGTTGTAATCTCGCCAGCGCAGGTTGAAAGGACCATGAAGGACGGCGCGGATGCCCTTCAAGATATAGCCGCCGGTGAAGAGCAAGCCAATCATGGCGATTGCGGTCAGCGCGGTGAAGACGGGGAAAGCGCCGCGCACGATTAAGAATTCGCTGACGAAACCGTTCAAGCCGGGCAGCCCGAGGCTGGCGAAACTGGTGAAGAGCAGAATCCCACCATAGATTGGCGCCTTCACCCAGAGACCGCCGTAGTCGGTCAAATCCCGCGTATGCGTCTTGTGATACAGGGCGCCAGCGAGCAAGAACATGCCAGCCGAGCTCAAGCCATGATTGAACATCTGCAGCACGGTGCCATTGCCCGCCAATATCGCCGATTGAATATCGACGCCGGCATTAGCGCCAGTCCAGAGCTGGGCATAGGACTGCGCGAAGACGGCGATGCCAATGCCCACGAAGCCCATGTGGTTGACGGAACTATACGCGACCAGCCGCTTGAAGTCGTTCTGGCCCAGGGCGGCAAAGGCGCCAAGCACAATCCCGACGACTGACAGGATGGCGAAAAGCGTCGCCACATTGACGCCGATGATGATGACTTCGCTGAGCCAAACATCGGGGAAAAGCGGGATCACCAGCCGAATGAAGCCGTAAGCGCCCAGCTTGAGCATGACCCCAGCCAGCAGCATCGAGCCAGCCGTCGGCGCTTCTCCGTGCGCGTCGGGCAGCCAGGTATGGAAGGGCCAGATCGGCACTTTGATGCAGAAGGCGACAAAGAAACCAAGAAATGCCAGCGCCTTAACCGTGCTGACTTCAAGGCCCAGCAGTGCCTCGCCTTGACGAAATAGGGGCCAGGTTTCGATGAGCGCTTCAATGCTGAAAGTCCCAGCCGACCAGCCGATTAGCTGCGTCGCCAGCAGCATGCCAAGCGTGCCGCCGAAGGAATAAATCATGAATTTGGTGGAGGCGTAGAAGCGGCCGCTGTATTTGACGCCGGCTTTGGGCAGGCTGCCCCACTGATTGATAAGGAAGTACATCGGCACCAGGGTCAGCTCATAGAAGAGGAAGAAGACCATCAGGTCCATCGCCGCGAAGACACCCATGCTGCCAGTCTCAAAAAAGAGCAGCAGCGCCAAGTGCATATTCGAGCGATCCTCGATATTCCAACTGGCTAAAATCGCCAGCGGCGTCAGAATGCCGGTGAGCAGAATCATGACTGCGCTGATGCCGTCAATGCCAAGCGTCCAGCGGGCACCCAGCGCCTCGAACCAAGCCATATCTTGCGCCACGATGTAGGGATCGTCGCCAATCGCCAAGCCAGCCGCCTGATAATCGGCAAACACTTTGACCGAGAGCAGCGCCAGCAGAAGCGACAGGGTAAGCGCCAGCCAGCGCCCGAATTGCTTGCTCAGGCCAAAGGAAGCGACCGCCGCCACGACAAAGGCGCTTAAGGCGGGACCAAAGATCAAAACCGAGAGCGCGTCTATTCCGAAAACATGAAACATGAATGCGTCTCCCTACAGCGGTGGCGCCGCGCCCGACGACAGTACCATTACGACGCCAATCAAGACTGCCGCCGCCAGGACCAAGAGCAAATAAAGCTGCACGCGCCCGCTCTGCAAGCGCCGCAGCCAGCCGCCAAAGCCAAAGATAGCGATGGGAATGCCGTCGCCGACGCCATCAATCAGCCACAGGTTCAAGACCTTGATGAGATCACCCAGCCACGTGAATACCCGCGCGATGATATGAAGCAGGGCGTCGATGATGCCGCGATCGAGAAATACAGAAACTTGCCCCGCCAGCCACTGCGATGGCTTGACGAAAACGGCGATATAAACATCGTCCAGATAATAACGATTCTGCAGCACCGGATGCAGCGGACCGAGGAAGTTCTCCATCGGGTCAGCCTGCCCCGCCCGCAGGGGCTTGCGCCAATAGACCAGGTAGCCGAGCCACAAGCCCAGCAGCGCCACGACGACCGACGTAGCGACCGGGACGATGTTGAAGGGCGGCGCCGGCGGGTGATAATCCGGCAGCGACGCGTAGGCGGCAGTGGCAGCCGGCAAGGGCAGCGCTTCAATCACCAGGTGATGGAAGGCATTGTACTCGGGCGAAAATATCGGACCTAGAATTGGGAAATCGGTCGGCACGCCGATGAAGCCAGCGCCGATAGCGAAGACCGCCAGAATCACCAAGGGCAGCGTCATGGTAAAGCTGACGATGCCCTGCCCCAGGTTGGCGTGTTTTGCCGCTTCGCTGCGTGGCTCGCCACCGAAAGTTAGCGAGATTTGGCGCATGGTATAGAAGGCAGTCATGAAAGCCGCCAGCGCCAGCAGAACAAAGACGAGACCATGGGCGCCGCTGCCATACTTGTCTAGCACGAGCCAGGCATCAGCCAGAATCTCGTCCTTGGACCAGAAGCCGGCGGTGATAATGGGCAAACCAGAGAGCGACAAACCGCCGATGAGAAATGTCCAGAATGTGACCGGCATCGTCTTGCGCAAGCCGCCCATATTGCGCATGTCTTGCGGGTCGAACCCCCCCTCGGGCCCCCCATTGCTATGGAGGGAAGCACTGTGTCCATCGTGACCATGTTCGCCATGCCCATGCTCGTGCAGATGATGCTCGCCATGCTCCATGCCATGAATAACAGAACCAGCCGCCATAAAGAGCAGCGCTTTGAAAAAGGCATGGGTGATGAGATGGAAGGCGGCCGCGACATAGGCGCCGATGCCAAGCGCCGCCATCATGAAGCCGAGCTGGGAAATCGTCGAATAAGCCAGCACTGCTTTGACGTCATTCTGCGCCACCGCCATCGTCGCGGCCAGCAGCGCGGTGAATGCGCCAGCGACTGCCATGAAGGCAAGCGGCTCAGTGAGAATGCCGTGATGCGGGTCGCCGCCAGCGGCGAAAAGCGGATACAGGCGAAGCAGAGAAAAGATGCCAGCCGAGACCATAGCCGCGGCGTGAATCATCGCGCTGACCGGCGTCGGACCTTCCATGGCGTCGGGCAGCCAGACATGCAGCGGGAACTGTGCCGATTTGCCCACGGTGCCGATGATGAGGAAGATGCCGATGATCGAGGCGGCGCTAACCGTCCAGCCGCCGAAGATGATCGGCGTAGTCGTCGCCAGCAGGTCCAGCACTTCTGGGTTGTACATGATATCGCGGTAGCTGAGCGTGCCCGTGATGCTGTAGAGATAGGCGATTCCCAGCAGCATCACGACATCGGCGATGCGCGTGGTGGTAAAGGCTTTGATGGCTGCTTTGTAGGCGCTCTCTTTTTCGAACCAGAAGCCGATGAGCATATAAGAGCAGACGCCCATGATTTCCCAGCCGACGAAGAGCAGCAGCACATTGTCGGCGACGACCAAGGTCAGCATAGCGCCGGCGAAAAGCGAAATAAGAGCGAAGAAACGGGCTTGCCGCGGGTCCTGCGCCATGTAGCCAATCGAATAAATGAAGATCATCAGGACGGCGATAGGCACCATAACCAGCATGATTACAGTCGCCGGGTCGATGAGAACGCCCATATTAAATGTAGAAGCGCCCGTATCCATCCAGGCGATGCTGCTGGCGAGGACTTCGGGCCCGATGTGATGCAGCTGCGCGGCGTCGGCTAGCACGCGCCAGCTAATTAGGAGCGCGGCGATGACACCAGCCATGCCAAGGGCGATGCTGATGACGCGGCTGTAACGCGCCACCACCGGCACCAGCATGCCATCGTAATCGGGGTGGTGGCTGCCGTATGCTTGAGGATCGCTAGCGGCGACCATTTTTGCCTTGTTGGTGATAAGCGTGATGATAAGAAAAGCCAAAAGCGGACCAGCCGGAATCAGCCAAGGCAGCACATTTGGATCGTTGAGAAAATCCATAGCGGTCCTTATCCTTTCAACGCTCGGGCTTCTTCTGGGATAACCGAGCGCCGATTGCGATAAACCGTGATGATAATCGCCAAGCCGACCGCCGCTTCCGCCGCCGCGACGATGAGGACGAAGGCGGTGAATACATAGCCATTCAGCGGTAGATTGGCGCCGGTTTCGTTGTAGCGCCAAAAGGCGACCAGGTTGATATTAACCGCGTTCAGCATCAGCTCGACGCTCATCAAGATGGCGACCGCGTTGCGCCGCGCCAAGACGCCAAAGACGCCGATTGAGAACAGGGCGGCGGCGACGGCGAGATACATCCAGAGCGGTACCATTTATCGCTTCCTCCCTATGCTTTCTCGTCGCGGGCGATGAAGATCGCCCCGATCATGGCGGCCGTCAGCAAGACTGAGACGAGCAAGAAAGGCACAACGTATCCATTCTCATCCACCAGCGCTGTTCCCAAATCGCGGGTTGAGGCAACATAGGCGGGAATCGACTCAGGCGAATGCGCGCCGAAGATCGGGATTGTCACGCCTAGAAGCAGAATCAGAAATAGCGCCAATGAACCGATGAAGCTGGGCAGCGTGCGAATATAGCGTTCTTTGATGCGGGCGATGCTGCGCGTCAGCATGACGGCGAAGGTAATCAAGATAGCGATGGCGCCGATGTAAACCAGGATTTGCACCGCCGCCAGGAAGGGCGCGCTGAGCAAAACAAAATAACCAGCCACGCCGAATAAGCTGACCATGAGCCAAATAGTGCCTTGAAACAGGTTGCGTGTCGTCACCACGCCCAAAGCGCCGCCCAGGGTAAAGATGGTGAAAACGACGAAGCCGATCGAGATTGCGTTTAATTCCATGCCGTCGGCCTCCCTAGTGCCCGGCCACGCTAGCAGCTGGAGCGAAGCCCGCGCGCCCTTCAGGGGAAACGCGGCGCGCTTCCCGCCCGCGCTTGCGCATGATGCCTAGCAGGTAGAGGATCATCGCCCCATTAAACAGCAGCAGAATCACCGTTGTCGGCAGCATATCGCCAACGCTGGCTGAGAGTATGTCGCGCGGTGCCCATTCAAGCTCTTGCAGCACCTTCAATACAAAGGAGACCACGATCAAATTGACGATGGACAGCGGCACCAGAAATTTCCAATTGAAAGCCATGATCTGGTCGATGCGCAGGCGAGGCACCGTGTTGCGCAGCCACAGCGTCGTCAAATAAATCAGCCCCCCCTTCGCGCCCAGCCAGGCGAAAGCGATCAGCGGTGATTCGTAATAGAGGGGACCCAGCCAGCCGCCGAAGAATAAAATCGCCATAATGATGCCATTCGTGAAGACATGCAAGAATTCGGCGGCGAAGAACATGCCAAACTTCATGCCAGAATATTCGATATTAAAACCAGCCACCAATTCGGATTCCGCTTCGATCAGATCAAAGGGGGCGCGGCCCGTCTCGGCTTGTGAAGACACATAAAAGATGACAAATGCCAGCGGCGATAGCACGACGAACCACATGCCATTTTGGGCGTTGACGATATCGACCAGGCTCATGCTGCCGGCTAGCAGCACCGGCACCAGCAAGGCGAATACAAGCGGCACTTCATAACTCACGAGCAGCGCAACGACGCGAAAAGCGCCTAGCAAGGCATATTTGTTGTTGCTCGCCCAGCCGGCCGCCATGATGGCAAGCGTGCCGAAGGAGGCGATCGCCACGAAGTAGAGCGCGCCAATCTCCAAATCGACGCCATAGTGGAAGGGCGTGAAGGGGATGACCGCCCAGAGAAGCACAACCGAGGCGAATGAAACCAGCGGCGCGGCGTTGTATAACACTCGGTCGGCGGCGGTGGGCGTGATGTCCTCTTTGCTCAAGAGCTTGATCATATCCGCAATCGTCTGCAGCAAGCCGATGGGACCGACGCGATTGGGTCCGATGCGGTCTTGAATGCGCGCCGCCACCTTGCGCTCAATCCAGATGAGCAGGATGACTGTGATCAGCGGCACGCCGCTCACCAGTAAGACGCCAACCAGCAGGGACAGGAACTGGGCCAGCCCGGCATCGGCGCCTGATTCCACCAAGATGCTGCATAAACCTGTACAGAGTTCGTCCATCGTCGGCTCCCGGTCGCCTCAGCTCGGGCTTATTTCCAGTCCAGCGCGTTCTTCTTCCAAGCGTAGAAGAGCGCGTCCGTCAGCAAAAAGATGAACAAGAAACCAGCCACGAAACCGAAGAGGCTCATCTCGTTATAGGCGACCGCCCAAGGAAACAAGAAAACCATTTCGACATCAAACACGAGAAAGATTAGACCATAGATATAATATTGAACGCGGAACTGGACCCACGTATCGCCAATCGTTTCGACGCCGCATTCATAGGTCGAGCTTTTGAGCACGTTCGGTTTGCTCGGGCGGAAGAGCCAGGCGATGACAATCGGCAGAGCCGGGAAGATCGGCGCCATCACAGCAAACAAGCCGATAAAAGCCCATTCATTCAATACATTCATGCATTCGCACCCTGGAATCCGCCGCGCCCTAAGCCACTCCGGTCCATCACTGGCGCGCTTGGTCGGCGTCGCCGCGCCTGTATTTGCGCCATTTATCACAAACGCGATTAGTATAGCAGGATGAATCCGCTATTGCAACGGATTATTGGACTTGGCTTTCCGCCGCAAGGCAAGCATTTTATCATAAGGAAATCGGATTTCATACGCGGCGTCAATACAGTTTCGCGGCGCTCTAAGCCGGGTAAACTTGTAAAATGATTTGGCGGCACAGCGTCTTCGGAATAATTCGGATTGAAACGATGCCCGTCTCGAAGGTCCATGCGGCTTCTAACTTAGAGCGAATCCAGCCGACGGATGCGGAATGGGATCGCTTCGTAAGCGCGCAGCCGCAGGCTCACCTGCTGCAGCTCTCGGCTTGGGGGGCGCTGAAGGCGCAATTTGAATGGGACAGCCAAATCGTCGCGCTGGGAACAGGCGAAGCGATTCAAGCGGGGGCGCTGGTATTGACGAAGCGATTGCCGCTGAGCCTGGGCAAGATGGCTTATGTGCCGCTGGGCGGATACGCGCCAGACCCGCCCCACTATCGCCGGCTCTTGGGCTTGATCGGGCGGGCGACGGGCGCCGCCTTCATCAAGCTGGAACCGGGGCAGAACCCGCCGGTAACTGCGGCGGAGCTGGAGCGCCAGGGCTTCCGCCAGAGCCCGCAGACAATTCAGCCAGCGCGCAGCATCCTCATCGATATCGCGGAAGACGATGACAGCATCATGCGGCGGATGAACCAAGGAACGCGCCGGAAAATCCGCAAGAGCCTGAAGAGCGGCCTGGTCATCGAAGCAGGCGGGCGCGCCGATGTCCGCGCTTTCAGCCAGCTCATGACACAAACGGGCGAGCGAAACGCTTTTGGCGTTCACAGCCAGGCTTACTTCGAGCAGGTCTTTGAGCGATTGCTGCCGACTTATGGCGCGCTGCTGCTGGCGCGGCATGAGGGCGAACTGCTGGCGGCGATCATGGTATTTGAGCTGGGAGGGACGGCTTGGTACTTATATGGGGCGTCGGCGCGGGGCAAGAACAATTTATACGCCAGCTACGGCATACAGTGGGCGGCGATACAATGGGCGAAGCAGCGCGGCTGCCACCAGTATGACCTATGGGGCGTGCCCGATCATGACGAGGCGACGCTCGAGGCGGGTTTCAAAGCGCGCAGCGATGGCTTGTGGGGCGTCTACGGTTTCAAGCGCGGCTGGGGCGGGCAGGTCTGTCGGACGCTCGGCGCTTGGGACAAAGCCCGCAATCCCTTTGTTTATGCCGCGTATCGCGCTGCGCTGGCGCTCAAGGCTTCAACATGAAAGGACGCCAGCCATTCTGACAATTTCGGAAATCGACGAGCGGGCTAGCTGGAATGACCGCCTGCGAGAATTGCCCGGCGCCCATGCGCTGCAGACTTGGGAATGGGGCGAGTTCAAGCGGGAGACGGGCGCCTGGGCGCCGCTGCGGCTGGCTTTCGAGCGCCGCGGGCAGGTGGCGGCGATGGCCAGCCTGCTCACGCGCAAAATGGGACCGCTCAAGGTGATCTACGTCGGCAAGGGTCCCGCCTTGGATTACGCCGACAGCGGGCTGGCTGAGCAGGTATTCAGCGAATTGGAAGCGCGGGCGAAGCGCTTCGGCGTCGTCTGGCTGAAGATCGACCCCGATGTGATTAGCGCGACTGGCTTGCCGGGCCGCTCGGACGAACAGTTCAAGGAGCTGGGGCGCGCAACCGAGGCGCGGCTGCGGAAGCGCGGCTGGCGCTTTTCCGATTCGCAGGTGCAATTCCGCAACACATTCAACATCGACTTGCGCCAAAGCGAGGCGGAAATCCTGGCGGCGATGAGCGGCAACACGCGCCGCAAGATCCGAATCGCGCTGAGGAAGGACCTTGCCATTCGATCGGCTTCGCTTGCTGATCTCCCCCTGCTCTACCAGCTCTATCAGATCACGGGGCAGCGCGATGGTTTTCTAATCCGCCCCTATGACTATTACCGACGCGCCTGGGAAGCATTCATGCGGGCTGGGCTGGCGCAGGCATTCATCGCCGAGTACGACGGAGCCGCCATCGCGCAGGTGATTCTGTTTCACTTCGGGCAGAAGTGCTGGTACTTCTATGGCGCCTCCAGCAATATGGAGCGGCAGCGGATGCCAAATTATCTATTGCAATGGGAGGCGATCAAGTGGGCGAAAGCGCGGGGCTACGACACATATGATATGTGGGGCGCGCCCGATAATTTTGACGAGAGCGACCGCATGTGGGGCGTGCATCAATTCAAGCGCGGCTTCCGGGGCCAGTTGACGCGACATATCGGCGCCTGGGATTTTACGACGCGCCCGACTTTGTATTATATTTATGCGCAAGCCTTGCCGCGAATGGTCAAGCGAATGTGATTTGAGGAGCGAGCAGATGATGCCGAGCGCGCTAATCCAACAGTACAAAAGCGACGGTTATGTAATTGTGCCCTCGCTGTTCTCGGCGGCCGAGGTCGCATTTATCAAGGCGCATTTCATGGCGCTAAACGCCGCCGGGCAGGGCTTCGCCGGCGACAAGCCGCAACTGCTGCCCGATGATGACCCGCTGAAAGCCTACCCGCGCATCATCCATTCGCATCGCTTTGATCAATTCTCGCTGGGCTGGCTGCTCGATGATCGCATGCGCCGCTGGACAAAGGCGCTGCTGGGCGCCGAGCCTTTTGCCGCCCAGACGATGTTTTATTTCAAGCCGCCTGGCGCCCGCGGGCAAGCGCTGCACCAAGACCAGACGCCCTTACAGGTCTATCCCGGCACCTGCCTGGCCGCCTGGATGGCAGTCGATGATTGCGATGAAGCCAACGGCTGCCTGCAGATTGTGCCGCGCACGCAGAGCTTGCCGCGCTTATGCCCGATAGAAGCCGACATGAGCCAAAGTTTCAGCGAGAAGACCGTGCCGATACCAGCCGGCTGCCAGCCGACGCCAGTAATCATGCAAGCGGGCGATGTGGTCTTTTTCAACGGACAGGTAATCCACGGCAGTTTCCCCAATCGCAGCGAGACGCGTTTTCGCCGCGCATTTATCGCCCATTACATTGTCGGTGAAGCGGAGAAGGTGGCGCAGTTTTATCAGCCAGTGCTAAATTTCGATGGCGAAGAAGTTGACCTGCTGGCGAGCGACAGTGGCGGACCCTGCGGCGTCTTCGCGGCTGCTGGCGAAGCCGCTATCGAAATGATCCAGCCTTGATAGCCCGGCGGGGCTGAATATTGATGCTGGCAGATTCAGCCACTTGAATGAGCCAGCAAATCCGTAATTGCCCCTAGCCCGGCGATATCCTGTTCCAGACGCCGCCCCTTTGAGCGAGCGGCCAAGCGCACCGCCCCCGGCAATTGATACATGCCAGCCCCCAGTTCAATGCCATCTAGGCTTGGAAGCTGAAGGCGGTGGCTAGTGGCTACCAGCTCGCCAGCTTCCCAAATGAAAGTTGGATAGCGCCCATCCCAGGGCAGTTTGTCGCTCTGGGACACAATCGCGCCCCGCTCATCGACGGCATGCAGGAAGAGCAATGCGTTGATAGAAGGATCGCGCTCCAAAGCCGTCCAATACAGAGTGACAATCGTGGAATTCTCATCAGCGCGCTCAGCCTTGGCATAGCGCAGCCGGAAATTGCCGCCAAAGTCATAGTCTAGGGGCATAGCGCCAGCTGGTATCGCCGGCGGCTGCCCCTGCCCGACTTTGACCCAGCCGATTGTGGCGAGCCCGCCTGTCGCCAAGCCAAGGAAGCTCTCGGCTGGGATGCTTTGGCTGTTGATATACCAGGCGCCAGCCACCAGGCGATAGGCACCGGGGGGCAACTGCCTATCGATCGAGAGGGTAAACAATTGCGAGTAGGTCTGGCGCGGGGACCAAAGAATGGTGGGATAAAGCCAGCGCCACAGGTGGAGGTCTCTGCCCGCGATAACCTGCATATCGGAATCAAGCAGCTGCAGGAACGCGCCATATTCATGGCTGACCGGGCGCGCGACTGACCAGGTCAACTCGAACTCAAGTTCTCCTGGACCCGCAATTGAGTTCGGTCCTCGGTAGCGGCGCAGAATCAGCTCGTCATTAAACCGCGCCAGCATCTCATCGTCAGCAAGCGGCTCGACCGGTGGCGACCAAGCAAGCGGCGCCGGCTGAATGCGAGCGACCGCCGGATAGGCGCTGCCAGGCATGATTAACTCGGTCGGGCTGTCGCTTTCGCCTAATAGCAGAGCCTGCTCGTCCTTGGTCAACAGCGGCAAAACCATGATGGCATTATCGTGCAGCAAGACAAAACGCTTTTCACCGTCCAGGTATGACCCATGCGCCAAAGACCAGGGAATGACCAGGCGCGTTCCCGGCGGCAGGGCGAAATCGGACCCCATCGGCTCAACCCGCGGGAAATCGGTCATGAGCAAGGCGCGCAAAATCGGATGGTCCAGCTCGGAAAATGGTATCAGGAGCGGGCTGTCTTGGGCGCTAATCCAATCAGCCAGGAATTTTTTATCGGTTCGAAAGAACCATTCGCTATGTGACAATTCCAAGTCATGTATGCGCCAAGTCTGCCAATCGGTGTCAGCGTTTAGCCAATAATCGCTGTACGTTTGGCGCGCGTCGATGGCGGCGTAGCTTGCCAGAGCGATTATGCCCAGCAGGCAAGCCGCCCAGAATAGCCGTATCAAGCGCGGGAAGCGCTTGGCAAGCCAAATCAGCGGCAGCAAGCCAGCGCCGGTTATCAGCGGAATGAAGGCGTAGAGCACATGACTGCGCAGCCCGTTGGTTTCATCAGTGAGCAAGGTTGGCAGGGCGCCCGCGGCCAGCAGGCTCAAGAGCAAGACGGACGCTGGCTGCCTCAGCTGAAGGAGCAGAGCCGCCAAGCCCGCGAGAAAGAAGGGCGCGAACGGGCGCGCCACCAGCGGGGCATTGGCGACATTGTATTGCGGATTCTGGTCGCCGCTGCTAAGCAAATGCGCCGCCATCTGGCGGATTGCTTCGCGCCAGCCCTCCCCTTCACTGGCCGCGACATCGCTGGCTCGGGCGAGAATCGCCTCCGGCTGAGTCAGCAGCAGATAACTGATTGGCAAGGTCAGCGCAAAAAGCGTCAGCCCAGTCGCCAAGAGCCCCGGCAGCCAACTGCGCCAGCGGCTGCGATGAAAGACAGCCAGATTGACAGCGAGCGGCAGATAAGCAAAGGGCAGCGCGAGCCCGGCGGTGTAGGTGTAGCAGCCGGCCGCCAGGCAGATGCCGCTGATGATGTAATCTCTCAGCCCTTGGCGCCGCAGCCCGCGACACGTGAAGCCAGCGGCGAGGGCGGCAAAGCCCACCAGCGGGACAGCGCGATAGATTGACCGATTGATAGCGATATGCCCCAAGGCTGCCGTCAGGCTCGCCAATGCCAGCAAAGCAATTAGCTGGCGGGCAGGCCGGGGCTGCGCGGCGAAGCATTGCCGGCTCGCCCAGACAAGAGCCGCCAGCGAAAACATGCCCCATAGGACCGAGGTATAGCGATAAGCCCAGACGCTATTGCCGAAAAAAATCGAGGCGAAGGCGCCGTATATCCGATAGAAAGGCTCGGGTCGTTCAACATCCTGAAATAGCGGAAAGCGGCCGCTCTGGCTCAGAAAAGCCCCGTCGACCACCTTTGTCGATTCGTCATAACTGATGCCAGGCGGGAATTCTGCCAGCCGAAAGCTGCGCAAATGGCTGCTGACCAGAAGCAGGAAAATCAGACAAGCGTAGATGATTAAACTAAAGCGGCGATCGGACATTGGCTGAAGTCGGTTCATGGGCGCTATCGTCGGCGACGCGTCATGTGGAGCTTGGCATAGGCGCGCTGGGCGCGGTCTATCACATCGTCCGCTTCAAAGAGGCGGGCGAATTCTCGCTGCGCCAGCGCCAGTTCGCTGTCGCTCAGATCAGCAGCCAGGCAGACGCGTTCACCGTAATCGACAAATTCTTGCATCACCCAATCATATTTATAATAAGCCAAGGCAAGCGCATCAACCGACCGATCGCCGTAGCCATCGAAGAAGGCATCTGTTGTATCGTCGGAGCGGCCATCGTCGATGAAGAACATCAGGTCGCGCTCTTTTGGCGCCAGCAAGGTCTCGTCCCAGTCAACGATGTGAATGTCGCCCCTGGCATCAATGACGATATTGGCGGGATGGATATCGGCGTGGCAAAGCCGAAACTTGGGCGATCGGCTTTCCAACTGCGCGCCCAGCCAGCGGTAGCGGCTGCGACATAATTCGATCAAGTCCGCATTTTGGCGCCAGATCGCCGCGACGGCGGAGCCCGCTGCGCCCTGATAATCGCCGCGCGCCAGCAAAGCCTCGACGCGCTCGATTTTGTCCAGCCATTTCACGGCGAAGACTTCCGGCGGGACCTGCCTGGCGACTGCCGGCGGGATAGACGCGTCATGGATTGACCGCATTATCTCGCCCCAATTGCGCCATTGCGCCGCCGAAAGCGACATATCCCAGCGGGATTCGCCGTGAATGTATGGGTAGAGCGCCAGCGTGTAACCGTCCAAGCGCGTATAGAGGGACCCCCTGTTTGCTGGCATGGGCGCGACTGCCGAGGCGATGCCGCAATTCAAGAGCCAGCGTGGAACCATCAGCGCGGCTTGGTTGACTGGACTCAGCCGCAGCTTGAGGAAGAATAAGCCGGCGGCTGCCTCAACGCGGTAAGACCAGGCGCGCGCGTCATTGCCGACCGGCAAGAATTCGAGCGAACGAACCTTGAGGCCATAGCGGGCGCTCAATTGCGCGATGATGCGCTCTTCAGCCAGCTTCGGTTCTTCGAGCATTGGGTCGCTTGCAATCATTCATCCCGGCGCGATTCAGCGCAACTCTAGCATAGGCTGCGCCGCCTTAATAGCGACAGCGTAGCAGCCTGGTTTATGGCTCAGCAACGGCCGGGGCGACGCCACTCCCGGAATCGAGCAGGAATCGGCAAATGCGCCCATTCGTGGTATATAATAGGCGTCTGTGAAATTATCAGACTCCTCAGCTGGGTTGAAAGGCGCAAGAAATCGTGGCGAGGGTGAGCGTTCTGCAGAGCCGCGTCCTGCTGCTCAATGGAAGCACCTGGGAACCGCTGTCGGTGATAACGGTGCAGCGCGCTATCAACCTGCTGCTTGGCGGCAAGGCAATCGCGGTCGAGATGACCGGGCAATATCTGCATACCGTGCGCAGCAAGTTTGAAGTGCCCTCGGTCATCGCGCTGCGCTCCTACGTCAATGTGCCGCGGCGGAAATCGCATTGGAGCCGCAAAGGCGTGCTGGTGCGCGACAATTATACCTGCGTCTATTGCGGCCTTAAACTCGGCACGCTGGTGAAAGGCGCCGTCCTCAGCAAGCGTGATTTCACCATCGACCATATCATCCCGCGCTGCCAAGGCGGTAAAGACACCTGGTCCAACACCGCCTGCGCCTGCGCCAAATGCAACCATCGCAAGGGCAATCGGCTGCACAATGTCGCCGGCATGCGCCTGCTCTGGGAGCCGAAGACCCCCCGCACCAGCTACCTGGTCATCGCCTTGGGCGCTGGCCCAGAAATCTGGAAGCGCTACGTCGAGATTTAGCCAGCCCCATACAGCAGAATCCTCCAGCGCAGCTCGCGCTTGACAAGTTTAGCTCAAATGTTCTATTCTTGAATTGCGCACTGTGCAATCCCTGAACATCGAGAGGGTCTGATGCGATTCGCCGATGATTTTCGCCTGGGTCAAGTCTTGCGCTTGACGATGCCATACTTCGCCGCCGAGCGGGGCTTCTACACGATTGTCTACATCTATCGCAATGGCTGGCTGGGCTTGATATCGCAGCGCGATGGCCGGCGCTACAATGTGCCGCGTCATATTTGCCGACCAGTGGAAACAGCTATTGCGCCAATGAATTAAGTGAGGCGCCGCTAGAGCAAGCCGAGGGAAAGCTGCGCAGTTTGCAGCAGCAGCGTGATGCCCATATAAGCGAGAAAGGCGGCGCAAGCCAGGTTGATCCAGCGGAAGAGGCGCTGGTTCAGCAGGCGGCGCCCGAATTCAACGACGGTCGCGAAGAAGAAACACCAGCAGACCTGCGCGATCATGAAGCCGGCGAAAAAGACAAGCAGATGAATCGGCTCAGGATCGAGGATGCCGATGCCAATAATCGTGCCGCTCATGCCCAGCCAAAAGGTTATATTCTGCGGGTTGGAAAGCGATAGGATAGCGCCAGCGGCGAGGTGATTTTGCCGTGGATCGCCCGCCTCGGTCATGTCGATATCGGAGCGTGAGGCGCGCCAGGCGTCGCGGGCGAATCGCAGCAGCATCAGGCAGCCGAACAAACCCAGGGCCAGCGTTACCAATCGATTCTGAAAGAGAAAGGAAGCGCCCAGCAGCGCGATGATTGCCCAGACGCCATCGCCTAAGAGCGAGCCCAGCTCCACGTGGAGCGCGGCTGACCAGCCATGCGCGATGCCGCGGCGCAGCGACTCGAAGCCGATGACGCCAGGCTGTACCGCGAAAGCCAGCGACATAGCAAAAGCGGATAGAAACAGAACTTCCATCTTGCCCCATGTATCAGCCGAATTAAAGCTGGCAAGATGATATCAGTCCTTTTGCGCGGCGGAATGGGGCAAGCATACCAAGACTATTGGCTTGGGCTTGTCAGAAATCGACAAAGACGCGCCGGCTTTATATCAATCCATTTCACCACTCCCAATTTCAGCACTCCCCAAACCTCAGGGCACAATCGCTTCAAAATTTTTTCGCCACAGAGATTAGACAGGTACATTTTGTAATTTTTCGCGGCGAACAAGGCACAATGATTTTGCTGCGATTGCCCGGTTCAAATCTGCCACTCCCGCAAGATTGCCGCAATTAAAGCAGCCTGGCGCGGCAGGCTGTCGATGATGATGTGCTCCTGCGGTGCATGGGCGCCATCCCCGTGCGCGCCCAAGCCATCCAGCGTCGGCAGGCCCATCGCGGCGGTGAAGTTGCCATCCGAGCCGCCGCCGCTGCCGCCTTCATAGATTGTGACGCCCTGTCGCTCGCCGATGGCAGCCGCTTTCTCAAAGAGGCCCGGTCGCCTTTCCATTGGCGGCCGATGGTGGCTGCGGACGCAGGCAACCTTGGCGCCGGGCAGCTTCGGGTAGAGGCTGGTCAGCTGCTCATGCAAGGTTCGCATGGCCTTCATGGTCATCACACGCGTGTCGATGTGAGCGCGCAGCTGGGCGGGAATGACGTTGCCAGCCGTGCCGCCTTCGACCATAGTGATCGACACCGATGTGCCATATTTGAGATCGTTGAGCCGGTTGATTTCGATTGCCTGCTGGGCAAACTCGATGATGGCGTTGATGCCCTCCTGCGGCGCGATGCCGGCATGAGCGGCGCGCCCTTCAACGCTCAAGCTATATTTGCCGCCGCCTTTGCGCCAGGTCTTGATCGCGCCCTCTTTGGTGGCTGGCTCCATCACCAGCGCCAGCTCGCAATGGGCGGCCTGCTCTTTGATCAGCCTTTCGCTGTAGGGGCTGCCAATCTCTTCATCGGTGGTCAGCAAGAAATGGATCGGTTGGCGGGGCAGTTGATTGCGCTCATGCAGCGCCCGAATCGCTTCGATGGCGATCACCACGCCCGCTTTCATATCCAAGGCGCCGGGTCCATAAAACCGGTCCTCAGCGATTTTGATCGGCATTGTCGCCAGCGAGCCGGTTGGATGCACGGTGTCCAGGTGGGCCAAGAAAAGGAAGGGCTTGCCGGCCGCGCCCTCGTTCCACTTTGCCAGCAGGAAATCGCCCACTTCAGCTTGTGGCAGGCGCTGGACGGAGCTAGGTCCCAGGGACTCGAATTGCGCTTGCATAAAGTCGACCAGACGATCGACGCTGGTCTTATCGCGCGTGAATGATTCGAGCCGCAGCATTTCCGTCAGCAAATCGAGCGAAGCGCTCTGCCGTTTTTTGAAGTAATGCAAGAGTTTCGTCAAGTTCCGCTCGCCTTTCGCGCCGCTTTTTCTAGCTGGTCTGCATTTATCTGGTCTGCATTTATCTGGTCTTTAATTGAAGCACAAGCCAATTGACTAACTGGTCGGTCAAGCCGGGCGCCGCTTCTAGCAGACCCGCGCCCCGCCCGCTGTCTACCTCCAGGAATTGCGCCTGCCCCGGCA
Organism: Phototrophicaceae bacterium; assembly: GCA_965214105.1. Lineage (GTDB taxonomy): Bacteria > Chloroflexota > Anaerolineae > Aggregatilineales > Phototrophicaceae > UBA6055. Next base: position 2,372,817 of record OZ243934.1, read on the forward strand.
AGGCTTGCGAAAGCGACAAGGCGGCGGCTTGAGACTCGCTGTCGCTTCTGCTCGTGGCCAGCCACAGCGGTCGAGAGCCAAACGAAGGGATCATATTTAGAAGTGTGTCCCGCGCTATCGGGCTGAAGAGCGCCAGGGCGTCGCAGAGTGTATTGACCGCGCAGCCGAGCATGGCCAGATCAGCCGAGCGCGCCTCGCCCACCAGGCCGACGGCGCCAGCGTTTACCCCCGGTATCGCGATGAGTGATTGCAGCATCAAGTCGACTTGCTGCGCGGGCGTGGTGGGACCAGTTTGCAGCACCAAGACGACAAAGCCGGCTTGCGACAGCTTCTGCGGCAGCGAACCCCAGGCTGAAGCATCGCCGCCCAAAATTAAGATGGCTGGTTCTGGCTGGACCCCGCTGCGGTATAGCTCGCCTTGGATCCTCGTCCGCGCATCGAGCAAGATGGAGACGCCACGCTCCGATCCGCCCGCTGGCGCTGGCGGCAATATCGCCCCAGCTGGCAAAGACGCGAAGCTGTAACTAGTCCGGCCAGAGTGACGCGTGTTTTCGACATAGAGGGCTTCGGTGCGCAAATCATCAGCCGCCAGCGTCGGCGGAATACGCAATGAGATGGCGGTCGGCTCTGGCTTGGGCTGCCAATCGGGCGATAAGCCGCAGGCAGTTAGCGCGCCAAAGACAATGGCGGCGAGAATAGCAAGGAGGCAGCCCTGGAAAAGAGAAGGCGCGGCTGGCAGACGGGAGTCAGCTTCTGCGAGCATGGACGATCATCCGTTCGCTATCCGCAACGTAGTCGCCGTCTTCTGTATCGCCATAAACTTTTTCGAGCGCCAAGCCACAGCGCTCCAGCAGCAGCCGCAGCTCCGGCAGAAAGAAATAACGCAGCGTATGTGGCGCAAGCAGACGTTTGACAGCGCCGTCGCCATCGATTTCGTCGTAGATCCAGTCGATGTGCAGCAATTGCGCCGCGCGATCAAGGGCGCTGACGGATTGCAGCATGATCAGATGCCCGCTTTCATCATCAAGGAAGGTCCGCTCCAAGATCAGCGCGCCGCTGTCTTCCGAGGCGAAAACGGGTCCGGCGTTCGGCAGGTCAATCACGAGTTTGCCAGCTTCGGCGAGCCAGCCGCGCAGCCGCCTCAAGAGCGCGATTTGCTGTTCTTGCTCTCTAAAGTGCATCAGCGCATTGTATGTTAGCAGGATCAAGCCGAAGCTGTGTTCATAATCGTGGCGCAATACATCGGCATATACCGCGCTGATTTGCTTAGGCGGCTCTGGCGACAGCGCCAGCTTGCGCTCCAGCCTATCGAGCATGCGGCGATCGCTATCGATGCCATAAACGCGATGCCCTTCTTGCGCCAGGTGTAGCAGCACCCGCCCGGTGCCACAGCCGACATCAAGAATATCGCCCGTGCCGGCCGCAGCCAGCCGGCTGTACATCGCCAGGTCATCGGTCTTGTCCTGGTTTTCGGCATCATAGAAGCGAGCTACGGTTGTGTAAAAAGCGGACATGCGTCGCTCTGCCGGCTGGCGTCGGCTTGCTTAATTTCAATTCAAGTTTTGGAAGATGCCGGCCGCGCCCATACCGCCGCCGATGCACATGGTCACCATGCCATAATTGCTGCCGCGCCGTTTCATTTCGTTGATGAGCTGCACGGTGAGTTTGGCGCCGGTGCAGCCAAGCGGATGCCCCAAGGCAATCGCGCCGCCGTTGACGTTGACAATTGCCGGGTTCAATTCCAGCTCTCGCATAACCGCCAGCGACTGCGATGCGAAGGCTTCGTTCAATTCGATGAGGTCGATGTCTTGCAGGCTCAAGCCACAGCGGGCCAGCGCTTTAGGCACCGCCTTGACGGGACCAAGCCCCATTATCTCTGGGCGGAGGCCAGCCACGCTGAAACCGATAAAGCGCGCCAGCGGTGGCAAGCCGAGGCGCTGCGCTTTCTCGCCTTCCATTACAATGACGGCGGCTGCGCCATCGCTCAAGGGGCTGGAATTGCCGGCTGTCACCGAGCCATTTGGCTTGAAGACCGGCTTGAGACCGGCCAGTGCCTCGCGCGTCGTTTCGCGGCGCAGGTGCTCATCTTCAGCCAGCCGCTTGCTGACAGTTGCGGGCTTGCCATCGTCGCCCACAATCGTCTCTTCCCAGTCATAAGGCACGATCTCGCGGGCGAAGAGCCCGGCGTCAGTGGCGGCCGCCGCTTTGCGATGGCTGTTGTAGGCGAATTCATCCATGTCTTCGCGGCTGATGCCAAACTCGGAAACGACGCGCTCGGCCGTTAAGCCCATGCTCATGTAAACGTTGGGGTCATTCGCCGCCATATATGGGTTGGGGCTGAGGTGGTGGCCCGTCATCGGCACCGCCGACATGGACTCGGCGCCGCCAGCGATCACGACATCAGCCTGGTCGGCGATGATGCTGTTGGCCGCCAGCGCGATCGTCTGCAAGCCGCTGGAGCAGAAGCGGTTGACCGTCTGCCCTGGCGTAGCCACCGGCAAGCCCGCGCGGAGGGCGATTACGCGGGCGAAGTTCATGCCTTGGGCGCCCTCTGGCATGGCGCAGCCCATGATGACATCGTCGATTTCGGCGGCATCCAGCTTGCCCTCAGTCTTTTCCAGCAGGTCAGCGAGGACGGCGGCCGCCATTTCATCCGAGCGCGCATTCTTGGTGATGCCGCGCGCCGCTTTGCCGACAGCGGTGCGAGAGGCTGCTACGATGACTGCTTGCCGCATGATATTCACTCCCGTTCTTAGAAGGACTGCGCCGCGCCAGGCGCTTCTTAGCCGCTATCAATTGCGCAGGGGCTTGTTCGTCCGCAGCATGTGCATGACGCGCTCCTGCGTCTTCGGCTCCATGATTAGACTCAGAAACGCTTCGCGCTCCAAGTTAAGCAGATATTGTTGATCGACCCATTGCGGCTCGGCTAAGGCGCTGCCAGTCAAGATATAAGCCAGCTTCTTCGCGATGAGGGCGTCGTGCTCGCTGGCGTAGCCGGCTTCCTGGTAGCCAGCGATGCCCAGCAACAGCGCGGCATAGGCATCGCGGCCGGCGGCGAAGATCGGCTCCAGCTTGGGCGCTGTATATGACTCGCTTAGCGCCAGCGCCAGTGATTTGGCTTCGCCGAGCAAATGGGCGCGATTCATCACAATCTTGTCGGTCGGCGCTAGCAAGCCTAGCGCTTGGGCTTCTTTCGCGCTGCCGCTCACTTTCGCCAGGGCGATAGTCTCGAAGGCTGTCTGCAAGCCGGCCAGCACATCGTCTGCGCCGGCGCGGGCCAGTGGATTCACCAGCCGCCGCGCCAGCTCTTTGCAGCCGCCGCCAGCCGGTACCAGCCCAACACCGACCTCAACCAAGCCCAGATATAGCTCGACATGCGCGACCACCGCCGCCCCTGCCATCACAATTTCGGCGCCACCGCCGAGAGCCATGCCCTGCGCGGCGACCACAACCGGCTTTGGCGCATATCGCAGCGCCTGCGTCAAGTCTTGCAGCGCGACTAGGGTCTTCTCGATGCCTTCCAAACCAGCCAGCAGCGCCGACGGATCGAGGTTGGCGCCGATAGAGAACCGGTCGCCGTCATTGCCGATGACCAGCGCTTTGAAGCCATCAGCCGCCAATCGCTCAAGCGCCTGCCAGCCAGACGCGATCAGGTCGGCTGTGATGCAATTATGCTTGGTATTAAATTCCCAAAGCAGCACGCCATCGCCCAGGTCGTAGACCCTGCCCGCGCCATTGCTATAGATTTCAGCCTTGGCGGCGCGCAAGTCTGCGATTGTGATTTCTCGTGGATCCTTGACCAGGGGCCGATAGGCGCGTTCTTGGGGGCTGTAATAGCCGATCACTTTACCGCCACTGTCGCGCTGGTAAAATGTCGGCTTGCCGGCGGCGACCATCGCTTTGACCCAGCCCGCCACCGGGTAGCCGTCGGCTTCGAAACGCTGGCTGCTTTCAGCGACGCCGATGGCATCCCAGATTTCGAAGGGACCCAGCTGATGCGCGAAGCCCCATTTGTGGGCGCGGTCTACATTGACGATCGCATCGGTGATTTCGGGGACGCGGTTTGAAGCGTATGCCAGCAGAAAGGCATGCAAATGGTAGAGGTATTGCCCGGCGCGGTCATCGGCATTGATCAGCAGGCGAATGCGCTCGCCCAGGGGCTCAAGCTTGCGGTATTGCTCAACGCTGTCAAAGCGTGGTTTGCTCGGCGGCTCATATTCAAGCGTATTCAGGTTGAGCGCCCACAGCGCTTTTTTGTCTCCGTCCCGCCGCATGTGATAAAAGCCGCGGGCAGTCTTGCGCCCCAGCCAGCCGCGTTTGAGCAATTCGTCCGAGAGCTCGGCGTTCTTCTCGTGCTTTAGAATGTCGCGGGCTGGGTCATCAGGAATCGCGTGATAGAGGTTGCGCGCGACGCCGACCGCGATGTCAAACCCAACCAGATCATTCAGGCTGAAGGTGGCGGTCTTGGGGCGGCCGATGAGGGGACCGGTAAGGGCGTCGACCTCTTCGACCGTGTAAGCATGATCGAGGGCGTAATTAGTCGCCTGCATGCCAGACATCGACATGAAGCGGTTGCCGATGAAGTTGGGCTTATCCTTGCAGAGGACTGTCCCTTTGCCCAGCGTCTCCGCGCCGAAGCGAAGCATGAAGTCGGTGATTGCCGGGTCGGTGCCAGCCTGCGGGATAATCTCCAGCAACCGCAGGTAACGCGGCGGATTGAAGAAATGCGTGCCGAGGAAACGCCGCGTGAATGAATCCGGCAAGCCAGCCGCAATGCTGGCGATGGGGATGCCGGAGGTATTGCTGCTGACGATCGCGTCAGCCCGCGCCGCCTCAGCCAGCCGCGCCATCAGCTCGCGTTTGATGGTCCGATTCTCGACGACGGCTTCAATTACCCAATCGGCGTCGCCCACTTTGTGCAAATCGTCTTCGATATTGCCGATGCTGATATTGGCCAGGTCAGCCGGGCTGTAAAGCGGCGCCGGGCGCATTTTGCCCAACGCCTTGAGATTGCCGGCGACAATCGCATTGCGCGCCCTCGATCCAGCAGCTGGCGCGCTGTCTTTCGGCGGGATATCGAGCAGCAGCGTCTCGATGCCGACGCCGGCTAGGAGCGCCGCGATGCCGCCGCCCATCGTCCCCGATCCAATCACAGCCGCCGTCTTGATATTGAAACCCATCTAGGAGCCCGCCTTTCGATACTGGCAGCGCGCGCTCGCGGCCCAAGCGCGCCACTCACCAAGGCAGTTCGCTGCCGTCATACTGGAAGAATTTGCCGTTGTCGGCTGGCCCCAGACGGTTGATGAGCGCGCGCAAAGCGCTGCCCGATTCTTCTGGCTTGAGCGCGGCTTTCGCGCCGCCCATATCGGTCTGCACCCAGCCGGGATTCACCGTGACGGTGGTGACGCCGCTCATAGCGCTGTCAAATGCCAGCACACGCGCCGCCATGTTCATCGCCGCCTTGCTCATGCGATAGGCATAAGAACTGCCATCCGCCCGCTGCAGCGAGCCCATGCCCGACGATATCATCACCACCCGCGGATTAGCGCCCTCTTTGAGCAAGCCGCGGAATGCCTGCGTGAGGATAAGCGGGCTGACCGCGTTTGTCGAAACCACTTGGCTGACACCAAGAGCGGTCATTTGCCCCATGACGCGTCCCTGTTCATCGCCGCTGACGCCGGCATTGTTGACCAGCAGATCGAGCGCTTCTGTCTTCGCGGCGACGGCAGCCAGGGCTCCGCTGATTGAGCTGTCGTCGTCGATGTCTAATGGCAAGATGGTGACGCGGTCAGCCTGTTCTTGCGCCAATTGCTTGAGCGCGTCGGCGCGTTCCGGCCTGCGGCAGCTGGCGAAGATATGGCTGTCGTCTTTTAGCAGTTGGCGCGTCAGCTCCAAGCCGATGCCGCGGTTGGCGCCTGTGATGAGAATGGTTTGCATGCCTAGCCTCTAGTCTCTCGTTGTCAACTTAATTGGGAGGGCGCTTCTGCCTCGAATTCACGAAGGTTTTCTAAGTCTGGGAGCGGCGATTTTGGTGGATATAGGAGTTTGTAAAAGCTCCGACTCAGGATTTGCTAGCAATGCTCCCCTCCTTGATTTATCGGGGAGGGGCTGGGGGTGGGGTTTGAAATGGGCATATCCACGATATTCGCCACTCCCCTAAGTCAAATTCGAGGCTTAATCTTTGCTCTTAGACCCGCAGCGCCGCCAGCCAGGTATCCACCATCACATCAGCCACCTCTTCGCCACTGAGCCGCCCGTCGGCGCGGAACCAAACGCCGACCCAATTGTGCGCGCCCAGGATCGCCCGCGTCACCGTCGAGGCGTCAACCTTGCGAAACTCGTCAGCGGCGATGCCACCCAGCAGCACATTGCGAAACAAGCCTTCGAAATAATCGCGGCGAGCGAAGAAGCGATCGCGGTGAACGGAGAATTCCTCCATGAATTTGTCGCCGCCGTATTTTCGACCCGCGCTTGCATTGAGCAGGGGGCGGATCTCAAAGACCATCGCCGTGCCCATCGCCACATTGCTCGTAATCGTAACCACGTGAAAGCGAATCATCGCCGCCAGTTTGTCGGCATGGCTCATATCCGTATTGGCGATTCTCTCCAGTTGCTCGATAGCCAAGCCCATGCCAGATTCCAACACGTTGAGCAGCAGGAAGTCTTTATTTGGGAAATGGTGATACAAGCTGGCGGCCGTCAAGTTGACTTGGGCGGCGATGTCTTTCATCGTCGTGGCTTCATAGCCGTTGCGGCGGAGCACGTCGGCGGCCGCCCACAGAATATCTTCACGGTCAACCGTCTGATCAGCGGGTTTGCGCGCCACATCATTGCTCCTTTTCTACCTCTCGTCGAAACGAGATTGCAATCAATTGTAGGATATGGGCGGAAAGGTTTCAAGCCAGCAACTGGCGGAAGCCTGGCTAAATCTGTTTAATCTGCCGCCCAAGCCCATCATTGCGGGGCTGTGAGCAGTATCGCGGTCCCTTCGCGACGGGCCCAGAAAGCGCTAGCCATTTGCCTCGAAGCCTCTATAATGACCGCCGATTGCCCAAGCGCGGGAAACGTACTCATGCTTAGCTCAGGCTGGTCAAGTTTCGATCTCATATTCTTTGACTGCGACAGCACCCTATCGACAATCGAGGGCATTGACGAACTCGCTCGTCTCAAGGGCAAGGCGGGGCGCGTCGGGCTTTTGACCAACAAAGCGATGGATGGCGAGCTGGATTTGGCAGAGGTTTATGGCAAGCGTTTGAAAGCGATAAAACCCACGCGTGCCCAGCTCAAAGCGGTGGAGCAGCGCTATTGGGAGACGACAGTGGCCGATGCGGGGGCTGTCATTGCGGCGCTGCAGGCTTTGGGCAAGCAGGTCTTCATCATCAGTGGCGGCTTGATAGACGCGGTGAAGGGCTTCGGGCGGCGGCTAGGCGTCGACCCAGCCAATATTCGCGCGGTTGAGCTGGAGTACAACGAGCTAGCCGGGCACTGGTGGGATTATACAGAACCGCAGGCACAGCAGGCGAAGACTTATCTCGATTATGATGAGGGACCGCTGACGGTATCGAGCGGCAAATCAGCCATCATCAAGGAGCTAGCCGCAAACTTGCCCGGGCGGCGGCTGATGATCGGCGATGGCGCATCGGATCTGGCGGCCAAGAGCGCGGTTAATCTTTTCGTCGGCTACGGCGGGGTTGTCCCGCGCGGCAAAGTCAGGGCGCAATCGGATGTTTTCCTGCGCTGCCCGTCGCTGGCGGCGGTTCTCCCGCTGGCGGTTGGGCGCCGCGGCTGGGATACGCTGCGCGGCACAGCGCATGAATCGGTATTCCGCCGGGGCTTAGCACTGGCGCTGCAAGCCGAGGCAGTCCTTTTTCGCGCCGAGAGCCTGCGCGACCAGTTTATCAGCGAATATGAGGGCATCATCTTAGCATGACTTTTCAGGCGATCATCTTTGATATGGACGGCCTGCTGGTCGATTCCGAACCAATCTGGCAAGAAGTTGAAGTCGAGCTGATTGAATCGTTCGGCTACCGCTATTCGGCTGAGCTGCGCGAACTTGGCATTGGGATGCGGGTCGACGAATTCGCCGTCATTCTGCAGCGTCATTATCCGAAATTGGGCGATTCCCCAGCGGCAATTGAAGCAGCGATTACCGAGCGGATGCTGAAGGCGTCGGCCGGACGCCTCCAGCCCCGCCCCGGCGCTGACGAGCTGGTCCGATATGCGGCCGAGCTGGACATCCCGCGGGCGATTGCGTCGAGCTCATCGCAGGCGATCATTGAGCATTTCCTGCCTTTGATGGCTTGGGCAGAATTGATTCCGCAGCGCTTCTCTGCCGAATTCGTCGAGCGTGGCAAGCCGGCGCCGGACATTTATCTGCATGCCGCGCGGCAAATCGGCATCGAGCCGGCCTATTGCCTGGCGCTGGAAGACAGCCGGGCTGGCACACAAGCTGCCATCGCCGCTGGCATGACCTGCTACACCGTTCCCGATCGATCCCACTCCCGCCTGGCTGATTTCGCCGGCATCAATGACAAGCTCTATGACAGCCTGGACGATATCCTGGCTGAATTCAAATCAAAGGGGACCTTCGCTTGAGCCAGCATCAGGTCATCGTCGCCACCGATCTCACGCCGGAGAGCATGGCGCTGCTGAAAGCCGGCGGCTGCCAGGTCTGTTCGCTGCCGCCCAAGACCGCCAGCGTGCGCGCCGCCCTGCCCGACGCGACCGCGATCATCACCCGCTCGGACTTCAAGCTGGACGCGCCATTGCTGGAGCATGCGCCGAAGCTGAAATTGATCGCGCGCATGTCAGCCGGGCTGACTGGCATCGACATTGATTACGCCACCGAGCGCGGCATCTTGGTGATGAACACGCCGGGCGTCAGCGCGGTTTCGGCTGCTGAGCACACTTTGACGCTGATGCTGGCGCTCAACCGGAATCTGCCGGCTGTGCATGAGAGTTTGCGCGAGGGCTGGTGGCTCTTTGATCGCGCGCAGCAAGTCGGTGCGCAGCTGCATGGCAAGACGATTGGCTTGGTCGGGCTTGGGCGCGTGGGACAGCGGGTGGCGCATCTCTGCCTGGCGCTGGGCATGACGGTGCTGGCTTACGATCCCTACATCGGCGAGGAGCAGTTCAATGAGGCGCGCATACAACTGGTCAGCCTGCCTGAACTCTTGAGCGCGTCCGATTACGTCAGCCTGCATGTGCCGGCAACAAAAGAGACACAAGACTTCTTTGACGCCGATACGCTGCGTCAGATGAAACCGGGCGCCCGCTTCATCAACACCGCCCACGGCGGCATCATCAAAGAAACACTGCTGGCTCAAGCGCTGCTGGACGGGCATTTGGGCGGGGTGGCGCTTGATGTCTGGAACGAAGAACCGCCCTTCAACAGCCCGCTCATCGGCTTGGACAATGTGATTCACACACCGCATATCGGCGACAACACAGCCGAAGCGCGGCAGGACCTGTCACTGCAAGTCGTCCAGCAAGTCATCGATGCGCTAGCGGACCGCGATTACCGCAATGTAGTCAACATGCCGCTGCTGCCGGGCTTGTCTTTTGAACAGATACGCCCGTATATGCAATTGGCTGAGAGCATCGGCGCGCTACAACATGTGCTGGCGCGCAGTCCGGTTCGGCGCATCGCCATCGAAATCATCGGCGACGATATGAATGGGCTGATCAAGCCAATGACGGTTGGCATTCTCAAAGGGCTGCTGAGCCCGATATTGGGCGAGAGCGTCAGCTATGTCAACGCGCCGCTGCGGGCGGCTGAGCGCGGCTGGCGGCTCACGCAAGCCAAAGGCATCAAAATCAGCGAATACCGCAATGTCCTCACCTGCCAAGTTACATTGGAGGACGGCGAAGCAATCAGCATCGACGGTGCCTTGCTCGATCGGCAGAAGCCCTACATCCTGCAAATCAACGATTACCGGATTCACTTTGAGCCGCGCGGGCACCTGCTCATCATGGGCAGTTACGACCAGCCAGGCGTCATCGGGCGCGTCGGCACGTTGATGGCGGAGAACGGCATCAATATCGCCAGCTGGCACACGGGGCGGGCGGCGCCGGGCGGCAACACCTTGACGGTCTTGAATTTCGATGACGCGCTGCCAGAGCCGGTGATGGCAGTCTTGCGCGAGCAGAGCTTCATCCGTCATGTGCATCAGCTGCGGATTTAGCAAAATTCCAGAGAATTCGGCCAACTATCTGACTAAATGGAGGAGATTATATGGGTTGCAGAGTCGTTTTACCGACATCAGGAAGACCCGACGCCAGAGACAATGACAACTTGGAGAAGCTTCAATACGATCTTCTTGAGTGGGCAGAAGACCTATTTGGGGTACGAGACAAGTGTTGGAATTTGAAACCACAACCAATATTTGGAAACAGAAATCCACACATTTTCTTTCCTGATCCCAAAGAGTCAAAACAGGTTCAAATCAAACTCGGTCGAAGCGCACGTAAAAAATGGAATTTCGTTCTATTCCAAATGGCGCATGAGGTCATTCACTTGCTTAATCCCAGAAAAGGGTGCAAGGTCAACAATCTCGAAGAAGGTGTAGCCTGTGCGTTTTCTGCATTTGTTCAACGAAAATGTGGTATCACAGGCGTTGATTTTGTATACGATAATTTATGTGCATACAAGTATGCACTTAGGCTGGTTAGACGGTTGCCATCAAGCGATATTGCGGCAGCAAAGCTCATCCGGCGTGAAATGCCATCCGGTACTCCTTTTTGGAGTATTACAACTGAAGACTTGCTTAGAATTTTCCCCAACCTAGACCATAAACACGCTAACGCTCTTACGAGCAAATTCTGTAGGGACAAGACTGAGTTTCCGTAGACTTTGTAGCGCTCCGTAACCACCAATTAGTTGTGGATAAATTCAATCCAAGTGGCTCTTGATGTTCAGCGCGACTTCTTTGCTGATGCCGTTGACCGCCGCCAGCTCAGAAACACTGGCGCCCTTGATGGCGTCGATCGAGTTCTCGAAGTGCTTGAGCAGCACCTTGCGCCGCTTCGGTCCGACGCCGGGGATAGTCTCCAGGCGGCTGGCCATGCCCCTTTTGCGGCGCTGCGAGCGATGGCTGGCGATGGCGAAGCGATGCGCTTCATCGCGCGCGCGCTGCAGCAGATAGAGGGCTTCGCTGCGGCGCGGCAGCAAGATCGAACCAGCCTGATCGGGCAGGAAGATCTCTTCAATCCGTTTCGCCAAAGCCGCCAGCGGCACACGCTCGCACAAGCCGAATTCAGCCAAGATTGACTTCGCCACATTGAGCTGCCCCAGCCCCCCGTCAATCAGCAGCAGATCGGGCAGCAAGCGCCAAGTCTCGTCTTTGTCTTTGCCATCGGGCGAGACCTGCGCCTGCGCTTCATCGGCGCGCTTCCAACGCAGGAAACGGCGGGTCAGCGCTTCGTGCATGGATTGATAATCATCGGAGCCGCTGTGCGATACCGTGCGGATATTGAAGCGGCGGTATTCGCTTTTGCGGGGGACGCCACGAACGAAGACTACCCGGCTGGCCACGATAGCGGTGCCCTGGGTCGTGCTGATATCGAAGCACTCGATGCGGTTGGGCACACGCGGGAGCTTCAGCGCCGCTTGCAATTCGGCCATTGCCTGCTCGTGCTTGGTGGTATCGGCTTCGTATTGGGCGCGCATCATTTGCAGGCTTTCGAGGGCGTTCTCTTGCGCCAAGCCAATCAGCTTGCGTTTGTCGCCACGCTGCGGCACATGAATTGTCACTTTGGAGCTGGCGCGCTTATCGCTCAGCCAGCGCTCGAGGATGCGGGCTTCCTCGACTGCATTGGGCAGAATAAGCTCACGCGGGATATTGGAGGACGAGGCGTAAAATTGGCTGATGAATTGCTCGAGCACGGCGGCGTCGCTCTCGCCTTCGGTATTGTCCATGGCGCGCGAGTCGCTGCCGATGAGCTTGCCATTGCGGATGAACATGATCTGCACCGTCGCGTCGCGCTCATCGCGAGCCAGGGCGATGACATCGTGGTCGGTCATATGCCTGCCAACCGCTTTGTGTTTATTGGTGATGAAATCTATCGCCCAGAGTTGATCGCGGATGGCCGCCGCCGCTTCAAAGTTGAGCGCGGCCGACGCCTGTTCCATCTCTCGTTTGAGGCGCCTGCGAACCTGTTCGGCGCGCCCGCCCAGCACATCCATCAATTCTTGAATCATGAAGCGATATTCATCGCGGGTAACGGCGCCAATGCAAGGCGCGTTGCACAGCTTGATATCGTGAAATAGGCAAGCGCGCTGGTCTTGGCCGGTAATTTCTCGGTCGCAGGTCAAGTAGGGGAAGGCTTTGCGCAAATCCCGCAGTGTCTTCTGCACCACCCACATCGCCGAATAAGGACCAAAATAGCGCGAGCCGTCATCGTCGATGCGGCGCGTCGTCTCGACTTTGGGGAAAGCGTCGCCCCAGCCGACGCGGATATACGGGTAGCGCTTGTCATCCTTGAGCTCGATATTGAAGCGCGGCTTGTATTTCTTAATCAGCGTTTCTTCGAGGATCAGCGCTTTGACTTCATTCTCGGTGATGATGAAGTCAATGTCATCAACCTGCCCGCGCAGCCGCAGCGTCTTGCTGTTGCCGTCAGCCTGGGCCGTGAAATAGCTGCGAACGCGATTGCGCAGGCGTTTCGCCTTGCCGACGTAAATCACCTTGCCGGAGCCATTCTTCAACAGATAGACGCCTGGCTTGGCTGGCAGATGCTTCAGGATTGTTTCAATATGAGCCGGTTTTTGGTAGGGCATAAGCGCAGAGTGTGCGATAAATCTGACTTATTCTAGCATAATCCGCCAGCGGCGAAAACGGAGCGGGCGGCTAATCAGGGCGATCGCATCAAATTATTTTGCGTCGTTCGCCACTTAAAATTACAAAATGTAAGGCTTGTCCGCTACTGAGTTTTTAATGCGCATTTCTACCCCATCCCCGACCGCCAGTGTCGGCGGGTCAGTGTCGGCGGGTCAGTGTCTACGCGACCCTACGCGACCCCACGCGGCGCAGCCCCTTGCCCCAGCAAGCTAGGGAAGGGGAGCTAGGATATTGCAAACTCTATAAAATATGCCAATTCTGCTTGAATCCAAGTTCACATTAGCGATAATCACGACAAATCAGTGCTCATCCCCCCATTTCAATGGGAGGACCGAGGGGGGTAAACCAAAGGGCGATCGCGAATCCTAAAGTACCGGACAAGCCCTACATTTTGTAATTTTACGTGGCGAAAGACGCACAATGATTTTGATGCGATTGCCCTAGGCGGCTAATTGGACTCAACAGCGATTGCAGGATGCGATATGCTTAGCGCTTGGCAGCGAGGCTGCGCATGTGGCGCGATGAACCAGCATATTTCGATAATGCAAGGCGAAGTCATTAGCGCCCTGCGCGCTGAGGACGAGGCGGTAAAGCGGCTGATTGATGGCACAGTCGGCGGGGGCGGGCATAGCCTGGCGCTGATGAAGGCCGGCATCGAACAGGCTCTCGGCCTCGATTTGGACCGCAGCGCGATCGCCAGCGCCACTGCGCGACTGCAGCACTATGGCGACCGCGCGCGCCTCGTCCAGGGCAGTTACGTTGATATGTCAACTTCTGCCAAAGCGATGGGCTGGGACAGCGTCGATGCCATTCTGCTGGACCTGGGTTTGTCTTCGCTGCAATTGGATGACCGGCGGCGGGGCTTCTCCTTTCGCTATGATGCGCCTTTGGATATGCGCTTCGACGAGGGCAGCGGGGACCCGTCAGCGCAGGACTTGGTCAACGGCTTGCCCGCCACGGAGCTGGCCGACCTACTCTATCGTTATGGCGAGGAGCGGGGCGCACGTCGAATCGCCCGCGCTATCGTCGAGCAGCGCCCAATTCATTCGGCGCGGCAGCTGGCCCAGCTGGTGACGCGGGTCCAGCCGAGACCCGCCCGCCGATCAGTGAAGACGCATCCGGCGACTAGGGTGTTTCAAGCGCTGCGCATTGCCGTCAACCGAGAATTGGAGTCGGTCGAGAAGGCGCTTCCTATCGCTGTCGACTTGTTGCGCCCCGGGGGGCGGCTGGCGGTGATCAGCTTTCACAGCCTGGAAGACCGGATCGTCAAGCAATGTTTCAGAAAGCTATCCAAAACAGTGACCGCGCCGCCCGGGATGGCTTCTATCGAAGAGACGGTGGCGCAAGTCTGGCTGGTCAATCGCAAGCCGATTGTGCCAGCGCGCGAAGAAATACGCGCCAACCCGCGCAGCCGCAGCGCCAAGCTCCGCGTCGTTGAAAAACTGGAACGCGCTTGATGGCGAGTTGCGTGATATCCCATTCCGAATACATTTGTAAGCATACCGGCGCTGGCGGCGCACAGCGCAGACAGGGATAGCAGCGGGCAATGTCACAGACCTGGTTTCAGCACACATTCAGTCGCAAACGCTTTCGCACGCGCAACCAGGCGACCACGATGGCGATTCTGGGCGTCGCTGTGCTGCTTATCTTGGGCAGTTTGTATCTGTCGCGGGTGGCTTCATTCGCCATTACCAACCGTGAGATTGAAGATTTGATCAGCCGCCGCGACCAACTGAAACGTCAGAATGAGCAGCTCATCGGGGAGATCGCCAGTTTTCGCACGGTGCCGCGCCTCTATGCCCGCGCGCTCGAGATTGGCTTTCGGCCCGCGAGCAATACAGACATCGACTACCTCTTGATCGAAGACTACAATCCGCAGCGAGCCTTCGCTCAGTTAGAAACGAGAGCATCGGAACCGCTCGACGAGGCGCCCTCCGTTTACCAAGAAACTTTCAGTGGCTGGCTGGAGCGGCAATTCAGCCTCCTGCGAGACCAATTTGAATCTTTCGGCAATTGACGCGAGCATTCGACCGCATGCAAGGACTCAGCCCGCAGCAATCGATAATCCAGGCTCGGCTGCCATTTGTAGCCATCTTCCTTATATTAGGAGCCGCCTTCTTGGTAATCAATCTGGCGAATTTCCAGTTCTTCCCGCGTTCCGTGCGCCAGGAGCTGGAAAAGATCGGCAGCTCAGTCACGAATACGACGCTGCGCGTGCCAGCCGAGCGGGGCCTGATATTTGACCGAGACGGCGAGCCGCTGGCATTCAATATCGTGCAATACCGTCTCGGCGTCAGCCCGGCGCTGGTGGCTAATGACGAAGCCTTGATGAAACTGCTGGCGCCCATCCTAGACATTGACGAGTTCGAGCTCTTCCGCAAGATAAACAGCGAGAATGTTTGGGAATTTGTCGCGGGTCCCATATCGGCGGAACAGGGCCAAGCCATCGCCGCCCTCGATGAAATCTCCCTCGGGCTGGAAGAGATTCCCAAGCGTTTCTACCCGCAAGGCTCGCTGGCGGCACATGTGATCGGCATCGTGCTGGATGAAGGGCTGGTCGGCTCGCTCGGCGTCGAAGGCGCCTTCAACGATACGCTTTCGGGGCGCGTGCTTGACCTATCGATCAGCAACGTCCCCTTGGATTTGCCCGAAGACCGCCCCGCCGAGCAGCGCGGCAAAGATATCGTGCTGACGCTGGACCGCGATGTACAGTTCTGGGTCGAGAGCGAATTGAAAGCGGCGGTGGAAGAGTACCAAGCCTTCCGCGGCACTGTCATCGTGATGGACCCGCGCGTCGGCGATGTGCTGGCGCTGGCAAATTACCCGACCATGGACCCAAACCGTTTTCTGGAAGTCGAAGACCCGAGCCTGCTGGAGAATGCCGCGGTCCAGGATGTCTACGAACCGGGGTCGATTATGCAAGCGCTGACCGTTGCCAGCGCGCTTGAGGCTGGCACGATCACCCCCTATTGGACTTACAACGACACCGGCCTGCTGGAAGTGGGCGGGCAGAAAATTTATAATAGAAACTTTCAGTCGCACGGGACAGCGGATGCGGCAACTGTCTTGACCCACTCGCTGAACGCGGGCGCAGCCACCATTGGGCTGGCGATGGGCACGGAAGAATTCTACAGCCGCATGCGCGCATTTGGCTTCGGCCAGCCGACTGGCGTCGGGCTCTTCGCGGAAGACCCGGGCGACCTAAAGATCCCCGGCGATACCAACTGGAGCGAAAGTTCGCTGGGCTACAACAGCTTCGGGCAAGAAATGAAAGTAACATCCATGCAGCTAATCACCGCCTTCAGCGCGCTGGCCAATGACGGCATCATGCGGCAGCCGCGCATCGTCCGGCAGGTGATAGGAGAAGATGGCCTTGAAGAGGCTTATCCAAGCACTATTCGCCGCGTCCTGTCTTCAGACACCGCCGCCATCGTGCGCGACTTGATGATTCGCGTCGTTCGCGAAGGCGCGCCCGGCGCATTCATGCGCGGTTATACCGTCGCCGGCAAGCCTGGCACCGCCTGGATCTCGACCGCGGTCGGGCAGGAATACGGCGAGCACTCAACGATTGTGACTTTCATCGGCGCGCTGCCGGCTCATGACCCACAAGTGCTCATTCTGGTCAAGCTGGATCGCCCCAAAGAATATTACGGCCACGCGGTTGCCCCGCATATTTTCAAGAAAATCGCGGACCGGCTTGTGATTCTGCTCGAAATACCCGATGATGAAGTCCGCAGTCGGCTGGTAGCGGCTGAGGCGGGCGCCAACGCAGACGAAAGCTAGAAACCGAGGCGCATGGACGGACAATTTCCGCTGGCGCTCAGTGTAGGCGGCGCGACTTTTTTGCTCGGTGTCATCTGGGGCAGCCCATTTGTCGAGCTTCTGCATCGCTTCAAACTGGGCAAGCAGATACGCGCCGAATTGATGGACAGCCACCATGTGCGGAAGATCGGCACGCCGACCATGGGCGGCATCATGATTATCTTGCCTGCCATCGCCGTCACCTTGGCGCTCAACATCTCGCGCATCGTCGAAGAAGGCGAAGGGCGCAGCATTCTCTTGCCCCTTATCGTGCTGATTGGCTTTGCCCTGCTCGGCTTGATTGATGACTGGGAAGGCATTCAGACCTCGCGCGGCAATATCGGCGAAGGGCTCTCGGGCCGGCTGAAATTCGTCTTGCAGATTCTGTTGGCGCTGGCTGCGTCAACGGTCATTTCTTATTTTGAATTCTCCTACGCCAACCGGCTGGATATCCCCCTCATCAATGCGAGAATCCCGCTGCACCCTGTGCTCTTCATATGCATAAGCACCTTCATCATCGTTGCCACATCCAATGCCACCAATTTAACCGATGGGCTGGACGGGCTGGCCGGCATCATTAGCGCCAGCGCATTCGGCGCATACGGCATCATCGCCTTCCTGCAGAATCAGATTTACATGGTCGAGCTTTGTTTCGTCATCGTGGGCGCCTGTTTTGCCTTTCTCTGGTACAACGCGCACCCGGCGCAGCTCTTCATGGGCGACACCGGCTCGCTGGCATTGGGCGCCACCCTGGGCACCGTCGCCGTGATGACGGGGGAATGGCTGCTGCTGCCTATCATCGCCATCGTGCCGATGATGGAAATCCTGAGCGTGATGCTGCAAGTCGCGTCAGCCAAGCTGAGCCGGCGCTTCTACGGCGTGGACATTCGACCCTTCCGCCGCACGCCAATTCATCATCACTTTGAGTTAGGCGGCTGGAGCGAGACGCAGATTGTGCAGCGCTTTTGGCTGATCGGCATTCTGAGCGCATTCGTCGGCGTGGCGCTGGCGCTGCTCTAAGCTGCGCCCAAGCCTCAACCCACGGCCGCGGGCTTGGCATCGCGGGCTTGGCATCGCAATGAAATAATGCTCCCTCGCGCTGAGTGGCCCGGTCGCCCAAATTGGGAAACAGGATTCGGGCAATTTGCAGAAGCGCCCTGCGACTTCGGCGAGCCTGAGGCAAATCATCTTCATTCAGCCCTTCTCCCCATTGCGAACAGCATCTGGCTCGCTGGCGACATACCACAAAATACCATTCCACTATAATTGAGTGTGTTTATTTGCTTGGGCGAGTGATAGAGACAGCTTCGCAACAATGGTTGAACGAGATTCCCTGGCTGGCAAGAGAGTCGTTGTCTTTGGCTTCGGCCGCCAAGGCAAAGCGCTGGCGCGTTGGCTGCCGACGGTGGGCGCTGAAGTCACAGTGACGGATAGCCGCAGCGCGAAAGAATTGGGCTTGCGCCGGCGCGATTATCCGGGCGTCCGCTTTCAGCTCGGCGGGCATGCGGAAGATGTCTTGATTGGGGCGCGCTGCATCTGCCTTTCCGGCGGCGTTCCGCTGGATTTGCCGGTGCTGAGCTTGGCGCGCGAACGTGGCATCCCCTTCGCCAATGACGCCCAGCTTTTCTTGGAGCGTTGCCCGGCGCCCGTAATCGGCATTACTGGCAGCGCGGGCAAGACCACAACAAGCGCCCTGGTTGCCAGCATCGTGGAACGGGCTGGCTACCGAGTATGGCTGGGCGGCAATATCGGCAATCCGCTAATCGAGGAACTGCCGCGCATCAGCCCAAATGATATTGTTGTGATGGAGCTTTCCAGCTTTCAGTTAGAGTTGATGACGGTGAGCCCGCAGGTCTCGGCTCTGCTTAATCTGACGCCAAACCACCTCGATAGGCACGGCAGCTTTGAGCGCTACGCGGCGGCGAAAGCGAACATTCTGCGCCACCAGCAGAGCAGCGATGTGGCGGTTCTCGGCTGGGATGACGCGGGCAGCAAGGCTTTTGAGCGGATCGTCCAAGGCGAACTGCTGGCTTTCAGCCGCTATGAAATGACGCCGGCTGGCGCTTTTATGCTGGGCAGCCGGCTGCTTGTCGCCGGCTCAGCCAGTTTTGATGCCAGCCCGCATGTGGTCTGCGAGCGGGAGGATATCCCCCTGCGCGGCGAGCACAATGTCTTAAATGTGCTGGCCGCCTGCGCCATCACTGGCTCGATGGGCTTGGCGATCGACCGCCCCGGCCTCAGGCCCAGTGTGATGCGCCAGGCGATACGCGCCTTCACCGCGGTTGAGCATCGCCTGGAAACGGTGCGCGCGCACAATGGCATCGCCTGGGTGAATGACAGCATCGCCACCGCGCCTGAGCGCCTGCTGGCCGCCCTCGCCAGTTATGAGGAGCCGCTCGTGCTGCTGATTGGCGGCGCGGACAAAGACTTGCCTTGGGCGGCGGCGCTGCAGGTCGCGCTGAAAAAGGCGCGGCACATCATCGTCTTCGGCGCCGATGGCGACAAGCAAGTATCGAGCAAGGTGATGAGGCTGCTATCGAAAATGCAAGTCGGCGGCGACCAGGTGTCGCGGGCGCGCACGCTGGCGCAGGCGGTGACGAAAGCGGCGGCGCTGGCGAAAGCGGGCGATGTCGTGCTCTTATCGCCGGGCGGCACCAGCTATGACGCCTACACAGATTTTGCCGAGCGCGGCGAGCACTTTCGCCAATTGGTATCTCAACTATAATTGACTTGGTAAAGCCGAGGCATGTGATGACAGAGCAAGTTAATCATGATTCCAGGCGCCGTCGAATCCGCCGCCGGTTACGGCAGAGCGCGGGCTTCGCCGATGTCAACGATGGGGGTCCCCGCCCGGTCGCCAATCAACGGCGGCAATTGCTGGCGACGATGGACAAGCCGCTTCTGGCGGTGGTTGGCTTGCTTTTGGCAATCGGCTCGCTGATGGTCTTCAGCTCCACTTGGGACTGGAGCAACAAGACCTACGGCACGGCGGCCGGCTTCTTCTTTGAGGAGCACGCGCGCAACGTGGTGCTGGGGGTACTGATGCTGGCTCTCTTTGCCGTGGTCGATTATCGCTTTTGGAAGCGATTCGCTTTCTGGCTGCTGCTGGTGACGATTGTGCTGCTGGTGGCGGTGCGATTATTCGGCGAGGTGCGATTTGGCGCTCAGCGTTCTTTCAGCGGCGGGCGTTTCCAGCCAGGGGAATTGGCGGAATTCGCTACTGTGCTCTACATGGCAGCCTGGCTAGGCTCCAAGAGGACGCGGGTCGATAGTTTCTTTTTCGGCTTGATACCCTTTCTGATTGTCGTCGGCACCTTGAGCGGCTTGATTGTTTCACAGCCGGACTTGAGCTCAGCCGCCATCGTTGCCCTCACCGCTGGCGTCATGTTTTTTGTGGCGGGCGCGAATATGCTTCACATCGGGGCGGTGGTCGGCTTGGCTGGTGCCGTCGGCTTCATCGTGGTGGAGAGCCGGCCCTACGCCCAGCAGCGAATCGCTGATTTTCTGGCTGGCTTCAGCGATGTCACCCTGTCGGATTACCACACGCTGCAGGCGATAACCGCCTTCCTGCGCGGCGGCTGGATCGGCGTCGGCATCGGCCACTCGGAGCAGAAATTTGGGGCGCTGCCGGCACCGCATACCGATAGCATCTTCGCCATCCTCGGCGAGGAGCTTGGCGTCTTGGGGGCGGCGCTGGTGGTTGCCCTATACATCGTCTTCGCCATCCGCGGCTTTCAGATTGCCCGCCGCGCGAAGGACACTTTCGGCTCGCTCTTGTGCGTCGGCTTCACCTCCTGGGTGATCATTCAGGCGCTGCTGAACATCGCGGTGATGACCGGGGCGGTGCCCTCAACCGGCGTGCCTTTGCCATTCATCAGCTTTGGCGGGTCCAATCTGCTGGTGGTGATGATAGGCGTCGGCTTCATGCTGAGCGTTCATCGCGTCGCGACGCGGCGTAAATCCAGCGCGGAACGGAGAAGCGATATTGCGAGTTTTGATCGGAGCTGGCGGAACCGGCGGGCACGTCTATCCCGCGCTGGCGACCGCCCAAGCCCTGCTGCGGGACAATAGCGAGAGGCACGAGCTGCATTTCGTCGGCGCGGTGGGCGGCATGGAGCGCAAGCTGGCGCTGAGTTCGGAGCTCGAATTCCGCAGCTATCACGAAGTCTTCGCTGGTCCCTTGCATGGCGTCAATCCGCTTCGAGCCGCCTTGAGCCTGGTTAAACTAAGCGTCGGCTCGTTCCAGTCCCTGCTCAAGCTCTTGCGTATCCGCCCAAAGGTCATCTTGCTGACCGGCGGCTGGGCGAACTTGCCCTTGGCGCTGTCGGCGCGTGCCTTAGGCATTCCCATCGTGATCTATCTGCCGGATATCGAACCCGGTTTGACGATTCAGGTTCTAAAGCGTTTCGCGCGCAAAATCGCCATCACTGTCGAAGCATCGGCGCGATTCTTCCCCGCGGCGGCAACCGTCGTCACTGGTTATCCGCTGCAGGAAAATCGGCTGAGCGCCAGCCGGAAAGAGGCGCTCGCGCACTTCAAACTGGAGGCAAGGCGCAAGACCCTGCTCGTCTTCGGCGGCAGCCGCGGCGCGCAAAATATCAATATCGCGCTGGGCGAATGCCTCGGGCGGCTGCTGGATGATGGCACCCAGATCTTGCACATCACCGGCGAGCGGGACTGGGAGCGGGCGCTGCGCCAGGCGGGGGAATTAAGAGACCACTCGGCTTATCGCGCATTCCCCTATTTGCATGATGACATGGGGCTGGCTTTCGCCGCCGCTGATTTAGCCCTGTGCCGAGCGGGCGCCAGTACCCTGGCGGAGCTGCCGCTCTTCGCGCTGCCGGCGATTCTTGTGCCCTACCCTTTCGCCTGGCGCTATCAAAAAGTGAATGCCGATTATCTCAGCGAACGGGGCGCGGCAATTCGGCTGAACGACGAAGACCTGTCGGTCCAGCTCTACGAGGCGGTGTCGGCGCTATTGCGCGACGAGGCGCGGCTGAGCGAGATGAGCCGGCAATCGCGCGCGCTGGCCAATCCCGCTGGCGCGGCGGCTTTGGCTCGCCTGCTAATCGAAACGGGCGCAGCCTAAGATGTTGCAGCTGGCGCCTGGGCAGCGCATTCACATCATCGGGATCGGCGGCGCCGGTCTCTCGGCAATCGCGCGAATTCTGCTCGAGCGCGGCTGGGCGGTTAGCGGCTCGGATTTGAGAGCCAGCCCGCTGACGGACTCGCTCCGGCAGGCTGGCGCGCGGCTTTACATTGGCCATGACGCGCGTTATGTACAGGGGGCGGATATGGTATTGACGACCTCAGCCGCCCCAGCCGACCACGTTGAGATTAAGGCGGCGCGGGCGCGGCATATCCCCGTTTACAAGCGCCAGGACTTCATCGGCGCGATGCTGGGCGATTACGATACGATTGCGGTAGCCGGCACGCATGGCAAGACGACCACCACTTCCATGATCGTCCATATCTTGCAGCGCGCCGGCAAAGACCCCAGCTATATTGTTGGGGGTACGATGGCGAATAGCGGCCGCAATGCGGCGCTAGGCGCGGGCTCTGCCTTTGTCATTGAAGCCGATGAGTACGACAATATGTTTCTCGGGCTTGAGCCGCAGCTGGCGGTAGTGACCAACGTCGAGCATGATCATCCTGATTTCTTCAAAACGCCGGCGCAATTGCAGGCGGCATTCGGTCAATTCCTCAATACGCTGAAGCGCCAGAACCAGCTGGTTGCCTGCGCCGACGACGACGGCGCGCTTCAACTCGCTGAGGCGCGGCAAAGCGACGGGAGCCTGGTGACGACTTACGGCATCCATAACCCAGCCGCAGACTGGCGGGCGGCGGATTTGCAATACCGGGGCGCGCTGGTAACAGCCATGATTTCACGCCATGGGTCGCCACAAGCCGAGTTGACTCTGAGCGTGCCCGGCGCGCACAACGTGCTCAATGCGCTGGCGGCAATCGCGGCCGCCAGTTTGCGTGGCGTCCGCCCGGCACTAAGCGCCAAGGCGCTGCGCAGCTTTAGAGCCACCGCGCGGCGATTTGAAATCCGCGGCGAGCGCGACGGCGTGATCCTTGTTGACGACTACGCCCACCACCCTACCGAGATTCAGGTCAATATCGAGGCGGCTCGGCTGCGTTATCCCGCGCATCAAATCTGGGCTGTCTGGCAGCCGCACACTTTTTCGCGGGTGAAGCAATTCTGGTCTCGTTTCATCGGCGCCTTTGCGGGCGCGGACCGGACGCTGATTACGCCAATATACGCCGCGCGCGAGGCGCCGCTGGCAGGCATTACCAGCAGCGCGCTGGCAGAAGCGATGTCTAGCCATTGCCGTGCCGATTTCGCGCCTAGCTTTGACGATGCGGTCGAGACCTTGCGCCGCAGCGTTTGCCCGCCGGCTGTCATTCTGATTTTCAGCGCCGGCGACGCCAATGTCATCGCTGATAAATTCCTCGCCGAGGGCTTCTAATGCTGAGGCCGCCGCTGGATGCCGCTTCGATAGCTGGGCTGCAGCAGAAGCAATCGCTGGCTCGCTATACGGCAGCGCGCCTCGGCGGGCTGGCTGATTATCTTTATATTGCCCGAGCGCCCGATTACAGCGATACGCAGAACCTCTTACAGCTGGCTTGGGGGCAGGGCTTTGACGTGACCATCATCGGCGGCGGTGCCAATATCTTGGTGTCGGACGCCGGCATCCGCGGTTTGACGATTATCAATCGCGCGGCGCAAATCAAGCGGGAAGACCATGAGGGCGCGGCGCTGATAACCGCCAGCAGCGGGACCAGCCTCATCCGCTTGTCGCGCTATTGCCTGGAACAGGGCTTGACGGGCTTGGAATGGGCGATTGCTGTGCCTGGCACTGTCGGCGGCGCGGTGGTCAACAATGCTGGCGCCCATGGCAGCGATATCGCCAGCCGGCTCAGGCGCGCCCTGGTCTTCGAAGCGGACCGGGGGCAGCGCTGGTACGCGGTCGACGAACTTGAATATGACTACCGCCAATCAAGGCTGAAGCAGCGAGCAGACCGGCGCTACTTCATCTTAGAGGCGCAATTTAGGCTGCTGCCTGCTGCCCCGGAGCGAATCCAGGCGCGCATGGAGCAGAATAACGAGTATCGCCGCCGCAGCCAGCCAGCGGGCGCCAGCCTTGGCAGCATCTTCAAAAACCCACCAGGCGATTTCGCCGGGCGCTTAACCGAAGCGGCGGGCCTCAAGGGGCTGCGCGTTGGCGCGGTTCAAGTCTCCCCGGTCCATGCCAATTTTTTCGTCAACCTCGGCGCCGAAGCGACCGCCGCTGATTATTATGAGCTCATCCGCCAAGTTCGCCAACGGGTCGAAGAAGTTTCTGGCCGGCGGCTTGAGCTGGAGATCCAGACTCTGGGCGACTGGGATTGATATTGCGCCCCTGTCAGTTTGCGCCGTATTATGAGCGATAGTACACTGAAGCCGTATTGAGCGACGGTCACATCCAGCTACCAGTGGAAGACCCCGAGTGTCAAGTCACGTCCAGGCTCAAAGAAGGCAGCCGGATCGCGCGCCCGGCGTGCTGCATCGGGTGGCGCCCGGTACCGTGCCTAAGCGAAGGCCGACGGCGCGCAGAGAGCGGCGCCGCGCTTTTTCACGCTGGCGCATCGCAAGCGCGGCGATGTTTGTCTTGTTCTGCGCTATATTGATGCTGTTCTTTACCAGCGACGTGTTTTATGTGCGGTCGATTCAAGTGCGAGGCAACAACCATGTCACGCGCGAGGAGGTCTTCGCCTTTTCTGATATCGCGAATTATCATATGTTTTGGCTCGACCCGGAGCAGATTCGTCAAAGTGTCTTGCGCTCTTCATCGATCGCCGATATCTCGGTTACGCTGGGTTGGCCGCCAAACCTGATAACCATCAATGTACAAGAACGGCAGCCAGCCATCGTTTGGTCGGACGCGGGCGCAGAGACATGGATTGACATTCAAGGGCGGGTGATGCAAGCCCGAGCCGAGATGCCCAATCTGCTGCATGTCAATCTCATTACTGAAAGCGAATACGGCGGCACATTAAGGGCGGAAGATTTTAGCGGAGAGATGGTATTAGGCGCGCTGCGGCTGCAAGAGATACTGCCCGAAGGCGAGCACCTTCGTTTGCACCCGATTCATGGCTTGGGTTGGACCAATGAATTAGGCTGGCAGGTTTGGATGGGCAGCGACTCGGCAGCGGTCATGAGCGAGAAAGTCAAAATGTATAACGTGCTGGTGGAGAACATAATCAGTCGCGCAATTCCAATTGCCGAATTGAATATCGCGAACCCTAATGCACCGTTCTACAGCGTATTATGGGAGCTTTAGATCGACATGGGTGATTTAGTAGTAAGCCTTGATGTTGGCACGCACAAGATTTGTACGATCGTTGGCGAGGTTCGCCCCGAGGATGTCTATGTCGTCGGTTTAGGCATCGAGCCAAGCGATGGCATGAAGAAAGGCGTTGTCAATGATGTGGGCGCGCTCTCTTCCGCCATCGCCAAATCAGTGCGCAAGGCGGAGAAATCCAGCGGCTACGACATCAACCGCGCCTTCGTCAGCGTAGCCGGCAGCCATATCTCGTCGCTGACCAGCCGTGGCTTAGCGACCATCGTCGGCTCGCGCAGCGTGGGGCCAGAAGACCTCGACAAAGCGATGAGCGTCGCCCGCAATATCGCCATCCCCCACAACCGCGAGATTTTGCACGTCGTGCCGCGCAGCTACACGCTCGATGGGCAGGAGGGCATCCGCAGCCCGCTGGGCATGCACTGCTTCCGCCTTGAGGTCGACGCGCATATTATCACCGCTTCGACGACCAGCCTGGCCAACCTCGAAGACGCGGTGGAATCGGCCGGTGTGCTGGTCGATCGTTTTATCTTGAATCCGCTGGCGGCTGGCGACGCTGTCTTGACCGATCACGAGCGAGAGATGGGCGCTGTCGTCATCGATATCGGCGGCGGCACGACCGACCTGGCCATCTTCATTGACGGCACCGTTTGGCATACCGCGATCATCCCCGTCGGCGGCAACCACGTCACCCAAGACATCACTTACTGGATGCGCGTCCCCTTCGGCTTGGCTGAGCAAGTCAAGATTCAGCGCGGTCATGCCGATATGAACGCCGTGAGCGAATCGGAAGTCTTCCCGGTAGAGCCATTCGGCGGCGAGATTCTGCCCGTTTCGCGGCGCGACCTGGCGATGGTGATCGAAGCCCGGTTCGAGGAAATCTTCGAGCTGCTGGAAAAAGAGATTAAGCGCTCGGGTTATGCCGGCTTATTGCGGGCCGGCGCGGTCATCACTGGCGGCAGTTCTCAATTGCCCGGTTATCGGGACTTGGCTTCGCGCATACTAAGCATGCCAGTGCGTTTGGCGCATCCGGAGCGAATTACCGGTATCGCCGATACGCTCAAGAACCCCGCCTACAGCACCAGTGTTGGTTTGCTGCGCCTGGGGCTAGAGATGGACGCGATGGCCGAGCCGGAAGTTGTCGATACAATAGGAATTCCAATGAACCAGTGGGGGCGCCGGATGAACGAGATTATCCGCCGCTTTCTGCCGCAGGATGATTGAGAAGCCCAGAGAATTATTGATGTGAATTATTGCCGCATATTTGGATTGCGCTTGTTGCCGATGCGCGTACAATGAGCAATGGAATGAACCGTGCGCGTGGCTCAACGCGCTGATACACGAGGGTAGACATTATGGTCAATGATTTGATAACAGGGGAAAACTTCGCGCAGATCAAAGTTGTTGGCGTTGGCGGCGGCGGTGGCAATGCTGTCAATCGCATGATCAACGAAGGTCTTGGCGGCGTCGAGTTCATTGCTGTAAACACCGATAACCAGGCGCTGATGCTGTCTAAGGCGAAGACGCGCGTTCGCATCGGCGATAAGCTGACCCGCGGGCTGGGCGCTGGCGGCAACCCGGAAATCGGGCGCAAAGCCGCCGAAGAGAGCTCGGAAGACCTGCTCGAGGTGCTGCGCGGTTCCGACATGATCTTCGTCGCCTGTGGCATGGGCGGCGGCACCGGCACCGGCGCGTCGCCAATCATCGCGCAGATCGCCAAAGAACTCGGGGCGCTGACGATTGGCGTCGTCACGCGGCCCTTCACCTTTGAGGGCACACGCCGCGCTCAATTGGCGAAGACTGGCATTGAAGCGCTGAAGAGCCAAGTTGACACGCTGATCGTGATTCCCAACGATCGCCTGTTGCAAATGGCAGACAAGCGCTCGACCCTGCAGCAAGCTTTCTCGCTGGCTGATGATGTGCTGCGCCAAGGCATCCAAGGCATTTCCGAATTAATTACCGTGCCCGGCTTAATCAACCTCGATTTCGCCGATGTGCGCACCGTGATGTCTGAAGGCGGTGCGGCTTTGATGGCGGTGGGGCGGGCGGCCGGCGACGACCGCGCTCGGTCAGCCGCTGAGTTAGCGATTACCAGCGGCTTGCTTGATGTGACCATTGATGGCGCGCGCGGCATCTTGTTCTCGATAACCGGCGGCAGCGACCTGACGCTGTTTGAAGTCAATGAAGCGGCTGCCATCATCAAAGACAGCGCGCATCCGGAATGCAATCTCATCTTTGGCGCCCACATTGACGAAAGCATGGGCGATGAAGTTCATATTACCGTTATCGCCACTGGCTTTGAGCGCAGCCGGCTGGAAACCACGATGAAGGAAGCTGGTGCCTTGCCGATTCGTCAGACGACGCCGCTGCCGCAGCCCCCGGCCGTACAGCGCCAGATCTACGAAGAGGTAGAAGTGCAGCCGCCTAGCGAGAATACAGCCGCCCGCGGGTCGGGTTCATCGCCGTTCCAGCGCAATCGCCTCGCTCCCCCTTCCCCACCACAGGAAGACCCGCGCACCTACGACAACATCGACCCCAAAAACACGGAACTGCCAGCCTTCCTGCGGAAGCGCAATCGCCGTCAGTAACAGCAGCATAGCAGTCCCAAGCGAATGAAGGTGGGCTAACAAGCCCACTTTTTCTACGTCGACGGGGAGGCTTCCCGCTCCCGTTTGGCACAATAAGCACCGAAGCCCATGAGTCGTAATTTATATCACGCGGGAGTGGCGAATATCGTGGATATGCCCATTTCAAACCCCACCCCGACCGCCTGTGTCTACGCGGCGCGCCCCTCCCCGATGAATCAAGGAGGGGAGCATTGCTAGCAAATCCAGAGTCGGAGCTGCACTCCAATATCCACAAAATTAGACACTCCCGCGCTCTTCAAGCGTTGCAATCCGCTTAGCATCACGATTATAATCTAGTTGTCAAATTTGGCAGACTTTCTTCTTCATGTGCGAAGTTAAGCGAGTAAATCTCTTGCTCAGTTGTAGGATATCCCCCGTCATGATACAGCAACAAACAAGCACCAGCACATTGCACGAACTTGGCTACAAAATCTTCCTCGATCGCTACGCTCAGAAAGATATGACACGGGCGAGCTTGTCTGTCGGCGACACTGTCATCGTGGTCGTCAATGCCAAGACGGGCCAGCGCGAAATCGGCACAGTAAAGGCGATTGACCGGCCCCAGGTCACGATCAAGCTGCTTGATGGCGACGTAGTGGTTCGCGATCTGGAGCATGTGGACAAGCCGATTGAAACCGAGCCCGGGCAGATGATGGACCGGGTGGCGCGCGGCGTCGCCGAAACCGAAACGGGCGACGTTAAGCAAGCCCAGTGGCAGGAGAAATTCCGCTGGCTGCTTGATGATTGGAAGTTTGTGCCGGGGGGGCGCATCTTGACCGCGGCCGGCACCGATCAAGACCTGACCTATTACAATTGCTACGTCATCCCGTCGCCACAAGATTCCCGCGATGGCATCATGACCACCCTGAAACAGATGACCGAGATCATGTCCCGCGGTGGCGGCGTGGGCATCAATCTCTCGAGCCTGCGCCCGCGGCACGCCTACGTCAAAGGCGTCAACGGCCGATCCAGCGGCGCGGTTTCCTGGGGGGGGCTTTACAGCTTTGTCACCGGTCTCATCGAGCAAGGCGGCAGCCGGCGCGGCGCGCTGATGCTCATACTTAATGACTGGCATCCGGATATTTTCAACTTCATCAACAGCAAGCGGGAGACGGGCAAAATCACCAACGCCAATATCAGCGTCGGCGTCTCGGACAAGTTAATGGCAGCCATCGAAGCCGATGACGATTGGGAACTGGCATTCCCCGATACCCGCGCGCCGGACTTTGATGAGCTATGGGACGGCGATTTGGATACCTGGCGGGCGGCTGGGCGACCCGTCACGCAGTACAAGACAATCAAGGCGCGCGAGCTATGGGACGCGATCATCGAAAGCGCCTGGGCCAGTGCGGAGCCGGGCGTCTGGTTCCGCGAGCGCAGCAACAAGATGGCAAACAGCTGGTACTTCAACCCGCAAATCTGCACCAATCCTTGTGGCGAACAGCCGCTTGGCGCTTTTTCAGTCTGCAATTTGGGCGCAATAAACTTGTCGAAGTTTTACGATGAGCGGCGGCACGATGTCGCCTGGGCGGAGCTGCGGCGGACGATCGCTTATGCGACGCGCTTCCTCGATAACGTCATCGACACCACGCCTTATTTCTTCGAGGAGAACCGAGACGTTCAATTGTCGGAGCGCCGCGTTGGCTTGGGCACCATGGGCATCGCTGAATTGATGCTGAAGCTCGGCATACGTTATGGCAGCGATGAATCGGTCGCGGTAATCGACGAGATTTACCGCAGCATCGCCATCACCGCCTACGAAACATCCAGTGATTTGGCGCAGGAAAAAGGTGCCTTCCCCATGTTTGAGGCTGAGAAGTTTCTGGAAAGCGGCTTCATGCAGGCGATGCCCAAGAGCGCGCGCGAGAAGATTCGCCGCGATGGCATCCGCAATGTTACGCTGCTGACGCAAGCGCCGACCGGCACCACCGGCACCATGGTTAATACCTCGACCGGCGTCGAGCCATTTTTCTCCTGGGTTTATTACCGCAAGAGCCGCCTCGGCTTGCATGAAGAGCAAGTGCCAATCGTCAAGGAGTGGTACGAGGCGAACCCCGACGCCGACGCCCTGCCCGAGCACTTCGTCACCGCGATGGACCTCTCGCCCGATGAGCATATCAAAGTGCAAGGCGCCTTCCAGCGCTGGATCGACAGCGCCATCTCGAAGACTTGCAACGTGCCAAACGATTACACCGTCGAGCAAGTCAGCGAGCTGTACAAATATATGTACCAGCTCGGCTGCAAAGGCGGGACGATTTATCGCGATGGCAGCCGCGATGAACAGGTGTTGATGCTCAAGGGCGATGAACGCGCCGAAAGCGAAATGGAGGATCTCAAGGGGGAGGGCACGGAGCCAGCCACCACGCCGCATCATGTCTATCCCAGACCCGATATCCTGCAGGGGCGCACGGTCAAAACGCAGACGCCCTTTGGCACCGCCTACATCACCATCAACCACGATGATCAGGGGAATCCTTTTGAAGTCTTTATCGCCATCGCCAAGGCGGGCACGGATATTCAAGCCGACGCCGAAAGCCTAGGCCGAATGATCTCGCTGCAGCTGCGCACGACCGCGCCGCATAATCGCCGCGACATGCTCAAGCTGATTATCGAGCAGCTGCAAGATATTGGCGGCGCCCGCCCGATTGGCTTTGGACCCAAGCGCGTGCTGTCCTTGCCGGATGCGGTGGCCCGCGTTTTGCAGCTGGAGTTCTTCCCGGAAGACCAGCCCCAGCAGCTGAACCTGCCAATCGAGCAAGCCAAGACCAATGCCGATGCGCTCGATGCGGAAGGAAGCACAACGATTAACTCGTCGATATCGGGCGCCGACATGTGCCCAGCTTGCGGGACGATCACCCTAATCCGCGCCGAGAATTGCCGCAAATGCCTGACCTGCGGCTACAGCGAGTGTTGAGGAAATCGTTGGAAGTGGTGAATATCGTGTCTATGCCCATTTCAAACCCCACCCCGACCGCCTGTGTCTACGCGGCGCGACCCCTCCCCGATGCATCAAGGAGGGGAGCATTGCTAGCAAATCGTGAGTCGGAGCTTTTACAAGCTCCAATATCCACCAAAATCACCACTCCCTAGGGGCGTCTCGCCGAGACGCCCACAGTTGTAGAAATAAGTTTTGGGCGAGCCAAGGATCGCCCCTACAACAGGCATGATATCAATCAATTTCATCACTCCTGGCATTGCTCGAGCACATCATCCGCGCCGCATGGACGAAGGCGATGTGGTATCAAACGAGACAAGCTGGCAGAGAGCAAAACAGGCTGCGCATGCGAAAGACTAAAACAGGCACGCTGCTCAAGCGCCTACTGATTTTCTTACTGGTCGCCGCCCTGCTCTACTTCGCCGCCTTCGCCGCTGCCGTCCATGTTGTGGGGCTGCAGGACAAAGCCGAGCCGGCTGAGATCATCATCGTGCTTGGCGCTGGCTTAAAAGAAGACGGGCGGCCCGGCCCCGCTTTGACCCGCCGCTCCCGGCACGCGGGCGAGCTATGGCATGAAGGCATGGCGCCCCTTGTCTTGTGCACGGGCGGGCAATCCGAATATTATCCGCGCAGCGAGGCGGCCGCCTGCCAAGAGCTACTGCGCGCGGCGGGCTTGCCAGCCGAGGCAATCTTGCTGGAAGACCGGAGCCGCAGCACCGAAGAAAACGCGATCTACAGCAAGCAGCTCTTGGACGAGCTCGGCTTGGAGCGGGTCGTGCTGGTCAGCGATAGTTACCATATGCTGCGCGCTGGCTGGCTCTTCAAGGCATATGGCATCGATGCCTACGCCAGCCCGGTGCCAGCCAATCGCATACGGGGCTCATCCAGCTACCCCTACTCGCTCGCGCGTGAGTTCCTCGCCTTCAATTGGCAGCTATTCAAGGAATTATTCAATATCCCGCTGACACATATCAGCGGAATCTGATCAGCAGCAGCGACTGTCAGGAGCGAAAGATGTCGAAATATGTTTGCATCGAGCCTGCCCTATTACTTGGGCGAAGCCATGAGCTACCCGGAACCGGGCGGTCCCTCGCTTGCCGAAAGCATCGAGTCGCTAAAGCATGTGCTGGCGCAAGGAACGGACAATCTTTATCTTGTTCAGCCTGTGGAATGAGACCTTGGCTGGCAGCGCGGAAACTATGGCGGCTACGTTAAAGCTTATCCGTGCCTTGAAATAAGGGCGGCTCAAAACAGGCTGACGCGAAAAGAAAGGCATTGAACCGCTTGCGGGCAGCTAGAAATAAGCCTATGCTTTAGGCGATATGACGTTCACACCTGCTCGTTTTTTTCCATACTGTGGCATGAAGGGCTAGCTGGCTTGTATACAGACAACGAAATTCTATTCCCACATTATGCGATTCCAGCGCTGCGCAATACGCGGGGACCGGGCTGGCGGAGATTGATCGACCGCCTCTCTAGCAAGGCGGAGACCAGCGTCGAAGTGCTCGCCCTGATGTCCCTGATGATAGAGCTAAACGGCTGCCTCGCCTGCGAAACGGACAGCTATCGGGCGATGCGCGGCTGCACTGCCTGCGCCCAGCAGACTCTGCGCCGCTTCAAAGGCAGCGATGAAGAACTCATCAGCAGGTATGATGAATCGGTGGCGAAGATTCGCGCGCTTGAGATTGCGCTGGTTGATTGAGCCAGCGCCCGCGAGTTGCGGTTGACAAAGGTGAAATGACCATGTTAAACTCTACTCGCGTGGTGGATCCCGCCAGGCAAAATTGTAGTGGCATAACCGTCAGAAGGGGTGTGCGGCGATAGCGAATTCACCGAATAGGATCAATAGAAATATACGCGGTGTACGCGAAGTTCGGCTGATTGACGCCAGCAATACCAATATTGGCGTCGTCAGTATTCATGATGCGCAGGAACGCGCGGATGAAGTCGGCTTGGATTTGGTTGAAGTTGCGCCAAACGCTAATCCGCCTGTCTGCCGAATCATGGATTATGGCAAGTTTCAGTACGAGCAGCGGCGCAAAGAGCGCAAATCGAAGAAGAACCAAGTCAAGGTGACGGTCAAGGAGATACAGCTTCGCCCCAAGACCGACGAATATCACCTGCGCTTTGACATTAAGCGAGCGCAGAAATGGCTGCTTGAAGGCAAGAAAGTGAAGTTCCGCGTGCGTTTCCGTGGGCGGGAGATCACACATCAGCATATTGGGCGCGACCGGCTGAGCAAGATTGAGAATGAGTTGAAAGACGTCGGCGTCGTTGAGTTGTACCCCAATATGGAAGGGCGCGACATGTTGATGATACTGGCGCCAAACAAGGACATCAGACAAGGTTCGGAGAAGCAATAGTGCCTCGCAAGAAGAAGACAAAGAAATACAAGCTGAAGACGCATAAGGCGACCGCCAAGCGCTTCCGCATGACTGCCACCGGCAAAATCGTCAGAACCAAGGGCGGCAAGAGCCACCTGCGCCGGCGCTCCGCCAAGCGTGTTAAGCGCCAGTGGGACAAGACCATGCAAGTCGGGGAAAAGGCGACGCAGCGCCGAATCCGCCGGCTGGCGCCTTATCTCGGCAAATACAAAGCCAACCCGCCCGCTTAGCTCAGCAATACATATCGCAAGGCATTGCCCGGCGCCAAGCGCTGGCTGTTTTAGGCACGGAGAAAAAACATGGCAAGAACACGAACCGGAATCGTCAGACGCCGGCGGCACAAAAAAGTGCTGAAGCTGACCAAGGGACAGTGGGGCACGCGCAGCAAGAATTTCAAGCGGGCCAACGAGGCGATGATGCGCAGCCTATGGTACGCCTACCGCGATCGGCGTCAGCGCCGCCGTCAATTGCGCCGGCTTTGGATCCAGCGCATCAATGCCGCCGCCCGCATGAATGGCATGAAATACAGCCAGCTGATCAACGGCTTGAAACGCGCCGGCGTCGAGCTGGATCGCAAGAGCCTGGCTGGCATCGCCATTCAAGATGCGGCGGCTTTCGGCAAGATTGTCGATGTTGCCAAGCAGAATTTGTAATCTGCCGCGTCAGCTTCTCAATACAACTGGAGGGTCCGATAGCTGACCCTTTTTTCATTTCTATGGGCGCCCATGGGTATCATTAACAGTACGCAGAACAAGCACGTTCGCTACGTCAAATCACTGCAGACCAAAGCCAGGCGCCGGCGCAGCGAGCGAAAGCTGATCCTCGAGGGCGACAGACTGATAGCGGACGCTTTGTCCAGCCAAGGCAAACCGGCTTTCGCGCTGTATTCGCCCGAGCGCGCCGATTACGAATTGATCGCCCAATTACAGGGGCGCAACTGCACAATCCAGCCGGTGAGCGAGGCGGTGCTTCGGCATGTCAGCGATACGCAGCAGGCGCCCGGCCTCCTGGTGGCATTCCAGATTCCGCGCCCACCCCTGCCGCAGCCAGCCGAGCGCGTGCTGATACTAGATGCGATCCGCGAGCCGGGCAACCTAGGCACGATATTGCGGACAGCCGGCGCGGCCGGCGTCGATCTGGTGATACTGGCGCCCGATTGCGTCGACCCCTACAACTCCAAAGCCCTGCGAGCGGGGATGGGCGCGCATTTCCGGCTGCCAATTGTGGAATCGAGTTGGAAAGAAATCGCTGTCTTCTGCCGCGATTTGACCGTGCAAGTGGCGACGCCAGCGGCGACAACGCGGCATACCGAAGTCGGCTGGCTCGATAGCTGGGCGCTCATCGTCGGCAGCGAAGCGCGGGGCATCAGCCAAGCGGCACAGAAATTGGCGCGCCGCCGCATCTCGATACCCATGCTCGGCGCAAGCGAATCGCTCAATGTCGCCAGCGCCGCCGCCGTCATTCTATTTGAAGCGCAGCGGCAACGGCTGGCAGCCGAGACGCCCTAAGCGGCACAAGCCAAACTAGCCCTATTCAAATGTATCGGGCGCTGCGGTAGACTAGCTCGACTTGGAAAAGCGTGGTGGGAGAAGGCATTTATGGCTAAGGAATATGATGTCGTCGTACTTGGCGCGGGACCCGGCGGTTATGTCGGCGCCATTCGCGCTAGCCAGCTGGGGCTATCAACCGCGATCGTCGAGAAGAAGTATTGGGGCGGCGTTTGCCTGAATGTCGGCTGCATCCCTTCCAAAGCCCTGCTTCGCAATGCGGAGTTGGCTTATATCTTGAACCATGAGGCTGATAGCTTTGGCATCAGCGGGGACTTCAGCCTAGATTATGGCAAAGCCTACAAGCGCAGCCGCCGCGTCGCCAATGGCTTGACCAGAGGCGTGCAATTCTTGATGCGCAAGAACAAGATTGACTCCTATGAGGGCTGGGCGACGATCAAGGACGCCAACAGTCTCGCCATCGCGCTCAACAGCGGCAAGCAAGAAGAATTGCGCTTCAAGCACCTCATCATCGCGGCTGGCGCTGCCACTAAGCTGCTGCCCGGCACCCAATTAAGCGAACGGGTCGTCACTTACGAAGAGCAAATCATGGAAGACAATTTGCCCGCCAGTGTAATCATCGCGGGCGCGGGCGCCATCGGCGTGGAGTTCGCCTACATCATGCGCAATTATGGCGTGGACGTGACGATAGTCGAATTCCTCGACCGCATCCTGCCGCTGGAAGACCCCGAAATCAGCGCTGAACTGGCTAAAGCTTATAAGAAGCTCGGCATAAAGCTTCTCACCGGGACCCGCGTCGAATCCATTGAGGATACTGGCGGCGGCGCAGCGGTAACGGTGAGCGCCCCCAATGGCGCGCAGGAGACGCTTCAGGCGGAGCGCGTCTTGCAGGCGATAGGATTCCAAGCACGCGTCGAGGGCTACGGGCTGGAGAATCTGAGCCTGAATCTTAACGACGCCGGGGGCATCGACATCAACGACAAGATGCAGACCAATGTGCCAAATGTCTATGCCATTGGCGATGTGACTGCCAAGCTGATGCTGGCGCATGTCGCCGAGACGATGGGGGTGGTCGCGGCTGAGAATATCGCCGGCGCGCCAACGGTCAGCTTAGATTTCGACATGATGCCGCGCGCGACATACTGCCAGCCGCAGGTCGCCAGTTTCGGCTACACCGCCGAGCAGGCAAAAGCGCTTGGCTATGAAATCAATGTCGCCAAGTTTCCTTTCCAGGCGAACGGCAAAGCCAGAGGCTTGGGTGATGCGACCGGCTTCGTTAAGCTTATCAGCGACGCGAAATACGGCGAGATACTGGGCGCCCACATGATCGGCCACGATGTAACCGAGCTGCTGCCCGAGCTGACATTGGCGCGCTCAGCCGAGTTGACAGCGGCCGAAATCGCGCGCAACGTTCACGCCCACCCTACCCTGAGCGAAGCGCTCAAGGAAGCGGCGCATGGCTTGGAGGGGCACTTCCTCAACATGTAGCCGGCGGCGGTGCGGGCTTAGGCTTCAATCGTGAAATTCAAGATGGGCAGGATGGCAGCGTTCTCGCCGCTGGCTAAATCGGTGCCGTCGACCTTGGCTTTGCTAAATCGATCATACAGGATAATGACAGCTTGGTAATCGCCTGGTGGCAGACCAGCCGTGGACAGCTCCACCTCGTGCCATTTGAGAATATCGTCATACAAGTGCCGGTCGCCGGCTTGGCGGATCTTCCGCCCGTCAGCTGTCAGCACTTGGATTGAAACGTTGTATTGCTCGAGTTGCGCCTCATGAGCCACTTCCCAGCCAGCCACCAGGCGAAGGGACTGACGGTCGCTGTCATAGTCGCCGAAGCGGTCGACTATCTTGATGCCATTGTCGTAGTGGATGGGCTGATATTGGCGGTCGCATGATATGCTTTTGTCAACATATCGTTGAACGAATACCTTTTCTTGATCTACGATCACTTTGCATCTTGTATAGCTAGCTTGAATTGCCCCAAGCACATCATCGAATATTACGGGCTTGTCCCCCGGTTCGTAAGTAAACAATAGAAAGGGATTGTGACCCAAGCTCTCCATGACATGATCTAGCAACTCATTGCCTCGCAGACGCGCGTTTACAAAGGCGCTGTCGATGCCTAACACAGCCTGAGTGTAGTACTCCGCCGTGGTCCAGCCATGTTTCAGGGGCCAGTTTATCATTGGCGTGTCGGCAAAACCAAAGATTAAGTCTTGCGGACGGGTGGCGCCGTGAAGCGCGTCGGCGAAAACTTGCAGCGGGGGATGATCCATAAGCAAAGTATGATGCCCGGCGAAAGGCCAATGCTCAGCCAGACGATGTACGTGGTATCCGCCGGCAACCCAAACAATCAGGAAAGACAGCGCAATTGCGCGCCAAGGACGAATAGAGAGCAATAGATAGGCTGTCAGCACTACGAAGAATGGCATTGTGAGGAGAAAATAGCGCATTCGGTTGATTCCGATTACACGAAAAACAGCATTAACTACAAATAATGTGAGCAGCATAACCAGGAAAATCGACAACAGGCGAAGGAAAGCCAGCGGCCGCTTCGCCCTCAGCGCGACAATAGTTAGAATCGCGATTGGAAGCCAAAGGACGATCATGTCGTTCACCAAGATCCGAGCCACGCTCTCCGCCAAGCCGCTGGCAGTCAGCGCATTTGAAATCGTATTGGCACTGGTGGTAACGCCTAAGAATCCTCTTGAAAACACAGTGACGTAAGGCAGAAAAGCCAGCGAGGCGATGGACCAGCAAGCCACTATGGCGAGCCACCGGCGCGACTTCCGCACAAAGACCAGATGCTGAAAGAATAAGCCCGCGAAGAAGTAGAACGAGAAGACATGCGTATAAATGACAGCGATTGCAGTCGCGACAAATAATAGCCAGGACCGCCCGGACACAGGATTTCTGTATGAGAGACGCCAGTAGACCCAACTGTGTACGACTGTGAGAAACAGAAGCATTGTATACATCCGAATCTCATGGAAGTACAAGATTACGAAGGCATTTGTGCTCAGGAGAATCGCCGACAAGAGCGCGGCACGTGGGCCGACGATCATTCTCGCGAATCCATAAACTGCCGCCAAAAGAAGCGCGCCAAAGAGAAGCGAAAGATATCGCATTGGCAGCTGCGACCAGCCAAACAGTTGCCCCCATTGGGCGCCAATGACAAAATACAAAGGGACATGATCTGGACTGTAATTGTGCAGCGATGTAAGGACATCTTGAGGGCTGTATGGGGGATTAAAGACGCCCATATTGG
Organism: Phototrophicaceae bacterium; assembly: GCA_965214105.1. GTDB lineage: Bacteria > Chloroflexota > Anaerolineae > Aggregatilineales > Phototrophicaceae > UBA6055. The sequence continues at coordinate 2,410,527 of OZ243934.1, forward strand.
ACAGTGAGAATACTTCGTCAAGCCAGACTATGTCCGCATTCAATCCATCCACACCAAAGGCGACGCCGACTAGAATGATCATCGTCATCGCAGAAAGCCGCCTGAGAAATTCGGCTTGCCTCGCGCGAGATCCGTCTGCAAGCTCCCGCGCGGGAAGAGTCTTGACTGCGACACTTTGAATGATTGAATTGATTGGGTTCATCACAGAAGTTATAGTCCGACGCTAAAATTCAGTATTGTTTGCATGGTGCCTGTTTCTCCGGTAGTATGCTCGCCTCCAATTGCCTTGGCTTTGCTAAATCGATCATACAGGATAATGACGGCTTGGTAATCGCCTGGCGGCAGACCAGCCGTGGACAGCTCCACCTCGTGCCATTTGAGAATATCGTCATACAAGTGCCGGTCGCCGGCTTGGCGGATCTTACGCCCGTCAGCTGTCAGCACTTGGATTGAAACGTTGTATTGCTCGAGTTGCGCCTCATGAGCCACTTCCCAGCCAGCCACCAGGCGAAGGGATTCGCGGTCGCTGTCATAGTCGCCGAAGCGGTCGACTATCTTGATGCCATTGTCGTAGTGGATGGGCTGATATTGGCGGTCGCATGATATGCTTTTGTCAACATATCGTTGAACGAATACCTTTTCTTGATCTACGATCACTTTGCATCTTGTATAGCTAGCTTGAATTGCCCCAAGCACATCATCGAATATTACGGGCTTGTCCCCTGGTTCGTATGCCAGCAGCAGGTAGGGATGGTCGTCAATCCAGTCGTCTATCGTATCTGGTAAATTGCTAAGGGGCGCCCCGGTAATTATGAAAGCATGCTCCAGCTTGAGGAGCGCGCCGAAGTAATAATCGGCGATGCTTTTGCCATGCCGAAGGGACCAATCGACGAATTTCGAGCGGCTGAAACCAAGGACCTTGTCCAGCTTTTTCGGCTTGCCGCTGAGCGCGTCGGCGTATTGGTAGAGAGGCGGGATATCCACAAACAGCGAGTTTCTGCCCGCGTAACTCCAACTATCGCCCAGCCCATAAATGTGCAGCCCGCCTGCGATCCATATCAGCAGGAAGGCAGCCGCGACAAGCCGCATTCGACCCAGCGCCAAAAGGAAATGAGCGCAGATAATGGCGAAGAATGGCATTGAGGCCAAAAAGAATCGGAATCGGAGCCTATCAATCAAGGGGAAGAATTCGTTGAACAGTATCAGCGAAAGCACTGTGCCAGCCCAAATGACCAGGAAACGCAAGATTTGCGGCTCCCGCCGTTGCCAGAGGGCAAGACCAGCCAGCGCCAATAGGGGCAGCCACAAAAGCTCAACCCCGTTGACGATGATATGCGCCAAGCCGCTGGCTATTTCTGGCGGAGGAAGGGCGGTCTCCTGCAGCGATGCGATCGTCTGCTCCGCCAGCGCCCCTTGAAGATAGCGCGGCACATATGGCAGAAACGTCAATGCGCCGATGACCCAAGCCAGCAAAATCTGCCACCAGCGCTTAATCCGCGCCGCGAATATCAGATGCTGCAAGCCTAAGCCGAGGAAGAAGAAGGCAGCGAAAACGTGGGTGTATAGCAGCGCCGACGCCGTGATTATAAACAGCAGCCAGGCGCGCCAGCTGGTTCTCTCTCTGGTTGCCAGCCGCCAATACAGCCATGAATGGACGACTGCCAGCAGAAGCATAAGCGAGTACATGCGGATCTCATGGAAATACAGCAGAACGAAGCCGCTTGTGGTCAGGAGCAAGGCGGCCAGCGTTGCCGTAGCGCGATTGAAGGCATCAGCCGCGAAGCGATAGGTCGCAGCGACAAACAAAATGCCGAAGAGCAGCGATAGATAACGCATCGGCAGCTGCCCCCAGCCGACTAGCCGCGCCCACTGCCCCCCGGCAAAGAAGTAAAGCGGCACATGATTTGGGCTGTATTGGTTCAAGGAATCGATGACTTCGGTCAGGCGGTAGGGCTGCTCGAAGACACCCATATTGGATAGCGAATAAAGCTCGTCCAGCCACAGGTTGTCCGCATTGAGCTTACGCGCGCCCAAGGCAAAGGCGATCAGCAGCAGCGCCAGCATCGCGCCGCTGTTCAACCGGCTGAGTCGGTTCATCTTTTGCTCGCCGACTGCTTCCAAGCGCGATACTCGGGCGCCAGCAAGCCAAACTGCCAGAGGCTGTGGTAGGCGCCGCGCTTAAAGACACGATCGCGCCAATTGCCCTCCAGCATGAAGCCCACTTTTTTCAGCAGCGCGGCCGAGGCGACATTGCCCTCGAGCACATCAGCTTCGACGCGGTGCAAGCCCAGCCGCTCAAAGCAGAAACCGACGACGGCTTCAGCCGCTTCGGTCATGATGCCCTGGCGCCAATAATCCGAGTGCAGTTCATAGCCAATTTCGGCGCGCCGGTCCCGCTGGGCATATAAATGGAAGCCGCAGGAGCCTATCATGCGGTCAGCTGGCTTGAGTGTAATCGCCCAGCGGATGCCCGACTGCTCGCGGAAGATTCGCTCTGCCCAGTCGATAATCTCGCGGGTGACCTCGGGCGTCGGGAGGCTGTCAAAATCGATGAGGTAATCAAGCGCACCCGGGCTTCGCCAGACCGCCAGCCAATCATCATGATCGCCCAGGTTGATGCGCCGCAGCCGCAGCCGATCAGTTTCCAGCGCCGGCGCCACGCTAAAGTCGAACAGTTTCAGAGCCGCCTCCATCGTTTTTTCCGCTTCTGCTCTGCGCGAGCAAATCGTCATGGGCGCTGCCGCAAACAGCAGCTGGCGTCTCAAGCCGCCGAGCCCACTACAGGCTGTCAGCGATAATCTCCGCGATATCGGCTACTTGCGGTCCCCCGTCAGATTCCGCGCGGGCATCTTCAAACATGCGCATGCAGAAGGGGCAGCCAACCGCCAGCGTGTCAGCGCCCGTTGACGCTGCTTCCCGGTAGCGCTCGCTGCTGACCTTGCCAGCGCCCGGCTCCTCTTCTTTCCAGAATTGCGCGCCACCCGCGCCACAGCAGAAGGAATGCTTCCGATTGCGCGCCATCTCCACTAGCGCTATGCCATGCCCCTTGAGGGCGTCGCGCGGCGCATCAACAATGTCGTTCTGCCGGCCCAGGTAACAGGGATCGTGAAAGGTCACATTGCTCCATTGCGTTTGGCTCGCCCGCTGCGGCAAACGCCCGGCGGCAATGAGTTCGTCGATCAGCTCGCTGTGATGCACGATATCGAAGCTAGCGCCAAAAGCATCGTATTCCTTGCCGATGTTATGCAAGCAGTGGGGGCAGGTTACCACGATGCGCTTGGGCTTGAGCGAATTAAGCGTCTCGACATTGGCGGAGGCCAGCTCCTGGTAGAGATATTCGTTGCCAGCCCGCCGCGCGACATCGCCGGTGCAGCGCTCAGCCTCGCCCAGGATAGCAAAGCTGATGCCAGCCGCCTGCAGCACTTTGACCAGCGCCCGCGCCGTTTTCTGCGCCCGCGGGTCATAGCTGACGGCGCAGCCCGTCCAATACAGCAATTCGAAATCCGGGTTCTCGGCGACTGTTGGCACGGCGAAATCCAGCCCGTTCGTCCAGTTGCCGCGCGGTTCAGCAATCTGCCAAGGGTTGCCCTGCCGTTCCATGCCCTTGAAAGCGCCTTGCAATTCAGCCGGGAAATCGCCCCGCATCAATACCGCATCGCGCCGCATATCAAGAATATCAAACATTGGCTCGTTGCCGACGGGGCAAATATCGATGCAGGCGCCGCAAGCGGTGCAAGCCCAAAGCGCCGATTCGCTGAGCAGCCCGGGGACCAAGTTCGGTTCAGATTCGACGCCGCTGGCCAGCGCATCCCAATGATCTTTGATTAAGAAGCGCTTGTTGACTTCCAGTGCCGACGGAGACAGTTCTTTGCCAGTCACATAAGCTGGGCAGACATCCTGGCAGCGGTTGCACATGATGCAGGCGAAGGCATCCAGAAGGTGCGTCTTCTGCAAATCCTCCAGCCGCCCAGCGCCGAATTGCTCGATGGTCTCATCTTCGAAATCCAGCGGCTCAAGCGCGCCCAGAGAGGGCCGCCTGGGGCGGGTCATAAAATTCAAGGGCGCCATGAACAAGTGAGCATGTTTGCTCTGAGGGAAATAAGGCAAGAAAAGCAATATGCCGCCCAGGGCAATCCACCAGCAAAGATGACGCATGACCGCCAGCGCGTCAGCGTTTAGCCCGCCCCACAAAGCAGCCAAAGCCGTCGCGAAGGGCATGAACAGGTCGTCGCCGCGCTGCGCCAGGAGCACCGATTCGCCCAGGAGCCGGGCGCCAACATGCAGCAAGATAAACAGAGCGACAATCATAGAATCCAGCTTGATGCCGCCAGCTCTTGCCGTCGGGTGCAGAAGCACCCTGTCATTGAATTCCAGCGCCTTGCGGTTGGGGAGCGCAAATCGCCGCAGCAGAAAATAAGCAAGCCCGACCAGCACAAGAACGCTCAGCAAATCGCCGAGGAAACGGTAGGCATCGTAGATGGGTCCTAAGCGAGCCAGCTCTTGCTCGAAACCGGGCAAGAAGCCGATGAACAAGTCAAGCGCGTTAATCAAGAAATAGAAGGTGAAACCGAGCACGACGCCCCAATGAAGCAGGCTGGTCAGCGGCCGTGTTTTGAGCGTCGTTCTTTGTGTGAGATAGAGCGCTAAAGCATTCAGCCCGCGGCGGATAATGCCATCGAAGCGCAGCTCGCCCTGCCCGCGCCCAATGATCTGGAACATGTCTTTGAAGCCGGCGTAACTAGCGCCCATCGATAAGAGCGCCAGCAAAATAAACAGCATCTTTTCTACATCTGTCAGCATGGCGCGCGCGCTTTCATCACCGCGGGTTGAGCCAAATCCACAGCTTCAGTTTACCATTGCGAGATGCAATCACCAACAAGCCATGCTGGCGCGGCATGTCTATTCGTATGCAAGGTTGTCGAATTCGCAGCCATCAGTAGAATGAGAAACCATCAGTGGACCAGCGAGGGAGCAGCTTCCATGATTGATTTTACAGCGATGCGCGAAGGCGAAGTGACCTATATGGAATATGCCACAGGCGAAAATATCGGACCTGAAGCGCTGAGGCAGCTCAGCGACGAGAGCATTGATTTCTTGCTGGGCGCGCTTGATGGGCTTAATGACGATGATATCGTATTTGATCCAGAAGACCCGGCGGCGGAAGACCCATTCGCGGTCGCCGGCGAAGAAGAGATCGGCTGGAACTTCGGGCATTTGATCGCCCACGTCACCGCCAGCTCGGAAGAAGGCGCCGCCCTAAGCTCGCTGTTGGCGCGTGGGGTGCCCGCATCCGAACGCCCACGCTACGAGACGCCCTGGCGCAATATCAAGACCGTCGCCCAGGTTCGCCAGCGCTTGGAAGAGAGCCGCCGCATGCGCAATGCCTATCTGGAGACCTGGCCCGACGCGCCGCTGCTCGATGTCTGCCGAGACATTTCCGAACGCTTCACCGCCCGCTTCGGCCCGATGAACGCGCCAGCCGCCTTTCTCTTTGGCTTGTCGCACGAGGTCGGGCATTATGAGCAGATAGAAGAAGTCAAACGTCAGGCGCTGGCGGCGCGGGCCGCCGCCAAGTAACAGGCAATATCCCGCTGCAGGCCCGCGGCGGAAACGGCTTAGGCAGTTGAGAAGCAGCCACCATGGAGGGCTGATGAGCAAGTACATCGCGCCGCGGAGACCCAAAGGCTTTCGCGACTTTCTGCCGGAGACGATGCGGCGGCGCAACTACGTTTTGGACCGCATCAAGGATGTTTTTCACCGCTACGGCTTTGAGCCGCTCGATACGCCAATACTCGAGCTGCAAGAGACGCTGTTCGGAAAATACGGCGAGGATGCCGAGCAGCTGATCTTCACGGCGCAGCATGGGCGCAGCCGCCGCGACCCGCTGGCGATGCGCTACGATCTGACGGTGCCGCTGGCACGCGTGGTGAGCCAACACGAAAGCCAACTTAACCTGCCCTTCAAACGTTATCACATCGCCCCCGTTTTCCGCGGCGAAAGACCACAGCGCGGGCGCTACCGTGAATTCTGGCAATGCGACGCCGACACGGTTGGCGCGGCCGGCATCAGCGCCGATGCCGAAATCTTGGTCATGATGCATGACATCCTCCGCAGTCTTGGCTTCCCCCAATTCCTAATCAAAATTAATCATCGAAAGCTGCTAACCGCGATTGGGGAGTTCTCGGGCTTGCCGCCAGAGCAGCTGCCCGATCTCTATCGCAGCGTCGACAAGTTCGACAAGATCGGCGCCGATGGCGTCCAGGGTGAATTGATCGCGCGCGGCATCGCCGGCGACGCGGTCAGCCGAATGATGGACTTGATCCAATCGAAGCAGCCAGGCAGCGGCAACCTGGCTATGATCGCGGAGGCGATTGGCGGCGGCGACAACGGCTTGGATGATCTGCGCCAACTGGCTGGCTTGCTGGCTGAGGCGTCGGTCGGCTCGGCTCACTACGACTTCGACTTTACGATGGCGCGCGGGCTGGGTTATTACACGGGTCCCATATTTGAGACCGTGATTTCAGAGCCGAACCTGGGCAGCATCAGCGGCGGCGGGCGTTATGATAACCTGATCGGCATGTTCCGCCGTCAGAGCCTGCCGACGACTGGCACCTCCTTCGGCATCGAGCGCATCATCGATTTGATGGATGAGCTGCAGCTCTATCCGCCGCATCTGGGCGGCACGCTGGTGCAAGTGCTGGTGACGGTCTTCAGCGACGAGACGCGGCGCGCCTCAACGCAGGTTGGCAGCCAGCTGCGGGCGGCGGGCTTCAACACCGAAGTCTACCTAGGGGCGCGGAAACTGGGGCGGCAGCTCGCCCATGCCGATAAGAAGGGCATCCCCATCGTCGCCATTATTGGACCCGCCGAGATTGAAGCGGGCACGGTAACGCTGCGGCGCTTGGCTGATGGGCAAGAAGCGAGCGCTGGACCAAACGAGCTGCCAGGCACCGTCGCTGACATGCTGCCGGACCGCTGATCAATGTCGCAGATTCTAAGGCGCGGGTCTTCGATATGATGGGGCAAAGACGTTCAGCCGGCATCTTGCTCCACCCCACATCGCTGCCGGGCAAATATGGCATTGGCGACCTTGGCGCGGGCGCTTATCGCTTCGTCGATTGGCTGGAAGCGCAGGGGCAATCCATCTGGCAGGCGCTGCCACTAGGACCAACGAGCTACGGCGATTCGCCTTATCAAACGCTTTCCACCTTCGCTGGCAACAGCAACTTAATCAGCCTCGATTCGCTAATTGATGAGGGCTTGCTGCAGAGCGGCGACCTTGCCGATGCGCCGCCCTTCCCCAAGCATCGGGTCGATTACGGCTGGGTTATCCCTTACCACAATCAAAAGCTGGCGCTCGCCTATTACAACTTCGCCGCGGCTTCCGGCCCAGCGCTGAAGCAAGAATTCCAGCGCTTTGTCAACGAGAATACATTTTGGCTGGAAGACTTCGCCTTATTCATAGCCCTAAAACGACAGCACAAACTGCGCCCTTGGACGGAATGGAAAAGCGAGCTGCGGCGCCGCGATGCCCGCGCCTTGGCGGCCGCGCGCCATGACTACCGCGAGCCGATCAACCAAGAGCGCTTTCGGCAATGGCTCTTTTATCGGCAGTGGTCAGCGCTGAGGCGTTACGCCCGGGGCAAAGGAATCCGGCTCATTGGCGATCTGCCAATCTTCGCCGCCCATGACAGCGCCGATGTCTGGGCGCATCAGAATGACTACTTCCTTGATGAAGCGGGTAAGCCAACCGTGGTCGCCGGGGTGCCGCCCGATTACTTCAGCCCGACCGGGCAACGCTGGGGCAACCCGCTGTATCGCTGGGAGGTGATGCAGGCGGCCGGCTACCCATGGTGGATTGAGCGAATCAAGTCGCTGCGGCGGCTGGTTGACGCGATACGCATTGATCACTTTCGCGGCTTTGAAGCCTATTGGGAGATCCCCGCCAGCGAGCCCACCGCGATCCGGGGGCAATGGGTCGAGGGACCGGGCACCTCCCTGTTCCGCGCGATCAAAGCGGCGCTGGGCGATTTGCCAATCATCGCGGAAGACCTGGGCTTGATTACCCCCGGCGTGGAAAAGCTGCGCGATGACTTTGGCTTGCCCGGCATGAAGGTGCTGCACTTCGCCTGGGATGGACCAGCCAATCCCTTCCTGCCGCATAATCATCCAGCCAATTGCATCGTCTACACCGGCACCCACGATAACAATACGACGCGCGGCTGGTGGGAGCATGAAGTGGATGAGCGGACGCGCGCCTTCGTTAAAGATTATCTCGGGGCGGATGTTGGCGATATTGTTTGGACCTTGGCTCGCGTCGGGATGCGCTCGCCAGCCAAAGTTTTCATCATGCCGATGCAGGATGTGCTCAGCCTAGGCGCTAGCGCGCGCATGAATACGCCTGGTGTGTCCGCCGGCAACTGGACCTGGCGCATCACAGACGAGGCGCTGGATCACCCAGGTAAAGAGGCCCTGCTGCATATCACCGCCCTGTACCAGCGCCACCCAAGCCAGCAGGCAAGGCAGTAAGGGACAACTGCCAAAAGCCAAATTCGAATGCCGATACGAGCCTGAGCGAGCCAAGTCTATGAAGCCGCAAAGCGTCTTTTATGAAGAGTGGCTGCGCAGCCTGCGCGAACAATACAAGCACGTACTGCGCAAGAACGATAAGCGGACCTTATCGTCGCTGACCGCTGTCATGAACAATGTCGGTTTCCGCGCTGAGGAACTGGCGCAGCTTCGGCTCGAAGCGACGATGCATATCGATGACCTTGGCGCATATGACAGCGCTGATATGAGCCGCCTCAGCCAGCCCCAAACCGCGGACCTGCCGCCAGCTGTCACAGAGCGCCCAGCGAAGATGAGCAACGATGAGAAGCCGACCGCTGAAGAAAGCCAGCCGAGCGCGCCCGCCGCCGCGAGTGACGAAGACAGCGCCGGCACATTCCCAGTGGCGGATTTCAGCGAGAAAGAAGACAGGACCGAAACTGAACCGGTCACATTTGAGGACAGCGTCGCCGCCGATGCGCTGCAGACCGAGGCAACAGAAGCCGACCCTGCAAGCGACGAAGACGACGCCGAGCCCGACCCCGATGCGCCGGCGCAAATGAGCCTCTTCTGACCATGCCCATCAGCGATGAAGACCGGAAATGGATGCGCCTCGCCCTGCGGCAAGCCGAGCGTGCCCTGGTCCGCCGCGATGTTCCCATCGGCGCGGTAGCGGCGCACCAGGGCGAGATTATCGGCACCGGTTATAATCGGCGTGAAGCGGATAAAGACCCCACCGCCCATGCCGAGATGATCGCGCTGCGCCAAGCGGCGGCCGCCCGCGGCAGCTGGCGCCTCGATGATGTAACGCTTTATTGCACGCTGGAGCCTTGCGCGATGTGCGCGGGGGCGATGGTGCTGGCGCGCTTGCCACGGCTGGTCTATGCCGCGGCAGACCCCAAGGCGGGCGCGGCTGGCAGCGTTTTTGACCTGACGCGGCATCACCGGCTCAACCATCGCCTGCATGTCGAAGGCGGCTTATACGCCGAAGAAGCGGCTGAATTGATTCGCGCCTTCTTCCGTGATTTGCGCCGCGGAGCAAAGCCCTAATTGAGTGGGAGTGGTGAATGCGAGGATATGCAGGTCGAAATTCTGTATATGGCTAACCTAGATGTAGGGGCGACACTTGTGTCGCCCACAGTTGCAGAAGTAGGTTTTGGGCGATCCAAGGATCGCCCCTACGACTCAGCACAAGTAAGTCTTATATCATTAATTCACCACTCCCATTGACAGGGCAATCGCATCAAAATCATTGTGCGTCGTTCGCCACGTAAAATTACAAAATGTAGGGGCGACATTGTATGTCGCCCGTGAAATCGCGCATAATCTGTGGGCGATCCAAGGATCGCCCCTACATTGCCTCCTTTTTCTACCAGAAATAGAATTAAATCTCTGTGCACTCGGTGTCTCTGTGGCGAAAAAATTTTGAAGCGATTGCTCTGCCCTAATTGAGTCAGGCGGTGTTCAAATCGCCAGCGCCTATGTATACTGTGGGGTGCTTCAGGAGAGGTGCCAGAGTGGACGATCGGGACTGTCTCGAAAACAGTTGTACCCTCCGGGGTACCGTGGGTTCGAATCCCACCCTCTCCGCTCTCAAGCTATAGGTAGGAAAACCGAATGCGAGGACGGGCAGATTCTCACCCGTCCTCGCATTGCCAGCGCTTATTGGCTGTTCATTTGCAGCATCATCGCCAGGGGGAAGACCAGCGCGTCCGCTGGGATTTCGACGCTGACTGGCTGGTTAAAGGCGGACATTTCGACGCCCACATCCATTACCAGCGTTGTGTCGGCGCCATGCTCCCCGTCCGGCAGGGTCAGCTCCCCAGTCAGCTCCAGCCGATAGCTGAAATGATCGCTCAAGCCGATGTAATGTCGGCTGCTTATTGCGCCTGATATCGACATAGCTGGGTCATCAATCTCCGCCGCGAGCATGGATTCAAGCGCGCTGGCAGCCAGGCTGGTCTCGAATACCGCCACCGGGACGCCCGCCACGACAGAATCATCCAAGCGCGTAACCATCATCCCGCTTGCCGGCCCGTCATCCATCATCGAATCGTGCTCAGCCGGTGCGGCTCCAATGCCAGCTTCCTGCAGTACTTCATCAAGCGCGCCGCTGATGTCGACGCCGAACCATTCCAAGCCTTCCATGGACTCGCCGGTCAACTCGGACATGGCGGCCGCGTTAAAGACGATTTTGCCGTCTTTCAGCAACAGGTCGAGCGACATCTCGAAGGGTTCATCAGCCGAAGCGCCGCTCAAGCTCAACGTGAACTCGCCAGTTATCGCGGTCAGCAATTGTTCAAGCGCCGCCGCCATGGCGCCCGCCTCTTCGCCCCGCATTTCGTCGACAAGCGCCGGATCAACCGCCAGCGCGCCATTGCCAGCCCCGCGCAGGCTCATGTTGTTGGCTGCTGTCTCCGCCGATGTGGCTAGCTCCATGGTCATGTCAATTGCGGCGGAAAAGACTTGATCCATCACCGCTGCATTGTCCCGCAGGAGCTGGCAGTCGCTTGCTTGCAAGTCGCCGCAGAAGACGTCGTCTTCCATCGTCTCAGCCTGCGCGCTAAGGACAGCCGTCATCATGAGGACGAGCGCGATTAGAATTGTGAATCTCTTTAGCATTTGGGCTCCTTTTGTATCTACCATTCGTAGCACGAGTATATAGTAAAATCGCCTGTCAAGCGCCCCCAATAAGTTGGGGTCAGGGCAATCCCATCAAAGCTTGCCACAAGTCTGCTATACTCGCTGCGAAGCGGGTGAAGATACGTGTAGCGAAAATGACGAAGACAATCACGGTATACGGCAGCGCCCAGGTTGGTCCTGAGGACCCCGTCTACCAGGAATCGATGCGGATAGGCGCCGCGCTGGCTCGCGCCGGTTACAGGGTGATGAGCGGCGGCTATTACGGCGTCATGGAAGCGGTTAGCCTAGGCGCTAAGATGGCTGAGGGATCGGTCATCGGCGTGACCACCGACCAGATCGGTCTTCAATATGATGTGCAGCCAAACCGCTACCTGGATGAGATTGTCAATTATGCGGACCTGCGCGACCGTCTCCTGCACATGGTGGAGAATGCCGACGGCTACCTGGCGATGCCGGGCGGCATCGGCACCCTGCACGAGATCGCCGAAACCTGGGAGCTGATGCGCATTGGCGGGGTCGCTCGCCGTCCCTTTGTTTGCTACGGTCCCATGTGGGCGGAACTCATCGCGCTCATGGAGGGCAGCCCCTACCTGGGCGCCGGCTATCAGGGCATGATCACCTTAGCGCAAGACCTGCCAACTGTGCTTGAGGCATTCAGCCAATAGCGCCGCCCGCGCTAGCAACGGGGGACAATGCCGGCCGCCCATTGCTCGGCGCCGCGCAGGACCTTGACGCAGGATCTTGCGCAAGATAAGCCGCCGCCATGTCATAATGCAAGTAGAATGCAAGTAGACTGAAGGCAGCGCAGGAATATCCCGGGTGGGGGTATGGAGGGAGCTCAATCGTGCATAGACTTGGCCGGGCAGCGCTGATTCTCATTTGCTTGCTTGCTGCGCCGCTGATAGGCGCGCAAGAGGAGTCCTCTGCCGCCGATACGACGATGCCGCCGCTGCAAGTATGGCTGCCCGCGCCGCTGATTTCCGATGAATCCGGCGCCGCTTTCCAATTGCTCAGCGAGCACACCGCCGCCTTTGCCAGCATCAGCGATATCGAAATCGAATACCGCATCAAAGATGTTGGAAAAGTGGGCGGCATCTTGTCCACCATCCGGGCTGGCAAGGATGTCGCGCCGGCCGCCATGCCCGATGTCACCTTAATCCGCCGCCGCGATTTCACACGGGCGCAGGCGCAGCAGTATTTGCAGTCGCTGGAGACATTGTTCTCGTCCTCGCTGATCAACGCGCTGGACGATGGCTTGGCTTTCGGGCAGATTCCGCTGGACCAGGGCATCGCGCTCTATGGCTTGCCTTACCTCTTTGATGTGATACTGTCAGTTCACTCTCAGTCATTTGAGACCGCGGGGATCCGCCTGACATTCGATGATGTTTTCCGCAACGAAGCGGGCTTCTTATTCCCAGCCGCCCGCACAAATGGCTTGAACCAGACATTTTACCTGCAGTATCTTGCCGCCGGCGGTTTGACGCCGAGCGACGGCGTGATGAGCGTCAACGAAGAAGCGCTTAGAACGGTGCTGAAATTTTACCAGGACCTGGTTCAGCGGGGGCTGGTGGCGCCGGATGTGCTTACCTTTCAATCGCCAGCCGCCTATCAATCCGAGTTCATCAGCCATGCCGATCGTTCACAGCTGGCTGTATTTAGCGCCAGCGAATATCTCGCCATGATTGACCAGCAAGATGCCTCGCTGCTGGCGGCTCAAGTGCCGACAGCGCGCGGGGGCGGCCCGTCGATTCGCGATGGCTGGCTGTGGGTGCTGGTCACGACGGATTTGCGCCGTCAATCGCAATCAGCCCGCTACTTGGAATGGATGATGGAGCCCAAATTTCACGCCAACTTTGCCCGCGCCCTCTATCATTTGCCGTCCCAGCCGGCGCTCTTGGGCGATAGCCTGCCGCCGTCGGTGGATCCTCAGTTCTTCATCGAATTGCTGGAACAAAGCACCCTGCCCCTGCCGGAAAACGAGGGCGGCACGGCGCCGCGTCTGATGCAGGAAGCGCTGATTGATGTGCTGCATGGCGATGCCACCGCCGCCCAAGCCACAAGGCAAGTGCGCAGCCAGCTCGCCGAGCGCTAAGCCAGCAGCGATTTCTCATAAAAGCGGTGGGTCTTGTAAACTTTGCCGCCCAGGCTGAGGCTAATTTTGATGAGCGGATTCGTCTCGAGGATCCAGCCCGAATCGAGGTAATCGTAGCGTGATGGCAGCAGCGCTTTCATCACCGCGAGCAGCATTGCCAATTCGACGCCTTTGTTGCGATGCTCCGCCTTGACGCCCATCAGCGGCATTCGTAGACCTCGGATCGACCGGCCTATCTTCCAGTGCCAAGCCAGCTGCGCCATAGTCAGCACCTCGGGCCAGCCCGGGCGCGGATAAGCCCGCCGCAGCGCCTCATTGAAATTGGGAATGGTGAGCGCGAAGCCGACCGGCTCGCCCGCGATCTCGGCGAAGAAAGCCAAATCCGCCTCGACCAGCATGCCCAAGTCGCGCACCAGCGCCTCAAGCTCGGCGTCAGTCATCGGGATAAACCCCCAGTTTTTCTCCCAGGCTGCGTTGTATATCCCCCGAAAGCGCTCAAATTCGGCGGCTTTATCGCGGGCATTCAGCGGGCGCGCCACGATGCCGCTGCGCTCTGAGGCTCGCTTGACCAGCCGTTCCAGCCGCTCTAAGGAATTGCTGGCTTCGATTGTCTGCCGGTCTTGGTAGATGCAGTGCAGATCCATCGCCTTCTCGAAACCGGCGCCCTCCACCAGCGCTGCATAATACGGCGGGTTGTAGGGCATCATGATCACCGGCTGGCTGAAATTATCAATCAGCAGGCCGCATTCTTCATTTGTTGTGAAATTAGCGGGACCGCGTATCGCCTCCGCCCCGCGCCCGCGAACCCATTCCGTAGCGGCGCCCAGCAAACCTTTAGCGACCGCCTCATCAGCAATCGACTCAAACAGGCCAAAGAAGCCGATATTGTCATCGTGATAGCGGTTGTGCTCGTGGTTGATGAAGGCGGCAATCGTGCCGACCATTTCCCCATTTTGCCAGGCGGCGAAATACTCGCCCTCCATGGTCTGCCAGGCTGGATGCTTGGACTTATCCAGCAATTGCCGGCGCATCGAAAGCAGCGGCGGAACCCAATTGGCGTCAGCGGCATAGTGCCGCCAGGGGAAGCGGAAAAAGTCTGTGAATTGGCGGCGCTCGGCAATCGGCTTTATTTCCAGCAAGTTCGCTCCTCATCGCTAGCGCCGGCGCAATCGGCAAGGGAGTGGTGAATGCGAGGATACGCAGACCGAAATTCTGTATATGGATAACCTAGATGTAGGGGCGACACTTGTGTCGCCCACAGTTGCAGAAGCAGATTTTGGGCGATCCAAGTGTCGCCCCTACAACTCAGCACAAGCAAGCCTTATATCGATAATTCACCACTCCCATCGGCAAAAGTATCTTGACAGTCTATTGTGATGCTGATAGTATAGCAGAGTATCATTCCGTAGTAGCTCAATTGGCAGAGCGAGCGGCTGTTAACCGCTAGGTTCTTGGTTCAAGTCCAAGCTACGGAGCAGACTTGATAGCCACATTTTCAGCATTTTAGCGCAAACATGAGAAAAGCCAGTCGGGTCCAAGACGGATACTGGAGCTTTCGCGCGCTATGAAACCTCTTGAGAAGCCATCGAATGCGATGCTGGAGCGCGCCCAAGGCTGCCTGCTTGGCCAGCTCGCCGGCGACGCGCTGGGAAGCCTGGTCGAGTTCCAGCGTCCGGAAGAAATTCTGCGCCAATATCCTAATGGCGTCCGCGAATTGGCTGACGGCGGAACCTGGAACACGATTGCGGGCCAGCCCACCGATGATTCCGAGATGGCGCTGAAGCTAGCGCGGATGCTTGCTGATGAGAGACGGTATGACCCTGGGGCAGCCAGGAATGCCTACCGCGAATGGCTGGAATCGGGTCCTTTCGATATCGGCAACACGGTCTATAGCGGCTTGCACGACAATCACAATCCGACCAGCCAGGCAAATGGAGCCCTGATGCGCATCAGCCCGCTGGGCATCTTCGGCGCCAACTATGACTTGGATCAAGTGGCAAAGTGGGCGCGGCAAGACGCGGCGATCACGCATGTGCACCCGGTCTGCGGGCAAGCCAATGCCTTGTACGCGATGGCAATTGCAAGCGCTGTTCGCGAGGGCGGCGCTGGCGCAAGCATTTATGAGCGCATTGTCGCTTGGGCCCGCGATATGCAAGTGGATCATCGCTTGCTGGCTGCTATCAATATGGCCGCTCAGGCACCGCCGGAAGACTTCACCTCGCTTTCGGGTTGGGTTTTGATCGCCTTCCAAAACGCCTTATGGCAGCTCCTCCATGCCGCAGACCTGGAACAAGGTCTGATTGACAGCGTCATGCGCGGCGGCGACACCGACACCAACGCTGCCATCGCTGGGGCGCTGCTGGGCGCGGTCTGGGGTATATCAGCCATTCCCGCTCAATGGCTCGAAGGCATCCTAAACTGCCGCCCGCAAGCGGGGCATCCTGCTGTCTACCGCCCGCGCCCTAAAGAATTCTGGCCCATTGACGCGCTTGAGCTGGCTGGGCGCTTAATCGGCAGCGGCAGCATTGAGGCGGCCAGCGCGGCGCAATGAGGTCATCTTCAGCAGCAGCTGCGGTTCATTTCGTAAATCAGCCGCAAGCCATCCAGCGTGAGTTCAGGCGCGAACTCGTCAATTAGGTCGATATGAGCTTTGAAGACTGGCGCCAGCCCGCCGGTGGCGATAACGCGCGTTGCCGGCGCGTCAAGCTGCGCCAGAATGCGTTTGAGCAGCGCCTCAATCATGCCGACATAACCCCAGAATATGCCCGATTGCATGGCTTGCACTGTGTTCCGCCCAATTGGCTGCGGCGGCGGCACAAGCTCAACCATATACAGCTGTGCCGCGCGGCTGACCAAGGCGTCCTGCGCCAGCCGAATGCCAGGCGCGAACACGCCGCCGATATATTTCTCAGCCGCCGACAACACATCGAAATTGGTCGAGGTGCCGAAGTCCACGCTGATGGCGGGCGCGCCATAAAGCTGAGACAAGGCGACCATATTGCAGAGCCGGTCGGCGCCGGCCTGCTCCGGCATATCGATATCAATGACGATGCCCAGCTCCAATGCGCTGCTGACCATGAGCGGCTCCAGCTTCAGGTAGCGCCGCACCAGTTCTTGAAAGGTCGGCGTCAGCGATGGCACGACGCTGCTGATGCAGCTGCCGCTGATGGCATCGGCTTGCACGGCGGCGGTAGCCAGAAAGTTGCGAAGCAGGACGGCGTATTCATCGGTCATTTTTTCGGCGACCGAGCGCGCGCGCCAGGAGAGCCGCCAGCCCAAGCCATCCCACAAGCCCAGGTGGATATTCGTATTGCCGATGTCAAAAGCCAGCAGCATGCCAAGCTCCAGGATTTTATTCAGCGCCCCTTGCTCTAAGCAGCAGCGCTTGCCGCGCGGGGCAGGTTGCCGCGGCACGGGCGCGTATCGATGCTCGCTCTGCGCTATACTATACTAGAAATTGAAGGATGCGGACGCCAGCGGAGCGGCAGAGATTCCCCCATGTTAGTACGCCAGGCAACACTCGATGACACGCAGCAGATTGTAGCGCTATTCAGCGGGCGCATTCCCGTTTGGCAGCGCCTGAACGAGCAGGGGCAGGTGGAAGATTTGCCTTATGAGGCGCTGACGATCTATGAGCGTTGGCTGCATGGCGGCGCCTGGATGTCGCTGGAGACCGGCGCGATTTGGCTCAGTCATGTGCTGAGCAGCAAGGGACGGGCTTATGTGCTGGACGATGGCGGTGAAGTCTTGGCTTATGCGGAAGCTTTTCTCAATCGAGAACTGACGCCCTTGGGGGCGCATCTGCACTTGGCTGAAATCCTGGTCGACGAGCGCTGCTCCGATGAAGTTCACCATCGGCTGGCGGACACAATACTGGGCGATGCGCGCGCGCCGGGGCGGCTTTCGGTCGCGCATCCGGATTACGATAAGGAATTGGCAACCTATTATCGCAAGTATTTCGGCGCCAGCGAGGCACTCCGCTTGACGCGCTATTCCATCAATGCCCAGCTGGGGCAGAGCTTTTACAAGAGCCAGGAATACGATAAGACCGACGCCAGCCTGATAGATGATTGGGCGCTGGCTGTCGGGCGCTGGTCCAGCCCGCGCGCGCTTTGGGAAAGCGAGTGGATCGAACACTGGCGCAGCATCCCGCAAATCATCGAGCGCCGCAAAGACCGTCATTACATCAACGCATCTGGGCACGAAGCCTTGGTCTGTTTTCATCAGCAGCTCTATAATGAGCGCAGCGCCGATGTCTATTGTTGGTCGCCACGGCTCTTGAGCACGCAGCTGCTGGTGGCGATCCGCGATATGGGGCATCGCCTGGGCTTCCGCGCCTTGACGCTGGCACTGCCCGAGTCCTCAGCCGAGCTGCTTCCAGCTGAGCACAATGCGGACCCAAACCAGCAGGTGATCGCAACCGTCAACGTCTAAGCCTTCCCCGCCGCCAGCCGAAAAGCCCAGCAGAATAAGGAAGACGACATGCAAAGCAAGCAAGATATAGCCGACTGGCTCGATGAACATGAGCGGCGCTTCAGCCAGATGTCAGATGAAATTTGGGACAACCCTGAATTGCAATTCCTCGAATTCAAGGCGTCGAAGCTGCAAGCCGATTTTCTGGCGGCGCGGGGCTTCCGCATCAGCTGGGATATCGGCGGGTTGAGCACAGCCTTCGCCGCCGAATGGGGAGCGGGGAAGCCGGTGATCGCCTTCGCTGGCGAATACGACGCCCTGCCAGGCTTATCGCAGCAGGATCAAAGCGAGCCAGCTCCCATC
Source organism: Phototrophicaceae bacterium (assembly GCA_965214105.1). Lineage (GTDB taxonomy): Bacteria > Chloroflexota > Anaerolineae > Aggregatilineales > Phototrophicaceae > UBA6055. The sequence goes on from OZ243934.1 coordinate 2,428,585, forward strand.
ATCGCGGGCGAGGCGGGGCATGGCTGCGGGCACAACCTGTTGGGCACGGGCTGCCTGGCTGCGGCGCTCGCTTTCAAGGAATGGCTGCAGAGCACGGGGCGGGCTGGCGTCGTGCGCTATTATGGCTGCCCCGCGGAAGAAGGCGGCAGCGGCAAGGTTTTTATGGCGCGGGCTGGCGCCTTTGCGGACCTGGACGCGACCTTCAACTGGCATCCTGGCTATATCAACTCGGCGATGAAAGGCAGCCTGCTGAGCGTCAATCGCTATTATTTCCGCTTTCACGGCCGAGCCGCCCACGCCGCCGCCGACCCGCACTCGGGCCGCTCCGCCCTGGATGCGCTGGAGCTGATGAATATCGGCGTGAATTATCTGCGCGAGCATGTGACCGACGATGTGCGCCTGCACTACGCCATCCTAAGCGGCGGGCTGGCGCCTAATGTCGTGCCCGATTACGCCGAAAGTTATTATTACGTCCGCGCCAAGGAGCCGGGCACGCTCGAAGATGTCAGCCAGCGGGTCATCCGAATCGCCAAAGGCGCGGCGCTGATGACCGATACCGAAGTCGAGGTTGTCTACAAATCCGGCTCGACCCGCGTCCTGTCCAATGAAGTGCTGGCCGACCTGCAATACGATGTCATGCGCCAGCTTGGCGGCATTGAGTTCAGCAATGAGGAGCAAGCCTACGCCGCCGCCATCAACCAGCGCTTCGGCGATGCCAACGTCAAGACCCTTGTCAACCGTTACGGGGTCGAGCCGGCCATTGCCGAGCGCGCGCTGATTGGCGATGTCCTGCCCAGCCGAGACAAGGGCTTTGTCTCGCCAGGTTCATCCGATATGGGCGATATGAGCTGGTTTGCGCCTTGCAGCATGCTTCAAACGGCGACTTGGGCCAGCCGAGCGGCGGCGCATTCTTGGGGCGTCGTCGCCACTGGGCGGACGTCCATCGGGCACAAAGGCATGATGTACGCCGCCAAAGTGATGGCGCTCGCGGCGGCTGAATTGATCTTGTCGCCAGCGATACTGGAGCAGGCTCAAGCAGAATTTCGCGCAGCGCTAGCGAGATCGCCCTACAAGTGTCCGATTCCCGCTGAGGTACCGGCACCGAGCCAGCCGCACCCGCTGCGTTAAGCCTGTCAAACTAGATGACCTGTCGAATCATATTCTGGAAAATGCCGCTGGACGTGGCTGCAAGGGGCAGCGGCTGCGCCGGGCGCTAGGTCCGCCGCCTAGAGCAACCTCATTTTACCTGGCTGCGCGGGCTTATCCAGCTTTTTCAGAACCTGAAAATCCGCCTCCAGCGTCGAGCGCTGGCTGGCATTGTAGAGCGCGGCGGCGGGATGAAACAGCGGCAGGACCACTGCCCGCCCATAGCTGGCGCGTACTTTGATGACCGTGCCATGCAATTGGCTGATTTTCTGGTTCGCTTGGAAGGCGCCGAAGCGCCGCAGTATGAACTCCATCGAGAAGCGGCCCAGGGTGGCGATGACTTTGGGTTGGATGATATCAAGCTGCCGCTCGAGGAAGGGCGCGTACAGCTCAATTTCCTTCTTGAGCGGGTCGCGGTTGTTTGGGGGCCGATCCTTCAGGATGTTGGTGACGTAAACATCCTCGCGCTCGAGCTCGATTGAGGCGAGCAGCTCATCCAGCACTCGCCCAGACGCGCCACAAAATGGACGCCCCGTTTCGGCTTCGTTTTTGCCGGGCGCCTCGCCAATGAACATGATGTCGGCGAAATGGTTCCCCTGCCCAATCACAGGCAGATAGCCATTGTCTATCCGATATGAGTAGAGCGGCGACTGCTTCAGGTTGACGACTTCGTCTCTGATGGCGCGGAGCTGCTCCCGGCGGTCAGTCGGCATCGTTTCATTGCCTTCGCTTGAATCCTGGACCGTAGTGTAACACGGAGACAGCTTATCGAGCCAAGCGTATAAAAAAAGAAGCGCCTCGCTAGCTGCCAGACGCATCCATAAGGACTGGCGCAGGGGGAATCGATCCGCAGCGTTCGCTTCTTGGCTCTAAATCTAGCCCCTTTGGTGATTTTGTCAATATCGATACAGTGTCAATTGACGCTGGTTTATGAACTGGGGCAGCGGCTCCTGGGTTCACTGCTCGTTTTGCCCGTCGATACGGGCGGCGGCTTTGCGCAAAAGGCGGCGCAGCGAGCCATCGAGGGCATCGCCCAGCGCCAGCGCCTCGGCGAAACTCAGCCAGCGGAAGCGCGTCGACTCGCCCTTAGCCGGCAGCAAGGACGCCGGCTGCTTCGTCGCCAGCAGGTAGCGGAAATCGAGATGCAAATGCGGCGGGATGTCGCCGCTTTCGGGGATGGCATGCAGGTCGTAGTCAATTGGCGCGGGCTTGTCGCTTGGTGGATAGTGGACGAGATCGGGCAAGCCGGTCTCCTCGCGTGCTTCGCGCAGTGCCGCCTGGCTGAGGTCGGTTTCATAATCGCAGTGCCCGCCGACTTGCAGCCAGCGGCTCAAGCGCTTATGCCAGTGGAGCAGCGTTCTGCCTGATTCGGCGTGGACAATCACAGCCGACGCAGTGATATGCCCGACTTCGCAATTCATGTTGAGAATGTTGGGATGCTTGGCGATTAGCTCTTTGATGCGCTGGATGTCGCGCGCTTCCTTGCCATCGGCCGGCGCATGCGCATCGAGCATGGCGGCGATCTGCGCCAGCGCGTCGCCCAGTTGGTAACGATAGAGGTCGAGAACAATGGCATGCAGGGTCTCCAGCTTTTGCTCGGGCGATTGGGCTTGCCAAAGCGGGCGGCGGGCATGGCGCGGCATCGGACTCAGCCACAGCGCTTGATGACCGCGACCAAAGCCGAGCCGTAGGTCCGGCGGCGCCAAGGACCCAGACCGCCAATCTCATGCAAGTCATCAATTGTGGCGGGGTTGCGGCGCGCAATACCCCAGAGGGCGGCCCGGCTGATGATAACATCGGATTCGACGCCGCGCGCGTTCGCGGTTTCCCGGCGCCAGCTATGGAGCGCGCTGTAACGCTCGGCGACCCGCGGCGGTATCGGCTTCTGCCTGGGGCGGGCGATGGATACGCGGCTGGCTAGCCCGTGCCGTATTGCCTCGATAATCTCATCGCCGCTTTGACGAACCAGCCAAGCGGGCAAGCCGCGAATGTCGCGCAACTGTTTGAGCGAGCGCGGCGCCAGCTTGACGACCCGCAGCAGCGTCTTGTTGGAAATCATTCGCTGCGGTGGCTGGTCGTATGCCTGCGCCAGTTCATCGCGCAAAATGTAGACTTCGCGCAGGACCGCCGCCTGCCCTTGATCAAGCGTCTTGAAACCAGCCAGCGTCCAATACCCTTCCGGATCAAATTCCTGCGCTTTCAACTCGAAGCGCGTGACATCAGCGAAATATTCACCCGCTTCTTGCAGACGGTCGGCGGCGGCTAGCTCCTCATACAAACTAGCGCGCAGGGACAGCAAGTAGTGCGTATCGACCTGGGCGTAGTGGCGGGCGCTCTCGGGCAGGGGGCGTTTTGCCCAATCATATTTTTGATGCTTCTTGCTGTGGCGGACGCCGAGCCGATCTTCCAGCATATTGCCCAAGCCGATGCGCTGATAGCCACAGACCCGCGCGGCCGCCATCGTGTCAAAGATGTTATTGACATCGAAGTTGAAATCACGCTTGAGGCAAATCAAATCGAATTCAGCGGCGTGGAAGACTTTCTCGATAGCTGGGTCGGCTAAGACGGCGCCAAGCGGGCTGATATCGGCGATGGCGAGCGGGTCAATCAGCAGGTCTTGCTCCGCCGAGGAGAGCTGAATGAGGCAGGTGCGGCCCCGGTAGGCGTGCAGGCTGTTGGATTCGGTGTCACAGGCGATGACTGCCTGCGCGCTGAGGCGGCGGACCGCTGCGTCGAGATCACGGCGGCTTTTGATGTAGGTGGCGGGCGAGAGCATGGACGGCTTACAACCATTGGCGCTTGCTGAACCAGACGAGCATCAGGATGACAATGATGATCATGATGCCAGCCGTAATTATAAATGCTTGCGGCTCATCGGCGAAGGGCAGCGCGATATTCATGCCATAAATGCTGGAGATAAGCGTGAGCGGCAGCATGATGACCGAGATGACGGTGAGGATGCGCATGACCTCGTTGATGCGGTAGCTGGCTAAGGTATCGGCGGTATCGGCAAAGCTGTTGATTATCTCGTAATTCTCATCAACGATGTCGCGCAGCTTGAACAGGTGGTCGGCGATGTCGCCGAAATATTCTTCCATGTGCTCATGCAGGATGGGGTGCTCGCAGGCTTCGAGCTGCAAGACGATTGGGATCTGCCCGCGGATGATGCGGCGCAGGGAGATGATATCGCGGCGCAGCAATGCAATCTCCTGGATGATGCGCTTTGCCTTCCTTTCAAAGAGGCGGTCTTCAATCGCATGGACGCGCCGGTCAACCTGGTTGAGGATGGGGAAAATATAATCGACCAAGCCATCGATGAGCGCATGCAAGGCATAATTTGCACCCCGCCCGAGCAGAGCTCGCCGCTTGTTCTCATCGGCTTGGCAAGCCTCGAAAGCAGCCACCAGCGGCTTGAGCGCGCCATTGTGCACGGTGATAACATAATCGGGTCCCAGGAAGAAATCGACTTCGCTGGGGCGGGAAAGCTCCTCGCGCGAATCCCATAGCGGGAAGTGCAGAACTAGGAAGAGGTAGTCGTCGTCTTGGTCGAGCTTGGGGCGCTCGATGGCGCTGACGATGTCTTCGAGGTTGAGCGGGTGGAAGTGCGGATAGCGTTGGCGCAGCGCTTCGACATCGGTGGCGCTGGGGTGGATGATGTCGACCCAGGTGGTGGAGCCGTGTTGGAGCGTGCGGGTGCTCATGGTTGGGGATTTAACCACAAAGAACGAAGGGCACAAAGGGCGCAGGGCAATCGCATCAAATTGGAATTGCTCTAGTATCGTCTATTTTTCCACAATTTTCGTAATCTGTAAGGCTTGTCCGGTACTGAGTTTTTAATGCGCATTTCTACCCCATCCCCGACCGCCAGTGTCGGCGGGTCAGTGTCGGCGGGCTGTGTCTACGCGCCCTACGCGACCCCACGCGGCGCAGCCCCTTGCCGGCGGTCAGTGTCTACGCGACCCAGCAAGCTAGGGAAGGGGAGCTAGGATATTGCAAACTCTATAAACTATGCCAATTCTGCTTGAATCCAAGTTCACATTAGCGATAATCACGACAAATCAGTGGTCATCCCCCCATTGCAATGGGGGGGCCGAGGGGGGGTAAACCAAAGGGCGATCGCGAATCCTAAAGTACCGGACAAGCCTTGTAGGGGCGTTTCGCTGAAATGCCCAGAAACTGATCGCCATATTACACTGATCGAAGTATATTGAGCGCCATAGGTACATTGAGCAACAGGAGCGATCCCGATGACCGATGTGCAGCAGGCTGGCACGAAGCAGCAACAACAGACCCCCGCTACAAAAAAGCGGCGGTGGATGCTGGCTGTGTTGGCGCTCGCGGCGCTGGTGGCGCTTGGCGCGCTAGCATATGTATTGCATGAGAATGCTCGTAACCAAGGCACGGTGACCGTGAAAACCACCGCGCTATCCGAGCAGGGGAAGCAGGGCGAAGCACTTTTCAATGCCACCTGCGCGGAATGTCATGGGCAAAATGGCGCTGGTACCATGCAAGGTCCGCCCCTCGTACATATCATCTACGAGCCGCGGCACCACTCCGACCAAGCCTTTTATCTGGCAGTGGCGAGTGGCGTGCGCCAACATCATTGGCCCTATGGTGACATGCCACCGCAGCCAGAGGTCTCGCCTGATGATGTGAGCAAGATCATCCGCTTCATCCGCGAGCTGCAAGTTGCCAACGGCATCAGCTAAAATCCACAGCAACCGCGATTGCGCAATGTGGAAAATTCCTAGCCCGAAACGATAATGGTTAAACCTTGTATTGATTTCGCGCTTTGTGATATATTTAACTATCGGAAAATCAATCGTGCTACGCGGCTCAATAGCCTAGTCTTATCTCGTTGCGGTCCTGTTGGAATGGAAGGACGACGACAGCTTATGGCAACAGCAGAAGCGACTACAAATCCAACGGCGATGAGCGCGCCCGTCACGCGGGCAGCCGCCAGACCCAGCGTCCAGGTGGCTGCGCCCAGCCGGCGCGAATTCCTCTATTACATCTGGGGCGCGTCCATAGCTTTGCTGCTGGGCGAGGCTTCAGCCGGGCTGATCTGGTTCGCTTTCCCGCGCTTCAAAGAGGGCGAGTTCGGCGGCGCCTTCGCCTTCAACCCGGAGGAGCTGCCAGGGGTGGGCGCAGCACCGACCTCGGTGCCGGCCGGGCGCTTCCATGTTACGCTCACCAGCGAGGGCTTGCGCGCGCTCTATGGCGTCTGCACGCATCTGGGCTGCCTGCCCAAATGGGTGCCCACCAATAACCGCTTCGAATGCCCCTGCCATGGCTCGAAATTCCAATTGAGCGGAAGCTGGATCGAAGGTCCGGCGCCGCGCAATTTGGACCGCTTCATCGCGACAGTGACTTATGCCGATGGCACGACAGTCGAAACGCCGACCGATGGCGGGGCGATCCCGCTGGACCCTGACCGGCAGATTACAAGCATACAAATTGACACGGGCGCGCGCATCATCGGCGAGTTGCACCCCTAGCGGCGCAGATTAAGCGCGAGGAGCAGCCATGACCATCCTCCCCTTCCCGTCCTTCCTCGATGACGTCAAGGAAAAAGGCTTCAAGAAAGCAGTCTTTGAAGGCATCGATGATTCGGTCGAGCGCCTGACAGCCGGCTTAAATGTGCAGGACCTGCGCGAGGCTTTCCGCGGCGAAACCGCGAGCCGACGGCCCAACCCGCGTTTGACGCCGCATGCCGATGGCTTTTGGCTGCACATGCGCCCGTCTTATTTCAATCGCGATGTGACGGGCATGTATCCGACCTTCCGCCTCGGCTGGCTCTCGTCTTATTTCGTCTTCTTTGAAACGATCACCGGCATTTTGCTGATGCTCTGGTATACGCCATCGCCGGAGATCGCCTACGGCGATATGCTGACGATTCTGAGCAATGTGCCGCTGGGCCAGTTGATGCGCGATATGCACCGGCTGGGCGCCGAATTCATGGTGGCGGTCGTGGCGATGCACATGATGCGAACCTGGGTCACAGGCAGTTACAAAAAGCCGCGCCAGTTCACCTGGTTCAGCGGTTTGTTATTGCTGGTGATCACCGGCTTTTTGAGTTTTTCCGGCTATTTGCTGCCCTGGGATCAGCTTTCGCTGTGGGCGGTGACGATCGGCGCTTCAATGGCAGAAGCGACCCCAGTAGTGGGCGACCAGGTTAATCTGCTGCTGCGTGGCGCGCCAGAGCTGGGCGCGAATGGTCTGCTGCGTTTTTATCTGCTGCATGTGCTGGCGCTGCCCGCCCTGCTCTTCGTCTTCTTCGGCGTGCATTATTACAAAGTGGTGATTCACGGGCACAGCCTGCCGCCCAAAAAGGAGAACATCGGCGAAGACACCGCCAAGCGCGTACCGCTGGATAAGCGCGTCTATTTTATCCCCGACATGCTGACTTACGAAATGATGTGGCTGGGGGCAACTACCTTCATCATCACGGTGCTTTGCATCTGGTTCTATCATGCCCCGCTGGAGAACCATGCCGACCCGCAGGTGACGCCGCTGGGCACTACGGCGCCTTGGTATTTCTTGTGGATTCAGGGCGCTTTGAAGCTAGGCGACAAATTCTTCTGGGGCGTCGCTTTCCCAACGATCGCGCTAGGCGGTTTGGCGCTGCTGCCCTACCTTGATGTGACGCCCAGCCGGCGCTATGCCCACCGCCGCTTCATGTTAACCATCGCCTGTCTGCTGATTTCGGTGACCACCATATTGAGTTACATGGGGCTGGCTAAATTCGCAGTCCAGACTTCAGCCGAAACCGAAATCGTGCATGAGCTGACCTTTGAGCCAGCCCATAGCAAGGTCGGCATCGGGCGGACAATCCCCTACGATCAGATGATCGTGGGCGCCTACAGCACCGCGCAGCTGCATAGCCATGACGATATGTCAGCCAGCGATATCATTGCCGAAATCAATGCCGATGTGGCAGCGAGCGGCCAATTCGAGCAGATGCTGCAAGAATTGAAAGACCAGCATGTCGGCGCTAATCAACTGCCGCTGCGCTTCCGCGTGATTCCGGCGGCCGAGGCGCCAACGCTGATGCGGGTGATGGAGGAATTCGCCCATCATCTGGAAGCCGAGCCCAAAGAGCTGCCAAATGTCTGGGGCGCGCTGGTCATCACCGATAACCAAGCCGGCTTGAAACGGCTGGACTGGGTCGTGAGTTGGGACAGCGTTTTGATCGAAGGCGGTGAGGTCCAACTGGATGAGAACGGCGATCCAATTCTGGTCTATTCCGAGCAAATTGATGCCGATGGCAATCCAATCCCAGCCCGGCGCATTTACAGTGACCATCTCTTCATTCACGAAGCATCAGCCTATTTCGATTAGAGCGCTAGTCTTGAGCCCAATCGCTGAGCGAAGCAAACACAGGAAAGCGATATGAATCTACTATTCATCAGGTCAATCGAAGGTCGAATCCTCGCGGGAATCACGATGTTTGTCGGCATGATGATCTTGGTGGGCTGGGTCGCCATCAACGAAGAAGCGCGGATGCAGGCTTTTGTGCAGCAGCATACCGGTCGTTCAATCGAGCGGGGCGCCGAGTTGTTCGCTTCGCTGTGTTCTGAATGTCACGGCGAAGAGGGCTATGGCGCCGGCGATCGCGCGCCCGGCTTGAACAATCCGCATTTGTTCGGCTTTGACCCGGTTGGCTTGCAGACGGCGGCGGTCACGAACGCGAATCGGGCGCTGGTGCGGCTTAACAAAGACACCGAGAACCTGCTGGCTGAATTAACCGATGCCGACAATCCGCCAGCGGAAGCGCGGCAGAATGAGATACTGGCCGCGATCGCTGAGCTGGAAGCGCAGATTGAAGAGCAGAATCTGGCAATTGACGCAGCCGTCGCCGAGCGCATCGCCGTCCTCGAATCGCTGGACACCGCAGTGGATAACGGTCTCTTCCCCTTATGGGATACGGTGGTCGATATCGAGCAGACCGGCGATAACGAAGTTGAGGTCTTCTTCAATAACAATGGCACGCGGCTGGCGCAGGTCGGCTGGGCTGGCGATTTGCATGGCTATGTCGTCACCACCTTGATACACGGGCGGCCCGGCAGCGCGCGCGTATACCCCAACAGCACCGGCATGGCAGCTTGGTCGCAGACGGCCGGCGGTCCTTTGCGGCAAGACCAAATCGAGGATTTGGCCGCCTATATCCTCAATTGGGATAAGGGCGAGAACTGGACGGCAGAAGATTTCATCGCGGTGGCGCAGTATGGCAAGCCGCTGGCAGATGGCTCCTTGCCGAGCGAGCCGCCACCGCCACCGGCCGGCGATAACGTCGACGGCATTTTGCAGCGTTGGGCGGCCGATGAAATAGTTGGCAGCGCCGTCAGTGGCGAGCTGCTCTACGACCAGGAATTCGGCTGTACCGACTGCCATCGCGATGGTGCCTCAGCCCCCGATACAATTGGGACAGTCACGCGGATCCAATCTGAGCGCTTTAGCGAGCCGGGCTTCGAGGGCTATACCGTCATGCAGTACCTGGTTGAGAGCATCACGCGGCCCGGCGATTATGTGGTCGAAGGCTACAGCTCGGGCTTGATGCCGGTGAACTTTGGCTTACGCATGACCGATCAGCAGTTGGCGGATATTGTCGCCTTCTTGATGACGCAGGAATGATCCATGCGATTTGGCAGACACAAGCCCTCGATTACGGGGGCTTTTTCAATTCTCAGGTGAGCAATCGATGAGGCTTGTTGGTCTTCTGCTCCCGCTGGCATTTTTGCTGCTGCCGGTATTGAGCCAGGGCGATACGGCGGACGCTTGTGACGCGCCCGCTTTGACCCGGCAGCAGGAAACGCTAGCCAGCTATTTGACGCTCGACTTCGCAAACGATGGCTCCCTGGCGCTGGCCAATCTCTTTCGGCTGGGCGCGCTTTATCAATCGATGGCGCTGGACTGCGGCTACGCGCCAAACCAAGCTGAAGTCGCTGTGATGTTGGATCGGGCGCTGGCTTATGCCTCGCTGGATGATTTAATCGCGGCGCAATCGGTCGGGGTCGATGTGGGCGACATCTTGGACCAGTTGGACGAAGTCTATGGCGATCCCTTGACCGGGCAACTGCTATACAATGGCTTGGAACCAGCGCTGGGCGGGGCGCCGCTGGGCTGCGCTGGCTGCCACGAGAATGAGGCGATCGCGCCTTTGACAGCCGGCACCTGGACGCGAATCAACGATGTGCGGCTGAACTTGCGGCAATTTGCTGATTATTCGCAGCGCCAGTTTCTTGTCGAAAGCATCGTGAGACCCATGGATTATATTACGCCGGATTACGCCCAGGTGATGCCGGAGTTCTATGGCAGCCAGTTGACGGTGCAGCAATTGGCGGACCTTGTCGCCTTTCTCGATAGCCAAGACCAACTGCTGGATAGCGGCTAGGCGTGGAATTTGCGCTGGGCCGGTGGTAGACTGGAGCGTGAATGAGGCGGCAGACAGTCGAGCGATTACGATGCAACTGAGCCGGGCAGACACATTGATGACCAAGCTGTTGCTGATTCAGCCAGGAGCCGGGTTGGAGCAGCCGGCAAATGAAGCGGCTTTGAAGCGGGGCGCCGAAAATGCGCTGACACTGTCGCTGATATTTTCGGGCTTGCGCTGCCTCTTGCAATACGCCCTGCTGCCATTCTTGCTGCCCATCGTCGGGCTGGCGGCTGATGCCACCGTGCCGCTGCTGCTATTGATCAACTTACTGGCGATGGTCTCAATATTCTTCAGCTTGCGGCGCTTTTGGACGATTGCTTATGCGCATCGCTGGCGTTATTTGGTGGTGGCGGCGGCGGCGCTGGTCTTGCTCTTGTCCTTTACAATTTATGACATCTTGAAGCTGGGGGCGGCCTAGGCGCCGCAAAGATTCTTAGCGCCGCGGGCATCAAAGATTCAAAGAACACAGAGATTGCAATTCTGGAGAACGCCATGATAAAGAAATTGCAAGCGCCGGCGATGATGCGAATGATGATCGCGCTTGCCCTGCTTCTCGGTCAAGTTGGCGCGGCACTGGCGCAGGCTGGCGAGGCTGATTCATCGCCGGCCGGCATGACGATGCTGATGCTGTTTTTGGGCATCGCCGGCATCATCAGCGTCTTCGTCATTCGCTGGAGCCAATCCACCAGCGATGAGGAAGAACAAGCCTAGCAAAAGAGGGCGCAGCGGAGACCCCGATGGCAGACCTCACCTGGCAGAAGCCAAAACATCCGAAGCGGAAACGGTCGGAGCGGCTTAAGTTTATCAGCGCTGGTTTGCTGATACTGGTCGCCGTTTTCTATCTGCTGCTATCGGGGACGCTGCAGGGCGCGCGCTACTTTATCACCGTCGGCGAGCTGTTGGCAGAAGCCTCCTACCTCGGGCGCACGGTGCGGATATCAGGCGCGGTTGATGGGGAGAGCATCGAATACGACAGCGAGAAGGCGATCATCCGCTTCAGCATCGTCAATATCCCAAACGAATATGATGACCTAGCGACAGCCCTGCATGAGGCTCTGCTGGACCCGCTCGCGCCCCGCTTGCCCGTCCGGGTGGAAGACGCGGCGATCCCCGACCTGCTGCAGCATGAGGCGCAGGCAATCCTCAGTGGCGCGCTCGGCGCTGATGGCGTATTCGCAGCCAGCGAATTGCTGCTGAAATGCCCGAGCCGCTTTGAAGAGAGCACCGCCCCCGAAGGTCTGAGCCGCATCCCGGAACATCAATAATGTCCGCCGAGATCGGACTTGCCTCATTAACGCTGGCTTTTGCGCTGGCGATTTACGCGATTGCCGCCTCCGTCTATGGCGCGCGCGCGGCGGCGGACCGCTGGATGCTAAGCGGGCGCAATGCCGCTCTGCTGACCTTTCCCCTGCTTCTATTGGCGGCTGGCGCGCTGGTCAGCGCTTTGATGACAGAGCAGTATCAACTCACCTACGTCTATAGCGTAAGCGATCCACAGACGCCGGCAATCTATCGTTTCACGGCGCTTTGGGGCTCGCAGAAGGGTTCGCTGCTGCTTTGGTCGCTGTTGATGAGCGCCTTCACCAGCAGCGCAATTGGGCTTAACTGGCGCGGGGAGCGCCGGCTGATGCCCTATGCCATCGCCTTTATGATGGCGACCTTGGCTTTCTTCCTTGGCTTGTCTCTGTTCCTCGAGAATCCCTTTGAGCGCTGGTGGATTTTGCCCGACGCGCCGCTGGCTGAGCAAGTGGTTTCGACTGTGCTGATTCCAACGGGGGCGATCGCGCCGAGCGAGGCGAGCCTGCGGGCTGGCGCCGAGGGGCTGAACCCGCTGCTGCGCCACTTCGGCATGGTGATCCACCCGCCGATGCTGTATTTGGGCTTTGTTGGCTTCACGATTCCTTTCGCCTTTGCCATGTCAGCTTTGGCAGCGGGCGATTTATCGACGGGCTGGATCAAAGCGACGCGGCGCTGGTCTCTGATCGCCTGGATCTGTTTGAGCAGCGGGCTGATTCTGGGCGGGCGCTGGGCGTATGATGTCTTGGGCTGGGGCGGATATTGGGGTTGGGATCCAGTGGAGAATGCCGCCTTTCTGCCCTGGCTCGTGGGCACAGCCTTCATCCATAGTGTCATGATTCAAGAAAAACGCGGCATGTTGAAGCTGTGGAATATGCTCTTGGTAATCGCCAGTTTTTCAGCCGTGATGTTTGGCACATTCGCCACCCGCAGCGGCGTCATCGAAAGCGTGCACAGTTTCGCGCGCAGCGAAGTCGGCTTTCCAATGCTGGCATTTTGGGCGGCGATGACGCTTGTCGCGCTGGCGGCCCTGCTCTGGCGCTGGCGGCGCGGTGAATTGCGCGATGAGCGTCAGTTCGTCAGCCTGCTCAGCCGCGAATCGCTGTTTGTGCTGAACAATGTCGTATTCATCGCCCTGTTCCTGGCGATATTCTGGGGCAGCTTTGGTTTGCCAATTACCTCCGAGCTGCTGCTGGGCAAAGAAGTGACGATCGGCGCGGAGACTTTCGAGTTCTATGTCGTGCCGCTATTCATCGCCATGTACCTGTTGATGGGGGTGGCGCCGCTATCAGCCTGGGGCGCGACCTCGGTGCGGCGGCTGGGCGCTTCATTGAAGTTGCCGCTGGCGCTGGCCCTCATCAGCATATTGGCGATAGCAGCCAGCGGGACGAGCCTGGCCGTGGCTGTCTTGGGTTATGGCTTGGCGCTATTCGCCGCTTATGTCGCCCTGTTTGAGATTCTTCGCGGCGCCAATGCGCGCCGGCGCTCCCTTGGCGAAAGCTGGCTGCGGGCGGTCACAGCCTTATTCCGGCGCAATCAGCGGCGATATGGCGGCTATATCGTGCATCTCGGCGTAACCGTCATCGGCATCGGCGTGATTGGGAGCACCGTGTTCCAAACCGAAACGCAGCACACGATTTCGCAGGGGGGCACGATTAAGGTGCGAGATTATGCCCTGCGTTATGACGACTTCCTGCGGGCGCAAGCGGTTGATGGCCGCCTCATGAATATCGCGGCGGTGACGGTCTTTCGCGATGGCGCCGAGATTGCGCGGCTGCGACCACGAATTGATGATTATCCGCAGATGCCGATGAAAATCGCCGGCGCGCACAGCACCCTGGAAAACGACTTCTACGTGCTGCTGATGGGCGGCGATCGCGAGCGCGCCACCTTCCGCATCTATATCAATCCGCTGGTGAATCTGGTCTGGTGGGGTGGCATTCTGCTTGTGATTGGCACGGCGATTGCGGCCTACCCAAAGGTCCTGCCAGGGCACGCCGCGCGAAAGCGAGAAAAGGAGACATGATTGCTCCGCCACCGCCAAAGCCCCGTCCCCAGTTAGCGGGGGCAGGCGAACCGCTCAAGCGCTCTGCCTGGCGCTTGCAGCATTTTGGCCAGCCGGCCGGCTTTGCTATGCTATGGGCGCTGCTTTTCTTCGCCGGCGCGCTGGCAGCGGCACAGGCTGAAGCAGTCTCCGACAATGACGTGATTCGGGTGGCGGAGCGGATGTATTGCCCTGTCTGCGAGAATATCCCGCTGGACGACTGCGAGACCATCGCCTGCATGGAATGGAAAGCCGAGATTCGGGCGCAGCTGGCGGCTGGGCGCAGCGATCAAGCGGTGATTGACAGTTTCGTGGCTCGCTTTGGCGACAATGTCGTCGGCGTACCGCAGGATCCGGTGCTGCGCGCCTTGACCGTCATCATGCCACTGTTGGCGACGGCGCTGGCAATCGGCGCGGCTGCCTTCACATTTAAACGATTTGGGGCAGAGCAAAAGCTGAGCGCAGCCGCCCGCGCCCAAGCCGAGGGAAGCGGCACCTATAGCGCGGTGGACGGAAAGATGACCGACGCCGCTTATCGACAGCGGCTCGAAGACGATGTGCGGGGACGGCGCTGAGCAGAGGACGATGCCGAAGCAGATTGACCCATTGCCTTTTATGAGCGACGCCGAGACCCAGCCCAAGCAGCGCGGGCTCAGCTTAGGGTCGCTGGCGATTTTGGCGGCGGTGCTGGTGCTGGCGCTGGCGCTGGGCTTGCAGCTCTCGCGGCGGAACGCAGCCCGCCCGACCAGCGGAATGGCGCCCGACTTCAGCTTTAGGCTCTTTGACGGGCGCGAGTTTCGCTTGAGCGATTACCGCGGGCAGGTGGTCTTGATCAATTTCTGGGCGAGCTGGTGCCCGCCCTGCCGCGATGAAGCGCCCGATTTGCAAGCGCTCTACCAAGATTATCGAGCCGCCGGCTTCACGATCGTCGGGGTCAACATGCTAGAAAGCTCGCCAGAAAAAGCGCTGGCTTTCATCGACGAATTTGGCATCAGCTATCCCAATGGCGAGGACATCGCCGAAAAGGTGACGAATTTGTACCGCGTTGAGGCGCCACCAGAAAGTTTCTTGATCGACCGCAAAGGCGCAGTGCGCCGTTTCTACATCGGCAACATCCGCTACGGCGATGCGAGCGGCAGCATAGAAGCGCTGCTGGCTGAAGCGCGATGAGTCTGCTCGGCTTGCTGGCTGCGCTGGGCTTGAGCTTGGCCGCCTTGGCGATTGTGGCTCGCCCGCTGCTGCGCCCGGCGCGCCGCCAGCGAATGGCGACGGGCAGCCTGCGCCAGCAAGGGGACCGCGTCGAGACCTATTACGAGCGAGTGCTGACTAATATCCGCGACCTGGATGAGGACTTCGCCACCGGCAAGATTAACGAAGACGATTACCAGGCGGAGCGCGACGCTTGGGCACAGCGCGGGATTCAACTGCTGCGGCTTCGGGATCAATTGGATCTCGAAGTCGATTCGGCGCTTGAAGATACCGATGGCGAGCAAATCGATCGGACAATTGAAGCAGCCGTCGCCGCGTATCGCGAGCAATTGCAGGCCGGTCGCAGCGGCGCAGCGGCAGGGGAGCAAAATTGAGCATGCCGTCATTCTTGCTCGCCAGCATGCTCTTGGCATTAGCGCTGAGCGGCTGCAGCGGCTTAAGCGGAGAGCCAGCAATCATCGCCACGGTAGCGCCAACCCGGGCAACTGAAAGCCCGCTGCCCCTCAGCCGCGGCTGGCAGCCCGATATCGCAAATGGCGCGCGGATCTTCGCTGAGCGCTGCGTCGAATGCCATGGCGCCAGTGGCGATGGCTTGGGCGATTTAGCGCTCGCCGGCAACATCGAGCGCCCGCCGGATATGACCGACCGCCAATCGGTGCTGGCAAAGTCGCCCTTGGCCTGGTTCGAAATCATCAGCAAAGGGCGCATTAAGAACTTAATGCCGCCTTGGGAGAATGCCCTAAGCGAGGCGCAGCGCTGGGACGTGACGCTGTACAGCTATACGCTCGCTTATGATGATGCGCTGCTGACGCTGGGCGAGCGGCTTTGGCGGGACCGATGCGGCGCTTGCGAGCAGCCCGCCAATGTGCCGCCGATTTACAGCGATGTGGAATACGCGGCAAAATTGAATCGCGAGCTGTTTGAAGCCGCCCTGACCGATGCCGAAGCGGCGGCCGCCGCCGCCTATGCCAGGCTGCGAACTTTGAAGCCTGAAGCGGCGAGCGCGGGAACCGAATCGAATGCGCCTGGCGATCTGCGCGGGCGCGTGCTGCATGGCACAGCTGGGGGGCTGGTGCCGGCTGAAACAGTTGTGCAGCTGCGTTACGGCAACGATGACATTGCGTATCGCGTCGCCGAGACTGCGATCGATTCCCGTGGCGCGTTTCAATTCCAAGATATTCCACTGGCAGCCGACTTAAATTATGCGATCGGCGCGGTCTATGACGGGCGGCTCTTCAGCCAGCGCTATGCCCCAGGGCAAGACGAAGCAGGCATCATCACAATCTACGATGCGACCCATGACCCGCGCGTGGTCAGCCTCGCGCGGATTGACCTGTATATCGAGCCCCTCACGCTGGGCGATCTGGGAGCGGGGCTGTACATCACGCAGATGCTGCGTTATCGCAATCGCTCGGATCGCATCTATACCAGCGGGCGCGGCTTCGATGATGGGCGGGAAGCATCGCTGCTGATTCAACTGCCCGCGGGCGCCAAGCTATTAAGCGGCGACGCGCAGGGGCGCTATGTGCTGATAGAGAATCTGGAACCGCTGCCCGATTCAGCCATCGACACGCTCCCGGTCATGCCCGGCGAGAGCCACACTGTGCTGCTGGAATACTGGCTGCCCTATGCAGACGCCGCCGACTTCGCGCAAGCATTCAACAATCTGATCGAAGCCGAGGTTACCGTGTCGCTTTCGGACAATCTCCATGTTGAAAGCGATTGGCTGCAGCCGCATGAGGCGGCCGACCTTGGCACTGGCATCCGCCAATACCGCGCGAGCTTAAGCCTGGAGCGCGATCCACAGGTCAGCTTCGGCATCAGCGGCAAGCCCAGCAGCCATGACGCTTTGGTCATCACGAGCGAGACCCTGCCCGCGCTTTTGCTGGGCGTGATTTTGCTGGCCGCGGCTACGATTGGCGCCATCAGCCGGCGCCGAAAGGACGGACGGAACGGCAATATCGACAGCCTGGTGGCTGAGCTGGCGCGGCTGGAGGCGGACCACGAGCAGGGGCGCATCAACCACGATCTGTATCATCAGCGGCGGCGAGCGCTCAAGGCGAAACTGGCACAGCGGATCGAGGCGGCGCATGAGTGAGGAGCAAGCGATCATCGAAGCCGAGGCATTAAGCAAGGTCTACGGGGGGATGCCGGTGCTGCGAGGCTTGAGTTTTAGCGTGCGGCGCGGTGAATTCGTGGCGCTGCTGGGCGCGAATGGCAGCGGCAAATCGACGCTGCTGCGGCTGCTTTGCGGCTTGAGCAAACCATCTGCCGGCGCTATCCGCATTGGGGGTTGGGAGATGCCGCGCGAGGCAATGGCGGTGCGGGCGCAGATTGGCTTGGTGGCGCATCAGCCGCTGCTCTATGAAAATCTGACCGCGCGCGAGAATCTCGAATTCTTCGGCAAGCTCTATGGAATCGAGCGAGCAGAGCGCGAGCGGCGCATCGCGGCTCAGCTGCGGCAGGCCGGTTTGCTCAAACGGGCGGACAGCCTGGCGCGCGCCTTTTCCCGCGGGATGAAACAGCGTTTGAGCATCGCCCGCGCCACCTTGCACCAGCCGGCGCTGTTGCTGCTTGATGAGCCTTTTAGCGGGCTGGATCAAAGGGCGGCCCAGCGGCTGCACGAATTGCTGGCTTCCGCGACCAAGGACGGGCGCACGATCATCATGAGCACGCATCAACTGGAGCGCATCCCGCCGGCGGCTGGGCGCGCCTTGGTCTTGGCGGGGGGTAGAATCGCCTATGACGATGCAATCGGCCGCCGCGATTTGAGCGCGATTTACCAGTCCGCGAACGCATGAAAAGTCCCTTCATCCGCTGTGCAATCGCCATCATCAGCAAGGACTTGCGGGCTGAGGCGCGGGCGCGGGAATTGCTCAGCCTGATGGCGCTCTTCGCCCTCTTGAGCTTATTGGTATTCAGCTTTGCGCTTGAGCTGGACAAAGGCGCGCGCGAAGAGGCGGTCAGCGGTGTCTATTGGGTGACGTTGATTTTCGCCAGCCTGCTGGGCTTTAATCGCAGCATGGCGCAGGAGCGCGACAATGGCAATCTGGACGCGCTGCTGCTGGCGCCGGTTTCGCGGGCGGCGATATTCGTCGGCAAGCTGCTGGGCAATTTCTTGTTCACCATGATTGTCGGGCTGGTGATGCTGCCGCTGATGACGCTGCTCTACGGGCTAAACCTGCTGGATGGCTGGATCATGCTGACGGCGGCGCTTGGCATTTTCGGCTTCGCCACGATTGGGACCCTGCTAGCGACCCTGACCGTTCAGACGCGAGCCCGCGAGGCGCTGCTGCCGATTGCGATGCTGCCCATCGTCTTGCCCTTTCTCTTGACAGCGGTCCGGGCGACCAAAGGCATCTTGAGCGGGGCGCCGGCCAGTGAATGGCAGAGCCCGCTGGGGATGCTGGCTGCCATCACGCTGATTTATCTGGTGCTGGCGCTGCTGCTCTACCAATACATTGTCGAAGAATGACAGTACACATCAGCTTCGCAGCGGAATTTTCCGCAATAAACCTATAATTATTGTTGATTTCTTGGTAGAATTTTATAGTTTTCACGATGTGACGGAGGTGAAAATGGGAGACAATACAAAGCCCCAGCCCCGGGTGCCGCGCCTTGAACCGAGCCCGCAGCCGCGGCTGCTGAAATTGCTGACCCTCATCACCGGCTTTGGCTTCGCGGGGACCTTGGCGCTGGCGCTGCTAGTCGCGGGTTCCGACATCCAGCAGGGCGAGATTCAGCGCATCTTTTATATTCACATGCCATCGTTCTTCGGCGCTTTTACCGCCTTCGGTTTGACCGTTCTTGGCGGCAGCTTGTATCTGGCGCGGAAAAGCGAGCAATGGGACCGCATCGCATTAGCCGGCGTCGAGGTGGGCTTGGCTTTCTCGCTGATTAATCTGCTGACAGGTTCAATCTGGGCGCGGCCGATCTGGAACACTTGGTGGACCTGGGACCCGCGCTTGACATCGGCGGCAATCATGTGCCTGACCTACGCCGCCTATTTGATGCTGCGCGCCGGCATCGATGACCCAGACAAGCGCCGCGCATTCATGTCGGTTTATGGCATTCTGGCTTTTGTTACTGTGTTGATCACGCTCTTCATCATCCGCATCGTGCCGGAGACGATTCATCCCGTCATCGTCGGCGCCAGCCCGCAAAATGCCCAAGGCAGCTTTGAAGCGACCAGCGGCGTGGTCATTGCCTTGCTGCCAAGCCTGCTGCTGTGGCTGACGCTGATGCCGATCACAATCATGTGGCATCGCGTTCGGCTGGAAGAGCGCATCGAGCGGCTGAATCAACTGAAGCTGCGCCTGCTGAGCGAGTAGATGCTGATGACAGGAGCAACTAAGATCGCGGCATTGCTGTTTGCCCTACTCTTGGGCGGCGCTGTCTGCGCCCAAGATGGCGAGCGGGCATCCATACCCTATTTTCAGTCAAAATCTTTCAACGTGCCCCGCCTCGACGGTTGGGAAGACCAGAGCGCGGGCGGCGTCGCGCAATTCTACCTAGCGGGGGCACAGGCGACGATACGCAGCGCAACCCTGGCGACTGACAATGCCATCGCCGCGGCCGAAGCCGATCTGATGGCGCTGACCGGCAGCCAAGCGCAGCAGCCGATTTATCGCGGCAAAGTCAACCTGGCTGACGGCACCTGGACCGTGCTGGTCTATGCCCTCGATGAAGCGACAAGAGCCTCGGTGATGGCGCGGCCCGCTGGCGAGCGCAGCGTGGTCATCAGCTTCGTCGAGCGTGACCCAGCAACAGTGACCACCCTGCTCACGCTGCCGCAAGCCGATGATTCGCTTGAGAGCGCTTCAGCCGAAATCGCCACCGCCGCCGAGACGCTCGCCGGCATCAAGCTGAGCGATCTGACAGAAGTGGAGCGCCTCAATCTGCCGAGCGGCGAGTGGGTCCTTTATGCTGGCGACGGCATCCGCGCGATGGGCATGGTCTTCGGCAATGACAGCTATATCGCGCTGCAAGAAGGCGTGCCCGGCGAGCTGGCGGCGCTGGCAGAGGCCTACAACCGGACGCTGCTCGGCTTCTTCATCACACCGGACAATTCGCCCTATCTGGCTTTGGGGCTGGCGGTCGTCATGGTCATCTTGGGGGTGCTTGTTGGCAGCTTGTTCTGGCGCGAGCGGAGCCTTCGAAAAGACCTGGCGCTGCTAGAGCTGCTGGCGCAGGAGCAGGAGTGAGGTCCGCTGGGCAAGCGGCGGAGGCGCCTGACAGAGAATGCCCTAGACAGCTTCTCGCCTAAAACCGTGAAACTAATAGGGTGCTCAGGCGTATAGTGAATTGATGAAGCCCAAATGATGAGGAGCGAACCGATGAGCGAAGAGAAAAATCCGGCGCCGGAGGAACCGGTCGGCGACGGGAGCCAGACGCCGCTCGAACAATTCATATTTCACCAGCGCCGGGGCTTGGAAGAATTTGGCAAGGCGATGGAATCGCTGCTGCCGCCTCGATTCAAAGAACATACGCAGGCGGCTGGCAACGAATTCGCCACTGGCTTCCGCGTGCTGATCGACGCCGCCATCGACGAAATCAAGAAAGCCAGCGAAATGGAAGACCACGATGCCCAAGGCGAGGCGGAGCATGAGGCGCAGGCGCGCGCCAATCTGGCGGTAGAAGAAGACGAAGGCAGCGGCAAAAGCGGCAAGATACGGGTCGAGCTGGACGACTAAGCGCAATTATCAGGGCGAGCGCCTAACCTGCCCTCGCCCTCTTTTCCTTGGCTTTCCTTTTCACAGCCAGCCCGACCGCCTGTGTCGGCGGGTCAGTGTCGGCGGGTCAGTGTCTACGCGACCCTACGCGCCCTACGCGACCCCTATGCATCAAGGAGGGGAGCATTGCTAGCAAATCCTGAGTCGGAGCTTTTACAAACTCCTATATCCACCAAAATCGCCACTCCCGACAATTGAATAAAGGGGCTGCGGCTTCGCTAAGCCCGTTCTTCAAAACGGATGTTGAGGAACTTTTCTTCGAATTTGGCGCTGGTGATTTCCAGGTAGCGCAGCTCATCAGGCAGGACAATGCTGCGGCGGTAGGGTCCGACGCTTAGGGTGATCTCTTCGCGCGATCGGTACAGATCAAGCTGCTCTTTTTTCGCGAAGCCGACGGGCACGCGCAGCATCCAACTGGAATCGTCATCGAGCTGTTCGAGCTTGTGCACGACGCCGTCAAACATGCGCTCGGCCGGGTTGCCATCGCCATACAATTCATCGGCGAGGCGGCGCAGCAGCTCGAGCCCGCCCATTTCTTCGCCGAATAGCGGCGCTTTGAGCAGGGGCAAACTGCCAAATGCCTCCCGCACAAACTCGATATTCTCCGCCTGGCGCTCTTTCCAACGCGTGAAGAAGGGATCGGTGATTTCAGCCGGAAAGATGCGGTTGACCAGGATGGCGTCGGTGGCGTAATCGTAGAGATTGAGATAGGTGTAGGTGCGCTGCGTCTCGCGGATGACCATGCGCTCGGGGTTGACGACAAGGCGGATGCTGGCGCGTTCAGGGTCGGTCAAGAGCTCGCGCACGCCATCCAGCGTATCGAAGAGCAGCTGCACCTGGTCCCAGGCATTTTCGGCGATGTCGATGCCCATGTCGTTTTTCTTGCCGCGGGTGAAGAGCCGCTGCACCGGGCGTATCACGTTATCGAGCCCGCGGGCGATGCGCATCAGCCGCTCGACCCACCAGCGCGTTACATCGGGCAAGCTCAGCAGGCGAATCGTCTCGGCGGTAGGCGCGGCGTCAACGATTAGCACGTCATATTCGCCGGCCTGGAAGTATTCGCTGATCCAAAGCAGCTGCGCGCCCTCTTCTAAGCCGGGGATAATGGTAACTTCGGAGGCGTTGACCTTGGCGATGCCTTCGCGATTAAAAAAGGCGCCAAGATATTCTTGGATTTTGCCCCAGTATTTCTGCATGGAGTAACGGGTATCGAGCTCTTGCGCCCAGAGATTATCGGCAATTTGCATCGCTTCGGGCCCAACCTCCACATCGAGGGCGTCGCCTAGGCTGTGCGCCGTGTCGGTGCTGACGACAATCGTCTTCATGCCAAGCTCGGCGCAGCGCAATGCGGTCGCCGCCGAGATGCTCGTTTTGCCAACTCCACCCTTGCCCGTATGCACTATGACGCGCATGTATCCACCTCGGTTGTCATGTTAGTCCCTTATATTGCACAATAAATTATACGCAGGATATGGGCGAAAGGTGCGCTGCAATTCGCCGGCGGGCGCAATGGCGGCTTCAACTGTCGCGCGGCACCGACAGATGGACGCGCCAATCGCAAGCGCTAAATGATAAGGGAGGCTTGACAATGATAGAACAAACAATCTAAGATTGGCAAGCCGAACAGATATTCGCTTTACGAAGGAGAGTGGGCTATGCGTCCGATAGTACATGTCGAAATACCCTCAGCCGACAACGATGCGCAGAAGGCATTTTACGGCTCGCTGCTGGGCTGGCAAGCGACAGACATTCCGATGGGTCCCGATTTTACCTACACCATGTTTGATCTGGGGAATAACATAGGCGCGGCGCTTTCGGCAGTTAGCGACGACGTCAAACCTGGCGATGTAATTCTGTACTTCGACAGTGAGGACCTAGATGCCGATATGGCGCGGGTCAGCGAGCTGGGCGGGCAGGTGCTGCTGCCGCGGCAAGATATTCCAGGCTTCGGTTCGCTGGGCATTTTTATGGACCCGACCGGCAATCGGGTTGCATTTTGGCAGAGCGCGAACCCGGGGGCGGGCTAATCTCCAGCCGCCCCCAAAAATGAGGCGGGGGCGCTGCATCGGTTCTGCGGCAGGTCCCCGCTTCATAGTCTTTTGGGAAGCTAAATGGGGAAGCAAAATGACCGAATTTCCGCTGTTGAAGGATTTCATAGACGAGCGGCTGGTCAAGCAGATTGCCGCCCGGATTGTGGCTGTCCACCCTGGCTTCGACGAGGCTGGATTCCTTGCCGCCGTCATGGCTGAGCTTGATACGCTTGAGCTAAAGGCGCGCAACATCTTAATTGCGGATACGCTGCGCCAGTTTCTGCCGGCTGATTACCCGACCGCCTTAGGGATTCTGCTGGCAATACTCGATGAAGCGCGCGGCTTCGAGCCGATATCGAAAGCGGACTTGCGGCTGATGGCGATACCCTGCTTCATCGAGCGCCATGGCTTGGCGCAGGCGCAGGAATCGCTGGGCGCGATGCCGCTGGTTACCCGCGTTTCGTCCTGCGAGTTCGCTATCCGCCCCTTTATCGTTCATGAGCCAAAGCGGACGATGGCGCGCCTGCAGCAGTGGGCGAATGACAGTGACGAAGATCTGCGGCGCCTGGCCAGCGAAGGCAGCCGCCCCCGCTTGCCCTGGGGCACGCAACTGCGGGATATCATCGCCGATCCATCGCCGACGCTGGCGCTGCTAGAGCACTTGAAAGATGACCCGTCGCTATATGTGCGGCGCTCGGTGGCCAACCACCTCAACGACATCGGCAAAGATCATCCGGGGCTGCTTCTGGCGCGGATGGAAACCTGGGCAAATGGCGCAGGGGCTGAACGGCGCTGGCTAATCAATCACGCGCTGCGGACGCTGGTGAAGCGCGGCGAGCCACGGGCGCTGGCGATTCTGGGCTATGGCGCCCCGGCGGTTGAGCTGACTAATTTCTGGCTGGGGCCGGAGCGGCTGCAGTTCGGCAGCGAGCTTGAATTTGGATTATCAGTGCGCAGCACCCGCGCCGAACCGCAAAAACTGATGATCGACTTTCTGATACATTTCGTCAAAGCGAATGGCTCGACCGCGCCCAAAGTCTTCAAGCTGAAGAAGCTGAGCTTGCCGGGCGGGGCGAGCGCCGACATCAGCAAGCGATTCGCCATCAGGCCGATCTCAACGCGCAAGCATTACCCGGGTTGGCACCGGCTAGAGGTCCAGGTCAACGGGATTGTGCTGGGCACCGCTGAGTTTGAGCTGGTGATGGATTAGGGGAGTGGTGAATTTCATTGATATGCCCATTTCAAACCCCACCCCCGGCCCCTCCCCGATGAATCATGGAGGGGAGCATTCCTAGCAAATCCTGAGTCGGAGCCTTTACAAACTCCTATATCAGTAATTCACCGCTCCCGGATTAGCGGGAATTCGTCTAGCTGCGGTTGTCGGCGGTAGGCTCGACAATGACGTTAACGAATTCGAATTGCTGCTTGTTGCGGTACTGGGTATTCTCCGCCTGGTTGACCTCGACCAGGGTGACCTGCGTGCCCAAACTCTCCAAGACATATTTGCTGTGCCACTCGCCCGCTCGCTGCGCATTGCGCAAGTAGAGCAAACGCCCTTTGGGATCCATCAAACGGAGTTTGAATTTGGCGCGCCAGAGTCTCATACCGCTGAGTTCTTCTAACAGAGAGCGGCGCTCCGCCTCATTGAGATAGGCCATTGCTGCACCTCATTAGCCGATAATCGCGAAATCTGAGATAATTGTAGCGGTCGAAGCGCAGCATCACAACGGGATATGCCATGCAAACTTTTTCCGTATCCGAGATTAGCGGCTATATCCATGCCTTGTTCGATGCCGACAGTCGCCTGGCTGATATTTGGGTGCGGGGCGAGGTGTCGAACCTGACGAAGGCGCGTTCGGGCCACTGGTACTTCACCATCAAAGACGCCGCGGCTCAACTGCGCTGCGTTATGTTTCGCGGGGCGGCGCGGATGCTGCGGATTGATGTTCAAGCCGGCGACGAAATCCTGGCGCATGGGCGGGTCAGCGTATATGAAGCGCGCGGCGAGTATCAGCTCTATGTCGATGCGATTGAGGCGGTCGGCGGCATTGGTGATTTGCATCGGCAATTCGAAGCGCTGAAGGCGAAACTGGCTGCCGACGGGCTCTTTGAGCCGGCGCGGAAGCAGGCAATCCCCACTTTTCCCGCCTGCATTGGCGTGGTCAGCTCGCCGACGGCGGCCGCCTGGCAAGACATCCAGCAGGTGCTGCGGCGGCGTTTTCCGCTGGCTCAAGTTATTTTGAGCCCGACGCTGGTGCAAGGGGCAGAAGCGCCGCCACAAATCATAGGGGCGCTGGCGCGGCTCAATCGACGACGGGATATTGATACGATCATCATCGCCCGCGGTGGCGGCTCGCTGGAAGATTTATGGTGTTTCAATGACGAGAGACTGGCGCGGGCAGTGGCGAGCAGCCGCATCCCGGTGATAAGCGGCATTGGGCACGAGATCGACTTCACGATGGTGGATTTCGCCGCCGACTTGCGGGCGCCGACGCCATCAGCAGCCGCCGAGTTAGCGACGCCGAATCGCGATGATTTGCTGCTGGATCTGGATCGGCTGCGGGCGGGGCTGGCCAGTGTCTTTGGCGCCTCGCTGGCTGAGAATGCGCGTGAGCTGGAGCGGCTGCAGGGACGGTTGCGATTTGTTTCGCCGGGCAAGCGGGTAGCGCTGGCGCAGCGCGATCTGGCTGGGGAGCGGCGGCGGCTGGCAAGAGCGGCGGCATTAAGGCTGGAACGGCTGCGCGAGCAGCTGGCCAGCAGCGAAAAAGCGCTCAGGTTCGCCAGCCCCGATCATATCCTGGCGCGCGGTTATGCCCTGGTAAGCGATGACGATGGCGCGCTCATCCGCCAGGCGGCGCAGGTCAGCAAGAATCAGCGATTGCGCGTACAATTATCAAGAGATCATATCAGGGTTAGGGTCGATGATTGATGGATGAGATTGCCAACCTGAGTTACGAAGAAGCCTACCAGGCTTTGGAAACGCTGGTGGCACGGATGGAGAGCGGCGAGCTGCCGCTGGAGGAATCCGTGGCGCTGTATGAGCGGGGCAAAATGCTCTCCGCCCATTGTCAAGCGCTGCTGGAAGGGGCGGAGCTCAAGATCAAGCTGGTGGATGAAGCGAGCTGAGCCGATTAACGAGCCAAGAACCAATTGCCGGAAAGCGCAAATGATGATCGATTTCAGCAGGCTGCCAGCCGCGGCGGAGAAGAATATCTCGGTGCGGGTTAAGGGCGCGGCCGAGCGGGCGGTGCGGCAGGGGCATCCCTGGGTCTTTGAAGAATCAATCCTGCGGCAGAGCCACCTGGGCAACGCGGGCGATCTGGCGGTCATCTACGATCGAGAGAAGAACAACTTTCTGGCGGTGGGTTTATATGATCCACTGTCGCCGATTCGCATCAAAATCCTGCAAGCGCTGCAGCCGATGCGGATTGACCGCGCCTTTTTCGCCGAAAAATTGCGAGCGGCGCAGGCGAAACGAAGCCCGCTAATCAACGAAGGAACGACCGGCTACCGGCTCGTCTATGGTGAAAGTGATGGCTTCCCGGCGCTGATACTTGACCGCTATGGCGATACGCTGGTGATGAAACTGTATACGATTGCCTGGCTGCCGCATCTGCAAGCCTTGTTTGGCGCGCTGGAAGAGGCGGTCGTCTTTGATAATTTGATCCTGCGCTTGAGCCGCGCCTTGCAATCGGATCGGCTCAATGTCGCCCAGCTCTATGGTTTGCGGGATGGGCAGCAGCTGATAGGCGACAGCGCCGCTGAGCAAACTCCATTTCTTGAGAATGGCTTGCTCTTCCAAGCCGATCTGCGCCAAGGGCACAAGACCGGTTTCTTTTTCGATCAGCGAGAGAATCGTCAGAAGGCGCGCGAGCTGGCGCAGGGGCAGCGTGTGCTCGATGTTTTTTCTTACAGCGGCGGCTTTTCGGTTTATGCCCTGGCTGGCGGCGCGCGCTCAATCACAGCGCTGGATGCGAGCGAGCCGGCTTTGGAAACGCTGGCGGTCAATGTAGAGAATAATGGTTTCGATGCCAAGCAAATTGATGTGATGAGGGGTGATGCCTTCGCTAGCTTGATGCAGTTAATCAAAACACGGCGCAAGTTCAATATGGTGATTGTCGATCCGCCGGCTTTCGCCAATAGCCGCGCCAGCATGCGCAACGCGGTGATGGCTTATCGCCGCTTGGTAGAGATGGCGCTGCGGCTGCTCGCTAACGAGGGCTGGCTGGTGATGGCCTCTTGCTCGAGCCGCATCAAAACCGAGATGTTCTACGAGCTGGTAGAGCGCTCGGCGACAGTGGCGGGGTATAAGCTGGATATCATCGAGAAGACGGGCCACGCGCTGGATCACCCGGTCGGCTTCCCCGAAGCGGAATACTTGAAGGCGCTATTCGCGCGGCTGAAGAAGTAGCGCTATTGCGAATCCGCGGCGCATGAGGCTGAAGCTTTGCCCCGTGGGGCCGGCCAGCGGCTGCCCGATGCCAGGTCCAGCACCGGTGATGATGGCAACTTTGCCCCCTAATTGCTCTGTCACGGTTCGGTCTCCATATCTATTTTGCCTGCTGGCGGGCGACCGCGTCTACATATTTCACGCGGACTGCAAGCGCCGCAGGAAGGGTGCCAGCAGCGCCCGCACTTCGCTGATCTTGAACAGGTAACCGCCGCCGAAGAAGATCAGCCCCGCTATTGCGCAGCCGCTCGCAGCCAGCGAAATGCCGCTAAGCGGGAGCGCCCGCGCCCAGAGCCAGAGAGCAGCCGCCATTAGGATTGACAGCGCCAAGCTGCCGCCAGCGCTGCTGATGACTTCACGGTCCTCGAGCCCCGGCGTTGAACCAAGGCCC
The DNA here is from genome assembly GCA_965214105.1 of Phototrophicaceae bacterium. Classification (GTDB taxonomy): domain Bacteria; phylum Chloroflexota; class Anaerolineae; order Aggregatilineales; family Phototrophicaceae; genus UBA6055. The sequence continues at coordinate 2,456,319 of OZ243934.1, forward strand.
GCTAGGCGGCGGCGCATCAGCCACCAGAGCGCCAGCGCTTCAACGATGGTGGTCAGGGCGTTTGCCAGCGCCAGCCCGGCGAATGCCCCCCGCGCCAGACTGCCGGGATCGCCGATGATTTGGATGAAGATGAGATTGAGGGCGATATTGCTGAACATAGCGAGGGCGCCAGCGATTGCCGGCGTGCGGGTATCTTCCAGGGCGTAAAAAGCGCGCGATAAGACCTCCAGCAGGGCGAAGCCGGCGATGCCGATGGCATAGAAGCCCAGCGCCCAAGCGACCGCGCTGGTGCTATCAGCCGTCCATTCGCCGCGCTGCAGCACGCTGACCATTGGCTCGCCAAAAACGATGAGCAAAGCAGAGGCGGGAAAAGAAAGGCAAAGCACATTGCGCATGGCGCGGGCAAGGCGGTCCTTGAAACCGTCGTAATCGCCCTCCGCTTTTAGCGCAGCCAAGCTGGGAAAGACAGCCGAACCCTGGCTTTGGGCAATGACGCCGAGCACGAAGAAGGTCAGCATAAAGGCATAGCGGATAGCGCCGACGCTGCCGGCGACCATACTGTTGGCAAGAATGATATTGACGTGGAAGTTTATCTGCACCACTGCCAAGCCGAAAACGCGCGGACCCATCAAACGCAGGACATCAAGCACGCCGGGGACGCGGGGCGCGAACAAGGGGCGCAGGCGCATGGGCAATTTGCGCAAACCCGGCAGCTGAACCAGCAAATGCAGCAGCGCGCTCAAGACCGCGCCATAAGCCAAGCCCATGATGTTCAGCTCGCCGACCTGCCCCACATCCGGATGGGGCGCAAGCAGCGGCGCAAGCAGCAGCGCGCCAATGATGATGCCGATGCTGTTCATGCTGAGGGCGATGGCAGGCAGCCAGAAAGCGGCATGCGCTTGCAGCAAGCCCATCAACAAGCCGCTGACGCTGAAGATGAAGGGCGTCAGCATCATCAAACGAATCATGTCGATCATCAACTGCTGTTCCTGGGGCGAGCGCCCGCGATAGAGGACGAGCGTAACCAATTGCGGAGCGAAAATATGAACCAAGGTGCCGAGCAGAGCGGCGCCAGCGGCCGACAGGGTCATGACAGCGCTGGCAAGGCGGGAGGCGGCCTCCTGGTCGATGACGCGAAACTTGGCGTAGATGGGGATGAATGACGAGCCAAGCGCGCCCCCAGCCACCAACACAAAGACCGACTCGGGCAACTGCTGGGCCGCGGCGAAGGCATCGTAAGCGGCGCCGGTGCCAAATTGCGCGCCCACCACCGCCAAGCGGAGCAAGCCGAGCAGGCCGCTCGCCAAGAATCCAGCAAGCACGATGGCCGCCTTTTCGATGATTTCTCGATTGTCCAGCGCGCTGCTATTGCTCATGGAATGCCTCAGCCGCGCTCGCTGGCGGGCTAGGATTGCCACTTGGCAGGGGCGACGATATGGCTATAATATACCAGTTTAGTTCTGGGAAGATGCAGTCTGCGCGGCAGTTGCTGCGGAAAATGTGAGGGCTAGGGATGCAGGTTATTTTACTACAAGACTTGTATAAACATGGCGTCGCCGGCGAGGTAGTCAAGGTAGCCGATGGCTTCGCTCGGAATTATCTGATTCCGCGCAAGATGGCAGCGCCAGCGACGAAATCAGCCCTGCGCCAGACGGAGACAATCCGCAAAAATGTCGAAGCGCGCAAGGCGCAGTACAACAATATGCTCAATGACTTGGCGCGCCAGATTGACGGCGTCGAGTTGATATTTGGCCGGCGGGCGGCGTCTACTGGCAAGCTCTTCGGGTCGGTAACGACGCAGGAGATCGCCGATGAGTTGGAGCGCGTGACCGACGTCGACATCAATCGGCGGCGCATCAGCCAACAGTCGCTGCGCGAAGTGGGGACGCACCTAGTACCAGCCCGCTTGGGTAACGAAATCGCGCCAACGCTAAAGATTACGATTGTGCCGGAAGACGATCTGACCGAATTCTTGGCGGCGCGCGAACGGGGCGAGCTGGTTAGCGCCGAAGACATTATGGCGGATGGCTTCCAATACGCGACATCGGCTGATGATGAGGCTGAAGAAGCAGCCGACGAGACCGCGGGCGAGCAAGAAGCGGAGACCGCCGAAGTCAATCAGCCAGAAAACGAGCTGGCAAGCTAGGCGAACGAGGAGTTACGGTTAGCGACTTCAGCATCCTTGTACTGCCAAGCGAGACGGAAATCCTTGCCCTGTTGGCTGCCCTTGGTACTAGGAAACGGAGCTTTTTGGCTGAAAGTCCTAACAGCTGATGGATGCCTACTCCCTCGGGCAGATTCTGCGTGAAGCGCGCGAAGCCAACGATATCACAGTTGAAGAAGCGGTCGCGGCGCTGAGGATCCGTCAGCCGATTCTAGAAGCGTTTGAAGCGGGCGAGTTCGAGATTGCCGGCGTGCCGGAGATACAGGTGCGCGGTTTGCTGCGCATTTACGGGCGCTTCCTCGAGCTGGACGAAGACGAAGTGCTGCGCCTCTTCGACTTGATGCGCCTGGCTCAAGAGCGGGCCAGGCGGGGCCGCCGGGGGCGGCGGCAGCGCCGGCAAAAGACAGTTGCCGAGCGGCTCCCCAGTTCGACGCAGCCGATGCACGAGATGCAGCTGGTGGAACGGCGCTCAAGCACCTGTGGCAGTTTGCTGCGGCTGCTGCTGCTGCTGCTCTTTTCAGCGGCCGCTCTCGCCATCATCGCTTATGTGACGGTTGAGCTGGTCGGCATCGAGAATATCATTTCGCCGGGGCCGGCGACCACTGCGACCGTTCCGACAGCCACGTTGACTGAAGCACCAGCGCCAAGGGATACGATCGCGATCGCGCCGACAGCCTCTGGCCGAGCGCAATATAGCGGGAGCGGCATCCTGGTCAGCATATTATTGACGCAGCGCAGTTGGCTGAGCGTGCATGTCGATGGCCTGGAGCAATTCAGCGGCATCGCGGCGCCGGACACGCTGCTGGAATACAATGCGGTGAGCGAAGTCAAGCTGGCGGCGGCTAATGCGATGGCACTTGATATGATCTGGAATGGCCAAGCACAGGGGCAAATCGGCGGGCGTGGGCAGCGGGCTGATATCCGCTTCACAGGAAGCGAAGCAATCGTCGAATTGGGTCCAGCCGGGGCGCCGACGCCAGCCCCGCCAAGCGAGGAGAGCGCCACTGAAGCGCCGCCAGCGGTAACCCAAGGACCAAGCCCAAAACCAACTGAAACGTTGATACCGAGCCAGACGCCGCCGCCAAGCATGACCTTTACACCCTGGCCCACGATCACGCCATTACCGACCGCGACGCCGACGCCAGGACCGCCAACAGCCGTGCTGCCGCCGCGGGTGACGCAGGCTGGCCGGCCGCCGACGAAGGAGGGGGCTTAATGTCCAAACGCAGTCGCAATTCAGAAAAATACTACTTGCTCAGCCTGGGCTGTGCCAAGAACACAGTCGACAGCGAGAGCATGGCGCAGGTGCTGCAGCAGAGCGGCATGCGCGGCGTCGGCGACCCAGCCGCAGCCGAGGTGATGATCGTCAATACCTGTGGTTTTATCAACGCAGCGAAGGAAGAATCGATCAATGCCCTGCGCGAGCTGGTGGAAATCAAACGAGCCGACCAGATGGTGATCGCGGCTGGCTGCCTGTCGCAGCGCTACGGCGATACGCTTGTCCAAGAAGTGCCCGGGCTGGATGGCGTGATTGGCACGCGGCGCTGGATGGACATCTTCGAGCTTATCTCAAGGCTGCGGGCGCGCAAACACCCCGCCCCGCTCTATCATTTGCCGGGCGATGCGACTGTGGTCGGGCAGGATGAACGCGGCGTGCTGCGGGCGAGCGTGCAGGGCGTCTCCGCTTATTTGAAAATCGCTGATGGCTGCCGCCGTCCCTGCGCCTTTTGCGCCATTCCGCGCATCAAAGGCACCGCTGTCAGCCGGCCCCTGGAGGCGATCGTGGCTGAGGCGGCGCGGCTGCAAACGATGGGCGTCAAGGAAGTGATGCTTATCGCGCAGGACAGCACCGATTATGGCTATGACTTGGGAATGAAAAACGGTTTGGCGCATCTGCTGGACGCGATTGTGGCGGCGGCGCCGGGCATCCCGTGGCTGCGCATCTTGTATGCCTATCCAGGTTATGTGACGCCGACCTTGATGGAGGCGATGGCGCGGCACGAGCAGGTGCTGCCCTATCTCGATATCCCGCTGCAGCATGGGCACCGTGAAACACTCAAGCGGATGAAGCGGCCCGCCAAGGTGGAATGGGTTTATGAAACGATCGGCAAGCTGCGCGAGATGATGCCCCAGCTGGCGGTGCGCACGACTTTCATCGTCGGCTACCCGGGCGAAACAGAAGAAGAATTTGAGGCGCTGCTTAAAATGGTGCGCGAGCTGGAGTTCGACCGCGTTGGCGCCTTTCAATACAGCTACGAATTGGGCACCCCGAGCGCGGCGCTGCCGAACCAGGTTGATGATGCCATCAAGCAGGAAAGATACGCCCGGCTGATGGAATTGCAGAGCGGCATCAGCCTGAAGAAAAATCAAGCGCTGGTCGGGCAAAGTCTGGATATCTTGGTCGAGGGGCATGGCGCCAGCGAAGACGAGAATGGCGCCGCGACCGGCGATGTCATCAGCCTGGGGCGCAGCTACCGCGACGCGCCAGAGATCGATGGTTATGTGCTGGTTGAGGGCGAGCTGCCGATCGGGGAGATCGTGCCAGCGCGCATCACTGGTGCGACGACCTACGACCTTATCGCCACGGTCGATGTAGGCGCGCCAATCGTGATCGAAGCGGGCCATCGTTATGGCGCGGGGATGATTGATCTAGGGTCGCTGAAATAAAATCTTCAGAGCGCGCCCAGCCCCTCTACCGCCTTAACTGGCATTCTTTTGCAGCGGGCGACCTGATATCGCCCCTGCATTTGCCGGGCATCGAAATTATTGGATCTTCACGCCGACGGCAATGCCATCGCCAACTTCGATGATGGTGCTATCAAATTGCGGGTGTTCCGCCAGCCGACGATTGAACGCCACCATTGCTTGGTCCTCCTCGGTTTGCGGGTTGAAGATCTGCCCTTGCCAGAAGGCGTTATCAGCCACAACCGCCCCGCCCAGGCGCAGATTGTCAGCCGCCCATTCGAGATAATTGTGATAATTGCCCTTATCGGCATCGATGAACATGAGGTCATAGGGCGCGGCGGCGGACAGCTTCGGCAAGACGTCCATTGCGGCGCCCTGCCGGACGGTCGCCTTATCCGCCAAGCCGGCATAGTCGAAGTGAGCACGGGCTACATCGGCATGCAGGCGGCTGACTTCGATGGTGATGAGTTTTCCCCCGGCGGGCAAGGCGCGGGCGATGCAGATGCCGCTGTAGCCAGCGAGCGCGCCAACCTCGATGACGCGCCGGGCGCCGCTCAGCCGCACCAAGAGCTGCAAGAGCTTGGCTTCATTTGGCTCTAGGCTGATCTGCGGCAGCCCCTGCGCGGCCGTCTGCCGCCGTACATAGCGCAGCGTATCGTCTTCGCGCACGAAAAGTTCTTTGACATAGGCATTGCGGCGCTCGGTCGAGTCTTGGCTCATCGTCATTCGCCTCCTTTGGGCGGGTCATCATCGTCAGGCTGGCGATCTTGGGTTTTGATTTTCCGCGGCAGTTTATCGCGAAAGATGGCGAAATGATCCAGATCGCGCGCGACATAAGAATTGGGAAAGTATTTTCGCACTTCGCTTATCACTTCAAATTCGCGATAGCGGCGGGAGATGTGCGTCAAGAAGAGAAACTTGACATTGCAGCGCTGCGCCAATTCGGCCGCCTGCCGCGCGGTGATATGACCGTTCGCCCGCGCCAGGTCCGCATCGACATCGAGATAGGTCGCTTCGCTCACGAGGACGTCAGCGTCTTGGACCGCCTCGTGAATATCATCGGTTCGCGCCAGGTCGCCGGTGATGACAAGCTTCGCGCCCTTGATAAGATCGCCCAGCACCTCCTCCGGCTGCACGAGGCGGCCCGCCGGCGTAACGATTGCGCTGCCCCCGACCAGTTGGCTGCGCTCGGGACCGTGGGGCACGCCAAGCAATTCCGCCTTATCCGATAAGAAGGGACGGCGAGAATCTTCCTCGAAGATGTAACCGTAGCATTCCCGCCCGCGGTGCGATACCGGGAAGGCGCGGACGGAGAATTTGCGCCCGCGGAAGAGAGGCTCGCCCGGCAGCACTCGGTTGAAGTTGATGGGCACGGGTGGCTTTCTACTGCGAAAGATGACTTGGCTGATCAGCGCCTGAACGCGTGCGATGGCGGGCCGCCCCCCCCAGATGTGGATGTCATCAATCGCTTCCCAGCGGCTGAAAGTTGAAAGCAAGCCGCCCAGACCGAGGATATGGTCGAGGTGGTGGTGCGTCAGGAAGATGTGATTGAGGCGCTTGAAGCCAATCCTGCTGCGCAGTATTTGACGTTGACTGCCTTCGCCGCAATCGACCAGGAAGCGCTGCTCCCCTGCCAGCAGCGCCAGCGCCGGCAAGCCACGGTAAATTGAAGGCGCGGCGGCTGAGGTGCCCAGGAAAACCAGCTCGAACATCAGCCGCCCCCTGCATCATCAGTGCTCATGGGCAGCACTTCAATATCGAAAAGGAAGATGCGGTCGCCCTGGGGCACGTCATCTTTCAGGGCAGGCAAACGTTCCTGGCTCCTTTGCCGATAGGCGCCAACCGCAACGGTGTATTTCCCTGGCAGGGTCGTTTCACGCAGCTGAATCGGGGTAACTTGGATGAACACATCGCGCTCGCGCAGCATGAGCGGGTTCACGCTAATGACATCGCGGATGCCAATCGGCGTTACTGGGTCGGCGAGGATATGATTCTTGAGAATAATATCGGGCAGGAAATCGCCCTCCACCCGCCAGTAAGTGATAACCTCGACACTTTCCCCGGGAAAGATTTCTCGTTTGACGGCCGGTTCATAGCCCAGCAAGGTCAGGTTGCCGCCAAAGCGAATGGGGGGCGCGGTCGGCTCGGGGTCGGCCACTTCTGGCGCATAAGACAGCGGCGCGGTGGTGGTAAATGCGCCGGCGCGATCCGCCAAGAGCTGCGCCGTCTCCAACTCGATGATGGCATCGCGCGGCACATTGCCGCTAAGCGATTGCCCATAGGAATACCATTCTTGCAAGTAGGGATGCGCGTCTTCGCGCACGGCTTTGTCAAAGAATACAACTAGCTGCCGCTCGCCGCCATTTGTCAGCAGCAGGCTCTGGCTGCAATCGGCTTCGTGATATTCAAATTTCGAGCGGTTCATCATGAGCAGGGTCTTGTCGCTGTCGCCCAATTCTGGTTCTGGCTCAGTGATATCCCATTTTGAATTGCAGAAGACGCTGGGAATCTCGTCCCCGACGACATCAAGATAGTGGGCGATCTGCCCCAGCTCGCCATTCACAAGCGGCGTCACCGCTTCGTTATCGCGCCAATCGTTGAATAGGTCGGTCCAAGTCCAGACGACATTGATTGCCAGCAGAAGCAGCATGCCGGCGACAGCCATGCGGCGGAATATGACATCGGCGAAGATCGGCGCGCGAATCAGCGAATAGAAGCCCATGCCGAAGAAAATCGCCAACTGCGGCAGAATCACCGTCATGCGGCTGAAATTGGGGCTGTTTTCCACGATTGTGGCGGCCGGCAGGCAGAGCGCAAACATGATGAGCATCAACATGAAGCGCGGGCGGTGCCGCCGCAGCACAGAAATAAGGACCCCGACAAGCATCAGCAGGCCGCTGAAGGCATCCACCAGCGGGCGCCCGGGCAGATTATGCAAGGGGTCGGCATCGCCAGTGCCAACAATCCCAAGCAGGCCCTCGGCAATCGAGCGCAGCATCCCAGCGCCGTAATGCGCCAGAATGCGCTCGCCCGCTGAATACTGCGGCAGATTGATTGAGGAAATCAAATAAGGCATGCTGATGATTAGCATGAGCAATATGGCAAAGAAAGTGTACGTGCGGCGCTCACGAAACAAGACATTGCGGATATAGAGCAAATGGGCGATATAAATCATGGCGCCCAGCATAATGAACAAGCCCGACGGGTGCAGATAAAAGCCGATGCCCAGCAGCGAGCCCAAAGCGGCAAATGAAACGACGTTGGAGCTAACGACGCGCGTCCGCCGATAAACCGGCAGCGAGCGCGCCAAAGCCAGCATGCTCGCCGATACTAGAAATAGAATCGTGGCATCGCTGGAGACAGCGCGGGCGAGCAGAATGCTGCTCATGTTAACGGTTACCAGCCCCGCCGCCAGCACGCCGACGATGGGATTGAATAGATGGTTGCCGAGCGTGTAAATGATGGCGATCGAAAGCAGGCTCAGCCAGACCGACGCAATACGAAAGCCGATGGTGCCCTCGCCAACAAATGAAGTCACAAAGGCGGTGAAGACGTGGTAGGCGCCCTCCCGCCCGCCATCCTCGCCGGGATAGAAGACAAAAATATCGCCCTGGCGTACGTTATCGACCAAGCGTATGTTGACGATCTCGTCTTCGCTGAAGCCCAGCGGCAGGTTCGCCAAATCATAGGTGCGCAGCAGCGCGGCGAGCAGGAGCAGGAAGATAGCCAAGACATAGCCCACCCGCCTGGTCATCAGCGCATGGCCCTTGACGAAATTGATCAATGTAGGCTCGGTTGTCATTGTGTCAGCAAGTATACCCCAAATCGATATTGAATCGCTTTAGGCGGTCGCCAGGGTTTACGCGGTTCCGCTTCTGAGACCATATTTCTGAGACCTCAAAATCGTAAGCAATCTCTAATAAAACCTATCGATCGGCGGCGCCTCGGGCGGGGCAAATCGGCGCTTTGACTTTGCCAAGCGCCACCGGGCTGTCCGAGGCGCGTTCGGGAATGACAAAATCGCCGCAGACTTTGCGCATATTGGCGATGGTGATATAGGCGGGGCGGGGTCCACTGCCATCGGGTTCGAGAATGGACCACCAGTATTCTTCGTCGGTCGGCTGCCAAGCTGGGTCGGGCAGATATATCAGCACCATCAAGCCGACCCAGGGGCGCCAGTTGGCGATGACGTATTCATAGGCGCGCTCCAGATAATCGGCTTGTTCTTGTTCAGTCACGCTGAACCATTGATAATCGGGGTTGACGCGGTCGGTGGTGTAGCCAAATTCCATAATTGCCATTTGCCGCGCCTCGTCGCCGTAGTTTAGCATAATCTTGCGCAGATCCTCGACCCGGCGAAAAGTAAACCAGCGATGTTTCGCCGCCTCATCATCGGGTCCAATCTCGGGCGGGGCATAGCCCGGCGCATGGACGCCAAGCACATCGATGTAGCGCTGGAAACCGTGGCGATACATTTGGTCCAGATAGACATCATCGGGCAGCGCCTGATTATTATTGGTGCCGGTGGGCGCCAGGCCGGCGGAAATCAGAATAGCGGCTTCATCTTCCTGGCGGATGGCGCTGCTGCAGGGAGCCAGCAGCTCGACGTAGCCGGCAGCGTCGGGTGGATTATCACCCCATTCGCGGCTGAGATTGGGCTCGTTCCAGATCTGATAGGCGCTGACCCGTCCTCGATAGCGCTCGGCGACCTTGGCGCAAAAAGCCCCCCATTGCGACAGGTCGACCGGCGGCGCGTCATGGGCGGAAGCAGCGCCGGGCATACGCGCCCACTCCGGCGTTTGCCCCAGGCGCACAACAAGCCGCAGGTCCCGCGCTTCAACGCCGCTAAGGATGCGATCAGCCTGCTGCCAGTCCCAGATTTCTGGCTGAGGCTGTATATCGCGCCAGGCGAAGGTCTGCTTGACATGGCTGAAGGACATCAGCCGCGCCAAATCCAAATGCTTGCCGGCGCTGCCATCATCCCACCAGAGGAAGGTATGTACCCCATAAGTCAGCGAGGGATAGGGCGCGTCGGCGAGGGCGCTTGCTTTGAATGGATCCCAGCGCGGCTGCATGACAGACCAGCCCAGATAGGCAAAAGCGGTGACCAGCAGATAAACGAGGGCTAGGCGAGCCAGTTTATGGCGGCTTAGACCCCGCATCTCAAGCATCCAGGCGCGCCAGGTAATCTTGCTGCCAAGCCTTTATTGAGTCGTAGGCGGGGCGAAAGCTGAAGTCGGGACCGATGAGCGAGTAGGGAACGCTGTCATTGTCGATGTCGTAACCAGCCTGAGGAGCAAAATTAAAGTTCCAAACGAAAGCCAGCCAAACAAAGCCCCAGGCTTCCATATGGCTCATGGCTTTGGAAAGCCACTCCGCCTGTTCCACTAGGGTGTTATCCAGGGCGAATTCGAAGCCTGGGCGTGCGCCGCCCAGGTCTTCGGACGAGGGCCAGCCAAATTCGGTAACGCAAAGCTTGGTGTCTCTTCCCGCAGCGCGGATGCGTTGGGCATAGCCTTCCAGCGTACTGCGGAAGCTCCAGCTATGATGCCGGTTGGTGAAGGGTCCCCGGAAGATGGCTGTCGGATCATCGGGGATATCGAGATAGCGATAATCGGGGCTGATGTTGTACCCATTGTGGCGGGCACCGACGCAATCAGCCCAATCGAGGGCGCCCGCCTCGATTTGCCGCTCCAAGTATTTGAAGTCGTCAACCGCCGATAAGCCATCGTCAAGTCCAGTCGGTGAAAGGGCGCCGCTAACGACAATGATGCCCGGCTCAAGCGCCTTAATCGTTTCGTAGGCGACGCGCAGCAGCTCAACATATTTTACCGCGCTGAGCCCGTGCGCCGACGTCCATTCGCGGTCGAGATTCTGTTCGTTCCATACTTCAATGGCGTGAATCTGGCTCGGGTAGCGCTTCAAAATTGCGGCGACGAAATCGGCATAAGTCTGTGGCTCGGCTGGGGGACCATGCCTATCGAGGACAACCGCCGGCTCGCGAGCCCAATCCGGCGCGGCCACGATGGATAGCAGCATCTTGATATCAAATTTGCGCGCGCTCTGCATGACGAAATCGAGCAGGCGCCAGTTGATTTCGCCCGGCTGCGGCTGCAGCTGCTCCCAACGCACCTGCTGCTTCACCCAGCGCAGGCTCAAATCAGCCGCCACCGAACGATACCAATTGTCTTGATTTACTGGATTGAAATCGGGCGATTCCTCCACTTGAATGCCGACTTCAAAACGAGTGACGTCGACGGGCAGGGGCGTCGGAATTGTTGTTGCAGACGGCACCGGTGTTAAGGTCGGCTCGGGCGTCACTTCTTCCAGGAAGATTGGCATCGTCGGCTCGGGCAGCGCGACCGTCGGCGTGAGGCTTGGCTGAGGCGAGGCGCTCGGCAATGGTTCGGCGCTTTCCGTCGCTTCGTCTGTTACATCGACGGCGGTGGCGAGCGATAGCGGATTCCCCGAGCCGGGCTCGAGACTTAATGAGTCGGAAGTGAAGTAAATGGCGAGAAAGGTGGCTATCACCATGATGAATGTGATGGCGAGCCAGATGATAACAAAACCGCGAATATGCTTGTATACCGCTTTGGTAACCACGTCCGCTCCTGCCGCTCCAAGCCTTCCCCGAGATTACAACAAATTCTGCCCGCGCGGGAGACCTTGCCGCCGGGTTAGCGAGCGCCAGCCAATGCCTGACAAGCCGGGCAGGAGCCATCGGGGCGGATGATGGCATAACCCGCTTGTGGATCCGAGCCATAGTGGGTGAAGTCGATATTCCAGACGATCAATAAGCGAACTTGCCCGCTCTGCGATGCCAGCGCGGCCGCTTGCGCCAGCCAAGCCGCCTGCTGCTGCACCGTGACATTCTGCGCCCAGCTGAAATAGGGAGGCAGCGCGGGATAACCTGCGGAAGTGAGGTAACCCAATTCGGTAAAACAGATAGGGCGACCGGTGATGCCAAAATAGGTATTGAGCATGCCATAAAAGAAGCGCGTGTAATAGCCATCGCGGGGGTCGCCACTGCTTTGATTGGGCGGGATGATGCCTTCGTTGTAATGCACGCCGACGCAATCGAGATAATTCAATCCGCCGCCAGACACCAGCTCGCGCAGCCAGCGATCATCATTCATGACTTGGCCCGGGAAGGCATTTTCCGCCCCAGTCGGCGCTGGCGCCGCGCTGATGACCATAGTAGCGCCATTAACTTGCTTGATCTTCTGATAGGCGCTTTCCAACATGCGCGCGTAGGCGACGCCGCTGATTTGGCCCCGGGGCCATTCCCGATCGAGATTTGGCTCGTTCCAAACTTCGATGGCATCCGCGCCTTGCGACGCGATCCGCTGCAGCCAGTCGGTGTAGGCATTGACATAAGCTGTGCCGCCATTCGCCAAATCGGCCGGGTTGCCCACCGTCCCGACCAGGATTTTGAAGCCGTTGCCGTGCGCATTTGCAATCTCGCCGGTGAGATCCGGCGGCACATGCTGGAAGAAACGGGATTGGACTTTCATCCAGGACATGCCAGCCGAGCGCATGGCGGTGATAGTTCGCCCGCTGCCGGTGTTGAGGACATGCCCCCCAAGCTCGATGCTGATGCTGCCGGGCGGTGGCGGAACGGCGGCAAAGTTGGGCGCTGCGGGCGGGCGGGCTTCGGGCGGCGGCGCCACAATCACAGCGGGGCGAGGCACAGCGGTCGGGGTTGGGATAGGTGTTGGCGTCGGCGTAAGCGTCGGGCGACGCACGGGGGCGACAGCGCCGCGGCGGGCGCTTAGCACAGCAGTTTCGTCAAGCACCGCCCAATTGACAGCGTAATTGCCATCGGGCGCATCGAGAGTCAGCACCAGGTCTGCGTCTAAACGCGTGAGCACCTCATCGAGCGGGGCCGCCCCGTCTATCGACCAGCGCGCTTGCAGCTCTGTGGGCGGCGCAGCTTCGACCTCCCCCGCCACAAAGCCGCGAATGGCTTGCGTCAGGCTGGCGCGGTTCTCGGCGGCGAGCAGGTCATCAAAGGCGACGCCGGCTATGCCATAGGCGGCTGCGCTTTGCAGGCGCTGGCGCAGAGCGGCGGCATCCGTCAGCCAGACGCGCTCGATCGCCTGGGCTGAATCGTCTTGATAATCGAGGTAGGCAGTTTGGATGCTCGGCTCAATGCCAGCGCGGGCAGGGTATCCGCTGAGCGAGGCGCGGATCACAGCGCCGGGCTCAATCGAGCCAGTCTGGCTGACAGCGTCGGCGCTGAGGACCACATCGCCCAGCGCGGCGAAAGCCTCGTGCCAGCCGATGCGGCTTTGCATTCCGCCGGCATCGCGCACGGAGCGAGCGCCCAAACCAAGCAGGACTTTGTTGCTGGCGACGAGCTCGCTTAGCGGCCGCAGCAGATCATCCAGCGCGCCAGGGTCGCCAGGCGCATAATCGAGCGGATTGATGAGCGGGCGCAGCTGAATATAATCGGCCGCGGCCCCGATTTGCTGCCAGTCGTAGCCGCCCGAGGGGTCGCGTTCTGGCGCGATGACCACGCCCAGGCGCAAGCCCCGTTGGGAGAAGCTCGCCGCCAGCTGAGAAATGAAGCGCGTGAAGTCCTCACGATGCTGCGGCTGCAAGCCACGATAATCGATGAAAAAGCCATCAAAGCGATTGTAGCTGGCCAAGTCGCTAAGGTGGTCGATGTGCGCTTTTTGCAGGCGCGGGCGCGATATCAGCGCCTCGATGGTCGCGACATCAATGGCGCGCGGATCGGCGAAGTTGCGAATCAGCGGCATGAACAGATAAGGCGCGTCGGCAGCGCCACCTGGCGCCAGGCTGCCGATCAGGCTGCCTGCGAGCGTGGGGCGCAAGCCGGCCGGGCTCAAAATCGTGGCAAGGGCGGCGATCTCGGGGTCGAGGTCTTGCGTGATTTCTTGGGAAACCAGGATGATGGGCGGCGCCGGGATAAGCTGGAAAGCGGCCAGGGCGCGCGGGGCAAAGCCAGCCAAGCCCCGCAGCGCGCCCTCAGCATAGTCGGCCGGGATGAAGCGCCACGTTTCCCCGCCCCAGCCATAAAGCGAAAGGCGCGCGGGCGGCGGCTCGGCTGGGGGCGCTAGCTCAATCTGCAGTTTGGCTGGCGGCGCGCCCAGGTCCTCAAGCAAATAGACGGGGCTGGCCAGGGATAAGAATGCTGGCAGCGCTTGGCGCATACCCGCGAGCGACGCGTCGCTTTCAGCCGCGGAATCGAATGCTGCCGCTGGCAGGCGCTCAATCTTGACGGCGTATTCGGCGCTGGTTTGGTCGGCTGGCAGGCTGAGGCGGAGTTCGCCGTCAAAATCGATGGTGGGCGAGGCGGCGTTGAGGGGGCTGTATTGGGCGGCGAGCAGGCGGCCCGGTAAGTCGATGGGCGGCAGAAAGAGGCTGAGGGCGATGAGAGCGCCGCTGATGAGCAGGGCTGCAAGCGCGACGAGGCAGGAGGCGGTTCGGTGGCGGCGGGGTGGTGGGTGTGGGGGAGGATTAGTCTTCAATTTGTAAATCCCCGACTTCGCACTCGGACTCCGCATAGTATAAAGCCAAGCACGATTTCTTGTGATTAGAGATTGATAACTCCATTTTAGTTGTACGCACAATTATACGGTCTCAACTCAGCCCAGCCCGCCCACTCGCCACCGCGTTCACCAAAATCCGCGCCCGGCTGCGCAAGCGCGACCTCGACCAAGTCCCATCGCCGACCAGCCAGCCGCCCATGCCACAAGCTGCCGCGCCCGCCCGAATAAATTCGCGCGCATTCTGGTCGTTCATCGCGCCATTGCACATGAAAGTCATGTGCTTCAGCGGGCCAAATATCGCGCTGAAATAATCGATGCCCAAGGCGCCAATCGGGAAGAGCTTCAAAAGCGGCGCGCCCATGCCCCAAGCCGCCACCGCCTCCGACGGCGTCGCCACGCCTGGTCCCATCAATATGCCAGCCGCCATCACCGCGCGCGCGACATCGGGCTGGAAGGCGGGCGAGACCACGAAATCGGCGCCGGCAGCCAGCACGCGCTGGGCGGCATCGACATCGAGCACGGTGCCCATGCCGACGCAGGCTTCAGCGCCATACTCGGCTTTGACCGCTTGCATCGCCGCGATTGGCTCGTCCGAGTTCATCATCATCTCGAAGACATTGATGCCTTCGTTCATCAAGACTTCCGCCACCAGCAGCGCAACATCAGGCGGGAAAGCGCCCCGCATGCCGGCGACGATGCCGCTTCTTTTAATATGATGCAGGGCTTTTGCGCTATCCATATGGCGATTGACTTTCGGCTTGGATTAGAATTAGGCTGGTATGAACGAGCGTTCATTCAGCGCGATCTTATGATAGTAGCGCAGCGCAGATTTGCCAATGAACGAAGGCGCCGGTCCTCGGAGCGGGATTGGACCGCGGCGCGCTTGAGAATAGGGAGAGGCGGCTATGAAGATTCTGGTGGCGGCCGGGGCATTCAAGCAGAGTATGACGGCGGCTCAAGCCTGCGCCGCGATTGCGCGCGGGTTCGAAGAGTCGGGCTTGGGCGCGACGATTGAGCAGCTCCCAATCGCCGATGGCGGCAACGGCACGCTGGCGGCTTTCTTGGCGGCGGGCGGGCAGCGGGTTACGCTCGAGGTAATGGACCCGCTGATGCGCCCAATCGATGCCGCTTATGGGCTGCTCGACGAGGGACGTACAGCTGTGATCGAGATGGCGCTGGCTTCTGGGATGGAGCTGCTGGCTCCCGCTGAGCTGAATCCGCTGGCAGCCTCCACCTACGGCACCGGGCAATTGATGGCGGATGCGCTGGCCCGTGGCGTCGAGCGGATCATCATCGGCTTGGGCGGCAGCGCCACGGTTGATGGCGGCATGGGCTGCTTGAGCGCGCTGGGCTTAAAGCTGCTGGACCGGCGCGGGAATGCGATTCCGGTGGGCGGCGCTGGCTTGGCGCAGCTGGCTGCCATTGATGTGGCGGGTTTGGACCAGCGCTGGCGGGATATCGAAATCGTGATCGCCTCTGATGTCGAGAACCCGACCTTGGGCGAGCGGGGCGCAGCGCGGATTTTTGGTCCCCAGAAAGGCGCTGACCCAGCCATGGTGGAGCTGCTGGAGCGCAACTTACGGCACTGCTTCACGATTATCCATGAACAGCTCGGCCTTGATCTGCGGGCGGTCAAGGGTGGCGGCGCGGCTGGCGCATTCGCCGCTGGGCTGATGGCTTTTCTGAACTGTCGGCTCGAGCCAGGCATCGACTTGGTGCTGGCGCAAAATCAGTTTCACGAGAAGCTGGACCACTGCGCGCTGGTGGTCACTGGCGAGGGGCAGATCGACGGGCAAACGCTGGCTGGCAAGGGTCCGCTGGGCGTGGCTCAGCTGGCGGCGGCGCGCGGCGTGCCGACTATTGCTATCGTCGGCGCTTTGAATATCGATGACCGAGTTCTGCGCCAAGCGGGCTTGCAGGCTGCTTTCTCAATCGTGGATAAGCCGATGCCGCTGGAAGATGCCCTGGCAAACGCGCAAGATTTGACGCGGCGGGCGGCGCTGCGCCTGGGTTATGCGCTGCGCTTGGGAATTCATGATTGAGCCTGCTGGCCGCCGACCCGCAAGCAATCATCTGTTGCGCCTACCAAGCGGCTGCAAGCTGCCCTAAAATGCCGAAAAAGGGGGCAGAGCCAATGCGGCGAATCGTCATCAAGCTGGGCACAAGCGTGCTGACCAAGGGCAGCCCGAACCTGAATCGACAGCGTATGCTGGAGCTGGTGCAGCAGGTGGCTCGCTTGCATGAGGCTCGCTACGAGGTCCTCATCGTCACCTCGGGCGCGCAGACCGCCGGGCGCAGCCAGCTCAACTTCCCTGATTTAGGCAAATCGGTGCCGGCGAAACAGATGCTCAGCGCGGTGGGTCAAAGCCATCTGATGCGCATCTATCAGGACCTGTTCGATTTGTTCGAGATTACGGCGGCGCAGATTCTGCTCACGCGCGATGACCTCAGCCACCGCGTCCGTTACCTCAACGCGCGCGACACGCTGGACACGCTTTTCGAGCAGCGCATCATCCCCATTGTCAACGAGAACGACACCATCGCCACCGATGAAATCCGCGTGGGCGACAACGATAATCTGTCGGCGCTGGTCGCCAGTGTGGTCGACGCTGCTCTGTTGATTATCCTCACCGACCAGCCCGGCATCTTCACTGATGACCCGCGCAAGAATCCTGAGGCGGCTTTGATTCAGCATATCACGCAGGTATCCGATAATCTGTTTGAACTGGCTGGCGGCGCCGGCAGCGCTATCGGGACTGGCGGCATGGTCACCAAGATTCAAGCGGCGCAGATCGCGAGCCGCAGCGGTATCGAGACCATCATCGCCAGTGGCAGCGAGGCGGATGTGATCACGCGGCTGGTGGCTGGCGAGCGGCTGGGCACCCGCATCCAGGCCGCCAAGGACCGGGCGGAGAGCCGCAAACGCTGGCTGCTGACGGATCGCACGCAAGGCTCAGTCCTGATAGATGCAGGCGCGGCGGCGGTATTGCTGCGCGGCGGCGCGAGCCTGCTGCCAGTCGGCATTCGCGAGGCGCATGGCGACTTTGAACGCGGCGCGACGCTGTCGGTGCTGACGGACCGGGGCAAGGAAATCGCCCATGGCTTGAGCAATTATCGCAGCGAAGACCTGCGTCGAATCTGTGGTCGTAAGTCGAGCGAGATTTCCGATATCCTCGGCTACAGTTATGGCGACGCGGCTCTGCATCGCAATAACCTGGTGCTGCTCTAGCGCCAGCGCGCCAGTTCACCTGTGCCAGCAGGGCTGTGCTAGAATCAGCGAAAGTGGGATGAGGGGGCCTAGCAACATGGAAATCCGGAATCGCCTCTACACCATAGATGATGTCGTCGAGTTACAGGGTTGGGATGGCAAGAGAGACAGAAAGTATGAGTTAATTGACGGAGAACTCATTGAAATGTCGCCGGCGAATCTATTGCACTTTTGGCTAGCCTCGGAGATCGCGGGCGAGATACGAGATTTCTTAAAGCAACATGACATCGGTTATGCCGGTGTTGAAGGCGGCTTTTCACCGCCGGGCGACCGCCACACCTTGCTAGCGCCAGATGTCGCCTTCGTCAGTAAAGGCAGGATGCCGCAGCCAATCCCGCAGACCTTCGCCGGTTTCATGCCGGACCTGGCGGTGGAGATTGCCTCGCCGAGCAACACCGTCGCCGAACTGCGCGAAAAAGCAACCCGATACCTGCGCAATGGCACGGAACTGGTTTGGCTCCTCTATCCAGAAAGCAAGAGCGCCGAAGTCTGCCGCCTCGACGAAGACGACCAGCTCACGATTGAATCCGTCGGCATTGAGGGCAAGTTGGAAGGACGGGGACTTTTGCCCGGCTTTGAATTGCCCCTGCGTCAGCTTTTCAGCAAGAAACACACTTGAAATCACTTCAAACAAGTCGGGCAAAAGCGCATCCGCTCGCAGTCGCGCTTACAGCGACGTTACAGGCTATCTTGGCTTGCTGTGTTAGAATCAGCGAAAGTGGGATGAGGGGACCCAGCAACATGGAAATCCGCAATCGCCTCTACACCATAGATGATGTCGTCGAGTTGCAGGGTTGGGATGGCAAGAGAGACAGAAAGTATGAGTTAATTGACGGAGAACTCATTGAAATGTCGCCAGCGAATTTGCGCCATGCCTGGCTTGCGTCCAGAATCGATCGCAGCATCGGCAATTACGCGGAAGAACGAGAGTTGGGCTTTTCCTTTGTTGAAGGCGGCTTTTCACCGCCGGGCGACCGCCACACCTTGCTAGCGCCAGATGTCGCCTTCGTCAGTAAAGGCAGGCTGCCGCAGCCAATCCCGCAGACTTTCGCCGGTTTCATGCCGGACCTGGCGGTGGAAATTGCCTCGCCGAGCAACACCGCCGCCGAACTGCGCGAAAAAGCGACGCGATACCTGCGCAATGGCACGGAACTGGTTTGGCTCCTCTATCCAGAAAGCAAGAGCGCCGAAGTCTGCCGCCTCGACGAAGACGACCAGCTCACGATTGAATCCGTCGGCATTGAGGGCAAGTTGGAAGGACGGGACCTTTTGCCCGGCTTTGAATTGCCCCTGCGGGCGCTCTACCGTGGCGCAAAGGTCTAATTCGCTGCCTTCGCCTTGGCGCTGGTAAGGGCGCGAAAACGACTGCCGAGCCAAGCTGCCGCCAGATAAATCCCGTACATCACAAAGAGCACAAGATATTCAATGAGGGGAATGCGGATAATCTCATTCGCTTGATAGGGCTCGCGCATGACTAGGTAGACATATAGCGCGACCAGCAAGAACGAGCTGTAAAATGCTTGGCGCACCCAGCGCTTCAGCCGTAGGCCGTGCATCTGCGTGATGAGAAAGATGGCGGCAAAGCCGAAGAAAAACATGGGCCAAATGCCGTTGCCTTGGTTCAGCGCAACTTGAAAAGCATGCGGCAGAACCAGGATTTCCAGCAAGAGCATCCAGCGTTTGTTCAGATGGACGCGCAGGAACATCAAGGAGCCTTGCGTCATCACCAGCACAACATGAATGAAGCCAATCAAGTGCCCCCAAGTGGGGATCATCGGGTGAAACCAAAAGGTGTAAATGACGGCAAAGCTGAAGAAATAGCCATGGTAGCGGCGCAGGCCATCGGTGAAGGCTTTGCGGAATTTCACTTTCTTGCCGAAGAAGAGACCGCGCCGCTGGTTCTCCATGCCCAGGATGATGATCAGCATGAGCGCGACCGCGAATTGCGCCGTCCAACTTGGCAGGTCCTGGGCGATGCCGTCATAAAAGACCATCGTCTGGAAGTAATGGAGAATGATGAAAACAAGATTGATGCCAATCGCCCATTTGTTCACCGGGCGGAGCGCGCTGCCGTAGTCTCGCTTGCGGTAGCGCTGTTGGGCATAAGCGATCGTCGCCCAAATCAATACCTGATGAATGGCGAATCCCAGCCAAGCGGTGAGCTGCCCCCAAGCTGTCTGCTCTAGCAGCTGCCATTCATAAACCAAGCCGTCTTCCGGCAGCGGGATGATCTCAAACTGGCTGAGCAAGCCACCCATCGCGATGATCGCGGCGCAGAGCAGGATCGAAAAAACCAGGCTCCAATTGACGATCTGCTCGCCTTGCAATCGAGATAACAGCATGCGCCTCTCCTCTCTCGCGCAGCTCAAGCGCGCATGACGATAATAATCCAAATCGCCGCAAATTCAATGCGCCGAATAGCCTGTCCATCAGCGACCGTTATCAACTGCGCCTGGTACTCGCTGTTGCAATTCGTCCAGCGCTATAGTAAATGTTTAACTGAAGGCAAGCGCAAAGGACAGCGGATCTCATGGAAGTTATGGCAGAAGCAATTGACATCAAACAGATGGGGGCGAGGGCAAAGGCAGCCGCGGCAAATCTCGCCCAGCTTTGCGCCGCCGAGAAGAACGCGGCGCTGCTGGCCATCGCCGATGCCCTGGAAGCGAATAGGCTGGGCATATTGGAAGCCAATCAGCGCGACTTGGACCAAGCGCGCATGAAGGGCGTCGACCCAATCTGGATTCGTGACCGCATCGACTTGGAAAAGCGAATGGACGGCATTATCGCTGATGTGCGCCAAGTGGCTGAATTGCCAGACCCGGTTGGCGAAGTCTTGCTGGATTCAAGTTTGGATAATGGCTTGCGGCTGGTTAAGCGGCGCACGCCACTCGGCGTACTGGGCACGATATACGAATCGAGGCCCAATGTGACGGTCGATGTATCGACGCTGGCGCTGAAAACGAGCAACGCGGTGATCTTGCGTGGCGGCTCGGATGTGCTCCACAGCAACATCAAATTGACAGAAGTGATGCAAGCGGCGCTGGCGGCGCATGATATCCCGGTAGATGCGATTCAGTACATCAGCAGCACCGACCGCCGCTATGTCAGCGAGATGCTGCGGCTGCACGAATTCATCGACATGATCATCCCGCGCGGGGGCAATGGCTTGCATACATTTTGCCGCGAAAACAGCAGCATTCCGGTGATCACAGGCGGCATCGGCGTCTGCCATATATTCGTCGACGCCAGTGCCGAGCTGGAACGGGCGCTGCCAGTTTTGGATAATGCCAAGACCCAGCGACCCGCCGTCTGCAATTCGATGGAGACGCTGCTGGCGCATCGCGAAATCGCCGCTGCGCTGCTGCCACAAGTGGTTGACGAGCTTGGCGCGGCTGGCGTCAAGTTCCACGCTGGCGAACGCGCCTACCAAATTGTCGGCGGCGATGAGCGCGTCGTGCTGGCGGCGGCTGAGGACTTCGACACCGAGTGGTACAACCTGACGCTGAACTTGAAGGTGGTCGATGATGTCGATGAGGCGATCGCCCACATCGCCCGCCACGGCACGCAGCACTCAGACGCTATCTTGACCGAGACGCCCGCCCATGCCGAGCGCTTCCTCAACGAGGTCGATTCGGCGGCGGTTTATTGGAACGCGAGCACGCGCTTCACCGATGGCAGCGCGCTGGGGATGGGCGCCGAAGTGGCAATCAGCACGCAGAAACTGCATGCCCGCGGTCCCATGGCGCTGGAGGAATTGACGACCTATAAGTGGATTATCAAGGGCGATTACAGCTCGCGGCAATAAGCCACCCGTGGGCCAGGCAGCCGAATAACCACTTGACACTCAAGAGCGCCGCAAACGATAATGACGCCCAAGAAATTGCGAAGCAAAAAGCGACGACGAAGACAGTCTGCATGGGCGCGGCGACGCGTCTGCCAGAGCAGGGAGCGGGCGCCATGGACTGGAAGCGCCCGCGGCGGCAGTTGCGGAATTCCCTTCTGAGCTGACGGGTGAAATAGGCGAGCGACCAAGCGCCTGAGTAGCCCGCTCCGCTAGTCCGGCGTGAATGGACAGTTCGAGCGCAGCGCCGGCTATTGGCGCTGAAACAGGGTGGTACCGCGGGATCGTTTACGCTCTCGTCCCTACTTGGGCTGAGGGCGTTTTTTGTAGGAGGCGGCTGCCTTTCATGCGCCAAGGGCATGGCGAAGGAGAAGAGATGTCGGATTCTATTATGGAGATTCGCCAGGGCGCGCTGGCGGCGCTGCAAAATATCACCGAGCTTGAAGCGCTGGCTGAATGGCGCGGCGCTTACCTGGGGCGGCGTGGCGCGGTTGGCGGGCTCTTTGGCTCGATTGGCAAGCGGCCGCCGGAAGAACGAGCCGGCTTTGGGCAGCGGGTTAACGCCTTGCGGCAAGAGCTTAGCCAGGCTTTTGACGCGCGCGAGGCTCTGATTCGATCTCAGCGCCTAGCGCGCGACCTAGAAGAAGGCGAGATCGATATCAGCTTGCCGGCTTATCCCCGGCGGCGCGGCGGGCTGCACCCTTCCACCCGCACCCATCGCGAGTTCCAGCTGATATGGGCTGATATGGGCTTTCAGGTTTATCGGAGCCGCGAGGTCGAAGCGGACGAGTTCAACTTCACCCTGCTGAATCTGCCGCCGCATCACCCGGCGCGTGATATGCAGGACACCTTCTACACCAAGGACCCGCGCGTGCTGCTGCGGACGCATACGTCACCGGGGCAGATACGCGCCATGCGGGAATTGGGCGACGGCGGCACAAAGCCAATCCGCGTGATTCTGCCGGGCATGTGTTATCGGCAAGAGCAGGTGACGGCGCGCAGCGAGATCCAATTTACGCAGGTCGAAGGGCTGGCTATCGGCCGCAACATTCGCATGAGCGACCTCAAAGGCACAATCGCCGAATTTGCCAAGCGCATGTACAGCCCTAGAGCCAAGGTGCGCTATCGCGCTTCCTACTTCCCGTTCACCGAGCCGAGCATGGAAGTTGATGTCGAGTGTTTCCTCTGTGATGGCGAAGGCTGCCGCGTATGCAAATACACCGGCTGGCTGGAAATCGCTGGCAGCGGCATGGTGCATCCCGATGTGCTGCGCAATGGCGGCTACGACCCCAGCGTCTGGAGCGGCTTCGCCTTTGGCATGGGTCCCGAGCGGATCACGATGTTGAAACACGGCATCCAGGATATTCGATATTTCTGGGGCAATGACCTGCGCTTCCTGCAGCAGTTCTAGCCCCTCGTAGCACGCGGAGGGCGCATGCCGCCGAAGCTAATCCGCCAATTGAATCATTGGGTCTGGGCAGTTCCGGTCTTGTTGGCGGTAGCTGCGTTTTCCATTCCGAGGGTCGATATGTATCCGCCGCGGACCGATGAATTCTTTTCAATGCAAAACAGCGGCTGGACGGCTAGCGGTCCCTTTTCAACAATAGATGTCTTGCAATCGCTGGTCGTCAACAGTCCGAATCATACGCCACTCTATTTCATTCTCCTTCATGGCTGGGGCAATCTGGTGGGCAATGATATCGCGCTGGGGCGCCTATTCTCGAGCCTCGCTGGCTTGCTTGGGCTGGCAGTTATCTATCGGGCAGCACGAGATTTTATCGCGCCAATTGGCGGCTTGTTCGCGGTCCTCATTGTGGCGAGCAGCACCTTCTACAATTTCTACCTGAGCTATCTGCGGATGTATACGCTGCTCGTTCTCGTCTCGGCAATTGTCGTTTGGCTTTACTTGCGCATTGCTCATCGCGTTGGCTCGGTCTCTCGGCGGGAATACGCCGCGCTATTTCTCGCTAGCTTCGCGCTGGCAAACACGCATGCGATCAGCGCGCTGCTGTTTGCCGCCATTGGCGGCTACCATCTTCTCCATCGGCGGCGGAATCGGCGATGGCTTCATATCGCGCTTGTATTTCTGCTGTCATTTGCCTTGTTCTCGCCCTGGGCGGTCGTGCTGGTACGCGGGGGCTTGGGCCGAACAGCCAGCAGCATGGCGGCTGAATCGACATCAGCCTGGCAGCTTATTGGCGTCTGGCTGTCGGTGAACTTTGCGGGCAGCGCGCTTCTTCTCGCCGGCAGCCTTGTCGGTTTCCTTTTGTATTGGCGAGCCAGCCCAAAGAGAGCCTCCCGCCTGGCGCTTATTCTGCTCTATTTTCTAATTGCTTTGGCCGCCACCGTCCACTTTACCGCCTTTTTGCCCGCGGGCAGATTGCGCTATACATTGATTGGTTTTGTGCCGCTGCAGCTTGTACTCGCCGCCGGCTTGTATGGTCTGTATCGTGCCCGCTGGTGGCTTGGCTTATTCGCCCTAATTTGGATCGCGGCTGGTTTTTCATTTCACCAGTCGGGTTACTGGACGCAGTTCCTTTCCGCCACTTCCACTTATCCCGAGCTCATTCCCTGGCAGGCTGTAAGCCGCGTCGTAAATCGGACGAATGAGCCTGCCACTGTCGTCGGCTACCAATTTGACGCATTCCACTTGTTCTTTCCGGCGAGCACCAACTATCCTCAATACAGTCATTATTTCGCCCCCAACGAAATTACGGTAGTGGCGCTCGTGGAAATGGGCACGCTAAGCGATTACATCCAAAAAGGCAGCATCACTGAACCAACAATATGGCTCATGTACCGAACTCAACTGGTGGACGCGGGTGAAGCGGCGCAGCTCCAGGCGATAATGCGGGACGCGAACTACGCTGCCTGCGACTCCTACCAAATGGGCCTCGACGCCATACTGATCGAGTATCGCTGGCAAGCGCTTGACTGTGATAAGCCGGCGATCCAGTCTGCGCATGAATCGGATCTCATCCAGTACGAGTTCTTCAGCGCAGGCTTAAGCCCGGCCGGCGACAAAGCGCTTTTTGTCGACAGATGGTCGCCAATGAACGGTTTTGCAGCAGACGGTTTTGCAGCAGAAAGATACAAGCTGTCCCACCAATTGATCAACGCAGATGGCGAAAATGTTGCGCAGCTCGATTTGCCGCTGGTTCACGAAGGCATCTTGCGTCAGTTCTCTATTGATGTCGGTGACGCGCCCGCGGGCAATTACCGCCTGGTGGCAATTCTCTACCATAGCCAAACGGGTGAGCGATATAACTGGACCGAGAACCAAAGCCTTGCCACCACTATGCTATCCTTGTCCGAACTAAAGATACCCGCTTAGCAATCGCTTGCCTAAGCCTCTGCGCGAAAGGAATTGACGACCGATGCTTGTCCCCGTTTCATGGCTGAAAGATTTTGTCGACATTGATGTGCCGGTAGAAGCGTTGGCCGAGCGGCTGACTGTCGCCGGGCTGGAAGTGGCGCAGCTGAGATATATCGGGTTGCCGCAGCAGACGGTGCCCGGGCTGCGGATGCCGCGCTCGGATCATCTGGTCTGGGATCGGGAGAAGCTGCTGCTGGCGCGCATCGCCGAGGTGAAGGCTCACCCCAATGCCGACCGGCTGGTGCTGGCGCTGGTCGATTATGGCGGCGAAGAACTAGAGCAATGCGTCACCGGCGCGAGCAATCTCTTCCCCTATAAAGATAAAGGACCCATCAACCCGCCAATTTGGAGCGCCTTCGCCAGGGAAGGGGCGGTCGTCTGGGACGGGCACAGCGCCAAGCCAAAGCGGATGACGCTCAAAGGCAAAGAATTGCGCGGCATCTACAACAAGAGCATGGTCTGCTCGGAGAAGGAACTGGGCATTTCGGACGAGCACGACGGCGTGATTGTGATGGAGCAGGAGGCGCACTATGTCGCCGGCGCCCCGCTGGCCGATGTGCTGGGCGATGTCGTTTTAGATATCGAATTCACGCCGAATCTGGCGCGCTGCTTTAGCATGATGGGCGTGGCGCGAGAGGTTGCCGCGATACTGGGCTTAGAGATGCGCTATCCGAATTTCGACTTCATCGCCGAGGGCGAGCCAATCGCGGGACAGGTGACAATCGATATCCGCGAGCCGGCGCTGAACCCGCGTTTCACGTTGACGCTCCTGCGCGGCGCCCAGGTGAAGCAATCGCCCTTCTGGCTGCAGCATCGCCTCAAACTGATCGGCCAGCGCCCCCGCAACAATATCGTCGATGTGACCAATTATCTGACCTTTGAATTGGGCCAGCCATTGCACGCTTTTGATTATGACAAGTTGGTCGAGCGGGCTGGCGGTAGGCCGACAATCATCACCCGGCTGCCGGAAAAGGGCGAACAGCTGGAGACGCTGGATGATGTGCTTCGGGACTTGGGGGCGGAGACGATTCTGGTGGCTGATACCGCCGGCGCACTAAGCCTGGGCGGGGTCATCGGCGGCGGCGAAACCGAGATAAGCGAGGCGACGCGCAATGTGCTGCTGGAAGCGGCCGCCTGGAACAATATCAGCATCCGCAAGACAATCCGCCAGCAGCGCGTACATACGGAAGCGGCGGCGCGCTTCAGCCGTGGCGTGCACCCATCGCAGGCGATATTGGGCTGCCAGCGCGGCATCGAGCTGATGCGGCAGTTAGGCGGCGGCGCCATCGCGCAAGGCATTCTGGATGCCTATCCGCGTCCGCCAGAAACCATCACCGTTGAGCTGCCTATCGAGCGGGTCAACAAGCTGCTGGGCATGGAAGTTACGATTGAGCGGGCCGCCGATGTATTGCGGCGGCTCGAATTCGAGGTGGCGGTTGCGGGCGATGTCATCCGGGCGACCGCGCCCGATCATCGGCTGGACATCAGCGCGGACGCGGTCGTTGGGCAGGCTGATCTGCTGGAAGAGATCGCGCGCATCATCGGTTACGACCAGATTCCGCAAACGATTATGGCTGATGAAATGCCGCCCCAACGCGAGAATGCGACCGTGCTGATTGAAGAGCGCATCCGCGATATTCTGGTGGCGCAAGGGCTGTATGAGGTGATCAATTACCGCTTCACCAGCTCTGAGCGCGAGGCGCTGCTTGTGCCAGCGGGCTTGGAATCGTCGCTGCCCCAGGCGCCCTATGTAGAGATTGCCAATCCAGCCGCCAGCGAGCGCGATGTGCTGCGGCGCACGCTGATGATCAATATGCTGGAAAACGCAGCCAATAACGCGCGCTATCAGACGGCGCAGCAGCTATTCGAAATCGGCAAAGTGTATCTGGGCGGGGCGAATCTGCTGCCCGAAGAACCGCTGCGCCTGGGCATATTTTTGACCGGACCGCGAAACCAAGCCTGGTGGGGCGATGATGTGCCCGCCCGCGAGATGGACTTCTTCGATTTGAAAGGCGCGGTAGAAAGCCTGCTGCAGGCTTTGCATATCAGCGGCTACTCGATTGAGCGCTGCCGCCACAGCAGCTATCATCCTGGGCGCTCGGCTGACTTGATTGTGGCGGGCGAGAAAATCGGCAGCTTCGGCGAGGTTCATCCACAAGTGGCGGCGCGCTTCAAGCTGACGGGGGCGCAGGCGCTTTATGGCGAATTTGATGTCGAGCGCCTCATCCGACAGCATCAACGCTTGCACGAAATCGAAGCGCTGCCGACGCCGCCGGCTGTGCTCGAGGATATCGCGCTGGTGGTCAATGCCGATATACCGGCCAGCGAAGTAGAAGCGGTGATTCGGCAGGCAGGCGGGCGGCTGTTAAAAGATGCCCTGCTCTTTGATGTCTATACCGGCGACCAGATCCCAGCCGGCAAAAAGAGCCTGGCTTATTCGCTGACTTATCAAGATGAGAAGCGGACGCTGACGGACAAGAACGCGGCTAAGATTCGCAAGAAGATCATCGGCGCGGCGCGGCATCGGCTGAACGCGGCGCTGCGTTCCTGAGCGAGCGGCCGGTTTCGCGCTTCAGTAACCCCTGGCCCGATCCAACTGATTGAGCAGCGGGCGATTCTCAAGATAACGGCGCAGATTCTCTTTAAATACGAGCGCCGCCTTGTCGTGATAATCGCGCGTGAAGCCAGAAAAATGCGGTGTGATGATGACATTGTCGAGGTTCCAGAGCGGGCTGGTATTCGGCAGCGGCTCTTCCTCAAAAACATCCAGCGCGGCGCCACCGATTTTGCCCGAGGACAAAGCGGTGATCAACGCTTTTTCGTCGACGATGGCGCCCCGCGAGACATTGACCAGCACAGCCGATTCCTTCATCGCTTCAAAGACGTCTTCACCGATCAATCGCTCGGTTGCGGCTGTCTGCGGCGTAGTTAGGACTAGGTAATCGCAGTCTTTCGCCATGGAGGCAACCGTATCCGCCGGATAAATGCGATCGGGGATATCGCCTGCGGGGTCGCCCGTGCCGGCCATGGCATAAGCGTTGACCTCGGCCGTATTGTTCAAATCACGTTTGGAGGCTAGCACGGTCATGCCCATGTTGGCGCATAGACGCGCTAATTCGCGGCCGATGCTGCCATAGCCCACAATGCCAACCGTCCGCCGCTCCATATCCACCGGGCTAAAGCGTTCATGAGGGCGTTCTGGCCATTCGGCTTTGCTCTGCAATTCGAAGGCGGTGCGCATCTGATAATTGAACATCAGCATCATCATCAGGCAATAATGCGCCATGTTGGTGGCGTGGATGCCGCTGGTGGATGTCACGACGATATCTTCCGCCTGGACGATGCTGTGCCCCAGCGCGTGGTTCATACCAGCCGAGTTCATCTGAATCCAGCGCAACTTGGGCGCTTGTTCCGGCTCCGGGTAAAAGCCCGTCGTATAGAGGACTTCAGTCCTGGCGATAACTTCGGGCGGCACAGCCGGGAAGTGGCGCTCGACTTGCAGCCGAGCCGAAATCTCGCGCAGTTCGACCATGATTTCGTCGGCGAAGTCGATGGCGACAGTGACAAAAATGCGCTCTTGTTCAGACATAGGACGTCTCCATTTTGCGCGGCGCTGGCGAAGGCTGCGGCGCGCCCTTGCCGCCGATTCTAGCTTACTGCGGCAATTATCAGATTAGCAGGTCACTTGCCCTCGGTCAATGCGGTGGGAGTGGGGAATTATGAGATATGCAGGCCGATATTCTGTATTTGGATAACCTAGATGTAAGGCTTGTCCGGTACTTTAGGATTCGCGATCGCCCTTTGGTTTACCCCCCTCGGTCCCCCCATTGCAATGGGGGGATGACCACTGATTTGTCGTGATTATCGCTAATGTGAACTTGGATTCAAGCAGAATTGGCATATTTTATAGAGTTTGCAATATCCTAGCTCCCTGTAGTGGTCCTACTTTATTGGACACAAAATCTCAGAAACTTTGAGGGAGTTGCGCTGTAGCCATTGTGCCTCAAATTCTGCCGGTGTCTGGTAGCCTAAGGCGCTGTGAACGCGCTGTGTAGGATAGACCACCTCGATGAAGCGCCCAAGTTGCTCGCGTGCTTCAGCCATGCTTTGGTAATCGCTTGGGTACACTTCCTCCTCCTTAATGGTGCGGATCACCCTTTCGGCATAGCCGTTCTCGCTCGGCTCGCCAGCAGCGGTCATGCTGATCTGCGTACCGGCATCCTGCAAGCGCTTGACATACTCTTTGGCGGCGTATTGGCGCCCCTGGTCGGAGTGATGAATGTCTGGCGCCGGTTGCTGCTGCAAGGCTTTATGCAGCGCCGCCAGCGTCAAGTCCTTCCCCGATGACCAACTCAGATGCCAGCCCCGTATCGCCCGCGTGAACCGGTCCATAACGATAGCCAGATAGATGAAATCCGAATGCAGCCGCAGGTAGGTGATATCGGCGACCCAGACCTGGTTCGGACGCGCGACCGGCAGACCTTTGAGGAGATTCGGGAAAGGCTGATAAGCCTGTCGGCTGTCCCTGCCCCGGCCCCGGCGCTGCTTCGGCTTGATGGTCAAGCCCAGCTCTCGCATCAGCCGCCGCGCCAGCGGACGCCCCAAGCCCATCTTATAAGGCGCGCGCCTCAACTCCGCCGCGACACGCCGGCTGCCATAGGCGGGATGGCGTCCGGCAACTTCCACTATCGCCTCGCGCAAGCGCTGCTGGTCGCGCAGTTTGCTTTGATGATAGTAGCTGCTGCGCGCCAAGCCGAGAACGGCGCAGCAGGTCGATACCGGATACTGCTGGCTGAGCATCTGCGCTAGCTCCCGCTTTCGGGCGGTAGGGATTTCACATAATGCGAGGCTTTTTTTGCAATTTCCAGTTGCATCGTCAGCTTCCCCACGATGCGCTCCAGCTCAGCCACCTTGTCGGCTCGGCGCTTCTGCTCAGCGGCTTGCCCATAGGCGAATGCCTGCTTGGCACCTGTCAGAAAGTCGTCTTTCCAGCGGTAAAGCAGGCTGTCCTTAATCTGATACTCCCGACTGGCTTGCGCCACGGATTTCTCGCCTCGAAGGATTTCCAGCACGATCCTGACCTTTGTTTCCGGTGTGTATTTGCGATATTTCCCCATGTGCCTGTCTCCGTCACTGTGCATCTAGTATACTCTCTTTGCTAGGTGTCCAGTTTTTCGAGACCACTACACACTACACCCCTTCCCTAGCTTGCTGGGGCAAGGGGCCGGGGGATGGGGTAGAAATGCGCCTTAAAAACTCAGTACCGGACAAGCCTTGTAAGGCTTGTCCGGTACTGGTTCGCTGTATGTAATTGCGAATTTAAAGAAGGTGCTAATTTAGAGTAAGCGCCAAACTTCCAAATAAGGAGCTTACTCATGGATTTAGACACCTTCTTCACGACATTATACGTGGTGATTGACGATTGGTACAAAAGTAAAATGATCTCCCTGATGAAGCGACATCCAGGTCCGCCCCTGCAAATGAGTGATAGCGAAGTGCTGACGGTCGCGATTGCTGCGCAATGGCGCGCTGGTGTGCCTTGGCAATCTGAGCGAGGCATAGTGCGTTACATGCTTGAAAATGGTCGGTCATGGTTTCCCCGGATGCTGAAACGCAGTCAGTTCAACAAGCGTCTTCGCGATCTGTGGGCCGCCTTTGTATGCTTGCAGCAAGAGCTGGCGCAGATGCTTTGCAGCACCGCTGTGTACGAGGCGGTGGATTGTACGCCGCTGCCGCACTGTAGTCTGGGCCAAGCCATCAGCCATGATCGGCATTGGCTCTTCGGCAAGAAAGGCCGCGGCGGCAATCATGGCGGCTGGTATTTCGGACAGCAGCTGTTGGTCTGCGCCAGCGACAGCGGTGTCATCACGGGCTGGATGCTTGGTCTGGCAAACATTGATGACCGCTGGCTGATGGAAGCGCTGGTGAGCAGTCGCCAGGGATGCAAGCGTGTGATTGAAATCGAATTGCCCAAGCATCGAACATATAAACTTCGCAGAATCCCTAGTCCAGAATCCATCAGCCCCGCCCTGTGTGCCGGAGACGCTCGTGGCTTGACCTATCTCGCTGACGGCGGGTTCAGTGGACTGCGATGGATCAGACATTGGCAACGCCAATATGACGCTGAAGTTATCGCGCCACGAGCGAGCAACATCAAAGGCGACAAGCCCGGCAAAACCATGCGCTGGCTGCGCAAACACCGGCAAATCATCGAGACGGTGATCGCCAGACTTGTTCAAACATTTGGCTTACATCGCATCAATGCCC
Source organism: Phototrophicaceae bacterium (assembly GCA_965214105.1). Taxonomy (GTDB): domain Bacteria; phylum Chloroflexota; class Anaerolineae; order Aggregatilineales; family Phototrophicaceae; genus UBA6055. The sequence goes on from OZ243934.1 coordinate 2,487,435, forward strand.
ACAGCGAACACGGAATGCTCGCCCGAGTAGCGGCAAAGACGGCGGCATACAACATGGGCATACTCTTGAATCGCGGTGCCGGGCGAGCCGACGGCGCCCTGGCTACGCTGCTATGTTAGTACCGGACAAGCCCTACATCTAGGTTATGCAAATACAGAATATCGGCCTGCATATCCTCGCATTCACCACTCCTAATGAATAGGGAGTGGCGCCGATACCCTATCTTGCCCGCGCGGGCGGACAAGTCTATTATCGTATGAAGGCAGCAAGCAATATCGCCGTCAAGAACTGACTGTGCTATGCTTGTTGCTGTTTTCTTAAATGCGGGCTTGATATATTTTGAGCCAGGTTTGCGATTCACTTATGCCAGTACCCAAAGTCATCCACCAGCCGGCGACGCAGCAAGCGCTCAAGCGTGGGATATCGACGCTGGTTAATGCCATCGCGCCGACGCTAGGACCCACTCCGCGCCGTTCTATCGCGCAGAATCAAAGCAAATTTGAACTGCTTGATGATGGCGGTGTAATTGCCCGCCGCATTGTCGCGCTGCCAGAAGCAGACGACGATGTCGGGGCGATGCTGCTGCGGCAGGTGCTTTGGCGCGTGCATAAGCATGTGGGCGATGGCGCCGCCACAACCGCCCTTCTCTACCAGCAGATCTACAACGAGGGGCTGCGCTTTATCGCCGCCGGCGCTGACCCGATGCGGCTGCGCGCGCGCTTGATGGCTTTGCTGCCCCAAGTCTGCCAAAGCCTGCTGGCTGATGCGCGCCCGCTGCGGGACGAAGCGGAGCTGAAGGCGCTGGCTTTCTCCGTCTGTTATGACGAGGAGATGGCGGCGGTCCTGGGCGAGGTCATCTATAGCATCGGGCAATATGGGCAAGTCGATATCCGCGCCGGGCATGGGCGTGGCTTGGAATACAATTACGTTGAGGGCAGCTATTGGCGGGGCGGCGCCCAGTCGAAGGAGATGCTGCGCGGCTTTACGCGCCAGGTCGCCGAAATGCAGGATGCCGCGATTATCGTCAGCGATATGGATATCGAAGAACCGCGCCAGCTCGTGCCCTTGATGAGCTTGGCGCTGCGCTGCGGCATCAGCAAGCTGCTGCTGGTTGTGGCATCCATTTCGGAAACTGCTTTGTCGGTCCCGCTGGATAAGCGCTTACGAGACAAGATTCAGACCCTTGTCGTCAAGCTAGAAGCGTATCATCCGGGCGATTTGAGCGTGGCGCAAGCCGACATCGCGCTTTTGACTGGCGCCCGCCCCCTGCTGCAGAAGGCGGGCGAATCACTGGAGCAGGTCCGCGAGCGAGACTTTGGCGCGGCGCGCTGGGTCTGGGCGGATGACAAGAATTTCGGCTTCGCCAGCGGCAAAGGCGAGCCACGGCAGTTGCGTCAACAAGTGCGAAGCCTGCGTCAGGCGCATGCCAGCGCGACGGACGATGATGACCGCCGGCGCTTGCTCGAGCGGCTGGGGCGCTTGAATGGCGGGCTGGCGACCGTTTATGTGGGCGGCATCGCCGAAGACGAGATCAGGCAGCGCAAGGAAACCGCCGAGCGCACGGTGCAGGCATTGCGGCGCGCGGCACGCTTCGGTGTCATACCAGGCGGCGGGATGGCGCTGCTGCGCTGCCGCCAGCCACTCTTGGCGCAAGCCAGGACCCATGCTGAATTGGAGAGCCGAGCGGCGCGGCTGATTATGGCGCAGGCCGCCCAAGCGCCCGTCCGCCAATTGCTGGCCAACGCCGGCTACGACCCGAGCGAAGCGCTGGCGCAGTTGGCAATTGAAGGCGGCGCAGCGGGCATTGACCTGATGCGAGACGAGATCGTCGATTTAGTCGAAGCGGGCGTGCTTGATCTGGCGCAAGTGCAGGTCGAAGCTTTGCAGCGTGCCGTATCCAGCGCGGCGCTGGCTTTGACTATTGATGTGCTCGTCCTGCATCGCGAGCCAGAAACAATGACGGATCCCTAACATGTCCTCTATCGACACGCTGAATAGAACCAATGCCTTGCTGGCACATGGCGACGCCCTTTACGCAGCCAGGCAGTCGGGCTTATATCGAATTGGCACCGACGAGCAGCCGCTTTATCAGGCATGGCGGCCCAACCAAGCATTGCCGACGCTGGCGATTGCTGCCTGCGGCGATCTGCTTTTAGCCGGCATCAATGGCGGGGTCGCCCGCAGCGAAGATGCTGGGGCGAATTGGCGGGCGCATCAGTTTCGCGCGCCGGCGCCGCTTGTAACCTGTCTGGCGCTGTCACCCGCTTTCATTGCTGATGGCTGCGCGCTGGCTGGCAGCTTTGAAGACGGCCTGTTCCGCTCCAGCGATGGCGGCTGCAGCTGGCGCGCGGCCAACCAGGGCTTGTTCGATCACAGCGTCTACGCGCTGGCGCTGTCGCCAGCCTTCGCCACAGACAGCCTCGCCTATGTCGGCACGGGCAGCGGCATCTACCGCAGCGAAAATGGGGGCAGCCTGTGGTGGGACCTGACGATGCCGGCCGGCGACGAAACGGTGTTGAGCCTGGCGCTGGCTGAAAATGGCGCGCTCTACGCCGGCTGCGAGGCGCATGGCTTGCTGCGCAGTAATGACGGGGGACGCAATTGGGAGACGCTGCTGGCGGCTGGCGGCGCGCTCAACAGCCTAGCGCTAGCGAAGGGGGGCCGCATCATCGCCCAGGTGGACGACGCGCTCCTGGTTTCGCGGGATGATGGCGCGAGCTGGAGCGAATTGCTGGCTGAGGGCGTCATTTGCCTGGCACCGGGCGCTGATGAGAATACGCTGCTGATAGCGACGTCCGATGGGCCTATTGAAGAGCTGGCAATTTGAGGCATTGGCCGTACTACTGCAAGTTAATGGGCGGCGCGGCTGTCGCCGAAACATCGTTGGAAATCTATGCTAAGAAGGATATAAAGATGAGTTTTGAACCCACGCTGGAATCGGTAAGGACACACGAAGCGCCGGACTGGTATCACGATGCCAAGCTAGGCATCTTCATCCACTGGGGGCTGTATTCGGTGCCAGCTTGGGCACCCCATGGCGGCGATATCGGCGAGGTCTTCCAAAGTGGCGACCTGAGCGCTTGGTTCCGCAACAATTCTTATGCCGAATGGTATCTGAACACGCTCAAGTTTGAAGACAGCCCCACGCGGGTCTATCACAATACGAACTACGGCCGCGACTTCCGCTACGATGACTTCGCCGCCGGCTTCAACTCGGCGCTCAAGCGATGGCAGCCAGCCGAGATGGCGGCGCTCTTCAGCGAGGTCAAGGCGCGGTATGTCGTCTTAACCACCAAGCATCACGACGGTTTTACACTGTGGCAGAGCGATATCCCTTGCCCGCATAAAGAGGCTTATCACACCCAGCGCGATGTAGTGGGCGAGCTGACAGCCGCCGTCCGCGCTCAGGGCATGCGCATGGCGCTCTATTATTCCGGCGGGCTGGATTGGGCTTTCAACGAGACGCGCATCGACGATGTCGCCGATGTCTGGGGCACGATTGTGCAGACGCCAGAGTTCATCGAGTATTCAGTAGCGCACTGGAAGGAGTTGATCGACCGCTATCAGCCTTCCATCATGTGGAACGACATCGGTTACCCGGCAGAAGCCGACTTGGGCGAGCTATTCGCTTACTATTACAACAGCGTGCCCGAGGGCTTGATCAACGACCGCTTCACACAATCGCGCGATCAGCGGCCCAAGGCAGGCGAAAAGCTGACGGTGCCGCGTGGACCGCATTTCGACTATATCACGCCGGAGTACGCCACCTTCGACGAGATACAAGATCTGAAGTGGGAGTGCTGCCGCGGCATCGGGCACAGCTTTGGCTACAACCGCAATGAAGGCGATGAGCAGCTGCTGGCTGAAGACGAGCTTATTCACATGTTCGTCGATATCGTCAGCAAGAATGGCAACCTGCTGCTCAATGTGGGACCCATGGCGGATGGCACAATCCCGGAAAACCAGGCCGATCGGCTGCGGGCGCTGGGGCGCTGGCTGGGCCGCAACGGTGAAGCGATCTTCGATACCCGCCCCTGGCAGCGCGCCGATGGCAAGACGAGCCAAGGGCAAGCGCTTCGCTTCACAGCGGCTGAGGACAGCCTGTTCGCCACCCTGCTGGGGACGCCAGCCGAGAGCGAAATCACAATTGAAGGCATCGAAGCACCGGCCGAAGCGCGCGTGCAATTGCTGGGGCATGCGGGCGATCTGCCTTGGCGGCAGAAAGGCTCGGACCTGATGATTCAACTGCCGGATTTGCCAGAGGCGCAGGCGCATTCGCTGGCATTTAGGGGCATGGGTGGCTGATTTGAACGCCAAAGTCGATTCAGCCGTCGAGAAGAATCTGCCCTGGAATTTCTCAGTCAATCTGATCGATATCACCTTTATCACCCTGGCTTTCAGCATCATCTCGCGCGAGACGATCACGCCCTTATTGATTAGCAATTTGACCGACTCCAAGATCGCCATCGGGCTTGTCCCTGCGATTTACAGCATCGCCTATTACCTGCCGCAGCTATTCGCGGCCAATCATGCCGAGCGCTTGAAACGCAAGCTGCCCTTCGTCATGTTGATTGGGGGCTTGCTGGAGCGTGTGCCGTATCTCTTTGCCGGCTTGGCGATCCTGCTATTTGCTGAGAGCGCGCCAATCGCCGCCTTGCTCTGCCTCTATTTGGTGATCGGGCTGGGCGCTTTTGGCAATGGCGTGGCGACGCCAGCCTGGTTCAGCATGATCGGCAAGGTGCTGCCGGTCAATCGGCGAGGGATTTTCTTCGGCGTCAGCGAAGGCTTGGGCACGCTGATGGGCATCATCGGCGCCTTTTTTGTGGGGCGCGTGCTCGATGACATGGGCTACCCGCAGAACTTCGCCGTCTTATTCCTGGTCGCCGCCGTCTTCATGGGCATCTCCTGGGTTGGCTTAGCGCTCAACCGCGAGCCGGAAAGCCCGGTCGTCAAGGCGCATATTCCATTCAGCCATTATATTCGGCGCTTGCCGGCGATTCTGCGCGATAATCACAATTTCCGACGCTTTTTGCTCAGCTACTCCATCAGCCGCCTGAGCACCATGGGCCTTGGCTTCTTTATTGTCTTTGGCAATGAACGCTTTCAATTGAGCGGCGCCGATGTCGGTTTGCTGACAGCGATTTTGATCGGCAGCCAAGCGGCGATGCAGCTGCTGCTGGGCTGGCTGGCTGATAAGCGTGGTCATAAAGCCAACCTGACCTTGTCCAGCTTCGCGCTGGCTTTGGCGGCGATTTTGGCGCTGGGCGCGGCTGACCTGAATGGCTTGATACCCGCCTTCGTATTGCTGGGCTTGGGCTTGGCCAGCGATCATGTATCGCGGCTGAATATCATCCTCGAGTTCGCTGAGCCAGAAGATCAGCCGACTTTCATCGGGCTGACTAATACTTTGCTGGCGCCGGTGGTCTTTCTAGCGCCGATACTTGGTGGCTGGCTGGCTGGTTTCGGCTTCGAAGCGCTCTTTATTTTGATGGCGATATCGGGGCTGGCTGGCGGCTTGCTGCTCTACAGCTGGGTAAAAGAGCCGCGCTACGCCCCATCCGCGCCCATTGGCGCCGCGCAGAAGCAATAATCCGCGCATGATAGGCGGCTGATTTGACCGATACCGCGAAGCGCCTGGTCGAGAAGAATCTCAACTGGAATTTCAGCGTCAACGTGCTGGACAATATGTTCTATGCGCTGGCGATAAGCCTGGTTTCGCAAGAAACGATCATGCCCCTGCTCGTCAGCCAATTGACCGATTCGACCATCGCTGTCGGTTTGATTCCCGCGATCTTCAGCCTGTCATTCTTATTGCCACAGCTTTTCGTCGCCAACCACGCCGAGCGCCTGCCGCGCAAGCTGCCCTTCGTCTTGCTGGGCAGCGGCCTGCTGCAGCGCCTGCCCTACCCCTTAATCGGCATCGCGCTGCTGCTCTTCGCGGTCGAGGCGCCCGGTCTTGCGCTGCTGCTTTTCTTCATTGGCATCGCCACGGCGGCTTTCGGCGGCGGCATTATCACGCCAGCCTGGTTCACCATGATTGGCAAGGTGGTGCCGAGGCGGCGGCGCGGCATCTTCTTCGGGCTGGCTGATGGCGGCGGCTTGCTGATGGGGGTGGTCGGTGCATATTTCGTCGGGCGCGTGCTCGATATCATCGAGTATCCGGGCAGTTTCGCCCTGCTCTTTCTCGTCTGTGGCCTCATCCACGCGTTTTCCTGGTTCGCCCTTTCACTAACCCGCGAGCCGCCGAGCGATGCAATCAAAGAGGCGACGCCATTGCGGCATTATTTCAGGCGGCTGCCATCCGTGCTGCGGCGCCATGCCAATTACCGCCGCTTCCTCGTCGGTTATGCGCTGTTGCGCTTGAGCATGATGGCGGTCAGCTTTTTTATCGTATTCGGCAATATGAATTACGAGCTGAGCGGCGCTGAAATCGGCTTGCTGAACGCGATCTTCATCGGCACGCAAGCGGTGATGCGGCTGCTCTTTGGTTGGCTGGGCGATCGCTGGGGGCATAAACGCAACCTGGTGGTTTCGGCTTTGTGCATGGCGCTGGCGGCTATATTCGCTTTGAGCTCAGCCGATGTCGCCGGGCTGATACCAGCCTTCATTTGCCTGGCTTGCGCCATTTCCAGCGATGGCGTCTCCCACTTTAACATCGTGCTGGAATTCGCCGACCCAGCCGAACAGCCGACTTATATTGGGCTGACCAATACCTTGATGGCGCCCTTCACTTTCATCGGTCCAATCGCCGCTGGCTGGCTGGCTGGCGCCTTCGATATCAATTCGCTTTTCATCGTCTCGCTGGCTTTTGGCGCTGGCAGTGCGGCGCTATTATCATGGTGGGTGCGCGAGCCGAGGCATCTGAGCGCAGGGAAAACTAACCAGACAGAACAGGAGCTGGCATGACAAAGACATTCCAAGCAAGCTGGGACTCCTTGACGCAGCATGACGTGCCAGCCTGGTTCACAGACGGGAAGTTTGGCTTGTACGCCCATTGGGGTATTTACAGCGTGCCCGGCTTCGGCAATGAATGGTACGGCAAGTGGATGTATGACCCATCGCATGAGATTCATCGGCGCCATGTGGAGCGCTTCGGCTCGCCGGCCGAGTACGGCTACACCCGCTTCATCGACGGCTTCAGCGCCGACGTTTATGACCCAGCAGAATGGGCGGATCTATTCGCAGCCAGCGGCGCGCGCTACGCCGGCTTTTCGCTGGCGCATCACGATGGCTTCGGCTTGTGGGATAGCGATGTCTACCGCTGGAATGTAGGCAAGATGGGACCCAAGCGCGATCTCTATGGCGAGTTGGCGCGGGAGCTGCGGGCGCGGGAGCTGCGTTTGGTCGCGCCATTTCACATCATCCGCGGCTTCAATTGGTTCCTAGCCGGTTGGAACCAATGGGATCAGAGTTTTGATGCCGCCGCCGTCGAGCGTGGGCTGGCTGAAGGCTGGGAGCTATTTGACCCCGAATACGCTGATTTCTATTGGGTGCGGCAGACAAGCCAATTCGACGATTTCTTCGCCCAGTGGCAGCTGAAAGTGCGCGAAGTGATCGACAAGTACCAGCCCGATATGATGTGGTTTGATGGTGGCAAATTCCGCGAAGACGGCTACGAAGAAACGGCGCTGGAGATCCTCGCCCATTACTTGAATCAGGCAGGGGAGCGCGGTCAAGAAGTGCTGGTGCTGAACAAGCTGCCAGTGAGCATGGAATACAATTTTCATCCCGATTTCGGCGTCATCAACTTCGAACAAGGGCGAGACCGCCCCTTGCATTACGAGCGCCCCTGGAATGACGATATGCGCATCGGCGATCAATCCTGGGGCTGGGTGGAGAATCAGCAGTACGCCAGCGGGCATACTCTGCTCAGCAAGTTGATCGATTGCGCGGCGCGCGGGGGCACGATGATGCTCTCGCTCTCGCCGAAGCCAGATGGCAGTATCCCCGCTGGGCAACGCAATGCCCTGCTGGAAATGGGCGCTTGGCTTAGCTGGAATGGGGAGGCGATTTATAACACAGTGCCCTGGACGACCCACTCCGAAGGCGACCTGGAGAAGCTCTGGCATCGGGCGCGCGGGCACAGATTCTGGAAGTATGAGAATTGCAACGCCGATGACAGGCGCTATACACAGTCGAAAGACGGCAAAACTGTCTACGCGATGACGCTGGGCATTCCTGAAACCGCAGTCACTTTCGAGGCGCTCGGCGATTCAGTCGGCATTGAACAGGTGTCGCTGCTCGAGTCGGATCAGCCGCTGCAATGGGAGCAGACGGCGGCTGGCTTGCGAATCAGCACAGCCGGCATCAAATTCATGACGGACTTGGCCGCCGCCTGGCGGGTAACCCTGAAATGAATCGACGCCGCTCCCAGCTTCCTTCGGCGACAGTTGTCAGCGCGACGCTGGACGCGCTTGGGCTGGATTACACTGGCTTCAGCATCCATACGCTGCCCTCATCTTTCTCCAATTTCACTCACCGAGTTGATGTTGATAGACCTGAAGGCTCGACTAAGCGCATCGTGCTGCGCCGCTACAATCCGGCAAATTATGAGGAGAACCACAGCAAGCACCGCTGCGAATACCAGGCGCTCAAGCTGCTGCGGAAGACGGGCATCCCGGCGCCGGGACCGCTTCTGCTCGATGATACGGGCGAGCTGCTGGGCTTGCCCGGCATTGTGACCGAGTTCGTCGATGGCGCGCCGATTGAGCTGCCAGCCGAAGCGAAACGCTGGGGCGAAGTAGCAGCCGCGACCGGGCAGATGCTGGCGCGGATTCATCAGACGCCCTACCGCAAATCCGATAAACGCTTCTTGATGGATGACAATGTGGAGGTCGCCTGGTTTATCAAGCGGGGCGCCATCCCCGCTTTCATGCGCGCCGACCCGGATGGCGAAACGGTATGGAATCTGGTGCGGGATCATTGGGGGCGCTGGGCGCCGGTTGAGCCTCGCTTCGCGCATACCGATTATTGGGCTGGCAATATCTTATGGCGGGGCGCGGAGATATCAGCCGTCGTCGATTGGGAAGAAGCGGGTTATGGCCATCCCGCGGCTGACGTCGCGTATTGCCGCATGGGTTATTTCATCGAAGGTGTGCCAGAAGCAGCCGAGACTTTCCTGCAAGCCTACCAGGCGGAAGCAGGCTGGAAACTCAGCGATTTGGGGCTATTTGAATTAGCCGCCAGCGCCAGACCGATGACCGACCCTGATGACTGGTTCGCCCATCCATATATGGAAGCGGGCTTCCGCCACTTTATCGCCCAGGCGCTGGCGACGCTAAGGACCAGCCAGCCCTAAGTCTCCCCTCGGCGCATCTAGGGGAGACTTGCTTGCTCGCACCCCAGCAGACTCAGTCCACATCAGTCCACATCGAGGTGATAACGCTCATCGCCGACTTCGGCTTGCAGGCGGTGCAGCTCGGCTTTGAGCTGGACCACTCGCTCCGCGTAGGCGGGCTCGTCGACCACGTTGTTCAGCTCGTAGGGGTCGGCATCGAGATCGAAGAGCTCCCATTCGGGCTCGTAGTTGCCTTCGATGCTGCCCTCGGTGCCCATGGCATCGGCGTAATAATAAATCAGCTTGTAGCGCTGGGTGCGAATGCCATAGTGAGCGTAGACATTGTGGTGCGTCTTGTGCATCCAATAGCGGTAATACATGCTCTCGCGCCAATTGGCTGGCGCCGCCCCGGTTAGCTGCGGCGCGAAGCTGCGCCCCTGCATCGCCGCGGGCACGGGCAAGCCAGCCAGCTCGAGATAGGTCGGCCCAAAATCGACATTGAGAATCATGTCTTCGTTGACGCTGCCCGCTTCGATAGCGCTGGGGTAACGCATGATATATGGCATTCGCAGCGATTCTTCGTACATGAAGCGCTTGTCGTACCAGCCGTGGTCGCCGAGGAAGAAGCCCTGATCCGAGGTGTAGACGACCACCGTATTCTCCGCCAGCCCTTCCGCATCAAGGTAATCGAGCAGGCGGCCAACATTGTCATCAATGCTGGCAACTACGCGCAAGTAGTCTTTGATATAGCGCTGATACGCCCACTTGCGCAATTCCATTTCCGGCAGGTCGCGCGGGATTTCGGCTTTCAGGTCCAGCGGCTGATGGTGAAGCCCCATGCGCATTTCGGCAGCTTCGGCAGCGGCAGCGCGGTTGGCGTAATCGTCGTAGAGCGTCTCTGGCTCCGGCAGATCTTCGTTGAGATAGAGGTGGGCGTGTTTCTCGTCCGGTTCCCAGTGGCGGTGCGGCGCTTTGTGATGGCACATGAGGAAGAAGGGGCGCTGGCTGTCTCGCTGCTGCAAGAACTCAAGGCTCATATCGGTGATGAGATCGGTGACGTAGCCTTTGACCGGGCGCTTCTCAGAGCCATCAGCGGTCGGGAAGATGAAGGTCGGATTATGATACAGCCCCTGCCCCGGCAGGACCGCCCAATCATCGAAGCCAGTCGGTTCATGCGCCGGTCCCTGCCCTAGGTGCCACTTGCCGAACATGCCGGTCTGGTAGCCGCTGGCTTGCAAGTCTTTGACGAAAGTGGGCAGCCTATTGTCCATGTGTGTGCTGAGCGTGGTAACGCCGTTCACATGATTGTAGGTCCCCGTGAGGATGGCGGCGCGGCTGGGTGTGCAGATCGAGTTGGTGCAAAAGACATTATCGAAGCGCATGCCTTCATCCGCGATGCGGTCCAGGTTAGGCGTTTGGTTGATGCGGCTGCCATAGCAGCTCATCGCATGAGCGGCATGGTCGTCGGACATGATGAAGAGGATATTCGGGGCTTGGTCTGGCATGGGATTAGGAGTCCTTTATGGGTTTTTGCCACAGAGACACAGAGAAAAACCTGGTTGACTGATTGCTAAGCTAGGATGAAATGAATGAGGAACTGTTGCGGGCAAGAAACTGGAAGCGGTCAGATCTGAATGATGCCCGCGCTAACAGCGCCGACATAGGCATTGATTGCAGCTACCACTACGGAAAGAACCACGGCGATAATAGTCCCGATAGCGGTGACGCGAGTGCGAAACTCGCGATTCTTATTGATCTCTTGTTGGATATCGCGAGTCTGCTTGTCGATTTTATCGGTAATGTCTTTGAGCAAAGTGGCGTTTTCTCTGCGAACAAAGTCCTTCGTAGCAAGCGCATCCAGCTTTCCCTTTAGCTCGCCAATATCTGCCGCATGCTTTGTAAGCTGCTCTTGCAGATCCAAAATAAATTACCTCCCACAATCAGATCTCGAGCCCGCGGCCAATAGTCATGCCCATTATAGCGAAGAGCCCAATATCGTCAAATCCTTACTCTCTCGGGGAGTGGTGAATCAAGCCACTTGCGGCCGTGCGCTAGCCAATATACGGATGATCTTCCGCCAGCAAGCCCGCTTCTTTCAGCGCCTGCCAGAAGGCGGCCGGCACTGTGACGGACATGGCATCGACATTGGTTTTGACGCGCGCAGGTTTGCTGGTGCTCAGGGCGAGGGCGACAATGCCGGGATGCGATTTGCCAAACTGAATGCAGACTTGCGCCGGGTTCTGCCCGTGCTGCTGGCAGAGCTGGAAGAAGGCTTCGCGCCAGGCGAATTTCTCGGCCTGCTCGCTATTGGCTGGGTCCAGTTTGACGTAATTGAAGAATTCGCCGCCAGTCAAAAAGCCGGCGTTGAATACCGCAGAGTTAATGATGGCGACGCCTTTCGCCTGCAGCGAATCCATGAAGGCGATCAGAGCGGGCGGATGCGAGTAAAGCGTGTAGCTGTTGGCGAACATCACCCAGTCCAGCTCGACCTGAGCGTCAATCTCGGCGATGGACTGCCAGTCTTTGGCGCCGACGCCGATGCCTTTGGCTTTGCCCGCGCTTTTGAGCTCGGCGAGCGCGGCATAAGCGCCCAGGATATCGTCGAATCGACGCGCCCGGTCCGCCGCCGACGTGGCGGCAGCGAGATATTCGTCCGGGTCATGCACCGAGACGAGCGGCGTGCTGTAATCGCCGCCGAGCAATTCGAGCCCCTGTTCGAAGCATTTGAGGATGCCATCGTAGCTGATGTCTTGCCGGGCATCATGCGCCAAGCCGAACCAGGCGCCGGGCTCGAAAGTGGGCTCGGGCGTCGTCAGCGGGGCGCGCAGCCAAGCCAGCTTATTGCTGATGATGACTTCGTCATCGGCAATGCCGAGCTCGCGCAGGCAATCGCCCATCACTTCCAGCGCCAAGCCCGCGCCATATTTGCCAGCCGAATCGATGACAACTGGCTTGGGCAGATGCTTGAAGATGGCGCGCATGGTCTCCAGCTTGGATTCGTATGAAAACTCGCGGAAGAGATTGCCGAGGGCGGTCGAGCCGAAGACCAGCGGCGGCGTCAGTAGCCCGGTATTGCCGAAGGGGATTGGCTGCATATTAGTCCTCCCAATATGGTTGGCGAGAATTGCAATGAGTATAGGCGGAAGCCGCCGCCCTTGCCAGACTCCCCATGTTGCGGGAGTGGTGAATTATGAGATATGCAGGCCGATATTCTGTATTTGGATAACCTAGATGTAGGGCTTGTCCGCTACTTTAGGATTCGCGATCGCCCTTTGGTTTACCCCCCTCGGTCCCCCCATTGCAATGGGGGGATGACCACTGATTTGTCGTGATTATCGCTAATGTGAACTTGGATTCAAGCAGAATTGGCATAGTTTATAGAGTTTGCAATATCCTAGCTCCCCTTCCCTAGCTTGCTGGGTCGCGTAGACACTGACCGCCGGCAAGGGGCTGCGCCGCGTGGGGTCGCGTAGGGCGCGTAGGGTCGCGTAGACACTGACCCGCCGACACAGCCCGCCGACACTGGCGGTCGGGGATGGGGTAGAAATGCGCATTAAAAACTCAGTAGCGGACAAGCCTTGTAGGGGCGACACTTGTGTCGCCCACAGTTGCAGAAGCGGGTTTTGGGCGATCCAAGGATCGCCCCTACGACTCAGCACAAGCAAGCCTTATATCAATAATTCAGCACTCCCGCAAAACCCGCTCCCTAGCTTGAAAGCCAGCCGCTAGCTATACTGGGAAAAAAGTACAGGAGCGGAAAATGGCAAGAAAATACGAACCCACTTGGGAATCCCTCAAGCAGTATGAGATTCCCCAATGGTATAAAGACGCCAAGTTCGGCATCTTCATCCATTGGGGACCCTACTGCGTACCCGCCTTTGGCAACGAGTGGTACCCGCGGCGGATGTACCTGCAGGATGACCCAGCCTTCGAGCATCACCGGAAGACCTGGGGCGAGCAGAGCGACTTCGGCTACAAAGATTTCATCCCAATGCTGACGGCGGAGAAGTTCGACGCGGCTGAATGGGCGCAGCTTTTCAAAGAGGCGGGCGCGCGCTTCGTCATGCCAGTGGCTGAGCATCACGATGGCTTCGCGATGTACGACAGCGAGCTGACCGACTGGTGCGCGAGCAAGATGGGACCTAAGCGCGATATCTGCGGCGAGCTGGCGGATGCCGTGCGCGAGTTGGATATGGTCTTCGCCGTCTCGTCGCACCGCGCCGAGCACTGGTGGTTCTTCGACGGCGGGCGCGGCTTCCCCTCCGATGTGCAGGACCCCGCCAATGACGGTCTCTACGGTCCAGCGGTCGAAGCCTCCAAAGACAAGAACAATCGCGCGGAATGGAAGCAGAAGGACTGGACGCCCCGCCCCGATGCCAAGTTCCTGGAAGACTGGCTGGCGCGCTGCTGCGAATTGGTGGACAAATATCAGCCGCAGGTCGTCTGGTTTGATTGGTGGATTGAGCAGGTCGTCTTCGAGCCGTACTTGCAGCGCTTCGCCGCCCATTATTACAACCGGGGCGAGGAATGGGGCATAGGCGTCGCCATCAACCACAAGTTTGATTCCTACCCAGAAGGCGTCGCCGTCTTCGATATCGAGCGCGGGCAGCTGAGCGACATCCACAACTTCTTCTGGCAGAACGATACCTCGGTCTCGAAGAACAGCTGGGGCTATATCGACAATCACGATTACAAAACAGCCGGCGACATCATCGCTGACCTGGTCGATATTGCCAGCAAGAATGGGGCGCTGCTGCTGAATATCGGTCCGCGTGCCGATGGCACGATACCAGAGATTGAGCAGAAGATGCTGCGCGAGATTGGGCGCTGGCTGGCGGTCAATGGCGAGGGCATCTATGACACGGAACCCTGGAATATTTTCGGCGAGGGACCAACCGAAGTGCCAGAGGGCGAGTTCACCGATACGCAGCGCGATTCATTCACGCCGGCTGATATCCGTTTCACGCGCAAGGGCAATACGCTCTATGCCTTTTTGCTGGCTTATCCGGCGGGCGAGGCGCTGATCAAAGCCCTGCATTCGGAGGCCATCAAGAGCGTGCGCATGTTGGGATCGGACGAAGCGATCAGCTGGTCGCAGGCTGATGGCGGCTTGCGCTTGTCGGCGCCGGCGACGCCCCCCTGCGACTACGTTTGCGCCTATGCGATTGAGTTGGAATGACTTGCCAGCCGCCCGGCGGCAGCGATAAGAACTGCCACGCCACAGAAAATAACTAGCCTGCTCGTCGTATGAGCGACGCGGTTAAAACTAAGAGACAGGGAGGACAGAGAGACATGACGGAAATCGAATACTTCAAACCAGAGCGGGGCCAGCGACCAGGCGCGAACCAAGACCCGCGGCTGGATTGGTGGCGGGAAGCCAAGTTCGGCCTCTTCATCCACTGGGGCGTATACAGCATCCCGGCCGGCGTCTGGAACGGGCAGCATATTCCCGGCATCGGCGAGTGGATCATGCTGCGCGCCGAGATTCCAATCCCCGAATACGAACAGTTGGCGGCGCAATTCAACCCAGTCCAATACGACGCCGACCAGATTGTCCGATTGGCGAAACAAGCGGGGCAGAAGTACATCGTGCTCACCTCGAAGCACCACGATGGCTTCTGCTTGTATCGCTCGAAAGAGACCGATTACAACATCGCCGATGGGACGCCATTTGGCCGCGATGCGCTGGGCGAGCTGGCTGAGGCTTGCGCCCGCGAGGGCATCAAGCTGGGCTTGTATTATTCGCAGACGCAAGATTGGCATCACCCCAACGGCTTCGGCAATACTTGGGATTTCAATGCAGACGAACAAGACTTCGGCGCTTACATCGACAACTACGTCAAGCCGCAGGTGCGTGAAATCCTGAGTAATTACGGACCCATCTGTATTATCTGGTTCGATACGCCACGCATCATTGAGCGGCATCAGAGCCAGGAGCTGCTCGATCTGGTGCACTCAATTCAGCCGGATTGCCTCGTCTGCGGGCGGCTGGGCAACCAACTTGGCGATTACGCCACAGCGCAGGACAACGCGATTCCGCCGGACTTGCAAGCCGAAATCGATTGGGAGACGCCAGCTACCATCAACGATACCTGGGGCTTCAAGACCCACGATCACAATTGGAAGTCCAGTACGCGGCTGATCCAAAACCTGGTTGATATCGTCAGCAAGGGCGGCAACTACCTGCTCAATATCGGTCCCGATGCCGAAGGCGCGATCCCTGAGCCAAGCATCGAGCGCTTGCAGGCGATGGGCGCCTGGCTCGATGTCCATGGCGAGTCGATTTATGGGACGCTGCCCGGACCGATCCAGGGGCAGGACCGGTACCGCACGACGCAAAAGGGCGCTGCCACCTACCTGCATGTTTTCGATTGGTCGGCCGATGGCCAATTCGAGCTGCCCGGGCTGGCTGCGGCGCGCGCCGAATGGCTGGATTCCTCTGTCGACGCGCCGCTGAGCTTGAGCCGCGAGGGCGATACTCTGCTCTTGCAGGGTCCGGCGGCGGCGCCAAACGAGCACGTAACGGTGATTAAGCTGACGCGCTAAGGCGAGCTGGCACAAGCATACGTGGGTCAGGGCAATCGCATCAAAATCATTTTGCGGCCTTCGCCACCTAAAATTACACAATGTAAGGCTTGTCCGGTACGTTAGGATTCGCGATCGCCCTTTGGTTTACCCCCCTCGGTCCCCCCATTGAAATGGGGGGATGAGCACTGATTTGTCGTGATTATCGCTAATGTGAACTTGGATTCAAGCAGAATTGGCGTAGTTTATAGAGTTTGCAATATCCTAGCTCCCCTTCCCTAGCTTGCTGGGGCAAGGGGCCGGGGGATGGGGTAGATCAGAAATTCACCACTCCCATATATTTGCTAGCTTGGCAATTCCTTCAAAGCCGCCAGAATCTTCTCGGGGCTGAAGGGAATATCCCGCAGGCGCAAGCCCACCGCGTCGAAGATGGCGTTGGCAATGGCGGCTGGAGTGGGATTCTGCGCCGCTTCCCCGGCGCCTAGCATGGGCATTTCTGGGCGATTGAGAATCAGGGTCTCGATCTTGGGCGCGGATTCGAAGCGCAGAATCGGATAGCTCTCCCAATCGACGCTGGTGATGCCGCGCGCATCAAATTTGACCGCCTCGAACAGGGTCCAGCTAGCCGCTTGCACAAAGCCGCCTTCGAGCTGATTGCTCAAGCCATCGGGGTTAACCACCTGCCCGGCATCGGCGGCGATGACGACGCGCTCCAGGGCGATGTCGCCACGTTGGCAATCCACGCGCAGCTTGACGATGACCGCGCAATAAGCCTGCAGATTCTTGTATTGCGCCAGCGCCATGCCCCAGCCCGCGCCAGCCTCGGTCGGCCGGGGAGCTGATTGCCAATCCACTTTAGCCGCCGCCGCCTGCAGCGCCGCGCGCGCTCGCTGGTCGCTCAAATGACGCAGGCGAAATTCGAGCGGGTCGGCATCAGCGGCGAGAGCCAGTTCGTCCATAAACGATTCGATGGCGAAGACATTGGCATAAGCGCCCAGGCTGCGCAGCGCCGAGACGCGCAAGGGGCTGTCGCTGGCGGCGTGGCGCAGGATGCGTTTGCGCGGCAAATTATAGATGGGGTCGGCATTGCGATGGGCGCCGGCGTGGTAGCCAGCCATCGGCTGTGGCGCTTGAGGCGTTAGCGACCGCGCAATGTGCCAGGCGCCGAGCAAACCCGAGGTCGCCAAGCCAGCCGCGGGCCGCGTCGAGTGAGCATAGCTCCACACATCGTGATGCCACTCGCTGATTTCACCCGCCGCCGACACGTTCGCGCTCAGCTTGATGACCATCGCCGAGCCATAAGGCTCCCAAGCGTGTTCGTCCCAACGCGTCCATTTGAGCGAGATGGGCCGATCGGGAATCGCCCGCGCGACCAGCGCCGCATCCAGCGCCACGTCATCAGCGCCATTGTGGCCATAACAGCCCGCCCCCTCCACATGGATGACGCGGATTGCCGCTTCGTCGAGAGCCAGCGCCTGCGCCAGCGCCGCGCGAAGTGTGAATACCGCCTGCGAATGCGACCAGACCGTCAACCTGCCAGCCTGCCAGCGGGCGACGGCGGCCGATGGACCAAGCGAGGCGTGCATCTGAAAAGGACGGCGGTAAGTCGCGCGGTAGGCTGGGCGCGCGTCAGATGGCGGGATTGGGGCATCGACGGCAAATCCATCAACGATTAGATTGGACTGGACCGGCTTCTCCAGCAAGTCTTGGTAGGTATCGCTCGCCGGCGGCAGGTCATCAGCGTAAGCCCATTGGGCTGCCTGGCGCGCCTGCTCCAGCGCTGCCAGCGCCGCTTCCTCGCGTTCGGCGACAATGGCGATGAATTGCCCATCTTGTATCACATCGTAGACGCCGGGCCGGGCAGCTATCGATTCGCGATCGAACTGGATGAGCCGAGCGTGGTAGCCAGGCGGGCGCAAGACGCGAGCCTGCAGCATGGCAGGCAGCTCCATGTCATGCAGGTAGCTTGCCCCACCGCTGACCTTGCTTAGCAGATCGAGCCGCTGCGCTGATGCCCCAACGAGTGTTAAATCGGCTGGCTGCTTGGGCTGCCAATCGTCCCTGATGGGATGGCTGAGGCGCCCGCCCGCGAGCAAGTCCCAGTAGGACAGGCTCCGCCCAGAAAGCGGATCGGTGATAAGCCCATCGGCGACCAACAACTTGGAAGCCGGACTGAGCGATTCTAATTGTTCAAAGGCGAGCGACAGCAAGTGATGGCGCGCCGAGGCGGCCGCGCGGCGAATGGCGACCCCGCTGGTCTCCAGCGAGCGGCTGCCGGTGGTGCCGCCTTCATCGGGTGTACGCGCGGTATCCGCGGTCACGACGCGAATGCGCTCCAGCTTGATATCCAGCTCGTCAGCCGCGATCTGCGCCAGCGCTGTCGAAATGCCCTGCCCCAGCTCGACCTTGCCAGTATAGATGGCGACGCTGCCATCCTCGTTGAATTGAATCCAGTCTTCGATTTGACCATGCGCGCTGAGCGATGGCGAGCTTTCTTGCCCGGGCACTGAGGGCGCTAGCGGCGCGGGCTTCAGCACTTCGGCGATTGCTTCGCGGTCGGGCTGCCCGATGCGCAGCTTAATCGCCCGGCGCACCCGATCATAAACGCCACAGCGACAGAGATTGTTCGATAAAGCGGCGCGAATATCGTCGTCGCTTGGATAGCGGATGCGGTTGAGCAAGCCTTGCGCGGCGATAATCATGCCCGCGCTGCAGAAGCCGCATTGCGCCGCCTGCTCTTCCAGGAAGGTCTGTTGCAGCGGATGCAATTCGTCGGACGTACCGAGACCCTCAAGCGTCGTAATCTCCAGGTCGGCCGCGTGGCGCAGCGGCAGTTGGCATGAAGGCACATCGACGCCGTCCACCAGCACCTTGCAAGCGCCGCAAAGTTCCGTCCCGCAGCCGTATTTCGGGCTTTTCAGGCACAGGTCATTGCGCAGGGCATAGAGCAGCGGCGTCTGCGGATCTAGGTCCAGCTGGCGCGTTTCGCCATTGACGCAGAGCGTGATTGATTTGCTTTTCGCCATGCCTGCCAGCCTCGTCATCTCCTAGGACCGCAACAGAAAAGAGCCCGGCCAGCGGGCTCCTCAAGGCGGAGAAGGTGGGATTCGAACCCACGTACGGTTTCCCGTATCCGCTTTCCAAGCGGACGCACTAGGCCTCTATGCGACTTCTCCGTGAATGCAAACTGCGATTGTCTTCCGGCTCAATTGTAACAAAGACTGGCTTTTTTTCCAAGATGAGAGCAGTGCCTTGGCAGGGCAATCACTTCAAATCTATTTTTCGCCACCGAGACTCAGAGGGTTGCGTAGACACTAACCGTCGGTCGCGTAGGGCGCGTAGACACAGCCCGCCGACACTGACCGCCCGCACCGAGACTTTTGAAAGCCAGACTGCTTCCGCGTATCCGCAGCAGTGGCTGGCTCAGCATCTCAAGGACCGAATATCGGCGTTGGCGTGGGGAGGAGCGGGACCAGGTAATCGGCTGACCGGCCGCCGGCTTGGGCAATCCCAGCCGAATAGCCGGTATTCTCGATGTAACAGAGCAAGCCCATGGTGATTGCATGGGCGAGCAGGTCGTGCTGGGTGCTGAGGATCTCCTGGTCAGCCAGCATGAAGCCCATCTCGAGAATGACGCCCGGGGTAAGCGGGTGGATTATGCGCCAGGCATGATTGTTGATCATGTCTTCGGTCTCGTTGAAGCTGCGTTTCAGCGGGATATTGGCGCCATAATTCAGCGCGATGCACTCGCGCAAGAATACATCGTTGCCCGTATCAGGGCGCGCGTCCGACTTGGAGACGATAAAGCCCGATACCACTTCGCCGAAATCGATGCAGGAATTGGCATGGATGGACAGCAGCGCGTCGGCGCGATAATTGACCAGGCGCGGATCAAACTCGTCAAGCAAATCGACGGTGAAGTTCAAAGCCTCAAGATTCTTGACGACACGCGTCGACACCTCGTAATTGATGGATTCTTCGGTGAGGACGGGCTGCCTGTATTCATCAAAGCAGACAGCGCCCGGATCATAATCCAAGTTCTGGCCCCGCCCGTGATGCCCGGAAATGATGCCGATGCGGCGCAGCCACTGCGGCGTCTGCACCGGGGTGGGGGCTGGCGCCGCGATGCCCGCGATGATTTCATCGCGCTCCAGCTGCAAACCTTGAACCACCGCCGGGTTCAAAAATTCCGGGTTGACAAAAAACATCAGCAGCGTGGCTACCAGCGCCGTGCTCAGGACGACTACAAATATCGTGCCGAGGAAACCGCCGGCCATGCTGGCTGGATGCGGGCGGCCTATGCTAAGCCCTGGGCGCACCCGCCGAATCTGATGCCTTTCGCTCTGTGGTGCCAGGCTCGGCTCAGCCGCCTTTGACGGAGCCGGGGGCGGCTTCTCGCTGGCTGCGCCAAGCGCATCAGCGCCGGCTTTCGCCGTTTTCGGGCTGGCTTTTGCCGCCGCCTGCCGCATCAGCTCGACGAAGATGGCCGAGGCTGAGTGCTCATCAGCTTCCTTATTCGGCGGCGGCTCAGCCCTTTCGTCGGTCATGACGGCGCTCTCCCGTTCAGATCAAATGCTTGTGGAGCACAGCGCCATTATAGCTTAATTCCCGATTAGAGCTCGCATTCGAGGCGATAAGATTGACGCTCGGCGCAAGAGAGCGCGCGGATGTACCGGTTTTCCCGCGCCCACTCGATCAAGTCATCAGCCGAGCGCTTGATGACCCAGCGGCGCATGACATAATCCTGCCCAGCCGAGACAGCGAAATCTTCGCCAGGACCGAGCACAATTTCTTGTACCCAGTCCCGGTGCTGCTCAAAGCGGTTGAGTTCCTCGCCCGAGCCGATATCCCACAGGCGCACGGTGGTATCGGATGAAGTCGTGAGCAGCGTGCGGCTGTCTTCGGTGATATCGATGCCGAAGGTATTGCCGGCATGCCCGACGAACTGGCGGATCTCTTCGCCGCTGGCGACGTCCCATAGCCGCACCGTTTTATCCCAGGATGTGCTGACGATGAATTCATTGTTGGGCGCCAGGCGCGCGTAATTGACGATGTGCCCGTGCCCTTCAAAAGTCTGCAGCAGGTCGCCGCTTTCAACATCCCACAGGCGCACCGTGAGGTCATTTCTCCCCCAACCGCCGCTGGCGCTCACCATCAATGTCCCGTCATCGCTGACGTGTACGCCATTGACCGGGTCCGCATGTCCTCTGTATTCGCGGATGACTTCCCCGCTTTCGATGTCCCAGAGCCGGATGATGGCATCGCTCGAGCCAGACATGAACTGCGCGCCATTCGGCAGCAGATCGATCATGAACACGCTGGCTTCCTCGATCTCGTAACGTTGGATTTCTTCACCAGTCGCCAGCTCCCAGCGGCGGATAGTGCCATCCCAGCTAGCGGAAAGCAGTTGCTGGCCATCGGGCAAGAAACGAACCGAATCAACTGTATCTTTGTGCCCCTCCAATACCATTAGCTCTTCGCCCGTCTCCGCATCCCAGATGCGGGCGGTGGCATCGAGCGTAGCCACGGATTCAGGACCAAACAAGGGACCGGAACCGGAGGCGAACAAGGCGCCATCCGGGCTGATATCAGCCGCCCAGACCCAGTTGCTGTGCCCCGAATAAACCTGCGTTTGGGTACCGTTGCGCAAATCCCACAAGTAGGCTGAGCTGTCGGCTGGGCTGTCGCTGCCATCGGGGAAGTTGCCGGCTTCGCCCAAGCCAAGCAGCAAATAGTCATCATTAGGCGAAAACTCGATGTCTTGAATCCGATCTTGCAGGTCAACATAGCTGGCGACCAGGACGCCTTTGTCGATATCCCAAAGCTTGATGCTTTGATCGCGCGAGGCGGTCGCCATCAGCGCGCCGTCCGACGAGAATTCGAGGTTGGCAATGATATCGCGGTGGGCATAGAGGCGCTGAATTTCTTCACCGGTCTCAGCCTCATATATGCGGACGGTGCCGCCCAAAACGCCGCTCCAGGTCGTTGCCGCGATGGCCGCGCCATCTGGGCTGAACTCCACATCGCGGATGAAACCAACGCCATCCGGTGGGATGGTCAAGATGTTGTCGCCACTGGCGACATCCCAGAGCTGGATGGTGTTATGCTCAGCCGTCCGGTCGCTTTCGGAGATGCCGATAGCGGCGGAAGCACTTGCCAGACGAGCGCCATCGGCGCTGAAACTCAGCTTAAAGACATAATCAATATGCTTTTGCAGCACATGCAGTTGCTGCCCGCTGCTGGCATCCCAAAGCCGCACCGTTGAATCGGCGCTGGAAGAGGCTATGGTCGAGCCGTCGGCGCTGAATTCGATATCCGTAACGATGCCCTCATGGCCGCTGAGACGGCGAACTTCGACGCCATCGGCAAGCTGCCAAAAGCCGATCGTCATATCAGACATAGCGGCCGCTATCAGCGAATCATCGGGGCTGAAGGCAACCGAGTTGACCGGGCTGCCGGCCGCAATCGCGCTAATGCCCGCGCCCGTGCTGGTGTTCACCAGATAGATGACACCTTCGGAGCCAGCGTAAGCGCCAACCGAGCCATCCGAATTGAAAGCCACGCCCAAGATAGTCTGCGGCGACTCTGTGAAGCGAAAACGGGGACCGGGCGAGAAGGTGGTGGCACCGAGGATGCGCAGCACTTCTGCTTCTGGCGGTTCAAAGGCGTGGCGCGCCTCGATCGCTATCGGCAGCGCCAGCGCCGGGTCATGCTCGCTGAGCACGGTGCGGGCGTTGGCAGCCAGTGCCAGGCTCAAGTTCTTGCGTTCATTCACTTCGGCAACGTGCATCGCGTCGACGGCGATCTCGCGCTGTTCATCGGCGCGATCCCGTTCAGACTCGGCTATCAGGCGCTGTTCGTCGGCAATGGAGCGCTGTTCTTCCGCTTGATTCCGCTGGTCGAAAGCAAAGAGACTCAAGATGACGGCCAGCACGGCGGCCGCCGCGAAGACAGCAGCGGCGAGGCGCATGTTGCGCGCCTTCTGCCGCTCTAGCTCTCGCTCGCGTTCTTGGCGGGCGCGCTCCATCGCTTCTCGCTCATCGCGGGCGGCGAGGCTGGCGGAGAGGAATTCCAACTCCAGTTCGTTGAGCCGCAGGTTTGTGCTCTGCTCCCACTCTTCGAAGGTCAGCAAGCGGTTGCCCTGCATGAGATAGCTCTTGTCTTTGCTGGCGCTCTCCCATTCATGAGCGCCGTGCAACAATTCACGCTCCAGGCGAATATCATTTCGGCTCTCGGTCAGCCATTCGCGCAGGCGCTCCCATTGGCGGATCAGCGCCTCATGCGCGACTTCGACTGTTGGGCTGCGGGTGGCGTCATCGCGGTCGAAAGTGAGCAGGCGGTAGCGCCCGAAGCGTTCGATAACGTCGCGTACAACCTTGCTATCGCCCAAGGTCAGCAGCTCAGTTTGCAGGATGCGGCGGCGGGTATCTTCTTGGCCCTCGCCCAGGGTGACCAGGCGCAGAAACATCTGCCGCGCCATGTTTTGGCCCGCCTCGTTAAAGCGGCGATAGACCTCTTCGGCGCGTTTCGCCAAAGCGCCCAGCGTGCCGCCGATATCCTCGTAGGCGGCGCCGGTCAGCAGTGCGCCTTCGCGGCGTTCAAACAACTCGGTCAAGGCATATTGCAGCAGCGGCAAAGCGCCGGGCTGCTCGCGGACGTCGGCGATGATGGCTTCTACCAAGCCATCTTCCAGCTTGGCGCCGACGCGATTGGCGGGACCGCTAATCGTCTCCGCCAATTCTTCATCGTTCAGCGGCAAGACCAGTTCCGTCCGCGCTCGGATAAGCTCGCCAAAGCCCTGATACAAAAGCGGTCGGTCGTAGAAGTCTGCGCGCAAGGTCGCGATGATCTTGATGGGGCTGTCTTTCACGTTGACCGCGCTCATGATCACATCGAGAAACTGCTGACGGTCGCTCTCTAATTCGACCTGGGTAAACAATTCTTCAAATTGGTCAATCATCAGGAGCAAGGTACTGTCTCGGCTGGGCAGGGCTTCGTAAACGCCGAGCGCCAAGCCATCGACATGATCGCGCAGGGTATCGACGATTCCCGGTAAAGGCGATGTCGAAACGCTGAGCAGAGCGGTCGACAATTCCTCAAGCGGCACCTCGCCGGGCACCATTTCAGCATAGAACCAATTTTCCGAGCCCGGTATCCCGCCGGCGCGAAGGGCGGGCAAGACGCCGGCTTTAACCAGACTCGATTTGCCGCTGCCGCTGGGACCGATGACAGCCAGGAAGTTGTTCTCCACGACCGGCTCCTGCAGCCGATCCAGAATGCGGTTGATCATATCGGCGCGGCCAAAGAAATCCGCCGCGTCCGCCTGCTGGAAGGCGCGCAAGCCTTTGTAGGGATTCTTGGTTTCGAGCAGCTCAAACTCGGATAAGTCCAGCACTTCCAGCTCGATCTCCTCGATCTCCTGGTCGCGGCGCAGCGCCTGCTGGAATTCCATCACCAGCGACAAGGCGTCTTCATACCGTTCGGCCGGGTCCTTGGCGGTGGCGCGCTGGATGATCGAATTGAATGCCGGCGGCACGCTTAGCGCATCGGGGTCAATCATGGGCAGCGGCTCGTTGAGGTGCTTATACACCAGGGTCGCCAGCGTTTCCTCGGCGAAGGGACGGCTGCCAGACAGCATTTCATAGAGCATGATGCCAAAGGCGTACATATCGCTATGGGGACCCGCGCCTTCCCCGCGGATTTGCTCGGGCGCCATATAAGCAGGGGTGCCGACCAAGGTGCCGGAGCCATCGCTCGCGTCGGCGCCCACTTCCTTGGCGATGCCAAAGTCGCTGAGGTAGGCGTTGCCGTCCTCATCCATGAAGATATTGTCCGCCTTGACATCGCGGTGGACGACGCCGTTGCGGTGGGCGAAGGTCAGCGCGCTGCCCACTTGCTCCAGCACTTTGGCTATCAAGCTCGTATCCAGTTGGCCTCGCTCTTCAATCAAATCGCGCAGGCTGCCGCCGCGGAGAAAGCGCATGACCAGGCAGGTGCTATCCGGCTCGCGCCAAAAGTCATAAAGCGGGACGATATGCGGGTGCTCTAGGCGGGCGACTACTTGCGCCTCGCTCTCGAAGCGGCGGATAAATTCCGGCTCGTTGGCATACTTGGGCGATACAACTTTAATCGCCACTTCGCGCGAGACGACGCTCTGGTAGGCGCGGTACACCACGCCGAAGCCGCCCTGCCCCAGCAAGTCGCCAAATTCGTAGCCTTTTATTGTCTGACCAGTTAACTCTAGTATTTCCATGAGCATCCCCCAAGCAGCGGATTTACCCAATCAACGGTAAATTTGGTGTCAGTATAGCACATTAGCGCGCGCCTTAGCGATAAAGCAGCCTAGCGAACCGGGCAATCGCTTCAAATTTGTTCGCCACAAAGGGCGCGTAGACACAGCCCGCCGACACTGACCGCCCGCACAGAGATTCAGCCCGTGCCAAGCGGCAGGCCGTAGATGATCAAGCTGTGGCGGTCGGTAGACAGCGCAATCATCGTGCCATCGGGGCTGAAGCTGAGGTCGTGAATCGCGCTATCGACTTGGCGCGAGGAAATCAACTGCTGGGTCTTGGTATCCCAGATCGAGAATTCGCCCTCAGCCGAGCCCACCACTAGCATGGCGCCGCCTGGGCTGAAGGCGAGCGAAGTTACACTGCCGGTCGGGTTTGTATAACTGGCGACAGGCGCCCCCTGCGCGTCTTCAAAGATCAAAAGATTATCCGACGCCCGCCGCAAAGCCAGCGCCATCAGCCCGCCAACCGGGCTGGTTGCCAGAGCCGCCATCGGCGCGCCGAAATCGAGCGAGCGCAGGAGTTCGCCCGAACCAGCGAACCACAGACGCGGCACCGTATCATCGCCGCCCGTTATGATGAACCCTTCGCTCGGCATATAAGCGATTGAGCGGATAGTGTCTTGATGCCCCGACAGAACCGCCTGCTGCGCCACCGTCGGCAAGTCCCACAGGAGCGCCGCCCAGTTTCGATTGACATCGGCTTGGGTATAAGCCGCGCGCCCGGCGCTGACGAGGACCTGGCCAGCCGGGCTGAAAGCCAAGGCGGATACGGGTCCGGCGTGGGCGCTCAGGTGAAGCCGCTCACTGAAACTCAAAGGCGCGCCATCGTGGATTTGCCAGAGCTGCAGCGCGCCTGATTCGCTGCCGACGATGAATTGCTGCTGGTTCGGGCGGAAGGCAAGCGCCGAGATGCCTTCCGCCAGCTCGAGTAGCTGCGGCTCGAGGCTTGGCCGGCGCAGGTCGTAGAGCCAGATGCCATCAGAGCCGCGCGCGCCCGGCATAGCGAGAAAGACGCCATCGCTGGACCAAGCATGGGCGGGCTGGAAGTTGCCGCTGATGCGCCCAAATTCCACCAGAAAAGGCATCAGGCTGGCATTCAGAACTTCGCGGCTTGGCAGCTCGGGCGGGGCAAGCGGCGCGATGAGATAGGCGCCGCCGCTGGACTCGGCGATATAGCCCGTCTGGCCATCCAGCAGCGCCAGCCACCAGACATCGCCAGCGACACATTCAGGACCGCCGGTGATGCCGACGGCCCAGCCAGCCGGAATTTGCAGCAAGACTTGCGCGTCTGTTGAAGGCTGCCCGCGCATATTCAAATAACTGCCGACCACGACAGCATCCATGCCAACATTGATCCGCGAGCGCAGGTAGGGTCCATCGGTCGCCGCCTCAGGGCAAAGACGGTTGGAGTAGCCCGCCGACGATGCCGAAGCGGCCGCCGCGGCGGCGGCATCAATCAGGCCGCAATAGACAACCAGCGCGCTATCATGCGAGACGCGAATGTCGTGTACAACCGCGTTGTGTGTCAGCTGAAATTGGTAGCCGAGGATGGCGGCGCTGCCACTGCTGCTGGCGGAGGGGCAGCCGAGCGCGTCATTGGGGAAGTTTGCCTGTTCCCAGCGCCAGTTCGACAAGTGGTCTATGCCAACTGTGTAACCGAGCCGCGCGCTCAGGTTCAGCAGCGCCGCGTCCATTTGCGCTGGCGCCCCCTGCCCCAGGGAAAGCGTGGCGATGGAGGCGACTATCAAGCAGACGATCAGCCTCGTCAGAATCATTTTCATCAGCCATTCCTCATCTTGGGCCAGGGCAATCCGCCGATTATAGCATGACGGTCCGCCACCGTTAGGGCGCTGCAAAGCCTATGTCAGGCGTCGCGCTTGCACAACGCGGCACAATTTGACACAATGATAGGCATTGCAACGGTAGCGGAAGATAGAAAGCTGCCTCTGTGGCATCGGCGCTCGATTACGTCATACTCGGTCACAATCACGACGAGAGCGGCAATATAGGCCGCAAACTGCTCCTGTTCAACGGTGCTCTGCCATCGCATGACAGCAAGTTCTACACGCAATTGGTCGATCTTGAGCCGATGACTGACGCGGACGGGGAGGCAGGCGCGGCGCTGGTCTTGGTCCATTATGACCAGGCGCGGATGCTGCTGGCCTCAATCCAGCCGGCCGCCGACAAGCCCAGCGCCTTTACCGAGCATTATGTTTTCATCCCAGCCGACGCGCTGCCAGAATCGGCGCTTCAGCTGGAGCAATGGCTGGCTTTCTTGCCAGAAGTTTCAGCCGATATCGACCGAACCCTGCCACTGCTGCAGCCGCCCAGTTTCGTCTCGATTGATATTGAAACGCGCGCTACTCAGCTCCAGCGCCTGCTGGACGGGGGACCCGCCGACAGCTTCGACCATATCTTGACCTTGCTTGGCGCCCTCATCCACGAGCGGCGGCTGGTCATCACCGGCTATCCGGCTGATTTCAAGCAGCGGCTTGGGCTGATTTCTTCAATCCAAGCGCTGATCCCCGGCTGGCCCGCCGCGCATTTGACCTTCGCCAGCCAAGCCCCCGCCAGGAGCCTGCATCCCCCAGAGCTGAGCTTCGCCGACGCAAGCGACGACGACAGCGCCTGGGTTTACGATTGGTCCGCCCCGCGTGTCATCGCCGAGGTAATGGACCATCCATTCATCGAAGTACTGCGCAGCGTATGGCGCGGCGATGTCCTGGACTTGGCGGCTGAACTTCAGAGCTTGGCGCGGCTGGTTGTTTCCAGCGTGGCAACGGGCACGCTTGGGCGCGATTTGGAGCGCATCGCAGAGCGCTTCTGGATTGATCATCATGTGAAGGCGCCGAAGGATGATGTCTCCACCGACGCAATCATCGGCGTCTTGGATGGAGCGACGCCGCCGAGAGAAGAGATACGCCGCCTCTACCTCAAGAAATTATTGCACAACGCGCTCAGCGAGCGAGACGCAGCCGCCGGCAAGCGGGTGGCGCTGGAGCTGGAGCGAGACGCCTCGCTGGAGAGCGCCTTTTCCGAGATCTTTGACGAGATGCTTGAAGACCAGCCGGATTCAGTCTACGTCTTCATTCGCAATCGACTGATGAACC
The DNA here is from genome assembly GCA_965214105.1 of Phototrophicaceae bacterium. Classification (GTDB taxonomy): domain Bacteria; phylum Chloroflexota; class Anaerolineae; order Aggregatilineales; family Phototrophicaceae; genus UBA6055. Next base: position 2,515,639 of record OZ243934.1, read on the forward strand.
TGGGTATCGACAACGCCTGGATCCCTCGGTTGCAGGCGGCGGCGCGCAACTCGCTTGAAGTGGCAATCGAAGAGGGCGATATCGGCACTTTGGCTGGCTGGCTGGAGCTGATTGCCCATGAGCCCAAGTCCTATCAGCTGAGCGATATTCTGCGAGAAGCCATCTTGCGCGCCCGGCCGCGCGCTTATGTCGATGGCGAGCTTGGCATTCACCTGATTTTGATTGCGATTCGCCGGGCGCCGGGGATCGTCGACGCGCTTTACCAAGATGAGCAATTGATTAAGGCGCTGGACGCCAATGTGCGAGCCGCGCTGCAGAACCCATCCGCCGAGGCGATTGAAAAGCTGATCGGCGAAAAGACAGAGTATTTCTTGCTCGCTTTATTCCATGGCTTGCAGGTCTCCGACGATTGCCTGGTAACCTTGCCCACGATGAAGACATTATGGGACCTGTATGAATCGGGGCAGCGGGTGAACCTGCCCGCCGTTAATCGTCCGCCGGCGGTAACGCGCTTGCTAGCGACCGAAGCAAGCCATCAAATGACGGACGCGGCGGTCGACTTTCTCTTCGACCGCATCATTGCCGGCGATGACCGCAAACTGACGGTAGACACCGCCCATCACTTTGCGGGCCGGGACCTGCTCTTCCCGCGTTTGAGCCAGGCGCTGGAAAGCGATGCGGTTCCGCTGGACAAAGTGCTTTCTATCATGAATGCGATTAGCAGCATCAAGAAAGCCCCCGCCCAAGAAGTGATCGACAGTTATTTCACCCTGCTCGATTATTATCAATGGGAGCCGCAGACGCAGCGCCTGATGGAAGCGCTCGCGCGGGTGTTGGCGAAGCACCACGAAGCGCAAGTCTCTTATCGCCATTTATGGCGGCTCTTCGACACCTGTCATGAATTGGAGATCGACGGCGCGACCCGCGTTTCAATGAAGCAGCTGCTGCTGCAATATGGCGCTGAGGCAGAACCATCAGCGGTGGTGGAGGGCGTCGCGCGCATCTGGCGGCAGATAGGCATGAGCAAGGCGCTGCAGGAGACAGTGAATGACTGGTGGCGGAGTTACACGCATGGCTTAAGCCTGACGCAGCTGCAACGCCTCGAGCGCGAATTGGAGCCGCAGCGACACCTCGAGCCACAGAAGCACATATTGTATTCCGTGCTGGCGATGCGGCGCTGGCTGCACAGCCAGGACCCGGTTGAGCTGGCGGAATCGATCAACACGACTTACACCATCCTGGAGCATATCACCGAGGCTTTCGACGCCGCCCATATCCATGAGATAGACTCGCGCACGATCCGGCGCGAGTTGGACGAAGTCGGCAGTGGGCTTTCATCGGAGCAGCGCCATATTCTGGCCAACAACCTGCGCAACCTCGCCCATCGGATTACACAAATGGCGGAGAAGCGCAGCAAGCCCTCGCTCATCCGCAGCGATGACAGCATTGAGCGCCAGCTGCAGCACGGCGAGGCGAACCCGCATGGGTCCATCGACATGATGAAGTGGATCGCTGGCTATTTGGATGGCGCCCACCCGCCCAGCGACGACTGATGAGCTTGGTTATTGCTTGACGGTAGGAGAATACCGATGCCGACACTTGATTTCAAAGGCAAGCATCACATTTTCGCCCATCATCTGACAGTACCCTATCACCCGCTTCGACTGGACGAGTCTCGCTCGCTGCTTCCCATATCACAAGATGGCGACACACCATTAACAGACCAAAACCTAATCATTCACGGCGACAACCTGGAAGCGCTCAAAGCGCTGCTGCCGCACTACGCTGGGCGCGTGAAGTGCATCTATATAGACCCGCCCTATAATACGGGTAACGAAGGCTGGAAATATAACGACAATGTAAACAGCCCAATGATGCAAGATTGGTTTGAAAAGGAAGGGCCCGTGGACAGCGAAGACCTTGAGCGCCACGAAAAATGGCTCTGCATGATGTGGCCCCGTTTACATTTGTTGAGGGAACTGCTCAGAGATGATGGCGTGATTTTTGTGAGCATAGACGACAACGAGGTTCATCATCTAAAGATGATGATGGATGAGGTGTTTGGTGAGGAGAATTATTGCGGCACATTTGTATGGGAACGCAAGAAAAAACCGTCGTTTCTTGATCGAAACATGGGAACGGTAACCGAGTATGTTGTTGCTTACGCGCAATATCGGCCACTTTCCCCTGCCTTTGTCACAGGAAATGTTGAACTAGGAAAAAGATACCCTTTTAACAATGCAACTAATCCAGTGAGAATTCTACACTTTCCAGCAGGTTCTGTTAGATTTTCGATTGATGATCAGGTTGTCAAATCACAAGACATGACGACTCCAAACATAATTACAGAGCTTCTCGACGACGTGCAAATACTTGATGGCACAAACACAAACAAGTTTAGGTTGAAGGGCGCGTGGCGTTACTCTCAGAGCAAATTAGACGAGTTTGTTACAAATGGGGATGAGATTACAATTAGTAAGATTCCATTTAGACCAAATTACGTCAATCGCACAGGCAAAGTCAAAAAAACTGTAAATCTGCTTTCACATAGAATCAACTACGTTCCGACGAATGAAGATGCAACAGAAGAATTAAGAGCTATATTTGATGATATTGAGGGTGATGTATTTGATTATCCAAAGCCAACAGGTCTTCTTTCCTATTTGATTCGAGCGGCCTCGTCTGACAATGACATTGTTTTGGATTCATTCGCAGGGTCGGGTACAACTGCCCATGCCGTTCTATCGGCAAACCGTGAAGACGGCGGCAATCGGCGCTTCATCATGGTCGAATGCGAAAACTACGCCGACAGCGTCACGGCCGAGCGAGTCCGCCGCGTCATCCGGGGTATTCCGAACGCGGAGGACGAGGCGCTCAAAGAAGGAATTGGCGGCTCTTTCGCCTACTGCACACTCGGCGAACCGATCGATATAGACAGTCTCTTGAAAGGCGAAGCGCTTCCTTCATTTTCTGACCTTGCTAGCTACTTGCTGCATACCGCGACCGGCAATTCCGCTTCGCCAGGAGACTTGCATGCGAGCGATGCTGACGGTCAATTCTACTGCGACGGTGAGCACGATTATTATCTTATTTATGAGCCAAGCCTGGATTTTCTGCGAAGTGGCGACGCCGCCCTCAACCTGGAACGAGCGGAACGGATTCGCGAGAACGGTCGCCCGGCAGTGGTCTTCGCGGCGGCAAAGTACATCAGCCAGAGTGTACTTTCGAAATGGAACATAACATTTTGCCAACTGCCCTATGAACTGGGGCTGGGAGGCTGATCGTGGAACTGAAAAATTATCAAATCAATGCGCTGGAAGCCTTTGAAGATTATTTCGAGGCTTTGACACAAAACGAACGGGAAGGTCAAGCGCAGGCCGAGAAGTATCAACAAGCGGGCTTGCCCATGCCCGATGATACGCTTGACTTTCCTCGACGGACATGGAAAGAGCTGGCTGAAGTTGGCAAGGTGGCAAAGCCAAAGGCAGGATATGCGACTCGGATTGATGGCATTGGACGGCCGATACCGCATGTCTGCTTCAAAGTGCCGACGGGCGGTGGCAAGACGCTGCTGGCGGCCGAGGCTTTGGGCCGGATTCAACACCCGCGCGGGCTAGTTCTTTGGATTGTCCCGACGCGCGCAATCTATCGGCAAACGAAAGACGCGCTTTGGAATCGAGAGCATCCTTATCGCCAGCGACTGGAGCGAGCTAGCGGCGGCCGCGTCAAGATGCTGGAAAAGGATGACCGTTTTCAGCCCGCTGACATTGCCAATTATCTATGTGTGATGCTTTTGATGTTTCCCGCCGCCAACCGTCAGCGAGGCAAAGAGTTCCTGCGATTCTTCCGCGATTCTGGGCGCTTTCAAAGTTTCTTTCCTGGTAGCGACGATATGCTGTTTGACGCTCGCCTTCTGCAGGAATTCCCGGACTTGGATCGAGAAGACGGTCCGGTCAAACAGAGCTTATTCAATGTCATCAAAATCCAGCGACCCGTCATCATTCTGGACGAGGCGCACAAAGCCTACGGAAAAAAGCTAGAAGGAGCACAGCAATTCGCCACTTCGATCAATCGTCTGAACCCTCGCCTAGTGCTTGAGTTTTCCGCCACGCCAAATTCGAAAATCAGCAATCTGCTGGTGGATATTACGGGAGTTGAGCTCAAAGCCGAAGAAATGATCAAGATGCCAGTGCAGGTTTTCAGTCCAGAGAAAACCAACTGGCAAGATACTTTATCCGTCGCGGTGGAAGAGTTGGCGAAAATCGGTAGGGCTGCTGTTTCTCTCCAACAGCAAGAAGATCGATACATTCGTCCGATTGCGGTGGTACGGGTGGAACGGACAGGCCGCGACCAGCGAGACGGCTTTCGCGTTCATGCCGAAGATGTACGTGAATACTTGATACAGAATCAGGGCGTCCCACCGGACGCTATCCGCGTCAAATCCTCTGAAAAGGATGAATTAGGACGCGAAGATTTATTGTCGGAAACGAGCGCGGTTCGCTGGATCATCACTAAGGCAGCGCTGATGGAAGGTTGGGATTGCCCATTCGCGTATTTGCTCGTGCTTCTCGATAATACACGCTCGCAAAATGCCCTGACGCAACTTGTGGGCAGGATCTTGCGCCAGCCCCACGCCCGACTCACAGGTGTCGAGGCATTGGACTGCTGTTACGTCTACTGCTGGAATCTTGATGTGCGCAAAGCGGTGGACCAAGTGAGACTGGGCTTGCAAGACGAAGGGCTTACCGGCTTGATGGATCAAGTCGAAAGCATGGACAGTGACGACCCGACTCGGCGCAAGATCAGTATTCCGAGGCGGGAAGCTTTTCGAGGTTTAGACATCAAGATTCCGAAAGTGCTGCACAGGCATCGTAACGGCTGGCGGAAATTGGATCATCTTCAAGATATTCTAGCGGAAATAGATTGGGATGAAGTTCGTCTGCCGCCAATTCAGCAGTATACGCACGAGCCACCACGTATGCATCGAGCTGAGGTTGATGTGGATAACACCCGTCCCGTTTACTTCTCTCCAGAGGAACTGATCATCGACAGGTCTCCTCGTGTATCCTGGTTCACACGGCGGCTTTCCGATGTAGTCCCTAACCCCTGGCGGGCGGCTCAATTCGTGTTGGAATTATTCGATGAGTTAAAGGCAAGCGGTCGTTCGGAGTCAAATATATTCGATAATCGCGCTGGATATGCCGAGCAATTGAGAGAACACCTGAGTAAAGAGTGCCATCGGCTGTGTAAAGCGATATTTGAAGAGAAGCTCAAAGATGGGCTAATCCTCTTTGATTTATTCACCGAGCCAAGTCATAAGCTGCCAAAGGATATCCCGTTGCTGATTGGAGATAGAGACCATACATTGGAGCGCGGCGGAACGCCTGTGCAACTGAGTCTCTTCGAAAAAGTTTTCGAGAAGCAATTTGATTCCTGCCTAGAAGAAGACTTCGCCTTTCATTTGGAGAAGCAGCCGTTGCAATGGTGGCACAGGGTAAAGCGTGAATACTACATACTAGGGTGGCGGCGTGAAAAAATATATCCTGATTTTGTAACCTTCGCCGATCGGCATTTCGGCATGTTTGAGACCAAAGGCAATCACCTAAAGAACGAAGACACGCAGTACAAATGCGAAGTGTTTGAGCTATTGGAGCAGCACTTCAACGGTAGCCACTATGAAGTCCGTATAGAAGAACATGAGCATCGCGAGGGAATGTTTAATATAGTCTATGAGTCCAGGTTTCCGACGATAAGCGTTTAAGCCATTCACCCGCCCAGCGACGACTAAAGCCACAATCTGGTATTCTCATTTCATGTGAATTCGCAGTAGAATTTGACCGCCCGCCAGCCAGCGCTAAGGAGAGAATCAAGCGCATGGAAAAACTCTTCACCTATGGCACGCTGCGCAATCCAGCGACGCAGCGGAGACTGCTGGGGCGCACGCTCGGTGAAGGCGAGCCCGATACCCTGCGCGGTTATCGGCTGGCGAAGCTCACAGGTATTCATGAAGTGTATTCGATCTTGCAGCCGCATCCCGGCTCGGCCGTCGAGGGCCTTCTCTTTGAAGTCAGCGCCGAGGAGCTGGCGCGCCTGGATGCCTACGAGGGCGACGCGTATCAGCGGGTGAGCGTCCGGCTGATGAGCAAGACCCGTGCCTGGGCCTATATGGAGAATCCCAAATCCAGCTTTCGCGTTCATATCGAGCCGCCTGCCCCCGTCTAAGGGCGCGCGATGATGAACCTTTTTCCAGCGAGAGATAACTGAAGAGGGATAACTGAAGATGAAAGTGATCGGCATCGGTGTGGTTGGCATGGGCTGGATGGGGCAGGTTCATGCCCGTTCATACAGCTTGGCGCGCCAGCGCTTCCCGGGCGGGGGCTTATCGGCGCGGCTGGTCATCTGCTCGGACAATGTCGCACAGCGAGCCGAGCAAGCGCGCGATTTGCTCGGCTTTGAATGCGCGACCACCCGCTGGCAAGATGTCATTGAGCACCCCGCCGTGCAAGTGGTGAACATCGCCACACCCAATAATCTGCACCTTGAAATCGTGAAGGCAGCCGCGGCCGCAGGCAAGCATATCTTCTGCGAGAAACCAGTCGGGCGCAGCCCACAGGAAACGGCTCAAATCGAATCGATTGCCCGTAAGGCGGGCTTGTTAAGCTTTGTCGGCTTCAATTACCGCTGGGCGCCGCTGGTCATGCACGCCAAGAAACTGCTTAGCGAAGGCGCGCTCGGCGAGCTGACGCATTATCGGGGGCGCTTTTTCAGCATGTATGGCAGCGACCCGCTGGGTTTGCTCTCCTGGCGTTTTGAGCGCGAGATCGCCGGCTATGGCGTTTTGGGCGATATCATGGCGCATGTGACCGATATGGCGCTCTTTCTTGGCGGTGGCGTCAAGCGGCTGGTCAGCAATGCGCATACCTTCATCGGCGAGCGTCCCCTGCCTATCCCCGGCAAGGGCACGCATTACTCGCGCGGGGCGCCGGAGGACCCGAAGGGAGCCGTGACCAACGAAGATTATGTTGGCGCGCTGCTGGAATTCGAGAATGGCGCGCGCGGAACAGTCGAAGCGTCGCGCTCGATTTTTGGACCCAAGAACCAGATGGCTTTTGAGCTCAACGGCCTCAAGGGCGCTATGAATTGGGATTTCGAGCGGATGAACGAATTGCAGCTCTACCTGCCCGACGCCGATGGCGGGCACGATGGCTATATGCGGCTGGTCGGTGGCGACCAGTATCCGTATCACGGCAACTTCAACCCGGGCGAAGGCAGCGGCCTCGGCTACGAAGACATGAAAGTGATCGAAGCCTACAACTTCCTCCAAGCGGTGGCGGCGGGGGTACAGCGCGCGCCCGGGCTGCCGGAGGCGCTGGCGGTGGCTGAAGTGCACGCGGCGATGATCCGCTCTTGGGCGAGCGGCGCTTGGGAAACTGTCCAGCGCTTGCCGGTCGATTGAGGCGCAATTGATGCGCAGCCCAGCCCGCTGCTGAAAAGCGCGAGAAAGCAGCCCCATGACAGAACTAGCCCTGCGCGGCGCCATTTACAGCTTGGTCGCCGACCCCTTCCTAAAGCCAGCCGCAGCTTGCGTCATTTATGAATCGGACGGGCTTATCCTGATCCGCGATGGCTTCATCAGCGAAATCGGCGCCTATGCCGCCCTGCGCGCTAAGCTGCCGCCGGGCATCGAACTGCGGCATTACCCCAATGCGATTCTGACGCCTGGCTTTATCGATGCGCACATCCATTATCCGCAAGTGGAGATCATCGGCTCTTATGGGACGCAGCTGCTGGAATGGCTGAACAAGTACACTTTCCCAGCCGAAGCCCGCTTCGCCGATGCCGATCATGCGCGGCGCAGCGCCGAGTTCTTCATCGCCGAGCTGCTGCGCAATGGCAGTACTTCGGCTTCGGTTTTCTGCACCTCGGCGCCGGGCTCGGTGGAAGCCATTTTCGAAGCGGCACAGCGCCAGAACATGCTGCTGCTGGCTGGGCTGATGATGATGGACCGCCACGCACCGGCCAACCTGGTCGATAGCGCGCAAGCGAGCTATGACAATTCCAAACTGCTGATCGAGCGCTGGCACAAACGCGGGCGCTGCCGCTACACGGTGACGCCTCGCTTCGCCCTCACCAGCAGCCCCGAGCAGCTGGAGCTGGCGGGCGCCTTAATGCGCGAATACAGCGATGTCCGCCTGCAATCGCATATTTCGGAGAATCGAGCCGAAGTCGCGCGGGCGGCTGAACTGTATCCGCAGCGGGCGGACTACACCGACATTTACCAGCATTATGGTTTGTTATGCGAGCGGGCGATCTACGGGCATGGCATCCATCTTTCGGAGCCGGAGCGGCAGCGATTCCACGAGACTGGCGCCAAAATCGCCCACTGCCCCAGCTCCAACTTTTTCATCGGCAGCGGCTTGTTTGATATTGCGAAAACGAAAGCGGCGGCGCGCCCCATCACCGTCGGGCTGGGCACTGATATCGGCGGCGGCACCAGCTTCTCGATGCTGCAAACGATGAGCGAAGCCTACAAGATGGCGCAGCTGCGGGGCCGCTCGCTGACGGCGGCTCAGTGCTGGTACCTGGCGACGCTGGGCAGCGCGGAAGCGCTTGGCATCGCCGACCGCGTTGGCAAATTAGCCGCTGGCTGCGCCGCCGATATCGCCGTTTTGGATCCGCGGGCGACGCCCTTGCTGGAGCTGCGCGCTGATGTAGCGGAGTCCTTCGATGAGCTGCTTTTCGCGCTGATAATCTGCGCTGATGACCGGGCGGTTCAGGCAAGCTACCTGGCGGGGGAGCTGGCTTATGACCGAGAGGCACCGCCTTAGCGGGGCTCGCGCGCTTCAATCGCGCCCAGCTCAATAAAGGTGCCGCCCCCAACCGGCAGCCGCGCCGCCGGGTCGCTGATGTCATAAAGCCCGACGATCAAGCGGTATTGCCCAGCCGGCAAATCCGCTGGAATCAGCAAGCCATGGTTATCGATGACTGAAGCGCCAGCTTGCCAGGCAGATGTCATTGATGAGCCGCCGGCCGGTTCGCTATCGCGCTGGGCCCCCAAGGCGCCGTCGGCATTCAAGAGTTGGAGGAAAACTCGGTAGCGCGCGCCCGGCGCTTGTAAAGCCGTCCAACCGAGCTGCACCGGCAGGACATCGCCCGGGCGGACAGTGGCGCTGCCGAGCGCGTACCAGTCCAGCTCAATTTCAGCGGCGAACTGGCTCGCTAGCGGCTTCCGCTTTTCCAGCATTGCGCCAGCTGCATAGCGGGCGTAACGCAGATCATCGACCCAGCGGTCTTCAAATTCAAAGGCATTCTGGTTGAGCGTCGTTTCGACGATCAAATTGGGGTCTTGCTGCTCGGCACCATAGAAGATAACGTGAAGCCGATCATGGGCGGCGATGATGTGCAAGACTTGCTGCCTGGTCGCTTCATCATCGGGGCTGGTCGGCAAGGCATAGACGGGCGCGTCGGCGCGATAATAATAGCGCAGCAATTCTTGTAAGCCGCGCGCGCTGACGATGATAGCCTCATTCTGGCGCAGCTCGGCTTCGATCTGCCGCGTTAAGCCGCGCATGTCATCGCGTTGAAAATCGGGATGGTGATAGAGCAGGCTCAAGCCAGCAAGCAGCGGGGCAAGGCAAGCAGCCAAGGCAAGCATGGAAGCCAGCTTGGGCAGGGCGCGCAGCCGCCCGATTGGCAATTGCCACAAAACCCAGACGCCGCGCCCCAGCCAAAGGGAGAAGGCCAACTGCGCCGGCAGCAAGAAGCGCAGGAAACTATCGCCCAAGCCAATTAAAAGAAAAGCCGCGATCGAGATGATTACCCAGGCAGCGGGCAGCAGCGCCTTCCACCAATTAGACGCGCCGCTGGCAGCGGGCAGCAAGCCAATTAGCAGCAAAATAATAATGATGAGGAAAGTGAGGCTGCTATCAGTCAGTTGGTAGACCTTGCCAATGGCGAAATATCCCAGGATCTCGCCCAGGATCTGGTCGAGCGGCAGGCGCTGCAGCCGATGCGACCGGTTGCCCAATTGCGCAATGGCAACCGGCAGCCAAGGCAGGAACAGCAGCAAAGCCAAGCCATGCGCGAGCAGGACCTGGAGCCAGCGCCGCCGGGCTGATGGCGCGCCGACTCGTAGCGTGACCAATGCCGCCTGGGCCAAGATCACAAAAGCCTGCGCGAAATGGGTATAGATGCCAAGCGCATTGACAAGCCCCAGCCCGATGATGCGCCGCCAGCCGCTGCCAGCGCCAGCGGGGCTGCTTAGCAAACTGATGAAAAGCCACATACTGCCAGCCCCGATCGCCGTCAGCATGGCGTACATGCGCGCTTCCTGCCCGTAATAGATGCTGAAGCTATTGAAGGCGACCAGCGCCGCCGCCGCCAAACCGGCCAGGGGATGAAAGAGCCGCGCGCCCAAAGCATAGGCCCAGGCGACGCCCAGGACGCTGAACAGGGCGGACAGCATTCGCAAAGCGAATTCCGACGAGCCGGTCAAGCGCTGCCAGCCGCCCAGCAGCGCGAAGTACGCGGGCACATGCACATTGGGCTGCAAGTGTTCTATCAGTTCGGGCAGCGTCCGCAGCGAATGGCGCCAGGCGAGGCTCTCGTCGTACCAGAGCGATTGAGCGCCGAGGCGGTGGAAGCGCGCCGCCGCCGCCAGCAGGATGACAATGACTAGGATTGCTGCCAGCGCGCCTGGCGCAAAGCGGCGCCCCAGCCCGCCCGCCGGCGGCCGCGGGGACCCCATCACGCGCGCGCCCGCAGCGCCAGAATCAGCGTGCCCAGGGCGACAATCAGCAGCGCGCCCGCCAAAGCCAGCCAGGCGAGCAGCCGGTTCTGGCTGCGGTCGAAGACGGCGATTTCATCAACGATGATCGCCCCGCTGCCAAAGGTGATGGCCCGCGTCTGCGCCAGCCCGGCTGATAGCTCGATGTGCGTTGCCCGCCAGCCGGTGGCTGGCGCCATTGCGGGGCGCCAACGGATCGTCAAGGCGGTGCCGCGGGCGGTGAATTGCAAGCCCGCGTCGAAGCGGCTGGCGCGGCCAAAGCGCGCGCTCTGGTCTTCCAGCGAAGTGCCCGGCGCCGCAAGCTGCCAAGTTTCCGCTTGATGCCGCCCGCGGTACAAAATCGGCGCCTGGTTGCGCAGGTAATCTTGCACGCTGTGATACACCGGCAGCGGCGTGAAACTCGGTTTCTCTGGCTGGTAATCGGGCTCCGCCATGCGGAAGTAATAGAAGGCTTGGTCGGCTTCGAAGGGGTCTTTGCGGGTGAAGAACCAGTACATCACATTGCCGATCCAGGGCCACTCTTGCTGGATGCGCTCGTAGAATATTGGCATGTAGCGCGCCGCCTGCGCCTGTGTAACATTGCCATAAGCGCCATATAGGCTGATTTGCTCCGGCGGCAATTCGGCGTCGAGGGTGGCGTTCCAAGCCGCTTCACTCAGCCAGATGGGCTTATGGGCATCGCCGTTGCGCACCATGATGTCTCGATAATAGACGTGGCGGGCGACATTGACCGATGTTGCGCGCAGCCGCCGATCGGTGGGTCCGCTGCGCAAGCCGTAGCCTTGAGCCGAGAGCACATCGAAACAGGCGCTGCCGCCATGATCGTAAAGCGCTTGCAAGAAGACGAGGTCACTCAAGTTGCGGCTGCCATCCAGCGCGATGGTTGGGGCGATAGCGCCGCTGATGACCAGGATATCGCTATCGACCGCTTTCAGCGCATGATAGGCGCGGCAGAGCAACTCGGCATAGCCGGCCGGGTCAATGGGATTCTCCCCCCATTCGGGATAGATATTCGGCTCGTTCCAGATCTGATAATGGCTGATGCGCCCACGATAACGCGAGGCGAGGGTGGTCACAAAGTTGACAAAATCAGCCAGGTCGTCGGGTGGGGCGCGGTCGCCGGCGTCCGGGTCCGCCCGCGTCCAGGCTGGCGGATTGCTGAGGCGCGCCATCAGACGCAAGCCGAAGGCTTCGGTCAAGTCAACAATCTGGTCGTATTTCAGCCAGGTGTCAATCGTATCTGGCTGGCCATCGCCATCGCGGTCAAGGCGGGAATCGGTGAATTGCCCGCGCCCATCGACCTCGAGATCTTCCCAGGGGAATTCCTGCCGCAGCCAGCGGAAACCGGCGTCGCGTATCATGCCCAGCATCGCCTCTAGCTTGGGGCGCTCGACTTCTTGCTCCAGAAATGTATTGATGCCATAGGGGAAATCCACTTTGTTTGCTATCGGCGCCAGCGGCTCAGTCGCCAGCGGCTGGCGTATGAGATTGCCGGCCACTTCGACTAAGCTTCGCGCTTGCCCGGCGGCCGCCTCCTCGCCCGTCTGCGACCAGATGAAGCGCCAAAGCAAGCCCCGACTGCGCAAATCCAAGCCCAGCAAGACCAGGCATAGGAGGGCGACACTCGCAATAAGCGCGGCGCGCTTGCGCCAGGCGGAAAGGGAACCAGCAGCAGGGCGGGACATGCGGCGAATTATAGCTAAGGCATGGTCAAAGTGAATAGCAGGGACGCGCCAGAGCCAATCGGGGAGTGGTGAATTATGAGATATGCAGATCGATATTCTGTATTTGGATAACCTAGATGTAGGGGCGACACTTGTGTCGCCCACAGTTGCAGAAGCGGGTTTTGGGCGATCCAAGGATCGCCCCTACAACTCAGCACAAGCAAGCCTTATATCAGTAATTCACCACTCCCGCAATCGAAGCAAAATTGATTTGCCAGCCAATATATGGTTAACTTGATGGGTACACTGCGGGAGACCCAATGCGCCCTCGAATTTGCCTCGCTGCTTTTATCCTGCTTTTGCTGCCAGCCGCCGTCCACGGGCAAGCCTCCGTCGCCGTCGCCAACTGCCCCACCGCCCCGCCGGGCTTCAGAACCCATTGCGGCTACGTCAAACTGCCTCAAGATTACGATGAGCCAGCCGGCAGCAGTATCGCGCTTTACTTCATACAGATTAAAGCCAAGAATCACCCAGCCAAACCCGACCCGCTGGTATACCTGGTCGGCGGCCCGGGCAGCAGCGGCTCGCTATTGCTGGAGACATCTTTCCGCAAATATCTGCGCGCCTTTGCCGATGAGCGAGACATCATCATCATCGACCAGCGCGGCACGGGTGAATCGGCACCGCGGCTTTACTGCGACGAAGTCTGGCGCCGATTGGCGGATATCCTGCAAAGCCATCATGCCGAGCATGCCGAGCTGCTGCTTGAGATTCTGAGCGCCTGCCACAAACGTCTGGCGCGGGCTGGCGTACAATTCGAGACCTATCACAGCGAAAACAACGCGCGCGACATCGTCAATGTCTTGCGCGCCTTGGGCTACGAGCGCTGGAACCTGGTCGGCGTGTCTTATGGCTCGCGCCTGGCGCTGGTGATGATGCGCGATTATCCCGCCGCCATTCGCAGCGTCATACTCGATTCGGTTTATCCGCCGCAAGCTGATATCTATCTCGATGCCTACTATCACGGGGAACGGGCTTTGCAAGTTTTGTTTGCGGCTTGCGCCAAGTCTGATAGCTGCAGCGGGACTTATCCCGATTTGGAAACCGTATTTTATCGATTATACGAGCGCTTGAATCAGAGCCCGGTGATCGTGAGCTATAAGCCGCCCCAGTTCCAGACGCTGGAAATCGAAATCAGCGGCTATCGGCTCTATGACTGGGCGTTCAGCTGGCTCTACGAAGTTGATTCCATCCAGCGAATCCCGCGGCTGATATACGATCTCGAGCGCGATGATGCGCAGAACGCCGTTCGCCTAGGCGTCGCCTACGAGGCGAATATGATTTCGCTCAGCCTAGGCATGCACTACACCGTGCAATGTCAAGAGGAGTTTGATTCTGCGCTGAACCGCGATTATCTCGGCATGTTGAGCGCCCATCCGCATCTTAGCGGCTACCTGCGCTACCCGGTGGAGGGCTTGGCGACTTTGTCTCGCCTCTGTGGCATGTGGCAGGCGGAAGCACGCCCGCTCAGCGTGAATGACCCAGTCGAGAGCGATGTGCCCACCCTCCTGCTCTCCGGCAATTTTGACCCCATCACGCCGCCGCCCTATGCGGACATGGCAGCTGAAACATTGACCACCGCCTACAATTTCGTCCTGCCCCATGTGGGCCACGGTGTGCTCCGCTCGGACCGCTGCGCCGTGGACATCGCGCTGGACTTCATCAATGCGCCGCTGAAGGAGCCGGACAGCAGCTGCATCGCCGAGACGCAGCCAATCGCATTCCGATAGTAGGACATCCGCATAGCAAGCGTCAGAATATGCGCCGTTTATTTCGCTAGGCTAAAGCCAGGTTTCGAACTGCGCCTTCGCCTCTCGTCGGCCTTTCATCCAGCTTCGCCGCCTGAAGACGCGCTTCGGAACTCCAATGCAAAATATGTAATGGAGGCACGCGCATGAATGCCAGAGCTTATTTTATTATGATGGCAGCGGTGGCGCTGATGCTGATTACGCCGATAGCGAGCCCCGCTTTGGCACAAAATCAGGCGGAATCGCCAGCCCTTATTTTAGGGGAGATGGATCCGCTGCGGGATGTTATTCTGCCGCGCTTGATCCCGATCATTGTGATGGACGTGTCCTCATCGCTGGGCGATGCAACGCTGATCAACCGGCTGCATTTCGTCATGCTGACGGGGATTGTGGATGCGGCCGCGCCCTACCATGACAGCGCTGTCGGCATATACAGCCGCTTTGAACGGCAGCCAGCCGCCCAGGCGACCCAGCAAAACATCAACATCGCCATGCTCTATGCCGCTTATGAGACGCTGAGGGAGCTGATGCCGCGGCGGGAAGCGGTCTGGCGCGAAATGCTGCGCGATTATGGGCTCGACCCCGATGCCGAGGGCGACTTGAACAGCCCAGCCGGCATCGGGCGTGCCGCTGGCAAAGCCGCTATCGCCGGGCGCTTGCACGATGGCATGAATCAAGCCGGCAACTACGCCGACACCACCGGCTACCACCCGGTCAACAGCGCTTATGAATTGCGCAATCCCTCACGCTGGCAGCCAGGTGTCCGGCGCATGGGCAGCGGCGTCTACACGGTGCAGCACTTTGTTACGCCGCAGCAGAGCATTGCCGAGCCCTTCGCCATTTTCGACCCGCGTGAGTTCCGGACGTCTGCGCCTGAAGCCAGCAATGTTGAAAATTGGGAGGCTTACAAGGAACAGGCTGATCTTGTCTTGGCTGTCTCGGCGAATCTAACCGACGAGCAGAAGATGATGGCTGAGCTATTCGACAACAAGATCATTTCGCTGGGTCTCTCTTACAGTCAAATCGGCTTAGATCGCGACCTGTCGCCGCAGGATTACGCGCGTGGGTTTTTCTTGACGGCGGCTGCGATCCACGATGCTTCGGTCGTAACCTGGCAAGAGAAAGCCCGTTACGACACCGTCCGCCCATTTAGCGCCATCCGCTATATCTATGGCGATGAGCCGGTGCGGGCTTGGGCGGGGCGAGGGCGGGGCGCGCAGGACATCCCAGCCAGCCAATGGCAGAGTTACCTGCCGGAAGCCGATCACCCGGAATATCCATCAGGCTCGACCTGTGGCTGCTATGCGCAGGCGCAGGCGATGCGGCGCTTCACTGGCACGGACGAGCTGAATTGGAGCATCAGTTACCCGGCTGGGTCATCGCGGATTGAGCCGGGCATCACGCCGCAGACCGATATTGAACTGCACTTCGCCACTTGGACGGACTTCGCTCAGAATTGCGGGCAGAGCCGCGTTTGGGGCGGCGTCCATTTCCAAGCCGCTGTCGATGCCAGCGTGGCTATGTGCCGCGAATTCGGCAATATGGCTTACGACTACTACAGCACAATGCTGGAGGGCAGCGCGGCACTGCGCCCGCCGTCCCAAGCGCTCAGCCCGGACCCGTGGCGCCCCGCCAGCACGCAAAGCGCGCGGGTCAATCCGCCGCCGCCGTCGTCGCCCATGTCGCGCAGCTGTGAGACATTGCCCGATTCCGTCGCCGTCACTGCCGTCAGCAGCGGTTTTGAATGCCAGCAGTTAGCCCTCCATGGGCTTGGCGAGGAAGCTCGCTCCATCAATGGTGGCCTCAATGGCATCAATGGCGTGATGCTGGCCGGCAATTTGGGCATTGGTGCGCAGGTCTGCTTCAATAGCGCGGGCTCGATATTTCTCTTGGAGACTGAGGCGGCGCCGCCGAGCGCGACCTTGTTGACCTCGTACAGCATGCCAGGCAGAACCTGCGCCTGGATGGACCGGGCGGGGCTGCTCCTGCTGATGCCAAGGGGCGAGCCTCAATACGCGGCGCCAGTCGATGTGGCAGTCGAGCCACCGGGCGAGCAGCTTGACGATTGCCGCTTGACCACGCTGGCGGTGCTGAACCTGCGCCGAAGCCCGGCTGACGGGGCGATCAGGCTGATTCCGGCGAGCACGAGCCTGGTTGCGATCGCGCGGGAAAACGATTGGTTCCAAGTCAGCTACGATGACAAGACGGGCTGGATCAGCTCCCATTATGTCGATACAGCGGGGCATTGCTTCTAAGGCAAATCCCTCGCCCAAGCCCCTCCCCAGCCGCTCAGCGCCGTCGGTCATGGCGGCGCGAACCGGAATCGCGGGAGGGGTCCCTCCCCCTATGCCAATTGCCGCTTGACCACCGCTTGGTCAAGCTCGATGCCCAAGCCCGGACCGGTCGGCGCTGTGATGAACCCGTTCTCAAAGCGAATCGGCTCTTTGAGAATGTCGCTGTGCAGCGCGGCACCGTTGTACTCTTGAATGAGAAAATTGGGCGAGCAGCTGTCTAGTTGGACCGCGGCGGCAGCGGCGACTGGACCGCAGTACATATGAGGCGCGATCATCGCATAGTGTGCCTCAGCCATGCCAGCGATCTTCTTCGACTCCAGAATTCCGCCGCATTGCCCGACATCAAGCTGAATGATTTGCGCCGCCTGTTTCTTGAGCAGCTGGGCAAATTCGAACTTGGTCACCAGCCGCTCGCCAGTGGCGATTGGGATGCTGGTGTGGGCGGCCACGCGCGCCAGTTCGTCAATATTCTCCGGCGGTACCGGCTCCTCAAACCAGAAGGGGCTGAACTCCTCCAGCTCCTGCGCCACGCGAATGGCAACCGCGGTGCTGAATTGCCCGTGCGTCCCGATGGCGACTTCTAGCTCATCGCCGACCGCGTCGCGGATGGCGCGGAATATCTTCGCCACGTGCCGAATCGTCTTCAGAGAAAAATCACGCGGCTGCGGGAATAGGGGCGTAAAGAGGTCGAACTTGCAAGCGCTGTTGCCTGCTTCAACCAGCTTGACCGCAATCTCCCCTGCTTTCTGCGGGTTCTCCCATATGCCTGCGGTCGGCATGTAGGCATAAGCGCGCAATCGCTCTTGGACTTGCCCGCCCAGGAGATTGTAAATGGGCTGGTTTGCCGCTTTGCCGACAATATCCCACAGCGCCATCTCGATAGCGCTGAGCGCCGGCGTCATATACAAGCTGGGGTGACGCCAGTCGTGCCGTGACGCATAGATCCTTTGCCAAATACGCTCGATGTGAAAGGGATTGCAGCCGATGACAAATTGCTCGCAAAAATCTTCTATCATGCTGATTTGCGGCTGCAGATTGATGGCATGCATGGTGGGTCTTTCGCCCAAGCCGAGGATGCCTTCATCGGTCTTGAGCTGTACGAAGAGCCAGTGCTCGCCGCCGATGTATGGCTCGATATTGCGGACGACAATCGTTTCGACGCCGGTAACTTTCAAGGCTTCGCGCTCCTGTAAAATTTTCTCTGTCTGATCAACCGTGGGGCTTGACCCACTTGCATATGCCTTTTCGCGCCAGCCTATGCAAAGCCGCTCGCTTATGCCGCACGCGCTGCCTACTTATGACAAGACGAAGCCCTCGTAGCCATTGGCGGCGACCTCGTCGCATTTTTGCACATAAGGCGGGAAGCCGGGCAAAGGCATGAAGACGCGCGGCTTGCCGGGAATATTATCGCCCTGATACCAATTGTGGCAGGCGGTCCACAAAGTCTGATCAGCCACTTCGTTGACATGCGCCACCCAAGCCGCTTGGGCGGCCTCTGTCGCCTCAATGCAAGCATGCTCATGCTCGACCAGATAACGTATACAATCCGACACCCACTCGACGTGCTGCTCGATTGCCACCATCATATTGGTCAAGACCGACGGACTGCCCGGACCCGTGATGGTGAAGAGGTTGGGAAAGCCAGGCACTTGCAGCCCCAGGTAGTTGACCGGTCCATCAGCCCATTTTTCCCGCAAAGACAGCCCGCCGCGCCCGCGAATGTCGATCTTGAGCAGCGTGCCAGTCATGGCATCAAAGCCGGTGGCGAGCACGATGATGTCAAGATCAATTTCAGCGGCGCTGGTGCGGATGCCCGCCGGCGTGATTGCCAGTATGGGCGTCTGCTGGATATCAAGCAAATGCACGTTGGGCTTATTGTATGTTTCGAAGTAATCGCTATCGAGGACGGGGCGCTTGCAGTGGATGGTGTAATCGGGCGTGAGCATAGCGGCGACGGCTGGGTCCTTCACAATCTCGTGGATCTTCGCGCGCACAAAATCAGCCGCCAGCGCATTGCTTTCCGGGTCAACCGTCAAATCGTTGAAGCTGCCGTAGAAAGCAAAGCCGCCTTCTTGCCAGCGCTGCTCAAAAACGCGCTCGCGCTCGGCCTCGCCGACAGCCTTGGCCGAGACATCGTTGACCGGCACATGAGACATTTGCGCGCCAGGCTCAAGCCGATTGCGGGCGCGGAAGCCGGCGTAATCAGCTTTGATTTCGGCGACCAAATCGGCGTCAACCGGGCGATTGCGCGCCGGTATCGACCATTGGGGCGACCGTTGGAAAACCGTCAGCCGCGCCGCCTGCTCGGCAATGACCGGTATCGCCTGCACCGCCGAGGAGCCAGTGCCGATAACAGCCACCCGCTTGCCACGAAAATCCAGCCCAGCCTGGGGGAAGCGCGCCGTATGGTAGATTGGACCGCGAAAGCTGTCCATCCCGTCGATCGATGGGATATTCGGCTCCGAGATGCAGCCAGTCGCCATAATCAGATACTGGGCGCTAAGCTGAGCGTCGGCAGCGGTGGTGACCAGCCAGCGCCCCGCCGTCTCGTCGAAGACCGCCGATTCAACGCGGGTGTTGAAGCTGATGTCCCGCCGCAGGTCGAAGCGCTCGGCGACGTGATTGAGATACTCCAGAATTTCGGGCTGGGTTGGGTAGCGCTGGGGCCAGTCCCATTCTTGCTGCAAGTCTTCGTCAAAGCTGTAAGAGTATTCAATTGTATCCGTATCACAGCGCGCGCCGGGGTAGCGATTCCAGTACCAGGTGCCGCCCACATCAGCCGCCATCTCAATCACGCGCGCCGCCAAGCCCAGCGCCCGCATGCGATGCAGCATGTACATGCCGGAAATGCCGGCGCCAACGATGATGACATCTAAATGCTCTGCCGCTTTCATTTGCGCCTTCCTGTAATCACTGCGCTAGGTATAGCCAGTCTGCGGCCACACTTTAGCCCATTCAGCTACTCTGAGGCAATAAGGTCAAGAATCTCTAGCAGCTTGGTATCGCGCCACTTCTTGACCTGCTCCCTATCGGTTCCCGCTAGCTTGGCTTCCATCTGAGCGGCGCAGACCGCCGCCCATTCACGCGCCAATTCCGGCGTACGGGGCGGCGCTTCACGCTCGACGCGGGAGGGAATGTCATCTTCCAGGCTGTGATCCAGCTTCCGGTCGACCATGGTATCTTGCAAGCCGCCGGGGCTGGTCAACATGCCGACGGCGAAGGGTCCCATCAGCGCCAGGCGCAAGCCCGGTCCGGTTCTGAAAGCGAGATCGATCTCCTCGACGGTAGCCACGCCGTTGCCAACCAGCCAGAGCGCCTCACGGTAAATCGCCGACTGCATGTGGTTGACGATATGTCCCCGGCATTCCTTGCGCGCCACCACCGGCACCCGCCCCAAGCGCGCCATAAAACCGCTAGCCAGCGCCACCGTCGCCGCCGACGTCGCTTCGCCGGGCACAATTTCCACCGCTGGCACAATATGGGGCGGGTTGTAGGGGTGCGCCACCACACAGCGCTCCGGGCGGGAGGCTGCGGCTTGGATTTCGGTCATCAGCATGGCGCTGGTACTCGAGGCGAGAATCGCGTCCGGGCGCGCGAGCCGGTCCAGATCGCGGTAGATTTCACGCTTGATGCGGTAGCGCTCGGGTCCTGATTCTTGCACAAAGTCGACACCTTGCACCGCCCGCGCCAGGTCCTTGGTTGTCGTGATTCGGTCTTTGGCGGCGGCCGCATCGCTTTCGGTCATCTGCCCCGCTTCGACCAGGGTCGCGTAGGCGCTGTCGATCTCGCGCCGCGTCCAAGCCAATGCCTCATCGGAGATATCGAATATATTTACCGTGAGGCGGTGCTGGGCGAATAGGACCGCCCAGGAGAAGCCTATCGTTCCGCCGCCGACGCAGGCGACCTTGCTGATTTCCTCCGGTTTCATCGTTGCCCTCTTCATTTCAGCGTTCATTCAAATGGATGGTTTTGGGCGCTACCAGCAGCGCCGCTGCCGGGCCAGCGCTACTGCATCGCAGCGCCAAAGACGGAGCGCACCTCAGCGCGCAACTCCTCGACGGCGTCCCACATCGCGCGGCTGGCTCGATACTGCTGATAGGGCTGCCCGCCCAGGAGCATGACAGGACCGTCAAAGCCGTTCTCGTGCGCCAGCTTCAGGCAGCGCTTGGAATCCTCGTCATTGATCAAGCCGTCTGCGTCAATCGCCACCCATTGGTGTATGGCGGTTGCCCGTGGCATCAGCCGGGACAAGGTGTCGTATTTCTTAGGACCCTTGGCATTGCCGAAATCGGCGACCAAGCCATAATCGCGCTCGGAGAGATCGAGCACTTGCAGCAGGTGGCTCGCCTCTTTATTGAAGAACTTGTAATTTTCGGTCGCCGGCTCCAGCCCGCAGGCGATGCCGTAATCGTAAAGCTCTTGGAATGCTGCGCCGCTGGCATTAATTGTTTCCGGGCTGGGCGCGCTATCGCCCGGCACATAGCGGACGCCAGTCGCCCCTAACTCGGAGGCGATCTCCAGCCAGCGTTTGGTGAGGGCGATGCTCGCGCTGCGCTCTGTCGGGTCGGGGCTGCCGACCTCGCCGATATCTATCAGCAGCTGATACAGCTCCACATCGGCTGATTCAAAAGCGGCGCGCAATTCAGCCAGGTAGCCTGGCTCGATATTGGGGATATGTTGAATGCAGAGATCGACGCAATGGATGCCATGCGCGGCGACTTCAGCGGGAAAGTCAAGCAAATCGAGGGTCGGCTTTTGGCGGAAGGCACCGGAGACGCTCTTGTGTCCTTCGTCCAATTCAAACCAGGGGTCGCCCAAGGCATCGGGCAAATGCAATGAGAAGCTAGATAATCCGGCGCGCAGCATGTGATTTTCCTTTCATCAATTCATCAATCGAATCGTCTCAGAAACGTCGGTCCAACTTTACCACTTACTCTTGCGCTTTCACCACTATCCCGCGCGCGGGCGGGAGTCACATCACGGCGACGGTGGCTTTATCGATGAAGTCCCAATCCCATTCGATGCCGGTGCCGGCGCCCGACGGCGGATGCGCATAGCCCGCGGCGTCAATATGCACCGGGTTCTTGATGCCCAGTTTCATCAGCGAGCTTGGTATCAGCGCCTCGAAGAATTCGCAATTGGCAATGGCGCAGCAGCAATGCAGGTTGATGATCTCCAGCGCTGGATAAATTGCCGTATGCACTTCGCAGCGCATGCCAAAGGCTTCCGCCAGATGCGCCGTTTTCATCACCGCCGTCACCCCGCCTTTCCATGAGACATCGCTGCGCACGATATCGACCACGCCGCTGGCGATGCACTCGGCGGTTGAATAGTGGGCACCGACTAAGACTTCGGTGCCGCAAATCGGGATGTCCAAGTCGCGCGTTAGCTTGCGCAAGCCGTTGAAATCGGTATCGTAGAGCGGCTCCTCGAACCAATAATAATCGAGCTTTTCCAACTCCCGCCCCATCCGCAGCGCGTCTTCATAATAGGTATGGGTCGTTACGGGGTCAGCCATCAGCTTGAAATGCGGGTCATCGCCGATGGCCTGGCGGCAGAGCCGATAAGCCGCCAAGGACTCGTGATAATCGCTCGGCGGGTGCAGCTTGTAACCGTGAAAACCGCGCCGCTTGAATTCCGCCGCTTGGTCGGCGTAATCCTGGGGCGAGTCGAGAAACATCGAGCTGACATAGGTCGGCACTTTGTCGCGGAAACTGCCCAGCAGCTTGTATAACGGCAAGCCCGCCAGCTTGCCGGCGATATCATAGAGTGCAATATCGAAGGGACCGTAGGAATAAACCGGCGTCAAATGCCAGTGGCGGTCGTAGCGGCGGAAGTCATGCCAATGCTTCTCGCGCGCTAACGGGTCCTTGCCCAGGAAGAATGGCTTTAGAGACTGCGCCGCGATAGAGCCGGCCATCTCCGCGCCCATGCCGGCGAAACCCATGCTGACGCCGTCGATGCCCGCATCCGTCTTCATGGTGATGATGAGAAAATGCAGCTCCGACCGATGCGAATCGCGCAGCTCGGTCGCCGACATCACCTCTTCCTGATGTTTGCATAGGCGAATTTCGATATCAGTGATTTGCATGGTCCATCTCCCGTTATTCTGCTCAGCGCTAGATTATAGGGAGTGGCGAATATCGTGGATATGCCCATTTCAAACCCCACCCCGACCGCCTGTGTCTACGCGGCGCGCCCCTCCCGACGGGTCAGTGTCTACGCGACCCCGATGCATCAAGGAGGGGAGCATTGCTAGCAAATCGTGAGTCGGAGCTTTTACAAACTCCTATATCCACAAAATCAGACACTCCCAAATTTACCCGGCTTCGAGGCAAGACAAATTCGGCTACTCAAAGGCAAAGGATCGAATTAGCTCGATTTCCGCTTCGGCGTAGGGGCTTCCGTCGGCTTGGAAAATGTCATGCTGCCAAAGGGCGCTATCAGGACCATTCAGTTCGCGGCGCCAATCGAGATAGGTTTGCGTCCGCCCGGCGACCAAGCCCCAGTTGTACCAGCCAATGCGCTCGCGGGCGAAGATGGGCAGAACCAGCTCAACCGTTTGCCCGACCACGCGCCTAAGCCATTCGGTGCAGAGAACCGGGCGGCCATATGCTTGGCAGCGTTTGATGACAGCTTCAAGCCCAGTCTCGCCATAATGATGAAACGAGGGAACATCGGATAATTCTAAGATGCGTTCCTCCATTTCATATTCATCATGCAGGCGAAAGATCGAAGTCGTCAGCGGCTGCCGCGGGTTCGCTTCCCGCGCCCAGGCAAAGGCAGCTTCCACCAGCGGCAGGCTGCGCTCGCCCAGGTCGCTATTGCCCGGCTCGTTGTACAAATCCCAAATCTGCAGGCGCTCGTCATCGGCGAAGTGGCTGACGATGTCTAGGACATACTCTTTAAGCTGGGGCCAGACGGAGCGGTCCTCGACGCGCGCCAAGCCTGGGCTGGGCGTCCAGCCGCTGTTATGCACGTTGGGAATAGGCTCATCCTGTTTGCCGAGATAGGGTTCCTTGCCGGCGAAGGCGCAATCGTCAAATAAGATGAACATCGCCTTGATGCCATTGCCCGCCGCGATATCCAGAAATTGATCGATGCGCCGCTTCAAGCCAGCGGGGTCGCTCTGCCAGACGAGGAATTGATGAAAGACGCGTACCGCATTGAAGCCGGCCGCCGCTGCCCAAGCCAATTCCTCGGCGATGGTATCGGGGTCGAAGGACTCGGCTTGCCACATCTCAGTCGAATTGATCGCACTGCGCGGCAAATAATTGCAGCCGCGGATGGGGTCGGTGGCATCGTACCAATTATTGGCTTTTTCTGGGGTCCATTGCTCGGTCATGCGCAATTCTCCAAATGTCAACTAGGGGATTCGGCTGGCATCACACTGTCGAGCGTGCCGGCATAGCTTCCGTCCGCGTCCAAGATATTGAGTCGAATTAGAACAACAGCCGCGCCAAGGCTTATGATGACATCAACATGCAGCGCGCGCAGGGGCGAGACCGGCCCGAGGTCAACTAGGCTGTCGCTTGCCCCCGCTTCATCAAGACATTCAATCTGCGCCTGCCCCGTCATAAAGCAGCCGAATACACCGCGAATCCGCGCCCAGCCGTCTTTCAGCTCGACGGTCAGCGGCTGATGCGTGCAGCCAAAATCGGAGACAGCCACTATCGGCGCCGGGCAAAATGCCGCCGACCAGGTCAAGCGATGGGCCGCGACCTGCCCTGGCGCTAGCGTGAACAGCGGGCTGAGAATTTCGGCTTCCAGGATGTAGCCGGGCGAGCGAATGGGTATGGGCGAGGGCGCGCCGGGCGATTCGGTCCAGCATTCCACCGTGGCGCCCTGGTCGGGATATTCCGCGCCCGGCTGATAGGGGAAGCGCATACAAAGGACGAAGCCCGCCTGTCTATCGGCGAAGGCGATCCAGCCGGCCCGGCTGTGTAAGCCGATTTTGCCCACAATGCCCCGATACTGCACCGCCAGCAGCCCGCTCGCCGCGTCCAATTGGTATTGCTCATTGTCAGCGCCGAATAAGATCTCGTAGGGGGCTTCCCGCTGTGGGTCCGCCGGAATATAGAGCCAGCAGTCGTCGTTTAGCTTGCCGTCGGCAGCGCGGCAGAGCAGCTGCGCCACATCCCAGATAGACCAGCGTATCGTCTCCGCCGAGATATTCTCGAAAGACAGCTCGAGCGTCAAATGCGAGCTGGCTCCCTCGAGGCTGAGCAAGCGGCGGATGCGCAAACCCGAGCGCGGATCGGGCGGGCTCGTCATCAGAACAGAAGCGCGCCCATCGCCTAGATCCGTTTCGGCTTGGTAGCAGCCGGAGTCCAGCACGGGATCGGGGGGACCAGCCCATTGCCCGGCGCCATCCCAGCCTTGGGGCGCGGGCCAGGTCTTGCCGCCGCCATAATTCTTCCAGTTGATGAGTTTGCCAGCGCCCGCGTGTTCTTCGTAGCTGAAGCGTTTGCCCAGCAAGTCGGGATTTACGAACAAGAAATTATGTGGACCCAAGCTGAACTGAAGCAAGCGGCCCCCGATTTCTGGGACGCAGACCGCCTCGACCCACTTGTTGCCCAAACGGACCCCGCCCCAGCCATGGAAATCAAATTGCTCGATTGTCGCGGACTTATTCATGCCCTAGCCATCGCTCTATGCCAGTACCGTTGCTGCGCGGCCGCCATTGATCATTCTCTGCGCCTCGCGCTATGGTGGCGGCTATCAACCTTGCAAGCCAGTGGTAGAGATGCCGCGGACGAAATAGCGCTGCAGCAGCAGGAAGAAGATCACAGCCGGTATCGTGGCGGCGGCCGCCGACGCCATGATGACGCCGAAGCGCATAGATAAACCGCGCCCCACAAAGACCGCCAAGCCAATCGGCACGGTGCGGGTCGCATCGGTGTTGCTGATGATGAGGGGCCAGAAGAAGTCGTTCCAACTGCGGACGAAGGTGAAGATGGCGACGGTGGCGATGACTGGCTTGCTCAGCGGGATGAAGATACGCCAGAGCAAGCCCAAGCGGCTGCAGCCATCTAATCGAGCGGCTTCTTCCAGCTCGACCGGGATCGTCAGGAAGAATTGGGTCATCAAGAAAACGCCGAAGGCATTAGCCGCCGCCGGCACCGCGATGCTGAAATAGGTATTTGCCAGCTTGAATTTGATCATGCCCAGGAAGAGCGGCACCAGCAGAATCTCGCCCGGCAGCAGAAAGGTAGACAAGATGACCAGCAGCACTATCCGGCGGCCCCGGAAACGCATGCGCGCCAAGGGGTAGGCAGCCAAGATGTTGGTGGCCAGGGTCAGCGTGGTGGTGATTGTCGCCACGATGAGGCTATTGCGAAACCAAGCCCACATGGGGAAGGAATCGAAGAGGCCGGTATAGAACATGAGGGTCGGCTCATCGGGCCACCAGGTGGGCGGATAGCGGAATATCTCGTTATCTGGCTTGATTGAACTGACGAACATCCAGATGAAAGGCGCGCCCCAGATGATGGCGACAAATATCATGATGGAATAGAGAGCCAGCCGCCCCCAGTTGAGCGAGCCATCGCGGTAAACGCTGTCGTCGCGCCAAGATTCGCTCACTGTACTCCCTCAATTCGAACTGAATGCCATATACGGGAGGGCTTGGCAGTTTTGCAGGCTTGCATCCACGCTTCCCGCTGCCGCCGAGCCGCTCAAATCACTTTCATCGCGCGCAGCTGCACGACGGTGAAGCTGAGGGTGATGAGCATCAAGATGACGCCAGCGGCTGAAGCCAAGCCCATATTGAAATTCACAAAGGCGGTCTCATAAATGAATTGGGCGACGGTGAAAGTTGCGCCTTGCGGTCCGCCGCGTGTCATGACAAAGACCTGGCCAAAGACGCGCCAGCAGGCGATGATCGTCAACGGGATGACAAAGGCGTTGACCGGCATGAGCATGGGCACGGTGATATAGCGCACCTCTTGCCAGGTGTCCGCGCCATCAATCTTTGCCGCTTCGTACAAGTCGGCCGGGATATCCTGCAAGCCGGCCAGATAGATGATCATATTGCCGTTGACCGTCCACCAGATGGTGGTGATGGCGATGGCTGGCATTGCCCACTCCGGCTCGCCCAGCCAGTTGATTGGCGGATTGACGCCTAATAAGCCCAAGTAATAATTTAACAAGCCCGAGCTGCGCTCCAGGATCCATTGAAAGATAATGCCGACTGCCGCCACGCTGACCACATGGGGCAGGAAGACGATGGCGCGCGCGATGTTGCGCCCGCGCAGCTTCTGGTGCATCAAAAGCGCCAGCAGAAAGCCCAGCACAATGAGCGGAACCGCTGCCAAGATGACGAAATAAAGCGTATTCTGCAGCGATTCTATGAAGAGATCGCTGTTGACCAGCTTATTGTAATTCTTCAGCCCGACCCATTTCGGTTGGCCGATGATGCCCCACTTGGTGAAACTGGCATAGACGCCGACCGCCGCCGGCAGCAGCAGAAAGACGATGAACAGCAGCAAATATGGCGCCATGAAAGCGTAGGCGATCAAGTCATTCTTGATGCTGTTCCAGCTCGATTTGGGGCCTTTATTGTTTGTCGGCGCGGGACGGCTCATAGTACAAGTTCCAAGATTTCCTCCTAGCCCAAAGCCCTCCCCCAAAATGAGGGAGGGGCTTCATCGTACCCTGGCTCCCCTTCCCTCGTTCTGGGGGAGTTCGCCATAGCGATGGCGAAGGGTCGGGGGGATGGGGGGAAATCGAACCTAGTCGTCCAGCAGGAGCTCGTCGATGCCCGCTTTCATGTCAGCCAGAGCCTCCTCGACGCTCTTGTCGCCAGCCTGAGCCGCCTCAAGATTGCGCAGCAAGGGCGACTGACCGCCGAAGGAGAAGACCGACGTGTACTTCTCGATGGCCGGTTCCATCACGGCTATGGACAGGGAGTCGACGAAGGGCGCATAGTATTGGGCGTAGTCGTGATCGGTCCAGTAGGGATCCGCCAGCGCGACTGGCAAGACCGGCACGATGCCGACTTTGATGCCCGGCTCGGCGTAGTTCTCCAGGAACCACTTGACCACATTCATGGAGTTGAGATAGTTCTCGTCGCTGTCTTGCACCGTCAGCGCCAGGCAGTGGGTATTGGTCCAGGTGGCTGGGATATCGCCGAAGGTTGGCATTACGGCGGTGCCGATATTCATGCCGCGCGTTACATAGGCGTTCACCTGCCAGGGACCAACCATAATCATTCCGGCGCGCCCGGCGTCAAAGGCGCTGATGTCGCCGAAACCAGTGCCGAGGCTCGTCCAACCGGTCTCGTGCATATCCACCAGGTATTGCAACGCTTCATGCGATGCTTCGCTATCAACAGCCGACAGGCCGTCTTCACCCAGCCAGCTGCCGCCAAATTGATAAAGCAGAGTGTGGAAGAACCAGCGACCGAGGGCGCCGCCCAAGGGCTGGTCAAGGCCGTATTGCGTCACCATGCCGTCGTCATCGGTGATCGTCATCGCTTCCGCCCAAGCCAGGAATTCTTCGCCCGTGGTTGGCGGGCTGTCCGGGTCCAAGCCGGCCGCTTCAACCAGGTCGACATTGTAATAGAGGTTCATCGGATGCAGGTCGCCTGGCAGGCAGTAGAACTGGCCGTCGATCTTGCTCAGCTCGATGATGTTTTGCGGCACGCCGGTGAGGTCGACGCCCACCGCCGACATCAGATCATCCACCGGCAGCAAGACGCCTTTTCTGACGAACTCGGTCACTTCGGTGTTATGGAACATCACCACATCGGGCGGGTTGCCGGCGGCGGCGGTGAGCGTCAGCTGGGTGAACAGATCGTCCCACTGCAATGCAGTCGGCTCGATGACCAAGCCGTTTTCGTTATCCATATTGAAGCGGTCGAAGACGGTGTTGAGCATCTCGGTATTGTCGGCACCAGTCCAGCCGTGCATCAGTGTGACGGCGGTCGTGTCTTGCGCCAGCGCCGCGCCCGGCAACAAGAGCAATGCCACCAGGGCAAGGACTAAAATCTTCAAAAGCAAATGCTTAGCCATTTGGTTATCCTTTTATATAGGCTTCATTCGAAAAAAGACATACAGTAGCATATGATAACCCTTTTCACTGTGGACTGCCAACAATTCGACAAATTCCACTGGGGCAATCGCTTCAACTGTTTTTCGCCACCGAGACACAGAGGCACAGAGGCACAGAAACAGATCTGTAAACAGGGGCATTTATGTTTTTCTCTGCGCGCTCTGTAGTTATTTTTGATTTTGATGCGATTTCTAAGGCGCTCGTTCGTTTCTCCGCTTTTCATGCTATAAGGCTTGTCCGGTACTAACATAGCAGCGTAGCCAGGGCGCCGTCGGCTCGCCCGGCACCGCGATTCAAGAGTATGCCCATGTTGTATGCCGCCGTCTTTGCCGCTACTCGGGCGAGCATTCCGTGTTCGCTGTGGGCATTGATGCGATGTAAGCCAAATGTTTGAACAAGTCTGGCGATCACCGTCTCGATGATTTGCCGGTGTTTGCGCAGCCAGCGCATGGTTTTGCCGGGCTTGTCGCCTTTGATGTTGCTCGCTCGTGGCGCGATAACTTCAGCGTCATATTGGCGTTGCCAATGTCTGATCCATCGCAGTCCACTGAACCCGCCGTCAGCGAGATAGGTCAAGCCACGAGCGTCTCCGGCACACAGGGCGGGGCTGATGGATTCTGGACTAGGGATTCTGCGAAGTTTATATGTTCGATGCTTGGGCAATTCGATTTCAATCACACGCTTGCATCCCTGGCGACTGCTCACCAGCGCTTCCATCAGCCAGCGGTCATCAATGTTTGCCAGACCAAGCATCCAGCCCGTGATGACACCGCTGTCGCTGGCGCAGACCAACAGCTGCTGTCCGAAATACCAGCCGCCATGATTGCCGCCGCGGCCTTTCTTGCCGAAGAGCCAATGCCGATCATGGCTGATGGCTTGGCCCAGACTACAGTGCGGCAGCGGCGTACAATCCACCGCCTCGTACACAGCGGTGCTGCAAAGCATCTGCGCCAGCTCTTGCTGCAAGCATACAAAGGCGGCCCACAGATCGCGAAGACGCTTGTTGAACTGACTGCGTTTCAGCATCCGGGGAAACCATGACCGACCATTTTCAAGCATGTAACGCACTATGCCTCGCTCAGATTGCCAAGGCACACCAGCGCGCCATTGCGCAGCAATCGCGACCGTCAGCACTTCGCTATCACTCATTTGCAGGGGCGGACCTGGATGTCGCTTCATCAGGGAGATCATTTTACTTTTGTACCAATCGTCAATCACCACGTATAATGTCGTGAAGAAGGTGTCTAAATCCATGAGTAAGCTCCTTATTTGGAAGTTTGGCGCTTACTCTAAATTAGCACCTTCTTTAAATTCGCAATTACATACAGCGAACCAGTACCGGACAAGCCTTATAGTGACGCTCGCTAACCGCGACGAAAGCACAGGGCGCAGATGATTCCATTGCAAGACATTCAGCAGGCGAGGTCCCATGTAGCGCCGTACACAATCCGCAGTCCGCAGCGGCTCTCGCCCAGCCTCAGCGAGCGGCTCGGCGTCCATGTCGAGCTCAAGCTGGAGATGATGCAGCACAGCGGCTCCTTCAAGACACGCGGCGCCTTCCATCAGATTCTGTCGCTGGGCGAGGCGGCGCTGGGCAAGGGCTTGGTGGCGGTAAGCGGCGGCAACTTCGCGCGCGCTGTTGCGTATTGCAGCGGCGTGCTTGGTCTAGACGCGATCATCTGCATGCCAAAGAACGCGCCCCAGGGCTCGATCGATGCCACGCGCGATTATGGCGCCACGGTTGAATTGCTGCCGGACGCGGTCGCCGCCTTCGCCCGCGCCGACGAATGGGTGGCGGCTGGGCGCAGCTCGCTCCACCCTTTTGACAATGCGGAGCAGGTGGCCGGCAACGGCATTGTCGGGCTGGAGATCATGGAAGATTGCCCGCGGCTGACGGACATCATCGTCAGCATTGGCGGCGGCGGTCTGATAGCTGGCATCATTTCGGCGCTTAAAGCAGCCAAGCCCGCCCTGCGCATTTGGGGCGTCGAGCCGGAATTGGCGCCGACCATGCATCTGTCGCTGGGCGCTGGCAAGCTGGTCGATATCACACCAGCCTCGCTCACCAAGACACTGGGCGCGCCCTTCGTCAGCCAGAGCGCCTTCGATTTATGCCGCCAGCACCTAGAAGACTTGATTCTGGTCAGTGATTTGGAATTGATAGCGGCGCAGCAAGCCTTCATTGCGCATGAGGGCATCAGCCCGGAATTGGCGGCGGCCAGTACCCTGGCGGCGGCGGAGAAAATCAAGAGCCGTTTTACAAAAGACGACCAGCTGGTTTTGTTAATCTGCGGCTGCAACGATTCGGAGGCGGATATCGCAAGATTCGCCCAGCTGCTTAAGGAGAGCGCCGATTAGCGATAGAGACGCGCGTATAGGTCCTTCTGCTTTTCCCGCGCTTGGCGCAGGCGGCGAACGCGGCTTGGCTCAGGCTCGATGACGCATTCTAGCGCGGGCTCCGCCAGGGCGGGCGGGATGCCATCGAGGCTCTGGCGCATCATCAGCGCGACGCCGCGCCCCGTGATTTCTTTTTCCGCCAGCAAATGAATCGGCGAATCAAAGGCATCAGCCATCATGCGCGCCCAGGCTGGTGACGCGAGCAGCGCGCCGCCGCCCGCCATCACAGCCGCGCCTTCCGCTTTGAGGCTATCGTAAATGATTGATAGCCGCAGCGCGACCGCTTCCAGATGCGCCTGCAAGATATCGAGGCGGCTGGTGTGGCGCCCGATGCCGTGGATGGTGCCGGCCGCGTCCGAGCGCCAGCCGGGGGCGCGTTCACCGGCGAGCAGCGGCAAAACGGTCAAGCCATGTTCAGCGGGCTCTCGGCCAGCCAGTTGCGCTTCCAGCGTTTCATCGCCGAGCAGCAGATCCCGCATCACCCATTGATAGACATTGCCGCCTTCGCTGGTGGCACCGCCGAGCAGGGACATGCCCGCCGCGACCAGGTAACGCCAGAGCCCGGCTGGCACGCGCTCAATATCCGTGACGACGCGCAGCGCTGATGTCGTGCCGATGGTGAGGGCGATGCGGCTCGCGTCAACCGCGCCCGAGCCGATATTGGCGGCCGCGCCATCGCCCAGCGCCAGGAAAAAGGGGCAGCCGCGCAATTGGGTCCAGCGGGCGGCATAGGCATCCGCTAAGCCGACTTGCGCTGCATCGTAATCAGCCAAGCGCGGCAGCTGCTCGGCGAGGCTTTCGCCAATTAAGCGGCGGGCATAAGCCCAATGCCAGGCTTGGCGGGCGCTATCGAGCAAGCCCGACCAGCTCGCCACGGACAGGCTTGTCGGCATATCGCGCCCGAACCAGCAGCGGTAGAGATAGCCGCCGATATCGGCAATGCGCTGGATGTGGCTTTGGCTTTTGCGATTGGTCCGCCGCAGATGCGCCAGCTGGGCTGGCAAATAGGCGGGGTGCAGCAAACAGCCAGTCGCTTGATGATACGGCTCAGCCGCGCCAGCGAGCTTTTCAAGCAGGGCGGGAATCTCGCTGCGCCCCCGCGTATCGGCGTAGGTGAAGAGCGGCGTCAGCGCTTCGCCATGCTCATCCAAGCCCAGCCAATTGCCGACGAAGGTCGCCATGCCGACGGCGCGGATGCCGCGGGCGGCTCGATGCCTCAGTATTTCATCGATGCAGCTCTCGACCAGCCGTCGCAGCTGGGGCGCGTCGGCAATCGCCAAGCCAAGGCTGTCGGTGATGAAGTCGTGCCGGCGGCTGGCAATGGCGCCCTCAATCAGCTTTGCCGCGTCATCGAATAGCAGCGCCCGGGCTGATGAACTGCCCAGATCAATGACGAGCAGGGTCATCGGCGGGCTAGCCCATTCGAGCCGCTCGAAGAGCCGCCGCTAGAACAATTGCTATTTTGAGAGAATGCCATGCAATACCAACTGCTCTGCTATGCGTGTAGAATCGCGTCAATGCGCGCCAGTTCGTCCTCGCCTAATTCGAGCGTATCCAGCGCGGCGACCGCGTCATCGATTTGCTCGGGCTTGCTAGCGCCAATCAGCGCCGAGGTCATCGCTGGGTGGCGCAGGTTCCAAGCCAGCGCCAATTGCGCCATGTTCCCCCCGCGCGCCTGCGCTATTTCATTGAGCTGGCGCACCTTCGCCAATTTATCTTGCGCCAAGCGCTCGCCCCAGTTGAGCTTGACCGCCCGCGAATCGCCGGGGACTGCGCCAATATACTTGTTGGTCAAGATGCCTTGGTCCAGCGGGGAAAAGCTGATGCAGCCGATGCCTTCGTCACTAAGGGCATCCAACAAGCCCGTTTCTTCAAGCCGGCGATCGAACATATTATAGCGCGGCTGATGAATCAAACAGGGGGTGCCCAGCGCTTTGAGAATGCGGGACGCTTCCCGCGTTTGCTCGGTTGAATAACTGGAGATGCCGATGTAGAGCGCCCGCCCGCTGCGGACGATGTGATCGAGAGCGCCCATCGTCTCTTCCAGCGGCGTATCGGGGTCGGGTCGATGGCTGTAGAAGATATCGAAGTAATCCAAGCCGCAGCGCTTCAGGCTTTGATCGCAGCTGGCGATCAAGTACTTGCGCGAGCCCCACTCGCCATAAGGACCGGGCCACATCAAGTAACCGGCTTTGTTGGAGACAATCAACTCATCGCGATAAGGCGCCAGGTCAGAGCGGAATATTTGACCGAAAGTCTCCTCCGCCGAGCCTGGCGGCGGACCATAATTGTTGGCGATATCGATGTGGGTGATGCCAAGATCGAAGGCGCGGCGCAGCATAGCGCGCGAGTTGTCCAGCTTGTCAACACCGCCGAAATTCCACCAGATGCCCAGCGAGATCGCCGGCAGCAGCAAACCACTGCGCCCCGAGCGCCGGTATTTCATTTTGTCGTAGCGTGCTTCCGCCGCCTGATAAACCATATTTCGCCCCCTAAAACGAGATGACTGGCTAAGCGCCAACACTATAGCGCATCGCAAGGACCAGCCCAAGCGCGCGCCTGAATGGGAAGTGGGCAGTCGCATCAAATTTTTTCGCCACAGAGGCGCCGAGAACACAGAGTTTATGGTCCCTCCATAGAGTTAAATATCTGTGCCGCTGTGGCAAAATGCGCTTGCCCAAGCGCGGGCTTGAATTACACAGATGACATGGCGGCGCGGCGTGATACAATTGGCTGGGATTTCGGGCCGGATTTTAGGATTTGCCATGCGGCCGCGGTTGGCGCACCTCATCACAATTTTGCTTGTTCTGCTGCTCGCGGCGCAATTTGGGTCGGCTTTGGCGCAGGACAATTTTCGCGATGTCATCGAAATGTCAGTCGAGGTCGGCTTCGATTCTTACTTCCGCCCCGATGAATGGACGCCCGTTCGCATCGAGTTGAAGAATAATGGCGAATCGGTGACGGGTCGGCTGGTTGTCCGCCCGGAGACATCTGGCACGGTGGTCGGCAATGCCTTCAGCAGGCCGATTGACCTGCCCACTGGCGCAGAAAAATCAGCGCTGCTGCATATCCAAGCGCGCACCTTCCCCGACGATATGCGCGTCGAGCTGCTCGACGAAGACGGCATTGTGCGGGCTTCGCAGGAGGCGGTCCTGTTCGATTTGGGACCGCGGAACCAGCTTTACGCGGTTGTGACGGGACCCAATACCGCGCCCCCCAACCTCTCCAACGCGCGCATTGGCGGCGCCCGGGCGGAGCAGGCGCTTTGGGCGGTGCATGAAATCCCGGAGCATGGTGCCTCGCTGGCTTCGCTCGATATGATGATGCTGGTCAACATCGATGGCGACAGCTTATCCAGCGGGCAGCGGCGCGCGCTGCTTCATTGGGTGGAAAGCGGCGGGCATCTAATCGTCGCTGGCGGTCCATCCGCGCTTGGCACGGCGGGCGGCTTGTTAGACCTGCTGCCGCTAAGCCCGGAAGGCAGCCGTTCGATTGACAACTTAAACGCACTGGCGCTTTTCGCCGGTGGCAAAGCCAGTTTGTCGCAGCGGGCGATTATCGCGGTCGGCTCGGCGCATGAGGAGGCCGAGACTTTGGTCGAGCAGGATGGCGCGCCATTGCTGCTGCGCCGTGAGATTGGCGCCGGCTTGGTCGATTATCTGGCGGCTGACCCGACGCTGGAGCCGCTGGCGAGCTGGGGCAAGCTGGACGACTTGTGGCTGAAGCTGCTGGCGACACGGGCACCGCACCCGGCTTGGCGCGAGGGCTTCACCCAGCCGGCTTGGGGTGCGGAGGCGATTGCCCATCTGCCGGGCATTGACCTGCTGCCCCCGCTGCAAACGCTCTGCCTCTTTCTCGGCGCTTATATTATTTTGATTGGTCCCTTGAATTATCTGGCTCTGTCTCGGCTGCGGCGCAACGGCTGGGCTTGGATCACCATACCTTTGGTCATCATCTGCTTTACTGGCATCGCCTGGACGGTTGGTTTCAGCCTTCGCGGCGCCGAGATCATCGTCAGCCGGACGGCGCTGCTGCAGTCCTTCGCCGATCGCGATACCGCCCAGACCGAGCAATACGTCGGTTTGCTGTCGCCGCGGCGCGCCACTTATTCGCTTGCCCTGCCGGCGGGGAGCTTTCTGGCGGTGGCTGGCGCAACCGCGCCAACCAGCATCTTCGCCAGCAATACTATCCAGACTTCAACCGAAATCTCGCAAGGGGCGGCCTTCAGCGCGCGTGATTTCACGATTGATGGCGGCATATTCGCCAACTTCAGCCTGAGCGGGCGCATTCCAAAGCCAGCGATTGGCGGCGCCTTCACACTCAGCTTCGACATCCTCGAAAGCGGGCGCATGAGTGGCGCTTATCAGGGCGCTATCCGCAACGAGAGCAACAGGACGCTGCGCGATGCGGTCATTTTGGGTCCGGGCTTGGCGCATCGGCTGGCGGGTGATTTTGCGCCGGGCGATATTCTGACGCTGGACCGCGAAGCGCTGCGCAGCGACATTGCCGACCCGCCGCCCCAGCCCAACCCGCTTGAGCTGAACGCCTCGGCGAATTCGCCCGGGCTTTCCCCGTTCTCGGGCTCGGACCGCAACATCACCATCAAAGATATTCAGGGCGGGCGCTACCTGCGCTCGAGGGCATTTTTAGGCGCAGAATCCACGGCGGAGCGGCAGGCGGCGCGCGAACAATCCTTCCTCGCCAGTTTCACCGTCGATCAATTCGCCTCCGATGCCCGCGGCACTGGGCTTTACCTGGTCGGCTGGGGCGATAGCTGGGCGCGCGACCTCGAGATAAGCGGCGCCGGCTGGAGCGCGATTGACACGGTCCTTTATGTCATTGAGCTGGATGTCGATATCAAGCTGCCCAGCCAAAGCGCCACCCTGACATCGGAATACTTTAGTTGGCTTACGCTCGATCGGAAGGGCTTGATCGAGAATGGCGTCGACAACTTCAGCCTCTATGAAGAGCAGGCAGTCGAGTACTTGTTTCATCCGCTGCCGGGCTTGGCGATGGATGAGGTCTCGCGCTTGCATGTCGAGGTCGATCGCGGCGGCGGCTATGCTCAGTCGCTGGATGTTCAGCTCTACAACTGGGACCGCGATGAATACGAAAGCTTCGACTTCCGCGCCGGCGAAGAGCTGGACCTCGCCCAGCCGCAAGCATATTTGGGGGCGGGCAAGGCAGTGCGGCTGCGGCTGCAATTCGGCGACAATGTTGGCACCGCGCGCGTGCGCAAGATTCGCATTGAACAAAGCGGGCGCTACCACTAAGTTAGACGCGGCGAAGAAGGCTTTCGCAAGCAAGCGCCTCAGCGGGCTTGCTGAGTCGGCTAGGCAGGTTGTAGATAGCCCTTGGACAGCGACCGCCGACATTGGCGGACGGGGATGGGGAAGCATAACGATGGAACTGATTATCCAGACCACTGATCTGCACAAATCATTCGGCGGCTTCGAAGCCCTGCGTGGCATCTCGCTGGCGGTGCCGGCCGGCTCCATCTATGGCTTTGTGGGTCCCAATGGCGCCGGCAAGACGACCACGATGCGGATCTTGACCACACTAACTAGACCCTCGCAGGGGCGCGCTTGGGTGGCTGGGCATTCGGTGCTGGACGATCGGCGGGCGGTGCGGCGCGCTATCGGCTATATGCCAGATGAATTCGGCGTCTACGAAGACTTGCGCGTCTGGGAATATCTTGACTTTTTTGCCGCCTGTTACGATATTCCAGAAAATCAGCGCAAACCACTGGTGGCTGACCTGCTTGAACTGGTCGACTTGCAGCACCGGCGCGAAGAATTGGTGGACAAGCTCAGCCGCGGCATGAAGCAGCGCCTGTCCCTGGCGCGGACGCTGGCGCATGACCCGCAGGTGCTCATCTTGGATGAACCGGCTTCCGGGCTGGACCCGCGGGCGCGGGTGGAAATCCGCGAGTTGCTGGGCGAGCTGGCTAATATGGGCAAGACCATCTTCTTCTCCTCGCATATCCTGGCTGATGTGGAAGATGTCTGCTCCCACATTGGCATACTGGAAGCGGGCGAGATTATCATGCAAGGCAGCATTGATGAGCTAAAATTGGAGCTGATGGCGCATCGCGAAATCATCATCACGGTGATGGACCAGGAGGCGGCTGAGGCGGTAAAGAACCTGGTGAGCGGCCGCGGGCAGATAGTCGCGGCTGAGATACTCACGCCCAAGAACGGGCGGGCGCGCATACGGGTTGATTTCGCCGGCAACGATGAAGAGCTGGCCACCTTGAGCCGCCAGCTGATCGAGGGCGGCATTCTGCTGCTGGGCTTCAACGAAGAAGAAAAAGACCTCGAGCATATGTTTATGCGGGTTACGCGGGGGCTGGTAACTTAAATTGGAGAGGGTTGCCATGGCGCGTTTCACAGCCAACACATTGCATATCCAAGCCGATGACCGGGGAAGAGCGGGCGCTTTCGCCGCGCTGGATGCCAAGCGGGCTGGCTGGGACACGCTGAATTTCGCCGCCCTGCGCCTGGGCAAGAGCCGCACTTTTGAAATCGCCATCGACGCCTTTGAGTACGTGGCAGTGGTGCTGAGCGGGCGCTGCAATATCCGGACGAATCGCGGCGACTTCGACAATGTCGGGCGGCGGGCGAGTGTCTTCAGCGGCATGCCCTATGCGCTTTATCTGCCGCCACATACCGAGTTTGAGATTGAAGCCATCACCGATGATTTCGAGTTCGCCTCTTGCTGGGCACCGACGGAGAAGGAGCATCCAGCCAAGCTCATCAAGCCAAACGATGTTGAGCTGCTGCTGCTGGGCGGCGGCAATTGCTCGCGGCAGATGAACCGGCTGCTCGGCGGCGATTTCCCGGCCGAACGCTTGCTGGTCTACGAGCTTTACACGCCGGGCGGCAACTGGTCGAGCTATCCGCCGCACAAACACGATACACACAAGACTGACGACAAAGGCAAAGTCTTAGAAGCCCAGCTCAATCGATTCAGCTTTTACAAGTTCGACCGTCCGACCGGTTACGCCTATCAGCGGGTTTACAGCGCCGACAAAGGCTCGGATGTAACGATGATGGCGCGGCAGCACGATATCATTTTGATGCCGGCCGGCTACTACACGATGGTCAGCGCGCCAGGTACGACGACTTACACGCTGAACTTCCTGGCTGGCTCAACGCGCGAATTCGCAGCTAGCGATGACCCGGATTACGCCTGGGCGCGCCAGCTGCCGAGGCCGATGGATCCGCGTTTGCCGCTGGTGGACCCGGGCTTGGAAGTTGGTTATTAGCTAGCAGCTTTTACAAACTTGACGCGCATTCAGCGGTAGCGAGCAAGCCCTCAAATGTCTAGGGAGTGGTGAAATTGATTGATATAAGGGTTTTTGTAGGGGCGATCCTTGGATCGCCCAAAACCTACTTCTGCAACTGTGGGCGACACAAGTGTCGCCCCTACATCTAGGTTATCCAAATACAGAATATCGGCCTGCATATCTCATAATTCACCACTCCCAATGTCTACCTGGGCGTTGGCTTCTTTGATAAGAGACATGGATAAGAGACATTACCGCATATGATTGCGCGGGCTGGCTTCAGCGTGTTTCCCCAAGCCGTGCTAGACTGATTTTTCGAAAAAGCTATTCAATGACGAAGCAGATTGCTAAGGAGCGAAGATGCGCCGTTTAACCGTTTTACTCTTGTCTACAATCGTAATATTGTCGCTGGGTACCGCCGCAGTTTTGGCGCAGCAGATCCATATTGTGCAGCGGGGAGAGAACCTCTATACCATTTCGCGGCAGTATGGCCGGACGATACAAGAAATCGCGGAGGCAAATGGCCTCGCCGATCCTTATGTGATCCACTCTGGCAACCAGCTAGTCATACCAGCGCCGGGCGGCGGCGCGCCAGCGCCAGCGCCAGCCCCAGCGGCGCAGCCAACCGGCACGACTACTTACACGGTGCAGCGGGGCGATTCTCTGTCGATCATCGCCGCCAATTTCAATACGACCTACATCGTCCTGGCTGAGATGAATGGCATCGCCAATCCAGATGTTTTGAACGTGGGGCAGGTGCTGCAGGTACCTGGCGCGCCACCACCCGCGCCGGAGCCAGCA
Source organism: Phototrophicaceae bacterium (assembly GCA_965214105.1). Taxonomy (GTDB): domain Bacteria; phylum Chloroflexota; class Anaerolineae; order Aggregatilineales; family Phototrophicaceae; genus UBA6055. The sequence continues at coordinate 2,554,731 of OZ243934.1, forward strand.
CCAGCGCCGGTTGATCCGGGAGCGGCTGCCCCCCCGGTGGTTCCCGCCCCGCCCAGCACCACAAACCTGAGCGGCTTTGAACTTGGCGGGCAAGCTTTGAGCTTCTCTCACCCGCAGCATATGCGCAACGCCCGCATGACATGGGTCAAGCGGCAGGTCAAGTGGCATGGCGAGCCAGCGAGCAACTTCCAGCATTTGATAGACAGCGCGCATGGCAATGGCTTTAAGGTGCTGCTCAGCGTCATCGGCGACAAGAACCAGATCGCCGCTAACCCGGGCGGGTTCTATCAGAACTTCGCCGGTTTCTTGGCTGGCTTGGCGAGGGGCGGCGCTGACGCCATCGAAGTCTGGAACGAGATGAATATCGACCGCGAGTGGCCCTCGGGGCAAATCAGCGGGCACAACTACACGCAGATGCTCTCGGCGGCTTATCACGCGATCAAGAGCGCCAACCCGGGCACCATGGTAATCAGTGGCGCGCCGGCGCCCACCGGCTTCTTCCAAGGTTGTGGGCCGGGCGGCGGCGATGACGACTGCTTCTTGCAGCAGATGCAAGCGGCCGGCGCCGCTAATGTCATGGATTGCGTCGGCGTCCATTACAATGCCGGCATCACGTCGCCGGATGCAACCCATGGCGCGCCCGTCGGCAGCTCCGGGCATTATTCCTGGTATCTGCCGCGCATGATGCAGCTCTACCGCAGCTTCTTCCCCAGCAAGCCGCTCTGCTTCACCGAGCTAGGTTATCTGACGGGTGAAGGCATCGGTCAATTGCCGGCCGGCTTCGCCTGGGCATCTGGCAATTCCCTGGCGGACCAAGTGTCCTGGCTGGCGGGCGCTGTGCACCGGCTGCGGGGCTCGGGCTATGTCCGTATGTTCATCGTCTGGAATGTGGATGCCACCTACTGGGGTGCCGATCCGCAATATGGCTACGCCATCGTGCGTCCTGACGGCGGCTGCCCCGCTTGTGATTCGCTGCGCGTTGCGATGGGCGGCTAGCGAAGACATTCAGTTGAGACTTATCAAGGGCGGGCACCTTGGCTCGCCCTTTGTGTTTTACCACCGAAGCACAGCAGTAAACTCAAGTAAGTAATGAAAATAAAAGTGTCGCTTTTCTAAGCCCATCCCCGACCGCCAGTGTCGGCGGCGCTTTAAGGCTTGTCCGCTACTGAGTTTTTAATGCGCATTTCTACCCCATCCCCGACCGCCAGTGTCGGCGGGTCAGTGTCGGCGGGCTGTGTCTACGCGCCCTACGCGACCCCACGCGGCGCAGCCCCTTGCCCCAGCAAGCTAGGGAAGGGGAGCTAGGATATTGCAAACTCTATAAAATATGCCAATTCTGCTTGAATCCAAGTTCACATTAGCGATAATCACGACAAATCAGTGGTCATCCCCCCATTTCAATGGGGGACCGAGGGGGGTAAACCAAAGGGCGATCGCGAATCCTAAAGTACCGGACAAGCCTTTTAGACCCGCGAAATCTGATTCCGCAGCTGCTGCACCCGCGAGGCAAGCAGAGAATCCAGCTTAATCTCAGCCTCGATCTTGTTGCAGCCGTGCAAGACCGTTGTATGGCTGCGCCCGAAGACATCGCCGATTTGTGGCAAGGACGATTCCGTCATTTCCCGCGCTAGAAACATTGCCACCTGCCGCGCGTGATTGACCCGCGCCACCCGCCGTTTGCCTTTCAGAGTATCGCTATCCAGGTTGAAGGCGGCTGCGATCACGTCAATGATATGGCTCACGGTAATCTGCTCAGCCGGTTTTTCGTAGCGATTCAAGGTGGCTTCCGCCCGCTGCACGCTCAAATCGCCGTTGCCTTTGATGCGCAGGCGGGCTGCGATCTGGTTGAACAGGCCATTCAACTCGCGGATGCAAGTCGACGAGCGCTCGGCGATCACGTGAAGCACCTTCGAGGGTACCTGAATGTCGCGCTCCCGCGCCCACAACTCCATGATGGCGATGCGCGTTTCCAATTCCGGGGGACCAATATCAGCGACCAAGCCACCCTGAAAGCGCGACCGCAGCCGGTCTTCCAGCGTCTTCAGCTCGCGCGGATGACGGTCTGATGCCAGGACGATTTGCCGGTTGAAATTCACCAGCGTATTAAAGGTGTGAAAGAACTCTTCCTGAGTTGTGTCTTTGCCGCGGATGAATTGGATATCGTCCACCAGCAGCACATCGACCGAGCGATATTTCTCGCGAAACATCGGCGAGGTGCGGTTGCGAATCGCATGGACCAGGTCATTGGTGAAAGCTTCCGAGGACACATACAGAACCCGAAGCCCGCGCCGCTGGCAAGAATTGGCGATGGCATGCAGCAGGTGGGTCTTGCCAATGCCGACGCCGCCATAGACAAGAAAAGGGTTGTAGACCGTGGCTGGGTGCTCGGCGACTGCGCGCGCTGCCTCCGCCGCCAGGTGATTGGAATCGTTGACGATGAAACGCTCGAAGACCATGCGCGGATTGATCGCGCTCTCGGCTGGGTCAGCCGCCTTTGCCCGCGGCGCCCTTTCCTGCTTTGCCGCTCGCGGCTCAGCCGATTGCTGCGCCATCAGCTTGAACAGCGGCATCTCCGCCTGCTTATCCTTTGCTTCTGGCGGGGCATGCTGTACCCGGAACGCGACATCCACCGTTCGGCCGGTCACCTCGCAAAGCGCGTCTTTGACATCGCTGTGCAGTCGATGCGCCAACATATCAAAGACATGGCTGTCCGGCACGCCGACGATGAAGGTGTCAGCCTCATAGCGCATGAATGTCGCCGGGCGCAGCCAGGTCTCATAACTAGCGCGATCCCAGCGCCGCTTCATCAGTTTCGCGGCTCTGTTCCAGTGTATGCGCGCATCTTCAGTCATGGTAGGCATCTCCATGATTCTCCAAGGCTGCGAAGGCTTCCCATACTGGTCGGCTCAACACACAAGGCAGCCGCCTTGGCTTCTGACGCAATGAGGATACAATTGGGTCTGTCTGCCAGCCTGCCCCGCAGCCGGCCGGGGTGTTTGCCGACTACATCGCTTCGCCAGGCTTCAGACCTGCCTACAGAGCACTTCGCGGCACTCTCGTGTCTTGCCCGCATCACGCTGCGCGGGCTGAAAAGCCGTAGGTCACAATAGTATAATCGATTGTGGTTTCTGTCTCAAGCAACGGCCGACGTAATCATGAAAGTTTAAGCTTTGGATAAATCGAGCCCAGTTTTGGGAAAAATATAGCTTCAGGCGGACTGCCAGCGGCCTCATCAAACTTGGGATAAATGCCAGTTCGAGGCGCTTCTTCGCCGATATTTCCCTGATATCCCAGGCTGGCGCCGGCCGGCGACTGCTGGAGCGCAGCCGGTTGAGAACGGAGCCGCAAGCCGTATTGGCAAAGCTGTTCAGAGCGAGCGCCATAGCTTGGGATATATGCCAGCCAAGAAAGGGCAAATGGGACGATAGCAGTTATTTCAATTTAGCCCGGCGCTCTTGCTTTCATCGAATTCTATACAATTTCTAGACATTTCTTAGATAAGGATGTAAAATTGTGAGAATAAGTTAGATTAGGTTCAATGATCCTTTCTTAATTGACGAGGGGGATAAATGTCCGATTATGATAGCCATGTGTCCCTTACCGATTCTTACGCCGATGATGAGGATGCCGCCGCGGATGAGGGGCCAGATATTATCAAGGTATCGGCGCGCTCGCGTTCGACCGCGGTCGCTGGTGCCATTGCCGGCGTGATTCGTCAACATCATCGAGCCGAAGTTCAGGCGATCGGCGCCGGTGCGGTTAATCAAGCGGTGAAGGCTTTGGCAATCGCGCGCGGCTACCTGGAACGCGATGAAATCGATATCGTGACAGTGCCATATTTCACCGAAGTGGATATCGACGGGCAGGAAAGAACGGCAGTGCGCTTTGGCGTGGAGCCGCGGCCCGAATAAGCGCCCCTACAGCCTATTCAATATAGGCAAATGCGCCGTTAGCAGCGGGTAATCCTTCGGCCGCTTGTTTGTATCTTTAGCCGCGCCATGTTTTTCCATTCATTGCTTCTCAATTTCATAGCGGCGCAAGCCCACTGACAGCACCTTTCTCTGAATGAGCGGGGCGGACAAGCCGGGAGGACCGCCGACAAAGGCTGCCAGGCGCGTCTGACCTTTCCGCTGGCTGGCAGACGCTGCTATAATGCTTGCTTGCAAAGCATCAGAAACTTACTGGAGTGAATTGTGTCCGAATTGAGCGAACTCGCGATCAATACTATCCGTGCGCTGTCGATGGATGCGGTGCAAAAAGCCAACAGCGGGCATCCTGGTTTGCCCATGGGGGCGGCGCCAATGGCTTACAGCCTGTGGCTGAATCACCTGCGTTACAACCCACGCAACCCCGATTGGCAGAATCGCGATCGCTTCGTGCTCAGCGCTGGGCACGGCTCGATGCTCCTCTACGCCTTGCTCTACCTCACGGGTTATGATGTGACCTTGGCGGATATCAAGCGCTTCCGCCAATGGGGGAGCAACACGCCTGGGCATCCAGAACATGGCGATACCGCCGGCGTCGAGACGACCACGGGACCGCTGGGGCAAGGCGCCGCCACCGCCGTCGGCATGGCGCTAGCTGAGGCTTTCTTGGCAAAAACCTTCAATCGGCCCGGGCATGAAATCGTCGATCATTATACGTACGTTTTGGTAAGCGATGGCGATTTGATGGAAGGCGTCTGCCTCGAAGCGGCCGCGCTGGCTGGGCATTGGGGCTTGGGCAAGCTGATTTTTCTCTATGACGACAATGAAATCACACTCGATGGCGCCGCCGCCATGACCTTCTCGGAAGATGTCGCCGGGCGCTTCCGGGCGATGGGCTGGCATGCGAGCCGCGTCGCGGATGGCAACGATACCGGCGCGATCAGCCAGGCGCTCGCCGAAGCGAAATCAGTGGCAGACAAGCCCAGCTTAATCGCCATCCGAACCATCATCGGTTATGGCAGCCCCAACAAACAGGGCAGCAGCAGCGCCCACGGCAGCCCACTGGGGGACGACGAGGTCGCGCTGGCAAAGCAGACCCTAGGCTGGGGCAGCAGCGAGCCATTCCATGTTCCCGGCGAGGCGCTTGAGCATTTCCGCGGCGCAATCGACGCTGGCGCCGCCGCCGAAGCAGACTGGCAGAAGCGCTTTGCCGCTTGGCGCGCCGCCTACCCGGAGCTGGCGCAAGAATGGGATCGGGCAATGGACCGTCAATTCGCGCCCGGCTGGCGAGGGACCCTGCCCAGCTACCAAGCGGGCGACTCCATCGCCACCCGCAGCGCCGGCGGGGAAGCGCTGAATGCCCTGGCGCAATCAGCCCCGACCATGATCGGCGGCGATGCTGACCTGGCCGGCAGCACGCGAACGCTGATCGCAGGCGCAGACAGCACCGGCGCCAATAAAGCGGCGGAGCGAAACTTGCGCTTCGGCGTCCGCGAGCATGGCATGGGCGCCATCGTCAACGGGCTGGCATTGCATGGCGGCATCGTCAAGCCTTACAGCGCCACCTTCTTCACCTTCAGCGATTATATGCGCCCGGCGATGCGCCTCGGCGCTCTGATGGATATCCCGGCGGTTTATGTCTTCACGCATGATAGCATCGGCTTGGGCGAGGACGGGCCAACTCATCAGCCGATCGAACAACTGATGTCCCTGCGCGTCATGCCCAATCTGCATGTTTTCCGCCCCGCCGACGCCACCGAGACCGTCGGCGCCTGGGCTGCCATCGCCGAGCTGGATCACCCAGCCGCCATTGTGCTCAGCCGACAGAATCTGCCCGTGCTGGGCGGCAACGATGCCGGCATCCACGAAGGGGTCGCGCGAGGCGCTTATGTCCTTTCCGAGCATGAGAGCGGCGATATCGACGCCATCATCCTAGCGACCGGCAGCGAGGTCTCAATCGCGCTGGCGGCCGCTGGCTTGCTGGAAGAGGCTGATATCCGGGCGCGGGTCGTTTCTATGCCCTGCTGGGAGCTATTTGAAGCGCAGAGCGATGCCTACAAAGCCAGCGTGCTTCCAAGCGCTGTGACGAGCCGCGTCAGCATAGAAGCCGGCGCAACCTTGGGCTGGGCGCGCTACATCGGCGCTGGCGGCATCGCTATCGGCGTCGATCGCTTCGGCGCCAGCGCCCCCTACAGCCGAATTTACGAGGAATTCGGGCTTAGCCCTGGGCATGTTGCCGAAGCAGTTACGTCGCTTCTCGACGATGATTGACGAGAGTCGAGCCGATCATGCCCTCAGCAGCGCCCAAGGTAATTGTTGTCTTGCCGACATACAATGAGCGCGAGAACATCAGCCGGATTGTGCCGGCTCTATTCGCTTTGGGCATCCCCAATTTTCACCTGCTGGTGGTTGACGACAACTCCCCCGATGGCACCGGCCAAATCGTTGAAGCCCTACGCCATGAAACCGCCTACGCCGGCAAGCTGACTGTGCTGCATCGCGCCGAGAAGCTCGGGCTAGGACCCGCCTATATCGAAGGCTTCAAATACGCGCTGGCGCTGGGGGCGGATTATGTGATTCAAATGGACGCCGACCTGTCGCATCAGCCCAAGTACATTCCGCAGCTTCTCGAAATGGGGCGGCGCTTCGACATTGTCATCGGCTCGCGCTATGCCGGCGGCGGCAGCGTCGATGAGGGTTGGGGTCCGCTGCGCAAGCTGCTCAGCTGGTGGGCGAACCGCGTCTATACCCCACTTATACTTGGCGTCCCAATCCGCGATGCCACCGGCGGCTTTCGTGTTTATAAGCGGGCTTGCCTCATCGGCATGGATTTGGACCAGGTCAAAGCCAATGGCTATGTCTTCATGGTCGAGCTGGCATTTGTGGCGCACCGCCTCAATTACCGAATTGGCGAGCTGCCGATCCATTTTCCCGACCGGGCACATGGCGATTCCAAGATGTCCAGCTCGATCGCCTTTGAAGCGGCGCTGCGTGTCTGGCAGATACGATTCCGCCACCGCCTGCTAAAGCCAGCCGACCGCCGCACTGTCGAATACGCTTAGCTTTCTACAAGCTATCAGCCGCCCAAAGCAAGCCACGCCGTACGATTTCCCGCGCTTCTGGCACATCAAAATCGCCGACTACATGGCCCAGCGAGCTATAGAAAATCTTGCCTTTGCCGTAGTGCCGCGTCCAAACAACCGGCATGACGCAGCCGTCAATCCAGGCGGCGTGCTCGCCAGTGAAAGTTGTGGTCGCCAGTACTTGATTTGACGGGTCGGTGTGCATGTAATATTGTTCCGAGTGCATGTCAAAGTCGGCGATGCCGGCTGTGATGGGATGGTCCTGGTCATTGACGTTGACCCGATAATCGATGATGTTGCCGGGGTGCGCCACCCACTGCCCGCCGACCATGAACTGATACTCGGTATTGTTGCGGAAGGCGTCCGCCATGCCGCCATGCCAGCCGCCGACATTGACGCCGCGCTCTCGCACTGCGTTTAGAAGCCCCGCTTCCTGCTCGTTGGTGATGCTGCTCATCGTATTGATGGGCGTCACCATATCGACCGACGCCATCAGCGCTTCATCGAGAAAGCTATCCAGCGTCTCCGACAAGGTGACGTCCAGACCGGCCTCTTCCAGCAGCCCAGCGAAGAGATGGCTTGTCTCTTTCGGGTCATGCCCGGGCCAGCCACCATAAACTATCAGTACCTTCTTGCTCATGCGCGTCCTGCCTTTTCGAGTAATGAATTCGTCTAGGGCAAATATACCCACAAACGGGGGCAGCGCAAAGCGGCAAGGCTTTTAAGCAGGGGGGAATTGGGATGGTCTGTGTATTATTTCGCCGTTGGTTGGCCCGTCTCGGCGGGGCTCTGCGCTAGCCCAATTCCATATCGATGCGGAAGATGGTATTGCCCGACGCGACATAGACCATGTTCTGCTCCGGGTAAGCGACAACCGCCGAGACCAAGCCCAGCTTTTCTTGGTCAAAGGCTTGGAAGCTATCCATAAAAGTGCCAGCCACGGTCGTTTCGAATATGGTTCGCGTCCGCCGGCTGATGATGAAGAAGCCCGGCGCGAATGGGCTGTCGTTGAGGTAGAAGCCCTCCGTCCGAACGACGTGAGGCTCGCTGCCTTCGTTGAAGCCGCTGAAAACAAAGGGGGACTCGTTGCCGCCGATATAAGCCTTCATCACACCGTCATCGTAGAGCACATAGACAGTGCCCTTCTGGCTGATGGTAAAATCGACCACATTGCGCAGATTGGGGCGCGCCGAACCGGCGAAGTATTCGCGCGGCGCGCTGACATAACTGCTGCCAGAGGGATCATAGCGCCAGATCTGCCCGGCTTCGCTATCCAGAATATACAGCTTTCGCGCCCAAATCGTGAAGGCGATTGGGTTCTCCCAATTATTGGCATTCAAGACCCGCTGCGCTTCGCAGTTCAAGATGAATTGTGGCGAACAGCGCACCAGCGTACCGTTGCGATCGAGCATTGCCAGGTCGCCCGAGTGGTCGTCAAATGCGATATCGACAATCTGCCCGATGGAGTAGCCGCCTTCGTGGGTCGCGCCTAGGCGCATCAGCGAAATCGGCTCTTGATGAAGCGGCTCGGTGCCGTCATCCGATAGTTTGATGCTGTAGACCAGGTCGTTCTTGTCATCCAGGGCGTACAAATCGTTGCCTTGCAAGCGCAGCCGCGTGATCACCGCGCCTTCAAAATTCGTCAGCGGGATCGCTTCCCGCCGCTTCACATTGTTGATAGCGTCAATCAGCGATTGCGCCTCCTCGCGCATTGCGGCCACGGTCGGGTCGTCTTGCCGCATCACATCGCAGGCTTCAGCGACTTGCAAGGCGGCGCGCCAGGCGGATACCACGCTGCGCCGATTGCTCGTATCCAAGGAGCGCGCCAGGCTTGCCGTCTCTTGCAGCTTGCCCAGGCACTGCTCAAATTCCGTCTCGCCTAGGTTGGATACCCAAGACAAAACCACAATGCTGGCGATGAGCAAGGGAATCAGCAAGACGGTGAGAATCAATGTGCCGGAAGACAGCCGCCGCGTCGGCGTTATCTCTGGCAAAGGGAAAAAGCGCTGAAACAAGTCGGCGAAGAAAATCAAAAGTCCCGCCGCTTTGCCCGCCAAACGCGCCAAGCCCCAACTCAAGAGCGAGCCAAAATTACCGCGCCGGGGCAACTTTCCCTGCTCGCCATTTGCCTCCTGGGCGAGTTGCTGCCGCGCCGCGCCCAGCTTCAAATTCACTTCTTGAGACGATTCGCCCGGCGCCGCTAGAATGGCGCTTTCATATTCCGGCGGCACCAGCTCCACCAGCATCAATTGGCTGGAAATCTTGATTGTGCGCCGCAGGCTATGCAGCACTTTTTCAATATCATTGTCCAGCAGAATGTTGGACAATCGGTCGGTAGAGATATCAGCCAGATTTCCATCCGAAAGCAGCAGGCGGCTGCCAGCGTTGACGCCATAGCGAACCATGGAAATCTCTGGCTCGGGCAGCAAACCGAGCGGCACGCTGAACAGCGGCTCATCATCGCTGAGATCTTCGGGGAAAGTCAGCGTGAGGCCCGCAGTCTGCAAGACTGAAATGACAGGACCGACCCGAGCGACATACATATCGTCTTCATGCAAGACAGCGGCAATCATACTCGTTTCAAATTGCTGCTGCTGGCTCTCGCCGTGTTCCAGGTTGTGCTCGTAGAGATTGCGGTTGATCAATTGGAACATGGCGCGCAAAGCGATTGTGACGCTGCCGCTCTTGTTGAAATAACGCTCAGCCGCCAGCCGCGCCAACTGCTCGTAAAAAGTGGTCGGGGCGATCGAACCCGAAGGCACGATCAGCAAGAAGAAGGTATCGCCTTCGCGCCCATGAGCGGCTGTAGGCGGCGCCACCTCTACCAAAGCGCCGGGCGGGTTCACGTTGATGACGCGCCCGCCGACGATGTAAAGATGCCCTACTAGCGCCTCCAGTTCAAATGCCATGCCCCACCAGACAGCTCCCATCGACAATAACTCGATTTTACTTGAATGCCTGAAGCGCGCTAGCGATGTGCGCGCCGAACTGACAACTGACAGAGCAATTGCAGCGGATTGTTTTTTCGCCACCGAGGCAGAGAAGTACAGGGCAATCGGGAGATTTTGCGCTTGCGGCAATCTCGAATAGAATGAAATAGAAGACATAGTGAAAGGCATCGACCTATGGCCACCACGAGATCCGCAAACCGCGTGATGCCCCCCGCCGCCGGGCGCGCCATCAGCGGGATGCCGGCCGACAATACAAGATTGGATTGGGCAATGGCCATCATCTGCTGCGCCATTGTATTTGGCTTGTATATTGATGGCTGGGCGCACAACCACGGCCAAGTGGATGACAGCTTCTTCACCCCGTGGCATGCCCTGCTCTACAGCGCGGTTGGCGTATCGGGCTTGCTGCTCATCGTCAGTCACTTCCGAAATGTGGGCAAAGGCTACCGCTGGCGCAAGGCATTGCCGGTCGGTTATTCGCTGTCACTGGTCGGTTTTTTCGCATTTGCCGCGGGGGGCCTCGCTGATATGCTCTGGCATGAAGCCTTCGGCTTTGAAGAAGGCATCGAAGCGCTCATCAGCCCATCACATCTCTACCTCGCCTTAACTGGTTTGCTGATTATGACTGGTCCCGTCCGCGCCTTATGGCAGCGAGAAAGCGATGGCAGTTGGCAGAGCCTCGCCCCCGCCATATTCTGCTTCATCTGCATCACATCTGTTTTTACCTTTTTTAATGCCTACGCCCCTATCGGCGGGGACATGATAATTCTCACTGGCGCGCGGCCCGATTCGCACAGCCTCCACGACATCGCCGGGATCGTCCCCTTCATCATCCAGAGCAACCTACTGCTCGGGGCGGCGCTGTTTATGTCTCGGCGCTGGCGGCTGCCCTTCGGCGCGATTACCCTGCTCTTCTTGGTCAATTCGCTGCTGATGACCTGGTACCGCGTCGGCGAGGCTGGCGAATTCATCTTCGCCCTCAGCGCCGCGCTGGTGGGCTTGCTGGGCGATTGCCTGCTCAGCGGCTCGCAGCCAGTGCCAAGCAACCGGCTGCGGCTCGCCGCTTTTCTGATACCATTCGCGCACTGCCTGGGCGCGATGCTGGTGATCCATATCCTGGGAAATTCCATCTGGGGCACTGGCGGGCTTTGGTGGCTGATCCACATGTGGCTTGGCGTACCCGTGCTGGCTGGCGCCTTCGGCTATGGCTTGAGCATGCTCTTGCGGCAGCCCGCGATACCAGCCAGCAATAAGCCCTGAGGCGCTCCTAATGGCTGGCTTGGGCGAGCCAAATCACCAGCGAGTTATGCCGCAGAGTCGCCGGCAATAAACGCAGGAGCGTCTCGCCTTCCGCCGCATCCAGCGGACGCAGCAGTAAAAGGACCGCCGCGTATACCACCCCGCTCAACAAGAGCGGTGCCAAAGTTTGCCCCAGCGCGAGCAAGGTCAATAGCATGGCGCCCAGCGCCACCAGGGGCCGCCAGAGCAAACTCAAGAACCGTAGATCTGGCAGCTCGCGGCGGATAAGAAACACAAATGGCAAGAAGAGCGCGACTTCCGAAGCGATAGTCGCCAGCGCCGCCGCCTGGAAGCCGTATGCGGGGATGAAGATGATATTCGCCAGCAAATTAAACAGGACCGCGGCACAGAAAGCACGCGTGATCAGACGCTGCAAGCCCAAACTGACCAGGGTGTACTGCGTTAAGCTATTCAGCCAGCCGATTGGAATGCTCCATATCATCAGCTGCAGGGCGATGGCGCCGTCGGGGATATAGCGCCCCCCGCCCAGGATCAGCGTCAGTGGCTCAGCCAGCGCCGTAAAGGCGACCGCCAATGGCAGCGCAGCCGCGAAAAGCAGCTTGATGCCAAAGCGGTAGGTGCGGCTCAGCGCGGGCCGATCAGCTTGGGCTTGCCGCGACATCACCGGGAAGAGCGCCTGCGTAAAAAACGACGGCACGATATTGATCGCCAGCAGCCACTTGTAAGCGGTGCTGTATTGGGCCACCGTCTCCGCGCCCTTGAGCGCTTGCAATATCAGAATATCGACCTGGAAGAAGACCGTCGCCAAGAAGTGGTTGAGCATCAGCGGCAGGCTCTCGCTCACCATTTCGCGGATGAGGCGAGTATCGGGCTTGAGTTTGCCGCTGCGCCCGATGAATTTGCGCCCAGCCCACAGCAAAATCAGCAATGTCAGCACATTGTTGAAGATGCTAATCGCCGCTAAGCCGACAATGCCATAACCCAGCAGCAAGGCGATTACACCGAAGACCGCTTTGACCATCGTGGTGATGGTCGCGATGGCGGCTGGGCGTTCCGCCTGCTCATTGGCGTAGAATAGCGCAGTCATGCCTTTTGACAGGCTGGCGGGGAACAAGCCGATATAAAGCAAGCCGATGGCCAGCAGCCCGTCGCTGCTGATCGCCTCCAAGCCTGAGCGCTGCCAGAGCAGCATCACAGCAGCCAGCACCGGGGCGCCGGCGAAGCTGAGCAGCAAGCGAAAGAAAGACGTATTAAAAAGGTAGTAGCCCGCCCGCGCGCGCTGCTGTGATGCCTCGCGGATGAGAAAGAGATCTAAGCCAAAATTCGTGAAGATGTCGAAGGCGACGAAGAGCACAATGGCGAAGTTGTAAATGCCAACCTCCGCCGGCAGCAGCAGCCGATACATGACAATGGCGAAAGCCAGGTCGATGCTGCGGTTGAACAAATTGAGGATGATCGGCGCGACGCTGTTGCGCGCCACCCGCGCGACGCCGGAAGAGGTTTCGGTATTCAAGCCCACCGTCGCCCGCCAGAGCCAAGCGCCCAGCAGAAATAGAATGACCGCGGCGCTGATTGACGAGGTGAACATGCCCAGCTGCATGCTCGCCGGGCTGTAAACCAGCCGCACCGTCCAATCGCCGGCCGGCAATTCAACTGCTTGCAGGGTCGCCAGCGCCAGCCGCAGCCCTAAGCCGAATTCAGCTTCTTCGCCGCTGCCATAGGGGCGGGCGAAGGCGCGCCAACCGGGCATATAATTCTCGCTGATCACCAGCCAACTGTCATTGGCGATGCTGACGTCGATGAACTTCTCTCGCCCGCTGTCTCGGCTGATGGCAGCCGCTTGGTAACGCGGGATGCGCAGCCCGCCGCCCAGTATATCGAGCTCGGCGAATCTGAATCCGCCGCCGGCTTCCGCCAGCCAGCGGGGGTCCCAATCGGCTTGATCGACGGTGAAGGCGCGCGGCATAACGGATTGGTTCTCCCAAATCGCCACTTCTTGCCGATACACATCTTCCCAGCCCGGCAAATACATTTCAAAATCGGGCGCCGTCAGCACATAGCGAACATTCAGCAGGCTCAAGAAATCGGATTGCAGGGCACGCTGATACCCGGCCGGGTTTTGGCGCTCATCGGTGTAAAGTGGCGCAATCTGGTTGTGAGGCAATAGCGGCTGCGGCTGCAGCGCGCGCATCGCCGCCACGTAGCCGGCTGGAATGATGCTGTCGTAGCCGCGGATGTCCTCCAAGCCATAGCGCATGCCCGTGTTCGGATGCAGAATCCGCCCATCTTGAGGTCGCTCTAGGCTGGTCACGCGGAAGCGCCCGGGCTGCCCTTGCAGGAATTCGATCGCCGGCGGCTTGAAATCCAAGAGCAGCGGGTCGCTGGCGGGGTTGAAACCATAAGATGCGAGCAGCAGGTCCAGCGCCGTCACCAGCAGCGCCAGCCAAGCCCAGCGCCAGGCGCGGCGCCAAGCCGCCCAGAGAAACAAGCCAGCGCTACACACAAGCAGCGCGCCCAGCGTCAGCAGTTGCGGTTGCTGATAGCTGAAGAACATCCGCCCGTCCGCGAAGGCGGCATCAGCCCCCGCCATCTCAGCCACCAGCCGATTCATCACTGGCTCGAAGCGGGCGAAATCAACCTGGGCAACGGCCAAACCAAAGATAATAGCGAGACCAGCCAAGAGCGCGAACAAGCCCAATAGCAGCGCCAAGCGGCGGCTGCGCCCGGGGGCATCACATAAGATATGCAGCCCAATGCCCGCTAGCGCCGCCAGCGCCAGCGTCAAGGCATATACCCAGCGAAAGGGCGAATTCAACTGATTGATGCCCGGCAGACGATAGATCAGCGCGTATGTCGGCGCGCCAAACATGAATGACAGCGCCACCAAAGCCAGCAGCCCAAACAGCAAAAGATAGGGACGAAACTCGCGCTGCCAAGCACCTTGGGCCAAGCCATACAGCGCCAGCAATAGCGGCAGCACGCCCAGGTAGAGCGCGCCTTCCACATAATTCTTGATACCCCAATAGATTGTGTCTATCGGTCTGCCGGCGGCGTCGCGCAAGTCGCTGATTAGCTCGCCGCTGAAGGCATCGACATAGCTGTGATGGGCCGGGCTGCCATAAAAATTGGGCAGCAGAAACTGCAGGATATCACGCGGCGGATGGGCATAACCGAGGACCGTCGAGAGGCTCGAGCGCTCCGCCCGCCAGTTGCTCTGTACAAATTCGAATAGCGGAATCAGCTGCAGCGCCGCCAAGCCGATGCCGAGCACCAGCAGCGCCAGCAGCCAAATCGAAGCAGAAAGCGCCCAGCGAAACGGCGGCGGCCCAAGCGCGCGCCAGCGCCCGGCGAATGCCCACAAGAGGCGAAATGCCGCATAATAGCCGGCGATGAGCAGGGTATAGATCGTCAGCTCGATGTGCCCAGCCAAGATGTTGCAAGCGACCGCCAGCGCGCCGATGACAACCCAGAGCAGCGCGGTGCCGCGGAATAGCCAGAGGCTGCGCCCGCGCAGAATATTCTCTATCATCCATAAGATCAGCGGCAGCCAGACCGCCGCCGCCACAATCATGGGGAAAACGGCGCTGGCGATCATAAATCCCGATAGCTGATAGACGATTCCCGCCAGCCCAGCCCCCGCCGGCTTGATGCCCAAAGCACGCAGGAAGCCAGCCATGAACAAGCCCGCCAGCCACAAATTGAGCACGATGAACCAGCCATAAGCCGCGCTCAAGGGCAGGATGTAATAGATGATGCTGAGCGGGTAAAGCGCCGAATGCTGCCCCGCGGCGAAAAAGGGAATGCCGGCGAACTGATGTGGATTCCACAGCGGGATCTCACCCTGGGCGAGCTGCTCCCGAATGAAATGCTTCCATTGCAGGTTCTGCAAGACCATGTCCGAAAGCAAGTGATTATGCGGGACGGCCGGCGCCCGCGCCACCTCTCGATAAGCGGAATACGGCAAATGCTGGTACAGATTCTCGCTGGGCAGCAGCGTGCGCCCGCCCACTGTCTGCTGCTGGAACATCAGCAGCGGCGCAATCAACAGGATGACTATCAGGCTGAGGTCAAGCCCGAGCCGGCGGCGCAAGGGCAGCTGCATCGAATTTCACCAGTTCTCGCAATGGCGCGGCGCATTTTCAGAAGTTGCTTTGTTATACACAGGCGCGCCTGTTTTGCCTAGTCGGGCGGGCACCAGGCGCATATCCCAAGCAGCCGCGCGTTTATCCCAATGATTCTGCGATATATCCCTTGCGTCGCCGTCGAATCGGTCTAAAATTGGTGTTAGTTTAGCAGCCAGCTCTGAAATAATCGCTTGAGCACGGTGCTTGCCTGGCACGAGAGCCGCTGCCGGACTGGCGGTCTTTATCGTATGAAAATAGGAACGAATATATTTCTTGTTGCGGCAGCAGATTCATTGCAAGACAGTTGGCTGAACTCAAGCAATATCCCCTGAGGAATGACTATGGCGGACAGCTTGTTCGACAATCGTTATCGCTACAACTTCATCTACCCACGCGGCCGCTCGGGCGAGACTTTGCGCGCGGTTGATACCGCCTCTGATGATCGCCCGGTGGTCATCAAGCGCCCCAACCCCAACGATGCGCCGCCCATACGCGCGGGACAAGAAGTCAGCATCATCAACGAGCGGGAAGCCCTCAAGCGCTTGGCGGGCCACCCGGTCTTGACCGAGCTGCTGGGCAGCGGGCAATTCTTCGTCGGCGGCATCCCCCAACAGTATATCGTGATGGAGCGCGCCGACGGCATCATTGTCGAAGAAGAAGTCGTTAACCTCGCCGGGCAGCATCAACGCCTGCCCGAGCTTGAGATGCTTGAAATCCTCGATCGGCTGGTTGACTTGCTGCGGGTAGCGCACGACCTGGACATTGTCTATAACGATGTGGACGCCAAGCATCTGTTTTGGAATCGCGAGCGCTACGAACTGAAGGTGATCGACTGGGGCAACGCTGTCTTTCTTGAAGGCGATGAAGTTACGCTCCAGGGTATCAGCCGGCAGACTGACATTTACCAAATCGGCGAGCTGATTTATTTCATCTTGTCCGGCGGTTACCGCATCGAAGTCCCGCGCGACGCCGACGCTGACTTCGGCGTCGACTTCCACCAAGACAGCGACGCCATCGACCCGCGGCTGCAAGCGATCGTCAGCCGCGCCGTGCATCCCAATCTGCGCTATCGTTACGCTTCCCTCAGCGAGCTAAATGCCGACTTGCTGCGTTATCGCAGGCCCCTGGAACAAGACCGCAACTCGATCGTCGCCCGTACGATCGACAAACTGCGGGCGCCGGATTTGAGCCGCAACGATTTGCAGTTGCTGCAAACCAATCTGCAAATTGCGCTGCGCCAGAACCCAGCCTACCCAGCCGCGCGCAAAACCTTCCAGGAAATCGCCGACCGCATGCGCGACATTGAGGTCTCAGCCGATCTCGACGCCGTCCGCATTTATATGCGGAGCCAAAACTGGACCAGCGCCGCCGATCTACTGTCAGACCTACGCGGGCGCGCCGGCAGCAAAACCAGCGGTCTGGTGCATCTTCTGCTCGATTGGTGCCTGATGCTGACGGACAGCCACCCCAGCCCGACGCCGCCCGCCGTCACCGACGCCGCCGCCCTGCTCTTCCAATATAAGGCGGATAAAGCAGCCAACACGCTTTTGACGCGGGAAGCGGACAAAGAAGCCGACCGACAGCTGCAATGGCAGCTGGCGGAGCGCATTTCATCCCATTTCCCTGATGTGCTGCTGCTGCGGCCCAATCTCTATCGGCTGGATAGCGCCATCCAGCAGTTAGAAGCGGAAGGCATCCCGATTGACGAGCCGCGCGCTATCCTGGCGCGCATCAGTGGCGCGCTGTCTGATATCGGGCGTTTGGCGGCGCCCGGCGCCGGACCGCTGGGGGATACATTTCGCGAGGTGGTCGATAGTCTCTCTGCCCTAAACGCAATCTTGCAAACGTTGAGCCTGCAGCATGAATTCTCCGAGAGGCGTCTGCCGCTCAACGCCATTACCCGGGCGCTGAACGCCGCCATGGCGCTGGCTGATAATATGCACGTCGTCGGCAAAGGCGCCGCCAACAACCCGCGCGACGCCCTCTCTGCCCTGGACGCCAGCCGCGCCATCGACCCCGCAAACCCAGTGTGGGACAAGATTGAAGACTTCCTCAGCCTGCTCTACGAGATCTTGCAGAACTGCCAAACGTACGTGCCAGCCGCCGATGGCTCTGACCTCGAAAAATGGCTGGAGACGACGCATGACGAGCTAAAGCCATTTGCCGAGCAGCTCTTCGACGAGATGCTCGCCGAGATGCTCGAGGGCATATCGACCGCGAAAATCGCCTGGAAGCGCTATCGCGAAGTGATCGTCGCCGGCGACAAGACAGAAGCCACCGGCGTATTGACGCGCGCCGCCGAAACGGTCAACACCATCAGCCCCACTCTCGCCAGCTGGTTCAAGCAATTGGCAAATGTGGTGGAGAACGCAAGCTATGTCGAGCGGCACTCGGTGCCGGGCCACTTGGGAAGAACGCTGGCCGATGGCTGGACCGCCTTTGACCAGGGTCAGCTGGCTGATGCCCAGCGATTGGGCCAGCAAGCGATGGAAATCGCGCGGAGCGAAAGCGAAGAATTCATCGCTGAGCGGCTCTGGCGCGTCTCTCGTGTTTTGCGCGATTGGGTCGAGCGCAATGGCGTCGAAAGCGAAAGCCGCACGCAGCAAGCGCTGCTGGATATCGAAGACTTGTTCAGCGACCATGAAAACCGCGCCATCAATCGCTTTGCCACGCAGATGCCCAGCACCGAAACGTATCTCAAGGCGATGGGGCAAGGGCTGGTGCAGGGCTTCGCCAGCAGCAATACGGCGGCGCTGCGCATTCTTTTCGCCCAGTACATCCTCTCCGGCGTGCTGGACGCCCACGAGGGCGCGATTGAGGACGCGCGTTTCTGGTACGCGGCCAGCCTGCGCGCCCTGCCCGATTCAGCCGAGCGGCATGCCGCCCTGCGCAAGCTGGACGAATTCATCGAGCGGCGCGATAGTCTGCTCGCCGCCCAGAACATCTTCGCCCAGCTTACGGGACCACAAATCACCGACAGCCTCGCCGAGCTCATCCGCCAGCTCGAGAAAAACTCGCAGGCGCGCCTGTTGACACCCGGCATTCAAAGCCTGAAAGCGCTTGAATCGGCGCTGCAGGATTGGGCTGACGCCGAGTTTCGGGGCGCCGGCAACAAAATCGAGCAAGCGCTGCGCAGCCTCACCGAAGCCGAAAGCAACGCCAATATCAACTTGGGCGACTATCGCGCCTGGCTGACCGAGCTGCAGGCGGCGCTGGCTGAGCTCAGCGTCAAGCGGCGCAATCTGATGCAAGAGATTGACCGCCAGCTCGACGAGCCACAGCCAAGCGTGCGGGAAGCCATCCACCGGCAAGCCGATGTTACGGAAGATCTGCTCGGCTACAAATATGCGCAGATGATGTTGGGCTGGCGCGATACTTATGAAGCCGTCGTCTCGATCTACCTGGGGGGCAAGAGCCGCAAAGAAAAGCTCGAGGCGATGGACGAGCTCTTCAAAGCGATGTTCATCGATCGGAACCCGGCTTACCCGCTCTTCCGCCACTGGTATCGCCAAGTGGAAGCCATGCCAGAAGAGCCGCCCGAAGCGGAAGCGCCCGCGCCCAAAGACCAGCCCGCCAGCCCGGCGCCGACGCCCGCGGCCCAGCTTCACTTGTCCGACGCAGCGCCCGAGCCAGAAGCCGAAGCCAAGCCGGCCGGGGTCAATCGCTGGGTCTTCAATGGCGCTTTGCTGATTGGCCTGCTGCTAGTCATCGGTGGTTTGCTCTCCTTGGCTGGCAGCGGCAGTCTCGACAGCGTTCTGGATTCAATCATGGCAGCCGCATCACCCAGCGTCTCAGCCGCGGAAAGCACAGCCATGCCAGCCGGTAGCGGCGATAGCGATGAATCGGTGCCAGAAACTGTCGACGCGAGCGCGGTGGCGGAGGAAACCGCAAGCGTCTCGCTGGATATCGCAGCCAGTTTGCCCGCGCCCAGCGCAATCCCAAGCGAAATCCCGACCCTAGCCCGCGCCAAAACGCCGCCGCCCGCTCCAACAGCGGCGCTGCCAGCCGACGGCTTAACGGGAACGCAGAGCCTGCTTGCCCTATACGCCAGCGCGGATTCGGCCGCCGTCTGGGACGACGACCAGTTCAGCGGCGCGAGCGGTTCCTGGCGTTTGGGACGCAGCAGCCTCAGCGAAGGCGACACTATCTTCCACGCCGCGGCGGCCGATCTGCTAGAGCGCAGCTATGGCAATGAGGCGCCGACGCGCATCAGTGGCTTGCAAGCCGAAATCGCCTTGTATAGCACCGACCCGACTCTGGCGGCGGACCAGGTCTATTTTGGCATCTTGCTGCGCAGCGTGGACGGCGGCGAAAACGCCGGCATCCAGATCCAGCAGGTGGGACCAGATGTCATCAGCTTGGCGTTATACCAGAATGGCGAAGCCAATGTCATCAGCCAGCGCTCGGTCAACAATCTGATCACGCGCCTGCGCCTGGACCGGGACCCCGTGTCTGGTGCCGTCAGCGCTTATTTCAATGACTCAGGCATCGGTGAGCCGATGGAGTTCTTGCCGGCCAATAGCGCGCTGGAGCCGGTCATCTTCGTCAAAGATGGCGGCGTGGTTATCGGCGTCTCAGCTTGGGAAATCACCTTGGATTGATTGAAGGCTGAGGGAGTGTCTAATTT
The DNA here is from genome assembly GCA_965214105.1 of Phototrophicaceae bacterium. GTDB lineage: Bacteria > Chloroflexota > Anaerolineae > Aggregatilineales > Phototrophicaceae > UBA6055. The sequence goes on from OZ243934.1 coordinate 2,574,702, forward strand.
TGTGGATATGTCCATTTCAAACCCCAGCCCCAGCCCCTCCCCGATAAATCAGGGAGGGGAGTATTGCTAGCAAATCCTGAGTCGGAGCGGCACTCCTAAAACGACACATAGCTCCCCTTCCCCAGCAAGCTAGAGAAGGGGAGCGTTCTTGCGAGAATGTTTTTGCGCGACTAACTTGTACTTACTGTGGCTTCGTCGCCCTGCTCGCTATTCGGGCAGCGCTTCCGCCTTGGGCGAATCGACGCCGTTGCCGCTAGTTGTCAGCGCCCCGCCCGCGCTCATGGTGCTGATGAAATTCTGGGCGATGCTCGTCAATTCCATGGGCAGCACGAACTTGGTCGATGGGCTGCTGCCGACTTTCTCCAGCATATCCATATATTGCAGCGCCATCGTCTTGCCGTCGATTTCACTGGCGCGTTCATGGATGGCTGTCAGCGCCTTGGCGTAACCTTCAGCCGTCAGCAATTGCGCCTCTCGCTCGCCTTCCGCCTTTAGGATCTGCGATTGCTTCTGCCCCTCGGCTTGCAGGATGGCGGACTGTTTGCTGCCCTCGGCGCGGGCGATGGCGGCTTCACGTTCGCCTTCGGCTAAGGTGACTTCCGCCCGGCGGTCGCGCTCGGCGCTCATCTGTCGATTCATCGCATCCAGGATCGCTCGCGGCGGTTCAATCTCGCGGATTTCGACCGTCGTAATCTTCATGCCCCAGCGCTCGGTCGTCTCATCCAGCTTGACGCGCAGCACATCATTGATTTGGTCGCGGCGGGATAGCACATCGTCGAGCACAATATCGCCGATGACCGCGCGCAGCGTTGTGGTGGCGATTTTGCCAGTCGCGTCTACCACATCGCCCACTTTGGTGACCGACTGCTCTGGATCGATGATGCGATAGTAAACCAGAAAATCGATGCCAATCGAGGCATTGTCCTTGGTGATGGCGGTCTGCGATGGAATGTCGATAATCTTCTCGCGCATGTCCACCTTAATTGCCGATTCCAAGAACGGGATGACATAGATCAAGCCGGGACCGCGCACAGTCTTGAAGCGCCCAATGAAGAAGATGACCAGTCGATCATATTCCTTGACCGCGCGGATTGCGCTGCGCAGCAGCATGAAAATAGCCAAGACGACGATGACAAAGAGAATGCCTTGCCCGCCAGTTGAAAGAGCATCTACCAAATTGCTATCCATGTTTCACTCCAATGAAACTATTTGCCTTCGAAATTTGCGCTAGGCGCAGACGAAGTTATTCTTGCTCCAGCCGCTTTGCCTTCTCGACGTGCAGCTCCAAGCCATCCTGCTCCGTCACCACCACTTCGGCGCCACTCTCCAGCCGCGATCGACTGCGCGCCGTCCACAGCTCGCCATGCACCTGCACGGTGCCACGCCCTTCAATCTCCGATACGACGCGGCCAGGCTCGCCGACGAGGAAGGCGTCTTTTTGCGTCGATGAGAGCGTGCGCTGCTGCATCAGCACCGAGCGCAGGATCGTCCGATGATAGGCATAAGCCACAAGCAGACCGACCACAATCCAAATCGGCGACACGCTCGCCGTGGCGAAGAGGAAGAAGCTGGCGCCAGCCTGAACCGCCAGACCGCCAATGGCATAGCGCTCCCAATCTGGCTTCAGCAGCGGCAGCAGAAAGAAGAGCGACACCCCAATCACCAGCGCGATCACGGCAATCCAATTGACCGCCGCCTGGCTCAGCAAGAACAAGGCGCCGATGATGAGAGCGCCACCGCCGATTTCGGCAATGCCGGTGCCGGGGATATAGGCACCGGTCGCGCTGAGCCACAAGCCAGCCATCAGCAGGAGGTAAATCACGTTGGGGTTTTGCAAGAATTCCATAGCAACCTACGAATCTCAAAGCCTAAAAATATCCGAGGCGAATCCTAGCGCTAAGTCAAACAGGGACCAAAGCAGACTGCCGACCACATAGATAATACGAACAAGCAGGAAAAGAAGCGAGAATAAGAAAAGCCAAAGCAAGCCAGCCCCTTCGTTCTTGCATTTTCCACTCCCTAAGCCCTTTGGTACCCAGTATAACAAAGTAAATCGCCCCTTCGCCCCCAATTCTTAGGGGCTAATTGGCTGGCGCTGTGAGGCGATAGACAATAAAGCGGTCGCGTTGATAATCAATTGTGAGGCCGAAGCCAGCCGCGCGCAAAGCAGCCAGCCAGCCTTGATGCGGCTGATCGAGGGCGGCGACGAAGTAGCGGTCGCCCGCCTCATCAAGGTCCAGCGCGCCCGCCACCAGCGCTTCCGCCGTCGGGAAATGCACGGTTCGTTTGTCTTGCCACTGCCCCAAATAATAAGCCAGCTCCCAACCCAGCCAGGGATTGTAAATGACAGTCGCCACTGGCTTGGCATTGAGATGGCGAGCCAGCGCGTCAATGCCGGCGTCGGCGCCCCGCTCGCGGCTGATGGCGGTATCCGCGTTCAGGCTCCATAAGCCGCCGGCCAGCATCAACGCAGCCAGCCACAAGCGCAGCCCGGCGCCTAGCGCGCCAGCTTTCGGCAAGCGCGCCAGCCGACTGGCGACTAGCAGAATCAGCGGCGGCAAAATCAAAAGGAGGTAGCGATCGTAGAGCCTGAAGGGGAAGACCACATGCGCACCCAGGTAACTGATGACAGTGAGCAGCAGGGCGCCTTCTATCAGCCGCGCCCGCTTGCCAGCCGCCCCCAGGCTGCTTCGGCTGCCGGCAGCGAATGTTGCCCCCAGGAGCAAGACAGAGGTCACCAGCGGCGGACCCAGCAGCCAGAGCCCGCGCCCGAGCCAGCCGGAGAGACGCCCGAGCCACAGCGATGGCTCAACCAGCCATGATTGAGGCTGATTATTCGCCGCCGCCTGCGCAAAGATGCTGACCTCCGCCCGCGCGCCATCCCAAAGCAGCAAGGCAGCGCCAAAGCTGGCAAGGGTCCATCCCAGCTTCAGCCAGTCTCGACGCCCGCCGCGGGCCACCAGCATCAAAACCAGGGGCAGAAGCAAGAGCGCCGCCTGCTGCTTGCTCCAGAATGCCAAGCCCAGCGCCAAGCCCGCTATCGCCCAGCGCCCCGTCAAGGTGCAATACAGCGAGAGCGTCGACCAGAACAGCAGGCTCATATCGGTGAAGGCGCTGGCGCCATAGGCAAGCAGATAGGGCGATGTCGCCGTGAGCAAGCCAGCAAGCAGCGCCGACCAGCGGCAGCGGCTGATGCGCCAAGCCAGCCGCATCATCAGCGCCGTCAGCAGCAGCGCTAGATACAGGTTTGGCAGGCGGCTCGCGAATTCACCGAGATGCGGATCGAGATGCAGCACATCGTTCGCGTCAGCCAGGACAGCGACCGCCCTCATGCTCAAAGCGCTGACATACATGGAGAGCGGCGGCTTGTCCAAAGCCCCCGGCAGCAGCCAGTCGCCATTGACGGCGGCGCCGCGCGCGAAGGTCATGAAGAAGGCTTCATCGGGGCTGAAGCGCGCGTCCCTTGCCAGTTGGTGAAACTGAAAGCAGCTCGTCAATAGCAGGAGCAGAAGCGCCAGCCCGCCCTGCCGCAAGCGTCTCTCAGCCAAAGCGCTGCCGCAGATACTCCAGCGCGACGCGGTCAATAGAATTGCGGTTTTTCTCTGGCGTCCAGCGCATTTCGAGGTTTTCGTTGCCGATCAGCAAGCGGAAGACGGGCAGACACACTTCGTCCCAGAGGCCATTGATCTCGCCGGTCATATAGCCTTGCTTAATCATGATCGCCTGCAATTCGCGGGCGATCGCTTCATCAATCCAGATCGCGTCTTCTGCTCGTGGCGGCTGAAAATACAGATGATGCAACCCAACCAACTTGATTAGATCCGCGACTGGCGCCTCGGCATCATCGACGCGCAAGTCGAGATACCGATCGTTGTCGCCGCCGTAGCCGCCATTGGGGCGCAGCACTTGTACCGCCGCTGATTGCTTGCCGCGCTTATCGCCGCCGGCCTTCTCGCCAGCCCGCAAAGCGGCAGTCAATCGATCAGCTAATTCACCATCGGCGCGCAGGAAGCCAGTCGCCATCGCCTCGATGACCGCTTCGCCGGCCAGCAGATTGCCCTGAACCGAGAAGCCATCGCCGATTTGATGCCCAGCCCAAGCCAGGCACTCCCTGCCCGTGTGCGCCGCCACCCGCCCCTGGGCATCCACCAGCGCCACCTGACGCGTTTCGCGCTCGGCGTCTTCACGCAGCAGCCGGCTCAAAGCATCCGCTGCCGAGAGCCCTTCGCTCATCAAAGCCAAGCCATCGGGCCCAAAACTGAGCTTGGCATAAGATTGCGTCGCCACCGCGCCGACCTCAGCCTGTGCCCAGGGCACCACCGCGCCCACCGCCGGAAACTTGCTGGCCACCGCGACGCCCCAAGCTTTTTCCTCCGCGCAATGGGCGACAATCGAAAATGTATGGATGCTCATCATGCCCTCGCCTGTGTTAATCGCGCCCGATTATAGCAGCCGCCAGAGGAAAGCGGGAAGATAGGCTCCCTTCCGCCGCAACGGGTGATTACCGGCGCTAGCGCTCATCAGATTGAGCTAAAATGACTCTGTGCCCTCGGTGCCGATTTGGTTACATTATTGAAGACTGTGCGAATTGTGTTTGAGGTCTTATGCAATATCGAACTTTGGGGCGCACTGGCTTAAAAGTTTCCGTGATGGGCATCGGCGCTGGCGGACCCAGCCGCCTGGGCCAGCGTGACAGCAGCCAAACCGAAGCGCAGTCGGTCGATTTGGTGCTGCGCGGATTGGATGCCGGCATCAACTTCATCGACACTGCCGAAGCCTACCGCACCGAATCCATCGTCGGCGCCGCTGTCGCCCGGCGCGATCGCAGTAAGATCGTCATCTCTAGCAAGAAACAGTTGCACGGCAAGCAGATTACAGCCCAAGAATTACGCACCAGCCTGCACGAGAGCCTGCGCCGCCTCGGCACTGATTACATTGATATTTATCATTTGCATGGTCTAAAGCCAAGCCAGTATGATTATTACTCGCGCGAGATCCTGCCGGCCATGCAGGGCTTGCGAGCTGAGGGGAAAATCCGCTTTCTCGGCGTTACCGAGCACTGGAGCGGCGACCTGGAGCACGAGATGCTTGAGCGAGCGCTAGAGGATGGCCTCTGGGACGTGATTATGGTCGGCTTCAACCTGCTCAATCAGACCGCGCGTGAAACTGTCCTGCGCGCCGCCATCGAGCAGGACATCGGCGTCTTGATCATGTTCGCCATCCGCCGCGCCCTCAGCCGTCCAGCGAAATTAAAGGCAACAATTGAAAGCCTGCTCGAAAGCGGCGAAGTCGATCCGTCCGACATTGATCGCGAGAATCCATTGCGCTTCCTTGTCGATAGTGGCGCCGCGCCAAGCATCGCCGATGCCGCCTATCGATTCTGCCGCGACGAACCGGGCGCCCATGTCATCTTGTCCGGCACCGGCAACCCACAGCACCTGGACGCGAACCTGGCTACATTTGAGCGCCCGCCCCTGCCGGCGGAGCTTGTTGCCCGCCTCAAGCACATCTTCCGCCAGGCTCGCTCCGTTACTGGCGGCTGACAGCCCCAAGGTTCCGATTCAAACTTGGCTGCGAGCCATCGGCGCGCGCCGCTTGCCCTTTCCGCTACTCCGCTACCCAAAAGAAAACGGGGCAAGCCCGCTCGGACTTGCCCCGTTTCAGAATTGCAGTTCCGCGGCTGGCTAGTGCCCGCAGCCGTAACCATCGAAGTCGGCTACTGACATCGGCGCCCCGGCCGTCACATCAATGTCGACGTTGAGCGTACCGTTCGAGCCGCCCTCGGCGTGGCTGATGACCAGCGTGTACTGCCCGCTCTTCGATACTTTGAAATTGTTGATGACCGAATCGTACTCGCTGATTGAGACATCATCATCGCCAACCAGCGCCTGACCCTCAGGACCGATCAAGATGATCAGCGGGTCAACGAAGCCCGGCTCGACGGTATCGACAGTGATATCCAGTGTCTGGCCCCGTTTGGCATCAAAGGGCACGCTGTAGACCCAGCCTTCGCGCATCGGCAGTTCAAAGCTGCTCTCGCCTTCCAGCTCGGCGTGGAAGAGGGCGCGGCTTCGGTTCATCATCGCATAGCGATAATAATCGGCTGCGCTCGCCCCCGCTTCGCCCATCTCTTCGTAAGTGATGCCCCGCGATAGATAAGGCAGCGAATAGCTTTCGTCCAGCTGCATCGCCGTGCTGATGTGGCTGATTGAGGCATCGAGATCGCCCATATAGCGATAGGCGACGCCCAGCCAGTTCATCGCTTCCGCGTCTTGCTGGTTGATATTCAGAGCGCGGCGGAAGTTCTCCAGCGCGGTCGCATAATCGCCGGACATCAGCGAGCGGTAGGCATCGGCTTTGAAGCGAGCGCCGTCATTGCCTAGCGTGAACATGCCCGCAACATCGAAAGAGACTTCGACCCGTCCCTCGGTGCTGCCGCCGGCATGGGTCAAGACCACGGCGTATTCGCCGGTCACCGGGGCGCGGAATTGAAGATAGCTGTCCCACCAGTCGCCGGTGTCGTCGTTGGCTGTCAGCGGCAGTCCGTCCGGATCCAGAATTAGGACCAAGGGGTCAGCATCCAGGTCGCGCTGGCTGCTGATGGCGCTAACCATGATTTCTTGATCGGCGCTGGCGGTGAAGGGGAAGACGTATACGATGCCTTCCGACATCGGCACATCCAGGCTGCCCTCCCAGGCAAGATTGTCATTGCGAATGACGTTTGTCTTAATTCGCTTGATCCACTCGACGTAATCTTTCATCGCGGCGCCCATATCGCCCATCTTCTCGTAGACAATGCCACGATTCAGATAAGGATAGTCGGCATCAGCGGCGAGAGCCATCAAGCGGTTGCAATCGTCCAGCGCGCCACCGAAATTGCCAATCTCGCTATACGCCCAGCAGCGGTTGTTCAATGCCGCCAGGTCGTCGGCGTTTTGCTGCAAAACGAAGCTGTAATCTTGGGCTGCCAGCGCATGCTCATCAACCATGCTGTAGGCGTAGCCACGGGCGAAAATCGTATGACTGTCTGCTTCGCCTTCCGCGACCAAGGCATCGTAGAGCGCAATCGCCGACCGATACTCTTCGTTGGTCAGGCTGGACCAAGCCATGTTTTTAGCCGCGCTAGCGCTCAAGAAGCCAGTCGGCATGGACGCCGCTTCTGCCATCACTTCGGCGGCCTCTTGCAGAGCCGCTTCTTGCGCGGCGATAATGGCTTCCAGCTCGGCAATCACATCGCTCTTATCTTCAACCGGTTGGGCTGGAGACAAGAAACCGATGGTGACCACGACGGCTACCAGCACCAGCAAGCCCTCAATAATGAGAGCGCTCGGGCGCTGGCTCAATACCCGGTCTTTGAGTGAACGTCTTGGAATGTCATATTCCGCATAGGTCTTCTTCATAATCTCCCCCGTTCCTTCAGTTACAGACCAATGATCGAATCTACTTGACACTTAGTATAACATATCTGGCCCTTGCCGTCCTCAGGCGGCAGCGCCAGCCCACTGCCAATATTACCCATCCGCCGAGCCACTCGCCTGGCCGCGCCCAGCATCACCCCCAAACAACTGACGAAACATAGCGTAACTCGACTGTGCTGACGAATGATTGCCTAGTCTATCGTATATCTTGCCAATTTCCAAATACATCTTTGGATAGGTCGAGCCAATCCGCAGCGCCGCCTGAAAATGCGCCAGCGCTTCGCCGGTTCTTCCTTGCGCCAGCAAGACACGCCCCATGTTATAATTCGCCAGCGCCTGCAGCGACTCGTATTCTGGCGCATAAGCCAGCGAAAAGCGGCAGGTCTTAGCCGCCCGCATATAATCGCCCATCTCGACCTGCAGCCAGCACCAATTCTCGAGGGCAAGCGCATAATTGAAGCGGCTTTGAGCTTGTTGCAGCGCCTGGTCGCAGTGGGGGACCGCCTGGGCATAGTCTTGCGATTCGCCATAAGCCCAGCACAGCGCGCTGTGCCCGTCAAAGTCCCCGGGTTTAAGTTCCAGCACTTTGCGATAATCCGCCTGCGCTTTGATGTATTCGCCCGCCTGCAGTTTGGTAAAGCCGCGCCAGGCATAGCTCTCAGCATCATCTGGCGCCAGCGCAATTGCCCAATCGAACATTGCCAGCGCCGCGGCAAAACGCCGCTCGCGGAAGTAATCGGCGCCGGTTTCTTTGATGAACTCAAGCGGATCGCGGGTCCTCAAGACCTCGGTGGCGGGCAAGCCAGCCACGGCTCTCGCGGAATGAACAGGAGCGGCGCCAGCTAGCGGATCAAAAAAGTCGAAGGCGGCGCCGGCGGCGATCATTATCACAATGGTCATCGCGATTTCAAGCAAGAACGCGCTCCAGCGCTGCCCAAAGAATCGCTGGATGAGATTGTTTTGCGGAACGTCAGGAACTGGATATTGGTCGTACATGTCTGCCCGGTCGCTCAACTCACTATACTGTACCGCATATTGGCGCTTGGCTGCTATTGCTAAACTACGCTTTCCCGACGCATTTCGCTGGCTACGACTAATGTACACAGTCTATCGCGAAATCCTTACGGAATCATATTGTATCGAAATAGCCGCCATTTGCCAAAGCCTTCTTTGGGGGGAGTGCTGAATTACTGATATAAGGCTTGCTTGTGCTGAGTTGTAGGGGCGATCCTTGGATCGCCCAAAACCTGCTTCTGCAACTGTGGGCGACACAAGTGTCGCCCCTACATCTAGGTTATCCATATACAGAATTTCGGTCTGCATATCCTCGCATTCCCCACTCCCTTTGGGGGGAGTGCTGAACTATTGATATAGGAGTTTGTAAAGGCTCCGACTCAGGATTTGTTAGCAATGCTCCCCTCCTTGATTCATCGGGGAGGGGCCGGGGGTGGGGTTTGAAATGGGTATATCAATGAAATTCACCACTCCCTACGAGCGCGCAGACCTGCCCTTGGCGCAAGTCTACCGCGGCATCACCTTTAGCGCGGCGACCGATTAGCCCGCCAGCGCCGCCAGCAGCAGCTCCAGCGCCGCCTCGACGCTCGCCAGCTTGTTCTCAATTCGGTCGCCAGCCCAGACGCGCCGCTCCACCTGCAGCAAAGGCTTTGGACCGGCCAAGCCAATATAGGTTAAGCCGACCGGCTTCTCCGCGCTGCCGCCGCCGGGACCCGCAATGCCGGTAACGCTCAAGGCGAAGTCGGCTTCAAAGAGGCTCAGCGCGCCGCGGGCCATTTCGGCCGCCACTGCTTCACTGACTGCGCCATGCGCCATCAAGGTGGCTTCCCCCACGCCCAACAGCCGCCGCTTGGCTTCATTGGAGTAACTGACTACACCGCCCGCGACATAGGCTGAGCTGCCAGGGCAATCCGTCAGCGTGCTGAGGATCAACCCGCCCGTGCAGGACTCGGCGGCGCAGACCGCGCTGCCTCGCGAGATTAGCACCGCGCCTACACGCTGCGAGAGAGCCTGCAATTGCTGTGACATCAAACCTGGACCAGAATCAGCGTATTGCCTTCCGAGTCTTTCATCATCACAAAGCGGCCCCAGAATTGCGTCTCTGGCTGGCCCAGGAATTCGACGCCGCGTTCCGAATAAATGCGATAGGTTTCGTCAATGTTTTCGCATTGCAGCGTCAGCGATTGCGATTGCTTGAAGGTCGAGCGGTAGTGCTCCCAGTTGTCGTCAAATTTGTAGAGGATGATCTGGGTCTGCGCGCCCAGCGGCGCCACCGCCAGCCAGCGCGAATCGGCACCGGGCCAGAGCTCGTTATCGGCCCTGCATTCCATCCCGAGTGTCTCGGTATAAAAGGCTTTCGCCCGATCCTGGTCTTCGACGAATATCGAAACTGTGCCTACCCGGCTAATCATTGTCCGTCTCCTCTTGAGCAATCCATGTACAAGCCCGCTGCCTCAGCGTCAGCCAGCGGGTATCGGCGCTTGGGCGCTAGCGGCAAATAGCTTGCAGGCGCAAGCACTCTACTTATTCTCAACGCTCTCGCTTAAGAAAGCGCTGTAGCCATTCTCCGGATCATTCCGAACCACCAGCATGCGCTTGCCGCCGACATGCGAGATGCCCGGCACCTCATAGGCTTTGGCTGGATTGCCCTGGCTATCCAATCGATTGCACCAGTAGATATGGTCATCGCGCTGCCAGAGATAAATCACCGGCAGGTCATCGACCACGATCTCCATGCGTTTGCGGCTGAAAGGGGAAAAACGGGGCGGATGAAACCAGGGCACCCAGGCGCCATCCGTCTTTGGCGTCTTCATCGAAACCGCGCTCTGCGGCAAGATTTCTTTGCTGTCCCGTGGGGATTCTTGGTTGATGAACTTTATCGTCTCATCAGTTGTATTGAATACCGAAGTCAATTCTGTAACTGGCATGGCCGTCCTCACTGCAACTGAGCCGTCATTAAGCGCTTGCCCGGTCAAACCAATGCCTTTGCCGACCAGCTCGACAGTTTTGGCAAAGCCCTTGACCACCTGACCGAGTAACTTTAATCCATCCATCGCCGCCGAACCGGTCCTACCTTTGTCGTTCCCGCTCGTATTATACACAATGAAACTCCGTCACCGATGCGCCTGCATTCTTATACGCGACGGGCGAAGCGACGGTTGCTCGGCGCCACCAGCGGGAGTGGTGAATGGGGAGTTGGGCGCGCTATTTTGGCAGCCGCCAGCGAAATCACTCGGCGATATGATTTGCGCGGCGCATATATGCCACCGATTCCGCAATCAGCTCGCGCAGCACATCGAGATCGACATCCGCCAGCTTATTGATATAGAGGCAGGAACTGCCGGTGCGATACTTCCCCAGCTTGGCGAAGAGTTCCGCGTGCCGCTCGTGCCCGCCCATGATGTATACGGTCAGCGCCTGCTTGCGCGGCGCGAAGCCGGTGAGCATGAAGTCGCCTTCACGCCCGCTGGCGTAGCGGTAATGATAGCTGCCGAAGCCGACGATGCTCGTCCCCCACATCTCGGCTGGCTCACCGGTGGCCGCTTGCATCATCTCAAGCATCAGGAGCGAATCTTCGCGGCGGCGCTTGTTCGCCACCGATTCAAGATAAGCCAAGACATCGCCATCATTGCGCTGCGTCTTATTCTCCGCCATGGTTCAATCTCCTGCTTAGCGATAGTCGCGCGATACGGTGTTCGCCTTTAGGATTGCTCTGTTTCCGCTGTTTCCGCTGTTTCCGCTGTCTCCGCTGTGTTGGGTTTAAGCGCGCCCGCCGCGCCAAAATCTAATTCGGCGCTGGCTGAGCCGGTCGCCGCTTGCATCAAGAGCGTGAGCCGCTGCGCCATGCTTGAGGGATCGGGGTGAATGCCATCCTGCAGCAGAGCCGTCTCAAAGACTTGCTCCACCACCGCGTCGATCAGCGCGGCATCGCCACTGGCTGCGATTAAGCCACTCAGATTATGCATCAGCGGATGGCGCGGATTCAACTCCAGCGCCTTGACCGGCAGCTCGTAATCTTGGTCCAGCAGGCGATTGATGCGGAACATATAGCGGTTGCCGCTGTCGTCTTCGCTCACCAGCCGCGCTGGGCTGCCCACCAGCGTCTCGCTCTGGCGCACATCGCTAACTCGCCCAGCAAGCGTCGCCTTGACGCGCTCAAGCAGCGCGCCAAAGGAATCCGCCTGCAAAGCCTCTTGCGCTGTCGCTTCGGTCTCGTTTATTTGACCGATCTCCGCCAGATCCAGCTCGGCTGAATCCACGCTGACCAGCTTGTGCCCTTTGAAATCGACCAAGCCCATCGGCAGCATGGCGTCAACCGGCTGCGTGAAGTAGAGCGCTTCTATCCCCCGTTGGCGGAAGACATCCAAATGCGGGCTGCGCGCGCCGCTTGAATAGTCATCAGCCACCACATAATAGATATCGGTCTGGTTTTCGGACATGCGCTCGACATATTCGTCCAAGGTATGGTAGACGCTCGGGTCATCATCGTGCGTCGTCTGGAAGAACATAAGCGGCTCCAGGTCGCTGCGGTCTTCAGCCTCGATCACCAATCCCTGCTTCAGAAAAGCGCCGAATTCTTTGAATATGCCTAGATACTTGTCGCGGTCGTTCTTCGCCATCCGCTTCAGCTCGGACAAAACGCGCCGCTTGATCGCCTTTTTCAAGCTCGCCATCACCCGCGTCGCCTGGATGCTTTCTCGCGTGACGCTCAGCGGCAGGTCTTCGCTATCCACCACGCCGGCCATAAAGCTCAGATACTCTGGCAGCAGGTCGCGGTTGTATTCTTCGATCAAAACCTTGCGCGCATACAGCTGCAAGCCCGGCTCCTTGCGCGGGCTGAACATGTTCTGCTGCCCGCTGCCCGGCAGGAAGAGCAGGGCATAAAACTGCATCGGCACATCGGCGCGCATGTGGATGTGATGATTTGCGCCGGCGAAGTCCATCGTCAGCATCTTGTAGAAGCTGTCGTATTCTTCGTCTTTCACTTCGGCTGGCGCCCGCCGCCAAAGCGCCTGCTGCTTGTTGGTCGGCTCTTCATCATCGCCGACATAAATGGGGAAAGCGACATAATCCGAATGCCGGCGGATGATGTCCTTGATGCGGAAGGGGCGCGTGAATTCCTCTTCGTCGTCTTTGAGGTGAAGCACCACCTTGGTGCCGCGCAGATCTTTCTCGACCGTTTCCAGCGTATAATTGGCGCCGCCAGTCGCCGACCACTTGACCGCTTCGGCTTGCGGGCGGTAGGAGCGCGAGATGACATCGACCTGCTTCGCCACCATAAAAGCCGAATAGAAGCCAACGCCGAATTGTCCAATGATAGCAGCCGCCTCGGCCGGTTTATCAGCCATCGCGTCGATGAAAGCCTTCGCGCCTGATTTGGCGATGGTGCCCAAGCCGGCGATGATCTCATCGTGAGCCATGCCGATGCCGGTATCGCTGATCGTCAGCGTCTTCGCCGCTTCATCCAGCTCGATGTGAATCTCCAAGTCCGCTTGCGCATCTTGCACATCGTCTTGCGTCAGCATCTCAAACTGCAGCCGATTTAAAGCATCCGACGCGTTGGAGATCAGCTCGCGCAGGAAAATCTCCTTCTCTGTGTACAGCGAGTGAATCAGGATATTTAGAAGCTGCTGCGTTTCTGCTTGAAAACTGAATTGTTCGCTCATTGTCCTTCCTGTCAAATCCTCGCGCATTGCCAGTGGCATTGGTCTGCGCGTCGCCTTCGATCTATCGCATCTGTTTTATCACAGCCTGGCAAGATGTAAATGAAAACTTGCTGCCCGCCAATCATAATTTTGCGGCGATTGCCCTGCCACCCCCGCCAATCCGCGCGGGAAACTGCTATACTCCGAGCCAGTCTGCCAATAGCCAGCCGGAGAACCAGCCCCATGAAAGCCGTCCAGATAATCGCCCGCGGGCAATGCGCCTTCGTCGACGCGCCCAAGCCGAGCCTGCTGCCGGGCAGCGCCATCGTCAAGACCCTGCGCCTGTCTCTCTGCGGCAGCGACGTCCGCCATTTGCATTATTTGCCCGCCGCGCATTACCCCTCGGCAATCGGCGAGACGGGGCACGAAATGGTGGGCGTCGTGGAAGCCATCGACCCGGCATACGACGGCGGCGTCAAAGCGGGCGATCGGGTACTCTGCCTCGCGCCGGACCACCGCGCCATGTGTGAATATTACCGCGCCCCCGTCGACCGCCTGCTGCCCTTTCCGGCTGGTACGCCGCTCGAGCAGGCTGTGCAAGCGCAGCAATTTGGCACCGTGCTGTACGCCGCCAAATCGCTGCCCGACCTGCGCGGAAAAACTGTCGCCGTCATCGGCCAGGGCTCGGCCGGCTTGTGGTTTAACTTCGCCCTCAAACAGCGCGGCGCCGCCAAGATCATCGCGCTGGATCTCAAAGCCTACCGCCTCGCTTATAGCAAGCGTTTCGGCGCCAGCGACACCCTGCACAACAGCGGCCGCGCCACCGCCGACGCCCTGCGCGCGCTCAATGGCGGCGCCCTGCCCGATGTCGTGATTGAAGCGGCTGGCGAAGCAGAAGCCATCCGCCTTGCCGTCGAGATCGCGCGGGAAAACGGGTTCATCCTTTACTTTGGTGTGCCCCGCTTCGAGGCGATAGACTTCCCCATCTTTGAATATTTCTGGAAGTCGCTGACTGCCCGCGCCAATGTCGGCACCATCAAGGAGCCGGGGCATGCCAGCACGCGCCAGGCGCTACAATTGATCAGCGATGGCCGCGTCCCAGTTGCCGATATGATAACGCATCGCTTCAAGTTCGCAGATGTCTTTGAAGCCTACGAGCTGCATCGCATCCAAGACGAAGGCGCGGTCAAGATTGTGATTGATATGGAATGATTTGCCGCCGAGGCACAGCGGGAGAAGTCCATGCCAGCGCCTGACAGCTTGCATCAGTTGGTCGAGAAATTCGAGGCGCAGCAGCCCGCCAATGAAACGGAATTGCGGCGGCAGTTCGTCGACCCGCTCTTCGCCGCGCTGGGCTGGGATGTGACCGACAATCGGCAGGTCGGGCACGAAGTGCGTGTGCTGGTCGCCGAGGACGGCAAACAGCGACCCAAGCACCCGGATTACGGCTTTCGCATCGGCGGCGCGACCCGCTTTTTCGTGGAGACCAAGCCGCCGCGTTTGAACCTGAAATACGACAGCAGCCCGGCTTTTCAACTGCGGCGCTATGGTTGGTCGGGCAATTTGCCCGTCAGCGTCTTGACCGACTTCGAAGAATTCTGCGTCTATGACTGCCGCATCCAACCCCAGCGCGGCGACCCGGCCGACAGCGCCCGCCTGCGCTATTGGACTTACGAGCAGTATGTCGATATCTGGGACGAGCTTGAAGCGCGTTTCAGCCGCGCGGCTGTGGCTGATGGCGCGCTGCGAAGCTGGCTCGAGGGGCAGCGCCTGCGCGGCGCGACCAGCGTCGACCAGGCTTTCCTCAACGAAATGGAAAGCTGGCGCGCGGCGTTGGCGAGGGAAATCGCCCTGCACAATCCACAGCTGAACCAGCGCGATCTCAACCTGCTGGTACAGCGCACGATTGACCGCATCGTCTTCCTGCGCATCGCCGAAGACCGCGACATTGAGCCTTATGGACGCCTGCGCAGCGCCGCGGCACCCGGGCGCCAGGTCTATGAAGAACTGAAACTGCGCTTCCGCGAAGCCGACGACAAGTACAATTCCGGGCTATTTCATTTCGGGCGCGACCAGCGCGGCGCGCCGCCCGACGCGCTCTCGCTGAATATCACCATCCCCGACGAGCCGCTGCGCCGCATTATCAACAAGCTGTATTTCCCAGCCAGCCCTTATGAATTTTCCGTGCTGCCCAGCGACATCCTCGGGCAGGTCTACGAACGCTTCCTGGGCAAGGTCATCCAACTGGACGCGGGCGGCGCGGTCGATATTCAAGACAAGCCCGAAGTGCGCAAAGCCGGCGGCGTCTATTACACGCCCAGTTACATCGTCGACTACATCGTGGAAAACACAGTCGGCGCGCTGTTGGCAGGCAAGAGGCCCGAGCAAGTCGAGAAACTGCGCATCCTCGATCCGGCTTGTGGCAGCGGCTCCTTCTTGACCGGCGCTTATCAATACCTGCTGGATTGGCATCTGGACTACTACAGCCAGCAGCCCCAGCGCTATCGCAACCGCATCCGCCGCGTCGCCGGCGGCAGCGTGCTGACCACCCAAGAGAAGCGTCGCATCTTGCAAGCCAACATCTATGGGGTCGACCTGGACCAGAACGCGGTTGAGGTGAGCAAGCTGTCGCTGCTGTTGAAGATGCTGGAGAACGAGAGCGAAGCCACCGGCGGGCAGACGCTGATGTTCGCGGCTGGCGGGCGCATCCTGCCCGACCTCAGCGCCAACATCAAATGGGGCAACTCGCTCATCGGCAGCGATTTCTACAGCGGGCGGCAGCTGGACATGTTCGACGAAGAGGCGCTGCTGCGCGTCAAACCCTTCGATTGGGAGAGCGACGATGGCTTCGGCGAGATTATGGCGGCGGGCGGTTTTGACGCTGTGATTGGCAATCCGCCTTATGTTGACTCAGAATGGATGACACTATACCACCCAGAGGAACGAGCCTATTGCACTTCAAAGTATTCAGCTGCGTCGGGTAATTGGGACTTGTTCTGCACATTCATTGAGAGAGCTTTGGGCCTATGTCGAGACAATGGCATATCAAGCATGATTGTGCCTAACAAGTTAGGGAGTGCAAACTACGCAAAAGGTGCAAGAAAAGTTATAGCTATTGATAATCAGTTGCAACTCATTCGAGATTATTCTCATGTTGCTGTTTTCCCTGTTAGCGTATATCCAATAATCTATTTCACAAAGAAATCTAGATCACACATTAGACCCGTAGTATATGAACGAATGGAAACATCCGAAGATAACGTGACAGTCAAAATACAGCATATGTTGGACTACCAAAGGTACTTTGGGAATCCTGATAGTCCTTGGAGAATTTTCAGTCATATCGATAGTTCGAACATTCTTGAAAGAATTATTTCTGACAATCCTCCTCTAAATCAGATAGCAGATGTTCTGGGAGCTGCAACAGTCTCTGAAGCCTATGAGATAAAACTTCTAATTAACGAAGCGGCAAAATACCCAGATTTCACTTTCAAAGTAACAAATAGCGGCACAATTGACAGGTATTCTTTCCTTTGGGGATACAAGAGCTTTCGGTATATAAAACTCAAATTTGATAAACCAATCATACCAACACAAAGTGAGAATATGTTGCCAACCAAAAGGCGGCAGCAAGCTAAAACACCGAAGATAATAATCGCAGGGATGACTAAGAGATTGGAGTGTGCAATAGATATTTGGGGAAATTATTTGGCAGGTAAATCCACCACAATTGTGATGAGCGATAAATGTAACCTAAATTACCTGGTCGGTATTCTTAACAGCAATCTTGTAGACTATTTCTACAATGCCACATTTGGCGGTAACAAACTTAGCGGCGGTTATTTGCGAATAGGTCCACCTCAAGTGAAGACCATTCCCATCCGCACAATCGACTTCGACAACCCCGCCGACGTGAGAATGCACGATGACATGGTGGCGCTGGTCGATGCCATGCTCGACCTGCACCGTCAACTGCCCGCCCTGTCCAACGAGGCGCAGCGCATCGTCCAGGCGCGCATCAACGCGACTGACCGCCAGATTGACGCGCTGGTCTATAAACTCTATGGGCTAAGCGAGGAAGAGATTGGGATTGTGGCGGGCTAGCTCATTCCTTCTTGAAGCCCATCGGTGGTTTCTCGTAGGGCACTTCAAGGTGCTTGATGATGGCGAGCAGCATCTCGCGGTTCTCCATGATAAGTTCACGGTTCTCTATGATCAATTTACGGTTCTCCATGATCAGGTCGCGGTTCTCCACGATCAGGTCGCGGTTCTCCACGATCAAGTCGCGGTTCTCCCTGATCAAGTCGTGGTTCAGCGCGACGACTTCACTCAAACCCAAAATCGCGCTCTCTGTATCATCCACCTTATTCATCAAACGGTTTTGCGCTTGGCGCAGGCTGCCGTATTCTCTGTCAATCCGTTCCAAGCGGATGTCTTGCGTCGCCATAGACTGGCTCATCCTTTCCCGAACATTGGCACTCGCCTCGTGCAGAAGAGTATACCTGATTTCGGCGATATGGTAAAATCGCTGGGCATGAACCTCATCGGCGACCGAGGCGCTTACTATGATCGGGCGCGATTGCTCTGCTATGCCCCTCAAGAGCCATGACTACCAGCGCGTGACCGACTACTTGGCGCGCCTCTACCAATGCCAGCTTTTCCGTCGGCAGCGCCTGGCGCATCCGGTGACTGTTTTCTACCCATCCGAGGCGCAGGTCTATGATGTCGATAGCTTGCTCGATGCCTGGCTGCCGACGCCGGAAGCGCGCGATTTCCCCAGCTACGACTACGGCTATCTGCATGATCTGCAAAATAGCAAAGCGACGCTCTACAACGGCGTCACCTTCACTTTGAAGCAGATCCGCCAAAAGCCATTGAAGCTGCGCGGGCAGATCGGCCGCTACTATGACATGCTCGCGACCTGCGCCGCCTTCGAGCGGGAACTGCGTGACGCTGTCAAAGCGGGTCCCCTGCGCGCGCCATCACGCAGCGCCTATCACCGCTTGGTCTCGCCAGCGGGGGCGCTCCTGCGGGGCGATAAACGCAGCGCCGCCATCGGCATCGGCGTCTTAACCGTGTTCAACGACGGCGCGCGCTATCGGGCAATCTTGGCTCGGCGCTCGCAGGCAACCGCCTTCGACAGCAACATGATGCACGTGCTGCCAGCCATGATGTTCCAGCCGACGACGGCGGGCTTCAGCGATCGGCGGGAGTGGAGCGTCAAACACCAAATCATGCGCGAGGTGCTGGAAGAGCTTTTTGGGCTGCCCGAGGCAGACCAGCCGCAACGCTGGGATTACTTTTATGATCAGCCGGCCATGCGCTATCTGCGGAACTTGCTGGCTAATGGGCAAGCCCAGCTCTGTGCGACCGGCATCATCCTCAATCTGCTCACGCTACGGCCCGAAATCAGCGCCCTGCTGCTGATTCATGACCCGGCTTGGTACGCGCGGGTCTCAGCCGCTGATAGCGATATGCCCTTGAGCACCGCCGCTGAGACGCAGAGCGACAGCCTTATCATGGCACCAATCGATAGCGACGAAGCATTCTTGTCGCGCTTCCCGCCGGCGCTTCACCTGTCCATGCCGGCTCAGGCGACGGCGACCTTGTGGCTGGGCATCGATGAGGCGCGCCGGCAGATCGCAAGTAAAGCTTGAGCCGCGGCGCCCGCTATGCCATCGGTTCATGATGGGTTAGAATCGCCCGGTGTACAATCGTGCAAGCAGTGACACTAAAACCCTAGACAAGGCTCGAGCGGAGAAAGGAAGAAGCCATGCCAGCTGTAGGGGAAATGGCGCCCGATTTTGAATTGTTGAACCAGCGCGGCGAGGCGACAAGGCTGAGCGATTATCGCGGCAAGAAGGTCTTGCTTTTCGCCTATCCAAAAGCGGCGACGACGGGCTGCACCGTCCAGGCTTGCGGCTTCCGCGATAACGCCGCGCAGATCGAGACGGCTGATGCGGTCGTGCTCGGCATTAGCCCCGATCAGCCGGCCGCGCTGGCAAAGTGGGTAGCAGACGAGCGCCTGCCATATGATTTGCTTTCCGACCCCGAGCATCAAGTGCTGGAGGCTTGGAGCGCTTGGGGCGAAAAGTCTATGTACGGCAAGAAATACATGGGCGTCATTCGCTCGCATTGGGTCATCGGCGCCGACGGTACCGTGCTGGACGAGCAGCTCAAAATCAGCCCTAAGAAAAGCATCGAAAAGGCGCTGAAATTTCTGGCGAAACACTAAGCCAGAAAGCCCGCTTGCGGGTTAAGCGGCGCAGGCTGGCGCCTGTGCCAGCGCCGGCGCATAAATTAGCATAGCGAGGGTCCCCTTGCGAGTTGACATGAAGGCGCGTCTTGTCTTCGCGCTGCTCAGCTTCAGCCTGTTTTCCGCCTGCGCGGCGGAGGATGCGGCCGCGACCCGCTCAGACGCGGTGAAAAGGCCGACAGCAGACATCGTGTACCTGACGCCGACAGCCATTCCCACCATGGTGCCGACCCTTGCGCGCTACCAGCCGACAGCCACAATCGCCGAGCCTGAGCCAGCCGCAAGAACCGCCCTAGAGCCAGCCACCTGCGCCGACGCGCTGCAAGCGCAATACACCGCCGCCAGCGACCATTGCCTGGCGGCGCCAGACGGCCGCTTTTGCCGTGGTGGGCTGGCGCCTGTGCTTGAACCGGCTACAGTCGCCTTAGACGCGCCGGGCGCCATAGCAGAAGCAGCGAGCATCGACAGCCTGCATAGCCCGCCCTTGGGCGATGCGCGTGGCGGCGGCTTGTTCTGGCTGCGGCTGGAAGAAGCGCTGCGGCTGGGCGCGCTCCTGATCGGCGACCTGCGTATCGCCAGCCGGGCGACCGCGAATCGCGACGCGCCAAAGTGGCGCTCCTTCACGGTAGCCAGCGGCGAGATGCCATCGGACTGTGACGCAGCGCCACCGGTAGGCGCGCTGGCGCTGCAGAGTGTCTATGGGCAAAGCGCCTATCTCACAATCAATGGCGTCGCCGCTGAAATCAACGGGACGCTCATTGTCTTAACCCTAGGGGACAGCAGCCGCTTCATTGCGATCGAAGGGCAAGTTCGCCTTTCCGCCTTTGGGCAAGCCGTCAATCTGTATGTCGGGCAGCAGCTGAACCTGCGCTATGACGAAGACGATTGGTCCAAGCCCGCGCAGCAGCCGGGCAACCCGGTTATGCTGGATTACGGCTTGATTGAGCATCTGCCAGTCGCCTTATTCGAGCGCCCCCTGCCGATACCCCAACCTGGTTATGCGCAGACGCAAGGCGGCGTCAATATGCGAGCCGCGCCAGACATCGAATCGAGGCTGCTTTTCCAAGTCCCGGCTGGCGAAACGATGAGCGTGCTTGGCATCAGCGCCGACCGCCGCTGGCTGCACATTCGGCTGGGCAATGGTGAAACTGGCTGGATGAGCGCCGAACTGCTGGCGCGCAATCTGGGCGATATAGGGGCAGTCTACGATCTGACGCCGACGCCACCGCAGCGCTTGGGCACCTATGCCGATCTGGCTTCGGTCAATGTGCCGGCGGGCGGCAATCTCCGCGAGGCGCCGGATACCGCCTTTCGCATCAAGCTGGGCCTCCCTTTCGGCCAGCAAGTCAAACTGCTCGCCCGCAGTCCATACAGCCCCTGGGTAAAGGTAGACGCGGATGGCACAATCGGCTGGATGGCGCTCTTTACCTTGACAACCAAGGCGGTGATCAGCTCGCTGCCCATCGACTACAGCGCGCCGCTGCCACCGCGCGCCACCCCCGAGCCGGCACTTGAGTTCTTCAGCTACGGTGGCGGGCACGCCTACCCCGATCCAACCGGCGGCTACTAGCGGGCTTCCAGCCGAATCGATTCCAAGGCAATGTTCAGGCTGCCCGATTCACCCCCCTCGTAACCAGCTTGACAGGCAGTCGCCGGCGGCTGCCCCGCGCAGACCGCCAAGCCGATAGCTAAGTCATAATCGCCCGGCGGCAAGTCGCTTGGCAGCAGCAGCTGGTGGCTATCGATCATATAAGCGCTGGCGCTCCACCATTCGCTGACGGCGCGCCCCCCGGGCTGCTGCCGCTGGCTCTGCGCGACTTGTTCGCCATTACTGGATAAGACCAAGAAACTGGCGAAGGCTTTGTCGGTCGCTTCGGGCGCATACCAGTAGGCATTCACCAGCACTGTCTCGCCGGCATGCCACCGCTGGCCATCGAGATCGTAGCCCAGCAATTGCAAGCTGTCTTCAAGCGTGAATTGGCGGCGAACCTGGGCTGGCAGGGCTTCGCCCGGCGGAGACCTGAGCCAGGCGACCCCGTCGCGGAAGGTGATGGCGAATGACAGCAGCGCGATGCCCCCGCCAAGCAATATCCCGCTGAGGCCGCGGCGAGACAAAGGCGGGCTTGCCCAGTAGGGAAATGCGGGCGGCTCTCGAGTGTGCAGGAACCAGAGCGCGAAGCCGAGCAAAGCAATCGAAAAGGCAGCGGCGATCGGCGGGAATACATCGGTCCACGGCGAATGCGCGTCGGGCGGGGCTGCCTGTTCAGCGACTGGCGCAGGCGCCTGGGGTGCCGCAGGTTCCGCTTCATGGTAGGCATTGATTGCTGATTCCAAATCAGCCTGTCGCCATTCCGGCACATAGAGCAGCGGGATTGCCGTCACGATAGGCAGCGCAATTGCCAGCGCAATCCAGCCCATCTGATAGCGCGGCGCCAGGCTTTCCAGCCAGATGCCATTCATGCTCGCGCTGATGGCTAGGCAAGCAGCCAGCCCGCCCAACAATTGCCAGGGCAAGAGCGGCAACCGCAGCCCTTCCCAAATGGTGACCGACGCGGGCGTCATCAGCCATAAGAGCACAGCCACCAGCGCGACAAAATAGACAGTGCCGAGGAAAGCCTGCGGGTGGCGCGTTCGATAGCCACTGATGTAAAGCGCGGCGGCGCCAAGCGCGCCTGTGAGCGCGGCAATCCATTGCGCGCTGCCCATTATCCGCAGCTCGCGCAAGCCGTTGATGGCGCTGGCATCGTGAATTGGCGCGGGCGCTAACAAGTCGCGCAGCCGGGTGAAGGCTCGGCTGGCTTCCAGAAGGTCCGCATGGCTGAGGCTAGCCGGTGGCGATCGGTTTGCCAGCAGCATGGGCAGCCATAGCGCCGCCGCGCCAATGATGCCCAGCAGCAACGCGCCCAGCGCCAACCAGCCGGGCTCGGGCTGGAGCTGGCTGGCTTCCCGGTTGAAGCGCTGGATGGCAGTTTCGAAGGCGACCCAGGCGATGGCAATGGCGCTCAAGAGCAGCGCGGTCATATCGTGGGCGCCGAGCAATAAAACTTGCAGCAGGAAAAGAGCCGCGAAGTTGGGCGCGCTCGGCTTATCGCGCAGGGCGTCGATGCGCCAAAGCAACAGCGGAAACAGAGCCAAAGCCAGCAATTCAGGATAGGCGCCGCGGGCATAGGCTTGCGTGAACATCAGATAGGGGCTGTAGGCATAGAGCAAACCAGCGAGGAGCGCGCCGAGAGACCCGCTGCGCCGCCGACAGAAGAGATACATGCCGCCGCTGCAACTGAGCAGACTTACGAGAATCAACAAGCGCAAAGCCTCAAGCGCGCCGACGCCCAAGGCAAAGCGGAATAAGCGGGCCAGATAATCCGCCAAGCCGGGCGTGGCTTGCTCAAGCCCCGCGCCAAGCCACCTGTCGGCAAGGCGAAAACGGTGATACAGCCCATCGCTGCCGGCGGGCAAGCCCGGGTTCATCACCAGCGGCACCAGGCAGAACAAAGCCAAAAGAAGCGCGAGCGCTAGCCCAGGATCCAGGACCTCTCTTAGTTTTCCGCGGGAGAATAGCTTCATAAATAGCCGGCGCGCCATCAGGCTGTCATCATTCACGGGCATCGCAGATTGGATGTCAACCGCGAATTCAGCAAGCCAGTATACAATGGGGGCTTGTCTCAGGGCAATCGCCTCAAAATTTTTTTGCGTCTTTCACCACTCCCTTCCTTCCTAGCGCTGGGAGTGCTGAATTATTGATATAAGGCTTGCTTGTGCTGAGTCGTAGGGGCGATCCTTGGATCGCCCAAAACCCGCTTCTGCAACTGTGGGCGACACAAGTGTCGCCCCTACATTGCCTCCTTTTTCTACCAGAAATAGAATTAAATCTCTGTGCGGGCGGTCAGTGTCTACGCGACCCTCTGCGCCCTCTGTATTCAAAATGATTTTGAAGCGATTGCCCGCGATGAAGCCGCCTTCAGCTAGCGCGAGATGATGCTATACTCTTGGCGCAGGCAGACAGTTCAACCGGAGCAGCCAATGCCCAGCATCGGACAAGCGGCGCCAGATTTCGAACTCCCGAATCAAGATGGAAAGCCCGTGCGGCTCAGCGATTATCGGGGCCAGCCTGTCGTCATCTTCGCCTTCCCCAAAGCCAATACCATGGGCTGCAACAATCAGGCTTGCTCCTTCCGCGACAGCTTCCCGCGCATCGAATCACAAAAAGCCGTTCTGCTCGGCGTCAGCTCGGATAGCGTCGATGCGCTGGCTGGCTGGAAGCGACGCAAGCGCTTGCCATACGATCTCCTCTCCGACCCGGAGCACCAGATGCTGGAGGCTTGGGATGCCTGGGGCTTCAAGCTCTTTATCATCAAACTGCCGATTTCGGCCACGCGCTCGTACTGGGTCATCGATGAACATGGCATTCTGGTGGACCAGCAGATTGGCGTCCGCCCCCAAGAGAGCGTCGACAAAGCGCTGGCCGCCCTTGAAAGGCTGGTTGGCGGGCGCGGTCGCTGAGAACTGCGCGAACGAGCCAGGCAAATTGGCTATCGCCCTGCGCCTCGGCTTGAGTATGATAGCAGCCACATCGTTAGCGAAAAACGGGATCAAGATATGAAATTGCTTCTCATCGGCTTCGGCGCGGTCGGGCAGGGCTTCGCTGAGATCTTGCGCGACAAAGCCGCCCAGCTGCAAGACAAGCAGGAATTCAGCGCGACAATCATCGGCTTAACAACCGCCAGCAAGGGTACTTTGTATCGCCCCGCCGGGCTGGACATTCCCGGCTTGCTGGCAGCGGCGGCCCGCGGCAGCTTTGACAGCTATCCCGAGCAGGCCGGGCTGCGGCGCGGCTTGACAGCCGGCGAAATGATTGCCGCTGGCGAGGCTGACGCGCTGGTCGAAGCCAGCCCGACGGATTTGCAAACAGCGCAACCGGCGCTTGATACCTGCCACCGGGCGCTAGATGCGGGTTTGCACCTGGCGCTGGCTAATAAGGGACCAGTCGCCTTGGATTATGCCAAGCTGCGGGCGAAGGCGCGCCAGAAAGGCCGGCAGCTGCGCTACGAAGCGACTGTGATGGCTGGCACGCCCACGATGCGCCTGGCTGAAGAGGCGCTGGCTGGCTGCGCGATACGCTCGGCACGCGGCATCCTCAACGGCACAAGCAATTATATTCTGACGCAGATGGAGACTGGCATGTCTTATGCTGACGCGCTGGCGCAGGCGCAGGCACTTGGCTACGCCGAGACCGACCCAGCAGGCGATGTCGAAGGTTGGGACGCGGCCGGCAAGGTCTTGATCTTAGCCAATGCTTTATTCGGCAGCCGCCTCAAAATGGCTGACCTGGACGTGAGCGGCATCACGGGCATCGGCGCCGGCGATATCGCGGCGGCAAAAGCGGCCGGCCAGCGTTACAAGCTGATCGCCAGCGCGACGCCGGCCGGTGGCGCCGTGCAAGCGACCCGCCTGCCCCTCAGCGACCCCCTGGCGAGCGTCAGCGGGTCGACCAATGCCATCACGATCGAGACTGATCTGATGGGTGATGTTACGTTGATCGGCGCTGGCGCCGGCAAGCGGGAAACCGGCTTTGCCATCCTCGCGGATCTCTTGGCAATTCATCAAGCGATTGGCTCTTCTTGAGCGACGGCGCAACCTGCCCTTAAATCCAGCGTAAACAATGATAGTTGAGAGAGAAATCAACTTTTGAATTTCAATTCTGACCTATGCTATACTGGCTGCAATCCGCGGTGCGCAAGGTCTAGCTCAATAAGGGGATAAACCGAAGATGCCATCTATTTTGCAGAAGGTCCAAACACTTTTCAGCGCCAACTTGCACGGCATGATTGACCGTGCGCTGGAGACCAATTCGCTGAAGGTCATGGATGAATACATCCGACAAGTCGAGCGAAACCTGGAAGCGCTTGAAGATTCAGCGGCGACGGTCGGTGGTTCTGTGCGCACTTTGGAGCGCAAATATAAAGAATTCGCCAACCAGTCGGACAAGCTCGATCGCGATATCGACACGCTGATCCTGCGCGGCAAAGACGAGCTGGCGGCGGCGGCGCAAGCCGAGCTCAACACCAAACAAGAATTGGCGCAGGAATACTTCGAGCAGTGGCAATCGCAGGAAGAACAATATCAAGGCATGTTGAACATGCGCCTCAAACTGGAAGGACGCCTGACCACCATCAAGCAAGAGCGGGAGAAGATGCGCTCGCTGCTGGAATTGGCGGAAACCAAAAAGGTGATGACCAAGACCTTGAAGAGCATGGACAAGATCGATACCTCCGGCGATCAAGAGATCGACGGCTTGCTCGATTCCATCTATTCACAGATCGACCAAGAAGACGCCCGCGCCGAGCTGGCCAGCCGCAAACTGTCTGACCAGATTGAAGATACGGTGGGCATCGGCCAAGTGGAGCTGCAATTGGAGGAGCGCCGCCAGCGTTTGCTGAGCGCGGACTAAGCGCTGCCGCCGCCGGCTGGCGGTCCCGTCGGCGATTGACATAAGTGCTTCGCGCAGGCAATTTCAAGCACGATAAAGTCTATGATTTGAGTTCGGTCTACGAGGAAGTTCATCACCATGACTGTGAACGGTGAAGCGCGGCAGAAGGTTTTCGGCACACTGCTGGCGAATGCGCTCTTGCGCTGGGAGACACTCGTCACGCTCATGGTGACGCTCATTCTGTTCCTGTTTGTGGGTGATGTCAGCCTGCCCTTTATCGAATGGCAGCCCTGGTTCTGGCTGGCGCTGGGCGGCTTGGCGCAGACGGTGCTGGTCGCCTCGACGCTGACTGACCCGGAAGCGACCGAACAAGCCTTAGCCGAGGATTTCGAACGCGAGTACGACCTGCGCAATATCCGCAATCGCGTCTCGCGCGAGCGGCTGCGCGATGCCTTCGAGTATCGGCGCAATATGCTCAAGCTGGCTGATGCCGCGCGCGGCGCCATGAAGACCCGGAAGCGCACCCTCATCAGCGATATCAATGACTGGATCGCCCATATGTACAACCTGGCGAACCGCATCGATTATTTTGAGAATAACGACCTAGCCGCCCGCGACCTGCAGCAGGTGCCGCGCAAAATCGCCAAGGTCAAACAACGCATCAAGACTGAAACCAACGAGCAGACGCGCCGGGTTTGGATGCAGCAATTGGAATTTCTGCAGAAGCAGTTGGTAAGCCTCGAAGCCAGCGCCAGCACCATCAAGCGCGCCGAAATCCACCTGGAGAATACTTTGCTGGCATTGGGCACGGTCTACGCCCAAATGTCGCTGCTCGGCGCCAAAGACACCAAAGGCGCCCGGGGCCAGCGCCTCAGCATCGAAATCAAAGAAGAGCTTGACAAGCTGCAAGATACCATCGACGCGATGGATGAAGTGCAGTTCTATAGCCAGCAGTTCAATAGTGACTTCATAAGCGAAGACATTGACAGCAACGACAGCCTTGAGTTCAGCGAGCGGATGAAGCGGCAGCGGCTATCGGCGGCCGGCAGCAACGATGGCGCTGACCTGGCTTCGGCTGCCGCCGCTGAGCGCGACCAAAGTTTGGCGCAAAGCCAGCGATAACTTCTAGGAGTGAGGCATGTCCCCAATCAATTGGTTCGAGGTGCCAGTGGCTGACTTTGAGCGCGCCCGCAAGTTTTACGAGACGGTCATCGGCAAGCAGCTTTTCGTGAACGACCTGCGCGAGACGATGGGCAGCAGGCTCGGCGTCTTCCCGCATGACGGGCAAGTAGGCGGCTGCCTGGTTCATAATCCGCAGTACGGCTATACCCCTTCGACCGAAGGCACGCTGGTTTACTTCACAATCCAGCGGTGATCTGGACGCGGCTTTGGCGCGCGTGCCCGAAGCGGGCGGCGAAGTGCTGCTGCCGAAGACAGCGCTGGGCGAGAATGCCGGCGGCGGATTCGTCGGCTCGGGATACAGAAGGCAACAAAGTTGGCTTCTACTCGGAAGAATAAACCTAATCGAAGGACTCGACGGCGAGCTCGCGCTTCTTCTTGCCGGGGGCAAGCGCCTGCAAGCGCCTCACCAGCCGCGGGGTTTCGCGCTCATTATTCACCGTGTCTTCCAACAGGTTGACCATTGTCGTCGCCAATATCACCAGCGTCAAATACATGTAGGCGACGACGGCATAGGTCTCGACATAGCGAAAAGACCTTCCCGACGAGGTCTTCGCGATTTGGGTGATATCGCGAATGCCGAGGAAGGCGAGCAGCGAAGAATCTTTGATCATCGCCACGAAGTCATTGCCCAGCGGCGGCAGCACATTGCGAAAAGCCTGCGGCAGGATAACCGAGCGCATCGTCTGCCAGTAAGTCATACCGACTGAGTAAGCCGCTTCAAATTGCCCCTTGGGTATGGACTGAATGCCGGCGCGCACCGTCTCTGACATGTAGGCGCCGTATGTGATAGCCAGCGCCACAATGGCGGTGCCAGCCGAGCTGCCGCGCCATATCAAATCGGGGATGTCTGGGTTATCAGCCAGGTCGCGGATGCTTTCCACCACGCTGCTGTTGATGAGATCGCGCAGCGCCGGCACCACGATGAAGCCCGTCACCAGCAGCACAACCAGTATCGGAATGCCGCGCATGACGCTGACGTAGACGGTGCAGACATTGTAAGCGCCGATGCGCAGAACCCGCATGAGGCTCTTGCGCCTCGATTCGCGAGATTGCGGCGGCGCCGGCGGATTCGAGCGCACAATGCCGACAATGACCGCGATGGACAGCGCCGTCAAGTACGAGGCGATGCTGACGAAAAGCGTCATGCTAACGCCTTCCATCAGCTGCCGGAAGATATTCGAATAAACTTTGTCCGTGATGATGCTGATCGCCAGCAGGACACCGAGAATCGCCAGGAAGAAGATCCAATATGGCAAGGTATACAGGCGCGCCAGGCGCATCGCCCGTCCGCGTGATTCAGCGATCACTTCTTGCAAATCGGGTTCAGGCTGGCGGGACCTCATTCGGTTTCCTCACATTTCCTCACAAGCCTCAGCCAAATGCAACGGCCGGGCAAGGCGTCGCCCTGCCCCAGGAATTCGCTTGCCAATTTATCGCGTCGTAGCCGCCTAGGCTTAGCTGTCGCCGAGCCACTTGGCGTTGATAGCAGCCAGCGTGCCATCTTCGCGCATCGCGGCCAGCGCCATGTTGAATGGCTCAACCAGGTCTGAGCCTTGCGGATAGATGAAGCCCAGCTGCTGCTTGATCAGGTCATCCGGCAGGAGCTTGATCTTATCGGCGTTTAGCCCAGTGTAGCCTTGGCCCGCGACATCATCAATGACAACCGCGTCAACATCACCCGTAATCAGAGCCTGCACCGCCAAGCCGAACTCGCCGTAGCCGACAATGCGCTCTTCGTCGCCGCCCAGCAATTCGGCAGCGGCGATGTAATTGGTGGTCGCCACTTGAACGCCGATGACGAAATCGCCCTCGACAAAGTCGTCGGCGGTGGTGAAACGGTCTTCGCCCACGCGCACCATCATGCGCTGGATAACGTCGATGTAGCCCTCGGAGTAGTCGACAATCTCAGCCCGTTCTTCGGTGATGGTGATGCCGTCAGCCGCCATGTCATATTCGCCATTGGAGACCGCCACGATCAGACCTTCCCAACTGGTCTCGATGTACTCGGGCACACAGTTCAGCCGCCCGCAAATCTCACCCAGGGTGTCATAATCCCAGCCTTCGCCTTCGCCAGTTTCTTCATTGAGCACGTTGAAAGGCGGATAGCCGTTCTCAACAGCGACAGTGACCGTCCGCCCGTCGAGGTCGGGCAGCATCATCTCTTCCATCGCGTCAGTTGGCGGGAACCACTTGGCATTGATGGCATCAAGCATGCCATCCTCGCGCATGCTGTCGAGCGCCATATTAAAAGGCTCAACCAGTTCAGAATCTTTGGCGAAAATGAAGCCAAGCTCATCGGAAACCAGTTCATCATCAAGCAGCTTGATATCGCTGGAATTGACGCCAACATACCCTTGCCCGGCGACATCATCCATAACCACGCCATCCACATCGCCAGCAATCAGCGCTTGCACCGCGAAGCCAAAAGAATCGAAAGGCACGACGCGTTCTTCGCCGATAAGTTCGGCCGCCGCGATGTAATTGGTGGTCGCCACTTGCACGCCAATGAGAAAATCACCCGCCGCAAACTCGGCGGCGGAAGCGAAACGATCTTCATCCAGCCGCACCATGAGGCGCTGGATTGTGCTGATGTAACCATCGGAGAAGTCGACAACCTCGCTGCGGTCATCGGTGATGGTAATGCCGCCAGCCGAGACATCATATTCACCGCGCGAGACGGCGACAATCAAACCTTCCCAGCCAGTTTCGATCCATTCCGTGACGCAATTCAACCGAGCGCAGATTTCCTCCAGGACATCATAATCCCAGCCCATCGCTTCGCCGCTTTCGTCAATGAAGCTGAAGGGGATATAGGCGTTATCGACCGCGACAACCACCGTCCGCCCGTCGAGGTCGGGCAGATGGCCATCAGCCAATACGGCGGCAAAGGGTGTAAGCAGCAAGAACAGCAGCGCCAACATTATTACAGTTTTACTTGATCTCATTTATAGCCTCCCGTGTTTGACAGCTTTGCTTGAGGTCGGATGCTTCAAGCGCATGTATTCTAACATCGATTAAGCCAAAGTCCTAGCAGCGCTGATTTGACAAACGCGCAGCGCCGACTATCATCAGGAAAGATTTGGGCAGCGCGGTCCAGCAAACAGGCGCCAGCAAGCCGCGCCCATTTGACAATCACACATCGCCGACTATTATCAATAGGCATAGAGATGAACATGAATAAGGTTGAACGAAAATCAAGAAGATAATGAAATTCAAGTACGCCCAGCGCCGTAACATAGTCAAACTGCGCAAAGCGAATTCACAGGCAGAATTGTGGACAGATCCTACGCAGTTTCTTTTATAGAATCTATCTCGGGCCAAAAAGATGCTTTTGACGTCTTAGAACAAAACGTCAAGGACATTGCGCCCACCCAGCTAAGTGAGAACTTATTGCACTGCGGTATAATCCCTGAACAATATGCTCATGATTCATCGGAAGAGAAACTGTGGGCAAAATATTGCGATATTCTTCTAAACATTACATTTAACTTCCTCGACATTCGGTCCGATGTAATCCGCGTACGAGGAGACTCTGCTGATATTCGCGGTATTTCATCTAGCTACTCGATAGTAGCTGATGCGAAAGCGTTTCGTTTAAGCCGTACCGCAAAGAATCAAAAGGATTTCAAGATCTCAGCTCTGGACGACTGGCGGCGCGGGAACACTTATGCATGCTTAGTAGCTCCACTATACCAGTATCCCGCTCGATCTAGCCAAATATATGAACAAGCAGAGAGCAGGAATGTTACCCTACTGTCTTATATTCATCTAAAGTTTTTGTTAGATTTTAATGTGAAGGTCCCGCTTGATAGTCTCTGGCAGACTGCGTCCAAATTGTCTCCCGGCAAGGGCGCTCGGCGTTATTGGGAAGCAGTTGACGATTCAGTCGTTGCCATCACAAATTCAAGTTATCAGGAACTTCGCAGCTTTAAACAACAAGCGGTTGATGCAGCCGAACTAGTTGGTAGTGAAGGCATTGCCTACTGGGAATCAGTTAAGCGAAACTATCGGCACCTATCAAAGGAGGCTGCAATTTCTAGACTCATCAGGGCAGAGAGGATCGATCAGAAGATAGATCATATAGCCAGATCTATCTCCAAAGTGAGTCAAAGATTAAATGTCTAAACATATAAACAACGTCACCGCAGGAGACGCCTTAGAATTAATCCCGTCTTTGCCTGATGATTCGGTACATTGCTGCATTTCAGATATTCCGTACGGAATCAATCTTGACGAATGGGACGTTCTGCACCAAAACACTAACTCGGCTCTCCTAGGACAATCCCCGGCACAGCGCGGTAAAAGCGGTTTCAAGAGGCGTGGTAAACCTATACGTGGCTGGAGTGAAGCAGACCGTTCGATTCCAAAGGAGTATCAGGCATGGTGTTACCAATGGGCTTCTCAGCTTTATCCAAAGATGAAAGAAGGCGCAAGCGTCTTCATATTTGGGGCTCGAAGAACCTTACATCGCGCCATTGTTGCTCTGGAAGACAGTGGCTTCCTTCTTAAAGATATTTTGGCTTGGGAAAAAAACAATGCGCACCATCGAGCGCAGCGCATTAGTATAGTTATGTCGAGACGGGGCCTGTATGATGAAGCAGAGAAGTGGTCTGGGTGGCGACTAGGAAATCTAGCGCCCATATGGGAACCCATTGCATGGTTCTTCAAGCCTTACCCACATACAATCACTGATGTCGTGCTTGAAAATGAAGTAGGAGCAGTAAATGTAGCGGCCGTACAAACCAAAGGCAAGAATCCTACTAATCTCATCAAATGCTGGTTTAATGAGGATGAGGAACGATGGCATGAGGCACAGAAACCTGTCTCTATTTTGGAGTTTCTAATTAAGCTGTCAACACGAGAAGGACAAATCATCTTAGATCCATTTGCAGGAAGCGGGTCAACAGCTGTTGCAAGTCAGAGGCTAGGACGGCAGTTTATTTGCTTTGAGGCCAACAAAGATTATGTAGAAATTTCAAAATATCGATTGTCCTCGTCTGAGATGTATGCTGTCCATTCAAACAATGCGGATCCAAAACAGTTCACCATGTTCCACGAGCAACCTGATTTAGACAGATCGACATAGGAATGACCGTTTCACATTGGCAGCGCGCGGGGCAGGTCGAGCGCGAAATCGACTTCTTGGTGGTGGGCGCTGGTTTGGCTGGGGGCGCGGCCGCGTATTTCGCCAAGCAGGTCCAAGGGCGCGACGTGCTGGTTACCGATGCGCGCGATGTCGGCTTGGGCGCCAGCGGACGCAACGCCGGCTTCATGATCAGCGGGCTCGATATCTATTATCACCGCGCCATCGAAGAATATGGACGAGCTGTCGCGCGCGAAGTCTGGGAACTGTCCCGCCGCAGTTTCGGGCATTGGCGAGAGTTTATCAAGAACAGCCCCTTTGCTGTGCCCATCGACAACAGCGGCTCCCTGCTGCTGGCTGAGACCCAAGCAGAGGCGAAGGAGCTGGAGCTGGCCGCCCGCGCGCTTGCAGCTGACCAAATCGAAATCGAGTATTACAGCCGCGATCCCACGGGGCGGGGCTATTTCGCCGCTATCGAGCAGCCGCTGGATGCCGGCGTTCAGCCTTATTTGCTGGCGAAATCGGTCATGGCGCAATCTGGCGCGGAGCTGATCGCCAATAACGAGCTTTACCATCTCGAGCAGCTAGACGATGTCCTGCGTGTCTATACACGCCAGTTCATTTTCACAGCGCGCTATGTCATGCTCTGCACCAATGCCTATTCACCGATGATCGATCCCTACTTCGTCGGCAAGGTGAGGCCGACGCGGGCGCAATGCCTGGTCACCGAGCCGCTCGATCATATCCCGCTACCCTACTGCGGTTACAGCGATTACGGCTATATGTATTACCGCAGCACCTTTGACGGGCGATTTTTGCTGGGCGGCGGGCGCAAGCACTATCAGCATGAAGAAAACGACAGCGCCGAAGATCGGCTGAACCCGAAGGTGCATGCCTTTCTCGATCGCTATCTCGAAACGTACTTCCCCGATGTGAAGGCACCGGTGGCGCATCGCTGGAGCGGGATCATGGGCTTCAGCTGCGATGGGCTGCCACTGGTGGGCACCTTGCCCGGCAAGCCGCGCGTCGGCTTCGCAGTCGGTTTCACCGGGCATGGCTTGGCGCTGGCGGCCGCCGCCACCGAGCTTGCGGTGGACAAACTGCTGCATGGCAGATCCGCCGGCGCCGTCGACGCCGCCCGCTTTGAGTGAGGCGAGGCATCACCACTCCGCCACCGAGCCATCTCGCCGCCGCAAGCTGGGGTTTCGCCAGCGGAAATTGTGATCGGAGGCGGCGCGTATCTTCGCTTCGTCCAGCTCAATGCCCAGCCCGGGCGCCGTCGGCACTTGGACAAAGCCATCTTCATAATGAAACAGCGCTGGATCAGCCAGATAATCAAGTAGGTCAGCCGTTTTATTGTAGTGAATGCCGAGGCTTTGCTCTTGAATCAAAGCATTATAGGCGACCGCATCCACTTGTATGCAGGCGGCCAGCGCGATGGGACCCAGCGGGCAATGCGGCGCCAGCGCGACATCGTAGGCTTCCGCCATCGCCGCAATGCGAAGAACTTCCGAGATGCCGCCCGCATGAGAGACATCGGGCTGAATAATATCGACGCTGCCTTCAGCCAGGATTGTCTTGAAATCCCAGCGAGAGTACATACGTTCGCCGGTAGCAATCGGAATCGATGTTGAGCGCTTGATATCAAGCAGCGATTCATTGTGCATGGGCAAGATCGGCTCCTCGACAAACATCAAGTGAAATGGCTCAAGCTCGCGTATTAGCATCTTCGCCATCGGCTTATGGACTTTGCCGTGAAAATCAACCGCGATGCTAAAATCGGCGCCCACCTGCTGCCGCACCGCCGCCACCCGCGCTACCGCCTCGTCAATATGCCGAAAGGTATCCATGTAATGCACCGTGTTGACAGCGCCCAGCTTGACCGCTTGCAAGCCGTCGTCCTTGCGCTGCTGCGCCTGCGCCGCTACTTCGGCGGGCGTCTCGCCGCCAATGCCAGCGTAAATCTGCACTCGGTCGCGCACTTTGCCGCCCAGCAGCTCATAAATCGGCAAGCCATGGATTTTGCCCTTGATATCCCACAGCGCCTGGTTGACGCCGGCGATGGCGCTCATCATGACGGGTCCCCCGCGGTAGAAACGGGCGCGGAACAAAGTCTGCCAGATGTCCTCAATCTGCCGCGGGTCGCGCCCCAGCAGATAATCTGCCATATCTTCGACTGCGCCGCGGACGGTGCCAGCCTGCCCTTCGACAATCGGCTCGCCCCAGCCTTCGTAGCCATCATCGGTGGACAGCTTCAGGAAGAGCCAGCGAGGCGGAACGGTAAATAGCTCAAGCGCGCTGATTTTCATCATGCCACCTTCATTTTCAAAACAGAAATCGATATTTCAATTATAATGCATGAGGTAGCTAGCAAGATATGAGCGGAGAAAGGCAAACACCCTTGAAACGATTGGGCGGGTCGCTCTCTCGGCGTCTCTTCATTTGCGCTCTTACTTTCGCCTTGCTGTTCATCGTCAGCGATATGCCAGCTTTGGCGGAATCGACCGAAGAGCATGCCGCCGATGTGAATCCCTTCGTCCCGCTGATGCTGGCGCTGGGCCTCATCCTGCTGGCATCGCGGGCCGGTGGCGCAATTGCCCGCAAGCTCAACCAGCCGCGGGTTCTGGGGCAGTTGATCGTCGGCGTCATTCTTGGCCCGACCGTCTTGGACATGCTGCATTGGGGGATCCTGCAAGGGGTCGACTTGCAGCATACGATCAAGGAATTCGCCGAGCTGGGTGTGCTGCTGCTGATGTTCAACATCGGTTTGGAAGTGCATCTCAGCGAATTGGTGAAAGTCGGCAAAGTGGCAGTCTTCGCTGGTATCTTGGGCGTGGTGGTGCCGGTCGCTTTTACCGTCGCGGTTGCCCTGCCGGGGGGCCACGATATGATGCCGGCTCTGTTCGCTGGCGTCACCCTGGCCGCCACCTCCGTCAGCATATCGGCGCAGGTTCTGCTCGAGCTGGGTTATCTGCACACCAAGGAGGGCAATGCCCTGCTCGCCACCGCCCTGATTGACGATGTGCTCGCCATCCTGGCTGTCTCCTTGACGCTGGTGCTGGCTGGCGCCGGCAGCGCGGAAGGCAGCGGGGACCTCAGCCAATTTATTGTAATCATCGCGCAGATGGTGGGCTATATTGTGA
This sequence comes from Phototrophicaceae bacterium, assembly GCA_965214105.1. GTDB lineage: Bacteria > Chloroflexota > Anaerolineae > Aggregatilineales > Phototrophicaceae > UBA6055. The sequence continues at coordinate 2,609,871 of OZ243934.1, forward strand.
TCGCTTTCTTGCTGGCTTGGTATGTGCTGCCGCGCGTCATGCAGTGGATTCAGCGCCGCCCGCAGCTTTCGCAAGCATACGGCATACCGATATTCGCTCTGATAAGCGCCCTGCTTTTCGGCTGGGCGGCGGAGTATCTCGGCGGGGTGGCGGCTATCACTGGCGCCTTTATCGCTGGAGTTGGCTTGAGTAAATTAGCGCCCACAATGAAACACGATATCGAACAGACGATGAGCCACTTGGCTTATGTATTTCTGGTGCCGATTTTCTTTATCGATGTCGGCTTGGAAACGGATCTCAGCGCCTTTCCGCTGGATGCGCTGCCCTTCATGCTGATACTGCTCGTGATGGCGGTCATCAGCAAAGTGCTCGGCGCCGGGCTTGGCGCGCGCATGGGCGGCTTCAATCTGCGTGAGTCGCTTCGCGTTGGCGTCTGCATGGTCTCGCGCGGCGAAGTCGGTTTGATTATCATTTCGATTGGCTTGTCCAGCGGCCTGCTAGATGGCGGCAGCGAGCTGTATGCCTCGCTCTTCATGGTCATTCTGTTGACGACCGTGCTGACCCCGCCCATGGTGCGCTGGGTATTCCAAGGCAAGAATCAGGACAAAATCGCCAATCCCGCGCTAGCTGGCGCAGCGGCAGGAGACTAATCATGATGAAATTGATTATCCTCATCACTTCCAATGTGGAAAATGGGCTGGATGTCGCCGTTCGCTGGCAAGAGGCGGGCGCGCCCGGCGTCACCGTTCTCAAGAGCTTTGGCTTGTACAGCTTGCAGCGCAAGATGACGGGCGACAGTTTGGAGGTGCCGCTGCACATCGCCAGCTCCATGACCAGCATGATGGCTTACGTGCTGCGGGAGATGGAGCTAAACAACCACGTGCTATTATCGGTCGTCCCGGAAGAGCTGGTGCCGATGTTGTTGGACGAAGCGCGCGCGGTCATGGGCGACCTGACCGAGCCAAATCACGGCGTCGCCTTGGTCGTGCCGCTGGACGAAGCCATCGGCGTGCGCATCCCCGAGAACGGTGATGGCTAAACTCACCAATCAGGCTTCCCTGGTGGGAAAACCGAGTATGGCACGTTTGCCCATATGCTTTCCAACCTTTGAAGCGTCGGACAAAACAGATCGGCTCTATATCCTTCCGAGCAGTATTGTCTGAGCAAGCCTAGTACGCGTTCTTTATCAAAGTAGAGCGTCCCCTGACTCAGGTCAAGACCCGTTGAGAGGGTGCTGGAAAAGAGCACACTTGCGCCCGTTCCGAATTTCCTGCACTCCGCTTCCTCGTCTTCATGCGTCGCAAAGTGCTTTCCCTCTTCATGCGTATGTATGTGGCAAGCCTCATGGCCCAGCGCCGCAGCCGTATCTTTTTGATCGAAATAAGGGTGAGAGACTCCAATCTGCCGTTGGGTATAATCTATCCAACAAGATTCCAGGGTAGCTTTTCTTTCGCGATCATTCGCGCGCGCGGTGCACGTGTCCCCGGGTTGCCAACCGGGGACGTTGGGCACTTCAACGATTGAGTCCATTCCGGTTATCACGTAGTTGTACCAAGCCGGCGCTACGCTCTTCATAAATTTAAGCGTATCTGTAATGTGAGCAACAAATCGACCCGAACCTTCTATCCTGGGCACGGGTCCGGTAAGCGTGACCGCGGAAGTCTGCGGCAGGCCAGCGCACTGATTGATTTGATACACCCAATAACCCTGCTCTATTTCCACGCCCCCTTTCCAATTCTGTGAGCAGTTCCAACCAAGGGAACAGCAATTGCCTCCCGTTGCCGGCGCGCTGCCCAGGCGCTGCACGGGCGCGAAGCATTGCCCGTTCCGATAGGCGTGCCAGCCGCCCATCCACTCCAAGTCGGTATTGCATTGTCGGTCAACATAACAGCAGTTGTCAACATTCGCCGGGACATTGCCCACGGGCGCGGGGGATATCTGCGGCGGCTGAGGCTGCGCGGGCGCGTAGCATTGCCCAGCCTGAAAGGCGTGCCAGCCGCCCATCCACTCCAAGTCGGTATTGCATTGTCGGTCAACATAACAGCAGTTGTCTACATTCGCCGGGACATTGCCCACGGGCGCGGGGGATATCTGAGGCTGAGGCGGCGCGGGCGCGTGGCATTGCCCATTCTGGAATGCCCAGTAGCCGTTCGTCCATTCCTGGTCGCTGCTGCATTGCCTGTCAAGAAAACAGCAGTTGTCAATTTGCGCCGACGCAAGGGCGATGAGCGTACAGAACGCGATCAGAACTGCGATATACTTGGTTCGCATCAATTCTCTCCCTCTAATGAAGCTGGATCGGAGTATACCTCGGACAGTGGCGAGCCCCCAGTTAGTTTCCTAAACGGGAGTGGTGAATTATGAGATATTCAGGCCGATATTCTGTATTTGCATAACCTAGATGTAGGGGCGACACTTGTGTCGCCCACAGTTGCAGAAGCGGGTTTTGGGCGATCCAAGGATCGCCCCTACGACTCAGCACAAGCAAGCCTTATATCAATAATTCACCACTCCCTCCTAAACGTCAGGCGCTGGCGTTTTCTCGCGGCGGTTTGGGAGTGGTGAATTTTGTGGATATTGGAGTTTGTAAAAGCTCCGACTCAGGATTTGCTAATCTCTCTACCAATCAGGCGCCCCGGGTGGGAAAACCGAGTATGGCACGTTTGCCCATATGCTTTCCAACCTTTGAAGCGTCGGACAAAACAGATCTGCTCTATATCCTGCCGAGCAGAATTGTCTGAGCTCGCTTATTTCGTGATCTTTCTTCAAGTATTGCGTCCCACGCCTCGGGTCAAGACCCGTTGCGATGGCGGTGTTAAGGAGTGCTCTTGCGCCCTTTCCGAATTTCCTGCACTCCGCTTCCTCGTCTTCTTGCGTCGCAAAGTGCTTTCCCTCTTCATGCGTATGTATGTGGCAAGCCTCGTGGGCAAGCGACTCAGCTGTTATCGCTTGATCGAACACAGAGGGCTCATTCCCGTTTATCGTCCATCTCATAAAGCAAGTTTGCACGGTGGCTTTTCTTTCGTGAACATAAGCAAAAGCGGAGCAGGTTGTGTTCTGATAGTCGACCGGTTCTTCAACGATTGAGTCCATTCCGGTTATCACATAGTTGTACCAGTCCGGCGCTACGCTCTTCATAAATTTAAGCGTATCTGTAATGTGAGCAACAAATCGACCCGAACCTTCTATCCTGGGCACGGGTCCCGTAAGCGTGACCGCGGAAGTCTGCGGCAGGCCAGCACACTGGTTGATTTGATAAGCCCAATAACCGTACTCCCTTTCCACTTCGGATCGGCATTGCCAACCAAGGGAACAGCAATTGCCGCCGGTTGCCGGTGCACTGCCCAGGCGCTGCGCGGGCGCGAAGCATTGCCCGTTCCGATAGGCGTGCCAGCCGCCCATCCACTCCAAGTCGGTATTGCATTGTCGGTCAACATAACAGCAGTTATCAACATTCGCCGGGACATTGCCCACGGGCGCGGGGGATATCTGCGGCGGCTGAGGCTGCGCGGGCGCGTAGCATTGCCCAGCCTGAAAGGCGTGCCAGCCGCCCATCCACTCCAAGTCGGTATGGCATTGTCGATCGACGTAACAGCAGTTGTCTACATTTGCCGGGACATTGCCCACGGGCGCGGGGGATATTTGCGGCTGAGGCGGCGCGGGCGCGTGGCATTGCCCATTCTGGAATGCCCAGTAGCCGTTCGTCCATTCCTGGTCGCTGCTGCATTGCCTGTCAAGAAAACAGCAGTTGTCAATTTGCGCCGACGCAAGGGCGATGAGCGTACAGAACGCGATCAGAACTGCGATATACTTGGTTCGCATCAATTCTCTCCCTGTAATGAAGCTGGATCGGAGTATACCTCGGCAAGTGGCGAGCCCCCAGTTAGTTTCCTAAACGGGACAGGGCAATCGCTTCAAATTATTTTCGCCACAGAGACACAGAGGGCACAGAGATTACTGTCTTTCGTTGACGATTGTCACATTGATCTTGAAGATGTAGGGGCGACACTTGTGTCGCCCACAGTTGCAGAAGCGGGTTTTGGGCGATCCAAGGATCGCCCCTACGACTCAGCACAAGCAAGCCTTATATCAATAATTCACCACTCCCTCCTAAACGTCAGGCGCTGGCGCTTTCTCGCGTCGGTTTCGCGCTTGAGCTTTTTGCGCGTTTTGCTACAATACTCGCCCGGTATAGGGAAGTAGCTCAATCGGCAGAGCAGGTGCCTTTGGAGCACAAGGTTAAAGGTTCGAGTCCTTTCTTCCCTGTGCGATTCGCGTGAGAAGCTCGCCTAGGCGGGCTTTTCTGTTTAAGATTGCGCTGCGCTCGGGTGATAATCAAATGTCAGAATGCTGCGAATAGCGCCATGCAGCGGTGCCGCCGGGCGAATCGGCTCGGCTGCATGCCACAGAATCGCATCGTTGAATAGATAGCTATCCAGCATTTCTTCTAGGCGAAAGCTCGTCAAGAGTTGGCGCTCATCATCATAAATGGAGACTTCGCCGCCGCGGGCGTTAACCAGCTCAGCCAGGTGCACCGTCACGAAGGCGGCGCCATCGCGGTGGATGCCTTCTGGCGTCGGGCGCCCCTGCTCCTTGGCAGCCGCGGTGACGCGTATCAGATGCGCCTGCACTTCCCAATCTTGCTCCAGTTGAAAGTCTTCGAGCGGGAACTGAGCGAAATCGAAGCGGATTAACTCTTGCAGAAAGCGATTGTCGAAGGTGGTATCCATCAATGGGGCGAACTTGCGGATAATGCCGCCAGTGACACGATTGATATCAGCGCTCTGGAAATAATCCTGGTGCGGCAAGCGCTTCAAGCCGCCATTCAAAGGCGAGAAACGAAAGCGCCCGTAGCGCCGAAAACGATAGCGCGCGCCGCCCGGCAGGTAGTCGTCGGCTGGCAGATCGGCGTAATCGATTGTGAGGCTCTGCCAAGCCTGCAGCAATTCGTCGCTGATTTGCAGGTCGCCAGCGCGCAGCAGGCTGTAGCCCCTCTGCGCAATCTCGGCTTTGATGTTGCGGCTGGTCTTTAGGTCTGTCATCTTCTGCTACGCCATCAACTGCGCGATTAGTTTCCCCAAGGTTTTGATGCCAGCCTGCAATTCGGGCAAGGGCACAAAGCTGAATGATAAGCGAAGATGATGCGCGCCCTGGCTCGGGCAGGCAAAGAACCCTTTGCCCGCGGCGAAATAGACCGCCTGCTCTCGCGCTCGGGCTTCCAGCTCATCAACATGGACCGAGGGCGGCAGGCGCAGCCAGATGAAATAGCCGCCACTGGGCGCTGCCCAAGCCACGCCGGCCGGCATCGATGCTTGCAGCGCCGCCAGCGCGATATCACGCCGCCGCTCGTATTGCCCGCGCAGCCAGCGCAGGTGCGTCTCCCATTCCCCGCTGCGGCAGTAATCAGCCACGACCGCCGCCGTGAATGGATTGGCGCCCCCGCCCATGCGCAGCCTGCCGCTTCCCACGAAGCCAGCGACCCGCCCCGGCGACGCGATTAACCAGCCGATTCGCAAGCCCGGCGCCAGCGTCTTGGAAAAAGTGCCAAGACGGATGACCGCCTCGCCCGCGGACAATTTAAAGAAGCTCGGCGGTGACGCGCCTTGGTAGCGCAAGTCGCTATACACATCGTCTTCGAGAATCACGAAGCCATACTGGCGGCTCAATTTGATGACATCCAAACGCCGTTGCCGCGTCATCGTGATGCCAGAGGGATTCTGAAAATTAGGCACGACGTAATAGAAGCGCGGCGCCTTGCCCCTTGCTGCCAGCGCGCGAAGATTGCGCTCCAAGCCGGCGAGGGCAATGCCTTCATCGTCGATCGGCGTCGCGCAGAGCTCAAGCTGATGATCGCGAAAGATGTGAAGCGCATCGCGGTACGAGGGCGCGTCTACCAAAACTGCATCGCCGGGCGCGGCCAGATGCTGGGTGACCATGTCGACGCCCCCGGTCGAGCCGCCGATGATCATCAGGTTTTCGCGGCTGATGCCGAGGTTTTCCCGACGGTTCAGGCGCTCAACCAAGAAATCAATTAGCTGCGGGTTGCCTTGTTCATCGCCATAATCCAAAAATCGAGCGACCTTGCCAGCTTGCCAGGCGGCTGCAATCACGCGCCGCAGCCCATCAATCGGCAGCAGATCACGCGAAGGATGCCCGGCGAAGAGCGGAATGCTGCCGGCGACGACGCCCTGCGGGGTGGATTCCAGATTCATCTATTGCGGCTTGGACCCCGGCGGCAGCGGCGTGACATAGGTCTTGCCGCCGCGCGCCCGCTCAAAATCGGCTTGCGCCGCCGCCAGCACAGCGGGCTTGGCGAGCAAGTCATGAGCAGCCAGCGCCATCGTCTTGGCGGCGAAGATCATGCCTTTGGCGCCAATGCTAGAGCCGGACGAAGCCACCGTCTGCCAACTGTGCCCGGGCGTGCCCAGGGGCCAACAAGTGGTGGTGATTTGGCCGGTCGGCGTAATCCAACTAACATCCGCCACCTCAGTCGAGCCGCCCAAGCGCGGTGGATTCGGCGAATGCGGGAAGACGCGCTCCCACAGGGGGTCGTCCATCGCGCCGGCATCCAACTTGGCGCTGGTCGATTTCAGCATCCAATCAAAGCCATTCTGGACGGAGCCAGCGGGGAAAGTCGCTTGCAGCTCGCTAGCGAATTGGCGCTCTTGCTCGCTGAAAGCCATATCATCCACCGCCGCCATCTTTTGGTAAAGCAGGTCGGAAATTACTTTATTGGGCAGAATATCGTAACAGCCGGTGATGAACTCAATCTCGTGCCGGGTGCCGCTCATCAGAGCCGCGCCTTTGGCGATATCCTGCATCCAGCGATAAATCTCCTCGACCTGGTCGCGCTGCGGCGCCCGCACAAAATACCAAACTTGGGCGAAGGCTGGCACCACGTTCGGCGCTTGCCCGCCGCTGGTGACGACGCTATGAATCCGCGATTCGGGCGGGACATGCTCGCGCATGTAATTGACGCCGGCGTCCATCAGCATCACGCCATCCAGCGCACTTCTGCCCAGCCAGGGCGAGCCGCCAGCATGGGCCGCCACGCCATAAAAGTTCACTTTGAAGGAATTCATCGCCAGCGACGAGCCATTCCAGGTGATATTGGTATCGCTAGGATGCCAGCTGATGGCGGCGTCCAAATCATCGAATACGCCAGCGCGCGCCATAAAGGTCTTGCCCACCAGCGTCTCCTCCGCCGGGCAGCCATAGACGCGAATCCGGCCGCTGATGCCGCTCTGCGTCAGCGCCGCTTTCAAGGCTAAAGCCGCGCCCACACAAGCGGTGCCATAAAGATTATGACCGCAGCCATGCCCAGGACCGCCCGTTTCAATGGCTGCCTTTTCACTGGACAGTGCCTGTGACAAGCCGGGCAGGGCGTCATATTCACCCAGAAAGCCGATGATGGGCGCGCCCGCGCCCCACTCAGCGATGAAGGCGGTTGGCATGCCGCCGGCGCCCCAGCTGATGGTAAAGCCCTCGCTTTCCAGCTTTTGCGCCAGCAGCTTTGAGGCATATTCTTCTTGCAGCGCGACCTGCGGATGATCCCAGATATCCTTGGCAATGTAACTGAGTTCTTCGTCATTGTCCTTGATATGATCAAGAATGAGTTGTTCTGCCTGCATAATGCCGCCTCTTTCGCGCCTCGTCTCAATATCTCTTGAGATTAGCGCAATCACGGCGATTGGCAAAGGCGGAACGCTGACGGGGCAGGGCAATCGCATCAAATTATTTTCGCCACAGAGACACAGAGGGTCGCGTAGACACTGACCGCCCGCACAGAGATTTAATTCTATTTCTGGTAGAAAAAGGAGGCAATGTAGGGGCGATCCTTGGATCGCCCACAGATTATGCGCGATTTCACGGGCGACATACAATGTCGCCTCTACATTTTGTAATTTTACGTGGCGAACGACGCACAATGATTTTGAAGCGATTGCCCTGGCTGACAGGGACAGGGAGTGGCGATTTTGGCGGGGGCGGCTCGGTGCAGAAAAGAGAGACGCCCCACAGAGTGCGGGGCGCCGGGGACGGAAGAAGACTGCTTATAATAAGCTTAATTGGTTGATTTCAGAATACCATGCTAAGGACTTGGCTGTCAAGCGAATCTATCCAAACTTTAGCGTATATTTTTGGACATTTATGCTGAATTCGAGAATTCTGGCTGCGCTTGCGCTGGCGCCGCCTTAGTCCCCGGCGCCGGCTAAAACTGGAATTTTGCCCAGGACCGCCAGCATTTCTTCGACCGTCGTGAATTTGACTCGGCTGCGCCCAATGGCAGCGCCGCGCTGCAATTCTATCTCGTCGAGGATTTTCCATTCAGCAAAGGATATGAAGCTCGGCTTGTGCGCCCGCAGCATTTCCAGCACCGTTTCGGCGCGTGTATCCCGCGGCTGCAGCGCGCCCCCGCCCGCCAAATCTTCCAAGAAGCAATTCGCCGATTCGATGGCATCCGGTTTGTTGGTGCCGATGATGCCGCTTGGTCCTCGTTTGATCCAGCCGACGACATAATTGCCGGGCAGGCATTCCCGCCCGTCGTGCTTGGTCAAGACCCGCCCGCGGTCATTAGGTATCGTGCCCCAGCGCTCGTAAAATGGCACATCAGGCAGCGGCAAGCCCCGATAACCGACCGAGCGGAAAACCATATCAAGCGGCAATACATCAAATTCATCGGTGGCGCGCGGACGAAGATTGCCGCTTTCATCCAGGTACAATTCGTTCTTGACGATCTTCATCGCCTCGACTTTCTCCGTGCCAATAATCTGGCTGGGAGATACCAGGAAGCGCATGATGATGCGCCGCGACTTGCCGGTTAAGCCGCGATCCACATAAGACTGCAAAATCTTGACGTTGCGTATCGCGCTGCGGTCGCGCGCTTTCTTGAGGTGGGTGGCGCTTAGCTCATCCAGCGAGGCGTCTTCACAATCGACGATGATATCGGCATCAGCCATCTCGCCCAGTTCTTTGATTTCTGGATTGGTGAAGGCGGCTTGAGCTGGCCCGCGGCGCCCCAATACATAAATCTCTTCGACGTCGCTATGCCCCAGCGCTTCCAGGGCGTAATCGGCAATATCGGTCGCGTATAATTCGGCGGGCGTCCGCGCCAATATACGCGCGACATCCATCGCCACGTTGCCGACGCCGATGACCGCCACCCGGCGGATGCCAGTCAAATCAAAGTCATAATCACGGTAATCTGGATGCCCGTTGTACCAGCCGACAAACTCGGTGGCGGCATAACTGCCGGGCAAGTCCTCGCCGGGTATGCCTAGCTTGCGGTCTGTCTGCGCGCCGACGGCGTAGAGGATGCCATGATAATGGTGGCTCAGGTCAAAACGGCTGATATCGCGGCCGAATTCGACATTGCCAAAGAAGCGGAAGCGCTCGTGCGACGCGATGCGGCTGTACAGCTTGGTGACCGATTTGATCTTGGCGTGGTCAGGCGCGACGCCGCCCCGCACCAGGCCAAAGGGCGTCGGCAGGCGCTCATACATATCGACAAAGATTTCGGGGTCGCGCTGTTTCAACAGATGATCGGCGGCGTAAAAGCCCGATGGACCCGAGCCAATGATAGCTGCCCGAATCTGTGACGCCTTGCCACTGCTTGTCCTCATTGCGCTGTCTCGCTGTCTTCCTGCAAGGGGATGACCAAATCTTTCCGGAATGGCGACAGCGATATGAGTTGCCCCCTGTCATCGACCACAAACAGGTCTTCAACCCGAACGCCGAAGCCACGCTCAGGATAATACAAGCCCGGCTCAATGGTCAAGATATTTCCGATTTGGCAGATGTCCTCCTGGCGCAAATGGCTGATTGACGGGCGCTCGTGAATATCGATGCCGACGCCGTGCCCAAGGCTGTGGAGGTAGCCTTTCATCGTGCTCGGGTCCGAACGGCTGGTCGGGTGCCCCGCCTTTTCAAAATGGTCGAGAACCGCTTCTTGCATGAGGCAAGTCGGCTTATTGAGGCCGAAGGCTTCGATAGAAATGTCGTAAGCTTCCATCACCGTGTCGTAAGCCTGGCGCACTTCCGGCGGCGCGTAGCCGATGCACCAGGTGCGCGTCATATCGTGGTGATAACCGCCGCCAAGTTCACGCGGGAAGAAATCAAAGACGATTGCCTGCCCCACTTGCAGCAGCATATCAGCCTCGCCCCGGCTATGCGGGAAGCCGGCATCGCGCCCCTGGGCGAAGATCATGTCGGTATCTTCCAAGCCTCGCGCCATCAATTCGCGCCGCAGCAAATTTTTGACGTCGCCGATGGTCACGCGGGAGCCAGCTTCAGCCAGCAGATAGTCGCCATCGCGCCGCAAGCCCGCTATGAAATCCCAAGCCAGCTCCATCACCGCGTTGGTTCGCTCCGCTACCGATTTCAGGCGCGCGATCTCAGCCGCGTCTTTGGTGAGCATCGCCTCTTCAAACAGCGTATTCTCGGCTTCAGCCACAAACTCGTAGGCCGCCAAGCCCGATTTCAGCGCCTCGTAAAGCGCAATCGTTTTGTTGACCTGCCAAGCGCCATAGAGACCGACGCGGCCAGCGCTCAAGCCGAGGCGGCGCAGGGCATCGCCCCAATGCAGCACCGCCGCCTGGATGCTGTCGCCTTCGGTTTCCTGGTAGCGGTCATAATAGCCCAGCTCGACATCGGTCATCACACGTAGACCCGACTTCGCCGCCTCTTCCAGTTCCATTCGATTGCAGACAAGCAGCGCCGGCTTGCCTAGGAGCTTGAAGATCGTCGCATGCGTGATGCGGGCGCCATTGCTGAGGTAGTAACGCGCCGTGTTGAATTCTTCGCCGCCGGCCACAATAATCGCGTCCAGCTCGCGTTCGCGCATCAGCCTATCGATGTCTGATTTCATCTGTCATTTCTCCTCAATATAGGCCGGGCCGCCGCCGCCGCAGTGAAGGGCTTTGAGCCTATGAGTGTATCAGCCAACCGAGTCGCTCTTCAAGCGATGGTCTGGAGCGCGGCAAGCAAGTCCTGCTCTTGCTCGGGCAGGACGGTGCGCGGGTCCAGCAAGACGCGGCCCAAAGCAATGCGGGCGATCACCGGTGTATCAGCCCGCCGAAGCGTCTCCAAAGTGTCATTGGGCGATTCGCTCTCGATGGCGAGCAGCGCGCTGGGCAAGGACGTGCCGGGCAGGCTGCCGCCCCCAACAGTGGATTCGCCGCTGATGACCGCGCCACCGATCTGCCCCGCCCAGTTTGCCGCCGTGCGCTTGATATCCGCCAGCGAGCGAGAAATCATCCGCCAGACTGGAATCGCTTCCAAGGCTTCTTGGCGCCGATAATGGTCAAGCGTGGCGATAAGCGCGGCATAAGTCAACTTATCGACCCGCAAAGCACGAGCCAGCGGGTGACCTTTGAGGCGAGCCAGCACATCGGACTTGCCCGCGATGATGCCAGCCTGCGGTCCCCCTAGCAGCTTGTCCCCGCTAAAGCAGACCAGATCGACGCCAGCGGCGATGCTCTCTTGTATCGTCGGTTCATGATCTAAGCCGAATTGCGCCGTGTCAATCAGCGTACCGCTGCCTAGATCGTCAATCGCCAGCAAGCCGCGTTCAGCGGCCAAGGCGGTCAATTCACTCAGGGACGGCTGCTCGACGAAGCCTAGCTGCTTAAAATTGGAGGTATGCACGCGGAGGAGCATGGCTGAGTTTTGGCTCAGTGCCGCTTCATAATCGGTGATGCGCGTGCGATTGGTCGTGCCAACTTCTACCAGCTGGGCGCCGCTTTCGCGCATGATGGCTGGGATGCGGAAGCCGCCGCCAATCTCCACCAGCTGCCCGCGGGAAATGATTACTTCCTTGCCTTTGGCGAGCGCGCCGAGAATCAGAATCAAGGCGGAGGCGTTATTGTTGACGACAAGCGCGTCTTCGGCGCCGGTCAGCTCGCGCAAGATATCGCCGCCCTGCGCCAGACGGTGGCCCCGTTTGCCCGTCTCCAAATCAAATTCCAGGCTGTTGTATGCGCTTGCCGCCGCCTGCAGCGCCGCCTGGGCGCGCGTGGATAGCAGCGATCGGCCCAGATTGGTATGAATAATCACGCCAGTTGCGTTGATAACCGGGCGCAATGTCGAGCGGTACCGCCGGCTGAGAATAGCCTCAAGCCCCTGTATTAAGGCGCGCTCACTGATATCGACCGGCGCCGAATTCAGTATCGCTTGTCGAGCCTGCGCCAGCTGCGCCCGTATCGCCGCAACAAGCGCTGCCCGGCTGTAAATCGCTTCCAGCTTTTGACTGGCGCTGTGGGCAAGCAGCGAATCAACTGAGGGCAAAGCCCGAAGCTGCGCCTGTCTATCGCTCATTCGCCAGTTCCCGATTGCGCAGGAAAACTTCGATCACGATAAACAAGAGGATGATTAGCAAAAAGACTGGCAAGGAGAGATAACGCGGGATCAAGAGCCAGGCGCAGGTGACAGCGATGATGCCAACCCACACGCTGCGCCGCAGAACCAAGCCCGTGATGGGCGCCGGGTCATGCTTCGGCGCCAGGCTTTGGCTGATCAAACGGACGAGCGGGATGGCGGTGCCGGTGACCGCGATCTGCAAGAGGATGAAGAAGAGCCAGATTTCGCCGCCAATTCGAGGACGAGTCGAAAGCAGCAGATAAGCCAAGCCGCCCCAGCCGCCCAAGAACATAAGCAGCGACGCAAGCAGAACACCCCGCTGCTCACCATCAGCGCGGCGCTCCAAGGTTGTGGTCAATCGCGGCGGAATCTCCGGAAGTGATTGCTTGTGAGGCATGGTCTATCGCCTGCGCCATTTTCACTTTGTATTGGCTGGGGACCGCGTTTCGCCCCAGCCGCCCCTGACTATTGTAGCCCCGCCAGTTGATGCAGGCAGGGTGGCAGGCGCTCAATCTCTCAATTCAGTTCTGGCAGCAGCGCCTTGCCAAGTGGGTAGCAGGGGCTAGGCTTCGTCAGCTTCGTCAATCGATATGCTCTTAATCTGGTCGGCGACAATCGAGGGATTGTGCCGCTGGGGGTCAATTCGCTGCAGCGCAGAGAGCACCGTCATGCTTTCCGCATCGGCGACCCGCCCAAAGACGGCGTGGTTGCCATCCAGATGGGGCGTCGGTACAAAGGTGATGAAGAATTGGGACCCGTTTGTGTTGGGGCCGGCATTGGCCATGCTGAGCGTGCCCGGCGCGTCATGGCGGATTTGAAGCGCCGATGGTTCGTCGTCCCAGCGGTAGCCGGGCCCGCCGCGGCCACTGCCGGTTGGGTCGCCGCCTTGCGCCATAAAGCCATCCAAAACGCGGTGGAAGATGACGCCGTCGTAAAAGCCATCCCGCGCTAGAAAGACGAAATTGTTCACCGTGATTGGCGCGCGCTCGGCGAAGAGCTGGATGGTGATGGCGCCTTTGCTGGTGTTCATGACGGCGCGGTAAGCCTTCTTGGGGTCGATTTGCATGGCGGGCGGGCTGGCGTATTGTTTGGGCATGGGGGGATTTGGCTCCTGTTTTGGGCTTGCTGTGAAAGGCGCAGGGTAGCATAGAATGGGCGGTGGGGGTAGATGCTGTGCTGGATGTGACGAGATGCAATTATTGGCAATTACGATGTCTGACCATATAATCCTCGCAAATGAGTTGGGTGTGTAGCGATGGTTGCCGTGAATCCAGATATTTTGAAATGGGCGCGCGAGAAGGCAGGCTTGGAAGTGGATGATGTGGCGAAAAAGATTTTTACGGATGGCAAGAACCTCAGCGCAAATGAAAAACTAGCGCTGCTTGAAAGCGGTGAAAAGCAACCGACCCGGCCTCAACTCAAGAAAATGTCGAAGGCATATCATCAGCCGCTTATGGCATTTTACCTGAGCAAGCCACCGAAGCGAGGCGACCGGGGCGAGGATTTCCGCACCTTGCCTGAGGGAACATCCGATCGAAAAGGCAATGCTCATTTAGATTTTCTGATGCGAAACATCAAGGCATCACAAAATCTGGTCCGAAATTTGTTGGAAGACGAGGGAGATGCCGAGCCCTTGCCCTTCATTGATTCGGCAAGGACTTCAATGGAGGTTGAGCCTGTCGCGCGAGACATCGTAAGCGCGCTTGACTTCGATCTGAATGCCTTTAGAGAGCAGAAGACCGCCCGTGACGCGTTCAAGTATCTGCGACAGCGGGTAGAAAGCATTGGCGCATTTGTTTTGCTGGCAAGTGATTTGGGCAGCCATCACAGCACCATCCCGCTAGACCTTTTCCGCGGCTTCGCCTTCGCAGATCCAATTGCGCCTTTCATCGTCATCAATCGACAGGATGCCGTATCCGCCTGGAGTTTCACTGCCTTGCACGAGGTCGCGCATTTGTGGCTGGGCAGGAGCGGTATATCGGGCCGGTGGGGGCAAGCAGATGTGGAAAAGTTCTGCGATAAAGTCGCGGCGTCGATCCTCCTGCCCGCATATGAATTGAATGAACTGCCATCTTTGCTACATGCGCAATTGGACGAAGCGGCTCCTGCAATCAGTGATTTTGCCATTGCAAGAAAAGTCAGCCGAACGATGGTAGCGTATAACCTTTTGAACCAAGAACGGTTGAGCCAGTCTTTATGGCGAGAGTTAAGCGCTCAATTTGCGGCTGACTGGCAAAGATATAGGGAGGACAATAGAGCTAGCCGCCGTCAATATAAAGGCGGACCCAGCTACTATGCTGTGCGCCGATTTCATCTCGGGCCAGCGTTAGTAGGGCTGACAAAGTATTTTGTTTCCAGCGGAGAACTTACACCAGCCAAAGCCAGTGTTATTCTTGGGGTGAATGCGGCTAAAGTTTATCAGCTTCTCTACCCCGAGCGGGCGACAAGGTAAGCGTCGATGCTGTATTTGTTGGACAGCAATGTACTGATTACCGCAAATGCTACCTACTATGAATTGAAGCGCATTCGACCATTTTGGGATTGGATCCTTTCAGAAGCGAAGCGAAACGTTATCAAGATGCCGCAAGAGATTCTGGACGAAATAATACCAGCCCACGAGGATTTTGGACTTTGGCTAGAGAGCAATCTGGCTGATTTATCGCTTGCTGATTTCGCTAAGCCTTCCCTCGTAGAAGCAGTACTTCTAGCTGGCTTTGGATTCTCCCAATCGGACTTAGACGACATCGCAACGGTCGAGCACAATAAAGATGCCATCCTTATTGCTTATGCCCTGGCTGATAAGAGCAATCGCTGCGTTGTCACGCTTGAAGGGATCCAAAATCCTGAAGCTTCTCTTCCGAAGCCACAAAACAGAAAGATACCATTGGTTTGTCACCAACTCGGCATCCGCTGCCTCAACACCTTTGCGCTCATCCGTGAACTGGATTTTAGAATCCCGTAAGGAAAAACGTATCTGTTTGCAAGCCTAATGCAGCAAGGACCCCCATGCCCAGCATAGCCACCCTCTTCCACTCCATGCCCTACGGACCCGCGCCCGAATCCGCTGGGACGGCCGACGCCTGGCTCGATTCGCATGAGCGCAAGTTCGATCTCTTCATCAACAACCAGTGGGCCGCGCCGGCTGAAGGCAATTGCCTGACCGTCTCCAACCCAGCCCGCGGCGAGACCCTGGCGCAGGTGGCCGACGCTTCCGCCGCCGACATCGACGCCGCTGTGCAAGCTGCTCGAAGCGCCTACGATTCCTGGTCAACGCTGGCGCCGCACCAGCGCGCCCGCCATCTTTACGCCGTCGCCCGCAATATGCAGAAGCATGCCCGCCTGCTGGCAGTGGTGGAGAGCCTGGACAACGGCAAGCCGATCCGCGAATCGCGCGATATCGATGTGCCGCTGGCCGCCCGCCATTTCTATTATCATGCCGGCTGGGCGCAGTTGATGGAGAGCCAGTTGGGCGATTACCAATCGCTTGGTGTTGTCGGGCAGGTGATCCCTTGGAATTTCCCACTTTTGATGCTGGCTTGGAAGATCGCGCCGGCGCTGGCGACTGGCAACACGGTTGTTATCAAGCCGGCGCCCTACACGCCGCTTTCCGCCCTGCTCTTTGCCGAGATCATCGCCGAAGCCGGGCTGCCGCCGGGGGTGGTGAATATCGTCACCGGCGGTGATGAGGCGGGCGCCGCTTTGGTGGCGCATCGAGACCTGGACAAGATCGCCTTCACCGGCTCGACGGCTGTCGGGCGCATCATTCGGCGGGTGACAGCGGGCCGCGGCATCAAGCTGACGCTGGAGCTAGGCGGCAAGTCGCCCTTCATCGTCTTCGACGACGCCGACTTGGATGGCGCGATCGAAGGGCTGGTTGATGCGATCTTTTTCAACCAGGGCCAAGTCTGCTGCGCCGGCTCGCGGCTGCTGGTGCAAGAGAATATCGCCGCTGATTTTCTCGCCCGGCTCAAAGCGCGGATGGCGCGATTGCGGCTCGGCGACGCGCTGGACAAGGGCATTGATATCGGCGCTGTGATCGACCCAGTTCAATGCGAGATGATCGACCAATGGGTGCAGCGGAGCCTCAGCGAAGGCGCCGATGTCTACCAGCCAGCGACCCATTTGCCGCCACATTTGAACCGGCGCTGTTTCTATCCGCCGACGCTTTTGAGCAATCTGGAAGCCGCCTCGGCCGTCGCCCAAGAAGAGATATTTGGTCCCGTCTTGGTGGCGATGAGCTTCCGCAACCCGAGCGAGGCGATTGAGTTGGCCAACAATACGCGCTACGGTTTGGCTGCCTCAATCTGGAGCGAGAACATCAGCCTGGCGCTGGAGACGGCGCGGCAAGTCAAGGCGGGCAGCGTATGGATTAACAGCAGCAATCTATTCGATGCCGCCGCTGGCTTTGGCGGTTACCGGGAAAGCGGCTATGGGCGGGAAGGCGGCTTAGAAGGGCTCTACGCCTATTTGCGCCCGCGCTGGCTGAAACCGCCAGACCCGCAACTGCCGGCGCCGCCCGCCAACTGGGGCGCCCATAAGCCGCCAGCGCCATCCCCGCTGGGCGAGGCGCGCGACGCCTCCGCCGGGCTGGACCGCACCGCCAAGCTCTACATCGGCGGCAAGCAAGCCAGGCCCGACGGCAATTACACCCGCCCGGTCCTTTCGCCGGCCGGCGCGCTGGTTGGGCAAGCCGGCGATGGCAACCGAAAGGACGCGCGCAACGCGGTAGAGGCGGCGCATAAAGCCAAGAACTGGGCGATTTATTCGCCGCATAATCGAGCGCAGATCCTCTACTATATCGCCGAGAATCTGTCGGCGCGGGCGGAGGAATTCGCCGGGCGCATACAGCGCATGACCGAAAAGCCATACGATCCGGCGCGGGCGGAAGTCGCCGTGTCGATCGAGCGGCTGTTTCACTGGGCCGCTTTCGCGGACAAAGCCGGCGGCTCGGTGCAAGAAACGACCCTGCGCGGGCTGGTGGCGGCCCTGCACGAGCCAGTCGGCGTCATCGGCATGGCTTGCCCGGATGAGGCGCCGCTGCTGGCATTCTTGTCGCTGGTGGCGCCGGCCATATCACGCGGCAACACTGTGGTCTGCATCCCCTCTGCGCGCTACCCGCTCTGCGCGACCGATCTTTATCAGGTCTTCGATACCTCAGATTTGCCGGCCGGCGTGGTCAACATCGTCACGGGCGACCGCGATCATCTGGTGAAGACCTTGGTCGAGCACGATGATGTTGACAGCCTTTGGTATTTCGGGGACGCTGAAGGCAGCCGCCAGGTCGAAGGGCGCTCCATTCACAACATCAAGCGAACTTGGGTCAGTTATGGCCGCAAGCGCAACTGGTTCGATAGCGAGCAAGGCGCTGGCGCCGAGTTTCTGCAGGAGTCGATCCAAGTCAAGAATATCTGGGCGCCCAGCGGGGCTTAGGCAACGCCCTTCATCAATTCCAGGAGCGTTTGCAGCATCAGGTTGGCGCCATTGACGCAATCGGCAGCCCGCGTTAATTCATTAGGATTATGGCTGACGCCAGCCACTGAGGGCACAAAATACATAGCGGACGGCGCGATGTTGGCGACATTTTGCGTGTCGTGCCCGGCGAAGCTGAGCATACGCTGGTGCGAGAGGCCCAGCCTGTCGGCGCCGCGTTCGATGGCGGCCATCACCACTTGGCTCATGGTCGCCGGGATGACTGGCGGCGTCGCTTGGTATGCCAGGTCCAAGTCATATTCAGCCGCGCATTCTTCCAGCAGCCGAATAAGATCAACCTCCATCGCGTCCATCGCCTCATCGGAGCCATGCCGAAACTCCAGCGCGCAGTAGACTTCGGCCGGCACGATGTTGAATGCGCCCGGCTTGGCGCTGATGATGCCGACATTGCAAACGCCGGGGCTGTAATTTGTCATCACATGGTCACGGGCGCGCAAGACGAAAGCGGCCGCGCCCCACATGGCGTCGCGCCGCCGGTCCATCGGTTTCGTGCCGGCATGCGCTGCCTCGCCGCGGAAGGTCACGTGAATGGAGCGTATGCCGACGATTGCGTTCACCACGCCGATGTCGATGCCGGCCGCTTCCAAGCGCGTGCCTTGCTCGATATGCAATTCGACCCAAGCCAGCACATCATCGCGCGCCGCCGCCAGCATAGACTCGGGCGAGATGCCAATGGCGGCAAAGCGGCTTCTCAATTCGTCCACAGTCACGCGGCTGCGTTCAAAGTCGGCGGGCCTCAATTGGCTGACGATCGCCTTGCTGCCCATCAAGCCCATGATGGCGCTCTCTTCATCGGTGAAATTGACCGCTTCCAGGGTGACTGGGGTTTTGATGCCCTGGTCTTTCAACGTTCGCAAAGCCTCGAAGGCCACCATCACCCCAAGCGAACCATCGTAGCAGCCGCCATTGGGCACGCTATCCAGATGCGAGCCGGCCAGAATCCGCTTCTCGCTCGGCGGATCGCTGAAAAGAATCGCCGACTGGTTGCCGGCGCCATCCATCGCATAAGCCAAGCCCGCCTCGGCGATCTTCGCTTGATACCAGCGGCGCGCTTCAATATCGGCGGCGGTCAGCGCTGGTCGTGAAACGCCGCCATCAGCAGTCGCGCCGATTTGCGCCAATTCCTTAAGATCGGTGAGCAAGCGGTCCTCATTGATTTTGAGCATCAGCTTCTTTCCTGTGTCGATCCTGTGTCGATAGCCTGCGGCGAGCTTTGGCTAAACATAAGCTGGAAGCCGCGGGCGGATTAGACCTTATGCCAGTTTGTTCGCCACCCTATAATACCCGAATACAGCATTGGAGAGTTAGCGGAGAAACGCATGAAACTCTACTCCTGGAATGTAAACGGCATTCGCGCCGCGCAAAGGAAGGGCTTTCTGGACTGGCTCCAAGCCGAGCAGCCGGACGTCTTGACGGTGCAAGAGACAAAAGCGCGTCCGGAACAGCTCACTGCCTCGCTTCGCCAGCCCGAAGGCTACCACAGTTGGTGGGTCAGCGCGGAGAAAAAAGGCTATAGCGGCGTCGCGCTGTTTAGCAAGAGCGAGCCGACGTCTATCAAGCTTGGGCTTGGCATCGAGAAATTTGATAGCGAAGGGCGCACCATCATCGCCGACTTTGGCGCCTTTACTTTGATGAGCACCTACCTGCCCAATGGCAAAGCCAGCAAAGACCGCTTACATTACAAGATGGAATACAAAGAAGCATTCCTCGATTATGCCAATGGCTTGCGGGCGGCGGGCAAGTCGGTGGTATTCTGTGGCGACATTAACACAGCGCATAATGAGATTGATCTGACGCATCCCAAGCCGAACGCCAAATACTCGGGCTTCTTGCGCGAGGAGCGCGATTGGATGGACAAAGTGGTCGAAGAGGGCTACATCGACAGCTATCGCCATCTCAACCCAGAGCGAGAAGGCGCTTACTCTTGGTGGTCGATGCGCAGCGGCGCGCGCGCCAAGAATGTCGGCTGGCGGATTGATTATTTCTTCATTTCCTCCGATCTGCTGGGCAAGCTGGAAAATGCCGAGATTCACGCCGATGTGCTGGGCAGCGACCATTGCCCCATCAGTTTGACGCTGGCTGTCTGAGCCGCAATGTGATGGGCGCTTAGTTAGCCTTCTCAGCCAGTTCGCTGTGCAAATACGCGCTGCCGTCTTTGAAATTGATTTGCAGCCAGACATCAGAGCCATAAACTGTTTCGCCTGATACGGTTCCCGTCACTTCAACCTCGGCGCCGGCGGCCAGCTTGCCGACAAGTCCGCAGCTCGTGCGAGGGCAAGCCCGGATATTGGCGTTGACGTTTTGCACCGTCTCTATGACGTAGATCGGCGGCGGAACGTCGCTTGGCGTCGCAGTCGCGGTGGCGCTTGGCATAGGCGTCTTCGATGGCGCGTCGGTGGCGGTGGCGGTGGCGCTCGGCATGGGCGTCTTCGATGGCGCGTCGGTGGCGGTCGCGGTGTCAGTCGGCGCGGGAGTATTCGATGGTGCGTCGGTGGCGGTGGCGCTTGGCGCGGGCGTCTTCGATGGCGCGTCGGTGGCGGTGGCGCTTGGCGCGGGCGTCTTCGATGGCGCGTCGGTGGCGGTCGCGGTGCTGCTTGGCGCGGGCGTCTTCGATGGCGCGTCGGTGGCGGTCGCGGTGGCGCTTGGCATGGGCGTATTCGATGGCGCGTCGGTGGCGGTCGCGGTGGCGCTTGGCGCGGGCGTCTTCGATGGCGCGTCGGTGGCGCTTGGCATAGGTGTATTGCTTGGCGATGCTGTTGGAATGGCTGCGCTGGCGGCAAGGCGCTCCATGATGCCACTAATGGTTCCGTTGGCCTCCTCCGCCAGTGCCCCGATCACTAGGAGAATCAGCGCGATTAGAATCAAGTTTAGCGGCACGCGCCGCTGGCTGGGGTTTCGCTGGGATATTTCTGGTGGGCGGGGTCTGGGATTTTGCTGGGACCTTTCCGGGCGGGGTCTGGGGTTTTGCTGGGACCTTTCTGGGCGGGGTCTGGGGTTTGGCGGGGTCTCGTCTGAGCGCCGCCTGGCTGGTCTGGCTAGGCGGTCTAGATCCCTCAGTTGGTCGGGACGTAGGGTGAACCATTCGTCTTCGCTGTTGAAGCGCTGCAGCAATTCTGCTTTGGCGCTCGCCGCATCACCCTCAACGCCGAATATCCGCGCCAGCCTAACTTCGAAGGCGACGCTGTTGAGGGTATCATCGATGCCGCTTGGATCATACGCTAAGTGGAGGCAGTATTGATCGCCATATTCCATATCGCGGATCAAGCAAATATAGCCGGCTGGCGCTGCCAGCGGCGGCAGAAGCCGGTAATTTTCGGGCGGCAAACGGGTTAAGAGCATAGGCCGGGCGCGCGCGCAATCGTCTTATTCGAGAATAACTTCTATTTGACTGCTGCTATTATAGCGCCGGCATCGTTTAATTTGAGACAATAGTATAATGAGTTCATGAATGTCTCTCGATTGATCGAAGCCAGCTACAACCAGGCGCTTAAAGCCTTGACGATGGGCACATCGCGTCAGTCGCTGTATCGTGCCCGCGAGCGCGCTTATGTCAAATCGCTGATAGCGCATTTGCAGGGTGAATTCGGCTCCGATGAGCTTCGTGTCTTCGCGGCGTCGGAGCGAGGCAATGCGGCCGACTTCGGAGCGAACCGACTGCTGTATGACATTGTGGTGGCTCGCGTGGGCAAAGGCAAAACCGCCGAGCGACAAGCGGTGGAGTTTCTCTACCTGGCTGAAGCGCTTTGGCAAATCGAGATTGATTTTTCCGGCGAATGGCGCCAAGCCCTCTACGCGATAAACCGCCTCAACGGTGGCGCTGCCGCCGGCAAGCTGCTCATCGCATCTATGCTCAGCCACGGCAACGAGCGCTTCTCAAATAGCTTGCGGGCTGCGGGCGCCGCCGGCAGCGGGGCGCTTTATCTGGCGCTCGTCCCGCATCCGGCCGATTGGGATGAGGCTGCCAGCGCGCCTCAAGTCTTCGAAATGACAGCCGGCGATTGGGTCGAGCTAACATGAGCCATTTGCTTCTGCCCCGTGGGCGTGGGAAATGCCCGGCGAGCGGCAATTTAGCGATCAACTTCAGCAGAGACGAGGATTTACAATGCTCAAAACGGTAATTTTTCTTGCTATGACCTTGAGCGCGCTGGTTCTATCTGCAACTTTTGCGCCAGACGATGCGTTACAAGCATTAAGAACTTCGATTATCAGTATGTTCGAGGAGCATAACGTGAGCGAGAGCGACAAAGTATTAACCAATATCCTGCGCGTCGACGTGACTATAATGGAATCGCAGCCGATTCGCATCAGCCTTGAGGTCGAAGGCGAGCATCCCGATGGCTGCGACTATCCGGTGATAGTCGGGCAAGCGCGCCAAGGCAATACTGTTGATATCGAAGTCTATCGCGAGGTGCCAGCTGATGTCATCTGCCCGATGATCCTCCAGCCCTACCGCGGCACAATCAGCCTGGACGGCGGCTTCGAGCCGGGCGACTATAAGATCAACGTCAACGCGCACTCTCAAGCGGTAAGCATTTGAAGGAGCTGAAAAAATGCGGATGCGTATTCTCGCCCTGTTAAGCTCACTATTGCTAGGAGGACTGCTGATGGTGTCTGGTCAAGATAGCAGCAGCCATATCGCCCTCGCCGTTTACAACGAAGGCTCCGCTCTGGTTCGCGAACAGCGCGCGATGACGCTCGCTGAAGGCATTAACCACGTCGCCCTGCGCGACCTTCCCGCGACGATCGACCCCACTTCAATCCACTTCAAGTCCTTGAGCGATCCGGCGGGAATCATCATATTGGAGCAAAGCTACCGACATAACCCACTGGATGCCCGCGCGCTGCTGGCGCCGTATATCAACAAGACTGTCGAAATCACCGTCGCCGATACTCATTACGGGGGCCAACTCATCCGCTTGGGGGAAGACAAAGCGATTCTGCAAACTGCACCAAACGAGATTGCCTACATCAACCTGTATGATATCCGCGGCATCAAGTTCCCGGCGCCAGCGCTAGATTTGCAGCCAGGACCTGAACTGCGTCTGGCATTGCAGAGCGACAGCGCCAGCGAGCATGAGGTCGAGCTGGCTTATCTGGCGAGCGGCATGAACTGGACCGCCGATTACAACGTATTTCTCAATGCGGAGGAAAGCTCGCTTGATCTGCGCGGTTTGGTGACATTAAGAAATCGCAGCGGGCGCGCCTTCCGCGAGGCAGCGCTGAAATTGGTGGCGGGTGAAATCAGCCGGATTGAGACCGCGGAGGAAGACGTCACCGAAGCGCAGGCGATGCGGATGTATAGCGCGGATGTCGGCGGCGGTGGCGGCGGCGTCGAACAGCGAGACCTGGGCGATAACAAGCTCTACGCAATCGCGCGCCTCATCACCATCGAGGACAATGAGACCAAGCAAATCGAATTCGTCAGTGGCGCCGGCATCGCCGCCAAGACCACCTACGTCTTCGATAGCTCGCCAGATTTTCGCGGCTATTATTCGGCGATTGATTATGTCGAGGGCCGCCGGGGCGCAAGCGCCGATGTGCTCACGGTTCTCGAAATCGATACCGGCGACGAGAGCGGCTTGGGCGCCGACCTGCCGGCCGGGCGCATTCGCGTTTATAAAGCGGATACAGACGGGGCGAATCTTCTAATCGGCGAGAACACCATCGACCATACGCCGAAGGGTGAAGCGCTGAGGGTGGCGCTAGGCACAGCCTTTGATTTAACCGGCGAGCGCAGGCAGATGGATTTCAGTTTTGTTTCGGGGCGGGTCGCGCAGGAAACTTTCGATATCTTCATTCGCAATCGCAAAGAGGATGCCGCTGTTGAGGTCATCGTGCCAGAGCGGCTGTACCGCTGGCGTGACTGGCGGATAATCGAGAGCTCGTCCCCATTCGTGAAGCGGGATAATGCCAGCATCGAATTCGTCATCACAGTCGAGCCAGGCGCGGAAGAATGGCTATCGTATACGGTGGAATACCGCTTCCCCGCAAAAAGCTAAGCCAAGCCAGAGCCTGGCGAGCGCACGCAGCTTTTACGGGCGACCTGCTGTGGTCGCCCTTTGGTTTACCCCCCTCGGTCCCCCCCATTGAAATGGGGGGATGACCACTGATTTGTCCTGATTATCGCTAATGTGAACTTGGATTCAAGCAGAATTGGCATAGTTTATAGAGTTTGCAATATCCTAGCTCCCCTTCCCTAGCTTGCTGGGGCAAGGGGCCGGGGGATGGGGTAGAAATGCGCATTAATAACTCAGTAGCGCACGCAGCTTTTACGGGCGCCCCGCTTATTGAGACCGCAGCATCAATTCATCCATTCGGCGTTTCGCAGTGGCCGAAGCTGTCCTGCATAAATTGCACATGCGAATCGAAAGCCTGCCTATCGGCCGGCTGCCACAAGCGTTCGTAACTGGCGTCGCTGCGCAGGGACCAGGAGTTCTTGACATCTTGCAGGTCCGTCTGCAGGATGCGCAGCACCCGCCACTGTATACGCGGATCGAGAACGGGGAAGACCACTTCGACCCGATTGAGCAGATTGCGCCGCATCAGATCGGCGCTGCCCATGAAGAGCTGCTGGCGCTCGGGCGCATTGCGGAAGTAATAGATGCGGCTGTGCTCGAGGTAGCGGCCAACGATGCTTTTGACCGTGATGTTATCGCTCAAGCCGGGCAGGCCCGGGCGCAGGCAGCAGAGGCCCCGTACGATCAGGTCAATTTTTACGCCAGCCTGCGATGCCTGATACAGCTTCTGGATGATCAAATCATCTTCCAGTTGATTCATCTTAAAAATCATGCGCGCCTTATCGCCGCGCCGCGCTGCTTCCATTTCATTTTCCATCAGCGCGAGCATGGTGTTTTGAAGATATTCCGGCGCCACCAGCAGGTGATTGTACGTTGTATCGGGGGCATAGCCGGTGAGGCGGTTGAACAAGCGGGACGCGTCATCGGCGATTTGTTCATTGCAGGTGAATAAGCCAATATCGGCGTAGAGGCGAGCGGTGGCTGCGTTGTAGTTGCCGGTGCCTAGATGCACATAGCGGCGCATGCCGTCGCGCTCGCGGCGGACGACCAGTGAAATTTTGGCATGCGTCTTGACTGGCAGCTCCTCGACGCCATAAACGACATGGACGCCTTTCTCTTCCAGCGCTGTCACCCATTCCAGGTTATTCTCTTCATCGAAGCGCGCCTTCAGCTCGACCAGGACAGTAACTTGCTTGTCGTTATCGCGCGCTTCCAGCAAGTTGTGGACCACTGGCGAATTCTTGCCGACGCGGTACAAGGTGGTTTTAATCGCCAGCACATCGGGGTCGCGGGCTGCCCGCTTGAAAAAATCCTCGACTGGCGAGAAGGAATCATAGGGATGATGTACGACGACATCTTGCTTGCGGATCACCTCGAAGAAATCAACCGATTGCGTGAAGGGCTGCGGCAGCCGCGGCACATAGGGCGGGTCCTTCAAATCTGGCCGATCCAGCTTGAGCAATTCAAAGAGATCAGCCGAGCCCAACTTGCCATTGATGCGGAAGACTTCGCGCGTTGAAGGCACCTCCAAAGAGCTGGCCAAGCGGTTGAGCATGCGCTCGCTGATGCCCGCCGGGACGCTCAAGCGCACGACTGAGCCAAAGCGGCGCTCCCGCACGCCTTGCTCGATGATCGACTTGACATCCAGCAGGTCTTCATCTTGTTCGTGCTCATAATCGATATCGGCATTGCGCAGAATACGAAAGGGAAATGCCTCGACGATTTGCATGCCGGGGAAAAGGTCGGAGAGGTAATCGCCGATGATATCTTCGATCCAAAGGAAGTGATAGCCATCGTGCACGGTACCGGTGAAATTGGTCATCACCCGTTCGAGGTGGACGATCCGCGGCAAGATATCGACCGGCACTTTGATGCGGGCGAAGTCGATTCCGCCCCCCATCTCGCTAGTCTCGCGCTCCAGATACACGCCGAGGTTCAAGCTCAAATTCGAGATAAAGGGGAAGGGGCGCGCATGATCGACCGCCAGCGGCGTCAAGACCGGGTAAACCTCGGAGCGGAAATAAAAGGTGATGGCGTCGCGCTCAGCCTCGCTGAGCTGGTCGGTGGTGATGAAGTGAATGCCCTCGCGCGCCAACAGCTCAAAGACATGTTCGCGCGCCTTGCGCTGCCGCGCGATTAAAGCCGATACTTCGTCATGGATGCGGCGCAGCAATTGCATCGGCGTGATGCCGTCGGGCCTGGTTCGGGGATTATTGAGATGCAGCCGCTGGAAATACGCGCCGACCCGCACCATGTAGAATTCATCGAGGTTGTTGCCGACGATCGCGATGAATTTCACGCGCTCCAAGAGCGGCGTTGTTTCGTCTTCCGCCAGCGCCAGCACGCGCTTTTGAAAGTCAATCGTGCTCAGCTCGCGATTGATGAAACTCTCAGGCTTCAGTGCTGGCGCCCGCTCTTCCCATGCTTGGCTCATTCTTTCACTCGTCTGTGTTTCAAGCTAGTAAACGATTCTAGGCAAATCATACTGTAAATGCAGGCAAATTGCGAAGCGCCGCTGCTACGCGCAGGGCAATCGCCTCAAATTATTTTCGCCACAGAGACACAGAGGGTCGCGTAGACACTGACCGCCCGCACAGAGATTTAATTCTATTTCTGGTAGAAAAAGGAGGCAATGTAGGGGCGATCCTTGGATCGCCCACAGATTATGCGCGATTTCACGGGCGACATACAATGTCGCCCCTACATTTTGTAATTTTACGTGGCGAAGGCCGCAAAATGATTTTGAAGCCACTCTCCCCTGCCACGCGGCGCAACCGCGCTTGACGGTATCGCGTATAATAGAAGAGTTGAAATTTGGGAGGCGAGCGAGCATGAAGTTCAAATTAGGCGTCGGCTTAGCGATTGCGCTGGTTCTGATATTGATGTTTCTGCCCGGTATGCTGGGCCGGCTGATCGGCTTGGTGCTATCCCTATTCGTTTGGGGCGCGAGCGGCTACCTGGCGGGCAAGCTGCTGCAGGGGCAAGGCTATGGTTTGCTGGGCAATATCCTGCTTGGGCTGGTCGGCGGCTTTGTTGGCTCGCTGCTGGTGACCATCTTTGGGATTACGGGCTTGGTCAAGCTGCCATTCATCGGCGGCATCCTGGTCGGCGCCTTGGGCTCGGCGGTAGTGGTGGTGGTAGCTGGGCTGCTGGCTGGCGCAGAGGGGGCTGGGGAATAGATTTGCCGCCGAGATGCGGCGGGCCGCGAGGGATACTACAGGTTGTCTTGGTTGACCCAGGTTAAAGACTCCGTCTTTAATCCAAGCCGCCGAATATCTCAGCAAGCAATTCCTTGCGCGCGTAAAATGCGCGACTTGTGGAGCCATGCCCCTGCCCTTTGGTTCTTGGCTGAACCCACGTTCCCATTTTACCGGTCAAGCAATTAAAGCCTTGTTTCGGATCACAAATAACACGACGCACTTCATCATAGTCTTTTTCGATTTCTTCGTATAACTCTTCGTTCAGCACGAAATCGGCAATCTTGTAGACAAATGTTGGCTCTGTGTAATGCTCGCCCACTGTGCGAGCCACTACAACCATCTTGCTAAGTTTCAACAAAAGGTGGCTTTCGTAAAATGTTTTCTTGGCCACATCTACCCGATCGATCATACAAATGGCCATTGTCTCTTTGAATACGAGTTCCCCGTTTTTGAGATATTTTAGAGAAATCGTCTTTAGTTCCCACGAACCAAAATTCGGGCTTCTAGAAGAGTTAAGGGGCAAGTTCAAATGTCGTTCGCATACATGTCCTGCCCACCCCTTATTTTGCTTGCCGTTTACAGTGGCAAAGATGCCATGTATTCTTCCCACCTCATGCAAATCCTTACCGGACAATTGCTTTAGTTGAGAGATAGCTTCTTCACGTTCCATAACTCATCCCCAATAATTGGTAATTAGCAGTTCGTTGACAGCCCCGCGCCTATCCGCTCTTGAATTGACGAATCGCGGCGCTTTAACAATTTCGATTCTGAAAACAGGATTTTGATAAAGGGTCGATGACGTATCACTGTTGGACAGCATGAACTTGGCGCCTCGTTCATGAAGCGTGAGACACAGGTCGCGCAGCGCAGCCTGTTCTTCCTCGCCGAAATCTTTTTTGGCATAGCGAGTGAACGAGCTAATGTCGAGCGGCCGGTATGGCGGGTCGAAGTAGACAAAGTCACCTTCGCCCGCATTCAGTTTGCGAAAGTCCCGCATCCGTATGTCTATCCCTTGCAGGGCGAGATGGCAGGCGAGCAGCACCGACTCCTGGCAAATCGCAGGATTCTTGTAGCTCCCTATCGGCACGTTGAACTCGCCTTTGGAATTGACGCGCCACAAGCCATTGAAGCAGGTCTTGTTGAGGTAGATGAAGCGCGCCGCAATCTCGACGCGCTCGTCAAGCTCGTGCTGGCTGCGGATGTGGTAGTAATACTCTTTTGAGTGATTCGCCGCGTGCTCTTTCAGCCGGGCGATGAGGGGTTCGGGGTCGCGCTGGATGACCTGGTAGGTGTTGATGAGATCAAAGTTAATATCACTTAAGAATGCCTGCCCCCCCCCCCGCTCAAATTAAGCCTTTCTTCATTGTTCAAAGCGAAGAAGAGCGCGCCGCCGCCGAGGAAGGGTTCGTAATAATTTCCGAAATCTTGCGGGACGCGGCGCAGCAGCTCGGGCAGCAGGCTGCGCTTGCCGCCGACCCACTTGACGAAGGGTTTGGCGCTGTGGATAGATGGCAATGGCGCTTGGGGCATGATTGTCCGCTAAGATGAAATAACTCGCACACTTGATCTATAAGATCATTTTCCGCGTCTGTCAAGCATGGCAAACAGGGGAGTGGTGAATTATCGATAGTAGGCTTGCTTGTGCTGAGTTGTAGGGGCGATCCTTGGATCGCCCAAAATCTGCTTCTGCAACTGTGGGCGACACAAGTGTCGCCCCTACATCTAGGTTATCCATATACAGAATTTCGGTCTGCATATCCTCGCATTCACTACTCCCAAACAGGCAAAGAGAGCAATCGCCCCAGCCTGGCAAAAGACATAATTCTAAAAGTCCGATCAACTATGGTATACTTGCCGCTTGATATGGAAAAGCAGGCAGCGGTCATCGACGAAGGGAAGGCTATGGCGTCGCCGAGCAAAGAGATGCTTCTGGACTGGTATCGGCAGATGGTGCTGATACGAGAATTCGAGGAGACCTGCCATCAACTCTACGAAGAGAAGCGCATCACGGGCGTCTACCTGCATCTCTACAGCGGGCACGAAGCCAGCGGCGTCGGCTCGATGGCGGCGCTGCGGGAGACCGATCACGTCATCACCGCTTATCGGGACCATGGCATCGCGCTCATCCTGGGCATGGACCCCAAGGCGGTCATGGCTGAGATGATGGGCAAGAAGACCGGGTCCAGCGGCGGCAAAGGCGGCTCGATGCACTTGGCTTCCAAAGACCATAACTTTTGGGGCGGCTACGCCATCGTCGGCGGGCATTTGCCGCTGGCGGCCGGCATCGCCTTGGAAGCGCGCTATCGGGGCAAAGACGATGTTACGATGACCTACGTGGGCGATGGCGCCACCAACAATGGTTATTTTCATGAGTCGCTGAACATGAGCGCCATTTGGGATCTGCCCGTCATCTGGATCATCGAAAACAATGGCTATGGCATGGGCACCGAGGTTGAGCGCGCCAGCGGCCAGGTGGAATTGCATCGCAAGGCGGAAGCCTACGGAATCAAGAGCTTTGGCCGCGTGGATGCCCAGGATGCCCTGGCGGTGTATGAAGTGGCTAGCCAGGCGGTCGACTATGCACGAGAAAATGGACCGGTCGTCATCGAGCATGTGACCTATCGCTACCGTGGGCATGGCGTCTCCGACAAGCAATATGACGCCCGCGATGATATGTCAGCTGAGCTGAAGGAATGGGTCGAAACGCGTGAGCCGATCAAGATCCTGCGCGATTGCATCGAGAGCAAATACGGCGATCTCGGCGATGTCGGCGAGATTTTAGCCAAGCATGAGGCGGACGCGCGCAAGACAGTCGCCGAAGCGGTCGCCTTCGCCGAAGCCAGCGAGTTGCCCAGCAGTTATGAGGACCTATTGAGCAACACCTACGTCGCCTCAGACTTGGTGCACAAGACCGAACACAGCATCGGCGCCGGCATCGACTGAGCTTGCCGCCGCCAATCACAATGAATTGGCACGGGGCGGCTTGGCAAATCGCCCGCCAGCTACACAAGCGGAGAAAGCAGGGACAATGGCAGCCAGAAACGTCGCCATGCGGGAAGCGATCCGCCGGGCGCTGCGAGAGGAAATGCACCGCGATGAGCGCGTCTTCGTCATGGGCGAAGAGGTGGCCTACTGGCAGGGTACCCACCGGGTAACCCGTGGCTTCCTGGAAGAATTTGGCGAGCGGCGCGTGCGCGATACGCCCATCAGCGAAATGGCAATCGGCGGCTTGGCGGTGGGCGCGGCGATAGCTGGCTTACGACCGGTGGCTGAATTCATGACGATCAATTTCGCCTTCCTGGCTTTGGACGCGATCGCCAATCACGCAGCCAAGGTGCGTTACTTCTTCGATGGCATGCTCCAGGCGCCGCTGGTCTACCGCGCGGCGAGCGGCTGGGGCAACCAGGCGACCGCCTCCCATTCTCACGCGCCTGAGCCAATCTTCGCCCATTTCCCGGGCCTCTATGTTGGCTGCCCGTCCAATTCACTGGACGCTTATGGCATGTTAAAAACATCGATTCGCGATGACAACCCGGTGCTCTTCAGCGAAAGCATCGCCCTCTACCCCAAGCCCAGCCCGATGCCGGAAGACCTCGATGAGGACTTCTTGATACCCATCGGAAAAGGCGATATCAAGCGCGAGGGCGCGGACATCACGCTGGTGGCTTATGCGCGGGGCGTCGATTGGGCGCTGCAGGCGGCCCGTCAATTGGCGCGTGATGGCGTCGAGGCGGAAGTGGTCGACCTGCGTTGGCTGCGCCCGCTGGATATGGAATTGGTCTATGACAGTTTCAAGAAGACAAATCGCTGTGTCATCGTAGAAGAATCGCTGCCGATGTACAGCTTCGGGGGTGAAATCGCCGCCAACTTGCAGGAGCACATGTTTGATTATATGGACGCGCCGATTAAGCGGGTCGCCGCGGAAGATGTGCCCTTGCCTTATTCTAAGGACATTGAGTTGCTGGCGCTGCCAAATGCGCAGAAGGTCGTGGAGGCAGTCAAGGAGATACTGTAAATGGCTTACGAAGTGAAGCTGACGATGGATGGCTTGCTCATCAACTGGCTGAAAGATGTGGGCGACAGCGTCGGCGCCAGCGACATCATCGCCGAGTTTGAAGCGGACAAGGCGACAGTCGAAATCGAAGCGGGCCGCGCTGGCGAACTGCTGGAGCTGCGCGCCGAGCCGGGCGATGAGCTGGGCGAGGGTTCGGTAATCGCGCTTATCGGGGCGCAAGGCGAAACCGCTGCCTCCGCGCCAGCCGCCACGGGCAGCGCCGACCAGCGAGCGGCGCCAGCGCGCTCAGCGACAAATGGCGAGACCATGACCGACGATGGGCGCGTCAAAGCCTCTCCGCTTGCCCGCCGTATCGCCGCCGATAAGGGCATCGAGCTTAGCCGGGTGCAAGGGACGGGTCCTGGCGGGCGAATCGTCAAAGCCGACCTGGAAAATTGGCAAGCGCCGCCAAGCCTACCAGCCCTGCCAGAAGCCCCAGCGCCCAGCGTTGGACAAGCGACCTGGGGCGCGCTGCCGCAAGCCGATATCGAGGTTAGCCCGCTCTCGCGAATGCGGCGCGCCATCGCCGATGGCACCGTGCGCAGCAAGAGCAATACGCCTCACTTCTACGTCACTGTCGAAGCGGATGTCGAGCCGCTGCTGGCGCTGCGGGCGGAGATCAACAGCGCCCTGGCGGAGCGGAGCCTCAAGATCAGCGTGAACGATATGCTGATAAAAGCGCTGGCGCTGACGCTGCGAGCTTTCCCAAATCTCAACACGCACTATTATGGCGACCGCTTCGTGCGGCACGAGCGGGTCAACATCGGCATTGCCGTCGCCCTGCCCGAGAATGGCTTGGTCAATGTGGTCTGCCATGATGCGGACAAAGCGGCATTGAGCGCAATGGCGGTGGAGAACAAAGCCATGTACGAGCGCGCCCGCAGCGGCCGCATCAAGCCTGATGACATTCGTGGCGCCACCTTCACCATCAGCAACCTAGGTCCTTTCAACGTGAAAGATTTCTCGGCCATCATCAGCTCGCCCGAGGCTGGCATACTGGCGGTATCGTCGGCGCAGCGCGTTCCAATTGTGCTCGCCGATGGCCGCCTGGGCGTCGGCACGCGGATGAACCTGACCTTGAGCGTCGATCACCGCGTCAGCAATGGGGCGGAGGGCGCGGCTTTTATGAATCACCTGCGCGAGCTGGTCGAGAATCCGCTGCGGCTCTTGGATTTGAGCGGGCTGTAATTCCTGCCTCATCGCCAGCCCCTTCTCTCAACATAGGGAGAGGGGGAGAAATGTTTAGTAGATACCCTTGACTTCAAAACGCGTATTATTCGTCGCCTCACTGCACCACCCCGAAGAATTGCGGCAAGAACAAGAAGTGGCGGACGCGCCCAATAGACCGCTCTTCCCCCGCAGCATGCAGCTATACACCTGGGGGCGCGCCTTTCGCCAAGCTGGCTGGGAGATTGATGTCTTCTGGCGCAATCTGCCCGGCTTCGGCAAGCGCGACATCGCCAGCTTGAGCAACGAAGTTTTCCACACATCGCTGAGTCCCGGGAAACTCATCGCCGGCTTGGCGCGGCGCTTCCCGCCCCGGCTGCAGCCCGATCTGCAGCGGCGCAATCATCTCTTGCTGGAGCAGGCGCGGCGCTTTCAACCCGACCTGATTTGGCTTCCCGGCGGCAATCGCCAGATTCTGCCCACCACCTTGGAAGCCCTCAAACGCGAGCTTGATTGCAAACTGCTTTGCCAACATGGGGATTCGCCCATCGTCTTTTCCCACCCCATTGAGCGGGCGGCCGCGCCCCTCTACGACCTGGTCTTGGTTAATGACCGCCATCATGGCGCTCAGTGGCGCGATCTGGGCGCAAGGCGGGTGGCTTGTTTGCCCTATGTCGCCGTTGACCCCAGCTTCCATATGCCGCAGCCTATCACCGATGTGCCGAATGACTATCTCTGCGAGCTGGGCTTCGTGGGAACGCTTGTGCCGGGCAAGCTCTACAGCGAGCGGGTGGCGGCGCTGGAAAGTCTGCGCGATTTCGACCTAGGCATCTGGAGCGTGCATGATGTGCCGGCGTCGCTGGCGCCCTTCCACCGGGGTTACGCCTTGGGCGATAAGATGCTGCAAGTGCTGTCCTCGTTCAAAATCTGCATCAATGCGCACGGGGATACGATGACTTATGGCGTTAACCTGCGCTTGTTTGAAAGTGCGGCGCTGGGCGTCTTCCAAATCGTGGACAATCGCCCCGGCGTGAGCGAGAGTTTCACACCAGGCGAGCACCTCGTCACCTTCAGCGACCCGGCTGATTTGCAGGACAAGGCGCGCTATTACCTGGCGCATGACGAGGAGCGTCAGCAGATGGCGGCGGCGGCGCGGGCGCATGTCTTGGCGCATCATCGTTATGATCAGCGGCTGGCGCGGATTGAGGAGTTGCTGGAGGAAGTATAGGGGATTTGCCACCGAGGCAGGGAGGCACGGAGTGCGGTGGTTTTGATATACCCTCATTTATTGGGGGCAGTGTCCCTTCTTTAATATGCTAGCCTTGATGCAAGTTCAATGCGCGACGCGCGAAGGGAGTGCAAAATGATAATCTTACCCGCGCTACCAGCAATTGGTGCAGCATTAGCAACCCTAGCTAATGCGGTCCTAGTCTCGGCGGGGATCGGGGCAGCAGTCAGTGGCGCGACCTGTGCCGTCACCGGGGCAGTTAGCGGCTTTCAAGAGCAGGGCGAAATCAATCGTGAAGTTGCGGTTGAAATGATACAAGGGGTGCCCAAGTGCGCTGCGGAAGGCGCTCTCGTAGGCGGGATGTTTGGTGGGGCGGGTGTTCTCTTCGCTCCTGCAATTACTCCTGTGGTGCAAATCGCCGATGATATGGCGGCGCCGGTGATAAAACCGGTGATACAAATGGCTGACGATGCAACCCGCCCTGTTTTCAACGGTATGCGAAAAGCAGCGCATTCGGTATTAATGTCAGCTGATGAAGTTGCATACAATGCTCTAAAGAATGTGAGAAATGTCGCGCCACCTGTAATCAAAAAGCTGCTTCCAAAGGCGAACCGATCCGTCGGCTTCGTCTATGTTTTCGACGATGCGGCCTCCGGTGCAAGCAAGATTGGTAGGTCCATTGATCCAAAACGTCGATTGGGCGAAGTCAAAAGCCCGGCCGGAACTAAGCCAGAGATTGCATGTACCATTGCAACTTCCAACATGAAAGCGCTGGAAAACTCTTTGCACGCCGCTTATGCTGCGCAAAACATACCTAACTCCGGAGCAGGCCGGGAGTGGTTCAAGCTGAGTTCCGCACAAGTCAAAGCGATTTGCAACTGAATAAGTACATCTGGGGGCTTCTCGCAGCAAGCCCCCACCAAACTTCCTCCAGGCGCACCTACCATGCCCAACAGCCACATCACCCTCTCCAACGACATCCAGCGTATCCAGCTCAAGCGCCAATAGCGCTTATTCCCCATAGACCAGCGTATCGGGATAGAAGCCAAACCAGCCAAACCAAAAGGCCAGATGCCCGCCGATGCGCTTCAGCCGCTGGCCATCGTCCGCGACCAGCGCTTCTTCCGTGATTTGCCAGCTGCGCCCATCTTCGCTGAGCAGGCTCGCGTCGTCTTCGCCGGCGCTGAATTCGTGCTCCGCCCGTTGATAAGCGCGAACGGCCGCGCCACCCGGCTCAAAGAATTCGCGCGCTGGCGTCGCCTCGGCGATGATGATGACAGTCGTCTGCCCGACGCGGTCATGGACCAGGCGCTCGGGGATGATCGCCGCCAGCGGATAGGCTTTCGCCATGCCCTGCAGCCGCAGCGCAAAGACCATCTCCTTATTTTCTATCAGCGCTGTGTCCTGCTGCCAGGAGGGGAACATCAAATCCGCGCTGTTGAAATAATCGCTGTACGCGGCGCCGTTGCTGTAATTGCGGCGGAAGCCGGTATCCAGGCTCAGGACGCTGGTATCGGGATGCGCCGCCAGCCAGCTTGCCCAATCGCTTACCACAACTGGCAGCAGATCCAGCGCAATGCCGCTGGACGCCAATGGACCAAAAGCCGGCTCACCGGTGATGGCGTTCCAGACGGTATCGGTATTGCGGTCGTACATCAGTTTGTTGGAGCGCATCAGCAAGCCAGACGAGCCGAACTCCAGCGCGGTATCGCCTAATTCGACCAGCCTGCCGTCCAAATCGGTATACGAGAGCGCGGTAATGTGGACATCATAGAGCAAGCCCGCGCCGCACAAGGTGCAATATGCCAGCATGACGGGGCGGCCCCGCACTTGCCCGAGGCTGCCCTGCTCCAAAGCGGCTTCACCGGCGGCGATATCTGGCAGCGACGCCAGCGCGCCCGCACCATCATCCCAGCGGATATGCTCGGTCCGCAGCCAGCCTTGGCGCGGGCAGCCGGCCGATCGCCCTTCAATCAGCGCCCAATCTTCACCAGAGCGGGCGCGGGCTTCAAATGCTGTCGGCGCGCGAAAATGGCAGACTGGTTCACCGTCCGGCGCCTCATACAGCGGCGCCTGCCCGATCACATCATTGAACATCTCATGCCAGTTCAGCAAGCGCAGGGGATAGGCGCGGCTGTCGCCATCTAAGCTGAGGCCGAAGACCAGCTCATCGGCGGCTGGGTAACTGCAATCATCATCGCGGCAGAAATCGACAAACTGGTAGCCTTCATCGATGGCTTCTTTGGGGCTGATCTGGCGCGCGTTGACCAGCGCGGGAATGCCATCCACCGTGACCCCGCCCCAGACCGGCTCGACCAGGTTGATGCCTGCCCTATCCATGACCCCAGGCTGAAAGAAACGACTGAACTCCGTATCGACGAATGCCGCTAACAGCTGTCCCTTGAATTCATCGTAATGCGGGGGCAAGGCGATATCGTTGGCGCCAGCCCACTCGAAGTAAGCTTGCCAGCCGGCTTGAGCGGGCGCCAAGGCTTCGAGCGCGCTCAAGACTGCCCGGCTCGTTTCGGGGCTGCGGCCCCCGAAATAGGCGATATCAATCAGAGGCGCGATATAAAGCGGATCGCCCGATTCTGCGACTGCGTCAAAGACGGCGCGGTCCAAGCCCTGGCCCCGGGCGACGGCGTCATGCGCTGCCGCCAGCATCTGAATCATGGTCTTGCGATAGTTGGCGCTGTCGTAATCCAATGACATCGCCGGCGCCGCCGCGCCTATCAGCAGCCACAGCGCCAGCAAGCTAGCGGTATATCGTTTCATCAGCGTGGCTCCTTCAGCCTGAGATTATGTACCAGCAAGTTCGGGCGAGAATCCTTGACCGTGATTGTAGGACAGGCACAGCCGGGTTCCGCCACCGCGCCCGAAATCACGGCGCTATGTCAATCACGAATGCGAATCGTCCCGAGCACGATTGTGTCATCTTGCGCGCCTTCGACATCAGTAAGCACATCATAGCGCATCGCCTGCGGCAGTTCATACCAGCCGGTCAAGACGCGGTATTCGCCCGCTTCCAGCTTGCTCCTATCCAGCGAGACCGTTTCCGTCAGCTCGCTACCGCCTGGCATCAAGCCAAAATGATGATCTGGCGGGCTGCCGGGCACCAGCCGGCCGTTGGCGTCCAGAACATGTACAAAGCGCACATCCTTCTCCGAGCGATCGGCTTCAAATTGCCACCAGAATCGCATTTGGATCAAGTCGCCCGTTGGCGCCTCGGGCAATAGATAACCAGCCAATATGATGCCGTCTTCAATACGAATTGGGTCGTAAATGGCGCCTTCCGAGAGCACTTCAATTCTGACATTTTCTACTTTCAAACGTTGGCAATGCAGCAAGGTGGTATCGATTCGCTCGGGGCAGGGCCGGTCGGGCGCGATTCGCAAGCTGTGATAACCGCGCCGCGCCATCGGCAGGGGGATGGATAGCAGAACCCGCCCGTTGACCTGCAGCGTCTCCAGCGGGCTGTCGTTCAGCGTCAAGTGCACAAGCCGGTTGTCGGCTTCCAGCGCGGCGCTAAATTCCAGCCAGCCCGGCTGCTCTTTATACATGTAGGTGATATGCGCTTGGGCTTCGGTTACGGGCGCGTAGACCGCCCGCGCTTGATCCCGCTGGTCGGGCGTTTCGTAAACAACGAAGCGCTGGTCTTCATAGAGCGGCGCGCCCAGCTCTTGCCGCGCCCGCCAATGCAGGAGGTCTAGCTGTCGGCTTTCCAGCGCGCGCGCCTTGTTGATGATCACAATATCGGCGCCCGCTTCCTGCAGCAGCGCGGGGTGAAACTTTGCCAGCAAGTTAAGCCGGGCGCGATCCACCGTACTTATGGGCGCACCCTGGCCAGCAATCAACGGCTTGGCATGCGCCGTCTGAAGGAACATCGCTTCCTTGATCGCCGGCGGGCTTTCCTGCGGCACATTGTAGATAGCGCGGATGTCGCGCCGCCGCCAAAGATTCTGGATGGCGCGCGGTGTTTCCGCCGTCACGCTGGGGAAAGCGCCAAACAGCTTGTAATCTTCCGCCAGCAAGAAGATGAAAGCCAGGGCAATCGCGATTTGAGCATACTGCCCCCGCCGCTGTATCAACCTGCTGGAGCAGCAGGCAGCCGCCCCAACACCGGCTAAGAGCGAGAACATGGCGACGAACAAGAAGAGGAAATGCGCCGGGTCTTGCGCCAGCTGAAAGATGGGCAAGCCAGCCAGCAGGGCGAAGGGCAGCGGCAGCACCGCCTGATAACCGCCTATCGAGCCGACCAAGACCTGCCCATTCACATGCAGCACGGGACCCAGCGCCAAGCCCCAAGCCACAGAAGCAAGCAAGAGATACCAGCCCGCCTGCCGTCGATACAAGCTGCCGAGCAATGCCAGGAAACCGCCCAAGACGCCAATATAACAAGCGCTTTCGTCAATACTGCTTGCCGTCGCCGGCTGTGTATCCGAAGCGATATGGCTCCAGAACGGATTGGCGACTGAAGGATTAAGCACATCAAGCAGATCAATGCCCCGCGTCGCGGGCTCATCAAGCGCGCTCGGCTGCTGGCTGCTTGTCAAATCGGCTAAGACGGGGGAGAGAAAGAGCAGCAGGCACAGGCAGCCGACGGCGGCGGCGACTAGCACGCGGAGGGCGCCCAGTTGATCGCGGTGATAGGCGCGCGCCAGCACAAAGAGAGCCGTCAATGGCGCCAGCGTATAAATGACCTGCGCCGTGCTCCCCAGCGCCGCCAGCATGAACAATAGCGCCGTGATGATCAAGCGCCGTTTGCCGCCAAGATCGGCGTAATCAAAAAGAAACAAGATTAACAGCGGCAGGGGCCACTGTACCAGCAAGCCCGTGTGCCCCGCCATGACGTGAGCCTGGATTGTCGGAAACAAAATGAATACCAGCCCGGCGACAAAGGCTGGAAAGCGATATGGCGTCGCTATCCTTCGCCGCGCCAGGGCATACATCGAGCAAGCATTCAGCACCAGCGTCAGCAGCAGCCCAAGATTGTAAGCGACCGGCAAGGGCATGAAATAGGCGAAGAGCCACATGGGGAAGAACTGCAGCGGGTTCGCCCATAGCGCCACGGCGCGAAAGCCTTCGGGGTAATTCAGAAGCGAATGATGAAAGACATCTTCGCCGTTCTGGAGGGCGGTTTTGAACCACCAGACATGGCGCGCCATTTCATAAACATCGCCCGCCTCCCCGCCAATAAAGCGCGACGCCAGCTCTCGATGGTTGGGCGCGATTATGTACAGCGCGACCAATAGATAAGCGAGGATCACCAGCCATCGCTGGTAGGGCTGTCGTCTCAACAAGGCGGCTTCTCGCTGAGCGCTTGGCCGCTGCGGGGCGGAATCATGCTCATTGCCCCGCTAAGCCGCTGTCGTTTTGCGGGGGCGTCTCGTTGCTAACAGGCAGCTGACCGACCATGCGCCTTTAACCCGCCGGCTCAGCCGAGAGCAGGACACGTGATATGCCCGCGCGGTAAATGCGGTAGGGCGCCAGGTGTTGGAAGCCGATGAAGACATCTTTGCTCACGGCTAACTCGGCGTCATTGATTCGCAGCAAATACCGGTCGCTGGCGCGGCCCCGGCGCAAAACGCGCTCCACTTCGCCGCTTAGCGTTTCTACCTGGTCCTGGCGCAAATCAGCGCCGATTCGCATATAGGCGCGCCCCGCCCGCCCCAGCATGATGGAGTTGATTACGGTCAGCGAGGCGCCAGCGCCGAAGAGAATCAAGCTGCGGTTGAGCTGCCCCAGGTAGACTAAGATGGTCGCGCCCAGTACCAGCGCGATAAAGACCAGCGCGGCGATTAGGGTATTGCGGCGGCGGGTGGCTTTCATGCGCACGAGCTGCGACTGGCTGAGCCGGCCTTGCCGGTTCGCCTCAAGGTCGGCGGCGGTGAAGCCCAAAGCCGCCGGCAGCGCATTGCCATTCGCCGTCATGATTCGGCAGTTTCAGCTGCGGCTGATGGCGAGCCCGGCGCCGCCGTTTCGCGCGGCGGTTGCGCGCCCGCCGGCGCAAGCAGATCGCTGATGGCGGCCTCCGCTTCCGGCAGAGACTCGATGTAGATGGAGCGGCTGGGGAAGGCGAATTCGATGCCGAGCCCCTCGACGATGCCCATGATATCGAGGAATAATTTTTCCTTCAGCGCGGTGAATGCCCGAAAATCAGCCAGCAAGACCTGGCAGATAACGCGCACGTTTAATGAGCTATCGGCAAATTCAACGAAGTGGACCATCACCGAATCGGGGGCGATGTCTTCTTGGTTCTGCAAGAGCGCGCCGATGTCTTGCACCGCTGCCCGCAGCTGATCGGCGCTGGTGCTGTAGGTGAAAGCCAGCGTCGCGTCCAGCCGCCGCTTTTCCAAGCGACTGCGGTTTAAGACAGCGGCATTGGTCAGCAGATTGTTTGGCATGGTAACTAAAGCCTGATCGAGCTGCCGAATGCGGGTCGAGCGGACGCCGACCGCTTCCACGATGCCAGTGACCGACGGCGTGGTGATGAAATCGCCGACTTTGAAGGGATTATCCGACACGATAGCGGCGAAGCCAAACATGTTGCTGACCGTGTCTTGCGATGCCAGCGAGACGCCTAGCCCGATAACGCCCAGCGACGCGATCAGCGCCGCCACATCGAAGTGCAATTCTTGCAGCACAAAGATAGCGCCAATCGCGATGATGAGAAACTTGACAACCGTATTCAGAAATGGCAGCAGCCGCTCGGGGATGGTCCAGCCGGTCAGGCGCCGAAATGTCTCCGGCTGCAAAGACAGGACATCAAACCAGCTCAATAGCGCGAAGAAGGCTGACGAGACTACCAGGGCGCGCGCCGCCGTCCGCGCGAGATCTTCAACTTCGATATCGAAGGCAAAGAGTTCAGTTACGAAGAAGAGTGAAAAGCCGACAACAGCCAGGCGCAGGGGCGATACGCTCGCTTCCACTAGGCGGTCGTCGATGTCGCTGGCGGAGCGGGCCACAATCAAGCGCAGGGGGCGCAGCAGAATAGCCGTCAGCAGCCAGCGCAGCAGCAGTATGATTAAGAACGCCGCGGCAAAGGGGAATATAGCAATTATCAGGCGCTGGATGAATTCTGGCTGACCTTCCAGCAGAGGCAGCAGATTGACTTGATCCATTCAGAACCCGCGTCCTTGTTATCGCCGCCCAATACAGCATTCATTGTACGCCGACAGCCGCCTTTGACAAGGTTGAGCCGGCTTGTCTCGTGGCACAATTAAAGCTGGAAACCGGTGCGATAATCGACAACTTTGCGCTCATAGTCATCGACATACTGCTGTAGTTTGTTTTCTAGATCATCCCATTGGTCGCTCAGAAACAGCCGGCGCAGGATATCGGCGCTTTCGGTAACGAATTCGATCTTGCGCATGGGGTAATCGCCATAGGCGACATGCCAGACCATGTGCATATAAACGCCCAGCTTCTGTATATCTGGCACGAAGCTGCTGAGCATGTAGCGGTAGTATTGGTCTTGTTTATCAGGCCTGATGTTATAGAATAAGATGAGCTTGTATCTAGGCTTGATATGCTGAAAAGATGCCATAATAGGTTGATCGTAGTCGGATATTGGTCGCGCATTACTCTATCACAGAATCCCTCGAAGTGGTAAGGCTCTTCTAACGATAGCCGTTGGGCACGCGCCTCCTCTCAATCTCGGGCGGAAACGAGACCGCTGTTACAGGAACGCCATGCATGCAGGAACTGCAAAGGGCTATTGAGGAACTACGCCATCGCGCGCAAGGCACAACCGATGGCCCGGCTCTGCGTGAGCTGGAGCAGGAAGCGCGCGACCTCTTAATGGAGGCGAAAAACACGCCGCAGGAAAGCCAGGCGCAGGCGCTATTCGCCGAGATCGCTGGCAGCCAACCCACCAGCAGCGCCAAGCCAAATACCGCCGCCCTGCGCGGTTTGGTTCGGCGCGCCAGAATACGCATCGAAATCGCCGGCGATGATGATGACATCGACGAAGCGATTGATATTCTGTCCGATGCCTTGCGCATGGACAATAGCAACGATGATGTCATCAAGCTCTTGCAGCAGGCTGGCGCCCATAGCGCCCAGGCGAAACAGCGCGTGCAAGAACTCTTCGGCCGGCATCAGGTCAGCGCCGCGCCTACCTTAGCAAGCGACACAGCGGCGCGGGATGCGCCAGCCACTTATGAGCCAAAGGGGGGAGCGCCCCCGTCCTTCAGGCGCGGCGCCAGCTACGATACAGCCGAGCCAAGGCCGAGCGACCGGGAAGAGCCCGTCGATGAGCGGTCCCTCCCGCCATCTTCCCAGTTGGACGAGTTGCTGAGCCGGCTGACCGAGAGCTACTACTCTGGCGAATACCAGCAGACGATTGATGTCGCCAATCGGATCCTGGCGCTGCAAGCCAACAACCCGACCGCCCTCGAATACAGAGAGAAATCCGAAGACAATCTGATTCGCGGCATCGTGCCCGATCATCGTATTCCCTTTGAGGCGCGGGTCGCTTACAACCGTGCCAATTCGCTGGTGCGGGCTGGCAACTATGAGCAGGCGTCGGGGCTGTACCGCGAGGCCCGTGAATTGGCTGAGCGCGACGGCATCTTGACTTGGAAAGACGTGGAGCAGGCGCTGCTCGATATCCAGGATCTGGCGCTGGCTCGTGAGCTGCTGACCGACGGCGACCGGCTGATGGCAAACGACAATTGGACGGAGGCGCTGCGCAAATACGAGGGCGCCTTGCGCGTCGTGCCGAATGACCCGCAGGCGGAAGAGCGCCTGGAAGTAATCCGGCGGATCCAACGGGATTACGACCAGATCGCCGTCAATATGAATACCATCGGCGGCACGCTGGAAGAGCAGGTCGCCCAAGTCGCCACGGTTCGCAGCTTGCTCTCTCACACTCGCCAGCTCTTGCCCAACAGCCAACGCCTGGCGCAGATGCAGCAAGATGTCGATAACAAGCTGGCCGGCATCCGCAGCCAGGTTAATGACCAGGCGCAGATGTCGCTCAACCATGCCAACAACTCGACAACCCTGGATGAACGCATTCTTCTGATGAATGCCGCCATCAAACTGCTGGAGCTGGGCTTGGAGCTGGACCCCAACGACAGCACCTTTTCTGAAATGTTGATGCGGTCGCGCAATTCGCAAGCGGATATATCGCGTGCCCAGCAATCGATACGGCGGGCGCAGGCGCTGGTCTCGCAAAATTTCGACGCGGAGCTGACGCAGGCGCGCCAGATGCTGGCGGAAATGGCGGCCGATTATGCCCAGGACGAGCGGTTCCGCGCGACGGTGAACGATCTTTTCAGCCGATACCTCGAGCGGGCGGATGAAGCGCTGCAGGAGGGCAACAACCGCGAAGCGCGAACCTGGCTCGAGGCGATGCGCGAAGACCCATTTCGCATTCTGGGCCGCCGCGCCGATATCTCCCGCATTGATAGCATACTCCGCCAGCGCCGCAACCGGGGGCGCTTGGTCATCTTTGTCCTGCTCTTGATAATCGGCGGTGTTGGCGGCGTCATTGGCTTTTTGAATCGCGAGCCAATTCAGAACACCGTCGGCGCGATCTTCTTCCCAACCGCGACCTTTACGCCAACGCCAACGCTAACGCCAACCATCACCTCGACGCCGACAATGACCTTTACGCCATCCAGTACACCAACCGCCACCAGCACCGCCACTCAGACGCCAACGGCAACCAATACCTTTACGCCGACCGCCACCTTCACGCCCTCAAATACGCCGACCCATACCCATACCCCGACCCAGACAGCAACCGCGTCCGATACGCCGACCGCCACCAGCACGGCAACCGTTACCGCCACGCCGGTCGAGCTTTGCCAGGTGGTTGTGCTTAATACCAATTCAATCAGGGTGCGCTCTCGCCCAACCAATCGAGCCGGGACGCCTATCGTGGGCTGGTTGGGCACTGGCACCGTCGCGCCCGTATTAAAACTGGAACGGGAAGAGCGGAACCCGACCGGTCCCGTCTGGTACTTTATTCGGGTCACAGTGGATGACGCCAACCTCGAAGGCTGGATTCGCAGCGATATCGTCAGCAATGTGATCGGCAGCGAATGCCCGGACATCCCCTAGCCGAGCCACCGGCCGGGCAAGCACAGCAAAATGTTTTGCGTCGCTCGCCACAGAAAATTACAAAATATAGGGCTTGTCCGGTACTGAGTTTTTAATGCGCATTTCTACCCCATCCCCGACCGCCAGTGTCCACGCGGCGCGGCCCCTTGCCCCAGCAAGCTAGGGAAGGGGAGCTAGGATATTGCAAACTCTATAAAATACGCCAATTCTGCTTGAATCCAAGTTCACATTAGCGATAATCACGACAAATCAGTGCTCATCCCCCCATTTCAATGGGGGGACCGAGGGGGGTAAACCAAAGGGCGATCGCGAATCCTAAAGTAGCGGACAATCCTTTTAGGGGCGGCTCGCTCAGCCGCCCGCGTAATAGAATCGTAAACCTGCCGGCATTTCAGCAAGCCCGTCGCTGTAATCGAGGCGGCGCTACCAAGCGGTATAACCGCCATCGACGACCAAGTTCGTCCCCGTCGTGAAGCTGGCGCCCGGCGACGCCAAATAGAAAATGGCTTGGGCGATCTCTTCTGGTTTGCCGATCCGCCCCTGTGGCGTCATCGCCAGCCAGGTAGGGCGCCAATCATCGTTGCTGAAGCCTTCCGCGGTCATGTCAGTGCCGATGTAGCCGGGCGAGACGCAGTTGACGCGGACGCCGCGCTGCGCCCATTCCCCCGCCAGTGATTTTGTGAGCAGGATGACGCCGGCTTTGGCGGCATTGTAATGGGCTTGCGGCTGCGGCGTATTGGAAATCATCCCCGACATGGAAGCTGTGTTAACGATCGCGCCACTTCCCCGCTCGAGCATGTGTCGGCCGATGGCGCGGCAGCACCAGAATACGCCATTGAGATTGACCGCCATCATATTAAGCCAATCGTCATCGCTGC
This sequence comes from Phototrophicaceae bacterium, assembly GCA_965214105.1. Lineage (GTDB taxonomy): Bacteria > Chloroflexota > Anaerolineae > Aggregatilineales > Phototrophicaceae > UBA6055. The sequence continues at coordinate 2,654,330 of OZ243934.1, forward strand.
ATTCTTCCGCCTTGACAGCCTGCGCGATGCCGGCGTTGCACACCAAGATGTCTATATTGGGGAAGTTCTCGAGCGCCGTCGCCGCCATCTGATTAACACTCTCGGAACTGCGCACATCGACCTCGATGAACATGGAGCGGCCGCCCATGCCTTCAATCTCAGCCACTGCCTGCTCCCCATTTTCTACGATGTACTCGGCGATGATGACATCAGCGCCAGCCGCTGCCATTCGGCGGGCGGTGGCTAAGCCAATGCCCCGCCCCGCGCCCGTGATAAGCGCCGTCTTCCCCGAGAGATCAAAGTCTGTATTGCTCATTGAATGCCTCTCTACTGCGTCAATCCAGGTATTGGCAGCGACAATACCACAGCCTTAAGCCTGCTGGCAAGATAAGGGACTGCTGCCGGGCAATCGCAGCAAATCTATTTTTCGCCACCAAGACACCGAGCTTAGAGGCTTTTGCTGGCAAATCACCAGCGCAAGCGGCTCGCAGGCATCAGCCGCCGATATGGTACATCTCGACTTTTTTGCGCCGGTCCCGCACTGCTGGCGTGAGGGAGCTGCGGATCTCGGAATAGCGGTCGATGCGGTCGCCCCAGGTTGCGCGGATGATCGCTTCCAGCTCGTCATCGCTGGCGCCAGCGCGCATGGGATCGCGCAGGCTTTTGCCCTCGATGGCAAAGAGGCAAGTGAAGATTTCCCCTTCTGGGGATAGCCGCATCCGCGTGCAAGAGCCGCAAAAGGGTTCTGTGACGGAGTTAATCAAGCCGATTTCGCCGCCGCCATCGGCATAGCGGTAGCGGCGCGCCACCTCGCCGAAGTAATTGCCCGCGACCGGCTCCAGCGGCATCTCGGCGCTGATGGCGGCGACAATCTCAGCCGCTGGCAGGACTTGTTCCATCTTCCAGCCATTCATATTGCCGACATCCATATATTCGATGAAGCGCAAGATATGGCCCCGCTCTTTGAAGAAGCGCGCCAAGTCGACCAGCGTGTGGTCATTGACGCCGCGCTGCACAACCGCGTTGATCTTCAAGGGTGAATAGCCAGCGGCTTCCGCGGCGTCGATGCCAGCCAGCACCTTAGCCACGCCGGAGCGGCCGCCATTCATCTGGCGGAAGATGTCATCGTCGAGCGTATCCAGGCTGATTGTCAGCCGTTTCAAGCCAGCTGCTTTCAAGGCGGCGACCTTTTGCGGCAGCAGGAAGGCGTTGCTGGTCATCGCCAGATCGTCCACACCCGCCAGCGAATCGAGCATCGCTACCAGCGCTTCGATATCTTGACGCAAGAGCGGCTCCCCGCCGGTCAAGCGTATCTTCACCGCGCCCAGGCGCAGGATAATCCGCGTCAGCCGGGTGATTTCCTCAAATGTCAGCAGCTGCGGCTTGGGCAAAAATTGATAGCGCTCGTTGAAAATCTCGGCCGGCATGCAATAGGGGCAGCGGAAATTGCAGCGATCAGTCACTGAAATCCGCAGGTCGCGCAGGGGGCGCTCATACTTGTCGTGAAGGGTCATCGTCCGGCTGCATTCGAGTCAAGTGAACAGTCAGTGTAAACAGGGGCTGCGCCTTTATCAAGCCCGCCAGCCACCGATAGTGCCAGCGCCGACGCTAGTATGATGTATAGCCAGTATATCCCATCTACCTTAGAATTGGGTATGAGGGACCCGCAGCAGCGGGCGAAGACGGACGAAGGAGCGGGATGCTTGATGGCAGAACCACGATGCAAGGCATGCGGCAAGAATGCGGGACCGCTCGCCTGGCGCTGCGGCGAATGCGGTAGCTCGCTTGATTTGGCCCGGCTGCCCAAGTTCGACGCGGCGGCTATTGATTCGGCTGATTTCTCGCTGTGGCGTTACCGCGCCATGCTGCCGGTGCAGCGGCGCTTCAGCTTGGGCGAAGGCATGACGCCGCTGGTCGCCACTGAGTTGGGCGGGGTGCGTTTTCAAGCTAAGCTGGAATACTTGAACCCCACCGGCTCCTTCAAGGATCGCGGCGTCGCTACCCTGCTCAATCATTTGGCGGCGCAGGGAATACGGGACGTGATCGACAACTCGTCGGGCAACGCGGGTGCATCGCTGGCAGCCTACGCCGGCAACGCGGGCATGTCCGCTACTGTATTCCTGCCAGCCGCCACCGCAGTGGAAAGCAAGAAGCGGCTGATTCGCGCCTTCGGCGGCGCCATCATCGAGACGCATGATTACCTGGCAGACGTTTATGCGGCTGCGAAAGCGACCACCTATGCCAGCCACGCCTGGAGCCCATACTTCGTCCTGGGGCAGCAGACAGCCGCCTGGGAAACTTGGGAGCAGCTTGGGCGGCGCGCGCCCGACGCAGTGGCGACGCCGGTCGGCCATGGGGGCTTATTCCTGGGCTTTTATCGCGGCTTCAAAGCGCTGCATGAGGCGGGCTTGATAAAGAAGCAGCCCCGCATGATTGCCGTACAATCGGCCGGCGTTGACCCCGTCATCCGCGGCTGGGAAGCGGGCGCCGAAGCGCCACCGCAGATTGAGCCGGGCAAAAGCGTCGCCGATGGCATTCTCGTCGATGCGCCGGTGCGCGGGGAGCAGATTCTGGGCGCGCTCTACGACACAGCCGGCTTCGCGCTGCGGGTGGACAATGCAGCCATTGAAGCGGCGCAGAAACAGATGCAGGCAAGCGGCTTCATGATAGAGGCAACCAGCGCCGTAACCGCTGCCGCCGCCGCAGAGATTCGCCAGCGGATTGGCGCTGAAAGCGAGCTGGTCATTGCCTTTACCGGCAGCGGCCTCAAGAACCTTGGTTCATAATTTGCCGCCCCAGCCTCGATTGCGCAGCTACGGTATTGGACAGACCCATTATGCCAGGCATTATCCCGCTCAATCATTCTGCCGTATAATGGCTTGGCATATCGCAACGAGGGGTAGGCAGAATGTCGATGGATCTGCTCCGCCAGACACTGGAGGCTCAGCGGCTGGCGCAGACGGACTTGCTAAGGCGGCGCGGCGTGGTCGGGGTGGCGGTCGGCTTCCGCAATTACCGCGAGGAAGCCACCGACCAGATTGCGCTGGCTGTCTTGGTGCAGCAGAAGAAGCCGATAGAAGCGCTGAGCGCCGACGATATCGTTCCATCTGATGTGAATGGGGCGCGGACTGATGTGGTAGAGGTGGGGCGGCTGGAAGCGATGCTGAATCCGCGCGTCCGTTTCCGCCCCAATATCCCGGCCGGCGTCAGCATCGGGCATTACAAGGTGACGGCTGGCACACTCGGCGCAATCGTCTTCGACAAGAATACTGGCGAGCCGCTAATCCTTTCCAACAATCATGTGCTGGCGAACAGCAACGAGGCTGAAATCGGCGATGTTATCTTGCAGCCGGGTCCCACGGATCACGGCTTGAAGCCCGACGATGTCGTCGCCAAGCTGCATCGCTTTGAGCTGCTGCGCTTCTTCAAAGACTCGGGGGAGGGACCAGCCCCGCCAACATCCAGCCCGCCCCTATTCCCGCCGGGCGGCTGCGACATCGTTGAGCTTTGGGTTACGGTGGGCAATGCCTTTGGTCGGCTCAGCGGCTCGTCCAAGCGGCTGGCCAGCATCCCCCGCACGACGCCGCACACAGCATCGACGCCGATATACGCCAATCGGGTGGATGCCGCGCTGGCTCGACCCAATAATCCGATGTTATTCCAGCAGGCGATCGCCGAGATCGGCCGCCCCAACGGCATCAAGCTCGCCCAGTTGGGCATGGAAGTGCGCAAACAGGGGCGCACAACTGGATACACCGAAGGCACCGTAACCTTGATGAACGCGACCGTGGATGTGTCTTATGGCGAAGGTAAGCAGGCGCGCTTCGTGGGGCAAGTCATCACCACGCCGATGAGCCAAGGTGGGGATTCGGGCGCGCTGGTTATCGAGCGCGACAGCCTCAAGGCGGTCGGCTTGCTATTTGCTGGGTCGCGCCGGGCAACTATTTTTACGCCGATGCAGACAGTGCTTGATGTGATGGAAGTCGACCTCTGATTGGGGCGGACCTAGCCAGCGTTCAAGTCGTCGATCGCTTGGTAAGCCAGATTTGGCAATATCGAGCGCGGGCGATGTCGCTCTGCCGGCGTCATCTGGGTCATCATCAGCGTGATCAACTCTTCGGCTGGGTCAATGACGACATGCGTATTCGCCAAGCCAGACCAGCCATATTCCCCAAATGAGCTGTAGCCGTTCGCCCGCCCCAGGTCTAGCATGACCCGAAAGCCCAAGCCGAAACCATATCCATACCGTTCGACGCCGATGCGCAGCGGCAGCCCGCTCGGCGGAATCGCATTGCTTGTCATGCGCTTGATCGTCATCGGGCTAGTGACGCGGACGCCAGCCAGCGCGCCACCATTCAAAAGCATCGACGCGAAGCGCAAGTAATCAGCCATCGTCGACACTAAGCCGCCGCCACCGGAGGGGCATAGGGTTGGCCGGCGCACATCGCCATTTGGAATTTGCTCGTCTTGATACAGAATCGGTCCATAATGCGCCGGCGAGTGATAGATAGCGACGAGGCGGCGCGCTTTCTCCGGCGGCAGGTAGAAATCGGTATCAACCATGCCCAAGGGACCGAAGATGCGCTTGATGAGGAAATCAGCCAAAGGCATATCCGCGATCACTTGCACGAGATAACCCAGCACATCAACGGCGACGCTGTATTCCCAGCTGGCGCCGGGTTGGTATTTCAGCGGCAGCGCGGCAATATGCCTGACGAGCTGGTCCAGCGGCATATCGCGGCGGAAGAAGCCATGCGCTTGATCCAATGCCCGAAACTGCTGGTCAACCGGGTGGCAGGCATCGCCACCATACGTTAAGCCGGCGGTATGCGTCAACAAATGAAAGATTGCCAGCGGCGGATCTTGCTCGACATAATGCGGCTGCCGGTCGCTGGTATGGCTGTACACTTTTGTTTTGGCGAAGGCTGGGATATAGCGCGCTACGGGGTCGAAAAGCTGGCAGCGCCCCTCATCGTGCAGCAGCATCAGCGCCAGGCTGACCACCGGCTTGGTCATGCTATAGATGCGGAAGATGGCGTCGGCTTCCATTGCGCGCTTGGCTTCGATATCCATCTTGCCGTGCCAGCTGTGGTGGACGACTTTGCCACGGCGCTGCACCAGCGCGATGATGCCCGGCAAGCGATCGTCCGCCACTTCGCCATCCATGTAAGCGTTTATGTTTTGCAGTCTTTCGCTGGACATGCCAACTGCTTCAGCCGCATGAACTTTCATCGGATTGCGCTCCCTATGCTTGCTCGCTTTCGGTTTATGCCTTTGGCAGCCAGACGCGCAGGCGATTTTGCGCCGTGCCGACCGCCAGCGCCAGCCCGCCATCCAGCAGCTCGACTGGGGCGAAGTTGCTGACGATCGGGCCGCCAGCGTCGAGGCGCCAGGCTTCCCCCGCCCCTGATTCTTTTCGCTGGACCGCCACGATGGCGCTGCCCGCCATATCCAGCGCCAAGACTTCTGGCCGGCCGTCGCCATTGAAGTCGCCAGCCGCCGTCTGATCGAGATTGCGCGAGCCGGCTTTATGTGTCGTCACCCCGGGCATAGCGGCGGCCAGCTCAAGCGCAGCGTCGCCCAGGCGGAAGAATTCCATCGTGGCTGCCGAGTGGGGCCTCCGCAGAGCGGCGATTTCAATGCCGCCATCAGGACCGAAGTTGCCCGCCGCCAGTTGATGCCGCCAGCGATTGCCCGGCCCAATAGCGGGTCCATCGACCGCTTGACGAAGCCCGGCGCCATCCCAGATATACGCGCGGAGCCGCGCCCCCAGCGAGCTATTGGCGACAGTCGTCACCAGGTCTTCTATGCCATCGCCATCGATATCGGCCCAGAATGGCGCGATGCCTGCATAAACATCTTCGCCCGGCAGGTCCACCCGCGCCCGCAGGCCTATCTTGCTCTGGGCCACCTCAAGCACAAGCAGAGTCGCCGCTTCCAGCCGATCCCCCATGATGCCAGGCGCATAGCGCTGATCAGTCGCGTTGGCATACAGGGCGACTTGCCCCCCGCTGTTCATCACCAGGCGGGCATCCAGCGGCGCATTGACGGGCAAGCGATCGACGATGCCCCCTTCTTGCCCCAGCACCAAGTCGCCGGCGCGATTGATGTACAGCGCCTCAAAATCGTTGACCGGTATCGGATGCGACAGTGGCGAGACGGTTTCATCGCTGCGCATGACATAGGTGCCTTCGATCATGGAGACGCCGACGATCGGCGGCTGCGCGCCCTCGAACCAAGCCGCTTCAAATGCCAGCGTCCGCGCCTCGCCAGCCAGATCGACTTCGACAACTTGCAGGTCGCCGCCGGCTAGCACCACATGCCACACCGCTGTCTCCATCGCATAACCGACCGCCCAAACCGGCAAGCCGCGCAAGGGCACATCAATCGCGCGGACAGCGGGGAAAGCCCCGGCGCCCCGCACAAAGTGGCTGCCGGCCGGGTTGTGATAGGTGTAGAAATAGCGGTCGAGCAAGGTTGCCTCTCCTTGAGCGAGCGTCAGCGGGACCGTGAAGAAAATCCCACCTAGAAGGGAGTGTCTAATTTTGTGGATATGCCCATTTCAAACCCCACCCCCAGCCCCTCCCCGATGAATCAAGGAGGGGAGCATTGCTAGCAAATCCTGAGTCGGAGCTTTTACAAACTCCTATATCAGTAATTCACCACTCCCAAGAATGCCATTGATACCTAGAACACGAGAACTTCTGTAAAGAAAAGGACGCCCGCTAAGGAGCGCCCCTATTGATGCTTGCTGGCTGCCGCCGGTGCTATCGCCCAGCGTCGGTCAGCTCGATTGATGCTTCCGGCGCCTCGAAGTCAGGACCCAGATCGGTGAAGTCATCCACGTTGAAGATGAAGGGCGCGTTAGCTGGCAAGAGCGCGAAGGACACGTTATCCGACAAGTTGGCGACATAGAGGTACTGGATCAGATTCGGGTTGGCGGCGATTTGATCGCTGATGACGCGCAGGGCTTCTGCTTCCGCCTGGGCTTCAATCAAGCGAGCGTTGGCGCGGCCCCGAGCTGACTGCTCTGCCCCATCAGCCCGACCGCTAGCTTCGGTCTGCACACGTTCAGCCTCGGTGCGGGCGCGCTGCAGCTTCTGCTCTTCGATCTGCTTTTCTTCGATCGAGTTGGCAAAGGCGTCATTGAAATCGATCTGGCGCACCAGCAGCGAGGTCAGGGTCAAGCCTTCGCCTTTCATTGATCTGCCAACCAATTCGGAGATCCGCCCGCCGAGCGCCTCGCGCTCCAAGCCGTAAATCGCTTCGGCTTCAAATTGGGAGACCACATCGCGGGCTACTGCTCGTACTGTCGGGCGGATGAAGTCGGATTCGTAGCGATTCTGCCAATTGAGGTGAATCTGATTGACATCATTCCGCTCAATTCGGTAAAGCACGGTGATATCCAGACGCACTTCCTGCCCATCAACCGTCAGCGCTTCGACTGCGTCGTTGCCTTGCAGGCGGCCCTCGGAGCTAATGCCCGACATGGTGTATTCACGCTGATCGGTCTGATAGATGATGTATTCCTGCAAACCCGGGATGATGATGGACGTGCCCGGGGCGCGCGCCGGCGATTCCAACTCACCAGTCAAGACATTGACGATGACCGCCGCCCGAGCCGGCTGCACGATCAAAATGCCCGAACTCACGATGAATAGCACCACACCAGCGGCGAAACCCAAGAGCGCCAGCATAACGCCACCCCTCGACGACCGACCCTGCGACGCCAAGGTGAAGGCGAAAGCAACACCCAAGATCCCAACGCCGAAGGCGAGTATTGCGACAATTCCTAAGAGACCACCAAAATTCATGACCGCTCCTTCATAGCAGTTTCCTCTGCCAGTTAGCTTACACGTTTAGAGTATACCATACTAATCGCGCCTGTCGGATTCCCCAATTTTTAGGGCTATGAGGCGCGTCGTATGCTTAGGCGATTGCTCGTCAATGCTTGCCTCGGGCTGGGTCCCAGCCTGGTCCGCGCGCTACCCGCCCAGGCAAGTTGCCCGTGTGCGCGCCATCACGCAGTGCCAGCGCCCCATTGACGAAGACATGCCTCATGCCGTCGCTGTATTGATGCGGATCGCCTGGTACCGAGTGGTCTTGCACTTTTGCCGGGTCAAATATGGCGATATCAGCGAAGTAACCGGGCAGCAAATAGCCGCGATCTTTCAGCTTGAGATTATCGGCAGCTAAGCCAGACAGCCGGCGAACCGCGTCTTCGAGCGTCAGCAAAGCCTCATCGCGGACATATTTGCCGATTACACGGGCGAAGCTGCCATAGGCGCGCGGATGCGGATGATAGCTGAGGAAGGCGCCCTCGGTCGCGATTGAGCCGGCATCCGAGCAAAAGCTGACCCAGGGCTGCTGCACTTGTTTGCGAAGATTCTCTTCCGACATGCCGAAGTAAAGCGAGAAGATGCGGCTGTTGTCCTCAATCAGCAGGTCAATCACCGTATCGGCGGCTGAAGTGCCGCGCTCCTTCATCACCTGGCTCAGCCGCTTGCCTTGGTATTGGCGCAGCTCCGGCTTGGCGAAGCCGGCCAGCATGATGCCATCGGGACCATTCTCCTCAAACATATTCTCCCATTGCTGCGAGGGCAGCGCCATTTCGCGCTTGATCCGCTGGCGCAGGGCTGGCTCTTTCAGGCGCGCGATCAGCGCATCAAAGCCGCCATCATGCGCCCAGGCGGGGATGCAGGAAGCCAGCCCGGTGCCGCTATAGGGATAGGTATACATATCAGCGCTGAGGGGCAGCCCGTCGGCGCGGCACGCTTCCACGCGCCTGATGACGGCGTCCATTTTATGCCAGTTGGCTTTGCCAGCCGCCTTCAGATGATAGATTTCGCCGGTCACGCCGGTTTCGCGCATGATGCGGATCAGCTCGTCCAGCGCCTGCAAGAATTGCGCGCCTTCGCTGCGCAGGTGGGTGATGTACATGCCATCGTAGTCGGCGACCACGCGGCAAAGCTCGATCAGTTCCTCAGTGCTTTGGTATGTCGCCGGCGGATAAATCAAGGCGGCCGACATGCCCATGGCGCCCTCGCGCATCGCTTCATGCAGCAGGCGCTTCATCGCCGCCATTTCGTCGGCGGTCACCGGGCGGTCATCATAGCCAGCGGCGTGAATGCGCAGGGTTGCCGAGCCAACGAAGGAGGCTACATTGGTCGCCACGCCCTTGCGCTCGAGAAATTCAAGATATTCGCCCAGGGTCGTCCACTCGATGTCATACTGGATATCGGCGGTGGACAGGATCGTATCGCGCGAGCGTTTCATCTCGTCGCTGAGCGGGCCCATAGAGGTGCCCTCGCCCATAACTTCGAGCGTGACGCCCTGTTTGATATCGCTCATAGAGCGGCCATCTTCGATCAATGATTCTGTTGCCCAGCTGAGCATGTTGATGAAGCCGGGCGCGACGGCTAGCCCGTCCAGGTCGATGATGTTCTTGGCCGATTCAGCGCGCAGGTCGCCGATGGCGCTGATGCGGTCGCCGGTGATGAGCAGGTCGGCGGTTATGGGCGGGGCGCCGCGGCCGTCGTAGATGGTGCCGTTGCGGAGGAGGGTGCTTGTCATCGTGAACTGCCTCTAATGCTTGCCACTTTGCTGGCCAAGAGCCGCTTGAGCTTAACCCAAATTCTGGCTCAGAATCCGCCCCAGCTCCCGCCGCACCAGCCCGGGCCGCTCATCCCGCAGCAAGGGCAGGCGCGCCCGCGTTCGATGAAGCTGGTTCATGTCGATATCTTGCGTGATGAGCGCCTCATCGAAATAGAGCCCATGGGTCATGAATTCGCCATCGGGATCAACCACCGATGAGCCGCCCCAGAAATTCTTGCCATCCTCGTAACCAACGCGGTTGCAATGCAGGATGTACGAGGTGAACATGCTGCCATAAGCCTGGTTCACATGCTCGACCCAGCGCGTGCCCATCAGCCGGTCGCTGTCGTTAAGCCCGCGCGAGGGGCTGGCACTGTTGAGAATCAGGATATCGGCGCCATCGAGCCAGAGCAAATAAGGCGGCGAGACATGCCAGAAATCTTCGCAGATGAGCATGCCAACCCGGCCGAAGCGAGTGTTGAAGGCGCGCACGCTGTTGCCTTGGGCGAAGTAACGCGATTCGTCGAACATGGCGTAAGTGGGCAGGTAGAGCTTATGATGCAGTTGGACGAGTTGCCCGCCGGCTAGATAGGCATTGGCGATGTAGAAGCGCTTGCGGATGTCCTCATGCACAAAGCCAAGCACAATGTCGATATCGGCGCTGGCTCGCAAGAGCTGGCTGAAGATCGGGTCCTGCCCGTCCGCTGGCAGCGCCACCTCTGGCACCAAGTCCTGCACTTGATAGCCAGTCATCGACAGCTCGGGGAAGACCAGCAAGTCGACGCCGTCTTCGCGGGCCCGCCCTGCGTAATCCAGGTGGAGGCCGAGGTTATGTTCCAAATCGCCGAGTTTTGGGTAAATCTGCGCCAAGCCAATCTTGATGCGGGGAGCGTCTAATTTTGTGGATATGCCCATTTCAAACCCCACCCCCAGCCCCTCCCCGATGAATCATGGAGGGGAGCATTGCTAGCAAATCGTGAGTCGGAGCTTTTACAAACTCCTATATCCACGATATTCGCCGCTCCCAGGCTTGCCGGCTGCGGGGGCGCCTTAGCAGCGGAGCGGCTGCAGCTGAATGCTGCGCAGATAATCGAGGCGCTGGATCATCCAGTCGCGCAATTCGGGCGTCTGGAAGTTGATGGCTTGCAACTGGGCGCGCTCCAGCTTGACAAACTCGGGGATAAACTGGCCCCGCGACGGATCATCGAACTCTGGTCCATAGCGCTTGCTCAAGTCAAAACCGCCCAAGAGGCAGACGAAGAAATGTTCTTCCAACTGCTTGCCAGCCTTCTCGTGTTCCAGGACAAAGGCGGTGGCGAGCACGGTCGCGTCAGCGCCTAACTCTTCGTAGAGCTCGCGCTCCAGCGCCGCGATAAGATCAAGATCCGCCCACTCGACGCCGCCGCCCGGGGCAACCCAATAAGGCGCCGACTTATTCGGCTTTACACGTTTGATCATCAAGGCGGCGCCATCGCCCGAAAGCAAGATCGCGCGTACCCGCTGATTAACTTCGGCTGTCCGTTTCTGGTCCGCTAACATCGTCCAAGCCCACTGGCACTTCTCAGCAAAGAAATCGCTCAAACATTTGTTCGCTATTCGAGAATGTTTAATCGCAGCTTGGATCGCAGCTTGGCTGAGCTGCAAGCGACGACAGCCGGTTGACGAAGCCAGTTTCTGCCTTGTCCGCCGGGTCATGCACCAACTCGGGGCGCTTCTCGTTAGCGACAAGGGCGCATGGTATCACAGGCGGGCAACAAATTCAACCAGAATGGAGGTCGCCATTTTGTAGCCGATGGTTTGCGTCTCGGCGGTGCCCAGGCGGACTGTGATGGGACCATCGAAGGGATCACGCTCGACAACTTCCAGCGTCACGCCCATAACCAGCCCGCGTTCCTGCGTATTCTGCAGCATGGCTGGGTCATCCATGATGAAGCGGCGGATGCGCGCCAGCGATTTCACGCGCAGCGCCGAAAGCGGCTGCAGATTCCGCTCTTGCATGATGCCATCCAAATTGGGAATGGGGTCGCCATGCGGGTCGTAGCTCGGCTCGCCCAGTTTGCGGGCGATCGCCTCGACAAAGCGATCCGACACGCTGTGCTCCAGCGCTTCGGCTTCGTCATGGATCTCGTGCAATTGATAACCCAAATCTTGAACGAGATAGCTTTCAATCAGCCGGTGCCGCCGCAGCATCTGCAGCGCGACCCGCTCGCCTTGCTGCGTGAGGCGCACCCCGCGATATTTGAGGTAATCGACGCTGCCTTCCTCGACCAGACGCTGCGCCATATCGGTAACAGCCGGCGCCGATATATTCAGGGCATCGGCAAGGGCATTGGTGGCGACGCGATCAGCCTCCCCCTGCAAGTTGTATACCGCCTTCAGAAAGTCTTCGACCGATTGCGACGAGCCGGCCGTGTCTCTGCGCCCCTTCATTGTTCAGCCTCTGTGATGACCGTGGCGGAGAACGCGCCACTGTGTAAACCCCGCCAGCCCACCGTTTGTGGGATTGCGTCTAGTGGCAGGTCAAGCCTATGATAACACATACCTAGGAGCGCCGATTTCCCTGGCCGATTTGCCCGTGCCAACGCGATTCTAATGCAGGCGCGCTACACTAGGTTTGCTGCGCCAGCGCCGCCGCCTAATTCAGGGCGCTGGAATTGACCGGCGCCAGCCAAGCCATTAAACTATGCCCATTGGGCGCAGGCAGCCATCGCAACGGAATCGTGCCATGAGCAGAGATTATTATGCCGTGCTCGGCGTCTCGCGGGGCGCCGCCGATGACGAGATCAAAAAAGCGTTTCGCCAGAAGGCGAAGCAATATCACCCCGACGCCAACCCAAACAACGCAAGCGCCGAAGCCCGCTTCAAAGAAGTGAACGAAGCCTACGAGGTGCTGCGCGATGCAGACAAACGCGCCGCCTACGACCGCTTTGGGCCCAACTGGCAGCAATATCAGAATTTCAATGGCGATAATCCCTTCAGCGGCAGCGGCGAAGCGCCCTTCACCGACATGTCTGGTGTTTTCGAGAACTTCTTTGGCGGGGCTGGCGGGCGGCGGGGCGGCTTCCAGAGCCGGGCAGACTTCCCTCGCGCTGGGCAAGATATTGAGCAAGATGTGCACATCAGCCTGCGCGAGGCTTATGAGGGCACGCAGCGCATCGTTAGTAAAGACGGGCGAGATATAACCGTGCGCATCCCGCGGGGGGCGGCCTCCGGCGCCAAAGTGCGGCTCGCTGGCGAGGGGCACCCCGGTTACAAGGGCGGTAGCGCCGGGCATCTATACCTGATCGTGCAAGTGGCGGATGATCCACAATTTGAGCGGAAAGGCGACGATCTCACCGTTGATGTCAAAGTTGACGCGATGACCGCCATGCTGGGCGGCGTGGCGGAAGTGCCGACGCTCGGCCGCCCGCTGCGCACGAAAATCCGCCCGGGCACCCAGACGGGCCAGAAACTGCGCCTGGCTGGCAAAGGCATGCCCAAGCTGCGCAAAGACAAGGAACACGGCGACTTGTACGCGCGCGTCATCATCACGGTGCCGACGCAGCTCAACGCGGACCAGCGCGAACGAGCGGAAGCCCTGCGCGACAGCCTCGGCTAGATTCACCGGGCGCCTGTTCCCAATCATGTTCCCAATCAGCCGCGACATTTTGGCATGAAGATTCGAGCGGCCGCCCTGCTCTTACTTGCCGGTCTGTTGATTCCGGCTTTGCTTATTCTGCTGCTCGCCTATTGGCGGGTGCGCGCATGGCTCTATCCGCAGTCGCCACCGATTGAGCCGCAACCGGCAAACTCGCCCTTTAAGCCAGTGACCTTCAAAACCGAAGACGGGCTTAAGATCACAGCCTGGTACGCGCCGCCAGCCAGCACCGAGGGGCGGGTGGCGCTATTATTGCATGGCTATCGAGGCAACCGCGATCAGCTGCTCGAGCAGGCCGAGTACCTGCTGGCAGCCGGCTACGGCGCGCTGCTGATTGATTTCCGCAATCATGGCGATTCGGATGGCGACTTCACAGCCATGGGTTACCACGAAATCAAAGACGCCCGCGCCGCTTATCGCTACCTCGAGCAGCAGGCGAATGTCCGGCAGATTGCCCTTTGGGGCCATTCGATGGGCGGCGCCGTCGCCTGTATGCTGATGAGCGAAGTGGCAGCCGCGGCTCTCTTCGTCGATGCAACTTTCACCGATTTCCCGTCGCTAGTCCGCCACGGGGTCCGGGCGCGGGGCTTGCCCGCCCAGCCCATAAGCCAGCTACTGACCGCCTTATACGCCTGCTTGAGCGGGAGCGACTGGAAGGACCTCCGCCCGCTTGAGCGCCTGGCGGCTCTCGATAGGCCAGCGCTGGTCTTTCACGGCAGCGAAGACCCGGTCATTCCACTGGCGGCTGCCGAAGAAATCGCCGCAGCTAATCCATTGCTGCGGCTTTCGGTATTTGAGGGCGGCGGCCACAGCAATCTCTACGAGCTGGACCCCAGCCGCTATCGACAGGAAACGCTGGCTTATCTGCGAGACGCCTTTGCGGCGCATTCGACTGAATGAGGGCTGATAGTCTGCTAAAATCAGAGCACGGCATAGATTGAGGATAAGGGATGCGCCGCTTTATCGGGCTAATCGCGAGCCTGCTCTTGCTGACAGCCTGCAGCGAATTGACGACAGCGCGCGACACTGCCTCGTCGGCACCAGCTGAAACGTCGGCGCCGCCAACAGCTTTGTCAGCCGAGATTGTCAGCGCCGCCGACGCGGAGTATCAGCTGCTGACCAATATCTACGCGCGCTCCAGCCCGTCGGTGGTAAACATTGAGGTTTTAAGCGGCGGTGAAACGCGTCGAGGCTCCGGCTTCATTTACGATCGCCAGGGGCGCCTCGTCACGAACGCGCACCTGGTGAAAGATGCCGATGCCATCAGCGTAACACTGCGGAACCATTTCGTTTTGGCGGCGGAGCTGGTGGGTTTGGATAGCTTCAGCGACTTGGCGGTACTCAAAGTCAGCGCCGCCGAAGCGCGCTTGTCGCCGCTGCCAATCGGCGAATCAGCGAGCGTCCAGGTGGGGCAGCGCGCCATCTCAATCGGCAATCCCTTTGGCTTAAAGGCGTCGATGACAGCTGGCATCGTCAGCGGGTTGGGCCGAACGCTGCCCTCAGCCGAATTGATTGACGCGGGCTTGGCAGCCGGTTTCGATAATCCTTCGATCATTCAGATTGACGCCGCAATCCATCCGGGCAATTCTGGCGGTCCTTTGCTCGATTCCGCTGGATTCGTGATCGGCCTCATAACCGCGATGCAGTCCAACAGCGGCCAGTTTCAAGGGATTGGCTTTGCCGTGCCGGCCGATACGATGCGCCGCGTCATTCCCGATCTCATCGCCGAGGGTCGGGTCGAATACGCTTGGCTGGGCATCTCGGTAATGCCGGAGGACGGCGGCTATGGCGTGGCTGGCTTGCGGGAAGCGCTGGACTTGCCGGTAGCGCGCGGCTTGCTGCTGCGCGGTGTCAGCGAGGGCTCGCCGGCGCATTTGGCTGGGCTGCGCGGTGGCGATAGGCTGGTTGATGTGCGGGGCAAACCGGTCTGCGCTGGCGGCGATCTGATCGTCGCCATCAACGGCTATTATTTTGAAGACCTAGACGCGCTGATAACCTACCTGGTTCAGAATACTCGCCCGGGCGATGAGGTGGAGCTGGTCGTCATTCGCAATCGGCAAGCAATCGATGTCAACCTGGAATTGCAAAGCCGCCCGAGCCGAGACCGGCCCACGATTGACTGCCATAACGGGCAATAAGCGGGGGCTTATGAAACGGGTCAAATTGCAGTGCGACATCGTCCGCCTGAGAGCCTTGGAAAGCGCTGATACCCCGCCTATCCAGCGCCTGGCGGGCGCCAAAGCAATCGCCGAGAACACTTATGTGCCGCATCCCTACCCGCCGGAGGCCGCCCAAGCATTCATTCAAAAGACGGGCGAACAGTGGCGCAGCGGCGACGCCTACGTATTTGCGATTATTGAGCGGGCGGGGGACCAATTTGTCGGCTGCATGGGCATTCATCCACAGCCAGCCCACAATCGCGCCGAAGTCGGCTATTGGGTCGGCTTGCCGTATTGGGGGCGCGGCTTCGCGACGGCGGCGCTGCGCCTGATTATTCGTTTCGGCTTTGATGAACTGAAGCTCAATCGCATTGCGGCTGGGCACTTCCGGCATAATCGAGCGTCCGGGCGCGTGATGCAAAAGGCGAAGATGCGCTATGAGGGGCGGCTGCGCGGCGCGCTTTGTCATCGTGGCGAATATAAAGACGAGCTGCGTTACGCCATTCTGAGGGATGACTATGAAGCAGACAAAATTAGGGAAATTTGTTAATCAATTCGTAATTTAATTGCCCTTGCGCCTCCGATATTTCGCACTAGAATGTCGCTGCGAATACCTACACGGAGGATGAGAAATGAAGAAGTTGCTGCTTTTCCTGGTTGTTTTCTTGCTCGCCTTGCCAGCCCTGGCACAGGATAATGCCGAAACACAAGTCGTTGTTAAGGCAAAAGATGCGAAAGAGGGTCACGAATTTACCGTCACTCTGGCGCCGGGCGTCTATATCAATCACAGCAATTGGTATATTTTTGTCGTATCGGACGAGACGAGAGACTGCTTCAAAAGGCTGGTCGGCATCACGTCTTTGTACGACGCCGGCGAAAGAAAATCCTACAAAGGGATCGAATCCATGGGTATCTTTGAGGCAACGTCCGCCTGTGAATTTACCTTCACCCTGCAAAATGCAGACAATAACGCCATTCGCGGCTCGGACAAGGTTGCTCTGCTAAAAGTGAAGAAAGAAAAGTCAATCCAGTTGACTTGGGATTGGCAGAAAGTAACCTTCGTCAAGGGCAGGTTCCGCTATCTGGATGGCATCAACGGCTATCAAGTCAACCCGGATAAGCCTGGCTATGAAGCCTGCATGGGCGACTCGAGCCGAAAACAAGAATCAGGCGGCGGGATAATTGTGCTGCCGAAATATGTGAAAATCACAAGCCGGGTGGACTGCTACATTAGGAGTTTATCCAACAGCGATACTCGGACTATCGGCTTCGCCAAATGGTAAGCCGGCGGCGCTGAGCGTCTGCTACCAGCGCAGGCTGCGCCCTCGCCCAGGCGGCGGGGGCGTTTTTCTTGGCTGCTTTGCCACAGCGGCGCTAAAACGAAAGAGACCGCAGAGGATTAGTCTGCGGTCTCTCGACTGTCATGTTCACAGTCTGTCGGTTTCGGGTTCACCCACTAACGGAGAAACCCTTAGAGGAGTGAATCGGTTAGAGGGTAGCCCCCTTAGAACCTGTCATTTCTGATCACCTCCCTTACTCGGCCAACGTTGGCGCAAGTATAACATGGGGGATTCGCTTGCGCAAGTCAGTGGTAGTGAGGTGAGTGGTGAATTATCGATATAAGGCTTGCTTGTGCTGAGTCGTAGGGGCGATCCTTGGATCGCCCAAAACCTGCTTCTGCAACTGTGGGCGACACAAGTGTCGCCCCTACAAGGCTTGTCCGCTACTGAGTTTTTAATGCGCATTTCTACCCCATCCCCGACCGCCAGTGTCGGCGGGTCAGTGTCGGCGGGCTGTGTCTACGCGCCCTACGCGACCCCACGCGGCGCAGCCCCTTGCCGGCGGTCAGTGTCTACGCGACCCAGCAAGCTAGGGAAGGGGAGCTA
The DNA here is from genome assembly GCA_965214105.1 of Phototrophicaceae bacterium. GTDB lineage: Bacteria > Chloroflexota > Anaerolineae > Aggregatilineales > Phototrophicaceae > UBA6055. The sequence goes on from OZ243934.1 coordinate 2,671,606, forward strand.
GGATATTGCAAACTCTATAAACTATGCCAATTCTGCTTGAAGCCAAGTTCACATTAGCGATAATCACGACAAATCAGTGCTCATCCCCCCATTGCAATGGGGGGACCGAGGGGGGTAAACCAAAGGGCGATCGCGAATCCTAAAGTACCGGACAAGCCCTACATCTAGGTTATGCAAATACAGAATATCGGCCTGCATATCTCATAATTCACCACTCCCCTAGTCAGGGACAGGGAGCAGGGCAATCGCTGACGGCAATGCCTCCTTGGCGCTGTGCTATAATTGAGCCTGAAGTAGGCGGGAGCCAGCGAACTTGTGACAGGGCATTACCACCCGGCGCATCGCAAGCAGGCGATTCAATGGGCGCAGAATCTGATCGCGCGCCCATTCTACATCCTGGATACCGAGACTACCGGGCTGGGCGCAGGCGATGAAATCGTGCAGATCGCCATCCTGGATGGGGCTGGCGCCGCCAAGATGAACCAACTTATCAAACCCACGATTCGTATTCCGCCGGCTGCGTCGGCGGTGCATGGCATCCGCGACCGCGATGTGAGCGGCTCGCCCAGCTTCAAAGATATATATATCCAGCTTTCCGCCCTCTTGGCGGGGCAAGTGGTCATTGCTTATAACATGGATTTCGACTGGCGCATGATTGAGCAAACGGCGGCGCGATATCGGCTGCCCGCTATGCGCACCGGCAAGCGCGGCTGCGCCATGAAGCAGTATGCCCGCTTTCGAAGCCCCCGCCACAGCAAGGGGCGCAATTATGTTTGGCATAAGCTGACGGCGGCGGCCGCGCAGCAGGGGCTGCCAGTCCGCGGGGCGCATGACGCGCTCGGCGATGCCAGGATGACCTTGTCTCTCATCCGCAAAATGGCGGAGAGCCGCTAAGGCGCCGGCGAAGCAGCCAGCGCGGATTCCCCGACCCTTTACCGCGCTTGGCGCTTGGCAAATCAGTCGCGGAAGCATTTGTGCGATACCGCGATTCGTACTTTAATGCTAGTGAATAGGTCCTAGCGGCAATCGATAAGCCGCCTCACATTGATGGGACCAAGCAAGAGCCAGCTGGCGACCGCGCTTTTGTCGTTGGAGCGCTGCCTTTGCAAATGTCGCGCCGACCTTTGCCCGAGAAAAGGATAGTATCGAGCCGTGAATACCCCTCCCTTTATATCCAAGAGAACGCTTCGCCTAGCCATATTCTTTCTATTGCTGATGCCGCTTGGGCAGGCGCTGGCCGCCAACATCTATGTAGACGAAGATTGCAGCTTGCAGAACGCCATCCGCTCGGCGAACGAGCAAGCCATGGTGGAGCCGCTGGCTGCCTGCGAGATTGGCGATGTCGCCGGTGGCAACCCGCAAGTAGACAGCGACGGCGTCGAGATACCCCCTGGTTTGGATACGATCCGAATCATTTATGACGGCACAGCTGAAGGCGTCATTACGCTTGATGGCCGGCTGAACGTCACATCGCATATTGTGATTGAGGGCAATGGAACCGTCATCGATGGCGCGGGCAAGCAGATCTTTGATGTTACGGGAGGCTCGCTGACGGTCGCCGATTTGACGCTGACTGGCGGCTACTCGGAGTCTAATGGCGGGGCGATCGCCGTTCGCTTGGCTTCCGTCACGCTATCAAACAGCGTCGTTAGCGCCAGCAGCGCCAAAGCCATGGGCGGCGGCATCTATGCCGTTGACAGCGATTTGTCGCTTTTCGACAGCGTCGTCACCTTCAACACGACTGGTGTCGTATCCAAGCCGGAAGCTGGCGAAGCAGCTGAACAATCGTCAGCCGCCGATGAGGCGATCACCTGGGACACGTCGGGCGGTGGAATATACTTCAGCGGCGACAGCAACCGCCTCGTAATTGAAAGAAGCGGTTTGGACAGCAACCGAACGCTCCACAATGGCGGCGGGCTGCATTTCGCCAACGGGAGCGCAAGCATAAACAACTCGACCTTCAGCGGCAACTGGGCGGCGGGCAAAGGCGGCGCGATGTACAATGCCGCCGACGGTACGCTGACGCATGTAACCATCGTCTTCAACTCAGCCTCAGAAGGCGGCGGCGTCTTCGATTCCTCGATACTGCAGCTTTACAACACCATCATCGCCGATAACGTAGGCGGGGACTGCAGCGATAACTTGACCGTGCTGCTGGGCAATTTGATCCGTGATCGTTCCTGCGGGCATGGGGGAATCAGCGATGACCCGCTGCTGCTGCTGCTGGGCGGCTCGCCCGCATATTACCTGCCACAGGAAGGCAGCCCGGCGCTTGACGCCGCCTCAACTGAACATTGCCAGCCGACCGACCAGCGTGGCGTCGAACGATCGCCCGAGGCTTGTGACATCGGCGCCGCCGAATATGAGGCGGGCCTCTTTACCTTACAGATCCAGAGCGCGCAAGCCAGCCTGTCTCTGCCGGCTGCGGGCACAGCCGCCGCCGAGCAGACGCCGACCCCTAGCCCTGAAGCAGAGCTTGAGCCAGCCGAGCCGCCGACAGCCCTGCCTTCAACCTGCGCGGCGCTGCCATCGAACATCGTATTCTCCGACTATCAGAATGGCACCGCCTGCAAAGTGCTGGACGCAAGCGGCGTCGGCAACCAAACCGTAATTGATTACGGTTTCATCCATGCTGTTGATGTCTTTGGCGAGCTGCCATCGCCGCTGAAAGCCTGTTTTCAGCACGGGCAGGGCATAATCATTTTGTTGGATGCCGCCAATTCGCCGCGCAACATCGTTGCCTTGCAGCCGCGTATTGAAGGCAGCCTGTTATGCGCCGAGGTGGATCGCCAGGGCACTGTGGTTTTGCTGCCGCTCAGCTTCGCCGAGTCGGGGCTGGCGCAAGAGCCGGTCTGGGAATTGAACGGCTGCACCGTCACCACAACCGCCATCCTCAACCTGCGCAGCGGGCCCAGCAGCAATAGCGCCATTCTCGGCAATGTGCTTAACGATGTTCGGCTCACAAGCGACCTCACCGAACAAAATTGGTACCGCGTGGATTACTACAATATTATCGGCTGGCTCAGCGCCGATTATCTCACGAAGTCTGGCAACTGCGGCTAGCGCGGGCAAACAAGGGGCGCGCCTGGAGTTGGGCACCGCGCCTGAGCCTATGAAGCTGGAATCGCTGACATCCGAGCGCCTGCGCATCAGGCAATTCACAGCGGAGGACCTAGGGCGCTGCCTGCATTTTCGCCGCGCGGTATTCGGGCTTGAAGAAGCCCGCGCGACGGCTGAGGGCTGGCTCAAATGGACGATCGACAGCTACCGCGAATTGGCGCAGCTTGGTCAGCCGCCCTACGCCGATTACGCAATCGAATTGAAAGACAGCCGCCTTTTCATTGGGTCGGCTGGGCTCGTGCCGACTATGGTGCCCTGGGGCGCGTTGAAGGGGGATGCGCTGGACCAGCTGCTCAGCCCGGAGATCGGTCTTTTCTGGGGGATATTGCCCGCCTATCGCCGGCGCGGTTTCGCCACCGAAGCGGCGCGCACGCTGCTGGATTATCTGTTCCAGGAGTTGAAGGCGCGGCAAGTGACCGCGACAACCGAGCACAGCAATATCGCCTCTCAGCGCACGATGGCGCGCCTCGGCATGAGGCTCTTCCACAATCCAAATCCCGACCCGCCTTGGTGTCAAGTTGTCGGATTCATTGCGAATCCGCAAAGGGGATGATCTTTGCCTTATCGACGGGAGTGGTGAATTCGGTGGCAATTCAATTTCACCACAAAGACACGAAGGACACAAAGAAAAGATATTAAACTCCGAGGGAGTGGTGAATGGGAGGATATGCAGATCGAAATTCTGTATATGGATAACCTAGATGTAGGGGACGTTTGTCCCGCTGTGTCTACGCGCGGCGCTGAAACGCCCACAGTTACAGAAGTAAGTTTTGGGCGATCCAAGGATCGCCCCTACGACTCTGCACAAGCAAGCCTTATATCCTTAATTCACCACTCCCATCGACGGAAACGGTGGAGAAACAAGGCAGATAGGTTACAATTAGCTGGAGACAGGGGCAGGCGGTCCCTTACAATCGCCCAGGAGCCTGGTTCGCTCTAGCGCGAACTGGCAAGCGGGTTCATCGGCGCGTGAAGGGGCTAAGTTTGCAATCGTACTCTAGTGTCCGGCTGCTCCATCTATATGGCGGGCGGGCGCAAAACCAAATGGTAAGGAGAGAATCATGCAGCGAAAGTTAGTTTCTATTCTTGTCCTGCTCATACTGCTCGGCGGCGTCGTTGGGGCGCAAGACACCTATGAGCTGACGATCATGCATACCAACGATGTGCATGGCCACCATGAGCCGCAGCGCAATGGCGATGGCGGCGCCGCCCGCCAGGCGACAGTCGTCCAGCAGATCCGCGCGGAAGGCGGCAATAACTTGCTGCTCGATGGCGGAGACCGTTTCACCGGTACGCTCTTCCACGTCCAGCATCGCGGGCAGGACAGCGTGCAAATCATGAATGCCATCGGCTACGATGCGATGGCGCTAGGCAATCACGAATTTGATGATGGCGAAGAAGTCTTGGCCGCTTTCGTCAAAGGCTTGAACTTCCCCGCGCTCAGCGCCAATGTCGATTTCAGCGAAGAGCCGCTGCTGGAGGGCTTGATCGAGCCCTCAGTCATCTTGGACGTCGGCGGCGAACAGATTGGCATCATCGGCTTGGTGACGCCAGAGACCGACATCCTCTCCAAACCGAGCGACGCCCTGGTCTTCCATTATGACTTGGTGGGCATCACGCAGGCTGAGGTTGACAAGCTGACGGCGGAAGGCGTCAACAAGATCATCTTGCTGACCCATATCGGCTACGGCGCCGATGTGCAGGTGGCGCAGAACGTCAGCGGCGTCGATGTGGTTGTCGGCGGGCATACCAATACCTTCCTCAGCAATACCTACGCTGGCGCGCTCGGCGAATACCCGACGGCGCTGGAAAGCGCTAGCGGCGAGCCGGTTCTGGTGGTGCAAGCCAGCACGAAGACGCTATACCTGGGGCGGCTCGATGTCGAATTTGACGCCGATGGGCTGCTGACTGATTGGGATGGCGACGCGATTCTGCTCAGCCGTTATATCAGCCCCGACCCTGAACTAAGCGATATAATCGCCGGCTTGGCCGAGCCAATCGCCGAGCTGCGTGCAGTGCCCGTCGGCGAGACGGCAGTCGCCTTGACCGGCACCAGCCCGCGTCTATGCCGCATTGGCGAATGCCTGCTTGGCAATGTGATCACCGATGCCGTGCTGGAAGACACCGGCGTCGATATCGTGCTGCAGAATGGCGGCGGCATCCGCGCTGACATCGACGAAGGCGCTGTATCGCTCGGCGAGGTCTTGAACGTGCTGCCATTTGGCAATTTGGTCAGCACTTTTGAATTGACCGGCGCTGATGTATGGGCGGCGCTGGAGAATGGCGTGGGCCGCGTTGCGCTCGACGAGAGCGGCAACCCGATGGTTGAGGGCGCGTCGGGGCGCTTTTTGCAAGTCGCTGGGCTGCGCTATACCTATGACGCCAGCCAAGAGCCCGGCAGCCGCATCGTCAGCGCCGAGGTGATGCAAGATGGCGACTATGTCGCGCTCGAGCTGGAGGCTGTCTACAGCATTGCCAGCAACGATTATATGCGCAGCGGCGGCGATGGCTTCTCCGTCCTGGAGGATAATGCCATGAATGCCTACGATGCTGGGCGCCCGCTGGATCAAGTAGTGGCTGATTACATCGCCGCCAACAGCCCGCTCAGCGTCGAGCTTGAGGGCCGCATCACGCACCAAGCTGGCGGCTAGATGCCTGCTGCTTTTATGGCAACCGAATACGCGTTCCAAGACCGCTGGCGCAGCCGCTGGCGGTCTTTCTTTTTGGCGGCAACAGCGCCCGCTGCCTTCACACAGGCGCTGTTTCAAGGCGAGCGCACCGCGCCTAAGGAGCGGCGATTGGCAGGGCACGTCAAAGGGAGTGCCATGCCAAAGGCTTATCTATGCTATAGTCGATATGATTCTATTCCGCCGCCAGCCTGCTTGACGCGCCATGGGTGAAAACGACAGCTTCTACGACATCTTTTTCATCTACCATCCAGCCGACATCGATAAACTGGAGCGGGTGGCGGCGCAAACCCGCGCGACCGGCCTTGCCGCTTATTTCAACGAAAGTGAATTCGGCCGGACGGCTGAGGGCATCAAGCGCTTGAAAGCCGGCATACTGCGTTCTTATACAATCGCTTTTGTGATGTCGCCCGACTCGGCGCAGAGCCAACTTTGCAATGAACTGCTGCAATACGCGGTCGGCAAGGGCAAGCGCCTGGTTACGCTAATCTTAAACGATGACATTGAGGTCGATGTTCATCCAGCCATCGCGCAGAATCCATACGTGTTCTTCCGCGCCGCTGATGACCTGGCCGCGCGAGTTGAAGAGCTGCGCGCCTATCTGGCAGCCGATGACAGCCTCAAGCTGCATACCGAATTGCTGGTCTTGGCGGAGGATTGGCGGGATCGTGGGCGGCCCCCGAGCCTGCTGCTGCCGCCCGATCGGCTGGCTGAAGCGCGCGGCTGGCTGGCGAGCGCCCCGGCGCGCCACCCGAAACCCTCGCCGCTGCAATTGGAATATGTGCACAGCAGTCGCCGGCAATCGCCCCGGCGTGGCCGAGCCCGTCCCTTGCCGATTGCATTGGGCATCGTCACGGTGGTCGCCCTGGCGCTGATTTTGCTCTTGCTCCAGCGCCTGATAGCGGGCTGGCAATCTGGGCAAGTCGCCGGTGCTTTAACCAACGAGGCGCGGCGGCAAGTGTCAATCGCCGCCGCCGAAGGCACCGCCGCCAGCGACAGCGCCGTGGGCTTGATTGACAATATCGCTGCGACTGGCGCCGTAGTGCGCGCCGCTGCCGCCCAAAATGCGACCCAAACATCGATAACTGCGACGGCAGTCGCCCGCGTCACGCAGACGGCGCAGGCTGAGGCTGACAGCCGCGCCACGCAGATGCGCGCCACCGAAGTCGCCCAACTGGAGCGCGATGATGTCGCCAGGGGCTTGGTCCTGGCGGGCGAAGAGGTGCTGAACCAGGGCGATATCGAGCTGGCAATGGCGCTGGCTTGGGAAGCGAAAGCCGGGCTTGATAATCCCCGCTCGGCTTATCGGCTCATGCGCCGCGCCGGGGCGGCACCGCGCGCCAAGACGATCGAGGATGTGGCGCTGCTGCGGATTCAGCCAGCCGGGGAAGTTTTCGCACTGGTTACGAGCAGCCGTGACGAGCTCCACATTTATGACAGCGAAACTTGGACGCGCACTGTCACATTAAGCGACCATGGCGGCGATATTAGGGCTCTCGTTTTCAGCAGCGGCGGGCAGCGCTTGGTCTCGGCCGCCGACGATGGCGAGATTATCATTCGCGATGGCGTAACCGGCTCCGCCGAGCATCGCCTGAAACGGCATCGCGGCGCTGTTACCGCGCTGGCGCTGAGCGCCGACGGCAATACGCTCATCAGCGCCGGGGGCGAGCCTTTGCTGGTCGCTTGGGACCTCGAGCGCGGGGAGGAGTTGGCCGCTTATGCGATTGATGACGAGAGCAGCCTGGGGCTGATTCATGATCTGGTGTTGACCGCTGGCGGCGAGCGCGTCATTGGCTGGTTCAAGGACGGGGATAAAACGGTGATGCCACAGTGGTCGGGCGATACGCTTGAGTTGCTCAGCGCCGATAGCGGCGGGCGCGTCTATCGCGGCTATGATGCGCCGAGGCAAATTGGCTACAGCGGCGGCAGCAGCTTGCCCGCCTACCCCGGCGACCGCAACACGGGCGATCTCATTCTCTGGGATCTGGCGACTGGCAGCCAGCGCGCGCGCCTGACCGACGGCTTCAACTGGTCCTTCCTCAGCGGGGACCGGCTGGCGGCGGCAACGGATGACCTGCTCTTCGTCAGCTTTTATGAGAGCCTTGCGCTGGTGCTGGTGGAGAATAGCGAGAGCGGGCAAGGCGCCAGCCTGGTCGATATCGAGGGCGCGCGCCTGCTGCGCCGCTTTGAGGGTGAGCTGGCGGCGGGGCTGACATCGGCGGTCTTCCTTGATGAGGCGACCATTCTCTCCGCCACGGGCGATAAGCGCGTTCTGCTTTGGTCGAGCCACGATGGCCGCTTGCTCCGCGAGATTGCTGCGGCAGCCGACAGCATAGCGGAGCTGAGCGCCAGCGCGGCGGCGAACCTGGTCGGCGCCCTTGGCGAAGATGGGGCGCTCCAGCTTTGGCGCCTCGAAGCCGAAGCGGCTGAACCGCTGCTGACGCTGAGCAATGCCCAGCCCGGCACAAGCATCAGCCCCAGCGGCGATCGCATTCTCGTTGTGGAGGCGGGCGGCATCCACTTGCGCGAGGTCGATTCCGGCGCGACGCTCGCCCAACTGCCAGCTGGTTTGCTAAGCGCCGCGGGCAGCCAATTCGCGGTCTATGCCGATAGCCGCCTGAGCCTGTACCACCTCGAGACCGGCGCCGAGATTCAAAGCTGGCAACGGGAAGAATGGGAAGAAGAGGCAATTGTTGAGCTGCACCTTTCACCCGCCGGGGGGCAGCTGCTGGCATTCAGCGAGGCGAATGAGCTTTGGCTCGCGCGGGTTAATGCCGCTGCCCCGCGGCGGCTGGCGGGCGATACGGCGGCGCCAAGGCTGGTCCGCTTTGCGCCAACCGGCGACGCCATCCTCACTTTGCAGGGCACGCGCGCCACGCTATGGGATAGCGAGCTTGGCTTGGCGCGGGCGGCTTATCCGCTTGGCACAGCCGAGCGCGCCGATGTGCAAGCGGCTTTCAGCGCGAATGGCGCAAGCATTGTATTCTACCTGCAATTGGAGGACGGCTTGGCCGCCTTGACCCGGGTAGACCTGGCTGACAATGCGCTGCGGTCTCAGACCTTTGTCGATGTGCATAAGGCGGCGCTGGCGGAGGCTGGCGAGCGCCTGTCCCTCTTCTATCACGATGGTCGCATACAGGTCATCGAAACCAGCAGCGGAGCGGTCTTGCATCAATTTCGCGCCGATGCCAGCGATCTGCGCAAGCTGCACTACCTGCCGAATTCAAAGACCTTGGTGACCGCCGCCGGCTCCGAGTTGATTCTGTGGGACGCCGAGGCCGGCGTCGCCGATCAGCGTTTGGCGCAGCCGCAGCCGCTCATTGATTTCAGCCTTAGCCGTGATGGCGGCCGCCTTCTCGCGGCCGGCGAGGGCGGCGTTTACCAACTGTGGCAAGTGGAAAGCGCGGCGGAACTGCTGGCGCGGGTCGAGGCAGACCAGCCCCCGCGAGCACTCACTTGTGCCGAGCGGGACCGCTACCTGGTCGCCCCGCTCTGCGAGTAATGGGCATGAGTCGCGTCTTATTCTGCTCTTGGTATACCGGGCTTGGCGGCGGCGAAACCGACCTGCTCACACTGGTTGAGGCGCTGGATAAGAGCCGTTATGAGCCGCATCTTTTGCTGCCAGCCGAAGGGAAATTGTCGGATCGCTGGCGGGGCGCCGGTTTGCCACTTCATATTCTGCCCTACCGCGGCGCCTCAACCTGGTTCATCCCGGCTGTCTGGCAGCGCTTTCCGGTGGTTCGCCGACTGAGCAAGCTGCTGCGCCGGCAGAAAATCGACCTGGTGCAGAGCGATTATCACACGCTGCCGCTAATCGCGCCGGCCGCGCGCAGCGTCGGCATCCCGCTGAGCTGGACTGTCTGGGGCTGGTGGTACCAGCCGAAGCCCTGGCAGCGCGCATTCTTCCGGCGGATACCAGTGGCAGCCGCGCGCTCACGAGCCATCCGCACCGGCTTCCTGGGCCAGCCGCCCTTCATGCCGCCCGAGCAATTGCCCCTTGTATACGCCGGCGTCGATACGCGACGATTTCATCCCCAGCTGGATGGCGCGGCACTGCGCCGTGAAATTGGATTGGCGGACGATGCCCGGGTGGTGGCGATGGTGGCTCGTTTTCAGCCCGTCAAAGGGCATCATACCTTTCAAGCGATGGCGCAGCGCATCTTGGAGCAGTTGCCCGATACCCGCTTTATCGTGGCCGGCGATGATGTCTTTGGGGTAGCCGCCGACCAGCGCTATCGCGAGCAGATACTGTCTCAGGCGAAATCGAGCGCCAGCCTGCGCGATCGGCTTCAATATCTGGGCTTCCGCCGCGATATCGAATCGGTCTATGCCGCGGCTGATGTCGTCGTCTGCCCGTCGGATTTCGAGAGTTATGGCGTAGCGAATCTGGAGGCGATGGCTTGCGGGAAGCCAGTCCTTAGCACGAGCCGCGGCGGTCCCTCAGAGACGATTGCCGATAGCCGCACCGGCTTCTTGGTGGCGCCGGGTGATGCGGCGGCGCTGGCGGAAAAAGCGCTGCGCTTGCTGCAGGATGAGCCGCTTCGCCGACGCATGGGCGCGGCCGGCAGAAAACAGGTCGAGCGCAAATTCTCAGTTGAAGCTGAGGCGGCCGCCCACAGCGCGATATTTGAAGAATTGCTGCGGCTTAATTGACGATTGCATTGCCAAAAAACTTGGCGAGGGTATCGCTGAGGGTATTGTCCTTCAGGTAGGCGATATGCTCGCCGGCAAAGGGGATGGGCCTCATGCCGAAGCGCTTCACCAGCGCATTGTCTGGCACGGTATTCGGCAGCGCCAGCAAGTCCAGCAAGCTGGTGCTGACGGGTGAGCCGGGCAGCAGGGACTGCATGATTATCACCAGCGGGCGCAGCAGCGCCACCGGCACCGGCAGCAGCAGACGACTGGTATCGAGCGCCGCCATAACGCGCCTTTCAATCTCGCCGAGCGTCAACACTTCGGGACCACCCAGGTCCAGCTCTTCGCCGACCGTGCTCTCATCGTCGAGGCAGCGCATCACCGCTTCGACCACATCATCAACTGAAACTGGCTGGAACTCGGCTTCTCCGCCACCGATCAGCGGGAAGACCAAAGGCGTAATCTTGAGCAGGCGCGCGAAGGAGTTGAAGAATTCGTCTTGGGGACCAAAAATCGCTGACGGGCGCAGCGCGGTCCAATGCAAAGCCGAGGCGGCAACCACTTCTTGGGCGCGCCCTTTGCTGGCGAGGAAGCGATAGGGCAAAGCGCTATCAGCGCCGTTTTGGCTTATGTTGATGAAGCGCCGGACGCCAGCCGCCTCCGCCGCGCGCAAGACATTGACCGTACCCTGATAATTGACCGCTTCGTAGGTCTGCCCGCCCTTTTCCATCGCGATGGCGACGGTGTGAATGACGGTATCGACGCCAGCCAGCGCCGGGCGAAGACTGGCGGGTGCGGTGACATCGCCCTCGACGATCTCGATGCGATCGGCAAATTCTCGCAAGCGCAACGCCGCCTTCGCCTTCCGCCGCACGAGCGCGCGCAGGGGCTGGTCCTCGGCGAGCAATCGCTTCACGGTTTGATTGCCGAGATAGCCGGCCGCGCCGGTCACCAATATCGTCATCGCAGGCACCTTTCGCTCGTAGCCGCGCTTCGATTGTTTCGATTGTATTATAGAGCGTCCGCATCATATAAGCACTAATGGTTTCCTGAAGGGAGTGACGAATTATCGATATAAGGCTTGCTTGTGCTGAGTTGTAGGGCTTGTCCGGTACTTTAGAATTCGTGACCGCCCTTTGGTTTACCCCCCTCGGTCCCCCCATTGAAATGGGGGGATGACCACTGATTTGTCGTGATTATCGCTAATGTGAACTTGGATTCAAGCAGAATTGACATAGTTTATAGAGTTTGCATATCCTAGCTCCCCTTCCCTAGCTTGCTGGGGCGAGGGGTTGCGCCGCGTAGGGTCGCGTAGGGTCGCGTAGACACTGACCCGCCGACACTGACCGCCGACACTGACCGTCAAACGCCCCTACATCTAGGTTATCCATATACAGAATTTCAATCTGCATATCCTCGCATTCACCGCTCCCTCGGAGTTTAATATCTTTTCTTTGTGTCCTTCGTGTCTTTGTGGTGAAATTGAATTTCCACCGAATTCACCACTCCCTTCCGGATTGCCCGCCGCAAAGCGATTCTTTGCCGCTGCGCGAGCCGCAGCCGCGCTGCCTAACATGGTAGAATACGCGGGCAGCTTGCCCAATCTTAGAGATCGCTCACTACATGCTCAAGCAGACTCGCGTCATTCCAGTCGACCCCGAAGCGCCAGCAGCCGAGGCAATTGCGATCGCGGGGCGGGTGATTCGCGAAGGCGGTTTGGTCGCTTTTCCGACGGAAACCGTATATGGCTTGGGCGCAAATGCCTTTGACGAAGCGGCTGTCGCAAAGATCTTCGCCGCTAAGCGCCGCCCGCCGAATGACCCGCTCATCGTGCACATCGAGCAGATCGAGCAATTATCGCAGGTCGCGCGGGGCGTTCCGCCGCCAGCCCGCGCGCTCGCCCGTCGATATTGGCCCGGACCCTTGACCTTGGTGTTGAAAAAGGCGGCGCGCCTGCCAGGAAATCTGACAGCCCATCGCGACACAGCCGCGGTGCGCATGCCCAATCACAAAGTCGCCTTGGCGCTGCTGCGGGCGGCGGGCGGGCCCATCGCCGCGCCCAGCGCCAATCTGTTCTCCTGCCCCAGCCCCACCAGCGCCCAGCATGTCATCGACGATCTCGCGGGCTTGGTTGATGTCCTGCTTGATGGCGGCCGGACGCCGATTGGCGTCGAATCAACGATTGTCAGCTTGCTTGACGAGCGCCCCCGCTTGCTGCGCCCGGGTGGTATCGCGGTAGAAGCGCTGCGCCGGCAGCTGCCGGATTTAACGTATGAGCCACAATTTCTCGCTGACGATGATTGGACCGCGCCCGCGCCGGGAACGATGCTGCGGCACTATTCGCCCAAAGCGCGGGTCATCTTGTTTTCAGGCGAGGACGACCGGGCGGTTTTCGCCGCCATGCGCGCCGAAATCGCCTCGCATGAGCAGGTGGGGCTGTTGCTATGCGATGCCGATGCCGAGCAATTTGCGAGCCTGGGCCTCGCCATCGAGCGGCTGGGCGCAAACGCAGATGACGCGGCCCAGCGCCTGTTTGCCGCGCTGCGGTCGCTGGATACACAAGGGGTGGATTGTATCCTGGCGCGCGCGCCGAAGCGGGCCGGCTTGGGCTTGGCACTGTGGGACCGCCTGCTGCGCGCGGCGGAAGGCTCGCTGGTGGCGGTATCGCCCGCCCCTGCCGATTGACTGAGGCAGCAGGGCAATCGCATCAAATTTTTTCGCCACATAGACACAGAGGGTCGCGTAGGTCGCGTAGGTCGCGTAGACACTGACCGCCGACACTGACCGCCGACACTGACCGCCGACACTGACCGCCCACACCGACCGTCCGCACAGAGACCGCGACTTCAGCCTATGGTATAATCAGGCAGGAAGTTAGCCCGGCTCGCAAAAGGAACAGACGGTGGCGGAAATTATTCAGATTAAAGACATCGCAGCCTGCGAGGGGCGAACGGTCACCGTGCGCGGCTGGGTTTATAAGAAGACCGGCAAGGGGCGCCTGCAATTCATCTTGCTGCGCGATGGCAGCGGGCAGGCGCAGTGCGTCGCCTTCAAAAAGGAGATGGAGCCGGCGGCATTCGAAATCGCCCGCGGGCTAACGCAGGAGTCGTCGGTCATCATCACGGGTGTGGTGCGCGCCGATGAACGCGCCCCCGGTTTCCCCGGCGGTTACGAGATTGGCATCCAAAAGCTTGAGCTGGTGCAAGCGGCGCAGGAATACCCGATCAGCCCAAAGGAACATGGCACCGAGTTCTTGATGAACCATCGCCACCTTTGGCTGCGCAGCAACCGGCAATGGGCGATCTTGCGCATCCGCGCCACTATCATCAAAGCCATGCGCGATTGGCTGGACGATCAAGGTTTTCTGCTTGTCGATACGCCCATCATCACGCCAGCCGCCGGCGAAGAAACAAGCACCTTATTCGAAGTCGATTACTTCGGCGAGAAGGCATTCCTGGCACAAACGGGCCAGCTTTACAACGAAGCCAACATCATGGCTTTCGGCAAAGTATACTGCTTTGGTCCTACCTTCCGCGCCGAAAAGTCCAAGACGCGGCGGCATCTGATCGAGTTTTGGATGCTCGAGCCGGAAATCGCCTTCTGCAATCTGGAAGAGCTGATGGCAATCGAAGAAAGCCTGGTCTGTTATGTCTTAGGGCAAGTGCTGGAGAAGCGGCAGCAAGAACTCGCCATCATCGAGCGCGACCTGGACAAGCTCAAGGCGATCAGCGCGCCCTTCGCCCGCATCAGCTATGACGAGGCGGTGGAGCGGCTCCAGGAAGCGAGCCGACAAATTGAGGACCCAGCCGCCAAGGCGGAATTGGCGATCGAATGGGGCGAAGACTTCGGCAGCCCCCACGAGACCGCGCTGGCTGAGATCTTCGATAAGCCCGTCTTCGTGTATCATTATCCGACAGCGGTCAAAGCCTTTTATATGACGCCGGTCGCTGGCAGGCCCGAAGTCTGCCGCAGCGTCGACCTGCTGGCGCCGGAAGGCTATGGCGAGATCATCGGCGGCAGCGAGCGCATCCACGATGAGCAGCTGCTAGCCAGCAACATCGACAAGATGGGGCTGGGGCGGGAAGCTTACCAGTGGTATCTCGATCTGCGCAAATTCGGCACCGTGCCGCATGCTGGCTTCGGCCTCGGCATTGAGCGAACGGTGGCTTGGCTCTGCGGCTTGAACCACGTGCGCGAGACGATTCCCTATGCGCGCCTGCTGAATCGCAAATATCCCTGAACGCCTTGAGCGCCTGTGTCAGCCAGCTAGCGACGGTCGAGCGGCGGGCAGTACCGCGCCGATGGCGTCGGCGACGCTGCCGACTTCAAGCAGTTGGATGCCGGGCGGGAAGTTATGCTGCCCGCGCCGCAGCCTGGGCACGAGGGCGCGCTTAAAGCCAATCTTTTGCGCCTCGTTCAAGCGGGCCGCCAACTGCCCGACGCGCCGCGCTTCGCCGCTTAAGCCAACTTCGCCGACAATCGCGACATCTGCTGGCAGCGCGCGATCGTAGTAGCTGGATGCGATAGCCAGCGCCAATGCCAAGTCCGAGGCTGGCTCAGAGATTCGCAAGCCGCCGATGACGTTGACGAAGATATCTTGCTCCCAAAGTTTCAGCCCGATCCGTTTGCTCAAGACCGCGCTTATCAGCAGCAGGCGATTCATGTCGATGCCGTTTGGCGTACGCCGCGGGTTGCCAAATGCCGAGGGGCTGGTCAAGGCTTGCAGCTCAACCAGCAGCGGGCGAGTGCCTTCCATGGTGATGGCAATGGCGGAGCCGGGCGCGTTGATCACCCGCTCTTCGAGAAATACTTGTGACGGGTTGGCAACCTCTACCAAGCCGCTGCCGCGCATCTCAAATACACCGACCTCGCTGGTAGCGCCGAAGCGATTCTTGACCCCGCGCAGCAGCCGATATTGCCCAAACGGGTCACCTTCGAGGTAGAGCACGGCATCAACGATATGTTCTAGCGCGCGCGGTCCCGCGATGTGCCCGTCTTTGGTCACGTGGCCGATCATCAAGACGCTCAAGTCAGCGCGCTTTGCCAGTTCCTGCAAGCGGGTGGCGCATTCACGCACCTGGGTAACCGAGCCCGGCGACGAATTCAGCTCGGCGACGCGGGTCGTCTGAATTGAATCGATCACGACGAGGCTTGGCGAGAGCGCTTCGATCTGCTGGAATATCCGATCCAGGTCCGTCTCCGTCAGCAGATACAAAGCGGGGTCGTCCAAGCCCATGCGGTCGGCTCTCAGTTTGATTTGCCGCGCGCTTTCCTCACCGCTGACGTAGAGCACACGGGCATTCGACCGCGCCAGGAGCGCCGATAATTCGAGCACGAGGGTGGACTTGCCGATGCCAGGCTCTCCACCGAGCAAGACGAGGCTGCCCGGCACCAGCCCGCCGCCCAGCACGCGGCTGAATTCAGCGATGGGAACGGGGATGCGCGCTTCGGGGTCCAAGTCAATATCGGAGAGCGGCGTCGCCTGCTGCTGCGCGCCGCCGCCCGCGCTTGCCCCCCGGCTGGCGGCGGACCGCGCTTCCTCAACCTGCTCCGTCATCGTGTCAAATTGGCGGCATTGTGGGCAGAGCTTGAAGCGAAGCGGGCTGCGTTTGCCACAGTTAGAACAGATATAGTCTCGGCGTGATTTGGGCATTTGTGTATTTCTTTAGCTTGGGCGCCGCCGGCTCCGGGCATGATTAGGGCATGATCACATTTTGGCAATCGGACAGCGCGCCACTGGCGAAATAAGCGAGCAGGCATTCACTAAGGTAGGCGCCCACTTTCTGATGCCCAGCTGTGCTCCAATGCCCGGTATAGTCGGCGGTTTCGATCACATTCCTCGCTTCAATATAGGGCAGCTGCAACTCCTCAAACAATTGAATGGCGGTCTGATAAACTTCACTCGGCGCGTCCACATCGCTCTGCCGCGGGATGAGCAAAATCAGCAGCTCGCTGTCTAGCGCCAGTGCCTGTTCCTGCAATTGTGCCAGGTAACCGCGTGTTAGGCCAGTTTGGCGCTCAAAAGATAGGTCTTCGCCGTCAATGCCCAAGACATAATCCAAGGCTCTCAGCACTAGTGTGCCTAGGTGGGTTGTCCCCAGCAGCCGTTCCAATTCACTGGCGGGGGGTGTGGCGCCGGCTGCCAGATAAGCATTCACCACATCAGCCGGCAATTCAACAGGATTCCCCCAGCGGTCAGTTTCGTATCGCCTGACAAAGTATTGAAGGCCGTCATCGTCAATCAACCTCAAACTCATGTCTTTCGGCACCAGGTTTTCGGGAAAGTCATTCATATAGAAACCAAGGATGGACAGCTGGGGTTTCAGGCGCGGGGCGATGCCAGCAAAACTGAGGACTGCTTGGTTGGTCGCGGTCCCCGGTTCAGCGACATTCCAGACGATGGCTTCTGGCAGCTCGGCTTCAAGCCGATCCACATAAGACATGCCGACATCGGCGTGAAAGCCACGCGTGTAAGAATCGCCCATAATCAGAATGCGGTCTCGCTGCGGGAAATCTTCGCCGACGACGAATTCGTCTGTGTCGCCGAAGCCATCACTATTGATGACGCAGCGAATACCCGAGAGATAGCCCGTAGCGCAGGCATCGACGACCGCTTCGTATTGCTTGCGGCAGCCGAGCTCGTCGCAGATTCCCCAAGGGATCTCTCTCACATTTTGCGCGGGCAATTGCCTGGGGAAATAGGTCGGTCTGCCCCAAATGCTCAATACTAGCTCAAGCAGAATCAGGGTCATCAGCGTAATCAAAGCGGCTTTGAGCAAGGTCCCGCGGTGGGCGCGAAAGCGTCGGCGGCCACGGCGTCGAAGGCGAAGGGCGCTGAAGACAATAAGCGAGCCGGCCACAATAATCAATAACTGTGGCAAGCCCAAGCCGGGGCTGGTGCTCGGCAAGAGATAATCGCTGCCGACGCCGAGAATAACGATGAGAATGCCAATACCCAGCAAATAGCGCCAAGCTTTTTGCATATCTGCCCCCAAGCGCTATCAAAGTTTTCAGCTCAATTATAGCGGCATTGGCGATAGGCGGGCTCCGCTCTATGGCACAATTACATGGTGGCAGTCGGCAAAGTCGCCGCTACTCATATACGCTTCAATGCATTCGCTAATGCTCCAGCCAAGGGCGACGACATATCTGGATGGCCGCTGCCAACTGCTTAACTGAAGTTAGCTGTAACGTTGGTGTAAGGAAGTCGGCTTACACTGCGGTTGTATCCTGAAAGAGAAAGGTAGCCCCTTATGCTCACTTCAAAGCGACTGAGGCGCGCCCCGCGTCTGGCTGGCATCTTCATGATAGTGGCGGGCTTATTCGCCTTGAGCCTGGCGCAGATGCCCGCCCGCGGTCAAGACAGCTGCCAGCCGTCCAACCTCAATACCGCCAACTGGACGACCGACTTCTGCCAGAGCGCCGTCGACTTCAGCGAGATTCTGGTAGGCAACCCCGTAAAAGGCGGCATCCCATCCGTGACTGAGCCGGCTATGGAATCCATCGACGAAGCAGCCACCTGGCTAGGCGATCGCTCGCCCGTGATCGCGCTGGAGCTGGACGGCGAAGCGCGGGCGTACCCCTTGGCTATCCTCATGTGGCACGAGATCGCCAACGACAGGATCGCGGATGTGCCAGTCGCTGTCACCTTCTGCCCGCTCTGCAATAGCTCCATCACATTTGATCGGCGCGTGAATGAAGCTGTGCTGGATTTCGGGGTCAGCGGATTGCTGCGCAACAGCGATCTGATCATGTATGATCGCCAAAGCGAAACTTGGTGGCAACAGCTGACCGGCGAAGGTTTGGCCGGTGAATACGCCGGCGTCCTGCTTGATATCATTCCATCGCAGGTTATCGGTTTTGGCCATTTCGCCGAGCGCTACCCGGCCGGGCTGGTGATGTCGCGCGAGACAGGCTACTACCGGCAATATGGCATCAACCCCTACAGCAATTACGACAGCAGCGGGGGCCGCCCCTTCCTGTTTCGCGGCGAGGTCGATCAGCGGCTGGATTCGGCGGTGGACCATGTACTGGCGGCCATCATCGGCGAGAGCGCCAAAGCCTATCCCTTCGAGATTCTGCGGGCAGAGCGCGTAATCAACGACGCCATCGGGGATACGCCTATCGTCGTCTTCTATCAGAGTGGCGTCGCCAGCGCGCTGGGTGATTCTGTCATCGATAGCGCCCGCGACATCGGTACCGCCGGCATGTATCATTCCACTGTCGATGGGGCGGTGCTGCGCTTCAGCGCCAGCGCTGACGGCAACTTTACCGACGACGCGACCGGCTCCACCTGGAACGCCTTTGGCGAGGCGATTGCGGGCGATCTCGCCGGCGCCCAGCTCAATTGGGTGCACGCTTTCCCCCACTTCTGGTTCGCCTGGGCCGCCTTCCACCCCGACACGGAAGTTTATGGCTTGGGCGTAGCCGACAATTGATCGGCAGCCCATGAAGCCCGTAGCCGCGCCAAGCGCATAGCTTCGACTAAAGGAGACAAGATGATGCGACCGCTTCTCGACCCAAAGCCCCTGCTGCTCTTACTGCTGCTCATCATGCTGCCAGCCACCTCGATGGCGCAGCTAAGCTGTGACCAGCCGCCCGCCCCCTTCGATAACGAAGACCTGCTGCAGAATTGGCAGCAGGTTTGGGATTTGATGGACGTCTGCCAGAGCCAGGCAGGCGTCTTCTACGAAATCCTCTCGGGCGGCGTCGGGCGTGATGGCATCCCGCCGATCGACAAGCCGCGCTTCGATGATATCGCAACCGCCGACCAATGGCTGCAGCCCGCCTCGCCCGTGATCGCGCTGGCAATCGACGGCGTCGCCCGCGCCTACCCGCTGGCCATCCTCACTCGCCACGAGATTGTCAATGATGTCATCAATGAGCTGCCGGTGGCTGTCACCTTCTGCCCCTTGTGCAACAGCGCTATCGTATTCGATAGGCGCGTCGATGGCGACGTCTTGCGCTTCGGCGTCAGCGGTTTGCTGCGCAACAGCGATCTGATCATGTGGGATGATATGACGCAATCCCTCTGGCAGCAATTGACCGGCGAGGGCATCGTCGGGGCGCATACGGGAAGGCTGCTGGACATCCTGCCATCGCAACTGGTCGGCTATGGCGCCTTCAAAGCACAGTATCCACAGGGCGAAGTGCTCTCGACCGGGGGCCGCTCCTACGGCAGCAATCCCTATGTCAATTATGACAGCAGCCCCCGTCCCTTCCTGTTCATGGGCACGCTGGATGAGCGCCTGCTGGCGACCGAGCGTGTCTTGGGCGCAAGCATTGACGGCGCTAGCGTCGCCTACCCCTTCAGCCTGCTAGCCGAGCAGGCAGTCATCAACGACCGCATCGCCGAGACCGATGTCGTGGCGCTCTGGCAGCCGGGCGCATTCAGCGCGCTGGACAGCGCCACTATCGACCAATCGCGCGATGTCGGCATGGCGGCCCTTTTCGACCGCGCCATCGACGGCATGGCGCTGACCTTTGAGCTGGCTAATGGCGATATCGCCGATGTCGAGACGGGCAGCCGCTGGAATATCTTTGGCGCTGCGGTCAGCGGTGAGCTGGCTGGCGAGCAGCTGCAGCCGATCAATGCCTTCCCCCATTTCTGGTTTGCCTGGGCCGCTTTCTATCCCGATACCTTGCTTTACGGCTATCAGCCGCCCAGCGCGGAGGCGCTCGCCCGCTACGAGCTCGACCCGATTCTTGGCGACCCCGCGGCGCCGGTTACCCTCGTCGAGTATGGCGCTTACGGCTGCCATGCCTGCAAATTCTGGCACGAAGAAGGCATCATCGACGAGCTGCTCGAAGCCTTTGCCGGGCGCGTCAACTTCACCTATCGAGACATGCCTATCATCGCGCCACCCTACAGCCAAATGGCAGCCGAAATCGCCCAATGCGCTTTGGACCAGGGCACAGAGCAATTCTGGACCATGCACCATGTCATTTTTACCCAAGCTGAACAAGGGCGGGCGAGCGCCGATGAGCTGCTTCAATTGGGCGCGGCGGCTGGCTTGGAGGCGGCCGCTCTGCGCGAATGCTACGAAGCCGGCACCCATGTCGCGACCCTGCGTTATGACCAGGAGCGCGGCGCGGCGCTGGGCATTAGCAGCACACCGACATTTGTAATCGGCGGCCAGCCCGTCGCCAAGGCAAACCCCGAATTGCTGCGGGAGCTGCTGCAAGCTGAGCTGGATAAGCTGGACCGCTAAGGAACCTATACATAAAGAACGCAGGGGCGGCTATAACAAGTCGCCCTTCGCGGTTTATCTAAGGCATCACAGAATCTGATCGAGGAATTCCTGCGTGCGGGGGTGATGCTCAATCTCGGGGCTGAAGAAATTCTCCGGCGGTCCTTGCTCGACGATGCGCCCCATATCCATGAAGAGAACGCGATCGGCGACTTCGCGGGCGAAGCCCATCTCGTGCGTAACGACAAGCATGGTCATCCCGCTGAGCGCCAGTTCCTTCATCACGTCCAGCACTTCCTTGATCATCTCCGGATCGAGGGCCGATGTCGGCTCGTCAAAGAGCATAATCTTCGGCTCCATCGCCAGCGCCCGCGCGATTGCCACCCGCTGCTGCTGCCCGCCGGAGAGTTGCCCGGGGTATTTGAAGGCTTGCTCGGGGATCTCGACTCGCTCCAGCAATTCCATCGCCCGCTGCTCGGCTTTGTCGCGCGCCCAATGCCGCACTTTCATCGGCGCCAGCGTGATATTGTCGATGACGGTCAGATGGGGGAAGAGGTTGAATTGCTGGAAGACCATGCCAGTCTCGCGGCGGATTTCGGCGATGTTCTGCACCGAGTGGCTTAGCTCGATGCCATCGACGATGATCTGCCCGTCTTGATGTTCTTCCAGGCGGTTGAGGCAGCGGATGAAGGTCGATTTCCCGGAGCCAGACGGACCGATGATCACCAGCACTTCTTGTGGCATGACTTCAATCGAGATATCGCGCAGCACATGGAAGGGTCCAAACCACTTATTCATGCCGCGACAGACAATGATCGGCTCGGTGCCCGCCTTCGTTTGCTTCTTGCCCTTTCCCATTGGCGCCTCCGCCTAATTTTCAGTCGCGCGGCGCAGCGCGAGCCCGCCGCAGTACGCGCCAGCAAGATATGAGCATAGAGTTTGCGCTGAAGCGAAAAGAAATCGGGATCGACAAGACAAGGAAAACCGCCCGCCAATGTCTATGGCAGAGCGGTT
Organism: Phototrophicaceae bacterium; assembly: GCA_965214105.1. Classification (GTDB taxonomy): domain Bacteria; phylum Chloroflexota; class Anaerolineae; order Aggregatilineales; family Phototrophicaceae; genus UBA6055. The sequence continues at coordinate 2,693,252 of OZ243934.1, forward strand.
CTTTCTCGTCGTTGAGACTTGCGAATTTGATTCGCATTATGGGGCTGATTACTTCGGCGTCAGCTCCATATTGGCTTGGCCCGCGGCTTCCAACACTTTCATGATGGCCGCCCGCACCTCGCCCGGTTCGGCATGCCGGCCAACCGCTTGCTTGGAAAAGACCAGCTCGCCATTGACGGTGACATCAAAGACGCCGCCGCTGCTCGGGATCAACTTCCAACTGCTGATATGGTATTCGATATCGCGCTCGTTCAAGATTTCGTCCGTCAAACTGACGGCTTGGGGTTGGTGTCCTCAAGTGGCGCAATACTTGACGACGACATCCATTCCACCTTGCTGCATGAGCTTGCTCCTTCAATTCTGATTTCAGGCATATCATAACGCAAACTGCCTCCCCTTGCAAGGAAGGCAAGAAGCAAGCAGGGCAATCGCATCAAATTATTTTCGCCACAGAGACACAGAGGGCACAGAGATTTAATTATATTTCTGGTAGAAAAAGGAGGCAATGTAGGGGCGATCCTTGGATCGCCCAAAACCCGCTTCTGCAACTGTGGGCGACACAAGTGTCGCCCCTACATCTAGGTTATCCAAATACAGAATATCGGCCTGCATATCTCATAATTCACCACTCCCAAGGAAGGCAGAGAGTTTGAGTGCAGATCGGCTAAGCATTTCCGGGCTATATGAAATTGCCTTCGGGCGTGAAGAAGCGATGCGCCACGTTGCAGGCAGCCCCATCCGTGTTATAAAGCGCCGATGCTACGCCACTGTTGTTGATATGATCTTTAATGCTGCCGCCGCCGGCCACGAAGCGAGTGACGCGGGTGGCTGCATGCGAGCCAATTTGGAAGTCAATCGCTCTTGGCAATGGGTTGCCGGCAACATAATAGCCATGGGCATTTGTCCAGGCTGGCGGCGTGGCGCCGTTCTCGGTGACATCAATCCAGTCATTTATCGATGCGAATTCCCGGACCTTTACCGTTTCAGAATCCGACCACCAGAAGCAGTTGGTGCCATCCACCCAGCTTGGACCATAGGCGGTATCCCAGGCGTTACTAATCGCCGGCTGCGACGGTTGCTGGCTTGGCTGCTGGCTTGGCTGCTGCGCGGACTCCAAGTCCCGCAAGGCATTTACTACCGGGTTCCAGCGGCCCCAGCCCCTGTCGGCGTAGGTCTGCGCTTCGGATGCGGACATGGGATCGGCGTGGCTGCCATGGCCCAGGGCAGCCAGCGCCCGCGTCCAGCGCTCGACATGCTGCGCGCCATGATGGCTCTCGGCTTGGTAGGTCAACAGCGTCTGGATGAGGCTGTTATAGTTGCCTTGGGCGCTGAGGGCTGCCGTCAGCAGAATGAAGGACATCAACGTGGCGAAAATCATCCGAGTCTTCATCTTCGTTTTCCTTTCCAATTTTCGATGACTATAGTCTACAAAGCGGTCGATTATGCGGTCAAATGAAATAGCCGCCGCAAAGCCTATGCAAGTTCTACGAGAACCCTACATAAGCCTGCGATTGATTCGATTGGGCAAGATCTTGGCGATTGTCCCGCGTTTGTTTACCAGAGATGCCCGTATGAATGTGGGACGGGGCAAGAAAAATCACTGGGGGATTTAGACTGATTTGGCAATGCGAGAGAGGCGCATTGCCAGATGCTTGCCCCCGCCCAAAATGAGGGCGGGGCTTCTATTCTATTCTCCTGCGCTAGACGACGATATTCACTTTCGGATCGGTCCCATTTCGCCCGGGGATGAAGATAGTGCGCCGCGGGGCATTGCCCGCCAGGCTGCGCTGCGCGGCGCTGCTGGCTATAGCCAGCTCTTGCGCCCGTTCCCGCTCAATATCAACTGCCACCGCGATGGTCTCGCGCGGCTTGCCGTTAATCAGCACCACCAGATCGACCGTCTCTTCGCGCGCTTTCTCCGCGTCATATTGGGGCCAGGGCTGGGTGTGCACGCTGTATTCCCAGCCCAGGCGCGCCCAAAGTTCTTCCGCGAAATGGGGCGCGAAGGGCGCCAGCAAGCGAAGCGCCTGGTTCATCACCGTATGCCACATCCGCTGCCCGATTCCCCCAGCGCGCAGCGCCGTTCGCAAGCTGTTCTTGAACTTCATCTGCTCGGCGATGGCGGTGTTGAAGCTGAAGTCTTCCAAGCCACGATTGACGACGGCGATCGTCTGATGCAATTTGCGTTCGATATCTTTTTCAGCGGCGGCATCGCCGGAGCCAGCAGGCGCGCCAGCTTCGGCAATCTTCCAAACATCGTTCAGCCAGCCTTGCGGACCCTTGATATTGTTCTCGTTCCAGGGGCCGCCCTTCTGCCAATCGAAGTTGAACATCAAGTAGCAGCGCAGGACATCAGCGCCATAGTCGGCGACGAGCGCGTCGGGGTTGACGACGTTGCCCTTGCTCTTCGACATGCGCTGGATTTCTAGGTGATGCCGCAGTTGATTCACATTATTCTCGCCGGCGATAGAGGGAATGATGATCTCGGTAGCGGGCAGGACCTCGACGAACTGGGTTATGCCCGCCATATTCACATGCAGCACATTTTCGGTGCGGTGGGCAAGCTCGCCAAAGACGCCATCAAAGCCGGCCGGCACCTGGTTCCATTCCGCCACCTCGACGCGGTCAGCCAGCAATCTGCCGCCGACCTGCGCCCCGCTGCAGAGCAGGAAATCGCCTTGCCGCTCCCCGCCTAGGACCTGCCCTTGGTTGCGCAGCACGGTCATCGGTTCATCAAAGAGGCCCGCCGGGTCGCGCCCATTTCGGCGCATGGCAGCCGCCGCATCGTCGAATAAGCCGATATCACGCAGCACTTTGCTAAAGAAACGCGTGTACAGCAGGTGCATGACAGCATGCTCGGCGCCACCGGTGTAGACATCCACCGGCAGCCAGTAAGCCGCTTCTTCGGCGTCGAAGGGCGCGGTATCGCATTCGGGCGATAGATAGCGCAGCTGATACCAAGACGAACACATGAAGGTATCCAGGGTATCGGTCTCGCGGCGGCGCCTTTCATCGACCTTGAAGAAAGGCTCGTGATAAGTCAGCGGGCTGCGGCCCGTCGGCAGGAAATCGACATCCTCCGGCAGCTCAACTGGCAGGTCCTCGTCGGGCACGGGGATGATTTCGTCCCCGTCGTAGAGCATTGGAATCGGACCGCCCCAATAACGCTGGCGGCTGATAAGCCAATCGCGCAGGCGATAATTGACCGCTTCTTGCCCCTTGCCCGTTTCTTCCAGCCAATCGATGACACGGTTGATGGCTGGGTTCTTCCGCCCTTTTGCCCGGCTGCTCTGGCTGCCATTCATCGCGCCCGAATGGACCATGGTGCCCGGTCCCTCGTATGCCTGGCTCATATCAGCGCCGTTCAAGCTCTGGTCGATATCCGCAGGCTGGATCACGACGCGGACTGGCAGATCCTGGGCGCGGGCGAATTCAAAGTCGCGCTGGTCGTGGGCTGGCACCGCCATGATCGCGCCCGTGCCGTAGGTGATCAGCACGTAATCGGCGATCCAGATTGGGATTCGCTCGTCATTGACTGGGTTGATGGCATAAGCGCCGGTGAAGACGCCTGTCTTCTCCCTATCTTCGAGCAAGCGCTCGATTTCGGTTTCGGCCGCCACCTCGTCGATGTAATGCTGGACCGCCGCGCGCTGTGCGTCGGTGGTGATTTTCTCGACCAGATCATGCTCAGGCGCCAGCACCATAAAGGTCGCGCCCCAGAGGGTGTCGGGGCGGGTGGTGTAAATCTCAATCGGATGCCCGCCAAACTCGGTATGGAAAGTCGCGCGTGCGCCTTCGCTGCGGCCGATCCAATTCGTCTGCATGATCTTTATCGATTCGGGCCAATCCAGCGGCTCAAAGTTCAGCAGCTCATCAGCGTACTTGGTGATGGCGAAGAACCACTGCTCCATCATCTTGTGCACAACTGGCTGCCCGGTCCGCTCGTCTTTGCCGTCGATGACCTGCTCGTTGGCGAGGACCGTCTGCAAAGTTTCGGACCAGTTCACCAGCGCCGAACCGCGATAGGCGATGCCATGCTCGTAGAATTTCTTGAAGAACCACTCCGACCATTTGTAATATTCGGGCTTGCAGGAGATGGCTTCCCGCTCCCAATCGAACATCGCGCCCATGCTGCGCAGCTGCTCGCGCATGCGTTCGATGTTGGCGTAGGTCCATTTCCAAGGGTGGATATTGCGCGAGATGGCAGCTTGCTCGGCCGGCAGGCCAAAGGCGTCGAAGCCCATGGGGAAGAGCACGTTATAGCCCTTCATGCGCATCCAGCGGGCGCGGGCGTCGGAAGGCGTCATGGCGAACCAGTGGCCGATGTGCAAATCCCCCGACGGATAGGGCAGCATGGTCAAGGCATAATGCTTGGGTTTGCTCCAATCGACAGTGGAACGGTAAAGCTGCGTTTCGTCCCATTTGCGCTGCCATTTGACTTCGATTTCATGCGGCTGATACGTCTCGGTCATTTGAATTTCAATTCCCTTTTCAAAGCTGGATACGTGAAGCGCGCGTCTGGCTCGCGCGGCAAACTGGCAGTTTCGGGCGCTGGATTGTGAGCGTGAGAACTGGTGAAAGGCGGGAAGGGGGATGAAGCAAGCAGGCGCGGGAGCCTAAATAAGCAAAGAGCGGGCCACCCCAAAACCCGAAAAACTGTTTGCTTTCATAACTGCTTTGCCTCCGCCAAATTGGGGGGAAGTCTAGCAGGGGCGGCGCGGCTTGTAAAGGGACTTTTCTTGACAGTCGCCATATAAATCGCTATAGTCTTATTAAGTCAATCCTCGGAATTTGGCATGACTTTCGAAGAAATCATCGTCAATTCGATCATACCTGTTTTGTCGGTCCTGAGCGCAGTCTGGTGGCTAGGCCGGAAAATCGGCGATGCCGCTACCAAAGACGATCTCCTCCAGCTGAAAACCGAGCTGAAAGACGACATGGTTCGCCAGGAAGAGAGCTTGAGTGGCGAATATCGTGGATATCGCCATTTCAAACCCCACCCCCGACCCCTCCCCGATGCATCAAGGAGGGGAGCATTGCTAGCAAATCGTGAGTCGGAGCTTTTACAAACTCCTAATATCCACCAAAATCGCCATTCCTTGAGAACTGACAACATCCGCCTTGAAGGCAGAATGAAAGCAGACAACATCAGTCTCGAAGAAAGGCTCACCGAACGCATCGGCCGCGTCGAAGCAAAAGCTGACCGAGCCATAGAGCTGGCTATTGCCAACGAAGGCAAGCTGCTCTCCCTGACCGAAAAGAGCGACTACATTGTCCGGCAAGTCGAGCGTATTGAAGCCCGGCAGTATCAGCAGTTGACGGCAGCAGCAATAGACGTAGAGGAGGAAAACTAATGCTCAACAATTTACCCCCCCCCCCCCGAATATTTGTTCTAATTTGGACGGGAGGAACCAGGCAATGAAGACTTCCCCGATTCCTCTTCAATATCGCCCGCCGATTCTACAGTCTAGTTCAAAATCTTGGCGCGCCATCGCCGGGCTGCTGCTCTGCCTGCTCCTGCTTGGCACCAACCTAAACGTCCAAGCGCAAAATTTAACGATTGTCTTCGGCACAGTCAGTGACATCTGGTTTCACCTCAATATCTTGTCCATGCCCAGCGACACGGAAAGACTTAAAGTTCGGGTATGGCAGGGCAACAATCTTGTCTACGATGTGGCGCATCAAACCCTCAATGCCAGCGCGCCATTCAAGCTCACCATCGGCGACTATCAGCCCGAGAACTCCCCTTTCAAGCCTCAAACAAGCTACCGGGTAGAGGTAAATGCCAAGAGAAGGTCTAATCAGAATCAATCCCCTTGGCGCATGAACGTGACCACCAAAGCCGAGCGCAAGTGCTATTGGGCATCGAAGGATGAGCCTTTCGCCAACTGCCCGCCGGTGCAGTATAGCGACCTGCATAGAGGCTGGCGGCATGCAGAGGATGATCCAACAAACATCTATCGGTGGATGGAGTTCCACATTACGGCTGTTTCGGGAGCGGACTTTTACAAGATCCCCTGGGGGAACGCGACCTATGCTTGCAGTCAAGAACACAGCAGTTTAGGCGCACTGCATTACTGGATACCGCAAAACCGGTTTCTAAAAAGCGCTACGAAAAACGGCATAGTGTATAAGAATCCATATACCGTTTACTACTGCGGTTTGACCAGCGACAAATCATACACTTTTGCGCTGGAAGCGTACCGGTGGCTGCCCAGGCAAGGCAATAGCAGGCAAGCTGAACTTATCGCGCGCAAGGTGTACAGCATTTTTACGGGTCCAAATTGGGAATTGGAAGGCGCGCAAGCCGCGCCAGCCAGCGCGCCGACGCCAGAACCGATTGCTCTCGGGCTTGGCATCCAAAGTGCTAGCGACGTCAGCGTGCAATGGTCGGCGGTCAGCGGCGCGACCGGCTACCTGCTGGAATATGCCGGCGGCAATAACGAAAGCGGCGCCGTTGCCCTGGGCGCGGGCGCGACCAGCCATTCCTTCAATGGCTTGACAGCGGGCGGCGATTATACCGTCTATATCACGGCTTACCTGCAAAATGGCGGCAAGCGCAGCGGCGAGACCAGCTTCCGCATGCCGGCCCCGCCGCCGACCAATACAGCTGTGCCGACGCATACGCCCGTTCCACATCAGCAAAGTCCGCAAGATCAGCCAGCGCCGCTACAGCATGAGGAGCCAAGCCAACAGCCGCCGCCAGCCACGCTCGTGCCGCCGACGAACACGCCGGTGCCGCCAAGCAACACCCCGGCGCCGGGCGGAGCCTACGCTAGCCTGATCCAAAACATCTTGGGCTGGCGGGACGAGCAGGCGCCAGGCAGCGACCATCACGAGCGCTGGACGCGGGCGCTGGCTGCGCTGGGGCATGGCAGCCACAACAATCCCATGACCGCGACCGAAGCGCAGACTTATGTCGATCGCGGCTGGGGTGGACGCTGGCAGCCGGTGGTTGATGCGCTGACTCAACTGAATCCGCCACCACCGCCACCGACGAACACGCCGGTCCCGCCTACGAATACACCGGTCCCACCACCGCCACCTACCAACACACCGGTCCCGCCACCGCCGCCCACCAATACACCGGTCCCGCCACCGCCGCCCACCAATACACCGGTCCCGCCACCGCCACCCACCAATACACCGGTTCCACCGCCGCCCACCAACACGCCGGTCCCGCCACCGCCACAGCAGAGCTATTCCGTGCCGAACAGCCTCATCCAAACTGTACGGGACTATTACGATGAGAATGTCGCTGCTGGTCGCACGGGCACGAACTGGCTGCGCGTCTTGATCGCCTTCGGCGCTGAGACGGATGATGAGCTGAGTCCAATGTCTGCTTCAGAGGCGCGGGAACGGGTGAGCCGGTGGGGCGGCTGGCGACCCATCGCGGAGGCGCTGGAGCAACTCGAAGGCTAAGCTGCGCCAAATAGCTTTGCCCACCGAGGGGCAGTGGGCAAGCCAAAAATAGGGACAATCTATAAGGGCGAGCCACAGGCTCGCCCCTACAAGGCTTGTCCGCTACTGAGTTTTTATGCGCATTTCTACCCCATCCCCGACCGCCAGTGTCGGCGGGTCAGTGTCGGCGGGCTGTGTCTACGCGCCCTACGCGACCCCACGCGGCGCAGCCCCTTGCCGGCGGTCAGTGTCTACGCGACCCAGCAAGCTAGGGAAGGGGAGCTAGGATATTGCAAACTCTATAAACTATGCCAATTCTGCTTGAATCCAAGTTCACATTAGCGATAATCACGACAAATCAGTGCTCATCCCCCATTGCAATGGGGGGACCGAGGGGGGTAAACCAAAGGGCGATCGCGAATCCTAAAGTACCGGACAAGCCCTACAGTTTCACACTTTATCTGCGATTTTCGCTTCCCCACTGGCTCATCGGGGGGGGGGACCGAGGGGCAAGCGCGCTCAGCCGCCCCAGGTCTGGCGCAAGACGCGAATCCAATTTTCGTGGCAGAGCTTGCGCAGCAGGTCGTCATTGTAGCCGGCCTCTTGCAGCGCCGCGATGAGATTCGGCAGCTTTGAGACATCGCCAACCGCATCGGGGACGCGGGCGCCATCATAATCCGAGCCTAAGCCAAGGCGCGTTTCGCCCAGGCGCTCCACCAGATAATCCAGATGCCGCACCATCACATCCAGCGGGCGGTCGCTATCCCAGGCGCCGTCTTCGTTGAGGAAGCCGGTGGCGAAGTTGAGCCCGACCATCCCGTCGGACGCTTTGATCGCGTCTAACTGCTTGTCGGTCAGGTTGCGCGAGATCGGGCAGAGGGCATGGACGTTGGAGTGAGTCGCGACTAGGGGCGCGTCGCTGAGCGCGGCGACATCCCAGAAGCCTTGCTCGTTCATGTGCGATAGGTCAATCAAGATGCCAAGTTCGTTGCAGCGTTTCACCAGGCGCTTGCCAGCCTCCGTCAAGCCGGGACCAATATCGGGCGACGAGGGGAAGGCAATCGGCACGCCATGGGCGAAGATTGTGGGCCGGCTCCAGACGATGCCCAGCGAGCGCAGCCCCGCGCGATAGAAGACCTCCAGCGCGTTGAGATCTTCGTCGATTGCTTCCGCCCCTTCAAAGTGAAGAATGGCCGCGAAGACGCCAGTGTCGAGGCAGCGCTGCAAGTCGGCGGCGCTGCGCACTATTTTGACCTGCCCGTCTGATTCTGCCTCGATGCGGAACAGGTCGGCGGACATCCGCAGCGCGACGCGGCTGGCAAAATCGATATCGACCGCTGGCGGGCTGTAAGGCTTGGAGGTATCCGGCATGCTGTCCGGCGCGAGCCGCTCTTCATTCGGCGTCCAGACGGCGAAGAAGCCGCCAGCGAAGCCGCCCCGGCGCGCGCGAACCAAGTCGATATGACCGCCGTCCAGCTCGCGGAAAAAGTCTTTGTAGCTCACATCTTCATCTTGAAAGAAACGCAGCAGCGTATCATTGTGTCCATCGAAAATCGGGAATTCAGGCATTGGCTAGCTCCAAGTTTTTTCGCTCATAGATGATGTCAGCAAATGGAGCGTGCTGCAACTGTTCGCTTCGTCGGGAGTGCTGAATTAATGATATAAGGCTTGCTTGTGCTGAGTTGTAGGGGCCGCCCAAAACCCGCTCCTGCAACTGTGGGCGACACAAGTGTCGCCCCTACATCTAGGTTATCCAAATACAGAATATCGGCCTGCATATCTCATAATTCACCACTCCCCTTCGTCGGGGCGGGGCAATCGCTTCAATTTTTTTCAACACAGAGGGCGCAGAGGAGCGCGTAGGTCACGTAGACACAGCCCGCCGACACCGACCGTCGGCACAGAGACCAGTGTCTCTTCTTGGCGATTGTCACATCAATCTTGAAGATGCAGGGCTGTCTGAGGACCTTGGGGACCGGCGATTAGCCGCGGTCCTAGTCTCGCCGTCGCTTGCCGACAGGCACGGGAGCGCGAGCGGGCTTTTGCGGCGGCGGCACTTTCGGATCAAGCAAATCGTCAATCTCTTTCAGAAGCCGCCGACCCAGCTCCAGCAATTCTTCCCAGACACTGCGGTTTCGCTTCGCCACCGATACAACCTTTCCCAAGTAATATGCCAGGCTAGAGTACGCTGCCTGCCAACTCTAAGGAGCGCCAGTGGGCAGCAGCCCAAGAACCATCGATAAGATAGCCAGAGCGATGCCGATGTTCAGCGCAATCAGAATCCGCAGCGTTCCGCGCAATTCCGCGATGTCTGCCTTAGTCGCCATGTGCGACAAAGCCTCATCAACGCGCCCTTCCAAACGTGAGATGCGTCCTTCTGCTTGTATGGCTGCTTCCATTAGCTTAAACTCCGCCGGCATATGAAACAGTGGACCTGAGGGGACTCGAACCCCTGACTTCCACAATGCCATTGTGGCGCTCTCCCAACTGAGCTACAGGCCCCTATCCGCCCATTATCTTAACGACGCCCAGGCAGGCTGTCAATAGCGGCAGACGGTTCAGCGCGCCGCGGCTCGCAATCGACGCAAACGCGCATGCCAAAGCTTGGCAAATTGTGGCATAATGGCGGCAGACTTCCCAGCCTGAGAGAGGCAGTGCGATGGCAGAAGCGAGCAAACCATTAAGCATTCTGGTGACCGGTGGCGCGGAGGGCGTCGGCTTGGCGGCTACGCGCGCGCTGTTGCAGCGTGGGCACCAAGTCGCGGCGACCACAAGCAATTCCGAAGGCGCGCTGGCGCTTAGGATGGCGGGGGCGCTGCCTATCTTCCCCGACCTCGCCCGGCCCAGCGAGATACTGAGCGCGCTGCAAATGACGAAGGCCAGCGCCGTGGTCCATGCGGCGCCGCAGTGCTTCGGCGGCGCGCCACATGTCAGCGCTGAATACGCCGACCGCGCCCACCAGTTGATCGAGCAGAGCGCAGCGCTGGTTGACGCGGCGCAAGCGCACGGGCTGGAGCGCTTGGTTTCGCTCAGCTTCGGCTATCTCTATGAGGGCGGGCTGGGGGCGGCAAAAGAAGGCGCGCGCGATACCCATGACAGCGACTATGCGCCGATGCTGGCGGCAGAATCCTTGATTCGCGAGAGCAGGCTGCAGGGCTGCATCCTCCGCAGCGCCTATATTTATGGCGGCAACAGCCCAAGCACAGCCGCCCTGGCGGACTCCATCAAAGGGTCGCGGCGGCTGCCGGCCGGTGATTTGCCTGCTTCCTGGATACAGGAAGATGATCTGGCAGCGGCAATTGTGTTGCTGCTGGAAGCCAAGGCGGGGGCGGATGGCGTCGACATTATCAATGCCGCCGCCAATGCTGCCACGCCTGAGGAATTCGGCGCGGCGCTTAGCCGGGCGCTTGGCTTGAACGAACCAGCTTATGCAGGGGCTGGGTTCTTCTCCAGGCTGCGAGAGCAGACCCTGCGCGACAAGCTGCTCCAACGTGAGATTATCATCGACAGCAGTCAAATCCGAGCTCAGTTCGGCTGGCAGCCGCGGCACGAGCAGCTCGAAAGCGGGCTGGAGGCGACGGCCCTCGTCTGGCGGATGAAAGACGCCGCCCAAGCCGAGGCATTCTATGGCTACGAAGACGCCGCCGCCGCCGCTATTGCCGCCTTCGCTTACGATGTGGCGCTGCCTGAACCAGTCGCCGCCGAAGCGCCAGCTGCCGCCGAGGCCAGCGCCGCGCCCGAGCCAGCGCCAGCCAAAGCGAGCCCAGCCCCCGCCTCAGATGGACCCAGTCCCTGGAATGAAGACGACGCCAAGCGTGAAGAACGGCGTCGGCGCGCCCTCGAGCGCAAAGCCAAACGCGCCGCCAAAAGCGCCCGAGGCTAAACGCACGTGGCATTTCAGCTCAGGGGCCTCCTTTTCGACCTCGACGACACCCTGGTCGATTGGAGCGGCGTGCAGCAGAGCTGGACGCAGATTGACCGCCACTACCTACCCAATGTCATCAACTGGCTGCAGCGTGAAGGCATCGCCAGCAGCATCTGCCTAGACGAGCTGAGCCAGGCTTTTTCCCAAAGGCATCACGCGGCTTGGCAAGCGGCGGATATTTCGCTGGTCGCGCCGGACATGCCACAGACCCTGCTCGCTGCGCTGGCTGCAGTCGGAGTCGATTGCAGCGCCATTGATGAAGCCGACTTGATTGAGGCTTATGCTTGGCAGGGCGCTGCTGGCTGCTGCGTCTTCCCCGATGTGCCGCCCGCACTGGAGATCCTGAGCGAGGCGGGGCTCAAGCTGGGCATTGTGACCAACGCCTCGCAGCCCATGTCCATGCGCGATGCCGAACTGAAACAGCACAACCTGCTGGCGCGCTTTCCCGATTGTCGCATCGCGGCGGTTGAAACCGGGCGCATCAAGCCACATCCGCATATCTTTGCTTGCGCGCTGGCTCAGCTGGGCACATCAGCGGCCGAAACCGTCTTCGTGGGCGATAACTGGCAGGCGGATATCGAAGGCGCCTTAGGCGTCGGCATGCGTGCCGTACATCGCGATAACAGCGGTCCCGGCCTGCGCATTGAAGACAAATGGGCGCAGCTACACAGCTTGCGCGACCTGCCGGCGATCCTGGAGGAGTGGTATCCGGGCTGGCGCCATGGCACTGCGTGATTTCCCCCTGCATGGCGATCTCAATCTGATCGTCACCGGCTATCTGGAACCGAATCGACCGCGGATATCGCAGCAGTTGGCGCTGCGCCTCGGGCTGCAGATGATCGATGTCGAGCGCGAAATCGAAGACCGGCTCGGCGCTACCGTCGAGCAAATGCGCCGGCTTTACGGCGAGCGGCGTCTGAAAGCGATCGAAACCCAAATCATGGACGAAATTATTTTGCATCGCCGGGCGCTGATTCGCGTCTCTGGCAGCACCCTGCTCAATAGCGGACATCTGACAGAATTGCAGCGAAATGGCGTGATCGTCTGCCTGGTGGCGTCGCTGGATTCGATTCTGCGCCGCATCCACCTCACGCTCGGCGCACGCTATCATGACCCAGTCGAGCGATCGCGCGCCATCGGCGAGCTGCAACGCGAATGGCGAATACGCGATGTTGAGAATGTGGTCGAATTCGACGCGACCACCATCACCGAAGCGATTCTCATTGAGCGCATCGTGGCTTTCTGGCGCGAGCTTGCCCTGCGGCGCGGCTGAACCGACGCCAGCCTTTGTCAGCCGCCTAGAAAGAAACGCCGAGCAGGCCCCGCGTCACCTGGAAGTCGTGGTTGCCCAGCAGTTGATGCTTAGGGCGGTGCTCGCCCGAGAGCGTCGCCACCAGCAGGGCAAGCAGACGGGCGGCGATATCATCGCCTTCTACCAAGACCGCGTCGAGATCATCGGCTGAGGCGGCGCCGCCACTGATTTGCAGCACCGGCGCCAGCGGGTGCCCCGCAAGCAGATAGCCATCAACATAGCCAAGCATGACTTCGACGCCGCTCGCGCCCAGCCCAGCCAGCGTTTCGCTCCAATGCTGCCGCGGGTTCGCCATGATGTGGAAGCCTGCCCGCTTCGCCCGCTGCCCATAGCCCAATGTCGCCTTAGGAACCGCCGCCAAGCCCAAGTCGCTGGCGAAGGGACCCTCGAAAAAGGCGTCCTTATCGGAGGTAAGCACGGTGCCGCCGCCAGCGACAATGATCTTGCAAAGCCGCGCCAAAGCGCTCGCGATGGGCGCTGGGGTCCCGCTTTGGCTCAGCAAGCCAAGGCGCAGCGCCGCCAGCCCAGCGGTGGCTTTGCGCGGGGGGGCGTCGGCGCGCAGGCGCTCCTCAAACCAGCCACTGATCTTGCGCATGACGGCATCAATGCCGCCATCCAATTGAATGCTCGCCCAGCCATAATCCGCCGGGGCGAGACCGCGCTCGGTCATCAGCTGCCGAAAATAGCTGTTATGCGTAATTTCGCAGCCGTGCTCCAATAGCAGGGCATGGCGCAGCTTGGGGTGCTGCAAGTAGCCGATCTGCATATCTTTGTACTCTGGCACGACATTGCCGCCACAGCCCTCGGTATGCACCAGGGTGACGAAGCGGGATAAGCCGGCGCCGCGCCCCATTTCGGCCGCATTGAGCGTATCGGCAGCCAGCTTGGCGATCTGCCCCGAGCACAGGCTAGTCGGCATAATCAAGCCAATCTGCTCGGTCGTCCATTCGCCATCGACATGAAAAGCGGGGATTTCTACTGAGGGCAGTTCGACATCAGCGGGAATGCGAATTGGCTGGCCGGAGTAGCTGCGCTTCGCCAGCAGCGTGACATTCGCCGGGCGGGTCTGCTGCCAATCGCGCCAGATTTGCACCTGAAAATGCCCCGCCTTTTCGCCGGCTGAGGGCTGCCCGCTAGCCACATCGACCGTGAGATCGAAGGTGCGCTTGCCCAGCTCATCAAGCGGCGCGCCATCGAGATATTCGCCGGCGTTTACATCCATGTCTCGCCGCAGCAGTTCAAAGCGGGCGCTTGTGGTAACGAACTTGATTGTGGGCGCGAAGGGGAAATTAGTGATTGAGCCATTACCAGTCACGAAGAATATCATATTGCAGCCGCTTGCCACCTGCCCGGCGATGCTTTCCAGGTCGTTGCCGGGGCTGTCCATGAAATAGAAGCCGCCGCTCGTCAGCCGCTGCCCATAATCAATCACATCATGCAGCGGCACAGCGGGATGGCGTTTGGCGGCCGCGCCCAGGGACTTCAAATAGATATTGTAAAGCCCCCGATATTTGTTGCCGCCGGAGGGATTGCCCTCGGCGGTTTCGCCGTGCCAGCCGACCCGTTCCTTGAAGCGCTCGACCATGCCGAGGAACTTACGCGCGCTCTCGACCCGCTCGACCTTTTCCAGCAGATAAGACTCGGCGCCAATCAGCTCGTCCGTCTCAGCCAGGTTCGCCGAGCCACCGTAGTGGATCACTTCTTTGGCTACCCAAGCCGCCAGCGGATTGCCGCTAATGCCGGAGAAGGCATCAGAGCCGCCGCATTGCAAGGCGATTTTGAGCTCGCTCAATGGCTGCGCGCTGCGCTCGACGCGGTTGACCAAGGGCAGCCACTGCGCCAAGAGAGCCTTGAACCAGGCGACATTGGCTTCAAAGCTAGTCGAGAGCGAGTGGAAACAATGAGTAACATGGTCCAGCGGGTAGCCATTTTCTTGCATGTACGCGCGCAAATCGGCATTGCTAACCGCCTCGCTGCCAAAGTCAATCGCGGCGATGGCGCCGATATTGGGATGCACCATGAAGCCAGCCAGGGTCCGCAGCAGCGCTTCACGGTTGTTGGGGTCGCGGTGCCCGCCTTCGGTATGCGCGACCGGCACGATGCCATCGATATTGGCGTAGCCCTCAGCCTGGCTCGCCGTCTGCTGCGCCAAGGTGCGGACGAAGCCCGCCACCAGCGACGATGTGCCCAGCACGACGATCATATTGCGCGTGCCGACGCCCCGGTCCCCGCCTCGCCGATAGCCCTGGAAACTGCGGCTGTCGCTGTGGCGCGCCAATGGAGACGCGGGCTGAAAAGCCGATTCGTCAAATTCATAAGCCACAATCATATTGTCGAAGTTCGGCTGTGCGGGGATAGGGAAGCCGAGATCGCGCCGCGCCAGCTCAACTTGCACCGCTTGGTTAATCACGTAGTCGCCCGGCTCAATATCGCGGGTGGCGATGCCAAAACGCTGCCCCCATGATGTCAGCTTTTCGCCCCGCGCGATTCTGCGAATGGCAAAACGATGCCCCTCCAGCACCTGGTGCGATAGGACCCAGCTCATTCCGTCCTGCTCAACCAGTGTGCCCGCCTGCAAATCGCGGATGGCGATGGCGCAATTATCGGCTGGGATGGGCAGGCGTCCAACTTCATTCAAATGCGGCATAATTTTTCCTGTCTCTTAGCCGTGCCTCAACATAGGGGCGGAGGGCGCGGCTGATGATGTGAGCGAATACGCAGAGAATTTACCACATCGCGAGCTTGAACGAAACGCGAACTTGGCCGCTTGCCGCTGCCGGTATCCCCTTGCATATCAAACTGATGTCTCGTATCGTATTGACCGGTGACGGCGCAGCGAAATGAATTCGCGCGATGATTAAGTTCATGATCGTATTCAACCAGGCGGAAGAGGCCGAGAACTTCGAAACTGTGTATCAGGATTTCTTGGCGCTGGCCGAACGCATGCCCAATATACTGCGCCGCCAGGTTGTGCATGTAACGGGCAGCCCGCAAGGAAGTCCCGAAATCTACCGCATACTCGAGCTGTACTTTGAATCGACCAAAATGCAGACGGAAGCGCTGCTGTCGCCGGCGGGGCAGGAAGCCGGCAGCGAGCTCTCGCGGCTGCCCAAGGATTCTTATCAGCTGCTGTTTGCTGATGTTTACGAAGAAGAAGGCGGCACTACCGCACAGCCGCCTGCGGGCGAAAAAGAAGCGGCTGTTCTTGATGAAGCTATCGCCGATGCGGGCAAAACATTGCCGGCCCCCGTCTCGTCTTCAGGCGTCGGCTGAAAGCAGCTTAGACAAACCGGCGACGAAGTCCCGCTTGCCCCCGTGGGCTGGATGACGCACCTTATGACAAACGATACCCGCCGCGCAAAGGGTCTCATGGGCGACATTCCCAATCGCGATGACCTGCTCATAGCGGGACAGCGCTAGCGCCCGCCGCAGGAATTCCAGGCTGAGCGCTATTTCCCCCACCCGTGGTTTTCGGTTGCTAAGCGCTTGCCCCGGCTTGTGCGGATGAAAGGGGAAGGTATTCCAAATCAAAGGCAGCGCGCCCATAGCCGACAAGGCGCCCCAGACTATCGTCGCCGATTGCTCGCCATAGACGCGCTCGAAGCCGGCATCCGCGACATCGCGAAAGCCTTCGCCCCGCCCAAATATGCCCAGCGCGGGCAAGCCCCGCAGCAGCACTTTACGACTGGTGACCGGAACACCGGTCAGCCGGCAGCCACGATAACCGGGCGCCTCCAGCAGGAGCAGTGCCCGGGGGCTTCGCGCCGCCATCAAGCGCAGATAAAGCCGCAGATTCGAGCGGCGAATGGCGTTATTCTCATCGCCAAACCCATATTGATTGAAGGCGTCGGCGGGCATTTGCGCGCTCGCTAAATCAGCGATGAGCGCTTCGATCTGGCTGTCGTATGGTCTTTGCATGGGCAGGTTTTCCGTGAGCGCTAGCGCAGGTCTAGGCGGAAGTATAGCCTAAGGCTGATCGGCTTTGAGGCGATTGCCCTGTCCCCGCCATGGGAGTGGTGAATGCGAGGATATGCAGACTGAAATTCTGTATATGGATAACCTAGATGTAGGGGCGACACTTGTGTCGCCCACAGTTGCAGAAGCAGATTTTGGGCGATCCAAGGATCGCCCCTACATTGCCTCCTTATTTCTACCAGAAATAGAATTAAATCTCTGTGCCCTCTGTGTCTTTGTGGCGAAAAAATTTGAGGCGATTGCCCTTTCCCCGCCATGAGCCGACTTGGAAAAGGACCGTTTCAGCATTATAGTATGCTCATAATGGAGAATCGGCAAAGCCAGCGCTGGACTAGGAAGTGGGCTGCCTGCGGCTGGGGCGGGTTGGCTTTACTTGCGCTGCTCATTTGCCTTTGGCTTGTGGCGCTAGTTGGCGCTGCGCAAGCGCTGCCGCGCGATTATGTCATCTCGCCCCCGCGCGTCTATTACTCGGCTGGCGGCGAAGTCGCGGTTGTGTCCTTCACCGTTTCCAACCAGGGCGGCGACGCAGCTGCGCCATCGCAGATCATCATCAGCGAGTATCAGTCTGGTCGGGTGGAAATCAGCGAGCAGCTGCCGCCGCTGGCCGCCGAGCAAGCGCGAGAATTCTCGATTCAATTGCCCTTGGCGAACTTATCGGCGGATGGCATCGTCTCCTTCAAGATTGACGCGGGCATCGATGATTTTGAGCTGGCGAACAGCCCAATCGCCAGCAACAATTCTCAACTCTTCCACATTGACCGAGCCGCGGCGAGCCAAGCAAGCGGCAATGACCAAGCGCCCGGCGGGGCCGACCAAGCGGGGACCGCCTTCGACCTATACATCCCGCTTGTCGATGTGGGCATCAACCTGCTTGCGGACGGGATTCAACTGAATGACAGCCGCTATTCGGGCGGCGACATTTTGCGCGCTATCGGCTTGCTGGCATTTGCGCTCTTTTGCCTCTGGCTGCTCAGCTTGGCGCTGCGCTTACTCTTCCGCCGCCCGCCGCGCTTCGAGGTATGGCAGCCGCCCTACGCGGTGAACCATTTTCAAGACCCTAACTCGGCGCTGGGGCGCCGTCAAAGCTGGCAGTTTCACGCGCAGAACAGCAGCCTAGCCGCGCCCAGCGCGCCAGATCAGGTGACGGTGCTCAAGCGGCTGCTGAACAAACGGGGCTTCATACTCGGCGGCTGGCAGGTCATAGCGCTGCGCACGGTGCAGTATGATGTCTATGGGCGCATCAATCGCACAGAAGTGCTGATGCCGCGCAAGCTAATCAAGCAGCTCAACCGTGTGCTGAGGCGGGCACCTGATTATGTCGATCACGAGCTGCAAAAGAGGCTCAAGCCGATTGCGAATCGCCTGTGCAAGCATGCTCTTGATCCTGTCGAAAAGCAGAACCTGATGCTACCATTCGCTCTGGAAATTCGCTTCGAGGGTGCCACCGAGCAAATTCGCATTCAGTTTGAGCTGTATCAGTATCAGAGCGACGCCTGGCGTCTCCTCGACAAGTGGGAGCCAGAGTTGAGCCCGGTCGGCGAGCAGGTGCCGGAACAGTTTGCTTTTACGCTCAACGGGCAGCTATCGGGCGAAAGCAAGCAGGAGTACAAGTCGCGGCTTCGTGAAGACATGACGCGATTGCTGGCTGGCTTGTTCTACCAGCCCGAGGCAGAAGCAGACGGCGCCCCGCCCGCCAAGCCTGAGGGCGGGGACGGCTTGTTCAGCCAAGAGGGAAAACTCTGGGGCGACGCGCCAGCCACCGATGAGACAGGACCCAGTTCAATTTCAATCGGCGCAAGCTAAGCATAGGCAGTCCATATCAATAAGGAGCAGGAATATGCCCGCAGTCATCCCCGAGAGTATGAGAGATCTGCTGGAGAGACCGATTGTTGTTGCCTTCGCCACCAGCAATCCCGATGGCCAGCCGCAAGTGACGCCGGTCTGGGCAAGCCTTGAAGGCGACCAAGTCTGGATCAACTCCGCAGTCGGGCGGCGCAAGGACCGCAACATCCGCGCGAACCCTAAAGTGACGGTGATGGTCCTCGACCCGGAGAATGCATTCCATTGGCTCGAGGTCCGCGGCGAGGTTGTCGAGTTTGATGAGTCGGAGGCGGCGGTAGCGCATATCAATAAGCTAGCCGGCAGCTACGCCGGCAACGACGATTACTACGCCTTCAACCCCGAGGGCAAGGGGAAGGAACAGCGCGTCATCTACAAAATCAGCCCGACCAAGGTCAACGGGATGTAAACGATCTCAGACCCGCCCCGCCCGCCCGGTGTAATCGCGCAGGTAGAGGAAGTCATGCCCGATGCTGCGCTTGCTAAGCTTGGCGATATTGGGCATGGTGCGCTTGTAGTGGTTGGCTTTGACTCGCTCCCAAATCTGGCTGACGAAGTCGCGCTCAAAGCCTTCAGCCGCCACTTCGTCGACTGTGTAGCGCTCATCGACTAGCAGGAATAAAACCTGATCGGCTTCGTCATAGCTAAAGCCCAGCTCCTCTTCATCGGTCTGCCCCAGCCATAGATCGGCCGAGGGCGGCTTATCGATGATAGGGGCTGGCAGCCCCAAGTGCCGCGCCATCTGGCGCACCTGGTATTTGTACAAATCCGCAATTGGATGCAGGGCGACGCCGCTATCGCCGTAAATGGTACTGTAGCCCAGCAGGAATTCGGTCTTGTTGCTGGTGCCCATGACCAAGCCGCCCCAAGCCATCGACTGGTCGTATAGCGTGATCATACGCAGGCGCGCCATGATATTGCCGCGGCGCAGCCGGCTCATATCGGGGAAGCGCAAAATCAAAGGATCCGCCATGTCGCTGATTGGCAGCGTAAGATGAGGCAGGCTCAGATCTTCAATGACCGCCTGGGCATCGCTGAGGCTTGCCGCCGACGAGCTGCGGTATGGCATGCGCAGCGCCAGCACATTTTCCGCGCCCAGCGCCGCCGCCGCCAAATAAGCGGACAGGGCTGAATCGATGCCGCCGGAAAGACCAATCACCGCCCGCGACATGCCGGCTTTGGCGATGCTGTCGCGGATGAAACCGGTCAGGATGCGAGTAGCGAGCGCGGCATTGATGCTCAAACGCGGCAAAATAGGCTGCGCGCGCGCCGCCTTAGCCGTCCTGTCCGCCATTTTTACCGCCGGCGATCGGCTCAAGCGAATAATAGGTAATCTGATGCGGATAACTCTCGTTGACTTTCATCTGCAGGCGCAGCCGCGCCCCAGCCTTCTCGCCCCGCATTATTAGCTGGATGCCATAATCCTCAGCCGCTTCCACTTCAGCCACTTTCAAGCGCCCGTGCAGCCGCCGCGCCGCCTTGAGATCGAGCAAGCGCCGCTCGACTGGATTCTCCATCAGGACCAAATCATAATAACCGCTGCGCATAAAGCCGCGCAATTTTTTGAAATCACCGTCATTAAAATAGCGCATCTGGGCGATAAAACGCCGCCCGGCTTTGCTCGCGCCGATCTTTGTCTTCAGGTCTGTCATCGCCTGCCACCGCCCCCGGTTCGCCCGCTGCTTAGGCAGGCTGCAGCCTATCATAACACATGCGCCGCAAAATCAAGTATCATTGCGGAAAAGCGGATTATTGAACAAGGCGATGGCATGAGCGATAGGCTAAATTCTGTTCAGCAAGCGCTGGATCGTTTTCAGCGGGACGAGGCGCGCGCGCTGCTGAAAGTGGAGCTGAAAGAAAACCCCAGCGCGGCCGGCTATTACCTGGCGGCGCAAGCGGCGCTTACCGAAGGCGACCGCGTCAAACACTTGCGCAAGGCGCTGGAGCTGGACCCCAATTATGAGCCGGCGGCGGCTGAATTGGGCGAACCCAAGCCCAAGCCTGCGCCCAAGCCGGCACCCGCGCTGGACCGGCCAGAGCCAGAGCCAGAGCCAGCACCCGCGCCCGCACTGCGGCTGGCTTCAATCGGCAAGCGCTGGCTGGCGATTGTGATAGACGGCTTCATCGTCGCCATCTTTACCATTTTCTTGCTGGTGGCGGGCGGCGCGCTGGCGCCCCTGGATGCCGCCATGGCTAGCGCCGACGCAGCCGCTCTTTCAGAGACTTTAGCGAGCTTTCAGTCCAATACACTCACTGTCAATCTGCTTGTCAGCGCGCTATATAACGTCGCGCTCATGGTCGCTTTCAATGGGCAGACGCTGGGCAAGATGATGCTTCGCCTGCGCGTGGTCAAGAAACGGGGCGGGCGCATCACGATATTGGACGCCCTGCTGCGCAATGTCTTCGGCTACATGATTTCGCAGATATTTTTGCTGGGTTATCTCTGGGCGCTGTTCGATGCCGAGAAGCAAGCTTGGCACGATAAGATGGCAGGGACGGTGGTAGCGGACGAGCGAAGCGCTGTCTAAGCTCTGTGTCGGCGGTCAGTGTCGGCGGGCTGTGTCTACGCGCCCTACGCGACCCTCTGTGTCTCTGTGGCGAAAAAATTTTGAGGCGCTTGCCCTGAAGCTGGACTGCTTATTGGACCATCGACGGCTTATCGAGCTAGCTCTCGCCGCCATAGCGCCGCCGGCGCAAGTCGCACTGCGCCTGGTGCCCCATGAAACCCTCAAGGGCGCAGAGGCGGCTGCCATATTCGCCGATGGTGGCGCTGGCGGCTTCCGTCAGGCGTTGGTAAGTCACCGTTTTGATGAACTTGCCCACCCATAAGCCGCCGGTGTAACGCGCGGCTTTCTTGGTCGGCAGCGTGTGATTGGTGCCGATGACCTTGTCGCCATAAGCGACATTGGTTTCTGGACCGAGAAAGAGCGCGCCGTAATTGCGCATGTTCTGCAGGAAATAATTGGGGTCGCGGGTTAGAATTTGCACGTGCTCGCTGGCGATGTCATCAGCGACTTGGGCCAGCTCTTCGTCGGTATCAACCAAGATGACCTCGCCGTAATCGCGCCAGGCAGCGCCAGCCAGATCGGCTGTCGGCAGGCGCTCCAGTTGCCGCCCGATCTCGGCTTCGATGCTCTGCGCCAGGCGGCGGCTGGTCGTCAGCAGCAGGGCTGGCGATGTGGGTCCATGCTCTGCCTGCCCTAGCAAATCGACCGCGACCATCTCGGCATCGGCGGTTTCATCGGCGACTATCAGGACTTCGGTTGGCCCAGCGAGCAAATCAATGCCCACCAGCCCAAAGAGCTGTCGCTTGGCTTCGGCAACATAGGCGTTGCCGGGCCCAACAAGCATATCGACCGGCGCCATGCCCAGGGCGCCATAAGCCATCGATGCCAGCGCCTGCACCCCGCCGATGATGTAAATCGAGTCTGCGCCACCAAAGTGGATGGCGGCAATCGTGGCGGCGGGAAGCTCGCCATTGATCGGAGGCGTGCAAGCGATAACTTCTTTGACGCCGGCGGCTTTGGCGGTCACGGTGCTCATATGGGCGGAGGCCACCATCGGGTAGCGCCCGCCCGGCACATAACAGCCGACGCGATTGACCGGAATATTCTTGTGCCCCAAGATAACGCCGGGCAAGGTTTCCAGCTCGATATCTTGCAGCGCCGCCCGCTGCGCCAAGGCAAAATTGCGGACCTGTTCCTGCGCGAATTGGATATCGCTGATCGCCTGCGCGGGCAGGCGGCCGATAATGGCTTGAATCTCTTGCTCGCTTAGCTTGAAGCGCGGCGGATTCCAGTTATCGAACTTCGCCGAAAGCTCACGCACGGCGTCGTCTTTGCGCGCCGCGATATCAGCCAGGATGCCGCGAACAGTCGCTTCCACCTGGGCTTCGGCATCGGCTTTCTGCTCGCTTGATTTGCCTCGTTTGATGGTCTGAATCGCCATGACGCTCCTCAACACAGGGTCGGTTTAGCTGGGCGCTACGGCCCAGAGTCTGTCGCTTGCTATCCGCGCGCCTTCGGCCAAGGCGCCCAATTTCGCGTAGGCGATATCGGGATGTATGGCGCCGAAACCGGCGAAGGTGCCGAAGCCACAGTCGGTGCCAGCGAGGACGCGCTCCTTGCCAACGATGCTGGCGTAGCGCTCAATCCGCTGTGCCACCAGCTGCGGATGCTCGATGAAATTGGTGCTTGTGTCCAGCGCCCCTGGTATCAAAATTTTGTCATCGGGGATATCGGCTTCCGCCCAGATTTGCCACTCGTGTTGATGGCGCGGGTTGGAGGCTTCAAATTGAATCGCCTGCGGTTTCGTCGAAAGCACGAGATCAATGATTTCAGCGAGGTCCACATCGTGGTGATGCGGTCCTTCATAATTGCCCCAGCAAAGGTGCAGCCGCGCTTGCTCGGCTGGCACATTCTCCAGCGCGTAATTGAGCGCCTCGACCTGCGCCTGGGCAGCCTTTAAGAAAGCGGCACTATCCACATCGCGGAAGAGGATATGCCGCCCCATCGCCAGGTCGGGGCAATCCACCTGCAGGATTAGACCCGCTTCGGCGATCTTCTCGTATTCGACTTTTAATACCTCAGCCAGCGCCCAAAGATACTCTTCTTTGGTCTCGTAATACTCGTTGGGCTGGAAGCCGGCGACAACACCGGGCGATGCCGAATTCATGAAAGCCTCAGCCGCACCGGCCGCTTCCTGCGCCGCCAGCAGATTGGCAATATCTTTTTCCAGCGGACCTAGGTCTTTGATGCCGAGCGCGCCACGCAGAACCGGGCGGTGGTATTTTGGCGTGCCGCCGGCATCAGCCAAACGCTGCTTGTACGCGGGGAAATCGTCAAGGTCTCGCGGCGTCGCCCGCGGCACATCGGCGATTTCGAAACCGGTGAAGCGATGCCGCATATAGGTAACATAGCTGATTTTGCTCATCTCGCCATCGCTGATGACGTCGACGCCAGCCTCAACCTGTTTCTGCGCCACTTCGCCCACCGCCCGCCGCATCACACGGTCAAATTCGGCTGGGTCATAGGCTTCGTCCGCATCTTGGGCAAACAATTGATCGACCACATATTGCGGTCTTGGCATGCTGCCGACATGGGTGGTTAGAATGCGCTCGCTGCTGGCTCTCATAGTTGCTTGCCTCTCTCTAGCGCGGCGGACGGAAGTCTTGCAAATCGACGCCGGCGCGGTCACGGAATGTCTTTAACAGGTATTCGTTCTGCGCAAGCTTCTGCGCTTCATAGTCGGGCGGGTGCACCATCTTGCCGCTGGCGTCGGCTTGATAGCCATTTGCCTGCGCCTGCGCTTCAATTTGTGGCGACCAGTAAGGGTCCTTGCCCTCAAAGACCTGATGCGATTCGAGCACGGCATAAATCCAGCCGATTTCTTCGCCCGAATATTCGAAGCTGCGGTACATGCCCGGCGGCAGCGAAATCATATCCCAGGCATTTAAGACGAATTCGCCTTCAACTTTTTCTGGATCGTCTTCGTTGCCCCAGTAAAAGGTCCAGGGTCCGGTGAGCATGAAGAAGGACTCGACATAGTCATGAGTGTGCCAAGCGGGACCGCAGCCGGGCGGCGCCCAAACCATGCCAATTTGATAGCGATGCGGCTCGGTGATGGCGCGCTGAATGCTGAAATCTGGATTCTCTGAGGCGGTATCACCGATGACGGCGTAATTCATGCGCATATGCCCGGGCAGCATGCTATCGATGAACATGATTGGGATGCCCTTGTTCTTAAGCTCCTCAAAGCGCATCACACGAGCCGCCATGCTTTCCTGAGTTTGCTTTGGATAATCACTCATGTCGCCGCCTTCCTGGAATCTATGTTTGCGAATTTATCAAGACGAAGCCTATAAAAGAAGTCTTTGCTTGTCAATCAGCTACTGCACTCAAGCGGTGGGAGTGCTGAATTATTGATATAAGGCTTGCTTGTGCTGAGTCGTAGGGGCGATCCTTGGATCGCCCAAAACCCGCTTCTGCAACTGTGGGCGACACAAGTGTCGCCCCTACATCTAGGTTATCCAAATACAGAATATCGGCCTGCATATCTCATAATTCACCACCCCCTACACTCAAGCGGTCGCTATTATCCGTCTTCCCGCGCGCTGCCAAACAGAACCTCGCGCCCCAGTGCCGAGTTGCGCTTAGCCTCATTTTCGGGCGATCAGCAAAGTGGAAAAACTGAATACCCAGGGCAATAAATGCTTTAGCCCCGCGCCAAGGGTTTCAGCCAAGCGGTTGGTCTTGTAATAACCGGGCGCGCGAAACATAGTGCCCAGCCCCCACAGGGTGAAGGCCTGGCTCATCGGCTCGAGGCGCAAAACGCTGAAACCAGCCTGCGAGACGGCTTCCACCAGCTGGCGGCGGGTGTAGGCACTTTCATAGAAGGCATCGTCAGTCAGCTGGCTCGCGCCGGCCAGGCTTCGTTTGAGCTGGACGGCGCGATGGACGATGTTGGGATAGGGAATCGTCAGCACCAGCACCCCACCCGGTTTGATCACGCGGTAGGCTTCCATCAGCGCCGGCAGCATGCCGCGTTCAAAGTGCTCTAGTACGCCGAAGGACAGATAACTGCCGAAGCAATTATCGCGATACGGCAAGTGATGCACATCACCAGCCGCCAGCGGCAATTCCGGGTCATAGCGGCGCGACTCCAGCAAAGCCTTGATGGCGTAATCCAAGCCTTGCACCCGGTAGCCTTTTTCACGCAGGGTAATGACAACGGCGCTCAAACCGCTGCCAGCTTCGAGGTGCCGGTCGTCCTTGGCGAGATAAGGCAGATAGGCGCGGATCGTCGCCTGCGCCCGTTCGTATTGCACCGCCTCAAGCTCCACCGCCATCGAAGCGTCAGCCCAGATATTTTCCCAAGCTTGCCGGGTGCTGTCGTAGCGGTCGCCGTGTTCTTCCATGTGAAAATGATACCCTTCAAACCATTGGGGCTGGCGCGGCCGCTGATTAGATCGCGGTCGTATCAACGTCCCAAATCAACATACATTCACCGACCAGCATCAGCGATACCGCCAGCAATATCGTGCCCTTGGTGCCAGCCCGCCCCCGCGCCAAAGCCAAGGCGCTCGGCAAATCCTTAGTATAAGACAGATCCGAAGCGACGGCGCTGGCGGCGGCTATGGCATCCGCCGGCGCTGGGAAGCGCGTATTCGGGTTGATGTCGGTCTCGGTGATGATGAGCGTTTGGCTGACGCGAGCCATCACCCGGTAAACGCCGCCGTAATCACGGTCGCGCGGGACGCCGACGATCGCAATCACCGGCGGGCGCAAGCGACCGCGCAGGCTGTCGATGAAGGACTCGGCTGAAGCCACCGTGATCGCGCCATCGAGAAATATCGCGGGCTGGGCGGCCAAGTGCTGTACCCGTCCCAGCCAAGTGACGTCGCTCAATCCACGCCGAAGCGCGTCAAGGGGCAGCGCGGAGCCAGACGCGGGACCCGCCAAGCGGCGCTGAAACATTTCAACCGCCCGTATTGCCAACGTTGCGTTATCCACTTGGTAACGCCCCAGCAAGGGCAAGAACAGCTCGCCATAAGGCGGCAAGGCAATCAGCTGTCCTGAGGCTTCATCAGCCAGGTGCCGCGCCAAGTCAGAAGCCGCCAGACAGCGTACATTGGCGCGCTTCTTATCGGCTTCCGCCATGATTTCAGCCAGGGCTGATTGCTCTTGGGGCAGCGTTAACACATCGCAGCCTGCTTTGATGATGCCCGCCTTGTGCCAGGCAATTCGCGCCAGCTTGTCGCCCAGCAGCGCGCGATGCTCCAGCATAATCGGCGTGAAGACAGCCACTTTGTTCGGCACGATGGCAACATCATCAAAGCGCCCGCCGCGCCCGACCTCCAAGACCGCCGCGTTGACCTTCCGCTCGTTGAAGTATCGCAAAGCGATCGCCAGAAATATCCCCTGCGGGCTGAGGTATTGGCTGGGGGACAGCGCGCCGGTGATGCCGTCGATCAAGGGCTGCAGCTCGCGCAGGATACGCAGAAAATCGCTGGTTGGTATCATCCGCCCGTTCACGCGAATCCGTTCATTCCAATGGACCAGGTGCGGGCTGGTGATTGTGCCGACCCGATGCCCCAGCGCCTCGAGCAGCTTTGCCATAATGGTTGTAACCGAGCCTTTGCCGCGGCTGCCGGTGACGACAGCGTACTGGCGCGCGCCAGCCAGCAGCTTCGCCCGCTTCAGCAAGCGGCGCGACAATGCGACATCGCGTGTATACTCGTCAAGATCGCGTGGCGCCCGATCCAGGCGGCGACGCGTACTAAAGATATAGCGGATGGCTGCGTCCATCGAATCAATCATCAGCCGAGGTTCGTCTCTTGCCAATGCCACAATCATAGCGAATGAAGCGCATCAGCCCTAGCCCCCCATCTGAGCGGGAGTGCCCGGCATTTTGCCGCGCCAGCCTTTCAACTATTTTACTGATTGAGACTCGATGACAAGCCCAAGCGCCAAGCCCGATTCCGCCAATCTTGCCAACAGCGATGCCAAACGCGCCGCCCGCAATATCAGCGCCTTGATGATCGCCAGCATCATCAGCAAAGGCGCGCTTTATATCTGGCAACTTGTGCTGTCGCCCTGGCTGGGACCAAGCGACTACGGGATTTATGGCACCGTAGGCGGCTTGATGGTGAACGCAGCTGCCGTCGCCAGCTTCGGCATGGGCTTGATCGTGATTCGCGATGTCGCGCGGGACCCGAGCAAAGCTGGCAAATACTGGACGGCGATGCTCTACATTCAGACGGTTTTGGCTCTGTTCGCCTATGTGGCGATGAATGGCGCCGCCATCGGCTACAGCGAGACGGTGCGCGCCTTCACCGCCCTGGCCGGCATCAACCTCTTCGTCGATCTCTTCGGCAATATGAGCCATGACTTGCTGCTGGCGCGGGAAGATATGGTCAAGACCTCGCTGGTCGAAATCGTCCACATCGTCTTTCGCATCGCGCTCGCCTTGCTGGCTCTGGCTGCTGGCTGGGGGCTGCTTGGCGTTTATGGCGCCGCATTCATTTCCGGGCTGGCTCGCTCCAGCGCGCTGACATATTTCAATATGCGCGCCGGGCTTCGCCCCGAGGTCCCGTTTGACTGGGGCGTCGCCCGCCCCCTGGTCATCAATAGCGCGCCGGTGGCGCTGTCGGCTTTTCTGACGCTGGCTTATCAACACTCCGACAAACTGATGACAACCGGCTTGCTCGGTGAACGCGTGACCGGCTACCTAACAGCCGCCTTCGTCATCAATTTCGGCGTGATTGAGTTATTCAGCGTCTCGATTTTGGTGGCGGCGTATCCATTGCTGGCGCGCTATTATGACGATGGGGCGAAGCCCATCTTCGGCAGCATAATCGAAAAACTGGCGCGTTATACCTTGATCGTCGTTATCCCGCTGGCTTTGAGCATCAGCATTCTGGCGGATAAAATCATGATGCCCTTGCTTGGCGAAGCCTACGCGCCCTCAGCCGATATCTTGCGCCTGCTGATTTGGTACACCGCCATCACCATGTTCGGCAATGTCTTCAGCAAATGCCTGCTCATTCAAAATCAGCAGCGGCGTCTTCTGCTCATTCGCGGCGCGAGCCTGGCGCTAAACGTAACGCTGACCGCGGTTCTGCTGCTCAACTGGGGGGACCCGCGCGGCGCCGTCATCGCTTCAATCATCGGCGAAATGCTGGTGGTGTTTCTGCTGCTACGGGGCTTCGAGGTCAGCGGCTGGGATTGGGGGCGCCTCGTCCATTGCGCGAAGCGGCTGCTGATCATCGCCGTACCCACCGCGCTTGTCCTGCTGGCGCTGCGCGATCAGTTCATCATCCTGCCTTTGCTAGGCGGCGCGGCTCTCTACCTAGGGGGCTTGTTTTGGGCGCGCGTGTTAAAGGCGGATGACTGGGACCTGCTCTATCGGCTGCTGGCGGCGGCGCCCGGTGGCGGATTCTTGATCCAATTTTGGCAGCGCGATGTCGAATTGACCTGGTGAAGCGCGATGCGCATCCTCCATCTGACGCCTTATTACAAGCCGGCTTATGCCTTTGGCGGCGTGGTGCGCTCGGTCGAAGGGATGGCGACATCATTGAGCCAGCGCGGGCATGAAGTCACCGTGCTAACGACTGATGCTCTCGATCGACATGGGACCTGCCATAAAAAGCCAGACGAGATGATTGACGGCCTACGTGTCCTGCGGCGCCCGAACGCCCTGCCTTGGCTCCGCGGGCGCTTGAATCTATCGACGCCGCGCAGCCTGAAGCGGACGGCAGAAGCGATACTGCCAGCCGTCGATCTGCTGCATATCCACGAATTCCGCACCTTGGAGAATCTGCTGGTGACGCCGTCGGCCCAGCGTTTCGGTGTGCCCATTGTACTCTCGCCCCATGGCACGCTGAACCCGCATACGGGCCGCGGCGCAATGAAGAGCGCCTGGGATCGCCTGTTCAGCCCCAGCATCGCCTTGCGGATTGAGCATGTGATCGCCTTGACGGCGGCCGAGCGCGAAGAAGCCGAGGCGCTGTGGGAAGGCTTCGGGCGGCGGCAAATCCCGACCGATTTCAGCGTTATCCCCAATGGCGTTCATCCGCCCACCTTGGACCCGCTGCTGGCTGAGGCATTTCGCGCCCGCTTCAAGCTGGGCTTGGCACCGACAATTCTATTCATGGGACGCCTGCAGGCGCGTAAGGGCGTCGATGCGCTCATCCAGGCATTCAAGGCAGCCGACTTAGGAGACATGCGCCTGCTGATTGTGGGACCAGACGAAGACATGCTGCCGGCTCTGCGAGCGCTGGCAGGGGGCGATCGGCGCATCATTTTCACCGGCTACCTGGAGGGAGATGCGCGCTTGGGGGCGCTGGCTGCCAGCGATATCTTCGCCCTGCCAGCCACCGGCGAGGGGCAGCCGATAGCGGCGCTGGAGGCGATGGCCGCCCGGCTGCCGGTGATATTGTCGCCCGGCTGCAATATGGGCGAGGTGGCGCAGGCTGGGGCTGGCTTCGTGGTGGAGCCGACAGTGGAAGCCGTCGCAGAAAAGCTGACGCTGCTGCTGACCGATCGCGCTTTGCGCCAGGAGATGGGAAAGCGCGCGCGGCGGCTCGTCGACGCGCGCTACACCTGGGCTGGGATTGCGCCGCTCATTGAAGATGTCTATCGAGCCTCGCTCAGAAGTGGGCGCTAGTATCCGCGGGAGTGGTGAATTATGAGATATGCAGGCCGATATTCTGTATTTGGATAACCTAGATGTAGGGGCGACACTTGTGTCGCCCACAGTTGCAGAAGCGGGTTTTGGGCGATCCAAGGATCGCCCCTACGACTCAGCACAAGCGAGCCTTATATCAATAATTCAGCACTCCCTATCCGCGCTGTTGTTGATTTTTTGCCTGCAAATGGTAAACTTGTCAACGGATAAGGGGGTGCAACATGATAGGAGCGCGTCTCAAGCAGGCACGTCTGTTGGCGGGTATGACGCAGAAGGCACTGGCAGAGAGACTGGGTGAACGAGATTACAAGGTGACGGCGGCTGCAATTTCTAAGTATGAGAAGGGCAAGAGCGTTCCACCGGCTCAGTTCTTGTTGCTTGCCAGCAGCGTGTTGGGGGTTCCGAGTACCTATCTTACGCATGAAACAGCTAAGACTGTCGAGTGGTTGGCCTTTCGCTGCCGGAAAAAGCTCAGCGAAAGGGAACGCAACAGAATAAAGGCATACGCCGGGGACGTCGCCGAGCTGCAAATCGAGCTCCGTGAGCTGCTTTACCCGCATTCAGTGCCAGCTATACCATCGATACCGGTTAAGACTTTAACAGAGGCCGAGGCCGCGGCCGAAGAACTGCGGCAACATTGGGATGTTGGCGACCGCCCATTGGATAATCTTGTGCAAACAGTTGAGGACCGCGATGTCGTCGTCGTCGACTGGGAAGACGAGACTGGATTATTCGACGGGCTTTCCGGCTGGTGTGGCAATCGACCGGTTACCGTGGTCAACAGGAGTTATCCGCTTGACCGCCAGCGTCTAACGCTCGCTCATGAGCTTGGCCACTTAGTTATGGACACGAGCATCGGCGCCGATGTTGACGATGAGGCTCTCGCTTTTAGATTTGCCGCCGCGCTGTTAGCCCCAGCCAAACATGTCTACAAAGAACTCGGTTACGCGTCCCGTCATCTCAATTGGGGAGAGCTCGGTTTACTTAAACGAAAATACGGCATAAGCATGGCGGCATGGCTGCGGCGCGCATACGACCTGGACATAATCTCTTATTCGCAATACAAGTCAATGAATATTGAATATAAGAGACTCGGCTGGCACAAAGACGAACCCGATGAGTACATGGGCGATGAAGAGCCTCTGCTCTTAAAGCAGATGGCAGGATGCGCGATTGCTGAAGGACTTGTCGCGCCGGATAAGTATGCACATCTGCAAATGACCAATATTGATACAGATGAAGACTCGATGCCGAGGGGGGTATATCCTTCTGCAATTGAGCTAATGGCAATGGGCGAGGGGGAACGCCAACACTGGATTAGGCAGATGTTTGAATGGGCAGAAGGCGTAGACTTTGAAGTCTTTGAAGCATTCGGCGAGGAAGAATTCTAGGTATGGCCGCCATCAACCCGAAGCGAGGGGAGATTTGGCAAGTGAACTTTGACCGGACTCGTGGTCATGAAATCCACGAACCACACCCTGCCCTTGTCATTAACGTGCAAGACGCGGGACGCCTGAACCTAAGAATGGTTGTGCCAATCACTACGGGAAATCCAGGATTCTTGAAACATTTCTGGATGGTAGGAATCCGCCCGAATGAGCGAAACGGTCTAACACATGATTCATTCTTGGATACTTTTCAGTTGAAATCGGTTGCTTTGGAGCGATTCAAATATAAGCGCGGCAATATCAGGTCTCAGAAGTTGCTCAATGAAATCCTAGCAGCTATTACCTTATGTATCGGATACAAGCCACCAAGTCAACGCAATTGATTAGCTCTGTCGCAACAGTCAAGCCTTGGCTATTTATTTCAAAATGCAAAAGACGTCTAGACAATTTCTATTCACCTTTACAACTCTCCTCAGACATAATTCTTACACTCCAGCGTTATCCTGCCATTGCGCCGTGCGAAAATCACGCGCCACTATACAATAGGTGTTGACTCGAGCATCGCAGTCTGTCATCACCAGTGGCAATTGAGGAAGCGCCATGATCCGATTCGACCGATTCACCGAGCGGGCGCAAGACGCCGCCGCCCGCGCTTACGAAATCCTGCACCGCTACGGCCACTCCCAGGTAGATACGGAGCACATCTTGCTGGCGCTGCTGGAGCAGACCGACGGCGTTGTACCGCAGATTCTGGAGCGGCTGGCAATCGATGTCGGCGCGCTGCGCTCCCGCGTGGACGATGTGCTGCGGCAAAGCCCGCGCACGGCGACGATTTATGGGCAAGGCACGAATCAAGTGTTCATCACGCCGCGCCTCAAGAACATCATCGACCGCGCCAACGAAGAAGCGAACCGGCTGCGCGACGAATACATCAGCACCGAGCATATCTTTCTCGCCCTGCTTAGCGAGCGCAATACCGATGTCGCCAGCACGATGGCGGAGTACAGCATCACCCGCGACCGCGTCGCCGATGCTGTGAAGGACATCCGCGGGGGCCAGCGCGTCACCGATCCACAAGCCGAGAGCCGATACCGCACGCTGGAGAAATACAGCCGCGACTTGACGCGCATGGCGCTGGAAGGCAAGCTCGACCCAGTTATCGGGCGCGATAGCGAAATCTTGCGCGTCATCCAAGTGCTCAGCCGGCGCACCAAAAACAACCCAGTGCTGATTGGCGAAGCCGGCGTCGGCAAGACAGCCATCGTCGAAGGCTTGGCGCAGAAGATCGCATCCAACGACGTGCCGGACCTGCTGCTGGGCAAGCGCGTGCTCAGCCTCGATCTAAGCGGGATGCTGGCTGGCAGCCGTTTCCGCGGCGAATTTGAAGAACGCCTCAAAGGCACGATCGAAGAGATCCAGCGCTCCGAAGGCGAGATCATCCTCTTCATTGACGAGTTGCATCAGGTGGTTGGCGCGGGCGCGGCCGCCGGCGCGATGGATGCCGGCAATATGATGAAACCGGCGCTGGCGCGTGGCGAATTGCAGACAGTCGGCGCGACCACGATGGACGAATATCGCCAGCATATCGAAAAAGACAGCGCGCTGGACCGGCGCTTTGCGCCCATATTCGTCGAAGAACCCAAGGTCGACGATACCATCGAAATGCTCTACGGCATTCGCGATCGTTATGAAGCGCATCACAACGTCAACATCGCCGACGACGCCATCGAAGCCGCCGCCCGCCTATCCGCCCGCTATTTGACCGAGCGAAAACTGCCCGATAAAGCGATCGACCTGCTCGACGAAGCCTCAGCCAAGCTGCGCGTCGCCCTCTTCTCCATGCCGCAGTACCTGAAGGGCATGCGCGAGACCATCGACCAGCTGGCGCTGGAAGAGCAGGCGGCCGGCTTATCACGCGATTATGAACGCGCCGCCGATTGCAAGATGCAGCGCATTCAACTGGAAGAAGAATATCAACAGGCGCATCACGAATGGCGGCGGGAGAATACGCTGGACGAGCTTGTAACCGCCGATAATGTTGCGCAAGTGGTCGAACAATGGACCGGCATCCCGGTGCAGAGCATGCTCGAGACCGAATCAGAAAAGCTCTTGCGCATGGAAGAAGTCATCAACGAGCGCGTCATCGGCCAGGAGAAAGCGATAGTCGCCCTCGCCGACGCCATCCGCCGGGCGCGCAGCGGCCTCAAAGACCCGAAACGCCCGATCGGCTCATTCGTCTTTCTGGGTTCGAGCGGGGTCGGCAAGACTGAATTGGCAAAAGCGCTGGCTGAGTTTATGTTTGATGACGAAGAGAGCCTCGTCCGCGTCGATATGAGCGAATATCGAGAGAAGCACACCGTCAGCCGGCTCTTCGGCGCGCCGCCTGGCTATATCGGCTACGAAGCGGGGGGCCAATTGACCGAGGCGATCCGCCGCCGCCCGTACCGCGTCGTGCTCTTTGACGAGATCGAAAAGGCGCACCCCGATGTCTGGAGCGTGCTGCTGCAGGTGCTGGAAGACGGCCGCATGACTGATGGCCAAGGGCATTCAGTCGACTTTCGCAATACAGTGCTGATCATGACCAGCAATCTCGGCACCGAATTCGCTCGGCGTGGCGGCGCCCTCGGCTTTGTGCCGCCTGATGACGAAGCCGTCGCCGATCATCGCAAGATTGAGAAAGCGATGCGCGATACGTTCCGCCCCGAGTTTCTCAATCGCATTGATGAGATTATCATCTTTGAGCCGCTGACCCTAGCCGCCGTCGAGCAGATGGTCGACCTTCAATTGCGAGACCTGGCGCAGCGATTGGAGGAATCGAGCTTGGCGATTCACCTAACGGAGCCGGCGCGTTATTGGCTGGCGAAACAAGGCTACGACCCACAGTTCGGCGCCCGCCCCTTGCGCCGCGCCATCCAGCGGCATATCGAAAATCCGCTGAGCATCCACTTGCTGCAGGGCGATTTTAGCGCCGGCGACCTGGTCGTCATCGACGAAGCGGATGACCAGCTGGACTTCTCGCGCCATCAGGACCAGGCAAGCGACTTCGCGGCCGGGTCCCGGTCTCGTGAAGACGAACTCAGCGACATTCTTGACGAGAGCTTCCCCAGCCGCGATTATTACGATGCGCAGTTAGATGACGAAGACTTCGCCGATTTTCTGTCTCAGACCGACGACGATGACGAGTTTGAACCCTTCCCGGCGCCCCAGCGTCGACGCGAGGATCTCGAGAGTTAGGACTGAGCGCCGCCGAAAAAGTTTGCCAGCCCCGCTTTCTAGCTCAATTCAATGCGCGAAATTGTCTTGCGCTAAGCAAAACCGCCGCTTCCCATATTGAATTGTCATTTGACTATACGCGTTCTAGGGCTATAATTGCCTGGCACAAATTTAGCAAGAATTGGAATTCGCCATGAGCCAAGCAGAACGCGGTAAGGACGAGGCAGCGCCGGCCGAGAATACGTCAGCCCAATTATCTTCAGCAGACGTGGATGAACCCGTCGAGGTGGCAGCGGCAGACCCAGCCCCCGCCACAGTAGACGAGAGCGGGGCAGCGGCAGCCGAAGCGGCTGCTAGCGGCGCTGGCGCGGCGCCAGCCAATGGCGAAACGGCGGCGGAAAAGGCGGACCAAGCCGATGAAACCACAGCCGAGGCGGACCCGCCAAGCGCTGAAGCGGGTGCAGCGCCGCAAAAGGCAGAAGCGAAACAAGAGCGCCCAGCCAAAGAAAAATCGAGATTTAAGCGGGGCCAGATTCTCCGCGGCCTCATCAGCAGCACCAAGCCAACCGCTGTCATTGTCGACCTGGGCGAAGGCGACCAAGGCTTAGTGCCGGGACGTGAATTGGAATTGATGACGCGCAAAATGCTTGAATCGCTGGTGGTCGGCGCTGAAATCGATGTCTACATTATCAACCCGCGCAATCACCGCGGGCAGACCATTCTCTCAATCAATCATGCCCTGGAAGAGCTTGACTGGCGCAATGCCGAGGACTACGCCAAGTCGAAAGAGGTATACGAAGCGCTGATAGGCGGCTACAACAAAGGCGGCTTGATTGTGCGCTTTGGGCGGCTGCGCGGCTTCGTGCCGCAGAGCCAGCTAGCGGAAGAGCGCGCTCGATCGATGACGGGCGAGACGCCGGAAGAACGCTATGGTCCGATGGTCAATCAGCCGATTGGCGTCAAAGTGATGGAGGTCGATCGGCATCGCAACCGGCTGATTCTGTCCGAACGCGCCGCCCTGCGTGAGTTTCGTCAAGCGCGCAAGGAAGCCCTAATTGCCGAGCTGAAGGTCGGGGAAATCCGCCGGGGGCGGGTCGTCAGCATGGAGAACTTCGGCGCCTTTGTCGATATCGGCGGCGGCGAGGGTTTGGTGCACGTGTCGGAGCTGGCTTGGGGGCATATCACCCATCCGCGCCAGGCGGTGAGCGTCGGCGACGACGTAGAAGTCGAGGTCATCAGCGTAGACACGGCGGCGAAACGCATCGGGCTGAGCCGACGGCGCGTGATTAGCGACCCTTGGGACGAAGTCGCGACTGCCCTGCGCCGGGGCCAGTTGGTGCGGGGCCGCGTCACCAAGCTCACTAAGTTTGGCGCCTTCGCCCGCTTGATCGACCATGAGGCAATTGAAGGGCTTATCCATATCTCCGAACTCTCGGGCGAGCGCGTCAGCCATCCGCGTGAAGTGGTCAATCGCGGCGATGAACTGACCTTGCGCATCGTCAAGATTGACATCAAAGATCGGCGCTTGGGCTTGAGCTTGAAATCGGTCAATTCCACCGAATACCTCGATTTGGATTGGGAAATGGCGATATTGGATTCGGTAACGCTGCGCGACGAAACAAGCACCGAGGCGGAGCCAGAGGCGCTGGCGCCATCGCAAGCAGACGCGCAGGCGCCAGCCGAAGACTGAAGCGAGAGCAAAGCAATACGCTAATGCCAGGGCAGCAATCACGCTGCCCTTTTCTGTCACGCAATTGCGATTGCCCGGCCGCAAGCCAAGCGCCCGTTGATAAACTAAAGGGCATCCGCTAGTATTGACCGGTGCGCCCTCGCGAGACGAGGAAAAGCGCTGATTTCATGACAAGAACAGAATCAGGTCGTCACATTTGAATTCAACTGCTGGTATAATTGCAGGCAGGCGAACGTTTCGGGCTGGCTCAGGTGATGGGCTGGTCAAGATGGAGGATTAAACCGTGCCAAATAAAATGGAACGCTTCACACAGCGGGCGCGGCGCGTGTTGAGCCTGGCACAAGAAGAGGCGGATCGGCTGCATCATCATCAAATAGGAACGGAGCACCTGCTCCTCGGCTTGATGCGCGAGGATGGCGGCGTGGCTGGCAGAGTTCTGCGTGACCTGGGCTTGGATGTGCGGCGGGTGGAAGAGCTTGTTTCGCGGCTTTCCACCGCCACCGATCGGACGACAAGCTCGCAGCCGGATCTATCGCCGGGCACCAAGAAAGTGCTCGAGCTGGCAGTCGATGAAGCGCGCCGGATGGGCCATCATTACATTGGCACCGAGCATCTGCTACTCGGCTTGGTGCGGCAGCAGGAAGGCATCGCGCTGGATGTGCTGCGGCGGTTAGGCGTCAGCCCCGAAGAGGTGCGCCGCCAGACGAGCAAAGTGCTGCAAGAGAGCCCGGTGCAATCGGCGCAAAGAACAACGAGCCGCCCCCAAGGCAAGGGCTCGCGCAAAGACAGCACGCCCCTGGTTGATCAACTGGCGACAGACTTGACCAGCCTGGCGGAGAATGGCAAGCTCGACCCGGTTGTCGGGCGTGAAATGGAAATCGAGCGGGTCATCCAGGTCTTGAGCCGCCGGCGCAAAAACAATCCAGCGCTGATAGGCGAGCCGGGCGTCGGCAAGACCGCCATCGTCGAGGGATTGGCGCAGCGCATCGTCGAAGGCGACACGCCCAAGCCCCTGCTGCGCAAGCGCGTCCTCCAACTGGATGTCGGTTCGCTGGTCGCTGGCACGATGTATCGCGGTCAATTTGAAGAACGCCTCAAACGCGTCATCGAGGAGCTGAAGGTATCGGATACGATTCTATTCATCGACGAGGTGCACATGCTGGTGGGCGCGGGCTCAGCCGGCAGCAGCGTCGACGCCGCCAATATCCTCAAACCGGCGCTGGCCCGTGGCGAGCTGCAGTGCATCGGCGCCACCACGCTGGATGAATATCGCAAGCATATCGAAAGCGACGCCGCCCTGGAACGGCGCTTCCAACAGATTCAAGTGGCTGAACCGACCATCGAAGAAACGGTAGAAATTCTGCAAGGCATCAAATTCCCTTATCAAGATCATCATAATGTTGAAATCACCGATGACGCGATCGAGACCGCCGCAAGCCTTTCCGCGCGCTACATCCCCGATCGCTTTCTGCCCGACAAAGCCATCGACCTGATTGATGAAGCAGCGGCCCGCCTGCGCATGTACAAAAGCCCGGAGGCGGCCTCCGTCCGCCGGGTCATGGATGAGTTAGAAGAGATCCATGAAGACATCGAGTTGGCTGAGGACGCTGGCGAACCAGAAGAAGCGGCCACGCTAAGAATGCGCCGCGAATCGCTGGATGCTCAGTTAGCCGATATCCGACACAACTGGAACGAAGAGACGGGGCAGCCGCGCTTGCTGGGCGAAGATATTTCTGAAGTGGCGGCGATGTGGACCGGCATCCCAGTCACGCGAATCGCCAACGAAGAGAGCGAACGCCTGATGGAGATGGAAGGCAAGCTGCACGAGCGCATCATCGGGCAGCACGAAGCCATCGTTTCCATCAGCAAAGCCGTCCGGCGGGCTCGCGCCGGTTTGAAAGATCCGCGCCGCCCGATTGGCTCCTTCATGTTCTTGGGTCCCACTGGCGTCGGCAAGACCGAGCTGACCAAAGCCTTGGCTGAGTTTCTCTTTGGCAGCGAAGACGCGCTTATCCAACTTGATATGAGCGAGTTTATGGAGCGCCACTCGGTCGCCCGTCTCGTTGGCGCGCCTCCCGGCTATGTCGGCTACGAAGACGCGGGCCAATTGACCGAAGCCGTGCGCCGCCGCCCCTACAGCATTATCGTTTTCGACGAGGTCGAGAAAGCGCACCCGGAAGCCTTTAACATGCTGCTGCAAGTGATGGAAGAAGGCACATTGACCGACGCACGGGGCCGCCGCGTCGACTTCCGCAACGCGATGATTGTGATGACGAGCAATGTCGGCGCCGAGTTGATCAAACCAAATTCGAGCTTGGGCTTCAATACGCAGTTAGATGCCGAGAAGCTGGACGACGAACAGTACGCCGATATGAGCCGCAACGTGACCGATAAGCTGCAGCGCATGTTTAGACCCGAGTTCCTCAACCGTGTGGACGCCACCATCATTTTCCGCTCGCTGAGCCGCGACGAGATCAAACAGATCGTCGATCTGGAATTGAACAAAGTGCGGGAGCGCCTGCTCGAGCATGCCATCACTTTGGAAGCGGCCGAAGCTGGCATCGAATGGCTGGCGGAGAATGGCTACAACCCTGAGTTTGGCGCCCGCCCGCTACGCCGTTTGATCCAAAACGAAGTGGAAGACCGGCTCTCCGATGGCATTTTGTCGGGTGAATTTGGCTTGGCGAGCATCGTGCGCGTCGATGCCGACGATGACGGCGGGCTGACGATGTATACAGTCGAGGAAGAAGAAGCCCCCGAAGTGGAAGCGCAGCTGTAACAATTCAATCCGTTAGATTTACAAAAACAATTACCGCCTCCTCGTCGGAAGGCGGTATGTTGGGTTCAATGCGGCTGGCTTTACCCAGCGACAGTCCTCCGATTCAATTTCAAGAAGGATTCACTCTCCTCTATGCTTGAGGTATTCTTTTATGAATGCGAGATCATCCAGGACAAGTGTCAGTAGTTCTTCCACTTTGTCCAAGCGATTCTCGATCGCATCCAAACGATTCTCGATCCTTTCAAGACGAGTTGAGTGCTCTTGCATCACTTGCACCATCGAGGCTTGACTCTCGACCATTGAACTCGTCAATTGCTCCAGGCGATAAAGACGCAGGCCAGTCAGTTCACCGTTTTGCTCCATTGCGCAACCCTCCAAGCAACTCCTGCAAGGCTTCTATATCAGCCTAACACAAACAGTCGATTAACACAAAAGAGGACTGCCCGGCGACGGCCCGCAATTCGGCCTTCCATAACACTGAGCCCGCTTTCGCCAAGCGCGTACCGCAGTCACTGCAATCCTAGTTCAATCGCAATCTCATTACCCTGGTCGCATGCTGTTCTTGATGAATGCGAGATCATCAAACGCGAGAGTCACAAGTTCCGTAAGATTCGCGATTAGAGTTTCCACACGTTCCATTCGGTTCTCGAGCGCACCCATCCGCGTTTCAAGCCCATCCATTCGGTTCTCGAGCGCATCCATACGATTCTCAATTCTATTCAATCGAGAATTAATGGACGTCAGCTGCTTACCTTGGTCGGTCAGCGCTCGCCCGAGCTTATACTGCCCTTCAAATAGTGAAGTTGTAATGTCTTCCAATTGTTGAAGACGCAACTCCTGTACATCAGCGGACCTCTCGCATGGTAAACTGCCCCTGCGTATTCCTCTGTGTCTAGGTAATCATAGCATATTTGGCAATCATTCAAAAAAAGAGGACTGCCCAGCGACAGCCCTCCGAATTGTATTGAATTGCGGCTCTGAGCCAGCTTACATCATGCCGCCCATGCCACCCATGCCGTCCATGCCGCCTGCGGGCATCGGCGGGGGGTTTTCTTCCGGCACATCCGTAATCAGCGCTTCGGTGGTCAAAATCATCGCGGCGATCGAGGCGGAGTTTTCAATCGCGCCGCGGGTCACCTTAGCTGGATCGGGGATGCCAGCATCGATCATGTCACCATATTCGCCGCTCATCACATTGAAACCCACGCGATGGTTGTTGCCTTCATCCTGCGCGCGGCGAACGTTCTGGATGATGACCGCGCCATCTTCACCAGCGTTGGCAGCGATCTTGCGCATCGGCATCTCCAGCGCGCGGCGCATGATGGTGACGCCAGTATTCTCGTCGCTGATTTCCATGCTGACGCCATCGAGC
This sequence comes from Phototrophicaceae bacterium, assembly GCA_965214105.1. Classification (GTDB taxonomy): domain Bacteria; phylum Chloroflexota; class Anaerolineae; order Aggregatilineales; family Phototrophicaceae; genus UBA6055. The sequence continues at coordinate 2,733,333 of OZ243934.1, forward strand.
GAGCTCATCGCGTTGATTAGGGCGACGCCGCCGCCCGGCACGATGCCCTCTTCTACTGCGGCGCGGGTCGCGCTTAGGGCGTCTTCAACCCGATGCTTCTTCTCTTTCAGCTCGGTCTCGGTCGCGGCGCCAACGCGGATGACGGCCACGCCACCGCTCAGCTTAGCCAGGCGTTCTTGCAGCTTCTCGCGATCGTAATCGCTGGTGCTGGCGTCGATCTCGCGGCGGATCTCTTCGATGCGTCCGGCGATCGCGCCCTCTTCCCCGGCACCATCAACGATGACCGTGTCGTCCTTGGTGCTGACGACCTTGGCCGCCCGCCCCAAATCCTGAACCGAAACGCTATCGAGCTTGCGGCCCGTCTCTTCGCTGATGACGGTGCCGCCAGTCAAAACAGCGATGTCGCGCAGCATGGCTTTGCGGCGATCGCCAAAACCGGGCGCCTTGACAGCTAGGACGTTGATCGCGCCACGAAGCTTATTGACAACCATGGTCGCCAGCGCTTCGCCGTCCACATCTTCAGCGATGATGACCAGCTCCCGCTTGCCGACTTGGTGCAGTTTCTCCAGGATTGGGATGATATCCTGCGCCGCGCTGACCTTCTTGTCGTGGATCAGGATATAGGGTTCTTCGATGCTGGATTCCATCGTCTCGCTGTTGCTGACGAAGTAGGGGCTGATGTAGCCGCGATCGAACTGCATACCCTCGACGTATTCGGTCTCGAATTCGAGCCCGCGGCTCTCCTCAACCGTGACGACGCCATCCTTGCCAACCTTGTCCATCACCTCGGCGATCAAGTTGCCGATTTCTTTGTCTTGCGCCGAAACACTGGCGACATTGGCGATTTCGTCCCTGGTTTCAATCGGGGTTGACTGTTCAAGGATGTTGCCAGCGACGATGTCAGCCGCGTGGATGATGCCACGCTTCAGAAGCATCGGGTTGGCGCCAGCCGCCACATTCTTCAAGCCTTCGCTCACGATGGCTTGCGCCAAGACGGTGGCGGTCGTGGTGCCATCGCCGGCGATGTCGTTGGTCTTGGTGGCCGCTTCCTTCAGGAGCTGCGCGCCCATATTTTCATATGGGTCTTCCAATTCGATCTCTTTAGCGACGGTGACGCCATCGTGGGTCACGGTCGGCGCGCCAAATTTCTTGTCCAGCGCGACATTGCGCCCTTTGGGACCGAGGGTCGTGCTGACCGCATTGGCGACTTTGTCAACGCCAGATTGCAGCTTGCGGCGCGCATCTTCCTTAAATACGAGTTGCTTTGCCATGGATTCCTCCTGAATTGTTTCTCTCTAGGCGATTGAATCGAACGCTGCCCAAGCCCGGATTAGGCTTCGACAATGCCGAGAATGTCGGATTCTTTCATGATGAGCATGCTGATGCCATCAAGCTTTACTTCGGTGCCAGCGTATTTGGCGAACAGGACGCGGTCGCCTTCCTGGACATCCATCGGGATGCGTTTTTCGCCCTCTTCATCATACTTGCCGGGTCCCGCGGCGCGGATCAAACCCTGCTGCGGCTTTTCTTTGGCTGTTTCCGGCAATACAAAAGCGCCACCGGCAAATGTTTCTTCGGATTCCACCGGTTCGACCAAGACGCGGTCACCTAGTGGGCGAATCGAGATAGGCATTTTCAGCTCCTTCTTGACTAAGCTTACCTTCGGTACATCAGACTATGAGAGTCAGTTTCTGGCACTCTATGTGCAAGACTGCCAGAAACTCACGCATAACTTATCATAACGCCGGTCAGCAGTCAAGTTTCTTGGCAGAGATTAAAGGGGATTGCCAAAAATAATATGAATTTCTTATGGAGTGCCGCCCACCGTTGGATTCACGATATGTATCTTCGCCTGAGAATGAATGGCGAGTTTAATCGGCAACGCTGACTGGAAGCCAGCGCAATTATTACTCGGTGACGTCGAGAAATCATTCGACCACTGTAATGGAGTCGACACCGTAATAATAGGCGTGGCTAGAGCCAAAAGATTGGCCGCTGGCTGATATGTAACCGCTCATGTCATAACTAAAGGGTGGAATCTCAATGTGGCTTTGACCGCTGTCGCGCAAGCGAATGATTCTTTCGTGCCGCGCGTCCCATTCCCGAGCGAAGCTCCCGAAGTCCGGTATTAGCGGGGTTTGCGCCGCCATGTCTCCTATCGTGATGACAAGGACGATCAGCAAGCCGGGTATGATGAAACGCAGCGCCAATTTCGAATCGGACGCCGTCAGCAGACAGCAGCACCGAATCTGACAGCCGATATAGGCGCCCAATACCAAGCCTGGCAACACCTGCATCAGCGCCGAGAAGGCGAGCGAGCGCACATAAATGTAGCCCAAGCCATAATGCCCAATCGCCAATGGCAAGGCGAGGGCCAGCGCAGCCAGCGCCAACGAGAGGCCAGCAAATGAGCGGAACCGACGAGAGCGCTTATCCGCTACTAGCGAATCCAAGAGCCCGGTCAGGATTCCCAAGAGAACCAAAGCGCTTGAAAACAGATAGACTGATCCCGTATAATGCATGGTCCCAAGTTGGGGCAATGCCAGCAACAGGACCACGGCGAGCAGCATTGCGGCAGTCAGCTCCAGAATTCGATTTTGAGAATGGCGCAAAGCGGACTCAAGTTGGTTTCGTCGCCAAAGGAGGAGAAGATACAGGCTTATTGAGACGAGATTCAGGCAAAAGGGGACCATTGAGAGGACCGTAGCGGCGCCAGATTCCTCGACCGGCCCGCTGTGGTATGACCACAGTATCGGCAAGAAGACCAACTGCACGATCAAGCCGAGCCACAATGGTCCGCCCCTTAGCGAAATCGCTCGAGGTTCCGCGTCTGTTCGCTTCGGTCTATAGACCAGCAGCATTGCCACCATGCCCCCTGTGAAAAGGAGCAGGAAGCCGGCAAGGCTGCCTCTATGCCCGACATACTCCAGGGAAGATTCCAGTATCTTCGCGAAGAGCAAGGGCAACTCACGCGCCGGATTCGCGTAGGGTACCGAGGTTGCCGAGGTCTCCATCCGGTTTGCGAAACCCGGCGCCGAGATCTGCGCGAGCAAACTGATGACGCTGCCACACCAGCCAGCCGCAAGAAGGCTGAGCGTATGCGGCCGCCCGCGCTTGACGCCAAAGACGTATATGCCGGCAACAAGTAGCGGCAAGTAAACCAGCAAAATCAATACATTCAGTTCGGAAAAGCCGCCTACAACGAAGCATATCAGCGCCGTAACCACCATAGCGGCCGCTGTCGCCAGCTTAGAATGCAGGCGATCCGCGCTCTCCAGGACAATAGCCAGCGACAAACACATCATGCCGACCGGGAGTGTGTGCCTTACGATGGCGGAATACCAATATATTGACTCCAATGTATGAAACGACAGTATTGACGCATGAACGACAAGAGCAGCCAGCGCGATGGCTATGGGCAAGGTATGCCGGTTCAGTTGCAGTCGGCGCAGAACCAGGGAAATCAGCCAAGCTAAGCCGACAAGCCACATAAGGATTGTCATCGCTGGGAAAATGGGCGGCATCCGCGCCGGATCAAGCGGAGTCAACAAGTCATGAAACACATAGAATGAATAACTGCCGTTCCAAAAGCTCCGCCAATCATCGAAGTTGTGCCGAAAACTCAACCATAGAGCCGACGCAAAGTGGCCGTAGTCGTCACTCGTCATCAAGCGACTGAAATGCCCGAGATAGGCATAGAGAAATAATGGCACCAGCGTCAGCAATGCAGTCAGCCAAACTACCAGTGACCTTATATTGAGGTCCCCCGCCCACTTGCCCTGCGAAGACACGCCAGCCTCACCCCTCCCCCACCGTGACCGTCAAAGCGGACGCAGCCCGATTCCCAACCTGATCGTATGCCAGTGCCGTGAAGACAATCTCGCCGGCGCTTTCCAGTTCCACTTCGTATCCATAGGGCCAATCGCGATCGATGCCCAGCAGATCGTCAGCGCGGTAGAATTCGACGCGTTCTATGGTGAGGTTGTCGCTGACATCAGCCAGCAGGGACAGGCGTTGATTAGACGGATATGAAATCGCGCTCGTCCCATCGCTGGTTCGCAGTGCCACCGTCGGCGGACTATTGTCGAAGGTCAACAGTTTGGAATCGGTCTCCACGTTGCCATCAGCAAAAGTTACCGACAGGCGCAAGGTATAGATGCCGCTGAACAAGGCTGTCTGCCAAGTCGTGGCGATTTCGCCACTGGTCCCTAGCGGGCTAGGCTGGCCGATACTGAACCAGCGCTCGGGGTTGACCTCGGCGCCGTATTCAAGCTGCCAACTTTCGGCGCCAGCGCGGTTGATGATGGCGGCGACTTCAACCGACGAGCCGACATAGGCATAATCAGCCGGTGATATGAGCCGCACCGGTTTCGCGCTCTGCGACCCGCTGTCGGTGCTGTAGCTGCTGGGCGGCAGCGCTTTGTCATTTTCCAGCCACCAATCCATGATTTCGTCCGGCGGAATGAAGAAAGCCACCGACTCGCGCAGTTCCGCCGGCGTGTTCACCGTCGCCAGTTGGCTGTTGGCACGGTTGATTTCGAAGCTCTGCCAATAGGGATCGCGCGGCAATTGCGCGCCAGCAGGCACCTTCTCTCGCCGCGTCGGGCAGTGAGAAGTTGTGGCTGGCAGCAGCCCGGAGATTTCGCAAACCAAGAATTCCTCGATATCCGCCGGCACGACCCAAGCCCGCGCTGGCAGCTGACGATGCTGGTGGGCGTATTCCATCAGCGATTGCCAAACCGGCGCTGAGCCAGCCCGGTCGTAAGCAGCTAGACCAAGCGGCGCTCCATCGGCACGCGATGTATGAACCGCCAGCGCGAGATCGGGGGTATAGCCGACCGTCCAGCTATCACGTTTGTCGGCGCTCATGCCATCGATGACAGCCGCCGGGCGAGGCAGCCGCAAGCTGCTCTCGTCCCTGTTTAATATGGAGCTGCGCCTTTGGTCATCAGCCAAGATGTCATTCACCAAATAAGCGGCGCTCGGCTCGATAATGACGGATTCATTCGCTTGGTAATCCATGCCATAGGACCAGAGCAAGCGCCCGCCGGCATCTTCAATCGCCAATACCGCGACTGGATCACGGCTGCGGAAGCCCTCGCCCTCAGGCTGGACCGATACGCCCCGCATCGCGCCGGTGGAAGCCAAAACGCTGTAGGCATAAGCAGCATCGATGACAGAGACAGCGCCGCCCCGCTCCAGCAGATCCAGATCAATCTTGCCCTTGCCCAGGCTATTGAAGCCAAAGGCGCGCGCCGCCCGCAATGCCGCATCCATGCCGATGCGGCTCGCCACCTGCACCGCCGGCGGCAGCAGGCTCCCCGCCATCGCATCGCGCAGATTCAGCGGACCGCGGTAGAGTCCATCAGGATTCGCCGGCGCATAAATCAGCTCAGCCGAGCGCCCGGGGAAAGTCTGTGGCAGATCGTAGACCATCGAGGCTGGCGTAAACTCGCGGCGCAGAAAAGCCTCTAGGTAGACAAATGGCTGCAGCAGAACTGAGGGCTGGCGGCTGGGCTCCAGAGCCTCGCCCACCAGGCTGAGTATCTTGCCACTGCTGACCTCGAGCAGCGCCAAGGCGCCATCATCGGGCGGCATTTTACTTTCCGCAGCCACCGACGGGGGCGGCAAGCCCGGCAGGCAAGCGGCGCCAGCCTGCCCCAAGCGCGCCCGCATGATACATTCCGCTTGCAGCTGCAGCGCCATGTCCAGCGATGTCCTGATTCGCAGCGCGCCACGCGCCACCAGCCTGGCACCGTCGAATCCTTGACGTGTCAGAATCTCTTCCGCTTGCTTGCGGGCGTATTCGATGAAAGCCGGGGCGATCGCCGCTCGTCGCCCAGCCCCCTGGCGCAGCGTGAAGGCAGCGCTTGAGGCTGCGTCGAATTGCGCTTGCTCAATCAGCCCGGCATCGAGCATCCGAAACAGCAGATCGGCGCCTCTTTCGCGCGCTTTCAAGGGCGCGTCAAGCGGGTTCAGCGCCGGCGCATCGACAATAGCAGCCAGCAATGTCGACTCAGCCAGCGACAGCGATGCCGCCTCTTTGCCCAGGTAGACTTGCGCAGCCGCCTCTATCCCGAAGGCGTCCTGCCCGTAATAGCTGCTGTTGAGACGCCATTCGAGCAGATCCGCCGGCGCATAGAGGCGCTTGCTCTCGGCGACCAGCACAATCTCCAGCAGGCTGGCGTCCAGCCCGCTGGATGCCGCCAGCGGCAGCAAGGTATCGCGCACGAGATTCGCGCTGATCCCGCGTGCCGGCGTCGGCGGCAGTCCGATAATGTAACGCCATATTTGCAGCAATGCGCCAGCGGGCTCAAAGCCCTCAGCCTCAGGCGGCGGCGCGCCCGCCTCAGCCATAATCGTGGCGCTGATGAGAGGCGGCGGCAAGTCTTCCAACTTCAGCCAGCGGCGATTTTCAGCCAGCGGGTCAGCCAGCGCATGAAGCAACTTGGCGCCGCTGGAATCATAAAAGCGCGTCTCGCCCCGCTCTCGGTTGAGAAAGACAGTTTCCGGCGGCGATGGCATCTGAGCGGCGGCTGAGGCATAGAGCCAGAACGACAAGCCCAGCGCTGCGAGCAGCGGGCTAAGAGACAGAGCCAGCGGTATGCCAACCACGATTGTGAACCAAAACGCGGAACGCCTGTCTTCGCGGTGGCGGCGGACTTTGCGGCGGTGGCGCCGGCGGATGATCTGCGCGACAGAGGGCATGGGCGGCCTAAAAGCATCAGGGCGGCTACAGGGTCCAGTGTACTTGTTTTCGCTGCCGACGCGAGCGCCTTCACCGGGCCCCCAGCGGGGAACGGCTTACATCGTATCTTGAAAAGCCTGTAAGCCTTCCCAATCGCCCTTTGCCGCGAGTTCAGCCTGCTTGGGCAGCGTTTCCAGCCCGACTGGCGCCGCGCGGCTGGCTGCGCTGAAAATCGCCCGCAGCTCGTCAGCCGATGCCTGCGCCAGCGCCGCGTACGTGCAAATCCCGGCTTCGTTGAGAATCCGCTGGTAGCCGGCGGCGATGCCCTTGATACGGGTCAGGTCCTCAGCCTCGGCGCTGGTGGAGGGCGGCGCATCTCGTCTGACTTCACGCCGCTTTGCCAGCGTTTCCGCTTCAGCCGCCGCCGCTTGTGCCGCCTTGACCGCATCGTCTGAGGCGCCAGCCATCGCATCGCGGCGAAGCCAGAGCCAAAACAGCAAAGCCAGCGCCAGCAGACCAAGCGACAGCGGGAACAGGTCGCGCCCGCCGGCGCCCAAAATCACGGCATTCAGCGCCACTATAATTGCGCCGACTAAAGCCATCACCGTCAACATACTCTTCGCATTCTGAGTGAGCTTCATACAGCCTTCCGAGCAGCCTCGACAATTTGGAATATGCCAGAGTATAGCACAAGCCGCGTCAGAAGTTCAGCGCCGCTGTCAGCGGGACAGGGCAATCGCGTCAAAATGATTATGCGTCGTTCGCTGCGAAAAATTACAAAATCTAAGGCTTGTCCGCGACTGAGTTTTTAATGCGCATTTCTACCCCATCCCCGACCGCCAGTGTCGGCGGGTCAGTGTCGGCGGGCTGTGTCTACGCGCCCTACGCGACCCCACGCGGCGCAGCCCCTTGCCGGCGGTCAGTGTCTACGCGACCCAGCAAGCTAGGGAAGGGGAGCTAGGATATTGCAAACTCTATAAACTATGCCAATTCTGCTTGAATCCAAGTTCACATTAGCGATAATCACGACAAATCAGTGGTCATCCCCCCATTTCAATGGGGGGACCGAGGGGGGTAAACCAAAGGGCGATCCAAGGATCGCCCCTACGATTCAGCGCGAGCAAGCCTTGTATCATTAATTCGCCACTCCCCGGAGAGCGCTTACTTGACAAATCAATTCGCGCTAAGCACAATTGGCGACAGTTAGCCGAATCAACCGCGCCCAATACGGGCACGGCCAAAGACTAAGGTGAACCAGATGATCATAGGCTTAACAGGCGTCTTGGTCGATGACCAGGAAAAAGCGCTCAAATTCTATGCCGACGTGCTCGGTTTTCAACTCAAGCGGGATATGCCCATCGGCAACGAGGCGGGCGATCGTTGGCTGACTGTTGTATCAGCGGAACAACCGGATGGCGCTGAGCTGCTGCTCGAGCCCAACGGCAACCCGATTGCCAGCGGCTACCAGCAAGCCCTATACGAGCAAGGCATCTCGGCGGCGCAATTCAACAGCAGCGATCTGCAAGCTGAATACGAGCGTCTGCAATCGCGCGGCGTCGCCTTCACCATGGCGCCGACAGATATCGGACCCGCCATCATGGCTGTATTTGATGATACCTGCGGCAACCTCATCACTGTCGTCCAGGAAAAGGCCGAGTAGGGATCGCCGCCGCCCGCCGGTTTGCTCTTTGAGCAGGCTGGGCTTATCGTCAATTCAGCCGATGGACTTACCGGTGGCAGCCGATTATCGACTGGCACGGGCAACGGGGAGGCTGAGGCATGAAGGATCTTGAGCTGCAGCAGTATCTATTTGATTTACAGGGTTATCTGGTCATTGAAGATGCCTTGAGCGCGCAAGAAGTCGCCACCTTGAACCGGCTCATCGATGAACAGAATTTGCCAGCGCCAGAAGAATCGCCGCGATTCGGCAGCGCGCCGACGCTTGCATCATCACTGGTCAAGCGAGAATCGGCTGTGCCCGAGAGCATGGCAATTGCGGACAAGGCGGCTCGGGTCGGCTCAGGCTTTCTCGGCTGGGGCAAAGCATTCTGCGATTTGCTGGATCATCGGGCTATCATGCCCGTGCTGCGGCTGCGCCTGGGCGATGCCTTTCGGCTCGATCGTCTCTATGGCATGAACATGAGAAAAGGCATGTCTTATGGCGGGCTGCACGCCGATTATGGCGCGAGCGCTCCCCAATCCGATGTGAAGCCAGGTGAATATTACGCCTTCCGCGCCAACCAGATTTACGAGGGTTTCATCGTGGTCGCCTGGTCCCTGTCGGATGCCGGCGGCGAACAGGGCGGTTTCTGCTGCATCCCCGGCAGCCACAAGAGCCATTATAAATTGCCACGGCAAATCAGCGACGATCACGATTTGTCGCCCGCCGTCGTCATCCCCGATATGCCGGCCGGCTCGGTCATTCTGTTCACCGAAGCCTTGACGCATGGCACCGCCACTTGGCACGCCGAGCACGAGCGGCGCACGCTGCTTTACAAATATTGCGTTTCGCACCTCAGCTGGACATCGAAGCGGGTCGAGGCGCCGCCCCATATCGAATTGACGCCGCGCCAGCGGACCTTGCTGCGCGAGCCGGGCGATCCGCTGCGCCACTTTCCCTCTCTGTTTGGCGAAGCCGAAGCGGCGACAAAGTAAGTCGCCCGCCCTTCTTTGAAGACATCCCCGATTGAAGCGGGCGACTCGCCTATCGGGCTTGTCCGCTACTGGTTTGCCTGCCTTCGCGCGCGTTCATCCGCCTTAGCCCCCATGCTGGCGCAGCAGGCGCAGCGCGCTCTCCGCCATGACGCCAACGCCGACCGGCAGGCAGCCTTCATGAATATCAAATATGGGGCTGTGATGGGGGCGATTCATGTCATCGAGCTGCGCGCCCAAACGCAGCATCGCGCCGGGTGCCTTCTGCGTCATGAAGGCGAAGTCCTCGCCGGCCATGATTGGCTCGCCCAAGCCAGACATATCGTCGCCTAGCAAGTCGGCGCCGACGCCCCGAATCAGCGCGGCGACGCCGGGGTCGTTATATAGGGGCGGGTAACCGGTCGATATATTCAGCTCATAATCGCCGCCGAAGTGACGCACCAGCGCAAAGGCTTCTTCCACTAGACGATGAATCGCTTCGCGGGCCTCTTGCTCGAAGCTGCGTATCGTGCCGGTCATGAGCACTTCGTTGGGGATGACATTATCGGCGACGCCGGCATGGATGGTACCAATGGAGACAACTGAACGTTCAGTCGGGTCGCGCCGGCGAGAGCGAATCGCCTGCAGCGCGTTGACGACCTGCGCCTGCAGCCAGATGGGGTCCAAGCCAAAATGCGGCGTCGCGCCATGGCTTCCCTCGCCGATGATCCTGGCTTCAAAGACATCGGGCGCCGCCATAGAAACGCCATCAGCCACCTGCACTTCGCCGACTGGGCTGCCGCTGGCCACATGGCAGGCGATCACCGCATCCAAGCCATCAAGCGCCTTTTCTTCGACCATGAGGCTGCCGCCGCTGTGCCCGTCTTCGGGGCGCCATTTCTCTTCGCTCGGCTGGAACAATAGGCGGATTTCCCCCGCGGGGCGGTCGGGCATATCGTTGAGCAGTTTGGCGACGCCCAGCAGCATTGAGGTGTGGGCATCGTGCCCGCAGGCGTGCATCAGCCCCGGGCTGCGGGATTTATAGGGCACATCGTTGGCTTCTTGAATCGGCAGCGCGTCCATATCAGCGCGAATGCCGACTGCCGGGCGCCCTTCCCCGATCCGCGCCACAACACCGGTTTCAGCCACGCCCACTTCAATCTCGATGCCCATCTCGCGCAGCGACTCCGCCACCAGCCGCGATGTCTGCTGCTCTTCGAAGCCGAGCTCCGGGCGCATATGTATTTCCCGCCGCCAGCCGACCAATTGATCTTTCATCTCATTGGCTTTATCCAACAGTGTCATAGCTTTGTCCTCTTCATGCGCTGCAATGTCGCTCAATCTTACCGCAGATCCCGGCGCGCGAATATATTGGCCGGGCGCAGGGGCGATCAGCCGCCCGCGTCGGCTGGCAATGGGCAGCCCCGATTCGACGCGGGACCCGCTTCGCGCGGGCAATCGTCCTCGGAGGTATCCAAGCCATCGTCATCAAAGTCACGGCAGCCGTGGCGAGTATTGGGCGCGAACTCGATCGGGCAGCGGTCGTCGGCATCGCGCAGCCCATCCCGATCGCTATCATCGGGCCAGGGGCAGCCCTCATTTTCAGCCGCCCCCGGTTCATTCGGGCAGTTGTCCGCCGCATCGGGCAAGCCATCGAGATCGGCGTCGGCGGTGGCTTCGGCGGTTGCCGAGACCAGGATCGGGATGGGCGTCGGGCTGACGACTGTCTGCGCCACGAGGGTCTGCGCTGGCAGGGGCGTCGGCGGCAGATACTGGGCTGGCGTCGCTCGAAGCGCGCTCAGTGGTGTATGGCTAGCGAGGGGAGCCATCAGCGGCGTGAAAGTGGGCGCCCGCCCTGGCTCGGCGCCAAGTGGTGTGAAGCTCGGCGCCTGAGCCGCCGTCGCGGTGATCTGGTCGGCCGCGATTTCTACTGGGGCGCTGCCGATGATGATGATGGCGAGCCCATAGAAGGGGAAGGTGCCGACGATAATCAACAGCATCAGCAGGCGCAAGCACTGGTTGCGTTCGCTCTGACCTTGGACGGCGTCGATAGTTCTCATCAGTTGAAGGCTCGCGGACGAGAATAGGCGAATGCGGCGTCAACGTTGGCGGCGCCCTTAACCTGGGGCGTCTTAATCAATCGAGATGTCGCTTTGCCGCCCCGGCCGACGCTTGGCGCCTCGCCGAAAAGGCGGAGACTTTGGAACCAGACTAGAGACGGCCGCCATTTCACTTATGTTATTCTAGCGGAGATGCCGCATCGCGCGTCGCGCTCATATCCAGATCGCGGAACTGATAAAGCTCGCCATCGTAGAAGCCGCGCTTGCGGTAATACTCGCGCGTACCCATTGATGAAATGACCGCCAAACGCCGGCAGCCGCGCCCCGCCGCGATAGCCGCCGCCTCGTCAAGCAGCCGCCTGCCCAAGCCAACATGCTGCGCCCGCCCCGTTTCCGCCGACCCGATGCCCAGCGCCAGCCCGTATACATGCACCTCGCGTATCATGGCGGCGCCGCGCAGTTCCGCCGTCAGCGGCTTTAGCGCGTCAAGCGGCAAAGAGAGGCGCAGGAAGCCGGCGATATCGCGCTTAGCGGTGATGAACTGCAAGAAAATCTCTTCACCGATGCTCGATTCATAAGTCCTCCGCTCTAGCCGCAAGTCGCTCTCGGTCACGCGTTTGACACCGATTTCTCGGGCGCGAATGTCGACGCTGCCCTCACCGCGCCGCGCCAACTCTCGTTCCACCAATTGACGGAAATTGGTGACCTTGTTCCCGTCGACAATATCGGTGCCCGGGATGTCGCGGATGACGCGTGTCAGGCGGCAGTATTCTGGCGTTCGCTTGAAGCAGCCGACCAAAAGCGCGAGCAGCTCATCATGTGAATAGGGGCGCCAGTCGCCCGCTTGATACTGCTGCATCAGCTCGGCGCTTTCAATCAAGGAGCAGGGGTAAATCTTCAGCTCATCGGGTCTAAAATCGCGATCGCCGAAGAGCCGCTCATAATCGGCCAGGTCGGCCTCGGGCGTTGAGCCATATAGATTGGGCATCCAGTGGGCGTGGATTTTGAAGCCGGCTTTGCGCAGGAGTTTAATCGCGCGCCGCGTCGCCGCCACATCATGCCCGCGCTTGTTCAAGCTCAGCACGCGATCGTTCAAACTCTGGATGCCGATCTGCACTTTGGTGCCGCCTAGCCGCCTGATGCGAATCACTTCTTCGGCGCTGATGTGATCGGGGCGCGTTTCGAGGACTAGCCCGACAGCGCGGCAAGCTGCTGTTTCATTCTCCTGCTGCGCCGCTTCCAGCTCCGCCCAGCTGGCATACTCGTCGGCGACGCTGCGCTGGCGCAAGCCGCTGGCGATTTCCTGCGCCATCCCGCGCGAGCGGAGCATCTCCGCGGCGTAGATTTCCTGCACCGTTTGATTGTAGGAAGCCGTCATCAAAGCGCCCTGCAGCCTAACATTGCTGACCGGCTCGCCCGAAAACATCGATCTCTCGCGCAGAGCCGCCCGCGCTTCCGCCCGCCGGTCGATGCCCTGCCCGAAGTCATGCAGCGCGTCAAGGATTCGCTTAACGAACCAGATCTGGTAGGTCTCGGGATAGAAGGACCAGGTGCCGCCCAGAATGATGATTTCGATCTTGGCCGTCGAATGCCCCAGATTGTGATAGGTCCGCAAGCGCATGGTGGTTTGCAGATAGGGGTCGAAGGCATTCTTCTCCGCCCGCTGCGCGCCCGGCTCATCGGCCAGATAGCTCTTGGGCATGCGAATGTCATTGGGGCAGAAGATGCAGGTGCCTGGGCAGGGGAAGGGCTTGGTCAGCACGGTCACGGGCGTAAGACCCGACAGCGTGCGAACCGGCTTGCGCCTCAGCTTGTACAGGAGCGCCTCATCAAAAGCGGGCAAGCCATCCTGCCCGGCGAAGGCGCGCCAGGCGTCGACCAGATTCGCCAAGCTGTAGAAACCTTCGCCAGCCGGCTTGGGGAAGCGCCGCATCAACTGCTGATGCTCGCGCGAGCTCAAACGTCCTGGCGCTTGCAGAATGATTTTGAGCAGGGGCACCAGCCGCTCTCGGTGCGCCTCCGCTTCAAATTTGTATCTGTTATGCCCCGACATCAGCCATCCCGCGCCGCTATTCAAACCTATTCTAGTGGCGGACGCGCCAAATAAAAACGCGCAGTTGCCGGCGCCTGCCCGCCATTTCCCCGCCGCGCTTTTCCGCTACACTATCATTGAGTGAGAGGCTAACTTCAAGACACAGGCTGCTATGCACTTACTGCCACCCTTCACCCGCGCCCTAATGCGCCAGCCAGCGCGCAACTTCGCGGGAGGGATAACATCGTCAAAGCACTTGGGGCAGCCAGACTTTGAGCTGGCGCTGCGGCAATACGATGCCTATGCGCAGGCGCTGAGAGACTGCGGGCTTGCGGTCACCGTCCTGCCTGCCGCCGAGCGCTTTCCTGATGGGCATTTCGTCGAAGACCCTTTCGTGATCTTCCGCGAGCTGGCTTTTCATTGCCGCTCGGGCGCGCGGGAACGGCGCGGTGAAGGCGAATCGCTGAAAGCCCATCTCGCGCCGCTGCGGATTATCGAGCCGCCGCCCGCAGCCCGCATTGATGGCGGCGATGTTCTCGTTTGCGCCGATCGCATTCTCGTTGGCATCTCCGCGCGCAGCAACCGCGCCGGCTTTGAAGCGCTGCGAGACGCGCTGCAAAGCGCTTATGCGGATATCCGCATCGACCCGGTTCCCTTCAGCGGCGTCTTGCACTTGAAAAGCGGCTTGACCGAATTGGCACCCAAGGTCCTAATTCGCGACCCAGCCTTGCAAACGGCCTACGATCTAAGCTGGGCCGAAGTGGTCGAATTGCCGCCGGCGGAAGGGTATGCAGCCGATGTGATGCCAGTAAACGATACGCTCTTCGTCGCGGCGAATTGCCCGCGCGCATACGAGGCGGCCGCTCGCTATTGCCGGCGCGTGCTCAGGCTTGATCTGAGCGAATTTGTCAAGATGGATGGTGGTTTGACATGCCTATCCTTGCGCTATTGAGGCGGTCTTTGGCGCCGCTTGCCCTTTCTTTGCTCGCCTTTGCTTTGAACCCGAGCCTGGCAGCGCTGGGGCAGATGCAGCAGCCGCGATGCGGGGACCGGCCGACCACAGTCAGAGGCGAGTTATACGCGGATAATGCGCGCTGGTGCGTCGAAAGCGTATTTCACGACCCTTTGCTGGAGCCGCTGGCTTTCACGGCGATGGTGCTTGCGCCTGACGGGACACTGTTCGCCACCCGTCCATTGCGTGGCGAAGTCGTGGCTTTTCGCGACTCCGATGGCGATGACCTGCCGGACAAGATGGAGACCATCGCCAAAAGCCTGAGCCAGCCTATGGGGCTCGCTTATCACAAAGGCGAGCTTTATGCAGCCGGTGGCGCGCATATCTATCGGATTAGGCTGGCGGGCGCGGTTGAAATCATCGTGGACGATCTGCCGAGCGGCCGCGGCTTCTGGACCGGCGGCATCACCGTGGGCGACGATTCGCGGCTCTATGTTGCGGTCGGCGCACCCTGCGACAATTGCGAGTTTGACGAGCCCGATCGCGGCGCTATTCTCAGCCTGAACCTAGACGGGAGCGACCGGCAAATCGTGGCCAGCGGTTTCCGACAGCCGGCTGATGTCGAATTCTATCGCGGGCAGCTTTGGACGCTGGACAGCGCGCCGCGGCAAGCGGAACGCAATGCCCGCGACGAGTTGAATCGCGTTGAGCCGGGCGGCTGGTATGGCTTCCCCTATTGCTTGGGCGCCGCCGAGCCTACTCCCACATTCGCAAGCGGCGACTGCCAGCGGAGCATAGCGCCGGTCATGTTATTCGGCAGTGGCGCCGCGCCGAGCAGCCTGGCAGCATTCCCGCATGACAGCCTGCCCGGCACAAAAGACACGCTGATAGTTGTGCTCAGCGGCGAGCCAAGCCAGATCGATTTCGTCGGCTACAAGGTAATCATGATCAGTTTTGATGCCGAGAACCAGCCGCTTGGGGCGACCACAGTCATCCCCTACCGCTATAATGCTTTGCGGCAAGCCTACCAGCCCTATCGCGGCGAGGGGCTGTATTGGGAGCGCTCCATCGGTATCAACGAAGCAGGCTTCGGCTTTTACCCGAATCAGCCGCTGGCGGTCGCGGTGCATCCCCGCGGCTGGATTTTCATCAGCTTGACGGGCGGGCGAATCATCGCTTTGCGCCCGCGCCAGAACTTTGCCGACCATGTCCAGCGCTACCCAATCTGGACGCCAATGAACCCCGATTTTGACCCAGCGGCGACGCCGGCTGATTTGGATGAGTGGCAATAGATGGACCTGCCGCGACAGCAACGCCGGCTCTTTCCGCTATAATTCTCGGATACTTACCTACGAGACAATGACAAGATGACCAGCTTGGAAATCATCGCCAAAGAGAAACTCGTCGCCATCGTTCGTTTGGACGACCTCTCGATCGCAGAAGAGCTGACAGGGGCTTTAATCGACGGCGGCATTCGCGCTATCGAATTCACGCTGACGAATATGGACGCTGTTGCGACCATCGCCAAAATACGGCGCTTGGTTGATGACTCAGTCGCCATTGGCGCGGGCTCTGTCATCAGCGCGGGGCAAGTGCAGGCGGTGGCTGAGGCGGGCGCGCAATTCGTCGTGTCGCCGGCTTGGAAGCGCGAGGTCAACAGCGCTTGCCACGAAGCGGACCTGCCTTATCTGCCCGGCGCATTCACGCCTACTGAAATCCTGCAAGCCTGGGAATGGGGCGCGAGCGTGGTTAAGGTCTTCCCCGCCAATCATCTAGGCACGCGCTATATCAAGGATGTGCTGGCGCCGCTGCCCCATTTGCGGCTGATGCCAACTGGCGGCGTGAGCCTCGAGAATATGGGGGAGTACCTAGCTTACGGCGCTTTTGCCTTGGGGGTCGGCTCTTCGTTGATTAACAATGATGCGGTCGCCGATAGAGATTGGGGGCGGCTGCGTGATACTGCGCGGCGCTACGTCGAGCAGCTGGCTTAGCCGTCGGCTGCCAGCAGTCTCTGCAGGCGCTGGCAGGTATTCCAATTCCTCGCCGTTGAGATCACAGCAAGCGCGCGCTCGATACGTTTGTTATCGAGTTTGGAGCGGGCGACGCCGTCAGTGTAGAAGATGTAGAGCGTGTCCTCGGCAGCCTGGATGACTTCCCGCCCTGGGTTATTCGCCCGCAATGCCTGCAGGGCAGCGGGGTCCGGCACGCCCGAGAGGAAGACAAGCATCGCGTGCTTGGGCTTATCGAGCTGTTCCGCGCTGAAGGGATGACGCGCCAAAGCCGCTGAGAAATCCGCCGCCGACCGCAGGATGACATCGACATCGAAGCCGAAGCGCTGGCGGATGCCGGCTTCGATCCGACATTGAATGAGGGTCAAATCATGCTCTGAGGTTTCGAAGATGGCGTTGCCGCTTTGCAGCAGGGTGCGCGTTTTGCGAAAGCCCAGCGCCGTGTAGAGCGCGCGCAGGTCCGCCATTTTGATTTTCTTGTGCCCGCCGACATTGATGCCGCGCAAAAATGACAAGGCAATCGTCACGGGCCACCACCTTTTCACTGATTCACTGGCGGTTACTATAGCATGCCAGCAGCGCAAAGCCCCAAGGCACAAGCTGGCGCTTTGTCCAGGCGGCGCTTTTCGCTAGACTGATAGTATAAAGCGCAGGAGACGGTCTCCTATCGATGCTCAATGACATACGCGCCGCCTTTGTTTTCTTGACAGTCTTGCCGCTGGGCTCATCGAGCAAGGGTGCGCCGGGCAAAACATTCGCCTGGTTTCCCCTAGTTGGCTTGTGCATCGGCGCCTTGCTAGTCGCTGTGGCGCAGGTCTCGCCCTTCGATCGTGACCTGACCGCCTTCCTTCTATTGCTGGTTTGGGTTGTGGTCAGCGGCGGCTTGCACCTGGACGGCTTCGGCGATAGCTGCGATGGCTTGCTGGCTTGCGCGCTGCCCGAGAAACGGCTCAGCATCATGCGCGACCCGCGGGTCGGCGCTTGGGGCGCGGTCGGGCTGGTTCTATTGCTCCTGGGCAAATGGCTAGCGCTGCGTTCAATCTCGCCGGAGTGGCTGCCGCTGGCGCCGGTCTTCGGGCGCTGGGCGATGGTCTGGTCCGCCTATCATTTCTCTACCGCCCGCGACCAGGGTTTGAGCGCGCGCTTCAGCGAAGGGCTATCAAGGCGCGAGCTGCTCATCGCCTCGGGTTGGGTGCTCATCCTGCTGACAGAGCCGGAAACGACTGTGCTCTGGCTGCTGATATTCTGCTTCACCAGTCAATTTGGCAGCTGGGCGGCGCGGCGGCTCGGCGGCGGAATCAACGGCGATGTCTACGGCGCCGTCTGTGAGTTGAGCGAGCTGATTTGCCTGCTCTTCATCGGCGCTGTCTATGGCTAGCCGGCTGATCTTCCTGCTCGGTGGCGCACGCAGCGGCAAAAGCCATTACGCCGAAAGCTGGGCGCGCGAAGCGGGCGAAAACGTATTATTCGTCGCCACCGCGCAAGCGACCGACGCCGACATGCGACAGCGCATCGCCGCTCATCAAGCTACCCGCCCACCAGATTGGCATACGCTGGTAGCGCCAAACAATACCGCGCAGCAAATCGCGGCAAGCGCATTCGCGCACGACACCCTCATTCTCGATTGCATCACCCTAATGACAAGCAACATCCTGCTCAGCCTGCCCAAGCCTACCTCGCAGCAAGAAGCGAACGAAGCGGCGCTGCGCGAAATTGACCGATTGCTGGATGTGCAAAGGCAATCGGAGGCGACCTGGCTGGTAGTGAGCAACGAGGTAGGCATGGGCGTCGTGCCGCCGACGCGTCTGGGCTTACTGTATCGAGATATGCTGGGGCGGGCGAATCAGCGGATGGCGGCGGGCGCGGATGAGCTGCTGCTGCTGGTGGCGGGGATTCCCTGGCGCTTGAAGTGAGGGGCTAGATCTTGGCGAAGAAGTCGGGGTCGATGATGACTTGCTCGACAACAACCTCATTCGTGTTGACGCCGAGAGACAACTCCTTCAACTTGTCAATCAGCTGCTCGCCGTCGACCAAGTCTATTTCTGGCGCGCCGTCTCGAGTGGCTTCACGCTGCGCCCCCTGAGTGAAGCCGCCGGTCGTTAGAATCAGTCCTTTTTCAGTCCGCCCTGTCATCGCCCCGCGGAAATCACGCACAATACTAGCGCCGACCGCGTTCCGCCAGCGTTTACATTGAAACAATACTTTGAATGACAAGAATCCACTGATACGCACGACGCCGATACCATCAATGCCGCCATCGCCGGTTTTGCCGGTGACCTCAACTTGCGAAAAGCCGCTCTCGCGCAGGATTCTTTGGCAAAGACGCTCAAAGGCTGCGGGCGTCATATCTAGCAAGGTAGTGGATAGTATTTCTCGCCAACTATCTTGTACTGCGCCAACTTCTTCTTCAGCCGACTCTTCAGATTCAGTCGCAGTCTCCGCAGGCTTCAAGCCTTGAGCTTGTCGCTTTTCTTGTTTCACCATTTCATTGACGGCTTTCTCTACAGTCATGCCATCAATTTCTGGTGTAGCCTTCCCCTTAGGTGTCAGCGCCCAAACACCCCGACTAGAATTCTCAATCAGCCCATATCGCTTGAGCCAAGTCCGAACCCAATACAGTCGATATTCAAGCCGAGTTAGGCTGCTACTGCCCGGTTTATGTGGCTGAGCAATTATCTCGTCAGAAAGGCGCATAATGTCGACGACTTGATCGTGGATTTCTTTGTTCGTTCCTGAGCCGCCTAGCGTGTGCAGCGCCTGGATTGTCGGATTATACAGCTCGTGAAAGCGAATATTCTTGTTAGGATCCTGCATCTGTTAAGCAATCTACTGCAAGAGGTAGATAATCAATGCTGCCAGCGCAATTTGCGTCCCGACGAAGCACTTGATCAGTTCGGCTTTCAAGTTCGCCAGGTCCGCTTTAGTCGCTTGGCATGAACTCCGCTCTTCCAATGTCGGTAGGCGTCTTTCAAAGCTCAAGGCATCAGTCTGTTCTGCAGCCATATCAAGCAGGTTCTTTCCATTTTGCTACCGCTACTATATCAGTTTACTTCTGCACTGCCTAATCAATGCCTACATAGGAGTGGTGAATTATGAGATATGCAGGCCGATATTCTGTATTTGGATAACCTAGATGTAAGGCTTGTCCGATACTAACATAGCAGCGTAGCCAGGGCGCCGTCGGCTCGCCCGGCACCGCGATTCAAGAGTATGCCCATGTTGTATGCCGCCGTCTTTGCCGCTACTCGGGCGAGCATTCCGTGTTCGCTGTGGGCATTGATGCGATGTAAGCCAAATGTTTGAACAAGTCTGGCGATCACCGTCTCGATGATTTGCCGGTGTTTGCGCAGCCAGCGCATGGTTTTGCCGGGCTTGTCGCCTTTGATGTTGCTCGCTCGTGGCGCGATAACTTCAGCGTCATATTGGCGTTGCCAATGTCTGATCCATCGCAGTCCACTGAACCCGCCGTCAGCGAGATAGGTCAAGCCACGAGCGTCTCCGGCACACAGGGCGGGGCTGATGGATTCTGGACTAGGGATTCTGCGAAGTTTATATGTTCGATGCTTGGGCAATTCGATTTCAATCACACGCTTGCATCCCTGGCGACTGCTCACCAGCGCTTCCATCAGCCAGCGGTCATCAATGTTTGCCAGACCAAGCATCCAGCCCGTGATGACACCGCTGTCGCTGGCGCAGACCAACAGCTGCTGTCCGAAATACCAGCCGCCATGATTGCCGCCGCGGCCTTTCTTGCCGAAGAGCCAATGCCGATCATGGCTGATGGCTTGGCCCAGACTACAGTGCGGCAGCGGCGTACAATCCACCGCCTCGTACACAGCGGTGCTGCAAAGCATCTGCGCCAGCTCTTGCTGCAAGCATACAAAGGCGGCCCACAGATCGCGAAGACGCTTGTTGAACTGACTGCGTTTCAGCATCCGGGGAAACCATGACCGACCATTTTCAAGCATGTAACGCACTATGCCTCGCTCAGATTGCCAAGGCACACCAGCGCGCCATTGCGCAGCAATCGCGACCGTCAGCACTTCGCTATCACTCATTTGCAGGGGCGGACCTGGATGTCGCTTCATCAGGGAGATCATTTTACTTTTGTACCAATCGTCAATCACCACGTATAATGTCGTGAAGAAGGTGTCTAAATCCATGAGTAAGCTCCTTATTTGGAAGTTTGGCGCTTACTCTAAATTAGCACCTTCTTTAAATTCGCAATTACATACAGCGAACCAGTACCGGACAAGCCTTGTAGGGGCGACACTTGTGTCGCCCACAGTTGCAGAAGTAAGTTTTGGGCGATCCAAGGATCGCCCCTACAAAAAGCCTTATATCAATCAATTTCACCACTCCCCCTACACCGCCGCGAACCAGTCGCGGTCAATCAGCACGCGCTCGACCAGTACCTGCTCCGTCAACACCCCTAGCTCCAATTCTTTCAGCTTGCCGATTAGCTCTGCGCCATCAATCAGCCGAATCTCGGGCGCGCGGTCGCTGGCTGCTTTCAACTCCGCTTCCTGCGTGAAGCCGCCCGTTGTGATGAGCAGCCCTTTGTCCGCCCGCCCGACCATGACGCCACGGCGAAAATCATCGACCTCAGCCGAGCTGATGCGCCCGCCCCCGCGGAGGCAGCGGAAGGACACGCGGAAGGTCAAGAAGCCGCCACCGCCGAAGATGCCGATGCCCTCGATGGTGTCGTTGGCGCTGCTCAACTCAATCTGCCCCACGCCGTCTTTCTCCAGCAGCTGCAGAATCAGCCGCTGATAGGCGTCGGTGTTCATTTGCTCCAGCGTATCGGTCAGCTCATCGCGCCAGCCGGTCAGGCTTTCGATCAAATCTTGCGTTACCTCGCGAACTTCGCCCGCGCCAACCGGCGCTTTTTGCGTTTCGTCCGCGGTCATTTGCCTGCCATCGCCTGCGTTCATCATTCACATCCTTTGTTCTAGTCTGATTTGGATAGCCAGAATTAAGCGCGAGCCAAACTCGTCACCAGCAGATCCAGCGCCAGCCGCGGCTCAATTCTTCCCGTCTTCATATCTTGGTCATAGCGCTGCAGCCGTTTCAAAATCGCGTCCAATTGCGCCGCGCTGAAACGCCGCGCCTGGGCTGGCAGCTTGCTCGCCGCAAATGGATGCAGGCCAAGGGCTTTGGCAAGTGCCTCGCCTGGAGCGCCACCCCGGTCGAGGTGGTCGCGCGTCATCGAGAGCAGCCGAAATTGGCGCACGATCAGCATAAACAAGCCGAAGCCCGGGTCTCTTGGATCCTCATGCAGCGACTGGTTAATCAATTCCAGCGCCCGCCCGCCATTGCCATTCGCCAGCGCGTCAACCATGTCGAAGACGTCTGCCTCGGGCACGTAGGGCGTTAAAGCGGCGACATCCGCTTCGCTGATTGCACGCGCCTCATCAACGTAGCAGATGAGCTTGTGCAGTTCGTTATCCGCAGCCAGCAATGCCAGCGAGCGGGCTTGCCGGCCGGCGCGGCGGCGGGCTGTGTTTTTACTTCGCGCGTCTTGGCTATGCTTGTCATAACTCAGCAAATTGCTGATGGCTTGAGCCGCCCTGGGGTCGATTTCGGCTTGGTATGCCTGCGCCCGCTCCCGCAGCCAGCCGACCAAGCTCCGCGGGGCGCTGTACTCTCGGATATAGCCATTGTCCAGCTTCCGCGCCGCTTTGAGCAGCTTGCTGCTTTCGTTCAGCGGCTCCATTTCATAGAAGACCAGCCGGGAGAAAGCGGGCAGAGTCGGCAATTCATCAATCAGTCTAGCCAGCTCGAGCCGGCCAGCCCCGCGCTCGGCTTTGGCTTCCCGCGGCATTTTGCGGCTGGAGAGTCGGCTGAGGAGCCCGTGGACAATCACCAGACGTTTCTGCGCCAGGAAAGGCAGCGACTTGACCGCCGCCAACACTTCGGGGACTGAGGTCTGCGAGCCGTCAAATTCGGAGCGGTTGAGGTCGCCATCTTCGCCCATCGCCTCCCGCATCCGCGCCAGCGCGTCCGCCCGGCCGATGCTGTCATCGCCGTGCAGGATGTAAAAGGTGGGGCTGGCGCTCATGGGGCGGCTAGCCTTGGCGCGTCTCGACGCGATGCAGCGTCACTTGCCGGCCCCCGAAAGGCAGGGTCATGGTATCGCGCTTTACGCTAAGGAGTTCCATATCCCCCAGGTCGCCCTCGGTTGTGAAGTGCTTTTGCAAGCTCATGCCCAGGGCCGGTGTCACCAGCGCGAGCGCCATCATCGCCAGCATCATCGTCGGGAAGCGCTCCCAGCTGCGGCGCCAGCCGCCCCCGGCGAAACCCAAGAAAGCCAGCGCCGTCGCCAAGAAGCTGCTTGCCACCAGGTTGGTGCCGCAATTGGGGTGCAGCGCCAGCTTGCGCTCGCCCGCTTGCAGCCGGCTCATCGCTTCCGCCACGGCGCTCTCTACCTGCTCGGTCGGCACATTGCCTAGGAGGATGAAGCCGCTATCGCTGCTGCGCCCGGAGAGCCGGAAGTTGCGGCGGTTGAGGATGTGGATGGTGGCATGCTCCAAGCCATGGTTGCGGCGGACGCGCAAGATATAAGGCTGCCGCGTCACCGGCTCGGCATAAGCCGCCAAACGCTCCATCCGGTTCATGCGATTTCCTTTCTTGGGCTTTTTGCAGCTTAACTTAACACAAAGCCAAGTTCCTTTCGAGATGCCTGTGCCAATGCAGGGCAATCGCTTCAAATTTTTTTTCGCCACAGAGACACAGAGCGCACAGAGATTAATGTCTTTTGTTGGCGATTGTCACATCAATCTTGAAGAGGGAGTGCTGAATTATTGATATAAGGCTTGCCTGTGCTGAGTCGTAGGGGCGATCCTTGGATCGCCCAAAACCCGCTTCTGCAACTGTGGGCGACACAAGTGTCGCCCCTACATTTTGTAATTTTAAGTGGCGAAGGCCGCAAAATAATTTTGAATCGATTGCCCTCTTTCGAGATGCCTGTGCCAATGCGAGCTGAGCGCGCCCTATGCTATAATGCCGGCATGACCGCGCCGCCGAAGCCACCCCACCCTATTACACGTGTTTTCAGCTTGTTGAGCGCGGGACCGCGGGCTGTCGCTCTGCGTTGGATTGATCAAGTATCGCGGCGGCGGCGGGGCGCCCCCGTCTGGCGGCTGAGCGCAATCAGTCCGCAGCTCTTGGTCGGGGGCCAGCATTATCCAAATGGCTATCGCGCCATGCTCGACTATGGCATCAGCGCTATCGTCAACATGCGCAACCGGCACAGCGACATTGAGAAAGGAATCGCAGGCGAGCGCCATCTGCATTTGGCTACCATTGACAACACGCCGCCGACAGTGGCGGATTTGAAGCGCGGCGCCGAGTTCATCGCGCAGGAAATCGAGCGGGGCGGCAAGGTCTACATCCACTGCGCCGTTGGCTGTGGCCGCGCCCCAACCATGGCGGCTGCTTATTTGATCGCCACCGGCCTTTCACCAGACCAGGCACTGGCTCGCATCAAGAAAGTGCGCCCCTTCGTTCACCTCACGCCGAAACAGCGCACCAGCCTGGACGACTTTGAGGAAGCTTGGCGGGGCGCCCGCCGCCCGCCGCCATGCCAAAGCTGATCATCACCGCCGATGATTGCGGTTTGACAGAAGCCATCAACCAGCAGACCGCCGAGCTGCACCAGCGCGGCTACATCAGCGCCGCCAGCGTGATGACAAATTACCCAGCGCACCAGCACGCGCTGGCGCTCTTTCGCGGCTGCCCGGGGCTCGATCTGGGCAGCCACCTGTCGCTCACCGATGGGCATCCGGTCAGCGGAAATGATGAGCATCATCCGCATCTCTTGAATGAAGACTTCAGCTTTCGCAGCAACTTGAGCTTGTACCTGCGCTCGCATTTTTTCAGCGCCGACGCGGCTCGCTGGATTGAAAAGGAGCTGGACGCGCAGCTGCGCCGCTTCACCGATGCCGGGCTGCAGCCACAGCACATCTCGACTCATCATCATTTTCATTCGATACCGCTGCTGCGCCGCCTCGTTCACGAGCTGGCAGCCAAATACGCGGTGGGCTGGGTGCGCGCCCATGACTTCCGCGCCACCGTTTCGCGGCATAATCTCTTTCTGAGGCGACAGCGCCAGCCGAAAAACGGCCTCTTCAACTTGCCCGATTATGTGACGGCGATTCAAGCTGGCATGAAGCAGTCGGTCGATGATTTCTGCGCGCGCATCGCTGGCTTGAGCGGCACCGTCGAGATTGTCGTTCATCCCGCGCCAGGCCAGGACCCCGACTTCCCGGCTGATTGGCATTATGGGCTGGCGCCACGCCAAGCCGAAACACAGTTTCTCATTCAAGCGGTCGACCAGCTGCGGGGCATGGGCGTCGTCGGCGCGTCAAATGGCTGATGCGATGAGGCGATTGCCCAGCCGCCTAGCCACCTTTGATTGACAGCGCCAAATCCATGCCATACAATGACCGGCGCCGGGACCCGATTCGGGAACGGTCCATAACTTACGCGGGCAAATCGGCAAATGATCAGCGAAAAGACGCTCACTACCCTCGAGCTGCACAAGATCCTGCAAGATCTCACCAGCTATACCAGTTTCGGCGCGGGCGAGGAATTCGCGATTGAGCTATATCCTTCGACTGAGCTGGAAGAAGTGCAGCTATGGCAGCGAGAAACGGCGGAAGCGGTCGCCCTGTTGGAAGAGCGAGCCGACATTACCCTGCGGGGCGCGCGCGATGTCCGCGAGCCTGTCATCAAAGCCCAGCGCGGCGTCATCGTCGAGCCCAGCGTCTTGCTCGATATCCGCTATACGCTGCGCCGCGGGACGACGCTGAAGCGCACACTGGGCCGCATGCAGGCGACCTTTCCGCTGCTGGCTGAGCTGGCGAACGAGATTGAAGAATGCCTGGAGCTACAGCACAGCATCGAAAAGACGGTCGACGACAATGCCGACATCAAAGACACCGCCAGCGCCCGCCTCGCGATTATCCGCCGTGGCTTGAAGCTGGCTTTCGATCGGCTGCAGAACCGGCTCAATCGCATCGTCGCCAGCAAGGCGAACCAAAGCAAGCTGCAAGAAGCGATCGTAACCATGCGCAATGGGCGTTACGTCATCCCGCTCAAAGCCGAGCATAAAGGCAAAATCAAAGGCATCATGCATGACTCGTCGGCTTCCGGCGCCACCCTCTTCATCGAGCCGCTGGAAACGGTCGAGCTCAACAACAAATGGCGCGAGCTGCAAGTAGAAGAAGAGAAAGAGATACGCCGCATCCTGGCTGACCTGACCGAGGAAATCGCCGGCGAAAGTGAGCGGATCGTGCGCACGGTCCAGCTGCTGGGCTACCTCGATCTGACTTTTGCCAAAGCGCGCTACGCCCTCGACCATAACTGCGTCCAGCCAAAGCTGGTCGGCATTGAGCCGCGCGCTGGCGCTTTCGCCCACCCGGGCACAACCATCCAGCTCAAGGGGGCTTGGCATCCGCTTTTGAAGGGGACGGTGGTGCCGCTTGATCTTAGCTTTGATGAAGACAGTTGGGTGCTGGTCGTCACTGGTCCCAACACTGGCGGCAAGACGGTCGCCCTCAAGACCGTCGGTTTGATCGTCATGATGGCGCAGTGCGGCTTGCACATCCCGGCGGAGGAAGCGGCACTCTCGGTATTTCAAGGCGTCTTCGCCGATATTGGCGACGAGCAAAGCATCGAGCAATCGCTTTCCACATTTTCCTCTCATCTGACCAATATCATCGATATTCTCGAACGGGCGGACCACCATTCGCTGGTGATTTTGGACGAAGTCGGCGCTGGCACGGACCCGACCGAAGGCTCAGCCTTGGCACGGGCGCTGCTCAATTGCCTGCGGAACAGCGGCGTAACGACCATGGTCACCACCCATCATCCCGAGCTGAAAATCTACGGTGTGGAGACGGCCGGCGTGCGCAACGCCAGCGTCGAATTCGACTTGGAAACGCTGCGGCCCACCTACCGTTTGATTGTCGGCTTGCCGGGCCGTTCCAATGCTTTGGCAATCGCCGAGCGCCTGGGGCTGGACCCGGCAATCGTCGCCGACGCCCGCGGCATGGTCGCCACTGAAGAACTGGCGGCTGATGACCTGCTCGATGAGATCCAACGCACCCGTGCCGAGATCCGCCTGCAGCATGCGGAGCATGAATTCTTGCGCCAGCAGCTCAGCGAGCAGCGGGACGAACTGCAAGCGCGCCTCGATACTATCGAAGACGAGCGCCGTGATGTGATCCGCGCCGCGCGCCGCCATGCGGAAGATGATTTGGCTGATTTCAATAAGCAGCTGCGCAAAATGCGGGTCGAGCTGCGGTCGGCGGGTATGCCGGCCGAGACGCTCAACGCGCTCAAAGCCGCTGCTGACAAAATGGCGAGCTGGACCAATGCGCCGCTTGACGACGCCGACGAGTTAAGCCCGCTCGAAGATATCGACTGGGTGCCGCGGGTTGGCGATACTGTCTTCCTCGACACGCTCAATGCCGAAGGGGTAATTGCCGAATTGGCTGATAAAGAAGCGCAGGTGCAAGTCGGCGCCTTGCGCGTTCGGGCGCGCTACCGCGACATGCGCAAACGCAGCCGCAGCGAGCGGCGAGCGGCGGAGCGGGGCCACGTCCGCCAATTTGAGCCGGCCGACGCGCAATTGCCAAAATCGGAATCGCCGGGTATGGAGTTGGATATTCGCGGCAAGCGCGTCGAAGAGGCATTGGAAATTCTCGACCGTTACATCAACGCCGCCTACAACGCTGGCTTGCCCTTCGGCCGCATCATCCACGGCAAAGGCACCGGGCGCTTGCGGCAGGCGGTGCGCAGCTACCTCAGAGAGCATCTGCTCGTGAGCAAAGTAACGCAAGGGCAGCCGCAGGAAGGCGGCGCTGGCGTCACCGTCATCCACATGGCGCCAACTGCGTGAGCCTCTATTCGTCAGTCCGCAACTGTCTAGGGGCCGCTTTCAGCTTGCCCGCCGCCCGTCAATACCATGAGCGATGACCGACACAGCTCCTTCAGCCAACGCTACGCCAGCGGCGAAACGCCCTGGGATACCGGCATCACGCCGCCGGAGATCGTCGAGTTGATTGCTGCCTTGCCGCCGGGCAAGGCGCTGGACCTCGGCTGCGGCAGCGGCACGGTGATGGGCAGCCTGCTGCGGCTCGGCTGGCGCGTTGACGGCGTCGACTTTGTGGCTCGCGCGATCGAGATTGCGGGCGCAAAGCTGAGCCAATTCGCCGCTGGCTCTCACCGGCTCTTCTGCCACGATGTGACGCGCCTGGACGAATTGCCAGCCCTAGGGCACGACTACAAGCTCATCATCGATATCGGCTGCGGGCATTCGATCGGCAGCGGCAACCTAGAAAGCTACGCCACTGCCATCGCCCAACGGCTAGGCTCGGGCGGCATCTTCATGCTCTACGCCAGCCATCCGCGCCCCGGGACCCGTGTCGGCTGGGCGCCGAAATGGGTTGAGCAAAGTTTCAGCCGGCGCTTGGATTTGCTATGGGAGCAGCGCGGCGATGACCGGGCGCTGGGCGCGCCGACAAGCTGGTACAAGCTGCAAAAGCGAGCCGCACAATAAGCATCTATAATACAGCCTTCCGCGCAATTTGCTTTGAGGCAAGGAAACATGCCGGGAACGGCTAGCCGAGACCTTCCAATTCCCCATCAGAAGTGGTGGTGGCTTGGGCTGGCGCTGCTGCTTTTGCTTGCCTGCTGGCTCTATCTGCGCGGATACAACGTGAGCTTGCCCTACATCGATCAAAACGACGAACCGCATCATCTATTGGCTGCCCAGCACGAGATAGACTTCGGGCATGCGCGCGGGGTCTTTCACGAAGCCTATCCGCCGGGCATGAGAACCCTGAACTATCTGTTTCTCAAGCACATCAAGCCGGTTGAGGCGCATCACAGCACCATGCTGCCGGCGCTGCGGCTGTTTACAATTGCCACTTGGATGCTGGCAATCGTTATGATTGCGCTCCTCGGCACGATGATGGCGCATCCGCTGACCGGGTTAATGGCAGCCGCGATTTGGATCGTTAACCCCTGGGTCGTCGAGCGGGCGCATTGGGTATTGCCCGATGCCTACATAACGCTTTTCACGCTGCTGGCATTGTGGCTGGCCCTTGTCGGCTGCTTATATCGGCGGCGCAGCTACAGCACGGCCGCTGTGTATAGCATCATGCTGGCGATTGTCTTCAAGACGCAGGCGATGTTCGTCGCGCCAATTGTGCTGCTGCTGCCGCTGCTAAACTGGTGGCGAATGCCGGCCTGGCGGAAGGATGCCTGGCAGCAGACCTTTTGGAATTGCCTTCGATTTGCGATATTCCTCTTTTGGCTGCTGCTCATATTCCCGACGCTGGAAGTGGATTCCATCGTCTATTTTCCAACCTCATACAGCGATATTAATTTGCCGTCGCTGGAATCTGCCTGGGCGAGTTTGCGCAATGTGCTGCGGACTTTTCGGCTGGTGGACAGCTGGCTGCCGGTCGCCATTCTATGTCTACTGCTATTGCCTTACCGGCGGCAGATAGGGGGCACTGCGCTAATTGCGGTCGCGCTGGCGGGGCTTGCTTGGCTTCTGGGCATGAGCCTGTTTCGGATTCAGGGCTTGCGCCACTATTTCGCAGTTGGCTCCATCGTCGCGCTGCTTTATGCTTGCGGTCTCAGCACGCTGCTTTACGCCGGGCAGGCGCTGCTAACGCGGCTGAAAAAGCCTTCATTGCCGCCGACAGCGCGGCAGCTGCTGGTACCGGGTTTGGTCCTCGTCTTCTTGGCGACCCGCCTGCTGCCCTCTTATCACAAGTCAGACGCGCTGGTGCATAACTTCACCCTCCACGACCGCCGCAACGACCTGATGTCCTACATGGATAGGTCCCTGCCGCCTGGCAACTACATCACCGAGAGAGACGGCCCCAACCATAAGTTATTCAACCGATCTTGGAATGGATATACCGGCGTCCACGATTATCCACTGGCGCGCACACTGTATAATCTGCCGGAGAAATCGCTGGAAGAATGGCGCCAGAATGAGGCTGTCTACGCCATCATGCCCTATGCAAAAGACGCTTCTGACCCTCATGTCTACTTCCCTGACGAGACCGTGCTGTTGAAGCGCTACCCGCCCGATGACCGCTTTCGCGGTCCCAGCATGGTTGTCCTCCGCTTATACCCCATGCAGCGCAGAAGCGACGGGCAGCTGGGTCCGATTCAACTAGTCGGCTACGATCTTAAGGGGACGGAATTGGCAGCTGGCGAAGCCATCGTATTCCGCCATTACTGGCGCGCGGAAAGCCCGACCGAGACCAGCCAGCGGGTCTTCAACCACTTAATCAATGCAGATGGCGAGATCGCCGCCCAAGTGGATTACCTGCCGCTTTGGGACAATCGCCGCCCGACGACAACTTGGGATGACCCCGACGAGATTCTGCTGGGCCGCGAATTTACTTTGACCCTCCCGCCCGACCTGCCCGCGGGCGCCTACCAGCTCATCAGCGGCTTTTACGACCCCGGCACTGGGCAGCGCTTGACATCGCCGGCGGGGGTCGATTTCCTCAACATCGCAGACATCACCGTTAGCAAGCCTGATATCGATGCCAATCGGGCTGACGATTCCTAATCGCTAGCAATTTCGATTCAGGCAATTCCACTATAATAGATGCTCCAGCGAAACTTTGATTGACGGGCCCCCATGCGCAGACTGAGCCTAATTCATCTCATTGTCATCTTACTGCTGGCCCGCTGTGGCGGGGGCACAGAGCGAGACGCCCTCCCCCTGCCCACCGTCGCGCCGGTGCCATCGGCTCGGGCGGACCTCGAATCGGCTGATGCGGTGGCGCGGCTCTTCCTCGACGCTTGGCAAGCGGGCGACTTTGCCGCGATGCACAATCTGCTGACCTTCCGCAACCGTGAGTTGACGCCGCTTGAAGAATTCCGCGCCAGCTATCAATCGGCGCAGGATACGCTGACGCTCGAAGGATTCGATTATACCGCGACCAATCTCAGCGGCGACGACGACTTGCTGACCTTTCAATACAGCATCACTTTCCAGACGCGGGTCCTGGGCCGCTTCACCGACGCAAAACGCTCGCTCCATTTGGTGGTCGACCCGCAAGTGGACGGCTGGCGCATCGCCTGGTCGCTGGCCGATATCTTCGCGGAAATGGGCGAGGGCGCGCGGCTCGTCTTCGAAGCGCAGGTTCCCAGCCGCGCCAATATCTACGACCGCGCTGGCGAAGCACTGGCGGATCAAAACGGGCGCATGGTGCGGGTTCTGGCGGATAACGGACGCATCCCCGACCGTGATGTCTGCTTTCAGATCCTGGCTGAAACCTTTGATAGACCGCTGGACGAGATAAGCGACTTGTTCAACCGACGCTCGAAGCCCGATTGGATCGTGGACGCGGGCCTCATCGAGCCGGATACCTTCATCAAGAACAGCGACCTGATGACAGTTTATTGTGGCGCAGAGTTCCGGCAGGCGCCGACGCGCCGCTACGTGAATGGGGCGCTGCTGCCGCATGTTATCGGGTTTGTCGGTTATCCGGACGCGACGCAGATTCCGGCACTGGAAGCCATCGGCTTCAACGCCGAGACGATCATCGGCCAGGCTGGCATAGAAGCGAGCATGAACGAGACCTTGGCTGGCCGCCCCGGCGGGCGTTTGTCGCTGGTCGCGCCGGCTGGCCGCCGCCTCCGCGTGTTGAGCGAAGTTCGCTCCCGCATTCCCGAAAGCCTGTGGCTAACGATTGACGCGGGTTTGCAAGCCGAAGCCACGCGCTTGCTGCAAAGCGCTTATGAAAGCAGCCCCTGGTCAGGCAGTTCTGAGGGCGCGGCGGTTGTCATCATGGACGTCAACAACGGGGAAATCTTAGCGCTGGTCAGCCATCCGTCCTACAACAGCAACATGCTAAACCCTTTCCCCGACACGGGCCGCGAGCGAGCCTACGAGGCGCTGGCGGCTGTCGTCGAAGACGAGCGCAACCCTTTGCTCAACCGGCCGACCCAAGGCGCGTATCCAACTGGCTCGGTCATGAAGGGCTTGACCGCCATCGCGGCGCTGGAAAGTGGCGTCTACGACGAGAGTACACGCTACAACTGTACCGGCAGCTGGACCTACGGCGCCGATGTTCGCTATGACTGGCTGCGCGGCGGGCATGGCATCATGTCGGTGCAGAGCGGCGTCACCAACAGCTGCAATCCATTTTTCTACCAAGCTGGTTTCAGCTTAAACGCGCGCGACCCCTGGCTGCTGCCATCTTTTGGGCGGCTCCTGGGCTTGGGCCAGCCGACTGGCATCAATACCATCCCAGAGACGGCCGGCATCCTGCCCAGCCCAGACAACATTACCCGCTTCACCGGTTTGCCTTGGTCTTACGCTCACGCTGTCAACATGTCTATCGGCCAGGGGGAGGTGCAAGCGTCGCCGCTGCAGATGGCGCGCCTATATGCCGCCATCGCCAATGGCGGTTACCTCTTGCGCCCTCATCTCGTGCGAGAGCGGGGCATACTCGATCAGCGAACGCGCATCGCCGAGCGTGATGTCATGGTCGATGCGGAGCTGGATCCAGCCAATCTCGCCATCATCCGCCGCGGCATGTGCGATGTGGTCAACTCCTACACTGGCACAGCCGCCCATCAATTCACCAGCTCGCCGCTGCGGGAGGTGGGGGTTTGCGGCAAGACGGGCACAGCGCAGGTCCCGGGCGCGGGCAACCCGCCGCACAGTTGGTTCATCGCCTACGCACCAGCCAAGGAACCGCAGATCGTCATCGCCACGGTGGTGGAGAATGCGGGCGAGGGCTCGGCAGTGGCCGCGCCCTTAACGCGCGACATCCTGGAATATTATTACTTCGGCTCGGCTTGATTTAGATGGCTGCCAGCGCTTGGGCGGCAAGTACAATGAGCGCTTCAACCAGCAGCAATTTGAGGTAGAAGCGGCGCGCGCGCGCTTCACGCCAGCACTTGAAGTAGTCGTTGATGCAGTAGATGATGAGGACCAAGAAGACGATGCCGCCAAGAATCAGCCAGACATTGCGCAACAGCGCAAAGGCGTACTTGCCTTGCACCGTATCGCCCATCGACTGCCCAATGAGCTGGGCGCCGATTATCAGCGCAATTTCCAGCGACGCAAAAAGCGAGACCAGCCCGACCGCAAGGACCCCCGCCAGCAGCGCGAAGTTGATGCCTGCATATAAAATCCACGATTTATCGCCGCTTGCTTGTTCTCGCGTCATTCCGCCGCCATCAGCCGAGCCTGCATCACAGCGATGATACCTAAAGCAAGGCGCGATTCCAATGCGCAGCGGGCTGGGCGCGGGGCAATCGCATCCAATTATTTTCGCCACAAAGGGCACGTAGGGTCGCGTAGACACTGACCCGCCGACACAGCCCGCCGACACCAAGAGGCGCGACCGGCGGGTCAGAGTCCTGTTCATTGTTTTTTTCGGGAAGGCAAGCGGCATTGCGTCGGCTTTGCCGCTAGAATTAACCTGAATTGCTTGCCCGGGAACTTGCCGACTAGAACTTGTAATCGCGTCGGCTTTTCGCTAGAATTGTGATAATTTTAACAAGCGGAACGAATTGTCAATTGAATCGTTTCGCGACCCTTGCGCCAACGAGCCGCCAAGCGCGATGAGGCAGCAAGCCTCCCACTGGCAGCTGTGGAAACCAGGTGGTAGCCCGGTATGGAAAATACGCGTTCCAACATTCCATCAATAAGCCCGGCGGCGGTTGTCGTCACGGCGGTCTTCCTGCTCGTCAGCGTCATCGGCATCAACTGGTTCACGACCTTTGTGCCAGCGGTATTGCCCGAGCAAGCGTCGGCTGAATCCAAGAGCGTTGATGAGCTGTTTTATATCTTGATGATCATCGGCGGGGTTGTCTTCTTCCTCATACAAGGCATGCTGCTGATTTCGGTGATCGCCTTTCGTGCCCGCCCCGGGGACAATAGCGATGGACCCACTTACCATGGCAACGCGCTCTTGGAGGTCATCTGGACGATCATCCCGGCGATGGTGGTCGTCTTTCTGGCGATCGTAAGCTACAACATCTGGACACAAAATTCCGAACCCAAAGCGGCTGTCAACATGGTGGACGGGCAAAGCATCCGCATCAATGTCACTGGCGCGCGTTATGCTTGGACACATCAATACGTCACCGAACGCTTTGATGAAGCTGGCAACCAGATCGTCATCAACAGCGGCGCGAACTTGCACACGTTCATCGGCCAAAATGTGGACTTGACTTTGCAGACGCAGGATGTCATCCACTCGTATTGGGTGCCGGCGATGCGCGTCAAACAGGACCTGCTGCCCGGCGACCCAGCCAAGGGCGGGCGCCCCACCGAGCTGCGCTTCACGCCTGTGCGCGTCGAGGGGCGCGAGTACCCGGCCGAGTACCCGATTGTCTGTGCCGAGCTTTGCGGCGATGGGCATGGGCGGATGCGCGGCGCAGTCATCGTTTATGAAGACGAAAGCCAATTCCTCGAACAATTCTACGAGCCAGCCATCTTCGCCATTCTCAATCCGCCGGCCGACCCAGTCCTGCGGGGCGAGATTGAGATTCAAAGTTATATCTGCAACAGCTGCCATATTTTGGACAGCCTGGGTTGGACGTCCACCACGGGTCCGTCGCTCAATGGCATCGCCGAGCGGGCTGGCGAGCGTGTGCCGGGGCAATCGGCGGAAGAATACATCGCCACGTCCATCTGGAATTCGGGCGCTTTCCGCGTGCCGGGTTATGATCAGCAAATGGCGGCATTTGGTCCCGAAGTGGTGGAAGCCACCAATGTGATGTCGCCCGAGCAGCTTTATTCAATCGTGGCTTATCTCTG
The DNA here is from genome assembly GCA_965214105.1 of Phototrophicaceae bacterium. Taxonomy (GTDB): domain Bacteria; phylum Chloroflexota; class Anaerolineae; order Aggregatilineales; family Phototrophicaceae; genus UBA6055. The sequence continues at coordinate 2,767,526 of OZ243934.1, forward strand.
TACCCAAGGCGAGCAATCGGACTGCGACATGGACAATGCCAGTTCGGCTATCCCTGAGGCAATCCAAACCGTCTTCGGCTACGAGGTCGATATCACCTTTGGCATGGAGGGCGCCCCAGCCGACGAGAGGCCCGACGCGGCGGAGGCCAGCGATGGCTCAGGCTGAGGCTCCGCGCCGCTGCCAAACTCGCCAAACCCTAACGCGAAAACTGGAGTGAGAAAGCGCTATTATGGCAACAATCGCAGTCCCCTTGGGGGCACAGGGAGAACAGCAAGAAGCTGAAGCGGTTCGGCGCCCGGCCTTGAGCGAGTACCTGCGCTGGAGCGTCGATCACAAGATCATCGGCGTGCAATACGGCGTCAGCGCTTTTGTTTTCTTCATGGTTGGCGGCACACTGGCGATGTTGATACGCCTGGAAATGTGGACTCCCGAGCTGGATGTGATGGTCTCCGGCGCTGCCTACAACAGCCTCTTCACCATGCACGGCACCATCATGATCTTCCTCTTCATCATCCCGATGTGGGCTGCTTTTGGCAATTTTGTGGTGCCGCTGCAGCTGGGCGCCAAAGATATGGCATTCCCTTGGCTGAATGCCTTCGCCTTCTGGCTGATTCCGCCGGCCGCTGTCATTGTGCTGCTGGGCTATTTCGTCAGCCCGGCCGAAGCCGGCTGGACTTCTTACCCGCCGCTATCAACCTTGTTCAGCGGCGACGGGCAGACGCTCTGGGCATTGGGGGCGCATCTGCTGGGCATTTCTTCCATCATGGGCTCGATCAATTTCATCGTTACGATTTTCAACATGCGCCCGCCCGAGATGACCCTCTGGCGCATGCCGCTGCTCTGCTGGGCAGTTTTGGCGACCAGCATCATCGCCGTCATGGCGACGCCCTTCCTGGCTGGTGCGCTCACCTTGCTGCTGCTCGACCGCGTCGCCGGGACGACCTTCTTCGACGCCGCTGGCGGCGGCGATGTGCTGCTTTGGCAGAATATCTTCTGGTTTTACAGCCACCCGGCCGTTTACATCATGGTCTTGCCGGGCATGGGCGTGCTCAGCGAAGTGCTATCGGTGCACAGCCGCAAACCGGTCTTCGGCTATCGTATGGTCGGCTTATCGAGCATGGGCATCGCTTTTGTCGGCTTCACGGTATGGGCGCACCACATGTTCACCAGCTTACAGCCGGAGCTGCGCATCCCCTTCATGATCACCACGATGATCATCGCCGTGCCGACTGGCATCAAGATGTTCAGTTGGCTGGGCACGATTTGGGGCGGCAAGATCCGCTTCACCAGCGCCATGTTATTCGCGCTGGGCTTTCTATCGCTCTTCGTCATCGGCGGCATCAGCGGCGTGATGCTGGCTGCCTTGCCCTTCGACATTCATGTGCACGACACCTACTTCGTCGTCAGCCATTTCCACTTTGTGCTCTTCGGCGGCAGCGTCTTCGCCGTGTACGCCGCGCTCTACCACTGGTTTCCTAAGATCACCGGTCGGATGATGAACGAAGGCTTGGGCCGGCTTCACTTTGTCTTCACGTATTTCGGCTTCCTATTCACCTTCTTCCCGATGCACATTGTTGGCATGTTAGGCATGCCACGGCGGGTGGCGGTTTACGACCCAGGCTTCACCGAATGGAACCAGCTAATCAGCTTCTTCGGCTTTGTGCTGGGCTTTTCCAGCTTCATCGTCATCTACAATGTCATCAAATCTTACTATCACGGTCCGATCGCCGGCGCTAATCCCTGGCGCGCGCTGACGCTGGAATGGCAGACGACCTCGCCGCCGCCCGCGACCAATTTCGTCGATGACCCGATTCCATTTGAAGATCCCTACGGCTACGGCACCGAAGCCTCAGCCGCCTACCTGGAAGCGGTAGCTGAAGCATTCAGCGGCGCGCCGTCCGCACGCGATGGCAATTGAAGATGGCAATTGAAATTGATGGATTAGCCCGTCAGCCGAAGCATGAGCAGCCAAACGTATGACGACCAGGCACATTAATCGACAAGACAAAGCCAGACTCGGCGGGCTCAGCGAAGCCGATATGCGCTTGAAAAACAATCGCCTGGGCATGACCATCTTTCAGATCAGTTGGATCATGGTCTTCCTGGCGCTGATCGTCGTCAACTGGCAGCTGCGTTTCAGTTATTCAGCCTGGCCCCCCGACGGCGTCGCGCCATTCGACCCGCTGCTGCCCACAGCCGCCACGGTGGCGCTGTTCTTGAGCGCGGTCTTTGTCTGGCGTGGCTTGCAGACGCTGCGGCGCAAAGGCGTCGGCGATTTTCTGGTGCATTGGCGGGGCGCAATGGTGCTGGGCTTTGCCTTCCTGGCAATCATCATTTACGAATTCGCCTCGGTCTCCGACGCGGCGATGGCGACGCAGTATGGCTTGACGATGCGCTTGATGACCGGCTTTCACATGGCGCATGCGCTGGCGATTCTGGCAATTATGGGGCGCGTTTATCGCAGCGGGGCGGCGGGCAATTACAGCGGCGATGCGCATGACTCCTGGGCAGTTGAAGGCAGCGCCAAACTTTGGTATTTTGTCACGCTGGCTTGGCTGATGTTTTATGTTGTACTTTACTGGATTCGCTGAGCGGGTCCGCTTCGCCAGCCAGCGTGGCGGCGGGGACGACTATTGGGCGAGATCAACAGATAAGGGAGCAGCGCAGCATGGATAAACCGGGCCTCTCCAGGGCGATCCCCGCGCTAATAGCCGGCTTCATCGCGTCGCTGGCTTTTGTCTATGCGCTACGGGTATTGCAGAATATGGACCCCGTCTGGATGAGCGCCGATTCCAGCGAGGGCGCGCAAGTTGGCTTGGTGCTGGCGGCATTCGTCTCGATGGCGACTTTCATGTGGGGGGTTGGCGCCTTCGACCCCAAGATGAGCGAGCATGGCGACCATGCTGAGGAGCAGGAAGCGGAAGCGCCGGAGAAGGAATTCGCCCTGCGCACAGACGGCCTCATCTTCCGCATTGGGCGCTGGTGCTGGGATTTAACCTGGTTCATCATCAACGACAGCCCCAAGCCCTGGGCATTCCCCTACCTCAAGGTCAGCTTTTTCTTAATCAATTGGATCGTAAACGTCATTTGGTTCCTCATCTGGTTCATCTTCGGGTTCGCGCTTTGGCGTGTCTTGCTGATGCTGGTCGCCGGCATCCCAGGCACAATCGGCGCGCTCTTGATGACCCTGTCCTGCCTTTGGCAAACGATGGCTTTCTACGCCGGTCCGCTATTCCTGGTGCTGACCATCGCTGTCGTCATGACCGTTGCCCTGTTCACATTCGCCTTGCTGCCGCATGGCTTGGGTCTTCAACTAGCCACCGAGCCGAATGCCGATTTCTTCGCCAATGGCTTCGGCGATTTCGTAATTCCCATCCAAGACATCCTGGGGCTTGTCTTGCCGCCCGATGACTTTGCCAACCAAAGGATCGAAGGCGCCAGCCAATTCACCGTTTTGCTGGGCTTTATTCTCATTATCTTCGTCTCCCTGGCGCTGGCAGCTGGCGGTATCGCCGTCTTCTTCTATCTGGCGCACCGCGGCCTTCGCGAAGTAAAGGAACAGGATCCGACTGATGGTGAACGGACGCAAATCGAGCCAATCCGGGAGGCGGGCAAGATCGCCGGCGGCGTCGTGAGCGTCGTCCGCGCCATCCCGCGCGCCATCGGCTACCAGAAATAGACTGAGAGACTACGCATGGCAGAACTGACAGCCAACTCGCTTCATTCAGCCGCCCATGACGACCACGGGCACATGAGCGAAGAAGAGCAGAACAACAACATGAAGCTCGGTCTTTGGCTATATTTGGCGTCGGAAATCGTCATCTTTTCAATCATGATTGTTGGCTACATCATCTTTCGCATCAACAACGAAGACATCGTGGCGCAAGCGCATGAGGAGCTGGGGGTGGCGCTGGTCACCGCCAATACCTTCGTCCTGCTGGCGAGCAGCTTCTTCATGGTGATGGGCTTGCGCGCCATGCAGCAGGGCAACCGGGCCGGCATGCTGCGCTGGATCGGCTTAACCGCGCTGGGCGGCATCGTCTTCCTTGGCGGGCAATACATCGAATACAGCGAGCTGGCCCACCTCGGCATTGTGCTCGGCTTCGACACCGCGTCCGAGTGGAGCAGCTTCGGCATGCGTTTCTACGCGCCTACCTTCTTCCACGGGGCGCATGTCTTCGTCGGTGTGCTATGGGCGCTGGAAGTCTTGCGGCGCGGCGCCCGGGGCCGCTACGACAAGAACCCGATCGGCATCGAAATGTTCGGGCTTTACTGGCACTTTGTCGATGTCGTTTGGATCATGCTGTTCACCCTGATTTACCTGGTATAGGAGCGGGACCCATGGCTGAAGCGATGCGCCACGAGGGCGAGCATCATAGCAACACGGTCCGTCTGCTTGGGCGGGAGATTACAGTTGAAGGCGGCATATACACGGTCGTTTTCGGCGGCTTGGCTGTGCTGACCGTCATTGAAGTTCTCAGTGCCGAGTTACTCAAAAGCGCCATCCACGACATACCCGACGCCGCCGCGGCGCTGCAGGCGATCAAAGCGATTCTGCTGCTGGGCATCGCCATCATCAAGTCGAGCCTCGTCATTTGGTTCTATATGCATCTGCGCAGCGAAAAGCCGCTAATTGCCGCCGTCATCCTTCTGCCACTGTTGATCGCCGGCTTGTCTATCATGTACCTGCTTGCGATTCCGCCATCGGGCTACGGTCTCTAAGCGCCCGCCCCAGCAACAACTTTCTCACCAGCCCCCGCGCGCTGTGCTATACTTGGCTATAGGCTGAAGTTGACTGTTGAGAAGCGCAATGGCCATCCAAGAAAAGCTATACACCGTTGAAGACCTATGGGCGATGGAGAGCGATCCCGCCTATCAGGATCGTTACTTTTATCTTATCGATGGTATGTTATATGAGGACAATGTGCCCGGAAGAATACACGGACGTTTAGCAGTAAAAATCGGGCGCTACCTGGACGAATTTGCTGAAGTGCATGGGCGAGGTGAGGTGACAGTCGAAACCGGCTTCTATCCGCCAGAGACCCGCTATACCGCGCTCTTGCCCGATGTCGCGTTTCAGCGCTTCGACCGCCTGCCTGACCCGCCGCCCGAAGGCTACGTTCCACAAATGCCCGACCTCGCGGTCGAGATCCAGTCGCCAAGCGATACATTGAGCAAAATGAGACAAAAAGCGCGCGCCTACCTTGAGAACGGTACGGCTCTTGTTTGGCTCGTTCAACCCAAACGTAAAGGCGTCGAAGTCTGTCGCTTGAGTGAAGGCGCCAGCCTGCAATCTGAGTTTATTGGCTTGGGCGGTAGGCTTTCCGGCGAAGACATCCTGCCCGGTTTCGAGTTGGAAGTCAGCAAGATATTCAACCAGGCGAGACAATAATGAGCTGTCGAATACGAAGGCACGCTATCGTTTTCTCTGCGAATAGGCTGATAAAATGCACTGATACTTAATAATTGATGTCCAGTTTAGGCATTGATCGTGGAGTCCCAACACGATGATCCTTGAAAAGCAAATCTTTACCATTGACGATGTTTGGGAAATGGCGCAAGACCCTGAATATGAACACGTCTTCCTCGAAATAATCGACGGCGATCTAATTACTATGACGAGGCCGGGTAATATTCATGGGCTGCTGGCTACTGAAATCGCCCTTTATTTGCGACTATTTAACATGAGGAACAAGCTCGGGCAGGTGACAGTCGAATCAGGATACCACCCGCCAAATTATCGCTACACTTTACTAGGTCCCGATGTTGCTTTCACTCGATTTGACAGAATGCCAAAACCGCGTCCGGAAAAGTTCGTTCCAGTCATGCCCGACCTGGCGGTTGAAGTTCTCTCCCCTAGCAATACCATTGTGGAAGCTCGCCGTAAAGCCGAAGTCTACCTGCTAAATGGCACGAGCATCGTCTGGCTAGTACAAGCAAGCAAGCAGTCGGTAGAAGTGTGCCGCCTGGTTGATGGCACACAGCTGCAGATCGAATCAATAAGCCATGACGGCACTTTGATTGGCGAACCGATTCTGCCCGGTTTCGAGTTGGAAGTCAGCAAGATATTCGCTGTGCTGCGTCAATAACTCACATCGATTCAATTTCACTGCCGAGGTCCATACATGCCTGTCGACATCATGCTGCAAGAAGGCACACGCGCCACTATCAAAGTCCGCCAGCACCGCTGGCACGCCGATGAGCCAGCCGACGCCGGCGGCACGGATAGCGCGCCAACGCCCGGCGAGATGATGCTGGGCGCCCTCGGCTCCTGCATGGCAATCACCTGCCGGCTCTATGCCGAGCGCAAAGGTTGGGACTTGCAGCGCGTTGAAGTCAAGCTGGATTACGAGCGCTTCAATGGCCGCGACTACCCAGCCCACAAGGGCAGCGACGCCTTCGTGCACGAGCTGCGAGAAGCGCTGGTCTTCCATGGCGACTTGGACGAAAAACAGCGCAAGCGGCTGCGCGATATCGCCGGGAAATGCCCGATCCACCGATTGCTCGAATACCCCACCTATTTCGTTGAGCTGGCGCTGGCGGAAGAATAAAACTCGGTGCAGCCGCATACTACTGTTCCGCTGGCAACTTGGCGCCGGAATACAGCTGGATGACACTGTGATTGCCAGGGCGGGGAAACTCCGCCACCAATGTTAATTGAAAGCTCGACAATTCATCGCGTGATACGAAGCCTGGGCTTTCCAACACAAGCGAATATGGTTGATAGTCTGCCGCAACTTGTGGCAGGTATCGGTTTAGGTATTTGGCTCGTCGATCGCCCGAAAGCACATTTGGACAATTAAGAATAAGTTGCGGGGGGGGGGGGGGCGAGGTAAAGGCTCAAGGTTTCGCAGCCGACGAAGGCGCCTACAACATAGTTAGGTCCGTTTTCGCTCTGGGTAAGCAAGTATTGCGCAAGTTCGGGTATGCCGTAACCAGAGGAATTATGTTGGATGTACTCGATGCGGTCGCCCCGAAACAAATTGGCTTTGGGCGGGTCGATGTAAAGTGAGGCGATAAATGGCAAGGCAATAGCAATAGCCCACAAACCTAGCAACACAAATATGCCGGAGCAAAGAAGACGGTTTGCCTGGCGCTGCATGGACCGAGCCAGAGCTGAGACCGCGATGCTGGTGGCGACGAAATAGAGAGGCAAGACCGGAACAAAGTAGCGCCCGAACAGAAGATCGTCGATAATCAAGCTAATAGCAAAGCAATAGCCAGCTATGCCAAGCAGAATCGATAACATGATTCGAGGCATAAGGAAGCTGCCAAGCAGACACGCGAACCCAGAAACCATGAGGAAAGCCCAATGATGATAAGTAGCCATTGCTTCCAGCAAGAATGATATATTTCTTCCAAAGCGGCCGAGGTCCAAGAGCGATCTTGTGGGGGAGGCAAAGTTGCCGTATTGCCAGAAGTAATCCAAATCGCGCGATGCCAAAGCAAGCGTAAAGGGTACCCAAAGCATGGCAGCCGACACATAAAAAAGGCCGAGGCACTTCACACGACTCGAGAATGACCAGCGCGCTACCAAAACGGCCATGACGATTGGCAGGGGAATTAGCAGCAAAGTTGTTGCTTTGCTGAGCAGGCAGACGACAAACAAGATGCCGCTGATGCAAGCCAGTTCATAGCGCGGCGAGTGCTCATCAAACAAGCGCAATAAGGACAAGAGCCAGAGCGTAACGGCAACATGCGCCATCGTATCGCCAAGCACGAGCCTATCGAAAAAGAAAAGCATTGGCGAGCAAGCGAGCATCACAGCAGCAGCCACAACTGCCCATCTGTCGGCGCCATATCGCCTAACAATAGCTAAAGCGCCAGCAAAGCCGATACAAGCCCACAACAGCAGGCTTGTGCGGATTATCCAAGGCGACTTAGTCGTCGGCTGAAAAGGCAATAAGAAATACGGCAGCGCGAACTTTCCAAATGGCGCGTGATGGATAAACGTACCGCCCGCGATCGCTTCGCTTTCGCCTACTACGATCGTTTCATCAATGAAGAGGGGCAGTACAGCAATGTTATGCAGCCTAAAGCCGAAGTGAAGCAGAATCCCGATGACGGCAATAATTAGGAGAGATCGAGAGCGGTCCAACATGGGCTGCTTCCCGCGCCTCATAGCCGATGCGCGCGGATCCAGCCGCCGCGTATGAACTCAGAATGTTCCACCGTCACAAAGACATCTTCCTTTATCTCGTGGATAATCTTCAGTACCTGATGCAAGTCGCGGCGATGAACGATGATGCGCAGCTCCTCGACCTCGCCATGGGCGCCCTCGCCCATAATCTCGGTGACGCCATGCCCACGCTCGCGCAAAGCTAGCGCCATCTCGTGCGATACTTGTCGCGAGGCGATGACCGTCACGCTCTCGTAAGCTTTCACGAAGCGGTTCTCCACTTGCATGCCGACCACCCCGCCAACTGCGAAGCCGAATACATAGGCCGCCAGATTCGGGATATTGTTCAAGTCGGTGATGACTTGCCCGGCGGTATAGGCAAAAAGCAGGGATTCGAGCGAAGCAAAGGCGAAACCCCAGACGCGCTGCTCGCGTGATACCAGAATCAGCCGGACGGTGCCGATGACGTTGTTGCTAACGCGCAGAACAAATATCAGAATGGGCAGGAAACTGGGGTCGAATAATGTCATGATGTCTGCTGTCGGTATCGATTCTACGATACTCATTCTAGCAGAATCCTCAGCGTTCATTGCGCTTACCCTACTCAAAAGCGCCGCGCTATGGTCAACTGCGGCTGCGAGCCAGAACGGATCAAAGCCAATTGCCTGCCATGAGCCAGAACCCAAGAGCGCTGCTCGAAAGCTACGAGATCCTGCCTAAGAAGAGCCTCGGGCAGAACTTCATGCACGACCCGAACGCGCTGGCTAAGATCGTGGCTTCAGCCGAGCTGCAAGCGACTGACATCGTTGTCGAAGTCGGCGCCGGCGCCGGCGCGCTCACCCAGCGATTGGCGGACGCAGCTGGTCAGGTCTTCGCGATCGAGGTTGACCAGCGCTTGGAACCGCTGCTCGAAGAACGATTTGATGACGCAGCCAATGTCTACCTCGTGTTTCAGGACATTCTCAAGACGGATGTCGCCGCGCTGGTTGGTGCTGAAGATTACATCGTGGTGGCGAACGCGCCCTATTACATCAGTTCGGCGATCCTGTGGCATTTTCTCGAATCGCGCAGGCCCCCGCGGCGCATCGTTGTGACGATGCAATATGAAGTGGCGGAGCGCATTGTCGGCGCGCCCGGCGCGATGAATCTGCTATCGATTGCGGCGCAGCTCTATGGCAATCCGCGCATCGTCAGCAAATTTGGTCCGGCCGTCTTCTGGCCCCGCCCCAATATCGACAGCGCCATCGTGCGCATCGATACGCATCGGGTGCCGCCGGCGCATGTGCCTTGCTCTGGGCAATTCTTTCGTGTGGTCCGGGCTGGTTTCAGCATGAAACGCAAGCAGCTCAAGAATGCCCTGGCTGCTGGCTTAGGGATTAAGGGGAAGGTCGCCCGCGACCTGCTTCAGGCGGCTGATATCGACCCGAAGCGCCGCGCCGAAACCCTGTCGCTGGCGGAGTGGGCGCGTTTGACGCAAGTGGTCGCGGCTGAGAAGGCTGCGCTCTAATGAAAGACTTATGCCAAGGTAGGAAATTGGCAAGAGATTGCCGGCATACTCTAAGCCAAGAGCCAAAGTAGAGGATTTATATCATGAGTATTGAAATCGCAACATTGGGCGGCGGCTGCTTCTGGTGCGTGGAAGCCGTCTACAATCAGCTGATTGGCGTCGAGTCAGCAATCTCTGGCTATATGGGCGGGCATGTCGATAAGCCAACTTATGAGCAAGTATGCGCGAAGACTACGGGACATGCCGAAGTCGTTAAGGTCAGCTTCGACAAGGGTATAATCAGCTTTGAAGACATCCTGAATATCTTCTTCTCGATTCACGACCCGACAACGTTGAACCGCCAGGGCAACGATGTGGGACCGCAGTATCGCTCCGGCATCTGGTATCACAGCGAAGCGCAGAAACGCGCCGCCGAAGCTACGATCAAAGACATCGAAAAGGCCCGGCTTTATCGCGGTAGAATCGTTACTGAGGTCACACCAGCTAGCACCTTTTGGGTGGCGGAAGCCTACCACCAAGATTACTTCGTCAAGAACCCGCGCGCGGGTTACTGCGCTTATATTATCGCGCCGAAAGTAGCCAAATTCCGCAAGCAATATTTCGAACGTCTCAAGCGCTAAGCCCTGCCAGCCGCGGTTTTGCGCCCAGCCCCTGTTGAACGGGCGGCAGCCTACAACTTGCTGTGATAAGAAAAAAGGGCGGCACTATGGCTCGCCCCTAGGAATTGCTGGCTATTTCCGAGCGAGCTAGGTGATGCCGCTCTCGACACGAATGCCGGGACCCATCGTCGAGGACAGCACCATGCGGCGGACATAGGCGCCTTTCTGAGATTCGGGTTTTGCCGCCTGCACCGCGTCCACCAGGGTCTGCAGATTCGCTGCCAATTGCTCTTGAGTGAAGCTGGCTTTACCAAAGGGAATGTGCAGGTTGCCGGTGCGGTCATTGCGAAACTCGACCCGTCCCGCCTTCAATTCGCCAATTACGCGCGGGATATCCGCTGGCGGCACGACCGTCCCCGCTTTGGGGTTCGGCATCAAGCCACGCGGACCCAGGATGCGGGCGATGGGGCCCACTTTGCGCATCATCGGCGGCGTGGCGATTGTGGCATCGAATTCCAGCCAGCCGTCATTGCGAATCTGGTTGATGACTTCGGCGGTGCCGATGATATCAGCGCCGGCCGCCAAGGTTGCTTCTTCCTGCCCCTCTTCGACAAATGCCAGAATGCGGATCGTCTTGCCGGTGCCATGCGGCAGCATCACCGTGGTGCGGATCTGCTGGTCGCTGTGTCGCGGGTCAATGCCCAGCCGAAAATGCACCTCGAGCGTCTCATCGAATTTCGCTTTGGCGTTGTCTTTCACCAGCTTCAGCGCCGCGTCCATCGGGTAATACTGCTGACGATCAAAGGTTTTCAGCGCGTCTTTATATCGCTTGTTCATGTTCTTCTCCTCGTGGTCTGCGGGCGGGGCCGCCCTCCCACAAATCAGTTTGACTGGCTGTGATTATGCCATTCGCGCCAAAGCCGCGCGCCTCGGCTAGTCGGATACTTTGACGCCCATCTGCCGGGCGGTGCCTTCAACTTGGCGCATCGCGCCTTCAATGTCGATGGCGTTCATGTCGCCCATCTTGACCTGCGCAATATCGCGCACTTGATCGCGATTCAACACCGCCACTGTTTCCACCAGCGGGTTTGAAGCCGCCTTGTCGATGCCGGCCGCCTTCTTGATCAAGAAGGATGTGGGCGGGCTCTTCAGCGCAAACTTGAAGGAGCCATCCATGAAGACCGTGATCTCGGCCGGCACAATTTCACCCATGCGGCTCGAGGTGCGGCCATTGTATTCTTTGCAGAATTGCATCAGATTGATGCCGTGCTGCGCCAATGCTGGCCCAATCGGCGGCGCCGGGTTGGCTTTGCCGGCTGGAATCTGCAGCTTGACCATCGCTTTTACTTTCTTTGCCATCCTCATTCCTCGCTATTTCTCAAAAACATCCCAGCTATTGGCGCTGGGGCTCGGGTTTAGCGGCGGCGACGCTAGCCAGCCGCCTCAATCACATTCGTTCCACTTCCATAAAGCTGAGCACGACAGCGGTTTCGCGGCCGAAGAAATCCACCATCACGCGCACTTTTTCGCGACCGGAATCGATAGATGCCACGGTGCCGGGAAAATCGTTGAAAGGACCGCCGACAATGCGGACGCGCTCGCCGATTTTGTAATCGACCTTGACAACGGTATCTTCGGAGTCCATGCGGTCCATGATGCGCTTGACTTCTTCGGGCCGCAGCGGCGTCGGCTGGCTTTCCCCGCCAACAAAACCCACCACGCCCGGCGTATTGCGCACCGTATACCAGGCATCTTTATCCAGCTCTCGCTCCCAGCCGGAGTCCATCCCGTCGACATCCGCCTCGCTGATATCGCGCCCACAGCCGCCCTTGGTGCGGTCACAGTGCCATTCAGTTGCGCTATCGCCATTATCCTGGCTGGCAATTGTCTCTTCTCTGATGGCGCTCTTGCGGCAGGTAGGGCAGATTTTCATCCAGCGCATTTGTACCATGACATAACCGGGGAAGACGCGCTTCTCGACCGTGCGGCGCTTGCCATCTTTGACTTCGATTTCGTCTTCGGTTGGGATGAGCACATCGTAAATCAAATCTTGCATGCCCATGGTTTCAATGCGCTGCCGCAAGGCATGCTCGACCTTTTTCTCGTAGCCCGAATAGCAGTGGATGAAGAACCAACTGCGCTCCAGCTCATCTTCAGCCGCCGTGCCATCGTCCAGCCTGATGTTCAAGCCATCGACATTGTCTTCGGGCTCATCAATGATAACTGGATTGGGATCGTAATCGGTCAGTTGCTGCGCGTTTTGCCTTTGCTCACTCATGAGATTTCTTTGTCCAGACTGACAGAATCGACTGCTCGTTCTAAATTGACCCGCGCCGGATCATGAACAAGGCGCCGCAAATCATCGCCACAATGACCGCCAGCAGCATCCACGCATTGCCCGGGTTCAAGCCAAGGCGCATAAACTCAGACCAGATTACAGCTAAAATGCCCAGGAACATCGCCGAAGCGATGGTGACATTGATGCAGAGAATCGTCAGCCGGCGCGTGTCTTGCCGCGTGGGCCAAGCCACCTTGTTCAACTCGGACCGCACATTGCTGAAGTAATCAATCGTCATGTACAGCGGGCGCGTCACCGCATTGCCCTGCGGCTCGGCTTTGGCTGCCGCCTTGACTTTTCGCGTGCGCCGGCCCGGCGTCGCCTTGCCTTTCTTCTGCGTCAGGGCCTGTTGCACTTGCTCTTCTACCGCCATTCGCCTGTGCTCCTCACACTGTCTGCGGGCGCTGCCGCCCCTGATAGTTAAACACCGCCGCGGAGGACGGTGCTTACAGATTTCGATACAGGGGCAGAAAGACTCGAACTCTCGACCTACGGTTTTGGAGACCGTCGCTCTACCAACTGAGCTATACCCCTATCTTATCGGCGCGTCCCGTGCTTACTATACACCATTACGCGGCGCAAATCTACTTCGTTTCGCGGTAGAGCACATGCTTGCGCAAGTAGGGATCAAACTTGCGCAGCTCGAGGCGCCCCTGCGTATTGCGGCGGCTCTTCTCGGTGATGTACATGTGACCACTTTCCGTGCTGCGCAGCTTGACGACGATGCGCTGTCCCTTTTTCGCCATTGTTCTTCCTCATTTCCGCTCTCCCTCATTTAGGTGGCGAGGGAGCAAGCGCCTTTGCCTAAGCGATGCCGTGCCTTGCAAGAGCCTCCGATGAGATTTGAACTCATGACCTCGCCCTTACCAAGGGAGCGCTCTACCCCTGAGCTACGGAGGCACTCAACCGCTCGCCTCGCGCAGGCGAGTGGTTTAAAACAACAGTGGGCCGGACTGGATTCGAACCAGTGTAGGCTCTCGCCAGCGAATTTACAGTCCGCCCCCTTTAGCCACTCGGGCACCGACCCATCTATCTCATTCGGCTGTTAAGCCATAGCCACCACTGGGACTCGAACCCAGAACAACCTGTTTACAAAACAGGTGCTCTGCCAATTGAGCTATGGTGGCACAGCCGCGACATTGTACCACGCCGGCAAAGCGAGCTCAAGGTTTGCATCCCGTGACAATGGCTGATTTTACGACGGCGCTGGCGGGCTGTCAAGATGGGAGGGCTCAATTTTCATCGGCGGCGGGGTCGAGGAAATCGGGGCGTGCCCAAGCTGGATCGGGATAAACATAAAAGCCCCGCCCCGTCTTCAAGCCTAGCTCGCCGCGTTCAACCCGCTCGGTGAGAATCGGCTTCGGCCGGTCCTCCGGGTCGCCGCTATGGTCCGCGTAGAGCAGCTCAATATCGCGAATGACATCCAGCCCGATGCGATCCATCTGGGCGAAGGGCGGCGGCTTCTCGCGCCCAAACTTGATCATCCAGGCGCGGTCGATATCTTCGATGCTGGCGACGCCGCTATCGGCGACGCGCATCACCTCTTTTTTGATTGCGCGCCATACCCGATTCAAGACGAAGCCGACGCTCTCTTTCCGAACCGGTATGGGCAATAGCTGGACCGCGCGGGCGAAGGCGGTCAGCGCTTTCAGCACGGCTGGTTTCGTGCGGGAGCCCCCGCCAATCTCAACCAGCGGGCTATCCCAGACTGGCATATAAAAGTGCAGGTTTGCCAGCCGTTCCGGGCGCTCGGTTGCGTCTTCCAGCGCGCTGACGGGAATGGAGGAGCTGTTGCTGGCGATGATGGTCGCCGCTGGCAGCAGGCGATCGAGCTGCCCAAAGACCTCCCGCTTAAGCGCGAGGCTTTCGGGTACGGCTTCAATCGCCAAATCCGCCTGCCGCAGCGCCAGCGGCAGCTCCGATTCATAGCGGATCTTGCTGAATATGGGCGCTTCAGCCGCCGCCCCTAGCGCGCCCGAGCGACGCCATTCGCCGACGACAGCGCGCTGCCAAGCTTCGGCATCAGCCAAGACGGGGGCATTCACATCATAGAGCGCCACCGGGAAACCATGCCGCGCGCAGTGCAGCGCGATCTGCCGCCCCATGGCGCCGGCACCTATGACAGCCACCTGCCAGGAATTTTCGCTCTCGTTCATGCTCGCCCCGCCATCGTCACCAGATCGTCATCAGCGCGCCAGCCCCCGAAAAACAATGGGCGACCGGCAGCGGCGCCCACAATTGAATCATTGAATCTTACCTTAGGCATTTTTGAGGGAACCCGCAATAAAGAAAAAGGCGGAAAACCCATCGGGGTCCCCCGCCCTATCGCATCAATTAATGAATATCGCTTATGCGCTTGGCACCAGCGACCCCAGCTTAACGGCGCCGGCCCGGGCGACGCCCACGACGCCCGTCAACCAAGAGCATTTCCGAGCTGCTGAAATGCGACTCGTAGGAATAGGCTTGCATCTGCGCCGCCTGAACCCCGACCGACAGAACCTGACCGCAACCCAGGCTGGCGTCCAAGCACTTGAGCACATCCTGCCCTGGTGCCGTGGTCGTCAGAATGACTTGCGTCCGCTCGGCATAGCCGAAGTAGGTTTCGACTTCATGCTCAGCCGCCTTGCCTTCATAATACATCGTGCCGCCATCGCCTTCGAACATCATCCGCGCTTTAGACGTGGCGAAGCGCTCGCGGTAGCCCTGCTCCAGCTGGCGTTCGCTGGTCACAATCACGCTCCACTGGGGTTGATTGCGCAGCTGCTGCAGCTCAGATTGAGTCGCGCGCAAAGCCTCGTCAGCCGCGATGAGCTGTTCGTTGCGCTGCGCCAGCGCTTGCAAGGTGTAGCCCCAGCGGTCTTTCAAGTGTTCCTTAGCGTGCTGCAACATGACGATCTTGTTGCCGGCGGCTTGTAGCTGCTGCTGGTTCACTTCCAGCTTGCGCCCCATCCGGTCGACTTCAGCGGCGGCGCTGGCGAGCACGCTCTCGGTGGCATGCAGTTGTGTACGCGTGTTGTCCAGCGCATTCTGCATCCGGCCAAGATCGTACTGGCTGGCAGCCAATGCTTCATGGGCGGCAGACAGCTCGCTCGTCAAGTTCTTCACACCGCCAAATACCAGCACAGCGACGATCGTGAAGGTGATGAGCAAACCGAGAAGCCGTGACCAAAACGGTGACTTTCCCTTTATGCGCTTCATTTCTACCTCCATCATAAATTGGCATTCCTACCTAGCAGGCTATCCCGTTTCTGGTCAACCTACTGCGGTTGCGCATTAGTGTATCGCACTTGTTTTGATAATGCCAACATTTGTCCCTTTTCGGATCGCCAGTTTGACCTCGCCAATCGCTTTGGTAACTTCGATATCGCGCGGGCAAGCCGGCGTGCAGTTAAAGATAGTGCGGCAGCGCCATACGCCGTTCGGCTCGCTGAGGATGTTTAGGCGCTCTTTCCCGGCTTGGTCGCGGGAATCAAAGATGAAGCGATGCGCCCCCACGATAGCGGCTGGGCCCACATAATGCCCATTCGCCCAGAAGCTGGGGCATGAGGTCGTGCAGCAAGCGCAGAGGATGCACTTCGTCGAATCATCAAATTGTTCGCGATCGGCTTGGGTTTGAAGCCGTTCGCGCCCATCGGCGGGCTTCGGGTCATCGTTAACGAAATAGGGCATCACCCGCTTGTAGTGATCGAAAAAAGGCGTCATATCGACGATCAGGTCTTTGACAACTGGCAAGCCCAGAATCGGCTCGACTTGAATCTTCTCCCCCACATCGCGGACGAGAATCTTGCAAGCCAGCCGGTTGACGCCGTTGATGCGCATAGCATCGGAGCCGCAGACGCCATGGGCGCAGGAACGCCGCAGCGAAAGCGAGCCATCCTGCTCCCACTTGATCCGGTGCAGCAGCTCCAGCACACGGTCGGTTCGGTCGACATCTTGCAGCGTGAACTCCTGCCAATACGGTTTTACTTGGCTGGGCAGATCTGGGTTCTGCCGTCTGATTTTGAAGGTTACGTCCATATTTTCAAGATTCCCCAAACTTCGCTGGTCTGTCAATTCTTTGGGAGTGTCAAATCATGCGCCGACATAGGCGCTCCCGCTCAATAGACCCGTTCAACTGGGCGGAACTTCTGCTGGTCTTCTGGTATGCCAGCCTCGATTTCCGCCTCCCACAGCGACAGGTCAACTTTTTTGTCGAAGTGGGCTTCGTAAGCTGGCTCGCCCAAGCCGCCTTGCTGGTAAACCAGCGAATGCGCCAGCCAGTTTTTGTCATCGCGCTGCTTAAAATCTTCGCGGCTGTGCGCCCCGCGGCTCTCCTTCCGCTCCCGCGCCGCCCGCGCCGTCACATCAGCCAGATCCAGCAGGCAGCCAAATTCCCAGGCTTCCATCAGATCGGTATTGAAGACGCGCGATTTGTCATCGATATGCAGATCTTTGCGGAAGCGCTCGCGCAGTTGCGCCAGGTCGCTGATGCCTTGCTTCAGCGTCTCTTCGGTGCGGAAGACGCCGACATTGTCCATCATCGTCTCTTGCATTTTGGCGCGCAATTCACCGGGGCGGGACTTGCCGGCGCCATTGCGAATCCGCTCAAATTCAGCTTCTATCTCGGCGCCTGCGTCCGGCGGCAGCGGCGCCCAATCACACTGTTTGACCCACTCCGCCATCTTCATGCCGCCCCGCCGGCCAAAGACAACCAGATCGACCAGCGAGTTTGTGCCCAATCGATTGGCGCCATGCACACTGACGCAAGCCGTTTCGCCCGCCGCGAAGGCGCCCGGCATCACCGTGCCAGCAGCGTCGATGAGCACTTCGGCATCGATATTGGTAGGGATCCCGCCCATGGCATAATGCGCCGTCGGCTGCACTGGCATCGGCTCTTGGACCGGGTCGACGCCCAGATAGGTGCGGCAGAAATCGAGAATATCGGGCAGCTTGCGCTCGACCGTGCTCTCATCGATGAAGTCTGCCCGGGCGCGCCCCTCTTCCGCGAAATAACGATTGACCGTCTGCGGGCGCACATCGAGGTGCACGTAGCCACGATTCTTGATGCTGCGGCCCGCCCGCGTTTCGAGGTAAATTGCGCGGCTGACCACATCGCGGCTGGCTAGATCTTTGGCGCTGGGCGCGTAACGTTCCATGAAGCGCTCGCCGACGCTGTTGATTAGCACCCCGCCCTCGCCACGAACGCCCTCGGTGATCAAGATGCCCATGCGATAGATGCCAGTCGGATGAAATTGGAAGAACTCCATATCTTGCAGTGGCAGCCCGCGGCGCAGGGCAATGGCGGCGCCATCGCCGGTCAGCGAATGGGCGTTGCTCGTTACCGACCAGCAGCGCCCCCAGCCACCAGAAGCGAAGAAGCAGGCTTTGCCATGGAAGATGTGAAACTCGCCCGTGCCCAGCTCAATGGCGACCACACCGGCGACCACACCACCAACGATGATCATGTCTACCACTTGAAATTCATCAAAGAAATTGACTTCGTTTTTGATGCACTGCTGATAGAGCGTCTGCAAGATCATATGCCCGGTGCGATCGGCCGCGTGGCAGGCGCGCCGCACCAGCTCTTCGCCGAAGTTGCGCGTATGCCCGCCGAAGCGCCGCTGGCTGATGCGCTTCTCCGAGGTGCGGTCAAAGGGCAAGCCCATGTGCTCCAGCTCGATGACAGCTTCGACCGCGTTCTCAGCCAAGATCTTGGCTGCGTGCTGGTCCGCCAGGTAATCGCCGCCCTTTACCGTGTCATAGGTATGGTAAATCGGCTGGTCTTCATCCAAGTTGCCCAGCGCCGCGCCGATGCCCCCTTGCGCGGTGCCGGTATGGCTGCGAGTTGGGTAGAGCTTGCTGACCACCGCGACATCAGCGCCGCCTTTGCTGGCATAAAGCGCTGCCATGAGCCCGGCGCCGCCCGCGCCTATGATGATCGCATCGTGCTTATGAATTTGCATTCAGCCCCCGTTTAGCCCTCGTTTAGCCGACGATAACTGCTTCGCCCTACTTATTCATCGTCACTCAGAAACGCTTCCAATTCGGCTGGCAGCTCTTCGCCGCGCAATTCATAAATCTCCGCCGTCGCCGCCATCGCCTCGTCCACGATGTCTTTTTCGAGCGGAACAAGCAGCGCCGCCGCGCCAACCGATAGCAGCACCGCCGCCGTTACCGTGCATAGCGCGACTGCCGTCCGCCGGGCGAAATGGCTGCCGCTGGTATAATCAGTCAATACATAGCGCAGGCCATTGAAGCCGTGGATCGTGACCAGCGCCAACAGAAAGAGGTCATAAATTCGCCAGACGAATAACCCACCGGCGGCATAAGACCAGCGATGATAAACAAATTCGACAGCGCTGGGCACAGGGCCGATCGTCCCGTTACTCGCCATGGTGCCAGCCACCGCTTGCGAGGCGGTGATATCGAAGACGCCCTGCACCACGTGCATCAGCGCCAGATGCCCGAAGACCAGCGGCAGGATCAGAAGCCCGCTTAGGCGCATGAAGCCCCACCAGAAGCGCTCAATCGGGCTGGCTTGCGGGTACTGATGCCCTTGAGACGGCTCGCCGCTTATCAAGCTGTAGACAGCCGCCAGCACGATCGCCGCCGCCAGCACGCCGACGAAGCCAGCGATGAAGGGCAACTGCTCCAGAACCGAGAAGACCAGCACATCCAGCAGCTTGTCGTTGGCGATGGCCGCTTCATGAACATAGAAATCGATGACGTGAGAAGCCATGCCCAAGAAGACCGGCGCCAGCACCAGCAAAGTTAAGACGAGCACAGCGATAGCTGCCTGCGCCTGATGCCGCCAAAGCTCTGGCTTGTAATCGAATATGATGATGCGTATGCCATTAAAGGCATGATAGACAACGGCAAAGACCAAGCCAAACTCGCCCAGCGTGAACAGGGGCGACTGATAAGCGGCGATGGCTTTGACATACAGGTGAGGGTAGAAGACAGCCCATGAGGTGTCGATGACATGCAGCGCCAGGAATAGCACGACGCCGACGCCGGTGAGACGATGCAGCACCCAACTCCACTGCCCGATGGCGCCGCGGTAGCGCAGTGTCTCCCGTACCGTAAGCACTAGAGAAGTCAAGCCGATTCCCTTTCTCACTCCAGCTGGCCGCGCTGCCCAGCGGCCCCAGCCCAATTCAATGCGACGCCGCTCATTATAACACGGGCGCAAGGGCGCGAAAGGTACTATCGCAGGCACAATTAAGCCTCTGTTGACAGTCGATTAAATCGGGGTAAGCTCACTGTGCCTGAACACGAGAGGGGACCACATGGATGATTTTGCTGCGTTGATTAACAGGCTGGATGGATTAAGCCTCTTCGTAGGCGCGGCAGTTGGAGTGCTGGGAGGCATCATGCTGCTCATGTTCAGCCGCTTTAGCATGAAACGATCCTTTGACCGGGCGATGGGTGAGCAGAAGTCAGCATTTGAAAAAGCGCTGAGTGAGAACAAAAGCGCTTACGAAACTGCCACGAGAGAAATGAAGTCCTCCTTTGAACATTTATCCAATGAAGCATTGCTAAGAAATCAAAGGGGATTCCTTGAATTGGCAAGCGGTCGATTCGAGGATCAGGAAAAACAGCATAGCAATACGTTGGAAAGCAAGAAAGAACTCATCGACCAGCAATTGCAGTCGATGTCGCAATCGATGGCCGAAACCTTGAACCAGGTCCCCAGCAATCTGAAAGAGAACCAAAACAAAGTCACTGAGGTCTTGGATAAATCGACGAAAGCGCTCAAAGAGACCAACCAGAATTATTTGAACCAGCTAACGGAAAAAGCCGAGACGCAGACGAAGGAGCATATCGCCGACTTAGAAGCGAAGAAAAAGCTCATCGACCAGCAGCTTGAGCAGATGTCTTCCGTATTGAATACGGTGCCAACCGAGCTGGAAAAGAATCAGAAGAATGTCAGCGACGTTATCGAGAAATCAGCCAAGAGCCTTGAAGAATCGAACAAAGTTCATTTGAACCAATTGCAGGATAAATCCGACAATCAGACCAAGCAGCATTTTAGCAAGCTGGATGAGAAAGAAACGCTAATCAACCGGCGATTGGGCGAAATGGACGACAAGCTGGGCAAAGTGCAACAGCTGATTGATGAGTTTGAAAAGGCGCGAGAAAGCAAACTGGGCGCGTTGGATGACCAGTTGAAGAACCTGACGCAGACAACCTCAGAATTGCATCGAGCGTTGGCTGATAACCGGGCGCGCGGGCAATGGGGCGAGCGGATTGCCGAAGACTTGCTGAAGCTCATGGGATTCGCCGAAGGCATCAATTTCTATAAACAAATGACACTGCCATCGGGCGAACGACCCGACTTCACCATTACGCTGCCAACCGGTATCTACGTGCATATGGACGTCAAATACTCATTTGACAATTACGATATGTATCATAAGGCGGACAACAATCATGAACGCGCCAAGTATGCGGATGCCTTCGGCCGAAACGTGCGCAATGTGATAAGAGACGTGGCGAACAAAGGCTACATCAATGAAGATACTGTCAACTGTGTGGTGCTGCTGATCCCGAACGAACCGGTCTATCGATTCATGCACGAGAAAGATCACAGCATGATGGACTTTGCCATGCAAAATAGAATCGTCTTGTGCTCGCCGATGAACTTGTATCCCGTGCTTGCCGTGATACACCAAGCAGCGCAGAGCCTCGCCTTTGAGAAAAGATCGCAAAAAGTGTTCGCCGTGCTAACCGAAATCAGAACCGAATGGGCGAAGTACACCGATCAAATGGACGGCATGGAAAAGAACTTCTCGACGCTGGAGCGTAAATTCCGCGAATTGACTGGCGCGCGGACGCGTCAGTTGGATAAGAAATTTGACAAGATTGATACGATTTTGGACGGTAACGAATCGAGCGCGAACACAGAGATTCTGTTTCCCGAACTGCCGGGTTAATCCGCCGCCACAACCGCCTGGCGCTCGCCCATTAACTGCATCAAAGTATGCGCGATTAGCTCCGGATTGTGGCGGATGGTGTCTTGCTTCTGCCACAGCGCCCGCTTGCCCGATTTGGTATCCGCCACGTCAGCCAGCTTGGGCCTAACATTCATCGTCAAGATATTGTGAAATTCATGTGAGCTGGGCAGCAGCACATCGACCTTCTCCCGCGCGTACAGGTCCATCAGCTCCTCGCTGGGCTGCGACTTATTGAGCACCACATAATCCAGCACGCCGATGCCCAGGTAAGAAATCACTTGCTGTACATGGTCGGACAGGGTGTAATCGTCGGTCTGCCCGGGCTGGGTTGTGGTATTGCAAACGTAGACTTTCAGCGCCTTGGAATCCCGAATTGCCTGCGAAATCTCTTTGAAGGCGAGGCAGGCAATCACGGTGGTAAAGAGGCTGCCAGGACCAATCGTGATTAGGTCCGCGTTGAGAATCGCATCGACCGCTGGCTGATAGGCAGTCGCCTCTGGGTTTTGCACGAAGATGCGTTTGATGGCTGCTTTATCCAGGCGCCGCACGTTGAATTCCTGCTCAACGATGGAGCCATCGACCAGCTCGGCGCAGATATGGGTGTTTTCTTCGGTGACCGGGTAGATATTCGCCCGCACATCGAGGAATTCGCTAATCTGTTCTATCGCCATGACAAAACTGCCCGACATCTGCGTCAGGGCGGCGATGAAGAGATTGCCAAATGCCATGCCATCCAGCTTGGGATCGCCGGGCGCGACAATCCGATGCTGCATCAGCCGCGTCAATAGCGAATCATCATCTAGGGCGAGGGTCGCTAGGGCGTTGCGGATATCGCCCGGGGCGGGGATTTGGGCGAACTCGCGGACGATGCCCGTACTGCGCCCGGTGTCAGTCACGGCGATGATGCCGGTCAAATTGTCGGTATGGCGCTGCATGCCGCGCATGATCTGCACCGCGCCCAAGCCGCCGCCGATGGATACAACTTTGATGCCGCTTTGTCTCATTTAAGCCTCGTGTTCTTGGCGAAACTTAGCTTAGTATAGCGCAGATTCTCAGGCGCGATATTGAACATGCCTATCGGATTTCAGCGCGCCAAGGCGGGATCTCGGCTGGTCCCTAGGCTTATATCAAGCAAGCGCTGGCCGCCCAGGCTTGGTAGCTGCCCGCGCTGGCAAATCAGCCAACTTATGCCATCATAACAGTGCAATTGCCCGCCGATACTTGCGAGAGGGTCATGCCGCTTAGCGCCGCCGAGAAGACGCTTTTCGCCTTCATTCTGCTGAGTTATCTGGTCGCCGGCGCGCTATACGCCCGCTTCACCCCGCCCTGGCAAGCGCCTGACGAACCGGCACATTTCAATTATATCAGGCAAATCGCGCAAGACGGCTGCTGCCCGCGGATACTGCCGGGCGACTGGCAAAGCGATTACTTGGCGCAGCTTACGACAGCGCGCTTCGCCCCAACGCTGCTTGGCCGCCTCGACAGCATTCAATACGAAGATCATCATCCGCCGCTTTATTATCTGCTGGCATCGCTTGTCTATCAGTTGAGCGCTGGCGATTTGGTCGCGCTGCGGCTCTTGTCGGTCGCCCTGGGCGGCGCCCTGCTTTGCCTGGGCTTTGGCCTCAGCCGCTTACTCTTGCCGGGGCAGCCCTCGGTTGCCCTGGGCGCGATGGCGCTGGTCGCCTTTTTGCCGCAGCACCTGAGCATGATGGCGTCGGTCAACAACGACGCCCTGGCTGAGGTGCTGGTCGCGCTGGCGCTGCTCTGGCTGATACGGTATCAGCAATCAGAAGCGGCGCCGGTTTGGCCGCTGGGGCTGAGCGTCGGCTTAGCGCTGCTGACGAAGCTGACCATCTATTTTCTGGCGCTGATTGTGCCGCTTGGCTTATGGCTGAAGTGGCGGCGCGGTCGCCGCTCGCCTCAAGAATTTGCCCGCGCGCTTGCTGTATTCGCGCTGGTCGCCGGGCTGATGGGGGGGCTTTGGTGGCTGCGCAATATCGCCGTCTATGGCTTCCCCGATTTCCTTGGGCTGGGCGCGCACGACGCGGTCGTCGTCGGTCAAGCTCGCAGTGCCGAATTCATCGCGCAGCATGGATTCGCCACCTACATCGGGCAGATGTCGAGCACAACCTTCAAGAGCTTTTGGGGCCAGTTTGGCTGGATGGCGCTGCCGCTGGATAGCGTCTTCGGCGGCTGGGTCTATCGTGGCTTTGCGCTGCTGCTGATCGCGGGGCTGGCCGGCGCTCTGCTTGCCAGCCGCGCCAAGGCTAAGGCAGAGCAGCCGCCCGCTCCTCTGCCCATTGCCCGAGACAGCGCCATCGTCTTGCTGGCAACGCTGCTGCTGGTCTTCTTGCAATACCTCTACTACAACATTGAGTTTCAGCAATGGCAGGGGCGATACTTGTTCCCGGCGCTGCTTCCCATCGCCATCATCTTGGTTTATGGGCTTGACTATTTTCCTGCCCGCCTGCCCGCGCGCCTAAGATGGCTTCGCTGGCTGACGCCGCTTCTGCTGACCAGCCTAGCCGCCTTGGATCTTTATCTGCTGTTTCGGGTGATCGTGCCGGGTTTATCGCCCTGAGCTACTTGCTGACGCGGGTCACGTAGGCTTCGTCTTCGAGGTTGATTTTGACTACATCACCGGCCTTGATGAACATGGGCGCGCTGACTTCAAAGCCGCTTTCCAGCCGGATTTTCTTGGTCGGGCTATTAGCGGTATCGCCAGCGACAGCGGCTTCCACTTCAACCACCTTGTATTCCATCGTCTTGGGCAATTCGTAATCGATGATCTCGCCTTCATAACTGAGCAGCTTGATCGCCATGCTGTCTTTGATGAACTTGAGGTCATCGCCGAAGACAGCGCGGTTCAGCTGCGGCTGATCGTAGGTCTCCGTATTCATAAAGGTGACAAAATCTTCATCGGCGTACAGGAACTCAACCGTCCGGGCTTCAACGCGAATATCTTCCACCCGTTCGCCCGAGTTGAAGGTCATCTCGATGGTTGAGCCGCTGCGTAAATCGCGGACAGTCACCCGGATCGTCGCTTTCCCGCGCCCGGGTTTGTGATGCCGGTATTCCAATACCCGATAGAGATTGTCATTCTGGGTGAATGTGGTGCCCTTGCGCAGCTGATTGACATCAATCATCGGCCCTTGATTCCTCAGTAATCGGTCGCTTGTGGGGGAACAGCGCAGCAGTATAGCAGATGGCGCCAGCGCCGCGTAGGCTAGGATTCCAACAGCGCCACCGCTTCAATCTCAAGCAGCGCGCCAAGCGGCAAGCCACCCGCCTGCACCGTCGTACGCGCCGGCGGATCAGCCGAGAAGAAGCTGCTGTATACTTGATTAAAGGCAGCGAAGTCTTCAATATCCGCGAGGAAGACGGTGGTCTTGACGACCCGGTCGAGGCTGCTGCCGGCTGCTTCCAACAGGTTCTTGATGTTGTTCATCACCTGCCGCGTCTGCGCTTCGATGCCGCCGTCGCGCAGATTGGATGTACCCGGGATCAGCGGAACCTGCCCGGCGGTGAAGATGAAACCGCCGGCGATGATGCCTTGGGAATAGGCACCGACCGCCGCCGGCGCTTTGTCGGTTGAGATGACTTGTTTTGGCATGGGCTTGACCTTTCCTCATATCCTGATGCAAAAATGAATCGTTGCCGATATATCAATAATCCAGTATTGGGGGGATGCTTCCCAGCTTCAACCCATACGCGCCGAGACTCCACCATCTCGGTACGATTTATTCTCAAGCGATTTACAGTCGCTCGCCCAGTCGCAGTTAAGCCTATCAAACACAAACTGTCGTCGCTCCAGCGAAAATGAGCAGCCCATTCTTGTTGCCGAGGATAAAATAGCGGGGCTTCCATTGTCGTAAGCGGATCGATGCCAAATTGATAATCGCGCTTATAAGGCTTGTCCGGTACTGGTTCGCTGTATGTAATTGCGAATTTAAAGAAGGTGCTAATTTAGAGTAAGCGCCAAACTTCCAAATAAGGAGCTTACTCATGGATTTAGACACCTTCTTCACGACATTATACGTGGTGATTGACGATTGGTACAAAAGTAAAATGATCTCCCTGATGAAGCGACATCCAGGTCCGCCCCTGCAAATGAGTGATAGCGAAGTGCTGACGGTCGCGATTGCTGCGCAATGGCGCGCTGGTGTGCCTTGGCAATCTGAGCGAGGCATAGTGCGTTACATGCTTGAAAATGGTCGGTCATGGTTTCCCCGGATGCTGAAACGCAGTCAGTTCAACAAGCGTCTTCGCGATCTGTGGGCCGCCTTTGTATGCTTGCAGCAAGAGCTGGCGCAGATGCTTTGCAGCACCGCTGTGTACGAGGCGGTGGATTGTACGCCGCTGCCGCACTGTAGTCTGGGCCAAGCCATCAGCCATGATCGGCATTGGCTCTTCGGCAAGAAAGGCCGCGGCGGCAATCATGGCGGCTGGTATTTCGGACAGCAGCTGTTGGTCTGCGCCAGCGACAGCGGTGTCATCACGGGCTGGATGCTTGGTCTGGCAAACATTGATGACCGCTGGCTGATGGAAGCGCTGGTGAGCAGTCGCCAGGGATGCAAGCGTGTGATTGAAATCGAATTGCCCAAGCATCGAACATATAAACTTCGCAGAATCCCTAGTCCAGAATCCATCAGCCCCGCCCTGTGTGCCGGAGACGCTCGTGGCTTGACCTATCTCGCTGACGGCGGGTTCAGTGGACTGCGATGGATCAGACATTGGCAACGCCAATATGACGCTGAAGTTATCGCGCCACGAGCGAGCAACATCAAAGGCGACAAGCCCGGCAAAACCATGCGCTGGCTGCGCAAACACCGGCAAATCATCGAGACGGTGATCGCCAGACTTGTTCAAACATTTGGCTTACATCGCATCAATGCCCACAGCGAACACGGAATGCTCGCCCGAGTAGCGGCAAAGACGGCGGCATACAACATGGGCATACTCTTGAATCGCGGTGCCGGGCGAGCCGACGGCGCCCTGGCTACGCTGCTATGTTAGTACCGGACAAGCCTTATAGCTATTGCAAGCAATGCAGGCGAAACAGGGATTTTCCAGACTGGTAGCGCCGGCGGCAGATTGCGGAGTGATATGGTCAATTTGCATTGAGACTACAATTCGTCGTTGAGTCTGGCAGTACTCACAGAGGTAGCGCGCTCGTTCGGAAACCTGGTGCCGCAGATGGCTCGAAATATGAGCCATCGACTACACTACGTTTTCAAAGTAACGGTTTATATCATGTCCGCGCCGCTTGAGTAAGAGAAGCGCCCTTGAACGAAGCAGCATCTGCTGATCGACACGCGCGACCCAGGCATCCAATTCTGTAGCTTCTCGATCGCTAAGTACACCCCGATTGCCGCGATCCACCAAGTCGCGCCAGCGGGCATCTTGCTTGGGGTTTAGCCGCTGCTGAACGATCATCCACAGTTGCTCATCGTTGAAACCGGAGATCGAATCCGGATTCTTGACCCGCTCATGGTCCGGGCAAAATAGCATTGCCAGGCTTTCGAGCAGCACAGACTCGGCCGTGCCATTGGTCTCGTTCGCGATGTCCTGCGCAAACTCATAAATTGACGCCGGCACTTTCAGCGCGACGGTCGGCTCTTCCATATGAGTTCTATCCCTTCATCGTTTCATTCATTGTAACGGATATTCCCGGCGGTGAAGGTGAATCCGCCGGCTATACCCGTTTGCGCAAGCCATGACAGCGCTTGAACTTCTTCCCACTGCCGCAGGGGCAGGGGTCGTTGCGCCCCGCTTGCGCGAAAGCCCGCTCTCGCTCGGCGTCGTGGCGCGCCATTTGACGCATCACATTGGCTGGCGGGCGGCGCTGCGCCAGCTCAGCCGCCATGAAGTTCATGGTCGGGCGGATGTGGTTGAAGAAGGCGCGATAACCGGCGCAGAGATAATTTAAGCCAGGCTCGCCAGTGGGCGTCTCGATGAAGCGATTCTTGGGGCAGCCGCCATTGCAGACGAACTTCACTTCGCAATCGAGGCAGTACTGCGGCAGGGTATCGCGCTTGTCTTGCCCGAACTGAATCTGCTCGTCCATGACCACGATCTCGCTCAGCGGCACATCCATAATATTGCCCAGCTTGTAATCTGGCTCGACATAGTGATCGCAGGAGAAGACATCGCCATTGTGCTCCATCGCCAGCGCTAAGCCGCAGGTCTCGTCGAAGATGCAGAGCCCGGGCGGCGCGCCGGTCCAGGCGGCCAGCGCGATATCGAAGATCTGCACGAAGACTGTGCCGACATCGTGCCGCAGCCATTCTTCGTACATATCGATGAGGAATTGCCCGTAACCAGCCGCGGTGATGGAGCGCTCGGTTACATCGCTGCCCTCTTGGTAGCCGGTGTCGTTATCGCGCTCGACAATGGGGATGAACTGCATGAACGCCGTCCCCACTTCATCGCGCAGAAACTGGTAGACACGCTGCCCCTGCCCTTCGTTGGCGGCATGCACCGTCGTTAGGATATTGTAGTCGGCGCCGTGCTTTTGCAGCAGCCGAATGCCAGCCATTACCTTGTCGAAGGTGGGATTGCCGCCTTTGTCGACGCGGTAGAAATCGTGCATATCGCGCGGACCATCGAGGCTGACGCCGAGCAAGAAGTCGTTCTCGGCGAAGAACTGACACCATTCGTCATCGAGCGTGACGGCGTTGGTTTGCAGGGCGTTGGTGATGCGCATGTGGGGGCGCTTGTGCTTCTGCTGATAGCGCACCGCCTGGCGGAAGAACTCGATGCCCATCAAGGTCGGCTCGCCGCCCTGCCAGGCGAAGTTGATGTCCTTGACCGCCTGCGCTTGGATGTATTGGCGGATGTATTCCTCGAGCAAGTTATCCGACATGCGGAACTTGCTGCCCGGGTAGAGCGCTTCTTTGGAGAGGAAATAGCAGTATTTGCAATCGAGGTTGCAGATGGCGCCGCGCGGCTTGGTCATCAGGTGGAAGGCAGTGGGTTGTTGCGTGGTGGTTTGCATACTGCTTCTTTTACCACAAAGAGACAAAGGACACAAAGATTGAAAGCAAATGCGCCGATTTGGCATTTGCCGCGGCGGGAAGTGCAGTGTCTACGCGCAGCGCAGTGGCAAGGGAGAAAAGCGGGCGTAGAGAGGATATGTTAAACTAAGGCACTGTCTGAAAGAAAGTCAAGGTTACATAAGATGAGCCTGTTTAATGCCTTGAGCGAGATTTCTGAAAACATAAAGAAACACCGCAATGCGATGAATGGCCGTGAGATCACTACGGAACAGGTCTCCATCGAGCCCTTCATAGACGCGCTCGGTTACGATACGAAAAATCCTGCAGAAGTCCGTAAACAGTACCCAATTCTAAATTGGGATGCTGTCGACTTCGCAGTCCTGCGAGATGGGGCGCCAATCATTGTCTTGGAAGGGAAGAAGGCGAGCGAAAAACTAAGCCACAAACACTGGAAGCAACTCTTTGAGTACTTCAATGCGGACAAGGCGCGTATCGGCATCCTGACAAACGGCATCGCATATCGTTTCTATACTGACATGGATAAGTCCAACATCATGGACAAGGAGCCATTCCTTGAAATTGACTTGTTGGATCTCGATAAGCAGACGGTAGAAATACTAGAGGGCTTCACGAAGGCGCAATTCGATCCGATTAAATCCATTCGTTTCATGAAGATAAGCGCAAGGGTTGAACGGATATTATCTTATCCAAACGATTGGCTTATCGAAAACGTCATCTACAATATACACGAAGGAAGAAAAACGAAACGAGTTTTCGAGGAATACAGACCTCTGGTTAAGCAGGCGATTGATGACTATGTGGCGCGGCGTAAGACTAAACCCAAACCACCCCTACCCCCACCCCCGCCACCGCCGCCGGACGGATATATTCCAATCTATGGCTATCGCGATGGCCACAGATTCGAAGCGGAGTTGAGCCTTGATAGTGTCCGCAAAGGGATTTTCCTTGCCTCGAAAGCTGTCAGGTATAAAGGCGAACTTATGAGAGCTTCTGATGCAGTATGGCGCGCCATAAGAAGCGTCGACGAAACGTTTGATTCCGAAACTTGGAACAAGGAAAAAATTAACAGCTGGGAATTCTGGCATGTCGTTGACCCACTGGATGGCAACCAGCGCATACTACGCTTAGTGGCCGGCTGGAAAGATAACAGAGATGAAGCGCTGTACAAACGTATCTTATCATCCTAAATCTCCACGCCCTCCGCGCCCGCTTCCGACACCATCCTGAAATCGACGGGCGAGCCAAGTCGCGACTTGCGAGGGACTGCGGCGAATCCCGGGAGTGGTGAATGCGAGGATATGCAGACCGAAATTCTGTATATGGATAACCTAGATGTAGGGGCGACACTTGTGTCGCCCACAGTTGCAGAAGCAGATTTTGGGCGATCCAAGGATCGCCCCTACAACTCAGCACAAGCGAGCCTTATATCGATAATTCACCACTCCCTGAATCCCCAGGGCAAAGGGAGAAGAGCGGGCGTAGAGAGGATATGTTAAGCTGAGGGATCGGTTGCAAGCAATACAAGGAAACATAAGATGAGCTTGTTTGATTCGTTGAGCAAAATATCGGAGCAGATACAGAGTCAGCGACACCTGATAAACAGCGAGGCGGCGACAGAAATGGTCTCAATCCGCCCTTTCATTCGCGCATTGGGATACGATATTTTTAACCTTACTGAGGTTGAGCCACAGTATACAGCCGCCCCCCATTCAAGCGGGACAGATCGCGTCGATTATATGATTAAACGCGACGGTAGACCTATCATTTTGGTTGAGGTGAAATCTGCCAATACTTCGCTAAATCAACACCATTGGAAACAACTGCACAGTTATTTTGTCGCGCTTGATGTGGAATTCGGCATCCTAACAAATGGTCTCGAATATCGCTTCTACACTGACCTAAAGAAACGCAATGTTATGGATGAAGAGCCCTTCCTTGCGATTGACCTACGTAATCTTGATCGATCTCAGATCAGCGCGCTCGAAGGGTTCACCAAATCTCGCTACGCCCCCGATCAAACTGTACGCAAAATCAAAGTTAGTAACTTGTTAGAGAAGGAACTCAATCACCCGTCAGACGATTTTGTCAAGCACTTTGCCAAACAAGTGCATTCGGGAGCAATATGGCAGACCGTCATTCAAGAATTCAGGCCGCTGGTCAAGCGCGCTTGGGATGACTTGGTGGATCAAGAAATCGCGCGACGTCTTCGGCGGCATAATGAAGAGGAGGATGAGGAAAATCTCGATTCCCCTGATGCAGATAACACGAAGCAGACAGAAAAGACAAGCCCATTACCAGAAATATCCGCGGAGATTCCGGTATTTTTGCGTTATAAGGGCGAAATCCTGGCTGAGGATGCGACGCTGACCCTTCCCCAAGACATGCAAGTTTCGTTCAAAAAAGTCATTCACGTTCAAGACCGAGATTGGACAGTTGCTAGTTCAGCCAAGGCAATCATCCATCCCACAACAGCGCCCGCGAAACCCAGCATGCATGGATTTAATTATTGGAGAGTTATAGATCCGCTTGATGACAAGGAGTATGCGATTCAAAAGATATGGAAAGACGAAGCGTTGGCTGCGCGACTATTCGAGAAATACGCAAGCCCGAGTAGCTAATCTCTGTGCCTCTGTGGCAAAACCAATCCCCCCTAACGCAGCTTCGCCAGCACAGTCGTCAACTCCACCGACAAATCCTTCGCGACCTTCGTGTCTTTGTGGTTTAAACGCTCTGTGCCTCTGTGGCGAAATCCCTTAGCGTAAGCCCCGAACACAAACTTGACAGCGCCCGCCAAATGAAAGAAACTGAACAGTAAGATTTGGCTGAAACATTGAGAAATCACCGATGGCTGCCCAAACAAATGCAGAAGACAGATTCATCCTCGAAACCGTCAATCGGCAGGTGGAACAGATTGCCAAGCTGGAAGCCAGCCAGGAGCATGTGGCTACAAAGGCTGATGTGGCAATGGTGCAAACCGATATTGAGCGACTACGCGCCGACATGGAAAAGCTGAAATCTGACTTGACTTGGCGCATCGTCATCGCCATGAGTATTATGACAGCCATCTTTACTGCGATTGTTAGGCTATCGCCTCCAGGCGCATAGTCAGCGCAGCTTCTCCATCACAGCTCGCAAGCCCCGAACACAAACTTGACAGCGCCCGCCAAATGAAAGAAACTGGACAGTAAGATTTGGCTGAAACATTGAGGAATCACCGATGGCTGCCCAAACAGAAGCGGAAGATAGATTCGTGATTGAAACAGTAAACAGGCAGGTCGCACAGATTGCCAAACTGGAAGTCAGCCAGGAACACGTCGCCACCAAAGCAGACGTGGAAAAACTGCGGGCTGACATGGAAAAGCTGAAATCTGACTTGACTTGGCGCATCGTCATCGCCATGAGTATTATGACAGCCATCTTTACTGCGATTGTTAGGCTATCGCCTCCAGGCGCATAGTCAGCGCAGCTTCTCCATCACAGTCCGCAGCCCAACCGGCAGCTCGCTCCTAAACACCAGCCGCTCCCCAGTCAGCGGATGATCAAAAGCCAACTCATGCGCGTGCAGGAATTGCCGCTTCATTTTCACGCGCTGCTTGCGATAGCCATAAACCGCATCGCCCAGCACGGGGCAGCCGATGAATGCCATGTGCACGCGTATTTGATGCGTCCGCCCCGTTAGCAGCTTGAGCCGCGCCAGCGCCCGCTCGCCCTGGAAGTTATCGTCCAGCAGCTCGAATTCAGTCTGCGCTGGCTTTCCCGAGCGCTGCACCGCCATCCGTTTGCGCTGCCGCGGGTCGCGGGCGATGGGCGCGTCAATGAGGCCAGTATTGGAGGCGGGCCTCCGCTCCAACAGCGCCAGATAAACTTTATGCACCGTCCGCGCCTGGAATTGGCTCATCAGTGCCAGCAGCGCCGGCTTGTTGCGGGCGGTGACGATGAGCCCGCTGGTGCCCCGGTCCAGCCGATGAACGATGCCCAGGCGCTGGCCAGCCTCGGGGTCGTCTATCATATCAGCCAGCTCTGGGTAGCGCGCCAGCAGGGCATTGACCAGCGTGCCGCTTTTGTTGCCGGGTCCTGGTTGAACAACCATGCCAGCCCGCTTGTCGATGACCGCCAGCTCTTCGTCTTCGTAGACGATATCGAGCGGGAGCGCTTCTGGCTCGATCGATGTCTCTTCGCGCGCTGGGATGCGCACCGTGATTTGTTCGCCGCCTTTGAGTTTGAAGCCGGTTTTCTGTGCCGCGCCATCAACCAGCACATAGCCCGCGCGAATCAATGCCTGCGCTTGCGCGCGGGAGAAACCAGCCAAATGCGCCTGAACCAAGCGGTCGAGACGTTGATTGGGCGCTTCGGCGACGAGCGTCAGGGTTTGTTCTGGCATGGGTAGTTGCCTAGCAGCATTTCTTTATACCGCTGCCGGCGTCTAATTTCGCTGTTTATGCCAAGTACAGAAACCGTTGTGCGACCCTCTGGTGTGATACCCATTACCGACGCATCGTCTTCAATCTGAAAGTGCTCGTTCCAAACTTGCAAACGCGGATGGAACAGCGTTGTCGGCTTGCCGTCCAGTGGATCGAGGGCAGCTACATTGGCTCCCTTCTTCAAGTTGCAATCCAAACAGGCGAGGCAAAGATTCTGATTCATATCTTCACCGCCATGCTTGATAGCAATGATATGATCGATATGAAACTTAGCCGACTGTTCGCCACGACCTAAGCGACAATACTCACAGCAACCGCCCGCCAGCTCGTGAATCAGACGGCGCTGTCGAACGGAGATGGTCATCTTTCTATATCCGCCAACCGAAGGCGAACATTGACTTTTAGGCGAGCCATCATTCTGTTGGCACGTATAAAGTCATCTAATTCATGCCGCTCTTCACATGTCAGCTCGCCCTCGCCGTTTCGTTCGAGCAGATAATGAATGCGCTCTTGCATCTCGTCAGTAAACTGATAAGCAAGCAATTCCTCATCGGTTGGTTCTGTAGCCAGAAAGTCGGTAACAACATCAAGTACATTGAGTATTGGCGTTTCAATCATGTTGAATCTCCTCCACCTCTACCGCATTATACCCCGAATCCAGACGTGAATCAGCCAGCTCGCTTAGACCGTGCCCAGCGCGGCGCTCAGAAACGCGGCGATCGTGCCGGCGACGGCAATCGCCGCCAGCAAGATTAGCGCCATGCTTATCAGCTTGCGCAGAGCCTGTCGCTCCGCCCGCGTCCATTTCGATTCGCCTTTATCAGGCTGCGTCATCGTTGCCTTGCCATCATCACTTTCGTCAAAGTCGATTAAACCATAAGTCCTAGCGCTTCCACAATACAAGCGCTAAGGGTGCCACAGGCAGAATATAAATTTTTGACCAGCCGCATAGTAAGCTATAATGTGCCGCTGGGCAGGGAGACAATGAATGAAAGTCCTGGTGACAGGCGGCGCCGGCTATATCGGCAGCCATGTCGTGCAGCTGCTGGCCGAGCGCGGCTACCAAGTTGTGGTCTTCGACAATTTGGTCAAGGGCAATCGCGGGGCGGTGCATCCGGACGCGGCTCTCATCATCGGCGATTTGCACGACCGAGCGGCGCTGGCAGCGCTCTTTGAAGCCCATCAGTTTGACGGCATCATGCACTTCGCTTCGCAGATTGAAGTCTCCGAGAGCATGCGGCAGCCTTTCGCTTATCTGCGCGATAATCTGTATACGATAATCAATGTGCTCGAATGTGCCAGCCGGCACGGCGTCAAGCGCTTCATCCTGTCCTCCACTGCCAATCTTTATGATGCGCCCAAACGCATGCCCATCAACGAAAGCGAGGCGCTTATCCCGGGCAGCATCTACGGCGAAACGAAGTACATGGCGGAACGTCTGCTCGCCTGGATGGATCGGCTTTATGGCATCAAGTATTGCTGCCTGCGTTATTTCAACGCTTGCGGCGCCCACCCCGACGGGCACATCGGCGAAGCGCACGACCCCGAATCACATTTGATTCCCCTCGTCCTGAGCGTCGCTTTGAACCAGCGCCCAGCAATCGAAATATACGGCGCCGATTACGACACGCTCGATGGCACCTGCATTCGCGATTATGTGCACGTGCTGGATTTGGCGCGCGCCCACATCTTGGCGCTGGAAGCGCTTGCCACTGGCGCAAGCCGCGTCTACAACCTCGGCAGCGGCAGCGGTTACTCCGTGCTGGAGGTGATAGAAGCGGCGCGCAAAGTGACTGGCCACGCCATCCCTACGATCAAAGCGCCCCGCCGCCCGGGCGACCTGCCCGTCTTAGTCGCCGATAGTGAAAAGATCGGGCGCGAGCTCGGCTGGGAGACCGACTACAACAACCTCGAGGCAATCATCCGGACTGCCTGGAACTGGCACCGGCGCCACCCCGAGGGCTACCAATCCTAAGTGGTGAAAAAGCGCGCTCGCCTTGTATCAGCTTCAATAGTCCCAGCTTCAGTAAAGGAGGCGCTGATATGACTCGACTGGCGGTCTTGGCTGATATCCATGGCAACCTTCCTGCTTTGCAAGCCGTCATTGAAGATATGGCGCAGTTCCAAGTCGATCACGTGGTTGTCGCTGGCGACAGCATCAATTGCGGTCCCTTCTCGCGCGAGGTGCTGGCAGTCATCAGCGAGCGCAACTGGGCGCTCATCCGCGGCAACAACGGCTATTACATCACCGAATACGCCAGTCCACGCATGCCGGCGCACTGGGCGAATTTCACCCTGCCGCCTTGGCTGCTGGACCAGCTGGGCCGCAAATGGACAAATTACATCGCCTGCCTGCCCGATACGCTTTCGCTGCGCTTCCCAGACTCTGCGCCGATTCGCGTCTTTCACGGCTTGCCGGGCAACCCCTGGCGCGCCATCACGCCGCGCTCAACAGTGAGCGAAGCCCAAGCTTGGCTGGGCGAAACGCCAGAAGAGACCGTCATCTGCGCCCATAGCCATATCGCCTTGGAGCGGTATATTGGGCGCTGGCAGATCTTCAATCCGGGCTCGGTCGGCATTCCGCTAGATGGGGAAAGCAGCGCCAGTTATATGGTGCTCGAAGGCGACCACCGGGGCTGGGCTTTGCTGGCGCATCGCCGGCTGCCATTCGCGCGCGACGCGCTAAGCGACGCCTTCGATAGGCAGCGTTTCGTCCAGCGCTGCGGCGTCACCGCCATGCTGCTGATGCAAGAGTTTGAGAGCGCTAGAATGCGGCTCTGGCCCTTCCTCCAATGGAAGCAGCAGCATTACCCGGATCAGCCGGACAGCGTCAAACTCTTTGAGCAATTTATGCGCCTGGATGACCTGCGACCATATATGCCCGCCGACTATCGGGACTTGAAGCCGGCTCTCTATCGCGATTGATGCGATTGATGCAATTGATGCGATTGATGGCCGCCACCTGGTAGAATAGGCAGCGCCAGTAACTTGGACCTAGGAACGAGCCATGTGCCGCAATATCCGCCGGCTATTTAATTACGACCCGCCCAGTTCAGCTGCCGATATTGAAGCAGCCGCGCTGCAATATGTGCGCAAGGTCAGTGGCTACCGCAAGCCCTCAGCCGCCAACCAAGCCGCTTTCCAGCGAGCCGTCGCCGATGTCGCTGCCGCAACCGCCGCCCTGCTCAATTCGCTGGAAACCAGCGCCCCGCCGCGCGATCGCGAAGCTGAAACCGCCCAGGCACGCGCCCGCAATTCCAGGCGATTTGGCAGCGCATAAGCCGTTTACAGCCCCCGCGCCTTGCGCTAGACTAGCCCAGAATCGATCATGCCAATTGGAATGCGGAAATGGCTCTTAGTGGCGCTTCTATGCGCGCTATCATCATGGAGGCTATCGGCAAGCCACGGGTCCTCAAGGTAACGAGAATCCGCGTGCCGACGCCGGGGCCGAGCCAAGTCCTGGTCAAGGTGCATGCCACCTCGGTCAATCCCTGTGATTTGCAGCTGCGCAGCGGACGTTTGATCATCCGCAAGCCAATGCCGCATATCCTGGGTGCCGACCTGGCCGGCGAAATCGAAGCAATCGCTGATGATGTCAATGGCTGGGCAATCGGCGACCGGGTAGCTGCTTGCGCCGCGGCGCTGGGGCGCGAAATCAACGGGGCTTATGCCGAGTACTGCGCCCTGCCCGCCGAGCACTTGATCCCGCTGCCCGACGGGCTCGGTTACCAAGCGGCAGTCGCGGCTGGCGCCAGCTTCGCCGATGCCCAGCTGGCACTGTTGAACAAGGGCAAGCTGCAAGGGGCGGACCGGGTCGTCATCCGTGGCGCGGCCGGCAGCCTTGGCGCAGCCGCAGTCCAGATAGCCCAGGCGCGCGGCGCCAAAGTCATCGCCATCAGCGATAGCGAGTTCGCCGCCAGGCTGCATCAAATTGGCGCTGATATCGTGCTCGAAGATGCCGGTGATGACTTGGTCCGCCAGGTCAAAGTGGCGACTGATGAGCGTGGCGCCAGCCTCATCCTGCATTGCAGCGACCAGCTTGACCTGGCGCAATCGCTGGCTATGCTCGGATATGGCGGTCGGCTGGTCATCGCTGGCGCCTTGCGCAAGCGGCAAGCCCGCCTGGACGCCATGGACCTCTATTTGAAGAACCTCAGCATCGTCGGCTCATGCGGCTCAATCAAACCCAGCGACGGCGAGAGCCTGCTAAAGGACTTGGCGGCGGGCATATACGAGCCGCTGATTGACCAGGTCCTGCCCTTGAGCCAAGCGCGAAAGGCGCACCGCAAAATCGAAAAAGAGCGGCGCTTCGGCAAAATTGTTCTCGTCCCAGATGCCATCCTCGAAGCGGCGAAGAAGCCAGCCAACTGGATCCCAATCGAATAGCGCCCCCTTACTCAAGCCCCGGATAATCGAGCAGTAGCACATCCAGCGCCAGCCGCAAGTTGGCATTGGTCGAAAGTGCGTCAATCGTTCGCTGGGTTGCCTGCAGCGCGCGGTAGGCATCGCCTGCCCCAGCGCGGGCTGCCAGCGCTCGTATCTCCTCGGCTCGGTCGCTATTGCAGGGCTTCACCGGGCAGTCATGGCTTTGCAGCAAGACATCGCGCCAGTATGTCAGCCAGATCTCAAGGATATCGCGCATGGCGGATTTATCCCGCCCGACGCGCTTGCTCAGCCGCTCGGCCGCCTTTAGTCGCGCCAGCCGCCCTTCCATTACGATATCGTCGTGCAGGGCCGCCAGCATCTCGTGGCGGAATTCCAAGGGTGCGTCATCCTGGATTGCGTTCAGCGCCCAGCCGGTGCGCCCGCCACTGAGGCGAGCGATGAGATCGGCACGCGCTTCCTCGCAGCCACGTGCGAGCAGCGCAGTCTTGATCAGCTGCAGCGGCGCCGGGCGCAAGGGGATCAGCTGGGCGCGGCTGCGGATTGTGGGCAAGACTGGCTCGGGGGCGCTCGCCAAGACAATTAAGACCGCGTTAGCCGACGGTTCTTCTAGGGTTTTCAGCAGGGCGTCCTGCGCCAAAGGGGCGACCAGGTCAAAATCTTCAAAGATGGCGACTCGGTAGCGGGCGGCAAAAGGCTTCAGCGCCAATAAGCGGGCGACATCGCGAATCGCACCAATCTTCAGCGGCGCGCCATCTTGCCCCTTTGCTATGATGAGGTCCGGCTCGCTGCCGCGGCTGATAGCGCGGCAGGCGCGGCACTCGGCGCAGGGGCGCCCGGCGATCTGCTCATTTTCACAATTTAGCGCCCTAGCAAAAGCCAGCGCCAAGGTACGCTTGCCCAAGGCTGGCGCGCCGGTGATCAGATAAGCGTGACGCTGGCGCCGGTTGAGCAGGCTCTGACGCAGCAACCCAACCGCCCAGTCCTGCCCAATAACGCCCCAAGTATCCGCCGCCGCGATTTCACTATTCATGCGCCTATTATACAGCGAAGAAGCTGGCAAATGAATCCGCGCCCCGCCGCCGCTGCCAGGGCAATCGCTTCAACTGTTTTTTCGCCCTACGCGACCCTACGCGGCGCAGCCCCTTGCCGGCGGTCAGTGTCTACGCGACCCAGCAAGCTAGGGAAGGGGAGCTAGGATATTGCAAACTCTATAAACTATGCCAGTTCTGCTTGAATCCAAGTTCACATTAGCGATAATCACGACAAATCAGTGGTCATCCCCCCATTGCAATGGGGGGACCGAGGGGGGTAAACCAAAGGGCGATCGCGAATCCTAACGTACCGGACAAGCCTTACATTTTGTGATTTTAGGTGGCGAAGGCCGCACAATGATTTTGAAGTGATTGCCCTATAATTCTTGGCATAGGCTGGCTAGAATGACGCTAGTTGTACAGTATTGACCGAGAAATCACATTGCCCAGCAGAGGACTTGTCTATGCAATCCTGGACTGCGCGCTGCCTGAGCCTGAGCCTGCTCCTCGCCCTGCTTGTGCTGACCGCGAGGGCGCAAATTGAGCCAACGGTGATCATTAGCCCGGCCGCGGGCGAAGTGGAACGCGCCATCTTCACCGTTGAAATTGATGGCTTGGCGCCGGATACGCGCTACAGTATCGAAATTGTATTCGAAGGCGAAGTCGTATTCAGCAGCGAAGAAGACAGCGACCAGGCTGGTCATATTCCTTATCCAATCAGCAGCACCGAAGGCGATGCGCCGGGCGTCTACACGCTTCAAGTACAGCATGACGGCGAGTTGATCGCCAGCGGCGAATTCACGCTGACCGAGGCCAGACCGCCTAGCGAAGAGCGGGACTTCCTAGGCGAAGTGACCGTGTCGCCAGCGACAGCGCCCTTTGGCAAAGCGCAATCGCTGCGCATCGCCGAGCTTGAGCCGCGGGCGCAGTACACAGTCGAGATTACCGCCAGCGAGACCGGAGCGGTCGCCTACCGCCGCGCCCACCACAGCGGCGCTGATGGGCTCATCGACATTGAAATCTTCGCCGAAGCCGGCGATGCCGCCGGGCTGCAATTCATTGCCGTTTATGACGCGACTGGTGACCTAATCGCCGAAGGCGAATTCACAATCCAGCCGAAGCCGCAGCGCCAGCCCACCGTTGCGCTCTCGCCAGCGGCAATCGAAGCCGGCGCTTCGGTCGATATCGCCGTCGGGGGCTTGGCCGCCTTCGACAGCGTGACCGCCCAAATCACCAGCCGCGACGGTCTGCTGGTGGATAGCATCCTGGCGCGGGCTTCCAGCAATGGGGAAGCCGTGCTCACATTCACCGCGCCCGAAGAACTGACTGAGGGCAGCTATGATGTCGACATTTTCGTCGAAGGCGCCCGCCTCGCCCGCGCGCTTCTGAGCATCGGGCGAGCAGAGCGCAGCGAAAACAATGTGACCCTTGCGATCAACCCGCCGCAGGCTTCAATCGGTGCGCGGCATAGCATTGACGCTGTCGGTTTAGCAGCGAATCAAGCCTTCACGCTCACCATCCTCGATCCCAGTGGCGCGGTAGAATACAGCGCGGTGCGCCAAGCCGATGCCAGCGGCGCCTTCAGTTTGACCATCTCCAGCGCCGAGGGAGATGAGGCTGGTTTCTACACGGTGCATATCCTTGACGAAGCTGGCGGGCAGCGGCTGGCGCGAGCCAGCTTTGAAGTCGCCGCTGATGATGAAGACGAGCCGCCGAGCGCCGCGCCATCAGACGGGGACGGGCTCACCCAGCTTGCCCCGCCCGATGCCGTCGCGTCAATCGAGCCGCAATCAGCCGTCATTGGGTCGAGCCATCGCCTAACTTTGCGCAATCTCGGCGCCAAGGAGACCGTCGTCATCGATGTCGTCTTCGCTGGCGCGAGCGTCTACACAACCGAGAAAACAGCCGATGACAGCGGTGTGGTGACCTTGGATTTGGTCACCGGCGACGGCGACCAGCCGGGCGATTATATCGTCAACTTCCGGCGTGCCGCGGGCAAGCAAGCGTCCATCACCTTGACCGCGACTGCCAAAGCAGCGCCCGCCCCGACAGCTTCGTTTGAAGGCGACCGAGACCTGATCAGGAGCCGCCTGGTTGATGGCAGGGCGGCGATCGAATTTGATGGCGAGGCGGGGCAATACCTGCTCATCCGCGTGGCTTCAGCCGACTTCGACCCGGCGGCGGCCCTCATCAGCCCCGACGACTCCCAAATCGCTTTCAACGATGATAGCCGCGGGCAGAAAGACGCCCTAATCGGTCCCCTGAAGCTGCCCTACAGCGGCGAATACAAGCTGCTGATAAGCGCCGCACCGCTGATGATGCCGCAGGGGGCGGAGAGTGGCGACTTCACCGTTAGCATTACACCGGTCGCTGTGAAGCCAATCGCCTTCGACACCGCTGTCAGCTTCGCGCTCGGCGAGGCGGCGCCGGCGCTGTATTACAGCCTGCCCGCCCAAACCGGCGACCGACTATCAGCCGCCATCAATAGCGGCGGCGCCCTCGATACGCTATTGCAAGTCGTATCACCCGCGGGCGAGGAATTCGCCTTTGATGATGACGGCGGCTCGGGATTCGACGCCGAATTGAGCAATCTAATAGTCGACCGCACGGCGACCTACACGCTGGTTATCTCGACCTTTGACGAGGGCGTGACTGGCGCCGGCACGGTCACTGTCTCGCGCAATCCAGTCCATTCGCTGGACGATGGTCCTGTCACCATTACGCTCAACGACAAAGCCATCCGCGACTTGGTCGTCTTCGACGCCCAAGAAGATGAGCTGCTCGTCCTCAAGCTGGACAAGGTCTACGGCGATGTGGAAGACCTGTATGTGACAGCGACGATAGATGGCATGGAAGTTATGTCTTACAGCACGATGGGCGTGCCGGAGGAACTGCCGCTGGCTTTCGTAACGCCGATGAGCGGGCGCGTGGTCCTAACGCTGGAGAAGTTCGGCTTCGATGACGGCATCGCGCTAGCGGTCTCGCTCGAAAGGCGGTAGCTCTACCGTATCGCTCGCCAATGTACCGGCTTGCCTGCTGCGGCGGCTCAATAAACTTGCAAGCCACGCGCTTCCCGTTCGCCATCGCGCCAAGCTTCTTTGAAGTTGTGCGGCGGCTGGTCCTTCACGCCTAAGCCCGATAGAGCCGCCACATCGCGATCGATATAAAAAGCATCCAGCCGCGCTTTGTATCGCGCCGCCACTTCAGGGTTCGCCTCGAAGACGTTGACCAGCTCAGCCGGATCGGCTGACAAATCGAATAGGTCATGCGGTCCGGCCGGGTAGCGCCAAACCAGCTTCCAGCGCTCATCGCGGATCATACGCAAGTCGCCATATTCGCCGAAGCGCGTATTGTCCCAGTTCAAGCGCTCGCCCCGCAGCATCGGCGCGTAAGATTTTCCCGCATAGGTTTCACCGGCGCGCTGGCTCAGCCCGGCCAGGGCGCAGATGGTATGGAAGGTATCGCAGTGATCGACATAACTGTCGACTACCTGCGCCGCCACGCCAGGACCGGCGATGATGAGAGGCACGCGCAGGGAAACCTCATACATATTCAGGGGGCGCGTGCTGTTGCCTTTGCCGAAGAAGCCCTGATGGCCGATGGCGCAGCCATGATCCGATGTGTAGATGATGATCGTATTCTCCCATTGTCCGCCTGCTTTGAGCGCGCCGATGACGCGGGCGATATTGTCGTCAATCTCGGTCACAGCCGCATAGTAGCCGATGTAGCGATCCAGCAATTCCTGTTGGCTGAGCTCATTGGAGCCGCCTTCGTTTTTCACCCAGGGGTGCGCGCACCAGGGCGGAATCTGCTCAAAGGCGCAATTCAGGTATTTTGCCGTCTGCCGCGGATCATGCGTCTGCTGTTGATACGGCGAATGGGTGGCGATATAGCCGATATTGAGAAAGAAGGGCTTATCCGCCGGGGCGCTATCGAGAAATTCAATCGCGTGGTCGGTGATGAAGCCCGACTTATTGCCCTGCAGCTCGACCAGTTCGCCGTTCCGCGCGTAGGTATACGCGTCATTGTGGCTGCCTTGCCAGCCGGGCAAGCCAAAATGATAATCGGCGCCGCGCGGCGGCAAGTGTGATTGGCCCAAATGCCACTTGCCGCTCAGCCCGCAGTGATAGCCGGCCGCCGACAGGTATTCGAAGAGCGTGCGCGTCTCGCCCAGCCAATCGCGCTGGCCGACTTCTGGCTTCGCCTCCTCGAGCCAATCATGGATGCCAACCTGCGATGCCGTCTTGCCGCTTAGCAAGTTGGCGCGCGCCGGCGAACAGACTGGCGTGGGCGTATAAGCCTTGCTGAAGCGCGTACCAGCCGCCGCCAGCGCATCCAGCGTTGCTGTCTGAACTTCGTGATTGCCGTAGCAGCCATTCGCCCAAGCGCCGTGGTCGTCAGTCAAAAAGAGCAGGATATTCGGTCGGTCTGTCATATGTCATCTCCGCCGCAAATGTTTGCGCTGCGCCACCCAGTGTACTGGACTCGCGCCTAAATATCCTGCCCCGATAGCGCTGGGAACAGGGCAATCGCTTCAAAATCATTGTGCGGCCTTCGCTGCGAAAAACTACAAAATGTAAGGCTTGTCCGCTACTGAGTTTTTAATGCGCATTTCTACCCCATCCCCGACCGCCAGTGTCGGCGGGCTGTGTCGGCGGGCTGTGTCGGCGGGTCAGTGTCTACGCGACCCTACGCGACCCTACGCGACCCTACGCGCCCTACGCGACCCCACGCGGCGCAGCC
This sequence comes from Phototrophicaceae bacterium, assembly GCA_965214105.1. Taxonomy (GTDB): domain Bacteria; phylum Chloroflexota; class Anaerolineae; order Aggregatilineales; family Phototrophicaceae; genus UBA6055. Next base: position 2,810,629 of record OZ243934.1, read on the forward strand.
CCTTGCCAGGCGCGGTCAGTGTCTACGCGACCCAGCAAGCTAGGGAAGGGGAGCTAGGATATTGCAAACTCTATAAACTATGCCAATTCTGCTTGAATCCAAGTTCACATTAGCGATAATCACGACAAATCAGTGCTCATCCCCCCAGTGCAATGAGGGGACCGAGGGGGGTAAACCAAAGGGCGATCCAAGGTTCGCCCCTACGACTCAGCACAAGCAAGCCTTTTTTCGATAATTCAGCACTCCCCCAGCCGCGGGCTGTTGGCAATTGATGGCACAGCGAGTAAAATTGCCTCGGAAATCTTAGCCGGGAGCGAGTTCACATGCCGCTGGTCTCACAAGAACAGGTGGAGCAATACCATCACGAGGGGTATTTCATATTGGAATCTGCCATTCCAAAGCGCGTTGTCGCCGCGCTGCAGGACGAGTGCATGCGCCTAGTCGATGAGCGCGAGCGTGAAATGCAAGCCAAGGGCATCACCAGCGACGGCATAACCCACTACAAGAAACGCTACTTCATCAGCCAGCGCAGCGCCGACAGCCCAATCATGACTGAGTTTCTCTTCAGCGAATTGATGGCACAGCTTTGCCAAGCCACCCTGGGCGATACCGCCTATCTATTTAACGAGCAGTATGTCGTCAAAGCCGCCGACACCGACACTAAGTTTGGCTGGCATCAGGATTCTGGCTACGTTGGGCATTATCATCGCGCTTATCTCTCCTGCTGGTGTGCGCTGGACGATATGTCGGTCGAGAATGGCACCGTCTACATCCTGCCTTACTCCCGCGATGGCCGCGCGACCAGCGACGACATCATCAACCACGAAACCGAAGCACGCAGCAATGATCGCGTTGGCTACCGCGGCGATGACCCAGGCATCCCCGCCATCGTGCCGGCCGGCAGCATCGTCGTCTTCAGCAGCCGCACCTTCCACCGCAGCGGACCCAACGTGACTGACCAGTATCGCCGCTGTTACCTGGCGCAGTATTCAGCTGAGCCTATCATGAATCGCGATGGCACGCGCCTGTGGGGACGCGCTGAAGCGGTGCTGCAGAATGGCGAGCGGGTGGCGCCGCCAGCCTAGCCCATCATATTCATATCCATCATGCCGCGCATCGCCATCGGCATGGTGAAAATCTGCCAGGCGGCCAGCATCATCAGCGTCAAGACCAGCGCCCAGGGCAGCAAGCCCAGCAGCGCCTTGCGCCGATACAGCCGCAGCGCCGTCTTCTGCGCCAGCCGCATGCCCCATAAGAAGCCGCCCAGCAGCGCGAGCAATTGGATTGCGCCGATTAAGTTCTCATCCAAGCGGAAGCCCCAGCGCTGCCAATCGCCGGCGCCACCCAGAAAGGCTTGAACCACCGGCACGATCAAGCCAGGACCAACCAGCAGATGATAGCTGTAATGGGCGAACCAGATGCCAAAGCCGACCGGCGCAAAAGCGGGCGCAAAGGCGGCGACCGTGTCGCGCAGGGAATCACGCTTGCGGAAGCGGGTTAAAGCTCGAGCCAGCCAAGCGGCGGCGAGCACCGCGGCGACCGGCAGCAGCAGGCTGCTGAATGCGAAAATCAGCAGCAGCGATGCGCCCTCGCTGGCAATGCCAAAACTGCGCATCAGCCAAGCTTGCAGCTCGTAATAGGGCGGCACCATGCCAAAGGCATTCGATATGCCCATGAAAGCCAGCACGATAACCAAGAGCGACATATCCCAGCGCCGGAGCCAGCTATCCGCCTGGCTCAATTCGGCGCCGGCGGCGCGTGTGAACAGGCTGACGTTCTCGTGCGGGCAAGCGCGGACGCAATCCAGGCACATGGTGCAATCCAAATTGCTGCGAATCTGGGGCGCGAAAAGCTCGGTGCCGCAGCCCAGCGCCCCAGCAGGACCATGCGCTACCGACACTTGCCGCGTCGCGTCGCCGCCGGCTGTTGGAATCTCATCAAGCCGAATTAAGGGCTGCGGCGCGTAACTGCCCTTGACACATTCGCGGCCCACGCAGCTGGCACAGACAGCCCTGGACTTGACAGCGATGCGCGTCGGCGACAGCGTTGAATAGACCATGTTGAATGAGCCCAGCGGGCAAAGGTATTTGCAAAATGCCGACTCGCTGAAAACCGCTTCCAATAAGAATGCGCCGACGAAATAGGCGATAATCAGCCAGGCAGTCAGCCAGGGGCTCGCCCACAAATCCAAGTACTCATAAGCGAAGAAAAGCGCGAACAAGCTCAAAATAGCCAGCCACTTGTTGCGCAAGCGCTGCGGGAAGCGCCACCCCTTGATCGACAGCCCTTTCGCCAATGTGCGGGGCAAGGTAAACGGGCAGCCCATGCAGACCAGGTTGCCAGCCAGCAGCAGCGCCAGCACAACAAAGCCGCGCAGATGCACCCAGGGCGCCACCGTCGCCAGGTTGCGGGAGGCTGATTGCGGGCCCCCCAAGCCATCGATGACCAGCGCCAGCGCCACTAGCGCGAAAGGCGCTTGCAGCAGCAGCCGCCCGTATCGACCGCGCAAAAGCCGCCCGACGACTGGCAGCCGCAAGACATCCAAACCGATGGCGGGCTGAGGCTGCTCTAACAAGGTCTTGTCGTTCATGCCAGCTTAGCCCTCCTGTATATTCGCCGCCGCGTATATCACCAAGAAGCAATTCCTCTATGCCCATAGAGTCTAGAGCGAGCTGTTTCCCCGCCCCGCCCTTGCATCAGGCTGAGGCGCCAGTCAACAGCGTATATATCACAAATATGCCATAAAGCAGCAGCAATACCCAGCCTTCCCGCCGGCTCAGCTCACGCTTGCTAGTCAGAAACAGGGCGAGAATCAAGGTCGTTGCCACCAAGATGCCGATCGATGTCCAAAGGCCGCCAGTGCCAACATCAATCTCGCGGCGCCCCAGCAGCGACAGCGCAATCGTCCAGGGCAGCGCCAGCCCGACCAGCAAGTCAAATGTGTTGGAGCCAACCGCATTGGCGACCGCCATGCCGCCGCGCCCGTCGCGCGCGACATCGACCGACGCTATCAGATCTGGCGCCGATGTGCCGGCTGCCAACAAGGTCAGCGCCACAATCACAGGCGGCAAGCCGATGCCAGCCGCGAACACAATCGTCGATTCAACCAGCAGATAACTCAGAGCCACGATCAAGGCGATTGAGACGACGAATGCCCAGACGAAGTTTTTCTCTGGCGCGCCTGTTACCCGCCGCAGAAGCGATTCAGCCAGCGATGCCAGCTGATGCCAACCCGCGACCGATTCTGGCTTTCGCGAATCCGCCGCGTCGATAGCCGCATCGTCGGCATCGGCTTCGCTTTTCGCCGCATATTTCCAAACCAGGAGCACAGCGATGTACACAACATAGCCAAGCAAACCGAGCAGCGCCTCAACCAGCGAGACATGCCCATCGAAGAAAACCAGCCCCAGGTAGAAAATCGAAATCAGATAATAGACGATATCCCGCCCGACGGCGAAGATATGAATATGCAAGCCGCCAGCCACAACCGCCGACAAGCCCGTGATCACCAGAATGTTGAAGACCGCCGAGCCGACGATAGTGCCAATGCCGACATCACTGTGAGCGCCGCCAGCGGTGAAGAGCGCCATCAGCGCAATCGCCAGCTCCGGCGCGGAGGAGCCCATCGCCATCAAAGAAGCGCCCGCCACCTCATCGGAGAGCTTCAAACGTTTCGAAATCTCGTCCAAGCTGGGGATGAAAAATTTGTCGGTGATGACAGCCAGCGCGTATACAGAAACGAGAATCGCCGCCAAACTGAGTAGGACATCGCCCATCTTTAGAGACCCCGGCTGCTGAATTGCCTGCGCTTATGATACTGCGCCGGCGCGCTGGACGCTATTGTGCCAGGCGCAGGGGCGGGCAGGCACCTCAAAATTTTTTCGCCACAGAGGCACAGAGCGCACAGAGATTACTGTCTTTTGTTGACGATTGTCACATCGATCTTGAAGATGTAGGGGCGATCCTTGGATCGCCCAAAACCCGCTTCTGCAACTGTGGGCGACACAAGTGTCGCCCCTACATCTAGGTTATCCAAATACAGAATATCGGCCTGCATATCTCAAAATCACCACTCCCACATTTTGTAATTTTACGCAGCGAACGACGCAAAATGATTTTGAAGCGATTGCCCTGGGCGCAGGGGCGGGCAGGCGCCCTGGCAAAGAACGGCGAAAATCTGCTGAAATAGCCTGAGCGCTGCCCAGCATAGACCATAGGCAAAGGCTGCTTCTGCTGCCAGTATAGCGCCCAGCTCTTAACGGAGTTTCGATTGCCAAAAGCCGCAAGGTGGGGGGACCGCATGAAAGTTGATGACATCAAGCTCTATTACGACTACAACGAATGGGCGAATAATCGCATCCTTGACGCAGCCCAGCGCGCGCCCTTGGAGCAGCTGACAAAGCCAAATGAATTCGGCTGGGGCGATCTGCGCGGCACGCTCGCCCACATCCTGAACGCCGAGACCCACTGGTTCAAATTCCTTTTCGGCGCAGCGGACGAGGGAGCGCCGGCGCCAAATACCCTGGCTGATATGGCGGCGCTGCGAGAGCGCTGGCACCGTCAGAACCAGATCACGCGTCAGTGCATCGCTTCACTGCAAGACGATGACTTGAGTCGGATTCATAGTCGCGAGCGCGGTGGCGAAAGCTACGACGTGGTACTCTGGCAGGCGCTGGTCCATGTGGTGAACCATGGCACCCAGCACCGAGCAGAGGCGGCCGCCTTGCTGACCGGCTTCGGGCACTCGCCCGGCGACGTGGATATGACGCTCTTCCTCAGCCAGCGAGAACAAAAGGCCTAGCGGAGGCGACATGAAACACGAAGACATCAGCCTGCTTTTTCAATACAGCGACTGGGCCAACGACCGCATCCTCGCTCAAGCCGAAGCAGTCTCGCCGCAGCAGCTGGCCGCGCCAAATGAGATCGGCTGGGGCAGCTTGCGCGGCGCGCTCGTCCATTTGATGGACGCCGAATATGCCTGGCGCGTCCTGCTGCAAGAGGGCAAGCATGTCGAATGGCTGCAGCCGGAAGACTTCGCCGATGTAGCCGCCATCCGCGCCCGCTGGGGCGAAGAACGCGCCGCCATGTGGCGCTATCTGAACAGCCTGAGCGACGAGGACCTGCGCGGCACGGTCACATATAAGGGCAGCAGCCGGGTCTACCGCCGTCGGCTCTGGCATTGCCTCGCCCATGTCGTCAACCACGGCACACAGCACCGCGCCGAATGCGCCGCCATCCTGACAGGCTTTGGGCATTCGCCGGGCGACCTGGATTTTATTGTGTTCACGCTGAGCCGATGAGACCGCTAGCTGGTCAATCTGCGCTGGTCGGGTGATCAAAGTTCAAAGTCAGCTAGGGAGCCGACGCTACGAGTGAAGAGTGAAAGAAGAGTGAAATCGGCTAATGCTCGCCGTCGTCCTCATCATCGCGCCGTTTTCGCCGGCGCAATAGCTGATCGCCCAGATTCACCGCAATCGTATCCTCCAGCTGAAATTCCGGCGCCAGCGCATCTCGGCCGCTGGTCGATTTCGGAATCGCCGGCGGCGTCGACGAACCTGGCGGCGGGCGCTCGGGCAGCAGTGGGCGCGGGCTGAAGGTCGGGCGTTGCCCATATTGCGTCGCGGCGCGGCCCCGGCCACGCGCGCTGAAAAGCGCCTGCATCTCTTGACTGCGCGATTGCCGCCGCCCGCGCCCGCCGAGGAAAGCGCGCAGCCGCTGCAAGTCGCTGCGGGTGATGATCAGACGCCGAACGGCAATATCAAGCGGCAGCAATATCAGCGCCAGCAGCACCAGCCGCTGCCATATATCGGTCGCCGCTTGCCGCTCGCCCAGATTATGCGCGAAGACATCGGCCGGGCGATCAGCCAAGTTTTGACCAGCCGTGATTTCAGCGATCTCCGCCAGCGCGCGCTCATCATGCGGGCGCGGCACATACTCCGGCGAGTAAGACATCACCCAGCCATTGAGGTCGGTCAAGCTGGTTGCGCCCCCCGCCAGCTGCGCTTCTCCGCTGATGGTGAGAAAGTAAGCGCCTTCGTTCTGCGGCTCGAAGCTTGCTTCGTAGCGCCCGGGCGCCGTCTGCTGCAGCCCAATGCGGACGCTGCCGCCCGCCGGATTCAGCAGCGCCCCGTTCAATTGCAAGCCATCGAGAAAGCGGCCGTCGTCGGCGCGCGCGTCGACCACAATCCGCGCTTTCTCGTTTTCCAGCAGGATGCGCGTCTCTAAGTTGTGGCTCGCCCCGGCATTGATGCTCCAGGCGACCACCTGCCCCCAGAAGCGGGAGAAGTCTTCCCATTGCGCCCATTCATTCGCCCAGCGCGCGCTGGCATCCGATGTCCAGGCGGCAACCCGCCCCAGCCCATATTGCCAAGAAGCCAGGATCGGATCGGAATACGGCTCGGGACCGCTGAGGATGCGCTGGGCGGCGACTTTTGGCGTAGTCGCCACATAGCCTCGCAATGGCGGCGTCGCCCCGATGCCATCCATGATGGCGCTGCTGCCCGTCACGCGGGGGCGGAAGGTCTCTTCGACGATGTAGGAGCGGGAGGCAAGCACCGTCTCCTGCGCGAAAATCAAGGGGATTTGCTCGACATCTTCAACCTTGTAGAAGTTGCCGCCGCCGGCTTCCGCCATCGGTTGCAGCACCGCGCCGGGGCTGCGTCCAATCGCAATTGCCGACAGGGTAACGTTGTATTGCTCGCGCAGCCGCTCGGTCAATTCCACCAGCCCGATCGGGCTCGCGCCGCCGTCGGTCAGCAAAATCAGATGCTTGATCTGCGATGGCTCCTCGGCGATATCGCGCTCGACCAACTTCAAGCCAGCCAGGATATCGGTGCCGCCGCCGGACCGAATTGTGTTGGTCATCGCAGTCAGCGCCTGGGCGTCATTCACCTGTTGAAAAGGCAGGACCCAGGCGCCGCCGGTATCAAAGGTGCCGATGGCGACGCGGTCGCTCGGCTGCAGCAGCTCGAGGGATAGCACAATCGCGCGCTTCGCCAATTCCAGATTGGGCACGCCGCTGCGCCCGGTCTGCCCCATGCTGCCGGAGCGGTCGATCAGATAGGCGATGGTCAACTGGGGCAGCCGCTTCTGGTCCTTGATTTGCATTTCCACCGGCAGCGTCCGCTCCAGCGGCGTCTGATAATATCCGCCCGGCGCATAACTGGCGGGTCCACCAATCAGGACCAGCCCGCCGCCAATATCGCTGACGTATTGATCGAGCAAGGTCATCTGCGCCCCGTTGAGATCGGTGGCTGGCACATTCGCTAGGATGACGCATTTATAATGCGCCAAGCCCGTCATAGTCACGGGCAGATCCGCCGGCTGCGCCACATCAACGAGAATGCCAGCCTGCTCCAGCGCCGGCAGCAAATGCTCCGTCTCCGATGGATCGGCGCGTATCAAGAGCACACGCGCTGGGCCAACCACCTGGCTAAAAGCGCCCAGTTGATTATTCTGATTGAAGTTGTCATTCTCGCCGGGCACGATGATTTGCGCCGAGAAATCGAGGAAGCCGCTGTCTTCGCTCATCTGCGTTAAGCTGAAGCGCGTATCGCCCGCTTGCAAGTTGAGCGATTCCTCGTGGATTAGCCCGCCGCCGGAGAATATCAGCAGGTCAGCCTGGGTCGCCTGCTCGGCATGGATCCCGACCGAGATATCGAAGCTTTGATTCTCCGAAACGCGCGCGGGCGCATCCAGCGCCGTTATCCGCACATCGGGCTCTGCCTCGCGGAAATAGGGCACATAACTAATCTCGATGCCAGCAACAGCCGCCCGCTGCGCCCGCGCGATGGCATCGCCTTGCGTCGCCTGGCCATCGCTCAGCAAGACCATGCGGCGCGAGGCATCAGGCGGGAACATCGATAAGCCGGTCTGGATCGCGTTGGCGATATCCGTGCCGGTGCTCAGCGGAATCGACGAGAAGCCTCCCAGCTCCCGCGCCAGGCTGAAATCGGTCTCGGGCACGGCGTTGTCGCCGAATAGCACCGCCGCCCACTCATCGTCGGGCTGCTTGGCGCTGATCGCCTCTTGGATGAATTCGAGCTGCAAGTCTTCGCTGCCGCTGCCCATGCTGTCCGAGGCGTCCACCAGGAAGACTACCGCCAGCCGATCGACGGCTTGCACATTCTGCAAGCCCGCCAATGCCAGAATGAGCAAGATGATGATTACACTGCGCAGCAGCAAACTGCTGATGTCGCGCCGGCGCCGGTAGGCATGCCGCGGGAAGCCAATCGCCCAGAGGACTGGCAAAAGCAGGGCTAGCAAAATCGCGACAGGTGGGGCGGTGAGCTGCATCGCTTATCCAAGCAAGCTGATGACGACAGCCGAGGTATTTCGGCTTCAGGGCTGATTGTAGCATTTAAGGACCCAGAACACAGAGGGCGCAAAAGAATGGCTCAGGTCGATGCAATCAGCCGCCCCCAAAGATTTCACAGGTCCAAGCAGACCCTCGCTACAGCTGATAATCCCCAGTCACGCGCACGATCTTGTGGCTGTAATTCTCGACGTAATCCATCAGCTTGGCTTGCAAGTCAGCCCAGTCGGCACTGGTGATGATCTGGCGCATTGAATCGTCGTCTTCGGCGATTGCGCCAGCCATGATGCGGGGGATATCGGCGCGGGCGTAGACATTGTACCAGGCTTCAATCGGTGTCAGCCCGAGTTTGGTGGTATTGGGCACCCACTCGCGCATGACAAACTCAAAGTATTCCTGATCCAAACCAGGCTTGATATCCCAGCTCATGAGAATCTTGACGTTTCCGTTTGGCATGAAAATGCGCTCGCGTGGTTGATCGCCCAAGTCACTTAAATATACCGCAAAATACTTGCCAGCGGGTTTGAAAACGCTCAACTGGCTGCCTGATTTCAAGCCAAGAGCGCGACTTGGGTTTGCTCCGGCAGGCTGGCGGCGGTTATGCGCAAGCCAGCTTGCGCTTCCACGCTGTTGACGCCCATCAACTTCAAGAAGCCCTCCGCCGCTTTGGAGAACTCCGCCTCGCTCTGGCTTATGGGCCGCATTGGAAGGACATAATTAGGTTCAATCACGCTGATGAGATCCGCCAATTGATCGCTAAGCAGCGCTTCTCTAAGCGGCAGCAGCAGCGCGTTCACTTGATCGAGCTGCTCGAATCGAGACGGATCCGGCAACTGATGCAGCGCGCCCAAATGCAAGACGTTGAGCGCGTTGGGATACTCGAAGTGATAGGCAACATTGTCGAGAACCAAGCCCTGCGCCTCATCATAACGATGCAGCGCGATCCCCGTGACGAAGAGCTCGCCCACTTCATACTCGCCTGGCGCGGCGATTACATAGGCTTGGCCGCGGATAGCATCGGCTGGATGCCTCGCCTGGTCGTGGCTGATGGTGACGAGATCAGCGCTCAGCCGCATTTTAGCCAGCGCCGTTTTGCTGCCGAAGGGATCGGTCACAACTGATGTGTGGCCGCGCTCGGTAATTCGAAAACAACTGTATCCGTGCCAGGCAATGTCCAAGTCGACGCTCCCTCATGTTCTTCCAGCGCTGACGATCGAGCGCTCTAAATCTGCTACCAGGATACACCGGCCACGGCGATAGCGCAGAAGGCGGCGGCGCTGTCTCGCCTTAGCTGGCGAACTTGCCCCATTCCTCCAGCGCCGCTTCCAGCTCAGCCTCGGTTTGCGAATAGGCGAGGCCCAATTGGCGCACCGCCGCCGCGTCCTTAGCCAAGCTGGCTTCATCCAGCTGCAAGCTGATTTCGCTCAAGCTCGCCTCCAGCTGCCCAATCTTGTCTTCCAGCGCCGCCACGCGCTTGCTCGCCTCAAAGGGATTCAAACCCTGTACCCGCGGGCGGTAAGCCGGGCGCTTCTTGCCACGAGGAGTTTGAGACTTTGCCGGCGCCGATTCTGCCTGCGCCGCCCGGTTGCGCCAACGCAGATACGCTTGATAACCGCCATCGATGACCTGGAGCGTGCCGGGCCTAATTTCCCAGATCTGCGTCGCCAGCGCGTCCACCAGATAGCGGTCATGGCTGACTAGCAGGGTCGTTCCGCTATAGGCGCTCAGCACCCCTTGTAGCACCTCTTGGCTATCGATATCCAGGTGATTGGTCGGCTCATCCAGCAGCAGCAGACTAGCGCCCTGCAGCGCCAGCTTAGCCAGCGCCACCCGGCCCCGCTCGCCGCCGGAAAGCGACGATACCGGGCGGAAGACATCTTCGCCGCTGAAAAGGAAGCGGCCCAGCCAATCGCGCGCTTGCGAGAGCGGCAGCGGTTTGACGGCGCGTATCTCGTCGATTATCGCTTGATCGGCTTTGAGCGTCTCATGCGCCTGGGCGAAATAACCGATCGTCACCTTGGCGCCCAGCTTAACCTCGCCAGCCAGCGGGGGCTGGTCGCCACTCAGTGTCTTCAGCAGCGTCGACTTGCCGACGCCATTGCCGCCGATGATGGCGACGGTCTCGCCGCGCTGCACCAGCAAATCAGGCGCTTTTAGCAGGGGCGCTTCTGCCTGGTAGCCCAGCTCAAGCGCGCGGGTTACGATCACCTGATCGCCGCTGCGCCGGTGCTCGCTCATTTCTAGGGACATGCGTTTGCGCTGTCGGGGACCACTCTCCAAGACTGCGCCGCGCTTTTTCATTGTCGCTAGCTTTTTCAAGCGGCCCTTTGCTTGGGCGGTACCGCGGCTGCCCATGTGGCGGCGGATGAACTCCTCTTCTTTGCGGATGAATTGCTGCTGCCAATAATAATCGTGGCGCAGGGATTCGCGTTGAGTGGCGCGCTGTTTGCTGTAGGCGCTGTAATTTCCGCGATAGGTTTGCAGCTTGCCGTACTCAATTTCCCAAACGGTCCTCGCGAAATTATCGATGAAGTAGCGGTCATGGCTGACAGCCAGCACCGCGCCGGAAAACGAAGCCAGGTATTTCTCCAGCCATTCGACCGCATCGATATCCAGATGGTTGGTGGGCTCGTCCAAAATCAAGAGATCAGGCGCTTCCAACAGCAAACGCCCTAGGGCGGCGCGCGTCTTCTCCCCGCCGGATAACTGCGGCAGGGCGGCATCATAATCCGCCGGCGCAAAGCCAAGCCCGCTTAGCACCCTCTTGATGCGGGTTTCGTACTCATAACCGCCGAGCCGCTCAAATTCCGCCTGCAGCTGCCCATAAGCGTCCAGCGCCTTCTCGGCAGTGTGGGCCTCCGTCATTCGCTGCTCCAAATCAGCCAGTTGCCCTTCCATCGCCCGCAAGCCGGGGAAGGCTTTCAGCTGCTCTTGCCAGAGGCTGTGCTCGCCGGCCAATTCTGGGCGCTGCGGCAAGAAGGATAAGCGCGCGCCACGGGCGCGATTAAGCCGCCCGCTCGATGGGCTGTCGCTGCCAGCCAGCAGATTGAGCAGAGTCGTCTTGCCCGCGCCATTGGGTCCAACCAGGGCGATGCGAGCGCCGGCCTGAATAGACAGGCCAATACCGTTGAATATCTCATCAGGACCGTAGAATTTACCCAGATTGCTGGCGCTGAGGATGGACATGATAAGTTTGACTAGCCGAGATGAACAAACCGCCGCATTATAGCATGTCTAGGGGCATCCCAGTATAAGTAGGTAGCAGACAAGTTCTGAGGACGGGAAACCTTTGGCTAACAACAGCAGCCGGCGGCGCCAGCTCTTGCGCGGCTTGAAGACGCTTGCGCTTGGCTTCTGGCCCCTGATTATGATGCTGGCATTGGTCCTGCAGACAGCGTATCAGGAGTCCTTGGCGCGCCCAGCCCAGCCGACCGAGCGCGCCTCAAAGCGGCCAGAGTACCGCGAAGTCCAATTCAATTTCGGGCGTGGCTATATCGGGGCTGGCTGGCGGCTTTACTTCAGCGAGCCGGACGCCAGCGCCGACCGCGAGCGTTACCAAGGCGGCATCGAAATGGCGCTGGTCGAGGCGATCAATCAAACGCGGGACCGGCTCGATATCGCCGCTTTTGAGCTGAACAGCGAGCCGATTGCGCGGGCCATCCTCCAAGCGCATCAGCGGGGGGTGGCGGTGCGCATCGTCGCCGATGATGAGCACGGCCTGCATGACGACAAAAATGAGTCCCTGCGTCAGTTGGCGGCCGCGGGCCTCCCGCTGGTTGATGACGGACGAAGCGGCTTGATGCACAACAAGTTCATAATCATGGACGGGCGAACGGTCTGGACCGGCTCCTGGAATTACACGGTCAATGGCAGCTACCGCAACAATAACAATGCCTTTGTCGTCGATAGTTTGGCGGCGGCGGCGGCTTTTCAAGCCGAGTTCGACGAGATGTTTGAGCGGGCTGAGTTCGGCCCTCGGTCCAGCGATGATGGCATCGTCAATTTCTCGGCGACCGCTGGCGCAGTCAGCCTCATCTTTGGCGCCGAGGCTGATGAAGTCGGCGCGCTGAAAGCGGTAATCGAGAGCGCGGAGCACTCAATTCACATCATGACCTTCGTCTTTTCCCTGGAGGAATTGGCTGAGGCGATGCTGCTGCAGGCGGCGCGTCGAGGTGTGACGGTGCGCGGCATCTTCGAAAAGCGCAACAGCACCGCAAACTGGAGCCAGCTGCCAGCCCTGCATTGCGCCGGCGCGGACATGCGGCAAGATGGCAACCCCTATACGCTGCATCACAAGGTCATCATTATTGACCAGCGCACGGTGCTTACCGGCTCTTTTAACTTCTCGAAGAACGCGGCGAAGAGCAACGACGAAAATATCCTGATCATCCATAACGAGACCATCGCCGGGCGCTATCTCGATGAATGGCGGCGTCTCTGGGATAGCGCCTTGGAGCTGGCGCCCACTGCCCTGATATGCGATTAGGTTGAATCGGCGCGGCATCGGCGCAGATGCAGCGGGGATTTCTTCGGTTGACGTTCGATCTCACCACGCGCTTCCAAATCCAACTGTACCGCCTTGCAGTACCAGCGCACCGAGCCCGGCTTGGGGAAAAGCGACTTCGGCACCTCCTGCCTATCGAGCCAGGCCCGCACTTTTTCTTCAAGCTCGCTGAAGGGCAGCCAGGCTTCCTGCGAGAGCGACGCCAGCATAGCTTCGCGGATGATGCCGTATTTCTCGGCTTTGAGATTTTCGCGGTGATCCGGGTGGTTGACGTTGCGCGCTCGAATGGTGCTCATGTGCTTTCCTCCTCAGGCAGGTTGCCTTCAGCTTTGCCTCGCCTTAGGCTAGCGAAACTTCGTCATACAGGCACCAGGCGTCTTCTTTGCGGCAGAGCGCCGTGCCCGCAGTCATGACAGCCGCGCTGCCCGCCGCCACCCCCAGGCGAGCCGCGTCAACCAGGTCCAAGCCCTGCGCCAAGCCCATGACGATACCGCCGACCATGCTGTCGCCAGCGCCCACTTTGCTCTGAATCGGCACAATGGGCGCGCGCAGAAAGACGCAGTCCCCGCTCCTGCTCGTGCTCCTGCTCGTGATCAACGCAGCGCCGGACCCGCCCAGCGAAACCAGCAAGACCTCCGCCAAGCCCTCGGCGATCAAACGTTGACCAGCCGCCCGAATCTGAGTTTCACTGGCGACCGCTTCGCCGGCGAATAATTCCAGCTCGCGCAGGTTGGGCTTCAGCAGATAGACACCTTTGCCGATTGCCCGGTTCAGCGCGTCGCCCGCCGTATCCAGGATGACGCGAATGCCGTGCTCGCGGGCATAGCGCGTGATTTCGCCGTAGAAATCGACGGGGACGCCGGGCGGCAGGCTGCCGCTTGCGACAATGAAAGCCGGCTTTAAGTTGAAGACCGTCTCCAGGCAGGCGACCCATTCCTCCGCCCTCAATGCTGGACCTGGCATGGTGAAGCGGTATTGCAAGCTCGTGCTCGTTTCGTATACGACTACATTCTCGCGCGTGATGCCGCTGATCTCGACCGGCTGATGGGCGATGCCTTCCGCCTTCACTAGCCGCTTGAGCATAGCGCCGTTGTGCCCGCCGGCGGTGTAGACCGCGCTGGACTCGCCGCCGAGAAAGCGGATCGCCCGCGACACATTGATGCCGCCACCGCCCGGATGAAAGCTCGGCGAGCCGCAGCGCAGCTTAATCTCCGGCGCGACCGACTGAATGCGCGTCGACACATCCAGCGCTGGGTTCAAGGTAAGCGTTACGATTTTCCGCATCATGCCTCGGGTTTAGCATCGCTCCCGCAATAGCGACAGTGTAACGATTGCGAGGCGCCAGGCAAAGTGCGAGCTATGCCCCGCTGTCATTCGCGCGGCTTTGCCTTATAATCGCAATCTGAATGATTCGAACCAAGATAAAGGGCTGTTCATGCGTCTCTATCTCATCCGTCACGCGGAATCGGAAAACAACGCTCTGAGCCAGGAAACGTTTCACCGCCGCAAGGTCGACCCCGATTTGACGGCGCTGGGTTATCAGCAGCGGGACCTGCTGGCGCAGCACATCAAGACGGAGAACGATGCGGTGGGCCAAAAGTACGAGATTGACCAGCTGTATACCAGCGCGATGGTCCGCTCTCTTTTGACGACAGCGCCCTTGAGCGACGCGCTGGGGCTGGCGCCAGTGGTCTGGACCGACTTGCACGAAAAAGGCGGCTTGTTCCGGCAGCAAAACGGCGAGAGCCGCGGGTTCAAGGGGCTGTCTCGCGCGGCGATATTGGAGCAGTTTCCCGCCTATCAGCTGCCGGACGAGGTCACCGACCAGGGCTGGTACGATGTGGAATTGGGGCGCGAGCCAGAGACGCATAGCTACTACCGCGCCATCAAGGTCGCGCGAGAATTGCGCAAACGCAGCCACTCCAGGGCGGGGATCGCCCTCGTCTCGCACGCTGGCTTTCTTGATGTTTTGCTCAAGGCTTTCTTCGGGCAATTGCCAGCCCGCCCTTTCACCATGCATTATTATCATGACAACACCGCCATCACGCGCATCAATCTTGAGGGAGCGCAGACAGCGCTGCACTATATGAACCGCGTCGATCACCTGCCGGCCGCGCTGCGATCCTATTAGCGGCGCGCTATCATGAAGGGGGCGGAGCGCATGACTGATTTGCGGGGGCAGGTAGCGGTGGTGACCGGTGGTGGCGGCGGCATCGGGGCGGCCATCTGCCGGCGGCTAGCGGGGGCTGGCGCGCAGGTCGTCATCACCTATAATCGCGATCAAGGCAAAGCGCGGGCGGCGGCAAATTCGCTGGCGGGCGGCAATCATCTGATTATCGGCGCGCCAGTTGATGAGGCTTCCGCGCAAGCCAAGCTGGCGGAAGCCATCGCCGACAAATATGGGCGCCTCGATATCCTGGTGAACAACGCTGGCATCACCAAAGCGGTGCCCCACGCCGATTTGTTGAGCCTAGATGACGACACCATCGACCAGATTTTCCGCGTCAACTGGCGCGGCGCCTTCGCCTCCATTCGCGCGCTGCAGCCGCTGCTTTCAACTGGCGCGGGCGGCGTGGTTGTCAACATTTCGTCAATCGCCGGGCGCACCGGGGTCGGCAGCAATGTCGCTTATTGTGCGAGCAAAGCAGCGCTAGATAGCCTGACCCGCTCGCTGGCGCGGGCGCTGGCGCCACAAATACGGGTGCTTTCGGTGTCGCCCGGTTTTGTGAATGGCGAATACGCGCGGCGCATGCCAAGCGAGCTGCTTATCGAGCAGGCGGAAAAGACGCCGCTCGGGCGCATCGCCGAAGCGGAAGATGTGGCGGAGGCCGTCTATGCCGCGGTGGCGCAGCTGCGCTTTAGCACTGGTGATATCATCCCGGTCGATGGCGGGCGGCCCCTGGGCTAGCGGCGGCGCGGCGGCAAGATTGTCGCCAGGCATGACGATTTTTTCGCCACCGAGACACCGAGGCTTTTGAGAGATTGCAGACCACGACAGATCCATAATAATAGGAACTGTCGCCAGTAGAATTTTCAGGGAGTGGCGATTTTGGTGGATATAGGAGTGCGACTCCGACTCAGGATTTGCTAGCAATGCTCCCCTCCATGATTCATCGGGGAGGGGCTGGGGGTGGGGTTTGAAATGGGCATATCCACGATATTCGCCAGTAGAATTTTAAGGAGAAATTGATGCCCCACCTTTTACTCTGCGTTCTCATTTTCATCAGCTCGCTGGCTGCCCTGGCGCATAGCGATGAAGACCACAGCGACGACCCAATCGAAGCGGCCGATGTCAGCGCGCTCGGCATCCCGGGGCGCCCCACCTATCACGAGCATGCGCGCCCGATAATCGAAGCCAATTGCGTCGCCTGCCACGCCGATGGGCAGATCGCCAGTTATGCCCCGCTGACGGCGGCTGAGGATGTCGCCGCTTTTGCCAGCGATATCAAGTTCCATGTCCTGGCCCGGCTCATGCCGCCTTGGCTGCCCTCGCGCGAGAATGTGCCGCTGCAGCATGACCGCAGCCTTACAGACGAAGAGATCGCCATCATCGCCGCCTGGGCTGACGCGGGCGCCCCACTCGGCGACCCGCAGGCGTATTCGCCCGCGGCAAGTGATGGCTTTGAATGGGTCGAGGTGCGGGCGGATCTGGTCTTGCAACTAGACGAAGCCTATCGCCCAGCCGATGATGCGCTGGATGACTATCGCTGTTTCGCCTTCCCGCTCGATATCGATGCGCCGCAATACATCAGCGGCTATGAATTCATCCCCGATGTGGCGGAGATGGCGCACCACAGCCTCTTTTCTATCTATGATGAAGGGGCAAAAGGCGCCATCGAAAGGCGCAATCACGCTGATGGGCAGCCCGGCTGGACTTGTTATGGCGGGGCGGGCTTAGGCCGGGCCGGCGAAGGGATTGGTGGCTGGGCGCCAGGGGCGTCGCCGGTTCTGTTCCCGAGCGGCGCCGGCTTCCTCATCAGGCCCGGGCAGCAAATTGTCCTGCAGATTCACTACAATCTGTGGACGACGCGGCAGCCAGACCGCAGCCGCCTTCACTTGCAATTGGAACCGGCTGAGACTGAACTCGCCCAATTGATGGAATTGCCGCTGGTGGCGCCGGTGGAAATCCCCTGCCCGCCCGGGCAAGCTGGCACACAATGCGAGCGTGAGACCGCGCTCGAGCGCGTCGCCGAGCTATATGGCAGAGCCGCCCGCCGCGCGCCCGATCGCCTATTGCGCGAGTGCAAACAGAGCTTGACCGACTATGCCGAAAACAGCGGCGAGAATGCCATAGGCTACTGCGATTATCCGATTACTGTGCCTATGACCCTATTGGGCGCAAGCGGGCACATGCACGAGTTGGGGCGCAGCTTCCGCCTGGAATTGAACCCGGGGCGCGAAGACGCGCTGCTGCTGGATATCCCGCGTTGGGATTTCCATTGGCAGGATAGCTATTATTTTGTCGAGCCGGTGGCCATCAGCCGCGGCGACGTCTTGCGGATGACCTGCCTTTGGGATAATACCCTGTCCGATGACCCGCGTTATGTGGTCTGGGGCGAGGGCACCAGCGACGAGATGTGCTTTGGCTCAATCTTGGCGCTGCAGCCCTAGCGCCTCAGTCCCCAAACAAGTTCATCATATAATCGGTGGAGATGCCCTCGGCTTCGAGCTGGGTTTTCAGCTTGCGGCGGGCATCGTGAATGAGCTTGTAGAGCGCGTTGCGGTTCGTGCCCATGCGCTGTGCCAGCACATCCATCGGGATGCCCTTGAGGGCGACCGCGACCAATGCCTGGTACTGCCGTTCAGTCAACGCTGCTTTCAGCGCCTGCTCAATCTTTTCGAGGACGTCATCGCGCTCCGCCACCTTCTCCGGCGTCGGCGAGGCGGCTGCGCCCAGCCGCGTCGAAAGCGGCAGCAAGTCGCCATCGGCTGTTAGCTCATCGAGGCTGAAGTCCTTATAGCGGGCGCGCCGCAGATCGCTGATAGCGACGCGGATGGCAACTTTGGTCGCCCAGGTGGTGAAGCGGCTTTCGCCCCGAAAATTCCCCAGGTTGTCCATCACGCGCAGGGTGGCGTCTTGGGCCAGGTCCTCCGCCATCTGCGACAATTCTTGCGCCGCCAAGCCACGCAAATCGCTGCGGTCTTGGCTGAGGTAGAAATAGATGCTGCGCTGCAAACGCAGGCGCAGTTCGGTCAAGGCGTCGCTTTGCGCCGCGTCATCAACGCTCTGCAGCGCCGCGATCCATTGTTCATTTGTACGGTCGGGCATATTGGCGGTCGTCATGCTTGGATTTTGCGGTTTCGCGCTTCCTGGCTAATGATAAAGGAATACGCAGGAATATACAGCAGTGAAGCCCTGAACGCCTGGGCAGTTTCTCCACCGCCGCAAACGAGCCAATATATCACCTATTGCGCCGCCGCTGGCTCTCTATAGATGAGGCGGGGCAGCAGAACCAG
The DNA here is from genome assembly GCA_965214105.1 of Phototrophicaceae bacterium. Taxonomy (GTDB): domain Bacteria; phylum Chloroflexota; class Anaerolineae; order Aggregatilineales; family Phototrophicaceae; genus UBA6055. Next base: position 2,828,904 of record OZ243934.1, read on the forward strand.
CTCCCCGCCGCCTATTCAATAACGGAGTTGCCTACATGAACAACCGCCCAGAGCCCCCGAAGCACGTAACCGAAGGGGGAAAAGACGGCAAGAAAAACAGCGATGGCGGCAAATCGCCCTTTAGCAATCCCAATGCCCAGCGCATGTGGCTCGTGCTGGGCATCATCTTACTGGCAATGTTCCTGCTCGTATTCAATGGGCGTTCGTCCTTCAACGCAGCCAGCGGCCTGCCAATCAACGAGCTGGCGGCCGATATCAGCCGCGGCCGGGTGGACCAGGTTGAAGAACGCGGCGGCACCGAGCTCAAAGTCACTTACACCGATCAGACAAGCAAAACAGCCTACAAGAGCCAATTCTCGGATTTCTACGAATTGATGGCGGCGCTGGATGTCTCGCGCTCGGCGCTGGCAAATGTGAATTTTGTGCCGCATCCGACCGATGACACGCCCAGCATCATCTTCCAGATTGTGCTTGGCGTCGTGCCGATTCTGATCATTGTCTGGTTCTTGTGGCGCATGATGCGCTCGATGCGCGCCGGGCAAGACCAGGCGATGAGCTTCGGCCGCAGCAAACCGCGCGTCTCCCGCGATATGGAGCGCCCGCAGGTAACTTTCAAGGATGTCGCCGGCGCGGAAGAGGCGAAGGAAGATCTCAAAGAGATTGTCGAATTCTTAAAAGAGCCGGAGAAGTTCATCCGCCTGGGCGCGCGTGTGCCGAAGGGCGTGCTGATGGTGGGACCGCCAGGCACGGGCAAAACGCTCATGGCGCGCGCGGTTGCCGGCGAAGCGGGTGTGCCTTTTTTCAGCATTTCTGGCTCGGAATTTGTTGAGATGTTCGTCGGCGTTGGCGCCAGCCGCGTTCGCGACTTATTCGAGCGTGCCAAAGCCGAAGCGCCAGCCATCGTCTTCGTTGACGAGATTGACGCGGTCGGGCGGCATCGCGGCGCGGGCTTGGGCGGGGGACATGACGAGCGCGAGCAGACGCTCAACCAGATTCTGGTGGAGATGGACGGCTTCGACAATGACACCAATATCATCATCATCGCCGCCACCAACCGCCCCGACATTCTCGACCCAGCCTTGCTGCGCCCGGGCCGCTTCGATCGCAAAGTGGTGATGGACAACCCCGATGTCAAGGGACGGCAGGAGATCTTGAAGGTGCATTCGCGCGGCAAGCCGCTGGCCGGCGATGTCGATGTCGAAGCGCTGGCGAAGATCACAGCCGGCTTCAGTGGCGCGGACCTGGAGAATCTGGTGAACGAAGCGGCGATACTGGCGGCGCGCCGCAACAAAAAGTCTATCGGCATGAGCGAAATGCAAGAGGCGATGGAGCGCGTGGTGATGGGACCAGAACGCCGCAGCCGCGTTATCACGGCGGAGGAGAAAGAAAAGGTCGCCTATCACGAGGCGGGGCACGCCCTGCTCTTCCACCTGCTAGACAATACCAGCCCGGTGCACAAGATCACGATCGTCTCGCGCGGGCGCGCCGGCGGCTATGTTATGCCGCTGCCCGCTGGCGATGATATGCTCATCACGCGCGAGAAGTTTGAAGACGACATCGTGGCGGCGATGGGCGGGCGCGCGGCTGAGGAGATCATCTACGAACAATTCACCACCGGCGCCAGCAATGACCTGCAACAGGCGACGCGGATGGCGCGGGCGATGGTCACCCAATTTGGCATGAGCGATTTGCTTGGTCCGCGCTCTTATGGCAATGGCAGCGGCGCGGTCTTCCTCGGGCGCGAAATCGCCGAGCAGCGTGATTACAGCGAGCACTATGCCCAGCAAATCGATGACGAGGTCAAGCGCATCTTGCAATCGGCCTATGACCGCGCCAAAGGTTTGCTGACCGATCAAAAAGACAAGATGGACGAGCTGGTGCGGATTTTGATTGAGCGCGAGACGCTCAATGCCGAGGAGTTCGTCGAGATTGTGGATGGTCCAGCGGCGGCATAGAATCAGACGCAGGCTCAATGCGATTGCGGGGGCGGGCAACAAGCTCGCCCTTTTTTGATTGCATCTTAAAGACTTCCGATTGAAGTGATAAACCGATAATATTTCAAGCAGTCTGCTATTGGTCTGTGAGTTTTGCTGGGGCAGCCTTTGGCGCAGTACATAATCCAGAAAGATGATTTTCAATACGATATCTTTCTCTCTCACGCGACGGAGGACAAGGACGATGTTGCGCGGCCCCTAGCCTTATTCCTCCAGGAACGCGGGTTGCGTGTCTGGTATGACGAGTTCGAGTTGAAGATTGGCGATAATCTGGTGGCAAAGTTGAACGCGGGCATCAACGAGAGTCGGTTTGGGGTTTTGGTACTTTCAAATAGTTTCTTTGGCAAGAAGTGGACAAGGTACGAGCTTGACAGTTTAGAATATCTTGCGGTCATGGAAGACCGAGTCCTATTTCCGATCTGGCACGGTATCATGGAAAAAGAGCTACGGTCTCAACGCCCATCATTAGCCAATTTGCTAGCCTGGAGCACTGCATCCAACACAATCGAAGAAATCGCGGCTGAAATCTACAATACAATAGTGAGATTCCATTTACGAGGAAGCGCAGATGCCTGTGGTTAAACGCCAATTTCTTCGCCCAACTTAAGTCGCTGGCCTTTGAGGCGCCTTGCCTAGCAACTCATCTTCATTTTTTCTATGTGTAGAGAATCTGTGTTACAATTGCGGGCATATGGGTAAAGGGTAGCAAGTCGATGCAATTCATCAAACACGACTTGGGTCAATTGTCTGGTGGCGACGTTGCCGAAGTTACCATAACGAATGCCGCGAATGTTCGCCTGTTGGATGTCGATAATTTCCAGAAGTATCGCTACGGTCGGATTCCCAGCTATGTCGGCGGCCACTTCAAGGAGTCGCCCGTCCTATTCGAAATTCCCCGCGCCGGGCACTGGTACGTGGTTGTAGACTTGGGCGGTTATGCTGGTGAAGTTGGTTCCTCGATTCGTGTTCTTTCGGCAGCGGCAATGTCCGGCTAAGGGAGCGCGGCCGCCGGGCGACTCTCTCTGAGCCGCCTCTACTTGAATCCAAGTTTCTTCCAAAAGCTCAGGTCACCCGATGGCAGCTTACATAATGCTTCGGGCGCACCTCAATCAGCGGCGGATCGGGCTCCTCGAAACAGAGGTCAAAGTGCACCGGGCAGCGCGTGTTGAAGTTGCAGCCAGTCGGGGGATTGGCTGGGCTGGGCAGATCGCCGGCGATGATAATCCGCTGCCGCCCCTCCTCCACCAGCGGGTCCGGCACGGGCACCGCCGATAGCAGCGCCTGCGTGTAGGGATGCTGCGGATTGTCGTAGACCTCGTCGACTGGACCCAGCTCGACAATTTTGCCTAGGTACATCACCGCCACACGATCGCAGATATGGCGCACCATACTGAGGTCATGAGCGATAAACAGATAGGTCAAGTTAAGCTCGTCTTGCAGCTCTTCCATCAAGTTGACGACTTGCGCCTGAATGGATACATCCAGGGCGGAGATAGGCTCGTCGGCGACGATAAAGCTGGGCTCCAAAGCCAATGCCCGCGCGATGCCGATGCGCTGGCGCTGCCCGCCGGAGAACTCATGCGGGTAGCGGTTGATGAAGTAGGGGTTCAAGCCCACCCTTTCCATCAATGCTTCGACATATTGCTGGCGTTCCGTTTTGTTGGAATAAATTTTGTGAATTTGCAGCGGCTCGCTGACGATGCTACCGACGGTCATGCGCGGGTTCAAAGAAGCGAAGGGATCCTGAAAGATGATCTGCATCCGCCGCCGCATCTGCCGCAAGTCGTTGCCGCTCATCGTCGACAACTCTTGCCCCTCAAAGCGGACCGTGCCTTCAGTCGGGCGATAGAGCTGCAAGATGGTGCGGCCCGTCGTGCTTTTGCCACAGCCGGATTCGCCAACCAAGCCCAAAGTCTCGCCGCGGACGACATCAAAGCTGATGCCATCGACCGCGCGCACCGCCCCGACCTGCCGCTGAAAGACGATGCCAGATGAAATGGGGAAATGCTTTTTCAGATTCGTTACTTCGAGGATTACGTCGTTTTCGTCCAGGCTTTTGCTCTTTTCAGCTGTCATGGCTTGGCTAGACATTTTCTGCTACTCCCTCGCGGATATCGGCCCAACAAGACATGACATGCGTCGCATCGCCGCCAGCTTCGGGCACGGTCTCCAGCGGCGGTCGCTCTTCCCAGCATTTTTCGAGATTCAAGTATTCGCGCGCGTCACAGCGCGGCGCAAAGGGGCAGCCCACCGGCTCGTTGCGCATATCGGGCGGCGAGCCTTCGATCTGCGTCAGCTTCTCTTCGCCGCTTGAATCCAGGCGTGGCAAAGACCCCAGCAGCCCCTCGGTATAAGGATGGCGGCTATCGCCAAATACCGCATGCGATGAACCCGATTCCATGATCCGGCCGCCATACATCACTTGAATGCGATCGGCGATGCCAGCCACCACGCCCAAATCATGCGTGATCCAAATCATCGCCATATTGAATTCGTCTTTCAGCTGCTTGACCAGCTCGATAATCTGCGCCTGAATGGTCACATCAAGCGCGGTCGTCGGCTCATCGGCAATCAGCAATTTTGGATTGCAAGACAAACCCATAGCAATCATCACGCGTTGGCGCATGCCGCCGGAGAACTGGTGCGGGTAATCGTCAAGCCGGCGATAGGCATCGGGGATGCCCACCATATCCAGCAAATCAGCCGCCCGCTTGCGCGACTGTGATGTATTCATGCCTTCGTGCAGTTTCAGCGATTCGGTAATTTGTGTGCCGATGGTGAGCACCGGGTTGAGCGACGTCATCGGATCTTGGAAAATCATCGCGATTTCTTTGCCGCGGATCAGCCGCATCTGGTCCGGCTTGAGCGTCAGAAGATCCCGCCCTTCAAACATGACCGTGCCCGATTCAACCTTGCCGGGCGGGCTCGGTATCAGACCCATCAGCGCAAGCGAGCTAACACTTTTGCCGCTGCCGCTCTCGCCGACGATGCCGAGTGTCTCACCTTCTTCCAAGGCGAAGGATACGCCGTTGACCGCGAAGACGGTCCCTTCCTGTGTATAAAACCTGACGATGAGGTCTTTGACATCCAGTAATACGCTCAAAGCGCTACCCTCCTCAAACAACACCATCTCTCTTTGAACAGTTGATGGAAGAGAGAGTTTGTCAAACGATCGCGATCACCGCATCAATCTCGCCGGGCAGAACTGCAATCGCACACTTTTCGCTGCCGAATCTGGAAGCCTCGCTGTGCCCAGGAGCGCTCTTACCGCCAAATGCACCGAAACTCGGACTTGCGTAATACTAACAGACATCGGGCAAGTTTACCAACAATCCCAAGAATTCAAGAATTCGGGAGTGTCTAATTTTGTGGATACTGGAGTATAGCCCCGACTCACGATTTGCTAGCAATGCTCCCCTCCTTGATTCATCGGGGTGGGGTCGGGGCTGGGGTTTGAAATGGGCATATCCACCAAAATCGCCACTCCCAAGAATTCGACCCGTTGCTTACTCTCAGGCTAGGCTGACGATCAACATATGCGCCAGCATAGCCCGCGCAAATCTAATTGCGGGAGCGGCACCGCCAAGGCGGCGGACCTTAATTGATAGTGAATCGCAGCAATTCGAGCTGATGATCAAACTCGCTTTGGTCCTCGACCACCAAGCCTGATGCCTTAAAGCCCGTTTCATAGTCATAGACGATCAGCTTCAGCGCATAAGCGCCGGGCGTCAAAGCGGATTTATCCAGGCGATGATAAGCAAGCGGCGAATGGCCGATAACAAAATCGCCTTGCTGCACCTTAGCCCCAGCCGCATCAAAAATTCGGGTTGAGTATGAGTAAATCGCCTCCCACTCTGGACGATCCGTCCAATATAAGTAGATATGAATTTCGCTGTCGCTTGCTTCCAGTAGCGCGTTTTCGAGCTTGAGGCCATTACTGTATAGAACGCTAAATTTCTCATCAGAAGTCATGATCTAGCAGGGGAATTCCGCCGCCAGGAAGTAGTCGGCAAGGGTTTGGCCAGTCTCCATAGCGCGGCCGCAGCGCCGATAATTGCTTAGCAAGGCCTCGTCCAAGGATTTGAAAAGACCTGTTTCAGCTTGCACCGGGTCTTGCAAGCGCAGGATGATTTGCTTGCTAGCCATAAAGCTGTTCAAGTCGAGGTATTTGTCCTTCGATGCCTGGACCGCCAGCGCGCCGTCCCGCCCGAAAACATGCGCGAAGTCGCCCCAATCAGCGAATACAGATGAGAAATAGATGAACTGCTTGTCGTCGATTGGCTGGGTTGGATGCGCGCTGAGCACGGTGATCTCTCGATCGGGCAAAACACCCGTCGACAGTGCCAGGTCGCGCAGCTGCGGAACCGTTTCCTGTTCAAGAATCGCGCTGTTTGCACAACTTAGCCGCAGGTCCCTAACCCGGAAGATGGTTACAATGCGGTCCATATAAGCCCAGGGCACGCTTGCAAAGCTGTGGAATTCGGGCCGCCAATCGTGGCTGCCATGAAAAATCAGATGGGTGAAGCCGTCTTCAAGAATCCGATCGAGGTCGGCTTCGTAAGCTGCCTGATTCCTCGGCAGGCAGTGGACGGATTCACCATTAATCCAACTGCCTAATAGCAGATTGTCATTGATATAGTTGTATGCCGCCGGCAGTACGCGATTAATGCTGCCTTCCACTTGCGGGTAGCCCGTCAACATTTGCAGGAAATTGTAATAGCGGCGCAAGAATGTCGTGTTCATTGGCACATGAATGAGTTTTATCGCTTCGCCTTCTTCTTCTGTTTTGAGCCAATCAACAAAAGCAACACTTTCCTCGGACACGACCTGCCGGTTTATAGGGCGATGATAATGTTCGATTGATACGAGGGCGATTAGCGCGACTATTATCACAGCCTTGGGCCGCGGCGCCGTTGAGCGCAGCAGGATCCGCAAGCCATAGCAAGCCATAATCGCCAATGGCAGGAGCGTGCCCAGCACCCAATGATGATTGCCGGCAAAGCCACGAAAGACTGTCGGAAACCAATGATTGAGATAGTGCTTCGGCAAGAGAATGTCGCGGAATTCGATACCGTTTATTGTGAGGTAGGTGCCAAGCCTCAACACGATGAACAGGAAAAGTATCAAGAGCCAGTGATACAGCCGGCTCCTTCGGTCGGCCATTGCCAAGCCCAGGCAGGCAAGCAAGATAGGCACCACCCCGAGGTACGCTTGGTTTTGCTCCTTATGGTAGAAAATCGGATGGGCGATGAAATTGAAGAGGTCGTTCGACCTTTCATCCCAGTTTGAGCGAAATTCGAACAATGACTCAACTTGTTCTTGGTTGGTTAACATTGGCACTAGGCGAGGCGCGCTAATCGCGGCGCAAACAAAGCCCGCGATAAGCGCCATTTGCCAAAAGCTGGGGTCCCGCCAGCGTGACCAAGCGAGATATAAGCCATAGATGCCGACAGTCAAGGCAAGGCAGACAAGCAGATAGAACCCGATGTAGACAGTTAGCGCTACCGCGATGCCGCTGGCAATTGCGAATCGTATGTTTCGCTCGGTAATCGCGCGATGCAAGAAATAAATAGCCAGGGGCAAGGTGTAATAGGTCCAGAATTGCGCGTCTGTCTTGGCACGCAGCGTTATGCAGATGCCGACAAAGGCGGCGGCGAACAAGCTAATCCACCGGTCTTTCACAAATAGGTTGGCGCATACATAGGTCGCAGCGGCGTTGGCCAGCAGCGTCAGCAAGAAGGCGAGATTGTAAGCGTTTGAAATTGGCAGCAGCAGGCGCAGCACTTGATACAGAATCATATGGGGCACGGTGTGCTGATGGTAAAGCAGGGACGCGCCGTCGGGGTAGAAGAGCAAATCCGTATAAAACAGATCGGCGCGGCCGCTTAATATTTGGCCGCCGTACCAGCCCTCCCACAATTCATACCAGACATCCTTGCCGCTGCTCGGTATCCAGAATGTCTCGGCCTCCAAGACATAGTAAAAGGTGGGCCATGTCATCAGTACGATTAAGGCAGGAACGAGCAGCCAGAAATGCAGGTGATTGCGAATTGCGCTCATGGGTCTGATTCTGTTCCGAGTCTGTCAGCCGAATAATGCGCTGCTAGCGGCTCGTTGATTCCGCCGGCGCCAAGCCTGGCGCGGCCGGTCGCTGCTGGGCGCGATACCAGTTGATCGTCTCGCGCAGCCCAGCGCGGAAATCGGTACGCGATACGAAGCCGAATTCACGCTCTGCGCGCGATACATCAAGTTTTCGGCGCGGCTGCCCGTTGGGCTTGCTCCTATCCCAGCGCAGCTCGCCGCTAAAGCCCACCTCGTCAGCGATGATTTCAACCAGGTCGCGGATGCTGATTTCGAAGGCACTGCCCAGGTTGACCGGCTCAGCGCCATTATAGCGTTCCGCCGCCAATACAATCCCTTCAGCCGCATCGCGCACGAAGAGAAACTCGCGGGTCGGCGAGCCGTCGCCAAAGAGCGTGACCTGCGCGGCGCCGCTCGCTTTAGCATCCACCATCCGGCGAATCACAGCTGGGATCACGTGAGAAGATTTCAAGTCAAACTTGTCGTGGGGTCCATAAAGATTGACCGGCAGCAAGTGTATGGCATTGTAGCCATACTCCTGGCGATAGGCTTGGCTCTGCACAAGCAGCATCTTCTTTGCCAAGCCATAGGGCGCGTTGGTTTCTTCCGGGTAGCCGGACCACAAGTCCGCTTCTCGGAAGGGTACGGGCGCGAATTTGGGATAGCTGCAGACGGTGCCGATGCCGACGAATTTGGCGACGCCGGCGCGGCGCGCGTACTCCAGCATCAACGTGCCCATCATGAGATTCTCATAACAGAACAAGCCAGGGTGCTCGCGGTTGATGCCGATGCCGCCGACGTTGGCTGCCAGGTGAATGACCATGGTGGCGCCGGGATGATCGGCATATAAACGCGCGACTGCCGCCTGTTCGCGCAAGTCGTAGACAGCGCTGCGGGGCACAATGATGCCGCGGGCTGAATGCGCCCGCAGCAAGCCGACGACATGGCGCCCGAGGAAGCCGGCACCACCGGTCACGATCACCACTTGGTCCTTCCAGAAAGATTCGCTCATTCGCGTCTCGCTCCGTACATTGCCCGTATCTTAGCAGAAAAACCGCCATTACATGTGGCATATACAAGCCTGTCACTTCGCCGTCTCACAAACATGATCGGGGAATGACGAGCCGCACTGCTGATAGTTATACACATTTGCCCAGCGCGCCTGTATCATAAGCAGGGGAAAACAGTATCGGGTAGCACAGAAAGGCAATCTTGTGGAACGCACATTAATCATCGTCAAACCAGATGCAGTGCAGCGCGGGCTGACGGGCGAAATCATCAAACGCTTTGAAGCGCGGGGCCTCAAAATCATCGGCATGAAGCTGATGCAGATCGACCGTGAATTGGCAGAGAGACATTACGCCGTGCATCGCGAGCGTCCTTTTTTTGATGGGCTAGTCCAGTACATCATCTCGGCGCCGGTGGTGGTGATGGCGCTTGAAGGCACGGCCGCCATCGCGGCGGCGCGCGCGACTATTGGCGCGACCAACCCAGCCGAGGCCGCGCCAGGCAGCATCCGCGGCGACTACGGCCTCGAGATTGGGCGCAACCTGGTGCATGGCTCGGACAGCGTCGAAAACGGCAATATCGAGGTGGCGAACTTCTTCTGCGAAGCGGAGCTCTGCGGTGGCTGGCGCCGGGATGTGGATCGCTGGGTGTTTGAGTAGTTCTTGAGGTATAGCAAGATGGCTGTCGAACGAATGCCGATTACGCCGGCGGTATTGACTTGGGCGCGGAAGCGGGCTGGTTATAAGCTGGAGGAACTGGCTACAAAGAGCGGTTTTGGGGAAGTTGCTGCCTGCGAACGTGGTGAACATTCGAAACCCACTTACAGGCAACTTGAGAAAATCGCCCAGATTTTACAGTTACCCGTCGCAATATTCTTCTTCCCCGAGCCACCAGACTGGCCTCCCATTGAAGAGACCTTTCGCACCCTCGGTTCCGAGCAATTTGACGAAATCCCACCAGTGATTCGACTTCTCTTGCATAAGGCTCGTGCATTCCAACTGGGGCTGAGTGAATTAAATGATGAGCGTAATACTGTCGCGCGCTTGATCACGCGTGATTTTCGATTACGCGACGATGAATCCCTCGAAGAGGCCTCGGCTCGCATTCGCAATTTTATTGGTGTTTCGCAGTCAGACCAATTCGGCTGGCGCGATGAGGATACCGCGTTCAAGGCTTGGCGAAGAGCATTTTATCGTATCGGGGTGAGCGTCTTCAAAGACGCGTTTGGCGCTGATGAATTCTGTGGTTTCAGCCTTTATGATCTTGAGTTTCCCGTCATCTACGTTAACAACTCCAATGCGAAAACCCGTCAAATATTCACACTATTTCACGAATTGGCTCATCTACTTCATCGTACAAGCGGCGTAGATATGAGGCATAACTTCCGCCAGGCGCCGCCTGCTGATAAAATTCGGATCGAGAGAAAATGCAACCGATTAGCTGCCTCGATCCTAGTGCCTGACGAAGCGTTTAATCTTGCTAGGACACCGGGGCGATTTGATAGAAACGAGGCAAGTGACTTAGCAAAAAAGTTTTGCGTCAGTCGAGAAGTCATTTATCGGAAATTCCTTGATCGAGAATGGATCATTCAAGCGGAATATGAGGCGGCAACTAGAGAATGGGCTGAACAACTCGCCCATAGACCGAATGAAAGGTCTGGCGGCGACCCTTATCGAACATGGCTATCTTACCTTGGCGAGGAGTATGTCAGTCTGGCGTTCCGCCGCTATTATGAGGAACGTATTGATGATGAAGAGCTTGCGGATTTCCTCGGTATCAAACCTAAGTATATTGACCAGTTGGAAGAGACATTGCTTGGGGAACGTTAGTGCTTTTCAAAGAGACCCTATACATCTTGGATACAAATTCGCTCTCCCAACTGTTCCGATTTTACTATCGCGACAACTTTCCTAGTTTATGGAAAAGATATAATCAGTTGGTTCTGGACGGCCGGATATTGTCTACGAGAGAAGTCTTGCGAGAGTTGGGAGGCGGCAGGAAAGTCGAACTGGCATACAAATGGGCAAAGGCTCACGAGAACCTCTTTCCTGACCCAAGCACAGAAGAGGTCCGATTCGTCACCAGAATATATGGAAATAGACACTTCCAGCAAAATCTTCAGAGTAGGAAAGGCAAACCACGGGTACAGGTTGCGGACCCATTCATCATTGCTCGAGCTAGTATTCTCGGCGCTACTGTTGTGACAGAAGAAAGCAAGCCGCCACATGGCGCCCGAATTCCAAACATTTGCGAACATTTCGAGATTTCTTGCACAAACCTAAAGGGATTAATGGATCGCGAAAACTGGACATTCTAATCTCATGCCTTCCCAAACAGCCCGCCACCCCTCCCCCGCCCTATTGATTCTGCTTGTGTTGCCGCTCTTCGGCATCTTCGTCGCCCTGCTGATGCTCGCCCTCGAAACTGGCTCCCAGCCCGCGCCAGCCCCGACATTCGCGCCAGCGCCACCACAGGCGGTTGTCAATTTCAAAGCGCCCGACTTCGAGCTGCCGCTGCTCGATGGCCTCAGCCTTGTCTCGCCATCAGACTATGCCGGGCGACCGCTATTCCTCAACTTCTGGGCGACTTGGTGCCAGCCCTGCGTGCGTGAACTGCCAGCCTTTGAGGAATTCACCAGCCAACACAGCGCCCAAGAGAATGGACCCGCCCTGCTCACGATTAACCTGGGCGAGACCGCGGCCGAAATCGGCAGCTTCTTGGCCGAGCTTGGCTTGCAGAATCTGCCCGTGGCGATGGATATTAACCAGGTCATCAAGCTGGATTACGGCGTGCAGAACCTGCCGACTACTTTCATAATCGATGGCGAGGGGATTGTGCGCCATCTCAAACTGGGCGAGATGAAGTTAGAAGAGATGGCAGCCTATCTCAAGACCTTGGAAGCGCCGGCCTAGAGCCAGGGAGATCGAATCATGCGCCTACAATTGACAGGCATGGTCGCGCTGATAACTGGCTCGGCGCATCGCGTCGGGCGTGTCATCGCGCTGGAATTGGCGAAGCAGGGCGTGCATATTTTGGTGCATTACCACCGAGCCGAGCCCGCTCAAGTGCGCGACACATTACAGGAAATCAAATCCCTCGGCGTCAGTGCCCAAGCGGTTCAAGCTGATCTCAGCCGCGCAGAGGACGTGGACAACATGATGGCGGCCGCCGAAGAGCGATTGGACCGGCTGGATATTGTCGTCAATAACGCGTCCGTATTTCAGGCTAGAGACTTAAAAGAGCTGTCGCTGGCTGATTGGGACCTGACAATGGCGGTCAACCTGCGCGCGCCCTTCTTAATCAGCCAAAAGGCGGCGCCTATGATGCTCAATAATCCGAACCCGGGTGGCGTCATCATCAACATTTGCGATGCCGGCGTCGATGGTCCCTGGCCGCAATATCCCCACCATGGCATCAGCAAATCCGCCCTCTGGATGCTGACGCAGGTCAGCGCGCTGTCACTAGGACCCGACATTCGCGTGAACGCCATCGCGCCGGGACCCGTATTGAAAACGGCGGGAAAAGCCACAAGCGATGAGCAATGGGCGCAAGTGGGCAAGCGCAGCATCTTGGGCAAAACCGGCGACCCAGCCGATGTGGCGCGGGCGGCGGTATATCTCTGCCAAGAGGATCACATCACCGGCGCGCTGCTGCACGTAAACGCCGGCGAGCATTTGCGCTAGCTTACCGACGCAGCCGCGACATTCGGCGAAAGCCAGCGCCATAAGCGGCGTGCCCCATGCCAATCACAATAAAAGCGTTGGGATCAACCTGAGACACCTCGTCTTTGAGATCGCGCACTTGCGACCGCGCAATCGTGACATAGAGCATCGTGCGCTCGGCGCCGGTGTATTCGCCCTTAATAGCCCAACTGGTAACGCCGCGCTGCAGCTTGGCGAAGACGCGCTGCGAGATGTCTTCCGGCTTGTCGGTGATGATCATGGCCGTGCGAATCACGCTTGGTCCCTCAAGCACGTAATCGGTGGCTAAGCCAGCGGTAACCAGCGCGACCGCCGCATACAGCGCGCCCTCCCAGCCATAGACAATGCCAGCAGCCGCGATGATTAAAGCATCGGTGCAGAGAAAAGTGGTGCTCATCGGGAAGCCAAAGCGCCGCTGCAGAATCAGCGCCAGGGTCGAAGTGCCGCCGAAAGTGGCGCCGGCGCGATAGATTAAGCCCGTGCCAATGCCACCGGTGATGCCGCCGAACAAGGCATTGAGAATGCGGTCATCGCTGATGCCAGCTGGCGGCAGCATGGGGCGCAGGTTATCGACCAGCACCGAGAATATCAGCACGATGACGACGCTGCGCAGGATGACGCGCCCCCCATTGGGCAGCATGATATAACCCAGCAATTGAATCGGGATATTGAGCAGAAAAATCATCAAGCCGATTGGCGTAGCAAAGAGCTCATTCAACAAGGTCGAGGCACCAGCGACCCCCGCCGGGGCGATATCCAGCGGCTGCAAGAATACCATCAGCGAAATCGCGCCAGTGACGATGCCAGCGGCGATGAGCGCAAAGCGAAGCGCAAAAGCATGGACCTTTGCTAGCATCTTGTTCCCCCGTTCCGGCGGCCGCGTTTAAGCGATGTCATCATTATAAGGCGGGTCTAGGCGCAATTGCAGGCTGAGGCATTGCCCGTATATACAGTAATGTTATACTGATGCTCCATAATAGAATCGATGATCCGCCTTAGCATGGAGCGATCCGATTATGCCATTGGTCGCCCACACCGAATTGCCCAGCTTCGAGCGCTTGCGCCAGCGGGGCCAAGAAGTCTTAACGCTGACCCGCGCCACGAGGCAGGATATTCGTGAATTGCATATCGGCTTGCTGAATATGATGCCGGATGCCGCGCTGGAGATAACCGAACGGCAATTCATGCGCCTGGTTGGCAACAGCAACCAGATCGCACAGTTTTACGTGCATGTCTTTTCTGTGCCCGGCTTGGAGCGCAGCGCCAAAACGCGGGCTTATATCGACCAGTATTACACGACCTTCGAGGCAGTCAAAGCAGCCGGGCTGGACGCGCTTATAATCACCGGTGCCAACGTCGCCAACCCCAGCTTGGACCAGGAAGCCTTCTGGCAGCCCTTGACCGAGGTCATCGAATGGGCGCGGGCGCATGTGACATCGACGCTCTGCTCTTGCCTGTCGACGCACGCGCTGATGAAATACTTCCACGGCATCGAGCGCGTCAAACGGCGCCGAAAGAAATGGGGCGTCTACGAGCATCGCGTCACCCAGCCCCAGCACCCGCTGCTGCGCGAGATAAACACCCGCTTCGACGTGCCGCACTCGCGCTGGAACTCGGTCACGCGGGCGCATTTCGAAAACGCGGGCTTGACCGTGCTCATCCAGAGTTTTGACGGCGAAGTCCACATGGCTGTCAGCCCAGATCAGCTGCGGATGGTCTACTTTCAAGGGCATCCCGAATACGACATCAACAGCTTGCTCAAGGAATACAAGCGGGACCTGCTCGGCTATTTCGGCGGCAGAAACAAACAGCCGCCCTACCCGGAGAATTATTTCCCCGTTGAAGCGCGCGAACTTGCCGAGCGTTACATGCGGCGGGCGCAGGCAGCACTGGAAAAGGGCGACGAGCTGCCGCCCTTCCCCGAAGCTGAATTCTTGCCCTACCTGGATAATACCTGGGGCGATACCGCCAAAGCGATCTTCAACAATTGGCTGGGCTCGGTCTATCAGGTAACCAATCTCGATCGCCGGCTTGCCTTTGAAGCCTGCGTCAATCCGGATGACCCGCTGGGCATCCTTCAAATTAGCTGACCGCCATCGACGCAATTGCAGCCAGAATAGGCGAGGAGCGCGCCGCCATGACCTTATTGACAGCCGAAGATTATCAGCGGTTCCCAACTGTTGAGCCCGATTATCGTTATGAATACGGGGCGAACACCCAGCAATTCGGCGAGTTGACGCTGCCGAGCGCGCCGCCGCCCCACCCCGCCATCGTCTTGATTCACGGCGGCGGTTACCGCGAGCTGTATAACCTGCGCCCACTGGGCACAGTGGCTGCCGCCCTAGCCGAGGCCGGCTTCGCGGTCTGGAATATCGAATATCGCCGCTATGGCAATGGCGGAGAGTATCCGCAGATGTTTCTCGATGTCGCCGCCGCCGCCGATTACCTGAGGCAGATAGCCGAAGCGCATCAGCTTGACCTCAGCCGGGTGATCAGCATGGGGCACTCGGCGGGCGGGCATCTGGCGCTCTGGCTGGGGGGACGGCGCAAGGTGGCAGCGTCAAGCCCGCTCTTTGCCCGCGAGCCGCTTGCGATCCATGGCGTCGCCGCGCTGGCGCCCCTGGCTGATGTCTCGCATGGCAGCGAAAGCGACTTGAGCAGCGACGCGCTCTTGGCTGTCATGGGCGGCTTGGCCAGCGCCGCCCCGCAAGCTTATCGCAGCGGCTGCCCGGCACAACTGCTGCCGCTGGGCATCCCGCAGCGGATTATCGTCGGCGCAGAAGATGCCGCCATGCTCGAAAATGCCAAGCGCTATATCAAAGCCGCCACCGACGCCGGCGATGAGGCTCAGCTCAAGATTCTGCCGGGCGCCGGGCACTTTGAAATCGTGGCTGTCGATACCAGCGAATGGGTTGATGTAAAAAGCGCCGTCCTTCAATTGCGCGAAACAATTGCGTGAAAGCTTCGTTTAGCGAATGCCGGGGCGACAGTGACTGTCGCCCGTGAAATCGCGCATAATCTGTGGGCGATTCACAGGGTCGCGTAGGGCGCATAGGTCGCGTAGACACTGACCGCCGACACTGACCGCCGACACTGACCGTCAATCGCCCTTACAATTTCCAGATTGATGTGACAATCGCCACTCCCGAAATAAACTCTTCCTTCCTGTCCTTCGTTCCTTTGTGGTAAAGACATTTTTTGAACCTGTTATGTACACTCCCGAAGCTCCGCCAAGTTGCGGCGGCAATTGAGCTGCGTTACGATACAGACAATCTATTATTTCGCGACGGTCTCATCCAAGCTGCTGTCGGCTCATAATCCAAGATTATGTATTAGACACGTTAATCATGAAGTTCAATATATCTCAGCATATCGGGGCAGACAGCCTGGCGCCCCAAGACGAGTATTACGCCAAGACGGTGGTCGTGCCGATGGGAAGGCCCGATACCGCCGCTGAGATGCTGCGCATTGCCGGCGAGATGGTGCACCCAAGCCAGGGGCTGGTGATCGCCCTGGTCATCTCCTTGGGCGATGCCGAGCAGACGAAACGTTTGAGCGACCAGATTCAGGATGTCATCGACGCCTTCCGCAACACGGATGCGGGGCATCGCGTCGAGATAGTGACAGAAATTGCGGTCAGCGTATCGCGGGGCATCCTTGATGTCGCGCGGGAACGCAGCGCCGATGTCATTCTGCTCGGCGTGCAGCGCTCGACCCAGGGCAGCGTCAAGCTGGGCACAGTGGTGGAAAATGTCATCGCGACAGCCCCCTGTGGCGTGTTGATTTATCGCAGCGCGGTGTCGAATTATTTTGACCGCGTCGTCATTCCGATTGATGGCACGCTGCCATCGGTAATCGCGATGAAGCTGGGCGTCAGCTTTGCCCTGCAGCACGACATCCCGCTGCGGCAAGTCAGCATTCAGTTTGATTATCATTACGACCACAAACATGAAGCGGCGATCAAACGATATGAAGGGCACCTGCCGCGGAACAAAGATCTGAAAAAGAAGATCGCCATCAGCCGCAACCCGGCGCAGGAAATCGTCCGTGGCATGACCTCCGATGACCTGCTCTTGATGGGCTTCGCCCAGAAGACCGATTTCGAGCGGCATATCATCAATGACCTGAGCAATCAGCTGCTGAACCAGGCGCCGGGACCAGTGATTCTGATTTCGCAGCACGAGTGGCATCACGGCATTCGCGGCAATATCGAGCAAGGAATCGCGCGGCTCAACCCCCAGTTGACGCTGGTCGAGCAGAATGAATTGATATGGAGCGCCGAGAAAAGCGCCAGCAGCAACCTCGATTATGTTGTCATGATCGTGCTGTCGGCGGCGCTGGCTACGCTCGGTTTGCTGACGAACAGCGCCGCGGTGATCATTGGCGCTATGCTGGTCGCGCCCTTGATGTCGCCAATATCCAGCTTTTCCACTGGCATGGCGACTGGCATCCTGCATTTGACCCGGCGCGCCAGCGTGACCCTCTTCACCGGCGTGACCCTGGCTTTGCTCATCTCGATTGTGATGGGCATCGCCCTGCCGATCGATACGCCGACCAATGAAATGCTAGCCCGCGGCAGCCCGTCTCTATTAGACGCCGCCATCGCCTTGGTTTCAGGCTGGGTGGCCGCCTACGCCAGCGCGCGCAAAGGCATCCCAGCCGCCTTGGCCGGCGTCGCGATTGCCGCCGCCCTGATGCCGCCAATCAGCACAATCGGTTTGGGCATCGCGCTGGGCTATTTTGATCTCGCTTTTGGCGCGAATTTATTGTTCCTGACTAATATCGCTTTCATTATCGCGGCGCAATACATCACCTTCTTGTGGATGGGCATGCACCCGACAGAAGAGCGGGAAGGCATCTCGCTCAATCGTTCGCGCGCTTGGTGGATTGTGCTCTTCATCATCACACTAGTCCTCTTGCTGATATTTGCCCGCTTGGGTTCGCAGGCGATTGATGAAGCGCATATCCGCGAGCAGCTTCAAGCCGAAGCATTTCATGGCGCAACCGTGATGGAATACCATGTCATATCGTCGCTGCCCCTAAGCGTGCAGCTGATTGTGCAATCGGATCACCAGATAAGACCAGAAGAGGTGGACGCAGCGCAGCAGCTCATCAACAATTTGTACCAACAAGAGGTTCAGCTGACGGTGGTTGCGCACCAGATTGTGCGCCCGCTGGATGCTGACCTGGCTGTCATTTATGAGATTCTGCTGGAGATACTGCCGCGCGCCCAAATCACAGACTTGCATATCGAGGCTGGCGGCAGCTATGTCGCCTGGGTCGAGCTGCAAGACTTCCGCCCCCCCTCACGCGAAGAGCTCGAAGAAGCCAGGCGCCGCATCAGCCGCGCAGTGGAGGGCGTGACGCGCCTCGAAGTCGTCTATAAGCAGCGGCTCGCCGTCGGCAGCCGCCCATCACTGGTCGGCGCCGGTTCCTGAGCGAAGACCCGCGCGCAGACTCTCATCAATCGCCTCGGCGCCAGTGGGCAGCCAGCCAGCCTCCACGGCGGACCCCGCTTCGACCAGCAGCTTCACACTCGCCGGAAAATCGCCATCGCTGCGCCAAGTGTGCTGCCGCCCGTAGAGGCAAGTGCCAAGCGGCGTGCCACCATAGCGATTAAGCCAAGCCAGCGGCGGGCGGTCATCAGCCGCCAGCAGGGCGCGGATTACATCGGCAAAGCCGTGAAAGGCAGCCGCATGCAGGGGCGTCATCGCGTCATCATCGCGAATATGCAGGTCAAAGCCGAGCGCAGCCATCAAGGCGACGACATCGGTTTTGCCGGTCCAGGCGGCGTGGATCAGCTGCCGCTTATCGCCGTCTTTCATTTGCGCGACGAGATGCGGTCTCGCGTCGGCGATGCGCCGCGCCGCTTGGCGATTGCCCTGGGCACAATAAGCCAGCAGCTGCAGATCTGGCGGGCTATGCTCAACCAAGCTGGCGAATATCGCTTGCCGGTCCCATTCCAGAGCCGCCTGATGCGGCGACAGACCCGCGGCATTAAAGGCGTACACATATTGATGCGAGCCATCAGCCAGCGGCGTCAACTCGTAATGAGCCTGGTTCACGCGGGCGCGAATCGCAGGCGGATGCGCCATCAATGCCTTATCGACCAGCTCCGCCTCGCCCAAGATGACGGCGGCGAAAATATCCACTTGCGCGCCGCGTTTCACCAATTCGCGGGCGGCTGCCAGGTCATGCGCGCCCAGGTGCCATTGCAGCGGCGTCGAGGCGTGGTCCAGGTCGCGCGCTTCCAAGTCGGCGCCTCGCTCCAGCAGCCAGTCCATGACCGCTGGCTCGGTGGCGTAATGCAGGGCTGTTTTGCCGTCGCCGCCCCGCCGATTGATGATGGTCTTATCGCGCTTGTAAGCCGATTCGAGCCAATCCAGCCAGCCCTGCTCGGCGGCGGCATGGACTGTGACTTCCGCGCCCCGCTCGAGGAGTTGCTGCGCCGCTTGCGCCGATGCCCCTTCCAGCAGGTGGAAATCGCCCGCCCACCACTGCGACCGGGCACGGATATCCGCGCCATGTTTGAGCAGGACATCCACCACCTCGATATGTTCTTTGCAGATGATCAGAGCGGTGGAGCCGAAATAGAAATGAGGATCATCGAGAGTCCGTTTCAGGCGGGGCTTTGCCACCAGCAATTCGTCCAGCTTGGCGCCGTCATGGGCGTAGACAAGCTGCTTGAATTGCTCCAGCTCGGCGCCCAAGTCGAGCTCCTGCAGCTTGTATTTGAGGCGCAGCTCGCCCCAGCTCTGCGCGCCCTTTTCGCGGGCGATGACCGTCTGCGCTTCGCGCCTGGTCAGCGGGAATTGCATGGCTTCCGCGCGCGCGCCAAATTTGACCGGCGGCAGGTGCTGGTGGACGCGGTCGATGGCGGCGCTCTCGCCAGCCTGGAAGGCTGATAAAAGCGAAGCCGCTTCTCGCTCTATGCGTTGCAGACCTTCATTTTCAATCAAAGTCATAGCCTATGGCTTTCAATCGGCTGGCGGTAAAGGGCACATCACAACACTCGCCGCAGCAGGCTCAAGTCCACATTGCCGCCGCTGACGACAATTGCCGTCACCTTCTTATCGCGCGGCAAGACATCGTGCATCACAGCCGCGATAGCGACCGCGCCGCCGCCTTCGACGACCCAGCCTTGCGCCGCCAGCATGAAGCGCATCGCCCGCGCAATCTGCTCTTCGGAGACTAGCAGCATATCATCCAGATAGCGCTGACATATCGGCAGCGTGATCGAGCCCGCTTCAATTTCGCCGGAGAGTGCCTCGGCGAGCGTATCCCAGACTTGGGGCTGCTTTGCGCCGTGGAACGCATTAAACATCGCCGGCGCAGACAGCGCGTTAACGCCGATGACTTCAATCGCGGGCTTGATTTCTTTGACGGCAGTGGCGATGCCCGCGATTAAACCGCCGCCGCTCACGGGTGCTAGCACGCGCTGCACCGCCGGCAGCTGCTGCAAGATTTCAAGGCCGATGGTGCCGGCACCAGCGATTACATGGCGGTCGTTATAAGGCGAGACCCAAGTGCCGCCAGCGCGGGCGCGGCGCAAGGCTTCGGCTTCCGTCTCGTCATAATTGTCGCCGAAGAGCAGCGCTTCCGCGCCATAACGTCTGACGGTATTGACCTTCTTCGTCGGCGTCATTTTCGGCATCAGGATTTGCGCAGCGGCACCAGTCAGATGAGCGGCGTAGGCGACGGCGCCAGCGTGATTGCCCGACGACGCGGCGATAATGCCAGCCTCGCGCGCCGGCGGGCGCAGCGACAAGATGGCGTTTAGCGCGCCGCGAATTTTAAAGGAGTGGGTTCGGTTGGTGTTTTCCAGCTTGAGCCAGATATTCTCGCCCAGGTCTGGCGCGGCTTCCAGCGAGGTCGGCGGCAGGTGAGGCGCCAGCCGGTGACTGGCGCGGATGATATCGCCGAGCCTCAACATCTATTAGAGGCCGATGCTGCGCAAATATTCGCGATTGCGCGTCGCCGATTCCAAGGGCGCGCCCAAGCCCGGCAAGACATCTTGCTCGACCACGATCCAACTGTCGTAGCCGATCTTTTCAAGCTCCCGCAGCACACCGGGGAAATCAACATCGCCCTGCCCCAATTCGGGGAAGATGCCCTTGCCAACTGATTGCGGACCATCCCACTCATGAAGCCGCGATTGCTGGTGCACGGCTGGGTCCCGATCTTTGAAATGCACATACCAGATGCGCTCGGCGAATTGGCGGATGCCCGCTAGCGGGTCGCCACCACCAAATGCCCAGTGGCCCGTATCAAATACCAAGCCGACAATCTCGGGGTCGGTCATCGCAAGCAAGCGCTCGGTTTCAGCTGGCGTCTCAATCCAGGTACCGGTGTGATGATGCAGCACCGAGCGCAAGCCCGTTTCTTCTCTGACGCGGCGGGCGGCATGATCCGTCCCCTGGGCGAAGACCTGCCAGCCGGCTTCGTCCAGGCTCATTTCGGGCTTGATGCGCCCTGAATTCAAGCTGCGCATTGGGTTGGTATACGGGTCGGGACCAAGCACCACCAGGGCATCGGGACCGCCGACCGCCGCCAGCAGTTTCGCCGTGCGTAGGCAAGCCGCCGTGCTCTCTTCGTGCCGGGCTTGGTCCTGAAAATTGACATTGACCCAGGAGCCCAGCAGCTTCAAGCCGCGCTGCGCCAGCTCGGCGCGCAGTTGCGCCGGGTCGGTAGGCATGAAGCCCCAATCGCCCAGCTCGGTGCCGGCGAAGCCACTGGCGGCGATCTCGTCCAAGACGCGCGCATAATCGTAGCGCTGGCCCTCAATATTCTCGATAACACCCCAAGAGCAAGGCGCGTTCGCCACCTGCATCATCGTCACCTCCGGCAGTCGCCTCGCGGGCAAGCCCGCGGCTGGTCGATTCCTGCGCCAGAGTATAGCAGTTTTCGATAGCCTGGCAAGCAGCCCCGCCCACCCCCGCAGAGCAATCGCATCAAAATCATTGTGCGTCGTTCGCCACGTAAAATCACAAAATGTAGGGGCGACATTGTATGTCGCCCATGAAATACGACCTTCAATTTGCGGGCGTCTGTCCCGCTGTGTCTACGCGACCCTCTGTGTCTACTTTCACAACCCCTCAATGAATCAAAGCAGAAACTAGCACAACTTGCAGTTTTTTTGTAGAATTTTGGTGCGGTGCGCGATCCCCGTGTGTCTTTGGCAGAAAGTATGCCCTACAGAGTTTGGGACGGAGGCGAACTGACGAGCCGCTTGGCACTTAATTGATGCCCAAAAGTAGAGTAGGTCTTAGAACCTCAAAGCGCCTCTGCACCGCTGTTTTACTGGCTCAATGGTACAATCTACGAAACATAACCGCGTTCGCATCTCGCAAGGCGATTTCGCTGTGGCGGGTCGCTATGACTGCACAGCAGGTTGCGATGTAGACGCAGACTATGTCGTTGTCTCGCTTTTGAACTTCAAATCACAGACAAAGGAAATTCGGCAGATACCTCAGACTCAGGCAAAAGCGAATTCAGCTGCAAAGTGGCTCAAACAGAACAAAGTGGAGTTCATAGTTCTAGAATCGACCGCAAATTATCATTTGACTTTTTATCACGCTTGCCGAAAACTTGGTCTGAATGTACACATCATCAATCCCGCTCAAGTCACGGCACTACTTCGAATAGAGGGCAAGTCGGATAAGGCGGATGCGACAAATCTAGCCATGCTAGCCGCTACTTTTCCCCTAAGAACTTCCAATGTTCCAGATGCCCAACAAATGGAGATTCGTAGCAACTTGCGGAATTATGACCGCGACAGAAAAGCATTAACTAAAGTTAAGCAACGGGTTCATCAAGAACTTGCGCAGTTTGGAATAAATATCTTCCGGGAAACTACGTTGAGAACCCAATCAGGCCGGGCGTTTCTGGAAGCGCTTTCTCAGACAGAGGACGCGGCGGAAATGATTGTTCAGAATCACTGGAAAGGTTCACCTAGCAGCCGCCCAAGATTGATAGAGGCAATGGGGAAGACGGAAGAACTCCCGACTTGGCTTCGTCAGGAACTTGAAGTGCTAAGAATTGACCTACTTGTTCAAGAGCAAAGAATTAGAATCCGAGAACAACAAGCACTAAATCATATCGAACATTTTGAGCTAGCGCCTCAGATCGCTTGGATGTCCACGACACC